>CATQHI010000007.1:172500-187375 GCA_958295895.1 Saprospiraceae bacterium | reverse complement strand
GATAATGAGCGCTTCGATAACTGCCTCGTCGCGTAGCCGGGCCAGCGACTCGTGCAGCGGAATGGCGCGCAGGACGGTGATGCCCAAATGGCAAGGACCAGGAGCAGGGGGACCACCCAAACTAAATTAAGCTGCTGCGGTACACCATCCAGGACGACACCGCCAACTCGGCGACCATCAAGCGGCCCCTACAATGAGGGTGATACTGCCGGTATGATGACCGTGAAAGTCAGTGAAGTCCGGCACGTAGCGAAAACTTGGATAGTGGACCAACTGGATCGTCCAGATCAGGCCGAATAAGGCCCAGCTAGTGGCTAACGTCAGCAGCCATTCTACACTCGTGGTCACGGACGCGATTCGTATTTATCCAGAAGCGGATAATATTGCTCAGCGCCTGCCGGTAATCTGCGGCGGTGTTGGGCTTGGTCACAAAGGCACTACTACCGTAGGCGTACGGCCTGGGCGATCTCTGCTGGTTTTCCGAAGAGGAAAACATCACGATGGGAAAGGGGGTGCGCTGGTCCTCCTGTTGCAGTGTCCGGAGCACTTCGAGCCCACTGGTACGTGGCATGTGCAGGTCCATGATCGCCAGGTCGAAATCCCGGGGAGTAGGATGCTGGTGGTAGTAATTCAGAAAGTCCTCCCCGTCGTGGAGGCGAATCACTTCGAGTTCGGGGTCGATCTTGTGCAGGGTGCGCTGGGCGAGTTGGGCTTCACTGGGGTCGTCCTCGATCAGTAGAATACGATGCGTGGACATATTGTTGGGGTACTTTAAGGAAAAGAGACGTAGGCAGTCGGAGTAGCTACTGATATAGCATAAAATCACTACGCCAGGTTCGGCCGCCACCGTGAATTAAGTGTTGTACGGTGTAGTCTATCAATCATTTAAGTCCCTGCGGCGCAGTTTTACGCTATTCCGACCCCCGCCCCGGCCATCCTGCCTAACATTGCGCCAAATTTGCTGCCCCTATGGATTTTGCGCAACGTGTCCCCCGCCAGACTTCCGCCGATTTATTCGCCGAAGCCCAACACTATTTCCCCGGCGGTGTCAATTCCCCCGTGCGCGCCTTTCGCAGCGTAAGCGGTCCGCCGCTCTTCATTGCCGAGGGCCACGGTAGCCACATGACGGATGTGGACGGCAACCGCTTTCTTGATTTTGCTGCTCCTGGGGGCCCCTCATCCACGGCCACGACAACGCCTACATCCGCGATAAGGTCATCGACACCGTGCACCGCGGCACCAGCTTCGGCACCCCCAACCGACTCGGCAACCAGCTCGGTAGCCCTGATCCTGAGCAACCACCGCTACGTCGAGCGGCTGCGCTTCGTCAGCTCGGGCACCGAGGCGGTGATGTCAGCGCTACGGCTGGCCCGGGGCGTCACCGGCCGCAGCAAAATCATCAAGTTCGACGGTTGCATAACCACGGCCACGTAGACAGTCTGCTAGTCAAGGCGGGCTCCGGACTGGCCACCTTTGGCACTAGCTCTTCGGCCGGAGTGCCGGAGAATGTGGCCCGCGATACGCTCGTACTGCCCCTGGGCGACCGGGAGTTGCTGGAGCAAACGCTTGCGGAGTTCGCCGCGAGATCGCCTGTATCATCGTCGAGCCCATCCCGGCCAACAACGGACTGCTTCTACAGGACCGCTCCTGGCTGGAGTGTCTGCGCATCAAGGCCTGGAAGCACGACGTGCTGCTGATCTTCGACGAGGTGATCTCCGGTTTCCGGGTCGGCTTCGAGGGGGCGGCCGGACTCTACGACGTACAGCCCGATATCATCACCTTCGGGCAAGGTCATCGGAGGCGGCTTTCCGGTGGGCGCCTATGGGGCAAGTAAGGAGATCATGGACTATATTGCCCCGGTGGGGCCGGTCTACCAGGCCGGTACGCTGTCCGCTAACCCAGTTGCCATGGCGGCCGGCCTGGCCGCCCTGGAGCTCTGTCTCGCGCCCGGCTTTTTACGAGCAGCAGGCCGACCGCACCGATCGCATGGCCACCCAGCTGGAAGCCTACGCACGCGCCAAAGGGCTACCCCTGCACGTGCCCCACATCGGGTCCATCTTCTGGCTGGGCCTTCGGCACCGAGCGCATCGAGCGGGCCGACCAGATCGACCCCGCTAACATGCGCTACTTCAAAGTCATGCACCACGAATTGCTACAGGACCGGGGTGTACCTGGGCCCCAGTGGCTACGAGGTCGGTTTCGTGAGCAGTGCGCATACCGAGGTGGACCTCCAGGAGGGAGTGGCGAAAATTTGTGCGGCCATGGATGTGGCCTTTGCCGAGGAAGTTGTAACTTCCACTGTCTAACTACCATCTACACTATGCACTACCTGCTATTCGCTGCCGGCCTATTTTTCGCGATCGGCTGCTCCACGCCCACCGCGGCTACCCAGGGTGAGACCACAGCGCCCACCACTTCTGCTGCACCCGCGCCCGGCGCCCGCTACCTCGTCTACCTCCTACGCCGGTGCCTGGGAAGTAACCGTACAGAACACCCCCGGTGGCACCGTGACCGGTACCATGACCCTGACCGAAACGGCCGACGGCCTCGCGGGAAGCTTCAGTTCCGGAGACCAGGAGACCGAGCTACGCACCGTGACGGCCACCGACGATGGACTGCGCCTCAGCTTTTACTCCACCGCGTACCAGACTGACGTGGATATGCGGCTCGATGGGCACCCGACGCAGATACGCTGGAGGGCAGCACCATGGGGCAGTACGCCACCACGGCAACCCGTAAATAGGTAGTTTGCGGTTCGCCCCAAACGACCGCACATGCCTGACGATCACCGACCGGAAACCCGCGCCATCCGCGGGCAGCTCGACCGCACCCAGTACCGCGAGCACTCCAGCCCGCTTTTCCTGACCAGCAGCTTCACCTTTGAGACCGCCGGGGCCATGGCCGATACCTTTGCCGGGCGGGGCGAGGGCATCATCTACAGCCGCTACAACAATCCCAGTGTCGACGAACTGGTCGGCAAGGCCTGCGCTATGGAGGGGATGGAAGCCGGTTTTGCGACCGCCTCGGGCATGAGCGCGGTATTTGCGAGTTCTGGCAGCGCTCGTGGAGCAGGGCGATCACATCGTGGCTACGCGAGCTGTTTTCGGTAGTACGCACCAGATTTTGACGCAGACTCCTGCCACGCTGGGGGCGTGAGTCCATACCTACGTGGAGACTGACGATCCGGCCGGCTGGGCGGCGGCGGTGCGCCCCGAAACCAAGCTATTCATTACGGAGACCCCGTCTAATCCCGGCTTGCAGCTGGTCGATCTAGCGCAGGCCGGGCAGTTCTGTAGGGAGCATGGGGCTACTTTTCGTAGTCGATAACTGCTTTGCTACCCCCTACCTGCAAGCGGCCCGGGCGACTACGGGGCCGATCTGGTGACCCACTCCGCCACCAAGTGGATGGACGGGCAGGGTAGGTGCTCGGCGGCTTGCTCCTGGGTAGCCACGAGGTCATGGAGCGCGTCATCTTCTTTTGCCGTCACACGGGGCCGGCCATGTCCCCCTTCAACGCCCTGGGTGATCTCCAAGAGCCTGGAGACCCTGCACGTACGCATGGAGGCCCACTGCCGCTCCGCCCTGGCCCTAGCCGAGTGGTAGCAGCAGCAAGACGGGGTGGCGGCCGTACACTATCCCTTCCTACCCTCCCCACCCACAGTACGAACTGGCTCAGCGACAGATGAAGGCCGGGGGTGGCATCGTCACCTTCGAGCTAAGGGGCGGGGCCCGCAGGTGCCGGGCGGGTAATGGATAAGCGCCCTGCTCTGTACGCGGAGCAGTAACCTCGGGGATACCCGTACGATCCTGACGCACCCAGCTACGACCACGCACAGCAAACTCTCCGTGGCGGAACGCGCGGCCGTCGGAATCTCGGACGGCCTGCTGCGCTATGAGCGTGGGACTGGAAGCTGTGGAGGATATAAAAGCGGACTTGCTGCGGGGGCTGGCATAGGGTAGATGCTTCCCGTACACAGTAATTATTCACGGGCTACGGAAACAATGCACAGTCTAATAGGTTATTAAGCTGTAACAATAGTAATACTATTACACTCGTAAGTACCCTTTGTGCACCGACTACTCGATAAGATTTCCATTACCGTTAGCGACACTGTTTACTTAAAGGACCCGGAAACCAGTGATCTGGGGCGACGGATCGTTGCCGGTGCGATTGCACTGCTCGACGAACTTGGGCTGGAGCAGTTTACCTTTCGGAAGCTGGCCCAACAGATCGGCTCCACCGAGGCGAGCATCTACCGCTACTTTGAGAACAAGCATAAGCTGCTGCTTTACCTCGTAATGTGGTACTGGGGCTGGATGGAGTACCGCCTGGTGTTTCGGCTGGCTAACGTGGCCTCGGCGGACGACCGCCTGCGCCGGGCCATCCGGCTGCTGACCGAGGAGGTGGTGGAGGATAGCAGCTTTTCGCACATCAACGAGGTAAAGCTCAGCCGCATCGTGGTTGCCGAAAGCCTGAAGGCGTATTTGACCCGCGACGTAGACGTGGATAACCAGAGCGGTGCCTTCGCCTACTACAAGCAGCTGGTGGAGCGGGTGGCCGAGATCGTCCGTGAGCTCAATCCCAACTTCGCCTACCCCCACATGCTGGTGACCACCATCGTAGAGGGCGGGCACGTACAGCGGCACTTTGCCGAGCACCTGCCGCGGCTGACTAACGTGGGCGAGGGGGGGGAGGACAGCGTGGTACGCTTTTTCACCGATCTGGCGTTCAAAACCATCCGCTAGCTATGGCCCTCATCGACACTACCCTGACGCCGGTGCAGCGCTTCTGGCGCCTGCTCAAGCCCGACCGGCAGGAGATTCGCAATGTCTACGTCTACGCCGTCTTTGCCGGACTGGTCAATCTCTCCCTCCCCCTGGGCATCCAGGCCATCATCAACCTGATCCAGGGCGGGCGGGTAAGTACGGCCTGGCTCCTGCTGGTAGCCATCGTGGTATTCGGCATCGCGGTGGTGGGTATCCTACAGATCCAGCAGCTACGCATCACGGAGAACATCCAGCAGAAGATTTTTACCCGGGCGGCCTTCGAGTTTGCCTACCGCATCCCGCGCATCCGTACCGACGTGATCTACAACTACTACGGGCCGGAGCTGATGAACCGGTTCTTCGACGTACTCACGGTGCAGAAGGGACTGTCCAAGATCCTGATCGACTTTTCGGTGGCTACCCTGCAGGTGATCTTTGGGCTACTACTACTGTCGCTTTACCATCCCTTCTTCATCGCCTTCGGGGTCATCCTGGTGGTACTAGTGGTGCTGATTTTTCTCTTCACCGCCCGCCGCGGACTCGAAACCAGCATCAAGGAATCGAAATACAAGTACGCCGCCGTGCACTGGCTGGAAGAGCTAGCCCGCACGGCGAGCACCTTTAAGCTAGCCGGTAAGACCGATATGGCGATGCAGCGCATGGACCGCCACGTCAACAGCTACCTCGGCTCCCGGGAGAGTCACTTTAAAATTCTGATTCGACAGTACTCCCTGCTGGTCATATTCAAGGTCGTGGTGGCCCTGGGCCTGCTGGCCATCGGCGGCCTACTGGTCATGGAGCAGCGCATGAACATCGGGCAGTTCGTAGCCGCCGAGATCATCATCCTCTTCGTCATGGCCTCGGTGGAAAAACTGGTACTGACGCTGGAGACGATCTACGACGTGCTCACCGGACTGGAGAAGATCGGACAGGTCACCGACTTGCAACTCGATAATAAGACCGAGGGCAGTCCGGTGGAGCTAGCCCACACGACCGAGGGCATCTCGGTGCAACTCACCGACGTGCAGTTTAGCTACCCCGGCCGTACGGAGCATACCCTGGAGAACGTCAACCTGGAGGTACGTGCCGGCGAACGCATCATGGTCGCCGGTACCAACGGGGCGGGTAAGAGTACCCTGCTCTACGTGATGTCGGGCCTGTTCGATATACAAAAGGGTTCGCTGGCGTATAACAACCTACCGAAGGGCAACCTGGGCCTGGAGGAGCTCTACTCCGTCATCGGTGCCTGCCTCAAGCAGGGCGAGCTCTTCGAGGGTACCGTGCTGGAAAACATCACTATGGGCCGCGAGCGCGCTACCTTCGATAACGTACAGTGGGCCGTAGAATCGCTCGGACTCACCCCCGTGATCCGTAACCTTAGCGATGGCTACGAGACGCGTCTGGACCCTACCGGTGACAAGCTTCCCCGCAGCATCGTACAGCGACTCCTCATCGCCCGGGCCATCGCCGACCGCCCCCGCCTCTTACTGCTGGAAAATGTGTTTGAGTCGCTGGACGACGACCAGCGTTTCATCGTCGACTTCCTGGTCGATCCCGTACATCCCTGGACGCTCGTAGCGGTTTCTAATAGCGATTACTTCGCCGAGCGGTGCGACCGGGTCATCTACATGGACCGGGGCACCATCGTACCTAATCCACCCATCAGCCTAGCCAATGCTTAATATCTCCCTGAACTCCGTCAATCGTCACGTCGACCACGAGGGGCTTAGTGCCCTCAAGCACGTAGAGGAGCGCCACTCCGGCCGGGTACTGCTCCGGCTGCTGGCCTTCTTTTCCGTGCTGTTCCTCATCCTACTCTTCCTACCCTGGACGCAGCACATCCGCGCGGCGGGTGACGTGACCACGCTGCAGCCCAATCAGCGGCCGCAGTCCATCCAGACCGTCATCGGCGGTCAGATCGAGCGCTGGTACGTACGCGAGGGTGCCTACGTACAGGCGGGCGATACGTTGATGCACCTCACCGAGACGAAGGACGAGTACTTCGACACCAGCCTGCTGGACCGTACCCGCCAGCAGGTGATGGCCAAGGAAATGTCGGTGCGCTCCTACGAGGCCAAGGTTAACGCCCTCGACCAGCAGATGGCCGCCCTGCGCGAGTCGGGTAGCCTCAAAACCGAACAGGCCCGCAACAAGGTGCAACAGGCCCAGTTAAAGGTCGCCAGCGACAGTATCAATCTAGAGGCTACCCGCCTGAATACTAAGGTGGTACAGGATCAGTACGAGCGCATGGAGCAGCTCTACGCCCAGGGCCTGAAGTCGCTGACCGACCTGGAGAACCGTCGCGTTAAGTACCAGGAAGCGCAGGCCAAGCTCATCGAGGCGGAAAACAAGCTACTGACCTCCCGCAACGAGGTTCTCAACGCCCACGTCGAGCTCGGGGCCATTCAGGCCAAGCTGCGCGACGATCTGGCCAAAGCTTCCTCCGATCAATATTCGGCCCTCTCCGGTCAGTTCGACGCCGAGGCTGGCGTAGCCAAGCTCGAAAATCAGTTCAGCAACTACCAGCGGCGCACCGACCTGTACTTTCTTACGGCCCCCCAGGCCGGCTACGTGACCCAGATCCTCTCGGCCGGTATCGGCGAGGCGCTCAAGGCCGGCCAGGAGGTGATGACCATCGTGCCCTCCGAGTACGAGCTGGCCGTGGAAATATTCGTAAAGCCGATCGACCTGCCCCTCATCGAGCAGGGCCTCGAGGTCAACATTCAATTCGATGGCTGGCCGGCTATCGTATTTTCCGGTTGGCCCAACACCAGCTACGGTACCTACCGGGGTAAAGTGGTGGCCGTCGACCGCACCATCAGCGCCAACAATCGCTACCGCGTCATGGTAGCTCCCGACCCCAACGACCAGCCCTGGCCCGAGGCCCTGCGCGTAGGCGCCGGTGCCACTAGCCTCATCCTACTCAAGGACGTGCCCATCTGGTACGAGCTCTGGCGCAAGATCAACGGCTTCCCGGCCGACCTGTACTCCCCGGTGGCCGAAAATAAGGACGAAAAGGGCCCGCCCAAGATCAAGCTTCCCAAATAACCATCATGCGCTTGCTCTTGCTGCTCCTATTCCCCTTCCTGCTGCCCGCTCAGGACCTGCCCCCGGTGCTTACGGAGGACCTATTCCTGGAGCTCGTGGCCACCCACCATCCCCTGGCCGTACGGGCCGCGCTCCAGCGCGATCGGGCGGCGGCGGTGCTGCGGCGGGCCCGTGGCGGCTTCGACCCCAAGGTGTACGGCGACCTCGACCAGAAGTACTTCAAGGGCACCAACTACTACAGCCACATCGAGGGCGGGGTCAAGATTCCTACCTGGTTCGGCGTGGAGCTCAACGCGGCCTACGAGCGCAACGACGGCACCTACCTCAACCCCGAGTTGCAGGTGCCGGAGGATGGACTCTACGCCGCCGGCATCACGCTCACCCTCGGTCAGGGCCTGTTCTTCGACGAGCGGCGTGCCGAACTGCAGCGCGCCCAGATCTACCAGCGGGCCACCGTAGCCGAGCGCCAGGTGCTGCTCAACCAACTGCTTTACGAGGCCGGCGGGGCCTACTGGGAGTGGGCGGGGGCGCAGGCTGCAACGCAGGTGTACCGGGATGCCGTCGCACTAGCCCAAACCCGTTACGAAGCGGTCGTAGTCGGTGCCCGCCTCGGTGACCGCCCCGCCATCGACACCCTGGAGGCCCGCATCCAGGTGCAGAGCCGCCAGCTCAGTCTGGAGGGAGTCCTGCTCGACCTAGCCAACGCCGCCGCCCGCCTCAACGCCTTTCTGTGGCTCGACGGCGTGGTGCCCGTAGAGCTGGAAGCGACCACCCTGCCGCCCCCGACCAATGCGATAGTGGTAGCTCCCCTGCTGGCTCCCTTACCCAACCTCACCAACCCGGAGCTGGTCCGCACCCAGCTCAAAATCGATCAACTGGAGGTAGATCAGCGGTTGCAACGCGAGTTGCTAAAGCCGCAACTGGACGTGAAGTACAACGCGCTGCTTTCCGGCGGCACGAACGACCCCATCGAGGATTACTCCAGTAACAATTACAAATGGGGGGTGAAATTTAGCCAACCGCTACTGCTGCGCAAGGAGCGCGGTAAGCTGCAGCTCACCCAAATCAAGCTCAGTGAAACGCAACTCGAACTATCCGATAAAGCCGCCCTGCTGCGGGCCAAGGTCGCCCAGGCGGAGAACGAGGCTAACGTGACGGTATCCCAATTTGGCCTGGCCTCCAGCAACGTCGTCGACTACGCGCAGCTACTGGCCGGCGAGCAGGAGCTGTTTCGCGCGGGGGAAAGTTCCCTCTTTCTGGTCAACAGCCGCGAGGTAAAATATATCGATGCCCAGGTCAAGCGCGTCGAGCTGCTGGTCAAGCACCGGAAGGCCCGCTTGGCACGCGCTTTTGCGACGGGCGAGCTGGCGCAGGGCCAGCAGCCGGGGTTAGGCCTAGGTGGGGAGCCGTCCACTGATTGAGATCGAGGTAGAGCAGGGCCTTTCGCTCAAAGGGGTCCGAGTCGGTCAGGCGTTCCAGGTCCCGGTCCAGCTCCCGGTACACCTCCGGCTGTTCGGCCGTAGCACTACGGATAAGCTTGCGGAGAGCGGTAGCGGCCAAGCGGTGCACCCCGGCGGTCTCGCTGCTGCGGCGCATCTGCCGGGTAAAGTTGGTAAGGTGATAGTCGACCAGGGCCCGGTTGTCCAGTTCGTAATGGCAGAGGAGGTGCAGCAGGCGGGCGTTAAGCAGGAGGTCCTCCCGGAGGATGCCCGATTTCATGTTGATGATCTCGTTGAGGTAGTCCAGGGCCTCGGTGTAGTTACGCCTAGCGAAACACACGGCAGCGAACTTGTACAAAAACTGCCCCCACCGGTGACTGGTGGGTTGAAACGCCCCGGCGGCGTAGTCGGCCCTCAGTTGCCCGGCGTAATCTGCCGCTGCGGTCCAGTCCCGGGCCTGAAAGTGGCCATTGAGCGTCATTAGCCCCCGGTAAATGGCTCCGATGCGCTGGCTGTTTTCGTTGAGCAGGATCTGATCGTCGGTGAGAAAATTGTCAATCACGCGCTCGTACCGCTGCATGCGGCGCCCGTCGCCGGTGAGGTAGGCGAAGACCGAGACGTAGTACAGGCAGCGCAGGTAGAGATCGGGGTCCTTGACCGTCATGTGGGTACTAAGGCGGAAGAGGGTCAGGGCGTTCATGGCCGACTCCAGAGCATCATCGAAACTGAGCTGGATGTAGTGGTACCACATCGAGGCCTGGAAACGGTTGATCTTCTGGTGGAAGGTGTCGCTGGCGATCTCGCGGTCGGCCCGCCGGGTCTGGATCGAGCGCCAGAACGCCTCGTTCTCGCGCCGGTCGGCCGCGTTGCGGCTGTGTCCGCACTCGATGTAGCGGCCGTGGATCTGGATGTTGAGGTTGAACAGCTCGCTGGTGTTGAGTACACTGTAGCTACGAGCGGCCGACTCGTTGAGGAGCAGATCCATCTTGTTGTCGATCTGGCGCGATAGGGTAATGTGGCGCGACTCGATCAGCTTCTGAAACTCCAGGATCTCCAGGTGCAGTAGGTCGCGGCTGTGCTCCACGGCCTTGCCCTTGGCGCGTTCGAGGCTACGCAGGGCGTCCAGGTAAAGTCCCTTGCCGTAGAGGATGTGGCTGAAGTCGATTTGCTCACGCAGCTCGATGTCGATCTCCTTATTGATGAAGATCAGGCGTAGGCTGGTGAGTACCTGCTGGTAGAGGTGGCGCTTGAGGTTGGAGTACTTACCCGGGCTGAGGTGAAGGCGCTTGGTGATGAGGCCGTCATCGGATTGGTCGAGCCGGTCCAGCAGATCGAAGAGCTGGATAAACTTGCTGTCCGTGGTGGCTCCGGCACGGGTAGCGTAGAGCTTAAAGTTGCGTTTTTCGGCCTTGGTGAGGGATTTCACGAGGCGCCACAACTGGTCTTTGACGGCCGTTGGCATGGGGAAGCGGGGACGGTTAAATGCTTGTAAATCAGCTGTTAAACAAAGTGTACACGGCCGTAGCCATGACAAATATCGCGATTAGTTCGTTGGGCTACGGCTGGTAGGCCGTGCGATCTTCGCTGCCACCGCGGGGAAATGGACGCAGGACCCCACCCGACTTGCCCATTTACCAGATAGACTTCTTTACCCACCGCTTTACGAGCTCCCCCGACCAGGGTGCCCCCGAAAGATAACCCCCTGTATGAAGAAGATTGAAGCTATCATTCGTCTGTCACGCTTTGAGAGCATCCGCGATGCCCTGGCCGCGATCGACGTCAACTTTTTTACCCTCACGGAAGTCAAGGGCTTCGGCCTACAGCGCGGCGAACAGCTTACCTACCGCGGTAGCGTCTACGATGCCGACTACATCGCTCGCCTCCAGCTCGATATCATTGCGCCGGTCGGAAAGGTCGACGCCATCGTCGGAGCCATCACCAGCGCCGGCCGGACCGGTAAGGTAGGCGATGGCAAAATTATCGTCTACGAATTGGAGCGCATCGTCCGTATTCGCACGGGCGAGGAAAACGAGAGCGCCATCTAGGCCCGGCCATTTACACCTATACGCGAGTTGGTTTGACCCTTCCCTCGCAGCCCGTTTTGCTAGTGGCCTCCCGCGACCGGCCCCACTCCCTTTATCACTAATCAACTACTAACTCCCCCCCCTTGCTATGGAAGCAATGTTTACCGTCAATAACCTCTGGGTGCTAATCGCTACGGCCCTGGTGTTCATCATGCACCTTGGATTCGCCAGCCTCGAGGCCGGCTTCGTGCAGCGTAAAAATGTGGTTAATATTCTGTTTAAGAACTCGATGATCATCTGTATCGGGCTGCTTACTTACTACTTTGTGGGCTATAACCTCATGTACCCGGGTGATGACTACGCCGGCGGCTTCATCGGAGCCTTCGGCATAATGGATTGGAACGCCGGTCTGGTGGCCGACAACGCCTACGCTGCGGCGGCCGAAGGTGGAGCTACTTATACGGGGTACACCGACTTCATCTTCCAGGCTATGTTCGCCGCCACCTGCGCCACCATTGTATCCGGTGCGGTGGCCGAGCGGGTCAAGCTCGTACCGTTCCTCATCTTCGCTACGCTGTTTGTAGCTCTGAGCTACCCGATCACGGGAATGTGGAAGTGGGGCGGTGGCTGGCTCGATAACATGGGCTTCTACGATTTCGCCGGCTCCACGCTGGTGCATGCCGCCGGTGGCTTTGCCGCTCTGGCCGCTATCATTCTCCTGGGTGCTCGGCGCGGGAAGTACCGCCCCGACGGCACCGTTACCGCCATTCCCGGGCACAGTATGCCGCTAGCCGCTATCGGCGTATTCCTCCTCTGGTTCGGCTGGTTTGGCTTTAATGGAGGCTCGGTACTGAGTGCGGATGCCAACCTGGTCAGCCTGGTCTTTGTAACCACTTCCCTGGCAGCCGCTGCGGGCGGGGTGGCTGCCTTCTTTATGGGCTATATCCTGTTCAAATCTTACGACCTTTCCATGGTGCTCAACGGTATCCTGGGTGGGTTAGTCGGCATCACCGCCGGAGCCGACGTGATGACCGGGGGCACCGCCATCCTCATCGGCATGATCGCCGGTATCATCATCCCCCTCAGCATTGTCTTCTTCGATAAGACGCTGCGCCTAGACGACCCCGTCGGGGCCACCTCGGTACACGGCGTCTGCGGCATCTGGGGCACCCTGGCCGTTGGCATCTTTGGCATCGGTGAGTTTAGCTTCATCACCCAGCTCATCGGCACTCTAGCCGTTGGAGCCTTCTCCTTCCTTACCAGCTTTGTCATTTTCTCCATCCTGAAGGTTACCCTCGGCATCCGCGTCGACGAAGAGGAAGAGATCCGCGGCCTCGACCTCGGCGAGCATGACATGCACGCCTACACCCTGTCTAAGGAGGATGGCGTGTTCCAGCTTACCTCGGATTAGAAATCTGGAGACTTAGGGACGGGGGGTTCAGATACTGGCCCCATTCTTGAGATTGTTCTATTCTCTCGTCCCTCTATTCCCCGTCCCTCACTCCCCCTGTCCCTCACTCCCCAACTAACAACTATGAGAACCTTTACACTCCCCCTATTCACCTTTCTCCTTCTACTCATCAACTTGTCCCTGTTCGCCCAGACCACCGAGGTCATTATTCTTGAAGAGGTCGAGGAAGAAGAGGAAACGCGCTCCTTTCAGCTTTCGGGTTACGTGGATGCGTACTTTCAGAATGTGTTTACCGATCCGGACAACGACTCTCCGGACACACCGCTTCGTTTTCCCACTAGCTTTACTGGGGTAAATGGAGGCGCCGAAACTAGGGGGTTTGGTGTAGGTAACGTCAATCTGCTTGCTGAGAAAACCCTGGGGCAGGTAGGTTTTGTGGGGCAGATTGGATTCGGTCCGCGAGCTAATGAAGCTAACGGAGTCTTCTTCCCTAACCTACAGCAGTTATACGTCACGTATTCCCCCAGCGAGTCAGTAACCTTTACGCTTGGTCAGTTCGGCACCTTCGTGGGGTACGAAGTCATTGACGCCACGGCCAACATGAATTATAGCATGAGCTACCTGTTCAGCTACGGCCCCTTCTTCCACACCGGGCTCAAAGCCGACTTTGCTATCGCCGAAGGATTCGGTGCTATGGTAGGTATTTTCGATAACACCGATAGCCGCTTCAACAACGCCGGCTACTACTACGGCGCTCAACTGAGCGCAGAAGTGGGAGGACTGGCGGCCTACCTCAATTTCCTCACGGGTACCGACCAAAAGGATGTGCTCGGTGACGATAACGCAACCACCTTCCAGGTCGACCTGGCGGCTACCTACGAAGTCAGCGAAACGCTCATGTTCGGCATCAACGCCTCCAACAAACAGACGCAACGGCTCAATGGTAACGGCGAAGTAGGCGACGGCGACGGCTTCACCGGTGTAGCCCTATATTCCACCATTGGAGTTTCGGACGCCTTCGCCCTTAGCTTGCGCGGGGAGGGCTTCAAGGTAGCCGACGATCCAAATACTGACGCAGATGGCAGAAACGTGCTGGCCCTCACCGCCACTGGTAACTTTACCATCGGTGACCTGCGTATCATGCCCGAGTTCCGCTTCGACGGCGGTGGCAGCAGCTACGATACCCGCTACAGCGGAAACATCATCAACTTCGGAAGCGAAAACCCCGAAGACAACAGCGTGGCCTCCTTCATCCTGGCCGCCGTCTATGCCTTCTAAGCAGCTTGCACTAGCGGCCCCGCCCCTTACCATACCTCCAGTATTTATGCCGCCCGTAACCCAATAACTCCTAACCGCAACAACGCAACAATTTTTCCTGATTTAACCCAACCACACCATGGCTACTAAAAACAAGCTACAGTACGTCTGGCTCGACGGTAATGAGCCCATGCAGACCCTACGCTGCAAAACCCGCATCGAGGCCGACTTCTCTGGTGACCTGGAGGACTGCCCCATGTGGAGCTTCGACGGATCGAGTACCGGACAGGCCGAGGGCGGTAGCTCCGACTGCCTCCTCAAGCCCGTCATGATCGTACCCGACCCCGTACGCAAAAACGGCTACATCGTACTCACCGAGGTGCTCAACGCCGACGGTACCCCGCACCCCACCAATGCCCGCGCTACCATCGACGACGAGGACCAGGACTTCTGGTTCGGCTTCGAGCAGGAGTACTTCCTGATGGACGCAGACACCGAAAAGCCGCTGGGCTTTCCTGCCGATGGCTCCATGCCCCCACCGCAGGGACAGTACTACTGCTCGGTGGGCGCCCGCAACGCCTTCGGTCGTGAGATCATCGAGGAGCACCTCGACGCCTGCCTCGACGCCGGACTCAATGTAGAGGGCATCAATGCCGAGGTGGCGCCCGGACAGTGGGAGTTTCAGACCTTCGCCAAGGGCGCAAAAGAGGCCGGTGACCAGATCTGGATGGCCCGCTTCCTGCTGGAGCGGATCTCGGAGGCCTACGGCGTCTACGTCGAGTACCACCCCAAGCCACTCAAGGGCGACTGGAACGGATCGGGCATGCATGCCAACTTCTCTAACTCCTTCCTGCGCGATAGCGGTAATCGGGCAGACTACGAGAAGGTCTGTGAGGCCTTCCGCCCCTACGTCAAGGAGCACATCGCGG
>CATQHI010000007.1:0-167500 GCA_958295895.1 Saprospiraceae bacterium | reverse complement strand
CGGCCGTAACTATAACGGTCCTAAGGTAGCGAAATTCCTTGTCGGGTAAGTTCCGACCTGCACGAATGGTGTAACGATCTGGGCACTGTCTCGGCCATGAGCTCGGTGAAATTGAAGTATCGGTGAAGATGCCGATTACCCGCAATGGGACGAAAAGACCCCGTGAACCTTTACTACAGCTTCACATTGCGTTAGGGTATACGATGTGTAGGATAGGTGGGAGACTACGAAGCGGGCACGCCAGTGTTTGTGGAGTCGTCCTTGAAATACCACCCTTCGTATACTTTGACGCTAACTCTCATGAAGTGAGAGGACCGTGTGTGGTGGGTAGTTTGACTGGGGTGGTCGCCTCCTAAAGCGTAACGGAGGCTCGCAAAGGTACCCTCAGCCTGGTTGGTAATCAGGCGAAGAGCGTATAAGTATAAGGGTGCTTGACTGCGAGACTGACAAGTCGAACAGGTGCGAAAGCAGGCTTAAGTGATCCGGTGGTTCCGTATGGAAGGGCCATCGCTCAAAGGATAAAAGGTACTCCGGGGATAACAGGCTGATCTCCCCCAAGAGCTCACATCGACGGGGAGGTTTGGCACCTCGATGTCGGCTCGTCACATCCTGGGGCTGAAGAAGGTCCCAAGGGTTGGGCTGTTCGCCCATTAAAGTGGCACGCGAGCTGGGTTCAGAACGTCGCAAGACAGTTCGGTCTCTATCTATTGCGGGCGTAGGAATATTGCGGAGCGCTGTTTCCAGTACGAGAGGACCGGAATGGACGTACCGCTAGTGTACCGGTTGTGGCGCCAGCTGCAGTGCCGGGTAGCTATGTACGGCAGGGATAAGCGCTGAAAGCATCTAAGCGCGAAGCCCACTCCAAGATGAGTATTCCCAGGACGCGAGTCCGGAAGGGTCGCACCAGATGAGTGCGTGGATAGGCTGTAGGTGGAAGTGCGGTAACGTATGGAGCCGAGCAGTACTAATCGCCCGACAGCTTCCTTTATTTTTCTTAGGTTCGTAGGGAATCGCGTGACGTTATAATCCGTCGCTGAGGACTTATGAGTAGTAAGTAAAGTATGTGGCAGCACGCTTGTGGAAAAGTCTACCTACGGTAAGTAGGTAGCAGGTAATTTTAGTAATCGGTCTACGGTTGAGTAGTGGATCGAAGGCACGTACGCCAGTTTACCACGGCGGTGAAAAGGCCTGAAGCTCTCTTATCGAACTTGTTGATCGTTCTTCAAAGGAACGCGGCTGCTCTGAGCAGTCTGCAAAGACTTTGGTGGCTACAGCGGGCAGGCTCACCTCTTACCATTCCGAACAGAGAAGTTAAGCTGCCCAGCGCCGATGGTACTTGGACTGGCTCCCGGGAGAGTAGGTCGCCGCCAATTTTATGGGAAGCCTCCCCGCTACGCTAGCGGGGGGGCTTCCCTCGTTGAGGGCCAGCAGCAGCGGACAAGTCCCCGTAGGGCTCGGCCGTCAACTCTACAGCTCGACTCTACAACCCCAGTAATACAGTTGACGTTAAAAGTCCGACATTCGTCGAGTAACCGATCCATTAGCTCCGCTGAATCCCGTACTTTTAATCCAAACTACGTCCCATGCTTCTCCTAACCGCCCTTGCCCTCACCCTCTGGTTCTGGCGTCGGAACCTGCGCGATGCCTCCCTCTGGATGGTACTCACCTATGCTGGTGTCGCCCTGATCGCCTGGACGGACTTCAGTGCCGTTTCCGTAGCCGGTAGCAGCGCCTTTCCGAAGATTCTGAAGGACTTCATTATGCTTGGCATGGTGGGCTTCGTGCAGTCCATGGCCGTCAAGAAGCAGATCTCCGTGTGGATGGCCGTAGTCCTCATCTTCGGTATGTTTGCCGCGGTGCACTACCTCGATGAGTTGATCAATACGGAAGATAATTCGGCACCCCAGCAAACCACAACCCAGGTATCCGCTACCGATGATAGCTACCTGGTGGAACTAGCGGAAGGTGCATCGGAGGATGAGCTCCTCACCTTTGCCTCTAATCAGCAGCTAACCGCCGAGCGGGCCTTCTTTCCCGACGCCACTTCGGAGACCCACCTGGATAACTATTACGTAGTCAGCAATCCCACCGGAGATATCAATCTGGAGAGAAAACTCGACCGGCTAGGCACCGTAGTCTACACCGAGCCCAACGAAACCATTAGCCTAGAACCCTTTATCGAGGTAGAGGAACTGGTGACCGGCTCCGGTAAGCGTTCATCCCTGAGTATCAATGACCCCCTCACCAGCGAGCAGTGGGCCATGGAGGTACTGGATATGGATGACTATTACCGCCTCCTACAGCAGCAAACCCCTAAGAAAAAAGCTAAAGTGGTCATCCTTGACACTGGCGTGGATGGAAAGCACGAGGATCTCGACGACAACTATTTTTCTATCGAGTCACAGTACGACGACGACCCCCACGGCCACGGTACCCATTGCGCCGGGATTGCCGCCGGTGTCACCAACAACGGACTTGGCATCGGCAGCCTGGCCGGAACCAACGACAAGAGCCCCTTCGTAGAGGTAAGCTCCGTGAAGGTGCTCAACGCCGGTGGTATGGGGACGCAAAAAACTATTATTGCCGGCATCATCGAGGCTACCGACGAGGGTGCCGACGTCATTTCACTCAGCCTAGGCGGTCGTAGCAACCCCAGCAGTCAGCGTGCTTACAGCGCCGCCGTCGAGTATGCTCACCGCAGCGGAGCAATCGTAGTAGCGGCTGCCGGCAATAGCAATCGCGATGCCATTGATTACGCCCCCGCCAACGCTAAGGGCATGATCACGGTAGCCGCTGTCGATCAACTGCTGCTTCGTGCCCCCTTCAGCAACCGCACGGATAAGATTGCCATGGCTATTGCTGCCCCCGGTGTAGGGATCTATAGTACCGTCCCCGGCAACGGCTACAAGAGCTACAGCGGTACCAGCATGGCGTGTCCGTTTGTTGCCGGGCTACTCGGCGTGATGAAGTCGCTGGACCCCTCCCTGGATTATAAGGAGGCCTACCGCATCATCAATCGCACCGGCCGCGAATCCTCCGAAACCCGCATCACCGGCCGCATCGTACAGCCCGCCGCTGCGCTGGCCGCCGTTGTGCAGTAGGGTCGACCTCACGCATGGATTTACAACTTGCCGGAAAGGTCTATGCCGTAGGTGGTGCCAGTGGAGGTCTAGGTCGGGCCATCGCGCAGTGCCTCGTCCGGGAAGGAGCCACGGTCGTCGGTATCGCTCGTAGTAGGGATAAACTAGCCACGCTGGCCGAGACTCATGGGGATAACTTCATTGCCCATCCCGCCGATCTAAGTGACGGCACCGCCATCCGTAAACTGGGAGAGAAGCTAATCGACCTAGACGTAGCCGGCTGTGTGTTCAACTCCGGAGGTCCGCCCACGGGGACCATCGGTGAGCTCGATATGGCGCAGTGGGATATCGCCTACGCCAGCACCCTACGTTGGAAGATTCAGCTCACGAAGGCCCTACTGCCTACCTTCCGTCAGCGGGGTGGAGGTAGCCTGCTGTACATCGAAAGTGTATCGATCAAGCAGCCCATTGATAACCTCGTGCTAAGCAACGCCTTTCGCGCCGCCGTAGCCGGCTTTGTTAAGACGCTAACGCGGGAAGAGGGCGGTAACGGCATCCGTGCTAATATCCTGGCACCGGGTTACCACGCCACGGAGCGCATCACGACCGTCCTTCAAAAAGCTGCCGAACTCCAGCAGCTAGCCGTCGAAGCGGTCGAGCAAAATTTCCTAGCGGAGGTACCCCTCGGCAAACTCGGTCAGCCGGAGCACTTCGCCAAGATGGCTGCCTTCTTACTCTCTCCAGCCGCGCAGTTTATTACCGGGCAAACGATCAACGTCGACGGCGGTATGACGCGCTTCCTCACCGGTTAAGCCGCCCGGTCTGCTCGGCCCATGCGTCGGTCCACCCAACGCATAAAGGGCTTTACGCTGAGGCCGTGAAGAAAAATAGATACCAGCATAGTAAAGTTGACGATCGACCATACCCCGTCGATGGAGGGAAACGCCTCGCTATTGTGGGCGTAGGCTAGGTAGTACAACGATCCCACCCCCCGGATGCCGAAGTAGCTGATGGCCACTTTTTCCACCCACGGTAAACTAGAAGGCAAGAAGCTGATCAGGCCGGCCACCGGTCGAATCAGAATAATGAGCGCTACGCCAACCAGGGCGCCATTCAGCGTAAGATCGTAGAGCCCCCCGGTGGCAATAATGCCCCCGAAAGCAATCAAGAATATACCCAGCACGGCCTGCTCCACCTGCTCGGCCGCCTCGTAGCTCTCTAGTTGGTCGGCCTTCGTCTCCTCTACGTCTAGATCCTTATCGGCGGAGCGGCGACTGACCACGGCCGCGACGAACACCGCCAGAAAGCCATAACCCTCTACCAGTTCCGTCAACGCGTAGGTGAGCAGGGTGGAGGCGAGGATGAAGAAGCCCGCTTCAATCTCCGTATCCCGCACCTCCGACATTTTTTGTTTAAACCTATAGAATAGCCAGGCCAGGCCCCGTCCGATTACGTACCCCATCAGCGTACCCATTCCGATACGGTAACCGAAATCCCACCAGGCCCACTCCAGTACGGTTGCTCCTACATCGGTCGCATCCACCAGCGCGATAGCCAGGTACACAAAGGGGAAAGCCAGTCCGTCATTGAGCCCCGCCTCCAGGGTTAGGCCGAAGCGCACATCGTCTTCCGGCATGTCCTCGTTCGGGGGGCCTACCTGCACGTTAGCGGCCAGAACGGGATCGGTAGGTGCCAGTACCGCTCCGAGCAGTACGGCGCTGGCCGGGGCCAGCCCCACCCACCACCAGCCCAAAAAAGCCACCGCCGCAATCGTGAGCGGCATCGCGATACCGAGCATAAAGAGGCCCGAGCTCCAGTTCTTCAGCGAGGGGTCCCGGTCGAGTTTCAGCCCCGTAGCGGCCAGACTGACGATGACGATAAATTCCGTAATGTATTCCATCAGCTGCCGGTCCAGCCGGGCATCCTCGGGGTTCATCAGCGGCAGGTCCAGCGGTAGGTTAAAGATGGCAAAACCAAAGGCGACGTAGATGATTGGCAGGCTTACGAGCTTGTCGCGGATCAGGCCGGGAATGACAAAGGTGCCCAGTAGGGCAGTGCCGGCCAGCAGCAGGAGAAGAATGTGGGTACTCAAGTAGTAAGTTGGGGTTTGTCTACCAACCCGAACCCAAAAGCCGGGGTTCGGTTACGCTTCACTACCAATGCCGCACCCGCGGCCCCGCCCCATGCACTGCCAGCGCCACCTTTTTCCTCTCCACGATGATGAGGTCTACCTCAACGGAGCCAGCCGCTCCCCCCAACTGTGCGCCGGTGCCGATGCCGCCCGCCAGGCCCTCCAGTGGCGGGAAGACAACAGCGGAATGCCCATCGAGGCCTTCTTCGGGCCCGTACAGCAACTCCGGGCTTCCTTCGCCCGACTTATCCATGCTACGGAGCCGGACCGCGTAGCACTCATCCCCGCCGCCAGCTACGGCATCGCCACGGTAGCTAAAAACTTACCCCTCTCCCGCGGTCAGGAACTTCTCGTGGTACAGGATCAATTCCCCAGCAACTACTACGCCTGGCACCGCCTATGCGCGGCCGCAGGTGCAACGCTGAGGATGGTGCCCCGACCCACCGAGGGCTCCGACGAATCCTGGACGGACCGGGTACTGGAGGCCATCACCCCCCGTACCGCCGCGGTGGCCATCGCGCATGTACACTGGGCGGATGGTACCCTCTTCGACCTGCTTGCCCTCCGCCGCAGAACCGAGGAGGTGGGGGCCTGGCTCGTCATCGACGGCACGCAGTCCATCGGGGCGCTGCCCTTCGATGTAGAACGGATCAGGCCGGATGCGCTAATAGCGGGGGGCTACAAGTGGCTGCTGGGGCCCTACGGAACGGGCTACGCCTGGTACGGTCCGCGGATGGATGATGGTATCCCCCTGGAAGAGAATTGGATCAACCGGACCGACAGCCACGAATTCCACCGGCTGGCGGACTACCGGCACGACTACCGGCCACTGGCCGCGCGCTACTCCGTGGGGCAACACAGTAACTTCATCGGTATACCCATGCAGCAGACTGCCCTCGATCAGCTCAACGAATGGACGCCGGAGGGCGTGCAGGCCTACACCGCCGCCCTCTGGGAACCGGTCGTCGGGGAGCTACGCGCACTGGGTATCGAATTCAACGAGGAGCGCGCGCACCATCTGGTGGGGCTACGGCTGCCCGATCACCTGCCGCTGGAGCGGGTCAAGCAGGCCCTTACGGACCGAAAGATCTCGGTGAGCTACCGGGGGGATTCGGTGCGGGTATCCCCGAACGTGTACAACCGTGCGGATGAGCTCCAACAACTTGTGGAGGCGCTCACTCAAATTTGAAACTGTAGCTCAGACTGACGATGGGCGCCCCGAAAATGGTAAGCTGGTAGCTGGCCAGTGGGCTGTTGCCAAATACCTCCGCATCCCGGCCGGTGGAGCGGGGCTGGTAGTAGATGTTGTAGGCGTTCTTGCGGCCGTAGAGGTTGTAGAAGGTGACCGTCCAGTCGCCGACCCAGCGCTTCTTTCTCATTTTGGCGTTGTGAATGGTCCAGCTAAAATCGAGGCGGTGGTACAGGGGGAGCCGGGCGTTGTTGCGTTCCAAAAAGATTGGGGCCGAGAGGTTATCGGTCTGGATGTAGCCGTTGGGAATACTGTACGGGCGGTTGCTCTGTACCACTAGGTTGAAGCTCAGGCGGTGGGTACGGCCGTCGTCGAGGGTGAAGCTGGTATTGACCGTGTGCGGCTGGTCGAAGTAGCCAGGATAGTATTCGCCCTGGTTGATGGAGCTGCGCGCCGAGGGGCCGATTACCCGGTTGAACGCACGGGCGTAGGTGTAATTGACCTGTCCGGTGAGGCGGCCCTGGGTTTTCTTGACGCTTAGCTCCGCCCCGTAGGCCTTGCCCTCGCCCTGAATTAGGTCGGTCTCTACGGTGGGGTTGAGGAAGAACTCAGCGCCTGGTTTGTACTCGAGCAGGCGGTCAATGGCACGGTAGTACCCCTCCAGGCTCAGCTCCAGTCCGTTGTTGCCGAGCAGCTGGTACACCCCGGCGCTATAGAGCTGGCTGAGTTGGGGCAGCACGTTGTTGTCCGCCACCTTCCAGCGGCTACTCGGCAGGGGGGTAGTGGAGTTGAATACGTTCTGGAGGTACTGGCGATTGAGCGCATAGGCTGCCTTGATGCTGGTGCGATCGGCCACCTGGAGGCTTAGGCCCAGTCGCGGCTCGAAACCGCCGTAGGTAGCCAGGGTGCCGGCGTCGGTAGCTTCGCTACCAGTGATGGAGCTTGGCGTACGCTCCGTGCCCTCGGCATAGGTACGCACCGTACCTGGGCCCAACTGCGCATAGTGCGTATACCGCAGCCCGGCGGAAATAGTAAATGCGGGGGTAGCTTTCCACTCATCTTCCAGGTAGCCGCTTAACTCCAGGGCCTGTTCGTCTTCCAGGTCGACGGCCACGGCCTGGGGGGAGCTGCCGGGGTCAAGTCGTCCGGGTTCCAGTTCGTACCGAAGTACCTGTACCCCTCCGGACAGCTGGTGGTTGGAGGCCGTACGGTGGTCTATTCCAAGTTGTCCGCTGAGGTAGCGGATGCGGGAGTCGTAGCGGATTTTATTGTCGCGGTCGAGCTCCGGAAAAAGGACGGAGGGCCGGTGGTCGCTACGGACTAACCGCAGCTGTACGCTTGTCGTCTCGTTGAGCAGTCGTAGCCAGTCCAGCGTGCCGTTGAGTGTGCTGTAGTCATACTGATTGGTACTGGCCTCGATACCCGCAAAGCCGTTGATCAGATCGATCTGGTAGAAGTCGCGGCTGTAGAAGCCGGAGAAGGTGAAGATGTCACGTTCATTGGCGGTGTAGCGTAACTTGAGGGTGCCGTCGCCGAACTTACTCCGGGTGTTTTTCAGTCGCTCGAAGAAGTTGAAAACGAAGTCATTGAGGCCCACCCGCACCGAAGCTAGCGCCTTGAACCGCTTATCCCGGGTCACGGGCGTCTCCATACTCAATCGACTCGAAACCAGTCCGATGCCCCCCTGCAGTTTAAATTTATCGCTGGTGGGGTTGCGGGTACGTACGTCGACTACCGAGGCCACGCGCCCCCCGAAGCGGGCGGGGATATTGGCCCGGTAGAGATCGACACTGCCCACGGCATCCGGCGTAAAGACCGAAAACAACCCGAAGAGGTGGGTGGGGGTGAACACCGGGGCGCCATCCTGCAGCACCAGGTTCTGATCGATGGTACCGCCGCGTACGCTGAGACCGTTGCTCGCCTCGCCGGCGGAATTGACTCCACTCACGAGTTGCAGCCCCCGGAATACGTCCACCTCCCCCAGGGCCACGGGGAGGAATTCAATCTCCTTGATACTCAGCCGCTCCACCCCCATCAGCGGCTTTTCGAGGCGGGCACTGGCATCGTCGCTACTCACGGTCACCGTCTCCAGGGTCTCGGCGGCCGGGTTGAGTAGCACGTCAATTTCCCGGTCAGCCGTGATGGTAAGCTGTAGCCGCACCGGATCGTACCCCACTGAGGAGGCCAGCACCGTGGCCCTACCGGCGGGGACGGTGAAGCTGTACTGGCCGCTCTCATCGGTCATTCCGCCCTGGGGGCTGTTTAGCAGTTGTACGTTGACGTAGGGCACGGCCCGCTCCGTTTCCGCATCCGTGACACGTACCACCACCCGGTACTGCTGTGCCGCGAGTGGACCGAAGGCGAGTAGAAAACAGAGGGGCAGCAGGCGAAACGGCATGGGTAGGGGCTAGTTGGGCCAACCCTCCGGTTGCTCGGAGGTGAAATTAGGCCCGCTACAGGGGGCACTGGGAGGCGAGGGGTCGAGGGGTTCGTACCGCGGCACGCGTGGCGCACGCAGGGGAGTGCCGGGTACCGTATCCCGCCCCCAGTACAACCGCTGCGAACTGACGGCGGCGGCGGTTACGTAACCCAGCACGTTGGTCTGTGTGGGGCTCCGGTCGCGTAGGTTGCCGTAGAGGGGGGCGGGTAGGGGGGCGTTGAGTCCGCCGGCGCCTTCCGTGAGCTGCCGCAGTTGGCGCAGGTATTCCAGCGCGGCCGGTGAGATGGCGGACACCTCGACTTCGGCCAGGATACCACCCGAACCGGTGAAGACGAGCTGACCGGCCGGCACTCCGCGTAGGGGGCCTCCCCCGTCGGTCAGGACGTCGGACAGGATGGAGATGGCTGTACTCTGGCCGATACTCCAGCATACATCGTCGCAGGCGTAATCGTAGTACTCTACACCACTTCTTTGCACGCAATTACCATCACGGTATACGCTGCCAAAGCAAGTTTTACAGATCACCGTACGCTCCCACGTCCGGTAGGTGAACTGGTAGAAGTTGTCCTCTTCAGGCGGATCGTCGAGATCGACCAGCAGGGTAAAGGCGGGCACGAAGCGCTCGAGCTCAGTGTCGTAGTAAGCCTCTTGCTCGAAGCGGTAGCGCAGGTCGGTCACGGGCACGGCCGGCAGGATAATCTCGGGGGTGGATTCAACGACCTCGCCCTCGTCAGTACTGATGCGTAGAAAGTAGCTGCGGCCGGTGAGGGGTAGAAAGTCCGCCGGCGGTCGGTACACGCCCGCTTCTTGCTGTGCCACCCAGGCGACTTCAGTGCCCGCCTGCTCGTCGACACTCACCACCCGGGCGCCCTCGATGGGACTGAGCCGAAAGTTGCCGAACCGTATCCCGCTGCGGCTCACCTTCACCTGGCTGCGGCCGGGCTCGCTGATGATGCGGCCATCTACGAGGAGAAAATCGTTCGCGTAGTCGTACTCCGGTACGGCGGGGTCCGTGCAGCTAACGAAGAGAAGCGTCAGGAGGCTACAGGTGATAAGGGGAGCGGTATACCAGGGCATGCTGCCGAAAGGTACGCCAGCGGTAACGAAAAAGCCCCTCCGCCTAGGTGGCGAAGGGGCGAAACTTAAAGTCGATCATGCAAAAAATTCTTAGTCGAGTCGGAGACTCGTGGTATGACTGGGTACGTCCGGGGAAGAAACGGTGACGAAATACTCTCCGGCGGGTAGATTTTCCAGACTGTAAGCTCGCTGCACGGTAGTGCTCTCGGGTAGCCGGTCGGTGATGACGGCCTTGCCCGCGGAGTCGGCCAGCCGGATCCGGGTGCTACTACCCGAGGTGTTGAGGTAGTTGATGGTCAGTAACTTATCACGCAGGTCCACCTGGGGGTAAAAGCTACGAGTAGCCAGGGCAGGATCGGCCGTGATGCCCCCAGCGTTGATGGTGAAGGGCTGCACGGTCTTACCCTGCACGTCGGTCACCTCTACGTAGTACGTACCGGCGGGCAGCTTGCTGAGCACGAACCGACCGTTGAGGTAATCGCCGGGATTCAGTTTGGTGGTGTGAAGCACCAAACCGTTGACATCCTTAAGTTGTACCTTGGTGGCCTGTTCGACGGCCAGCGTCGTGCGCAGCGTTAGGGTGTGGGAAGTAGGGTCGGTTTGAACGACCAGGTCGATGGGGTTAATGGAAGCAGAGGCCGTGGTGACGGCAAGAAAGAATAACAGACTGAAGAGAACAGTTTTCATGGTTTACGTATTAGGGGTGATCAATCGTTGCACGCTCGACTGGCGCTGTACCTGTGGCCGCGCCCATGATCAACTCCTTGCACTGCAAAGATCAGGTGAATCTTCGCCGCCCCCCGCGCATATTTTGGTGAGCGTCACGCATATTTTGATGTTCCTACCGCTAATGCCGAAGATCCACCCACCCACGGCTAATTGATGCGTACTCGGTGGGATAACTATACCCCCAGGTCGAACGTTTTCCTGCTAGAAGCGCCCATTATGGACCCGATCACGCAACCCATACGTGAGCAGGTGACGCCGGCCCCCGGCACGTCCTTTCTCGTTAAGCACTACCCCCAGCCCCAACTGCGGGTCAATAAACTCCCCAAGTGGCACTATCACCCGGAGCTGGAACTGGTGTACGTACGTGGGGGCCACGGACGGCGGCACGTAGGTAGCCACATCAGTCACTACCAGGACGGCGCGCTGATTCTACTGGGCTCCAACCTGCCCCACCTGGGCTTCACCGACCGGCTTACGCAGAATGAAAAGGAAACCGTGGTGCAGTTTGCCCCCAGCTTTCCGAACCCCGAGTTTTTAGAGCTCCCCGAGATGCGGCGGGTGCGCGAGTTGATGCACCGGGCCCGCAACGGACTGAGCTTCGATGGTACCACCAGGACCGTACAGGGTAGCCGCCTGGAACGACTGATCGATCTACCGCCCCTGGGCCGACTCTTACTACTGGTGGACATCCTCAACGAACTATCCAATAGTACGGAATGCGAGGACCTCAACGCCGAGGGCTTTCACCTCCAGGTAGAAACCCACGGCTACGAGCGCTTCAATCAGGTGCAGGAATTTATCGGACAGAACTTCGACCGCGACATTTCCCTCGACGAGATTGCCGGGGTGGCCGCCATGACGGTGCCGGCCTTCTGCCGCTACTTCAAGAAAACGACGGGTAAGACCTTCATCACCTATCTGAACGACTTTCGCATCGTGTACGCCTGTAAGCTGCTGGCCGACGACCACACGACGATCCAGAACGTGGCCTTCGATAGCGGCTTTAACTCCGTAAGTCAATTTAACCGCGCCTTCAAAAAGCATACCGGTAAGACTGCCTCCGAGTACCGCAGTGCCTTCAGGTTGACGGTGTCCGGACGGGTGCCCGAGTAAGCCCTTCACCAAATGACCTTTGCCAACCTCAACCTTTCAACGCCACTGCTCAATGCCCTGGGTGACCTCGGACTCGAGGAGCCCACGCCCATCCAGGAGCGGGCTTTTTCGGTTATCCTAGCGGGCCGCGATGTAGTAGGTATCGCTCAGACGGGCACCGGTAAGACGCTGGCCTACCTGCTGCCCCTACTGCGCCTGTGGAAGTTTCGCAAGGACCCCTACCCGCAGGTCCTCATCATCGTACCTACCCGCGAGCTCGTCGTTCAGGTCGTGGAGGAGATTGACAAGCTCACCGCCTACATGAGCGTCGTGGCCGTGGGGGTGTACGGTGGAGTCAACCTCAAGGTCAACGCGGCGGCCGTAGAGCAGGGCTGTGATGTGGTGGTAGGTACCCCGGGCCGGTTGTACGACCTTATCGTCACCGGCAGCCTAAAGTTTCGGGCCCTGCGGCAACTGGTGATCGACGAGGTCGACGAGCTACTCGAGCTCGGCTTTCTGCCCCAGCTCACCAAGATCTTCGACCTACTTCCCGAGCGGCGGCAGAACCTATTGTTCTCGGCCACGATGACCCCGGAGGTGGAGGCCATCATCGCCGATACCTTCAACTTCCCAGAAATGGTAGAGGCTGCTCCCACCGGCACTCCCCTGGAAAATATCGAGCAGCGCAGCTACCGCGTGCCTAACTTCAACACGAAGGTCAATCTGCTGCGCAACCTGCTCGGCGATGCCGAGACCTACCACCGCGTTCTGGTCTTCGCCCCCGGCAAGCGGTACGCCGATCTTCTGCTGGAGCAGCTCGAGCCCGACTTCCCCGATCAACTCGGCGTCATCCACGGCAACAAGAGCCAGAACTACCGCTTCCGCAGCCTGGAGCGCTTCCAGGCCGGCGAACACCGCGTGCTACTGGCTACCGATCTGGTCAGCCGTGGATTAGATCTCAGCGAGGTAAGCCACGTCATCAACTTCGACACCCCCGAGCTACCCGAAAACTACATGCACCGCATCGGTCGCACCGGCCGTGCCGACCGGGAGGGCATCGCCATCACCTTCACCACTCCTGATGAAGAAGCCCACCTGGCCACCATCGAAAAGCTGATGGACCGTAGCGTACCGGTCCTCCCCCTACCCCCTGAAGTGGAGGTCTCCACCGAGCTCATTGCGGAAGAACTGCCGCAGTCCGCCCAGCCCATTGTGGAAACGAAGATCGAGGTCAGCGACAAGGGGGCATTCCACGAAAAGAAAGAAAGCAATAAGAAGCGGCCGATGACGCGGCAGGAGCTGCAGGCGCACCGGAGCCGGAAGAAGCAGCGGGGGCGGAAGAAGCGCAAGTGATGGGTTACTGCTGTGGTGCAAGCAAAATTCGCACCCGCACCGACTTACTAATCGGACAGTTACTCCCCCGCGCGGTCACCCCACTGGGCACCAGTACATTGGCCTCCGGGAAGTAGGTAGCGATGCAGCCCCGTGGAATGGAGTAGGGCACCAACTGGAAGGTACGGGCCCACCGCTCCTGCCCGTCATACTCGCTCACCAGATCAACTATTGCACCCGCGACCCCGCCCAATTCAGCGAGCTCCTCGGGATGAATAAAGACCACCCGCCGCTCGTTGTGCACCCCCCGGTAGCGGTCGTGCATGCCGTACACCGTGGTGTTATACTGATCGTGGCTACGCACCGTGGTCATCAGAAACTCACCCGGTTCGAGGGTATGCGGATTCAGCTCGGTGGTCGAAAACTGCGCCCGTCCGTCCGGGGTAGCGAAGCGGCGTTCCCGTGGCCCGTTCGGTAGGTAAAAGCCCCCCGGCTGCCGTACCCGCTCGTTGTAGTCTTCGAAGCCGGGGATGCAGGCAGCGATGGCCTCCCGGATCAGGTCGTAGTCCTGGCAGTAGGCTGCCCAGGGTACGGTAGTCGCCGCCGGTGCTAGCGTAGCCTCGGCCAGTCCGCAGACGATCGCGCACTCGCTCATGAGATCCATATCGTCCACCTCCAGGACGCCCTTGCTGAGCTGCACCACTCCCATGCTATTTTCGCAGCTGACGAACTGCTCGCCCGTAGCCTGCAGGTCCCGCTCGGTGCGCCCGAAACACGGCAGAATCAGTGCCTCGCGCCCGTGCACGAGGTGCGAGCGATTGAGCTTGGTGGACACGTGTACGGTGAGATCGCAATTGCGCAGGCCCCGTGCGGTGAGTTCGGTATCCGGCGTGGCGCTGACAAAGTTGCCCCCCATCCCCATGAAGAACTTCACCCGGCCCTCTGCCATGGCATGCATGGTTTTCACCACGTCGTAACCATCTTCGGTGGGCGGCTCGAAGGCGTAGTACTCACGTAGCGCGGCGGCCAACTCGGGCTTGAGTTTATCCCATATGCCCACCGTCCGGTCGCCCTGCACGTTGCTGTGGCCGCGTACCGGACAGATGCCCGCCCCGACCTTACCGATGCTGCCCTTCACCAGCAGTAGATTGACCAGTTCCTTAATCGTGTCGACGCTATTCTCGTGCTGCGTCAGCCCCATGGCGTAGCAGATGATGATCCGTTCGGAGCCGTGGATCATGCCGGCGGCCTCGTGCACCGCCTCGGCGGCAATACCAGTATTAGTGATGCATTCCTCCAGATCGGTAGCAGCGAGTTGAGCGGCCAGTGCGGAGTAGCCGGAGGTATATTCAGTAATAAATTCCCGATCGAAATACCGGCCCGGTGCGGTCTGCTCCTTGTCGAATAAAATCTTTAGCCAGGCGCGTAGTAGCGATTGGTCCTCATTAATTTTGATCTGCAAAAACAGGTCGCTTAGTTCCGTTCCCCCACTCACCAGTTTTAAGTGGCCGCTGGGGATTCACAAAATCCATTAGCCCCACCTCGGGCAGCGGATTAACGCTGATCATTCTGCCCCCATTTTCCTTCATTTTTTCCAGGGCCGTCAGCATGCGTGGGTGATTCGTCCCTGGATTTTGTCCCATACAGATAATCAGGTCCGCCCGGTGAATATCCTCCAGCGTCACGCTTCCTTTCCCCAATCCGAGTACTTCGGCCAGGGCCTTACTGGTGCTCTCGTGGCACATGTTAGAGCAGTCGGGCAGGTTATTCGTGCCGTACTGTCGCGCGAATAATTGATACAGAAAAGCGGCCTCGTTACTGGTCCGTCCGGAGGTATAGAATACCGCCTTATTCGGGTCTATTTCTTGCAGCTTACGTCCCATCAGTGCAAAAGCTTCCTCCCACGTGATAGGTGTGTAGTGCCGGGCGGCGGGGCGCAGGTGCAGGGGGGTGGCGAGGCGCCCGCTCTTGCCTAGTGCATAGTCCGTCCACTGCCCCAGCTCGTCCACGCTATGTGCGGCAAAAAACTCCGCTCCGATGCGGCGCTTCGTGGCCTCCTCGGCGATGGCCTTGACGCCGTTTTCGCAGTATTCGGCCAGGGGGGTGCGGTGGCCGTCGGGATCCGGCCACGCGCAGCCCGGGCAGTCGAAACCGCCCTTCTGGTTGAGCTTACTCAGGGTCTCGAGCCCTTCGCCCACGTGCATGTGTTCGGTCACGTGCTGGAGCGAGTAGCGCAGGGCGGGCAGGCCGGCCGCGCGGCGACTGGGGGCCCTGAGCTCCAGGTCGGTGAGGCGGGCGGGGGTGAGTTCGTTGGGCATGGGGAGGCGGGGGAGTACGGTGTACAAGGTACGCGTAGCGGCGCAGCTAACTCGTCGCTACAGAGAGATACGCTCAGCATGCGTATAGCAATTAAATCCCCCCGCTCGCAAGAAACCGCACAACGTAATGCCCTGATCCTCGGCCAGCTCCACCGCAAGGCTTGACGGAGCGCCTACACTAGCTACCAGAGCAATACCCGCCATGGCCGCTTTCTGGAGCAACTCAAAACTGGCCCGGCCACTGAGCACCAGGATATGTTCGTGTAATGGCAGTAAATCCACAGTGTAATAATGACCGATTAGCTTATCCAGCGCATTGTGCCGGCCTACATCCTCAACATGATGCAGCAAGCCACCGGAGCGATCGAATAGGCCCGCCGCGTGAATACCCCCCGTGGTTGCAAACAGCTCCTGCGCAGCCCGCAGCCGGTCGGGTAGTGTAGAAAGTACATCAGCCGGTACGGACCACGCGGCCGGTACCTGGGCAAAGGGTACGGTGCTGTAGACCATCTCCAGCGAGGTTTTGCCGCATACCCCACAGCTGCTCGAGGTGTACGAATGACGTTCGATACGGCGGAGGGAGAGGGGGAGGTACTCGGGCCACGGCAGCCTCACTCGATTCGCTTGCACCTGCGCGCCGCCGCCCACCTGATGGCCCGGAGGAAGTAGGCCCTCGGTAAATAAAAAACCAACCGCCAGATCGAGATCGCGGCCCGGCGTACGCATCGTGATGGCTACCGGATGGGTGCGCCCCTGGTGAATGAGCTGTATTTCCAGCGGTTCTTCCTCCGCTACGGTATCGGCAACCTGCCGCTTCGCCGTGGCTGTGAACCTTAGTATTCGCAGCGGTTTACTACCCCGGGACGAATGCTGCATATGTGTGTGAGTATCTTTGCCCCAAGTTAGAGCCTATGCCAACCGACAAGTTACAACACGCCCTGGCGACGGCCGCGGCGCACTGCCGCAGCCAGTACCCCGAACTGAGCGACGCCGATGAGCGGGCAGCCTACGCCGCCTACCGGACGCACTTCGCCCAGCGCGAGGACGATCCGCCGACCTCCGACCGGCCGGCCATGGACGATCTCCTGCTGACCCTCTGGGACGTGATCGTCGACCGGGAGGAACGTGGCCTGGATGAGCCCGGTGGAGAGCTAGAGGACCACTACACTGCCGCTTTTTCTGCCCTACTCGCACCCATCAAACCCGAGGAGCAGCCCAGGGAGCAGGACGAGGCCCCCATCGCGATGAGCGATCCCCCGGAACAACGGCCCGATACGCCGGCACCGGTCATTAAGGACGACCACGTAGTCGACGTAGTCGAATCGGAAGATCACCAGGGACAAATCTTCACCGTACGCATCAGTCTGGACGGCAGCAACCCCGAGATATGGCGTCGCGTGCTCATCCCTGCCGACGTATCACAGACCGAGCTCAGTTCCATCATCCAGGCCGCGATGGGCTGGCGGGGCACGGACCAGTTTCAGTTCCTGCCGCCCCAGGAGCGGGAGTTACCCACCAGCGAAGAGCCCCGGCTGCGCGACCTGCTGCCGGAAGTAGGCGACGACTGCGGCTACGAATTCGACCGGGGCGCCACCTGGTACCATCACCTTACTCTGGAGGAAAGCGGCCATGCGGAAGGAAGACGGCACTACCCCGTCTGCACCGCCGGCCAGCGGGCCTGCCCGCCCGAAGACGTCAGTAGCCTGCGCGAGTACGAGGAGATGATCAAGAAGATGAAGGACCCCACCAACGACGAGTACCGCGAAATGGCCGGCTGGCTCACCCAGGATTTTAACCCCGCTGCCTTCAATATCGAGCAGGCCAATCTGAGGCTAAGCCGCCACGGACAGGTCGGCTTTCAGGCCGTCGTGTAGATTGGGTTTGTAGTCCGGCGGCGGAAGTACGTATCTTCATCCCCGATCAACGACTACCCGTATGCGCTTTCTGACCACCTTTCTCCTGCTCCTGAGCGGCCTGGCCCTGACGGCCCAGGAAATCGACACCGCACTCTACTCCTCCCTACAGTTCCGTAACATCGGTCCCTACCGCGGCGGCCGCTCGGCAGCCGTGACCGGTGTGGCCGGTAAGCCCAATCTCTACTATTTCGGTGGGGCCGGCGGCGGCGTCTGGCAGACCAAGGACGGCGGGCAGACCTGGACCAACATCTCCGACGGCTTCTTCGGCGGTAGCATCGGGGCGGTCACCGTGTCCGAAAGCGACAACAACGTCATTTACGTAGGTGGCGGCGAGCAGACCGTGCGCGGCAACGTCAGCTACGGCTACGGCATGTGGAAGACCATCGACGGGGGCAAGAGCTGGCAGCAGATCGGGCTGGAAAACAGCCGGCACATCGCGCGTATCCGTGTACACCCCCGCGACCCGCAGCTTGTCTACGCCGCCGTCATGGGCGACCTGTACAAAGATACGGAGGAGCGGGGCGTCTACCGCAGCAAGGACGGCGGTACCACCTGGGAGCGCGTACTCTTTGCGGGCGCGGCCGCAGGTGCAGTCGACCTGAGCATGGACCCCTCCAACCCCCGCGTCCTGCTCGCTAGCACCTGGCGCATCCGTCGTACTCCCTACAGCCTAGAGAGCGGCGGCGAGGGCAGCGGCCTCTGGAAAAGCACCGATGGCGGCGACAACTGGACCGAGATCACCAGCAACAAAGGTCTGCCTAAGGGCCTCTGGGGCATCAACGGCGTGGCCGTAAGTCCGGTAGATGCCAACCGGGTCTACGCCATCATCGAAAACGAAAAGGCCGGTGGGGTGTACGTCAGCGACGACGGCGGCGAGACCTGGTCGGCCCGTAGCGACGACCGCGCCCTGCGCCAGCGCGCCTGGTACTACACCCGTATCTACGCCGACCCACAGGATATAGACGGGGTCTACGTCATGAACGTAGAGTACCACCATAGCACCGACGGCGGTCGCACCTTCGAGGCCAGCAATGCCCCCCACGGGGACCACCACGATCTGTGGATCGCACCGGAGGACAACGAGCGCATGATCATTGCCGACGACGGCGGGGCACAGGTGACCTTCGACCAGGGGGAGAACTGGAGTACCTACCACAACCAGCCGACCGCCCAGTTCTACCGGGTGGTGACCGACAACAGCTTCCCGTACCGGATCTACGGCGCGCAGCAGGATAATTCCACGGTACGCATCCGCCACCGCACCGACGGCGGTACCATAGGCGAGTCCGACTGGGAAGAAACCGCCGGGGGTGAGTCGGCCCACATCGCCCCCGATCCCAACAACCCCGACATTGTCTACGGCGGCAGCTACGGCGGCTTCCTCACCCGCTATGACCATAGCACCAATCAGGTCCGCGCCATCAACGTCTGGCCCGATAACCCCATGGGCTACGGCGCCGAGGGCATGAAGTACCGCTTCCAGTGGAACTTCCCGATTTTCTTCAGCCCCAACGACCCTAAGGTGCTCTACACCACCAGTCAGCACGTGCACCGGTCTACCGACGAGGGCGAGACCTGGGAGGTCATCAGCCCCGACCTGACGCGTAACGAGGCCGATAAGCTACAGAGCAGCGGTGGCCCCATTACGCAGGACAACACCGGTGTCGAGTACTACGCCACCATCTTTACCGCTATCGAGAGCAATCAGGAGCCCGGCGTACTCTGGACCGGTAGCGACGATGGGCTTATCCACGTCACCCGCGATGACGGAGCGACCTGGACGGACGTCACCCCCGTCGATGCCCCGAAGTACATCATGTGGAATAGCCTGGATGTAGACCAGCGGGGCACGGGTGGCGTATACGCCGCCGGCACGGCCTACAAGCTAGGTGACTACTCGCCCTATCTGTACCATAGCAGCGATTACGGTAAGACCTGGCGGCGCATCGACGGCGGGGGCATCGACCGCGGGCACTTTACCCGCGTGGTACGGCAGTATCCCGGTAACCCGGAAGTACTCTTTGCAGGTACGGAAAGTGGCCTATACATCAGTATGGACGACGGCAACTCCTGGCGCAAGTTCCAGCAGAACATGCCCATCGTGCCGGTGACCGACCTGGCCATCAAGGATGATAATCTCATCGTCGCCACCCAGGGGCGTAGCTTCTGGATCATGGACGATCTAACCCCGCTACAGCAGCTCGGCACGGTAGCGAAGAACGCCGATTTTCACCTCTTCAAACCCGCCGACGCCTGGCGTATGGGAGGAAGTAGCCGGACGAGTCGGACCGAAGGACAGAACCACCCCGGCGGGGTAAACTTCCACCTTTACCTAAGCGAGCAAACGGCCAAGGATACTATACCCATGCAATTGGCTATCCTACAGGATGGCGACACTATCCGCAGCTGGACCTCCACCGCCGAGGAGAAGGAGGACAAACTAGAGTTAAAGGCCGGGGGGCAAACCGTGAACTGGGACCTCCAGTATCCCGACGGGGTCAAGGTGCCCGGTATGATCCTGTGGTGGGCCGGCTCCAGTGGCCCCATGGCACTACCGGGTGAGTATACCGTAGCCTTCAAAGTAGGCGAGCGGGAGCAAACCCAGCCCTTCACCATCAAGGCCGACCCCCGGGTGCAGGCCAGCGAGGAGGACCGCATCGCCCAGTTCGAATTCATGAAGGAGGTGCAGGATAAGACGAGCGAGGCCCATCAGGTCATCATCGACCTGCGCAAGGTGCGCGATCAAATCAAGGACTTCCAGGAGCGGGTCGACGACGAGGAACTCACCGGTTACGGCAAACAGCTCATCGACAGCCTTACCGCCATTGAGGAAACCCTCTACCAGACCAAGAACCGCAGTGGGCAGGACCCCCTGAACTATCCCATCCGACTGACGAATAAGCTCGCCCACCTGAACAGCCTCACCGGTATCGGCACCTACCGCCCCACGGCGGCCGCCTACGCCGTCAAGGACGAGATCACCGCCGCCGTCGACGCTGAGCTGGCCAGGTACCGCCGCATCGTCGCCGAGCAGGTACCCGAATACAACCGCATGATTCTGGATCGGGAGGTGGAGGTGATCTCCGCGCCCACGGCCAAGAAAGTCTCCCGCAAGTAGTGGGGGCTTACTGCTTCACAAATGACTGAATCTGCGGGCTGAGTCCCTCACCCACGATTCGTAGATAGTACGTAGCTCGCGGGAGGTTAGCTACGTCTAGGTAGCTAACACCTTGCTGGCGACCGGCAATAGCCTGCCGTAGTACTACCCGGCCATACAGGTCGAGTACCTGCGCTTCGGAGGCGGTGGGCGCACCACTTAGCTTGAAGGCGAGCCGGTCGGTCACGGGATTAGGGTAGAGCGAGAGGCTCGGTGCAGTTGCTGATAGCTCCGGTTCCCTAGCAGAAAAGGTGTTAGCAGCGAAGTTCCCGGTAGCGGATGATCCGCTACCACAGTTCGTAGCCTCTTTTCCTAATCCACTCGGCGCGCTAGCCTGCTTACCGAGGTATAGCTTATCGAGCTGGGTGCCCGATTCGCGGGGTGCCACTCGAATGGTGTGCTGTCCGGGGGAGAGGGATAAATTCACCGGCTGACTATTGTCGTTCACCTCCCGCCAGGCAAAGCCGTCCGTAAGTAACTGCGACCCGTCGAGGCTTCGCCAAAATTTAATCCAGCTTCCGTCGTCTACGCTGACCCAGAAGGAATTTTTGCCGGTGGCTCCGGTGACCGGGGTATTCATCCGAACGTACAGCCGGTAGCTGCCGCCCTCCGTTAGATTGACGGTGTAGCTCAGTAGCTCAGCGGAATTGTTTCCCTGCGGCGCGGGCTTATTCGCGTTGCCGGGGTAGACTAGGTAGGCTCCCTGGGAAGCACCGCCGTTCGTCACGCGACTCCAGTTGCTGCCCGTGGTAGTGCATTCGGCCTCGGCCCACAGTTCGGTAGTTGCGGTGGGGGTGGAGGACTGGGATGACTGCCCGATCACCTCGAGGGCGGAGAGCTTGGGCTGGTCGGTTCCGCCCGCGGCTGACGAAGCATCGAAGAAGAGGTCCACCGCCCCGTCCGTCACTTGCACGGAGTACTCTTTGACCACCACGGTTTGTGGCCCTACATCAGCGTTGATGTCATAGTTGTCGAGCACCTTATTGTCTTCCAGGGTAACGTCGAAAATTCGCCGGCCTGTACCACTGGGTCCGCCACCGTTAGCACCAAAGTAGATCTCGGCAAAGTGCAGCCGTACGGTATACTGGCCATTGGGCACCGGCACCCGGTAGCTGTACTGGAACGGCGCGTTGGAGCTCCGCTCGGTTTGGTAGAGCGCCGGTACGGTAGCGGCGGTATTGGTATAAGCCTTGCCACCGTTGAAATTACCGTCCGCAGCGAACTGCTCACCCTGATGAGTAAGTGCCGGTCCACCGGCGTTGATGCGGATGGCCGTAGCTGGCGTCGGATCGGGTGCAGGGGTCGGGGCACCGCAATTAGTGGCCGCCCCGCCCATACCACTCGGTCCTACTCCAGAGTTAGTCAGGTACAGCTTGTCGAGTTGGGTACCGTCTTCCCGGTAGGCAAAGTCGATCGTCACCTCACCGGCCGGTAAGGCGAAGGGGCTACCGAGCACCTCGCGCCAGGCGAAAGCGGTACCTGTTTCGAGGTTCTGCCAGTACTTGATCCAGCCACCGCCGTTTACCCGAACCCAGAAGGAGTCGTCCTGCCCGCTCGGCGCTTTCAGCCGGGCAAAGAGCCGGTAGCTTCCACTGCTCTTGGTGGAGGTTATGAACCGCACACGGTTAGCGGGCACATCCGTCGGGGCGGAGTCGTAGCTGTTGTTGCCGGCAGTAATGGTTACGTAGCTCCCTCCGGAGGCTGCGTTATCCTGCTTGGTCTGCCAGAGCGTGCCCACCGCAGCGCATTCGGCTTCTAAGTAGGTGCTTACCTGTTCGCCGCCGGGAGTGCCCGGCTGGTCTGCGCCGGTGACGGTCAGCTTGATGGTCAGAGTAGCGGACCGGTAGCCCGCAGACGTTGCCGTGAGGGTATGACTATAGGTGCCATTTGCTAGACCAGCGGACGAGGCCGTGACCTCAATCTCGGTGAATGATTCGCGGGCGTAGCCGTTGGCCCGATCAATACTCAGCCAGCCCGGCAGTCCGTCGGTAGCGATACGAAAGGGAGCCCCCTGCTCCCCGTTCAGGTTAGATAAAATAACCTCGGCCTTCTTCTGCTGGGTACCGTTTAGCGAGATGTTCAGACTCCCGGGGTTAAAGGCCAGAGCCGGTGAGCCGGCTGCGGTGTACTGTTTGACCCGGGTGGTGTTGATGGGCGTACCGGTACCCGGTGCACCACCGTTTACCACGTACAGGTCGCCGCCATACACCCGAGCACCCGGAGCAAGCAGGGCAAGGGGTAGCGCCATACCGTCGATCACGGTCCACTTATTGGAAGCGGGGTCGTACTCCCAGACGGTCTTGCCGTTTGTTTGTCCCCCGACGACCACAATTTTGTTGTTATGGACGAAGGTGCTGGGCTCGATGTGGGATTGCACCCCCGGCAGATCGGCCAGCCGAGTCCACTGGTCGGTAGCCGGGTCGTAGACGTGCATCAGCTTGTTATTGACCCCACCGCCACAGCCATCGTGGCCGTTCTGACCGCCTACCGTGTATAGCTTTCCGCCGTAAACTACCGTGCCAAAGTGTACCCGTGGCATGGGCATAGGAGAGCGGTTGGTGTAATCCTGCCAGCCGGCAGCCGGTTGATCCAGATCGTACACCAGGTGAATGTCGACGTCGCAAGAAGCGTTCTCGTCGAAGCCTCCCACGTAGTGGAGCTTGCGCCCCAGCCGGCCCAGTCCGCCGCCGCCGCGCCGCAGGGGCAGACTTGGTCCCTTACTCCAGCTATTATCAGTGATGTTGTATATCCACACGGCATCGGTTACCGGCCCGGGGTTATCGCCCACGCGGCCGCCGACTAGCCACACTTTATCGTCGACTACGGCGATGCCCTGATGCGTCACTGCGGTCGTTTTCCCACCTACGGTGGGCATGGGTGCGAGTGAGGTCCAGGTATTCGCGGCCGGGTTGTACTTATCTACCGTGTTAGCAATCTTAATATTGGGCTTGAAGCCGGTGAATACGTAGTACTCGCCGCCGTAGGTCACCAGTTGCGCCTCGGATTTTTCCACGGGCGACTGATTGATAGTAGTCCAATTAGGATAATCCGTACCTCCCAGACCGTTGTAGGAGAAGGCCTCCATGAATACTTCACCGGAAGTGATCTCGGTGCCGCCCTTTGTTTTGGAACCAGCAGCCAGGTACACTCCACCCTCGTAGACGATGGCCTGCGTGGCGTGCCGTTGTAGCACTAAGTCCTCGGCCCGTCGCCAGGTACCCGTGGCCGGGTTAAGTACCTCGGTGACGGCAAGGGCTAGGTTGTTGGGCGGGTTGTTCTCGACCTCTCCGCCAATCACCAGCAGCTCGTTATTCACCACGGCCGTAGGGGCACCGGCGCGCGCGGTGGGTAGGGGTGCGGGTAGGGCAGCCCCACCGAGCCACTTTTCGGTGGTAAGGTCAAAGACATCTACGGCTTTTTCAGTATCCGAGAACGTACCGGCGGGGGCACCGAACTTCGAGCGCCGCCCCCCGGCTACGTAGAGCTTGTCACCGATTACCTCGGCAAAAAAGTGGTCCCGCGCGTGGGGCGCATTCGGTAGTACCGTCCAGACATTGGTAAGTGGATCGTACTTGTCCGTCCAGCTCACGTTGGCGGGTGTCGTACCGTCGGCTAGGAAAGCGCTGTGCCCGTTGCGGTTGCCGGCCACGATGTAGAATACACCATTGTATAACACTACTCCGCTGGAGCCGCGGCGTCGGTTAGCCGGTATCGTAGCGCCGGTGGTGAGTTTGTCCTGCTGCGGGTCGTAGATTAGCACATTGGTGAGCGGATTCTCAGCGGGGTAGCCCCCCGTCAGGGCTCCCAGCAAATATATCTTACCCCCGTAGGCCTGCGCCTGAAAGTGGTGAATGTCATTGAGAAAGGTGCCGGTATTGCTCCAACCCTTAGTGGCGGGGTCGTACACCTGAATCCGCTTGTTGCCCCGCCCCCCCATCAGGTAGAACAGGTCGCCAACGCGTACGAACGCCGACTCGTGTCGTTTCTCCGGCGTGGACCCCGTAGTGGATACCTGCGTCCACTGCCCGCCCTGTGCGCCCAGCGGCAGGCTCAGGAGGGCGGTGAGAACTAACAGGCACAAAAAGTGTAGTGAGGGGACATAGGCGTCCCGGGTAGTGTGTGGTTGCATAGTGTTTCATCGTGTTGTCTTAGGAGGTAAGGACCTACCTAAGCGGGGTGTGTTCCCTTCAAAGATAGTATACGACTACCCTTTGTGCACAACTCTTCCCGGCATACACCGTGGATAAGGGCCTATTTCGGCGCGATTGGCATTATTTGCTACGTGTCTAATCCGCTAATGCCTGATATACCAGCTGTTGCATCATCTCGAAGTGAAACCCGGAGTAGGGCGAGCGCTGCGACATCAGGATGGCAATCATATCCTCCGCCGGGTCGATGAGGAAATAGGTACTGTACGCCCCACTCCAGTAGAATGCACCTGCGGACCCGGCCACATCTGCCGCCACCGGATCGGTGACCACCCCGAAGCCAAGCCCAAACCCCTGCCCTCGCTCGCGCAGCTCGCCTACGTGGTTCATCGTCATCAGCTCTACCGTTTTGCGACTCAGGTACTGCCGCCCCTCCAGGGTGCCCCCGTTGAGCAGCATCCGGCAAAAGCGCAGGTAGTCCGCCGCCGTCGAATACAGACCGTGCGTACCCCCGTAGACCGTATTCCCAGTGGTCGGTAGCTGAAAACCCGCCGGCTGCACCCCGTCTTCCACCATCTCGTGATTGGCCACCACCCGCTGCGTCTGCCCGGCGGGCACGTTGTAACCGGTGTCCTCCATCCCGAGCGGATCGAACAGGCGCTGCTGCAAAAACTCCGCCGCCGTCATGCCGGAGAAGTGCTCGATCAGCCGTGCCAGTACGTCCGGTGCCGCGCTGTAGTACCACTGCGCGCCGGGCTGGCTCACCAGGGGTAGGCTAGCTAACGTACTGACCCGGTCAGCGATATCGGCCTGCGGCCGGAAGTACATTGCCTGAGCGAAGGCATTGTCGTAGGGCGTGCCACTCAGACCGTGGCTGAAGCCGGCCGTATGCGTAAGAAGTTGCTCGATGGTGACCCCGGATTCCGCCGGGTCGGTAGCTACTTCCAGTCCCTCATTCACGTTGCGCGCCACCCGCAGCTCACTAAACTCCGGCAGGTACTGTGCTACCCGGTCCCGGAGCCGGAAGTGCCCCTCCTCGTACAGCATCATGAAGGCCACCGACACGATCGGCTTGGTCATCGACATGATGTGGTACACCTGGTTTTCCTCCAGTGGCGTACCCATTGCTACGTTGCTCTTCCCCAGCACCTCGTGGTAGCCCACCTCGCCGTTGCGGTAGATGATCGCTTCGGCCATGGGTAGCTGTCCAGCGGTAATTTCTTTCTGTAGCCACGCAGTATACCGCGTTAGTCCAGCTTCCGAGAGTCCTGCCTTGTCCACACTTTTTTGCGCGGCCGCAGGTGCAAACCAGTAGAGGAAGAAAAGAAGCAATAGGCTAGGGCGCATCGGTCGGAGATTTGGATAGCTCGTCTCCAAGGTAATCCACACTACACCAAACGCAAAAGCCCCGCCGGTCAGGAGACGGGCGGGGCTTTCGGTACGTGGAAACCGTAGGGGCTAGTTGCTCACACTATTCACGACCGCGGTAAAGGCCGTGGGGTGGTGCATGGCCAGATCGGCCAGTACTTTGCGGTTAAGTCCGACGCCGGCGGTGTTCAACCCGTGCATCAGCCTGGAGTACGTGGTACCATTCTGGCGGGCGGCGGCATTGATGCGTGCAATCCACAGCCGGCGAAACACGCGCTTCTTGTTGCGGCGGTCGCGGTAGGAGTAGCCCATACCCTTATCGACGGCATTTTTGGCTACGGTATAGACCTTGGAGCGGGCACCGAAGTACCCCTTGGCGGCCTTGAGGATGCGCTTGCGGCGCGCGCGGCTGGCTACCGCATTGACTGAACGTGGCATATTCGCTTGGTTTTAGTACAGCACGGGGACCGGTCGTGGTTCTTGGGGCCCGTACTCTCGTTAAATAATTCCCTCTCCCCTGAAGAGGGCTAGGGAGAGGTTTACTTACACAGCAGGCGCTTGATGCGCTTCTCGTCGGCTTCGGAGACCAGGGCCGCATCCCGCAGGCGCAGCTTGGCTTTCTTCGACTTGTTGCGCATCATGTGCGAGGTGTAAGCCTGGAAGCGCTTCACCTTACCGCTGCCGGTAATCTTGAACCGCTTCTTCGCACTGCTGTGCGTCTTCATCTTGGGCATGGCACCGTTTTTTACAAATAGAGCGCGAAGGTAGGGAAAGATTTTGATTGTTCATGTCGTCCGCCGAATCCCCGGTGCCTGACGCAGTCAGTAGCTGGGTTCATCGGCCGACTTCTTGGCTTCAAACAGTTACCTTTCCACTATGAAGCTCTTCTCTATTTTTCTACTCTTCCCCCTCCTCCTCCCCGCCCAGTGGGAAGAGCATATGCTCGACCTAGGCGCCGACACCATGCAATACCTCGTCAGCTATCCGGAGGGCTACGGGCAGGATACCGCCGACTGGCCCCTGGTGCTCTTCCTCCACGGCGGCGGCGAGAGCGGTACCGATCTTAGCTCCGTCAAGGGCGGCGGACTGCCCCGGCATATCACGGAGGGCGAGCAGTTTCCCTTCATCACCTTGGCACCGCAAAACCGACTAGGCCACGGCTTTTGGGATTTAGTTGGTCTCACCCAGCTACTCGATGATTTTACTGCCCACCAGCGCGTAGATACCAATCGTATCTACCTCACCGGACTCAGCCGCGGTGGGCTCGGTGCCTGGATGCTCGCCATGCAGAACCCCGGTCGCTTTGCCGCCCTGGCCCCGGTCTGTGGTGCGGTCCCCCACTCCTATGCCGTCTGGATCGAAGAGGACCTGCCGATCTGGATCTTTCACGGCACTGACGACCAGTCCATCTACCCCTCCGAGACCATCGCCATGGTGGAGCAGCTGCGGCAAAAAGACATGAAGCACCCCGTCAAGCTCACCATGTACGAGGGCGTCGGTCATAATGCCGGGAACTATGCCTACGCGGATCCCGAGCTCTATAAGTGGTTGCTTGCGCAGCGACGTGATTAAAGTTGTAGTTTTTGCTCGACGAAGGCACGCACGACGGCCAGGCCCATATTGAAGTCGGTGTTGTTGTTGACGATCAGGTCGGCGCGCTCCATGTGGGGCTGCACGTACTTCTCGTAGGCCGGTAGCACGTGGTGCTCGTAGCGGTACAGCACGTCGTCCAGCGGGTAGTTGCGCTCGACCCGGTCGCGTTTGATGCGGCGCACGACCTTGAGGTTGTCCTTGGCGTGGAGGAAGAGCTTGAGATCCAGGAGCTTACGCACGTCCTTATAGTGAAATACGAAGAGCCCCTCCACGATGATCACCGGGGCGGGATGAAAGGTGAGCAGGCGGGCCTCGGCCAGCTCGTTGTTGAAGACGTACTCGCGGCGGTGCACGGTCTGCCCGCTGATCAGTAGCTTCAGGTCGCGCACGAATTCTCTGCGGTGAATGGAGCCCGGCCGGTCGAAATTATGTACGCCCCGCTCGTCCTTTTGCTGTTTTTCGCGCGGTACGTAGTAGTCGTCCATGCTCAGCAGGCACACACGGTCGTCGGGCAGGCCCTCCCGCAGTTGGCGGATGAAGGTGGTCTTACCGGAGCCCGAGCCGCCGGTGATGCCGATGAGGAAGGGTGTAGTCATCGGGGCACCAAGGTAGTACACGGGGGCGGGGCCGCGGGTGCAATGAACTATGTACCTTGCGCCTTACCCAACCCGTACCATGGCGACCTTCCTGTATGATTTGTTCCGTACCGTGTTGGGAATGAGCGTGATGCTCGGGGTGTGTTATGCCTTCAGTGCCAACCGGCGGGCTATTGACTGGAAGTTGGTGGGCATCGGGGTGGCGATGCAGTTCGTGCTGGCGGTACTGATTCTGAAGGTAAATGGCGTAAGTACGGTATTCGACTACGTAGCGGCGGGCTTTCGGAAAACGCTGGAGTTTACGGCGGCCGGCTCGCAGTTTCTGTTCGGGAGTATCGTCACGGACTTCGATAGCTTCGGTTACATTTTTGCCTTCCAGGTGCTGCCGACGATCATCTTCTTCTCGGCGCTGTCGGCGGTGCTGTACTACTTCGGCATTCTGCAGCGGGTGGTGTACGGACTGGCGTGGTTACTGAGTAAAGCGATGGGACTGAGCGGACCGGAGAGCCTGGCAGCCGCCGCTAATGTATTCATCGGACAGACCGAGGCTCCCCTGGTCATCAAACCCTACCTGGAGCAGATGACGCGTTCGGAGCTGCTGTGCGTGATGGTGGGTGGTATGGCCACCATTGCGGGTAGTGTATTTGTGTCCTACATCGGTTTTTTGGGGGGGACGAGTCCGGAGAGTCAGCAGTTTTTTTGCGCGCCACCTGCTTACGGCCAGCATCATCTCCGCACCGGCGGCCATCGTCTGCGCCAAAATGCTCCTGCCCGAGGACCGCCGTGAGCTCGCCGCCGTGACGGGCACCCCGAACGTCAGCCCCCACGAGGCCAAAAAGCCCGACCGCGACGAGCGGCTGGAGATGGCCGCCGACGACAGCAACAACCTGCTCGACGCGATCAGTCGCGGCACGACGGACGGGCTGCGCCTGGCGGTCAACGTAGGGGCCATGCTGCTGGTCTTCACGGCCTTTATTTACATGCTCAACGTATTTTTCGTGGGTGGTACCGACCTGCTCAACGACTTTGCCCGCTGGTCCGGCCTGACCGAGGCGGACTGGAACGAGACCATCGCCACCGCCACCCAGGGCCGCTTCGAGGGCTTCAGTTTTACCTACCTGCTAGCCCTACTTTTTGCTCCCGTAGCCTGGATCATTGGCGTACCCTACGCGGATATCACCGTGATCGGCCAGTTGCTGGGGCTCAAGACGGTGATCAACGAGTTCGTGGCCTACGATACCTTTCGCACGGTACAGGCTTCGGGCACTACGCTGAGTCCCAAGAGCGTACTCATTGCCGCCTATGCGCTCTGCGGCTTTGCCAACTTCGCCAGCATCGGCATCCAGGTGGGCGGCATTGGGGCCATCGCGCCGGGGCAGCGGAAGAACCTGACGGAGCTGGGCTTGATCTCGCTGTTGGGGGGTACGGTGGCGTGTTTGATGACTGGGACGGTGGCGGGGTTGTTTTATTGAATTCACTGTTTTAATGTATATTAATCACGCTTTTGGCTACAACAAATTGCTTACCCGTTTATATTTGACACACTTTCAGGCTCGCTGACTAGGTCAGTATCGATACTGCACCCAAAAGCGTAGCTGCTACAGCGTTGGAACGCTTACGCGCTACCTCGCTGAGTGGTGAAACTCACGGTGCAGCCTTACTACTCACGTATCAATCACAGTATCTATGAGACGATTTTTACCATCATCTTTTCGGCCTTACCTATTACTGTGTTGTCTATCCTTAGCAACGATAGCCAGTGCACAAACAATCAGTGGTACCGTCATTGACGCCGAGGGCGGCGAACCGCTCATCGGGGTGACCGTCCAGGTAGAAGGCAACACGACCGGTACGGTGACTGATCTAGAAGGTCGGTATGAAATTAGTGCCAACTCTGATAATACCCTGATATTCACATACACCGGGATGGAAACCCTCCAGATACCGGTAGGTACCCAAACTACTATTGATGTGGAGATGGGTGCCTCCAGCATCGCGCTGGAGCAGGTCATCGTCACGGCCTACGGTGGTGCTTCTAAGCAGGGTGCCTTCACCGGATCGGCCACCCAGATCGACGCCGAATCCATACAGGGGCGCGCGGTCACCAACATCACCAGTGCCCTGGAGGGGGCATCGGGGATTCAGTACTCCCCCGGAAGCGGTCAGCCCGGCGCGACCTCGCCCATCCGCGTGCGGGGGTTCGGTTCGGTAAATGCCTCAAGCGATCCCCTCTATGTAGTGGATGGTATCATCTTTTCGGGGAGCCTCAACAGTATTAATCCAAACGACATCGAGAGCCTGACCGTGCTCAAGGACGCCTCTTCCACCGCCCTATACGGTGCTAAGGCTGCCAACGGCGTAGTACTGATCACTACGAAGAGTGGCAAATCGGGCCAGTCACGTTTTAACGTCAACGTCAGCCAGGGCTTCAGTGGCCGGGCCATTCCGGAGTACGACCGGGTGGGCCCCGAACAGTACTACGAGTTACAGTGGGAAGCGTATCGCAACAGTCTTTTTTACAGTGGCGATACCCCCCTGGAGGAAGCCAATCGGGAGGCCTCCCGGACCATCGTGAGCCTGCTGGGCACGAACCCCTTCAACGTGACCGATAGCACGGTAGTAGGGCCGGACGGCCGCATTAACCCTAATGCGCAGTTGCTTTATCCAGGTGATCTCGATTGGCAGGACGCGTTGACGCGACTAGGCAATCGCAGCGAGGCTAATATTTCCTATCAGGGTGGAACGGACAAGACTACCTTTTTCACTTCACTAGGGTATATCGACGACACGGGCTGGATCCTAGCCTCGGATTTTAACCGGGTCTCTGGACGCATGAACGTGACGACCCAGCCACGAGACTGGATCCGTACCGGCCTGAACGCGAACCTAGCCACCTCGACTAGCAACCAGGCGGCGGACGGCGGCAGCACCAGCTTTGTCAACCCCTTCTTTTCTACCCGGAATATTGCCTCGATCTATCCCCTCTACGAGCACGACCCGGTGACGGGAGACTATGTGTTGGATGAATCAGGCCAGCGGATCTATAATCTGGGTGCTAACCGCGTGGGCAACACCAACGGCCGCAACGTGGTACAGGAAACTATCCTAAATATTGACGAGGACAAGATCAACACGCTCGGTGCCCGTGCATTCGTAGATTTCTTTTTCCTGAAGGACTTCAAGTTCACTTTCAACGCAGGGATTGACCGCCGAAACTATAACAACACTGGGTATGGTAACCCTATCGTTGGCGACGCGGCACCTAACGGGCGAGCCTTTCGCACTAATACGGTCACTTCCTCGATCACCTTCAATCAATTGCTTAACTACAGTAAAACCTTCGGCACCCACTCCGTGAGCCTACTAGCGGGCCACGAAAGCTTCGATTACGAGTTCAACTACCTGTATGGCTTCCGTACCAACCAGATTGCGACCGGTAATACCGAGCTCATCAACTTTACGACTACCTCCGACCTTACCTCGTACACCCGTCGCTACACCACGGAAGGGTACCTAGCCCGGGCGGAATACGACTTCGATAACCGCTACTTCCTGAGTGCTTCCTTCCGGGCGGACGGTTCTTCCCGCTTCGACGAGTCCGTACGCTGGGGGAACTTTTACTCCGTAGGCGGAGCCTGGCGACTGGATCAGGAGGCCTTCATCGGTAACGTCACCTGGATCGATCTGCTCAAACTTCGCGCCTCCTACGGCGAAGTAGGTAACGACTCCAACCTCGATAATGATGCCCTAAACTTCTACGCTAGCCAGCCCACCTTTACGCTGGGCTTCAACAACGCCAGCGAGCCGGGTATCATCGTCGGCTCTTTGGGGTCCCCGACCCTGGAATGGGAGTCTAACGCACAGACGGATGTCGCGGTAGAATTCGGTCTTTTCGACTATCGCCTCTCCGGTAGCGTAGAGTACTATAACCGCGTGACCGATAACCTACTGTTTGAAGTGCCGCTTCCGCTTTCTACCGGAAACGACAATGTGAACGCCAACATCGGTTCCATGTACAACCGCGGTATCGAGGTGGCCCTCTCGGGAAGCATCATCAATACACCCACCTTCAACTGGACGCTCGACGTCAACGCCTCCACTATTCACAACGAGTTTACGGAGTTGCCGCAGGAAGAAATTATCGATGACAGTAAAAAACTGGTGGTTGGTGGGTCCATTTACGACTACTGGTTGCGGGATTACTACGGTGTGGATCCCGCAGATGGTGCCGCGCTTTACGTCTTGGATGCCGAGGCTGATCCTTCTGATGCCGACGTACGGGTTGTAGACGGCGTAACGGTAACCACCAACTTCAACAACGCCCAGTATGCTTTCGTCGGCACTGCGGTGCCCGATTTGTTCGGCAGCTTTACCAACAAGTTTCGGATCGGTAATCTGCGGTTCGGCTTTCTATTTACCTATCAACTGGGCGGACAGACCTACGATACCAACTTTGCCAACCTTCTGAACAACGGTTCTTACGGATCGGCCCTTAGTTCGGAGGTGGCCAATCGGTGGCAGCAACCTGGCGACATCACCAACGTACCCCGCCTCGATGCCGCGCAGGCCAATAACTTCGGAGCAGCGTCCGACCGCTTCCTAGTTGACTCCGACTACCTAGCACTTCGGCAAGCGAACGTCTCTTACGACCTACCGGACGGGCTGCTCGGACGGATCAACGTGAGCACGCTGCGGGTCTACGCCAACGCGGAAAACCTGTTTCTGAACACGGCCCGCAAGGGCATGGACGTGAATCAGAACTTCAATGGCACCACGGCCAACCGATTCACCCCATCCCGTACCATTACCTTCGGCATCAACGCATCCTTCTAAATTCGAACCAAGATGAAAAAAGCCCTAGTATTTTTTGTTCTTCCTCTATGGTTGTTGATTGTGCTGACGAGTTGTGAGAAGGATTTTTTGGAGGAGTCGCCTACCACCGCCGTTTCAGCTAGCTCCGCCACGTCTACGACCGATAACCTTTTTCTAATCATCAACGGTATTCACCGCCTGATGTACGAGCGCCAGGAATCTAACGGGCGGGGTGGCTATTCTGCCATGATGATCCAGAACGATGCCCTTGGAGAGGACCTAGTCATGAATGCTCGGGCCAATAACTGGTGGATCAGTATGGCCAGTTGGAACGACCATACGAGTGCTACCGACTCGGACCTACGACACGGCTGGCGCGTCATGTACAAGGTGATCAACAACGCAAACATCGTGATTGAGGGGGCCGACGGCGCGGAGGGGCCGGAAGCGCAGCGGGATGCTGCTCTCGGGCAGGCACTGGCTTATCGTGCATTCGCCCATTTTTTTCTCGTTCAGCGTCACGCAGAGCGATACCGTATGGGAGGAGGCAACGACCAGCCGGGTATTCCGCTCGTCCTGATACCCACCACCGAGGGACTACCGCGGTCCAGCGTCGAGGACGTATACGCCCAGGTGAACGAAGATCTGGACCGGGCCATCACGCTACTGGACGGCTACACCCGACCCAATACTTCGCACATCAATCAGCAGGTAGCGCAGGGCCTCAAAGCGCGGGTAGCGCTGGTGCAGGGCAACTGGAACGTGGCAGCGGAATTTGCCGTGCAGGCTCGTGAAGGGTTTAGCCTGATGACGAACGATGAATACCGTAGCGGCTTTAACGACTACTCCAATCAGGAGTGGATGTGGGGCGGCTACTACAATGAGGAGCAGGGCTCGACCTTTACAAACTTTGGAGCGTGGATGTCACGCAACTTCAGCTCCTCGAACATCCGGGGTAATCCGAAGTCAATCTTTAGCGTCCTCTACGAGACCATTCCGGAGACCGACGTCCGCTCTACGATCTTTAGTGCCTCCGGGGAGCACGAGAATCTACCCGCTGGCTACGAGATCAGCTCCGCCCATTTACGCTTCCCCTACACCAGTCAAAAGTTTCTATCCATCAGTACCGGCGATAGCCGTGGGGACGTGCCCTACATGCGCATGGCCGAGATGTACCTTATCGAAGCGGAGGCAAAGGCCCGCCAGGGTGCTGGCGGCGCGGAAGCCTTACTTCCCCTAGCCGAGAATCGAGATCCTAGCTATACTTTATCTACCAATACGGGCCAGACCCTTATTGACGAAATCCTGCTGCAGCGCCGCTGGGAACTGTGGGGCGAAGGCTTCCGCTTCCTGGACCTGAAGCGCCTCGACATGGCCCTGGACCGGACCAGTAGAGACGGTGTAGAGACAAACCATAAACCTGCCCTGCTAAACGGACTTATGCAAGTGGCCGCCGGCGACCCCCGCTGGCAGTGGCTGATACCACAGGACGAAATTAACGCTAACCCTAATATTGAGCAGAATTAACATTAGCTGTCTTACAGGCAAGCACCGGGCGACTCGTTAATCAGCGGAGCGCCCGGTGTCGTTTCTTTCCATGCACCCGCGCCCCCGCCCCATTTTGCTTGTCCATTGCTACCCGCCATCACTGCCCGCCGCTCCGTCTTCCCCCAGTTCTTCACCGGTGAGCCCATTGCCCGGGAGGTGCTCGAACAACTCATCCAGGCCGCCAACCTAGCCCCCAGTCACCGCAAGACCGAGCCCTGGCGCTTCCGGGTCTACCAGACAGCGGGCAAAGAACGGCTGCAGGACGAACTGCTGGACGCATACGGCCGGGAGAAGGAGGACCTGGCCGGGATCGCAAGGAAATTCGGCAAGAAGATCGAGCAGTCGGCTGCCGTGCTGCTGATTTTTCTGCACCGCGATCCGCAGGAGAGCGTGCCCGAATGGGAGGAGATCGTGGCCGTCGGCGCGGCGGTGGAAAACCTCTGGCTCAGCCTGGATCAGTACGGACTGGGCGGATACTGGAGCAGTCCGGGCTTCGTGTGCGGCGGTTACGGGGACTGGCCGGGGGCGGCTGCGAATGAGCGTTGTCTCGGGATGTTTTACCTGGGCTACGCCGATGCACCCGAACTGCCCCGGCCCCGGGGGGACTGGCGCGAGAAGGTGATGTTCGTGTCCGACAACTAAAGCCGAAAACTTCGGGTTGGATGTTGCATCTTGCTTGCTATGCGTCACCAACTGTTTAACGTCGATACCGCCCTGCTCACCACCCGCTGTGTCGTACGCCGCTTCCGCGAGCACGACGGCAAGGCCCTTTACCAGCTGCTGGATAATAACCGCGACTACCTTCTGGATCACTTTCCCTACCTCATGGCCGAGGCCGGTAAGTCGCGTAAGGGCGCCGAAGTCTTCGTGCGCGAGTGCATCGCCGAGTGGCTACTGCAGCAGCGCTACGCCATGGGCGTATGGTCTAATGAAACCACGGAGCTCATCGGCTTCGTGCAAGTATTTAGCATCGACTGGGCCGTTCCGAGTGGCGAACTGGGCTTCTTCATCGACCGCGAGTTCATCCGTCAGGGTATCATGACCGAGGTGCTGGCCCGCGTCGTGCGCTTCGCCTTCCTGCAACTCGAGCTCGAAAAACTAGTCGTCAAGACCCTAGTCGATAACTACGCCAGCCAGCGCCTGGTACGCCGCGTGGGCTTCAGTCGGGAGGGGGATCTACGGGGGGAGTACCGGCTACCTAGTGGGACGCTGGTGGATTTGATGCGGTTTGGGTTCGTGCGGGAGACTTATGGGGAGTAGGCGCTAGAAAGAGGCGGTAGCGCCAACCATAAAGTTGGTCCCAATCGTAGGGTACTGGAAAAACCGCTCCCGTTTATTATTCAGCAGGTTATTGACCCGCACCCAGGCGCCGAAGGCGTCCGTGATGGTGTATTCGGCGCTGAGGCTGAGGTCCAGCAGGGCGTTGAGGTTATCGGTACCACCCTCGGCAGTTTGGTAGGGTAGTCCGTTCTCGATGAATAGATCGGCGCGGAGTTGTAGGGGCAGGGTGGGCAGGGTGTAGATACCGGCGGCGTTGAGGCTCAGGGAGGGGAGGTGGTAGGGTTTCTCCTCGTCCTCCATGCTGTAGAAGCGCTGGACAAAGGTGCCACTGAGGTCGAGGTTTTCTACTAGGGGGAGGGTAGCGGTGGCCTGGAGGTACACCTGGCTCCCGTCATCGTAAAGCACGTCGAACATAGGGATGTCGTCACCATCACGCTGGGTGACGTAGAGCGCCAGGTTATCCAGGTACTTGTAGCCGGCCTCCGCGCGGTAAGCAATGCGCCGGAAAGTACCCTCCACACCACCGTAGAAGCGGGTGGCCTCGGAGTTACGTACGCGTAGGCGGGTGTTGATCCAGGGATTGTAATCGGAGAGTGAGCGCAGGGTGTTTTTGACCACGTTGCCCTCCACGCCGGCAAAGGCGCTCAGGAGGCCGTCGACGATGACGGCGGAGGCGGTGACGTTGGGGAATACGTCGAAGTCGTCTTCCTGGCCGACCAGGCGAACGCCTGCTTTAAGCTTGATAAAGTCGGCTACCAGTACGGTGTAGCTGGGGCTGAGACTGAAGACGTTCAGATTCTGGGAGCTGGTGTCCTTGAAGGAGGTGAAGTCGGCGCGAAACTCAACGTCCAGGGGGTTAGTACCGTTGATCCACTTGGTACCCCCCACGGTGATGTCGAGGCCGGTTTCGCGCACGGAGGGATTGGCATCCATCAGGTAGAGCGCGATACCGGCACGGTAGTCGATGTCGCCCTCCGTACGGGTGCCGTTGTAGATCTGGGCGTCGAGGGCGAAGGTGTTGAAGCGCTGGCGCACGTCATCTGGATCGAACGTGAGTGGTTCTTCCGTGCTGTCGCGGGCCACCTCCGGGAAGTTGTAGCCGTAGTAGTAGCGGCTGCGGGTGTCGTAGCTCAGTCCGCCCTTGACGGCAAAGCCCTGCTCGAAGAGGTAGTTACCACGGGCACCGATTTTGGTATCACTGGCCCGCTGGTTCTCGACCTTCTTGTCGTTATTGAAGCTATAGTGGTTGGCAAACAGGCCCAGGTCGAGGTTGTCCTGGCCGGTGAGGTCGTAGCTCAGGTCGCCATAGAGGGCATTGGGTACTCCCAGACCGATCTTAGCGTAGCCGTTCTTGATGGGCTCCGGCTGAGCGCGCTGCACGGCCCGCGGCCGGATGGTGGGGGCCGGGTACTCAATTTCGAGGGGGCGGGGCAGGATGGTATAGGTCTGCCGCCGGCTCACGGTGTCGGCCGGCGGGGGCACGGGGTTGACCAGCACGCGCTCGGCATCGGTGAGGCGGGCCTCGAAGTTAGTCACTACGGTGACGCTGTTGTCCTCGAGGTTGGGAGGGTTGTCCTGGGCGAGTAGGGCGGCGGCGGGGCAGAGTAGCAGGCAGAGGCCCACGAGAAAGCGAAGAAGGATAGAGGGCATGCTGAGCTTAGTTTCCACTATTGTCGAGTTCGAGGCGGGCGGGATCGGTGGGTTGGGTGTTGAGGCGACTACCGGCCTGGATTTCGGCCTCCACCTGCGCGAGTTTCTGCCGGGCCTCGGCGACTAGGGTGGCATCCTCGGAGTAGTTTTCGAGCAGGGCCTCGAGGGCAGCGCGGGCGTTGTAGAGGTCTTTTTTATCCCGGAGCACGTCGGAAAGTAGGATGACCGTCTTCGCTACCCAGTAGGGATAGCCCGAGCTTTCGCGGTTAGCCTCCAGAGCGAGCTGCTGGGCGCGGTCGAGGTCACCCTGCTGGTACACGGCACTGGCGCGCAGGTAGCGGGCCTCGGCCGTACGCTCATCGTCGCTGTTCGCGATGACCTGGTCGAAGTAGGGGAGGGCGCGCACCAGGTCCTTGCGGTCGTAGGCGATCTTGCCCAGGTAGAAGTTGGCGATGGTGCGCTGGGCAGCCGTAGCGTTGGGGTTACCGGCTACCTTGGCGGCGTAGTCCTCGGTGGCGCGGGTATCATTGAGGCGGTAGGCGGACTGTAGGGCACCGACCTGGGCGTCAAAGCGCACCGTCTCGTTATCGGCCGCGGCCTCCAGCAGGGTGTAGAGGCGGAAGGATTTCTGGAAGTCCTGCACGCTGTTGTAGGCGATCAAACTCGCCTTCTTCAGCGCCGGGAGGTAGAAGCGGCTCGGGCCGGCATTGATCACGGCCTCGTAGTCGGGCAGGGCATCGTTGTAGCGGCGCAGGGCTACGTAGCTATCGCCGCGGTAGAACACGCCGGGCAGGGTATTCGGACTCTGGGGATACTGCCGTAGGTACTCGGTCAGGCCCGTCACCGCCCGTTCGTAGTTACCGTTTTCGTACTGGCTCACCGCGGCGCGGAAGCTGATGCTATCGCGAGCATCGGTGGTGATCTCCTGGCCGGGCAGGGTTTCGAAGAACTGGAAAAACAGATCGGCCTGCCCCATATCGTCGACGTAAATCTCGCGCAGCGCATCGCGGGCGCGGGTAGCCTCGCCGGGGCTGGGGTTAGAGGCAAAGACCTGCTTGTAGTAGTTGATGGCCGCCTCGCTGTTGCCGAGGTTGTAGCTGATGAGCCCCAGTTGCAGCAGACTCTGGTTGACTAGGGGAGAATTGACCTTGTACTGGCTGATGATCTTGCGCAGCGGTTCCAGGGCCTGCTGGGGCCGATTGAGCTCCTGGTAGGTGAGGGCGAGCTGGTAGAGGGCGTCGTCGGCAAACTGGCTGTTGGGGTAGTTCTGCACCAACTGCTCGAGGGCGAGGAGCTTTTCGGCGCTCCGTCCACGTAGGCCCTCGATGAGCGCCTTTTGGTACAGCGCGTACACAAAGCCTACGGACTGCCGCTGAATGGCGTTGTCGTAGTAGCGGGCGGCCAGATCGTACTGGTTGCGGGCGAAATAAGCATCGCCGGCCCGGAGCACGGCATCGCCCAGCACCCGCTCGCGCACGTCGGTATCGGTGATGTAGGGCAGGTTACGCTCGATTCCCTCCACGGTACTGGTGAAGTAGGTCAGGGCATTGGCGTAGTTGTCCTGCTTCAGGTAGTTGTACCCCTGTAGGTAGTTGCCGGTGTAGAGTGAGGCCTGGGGGGGCAGTCCCTCGGTCGACTTAGCTAGTGCCAGGAACTGATCGGTCAGCTCGATGGAGGTAGCGTAGTCCCCCTGGCGGTTGGCCAGGTCGGCGAGCCAGTAGAGGGCCTGGGCCCGGTAGGAAGCATTGACCGGGCGCTGCAGACTTTTTTCCAGCAGGGCTTTGCTCTGCACCATATCACCCTGTCCGAGCAGCTCCACGCCGCGCAGGAAGGCCGCGCGTTGGTAAGCCTCATCGAGCTGCGGCGAGCGGGCGGTCATGGCCTCCAGGATGTCGAGGGCTCGCTGGTAGTCCTGCGTAGTGGTGAACACGTCTCCGAGCAGCTCCTGTCCCTGACCGTAAAACTTGGAGTCGGCCGGCAGCTGCTGGATGGCCGTGATTGCATCGGCCGGGTACCCTAGCTCGTAGCTCAGTTTGGCGTAGTTGAACAGGGCCTCCTGCTGTACCTCGGGGTCGAAGGGCTGCCGACTGGCCGCGGCAAATGCCGAGCGAGCACCTACGCCATCGCCCTGGCGCAGGGCAATATCCCCCAGGTAGAAGTTAGCACTCTGGCCCACGGCGGTCTCCTGGCCGCTCACCTCCCGGAAGGCCTCGCTGGCCCCGGGGTAGTCCTTCGTCTGGTAGCGGGCAAAGCCAAGCTGGAAAAGCTCTTCCTCGCGCAGCTTACGGTTGCCCTTGGCGTAATTTTCCAGTAGGGGCAGCGCGGCGGTGTAGTTGGCCTGCTCGAAGTAGGCCTGGCCGAGCAGCTGCTCCAGTTCCTTGCGGTTCTTCAGGCTAGCTCCACCAGACTCCACCAATGGGGCGGCATAAGCGATCAGCTCCTCGTAGCGGCGCTGCGCGAAGTAGATCTGGGCGATGTAATAGGGGATGTAGCCTTTATACTGCGGATCCTGCTCCGCGATCCGGAATTGCTCCAGCGCCAGGTCATAGTTGCCCTCGAAGAACTGAATGATGCCCAGGTAGTAGTTCGTGGGGTAGTAAAACTCACCCTGCGTACTCTTGCTGAACTGAAAGTAGCGCTGGGCCTCTTCAAAATCCTTTTGTACGAAGTAAGCGTATCCCAGTCGAAAGTTCACCTCCGCCTGCTCCTCGGCACTCATCATGTCCCGGGGTACCAGCAGGTAGTACTCCACCGCCTTATCCAGCTCGTTCTGGTCGAAGTAGTACTGGGCGATTTCCAGCAGGGCGGTGTTGGCAATGGGGTCGGGCTGGTAGCGGCGTACGAAGTCCAGGATCAGTTTCTCCCCGTCGCTTTTGCCCAACCGCACGGCAATTTTGGCCACATTGAGCTCGGCCTGCATCCGTAGCAGTTCCGCCTCGGGCTGGTGCACGGGCAGCAGCATATCCACGACCTCGGCGTACTCCCGCTGGGCTTTTTCCAGCACATTTTTCTGCCGGTGATCCTCGGCCTCCTTAAAGGTCCGCCAGGCCTCGGTGTATACCGTGGTGGCCTGGGCCGAAACGCTCAGGGAGACGAAAAAACAGAGTCCGGGCAGCAGAAAGCGGGTGAATGTCATAGTGGCAGCGGATAAGGGGCGGCAAGATAGGCCGCTGGCCAATAACGCTTCCACCCCCGCTTTGGTCTTTACTGCCTGCTACGCCCCCCAACTTTCGGCGTCGCCGGCAGCATACGTACCGTCCACGATCTCCGCCGCGGCACTATCGGCCATGTAGCCGTCCGAGAGCGGGTAATCATCCATGCTCACGCCCCCATCGTTGAACCAGTCCTTGCGCAAGTGCTCACCCACCCGAATCGCGTTGGCGATGATGGTCAGCGTCGGATTAGTTGCCCCCTGGCTAGGCTGGAAACTGGCATCCACGACGTAGAGGTTATCCAGATCCCAGGCCTTGCAATTAATGTCCAGTACGCTCTTTTTCTGATCGGTACCGAACTGAGCGGTACCCGCCTGGTGCCAGGTAAATTCCAGCCCCTTGGTGGAGCGCATAAAGTCCGTAAAGCCCTGGGGTTCGAGGTACTTCTCCTGAAAGAAATCGAGAAACTCAAAGTGGCTCTCGCGGTTGTTGGGCCGGTAGTTGAACTTAATGCCCCGGTCCGTCCACTCGATGCGGTTGTGGTTATCCGGCAGGTCCTCGCTGGTGAACCAGAAGTCCACGGCGTACTTCTGCACCTCCTTGGCCCGGTCCTCCCTGATGTCCTGACTGGCGTAGTCACCCATGATGCGCGTCCAGTGCGCCTTACCCGTTAGCTGTACCGTACCGAGAGGGTAGGGCATGCCGGGTCCCCCGTTGTAGAAGTCGTGCACGCCTAGTGTCTTCTGAAACACGGTGTCGTTCTCGTTGGTGTAGTCCATGGCCGAGATGCCGCTCTGGTTGTGCTTGGTAAAGTTGCGCCCCACCTGATCGGAGGAGTTGGCCACCCGCGAGCGCAGTAGCAGGGCCGCGGTATTGATGGCTCCACAGGATACCACCACCAGATCGGCGCTCAGGCGCATCGGTTCCCCGTCGCGGGTGCCCTCAATGCGGACGATCTTGCCCCCTTCCTCGATCAGCTTATCGACGTAGGCCCCGGTCCACAGGGTCACGTTGTCGTGCTCCAGGGCCGGCCGCACCAGGGCGGTCTCGGCATCCGACTTCGCGTGCAGCATGCAGGGGAACGGATCGCAGGTGTTGCAGGCGATACAGGGCCGCCGCCAGGGCTCGTCAATGTCACGGTTGAGCGCCAGGTTGGAATGGTGGGGGTGTAGCCCCAGTTCGGCAAAGGCATCCGAAACCTCCTGAATCCGCCGCTCGTGCGGAAAGGCCTTGAAGGGAAAGGGCCCGCTGGACCAGCCCGCCGAGGGGTCCTCGCCCCGGTTGCCGTGGATCTTCATCACGTGCTCGGCCATCATGTAGTAGGACTCGAACTCGTCGTAGCTCACCGGCCAGCCCGGACTCAGCCCACCCTTGTGGTGCTGGTCCTGAAAGTCCTCCGGCCGCTGCCGGTGTAGCAGGGCGCCGTACATCTTGGTGTTGCCGCCCACGCGGTGGTACAACACCGGGTTGACCGTTTCGCCGTCCGGTCCCTCCCACTTGACCTTGGCCTTATAGCCGTCCTCACCAAAAATGAAGACTGGGTCCCAATTGCGTTTCTCGCGCGGCAGGAAGGAGCCCTGTTCCAGAATGAGGATTTTCTTGCCGGTATCGGCCAGGGTGTAGGCAATGGTACCCCCACCGGCACCGGAGCCGATGATGATGACGTCGAAATCGTTGGGCATACAAAATAAATTTGGGGTCGTACGGTCAGTGTTAGCTACGAAAGCAACTGGCCGGATTTTGGTTCACCCCACCCGCACGGTCCCCTCCCCGATGCAGCGTAGCGCCACCACCGTCAGCGCCTTGACCCGTAGCGCCGGCCGTAGCGCCCCGAAGTCCGGTCGGCCCCCGAACCACCGCTCAAACACCGCCCCGGCAAACAGCCGAAAGTAGGTATAGCCCCCCCGGTATTCGGCCGCCGCCCACAGCCCCACCGCGTCCTCGTACCAGCCACAGTCCAGCGGTGCCACCCCCGCATTACACAGCCGGGCCACCTCCCCTCGCCGCATATTGGGCCGGATCGATAGACTGAACGGACTACCGCTAAATCGCTTGAAGTAGTGCAGCCACTCCCGGTAGGGAATATCGTCCCGTACCTCCCCCTCCGGAGCCGATGCCGCCCGGTAGGCGATGTAGAGTCCGCTGGCCACCGCGCTAGGCTCCAGGCTACAGCGGTTGGTCACGTTAAAGGCCGCACACGGCAGCCGGCTTTCGGCGTAGTAGAGCTCTTTTTGGATATAGTCCGTCCACTCCCGCCGGGTAACCTCTGCATAAGCCTCCCCGTAGTAGGCATCGAAGAGGGTAAGCACGTAGATCGCCGCCGCATTATCCGCCGGCCGTAGCAGACTCTCATCGCCGCTACTCCCCAGGTGCTTGTAGTGCCCTCGCACCATCCGCTGGCCCAGGTAGTCCCCGATGCGCCGGAAGTAGGGTGCGTACCGCTCGTCGTTGGTAGCCAGTTGGTAGTGCCCCAGCACGGCCCCGGCGTGAGCCAAAAAGAAGACCGAGCGGTCCCAGTCCGTGCCGGCATTCCACTGCGGCAGGTTGCTGGCCCGGCGCGTCCAGTCGGCCATGCGCAGCAGCACCGAGTCGATGGTCCCTTTACGCTCCGGAGCATAGTCCAGCCCCCGGTACAGCGCCTGACTGGCGGCGGAAAATAGAAACAGGGTCTCCCGCTCGTCCCGCAGCGCCGTAGTCGTATAGAGTTCGTCTTCCGAAAGATTTTCGAGCAGCAGGTCCAAATCGTAGCGGGCCTGGGTGTGTCGCACCTCATTCACGTAGATGGCCACCGTAGTCCCCGCAAGCAGGAGGGCGGTACACGCCGGTGCGATACTGATGGCGCGCCTTCCGGTCCGGTACAGCCACCAGGCCGGCAGTAGGAAGGCTAGGCTGAAGAATAAGGGGGGAAGGATTCCGGTGAGCGGCATTTAAAAAGGTGGTCTCGGATGGAATCGAACCATCATCGCAGGCTTCGGAAACCTGTATACTATCCGTTGTACTACGAGACCCGGAAACGGACGCAAAAGTACGGCCCCGCCCCCACATCACCAACTACCCCCACCGAAAAGCGTTGTCTTAGCTCAAAACCGAACCCCCCGCCATGCCCGCCCTTCGCCCCTTCGTTGCACCTGCGTGTAGCGCCCTCCTGCTCGTACTGCTGGGCACCGCCTGCGTGTTCGTGCAGCAGCGCTACCAGTTTCTGCCCCCCGGGCCCTACCGCGGCGTGCTCGAACTGGAGTATAACCCCATCGTACCCAACCCCAAGGGCGCCCCCATCCCCGAAAAGGTCAATCTGGAGTTCGATGAGGTGACGCAGGGGCAGCTACCCTTCACCTTCGACGTGGTGTACGATAGCGATACGGCCTTTCACCTCGTGATCCACAACGGGGAAGAAAGCATTCTGGTGCCGGCTGAAAACATCACCGCCGGGCGCGACCAGCAGGCGGGCCGCGATACGCTGCGCATCGACTTCCCGGTCTACGATACCCACATCAGCGCCTACCACGAGGAGAATGTGATCGAGGGGGTGTGGGTGGTACACTACCGCGACAACTACGTGATCCCCTTCAAGGCCTACTTCGGTAAGGACTTCCGCTTCACCCCCCTACAGAAGGAGCCGGCCGCCGACGTGACCGGCACCTGGGCGGTGACCTTCGCCGGCGACGCCACCGAAGATCCCTATCCGGGCGTAGCTGAGTTCAAACAGGAAGGCAACCACCTCACCGGCACCTTCCGCACCGAGACCGGCGACTACCGCTACCTGGAGGGTACCGTGCAGGGCCATAAGCTGTACCTCAGCGTGTTCGACGGTAGCCATGCCTTCCTCTTCGAGGCCCTGATCAAGGACGATGGCAGCCTCACGGGCACCTTTCGCAGCGGCCGCCACTACATCACTGACTGGACGGCCACGCGCGATGATACTGCCGAGCTTACGGATCCCGATGCGCTGACCCGGCTACGTGACGACGTCCCCCTGGCTTTTGCCTTTCCTACCGCTGAGGGTGATACGGTGCGGCTGAGCGACATCAAGGGACCAAAACTCATCCAGCTTTTCGGCACCTGGTGCCCCAACTGCCGCGACGAGACCAACTTCCTACAGGAGTACCTGGCCACCCACGACACCGAGGACCTACAAGTAATCGCCCTAGCCTTCGAACGCTACGGCGCCGATGACGACCGCAGCCGTGCCGCCATCCGCCGCTACCGGGAAAACCAGGGGGTGGATTGGCCCATCCTACTGGCCGGCAGCAACGACAAAAACGAAGCGGGGCGTGCCCTGCCCATGCTCTCCCAAGTGATTAGCTACCCCACCATGCTCTTCGTGGACCGCGACAACCAGGTACGCCGCATTCACACCGGCTTCAACGGACCGGCCACCTCGAAGTACGGCGAGTTCGTCGAGAGCTTCGATCGTTCGGTGCAGGAGCTACTCAGTAGCGCGCCAGCAGGTCCTGCTGGTGGAGTAGAAAGTCGTTAGCGGGGTCGTACCGCAGCGCCTCCTCGATGTAGGCGCGCGCCGGCGCATAGTCTTCCTCCGCGAAGTAGTAATTGCTAGCTGCCACGAAGGCCGTCAGCGTCCATAGGGTCCGGTCGTAGCCATTCGGAATCTCTGTGAGCTGCTCACGAAAGTGGGCTAGTTCTAGCAGTCCGGCGGTCTCGTTTTCGGCGGCGAACAGGTCCCGCACCCGTAGGGCGGTCTGCCGCAGTACAATATCGGCGTAGCGGTCGTGCTTCAGCAAAAAAGGATAGCGGCGGGCGGCTAGTTTGGCCTGGTCCACCAGTTCCTGCGCATCGGGATAGGTCTGGCGCAGGTTGACCAGTGTGAGCTCGGCCACGTAGCCCTGCAGTCGGGTATCCTCGGGGTGGGCATTCAGGAGTGACTCGGCCAGGTGCAGGGCCTGCACGTTTTCGCCGCGCGCCTGGTAGTACGCCAGTAGCCGCAGACTCTGTAGCATGCCCAGCTCCGCGCACCAGTCGGGGGTGTGGGCGGGTGCGCGGGTGCAGTAGCGGTTGAGCAGGTCGAGGGCACCTTCCGCCTCTCCCCGTGTCAGTAGCAGTTGTTGCTGTGCGTCGAAGTACCGCAGGAGGCGGGCCGGGAGATACTGACTGCCGGGGTCTTCCCGCCACTGTACGAAGAGTTCTTTCACCACGGCTTCTTCGTTGGGTACGGTGAGACTGGCCTGCTGTAGCGCGACGGCCCGTTGGTAGAGGCGGAAGGCGGGGCGCTCGTCTAGGACTCGGGCCTCGGTGAGGTAAGCCAGCGTAGCCGGGTAGTCCCTACCGGCGAAGGCTCGCTGAGCGCGGCGAAACTGGGCGTAGGCCGAGAGCTCGCGAAAGTTTAGGCGCTGATCCGGCGCGTAGTAGTACTGTTGGTAGAGCCGGTCGGCGGCCGTGGGGCTCAGGGTGGTGAGGTCTTCGTCGAGCGTACTGCGTACCAGGGCCAGGTATTCCCGCCGGTAGCTTCGCTCGGCCGCCGTGGTGCGGGGGCGTACTGCCGGGGCGTACAGGCGGACGGGTCTTTTGCCCTGGGGGTCTACGATGAGGTAGCTCTCCCAGTGATCCACGCGGCCCTCGTACGGGATGTTATACTTTTCCAGGGCCAGGCCGTAAAGCAGGGCGGCGGTGGCATCGTTGTAGCGGCCGTCGCGGAAGGCGTCGGTCAGCTCGGCGCTGGGGTCATAGTGCAGCAGCAGTTCGCGGCGGCAGCGTTGCTCGATGCGCTCGATTTGCTTACGGCGGGAGCGCCGGTTGACCCGGTCGTAGTGGTTGAGGCGGACGAACAGATTTTCCAGTTGCTTGCCCAGATACTGCCGCTGCTGGACGGCCGCTGGGCTTTCGCCGGGATACAGCATACGCAGGCGGCCGGTGAGGTCAACGGCGTGGAGATGGCCCACTAAGAGTAGCAACAGGGTGCAGGTAAGAAAACGAACCAAGGCGGAGGGGGATATGGAGGTGCTAACGTGCCGGTTGGGAGCTTCGGTACCTAAAGGCCGTAGCGTTCGCGATAAATCGTATGGTGGTGGTAGGTATGACCGCAGAGGATGAAGGCCATGGCCCGGCACGACATGGTGTGTCCGCTTACCGTACCGCGAAAGTGTAGGTTCTCGTCACTTAGTCCACTCACCAGCGATATCGTGCTCTTGCGGACGGTGCGAAACTCCTCCACCATCCGGCCGAATTCCCGGGAGCTTAGCTCCGCGTTCAGGACGTAATCATTTTGCTCGAAGCCCGGCAGCGGCGTGGCATCGTGCCGGCCGAGGCGTAGGGTGCGGTAGGCAAAGATGCGTTCGCTATCAAGTAGGTGTTGCAGGGCCTGTTTCACGGACCACTTGCCGGGGGCGTAGGCGAAATCGACCCGCTCGTCCGGTACGCTACTGAGGTAGTCCGTAAGGAGGGCTTCGCTATCGTCGAGGGCGGTGCGTAGGCTGATGGTGAGCGGTACCAGGCTGACGTAGCCGGCGTAGAATTCGGCGTATTCGGTAGCTTGGAGGTCGGCGGCGGTCATGGGGATTTGGGATTTACGACGTACGATTAGCTGCGCTGCTGCCTTCGGCGGTTATGGGGCAGCTCACTTCGCTCGTGGGAGGTGAAGTGCGAGGGGGGAAGGTAAGTGCTACTGGAGAACGGTATGGTAAGTAGGTACAGGTGATTTTGCCTATGTTAGCCCCGGTGGCGCGCGCAACGTTCCTTGCACCCGCGGCCCCGCCCGCCTACCACGCACGTAGCGCCTGCAACAGCGGTAGCCACATCGTACATCAAACATCGTAAATCGTAAATCCACATGACCACCATCAAAGGCCCCGCCATCTTCCTCGCTCAGTTCATGGGCGACGAGCCCCCCTTCAATAACCTTGATGACATCTGCGGCTACATGGCCGGACTGGGCTATAAGGGTGTGCAGATCCCTACCTGGGACAGCCGCCTGATCGACCTGGAAAAAGCCGCCGAGAGCAAGACCTACTGCGACGAGCTCAAGGGGCGGGTCGGTGAGCACGGGCTGGAAATCACTGAGCTAGCCAGCCACCTACAGGGGCAAATGGTGGCCGTGCACCCGGCCTACGATACAATGTATAATGCCTTCGCCCCGAAGGAGGCCAACAACAACCGGAAGGCGAAAATGGAGTGGGGCACCCAGCAGATGCTGCTCAACGCCAGGGCGAGTGCAAATATGGGACTCACCGCCCACCCCAGTTTTAGCGGGGCCCTGCTGTGGCCCTTCGTGTACCCCTGGCCGCAGCGGCCGGCCGGACTGGTCGAGCAGGCCTTCACCGAGCTAGCTAAGCGGTGGAAACCCATCCTGGATGCCTTCGATGAGGTGGGCGTGGACGTGGGCTACGAGCTGCACCCCGGCGAGGACCTGCACGATGGCATCAGCTTCGAAATGTTCGTCGACTACCTGGACGGCCACCCGCGGGCGCAGATCAACTACGACCCGAGTCACTTCGTGCTGCAGCAGCTGGATTACCTAGAGTTTATCGACCTCTACCACGACCGCATCTGTGCCTTCCACGTGAAGGATGCCGAGTTTAACCCTACCGGCAAGCAGGGAGTGTACGGCGGTTACCAGGGCTGGGTCGACCGGGCTGGCCGCTTCCGTAGTCTGGGCGACGGGCAGGTTGACTTCAAGGGCATTTTCTCTAAGTTGAGCCAGTACGACTACGACAGCTGGGCCGTGCTGGAGTGGGAGTGTGCCATCAAGAGCAGTGATCAGGGGGCGGCCGAGGGGGCACCCTTTATTGCCGAGCACATCATCCAGGTGACCGACCGGGCCTTTGATGACTTTGCGGATGCGGGGACGGATGCGGCGGCTAATCAGCGGATTCTGGGGTTAGATGGCAACCGTGAGTTGTGAATCGCTTGTTAGAACTGAAATGAATTTGGTATGACTGCCGTAGCGGAGCTATTTACCTATGAGGTAGAGCTTGATCTTCTTAGGTCGGGTAGAAAATTCTACTGGTCCATCGAACGCTACCAAGCGGCTATTCTTAATGGTACGCTAGGGGAGGAAGATCGGGTAGAACTTTTTTTCGGAACAAGTATCAGTAAAATATCCATTCACAGTCCACACGCTGCCTGTGTCTCTAAAACAAAGCGCTACTTTTCCAGACGCTTTCCGAACTACGAAATACGAACGGAAAATTCAGTTGTTCTATTGAATGATTCTATGCCGGAGCCCGATTGTATCATCGCAGAGTTTCGCGATGACTTTTACCTTACTAACCACCCTGGGCCCAACGACGTCAAAGTAGTTATTGAGGTGGCGGATAGTACCGTCAAAATGGATCGCACTTCGAAGCAGGCGGCGTATGCCCTAGCCGGGATAGTGGAGTATTGGATCGTGAACGTTAAGGAGCAACAGGTCGAGGTCTACCTGTCACCAGATAGGATGAGTGGTGTCTATAAGCAATTTACTCACTACAGTCCGTCGGAGACCTTTAGTAGTCCTTTTGCCGGGCAGGTAGCTGTACTCGATCTGCTACCAACCACAGCTGGGTAGTACAAGTCCAAACTCAGTCGTAAAACCGCTGACCGATGAGTACCCAATCATTTCCACGCTGAGGATCTAAGGGCGGATCAAACACAAGCTCGCTACCAACTGACTGGGGTTTAAACGGGACGCGCTCACCAGACCGAGGATTATACCAGGTGAAGACACTGTTTGGATGCATGCGGTCGCTAGGCATCCGTAACTCATCTCCGTAAGGTGTATAGGCCATCACTAAGTCGCGGACAGGCGTCCGTGCCACCACCGTCTCCCGCCCACTGCTATTCGGCCCGGCGGTCAGAAAATCCCAATCTACCTCCAGATCGTAGTACGGCAGCGACTCCATCAACCGCCGCAGGTGCCCCATCTGCGCCGCCCCGGGGTAGTGCACAGCCTCCTTCCAGGGGGTACGGGCACTGCTAATGGGCTCCCGCCCCGGTTGCCACATTTGCCAGATGTTGTGGTTGCCGAAGGTGTGGCCATCCGTGCCCGAAAGCACGCTCCACCAGGCCGCCTGCCGGGCGTCGAAGTCATCGAACCAGCCGTTGACCGGCCGCCAGTTGATGGGGTGGTCCTCGTAAGCGGGCTCGCCATTTACGACCGGTTTGCCGGGGGCCTCCCGGTTTACATCACGGGGAAAGTCGTAGTTCTGCTTGTCGTTTAGGCTGCCGTGGCCGGACTGAAACATGTGGAAGTCGATCCATTCGTCGTCGGCAAAAAACTGGGAGGAGCGGTAGCCGCCCTGGGGGTGGTAGGTAATTAGTTGTGTGGTGCCGACGGCCTCCCGCAGCCCAGCAGCCATGGCCCGGACGATGGCAAAATCTTCCTCATTTTCTGGGTTGCGGTCGCCGCCCAGTATCCAGATCACGTTGTGGTCGCCGTAGCGCTCGCCTAGCATACGACCGTATACTTCCGCATTTTCCGGCGTGAATACTTCCGGTCCTACTCCCCACTTCTTATTGAATTTATCACCCCAGGTAGGTAGCAGACCCAGGAAAATGCCGAGGCTATCGGCTAGCTCCGCTACCCGGTCTACGTGGGCGAAGTAGGGTTCGTTCCAGTCGGTGGGGTCGAGGTTAATGAGCGCCAAGTCCCCATTGGCGTTCGGTGTGGTCAAGCCATCCAGCTCGGCCAGGACTACGGTTTGGATGACATTAAAGCCCTTAGCCTGTCGGTCTTTGAGGTACATCCGTGTCTCGGCTTCATCCGCACGGTGTAGCAGTTCCCAAGCGGTATCGCCGAGGTAGAAGAAGGGGGCGTCGTCCTGGCTGACGTTTACGATGTGGCTGCCGTCGGCGCTGATGGCTAGCCGGAGCTGGGCGGTGAGGAGGGCGGGGACGCAGGTGCAGAGAAGTACGAAAAGTACAATACGCGAGCTACCAGCGCAGCCGGAGGCTGCATTTTTCTGGCGCGGTCGGAGACCGCATTGTACTGCCCCCCGCACCTTAAAGGCTAAAGCGTACCCGAGCAAAAAGATACCGCCCATTAGCTCCAAACTGCTGCGAGCGACGACTGTACAGGAAGCGCCCGTCACTCTGATTCTCCGGCGAGTTCAGATCGGGGTAGATGTCCAGGAGGTTGTTAGAACCGACGGTCAGGCCCAGCCGCTCGCTGATGTTGTAGCCGAAGCTCAGGTCGGTGATCACCTTACCGGAAAACACCTGGTCGTTGGCAAGGCTGTTGGTGGCCTCATCCACGGGACCGAAGTAGACGTTGCGCAGAAAGATGGTGAACTTGTTCAGGTCGTAGTTGAAGGTTAGGTTGGCCTTGGTGCGCGGTACGGCGGACTCCAGAAAGATCTGGCTCGTGCGGTCGAAGTAGGTGTCCTCGAAGCCCTCCAGTACGGAGCTGGTGTTGACTTCTTCTAGGGTGGTTTTGGCAAAGGTGGCGGCCAGCGAGGTACGTAGGGTATTATTTCCGAGGCGGGCATTGTGGGTCACTACCACGTCGATACCACGGGTACGGCTGTCGATGGCGTTGGCGAAGAAGGCGGCGCGGTTGGCGTTGGCCTGTTGCAGGAGGCGACTAATCTCCTGCAACTGAGGTGTAGCATCGCCCCCCTGGAACTGTCCGGTGAGCACCACGCGATCGTTGATGTCGATCAGGTAGCCGTCGATGGTGATGCTCAAATTTGCGTCTGGGATGCGACCGGTGAAGCCGGCGCTGTAGTTGACACTGCGTTCCTGCTTGAGCTGCGGGATGCCGAGCAGTTGGGCCGGCCGGCTATCGTTACTGAATACGCCGACTTCGAAGGGCACACCATCTACGAACAGGGTAGAGGTCGAGTTGAAATTAAGCTGGTGCAGACTCGGGGCCCGGAAGCCGGTGCTGGCCCCGCCGCGCAGCGTCCAGTTCTCGCTGAGGTTGATGCGGGCGGTGAGTTTACCGTTGACCGTGGAGCCGAAATCGGAGTAGTTCTCAAAGCGCACGGCGGCCCCCAGCAGAAAGCGCTCGGTCAGATCGGCCTCAATGTCGCCGTACACACCTACGCTATTGCGGTAGGCATCGACTTCATTGTCGGGTCGGAAGCCGGGAAAGACCTGCGCGCCGCCCGGACGGCTACGCCCCAGCGGATCGAACACCGTACTGATGGGTCCCGACCCATCGCGGATCACGATGGTATCACCCCCCCGGCTGATGAACTCGCTAGCTGCCCCGTAGTCGGTGTAGCTCCCCTCCTCGCCGGCCGTGATGCGGTAGTTCTCCAGGCGGTACTCGGCCCCGAAGGCGATGTTGAGCCCACTAAGGGCATCATCGAAGTAACGGCGAATGTCCAGGTTGGAGGTATTCTGCGCGAAGCTGAAGCCACCGGCATCGAAGGAGGTCGGACTGGCTGAGCCCAAGCTGGCGTTGAGGGTATTATCGATCAGGTAGCCGAAGCTATTGCGGCCGTAGACGTTCGAGAAGTCGACCTCCCACTTGTTGTACACGCTAAGGATACCCACGGCCACACTGGCGTCGTTGATGTTGGAGTTGATGGCCGGCAGGAAACCGTTGGGGTAGATATCCGTGACCGTACGCTCCTGGTTCGGCAGGCGGTAAAAACCGGTGGCGTTGCCGCGGCGGTAGTTTAGGCCGCCGAAGCTGTAAATCTCGGTGGCGGCCGCTACGGGCAGCTTAAAGTTATACATCGCCCCACCGTTGCGTAGCGCGGACTGGCCGACGCGCATATTGAAATCGCTGCGCTGCAGACCAAGGCGGGCCAGCTCCGACTCGGTGATGTCATCGCTCGGATCACCATCGTAGTCCGGATTATTGTACCCGCTGAAGATGCTACCCGTGAACTCCTGCATGCGGTTGGTGAAGTTGCGGTCGTCGAACACCCCGGTGAAGTTGAGCACCCCACCGTTTTCGTTGAGCTGGATGCCGTAGTTAGCACTGATCTGGTTGAACTCTCCGTCGGTACTGCCCTGGTAGTCAGGGATCTCGGAACTGACGTAGGCCCCGGTTTCGGCGTTCAGCCGGAGCCCGGCCGATTCCTTCAGAATGATATTGATCACCCCGGCAATCGCATCCGAGCCGTACTGGGCCGAGGCCCCGTCACGCAAAATCTCGATGCGGTCGATGGCCGCCACCGGGATGGAGTTCAGGTCCGTGCCTACGTTACCCCGCCCGAAGGTACCGTTTACGTTCACCAGTGAGGTATTGTGCCGGCGCTTGCCGTTGATGAGCACCAGCACCTGATCGGGCCCCAGGCCACGCAGCGAGGCCGGGTCGATGTGGTCCGTTCCGTCAGAAATCGTCTGGGTGTTGGAGCTGAAGCTCGGTGCCACGTAGTTCAGCAGTTGGTTCACATTGGTCTGGGCGGAGGCGGAGGCTACCTCGGTCACGTCCACGATATCGACGGGTACGGGGGTCGTTAGTTTGGTGCGACCCGCCGAGCGCGAACCCACCAGCACGATCTCATCCAGCACGGTACCGGCGGAGAGCACGGCGTCGATTTGGTCACTTTCTCCTACCAGTACTTCAATGGTCCCAAAGCCCAGAAAGGAGAACACCAGGGTATTGGCTGCCCCGGGTAGGGAGATGGTGTATTCTCCTTCTACATCTGTCGTCGTCCCTAACGTAGAACCCTTTACGGTGATGTACGCGCCCGGCAGCGGTTCACCCGTATCGTCGCTCACCGTACCGGTGATGGTGCGGGGGCCGGAGGAAGAGAGTTGTGCCGATAGCGTAAGGCCAGTGACGCAGCAGAGCAACAGCAGGAGGTGTAGACGTAGTCCCATAGCTAGTAGTGTATTAAGTACTGGATTAGTCCAGCCAAGGTACTAGACTATTCGGTTCAAATGAAACTGCTTTTCTGGCGATTTACCACCCCAAAGCTTAGTACTAGCATATCGGCAAGTTCATCCCCTCAGCCGGTCTAGCAACTCCGACAAGCGGTCGAATTCCTCGGGTTCTAGGTGACTGAAGCGGTGTATCACGTCACGCTCCATCGCCTCACTGGCCTGGCCCACGATATCGAGTCCCTTCTCAGTAATTATGATATCTACGCGGCGGCGATCGGTCTCGCACTCCTGCCGCTTTACGTAGCCCTTTTCTTTCAGTTTGTCCACCAGGCGGCTGGCGTTACTCATCTTGTCCAGCATCCGCTCGGTCAGCAGTTTTACCGTTGCCGGCTCCCCCTTTCTGCCCCGCAGGATCCGCAGGATATTAAACTGCTGAATACTCAGCCCAAAGGGCCGTAGCGCCTGCATCGTCTGCTGGTTGATCCACCCCGCCGTATAAAGAATATTCAACTGCGTCCGGTGCGCCGGTGAGGTAAAGGTAGTCTGCTGGATTTCTTGTTCTAGGGTAGGCATGTAGGGCTTTCGTGTTGTTACAATAGATACACTGGTGAGGGGGGAGGGGTTGTTGCGTCGTTGAGGTTTTTGGGAGCGGGCCATACTACCGCGCAGCGGTCTACCCCCGAAGGGGTCTAACGGGCCGAAGGCGATCTACCCGACCGAAGGGAGGTCTAAGGCGCAGCGTCTAACGAGCCGAAGGCGATCTACTTACCTTGCACCCAAAGACTGAGCAATGAAAATCCTCGTCATCGGCGGCGGTAATATGGGCAAAACCTACGCCAGGAGTTTGCTACGGGCCCACCTGGTGCGTCAGGACGACCTGATGATCCTGGAACGCCAGGAAGAAAAAGCAGAGGAACTGCGGCGCGAGGAGCTAGGTACTATTTACACTAGTGCTGAACACTGTCTGGCCGCCGCAGATTTAATCATCCTGGCCGTAAAGCCGCAGGATAGCGCTGCGCTGTTCCGGAGTCTGCGGCCCCACGCCGATCCGCAGCAGGTGTACTTGTCCATCATGGCCGGGGTGACCATCGCGTCGATTCAGCAGGGACTGGGGGTGGAGAAGGTGATCCGGGCCATGCCGAATCTACCGGCGCAGATCGGTCTGGGTATGACCAGCTACACCGCCAGTGAGGCCGTGACCCGCATCGAGCTCGTGCTCGTGCAGAACTTACTCAATACGACCGGTAAGGCCATCTACGTCGATACCGAGTACAGTATTGATGCGACCACCGCGATCAGCGGCAGCGGCCCGGCCTACGTGCTCTACTTCATGGAGGCCATGATCGAGGCGGCTACCGAGATGGGCTTCAACGAAAGTCAGGCCGAACTGCTGGTAGCCCAAACGTTCCGCGGGGCCGTCGAGCTACAGATGAAAAACGACCTCAGTTGCCGCGAGTGGATCGCCCGGGTATCGAGTAAGGGCGGGACCACGGAGGCGGCCATGACCACCTTTGCGGCCACCAGCGTATTCGAAGACATCAAGAGCGGGGCGCGTGCCGCCCTCGACCGGGCCATTGCGCTGGGTAAAAACTGACCGATGAAAGCTATCGTATTCGACACGCCGGGGGATGCCCACCAGTTGCATCTGGCCGACGTAGCTGAGCCCGCACCTGCGGCCCCGGACGTGCTGTTACACATTGCCGCTACCGCCCTGAACCGCGCCGACCTGCTACAACGAGAGGGCAGGTACCCGGTACCGGAGGGAGCTAGCCCCATTCTGGGCCTCGAAGTGGCGGGGACGGTGCTGGAGGTAGGCCCCGAAGCAAAGGGCTTTGAGGTAGGAGATAATGTCTGCGCCCTGGTCAACGGCGGCGGCTACGCCCAACAGATTGCGGTGGACTACCGCATGCTCCTCAAGCTACCCGAACGGCTATCCTTCACTAAGGCGGCAGCGATCCCGGAGGCCTTCCTGACGGCCTTCCAGGCGCTCCACTGGATCGGACGGGTGCAGTCGGGTGATACGGTGCTGATCCACGCCGGGGCGAGCGGGGTGGGTACGGCAGCTATCCAACTGGCTAAGCTAGCCGGGGCCCTGCCTGTCGTCACGGCCAGCGGGCACAAGCACGAGCGGCTCTTCGAGCTGGGCGCGGCCATCTGTATCGACTACCACCAGCGAGACTTTGCCGAGGCGGTGCTGGACTTCACCGAGGGCAAGGGCGTAGACATCGTACTTGACTTCGTGGGCGGGCCCTACCTCAACAAGAATCTGGCCTGCTGCGCCACCGACGCCCGCATCGTTAGCCTGGCCGCCCTGGGGGGTGCCCGCGTGGCTGACTTCAGCATGGCGCCCTTTTTGCGCAAGCGTATTCAGCTTACGGGTACCACCATGCGCAGCCGCTCCGACCACTACCGCCAGCAGCTCACGGCCGACTTCCGCGACAAGATTTGGCCCCACTTCGCCGATGGCACCCTGGCACCGGTAGTCGATACCATTTACGACTGGGAGCAGGTCGGCGATGCCCACCGCTACATGGCCAGCAACGCCAACGTCGGCAAAATCGTTATGACCATAGGTATCGTCGATCCCTAACCTGTAGCGTAATTCTTTTTAGAGCGCCCACAGCGCTCTAAAAAGTTCGTCCGCCGAGTGTATACCTAAGCTGCTATTCGCCTCTCCATGCCCGCTGTCCACCTCCACCCCCTAACCCACCTCCCCTACCAACAAGCCTGGGACCTACAGACCCAACTACACCAAGAAGTAGTAGCCCGCAAGCTAGCCGCCCGCAGAGGAGAAGCTGTAACCCAACACCACCACCTACTCTTCGTCGAGCACCCACCCGTCTACACCCTGGGCAAGTCAGGCTCCGTAGACCACCTGCTGCTCACCGAAGCCCAACTAGCCCAGCAGGGCATCGCCTTCCACCGCATCAACCGCGGCGGCGACATCACCTACCACGGCCCCGGCCAGCTTGTCGCCTATCCCATCTTTGACCTCGACGAGTTCTTCAACGACGTGCACCGCTACGTCCGCAGCCTGGAGGAGGTGGTGATCCGCACGCTGGCCGACTTCGGACTCGTGGGCCAGCGCGATCCAGGCTACACGGGTGTATGGCTGGCCGGTGATCCCGCCCGCCGCCCGCCCCGCCGCAAGATCTGCGCCATCGGGGTGCACCTGAGCCGCTGGACGACCATGCACGGACTGGCCCTCAACGTACGGCCCAATCTGAGCCACTTCAATCACATCGTACCCTGCGGTATCGCCGAGGCCGATCGCGCCGTGACCAGTATGAGTGTAGAGCTGGGTAGACCCCTGGAGCTCACCGAGGTGTTACCCCGCATGGAGCGGCACTTCGCCGAGGTGTTCACCTTCACACCCACCAAAGTAGCCGCAACCGAGCATCTTAAGTCCCGAACCAATCTTTAACCCCCCTTTGACCACGGAGCAGGAACTCATCGCCGGCTGCAGAGCGAACGACCGACGGGCCCAGCGCGCAGTCTAACGAGCAGTACGCCCCGCTGATGGGGGCGGTAGCCCGCCGCTTACTGCCGCCAGCGGAGTCTGACGCCGACGATGTACTGGTCACCGCCTTTTTCCGGGTCTTCGATAAGATCGACACCTTCAACGATACGGGTAGCTTCGAGGGGTGGATACGCCGCATCGTGGGTCAACGAGGCACTGATGCTGCTGCGCAAAAAACACGCTCTGAAGCGGGCCGCCGAGCTTACCGAGGTGAACCCCGCCAGCTATAGCGTACCGGCCGCCGCCGCCGAGCGATTAGCTGAGCGCGATATCCTCAGGCTGCTTGATGGACTTCCAACCGGCTACCGCACCGTCTTCAACCTCTACGTGATCGAGGGCTACAAGCACCGCGAGATCGCCGAGCTCCTCAAGATCAGCATCAACACCAGTAAATCACAGCTCATCCTGGCCAAGAAGCGCCTGCGCGAGCAACTCGAAAAATTGGGCTACCCCGCCCGCTAACCCTACCACCACCATGTCTAGTCCCGATACCTTCGACCGTCAGTTCCGCCGCACCGCCCGGGGCCTGCGCCGCCGTCCTGATCCCAAAAACTGGGACCGCATCGAGCAGCGCCTCGACCGCCGGGGTAGGGGTCGCGTATTCGGCCTCCGCCCCTGGATGATCGCCGCCGTACTTCTGCTCGTGGCCGGCTACGCCGCCCTGACCGCCCTGCCGGCTACCCCGGACAGCGATGTACTGGCCCAGCGTGCGCAGTCGATGGAGGAGCTTCCACTCGACGCGGCTACCCCCGCTACGATCCGCATTGCCCCCTACGCACCCCTAGACGACGGTCGGGCTGATGGTACGCTAGTATCCCGCAACGAACCCACCGCCCGGCTCACCGTAGCCCCAGAAGTACCGCCTCTAGGTAAAGTCTTCCTCGTCCCCCAGCTCCATGCGCGCCCCGGCTAGCTCCCGCATCGCGTGCTGCTCCCCGAGCCGTTTGGTGATCGCCATCCCCTCGGTATAGACCCGCCAGGCTTCCCGCGGCCGCTCCATCCGTTCCAGCGTCTTACCAGGTGGTAGTAGGTGCCGATGTAGTCCGGCTGGTCGTTGACGAGGCTGCGGTAGATGTTGAGGGCGGCCGGGTCGTTACCCTCCCATTCTTTAGCCAGTGCGAAGCGCAGGAAGGCGTCCCTGGGCGACTGCTCCAGCATACTGATAATCTGCTCCTTTCTGCTCATCTTGCGAAGGTATGACGTACCCGGAGACCCTCGACTACCTCCTCACCCGCCTGCCCATGTACCAGCGGCAGGGCGACGTGGCCATGAAAAAGGACCTCACGAATATCCGCCTGCTGCTGGAGGAGTTGGGGCACCCGGAGCGGGGCCTGCGCTTCGTGCACGTGGGCGGGACGAACGGCAAGGGTACGGTGAGCCACCTGATCGCCGCAGCCCTACAGACGCACGGCAACCGGGTAGGATTATACACTAGTCCACACTACAAAGATTTTCGGGAGCGGATCAAGATCAACGGGGAGTTTATCCCACCGGATGCGGTGGTGAACTTCGTAGAGCGGATCGAGCCGGCCATCGAGCGGATCGAGCCGAGCTTTTTCGAGATCACGGTGGCTATGGCCCTGGACTACTTTGCGGGGGCGCAGGTGCAGTGGGTGGTGCTGGAGGTAGGACTGGGCGGGCGGCTGGATAGCACCAATGTGGTAGACCCGGTGCTAAGTGTAATCACCAACATTGGCTACGATCACCTGCAGTTTCTCGGCGATACCCTACCCGAAATTGCCGGGGAAAAGGCGGGCATCATCAAGCCGGGGCGGCCGGTAGTGATTGGTCTGACCCAGGCCGAGACGCAACCGGTATTCCGCAAGAAAGCCAGGGAGGTCAGTGCCCCTATCCACTTCGCAGACCAGGAGTACAGTATCCGGGCCAACTTCACCCGGGAGGATGATTACAGCCGGCAGCATTTGTTTGCCGGGGAAGCCATCCCACCGCTGGAGTTCCCAATTGCCGTATCGGTCGATGGCCCCTACGTAGTGGAGAACCACCGAACGGCCATCGCCGCGCTGATCGAACTGGATCACCGCGACTACCTCGACCTCGATCCCGAAGCCGTTCGGCGGGCGTGGGGAAACCTGCACGGGCTTACCTACTACATTGGGCGCTGGCAGGTGTTGCGGTCTACCCCCCTGGTCATCGCGGATAGTGCCCATAATGGGGAGGGGCTCGGACCGGTGATTGCCCTGCTGAACGAGCAGAATGCCTACCGGAAGGGGCACCAGCACATTGTACTCGGGGTGGTGAACGACAAGGATCTACACCACGTACTGCCCCTCTTCCCCACGAATGCCAGCTACTACTTCGTGAAGGCGGATATTCCGCGCGGGCTGGCGGCGGAGGACCTGGTGGCTGCGGCAGCGGAGTACCGCCTTATTGGGGAGACGTTCGGTTCGGTACAGAAGGGGTACCGGGCGGCCCTAAAGGCGGCCTCACAGAAGGATATCGTCTTCGTGGGCGGTAGCATCTTTACCGTAGCCGAGGTACTCTGATAGCCTGGCGGCTCAAGCCGTCGCTACGGCTACTTCCCCCAGCGCAGCACCGCCGCCGCCCAGGTGAAACCTGCGCCAAATGCTGCCAGCGTGACGACATCCCCCTTTTTCACCTTGCCCTCATCGCGGGCCTCGGAGAGCGCCAGGGGGATCGAGGCCGCCGTGGTGTTGCCGTACCGCATGATGTTGTTGTACACCTGGTGGTCGCAGAGCCCCATGGTATTGGCCACAAATTGATTGATGCGCAGATTGGCCTGGTGGGGAATAAGTAAATTAAGGTCCTCGATGCCCAGGCCAGCCTTGGTGAGGGCCTCCATGATCACCTCTGGGAACTTGCGCACCGCCATCTTAAAGACCGCCTGCCCCTCCATGTGGGGGTATACGCGGGCCTGGTCAAGCATGTCCTGATTCCAGAAAACGCCGCCGTACTGGTTGTTTTCCAGGTCGTACTCGACGTCGAAGCCCTCCAGGCCGTACTTCTCGATGAAGTAGCCCCCGTGGGCCCCCGGGTACATGTAGCTGAGTTTCTCGGCGTAGGTGCCGTCGCTGTGCATTACGGTGGAAAGCACCGCCTGGTCCTTATCCTCCGTAGCCTCCAGGATCACCGCCCCGGCCCCGTCTCCGAAAATGACACTGACGTTGCGCCCCCGGGTGGTAAAATCGAGTCCCACACTGTGCACCTCGGCCCCCACCAAGAGGATCTTCTTGTACATCCCCGATTTGATGAACTGGTCGGCGGTGCTGAGCCCGTAGATGAAGCCCGAGCACTGCGCACGAATGTCGAGGGCGGCAATCTCCGTACCGCTGATTCCCAGCTCCCGCTGTAGGAGCACACCGCTACCCGGAAAGTAGTAGTCGGGGCTCAGGGTAGCGAAAACGATAAAGTCAATTTCTTCCTTGTCAATTCCCGCATCGGCGATTGCCCGTAGGGAGGCCTCCACGGCCAGTGAGGTGGTGGTCTCCTTGGTCCGGTCGATGTAGCGGCGCTCCTCGATCCCGGTGCGTTCGCGGATCCACGCGTCGCTGGTTTCCATTACTGCGGTTAGGTCCTGATTAGTAACGACATTTTTCGGCACGTAGTGACCTATCCCGGTGATGGTGGTGTATGGCATGAAGGTGAGGGCTTAGCACTAAAGGGGTAAAGGTAGAGAATAGATTGCCTACGGCTTGTTAGACCGGCCTTCGGCCGGGTAGATGCTGCGCTGGTCGGACCGTCTACCAGCCGAAGGCGTCTAACCAGCGACAGCGTCTAAAAGAGTCGTTTGCGCCGGAAGTAAAAGATAACAGCCAGGCTCAAGATCACTGAGAGTACCAGGATGACCGGAAAAGCGTACCATTTTTCCTGTAGCGGCATGTTGACGTTCATTCCATAGAAACTGGCCACTACCATGGGTACGGTGAGCACAATAGTGATGAGGGTAAGTCGCTGAATGGTAATGTTGAGGTTATTAGATATGATGGAGCCGTAGGCGTCCATGGTGCCGTTGAGGATATTGGTGTAAATATTAGCCATTTCAAGGGCCTGACCGTTGTCAATGATGATGTCCTCGAAGAGGTCCCAGAGGTCCTCGTCCTGGCGGATGCCGAGAAAGTCGGCCCGTTTCATCTTCATCTTAAGCAGCTCGTTGCCATTGAGGGCATTGATGAAGTAGACCAGCGATTTCTCGATGCTCAGCAGCTGCTTGAGCTCGCGGTTGCGGCTGGAGTCGTAGAGCTCCTGCTCGATGAGGTTGCGCCGTACGTTCAGTCGCTTGAGGCAGGTGAGGAAGCGGTACACTGTGTGCTCGAAGATGCGCAGCACGAACTGGCTCCGCCGGGCCGTATCGACGTTGCGCACCTTGTTGTCGATAAACAGCTGCAGTACCGGGTGCTCCCGGGCCGAGGTGATGGTGATCAGCGCCTCGGGCGTCAGAATGATACCGATCGGCACGGTGATGTAGATGCTGTCGTTTTCCGTCTCCGACTCGCTCAGCACGGGGGTATTGATGACGATCAGCCGCGCCTCGTCCTCCCGCTCGTAGCGCGAGCGCTCGTCGATGTCCAGCGGGTCGGTCAGAAAGTCAATCGGCAGTTCATAGCGCTCGGCCAGATCGGAAAGCTCATCGGAGGCGAAGGGCGGGCAGACGTGAATCCAACTGTCGGGGCCCGCCTGCTCCACCTGTCCCAGGCGGCCGGAAGCACTGGCGTAGTAGCTGATCATGGCGGGGCGTTTTGGTGAAGCGCCCGCAAAGGTACAACAGTCGAACCAGCCCCGCTAGCGTACCCTGATCTGCCGCGTCTCGTTCACTAATCTTCCCTCCAGGCGGATCAGGTAAACCCCCGCCGGCAACCGACCGGTGCGTACCTCGATGAGGTTATCCTGGCGGCCTACTACGCTGGCGCTATCCTGCAGAAGCCGCCGACCCGTAAGGTCCAGTACGCTCCAGGTAATGCGATCGTCGGTGGGCGCATAGACCTTGATCGTCGTCCGGTCCACCACGGGGTTGGGGTAGGGCAGGCCTACTGTCCACTCCGCAATGGCCGTACCCGCCAGGCGGGCGGTCATGATGGGGCTGAGCTCGGAGCTGCCGTCGAAGGCCATCTTCCGCAGCCGGTAGTAGTACAGCGGGCCCAGCTGCACGTCAGGGTCCTCGAAGTGATAACCAGCACCCCCGCCGGCGGGGGCCAGGGTGGGCTGCCAGGCAATGAAGGTGAAGGTGCGACCGTCCTCACTGCGCTCGATCTCAAAACCGCGGTACTCGCGCTCGTCGGTCGTCTGCCAGTCGAGCAGGACGGAGGTCTCCAGTCCCTTAGCTGCGCCGCTGAGCCTATCCGCCGCTGCGGCTACGGCGGTCGAGCAGCCACCGGCTACTGGCAGGTACCGAAAGCCCGGGTAGATGAGTTGGCGCACCCTGTCCTCCGGCACCTCGAACCAGTCCATGAGCACCGAGCCGTACACGTCGCGGAAATCATACTGCATGGGTACGGCCAGGCCCGGCTCGCCCTCGGTGTCGATCGTGGGGCTTTCCCCCAGCACGGAGCTACTGGCGCAGTTGCCGAACACAAAGAGCGGAGCGGCATCCCCGTGGTCGGTGCCGTTGCTACCGTTGGAGCGCACCTGGCGGCCGAACTCACTGAAGGTCATGCCCAGTACCCGATCGGCTAGCCCCTGGTCCTCCAGGTCACTCTGGAAGGCAGCCAGCCCGCTAGCCAGGTCACCGAGGAGATCGGCGTGGCGGCCCTCCGTTTTGTTGCCGCTGACCTGCTGAGCGTGAGTGTCGAAGCCACCCAGTTGTACGACGTACACCTTTGTCTGCAGCCCGCCGCTAACCATGCGCACCACATTCTGCAACTGGCGGCCGAAATTGCTATCTGGGTAGGTCGCCGTGGACGTTCCGGCCTCGGCCGCTTCGTTGATGGAGGCTCCGTAGGCGTTGGTCTGACTGATGGCGATGCGCAGAAAGTCCACCTGCTCGCCGAAGCGGTTGTCCGGCAGCGGCGTGTTGCCGCCGGTGGCCAGGGAGGTGATCTCGAAGGGATTGTTGACCGTCTGGCACATATTAGTCACCGTGCCCTGGCAGGTCTCGCTGGCAGCATTGCCCATGGTGATGGCCAGCGGATCGGGGCGGTCCGGATTGGGGTAGCCCTCCGGGTAGCCGGGGTTCCGGCTTTCCAGGTAGCGGCCCGCCCAGCCGGTGGTGTACTCGACCTCGGCCGGGGAGGCCGTGCTCCAGATATCGGTGGAGCGGAAGTGGCTGCGGTTCTGGTTGGGGTAGCCCACGCTCTGTACGATACTGAGTTTGCCCTCGCCGTACAGCTGCCGAAAGCCCTGCATACGGGGGTGGAAGGCCTGGGCAGCGCCGGGGTTAAGTTGTAGCAAGCTGCCTTCGGGTAGCACTACGTTAGGCCGCACGGTGTTTAGGGCGCTGAGCTGGTCGAGGGGGATGAGGGTGTTGAGCCCATCGTTACCTCCGAGTAGCTGGATCAGCACCAGCACCTTGTCGTTATCAACGCCGTCAAGGAGCTGACTTAGGCGACTGCTGTGCAGGGCTTGAACGCCGCTGAGGCCACCAAGCAGAGGAAGGGAGATGGCGCCGGTCTGGCGCAGAAAGTTTCTACGGTTCATGGTGGGTGGGCTTATTGGAGGTGAAATTCGGCGAGGCTGAAGAGGGCGCGGAAGAAGTCCTTGATCTTGCTCAGCAGCGGATTGGCGAACTCGGGGTTCTCGGGATTAGCGAGGTACTGCCGGTACTGGATGGTCCACTCCAGGTCGGGGAGGCCGGGCAGCAGTACGTCCTTCAGTCCCGTAAGCTGATCGGGGTGGGGCGGTGTGGATAGAAAGAGGGCGGCAACATCATCGATCAGGGCATTGACGTCGTCCGGCGTAGTCAGGCGGGCGATGAAGCCGAACCAATCGAAGGGCCGGCCCTGGCCCTCGGTCCATACGCCGCCCCAGCAAATGTCCTGAACGAGTCGGCGGCGGCGCTGCAGGGTGGTAGACGTGATCCAGCTCCGGTAGTAGCCCGGTGCCTGGTAGTAGGCCTTCCAGCCCGATACGGTGGGCAGGTAGAGGAAGTCCATATCCATCGTGCTTGCCCACCAGTGGTAGGCATTGCCGAGGTTGTACCCGGTTTTGAGATCGAGCCCCAGGTGGCCGTAGCCCCCGAGCGGACGGGCCATCGAAAGCATGAACTCATAGGGGTTCTTCACGATGGTACCCTGCCGCTGCGCTTTCGCAAAGTGGTTGGATCCCAGTAGGTTACGCAGCACTGGCTCCAGTTCGAAGTCGCTCTCCACCAGCAGACGGGCCAGTCGGGGGATCACCCAGGTCTCCACCTTGTAGCTCAGCTCGCCGACGAAGTAGAGGTGGAGGTCGCGGCAAATGGCGCGTGCGGTCTCCGGGTGGTCGAAGATGATGCCGATCAGAGTCCTGTACTCCCCGGCCCCGCCGTTCGCGATCACCGCATTATTGAAGTAGCTACTGAGCTGCTTGGGCTGCTCGTCGTGCCAGCCGGCATCGAAGTAGCTTTCTACGGGCCCCTCCTCCTGGCTCCACATGTTGCGTACCCGCCAGCCGGTGAGGATGCGGGCGATCTGGCGAATATCGTCCTCGGTATAGTTCACGTCCCCGGGCTGCCCCTTCTGGACGGTGAAGAGCTCCAGCAGCTCGCGGGCGTAGTTCTCATCCGGCGCGTCCTTGTAGCTATACCGCCCGTTGAGGAAGGTAAGCATAGAGGGGTGCACGGTGATCTCCTCGATGAGCTTGCGAAAGTTGCCCGTAGCGTAGCGGCGAAACAGTTGCACGTAGTCGTACTGCACCCGGTGGTCGCCCACGTCGGCCATCCCGAAGTGGTTCATCCAGAACATGGCCATCTTCTCCCGTAGCCGGGTGGGCGCCTCGATCAGGTTGTTCATATACCAGCCGCGTAGACTCGGCCAGCGGTATTCCCCGACGTCGGCGGAGTCCAAAAAGGGGCTGTTAATCCAGGTCTGACCCACGGGTACGTTCGGGTCGTCGGTAAAAAAGTGGTTCAGCGGGGGAGAGGGCGGGGCCGCCGGTGCAACGAGGAGGTCGATGGTCGCGGAAAGCCCCCGGGCGACGGCGTCGTCGATTTCCTTTAGGGTGGGGCCGAAAATGGTACGGCGGAGCAAGTGGCCAGCCTCCCTGCGGCCGAAGGTGCCGGTATAGGCATTGAGGCCCGCCGCCGCCGCTGGCGGCGCCGGCGCGGTAAGTACATCTGCTGACATGTATGGTGTTGGTTTAAGCGTGTACGAATGGTGTCAGTCACCCGCCGCGTGCAAGCGGGGGTGCCGGGGTAGGGGTACCTTAAACCAGGGCAGTTCTTTGGGGAGAAGTCGGGGTAAACATAGGGTGTAAATAAGTAGTCACCAAATTTATTCTTTCTGCATAATCTTTTTAGCGTTCGGATAGATTTTGTAAGCCCGTTCGATTGGCCTTGCACCTGCGGCCCCGCCCGTGGAGAAGTTTTTTTCCTCTTGCTGCAACTTATCGTAGGCAGCGGCACATTCTCTACGCACACCCGTTTAATCACCCTTACCATGGCACGCACGACCCGCGAGCACGTTTTCGAGGCGGAGCTGCTGGTCCACTACCAAGTGGTCTACAATTTTCTATTGCGCATGACCGGCAGTGGCAGCGATGCCGCCGACCTGACCCAGGAGACCTACGCACGTGCCTACCAGAAACTCGACCACTACGAAAGCGGCACCAACGGCCGCGCCTGGCTCTTCTGCCTGGCCCGTAACCTATTCCTCAACGACTACCGCAAGCGCAAGCGGCGGGGCGAGCAGGAGCTGGACGAGCGCACGGCCTACCAGTACCGCGATGAGACGGGCCCCATGGCCGGCTTTGCCGATCTGCGGATCGCCGGGGCGCTCGATAAGGACTTCTCCGATCCCATCATGCGCGCCATGACGCTACTCAACGATAAGCAACGCGCCGTGGTACTGATGGCCGACCTCTACGACTTCGCCGAAAAGGAGATCGCCGAGGCCATGGAGCTACCGCTGAATACGGTCAAGAGCGTGACCCGCCGCGCCCGTATTGCGCTCATCAAGCAACTACAGGGCTACGCCGAATCGACCTTCGGTATCGTCAATACCCGCAACCTAGGCTAATTCACCGCGTGCCGCCACCGATTCCCGTCGGGGCGGCACGTTTTAATTTCCCCCGCTATGTTTCCCAGTCATCCCTCCCGCAACGGGGCCCAGCATCGCCCCGGCCGTTCACTCCCCGAGGTAGCCGAACCCGAGTGTCCCACACCGGAAGAACACGTTCAAGCTACCGCCCACCTCAGCGACGAGGCCGCCTTTAGCGTCTTACTCAAGCGCAACTTGCGCCCCCAGTCCCCCCCGCCCGAGCTCCTCGGCGACATCCGCGCCCGCATCGATGCCCTGCGTGCCCGCGACGTGGACTAGAAAACCTGAGCGCCCGAATTTCCTTATACCTGGGTCAGTTAACCGCTTACCCATGGGGGCCGCCCGCTCATCTTCCCACACCACTACTTCTACCGTACCCGATCTCGTCCACGTCTCCGACGAGCAACCCGGTTGGACGCGCCAGCGCCGCCCAGACAAGGGCTTCGACTATTTCCGCGAGGACGGTAGCCTGATCGAGGACAAACTCGTGCACGACCGCCTCAGCTCCCTGGCCATCCCCCCGGCCTGGACCGAGGTCTGGATCTGCCCCCTCGAAAATGGCCACCTGCTCAGCACGGGCCGCGACGAGGCCGGCCGCAAGCAGTACCGCTACCATCCGGACTGGCTGGCCTTCAAGCAGCTTAATAAATTCAACACCCTTTTGGAGTTCGCCGGTGCCCTGCCCGGTGCCCGCCGTACCCTGCGGGGTATCATCTCCGATCCCTCCTGGGGCTGGACCCGCGAGCGTGTCGCCGGTATTGCCGTAGCCCTTATGGACGAGACCGGCATGCGGGTGGGCAATAGCTCCTACCGTAAGCGCAACGGCACCATCGGGCTGACCACCCTGCGCCGTAAGCACGTGGAGGTCGACGATCAGGGACTACACTTCGACTACATCGGCAAGAGCGGACAGGAGCGGGAGGTGGACCTGACCGACCCCAACCTCATTCAGCTACTCACTAACATGACGGAGCTACCGGGCTACGAGGTGTTCCGCTACCGTGGCGACGATGGGCGTATGCACAACCTGGATAGCGGCGATGTCAACGACATGGTGCGTGAGCTGGTCGGCCCCGGCTTCAGTAGCAAGTTTTTTCGCACCTGGGCCGGCACCGCAGCTGCCGTGGATGCCTACTGGGAGCTACAGGAAGAAAACGGCGGTAAGTTACCCGAGCGCCCGGACCTGCGGGTGGTCGAGCGCGTCGCCCACTTTCTCGGCAACACCACCGCGGTTTGCCGTAAGTACTATATCCACCCCAGCGTACTGGCGGCGGTAGCCGAGGAGCGGGTGCCGGCGGAGGACTCGGTCACGGCGAAGGAGGAACGGCAGTTTGACGGGGAGTTCGATCACGACGAGATCATCGCCTACCGGCTCGCCCACGGCTAGCGGAGGCGGTAGCCGTGATTTCTCGGTAGCGACCGGCACCCGAGGGGTCGATGCGGCTCATCATCTGGATTACGGCGTTCTGCTCCGCCCCAGTAGCCCCGCGGTAGATCTCGATGATCTCCTCCCGCTTGGCATCCACGAAGGACTGTACGAGCGCCGAGCTCGGATACGCCTGGTTAGCTAGCTGCATGTCCTCAATGGCCAGCGTGATATTATTGCGGGCCGCTACCGGGTCGGTCAGCATCAGGTCTAGCCCCATCCGGTGGTAGCTGTACAGTGCCCGCCGCGCGGGGAGCATGCGGGGGCTTAGCAAATTTTCGAGTAGGAAGTAGCGGTTATTCGTCTTGCCAACCGCAGTCCATCCGCCGCTACCCTGTAGGGCACTGGGCAGACGGTTGTAGATCTCCTGGGCCCGCTCGTAGTAGGGCTGTCCGCCGAGGGGGGAGAAGGTATCGTAATCTAGTCCCAGGATGATGTAGGCGTAAAAGCCCATGAGCGAGGCAAGCTCCGAGGTAAAGGCCTGCTCCGACAGCTGGATGGCCTCGAACTGCTGGTAGCCGAAGCTCAGGCGTTTGTCCTGGTAGTTGAGTACGGGGGTTACCTCACCGATGCCGTAGATGGGCCGCGAGGTCTGTACCGCTAGCGTCCCCTTGAACCGATCAGGCACCACTACTTCGGATTCGCTGCCGTTGCCCTCGTCGGTTTCCTCCGCCAGGGTGAGAAAGAGAGTCGCCTGAATGCGCTCCTCGGGCTCGAAGCGGTCGTCGGTCCAGGTCTGCCCGTTGAGGAAGATGACCAGGTCCTTTTCCAGCGTCTGCAGTACCCGCTTATCGGTCTGGGTGATCTGCTGGGTATTGAGATTGATGGTCCAGTTGATCTCGCCCTGGGCGGATAGCAGCAGGGGCAGGCAGAGGACTAGGAGGCAGGCGGTCAGTTTCATCGTGTCTGTTTAACGGCTACGAGGCGGTCCAGGATGTCTTCGGCCACGGCGCGCTTCGATTTTAACTCGAAGTCGGTGACCTTATTGCGGTCTACGAGTTGGATTTGGTTGGTGGCGTGACCGAAGCCGGCGCCGGGGGTGCGGGGGGAGTTGAGGACGATGAAGTCCAGGTTCTTACGGGTCAGCTTTTCGCGGGCGTTGGCCAGTCCGTGCTCGGTTTCCAGCGCAAAGCCGATTAGGAGCTGGTCGGGGCGTTTGCTGGTCCCCAGATCGGCGGCGATATCGGGATTGCGGACCAGGCGAAGATGGAGCTCGCCTTCCTTTTTCTTGATCTTTTCCTCCGCTACCTCGGCCGGACGGTAATCGGCTACAGCGGCGCAGAGGATGGCGGTGGTACACTCGGACCACTGGCTGATGGCCGCTGCGTGCATCTCGCGGGCGGAGCGCACCGCGGTGACCGTAACCCCGCTTGCGGTAGTCGATAGCTCGGTCGGGCCGAGAATGAGCTCGACGCTAGCTCCGCGTGCCGCTGCGGCCTCGGCTAGTGCGATACCCATTCTACCCGTACTACGATTGCCGAGGAAGCGTACCGGATCGAGGTCTTCATGGGTAGGTCCCGCTGTAATCAGGATACGCTCACCGGCCAGGTCAGCTCGAGTGGCAAAGTGGTCAGCCAGAATCTCGAGAATATGCTCCGGCTCGGCCAGACGGCCCTGTCCGTGGAGCCCACTAGCTAGTTCGCCGCTCTCGACGTCGATGAGGTGGTTGCCGTAGGACTGCAGCCTGGCTACGTTGGCCCCCGTGGCGGGATGTAGCCACATATCTACGTCCATGGCCGGGGCGAAAAAGACCGGGCAGCGCGCGGATAGGTACACGGCCACCAGGGCGGTATCGCAAATGCCGTGGGCTAGCTTAGCCAGGGTGGTGGCGGTGGTGGGAGCGATTAGGTAGGCGTCGGCCCATAGTCCCAGTTCGACGTGGTTATTCCAGCCCGCCTCGCTGTGTACGGAGGTGATAACCTCGTGTTTAGACAGGGTAGCAAGGGTGAGTGGGGAAATAAACTCGGTGGCGGCTGGCGTCATCAGTACCCGCACCTGCGCCCCCGCCCGGATGAGCCCCCGGACGATGAGGGCCGACTTATAGGCCGCGATGCTACCGCTGACCCCAAGGATGATTTTCTTGCCGGCCAGCAAGGGGACTACAGGTCGTCCTCGTCCTCCTCGCGGCGCTCGTTGTAGCGGCTGTAGAGCTCGTCGTCCAGGTACTCCCGCATGGCGATTAGTACCGGGTTGGGTAGCTTTTCGTAGAACTTGGAGATCTCGATCTGCTCCTTATTCTCCACGACCTCCTCGATGGTGTCAGTGACTTCGGCGAACTCCTCCAGCTTCTGGTCGAGCTCGTGCTTGATGTCGACGGCCAACTGGCGGGCGCGGCGGCTCACGATGGCGAGGGCCTCATAGATATTGCCGGTCTGTCCGACGACGCGTTGTATGTCGCGGGCGGCGGTGTCGGGGCTAAGACCCTGTGCTCGTGCTTTGATATCTGACATCTGCTAGATCGTTTAGTTCTTTCTGTGATTTGGCCAGGATGGTGGTGACCTCGTCCTGGTACTGGCTATTAGGGAAACGGGCCAGAAAGTTATCCGCCAATTCAATGGTAGCCTCCAGGCGCTCCGGCTTACGGAGTCGGAAGCTGCGGTCGGCGTATTCGTACTGCACCCGAGTCATCAGGTAGCGAATTTCCTCGGCCCGTTTGGTCTCCGGGTACTCCTTAAGGACGTTCTCGAAACTTACGAGGGCAGACTCATAACGCTCGATGTCCATATAAAGCTTAGCACTCTCGAAATCCTTGAGTTCCATCTTGGCGCGCATCTCGTCGATGAGCCCGTTAGCTTCGTCAACCCGCTCGCTGCTGGGGTAGCGGTTAGCGAACTCCTCGAAGCCCTCGATGGCCTTCACGCTGTAGCTCTGATCGAGGCGGTAGGTAGGACTGAGCTGGTAGTTGGAATAGGCCGACATAAAATCCGCCTCTTCCCGCAAGGGGCTACCTCCGTAGGTCGTGGCGAAGTTCTTAAAGTAGTAGCTCGCCAGTACGTACTGCTCGGTGTAGTAGTAGGTGTAGGCGTAACGGTAGGCGATCTGCTCAGCCTCGGCCCGGCCGCGGTAGGGCGCGATCACTAGTTCGTACAGGGTCTGGGCCCGCTGGTACTCCCCGGCGTCGTAGTAGGCATCCGCCTTTTGTAGGATCAGCGCCGGGTCCGTGCTCGTCCGAATCGTCTCGAACTCACTGCGGCAGCCCACCAGGAAGAGGGCTAGGAAAAGGACGGTTAATTTGATGCCGTACTGCATAAGCGCGCAAAGGTAAGGGTTTTAGGATAGACAAGTATTGGTGGGGTAGGGTTGGTTAGTGTACGAAGTGGCTTGTCCCGATAGCTATCGGGACGCCGTTCCGCGCAACTTGCCGTTGCGACGGCCTACCTGTCCGGTCTACATCCATATATTTGGCCGTACTGTCCAGCCTTGACTCCGTAACTGCAAGTTGCGGAGCACAGCGCGGTCATAGACCGCTTCGTACTATGCTCCCCCCCCGCCTCCCCGAGCTTCGCCTGTACTACAACACCACCATCCGTCCGGAGCTCCTGCGCCTGGAGGCCCTGCGCAGGCGTATCCTATGGGGTATGGCCCTCTCCTTACTAGGTATTTTTGTTGCTACCACCACTTTTGTAGTGTACGACCTGGGCTTTCTTAACCTGCTGTTGGTAGTGCCCGTAGCATTCTACATAGGCTGGCTATACCTACGCATCGAGCGCTTCCGGCAATCCTTCAAGCCGGCTGTGATTCAGTTGCTACTGGACTTCATCAATGACTCGCCCAACTTTCGCTCCCTACAGTACGACGCCAAGCGGCCCATCCTACGCGACCGCTTCGAGCGCAGCGGGCTGTTCCGTCCGCATCCGGATAGCTACCGGGCGGAGGACTACATCTGCGGACTGGTCGGCGAGATGGCCTTTGAAATGGGTGAGGCCTACGTACAGGAGATCAGCCCGGCGAGCAACCGCCTGCAACTGGTGTTCAGTGGGCTGTTCGTCCACGCGATCTTTAACGAGCCCACGGAAGGCCGGGTGGCCGTCTGGCCCCGCCATCACCTGCGGCGCCTCAAGCGCACGATTGATGCTTACATCACCGGGCAGGGCCGCTCAGCAGATATAGAGATCCTCAATGACAACTTCCGGGAAACCTTCGCCGTTTACGCCCATCCGGGTACGAAGGTGGCCAGTATTCTTACCCCACCGATGCAGGATGCCCTCCTGGCTTTCTACCAGCGGGAGCAGCGCGATCTTTACTTCGCCGTCCACGACCGGGACCTCTTCATCGGGCTCGAGCACGGCTACGACCTGCTGGAGCCGCGTTTCTTCCGTTCCAACCTATCCTTCCAACTTATCCGCCGCTTTTACGCCGACATTACGCTGATGCTCGGGGTCATTCAGGATTTTGACCAGACGCACTGATGGGGTCAGCTTCCTCCAGCAGAATGCCCTCCTTCATGGCGTAGTCGCTCACCGTAATTTTCTGGATTCCCGCTAGCTGCATGGTGTGCCGAATCAGCAGCATGGCCACCACGATCAGGTTGACCCGCTCCGGTGGGATACCCGGCATCGCCAGCCGCTCCTCGGCCGTGGCCGCAATGATGGCAAAGTGTAATTCCTCCAGTCCCGCCAGGGCCAGCCGGTGACTGGTCGCGTGCGCCTCCGCCCCCCGGTCCAGCAACACGTCAGTCATCACGTCGAAGGTGCCGGCAGCACCGACCAGATGGTGGGCGGGGTATTCCTCCAGCGCATCCTGCAGGGGCAGTAGCTGTTCGTCCAAAAATACTTCCAGCAGCCGTATCTCTTCCTCGCTAATGGGGTCCGTGTGGTGAAATAGCCGCTGTAGTACGGCCACCCCGATCGGAAAGCTGCGCCGCCAGTGCACCCCCTCGGCCGAGGCGATGATGTACTCCGTCGACCCGCCACCGATGTCCATGATCAGGATGCGGTCCTCCAGGGGGGGCAGGGCGGCCAGTACGCCCCGCGTGATGTAGGCGGCCTCCGTATCGCCCGGGATCAGATGAATGATAATGCCACTCTCCACCTCCGCCGTACGCACGAATACCTCCCCGTTGGAGGCCGTGCGTAGCGCCGCCGTACCGATGGCGGTAACTCGCTCTACTTCGTACTCCTCCAAAATTTTCCGGAAGTGGTTCAGTGCTGCGATGCCCCGTGCGAATGGGTCGGGACCGATCAGCTCAATTCCCTCGCTCGCCAATTTTACGAACACGCGCTCGCGGTACACTTCCTCGATGCGCCCATCGTCTAGCAGTCGCCCGATGAGCAGGTGAAAGGTGTTCGTACCGAGGTCGATCACGGCACGTAGGTCGGTAGTCATGGGTGGTAAGTAGGTTAAATTATTGGGGTAAGTCAGTAGCCCGCCCGATGGTGTACACCGCGCGGAAGGTAAGCGAGCGACTCACGAAGCGCGGGCCGGCCCCCGCCTGCTGATTCGTCAGGTGACGGCTCCACCGGAAGTTGAGGCCCAGGCGCGGACTTAGGTCGAGCGTTGCCCCCAGGTGCAACACGAGCGCATCATCCCGCAGATGGACATCGTCCGTTACATCTTCTCCCAGGGTGTTGACGACCCGGTAGCTCAGCAGGCGCTGGTAGCTCACTCCCGCCCCGGCCGTCAGGCGCCAGTCGTGGTAGTACACCATCACCGGTAGCTCCACGGTCTGGAACCGAAAGGCGTCGAAGCTGCTCTGTGTGACGGAATTTGTATTGCGCTTTGCCCCCTGCTGGCTAAACAGGATTTCGGGTCCCACCCGCCAGTGCTCGTTCAGCACAGCGACCACCCGTAGCCCCGCGTTGAGCCCCGGCTGGTGAAAGCCCAGCAGGTCATCCCCGTCGAGCTGACTCAGGTTCAAGCCCGCCAGGGCGGCAGCCCGGAAGGTCTGTCCGCCGAGGGTTGCGGTACTCAGCGCGAGAAGGAACATCAGCTTCCACATGGGATAAATGTAACGGGCGGCTACCTTTGGCCGCTTCCACTTGCCCCGCACCGGCGGCCCCGCCCATGGTACCCACTACGAAACACAGCCTGAAAAAACTGGAAACGCTGCTGCGTGAACTGGGCTACACCGTGCGCTACGAAAAGGGCAACTTCACCTCCGGCTACTGCCTGGTGGAGCAGCGTAAGATTGTGATCGTCAACCGTTTCTACGACACCGAGGGGCGCATCAACGTGCTCTACGATATCCTGTCGCAGTACCGCGAGCCGACGCCCGAACTGACCGCCCCCTCGGCAAAATTACTACGCCGCCTGGCCCGCTTCGTTGGCCTGAGCGGAGAGGAAGAATGACTAGTGGTTACGATTGGCCGAGGGGTGCTCGTAGAAAATGATGCCCTCCCAGGGCACGTCGAGCTCCTCGGTCTCGGCCCACTCGCGGGTTTCACGGGGCATGGTGTAGACGTGGCGCTCCTCCTCGGTATCCGCTGCATCCTGGCGGCTGATCTGGATAAGGTCGAAGTCAGTATCCAGGTTCACGTCCGTGATGTAACTGTCGAGCTGGGCGCAGGTGCCGGGATCGTCGCACCTCAGGTAGGCCAGCGTCTTGAGGTGTATGGGTTGCTCGTCGCGGATGGCAAACTGATCGATGCGGCCCCCCTCCTCGCCCTGAAAGCGCACTAAGTAAAGGTTTTCCTCGATACCGCGCACGGCCATGGCGGCGTAGAACTTACCCTCCGTAGCACCGAGATCGGAGAAGTACGCTTGCGGCAATTGCGACACCTCACCCTCGCCCATTTCCACGCCGCGGAAGAGGTAGGTTTCCAGGGGGTCCACGGCGGGGTCGACGTACACGTGCAGGAAGCCCACGTTGCTTTCCTCGAAGATGCCGGCCCATTCTTCCATCTCACTGCCGGTAGCGAGGTTGGTAGTTTCGGCCCCGCCGGTACCCTGGGTGTTAGGCGTCTGGGCGCGGACGCAGGTGCAGAGTAGGATGAATAAGGTAAGGAGAGTGTAACGCATCGTTGAGGTAGTGTTTGGCGGTATAACGTCCGTTGCGGGGGGGCGTGTTCTTTCCCGCGGGGGCTGCGGCTTTGAATTGACGGCCCGCAGGCACTACTTTCGCGCCATGACCTACGCCGAGGCAATGGCCGAGCTGGAACAGATCCTGGCTCAGCTCCGCGAAGTTCCCGCCGATATCGATCAGCTCCACGCCCGCGTAGCCCGCGCCGAGCAGCTCCTGGCCGCCTGCCGCGCCAAACTCCGCGGGGTGGAGGAGGGACTGGCCGAACTGCGCCAGCAGACTGACTAAGCCATGCCGCAAAAAACCGTACTCATCACCGGCGCTACCTCCGGCATCGGGCTGGAGACCGCACGCGCCCTGGCCCGGCAGGGGTGGCGGGTGCTGCTGCACGGTCGTACGCTGGAGCGCGCCGAGGCCGCCGTGGCGGAGATTGGCACGGGTACGTTGGTGCCCCTGGCCGCCGAGCTGAGTGAGCAGTCCGCAGTACGTGCGCTTGCCGCGACCGTACGCCGCGACCACCCCCGGCTAGACGTGCTGATCAACAACGCCGGCGTCTGGAATTCCACCCGCGAACTGACCGCAGAGGGCATCGAGCGGACCTTCGCGGTCAACCACCTGGCCTACTTCCTGCTCACGGGCTTACTGCAGTCACACCTCCAGGCGGGGGCGCGGGTGCTGTGCGTGGCGAGCGATAGCCATGAGCAGATGAGGGGGATGCACTTTGACGACCTGAGTCTACAGGGGAGGTACCACGGGCTGCGGTCGTACGCCCAGAGCAAGCTGGCCAACGTACTGTTCTGCTACGAATACGAACGGCGCTGTACGAACGATACGGTGATCTGTGCCATCCAACCCGGACTGGTGCAGACCGACATCGGGCTCAAGGGCAACACCTGGCTACACCGGCTGGCCTGGCGGGTGCGGCGGCGAATGAGCGGGCACAAGACGGCAGCGCAGGGCGCGGCTACGAGCATATTTCTGGCTACGGTAGCTGATACGCCGCCGAGTGGTCTCTACTGGGACGACTGCCGACCCAAGCAATCGCACTCCAGCTCCTACTCTGAATCGGAGGCCGCGCGGCTCTGGGAGGAGAGTGAGCGACTGACCGGGTTTACGTTTACGTGTTAACGGCTGAGCTTGGTAAGGCGGCCGGGGGAGCCGTACTGACGATCGGAGGGGTATCCCGGTAGCGGCTGAAGAGCCGTTCGAGAATGCGCATACGCAGGGGCCGGGGGGTGAGGTAACTCACGCCCACCAGCAGCCGTATCAGCCGACCGGGTACGATGACGGCCTTACCGGCTAGCATGCCGCGGATGGCCTCGGGGGCAATGTCCTCGGGCATAGTGACCAGCAGGCGGGCGCGGGCACCCTGGGCCTCCACGCGGCGTAGGCCATCTTCGTTGGTGATCACCGGGCCGGGGCAGAGGACGGAGACGCTCACCCCGTGGTGCCTAAATTCTTCGCGTAGTGCCAGGCTAAAGTTGTACACCATTCCCTTGGTACCGGTATAGACCGTCTTGTAGGGTAGAGGAAGGGTAGCTTCCATACTACTCATGTTGAGGATGCCCCCACGGATAGCTTTGAGTTGGGGCAGCAGCCGGTGGATGAGCTCCACCATGACCTGATTGTTCAGTTGCAGCATGGTCCGGTACTCGACCCAGGGCGTATGCTCGAAGAGCCCACCGCGGCCGAAACCGGCATTGTTGATCAGGTAGTGGAGGGCAATGCGCTCCTCGGCCAACCAGTCGACGACCCGGTCGATGGCCTGGGGGGCGGTGAGGTCAAGGCCAAGAAAGCGAACCGGTGGAAGGCCCGCCTGGGTAAGTAGCCTACGGGCGGTGGTAAGCTGCGCGTCTGGCAGGGCCACGATGGCAACTCCGAGACCCTGTCGCTGGCATTCCTGTGCCAGAGCCAGTCCGATCCCGTGCGACCCCCCGGTGATAAGTACCCATTCGGCGGCGGGGTGGGAGGTGAGTGGCTTAGTCATAAGGGTCGTGTGTTCAAGTGTGCTACGCGACCCAAAGGTAACCTAATCCGGTACAGAAGGTACCTGCCCGCAGCGCATTTACAGTCGGCCGGCTACTTCTGCCTCGGGGGAGAGCACGGCAATAGCGCGACGCAGAAAGCTGGGGATGACGGTATCGTGGGTGCGCGCAATCTTGGACACATCACTCAGGTCGGTAATCAGGTTGATCCACTTATCGCGGCCGTGCTCGGCAATTACCTCCGCTTTAATATCGGGACGACTAAAGTGCTGGAGCATGCCCTCTGCATCCGCTTCGGGGTGGAACTGGGTACCGACGATCTCGGGCGTCCAGCGGATGGCCATGGTGGCACGCTCCAGATCGACGTGGGGGCGGTCCTTTTCGATGGCCAGGATGGTGGCACCGAGCTCTTGCATGCGTTCGGCCCGCGGCTGCACTACCTGATAACGCCGAAAATCGGCGGCGGTGAAGGGGTCCGGCAATCCGGCAAAAATGGGATCGTCGGCGCCGGACTGCGTGATGTGCATGGGAAAGGTGCCAAAACTGAGGCTGCGGCGCTGGGTTACCTCGGCCATGCCCAGGTGGTGCACGGCCATCTGAAAGCTGTGGCAGATGAAGAATATGAACTTACGGCTGGCCGAGCTGGCGTTGTGCTCCCGTACCGCATCGAACCACTGCCCCCACAGGGGCTCCCACACGCCATCTCCCTCGCGGGGATCACCGGGCCCTCCGGAGCTGATGTAGATATCGAAGGATAGATCGGGCACCTCGTGCTTAGCCCGTACGTCGAAGACCTCGTAGTCGAGGACGTCGGCGAACTGTTCCACCAGTTCCAGGATGCAGCGCATGCCCTGGTTAGGGATACCGTTATAGAGGTCGAGGATGGCGAGACGGAGGCGGCTCATGTTCTTTGGGGATTTTGTGTACTAACGTAACTGGGACGCAAAGTGCGGCCAAAAGTCAGGGTGGGGGAGCGGTAAGGTAGCCCTTTGTCAAGGAACGGACGCGGCCGCCGCCCTAGTGCCAAGAGCCGAACATCGTAGGCTTAGCCTCCGTTGCAAAAAGAAAAAACCACCCAACAAAATGAATAAATTAAGAGATCACAAGGAGTATGAAGGTAACCCAGTAGGACTGAGCGATGAGGCTTGCAGCACGATGCGCGAGCACCTCGATCGCCACCTAGCCGCCCTCTGGATCCAGTACTTTCAGTACCATAAGCACCACTGGCTGGTGGAAGGCCCGCAGTTTCGCGACCTGCACCTCTTTTTGGAGGATAATTACAACGAAATTCATAAGCAGGCCGATGCCGTGGCTGAACGCATCACGCTGCTGGGTTATGACCCTACCACCCGTATGGAAAACTACGTCGAGCTAAGCTACATCGAGCAGGAGCCCGAGGGTGTCTTCCACATTCGCGACGGAATCAAGGCCGATATGAATAACGAGAAAAAGATCGCCCAGGAGTTCCGTAAGTCGATCCAGAAGGCCTTTGAGCTCGGCGATTACGGCACCAAGTCGATGCTCGAGAAGTTCCTCTTCAAAATCGAAGACCGCGCTCACCACTGCGAGCACTTCCTCGGTGAGGACAGTCTATCGATTGGTTTCCTCCACAGCGAGGAAGAGGCCGCCGCGAACTAGCTCACGCGATACACAAATTACCGTACCGCCGATTCCCGCCCGGGAGTCGGCGGTTTTTATATATACCTCAGCAACTCGGTGATCTTTCGGATACGGAAGGTCTCCCCTAGGTGCCTACGATCCGCCGCCCCCGGATGCCGCAGCCAGCAGGCCGCAAAGCCGTAGTCGATAGCCCCCTTTACGTCCGCGTTAGGATTGTCTCCAATGACCAGTACCTCCTTACGGGGCGGCCGCCCCATCTGCGCATGGGCGTGGTCGAAAAAGGCGGCCTGTGGCTTTGCTACCCCAAGCTCGTCGCTGATGGCGATGAATGCGAAGTAATCCGCAATGCCGGTATTGGCCAGACGCGGGCGCTGTACCTCCTGAAGTCCGTTAGTGATGAGGCCCAGGTGGTAGCGCGACTGCGCGTACTCAAGCACTTCCATAGCTCCGTCGAGCAGGTGGTGGCTAGCGGCCAGATAATTGCGGTAGCTCAGGGAGAGTGCTTCGGCGGGGTGGTCCTGCCGGTAGTGCTCCAGCAGGCGGCGGAAGCGGATGTCACGCAGTTGCTCCTTCGGTAGGCGGCCGGCCTCGTAGTCATCCCAGGCCGCGCGGTTGATGAGTCGGTAGGTGCCCAGTACCTCGGCCGACCAGGCGATGTCGCGCTCCAGTAGCGTCTGCTCCAGGGCGTGGGCCTCGGCGGCGTCGAAGTCCCACAGGGTATTGTCGGCATCAAACAAAAGCCAGGTGTAGGGGGTCATTGACAAAGCGTTAACAAGGTCCGCATATCCATTTAAGACTTCAGGCTGTTTACCCCTCAATTGTGACTAACAAAACACGCTTACTATGTTTGCCTTCCGTTCTACCTTTCTCGTGACCTCCCTGCTCGCCGTAGGCCTCTTCTCCTGCCAGCAGGGCAACGACGAGGTCCGCGACGCCGCCCGCCAGGACATCGAAACCACGATGCCGGCTAACCCAGCCGCCGCCGCTCCCGCCCAACCCGGTGTAGTGACCCCCGCCGGCCCTACCACTAGTCTGAGCTTCGCCGAGAGCTCCTTCAACTTCGGTAGCGTCACCGAGGGCGAGATCATCACCCACACCTTTAACTTCACCAACACCGGTGAGGAGCCCCTGGTGGTTGCCGACGCCCGTGGCACCTGCGGTTGCACCGTGCCCTCCAAGCCCACGGCCCCCATCGCCCCGGGTGAGACCGGTGAGATCACCGTCCGCTTCGATACCCGCAACAAGGTCGGTGAGCGCAACCAGCGCGTGACCATCACGGCCAACACCGAGCCCGCTCAGACCTACATCTCGCTAGACGGTACCGTAGTAGCCGACCCCAACGCGGCTACCCAGTAGGTAAGTTTCAATCACGAACTACCGAACGCCCCATTCGCAGCTTGCTGCGGATGGGGCGTTTTCGTTACTTTTGCCGGCCCTTCCGACCAGATGCCCCGTAGACTAGCTATTTCCGATATCCACGGCTGTGCCCGTACCTTCGAAGCCCTGCTGGATCGGATCAGCTTCGGCACCACCGACGAGCTCTACCTGCTCGGTGATTTTGTGGACCGGGGGCCTCGCAGTGCCCAGGTACTGGAGTACATTATGAAGCTACAGGACGATGGCTACCGGGTGCACGGCCTGCGCGGCAACCACGATCAGTACATGGTCGACGCTATCCTGATCGGCGACAAACGCTCCCGGGCCGCCTGGCGCAGCGCCGGCGCTAATTCCACCAAAAAGAGCTACGTCACCGAAGATAATCCCGAGGGCCGCATCGACCCCATCCACGTCTTCTGGCTCAACGAGCTACCCTACTACTATCTGCTCGAAGATTACATCCTGATCCACGCCGGCCTCAATTTCCGTCGCCGCAACCCCCTCAAGGGTAAAAAGGCCATGCTCAACCGCCGCAACTGGTACCGTCACATCGACTACGACTGGCTCGGCGACCGCAAGATCGTGCACGGTCACACTCCCCTGACCCGCCTCCAGGTCGAGGCCCAGGGCCACCCGCGCCGCCGCGCCTACCCCGTCTTTGACATTGACGCCGGCTGCTTCCACGTCAAGCCCGGTATGGGTCACCTCTGCGCCATGAACCTCGACGAGCGTACCTTTACCTTCGTACCCAACCTGGACCGATGAACTGGGATGTCATCGAGCGCGAGCTCGAGCTGCGTACCTCCCGCTCCTCCGGTGCCGGCGGCCAGCACGTCAACAAGACCGAAAGCCGCGTTGAGCTAGTATTGGATATTGACGCGAGTCAGGGTCTCAGCCGCCGCGAGCGCGATAACCTCCGCTTTCACCTCGGCAACCGCATCGACGGCCAGGGTCGCCTCTCCGTCACCGACCAGAGCGACCGCAGCCAGCACACCAACCGCAAGCGCGCCCTGGCGGCCCTGCGCCAGCTCATTGAGCGTGGCATCCGCAACCCTCCGAAAAAGCGCGAAGCCGGTGCCTTCAAGGCCAATGGCCGCAAGCGGCTGGAGAAGAAGAAGCGGCGGGGGGAGGTGAAGGCGGGGCGGGGGAAGGTGAGGTGGTGAGGGTTTTGATATGCGATATATGATATGCGATACTCGATATGCGAGGTGCTGCCGCTGTTATCTGCTCGCTTCGCTCGTCCTATTAATGTCAGACGAGCGAAGCGAGCATCTTCTTGCGGCAGCTACCTCATAGATCGCATATCGAGAATCGCATATCACTTCACTAACCCCTCAGCCTGCAACTCCTTAAGCACCCGGTCTAGCACCCCGTTCAAAAACTCACGGCTCTTGTCCGTACTGTAGAGCTTAGAGATATCGAGGTACTCATTCAGGGTGACCTGGGGCGGGATAGAGTCGAACTCGAGGAACTCGGCCATGGCCATCTTGAGCAGGATCATGTCGATGATGGCTACGCGCTCGGCGTCCCAGTTCTGGAGTACGGGGGTGATGCGGGACAGCAGCTGGTCATTGGCTTCGACGACGAAGCGGAGGAGCACCTCGCCGAACTCCGTGACGGCCTCCGAATTCGTCTCATACTCCTTAACGAAGTCACCGTCGGCGGGCAGTGCTTTGATGGTCTTTTTCATCGCTCCCACCACAAGACTTTTATCCTCTTGCCAGAGCGGAAAGTGGTCTTCGACCATGGTCAGGAAAAGCTCCTGGGATTGCAGCCACTTGTAGAGGGCCAGCAGCACCTTGGTGGTGGCCTTTGCGTCTGGCTGCTCCAGGGCGGCGTAAGTGGTGTAAGCTTCCGTGCCGAGGAAGTCGCGGTAGAGCTGCTTGATCTGATCGCCGTCGGTGAGGCTACGGGTGTAATAGCGGTCGTAGATGCGGCTGAGCTCCTTGTTTTCGGTAAGCGAGCGGACGGCCGGATTAGTCGCCAGCGTGGGTTCGAAGGCAAGGTCCTCTTCGCTAGGTCGCAGCTTGGCCTTACGGGTGGCAGCATCCTGCTTGGCGTACTCGCAGCAGCGCTGTAGGATGAGCAGGTTCTGGAGGTACAGCTCGTAGGATCGACGCACCAGCTGCTGGTAGTGACTCCGGATGGCCCGCAGCTCGTCGCGCTCCTGCCGCTGGGCGGCGTAGAGCACCTGCATGATTTTGATGCGAACGTTGCGACGACTCAACATGGGGGTCCGGGGTTTCAACGCGCTGTGGGCGAAACTACCCCTAGCGCCCCGCAAAGCAACGAAAAAAGCCCGACTACTTACTGGAGGATGCCAGAATATCGCGGCTGGCGATGTCCGTAAAACTGGGTAGTTTGCTGTGGTGCCACTTGTTGACGATCACACCCTGCTTCATCAGTACCACCCCGGGGTTGGAGCGGATGATGGTCTTGAGTAGGATGTCGTCGCCGCGGTAGAAGGGGTAGTCGGCGCCCACTGCCTTACTGAAGTCTTCTAGGGCCGCGTCACTGTTCAACTTGGTCATTGCTACCACGTTGTGACCGGCACTGCGGGCCTGCTCGACCACGGGCTGGATATCGTCGCGCCAGTCAGCCAGGTAATCGGTATCCCACGCACCGGGTTCGCCCTTGAGCTTATAGGCCACGATGATGAAGGTGTAGCCGGGATTAGCCAGCAACTCTGGTACCACATTGTGGCCCTCCATATCTGTAACCTCGAAATCACTGATCTTGGTGGGTAGGATGGTAGGTTCGGATTTGTATTGTTCCAGGTTCCATTCCGTTTCTGGATAGTCTTTATACACCTTGAGGAAGTCCTCCGTACTCATCTTGAGTACCTGTCCGTCGGCTTTATTGGTCGCCATATATCCTAATACTTGTACGTTGGCTGTAGCGTCCTCTTCGGCTTGCTTCACAGCAGCTACGTCGGTGCCCACTTTAAAGGGACGGAAGTCCTGACCCGGCAGGTCCCACACGAAATTACTCAGGCAGTAAAAGACGGCCAGCGCTCCGGTGCCCAGTACTAGCGCCGAGCGCATACCGGGCGAGAACACCTGGTGCATCCGCCGCGGAGCAAAGAGAAAGACCAGGGCAGGAAGGAGCAGTGCTACATCCTTCAGGAAACTAGTCCGCGGCTCCAATTTTAAAAAGTCACCGAAGCAACCACAATCGGTCACCTTCATGTTGCTCTCGGCGTACTCGCCCCAACTGGCGAAGGTAAAAAAGTTCTCCCCAGCCGGTACGTAGCCCGTCAGGTAGGTGTAGCCCGTCAGGACCGTAAAGAAGGCTACGATGGTGAAGAAGAGCCAGCTCGTCAACTTTGGCTTAGCGCCTACTACCAGCATCAGCCCCAGCATAATCTCCAGGACGATCATCGTCACCGAAAAGCCCGCAGAGTACTCGCTAAGGGTAGGAAAGACCGGCGCCAAAAACCCCGCACCTGCGCCCGCGGCAGTGGCCTCGAATTCCGCGAAATACTGCTCCATCTTATAGGCCGTGCCCAGGGGGTCGATGGCCTTGACGTAGCCCGAGAAAATGAACAGCGCCCCGGCAAAATTCTGCAGTAGACTCACCGGCAGACTCCGGGTAGCGCGCAAAAACACGTGCGTCAGCGCCGTCAGCGAAAGCGCGGCAATGCCAATGTAGAGCAGCAGGGTAGTCAGCGTCATAGTCGGGGAGTGTTCACCCTAAGATACAAGTGGCAAACGCTGGGGTTGCGCCGTTACGTGCGTTAACAACTTGTTGTATACCTCGCTCTGCCGCAGCACGTCCGGACAGCCCACCAGCACCAGGTGCTCGCGCGCCCGCGTCATGGCTACGTTGAGCTTGCGGTCCACGCCCTCCTCCGAGACCTGGGAAAGGCGGTCGAGCTGCCCGCTGTCATTGGCGCAGAGCGACATGAGGATGATCCGCTTGGCACTGCCCTGGTAGCGCTCCACGGTGTCGACCGTGAAGTCGTCGGCCTCGTAGCCCTCCCGTGCCAGCTCCTGGCGGATGTAGGCGATCTGGGCGCGGTAGGGCGTAATGATGCCGATGTCGCCGGGGCGGATGGGCGTAGGCGTGTTGCCGTAGAGTGCAATAAAGGCCTCGATCAGGTGTACCATTAGCTCCGCCTCGTGGCGGTTGACCTTGGGGTCGGGGGTCTCGTGGTCTACGGGGGTGGACAGGAACACGAGGCGGTCCTGACACAAATCGGTCTGCAGTTCACCGACGGGGGCGTTCATGCGTAGCGGTGCCCGCTGCTTCAGATGGTGGCTGATGGACTCCGGCAGAATACGTAGGGTATCGTCGTAGAAGTGCAGGGCCGGAAAGGCCATGATCGTCTCGTGCATCCGCCCCTGCCGGCTCAGTTGGTTGTAGGCCCAGGTCCACTCGTTGCGGCGGGCGGTCAGGTAGAGGCGTTCGAAAAGACTGGTACCTAGGTTCTTTAGCCCGGCTTCCTGAAGTACCGTATCACTGACCTGCGTCAGGGCGTCGGCCTGCTGCACTACAGCGGGCAGTTGGCGGTGGTCGCCGATCAGCAGGGCGCGGGGCACGCGCGTGAGCAGACTGGCCAGCAGCGGCTCCAGAATCTGACTGGCCTCGTCGACGATCACTCGGTCGAAGGTCTTGAGCTTGAACAACTCGTTCTTCCCCCCCACGCTGGAGACGGTGCCGACGACCACCCGCGTACGGTCGATCAGGGCGCGCAGTTCTTTGCGCCGCTGAATGCCCTCGCTTTTCACCTGTAGCAGTTGCCCCTGGTGGGCCTCCCCGGTCCCGAGTCGGCTACCGATGCGCAGGTAATCTCTGAAGGGCTCGCCGTCGATCTGGATGCGCTCGATGCTCTCACAGATCTCGTCGACGGCCCGGTTGGTGTAGGCCACTAGAAGAATTTGCTCATCTGTATGCAGCAGTAGGTGGCGCACCAGGTGGTGTAGCATCATGCTGGTCTTACCCGTGCCCGGCGGTCCCCAGAGCAGGAAGTAGTCGGGTGCGGTGATGACCCGGCGTAGGATACGCTGCTGTTCGTCGGTCAGGTCAGAGGCTACGTTGCCGGCGTAGGGTTCGGCCTGTCCGGGGGGTTGCAGTCCGAGCCAGCGCCGGCGGAAGTCCGGGGGGGAGGCGGCCCAGAGATAGAGCCCCAGGTAGTGGTTCTTGAAGCTACTGTCCAGCACGTCCTTTTCGATGGCCCAGTAGGGTTTGCGGCGGAACACGCGGTCGTTCAGCTGGGGGTTGCGGGGCCGCAGGTGCACGGTCTGCTCGTCAACGGCGATGATGGTCGACTTCAGGATCTGGGAGCGGACCGCATCCCCCGTTTGGCTCTCCCGCTCCTCGGTACCGTAGAGGGCGACGATATCGCCCTGGCGGAACTTGATGAGCATCTCGTCATCATCCTGCCGCCGCAGGGTGAGCCGGTTGCCTTCCGGATCGTAGTGGTCGTAGGCGAGTCCGTCGAGCAGCTCGAAGCGTTCGATCTTGTCGCGGCGCTCGTCGAGCCAGAGGCTGGCCAGGCCGTTGACGTGGTCCGTCTTCTGCTCGCCGATCTTGGCCAGCCGCTGCTCCCGGGCTACGAAGCCCATGAAGGCGCCCAGGTAGCGGCGCTCCAGGTCGCTGAGTTGCTGGTAGGTGGATAGGGTAGTGCGGTGGTCCGTTTCGGTGAAGGAACCGAGGGGCGGTAGCCGTTCGGGCTGGATGCGGGCGAATAGGGCGTCGGTCTGCTGTCTTAGGTCTCGCTGCGAGGAGTCCGCACCTGCGTCCCCGCCCAACTGGGCCAGTAGCATCTCCACCGCAACGAGTTTGTTGCGCGCCGTGAGCGCCTCCATCTGGTGGACGAACTGCGGGGGGGCATAGCGCACCGGGCGGTCGTAGTCGACACTGTACAGAATGTAGCTGCGCACCTGCGCCTCCTTGCCCAGCGCCCGGTTGATCATGAGGTCGTAGAGGACCGTCTGGATGAAGTTGTCGGGGCGGATGCCGTGGACGTTGGGGCGGAATATCTTGCTCGTCTTGAGCTCGACGATGCTGGTGGTGCCGCCCTCGCTGTCTTCCTGGGAGTCGAGCAGGTCGAGGCGACCCTGGAGCCCGTAGCTGGGGCTTAGGAAAGAGGGTTCCAGCGTGACCGTTTCCCGCTCGATACTGAGCTCGTCGAGGTGCTGGCGGACGAACTTTTGGACCGTGAGAAAGTGGTGCTTCAAGTCGCCCATGAGCTGGCGGCTCTCGGCGTCGTTGAACAGGCTCAGCTCCAGGGGCTGGAGGGCGAAGATGCGCGACTTGATCTTGGCGAAGGAGATATCGGGCTCCTGCACGAGGAAGTCGAGGAAGGAGTTGACGATGCTACCGCGTACCAGGGGCGGCCGCTTTTCGAAGGGCAGCAGGCGCTTGGGCAGGGTAGACCAGACCTGGTAGTGGGGTCCGCTACCGAAGCAGCTGGCTACGTCGGTGACATTGACCAGGAAGTCGGGCTCGATGACGATCTGGCTGGGATAGAGGCGGCCGCCGTCGCGCAACTGGGCGTTGATGAGGTTGCAGACGACGTAGGGGCCGCTGACCTTTTCTAGGATCCCGACCGCCGTGGGGACGGGGCCCTCCGCTAATTCGTCCTCACCGTAGGGAATCACGAAGCGCTGCTCGGGCCGGTCTTCCGGGCTGACGCGCAGGACTTGCTCGCGGGTATCGACCTCCAGGGCCAGGACCCGTAACTGGTAGTAGTGGCCACGTACCTCGGGCTCGCGGTAGTCAGGGTAGGGGCGCTCGGCAATGGCCTGTAAGCCCGGGGGAACGGGGACCTCGAAGAGCCGCTCGGTCAGTTCGGTGGCTACCCGCAGGCCCAGGGCAAGGCTATCTTCGTTTTGCTCCTCCGCTCGCGTCTTGCGAAACTGCCGCTCGAAGTAGGTGAGCTGCCGCGGTAGGCTAAGCTTGTGGGCGACGTAGCTGATGCGGGCGTAGCGGGTAGAGAAGCTGAGCCGGTCCTCCTCCGTAGCCCGCTCGAACTGTTCCTGAAGCAGGCGACGTAGGGCCTCGTGCTGACTGGCCAGTTCCTGTCCTTCCTGCTCGCCGATCCGTGCGATGCGGCGGTAGAAGTGGTCGGCGAGGGCTTTATTGCGGGGGGAGGTGCTCATCGGGGGGGTGAAGATACTGAGCGCGAAAGTGGCTTCCAGCCGCGCCGTGCTCCGCAACTTGTAGTTGCGGCGTGGACAGCTCGCGCAGTCGGTAAACTGCGCGGAACAGCGTGGTCGTAGACCGCATCGCACGGCGAAAATTCGCTACTTTGCGGCCATGCCCACCACCCAAGAAATTCTGGCTAGCCTCCACCTCGACATCCCCGTAGTTGTCTCCCCCATGTTCATCGTCAGCCAGCAGCAGCTGGTACTGGAGTGCTGCAAGAACGGTGTACTGGGCACCTTTCCCGCCCTCAATAACCGTACTACGAAGGGCTTCGAGGAGTGGGTGGTCGAGATCAAAGAAGAACTAAAGGCAGAGGAAGAACGACTGGGTAAGAAGCTGCCCCCCTACGGCGTCAACCTCATCGTCCACAAGACCAACCCCCGAGTGCAGGCCGACCTAGAGGTGATCGTACGCCAACAGGTGCCACTGGTCATTACGAGCCTGGGGGCGGTCAAGGAGGTAGTCGATGCGGTACATAGCTACGGGGGGCTCATCTTCCACGACGTCACCAACACCTACCACGCCCAGAAGGCGATCGACGCCGGGGCCGACGGGCTGATCCTGGTCTGCGCCGGAGCCGGTGGGCACGCCGGCACGCTCAATCCTATTCCCTTCGTCAGCGAGATCAGAAAGATGTTCGACGGAGTGATTCTGCTGGCCGGTGCGCTCAGTAGCGGCCGTGACGTTGCTACCGCCCTTCAGATGGGAGCCGACCTAGCCTACATGGGCACCCGCTTCATCAATACCCAGGAGGCTATCGCCGATGATGCCTATAAGGACATGATCATCAAGTCCGGCACCCGCGACATCATCTACACCGCCTCCGTCTCCGGTATCCCGGCCAACTGGATGGTGGCCAGCCTGGAGGCCGCCGGCATCACCAAGGAAATGTGGGACCAGAAAGCGAAGGCCGACTTCGGTGCCGAGCACGAGGCCAAGGCCTGGAAGAACCTCTGGAGCGCCGGTCATGGCGTGGCTACTATCGACGATAACCCGCCGGCCGCCGAGCTTATCCAGCGCCTGAAGCGGGAATTCAAGCTATCGCTCCAGGAGCAAGCTGCTCTTCTCGCAAATTACTAGCCCGTGTCGTACTACGCTCCTGACTTATTTAAGGATAACGTTGCCCTGGTCACCGGTGGGCGCTCGGGTATCGGCTACGGCATTGCAGAAGCGTTGCTACGCCACGGAGCCAAAGTGTGCATCTGCTCGCGCAAGGAAGAACCCCTCGCCGAGGCTGCGGCCGCCCTCCAACAACTGGGCACCTGCGTGTACCGCCCCTGTGATATTCGGAAGCCGGACGAGGTGGCAGCGGTAGCCGATCTGATTGAGGAGGAGTTCGGCCGCCTGGACGTGCTCATCAACAATGCCGGCGGACAGTTTCCCAGCCTAGCCCGGCACATCAGCGACAAGGGGTGGGATGCCGTCATCAATACCAACCTCAACGGCACCTTCTACGTGAGCCGCGTGATGGCCGAGCGCTTTTTTCGTCCCTCAGCAGTCCGGCAACCTCGTAACCATCATCGTGAATATGGACCGCGGCTTTCCCGGCATGGCACACACGGGGGCGGCGCGCGCGGGTGCGGAGAACCTGATGAAGAGCCTAGCGCAGGAATGGGCCCGCTACAACATCCGGGCGAACTGCGTGGCCCCGGGCACTATCATCTCCTCCGGGCTAAATACCTACGCCGAGCCCGTCAGGGAGCTACTGAACCAAATGAAGGAAGATAACCTGATGAAGCGCCACGGTACGGTGGACGAGGTAGCCAACGCCGTGCTGTTCCTAGCCAGCCCGCTAGCCAGCTACACCAGTGGCACTACCCTATATGTCGACGGTCTGGACCACCTACACAGCAACCGGATGCGGCTGGTCAATCTCTTCAGTGAATAGCATATGGACTACCGGGTCACGGAACACATCGCCTACCTCACCTTCGACCGGCCCGAGCGTGCCAATGCGCTTGATGTGGCGGAGTGGGAGGCTTTACGTAGTGCCGTCGAACGGGTGGATGGCGATGAGGACGTACGGGTAGTGGTACTTTCCGGGCAGGGCAAGCACTTTTGTGCCGGTATCGACCTAAGTGTACTGAGCGAACTCCCGCGGCAGGTACAAGCCAGCGGTCAGGATCCCGAGGTTTATTTGGTGGAATTCATCGGCAACCTACAGGATTGTATCACGGCCCTCGAGCGCTGCCGCAAGCCGGTCATCGCCAGTATCCACGGCGGCTGTATCGGTGGTGGGGTCGATATCATCACCGCCTGTGACATTCGCTACTGTACGAAGGATGCCACCTTTTCGGTCAAGGAGGTTGACCTGGGCATCGTGGCCGATCTTGGTACACTGCAGCGGCTGCCGCGCATCATCAATCCGGGGCTGGCCGCCGAGCTGGCCTACACCGCCCGTAAGGTGGATGGCAGGGAGGCCGAGCGCGTCGGGCTGGTCACCGAGGCGCTCGGCAACGAGCGGCAGCTGCAGTACCGGGTGGGGCAGGTGGCCGATGCCATTGCCGCTAAGCCGCCGCGGATCGTAGCCGGCATCAAGGCGGCGCTACTGCACCAGCGGGACCATACGGTGGGGGAGGGGCTAGAGTTTGTGGCGCGGTATAGTGCCGGGGTGATCTCCAGCAATGCTGTGCCGCGCAACTTGTAGTTGCGACGTGACCTTTGCCAGCGCAGCCGGAGGCAGCATCGTACATTTCCAAACAAAAACACCCGAATTTCAGCAAAAAACCCGGTTTTATTTAAGAATTTCCGTTGAAAACTTGCGTGGCTGTTTGAAAATGTTTTAATTTGTTGCTGAATAAACTGATACTACGACATGATTACCACTGACCGCCGCGATCTCAATGACCGGTTCATCGAGGTGTTCCAAATTCTGGAAGACCGCGGGGAGATCATCAAGAACGACCGCAACGGGCGTGGACTTGGTGACTTTGCCAAGCGCATCCTCAACAACCGCTCCTACGGCCACATCATCCGCGCTTACCTCAACGCAGAGGACAAGCGCTGCATCAATTACGAGCAGGCCCGCCGGGTGTGCAGTGAGTACGGTGTCAATACCTCCTACCTGCTGGAAGGAAACGGTACCCCCTTCGGTATGGAGCTGCCCAGTGCCTCTGATGCCGACGGCGAGGATGTAAAGCAGAACATCCTGTTCACTTCCACCGAGGCCTTCGCCGGTGCCAGCGTGGATGCCGACAGCTTCATCAAGGAGGAGCAGCAGTTCTTCAGTCTGCCCGACCTGTTTGGTGACGGCTACGTGGCCTTTCCCATTAACGGCAACTCCATGGAGCCGGTGATCAACGACGGTGACGTAATCATCTGCCGCCAGATTGCCGGAGTGCACGAGATCAAGGAAAACAAAATCTACGCCGTCCGCTCCAAGGGTAGCCTCTGGGTGAAGTACGTACAGCCCGTCAAGGACAAGAAGGGCCGCGTACACTCCCTGAAGCTCATCTCGGCCAACTACCTCGAGCACGATCCCTGGACCGAGGAGGTGGACAAGAATACCCGCCTGTACGAAGTGCAGCGGCGCATCAGCGAGCTTTAGTCACCACTGGGCCTCGCGCCCGACATACACGATCCCCTTCAGGCGGTGGTCCGGTCCAACGCGCCGGGTCACCGCTTTGTCGGTTACGACCTATCCTGCTGTTTTTTGTTTTGCCGCCCAGTCCGACCCCCGGTTGGGCTGGGTTTTTTACTATCCGGCGCGTAAGCTGCGCTATTTTGCCTGCCCCACTACCGTAAGGGTCACCTGCCGGAGGTCTTCGGTGCGGCTGCTGTTGCCGATCATGATTTGAAAGGTGCCGGGCTCTACGGCGTAGTTCATCTCCTGGTTGAGGTATTTTAGCTGCTCGGGGCCGAGTTCGAAGGTGACCGTTTTGGTTTCGCCGGGGGTTAGGTAGACTTTTTCGAAGCCCCTGAGCTCCTTGACCGGACGGGTGACGGTGCTGTATTCGTCGCGGATGTAGAGCTGGACGACCTCCTTGCCCGGCCGGTCACCGGTGTTTGTCACCTGTACGCTGACCGTGGTGGAGCCATCGGCAGGGATTTGCACACTGGCCAGCTCCGGTACGCCGATCTCGAAGTCGGTGTAGCTCAGGCCGTAGCCGAAGGAGTAGAGCGCATTGACATTTTCAAAGAGGTAGCCCCGGCGGGCAGTAGGCTTATAGTTGTAGTAGGCCGGAATGTGGCCGGCGGACCGAGGGATGCTGATGGGCAGCTTGCCGCTGGGGTTCACATCACCAAAGAGTACATCGGCTACGCTGTGGCCGGTTTCCTGTCCGAGGTAAAAGCACTGAAATACCGCGTCGGACTTTTCTACTAGGTTACTGATATTTAGAGGCCGGCCGCCGAAGACCAGTCCGATCATCGGCTTACCGAGGGTGGCCATGGCGTCGATGAGCTCGTTCTGGGTGCCCATCAGTTCCAGGCTGGGGCGGTCGCCCAGGTGCGACTCGGCCCAGGCCTCGCGGCTGGTAAGCTCGTTGCCCCCGACGGCCAGGATGATCACGTCGGCTTCCGCTACGTCCTTTATGGCCTGCTGGATGCGGGCGCGGTCGTCCTCGGCGCTGACGGCAATTACGGTGTCCTTGTACCAGCTGCCGGGCTCGGTCAGGCGGGTGCCCTCGGAATAGATCACGGTGACATCGTTTGCCTCGGCGTAGGCTTCCAGTCCCTGGCGCAGCGTAATGAAATGCTGCGGCTGATCGCTATAACCACCCAGCAGCACCTTATCCGCATTGGGGCCGACTACGGCGATGGTGAGGTTCTTAGCTGTAAGGGGAAGTATACCGTCGTTCTGGAGCAAAATCATGCCTTCGCTCCCCGCTTCCCGCACCAGTGCATCGTCCGTAGGGGTGTTGGAAAGGGCGGTACCCGGTTCGGTGTAGGGATTTTCGAAGAGCCCGCGGTCGAATTTTTGTCTTAGGATGCGACCTACGGCGCGGTCCAGAATAGCTTCGTCGAGCTCGCCCTGATTGACGGCCTCGACCAGGTAGGGAAAGGCCTCGCGGTCGGGTAGCTCAATGTCGACGCCACTACTGATGGCCCGGATGGCGGCCTCCTTCAGAGTAGCCGCTACGGCGTGGCGGGTGTGCAGTTCCTTTACGGCAAAGTAGTCCGATACGACGGCGCCCTCGTAGCCCCATTCGCCGCGCAGTACGTCGTTGAGCATCCAGCCGTTGGCGTGGCTCGGTACGCCATTGACCTCGTTGTAGCTGGCCATGATGTTGCGCACTTTGCCGTTGTCGACGATGTAGCGGAAGGGGTAGAGAAAGACCTCGCGCAGGGTACGCTCGCTGATGTGGGCCGGACCGATATTATTGCCCCCCTCGGGCTCCCCGTGGCCGGCCATGTGCTTTAGTGTGGCGAAGACCTCGCCCTCGTCCCACTTCTCGTCGTCGCCCTGAAAACCCAGCACGGCCTGCAGTCCGATCTGGGCGGCGAGGTAGGGGTCTTCGCCCAGTGTTTCTTCCACCCGGCCCCAGCGGGGATCGCGGGCTACGTCGACTACCGGTGTAAGCACCACGTGAGCTCCACGGCTAGCCGTCTGCCGGGCGGCCGTAGCGTAAAGTCGCCGGGTAAGCTCCCGATTGAAGGTAGCGGCTACGGAGATAGGTTGCCCCCAGCTCGTGGCGTCCTTTGCCGCCAGTCCGTGCAGGCTCTCCTCGTGCATCAGGGCGGGGATGCCCAGCCGGGTGTTCTCGACCAGCCACTTCTGGATGGCGTTGACGTAAGCGATTTCCTGTTCGCCGGTCCGGCCCGGGTCTCCACCCCCCGTCAGCTCACTCGGGCGCGTCACGTGACCGATGCCGTGGGGCATTACGGCCTGGGCCTTGCTGGAGTCGAAGTTTAACTCTTCATCCTCCATCTTATGCTTATCGGCCCACACCGCCGTCACCTGGGCTACCTTTTCCTCCGTGGTCATACGACCGATCAGGTCGGCGATACGGTCGGTGACCGACTGGGTGGAGTCCTTATAGATAGCTAGCTCCGTATTGCTGCTGGGGCTATCGGCCATCACCGTATTGGGCATGGTATCCTGGGCGGGTTGCTGGTCGCAGGAGCAGAGCAACAGGCAGAGGAAGGGGAGAAAGCGTAGCAGCATGAGCGGCGGGGCGTTAGCGTCGGGGGTGTAGGGCTAAAGTAAAGCTATTCGGTTGGTCGGCGCGAAAGAATAGGATTTAGACGCCATCCAGGATACGGAACAGCTCGCCGTTGTCGATCAACGCACCCTCTTCCATACGTAGAAAGATATCCTGATCGCGGCCGATGGGTAGGTAAGCACGCTCGGCGGTGTAGAGTTTAGGGGTAGCACCGTCCGCCCGGAGCTGCTCGAAGATTTGGCGGGGGGCAAGGCTTGCATCGGTCAGGTCGACCGAGGTATTTCCACTAATTAGCAGGCCACGCATCTCAATCTTGTCCGATCCGCAGCGGTAGCTCCGTAGGTCGTGGGGTTTGCGCTGCACGAGGTACTCGATCTTTTCAATCACCCCGGCGAAAACGATCTGACTGAACTGCAGGATGAGCCCATCGGCACGGCGCGGATCGTCCTCCTTGATCCTGACCCAGCTCTGGGCGTCGATGCCGTTTACGCTCAGAAACTTGACAAACTGCGGGGTGACCTCCTCCAGCTCATCGCGGCGCAGGCGGCGGAACTTCGTTTCCTTCATGGCCGCACAAACAAATGCTCCGGGGGGTAGTTTTGCCAGTATGTTTGATATCCCCGATTTTGGTAGCGGTGCCGTCTGGCTGTCCCTTCTCACCCTGACGTTCCTGGAGATCGTACTGGGTATCGACAACATCATCTTCATCTCCATTGCCTCCGGTAAACTGAAGTCGGAGGCCGATCGCAAGAAGGCCACCAACATCGGCCTTGTCCTAGCCATGGTGCTGCGCATCGCCCTGCTGTTTGGCGTCTCCTGGCTTATCTCCCTGGAAGAGCCCCTCTTCGAGTTCGACTGGGGCTGGGCTAGCGGCGGCTTCAGCGGGCAGAGCCTGATCCTCTTCGCCGGCGGCATCTTTCTGCTCTATAAATCGACCTCCGAGATTCACCACAAGCTGGAGGGCGACGAGCACGTAGAGGGCGACCCCGGCGAGCCGACTGTAGGAGCCTCCTTGCAGTCCGTTATCATTCAGATTACCATCATCAACATCGTCTTCAGCTTCGACTCCATCCTCACCGCCGTTGGCATGACCAACGGGCTCTACGGAGCCCTACTGATCATGATCATTGCCGTCATCGTCTCGGTCGGTATCATGATGGCCTTCGCCGTACCGGTCGGCAATTTCGTCAACCGCAACCCCACCATTCAGATGCTGGGCCTGGCCTTTCTTATCCTCATCGGCTTCATGCTCATTGTTGAGGGCGCTCACCTTGGCCACCTAGAGGTATTCGACAGTGAGATCGGTACGGTACCGAAGGGCTATCTCTACTTTGCTATCGCCTTCTCGCTGCTGGTTGAGTTTCTCAACATGCGCATCCGGCCCAAGGGCACGGGCCATCAGGTCAAACTCAATACCTACGCCCAGGAAGCGGCCAGTAAGGCGGAGTACGCGCGAATGGAGTAGGGCAGGCGGGCGGGGCCGCCGGTGCAAGAGCTAGTTGATGGGCAAAATCGAGGCTGGGAAGTTAACCGGATTACTTCGGTGGAACGGATAGATACGCAGTTTCCATATAGTAGATATCTGCCCCTGTCCCGTCCGGACCGGAACGCGAGAAGTAGAAGTAGCGCCCATCTGCAGAAAAGCTCACGCCAGCTTCGTTCCCAACCGTGTTGATGCTCGATAAGGAGTAGGGTGTGCCATGACTACCATCAGCTAGCAGCGGAGCGTACAGTACATCGGCACCCTGGGTAGTGTCCAGACCGCTCCAGTAATACAGGTTCCCCCGTGGATCTAAAGAGGGGCCGGCCTCGTAACTGATGGGCCAGTCGTCCGTTTCGGCCATTACCCGGTTGATTGAAGGACCGAGCGGCTCCGGCTCCCCCCAGCCGTTGCTAGACCGTGCCACCCGCCACAGGTTCATGTCCTGCTCCCGTCGGGGTGGCCGACCGGGTAGCGGACGGTAACTCGCAAAGTAGAGCCACTCACCATCCTTACTCAGATTGGCTCCCTCGTCCGTATCCGTTGAGAACGCTTCGACGACCGGCTCTGACCAGACGTCTCCATCCCACTCGCTTCGGTAGATCTTTTGGGGTACGCCCTGCTGTTCGCGGCGGGTGAGGTAAAGGGTCTGGCCATCCGGACTGAAGGCCACCGCATACTCCTCCGTTTCCGGCTTAGAGATCACCCCCGGCGCGAATAAACGCGGTTCATTCAGGACGATGGTATCGCCGAGATACAACTGACGGGTAAGTTCTACCCCCGTGGGGTCATAGGTCCTTACGGTGCCGTGTCGCCTGCCTTCTAGGTATACCGTTTCCCGAGCGAGCACTCCACTTGGGTGGTACGCCCGTTCGATCCCCGTGGGTAGATCGTCAATGTAGACCGTCTCGGAGCGCAGTTGGCCGTCGGGATAAAAATATTCCCATAATCCGTAGCCCTTTCCCGCTCGCCAACCCGCCCGGTAACGAAGCGTTCCGTTTGGATACCACTCCAGCCATTCTCCCTCGGCCAGGCCGGCAACCTCCCCACGGTACGGCTTGGGTCTACCATCAGCGTAGTACTCCCGCACCTCACGTCGTTGACCAAGACACACGAGGCACAGCAGGACAAAGACTAAAACAAGAAGGGGGCGGGGAACGCAGGTGCAAGTACTCATGTCACGAAACACGGGTATCGCCCCGACTTTCCCAACTCCCCCGTGACGAACGGTGCATTCGACTGACGAACGGTACGAAAGGCGGAGAATCACTCTGGCTACCGCAGCGATCGCAGTACCGGTAGGTAAGTCCTACCGACGGGGAGTTCACTTCCGTCGCGCAGCACGACGAGGTGTCGTCGTCCCTCACGCCGGATCTGGTACACCGCTGCTAGGTTAACTAGGTAAGAGCGATGAATACGTAAGAAATCGTCCGGTAATTTAGTGGAGGCCGGCCCGATACCGTATCCGAGTAGGAAGCGCTCCCCCGCGCGGTACACCTCAGTATAGTTACCCGCTGCCTTTAGATAATCTATCTCGGCAGTGGTGAGGGGTACCTCAACCGTCCCTTTGGTAGTCAGTAGGTAGGCTTTGGGGAGAGAAGGTGTTTGCACCTGCGGCCCCGCCCCCCGATGGTAAAGCAGCAGCAGAAAATTGAGTTGGAGGGTGTAAAAGCCGCCGGCCAGCAGGTGGTTGAAAATGTCGAGACGTCCACCGAAAAAATAGACCCAGCCCCGGATGGCAAGTAGGTTGTCCTGAAGCAGGTCGGCGACCAGCACGAACACAACTAGGGCTACAAGCTGAAGAACAATAATCTGTAAACGAGAGATCCCCCGAGCGAAGCGCTCCCAGGCGAAGAAGATGCCGAGGGAGACCACGAAAAAGACCAGGAACTTGAGCCCGGCGGAAGCGCAAAATTCTTCCAGGTTGAGTAGGGGAGGATGTCCGGGATGAAGACCACCGTAGGCGTACCAAGTAGCTAAATAATACACGGAACAGGTCAAGAGGTAGAAGCATCCGTAACATTTCCAGGCGCTGCGGCTGCGTGGGAGGATCGTAGTAAACTGCACACGGGAAGATACTTGAACCCCAAGGAAGGCCCGGCAGTTGCACCAACAAACCCACCCTACCCATGGCCAACGACGACTACGAAGAAAAGTACACCAAACCCGACCTACGCCGCAAGATCAAAGACGAGCTTATGGACTCCGACAAGGGCGGAAAGCCCGGACAGTGGAGTGCCCGCAAGAGCCAAATGCTCGTAAAGGAATACGAGAAGCAGGGCGGTGGCTACAAGGGGGATAAGGATGAAGGCGCTAAAAGCCTCGAAAAGTGGACCGAAAACGACTGGCAGACCAGTGACGGCAAGGCCGAAGCAGACGGCGCTAAGGGCATGGCCCGCTACCTGCCCCGCGATGCCTGGGCGCTGCTGACCGAAGACGGTCGCAAAAAGGCTAATCAGACCAAGGAGCAGAAAGACAATGAGGGTAAGCAGTTCGCTGACTACCCCGACATCGTGCAGCGGACGCTGGTGGAGATCGGGGCGCTCAGCGAGGGGAAGGGACTGACAAAGGAAGAGATCATGGACCGTGCCCAGGAGCTTGATGTGGAGGGGCGGAGTACGATGGATAAAGAGGAGCTGAAAGAGGCGGTCATTAAGACGTATAAAGACCGGATCTGAATCAGCTCCTCTTAATTAATCTACTTGTCGTAGAGCGTAATGGCCTCACCTCCCTTACCGGCACGGCCCGTACGGCCTACGCGGTGGATGTAGGTGTCGTAATCCGTAGGCGCCTCGAAGTTGATCACGTGGGTGATGTCGTCGATGTCGAGACCGCGGGCGGCAACGTCGGTGGCACAGAGGGCCTTGATCTTGCCCTGCTTGAAGGCACCAAGCGCCTTCTGGCGGTAGTTCTGACTCTTATTCCCGTGAATTTCATCGGCGGAGATGCCGGCCTGGTTGAGCTTCTTGGTGACCTTCTTGACGCGGTGCTTGGTCTCGGCGAAGATGAGTACGCGCTTCATCTCGGGCTCCTTAAGCATGTCGATGAGGGTGTCGAACTTATCGTCGGGGTCGACGAACTTGACGGTCTGGTTGATGTGCTCGGCCGAGGCCTCCCCACTGCTGACCTTGACGGTGACCGGGTCGGTGAGGAAGTGGTCGATGAGTTTCTGCTGACTCTTATCGAGGGTGGCGGAGAAGAGCAGCGTCTGGTCGCGCTCGCCGATCTTGTCGGCCAGGTAGGTGACATCCTTCTGAAAGCCCATGTCGAGCATCCGGTCGAACTCATCAAGCACCAGTACGGAGGCTTCCTGCAGGTCGATCTTTCCCTGCTGGTACAGGTCCTTGAGGCGGCCGGGGGTGGCTACAACGAGGTGGTAGCTGCGCTTCTTCAGGTTGACGATGTCGGTGTTGATGTTGCGTCCACCGATCAGGGTGATGGCGTTGTACTTCATGCCCAGGGTGAGGGTGCGGAACTCCTGCTCGATCTGGAGGGCTAGCTCGCGGGTGGGGGCCAGTACCAGGGTCTGAAAGGGCTTGTCGCTCTCAAGCAGGGCGTCGATCAGTGGGATGAGGAAGGCGCCCGTCTTGCCGGTACCGGTGGTGGCGATGCCCATCACGTCCTTCATGGCGGCGATGTCCTCGAAGGTTTTTTCCTGGATCTCGGTGGGGTAGACCCAGCCGGCGGCCTTGATGGCGCTCTTGAGCTTGGCGTTAATCTTCCAATCGGGGAACTTGGTCTCGGCGTGGTACGCTACGGTTTTGAGGGGGACGCCCTGGTGCACCATCATCTCGGCCGGTAACGGGATGTAGTTGTGGTTGGAACGGCCACCGCCGCTGCCGCGCCGGTCGCGCTTACCACCGCCGCCGCTGTTACGGCCGTACGATTTCTTTTTGTTATTGGAATTAGCATTGCTGCGGCCTTTGCCGGAGCGGGAGGGACGGGTATTGTCCATAGGAATATAGGAAGGGTTGGACCACGGGGTGGTCGCAGGGGGAAAGTAGCTTCGGTCCGAATGGTGCTATGCCGGAAGTACGGTCATAGGGGCGAGGCGTGGATCGGAGAGAAGCTAACGGGTCCCGGCTCGCGGCGCAAAAGTAAGTAAAAAAGTCCACACGACACCTCCAGGAGTGGTTTGACTCCTCATAAAAACATGGTTAGGATAGCTGGACTGGTTCAGTAATCCCCTTGCTCCCGGAGGAGAACCCTGACAAGTCGAAGGGTCTGAGGCCCGCCCTAGACAGCCCGAAGTCACTTCCTAATTTATATAAACTGTAGGGTCAACCAGTGGTCGGGGTGACGTGTGGACTCATAGAAACGGCTGGACTGGAGGATGGTTGAAGCCTACCCCCGCGAATGCAAAAAGCCGGCCGAAACGGGTCGTTTCGGTCGGCCTTAGGGGAACGAAAGGAAGTACGCTAATTATGCGTCGCTAGATTCCTTACCCCCATCGAGCTGCTGTTGTAGCTGCTCCAGCTCGTCCCAGTTACCGGCGGCGGCCAGGGCGGCCTGCTGCTTCCAGGTAGCGGGGTTGTGGACGGAGTAGTTGGGACCGGCATCGTTGAGGATGCCCTGAATGAAATCGGCGTCTGCATCGGCTAGCGCCTGCCAGCTGTCGATACCGCTGGCGCTGAGCAGGCCGGCGATGGCCGGGCCTACGCCCTCGATGACGGTGAGGTCGTCGAGCTCAATCTTGCGACCGCTGGGGAGTACTTCGTACTGCGGCAGGTCACTACCGGTGTAGTCAGCGGTATTGAGCGCTTCGTCTTCGGGGTTATCGGCTACGGCCAGTTCGGCCTCGTCGGTAATACCGGGGGCCACGCTGGGCATCTCGGGGGCGTCGTCGATGTGCACCGGACCTTCGGTGGTGGTGCCCGTCAGGGTAGCGTCTACCTCGCTAGTAGCATTTTCCTCAGTGGACGCATTGCCAGTACTTGCGGTAGCGGTTGCAACTGGTTGCTGTTGGCTACTGCGTTGCACCTGCGGCCCCGCCGACGGCTGTGCCCGTGCGTCGTCATTCGAAGTGTTGGGGTCGATGCTGACGTACATGCGGTTGAGGCGGCTCTTGCGGAAGGTGACCTTACCGTCTACTTTGGCGTGGAGGGTGAAGTCCTTACCCATGTAAACATTTTCACCGGGGTGGTACTTGGTACCGCGCTGGCGGATAATGATGTTGCCGGCCGTAGCGGCCTGGCCGCCGAAAAGTTTGACGCCGAGTCGTTTGGAGTGGCTGTCGCGGCCGTTGTCGGTACTACCTACACCTTTCTTATGTGCCATGATATTATTATTTGAGGGGTTAGGAGGGGGAGGTTAGGGGGGTTAGCCGGCGATGGAGTCGATCTTGAGCTTCGTGTACTGCTGGCGGTGGCCCTTCTTGAGGCGGTAGCCCTTGCGGCGCTTCTTCTTGAAGACAATGACTTTGTCTCCTTTGACGAGGGGGTCAACGACGGTAGCACCGATGAGGGCGCCACTGAGCATCGGCGTGCCGACGGTGACGTCATCGCCATCGGCGAGGAGGTGCACCGCATCGAAGCTGACGGAGTCGCCAGCCTGGGCTTCTAGCCGGTGGACGAAGATCTCCTGACCTTCCTCAACTTTGAATTGCTGACCGGCTATGGTTACGATTGCAAACATCTGTAGGGGGATGTTGGTGATGAAAATGATTTGGGGGCGCGAAGATAGGGAAAAATTAGATCGCTTCGCTCGTTAGACCGGCTGTCGCTGGGTAGACCGCTGCGCGGGTAGGTCGCCTTCGGCTCGTTAGACGGCAAATTGTGGCTGTGGCTGCGCTATGGGGTGTATCTTGCTCACTAAGCTTCCTCAAACATGCTAGAAGAAATCCTAGACAGCGCCCGCAAAGCAGTAGCCGGACTAGCCACCACCGTTGGCGAAGGCACCAAGGATAGAACTAATAAGCTAATCGAAGACTGGCTAGACATCTTTCCTACACTTGGCACCTACGGTCTAGAGATCACCAGCTTCTCCATGGCCCTGGCGCTAAGCCCTTCGCTTAATGTCGAACTACTGGGGCAGCACAGTGACTGGAACGAGGAAGCCATCAAGGAACGGCTGGTGGCGCACAAGGGAGAAACGGCGCTGACCATGGTCTTCACCGCGATCCGCACCGCCTACCGGCTACAGCGACAGACGCGGGCACCCTTACGCGACCCCCTCATCCTCAAGGTCATCGTGCGCATCACGCCCGAGGTGCGGGTGGTGCTGGGGCAGCCGGTACTGGAGGATTAAGTCGGTCAGGCTTTGGTAGAGATCGTGGTAGGTAGGATCGGTGAGTAGGGAAAGGTGACGCTCGATGGTGGCGGTATCTCCGCGGGCGGCGGCACCGGTCTGGCGGGCGCGGGGTGGGGTGCCGTCCTGCTGGGCGGCGGTATTACGGATGATGGGCAGCAGTAGCTCGAAGGGGATATCGTGCTGCTGGCAGAGTTGGTGGGCCACGTCGTAGAGCGCCGTGACGAAGTTGTTGGAAAACACCGCCGCAAGGTGGAGTTGGGCGCGTTGGGTATCGTCCAGGTAGGCCGTGGTGTCACTGAGCTGATCGGCCAGCTCGGTGATGTAAGCCCGGGTAGGAGGATCGCTCGCGAAGAAAACCAGGGGTAGATCGCGCCAGTCAGTCACCGGCTCACCCCGGCGCAGCGAGCGGATGGGCCAGAGCACCCCCCGGTGCTGAAAGTATGGGTCGATACGGTCGATGGGGGTGGCGCCGCTGGTATGGAAGATGGGTAGGGTAGGGGGAAGGAGTTCGCTCAGTACGCTACTTACTCCCGCAATCGTGTTGTCCGGTACGGCTAGGAATACCGCGGTGAGCTCGTAGCTTTGCAGTTCGTCGTAAGCTAGGATAGGTACCGGCCAGTCGGATGATTCTACAGGACTACGAGATACTACCACCACCCGCCCGGGTAGCACCTGGCTGAGGTGCCAGGCCAGGTGTCCAGTACCAATGATAGCGGTGTTCAGCAAGGTTCCAGTACAATGCAGCCTCCGGCTGCGCCAGAAAAATGCAGCCTCCGGCTGCGCTAATTATAAACGTTAGGACCTAAGCTCCCCCACAAACCCCCGCAGCACCTCTACATCCTTAATCCCCGGCTCCGTCTCAAACATACTATTCACATCCACCCCCCGTAGTTGCGGGTGATCTAGCATTTTTATCGCCCGAGCATCCCCCGGCCCTATTCCCCCGCTCAGCAGAAAGGGCACCGGACTGTTGTATTCCTCCAGCTTATTCCAGTCCCACTGCGCACCCGTACCCCCAGCCTGTCCCCTGCCCCCGGTGTCGAAGACAAAAAGCGGACAGCTACCCGCGTACCCATTCGTGTCGTTGAAATTGAAGTCGGGAGTAATCGAAAAGGCCTTACAAATACTAGCTTTCCGCAGCGTATTGACACTCCACAGCAGTTTGAGTTCCTGGCAGTAGCCGGGGCTCTCGTTGCCGTGTAGCTGCACCCAGTCGAGGTGGTAATCGTGTACCGTATTTAGGACGTAGTCAATCTCGGCATTGACGAACACACCGACCAGTTCGGTGCGTTCAAAGAGGTCCTCATTCTCACCGATCCACTCGCCCAGGGCGGGGTCGCCGGCGAAGCGGGGAGAGGCGGGGTGAAAGACGAGTCCCAGGTAGTCGACTCCCAGGCCGTTGACGGCGGCGATGTTGTCGGGCTCGCGCATCCCGCAGACCTTCACTTTCATGCAATGGCGTCCTTATAGGTATCGTGAATGGTGTGGGTCTTACGGATGAAGTCCGCGCAGGCCTGCCCCGGATCGGCCTGCCGCATAAAGTAGGTGCCGATCAGGAAGCCCCTGAATTTCTCGCGGCGCAGCTTGACGATGGACTGCGGGTCCTCGATCCCACTCTCGGAAATACGTAGAATGCCGGGCGGCAGGATGGGTTCGAGCTCCAGGCTACGGCTGATGTCGACCTTGAAGGTGCCCAGATCACGGTTATTGACGCCGATGATGTCTACGCTCGGACTGATCTTAGCCACCTCGTCCTCGTCGTGCACCTCGCAGACTACCTGCATACCCAGCTCGCCCGCCTCCTCGGCCAGTTCGTCGAGCTGGGCAGCGCTGAGGCAGGTGGCGATAAGCAGGATCGCATCGGCCCCCATGGCCCGGGCCTCGTGCACCTGGTAGCGGTCGATGATGAAGTCCTTGCGGATGATGGGCACCTCCACCGCCGCCCGCACCCGGTCGATGTCGTCGGGCTTAGCCCCGAAGAACTGCACATCGGTTAAGCAGGAGATAGCCGCCGCCCCGGCCTCCACGTAGCCCCTTGCTACCACTACCGGATCGGCTGCCAGGTTGATGTCCTGCTGACTGGGCGATTTGCGCTTGAACTCGGCGATGATGCCGAAGTCCTTACTGTTTTCGATGGCCTTACAGAGGCTACGTCGCTGGAGTCCGTAGCCGGCACTATCCATGAGCGCCTCTACGGAGTGCTGCGCGCGGCGGCGGTCGACTTCCAGTCGTTTGTGGGCTACGATGCGGTCGAGTATGTTCTCCATGTACGGTAAGGTAAGTCGCACAGTATAAGGTGCAAACTACGCAGGGGGTTGGGCTAGTCCTGTAATTTCCGCAGCACGGTCCGGGCCCGTCCGCTCACGATGCTCTCGCGGGCTTCGGCCACGCAGTCCGTCAGACTTCGTTCCGGGTGGATCACTTGGATAGCCAGGCCGGCATTGGCACACACTACGTTCTGCTGCGCTGCGGTAGCTGTTCCGTCCAGCACGGCGAGGAAGATGGCCTTTCCTTCTTCGGGCGTATCCCCACCATAAAGTTGGGGGGCAGTGATCGGAGCCAGCCCGAAATCGCGGGCGTACAGTAGTCTTTGCCTCCTGCGGCCCCGCACACTGGCCCCGTCCGTGAGGCTGATCTCGTCGTAGCCATCCAGGGCATGGACGATAGCGTACTCCCGCCCCGCTTCCCCCTGAAGGATGTAGTCGAAAATACGGCTCACACTGCGGTCGTAGGTACCGAAGAGCTGGTAGGTCGGACGAGCTGGATTGATAAGCGGGCCCAGTAAGTTAAAGAAGGTGCGTACCCGTAAAGCCTTGCGCACCGGTACCACGTTTTTCATGGCCGGGTGGAAGAGGGGAGCGTGCAAAAAGCAGATACCTGCGCGGTCCAGATCGGCCAGTAATCGGTCACGGTCGTTGGTAAATTCGTAGCCGAGGGCAAGTAGCACGTCACTGCTACCTACCTTACTACTTACCCCGTAGCTGCCGTGCTTGGTCACCGGATAGCCCGCCCCGGCCACCACCACGCAGGAGAGTGTACTGATATTAAAGGTATGCTTGCCGTCGCCCCCAGTGCCGACGATGTCCGTAGTCTGGCGCTCTTCGAGGTCGAGTGGCACGGACAGTTCTAGCATGGCGTCACGAAAACCCTGGATCTCACTCAGGTAGGGTGGACGCATGTTGATGGCCGAGACCACGGCGGCAATCTCTAGATCGGCGGCCTCTCCGTTGGCGATGCGCAGGAGAGTCTGGTAAGCGGTCTGTCGACTCAGCGGCTCACGGGCGTAGAGTTGGGAAAGGAGCGTCTGCATACCCTAGAAACGAAAGCCTACGCTGGCCTGGATGACGCGGTTGTAGTCCTTGTTGTCGGTGTTGTACTCGAGGGTATCGTCACCGCTACTGGGGTCTTTATACAGCCGCTGGTCGTTTTCGCCCCGTGTGGTGTCGGTGAGTCCCAGTTGGTAGCGGGCGCCGAGGTAGAGTCCGTTGTTGAGGAAAAAAGATAGGCCTCCTACCAGACCGAAATCCAGGCGGCGGTAGAGTGGGCGACTGTCGGTGGAATTGTAATAGGCATTGACCACCGCCGGTATATTGGCCAGCCCCCCGGCACCATCGGAAAACTCCAGTACGGCTGCCCGTCCGGTGACGTCCTCGAAGTAATTGTAGTCGTAGTTGTAGACGATGTTGCCCAGTCCCCGCCCCTGGGGGTCTACCGTATTGGAGTAGGAGGCAGAACCCGATGCCCGGCTATTGACCAGCAGGCCAGCGCTGAATCCGCCCTCTAGTTCCAGCGGTCCGAGCCGGTAATAGGCCACGATGGGGATGTCGATGTAGCTATTGAGCACATCACGTTCACTCTGCAGGCTACCCTGGATGCGTTCGGCCTGTCCGTCGGGCGCGTAGAGAAACAGGTACGACGGTCCCTCATACAGTACCTCTCCGCCCTTCTGGCTGTACATCAGGTCGGCCTTGAGCCCCACCAAATCCGTAATCTCGAAGGCGAAGGTGGCCCCGACGTGGAAGCCGGTGGTGCGCTTGAATTCTTCGAGCGTCATACCATCGGCGTCCATTTCCGCATCGGCATCGAAGGAGATGAAGTTGAGTCCGGCCCGGAAGCCTCCACTGAACTCCTGGGCGTGGAGCAGGGTGCCGGGGAGGAGGAGAAGCAGGCAGTACTGGAGTAGGCGCATGGGGTAGATTTACGCGGTAAAGATGGGGGGAAAGTGGGACACGGGGGCGGCGGGGCGCGGGTGCGGGGTGGATGGCCGGGGGTACACCAAAAGAGTGGCTTCGTCCCCGGATGGTTGGGTTTAGTTAAAGTTTTGCAGATTCTTTCTGATCTGTTGCTTTCAATCTTTGAGAGCTGTAAATTTACTTCGATCTTAATAAACTGTTTTGTAGTCCTCTACAGCGATGGCTTCTCAAAGCCTTTAATCCTAGCAGCGACTCTACTAGGCCTTTGCAAATTTTCTTTTCTACCCGCGTTGCTGATCTTGAATTTTGCATAAAATGCCACATAATTGAATTCTTGTGGCTACTTGTGAAGATAGATCAAAAGATGCACAAAACTTTTGCACTGACATCAATCCTCACTAAATGTTCTGAGCGAGAACATGCTCACATAATCAACATCTCGATAAACATACAATACAACTAATCATGAAATACCTATATGCTCTGTTTCTCTGTTTAGGATTTATGGCGGCGCATTCACAGGATTACTATTATAATGGTAGCGAGAAGGTTACGGTCTACAAGTCGAGTGACGCTTTCATTTCTTTTGAAGCTCCAATAGATGACATTACAAAACAATTCAAAGACGTTCAGGTGTCGTCCAGTAACGGATTCACTGTTCTAGAAGGAAAAAGTTTGGATTTCTCCATTAATAAATTAATGAGCCGAAATCCTGATCAAATAACTTCGGCTCTCTCGTTAGCTCCCGGGGGAGATTTTAAAATGTTTCCAACCAAAACTGTAAGAGTTAAGTTGAAGCCTGGCGTCAGTAAATCCAGTCTCACGAAGTTTATGTCCAGTAATCTTGTATTGAGTACAGTTGAAAAGTACGGGATTTTAAGAATACAGGTGAAAGACGTACGCGATGTTTTGAAGCTTGCAAATGATGTTTATGAAACCGGTTTGGCCGAGTTTTCGCTTCCAGACTTTTATATCCCCATAGAGCTAAACCAAGTCAACGATCCATTATTCCCCCTCCAATTCCAGATGCATAATACGGGTCAGGTAATAGATGGTGTGCGGGGTACCAATAATATAGATGTAAACGCGTTGGAGGCATGGGGTATAAGTCTTGGTAATAACGTGACAGTGGCAGTTTTTGATGAAGGTTTAGAGAACCACGAAGATTTTGGTAATCGCCTTGTAGGAGGTTTTACCGCTGCAACGAACGGAAATGGGGCTCCTGCAACTAACCTTGCTACGCACGGAATGAATTGTGCAGGCATAATCGCGGCATCTGACGATAATATAGGTTTGAGGGGAGTTGCCCCAAACGTAAACTTGTTGTCAGTAAATATTTTTGCAGGCAATCCGACTAGAGGACAAATCGCTGATGGCATACGATGGGCTGTTAATCGTGGAGCCGATGTACTAAGTAATTCGTGGTCCTTCCCCAACGCTCCTTGTAATTTCACGGATGTCGATATCGATAACGCAATATTAGATGCGGCAACTAACGGAAGGAACGGCCGTGGTGCGGTAGTTGTTTTTTCAGCAGGTAATACAGGAGGCTGTGTTGAGTATCCTGCAAGGAACAACAATGTAATTTCCGTTGGGGCTATTGACAATCGTGGGAATTTATTCAATTATAGTTCTAGAGGTCCTCAATTAGATCTAGTGGCTCCCTCAGGCGAAACTAATTATCTCGGAAACGTACGAACGACCGATAGAACGGGAGCGGTAGGTAGATTACCGGGCAACTATGAAGATAGTTTTGGCGGTACATCTGCAGCTTGCCCAGTCGTTGCAGGAGTTGTAGCCCTCGCGTTGTCCGCTAATCCGAACTTAACGCAACAACAAGTTAGGGTACTTTTAACTACCACGGCAACTGATATGGGTACGGCTGGCTTTGATAATAGTTTTGGTTTTGGTAGAGTGAATGCTTTAGCCGTAGTTCAACGAGCCGCGTGGAGAGGAGCCCCACAGATTACTATCGAACTACAACCTGTCGGGCTTAATTATGTGAATGTCCGTATGGTAGGTGCAAACGGTACCGACATAAACGTTCAGGGAATAACCTCCACAACTTGGAGCAAAGTATCTGGCGGCGGTAGCTGTACATCTTTTTTTAGTGGGAGTGGCCGTTCGGGACAAGCGAATGGCAATTGTAACGGTTGGAATATGCGAGTTAGAATAACGGCAACAAATTCATTTGGCACAACAACATTACTTCAGTCTATTACACCAGCACCACCAAGTAGTTGTACGAACAATTTCACCATATCCAGTACGTCGAATAATATATATGGTATACAAAATGCTGTGATACCTTGTGAGGGCGTTTCGTTTACTAAAGCACAGGTAGTTTCGTTGCAAGATTACAAAAGTGTTGAGATGATCGTGTATGATTTTTCTGGCGCTAAGATAGCCCAATCAAATAGTGGTCAAATTGATGTATCATCACTGAAATCTGGACTATATATTATTACCGGCGTTGTGAATGGTGAGGTGATATCATTAAAGATAATGAGATAATTGGTAACTACTTAGGTCAACTGTGTCAAACGCCCAGAAGGTGGCGTTGTTGCATGAACCTTTTGGCGTGGGGGCCCCTTCCGAGGGCCTAGAACAAGATGGGCTGGCGCCCTTATCTTTGGTTTACCACAACTAAAGCAAAAGCGACCAGCCCATGTCTTCAAAGGTAACGCCTACGGATGAGACCCCAACTACGGATAAGCAGCAGTACCGCATTCTGAACTGGCCGAAGTACAACCGAGCGTTGGAGCATCGAGGTAACATCACTTTCTTGTTCAGTGAGCAGGTCATTGAAGACTGGTACAGCCAGGCGGTGGCTCAGCAGGGTGCTCAAGAGAAGTATAGGGCAAACGCATCAAAGTTGTAGCTTTAGCAGCATGATTCAAACAAAAACACCCTGTTCGATTGCGTAGTTGATCCACGTGTCAGTGGCCGGTGCCGCTACAAGCTTAATGATCTTTTATTCATCGCCTTATGTACTTTACTTGCTAATGGTGAGGATTATGAGGATATGCAATTCTTTGCTGAAGAGCGCAGCGACTGGCTGGCAGACCGTTTATCCGACCCCGGTATTACTCCATCTCACGACACCTTTAATCGGATATTCCAGATCGTTGATCCTGAACACCTTAAGCAAGGCCTTGCCGAAGACGGACGCCGCTTACTTGATAGCCTAGAAGGTCAGTTGATCAATATCGATGGTAAGAAGCTAAAAGGGAGTAATCCCACCAGTCGGGGAAATAGTGGATTATTCATTCTCAACGCCTGGGTCAGCGACCATAGCATATGTATCGGGCAAACTAAGGTGATGGATAAAAGCAATGAGATTACGGCCATTCCCCAACTGCTCGACGAACTTGAGCTGCAAGGAAGCACGGTCAGCCTCGATGCCATGGGTTGCCAGCATGAGATCGCCGATCAGATCGTGGAGGCCCAGGCCAACTACATCCTGGCACTCAAAGGCAACCAGGGAGACCTGTACGAAGAAGTTCAGGAGGCCTTTCACTACGGGCGCATTGAGGCTGCGGACGAACAGTGGGAGTACGACCACGGTCGGTACGAAACCAGACGGTGTGAGGTGATGACCGCCATGGGGTACCTGAGCCCTAAATTCACCCAGCGATGGGCCTCCGTTCGACAGTTCGTACGACTGACTGCTCAACGTACGATTGGTGAGGTAACTACCACCCAGACAAGGTATTATCTCACCAGTAGTACGGACGTTGACGCCCGTAAACTTAACAAGTTGATCCGCGGACACTGGAGCATAGAGAACAAGCTGCACTGGCACCTGGATGTTACCTTCAATGAAGATGGTAGTCGAGCACGCAGGGGCCATGCAGCAGTCAATTTGAGCATCCTGCGCAAGATGGCCTTGCATCGGATCAAACAAGACACCCAGAAGCTAAGTCAGAAGAAGCGACGATTCAAAGCTTCGATGAACGTAGATTATCTCGACCAGCTTTTACAACTATGATTTGATGCGTTTGCCCTAAGAGAAGTACAGCGATACCTCCTGCATTGAAGCGATCATGCGGTTTAAAACCGTTTTCGGACTGGCTTATCGACAGGTACGGGGCTTCACCGTAGGCTTGCTGTCTTTACTTCAGCTAGACGAGTTGAAGGTACCGAGCTATACACAGATCAATCGCCGCTTCCGGGCCTTGGACATCGCCGCCTTCGCTATTCCCAAGCGTGGTTCGTTAACGATCGCCATCGACTCTACGGGCGTAAAAGTTTACGGTGAAGGGGAATGGAAGTGCCGTAAGCAGGGCTGGAGTAAGCGCAGGACGTGGCGTAAACTGCATCTGGGAGTCGATCCCGAGACGAACTTCATTCATTGCCCTACCACGACGACCAACGCGGAGAGTGATGTATCGCAAATTAGCGAGTTGCTCGATCAGGTGGAAGATCAAATCGACGAAGTTTATTTAGACGGCGCCTACGATTCAGCCGCCTGTATCGATGCGCTATTGGAAAGAACTATCAAGGCCGTTATCCCACCGCAGCGGGGAGCGGTAGAGTGGTACCGTGCGCAGGTAGGTGACCTAGCGGATTATCCGCGAAACGTAGCCATCCGACGCATCGAGGAGATCGGGCGGGCGGAGTGGAAAAAGGAGGCCGGCTACCATCGACGAAGTTTATCCGAGACGGCGATGTATCGCTACAAAACGATCTTCGGGCCCCGGCAGTACTCCCGCTCACTATCCACCCAAATTCAGGAAAACAAAATGAAGATAAAGGCGCTCAACCAAATGACTGGCTATGGTATGCCTATTTCCAAACCAAAAGTGGCCTAATTTCAGGTCATAGTAGCCCAAGCTTGTCTTGAATCTTTATGCAACAACGCCCCGGAAAATTGTATTTTTTGTTCACCGATGAGCAAAGATGAACAGATTATGGCTTCACAGCAAGAGGTAGACCAACTTCGGGTCCTGCTTAGCGCAGCAATGGCCGAGTTGGCCGAGATAAAGCAGTGATTGAGTAAAAACAGCCGCAACTGCGACAAGCCGCCCAGCTAGGATGGGTTGACCAAACAGGCAGAGACCCTACCTCGTAAGCTCGGCCTGCATAAGCCGGGCGGTCATCCCGGTAAGAACTTGAAGATGACCACCCAGCCCGATCACCAGATCTCGTTCGTTCACCCGGTAACCGAGCAACACTGTGGGTGTGGTTGCGACCTGAGCCAGGTCACCGCCTACCTTGACGCAGAGCGCCGCCAGGTATTCGATCTACCCCCGACGCTGTTAGAGATAACCGAACACCGGCGGGAGCACAAGACCTGTCCGGACTGTCAGCGCTATCATCTGGTGGCTTTTCCCCGCGAGGTGAACGCTCCGGTGCAGTACTGCGAGCGGGTGCGCGACCTGGCGGTGTTGCTCAATGTGGAGCAACGTCTTCCGCTGGCCCGAGTGCAGGAACTCTTTGCGGGACTAACAGGGTATGGGATTAATGAGTCCATCGTTCAGGCGGCTGTTGCGCGTATGTATGACAAGTCGGAGACCGAAGAAGCGATCACCCACCAGGCGGTATTAAAGAGTAGCGTGGCGCACGGGGACGAGACCAGAGCGCGTATTGCCGGTAGGCTGCACTGGGTGCACGGCTTTAGCAGCCTGTTACATACGCTTTACGTAGTGTGCACGCAGCGAGGCGGGGCGGTCATCAACGGTGGCAAGAGTCACCTGGCCAACTACACCGGACACTTGGTTCACGACTGCCTAAACTCCTAACCAACCATGCCGGGGGAGGTCAAACATAGTTTGTGCAATGCGCACTTACTGCGGGAGTTAAGCTCACTGATGAAGCTGCCCGCAGCTCTCCAGAAGAGCTGGCCGGCGGGGATGCATACCCTACTGATGGACTACTACCGGGCCAGTAAGTATGGTAAGGGGGTAGTGAGCATGGAAGAACTCCCCCAACTAGACCGGCGCTACACGGAGCTGTTGACTCTGGCGGATCGAGAAGAGCCACCCCCCAAAGGGGGTAAGCGCGGACGACCCCAGCAAGGCAAGGGGCGCAACTTACGCGACCGTCTGGAGAAATGGCGCGAGGCAGTCTTAGCCTATAGCCGGCATCCCGCAGTGTTTTTACAACAACAATCTAGGCGAGCGTGATCTACGATCCTGGAAGACCAAGCTCAAGGTGGCCGGCTGCTTTAGAACCCTACAGGGAGCGCAATAATATGCGCGCATCAAGAGCTTTTGCTCCGCGGCAAGAAAGCACGGTCGGGTAATATTTGATGAATTAGTCAATGTGCAGCAGGGCCCGTCTTTCTTACAATTGACCTAAGTACTTACTATAAGTTTGCCAACAGCCTGATTCTTCGAGCTGGTCTGCGGGTATCTAACGTAGCTCCTGACCTGGGTTCTGAGTGGACCAAGCTGGCGCTCAGCCGAGGTGTTATGAAATCGAATGACGACAACGCAAAACTGCAGTACGACGGTTCCTCCGGTGGGCTGGCTAATAACCCCTGGTACGTGAACGCCCAGACGCGGGCTGATTACGTAGTGAGCAAGCCGCTGATCGACTACTTGATCGAACTGGATGACCCCCGCCTAATGGTATACGCTGACCCTACCCAGAACAGCGCTGGTACTGCCAATCCGATCTACGCCGGCAAGCCCTACGGAGTTACCGAGGCCGTTGCTGCCGAAACTGCCACCGCCGACGTTTCCTTTCCTGGCTCTACCTACTTCTACAACGTTAGCGCTCCGCTGGTCATGCTAACCTACAGCGAAGTGCTTTTCAACCAGGCTGAAGCTGCCGCCCGCGGGTGGACCGACGGGGATGCCGGAGATCTGTACGCTCAGGCTATCACCGCCAGCATGAACCAGTACGGCATCACCGACCAGGCTGCCATCGACGCTTACATCGCTCAGCCCGACGTGGCCTACGATGCTGCCAACTTCAGAATGTCCATCGGCAACCAGAAGTGGCTCGCCCTCTACTGGCAGGGTATCGAGGGATGGAGTGAATACCGCCGCCTCGGCTATCCCGACTTGGCACCCGCCCCCGCCGCACTAAACAGTAGCGGAGAAATTCCGCGCCGCCACGCTTATACGAACGACGAATTCTCACTGAATCAGGATAACTACAATGCTGCCGTTCAGAGCCAGTTCGGAGGAACTGACTCGATTGATGGTCGCGTCTGGTGGGATGTAGCTCCCTAACCCGTACGGATTGCGATCGGGCAATGGAAAGAAGGGAGAAACGACCGCGTGCCGTTTCTCCTTTTCTTTTGAACCGTCATTGGGTACCCGTGCCGCGAGGACTACGCACTCAACCCTATTCTGTACCAAACGTTCTCCCAAAAAAGACCCACCCGCCCGATGAGCACCACCGCCACCGCCACCAAGCGCCCCGTTCTTCTCTACACCGAACAGACGCCCAACCCCGAGACCCTCAAGTTCGTCACCAACCGCATGCTGTACAACGGCACAGCGGAGTTTCGCGAGGAGGAGTTCGCCCGGGAGTGGTCGCCACTAGCCGCCGAGTTGTACGATTTCCCTTACGTCAAGAAGGTCTATATCGCCAACAACTACGTGACCATTACCAAGGAGTTCAACTACGGTTGGGATGACATCATGCTCAAGCTGAAGGAGTTCGTAAAGGGCTACCTGGAGGAGAATAAGCCCATCATCAAGGATGGCTTTGCCGAGGAGGTGGCCCGTATCGAGGAGGAGCGCGGCGTGAGCTACGAGTATAGTGACGACGAGGCCGAGACGGTCACCCAGATCAAGGAACTCATCGATACCTACGTGAAGCCGGCCGTAGAGATGGATGGGGGGAATATCGAGTTTAAGTCCTACCACGATGGTATCGTGACCGTCGTCATGCAGGGGGCCTGCTCGGGCTGCCCTAGCTCTACCGTGACGCTGAAGTCAGGTATCGAGCAGATGCTGAAGCGGATGATGCCGCAGGTAAAGGAGGTGGTGCAGGAGATGGGGTAGTGCTTAGGCTCAACACAGAGGGTCTGGCAGCCTCCACTGAGGTATTCACGGAGGACACGGAGGCTTTCATCGGATTCGGGTAAACAGAAGCCACCGCCTGCGGTGATGTAGGAGATCGTGATATATGGTACTCGGTACAGTTTAAACGGTACATGGTAAATTCCTTCGACCGCCACCACCTCTGGCACCCCTACACTAGCCTGACCGATCCGCTGCCGACCTACGAGGTAGCTTCCGCTGAAGGCTGCGTACTGCACCTGGCAGACGGTAGAGAGCTCATCGATGGGATGTCCTCCTGGTGGTGCGCCATTCATGGCTACAACGTGCCGGAACTGAATGCAGCGGCCACTGCGCAGTTACAGCGCATGAGCCACGTCATGTTCGGCGGCATTACGCACGAGCCGGCGATCGTATTAGGGGAGCGACTCGTGGACATCATGCCGGAGGGGCTGGACCGCATCTTTTTGGCCGATAGCGGATCGGTGAGCGTAGAAGTAGCCATGAAAATGGCTGTGCAGTACCAGCACACGCGGGGCTACGGTATCGAACGGAGTAAGTTCCTGACCCTACGGGGTGGGCTACCACGGGGATACGACCGGACCCATGTCGGTCTGCGATCCGGTGACGGGGATGCACCAATTGTTTGCTGGCTTTATGCCACAGCACCACTTTTATGACCGGCCGCCGGGGGGGTACGATGAGGAATTAGATCCGCACTACACCAACGGATTAGAGCAGTTCTTTGGTGAGTATGCTCAACATGCTGCTGCATTTATTATCGAGCCAGTAGTGCAGGGAGCCGGGGGGATGCACTTTTACAGCCCTGAGTACCTGCCAATCTTTCGCAGACTCTGCGATCAGCACGGGCTACTCCTGATCTACGACGAGATCGCTACGGGTTTCGGGCGTACCGGCGAGCTGTTTTTGAGCCATCATCCTAAGGCCCGGCCCGACATCGTTTGCATCGGCAAGGCCCTCACCGGGGGGTATATGACCCTGGCCGCTACGATAACTACCCTGGAGGTAGCCGAGACCATCAGCAAAGGAGAAGCCGGTTGTACTTATGCACGGCCCCACCTTCATGGGTAATCCCCTGGCCTGTGCCGTAGCTGCCGCAAGCATCAACCTATTGCTACACAAAGACTGGTCTGAGGAGGTACAGCGTATTGCCGCTCAACTGACCCTGCACCTGCGCGCCGCCGCCCACCTACCACACGTGAAGGAGGTGCGTGTACTAGGAGCTATCGGCGTGGTAGAACTGCACGAGCCCGTTGACGTAGCGCACTTCCAGGCCTACTGTGTAGAGCAGGGCGTATGGATACGGCCGTTCGGAAAACTGGTGTACCTGATGCCGCCCTACGTGATCACGGACCGGCAATTAGAACTGCTGTGCGACGCGGTCGTTAACTATGTGCTAGCTTCGCGCCCCGCTTAACCCCCCTGACCGATGGCCACCGTACACTTTACCTTCGAGGACAAGAGCATCTCGCCCCAAGACCGTCACCGGCGTCGAGACCGACGTGAGTATCCTCGAGGTCACGGAGGAAAATGGTATCCACCTCAATCATAACTGCGGCGAGGTCTGCGCCTGCTCCACCTGCCACATCTACGTGCACAAGGGGGAGGATGCGCTACAGGAGATCAGCGATAAGGAGGAAGATTTCATCGACCGCGCTATCAATCCGCGCATCGAGAGCCGCCTGGGCTGCCAGTCCATCATCCTTGACGCGGACGCTGTGATCGAGGTAGAGATACCTGATCAGAAGCGTATCATCGGCCACGAACATTAGGATATATCACCATGAGTTTCAAAGACTTCGACGACTTTCCCTTCGGCTGGGCCGACCACGAGGACATTGCCATTGCGCTCTACGACCGCTTCGGCGACGACTTCGGGCAGGACAGGATCTACCGCATCCGCTTCACCGATCTGCTGGACTGGATCGTGGAAATCCCCCAGTTCACCGGTACCCGTGAGCAGAGCACGGAGGAGCACCTGGAGCAGATCCAGGCCAAGTGGGGTGTACGAGTGGCGGGAGAATCAATGAACGAACTAGAGCGCTTCCGCGACGTGACCACCTTTATCTTCGACGTCGATGGGGTGCTGACGAACTCGCAACTGATCATTCTAGAAGATGGGAGCCTGCTGCGACAGATGAACGTGCGCGATGGGTACGCGATCAAGCGGGCGCTAGAGAAGGGCTACCGGGTGTGCGTGATCACGGGCGGCAAGAGCCTGGGCGTGGTGGAGCGGCTACAGGGACTCGGCGTGGTCGACGTGTACTACGGGGTGAAGGATAAGGTCGAGGCCTACCGTGAATTCATGGACCTCTACGAGCTGGATGATGCCGGGGTGCTGTACATGGGCGATGACGTGCCGGACTATGAGGTGATGCGGCTGGTGGGGTTTCCGGCCTGTCCGGGGGATGCGTGTCCGGAGATTCTCTCGCTAGCCAAGTACGTAAGTGATAAAGGCGGGGGCGCAGGTGCGGTGCGCGACGTGATCGAGCGGACGCTGCGGGTGAAGGGGGAGTGGCTGCCCGGGCCGGGGGAGGAGGTGCCGCGGAGTGTGTAGGGGCTACTCTTCGCTTGCCTCGGTAAAAGTAACCTTACGGTAGATGTCTGCTAGTGCGAGGTCGATACCGAGGCTTGGAATATGTATAGTAGCGTCTAAACCCTGTGCATAGCTATGGCGATAGAGGTCGGGTTCTGTGTGCCTAGCAATGAGTGTAACAAAGGATTCCGTCTGGCTTACAAGTAAATACTCCTGCACGGACGGGAGGGAAAAGTAATACCGTTGCTTGGTCGTCAGGTCATAGTTCATGGAACCTTTTGATAGTACTTCTACGACGACTTGGGGATTAGTTATGGCTCCAATTATCAGCTTAGACGCTGCTAGCTCGCCACATACTACACTGGAGTCTGGATAGATAAAGCGCTTACCATTTTCAATCTCGATTTTCAGTTCGGAGTTAAAGGCTTCACAGTCAATTTCTCTTTCATCCAAAATATTGCCTAGCGCACGCGCAGCATTAGTGCAGATTCTAGTATGAGGTATGGTCCCTCCCGGCATCAGTCGTAGTTTTCCATAATGGTATTCGTACCGCTGCCCCTCCCGCTGCTCGGTGGCGATATACTCTTCCAGGCTGACCTGTTGATCGATGGTAGCAGTCATAGCACAATGCTTTACCCAAATATACATCCTTGGGGTATGCTAGCCAAACAATTTGTTGCTTATCTTGCCCCTCCCACTCGAAACACCCACACCACATGGCCGCCGACCCCACCACTACCAGCTACCTCGATTCTCTCAACGACGTACAGCGGCAGGCGGTGACTACGACCGATGGACCCGTACTAGTTGTGGCCGGCCCGGGCTCAGGAAAAACGAGGGTGCTGACCTTTCGCATCGCCCACATCATTGAACAAGGCACGGCACCCTACGAGATCCTGGCGCTGACCTTTACCAATAAGGCGGCCCGAGAAATGAAGGCACGTATCGAGACCGTTGTCGGCAAGCGAGCCAGTTACATCTGGGCGGGAACCTTTCACAGCCTCTTTGCGCGTATCCTCCGAGTGGAGGCCCAGCACATCGGCTACCCCAGCAACTTCACGATCTACGATACGGACGATACGAAGAGCCTGATCGGTAGCATCATCCGGGAGATGAACCTGGATAAGCAGGTGTACGGGGCCAACGCCATCAAGAATCGGATCAGCTCAGCTAAGAGTAGCCTGATCACGCCAAAACTGTACGAGCAAAACGAAGAATTGCTGGCCCAGGATAAGCTAGCGAATATGCCGCTGGTCTATAAGATATATGCCGCCTACGTAGGGCGCTGTAAGCAGGCCGGGGCCATGGACTTCGATGACCTGCTTTTCCGCCTATACGAACTGCTGCAGAATGTGCCGGAGGTAGTCGAGAAGTACCGCAAGAAATTCAAATATGTCTTGGTCGACGAGTTTCAGGACACCAATACGCTACAGTACGCCATCATCAAGCGGCTGGTGCAGTACCCGCAAAGCCCGCGCAATATCTGCGTGGTGGGCGATGACGCCCAGTCGATCTACGCCTTTCGGGGCGCGACGATCCAGAACATCCTGGACTTCGAGAACGACTTCGGGACCTTCGGCATCAAGACTTTTAAGCTGGAGCAGAACTACCGGAGCACGGAGAATATCGTCAATACCGCTAACGCCGTCATCAGCTACAACAAGCGGCAAATCCAGAAGAGCATCTGGAGCGATAAGGGGGTGGGGGACAAGATCCGCATCATCAAGGCCGTTGACGATAACGAGGAGGGCCGCCGGGTGGCTGATACCATCCTGGAGCAGAAGAACCGCTACCACCTGCAGAATAGTGACATCGCCATCCTGTACCGGACCAACTCCCAGTCGCGGATCTTCGAGGAGTACCTGCGGCGCTTCAATATCCTCTACCGGGTGTACGGCGGACAGAGCTTCTACCAGCGCAAGGAGGTCAAGGACCTGATCGCCTACCTGCGCATGGTGGTCAACCCCAATGACGAGGAGGCCTTCCGCCGCTCGATCAATCACCCCAAACGGGGCATCGGCGGCACCAGTGTAGCCAAGGTGACCACCCTGGCCCGTCAGGAAGGGCTGACCCTCTTCGAGGCCCTCAAGCACGTCGCGCTCCCTAACCGCACCCGCCACGCCGCCGACGGCTACATTCACGTGATCGAAAAGGCCCAGGCCAAGGTGGATAGTGCCGATGCCTACGAGGTGGCCGATATGATCGCCAAGTCGAGCGGCCTCACCGACATGCTGCGCAGCGATAAGTCGATCGAGGGCATGGCCCGCCTGGAAAACCACGAGGCCCTGCTGGACGGCATTAAGTCCTTCGTGGAGGACGACACCGTCATCGATACCGATACCCTGCCCGATAAATCGCTAGCCACCTACCTCCAAAACATCGCCCTGCTCACCGACGCCGACGAGGGCGACGCTACCAATACCGACGTGGTGACCCTCATGTCGGTCCACGCCGCCAAGGGACTGGAGTATAAATCGATCTTCGTGGTGGGCCTAGAGGAAAAGCTCTTCCCCAGCTGGATGAGTATGGACAGCCTCGACGGACTCGACGAGGAGCGCCGCCTATTTTACGTAGCCATCACGCGGGCCGAGCTCTACCTCACCCTCAGCTACGCCAATACCCGCTACCGCTACGGCAAGATGGTGATGAACGAGCCGAGCCGCTTCCTGGCCGAGGTGCCGGCCGATGCCGTAGAGAATACTACCGGTGGGGGCCGGCGCAGCAACGACTTCGAGTTCGATAAGGTGGCCCGTCAGCGGGAGCACCGCGCACGGGTCACCGGCGTGGCCCCCCGCAACCGTCGCGGTACCGCCCGCTTCGCTGCCCCCAAGGTGGACCCGGCCACCTTTCAGCCCAGTCCGACAGATGAGGTGGAGGTGGGCCGTACGGTGATGCACCTCAAGTTTGGCGAGGGGAAGGTGCTGCACGTGGATGGGGGGACGGATAATCGTATCGCTACGATTCACTTTAGTGAGCTTCCGCAGCCCGAGAAACGTATTATGCTGAAATTTGCTAAGCTACAGGTGCTGGATTAATCTGTGGTGAAAACTTTTAGCAGCTGTGCTGCCGTGCAGCAGTAAACGGTAAACCATGATGATATTAATAACCGGAGCGACGGGCAACGTAGGCAGCGAGGTAGTCCGCGAGCTACACCAGCAAAGACAGGATGATGTCACCGTGCTCAAGGCCTCCCGCCACGTGGACGAAGCCGAGCAGGACAAACGCCCCTTTGACTTTGCCGACCGCAGCACCTACGCGCCGGCGGTTGCCGGCATCGACTACCTCTTCCTCATCCGCCCGCCCGCGGTGGCCGGGGTCAAGGAAGTGTTTAGGCCGCTACTGGATGAGGCGGTACGTGCGGGGGTAAAGGGGGTGGTCTATTCCAGCGTATACGGGGCCGAGAATAGTAAGTTGCTGCCCCACCACGGCATCGAGCAGGCGGTGGAGGATAGCGGGCTGCCGCACTACTTTCTGCGGCCCACCTATTTCATGCAGAACCTCACCACCACGCTCTACAACCAGGTCAAAACGGGCCACGTAGAGCTACCCACCAACCGGGCGGTGTTTAACTGGATCGACGTGCGCGATATCGGCGCGGCGGCCGCCCGACTACTGCTTGACTTCCCCAATCACCCCGAGGCACGGGAGGGCATCACGCTGGCCACCTACGAAAATCTCGACTACTACCGCGTAGCAAAACGCTCGCAGGGCAGCCCGCTAGCCTTCACCTACCGGGATGTGAGTCTACCCACCTTCATCGCCCACCGACTCAGGGCGGGTGACTCGGCGGGCTACGCCGCGGCCGTGGCCGGTATCCACTTCATCCAGCGGTTTCAGAAGCCGGTCATGGCGCGTACCGACTGGCGGCGGCTGATCGGGCGGGACCCCGGTACCCTGGCGGATTTTTTTGCGCGGGCCTCCTCACACTAGCTACTGCATGTTCGACAGGTTCCAGATGTAGACCGTCAGAAAGGTCAGTACGGCCAGTGCCAGTCCCCCGATAAAGGTATTGTAGCTGATGGTCAGTAGCAGGTACTTGCGGTGCAGTACCTGTCCGAGATCGTAAAGGTCGCGGCCCAGGTCGTCGTAGAGACTGTCCTGGTCCATCTTCATCTTGGACATGTACTTGATGAAATCTGACTTCTCTAGCTTCAGGAAGTTACCGAAGTAGAGGAGGCTTGCCTCCTTGCTTTCCAGTAGTTTACGCTTCTTAATGCGGTACTCGGTCACCTTCGGGCGGGCGGAGAAGACGGCAAAGATCACCGCCGTCAGCGAGCTCATCAGCAGGATCACAATGGGGGCCAGAAACTCCGGGCTATCGAAGACCAGCTCCTCGAAGAAGCTCAGTCCGGCACCCGAAACGGCGATCAGGATCGACAGGATGATCGTATTGATCGAGATCATCATATTGGCCTTATCGTCGGCGATCCGGCTCAGGTTGATGTGGTTACGAAAGGCCGTGCGGTACATGGTGTCGATGCCCCGACCGAAGTTCTTGCCGGTTTTGGCCTTGACCTCCTTTTGCTGTACCTTATAGTTATTACTTTGCTGCTTACTGACGTTCTTACGCCGCCGCCCGTCGAACTCTTTTTTCCCCTCGTTCGTCAGGTAGTTAAAGCGCAGCAGAAAGTCCTGCATCTCCTCGCCAAACTTTACGGGGTCGCCCTCCTTGCCCGCGATGGCCTCGCGTTCGAGCTGCAGCAGGTCGGAGCGGCGGTCGTAGCGTTTGCGTCCCAGCCAGTTCCAGGCCACGTCGTGCAACAATCTGGTCGGGTAGTCACTCTGGGGCGCGGCCGCGGGTGCAACACTGATCCAGCGGGGGGCATCCCCTAGGTCGTAGTCCTCATCCTGGCCGAAGCGTATCAGCTCCCCGGCACTTCGTTCGGCCCAGCCCTCGGCCCCTCCGACATAGCCCAGGGGGTAGAATAGGGCCGCAAGTTGTAGGCGTTCGGTGGTGCGTTCGTCTAGCTTGGCAAGTTCGGCGAGCTCGGTCATCTTGTCTTCCATCTCCTCGGCGTAGGCGAAGTTGTGGAAGAGGAAGATGGGGTCTAGATCCTCGTTAAAGCGCGAGCGGACGTAGGTGCGGGCCGTGGCTACGATCGCAGATTCCTCCGGCTCCTTTATTTCCGCTACGCTGGCTATTTCATCTTTGCTCATCGGTGGTGGTGGGTTGCCCCTTGCGGGAGAGGGTGGCAATGATGCCGCGTCCGCCGCGTCCTTCGCTGCTGACGTAGAGGTCGCCGTTGGCTCCGAAGGCGATACCCTCGGGCTGGCCGAAGGTGCCCTTTTCCAGAAGCTCGACGTGTTTGATCTGGCTATCGCGGTCGATGACCACCAGCACGTGACCCGCCGCCGAGAGCACGAAAATATCCCCCGTCAGGGGGTCGACGGCGATGCCACTGGGATTAACGACGTAGGGGCGGTTGGTATTGAAGACGATCTGGCCGACCTCCAGCTCGTCGATGTAGTAGGTGGGTTGGGAGTTGAGGGCTGCCTGCCGCAGGTCGTAGGTGTAGATCCCGCGGCGCGACTCGTTGTCCGACTGGGGGTTCAGCTCCTGCGCCTTGGGTACGATCAGTAGGGTGTTGGTGATAGAGTCGTAGCAGATGCCCTCCGTATCGTTGCGGTAGCTAAAGCTGGTTTCCAGCTTCCGCGACGGAATCTCGATCGCGGTGTCCTGGTAGGCGAAGTAGTGGATGTCGCCGTCGGCCTCCAGCACGTACATGTCGTCGTCCTTACGTGCAATGCCCTCGTAGTCGAGGTCCTTGTCGAACTTGATTTGCTGGAGCAGCTCGCCGCTCCGGGAGTTGACCCGAAAGACGGTACCGATCTCATCCTGCACGGCGAACACCTCGTCGGGGGCAAAGCCGCGGCAGAGCCCACTGATCTCGGCTAGCTCGTTGGGTAACTTCACCACCCGGTCCAATCGGTCGAAGTTGTAGGGGAAGTAGTAGTCATCGTCTACCGTAAAACTTTCCGTCTCCGGTCGCTGGTTGAGGGTAAAGACGACATAGCCGGCCGCGATGGCCAGGACGACCACGAGAATGATGACGGAGATTAGATTAGGACTTTCCCAGATTTTGTTCATGTGCCAGTACGATTAGAAGGGGAAGCCCGCGGCAAAATTGACCCGGCCCCGCTCCTCATCGAGAAAATAGGTCAGGCTCAGGATAGTTGCCCCCAGGGGAGCCACCCACACCCCGCCGCCGTAGCCCACGTGCCAGGTGCTACTGTCTTCGCCGTCGAGCCATACCCGCCCGTGGTCGAGGCCCAGGATGAAGCCGCCCACCGTAGGCACCTCCCCCTTGCCGATACCGAAGCCGATCAGGCGGATGTCGATGTTCTGGTACACCATATTGTTGCCCAGGTAGCGATCCACCCGTGCGGCCCGGTAGTTGCTGCGTCCGCCCATGGAGGCCAGTTGGTAAAACTCCGGGTCGCCGGTGTTGAATTCGAAGCCGATGCGGGTGGCAAAGTTAATGGCCTTGGTGAGCATGCGGTAGAAGCTCAGGTTGCCGCCGTACTTCGTAGTGGAGCGGTCCGTATTGTCGAGGTTCCAGGTCCGACGGGCGAAGAGCTCGTACTTCACGCCGTTGTCGGCCAGTAGGGGCACGGCTAAGTTGTTGGAAGTCAGTGATGCGGCCAGACCGGCGAAGGGTTGAGCGTTGAATACGCGGTCGGGGATGGCGGTGGTGTTCTCAATCAGGGTGTAGTCCGGCGCATCATCGAGTTGGATGTTGTGGTAGAAGGGACCGATGGAAAAGCTGGTCCGGTTGCGGTTACCCCTGAAGCGAAGCATGGGATTAAAATAGATCTCACGGCGGCGGGCGCGGTTGTACTCCAGCGTCTGGTCGTCATTGATGCCGATGGTTTCGAGGTCCTCGTCAGCGGGCTGCCCCACGCCCTGGTTGCCTAATCCAAAAAAGTTAGCTACGTAGCCGGGGCTAAAGTAATGGGCTGCCCCCACCAGGTCGGCTTTGGGACCGAAGACGTTATTTAGCTCACCGGTATAGGTAAATTTGAAGAATTCGTTGGTGCTGTAGGTACCCGTCAGATTATGGCGTTGGGCGTAGGGATCGGGTTTCCAGCCGCTGATGGTCGTCGTGAAGCCACCGCCGAAGAAGAACCCATCGTCGACGTTAAACCCCAGGGACGGCATCGGGATGGTGTAGTTGGGGTAATACTCCTCGAAGTCGTAGGTATTGAGCTCGGGGCGTTTACTGTTGCGGCGGTCCTTGAGTTTATTGGTGCTACCGCTCAGTTCCATACCATCTTTTTCGTCGTACACCCGGGCCCCTAGCTGGCCGTTGGAGATGGCCTCGTCGCCGTCGGTACCGCCGATAAGGCGAATGTTGATGCGGCTATCGGGGCCGGTGAGCTCGAAGCGGTCGTCGCCATCCAGACCGTAGACGTTGACGGATTTAGTTTCTCCGGGGTCAAAAACGCGGTCGTAGAATAGCTCGTCGGCATTGCCCTCCTTGTCGGCATCGAAGACCTGTACATGGAGGTCGCCGTTGGGTAGTCCCTCCAGCAGGAAATAATCATCATTGTCGGTGCCGAGCACGTTGACGCTCTCGGCGAGGGTCTCGTAGTACTGCCCGGCAAAGCGGTCGAGCTGGGTGAGGCGCTCTTTGAGCTTACCGGCGATGTTTTCCTGGTCGAGGCTATAGGGAAGTACCTCGTGGGGCATCCGTTGCATGGCCGAATCGATGAGCCCGGGAGAGATATTCTGCTGAATGTAGCGCGCCTCTGCGACCATCTCGTCCCGCGTCACGCCGTTGAGAAAGACCCGGTCGTTCCACTTCCCGTTTAGTGCTCGCCACCTTGCCTTGTTCAGGGTGCCGGTGAAGGGGCGTAGCTTACGGGCCTCGGGCACGAATAGGCGGGCTAGCCCCAGGAGGCCTCCGTCGAAATTTGAGAATACCTGATCGCGGTCGCGCGCTACGGCCTCGTAGCGGGTACGGCCGTCCTCTTCCTCAAAGGCCGCCCAGCGCCACTGGTCGCGGTGGCGGTCCCAGTCCCCGATCAGGAAATCAAAGAGCCGGGCCCGGGCGAAGTTGTGCTGGTCGGCGTAGTTCTTCCAGCTGTCGCGCAGCTCCTCGCGCATGTCGCTGTTGCTGATGATTTCCTTACTGCCGCCGAAGAAGCGGGTACCACTCCAGTCCTCGTCGGGCCGCTGCTCCACCCAGTACATCTCCCCCCCGAAGTTGGTGTTGAAGCTGCCCAGACCGGGCTGCTTGGGCACGTAGTATAGCAGGGGATCGGCTCCGAGCAGGCCGAGCCGTTGCTGCATGGGCGGCAGGGTAAGGGGGGCATAGGGCTGAATGGCCGTAAACTGGTCCTTGGCCACCTCGGCGGCAAAGCTATTTTCCAGTAGCGAGGGCAGTAGCTGCGCCGGGTTTTTGCGCACCGACCGCAGTTGGTAGAGGTGTCCGTCGGCCCCTTCCGTGTGTAAGCTCATCGTCGTCATTCCTCCGCCACGGCGGTAGGGCGTAAGGCCCCCGAAGAGGGTGTCGATGTCCACCACGGGTACCTCAACCGGCGTATAGTACAGCGGACGATAGTGCCGGCCGAAGGTAGTTTGGTAACTACCGCTACGGTCTCCGCCCTCATTGGCGTAGATGGTGGATTTGACGAGGCGGTCGCTGACCTCCTCGGTGGGTACGGCTTCGATCTCGACGTCCTGGGGCTGAAAGCGGTCCTCGATGATGCGGCGGTAAAAGGTGCGCTGCTCCTGCCCATCTTCGGTTACGGTATAGAAGCCGACGTAGACCGCCCCATCGTCGTAAAAGTCTAGGCGGCTGTAGCCCACCGCGCCCTGGACGTAATTCGCGTCATTGCCCCCAATACCGGGGCCGCGGACGCTGCCGGAACCGGCCACGACCTGCATGTACTCGCCTTCGTGTACCAGCATCATGTTATGCTCGTGGCCGCTGACGAAGATCACGTTGACCTCGTCGTCGATGCCGGCCTCGACCTTGCGCACGAAATTCTGGTACCGTAGATTATGCAGGTCCTGCGGTCCGCCCCCTACGCCCTGAATGAGCCGAAATACACTACCGACCACGGGTAGGGGCACGTAGGCACCGGGAATTAGATCCGCCAACGGAAACAGGTGCTGCTTGAGGCTATACTGTCCACCCCGGTTGCCGTTGGCCTGCAGGGGGTGGTGCATCATCACGATCTTGACCTGGTCACGGTATCCCTTAATCTCGTCGGCCAGGGCAAAGGTCATCGCGTCGCGGTTGGTGTAGTCGCAGCCCTCGCTGACCTCCTCATCGCGGTTCCAGTCGGCCATGTACCAGGCGGTGTTGATGCCGATAAGGCCGACGCGGTCGTAGAGCTCCTCATCGTCCGGGCCGGAGCAGGCGCGGTTGGGCATAAATTCTACCTTCTTACCGCTGTGTTTTTTGAAGTACTTCTCCAGCCGTTCCAGGCGGTTGAACTGTCCGTTGCGGCCGATCTCATTTTCTCCGGGGGTGTAGAAGACCTTACCCGGCACGCGCTGTAGCCGGTCGATGAGGGCATCGAGGTGAGCGACCTCGTCGTCGTTGTCGTCCTTGCGAAGTCCGTCCTTGCCGGTGATGTCGCCCAGTAGTAGGAGGGAGCTCTTCGCTTTGTTCTGGGGCATGGCCTTCACCATGGTTTCCAGGGTAGTGAGTCCGCGGGCGTAGTCGTAGCCTAGGTCGCCGACCAGGAAGGTGGAGTACTCGAGGTCACCGCTGGGGGTGGTCTCGCTGGTGAGGCCCTCGATTTCGGCCTCGTGAAGCTTGTAGTCTGCGCAGTGAGTGAATAGGGTTAAACTCGCCACTAGGGCGAAAAATCGAAAAACAGCTCTAAGCATCGGTTTAGTAATGTTCGGACTATAACTATATGTAGATACACCAAGTTCGTCAGGCGGGCGTCGGCGGCCACCGGCCACGGTGCGGCGCTACCATAACTGTTGGGCGGCTACCTTTAGCGCCCACCACGGACGAATAAACACCCACGCTACCACATGAAAGTTAACATCCTCGCCGTAGGCGCACACCCCGACGACATCGAACTGAGCTGCGCCGGCACCCTGCTACACCACGCCGCCCTAGGCCACACGTTTGGGCTGCTCGACCTCACCCGCGGCGAGCTCGGCACGCGCGGCACGGCCGACATCCGCACCCAGGAAGCCTTTGCCGCCGCCGAAAAGCTCGGTGCCCGCTTCCGCGAAAACCTCGATCTGCCCGATGGCTTCCTACGCGACGACAAGCAGACCATGCTCAAGATCATTTCTGCCCTTCGCGACTGCCAGCCCGATATCGTGCTGGCCAACGCGCTCAGCGACCGCCACCCCGACCACGGCCGCGCCGCCAAGCTCGTGGCCGATGCCTGTTACTACAGCGGCCTACGGAAGATCGAAACCTACAACATCGAAGGCGACGAGCAGCAAAAATGGCGCCCCCGGGCCGTGTACCACTACATCCAGGATAGGAACCGCACCCCCGATTTCGTGGTCGACATCACCGGGCACTTCCAGCAAAAGGTAGAGGCCATCGCCTGCTACACCTCGCAGTTCAACGACCACGAAACCAGCGACTACAGTCAGGAGCCCACTACGCCCATCAGCGGCAAGGACTTTATGGATTACCTCCACGCCAGGGCGCGTGCGCTGGGTCGGGAGGCCGGGTACGAGCTGGCGGAGGGCTTTAATGTGAGCCGGCAGCCCGGGGTGCGGGATTTGTTGCTGCTGGACTGAGACTCGACCGGACGCTCAAAGGTCGCTGTACATCTCCCACCAGCCCGCCCACCCGTAATCGGCCGCAAAGCTGCTATTGTGCCACAGCAACGGGAAGGGGCCACCGAAGGGCTCAAGGGCGGAGCGGAGTTCCAAAAGGGTAGCACCGGCGGCCCCGCCCGTAAGGCCCAGGTAGTTTTTAAGCGTGACGTCCATGGCGGCGAAGGGGTGGATCGTAAGCTCCGTCTCCCGCTCGCGTTCCAGATCGTACCAGGCGAAGGGCAGGTTCGTGCCCGCGCGCCAGCCCACACGGTCGGCGTAGCCCATACTGTGGTCGTCGGTGATGCCGTGGGCCAGGAGCTGGCGGTAGGTCTGCGGTAGCGTAAGCCGGAGAAAATGCTGGCGCGAACGGGTGACGGGGCGGCCCAGTACGTGCTCCATGCGCTCGCGCTCCCGGCCGATGAGCTTCGGCTCGTCGGTACTGCGGTAGCTGGGGTGGATGCCCTGCTCGGCAGTAGCTTCGAGGGTCCGCATCACTTCCTGCTGGGCCGCCGGCAGGGGGTAGGGGTTGGGATCGAAGCGGTGGCTACCGTCGGAAAGCAGCCAGAAGTAGGTGGCCCGCAGTCCCGCCTCGCGGTGAAAATGCTCCAGCCGATCCATGGTATGGAAGGGATCGTTGCGGTCGGTAGCGGCCAGTCGGTGCAGAGCGCGGCGGGCCTGACCGGTCAGCAGGTCCTTAGCCCCGCGCGCCAGTCCCCGCCAGCCCCGGTAGCGATAAGCCCAGAGTAGGTCGATATCGTAGGTAGGCTGTAGCGTGAGGGACCGGCGGCGCGGCGGCGGTAGATCGGGAAACCACTCCCGTAGCTGCTGGCCGATGAGGGCCGTCCATTCCCGCACGATGGGGCGGTGTAGGTAGCCGTAACGCGCCGCGTGGGAACCTGCCCCGGGAAAGCGACCGTGCGCATCGGGGGTGAAGGACTGATACTCCTCGTAACGGCTCAGGGCAAAGAAAATACAGGCCAGGAGGTCGGGGCCCTGCGGGGTCGAGCAGAACGCGGGAACGCCACGGTAGGATAGGGGGCGCGCGGACGCAGGTGCAAACGCCCTGCCGGATAGTAATTCGTGGTGGGGCAGGGTGTTCGGCCCGTCGCCGCCGTAAGTAATCCCGAACCGGGGGGCCGGGGTACCGAAGACGGAGCGGTCGTTGTGGAAGCGAAAATCGTAGCCCAGATCGTCGCCCACGACCCGCAGCACGTAGCGCAGGCGCGGGTGGCGTATGGCGGTGGTGACGGTGATGCGGGGGGGGGACAACGGGAGGACAATTGTGCGACTAAAGGTAGGCGGTAACAACAAAGGAGTGGGCGGTGCTGTACTTTGGGTATATCTTTATAGGCATGCACAGAGTCCTACTTGCCTGCTGCGGGTTTTTGCTCTCTTTGGGGCTAAGCGCGCAGCAGGAGCTCCCCGGTAACCGCAATATCTACGACGCCAAGGACATCGGCATCGTGTACAACAACGAGCTGACGTTCAACGTCGCGCTGGCCACCCCGCGCAATTTTTTCTTCGGGGTACGGTCCGGGAAGATCATCACCTACGATAAGACCCGCTACTGGAGCCTCACCTTCGGCGACATCCGCCACAGCCGCGAGCGGCGCGAAAACCCCGACCGCGTCAACGTGGTCAGCAACCGCGTCAGCCGCGCCTACGTGTTCGGAAAGCAGAACCAACTCTACGCCCTGCGGCTTGGCTTTGGTATGAAGAAGCTGCTATCAGAAAAAGCCAAGGAACGGGGCGTGGCCGTGGGGTACAGCTACGAGTTCGGCCCCTCGCTGGGCATACTCAAACCCTACTACCTCGAAATCGAGCGCAACGATGCCGCCCCGATCGACGTGCGCTACACGGGGGATAATCTCGACGTGTTCGTCGGCACCCAAAACAACGTTTTCGGCGCTTCGGCCTGGACGGTGGGCCTCGATGAGATCGGAATACGCCCCGGGGTACACGCTAAGGTGGCTACGCACTTCGGCTTCGGGGCATTCGACGAGACGGCCAAATCCCTGGAAGCCGGCTTGATGGCCGACTATTTCCTGGGTAACACCGACATCATGGTGGAGAGTGAGCTGACACCGGGCGTGAGCAACCCGCCGGTGTACCTGAGCCTGTTCATTAATCTGTCGATCGGGAAGCGGTGGTAATTGAGGTAGGCAGCGACTACGACATCCGCATCGACTCCATCGGCCCCGACCACTTCACCTGGCTGCGGGCGAAAAACTACGCCGGTTGGGTACTACTGGTCGACGATCGGACCCGCAAGCACTGCCTTCCGCTGATCGAGCACGAGCTTACCGGTCTACCGGTAGTTATTATCGAGGTGCCCGCCGGGGAGCGCTTCAAGCACCTCGACACCTGCCGCTACATCTGGGAGGAAATGTTCCGGGGCGGGGTGGGGCGGCGCTGGTGCTGCCTTAATCTCGGGGGCGGAGTGATCGGTGACATGGGGGGCTTTGCGGCTAGTACCTTTAAACGGGGCATGGACTTCGTGCAGGTCCCGACCACCCTGCTCAGTCAGGTGGATGCCAGCGTGGGGGGGAAGCTGGGCATCGACTTTTATGGGGTAAAGAATAGTATCGGCTTATTCGCCAACCCGCGGGCGGTGTGGGTGGATGTGCGCTTTCTACGGACGCTACCCGAGCGAGAGTTACGCTCGGGCTTCGCCGAGATTATCAAGCACGCGCTGGTTGCCGACCGGGGGCAGTGGGTGGACCTACGGCAGTGGGTGAATCTGGCGGCGGGCGCGGACTGGGCGGAGGTGATCGCCGGTAGCGTAGTCATTAAACGGGATATCGTACTGGCGGATCCCTTCGAGCACGGGCGGCGCAAGGCCCTGAACTTCGGACACACCATCGGTCACGCCGTTGAGAGCTATTTTCTGGAGCGGGAGAACCGGTTGCTGCACGGGGAGGGGGTCGCCATCGGCATGATTACCGAATCCTGGCTCAGTTGTACGCTGGGTACGCTTTCGGAGCGGGAGCTGCGTGAGATCACTGATTATTGCCTCAAGCTGTACGGGCACCAGGCTATTCCTCCCAGTTGCTACCCCACGTTGCTGGCACTGATGCGGCAGGATAAGAAGAACGAGGCGGATGAGATCAATTTTACCTTGTTGGCCGAGCCGGGAAGGGCGGTGGTAAATCAAACAGCGACCGCGGAGGAGATCACGCGGTCGCTGCAATACTATAATTCATTGGCGTCGCCGGGGGACTAGGCGCCTACCTCGATGCGGCGGGGCGTCTGGGTCTGCTCGACGGGTTTGAGCACGGGGACGAAGACGTGCAGGATGCCGTTGGTATACTTGGCCGTAATGTTGTCCTCATCCACGCTGTCGGGCAGGCTGAAGCTGCGGGTGAAGGTGTGGTAGTTGTGCTCGCGCCGGTGGTAGGAATCGTGGGAGCGTACGCGGTCGGGGTGCAGCTCGCCCTTGATGGTCATCACGTCATTATGGACGCTGACGTGAAAGTCTTCCTTTTCGTAGCCGGGGGCGGCCAGTTCGATCAGGTAGCCACCGCGGTCTTCCTCGTCGACTTCGGTGATATTGGCACCCGGTATGCTGAACTCAAAATCGCCGTCCATCGTCTGATCGCCGTAAAGCCGGCGGCGCTGGATATCGAAGAGGTGATCGGAATTGCGGTAGCGGGAGTTTTCGGGGGTAATTCCGGTAAAGGCAGTGAAAGTGCGCATGGTTGGGAGAAGTTAAAGGATGTACAAAAAGCCCGGCGGGCGGACGTTTACCCAACGAAAGCACTATTCTAGGTGTTCGCTTCCCACCCCGGCTTACCTTTGTGAGTCCCAACCGTACCTTATGTATCGTTTTCTCCTGCTGCTCGGTCTGTTTACCTCCCTTTCCCTTGCCGCCCAGCCCGAAGCGGGAGGAAGCTACCGGATCACGGTCGGTATCGAAGGGTACGAGCAGGATATCCTCACCCTCGGCTATTATCTGCTCGACAACCAGTACATCGTCGATACGGCCTACCGCGACGATGCCGGCGAGTATGTCTTTGCGAGCGATACGGCCGGTCTGCCCCGTGGCATTTACATCATGGTGCTGAGCCCCAACAACGAGTACTTCCAGTTGCTAGTGGGGGATGATGCCGACCAGAAGATGCGCTTTCGCACCAAACTGGGTGAACTGAACGACATGGATGTGGAGGGCAGCGAGGAGAATACGCTCTTCTATGGGTACCTGGGTTATCTAGACGAAAAGCAGCGGGAGAGTGCCCCCTTGCGCGAGCAGCTGGCGGATACTACCCTTGCACCGGCGACCGCGGCCCAAGTGCGTGCCGAGATGGAAGCCCTGGATGCGGAAGTGAAGGCCTATCAGGCCGAGGTGATTGCTGATCACCCGGATGCCTTCGTGTCGGCCATCATCAGGGCTAACCGGCCGGCCCTACCCCCGGATTTCGCTGACGTAGCCGACCAGGAGTCGCGCCGGGAGCTACAGTGGCGGTGGTTGCAGGAGCACTATTTCGATGGGCTAGACCTGAACGACGAGCGCCTGCTGCGTACCCCCTTCTTTTTCGAGCGGGTCAACTACTACGTCAATACGCTACAGGTCCGCCACCCGGATACCCTGGCGAAGGCCATCGACTTCGTGCTCTCAAAATTCGATCCCCAGGGTGAAGCCTTCAAGTTTTTCACCGTGCACTTCACCAACGAGGCCGCGGCGAGTAACATCGTCGGCATGGACGCCCTCTACGTGCACCTAGTGGATGCCTACTACCGCACGGGCAAGGCCTACTGGAGTGACGAGGAGCAGATTGCCAAGATGATCGAAACCACCGACCGGCTACGCCCCCTGCTGATCGGCCAGACCGCCCCCGACCTGAAGATGGTCACCCGGGCCGGGGAGCCGACCACGCTCTACGACGTGGATGCCGACTACACGGTACTGTACTTCTGGCGCTACGACTGCCCGGCCTGCAAGAAATCGACGCCCTACATGAAGGACTTCTACGCCAAATGGAAGGATAGGGGGGTGAAGATCTTCTCCGTCTGTACCAAGGGCGAGGATGAGCTCGGTAAGTGCTGGGACTACGTCGACGAGCAGCAGACGGGCGACTGGGTGCAGGTGGCCGACCCCTACCAGCGCTATTACAAGTCGTACGACATCAAGAGTACGCCGAGCATCTTCTTGCTGGACCGCAACAAGCAAATACTGAGTAAGCGCATCGGGGCCGAGCAGCTGGACGAGGTGCTCACCAATCTGGAAAATGCGAAAGCTGCCGCCGCCGCGGCCGGCAAGTAGATGGAACCGGCCTCCTTCGACCCCGAGCTCGGCGATCTGTACCTGACCATGGCGGTCTGCGGAGCGCTGATCGCGCTGATGGTCTACCTCGGACTGCGCGCCAGTAAGCAGCAGCACACCGATCCGCGGCGGCGCGTGCTGCTGCCCATGCTGGCTTACTTCGGTGGCTTGCTGGCCCTGATGGCCTTCCTGGGGGCGTTCTGGACTACCTTTAAGTATCCGACGGTGACCATCGCTCCGGCCGAGATCACGATTGGAAATGAGGTGCAGCCCCTGCCGCGCCTGGCCAATGTGCGACTGGAGGCGATGGGATTTGGGCTCAACAGCGGCGAGCGCGTCCTCCTCCTCCAGACCCGCGACCGCCGCAATTGGGCCTTCCCGGCCAACCGCTACGACATCCAGCGCATGTACACCCTCATCAAGGCCGCTCAGTAGTATTGCAGTAATTCAACCACCCCCACCCCCATGCCCCACAGCCACCTCGCTGACCTCTTCGCCGATTCCGAGTTTCTCGAAGCCTTCACCACCATGCTGCTACCCGCCTACCTGCCGCAGCAGCGCTGGTTTACCAGCAAGGGTAAGACCGTGGCGGGCACGCGGGTGCAGGCCTTTCACCCCGTGCTGGAGAACGCAGGTATTGCCCTGGTCGAGGTGCACTTTTCCGACGCCAGCCGCGAGCTCTACCAACTGCCCCTTTCCCTCAACGTAGGCACCGAGCAGCGGGCCTTTTACCAAACTAAGCATCCGGGACTGATCCTGGGGGAGATCACCGAAACCGGGCTACTGGCCGATGCCGTGCCGCGGGCTGACTTCCGGGCCGCCCTGTATAAACTGGTATTCTGCAGTGAGGAACGGGCATCGGGGCTGAAGGCCGAGGCCGGTCGCGTGCTGACGCACGCCAGCGAGGAGGCGGAAAGCGTGGTGCCGGCCGTCGATACGAGCAATACCGCCATCATCTACAACGATAGCTTCTTCTTTAAGCTGTTCCGCAAGCTCGATCCGGGGCTAAATCCCGATCTGGAGTTGGTCCGCTTTCTGAGCGAGCGGACGGATTTCCACCACTGCCCCCCCTACGGTGGTAGCCTCGGGATCGGAGACATGGAATCCGACCACTACCTGAACCTGGGCCTGATGTCCGGCAAGGTGGACAACCGGGGGGATGCCTGGTCGCTTTTCCAGGACCTGACGGAGCGCTACTTCGCCGGCGACGACGACGGGGTCGACGAAGAAACCCTGGCTCGGGCGCGTCTCCTGGGCCGGCGCACCGCCGAAATGCACCGGGCGCTGGCCTCCGCGGGGGAGGACCGACCGGATCTGGTGCCCGAGCCCCTGACCGCTGAGTACCGGGGGGAGATTACCCAGGCCGCCCTCAGGCTGCTCGACCGGCAGTTCACCCAACTGGAAAGTCGACTCTCCGAACTAGGGGAGTCCAGGCAGTCGCTGGCCCGCGAGGTGCTCGGTGCCCGCCGGCACCTGGAGCAACAGCTCGGTGCCCTGCGCGACCGGCCGCTGACGGCCCAGCTGACCCGTATCCATGGCGATTACCACCTGGGCCAAGTGCTATATACCGATGACGATTTTTACATCATCGACTTCGAGGGCGAGCCGCTACTGACCATTCCGGAGCGGCGGCGGAAGCGTCCGCCGCTGAAGGACGTCGGGGGCATGGTCCGCTCCTTTCACTACGCCGCCCAGGGGCAGTTGCTGCTGAACCCGGAGCGCTACGGCGGCCGTGACCTGAGCCAACGGGCCGAGGTGTGGTACCGCACGGTGAGTGATGCGTACCTAGATGCCTACTTCGATGCCTGTGGCGACGCTAGCTTCCTGCCCGCCGACGACGGGGACCGCCGGGCACTGCTCGATCTATTCATCCTGGAGAAGGCAGTATACGAGGTAGCCTACGAACTCAACAGCCGTCCGGAGTGGCTGCCCATTCCCCTCAAGGGGGTGCTCTCCCTGGTCTAGCGTATTTTGGCGGGCATGAGGATCGCATTACTGGGCTACGGTAAGATGGGCCGTTACATCGACCGCCTGGCTACAGAAGCGGGTGACGAGGTGGTGCTGCGCATCGACGCCGATAACCGCGACCACATCACCCGGGAGCAGCTCCGGACCGCCGAGGTAGCCATCGAGTTCTCGCGCCCGGATGCGGCGGTGGCTAATATCGAATGGGTGTTGGATGCGGGCATTCCCCTGGTAGTCGGTACTACGGGCTGGCTAGATCGCCTAGATAAGGTCACGGAGCGGGTAGAGGCCACTGGCGGTGCACTCTTCTGGGCCTCCAACTTTAGCGTTGGGGTCAATATTTTCTTTGCCGCCGCCCGTCAGTTGGCCGCCGCCCTGCACCAGCAGTCGGGCTACACCGCCACCATTGAGGAGACCCACCACACCGAGAAGCTCGACGCCCCCTCGGGTACCGCGCTGACGCTGGCGGAGGAAGTTCGCGGTGCGCTAGGCTATGCTGTTCCCATCACCTCCCACCGGGAGCCCGACGTGCCCGGTACCCACCTCCTCCGGTTCCACTCCCCGATCGACACCCTGGAGTTGACCCACACGGCGCACTCCCGCGAGGGCTTCGCCCGGGGTGCCCTGACCGCCGCCCGCTGGCTACCCGGTCGCCGGGGGGTATACACCATGCGCGATTTACTCGCCGAGCCGTAGCCCTTGCGTTATCTTTACCCCCTCGTTTTCCCAAAGCCTCCGTGCATGATCCGCTGCCTTCTGCTCTGCCTCGCTATCTGTTTAACTGCCACCGCAGGCGTGAAGGCGCAAGCCCCGCGGACCCAGCTCTATGTTTTCGACGTGCGCATGAACGATACCTCACTCACGGTAAATAATCCGCGCTACCTCTCCGCCTTCAATCCCACGGGCTACAACAATCACCCCAACTGGGCGGACCGCAACATCCTCTACGCCTCCGTCACGCTGCCGGACATGGCGCAGCCCGATGTGTACCGTTTCGATCTGAGCAACAATACCCGCCAGCGCCTCACCGACACCGAGGCGGGTGAGTACAGCCCCAAGAAGATGACCGGTGGTAGCCAGTTTTCGGCCGTGCGGCAGGAGTACGTAGGTCAGGATACCGTGCTGCGCCTCTGGGAGTTTCCGGCCGATCTATCCGACAACGGCACACCGGTGCTGCCCGGCACCAACGGCGTGGGCTACTACGAGTGGCTCAACAACGCGCAGCTTGCGCTCTTTATCAATGCCAGTCCAAATCAGCTGGTCCTAGCCTCCACCAGCGGCGACGCCCCCCGCACCCTGGCCACGAATACCGGTCGGTCCTTCACACGGCTAAATAACGGTAACCTGGTCTACGTCGATAAGAGCAGCGTACCCTACAACCTAGTCGAACAAAACCTCTACCGCCTGGAGGAAGCCCCCCGCGTCATTGCCCCCATGGCCCCCGAGACCGAGGACTTCATCCTACTCCCCGACGGTACCTTCCTGGCCGGCAGCGGCAGTCGCCTCTACCGCCTCGACCCTGCAAACGGTACCGGCACCTGGCGCGAGGTAGTCGACCTAAGTTTTTACGGCCTGGAGCGCATCAGTCGCCTGGCCTACAACGGACAAAACCAGCTCGCCCTCGTGGCCGAGTAGTCTATCCCTTTTCCCCTTCGCCCTAACCAAGCCCTACCCCCATGATCATCGGATGCCCGAAAGAAATTAAGAACAACGAGAACCGCGTCGCCCTTACCCCCGGCGGTGCCCTCGAACTCGTGCGCCGCGGCCACACCGTGCTGGTACAGACCCAGGCCGGTGCCAACAGTGGCTACAGCGATGCCGATTATGTGCAAGCTGGCGCCGAGATCCAGCCCGATATCCAATCGGTATACGCCAGGGCAGAAACCATCGTCAAGGTCAAAGAACCCATCGAGGAGGAGTACGCCCTGATACGCGAGGGGCAGCTACTCTTCACCTACTTCCACTTCGCCAGTTCCCGCCCCCTCACCGAAGCGATGGTGCACAGCGGCGCGGTCTGCCTGGCGTACGAAACCGTCAAGGCCCCCGATGGTAGCCTTCCCCTGCTGGTACCCATGAGCGAGGTCGCTGGCCGCATGTCGGTACAGGAGGGCGCCAAGTACCTCGAACGGCACGCCGGAGGCCGCGGTATTCTACTCGGCGGCGTACCCGGGGTACCCCCCGCCCGTGTGCTCATTCTGGGCGCCGGCATAGTCGGTACCGAAGCCGCCAAGATGGCTGCCGGCCTGCACGCCAACGTCACGCTGATGGACATCAACCTCGACCGCCTGCGCTACCTGGCTAACATCCTTCCGGCCAACGTGACCCTAGTTTTCAGCAGCGAGTACAACATCCGCCGCGAGCTCGACCGCGTCGACCTGATCATTGGCGCCGTGCTCATCCCCGGGGCTAAGGCCCCCCACCTCATCACCCGCCAGATGCTCAGCGAGATGCGCGACGGTAGCGTGGTGATCGACGTGGCCGTCGACCAGGGCGGCTGCATCGAGACCTGCCACCCCACCACCCACGAGGATCCGACCTACGTCATCGATGGCGTGATCCACTACTGCGTCGCCAATATGCCCGGTGCCGTACCCTTCACCAGTACGCTGGCCCTGACCAACGCCACCTTCCCCTACCTTCTCCAGATCGCCCAGAAGGGATGGGAGCGGGCCACGGACGAGAACCCCGGTCTCAAGGCCGGCCTCAATATCGTACACGGCGAGATCGTATACGAGGAGGTCGCCGAGGCCTTTGCCTAATCCATTCCCTCCCGTTTCGTCTACAATTCGTGCTACGTGACCCGATTGCTCCTACCCGTTGTCCTGCTACTAGCCATGACCGTCTCCGCCCAGGAGACCATCGATCGCAACCTGCCCGAGTTCGACTTCGACCGGTTGGAGCTGGCCGGACAGATGTACTTTCTGGCCTCTGACTACCTAGCCGGTCGCCGCACCGGCTCTATCGGCAACGACGTAGCCGCCGAGTACATCGCCGCCCAACTACGGGGCTATGGCTACGCACCCATCAACGGGGCCGACAGCAGCTACTTTCAGACCGTACCCCTTAGCCGGGTGAACCCGCCACTGGAGGCAAGCCTGCGCATCGGGGATAGCACCTACGTGCTGGGCGAGGACATCATCGTGCTGCGCGGACCGGCCGCCGAGGCTACCGCCCAGGTCGTGTACGCCAACTACGGCTGGGTGGATGAGGAAAGCGGCCACAACGACTACGAGAACCTCGACGTACGGGGCAAGATCGTGGTTACCCGTGCCGGTATTCCGGGCGATCCCGGCCAGCAAGGAATTTTTAAGGGCATAGGTCAGAAGGCCGAGCTGGCCGCGGCCGCAGGTGCAGTAGCGGTTTTCGAGATCTACTCCCTGCCCTATCCCTGGGAGGGCTTCCGGGGCTACCTCGGGGGGGAGCGCATGAGCGTGAGCAACGGGAGCGAGCCGGCCAGCATCCCCTACGGCTTTGTTAACTTCGCTAACGCCTCGGTGCATGACCTACAGGATGCCCCCAGCGGCCTACCCGGTCAGGTGATGAGTAGCGGTATGCGGGTAGAGGACATGGGGAGCCGTAACGTGGGCGGTATCCTACGGGGCAGCGACCCGGAGCTGGCGGATGAGTACCTACTCATGACCGCCCACTTCGACCACGTCGGGGTAGGGGCCCAGGGGGGGAGGGTTTTACTCCGCCGAGGATAGCATTTTCAACGGCGCGCGCGACAACGCCTTTGGCACCATCAGTCTGCTGGCCGCCGCCCGGGCCTTTGCCGAAGTACCACCCCGCCGCTCCGTGATCATTCTGGCCGTGACGGGTGAGGAGCTCGGACTACTGGGCAGCAAGTACTACGCCGAGAACCCACTGGTGCCCCTCGATCAGACGGTATTCAACTTCAATACCGACGGGGCCGGCTACGACGATACCTCCGCCGTATCCCTCATCGGCGCCAACCGTACGGGCATCGACCCGCAGGTGCAAGCTGCCGCCGCCGCCTTCGGTAAGTCAGTAATCAATGACCCGGCCCCGGAGCAGGGGCTCTTCGACCGCTCGGACAATGTAAGCTTCGCCGCACTCGGCGTGCCCGCCCTGACGTTTAGTGGGGGCACCACCGGCTTTTCCGATGACATTATGCGTTACTACCACCAGGTGGTCGATAACCCCGAGACGATCAACATGCAGTACCTCAGGGAGTACTGCCAGGTATTCACCCTGGCCGCGCGCCTGATCGCCAACCGCGACAGCGTGCCGTTCTGGGTGGAGGGAGATAAATACGAGGCCGCCGGAAAAACACTTTACGGCTCCCGCAAGTAATGTTGCTATGACCAAGCCGCTCTATACCTTCGACGATATCCAGAACCTGGAGTTCCCCCCGGTGATCGTCTACGCCGTACCCGTCATGGTGGCTCTGACTATCGTCGAGTGGTTCCTGCGCCGGCGCGAGTACATTCACGAGCTCGAGGAGGCCGCTCAGTCCCTCGGCTTCCTGACCGACTACGCCCCCACCTTCGCCAACTCGGACTACAACCCCGTCCGCTACACCCAGCGCCGCAACGCCTACGCCGAGGAGATGAAGGCCTACATCGCCGATCACGCCGGGCAGAGTCGCGCCGAGAAGCATAACTACGACATTAAGGACGGCCTGGCCGCCGCCGGGGTAGGCGTCGGTAACCTCATCAGCACCGCCCTGGTGAAGGCCGCGACCTTCGGGATCATCCTGTTCTTTTACAACCTGACTCCCCTTTACATTCCCACCACCTGGTGGAGTTTCGTGCTTTGTTTCGTGGTCGTCGACTTTTGCCGCTACTGGGCGCACCGCGTGAGCCACGAGCAGCGCTTCCTCTGGGCTACCCACGTGACCCACCACAGCTCCGAGCAGTACAACTTTACCGTGTCCTTCCGCCTGAGCTGGACGCAGCACATCAAAGTTATCTTCTTCATCCCCGCCGCCCTGCTTGGCTTCGACCCCTTCGTGTTCTTTATCTGCATGCAGATCGGCGTCCTCTACCAGTTCTGGATCCATACCGAGCTTATCGACCGCATGTGGGCACCCATCGAGTTTGTGTTCGTCACGCCCAGCCACCACCGCGTGCACCACGCTACGGAGGAGAAATATTTGGATAAGAACTACGGCTCCAGCCTCATCATCTGGGACCGCCTATTCGGCACCTTCTGCCCCGAGCAGGAAACGCCCAACTACGGTATCCTAAAACCGGTCAATAGTTACAACCCCGTTAAACTCGTCTTTCACGAGCACGTCGACATGTTCCGCGACATGAACACCTACCGCCATCCCAAGGCCTGGTGGCGCATTTGGTTTGGCGGGCCCGGCCTTACCCTCGATAAGGAGAAGCACTACGGCTTCTATAAGTACAAAGACGGCGAGGTCCCCTCCGCTACCGAAGCACAGAAAGAAAGGAAAGTAGGCCGTGAAACCCCCGGCAACGTGGTGGTGTAGATGTACCACCTTTAAATCGTAAATTTCCCATCATGCCCCTCCTTAACGACCTTAAGAAAATCTTTTTCGGCGCCAAGTCCGTGGCCAAGCACCAGGCCGGTAAGGTAGAAGAGGAACTAACCACCCAGGGAGACGAGCTCCTGGAAATGGGCAAGCGCGCTGCCGCCGTAGTTGCCGACCGCGCGCCCGAGTACATCCAGAGGGGAAAAGACGCCCTGGAGGAGCTCGGCGATGCCGTATTTAAGGAGCCGGAGCCTTCCCCGGAACCCTCTACGAAGCAGGCAAAGGAGATTATCGACGACGAGCTCAATTTCGGTAACCTCGATCTGACCCGCGAGCGGGACGCCCCGAAGTCGGGCAGTATCGACTTCGAGGATGAGCTAGAGGAAGCTGACCCGATCACCCCCAAGGAACCCTCCGCCCTTCGCCAGGTGGCCGATGCCGGCCTGGATGCTGCCGCCCCGCACCGGGCTAGCCGCTAAGGAGCAGGCCGGTAAGCTCGGTGACGAAATCCTCGACCGCGCCGCCAAGGCCGGTGCCAGTCTGAAGGGCAAAACCGATGCCTTCATCGATCACGCCAACCGCGAGGCCGAAAAGATGAAACTCGAGGACTCTATCCGCGAGGCCAAGGCCGCCGCCGAGCAGGCCGAAGCACGGGCACGGGCATTCGACGGCAAGGAGGGGGAGCGCAAGGCCGGTAACTCTACCCTCAGCGGCACCGATAGTTTCTTCGACCGGGCCGACCGCTTCGCTAGCGGTGACTACCACAACGAGGGTGGTAAGGAGGTGCGCGTACAGGACGATCCCGACTACCAACCCAAGAAAAAGAGCGATCTCATAGCCGGATTCCTGGATACTGACGGCGACGGCGACAGTCTCATTGACGATGCCATCATTGAGGAGGAATAGCGTCCAACGCCTCCCTGATGGCCCGTGCACGCTCGACTGCTCCGGCATGATCGCCGTGTAGACAAAGCGTTGCTATCCGCAGCTCCCGGCTACATCCATCCGTAGTTCGTACCCGCCCTTCGGCAAGTAACAGCGCTTGCTCGACAGCCTCCGCTACACCGTCTATACAGGCATCAGCTTCCGTCCGGGGTCGCAGGTGCAGGCTGGAATCGTACCGCCGGTCCGCAAATCCTTCCGCCAAAAACCCCAGCCCCTCGGCGTCCGCCGCACGCCGCAACTCGCCGGTGGGCGGGCCGAGTAGGTGGGGGATACCGAGCTTAGCTGCGACACCCGCCACCGCACCTGCCGCTGAGGGGTGCGCGTTGGCGTAGTGGTAGAGTGCCCCGTGGGGCTTGAGGTGGTATAGGGGATCGGCTCCTGCCGTTCGCGCCATTCCCTGCAGCGCGGCTACCTGGTAGAGCAGCAAAGCTTCTAACCGGTCGGCGGGTAGTTCCATCACCTGCCTTCCGAAGTTGGCCCGGTCGGGGAAGCTGGGGTGGGCGCCGATCTTCACGCCGTGCTCTAGGGCCAGAGCGATCGTACGCTGCATCGTCAGCGCATCCCCGCCGTGGAAACCGCAGGCCAGGTTACAAAGATCTAGGTAGGGCATCAAACCGGCGTCGTCACCGATCTGCCGGTCGTACCAGGATTCGCCGAGGTCTGCGTTGAGGAGAAGCATAGGGGTTAAGATAGGAAGCTGCTTCATACACCTTGCACCTGCGACCCCGCCCGTAGTTTTTTCCTTATCTTATCGGGCAAAAGCCGCATTATGCACCGCCGCAATTTTTTGAAGTCTACCTCCCTGCTGGCTGCCAGCCTCGCCGCCGGACAGGCCAGCGCCTTTCGCCTCTGGAAAAATACCGCCCAGAAACGCGTTGCCCTGGTGGGTACGGGCATCCGGGGGAGCACGCTATGGGGAAAGAACCTGGTGGATAACTACGGCGAGGAGGTACAATTCGTGGGCCTGTGCGATATCAATCCCGGTCGGCTCGAGACGGTGCGAAAGTACATGGGAGTGGACTGCCCGACCTTCACCGATTTTGCAGAAATGATGGAGCAAACGAAACCCGAGTGGGTGATCGTGACGACGATGGATAGTACCCACGACACCTTCATCGTAGCCGCTATGGAGGCCGGCGCGCACGTGATCACCGAAAAGCCGATGACCACCGATGCCGCCAAGTGTCAGAACATTCTCGATACGCAGCAGCGGACCGGGCGGGAGGTACTGGTGACCTTCAACTACCGGCATACCCCCCACAACACGGCCATCAAGCAACTGCTGCACGACGAGCGAGTCGGGCCGGTGACCAGCGTGGATTTCCACTGGTATCTCAACGTGTACCACGGGGCAAGCTACTTCCGCCGCTGGCACGCCTACGTGGAAAACAGCGGGAGCCTCTGGGTCCACAAGGCCACCCACCACTTCGACCTGCTTAACTGGTGGGTGGGGGCCACGCCGGTGGAGGTAACCGCCTACGGGGCACTGGAGCACTACGGCAAGAACGGACCGTTCCGGGGCGCGTCCTGCCGCAGCTGTCCCCACAAGACCGAGTGTCCCTACTACTGGGACATTACGGAGGACGAATCGTCGATGCGGTTGTACGTGCAAAATGAGGAGTACGATGGCTACATCCGCGACTCCTGTGTATTCCGCGAGGACATCAATATTTGGGACAAGATGAGCGCCCAGATCCTATACGACAACGGGGTAGTGGTCAACTACTCCCTGACGACCTACTCGCCCTACGAGGGCTACCGCATTGCCTTCAACGGGCAGCGCGGGCGCATCGATAGCTGGGAGGACATCCCCTACCAGCGTGGAGAATACTCGGAGGAGGAACAGCGGGCTTTACACGGCAATGAGATGAACTTCGATCAGGAGGAGACACCCTCGGAGTTCCACGAAATCGTGGTGCACGACAACTTTGAGCCCCAGTACGAGAGCGTAAAGGTGCCCAAGTACCGCTACGGCCACGGCGGCGGGGATAAGCGGATGCTGGATTACCTGTTCGTAAATCCCGGTGCGGACGACCCCCTGGGGCATATGGCGGGTACGCGGGATGGGGCGCTGTCGGTGCTCATCGGGATAGCGGCGCGCAGGAGTATTGCGGAGCGGCGGGCGGTGCGGCTGGATGAGTTGGTACGCGTGTAAAGCAAACATTTTGGTCGGTATCGTTCTTAGGCCAGTGCACCCTTCGATCACCTACCACCTACTATGGCCGCCACTAACGTACAGATAGAGCCTTCCTGGAAAGAGGCCCTGGAGCCTGAATTCAGTAAGCCTTACTTCAACACCCTGATCGACTTTATCAAGCAGGAGAAGACCGACGGAAAAACCGTCTACCCGCCCGGCTCGCTTATTTTCAATGCCTACAACACCACGCCGCTCGATCGGGTGAAGGTGGTCATCCTGGGCCAGGACCCCTACCACAACCCAGGGCAGGCCATGGGGCTCAGTTTCAGTGTGCCGCGCGGCGTAACGCCGCCGCCCAGTCTACGCAACATCTACAAGGAGATCGAGGACAGCCTCGATGTCCCCAAACCCAACCATGGTGACCTGACCAAGTGGGCCGAGCAGGGAGTCTTTCCTTAACTCTATGCTCACCGTGGAACGCAACCAGCCGGGGAGCCACAAGCGGTCGGGTTGGCAGTACTTTACCGACGCCAGTATCCAGGCGGTTAATGACCGTACGGAGCACTCTGTGTTCATGCTCTGGGGGGCGTTTGCCCGTAAAAAGGCCGAATTGATCGATGGCGGCAAACACCTGGTGCTGGAGAGCGCCCACCCCTCGCCGTTTTCGGCCGACAAGGGCTTCTTCGGCAACCACCACTTTAAGCAGGCCAACGAGTACCTGGAGGCTCACGGCAAAACCCCGATCGACTGGAGCCTGGACTGATACGTGGCTGCTGCTTCCTATTGCTCCTACTCTCCTTTAGTTGCGAGCCCTCCGAGCCTGAACCCATTCAGGAAGTACAGCTCGTGACCGGGCATCTCCGCTACCAATCAGACCGCGACTACCTCGTGGCCGATCTTATCCTGCCTGACTCTACGACGCGTCCCACCCATCTTTCAGGGCAAAATTATGGAGCCGCTGCGCAGTCCTGCCGGCCCGGCGCTTTCGCTTTGCTCGGGAGGTGGATCTCCGTCGCCCCATTCGGTTTACGGTGGAGGAACCGGGGCAGAAAGCCGGCCGCTTTTCGCTGCGTATGCTACCGGTGTCTCTAGATTCCCTGCCCGATACCCTACGCAGGGATTCTACCGTGCAGTTCACGATCGCCGACCGGGGGCTAGCGGAGAACGAAAGTCTGGTAGTGAACCTGCAACCGGTAGACAGCGGGGATGAAAAACGCATTTTGCTCACCGGTCCCACGGGGCAGGGCAGCGTGACCCTCACTTCCGCTATGCTGCGCGATATCACACCCGGTAGCTACCGTGCCTACCTAATCAAACAACAGCGCTTTCGCGACCAGCAGCATTACCTTAAAGTGAGCCTGCTGGCCGAGTACTTTACCCCGCCCGGCCCCTGGTCGTGGAATAAGCACCCTACCTTAGCGCCGCCCCTAACCTCAGCCCCATGAACGTCCTACTCCTCGGTAGCGGCGGCCGCGAACACGCCCTGGCGTGGCGACTGTCCAAAGCCCCTCTGCGCCGCGCTCTACATCGCACCCGTAATGCCGGTACGGCAGCCTACGGCACCAACCTAGCCGTAGACCCCAATGATTTCGATGCCGTACGACAGCTCGTGCTGGACAACAACATTCGCCTAGTGGTGTGCGGGCCGGAGGAGCCGCTGGTGCGGGGGGCTACAGGATTACTTCAGTACCGATGAGGACCTTAAGGCGGTGTACTTCATCGACCCGAGTAAGGAGGCCGCCCGGCTGGAGGGCAGTAAGGCCTACGCCAAGGCCTTTATGCAGGAATACGATATTCCGACGGCGGCCTACCGGCGGTTTACCGCGGAGGAAGTAGCGGATGGGGAAGACTATCTGGCTTCGCGCGAGGGACCTTTCGTAATCAAAGCCGATGGACTGGCGGCGGGTAAGGGCGTGGTGATCGTCGACGGGGTAGAGGAAGCTAAGCAGGAACTACGCGCTATGCTCGGTGGTAAGTTTGGAGAGGCTAGTAGTAAGGTGGTGGTGGAGGACTTTCTCGATGGCACGGAGTTTTCCGTCTTCGTCCTCACCGACGGGAAGAGCTACCGCATCCTCCCGGTAGCCAAGGATTACAAGCGTGCCGGGGCGGGTGATACCGGCCCGAACACCGGGGGTATGGGCAGCGTGAGCCATCCGCCCTTCGTGACGCCGACCTGCTGCGCAAGGTGGAGCAGGCGGTCATCCAGCCCACGCTACACGGCATTCAGGCGCGTAAGCTGGACTACCGGGGCTTCATCTTCATCGGCCTCATCGTAGTGGAGGGCGAGCCGCAGGTGATCGAGTACAACTGCCGCCTGGGCGATCCGGAGACGCAGTCCGTACTGGTCCGGCTCGACAATGACCTGATGCAGTTGCTGCTGGAGACCGCCGAGGGGGGACTCACCGGGGCGGTCATCAAGATGGACGATCGGCAGGCAGCCACCGTGGTGCTCACCAGTAGTGGGTACCCGGGAGAGTACGAGAAGGGAAAGGTCATTTCCGGTATCGACGCAGTGACGGACAGTATGGTCTTCCACGCCGGTACGCGACTGGATGAGCAGAATCAGATAGTTACTAATGGCGGTCGGGTACTCTCCCTGACTAGCTACGGAGCTACCGTCGAGGAGGCGCTGGAGCGCTGCTACGCATCCGCCGAGCTAATTCAATTTGAGGGAAAGACCTACCGGTCCGATATCGGCTTCGATCTCTAGGCTATGCAGCTTGTACTATTCGATTCCGCCGAAGTACGCACTGCCCTGCTGCCACTCACCTACACCCGCCCCGTAGCCGATCTCCGGGTGGGCAGCCTCACCATCGCCGAAAAGTGGGCCGGCAACTGGAGTGCCCGGTCAGCTACCTGACGCAGGACCACCTACGCGAGCGGTATCCACTTCAGTCCGGACAGTCGAACCTGCTCATTGACGGTAGTCTGCTGCCTACTGTAGAACTCCTGTCGTTCGTAAAGGAATTGCCCCCTAACACGGCTTACTACGCCGCGGAGAAGCTGATCGTCGCCCACCTCGATCCGGAGCACCTGGCCAGTTACGCGCAGGGTGAGGCACTAGCTTTGCCACGGCACGAACTTCCCCACCTCCCCCTACTGCGCGTCACCCGACCGGCCGACCTATTTTTCCACAACGACCGCGCCCTCCGCGACGATTTCGAGCTACTTACTAACGGACGGATTTCCGCCGCCCCGCCCGAGAGCAACCGGCTGATCGTCCGGCCGATCAGCTCTTTATTGAGCCCGGTGTGGACATCGAGGGCTGCACCCTGAATACCCGTAGCGGCCCGATCTACATCGGCCGGGAGGCCGTCGTACTGGAAGGCGTATGTTCCGGGGGCCGGTAGCGATCAACGCCGGAGCGATCGTGAAAATGGGCGCTAAGCTCTACGGCGGCACCACCATCGGCGACCGCTGCAAGGTAGGGGGCGAGATCAGCAACGTCGTTTTTCAGGCCAATAGTAACAAGGGCCACGATGGCTACCTCGGCAACGCCGTCATTGGTGAGTGGTGCAACCTTGGGGCCGGCACCGACGCCTCCAACCTCAAAAACGACTACGGCGAGGTGAAGGTGTGGTCGTACGCACAGGGGGCAATGCAACCCAGCGGGCTACAGTTTCACGGTCTCATCATGGGGGATCACTGCAAGACCGGCATCGGTACGACGCTCAATACGGGTACCGTCATAGGTTTTTCGAGCAACGTATTCGGGGCGGGATTTCCACCGGCCTTTCTGCCCTCCTTCAGTGGGGTGGGGCGGGGGACTGACCACCTACCGGCTGGAGAAGGCGATGGCTACGGCCGAACGGGTGCTGAACCGGCGGGGGGAAACGTTCGGGGCGTTTGAGGAGGGGGTGTTCCGGCAGGTGTTTGCGGATAGTGAGCGCTACCGATAGGGTGGAGGCGAGAGCTACTCTAGTGCTCGCTCATTTTTTACCACCAGATACCCCGTAGCCAGTGCACTCAGAGCTCCCACGATAAAGAGTGGGACCAGCGATACGTCCATCTCCGTATCCGGCGTAAAGTCCCCATCCGCATAGGTCATGCCCACCTGGATGCCGTTGAAGAGTAGGTGGAGCAGGATCGGTATCCACAGCGAGCCCGTCCAGCGGTAGGCGTAGCCCAGTAGGGCGCCCAACAAGAGGCGCGGAAAGAACCCGGCAAACTCTACGTGAATTGCCGAGAAGATCGCCGCGGCTACCCACACCGCCGCGTGCTCTGACATCACCCCCCGCAGCAGACGCCCCTGTAGTAAGCCACGAAACATCAGCTCCTCACTCAGGGCAGGTACTACGGCCACCGTCAATAGGGCCATCAGCAACTCTGGCAGCTGCTCGAAGGTCAGCACCCCCTCTAGCATAGCGTTGCCGGTCGCCTCGGAGCGGACCATCCAGTCGGGTAGCGGGATCTGGAGATTGAAGTAGGCAGCTAGACCGATCAGGGGTAGGCCGATAAGGAAGGTGCCGATGGCGGTGGTGACCAGCTTCGGTCGCGTGGGCTGCACCAGTCCCGCCGCCTCATTCCAACGGTCCCGATAACTGAGCCACAGCGCCAGGGCGGCCGAAAGCCCGAAGGGTCGCCAGGTTATTGACCAGCAGGATGAGCCGAGGTGCTGCCGCTCGGCCATAGTGGTGTAGGCTACCCCCTCCTGCCCGATCGGGATGCCGTAGTGCAGCGCCAGCGCGGCCACCACCCCGCCGCCGAGCAGGAACATCGTCAGCAGACTGAGGACCGTGAACAGCAGTAAGCGTAGGGTCGTGTGGCGAAAGGGATCGGTCATGGCTACGGGGGGAACGACGGCAGGGTACCCAGTTGTTTGCACCCGCGGCCCCGCCCCGGTGCTACCTTTGCCGGCCGTGCAGCTTTCCATCGTCATCGTGAACTACAACGTGCGCTACTTCCTGGAGCAGTGCCTGCTGAGCGTGGAACGGGCGACGGAGGGCATGGATACCGAGACCTGGGTAGTGGATAATAACTCCGCCGACGGCTCCGTCGAGCTGGTGCGCCGCCGCTTCCCCGGGTGCGGCTGATCGCCAATACCGGTAACCCCGGCTTCTCGGTGGCCAACAACCAGGCCCTTCGCCAGGCCCGCGGCAAGTACGTGCTACTACTCAATCCCGATACCGTGGTGCAGGAGGATACCTTCCGCCGCTGCTACGCCTTCGCCGAGGCCCACCCCCGGCTGGGCGGACTGGGGGTGACCATGATCGACGGCAGCGGCCGCTTTCTGCCCGAGAGTAAGCGGGGACTGCCCACCCCCTGGGTCGCCTTCACGAAAGCCTTCGGACTGGCCCGGCTCTTTCCCCGCTCCCGCCGCTTTAACCACTACCACCTGGGCTACCTGCCGGCCGACGAGACCCACCGCATCGAGGTGCTGGCCGGTGCCTTCATGTGGATGCGCGCCTCCGCCCTGGAGGAGGTGGGCCTACTCGATGAGGCCTTTTTCATGTACGGCGAGGACATTGACCTCAGCTACCGTCTGCTGCAGGGCGGCTACGAAAACTACTATCTGCCCGAATCCCGCATCATCCACTATAAGGGCGAGAGCACCAAGCGCGGCAGCCTGAACTACGTGCGCGTCTTCTACCAGGCCATGATCATCTTTGCACGCAAGCACTTCGCCGGCTCCCAGGCCCGGCTGCTGGTGTGGATGATGCAACTGGCCGTGTACCTGCGCGCCGTACTCACCGTGGTCGGCAACCTCTGGCAGCGCCTCCGCTTCCCGCTCACCGACGCCCTTGGCATCTACGTAGGCCTGCGGCTGCTCAAACGGTTCTGGTCGGCCTACCACTTTGGCGACCCGGACTACTTTCCGGAGACCATCCACTACGTACACTTTCCGGCCTACGTGCTGCTGTGGACGGGCAGTATTTTTCTCGGCGGCGGCTACGACCGGCCGTACGATTACGGGCGGTTACTGCGCAGTCTGGCGGTGGGTACGCTGTTGCTGCTTGCTAGCTACGGGCTGCTGCCGGAGGAATTTCGTCCCAGTAGGGCGCTGCTCGTGCTGGGCGCTGCCTGGGCGACGGTCTGGACCCTGGGGGTACGGGCTACGGCTAGTGCGCTTACTTACGGCAGTATTGACCAGTCCCACGAGCGCCGCCTCATCATCGTAGGCGGCCGTGCCGAAACCCAGCGCACGCTCAGCCTCCTCCAGCGCGCCGGGGCCACCCGCAACTACCTCGGCCGCATCGCTCCGGCAGGCGAACCCTGGGGCGGGGCCGCAGGTGCCGACGAATCGATCGGCAGCACGGACCGCCTCGAGACCCTGGCCCGGCTCTACCGCGTCGAGGAACTCATCTTCTGTTCGGCCGACCTGGATAATACAGCCATTCAGGGATGGATGACCCGGCTGGGCCCGGATATACAGTACCGCATCCTGCCCGAAGCCAGTGGCAGCATCATCGGGAGTCACCGGCGCGACCAGCGGGGTACCCTGTATACCATTGACGTGAACCTGCGCATCAGCGATCCGACCTACCGGCGGGGGAAGTGGCTGTTCGACCGGCTGGGGGCGGTGGTGCTGCTGTTGCTAGCCCCACTGCTCATCTGGTTTGTGCGGGATAAGGGTGGATATCTGCGAAATACTTTCTTGGTACTGCTGGGCCGCCGTAGCTGGGTCGGCTACCACCCGGACGATCCGCAGCGGGACCTGCTGCCGCGGCTGCGACCCGGGGTGCTGTGGCCGGGGGTGGGGGCTACCGAGCTGGATACAGATACGCTGCACCACCTGAACCTGCTCTACGCACGGGACTACGGGGTGGGGGAGGACTGGCGGATGGTGGTGGGCCACCTCCCCCTCCTCGGCAACTAAGCTCCCAGGTTCTGGCGGATGAGGGCGGAGCGGGTGCGGACGCTGGCCCCGGAGGTGAGGCCGTCGGGTGGGGTGTGCTTGGCGTAGTCGAGGAGCTGAGCCACGGTGGTGGTGGCCACGTGCATGCGGGTGTCGGAGCTGGCGTAGTAGATAAACACCTCGTCCTGCTGGTTGCGGATCCAGCCGTTGGTGAAGGTGACGTTACTGACGTCGCCAACGCGCTCGGCGCCCTGGGGTGCAATGAGATGGCCGGCCGGGGCGTACCTGATCTGCCAGGGGCGGTCGGGCTCGGTGACGAAGAGGTAGAGCACGTAGCGCAGGCCGGCGGCGGTGTTGCGCACGGCATGAGCGAGGTGGATCCAACCCTCCGGGGTTTTGAGGGGCGCGGGGCCCTGGCCGTTTTTAATTTCCTTGATGGTGTGGTAGGCCTTGGCGTCTACAATGACCTCGTCCTTAATCTCGGCACCGTCCATGGACTCACTCAGTCCCCAGCCGATGCCGCCGCCGCTGCCCACGGAGATGAAGCCGTCCTGGGGGCGGGTGTACATGGCGTACTTGCCGTCGACGAATTCGGGGTGAAGCACGACGTTGCGCTGCTGGCCGCTGTAGGTGATCAGGTCGGGGAGGCGCTCCCAGGTTTTCAGGTCCTTGGTGCGGGCGATACCGCACTGGGCCTCGGCGGCGCTGAGGTTATCGGGCTGGTCGAGGTCCTTGCGCTCGGCGCAGAAGAGGCCGTACACGTAGCCGTCCTCGTGGTGGGTCAGCCGCATGTCGTAGACGTTGGTGGTGTCACGACCGACCTCGGGCATGGTGATGGGGTAGTCCCAGAAGCGGAAGTTATCGATACCGTTGGGGCTCTCGGCGATGGCGAAGAAGCTCTTGCGGTCGTTGCCCTCCACGCGCACCGCTAATAGATACTTACCCTCCCAGAGGATGGCCCCGGCGTTGAAGGCGGCGTTGATGCCCTGTCGTTCCATCAGGTAGGGGTTGCGCTCCTCGCTGAGGTCGTAGCGCCAGAACAGGGGGGTATGGTCGGCGGTGAGGATGGGGTGCTGGTAGCGGGTGTAGATGCCGTTGCCGGGTTCGACGGGGGTATTGGGGCGCTCGATGAGCTGAGTGTGGAGCTGCTCGAGGGCGCTCTTACGCTGATCAAAATTCATGCGCGCAAACCTAGCGTTTTCCGGTGTCCTTACGGAAGGCGGCGAAGAACTCGTCCAGGTTGTCGAACTCCCGTTTCCAGCTCAGTCCGGTGCCCACCTGGAGGCGGCGCGTATTGGCGATGTCGGGCTGCCGCCGCTGGTAGACCCGCAGTTTGAGGGAACGGCTATCGTTGAGTACGTACTCCAGCACGATGTCGTTACCCACGAAGGTGCCGGTAGTGGCCGTGCTGCTGACGCGGTTGTTCAGCACGTTTACGTCGCCGCGTAGGGTAAGGCGGTTGTTTAGATCGCGCCGGAAGGAAAATTCTACCGCCTGTCCGCTGACCACGTCCGTAGAATTACCGGTGGTAGTACTGGACGTATAGTTATTGTAGTCGATGTCGAAGTCGAAACCGGAGATGAACGCATCCTCCCCGAAGGCATCCCGGAGCAGATCGTTGAGCAGCAAGCTGAGGTAGTTTCCGAGCCACTCGCTGACGGTATTGACGGCCACATCGGCTACGTTGAAGCTGAGGTCGGAGGGAAGAAACTGCCCTACGGCAATTAGGCCGAATACCTGCCGATTAAGCTCGCTCTGGTCGAGCAGTAGCTGCCGGCGCTTGTTGTTGGCGTAGTTTTCCAGGATGCCGTCGAGCGATGGGAAGGCAATGTCGAAGGCAATATTGGGTTGAGTCAGAATACCGGAAAGCTTCAGCGTAAGGTCGACATCCGTAGCACGGGCGGCCGTTTGCTGCAAATCCCGGTTGCCGGCATCGGTACTCGAAGCCGGAATGTACTCCCGAATGAAGGGCAGGATCGGTGTCTTCAGATTCTGGTAGTCAGCCTGAATATCGATCTGGGCGGCGAAGGGATCGCCCGACCAGGTCACGGTACCGCCGGGCCGTACGGTAAATTCTTTGTTTACCACCTTGTAGAGGGTAAAAAGATAGTCCCCCTCCGTGAGGGCGATGGTGCCGTACATCTGTAGATCACCGTCGCGGGGGATACGGATGGTCAGATCGCCATTGCCCTGCCCCCGCAGCACGTCACCCACGTCCTCGTCGAAGATGATCTCCCCAATGGCCTGGTCGGTGACCTCGATCTCCATCTCCAGACTCACCCCGATGGGGTCGGCCACGGCCGTTTCCGCTTCCTCCTCCTGGTACACCCTGCGGTTTACGAAGCGGACGTTGTCGATGGCCCCGGCCCCACTGCCGGCGGCTACCGGGATGGACAGCCGCGACTCGTTGCCCACCGTAGCCCGCACGTAGATGTCCGTCTGCCGGAAGTTACCCGTAAAGCTGACCGTGCCCCGCCCGAGCGCCCGGCCGTAGAAGGTAGGATTCTGCCCCGGGGCCAGGTCGAGCGCCAGGAAGCGATCCGTCTGGAGGCGGGCGTTGATACCCAGGTTCTTGAGCCGGTCGTGGGTGATGCCCCCGGTGAGGCGGGCCACATTATTGTAACGATCCAGCAACTGAGTGCCGGCCAGGTCGAAGAGCGTATTGGTGATGCGTACCCGACTATCGTCGAAGTGGTAGCGCGTCTGGAGGTAGTCAAGCGTAAAGGCGCCCGCCGTAGCGTCGATGTAACCCTTGACGTCGGGCTTACCGGCCGGCCCCGTCACGTTGAGCTGGCCGTCGATCTTGCCGACGATGCTCGATACCGCTCCACCCACCCAGTAACGGGCAATGTCGAGGGGGTAGCCGGTGAGGTCCACCGTGAGGTCGAGGTAGTTCTTGGCCTGGTCCACGCGGGGGTCCTCGGTAAGGTCGCCCAGGTTATAGGTCGCCTCGGCAATAAGCTGGGAGGTATCGCGGTCCAGATTCATGTAGGCGGTCAGGCGGCCCCTGGTGTTGGGCGCGCGCAGGTCCATACGCATGTCGCCGTAGCTGTCCCCGTTAATGAGGAAGCTATCGCTGCGTACCTCAGCACTCAGTCCCTGGAGCTTGAATACATCATCTACACCCAGGTGTACGTTTACCCGTCCACTGAAGTCTAGTGGCTTGTAGGCCCAGACGGAATCCACGAGTCCGAGGGCCATGTTCTCCAGGTCAAGCTCCAGTCCGCGGGTGCCCTGTTTGGCGAGCCGAATACGACGGTCGCCGCTCCGTAGACTGAAGTTGCGGGTATCGATGAACTGCGGGCCGACCACGATGCGGTTATCGCGGCGGATCGTCCACGGCTCCTGGAAGAGCACTAGGTCTGACTCATCGAAGCGTATAGCGTAATTGGCACTATCCGGCAGGGTAATCTCCCCGTTCAGGTTAAGTTTATCCAGGAATACCCCCACGTTACCGCCGTAATTGATCCCGAAGGTGATGGTGTCGCGGTCGATCAGGCTGAGGAGTGTGAGCTGGTCCAGCAACGGATTGCCGTTGATCAGGGTGGTATCGATGACCAGGTCCAGCTCGCCCTCGGAGCCCTCGCCCTTGGTACGTACGATGAGGTCGACCAGGCTGAGGTTATCGAAGGTGAAGCGCGGGGCCAGCAGCTCGGCGTCAAGCCGGTCCTTGAAGCCATCGTAGCTGCCCGTTAGGTGCACATCGACGAGCGGACCGAGCTTCGGATCGATGAGCCGGTTCAGTCCCTTAGAATCGAGCACCGTGAGGTCGAAGCTGAAGCGGTTGGGCTCCGGCACGGTGCGTGGGGCCTTAATTTTCAGGCGTCGCGCCCAGCCCGGGTAGTAGGTCACCAGGTAGTCCGTCAGACTGGTCGTCACCTCATTGATGTCGAAGCGACCAATGATCTCGCCCTCCGCTACGTCGCTTTCGAGCTTGACGACCTTTTGTCCCGCGGCATTGAAGTTAGAATAGGCCAGCAGGCGGCCGATCTCGATTACGGCGGTATCGCGCACGATCTGGAAGCTGTCGAGCTCCACCCGGCCCTCCATCTCGCTGAAGACGAGGTTGCGTAGGTTCAGGTCTACGTCCCCGGAGAGCACCACCAGCCGCTCGCTCAGGTTGAGGGCCCGCAGGTCCATTTTATTGATCTCGGCCAGGAAGTCGAATACGGGAACGGTATCGCGAAAGTCGAGCTCCCCCAGGAAGTTGAGGTCGATGTTATCGTCGGCGATCTCGAAGCTGCCGTTAAAGAACTGCTGTTCGAGCCGACCGTTGATGCGGGCATTTTCGTAGCGGTAGCCGCGGAACGTCAGCGTTTCTACCGTCGCGTTGAGATTAGCGCTGGCGGTTTCGGGGAAGAGACTGACGCCGTCGTCGATCGCGGCACTAAAGTTCACGTTGCCAAGCTGGGCATTGTCCGTCCAGCGTCCCAGGGCAAAGTCGTCGAGGGAGAGCGTCCCACTATACTCCGCCCGGCGGGCCCCGCCCTCGATGTTCATGCGCATGTCCAGCACCGCCCGCCCGATGTCGGTGCGCAGATCCCCCTTGGCGGCAAAGTCGGTGAAGAAGCCGTCGAACTGCCCGTTGAAATCGAGCCGTCCGAGTTTGGAAAAGTTAGGCGGCAGGTTCATTCGGGGGATCAGTCGGCGCAGCGTCGTCACGTTCGACTTCAGTACGTCCAGCTTCAGGTTCAGGGCCTCGGAGCCCGGCTGGGCCAGGTTACGGCTACTGAAGCTGCCCTCTAGGTAGTTGTTGTCGTCGAGCCCCAGCACCACGTCGGTAGCCCGCAGGTTATTGACCCGACCGCTGAAGTCTCCCCCGAGCCGGATACTCCGCTCCCGGTTGTCCATGAAGAAGGGGTTAGACCGCAGCTTACGGGCGAAGTACAACAGGTCACGTATAGCCAGCGTACTGGGGTTAAGCCCGATGTCCATCCGCACCCGGTCGTTGAAGTCGCCCCAGTCGCCCCAGCCCCCGGGGAAGGTAAAGCGCAGCGAGTCCGACAGCTCGCTGGCCGGCGTGGTCAGCACCAGGTCGTAGAGTTGTAGCTCGGTGGGCGTGACGAGTAGATCCTCCACGCTCAGGCGGTTAAGCACAAAACCACTCTGCTCCTCCAGGCTGAGGTGCTTGAGCTTACCGCGAAACTCCCCGTTCTGGAAGTCGACCTCCGTCAGCTCCAGGTCTACGTCGTGGGTACTGAGCCGCCCGAAATCCACGGAGGCCAGTTCGGCCGTCTCGATGGCCTCCTTGCGAAAGTTATCCAGGACGAAGGAGCCATCGATGATCTCAATGCTCTCGGCCAGGATCTGCAGGCTGGCGGTGGTACTGTCTACCGTAGCGGTGTCCAATTGGCGGATGGCGGCGTCTAGCTCCGGCACATTCGTCAGCGGGGTGGGTGCGAAAGTGGTCTGGTGCACCACCGGGCGGCGAATCTCGGCGTTAGCTACGGCGATCACGCGCTCCGCCAGATCGAGCCGATCCATGCGTACCACGGCTGACTCCAGACTCACGTCGAAGCGCTGCCCGCGCACGCTGTCGTTCTGCACGAAGCTAATGTTTTCCAGGTCCAGCCGGTCCAGCGCCAGGTTGATCGGCTTGCCGGGCGCGTCGCGGGGGGGAAAGAGTTTGCGTAGGGTGGTTTGTAGATTGGTCTCCGCGTCGCCCAGGTCGCGCCGAATAGTAAATTTGGTATCGGCGATGGTGAGCGCCTCGATCTCTACGGCGTTGTCGAGCAGGGAAAGGAGATTCAGGTCCGCCTGTAGCCGCTGTCCGTACAGTAGCGTATCGCCGTATTTATCCTCCACGAAGAGTCCCTCCAGCGTGAGTTCATCAAACCACGAAAGGCGCACGTAGTCTACGCGCACCTCGGTTTCTAGGGTATCGGAGATGCCCTCCGTCACCTGACGAAGCAGCCAATTCTGAAAGTCAGGTAGTTGCAGCAGGCCCAGTAAAAACATGACGCCTACGATGCTCCAGACGATCACCCGGCGCAGCAGCTTCCACCAGCGGCCTTTACGGCGCGGCGTTGGGGCGGGCGGTGGAGTGGGCTGTTCGGGCATGCGGGAAAGCGGCGGCGGCGGCGACCAGGGGCCGGACTAGCAGTAGTAACGTCATGAGCCCCGGCAGTGTTACGGGGCGGGGGCGCGGGTGCGGGCTTACCTGCGGGGCGGTCCCTGCTGCCGGTCGGGGACCCGTACGGGTTGGGGGGCGGGCTGCGGCGCGGGAAAGAGACTGTTGAGCAGTTCCTGAAGAAAATCGTTCAGCTTGGACATGGTAGCAAGATCGTGGGATGTAATAGATAGGGAACAGTCTCAATCAGCAAATAGCCGGTCGGGTATACACCATTAACGCAACTTTAGCGCATTCGGTATGCCTTGCACCTGCGCCCCCGCCCCCTTGCACAACCCGATGCCGCCTGCCGGGTGTTGTATCTTTGCGCGCCCGGAGCCGCCCCTCCCTTACCCCTATACGCCCTTACCCCTTGAAGCACATTCGGAATTTTTGCGTCATCGCCCACATCGACCACGGCAAGAGTACCCTGTCGGACCGGCTGCTCGATTTTACCCAGTCGGTGAACGAGCGCGAAAGGATGGACCAGCAGCTCGACGATATGGACCTGGAGCGCGAGCGCGGCATCACGATCAAAAGCCACGCCATCCAGATGCACTATACGCATACCGACGGCCAGGCCTATACCTTTAATATGATCGACACGCCGGGCCACGTGGACTTCAGCTACGAGGTGAGCCGTTCCATTGCCGCCTGTGAGGGCGCGCTGCTGCTGGTGGACGCTACGCAGGGCATCCAGGCGCAGACGATCTCGAACCTCTTTCTGGCCCTGGAGCACGAGCTGGAGATCATCCCGGTGCTCAATAAGGTGGATATGGAAACGGCCATGATCGAGGAGATGGCCGACCAGATGATCGACCTGACGGGCTGTGAACGCGGCGACATCATCCTGGCCAGCGGTAAGACGGGCATCGGCGTACCGGAGATCATGCGGGCCGTGGTGGAACGTATCCCGCCGCCAAAGGGAGATCCTGAGGCGCCCTTACAGGCGCTGATTTTCGACTCCGTGTTCAACCCCTTCCGCGGGGTGATCGCCTACGTGCGGGTGATGAACGGAGAACTCAATAAGGGCGATACGCTGCGCTTCATTGCCACCGAATCGGTATACGAGGCCAATGAGGTGGGCGCAATGGAGATCACTCCCAAACCGCAGGACAAAATCAGCTGTGGCAACGTGGGCTACATCGTCACCGGACTAAAAACAAGCTCCGAGATCAAGGTAGGCGATACGGTGACCCTGGAGGACCGCCCCGGCCAGATGCTGGCGGGCTTCGAGGAGGTCAAGCCGATGGTCTTTGCCGGCATCTTCCCGCTCGACAACGACGACTTTGAGCCCCTGCGGGATAGCCTGGAAAAACTACAGCTCAATGATGCCAGCCTGGTTTTCGAGCCGGAGACCTCGGCGGCGCTGGGGTACGGCTTCCGCTGTGGCTTCCTGGGCATGCTACACCTGGAGATCGTACAGGAGCGGCTCTTTCGCGAATTCAACATGGACGTGATCACCACGGTACCCAACGTGACCTACAAAGTAATGGACACGAAGGGCAACATCACCGAGATCCGCAACCCCGCCGAGCTGCCCGACGTCAACCACCGCGCCAGCGTGGAAGAGCCGATGATCACCGCCCAGATCATCACCACCACGGAATACATCGGAGCTATCATGACGCTCTGCATTGATAAGCGCGGCACGCTCACCAAGCAGACCTACCTGAGCCCCGAGCGGGTGGAGCTACACTTCATCCTGCCGCTGGCCGAGATCGTTTTTGACTTCTACGATCGACTCAAGAGTATGAGCCGGGGCTACGCCAGCTTCGACTATCAACCCAAGGACTACCAGGAGACCGACCTGGTCCGCCTCGACATCAAGCTCAACGGCGAGAACGTGGACGCCCTTTCCGCCCTCGTGCACCGCAGCAAGGCCGAGCAGATTGGCCGGCAGATGTGCAAGAAACTGCGCGAGCTCTTACCCCGGCAGCAATTTATGATCGCCATCCAGGCGGCCATCGGTGCCAAGGTGATCGCCCGTGAGACGCTCTCAGCTATGCGTAAGGATGTGACCGCGAAGTGCTACGGTGGCGACATTAGCCGCAAGCGTAAGCTGTTGGAGAAGCAGAAGGCGGGTAAGCGAAAGATGCGGCAGTTCGGTAAGGTGGAGGTACCGCAGAAGGCGTTTCTGGATGTGCTCAAGCTGGACTAGGGCGTAGACTGTGGTATATTATCTTTACTACCAATTGCGTTATTTACTGTGCGACTCCGTCGCTGCAGGTGTTTTGAACCACAGAGGACGCAGAGGACCGCAGAGGTTCACCTGATACATCTCTGCGGCCATCTGCGCGCTCTGTGGTTGATCATAAATTGAGCGCGTAGCGCGAAGGCGATCCACTTACCTAACTACACCGGATGTCAAGACTGAATCATTTCCTATTGGGCACCACCCAAGGCTGGCTACGCACCGCTCTCAAAGTGTTCTGGCTATTAGTCCTAGCTATCCCAGTAGGCATCATAATAGTCTTCACAGCCCTGAGTTTCACCGATCTCCCCTCGGTGGTCGAGTTGGAGAATCCAAAAAACAACGAGGCCAGCCCCGTACTGGCCAGCGACGGTACCGTGCTCGGCCGCTTTTTCGTGGAGAACCGCGTGATGGTCAACTTCAATGATCTAGGGCCCCACCTGGAGGCCGCCCTGGTGAGCACGGAAGACGAGCGCTACTACGACCACAGTGGCATTGACTGGCAGAGCCTGCCACGGGTAGTGATTAAGACGGCCCTCCTGGGGGATGAATCGGCTGGGGGTGGCTCTACGATCACGCAGCAGCTAGCTAAACTGCTCTTTACCGAGCAGGTGAGCGCCAACATGGTGGAGCGAGGGTTTCAGAAGCTCAAGGAGTGGATCATCGCCGTGCGCCTGGAGCGCAAGTACACCAAGCAGGAGATCATCGCGATGTACCTCAACCGCTACGACTTCATCAACGGGGCACAGGGCATTCGGTCGGCGGCGGAGAACTATTTCGACGGCAAGCGGCCGGCTGATCTCGATGTACAGGAAGCCGCTATGCTGGTGGGTATGCTAAAGAACGCCTCGTTCTATAATCCCCGTCGGTTTCCCGAGCGCACCGAAAGCCGCCGCAATCAGGTGCTGGCCCAGATGCTGCGCAACGACCGTATCACTAAGTCAGCCTTTGACTCTCTGTCCACACTACCCCTCGGCGTGACCCTTACCCGGCAGCGGCACGACGACGGGCTAGCCCCCTACTTCCGTATGGTACTGGCCGAGGAAGCAAAAAAGCTCCTGGCCCAGGAGGCCTACCGCAAGAGCGACGGCAGCGCCTACGATATCTACCGCGACGGCCTTACCTTTCAGACTACCATCGATCCGCTGCTGCAGCGCCACGCCGAGGAGGAGGCCCGGGTGCACATGGCGCAGTTGCAGGACGAGTTCTTCAAGCACTGGAAGAATATGGACCCCTGGACCTACACCAACCCCGGTTCCGAGACCGAGGTGCGGGTGGAGCGCCGGCAGGAGAGCCTGCGTAACGCCATCCGCAATTCCGACCGCTACCAACTGTACCGCCGCAGCATTCTCTCTCCCGTACTGCGCAAGATTTCCGCCCAGCGCGACTTTCGCTTTAGTCGCACCGACCGCGAAGTGGAACGTATGGTGGAGGAGGCCAGGACGCCCGGGGTGATTGCCGATGCCGTGAGCCGTAATCTGATCTCCGAGGAGTTTGCCAAAAGCCACCGCGAGGTGATGCGGCTACCGGAGTTTCAGGAGCTACAACAAGCCTGGGCCGAGCTACAGCGCACCGTCAGAGCCGGATTCGACCAGGAGACGGAAATGCGCGTGTTTACCTACGGCAATGCGCGCAACGAGACGGACACCCTGATGAGCCCCCTCGACAGTGTGCGCTACCACAAGATGATCCTGCAGATCGGTAGCATGTCCGTCGAGCCCAGCACCGGTTTCGTGCGCACCTGGGTGGGGGGCAGCAACTTCAAGTGGTTCCAGTTCGACCACGTCACGACGCGGCGGCAGGTGGGGTCCACCTTTAAGCCCTTCATCTACGCGGCCTCGATTGCGCTGCGGGGCATCACGCCCTGCCTAAAGGTGGTCGACCAGCCGGTCACCATTGGCCCCGGGGACGGCAACTTCCACCTCCAGCGCGAGTGGACGCCGCGTAACTCAGAGGGGGTTTATTCCTACAAGGACTACACCCTCTACCAGGGCCTCAAAAACTCCGTCAATTCTATTTCCGCCTACCTAATGAAGGAGCTAGCTAGTACGGAACCGGTGCGCAATATGGTGGCGATCATGGGCATCCCGAAGTCGGAAATCCCCGACGCCCCCTCCATTGCCCTCGGCTCGGTGGACCTCACCGTACAGCAGTTGACCGGTGCCTACACCACCTTCGGTAACAATGGGGTGTTCACCCGCCCGGTCTACCTGACCGAGATCCGCGACCGCAGCGGCCAGCTCATCTACGAGTACCTGCCCGAGGAGCGGCCGGCCATCAATCCCCAGGCCAACTACGTGATGGTCAACATGCTCTCCAAGGCCTCGGTCGGCAATCTAGGCGGCGTCAAGGGCCCCGTGGGCGGCAAGACCGGCACCACCAACGACCAGACCGACGGCTGGTACATGGGCCTCACGCCCGAGCTTATCGTAGGTACCTGGGTGGGGGGTGACGACCGCTGGATCCGCTTTCGTAACCTCCGCCTCGGTGCCGGCTCCAACATGGCCAAGCCCTTCTTCCGCCGCTTCGTGCGCGCCGCCCAGGAGGACGAGGCCGTCGGCTGGGACACGGAACGGGGCTGGACCAAGCCGGCCGGTGAGATCGGTATCGAGATGAACTGCGACGTCTACGAAAGCCCCTACGAGAATACGGAGATCGGACCGAGTAATAATGATCCCTTTGGGAACAGTCCTGACTTTTAGGGCGGCTGTTCAGCGCTACTACCCTCGAGTACAGCTAGCCAGCTATCGTGCAACACCCGGTTCGTGTGCGTAGGATATGTTGCTTGGGGTAATGAGCCACGATCTATTATCACTTTGAACTGACTAATCAGATGGTCGACATCTTCAAAACGACACAGTTGGACCTCAGTCTGCGTATACCAGCTTGGAACGAAGATGGGTTTGCCGAAGTAAACCGCATCGTAAATGGATCCCGACACTTTAGTGAGGCCAATGGTTTCCCGGTAACCGCCCACGGAGACGGTCCGACGCAGGGGGGCAAGGAGGACGTCCGCCTCGGTAAGCAGATTGGCAAAAGCGGTAGGTGACAACCCATCCGGATAGCACTGTAGTGTCAGTGCACCTTGGTGCCGCCGATTGGCAGTGGCAGCAACTCGTAGTAACGCTCGGATTGTGCGCTGATCGCTGACCCTGCCGGCTAGGTAAATTGTTGCCGCAAGCTTATATTCTGCTAGTTTACGTAGGAGTTCACGCAGTAAGGTGTAGTCTTTGGTGCACGAATTCACGGCCCCCGGTACCACGATACGCAGGGGGGCGTGTATTTTTTCTTCGGCTGATGGTACGCTAGATTGCGCGGAGAAGGGGACCACATAGTGCTGTATGTGATTATCCAGACAGCGGCTACCTCCAACCTGTTGCAAATCTGGACTGGGGTATAGGTAACCGGAGGCACCGTGTAGCAATCGCCTTAGTGTAGGCTGGTTGATGCGATTTAGTAGGGAGTACCAAGCAGGTCGGATACTAGAAAGATCACGATCGTTGGACTGGTTGAAGCAGTAGTTGAGGTTATGGAGCACAAGGTAGTACCGCACCCGACCGATAAGCGGCAGGAAATACCGCGGTCTACGACCGATGGTGGCGATCACTACTACGTCTTCTATATCGAAGGTTAACGTTTGGAGGTAATGTGCCCAGTGGGTGGAAGATCGGGGACCGGTAAATGTGGTCGAGGTATCCACGTATCGGGCAGCGAAGCTCCGGCGGTACGTTTCACCTAGGTGACAGGTAATTTGCCAATTTTGGAGGCAAGCGAGGGTAGGCAGCCACCGCTCTAGCAATTCGAAGTGATCGAAGGCTTCGATGTAGTGAAGGGTGCGATGGGGTGACTTCATTGAAGCAAGGCTAACATAATATTACGAACTTAGAGGTTCCTTCGCACGACAGCCCCTGGTTTGATGCCCCACTACCGCTTTACAGTTATCATCCCTACCTACAATCGGCAGGACTATCTTGTAGAGGCCATTGACAGCGTCTATGCCCAGACCTTCAGCGATTGGGAGCTGCTTATTGTGGACGATGGATCGTATCCCCCCGCCCGGCACCTTGTCCATTCGGTGGCTCGGGACGAACGATTAAGGTATCACTATCAACAAAACATGGGACTGGGGGCCGCCCGACAGTGCGGCGTTGAGCTGGCCCGGGGGCAGTACTTGTGCTACCTGGATGATGATGACTATTTCTTGCCCCACCACTTACTCGTGCTTGACCGGGCGATCAAAGCTAATGGTGAGTGCCTTGCTTTGTACAAATCGGGTATCGTTCGCATTGAGGATAACGCTTCTCCACAATACTCGTCTCTGTACGACAACCACCGTCCCGCGCTACCCCAACACTGGACACATGCGGACAGTATGTTCCCATACGCCGTTCCTCGGTCGACGGCACAGGTAGAGCCCAGTAAACAGTATTACTTTTCGGAAGACTTCAACTGGTTAGGAAGGCTGATGCTACGGCTCCCAGTGGTACAGATCAGCGCCTATACCGTAGTGTACCGCTGGCACCGGACTAACCGCACGCGGGCAATACTAGACCGCGAGGCACTTACCGGACGGCTTACCGCAGTGCGCTCTTTGTACGAAGTACCCGGCATGGCCGAGCGGGTGCCACGCTGGCTATACCATAAGATGATAACCCACCAGTGCCTGCACTGGGTGCGGCAATGCCTGCGGGCACGTGAGTATGAAAGCGCGCTATGGGCCTTTGGGCAGGGTAATATCTACTTTTCCCGTTATACCATCCGCGAGGTAGTCTATACGTGCCTGACGCTGGTCCGGTCAATCTTGCCGGGCAAGGTGGTTTAGCCATCGTCTTACTTTACGAAGATAACCAAAGTAATGATAGTAGGCACGCAGTTCGCCCCATTTGCCGGTCACAGCTTTACGGATATAGCGATTGGCCCGGAATCCAACCGACATCATCCAAGGTTTGGTAGTAGAACTAAAGTGAAGTACCGCCACGGTACGCTCATCAGGTGTATTAAATCTGACATTCAAATTGTAAGCTCTGCACACCTTATCAATCATGAATACACAAGTATTGTACCTAATGGGCAGGTCCCATTCTTCATACTTTTCGCGGTATAACTCCGCGTAAAATCGATGAATCAGGTCCTGGTCGCTGAACGTCTTGGTCTGAGCGGCCACGGCCGGCCAATCAGCAAAAATTTTCTTTCCTAAGCCTTCCTGCGGGTGTACTACCAGTACTCCGGAGTTAGGGAAGTTCCAGTGCGCGTAGGGGGGCAGGCGCCCGTGATAAACTACCGAAGCCGCATGGACTTCGTCAAATAATCGGTCGATAGAGGCAGTAATGAGTAGGTCGGCATCTAAGAAAACCAGCCGTTCAAACTGAGTCAGTTCAAATATTGCCAGCTTAGCAAAGGTATACTTCCAGTTGGGTCTCGATGATTCCGTTAGGATAGCCTCCGGTATACTGAAGGCAGTACCCACCGATAGGGTCGGTAGATCGAAGGCAGCAAGTCTAGCCCATACACGCTCGCTGACCCCAGGGGTCAAGAGTACGTAGAGTGGGTAGGTGGTCGAGGTAGCTCGCAGGGACAGGGCCAAACAAAGGACACCCTCCAGGTAGGCATCTGTAGATAGTAGGGTGACGTAGGCTTTCAAAGCGCGCCGGTGTAGTTTTCCGGCCGGACCGCCTTTAACTCCCGCTTGAGGGCCTCCCTCACGTCCAGCGCATCGATGAAATTATGAATGACTAACTCATCAACGTTTGCCCGCCCCCGCGTCAGCGCCTTTAGCGCCTCATAGGGCTGAGGATACCCTTCGCGGCGAAGAATATTCTGGATCGCCTCAGCCGTCACCATCCAATTAGCCGCAAGGTCGGCGGCCAGCTTTTCGCGATTGAGAAGTAGTTTGCTTAGGCCCTTGTCGGTAGCCTGGAGGGCAATGAGCAGGTGGGCCAGGGGGACGCCGATATTACGGAGCACGGTCGAGTCCGTCAGGTCACGCTGGAGGCGGCTGATGGGTAGTTTGTCTGCCAGGTGGGTGAATAGCGCCCGGGCGATACCCAGATTACCCTCCGCATTCTCAAAATCGATGGGGTTGACCTTATGGGGCATAGCTGAGCTACCGATCTCGCCGGCCACCGTGCGCTGGCGGAAGTATTCCATACTGATGTAGGCCCAGGCATCGCGGCACAGGTCGATCAGGATGGTGCAGCAACGGTTGAGGGCGTGGAAGAGGGCAGCTAGGTTGTCGTAGTGCTCGATCTGGGTGGTGGGGTAGCTGCGCTTAAGGCCCAAATCATCTTCCACGAAGCGGGAGGCAAAACCGTGCCAGTCGCGGTTGGGATAGCTGACGTAGTGGGCATTCATGTTGCCGGTTGCTCCCCCCAAATTTTGCCGAGAAAGGTACTTCCTTAAGTTGCCGCAGTTGCTCCCGCAGTCGGGTGGTCCAGACGGCAAATTCCTTGCCGAGTAGGGTAGGGGAGGCCGGCTGACCGTGGGTGCGGGCTAGCATGGGATGTCTTTCCATTCCTCGACTAGTTTATCCAGACGTTCCAATAGTGCTTCGAAGGCGGGGTAGATGACCTCGCTTAACCCCTCCTTTAGGCTCAGTGGGATGGCGGTGTTGTTGATATCCTGACTGGTGAGGCCGAAGTGGGTGAACTCTAAAATGTCTTCTAGTCCGTGTGACTTCAACTGTTCCTTGACGTAATATTCAACGGCCTTTACGTCGTGATTGGTGATGCGCTCCGTAGCCTTAATGGACTCCGCCTCAGACTCGGTGAAGTCGTGGATGATTTCATCTAATCCACTCATCTGATCTTCACTAGCAGCCTGTAGCTGCGGTATACCTAAGCGGTGCAGCGCCTGTAGGTAGCGTACTTCCACCACCACGCGGTATTTAATTAAAGCATACTCACTGAAATAGGCAGCCAGCGGGGCGGTCTTACTGGCGTAGCGCCCGTCGATGGGGCTGATGGCGGCAAGGGCGGTGGGCATAGGCGGCGGGGCTAGGCCGGCGAAGGTACACTAGACGAAGAACTCGTCGTCGAGCGATCGGAGCTCTTCGCGCGCTACGCGTTTGAGGTGAAAGGGCTTGGTATCGCCCTCCGGCAGTAGCCGGTTGTCGACGCGGCTAATGGGTGTTCTACTGCTGGCCAGTAAGCAGCGGTCGTTACGGAACACATCGACCACGATGCCGGACCAGGTCATGCCGATCTCGACGCGGAACTTGTCGATGCCTTCGCCGTCGGCTGCATCAACGGTAAAGTAGTGGTGGCGGCCGAAGATGCTGAAGCCGGAGCTGGCGAGTTGGCCGTTGAAGTAGACGGACTCTACGCCGGACCACATGCTGTTGTGGACTTCGAGAAGGTCGTCGTTGATGGGGAGGGAGAGGAGGCGCATGGGGGAAAGGTTGGGGAGTTATAGGATAAAGGTCGGGTGGGGGGGTGCTTAGCGTAAAGATTGGTGGACGAATGGGGTAGGAAATTCGATGAAGGCGCTGTGCAGCCAGAGGCTGCATTTTACTGGCGCGGTCGGAGACCGCATTGTACTCTAGACCGCGTCGTACATTGTGGCGCCTAACCAGCCGATGATATGCCCAGCCTGCTGCGTTGCCTTCTCATTTTGCTCTGCACCTGCGGCCCCGCCCTCTGTCTATTCGCCCAGGGAGGGGAGGCGGCGGTGGCCCCGGATTTTCTGCGGAGTATCGGGAAGATGTACGTGGTGGTGGCGGTTATCGTCGTTGTTTTTCTCGGACTCGCCCTGTACCTGTGGCGGCTGGACCGACGCCTAACCGATATTGAAAACCAGATTGACGATCATGCCTGACAAGACGTTTTTAGATAGTGTGGGACAGTACTTTGATAATGCTGCTCCCCACACCGGCCTGCCCGAGGGCCTGCTGAAGCAGATAAAGGTCTGCAACTCCGTGTACCAGATTTACTTCCCGGTCAAAATCGATGGGGAGGTGAAGGTAATTGAGGCCTACCGAGCCCAGCACTCGCACCACCGCAGCCCCACCAAGGGCGGTATCCGCTACTCTAACCACGTGAATCAGGAAGAGGTGGTGGCCCTGGCTACGCTGATGTCCTATAAATGTGCCATCGTGGACGTGCCCTTCGGAGGGGCTAAGGGCGGGGTGCGTATCAACCCCTGGGAGTACAGCGAGGCGGACCTGGAAAAAATTACGCGGCGCTACACGACGGAGCTGATCCGCCGTAAGTTTATCGGACCGGCCATCGACGTGCCGGCGCCCGACTACGGTACCGGACCGCGGGAGATGGCCTGGATCTACGATACCTACCGCTCCTTTCACCCCGATGATATCAATGCGGCCGGCTGCGTGACGGGTAAACCCGTAAGCCAGAATGGGGTGCGGGGGCGCACCGAAGCTACCGGGCGGGGGGTGTTCTACGGCATTCGCGAGGCGTGTAATCAGCAGGACCTGATGGACCGGCTGGGACTGAACCTGGGCATCGAGGGAAAAACCATGGTCGTGCAGGGGCTCGGTAACGTGGGGTCCCATACGGCGACCATCAGCCAGGATGAGGGTGGCGTGAAGATTATCGGTGTCTCCGAAGTGGAAGGGGCCATCTATAGTCCGGAGGGCTTCGACATCCATGAAGTGATCGCGCACCGGGTGAAGCACGGCAGTATCTTATCCTTTCCGGGGGTAGAGGCGTACGGGAAAGATGACCGGCGCTCCGTCATGGAGTTCGAATGTGACATTTTGGTACCAGCCGCGCTGGAAAACCAGATCGACGAGCACAACGCACCGAATGTGCGGGCGAAAATCGTGGCCGAGGGGGCGAACGGACCGGTTACGGCCGGGGGCTCGCGGGTGCTGGCCGAGCGTGGGATCGTGGTACTACCGGATATTTACCTTAACGCGGGGGGAGTGACCGTAAGCTACTTCGAATGGCTCAAGAACCTGAGCCACATGCGCTTCGGACGGCTGCAGAAGCGGTTTGACGAGCAGAACTACCGGCGCATCGTGCAGCAGATTGAGGAAACTACCGGTAAGGTGATCAGCGACCGGGACCGGAGTATGATCATTCACGGAGCGGACGAAATTGATCTGGTGCGCTCCGGCCTGGAAGAAACCATGATCACCGGCTTCCAGGGCATCTACGACCTGTACAAGTCCAAGGAGGGTATCAAGGACCTGCGTACCGCAGCTTTCGCCCTGGCCATCAGCAAGATATCGAATGACTACATCAGTTTGGGGATTTGGCCGTAGGGGCAGCGGCGGCGAATAAAATACTTATTTCGCCTAAACTGTGAAATAATTGTTGGTGCTGCTATCTTTGCCGCCTCACCACCGCTATGCGCTATTATGTCTGACAAACTCGATAAGATCGACCTGAGCATCCTAAAGATTCTCCAGGACAACAGTAAGATTACTAACCTGGACCTGAGCAAGCGCATCGGACTCAGCCCGGCACCCACCCTGGAACGGGTCAAAAAGCTGGAGCAGAACGACGTGGTCCAGAGTTACCACGCGCAGGTCAATCCAGAGTCCATCGGGCTCATGGTGAAGACCTTCGTGCTGGTCAGTCTCGACTGGCGCAAGAACCAGGCCCGGGAGAACTTCCTGGAGCAGGTGCAGAGCATCGAGGAGATCACCGAGTGCTACATCATCACCGGCGAGGCGGACTTTCTGATCAAGATCATCTGCCAGGACATTCCCACCTACGAGCGCTTGCTCTTCAAGACCCTGCAGCAGATCGACGAGATTGAACGGCTCAAGACCCTGATGACGCTAAGTACGGTCAAGGACGTAAAGCGGCTCCCCTACGAGTACGACGCGGAGTAGGGGTAGTTACCTTTGCGCCATGAAACCCCTACACATCGGCCTAGTCCAACAGTCCAACACCGGCGACCGAGCAGCTAACCTGGAAAAAAGCGCAGCCGGTATACGCAGGTGCAAAGCCAGAGGTGCGGAACTAGTCGTGCTCCAGGAGCTTCACACCGGCCTCTACTTCTGCCAGACCGAGGCCCCCGAGGTCTTCGACCAGGCGGAGCCGATACCCGGACCCAGTACGGACTACTTTGGAGCGCTGGCCAAGGAACTTGACCTCGTGCTGGTGCTAAGCCTCTTCGAAAACCGGGCACCGGGCTTATGCCACAATACCGCCGTCGTCATCGAGCGCGACGGCAGCCTTGCGGGGCGCTACCGGAAAATGCACATTCCGGACGATCCGGCCTACTACGAGAAGTTCTACTTCACGCCGGGTGATCTGGGCTTTAAGCCGGTGCAGACCAGCGTGGGCAAGCTCGGCGTGCTCGTATGCTGGGACCAGTGGTACCCGGAGGCCGCCCGGCTCATGGCCCTCGGCGGGGCGGAGGTGCTGATCTACCCCACGGCCATCGGCTACGAACTGGCCGACGATGCGCCGGAGCGGGGGCGGCAGCGGGAGGCGTGGATCATCTCCCAGCGGGGACACGCGGTGGCAAACGGGCTGCCCGTGGTGGCGGTGAACCGGACGGGTTTTGAGCCCGACCCGAGTGAGGTGACCGAGGGCATACAGTTCTGGGGCAGCAGCTTCGTGACCGGGCCGCAGGGGGAATTCCTGTACCGCTCGCCGGAGGAGGAGGAAGACGTGGCCGTGGTGGTAGTGGACCGGCAGCGGACGGCACAGGTGCGGCGCATCTGGCCCTTCTTTCGGGACCGGCGGATCGATGCGTACGGGGATCTGCTGCGGCGGTGGGTGGATTAGCTTCTACCGCCCATAAAACGCTACCAAGCCCGCCTTCGCCAGCAGGTGCGGCTGCGCCATAAAGATCACTTTAGGAGGTGGGGCGGCACCGGTTAACTCCAGTTTTGCTTCCAGGGCATAGAGCGTCAGGTG
>CATQHI010000006.1 GCA_958295895.1 Saprospiraceae bacterium | reverse complement strand
GTTGATCTGGGAGGCGAAGGCATCGCGGACGCTCACGTTGAGGATCATGCGGCCCTCCAGCATCTTCTTGCGCAGGCCCAGGTCCAGGAAGGTGAAGCCGGAGGTGCGGCCCTGCACCGTGCGGAAGCCGGAGCGACCGTTACCGGCTACCTCGAGGTCGATGCCCAGCGGCAGACTCCACTTCGTGACCAGGCGGCCATTAAGCTGGTCGGCGGTGAAGTCGTAACTGATGCCATCGAGCGCGGCCCGGCGGTCGAAGTTGTTGTAGTTCAGGTCGCCGCTCAGGGTCAGCCACTTGGCGGGGGCATACTTGCCGTTGAGCTCCAGGCCGTAGGCGCTGCTGGTGCCGAGGTTGACCGGGCGGGTTACGTTCACGTTCTTCTCGAAGAAGTTTACCCGCTCGACCACCTCGGTAGTGAAGCGGTGATACACCCCGGCGTTGAGGCTAAGCTGACCTAGGACAAAGATGGAAGTAAGCTCGTAGGAGTCGGTAAATTCCGGCTGTAGCTCCGGATTGCCCACCCGCACGTTGAAGTTGTTGCGGATGTTGAAAAAAGGATTCAGGTTCCAGAGCCGTGGACGAAAGATGCGCCGCGAGTAGCCGGCCTGTACTGACACCGCCTCCGACAGCTTATAGGAGGTATGCAGCGTAGGAAATAGATTGGCGAAGTGCTGGTCGTTGGTCTCCTTGGTGTTGACCAGCTCGGTATTCAGGTCGGTCTGCTCCACCCGCAGCCCCGCCTTGACGCCCCAGCGCTCGCCCTCGTAGGCCCCGGTCGCGTAGGCCCCCAGTACGCCCAGGCGGTAGTCGAAGCGGTTGGTCAGCTCCGGCACCAGCTGGAAGGTCTCGCCGATAAAATCGCTGACGGAGAAGTCGTTCATCACGTCGGTATACACGTACTGTAGCCCCGTTTCTACCGTGACGGCCTCGCTCAGCGGACGGGTGTAGTCCGCCTTGAAGGTGTACTCCGTCTGCCCGAAATCGGTAGCCGTACGCTGGTCGCCGAATAGCGCCTGCCCCTCGGTGGTGTTGGTGGTAAATTCCGACGACTGGTCCTTCACGAAGGAATTACCCAGGGCACTCACGATCAGCACGTGGTCCTTGTCCTCGGCGTCGAACTCCCGCTTGTAGTTGAGCTCGTACTGCCACTTGGGGTTGACCGCCTCGGTGGCCTCCGTGCGGCTCCAGGCATCGGTGAGACTGCCCGTGGGGTTGAGCACGCGAAAGTCCGTCAGCGCGTTTTCCGTCTCCAGCTCGTAGGCGAAGGTGCCGGTCAGGGAGAGCACGTTCCGGTCATTGATGTGGTAGTCGGTGCCCAGGATCAGGTTATAAAACTGCTCGTTCTTATCGGCCTCCCCCTCGCTCAGCACGCTGGTGCCGGTGGTGAGGTCGCGGTTCACCGCCCGGTTGATCTCGGGAAAGGTGCGGTAGCCGACCCCGGCCTGTCCGAAGAGGTTGAATTTATCCGTACGCCGGTTCACGCTCAGCCCCACGCTGTGGTTATTGGGCATGCCCGTATTGACGGTCACGGAACCATTTAGCCCGCGCTTTTCGTCTTTTTTGAGTACGATATTGATGATACCGGCCGTGCCCGCCGCCTCGTACTTGGCCGAGGGATTGGTGATTACCTCGATCGACTCGATCATATCGGCCGTGATGGTCCCCAGGGCGTTGCCGTTGTCGCTGGTCAGCACCGAGGGCTTGCCGTCGATCAGGATCTGCACTCCGCCGCTGCCCCGTAGGTTGATCTGCCCCTGGATGCTCACCGTCACGGAGGGCACGTTGTTGAGCACCTCCAGGGCACTGGCCCCGCTGCTACTGAGGTCCTTGCCCACATTAAATACGCGTTTATCCAGTTTAAATTCCGTCGTAGAGCGCTCGCCGGTCACGGTGACCTCGTCCAGGGTCTCGCCGTCGGCCCGCAGTACGATGGTCCCCAGCTCGCCCTCCCGCACGTCTTCCAGCACCGTGGTGGCAAAGCCCAGGAAGCTCACCTCCACCGTCAGTCCGGCGCGGGGGGCGGTCAGGGCAAAAGCCCCGTCGGGATCGGTCGTCGTGCCACCGATCATCTCCTGGCTTGCGGGGTCCACCAGCTTCACCGTCGCGAATTCAACGGGCGTCTCACTACTCGCCTCCACGACCCGTCCGCTCAACGGCAGGGTCTGGGCGCGTACGCAGGTGCAAAGCAGGAGGAAAGCGCAGAGCAGGTAGGTCGACTTCATTTCGCCGGGTTTACTTACAAACATCGGTCGCGTAGCTAAGGTGGGGGAGGGAACTCTACGTTTGGGGTGAATTATTCTACCGTTTCTCAGGCCGGTGGTCCGTACGGGGTTCAAGCGGCATTTTTGTTCAGCTTCCTGGTCTGGGGGAGGTGCACCGTAACCCCCTGAATTGGTGCAGTTGGAACTGACGCAGCCAGCGGCTTACATTACCGTTCGTGACTGATTTTTATCGGTACGCACTTATCCTTTGTCTCTGACAAGCCACGATCATGCACACTACCCACACCCTCCTCCTTATGCTGTGTGGGCTCCTGGCTCATGGCCAACAACGGACCTACTGCAACCCCATCAACATTGACTACGGCTACACCCCCTTCGAACAGTTCTCAGTCAATGGAAAACACCGCGCCACCGCCGACCCGGTCATTGTAAACTTTAGGGACACCCTGTTTCTGTTTTCCACCAATCAGGAGGGCTACTGGTATAGCGCCAGCATGCTCGATTGGACCTTCGTCTACCGGAAATTTCTGCTGGACGATAAGTACGAACACGACCTGAATGCACCCGCCGTCTGGGCCATGAAAGACAGCCTGTACGTCTACGGCTCTACCTGGGACCTGGATTTTCCCATTTGGAAAAGTGGCAATCCTACCCAAGATGAGTGGGAAATCGCCGTCGATACCCTGAACGTGGGGGCCTGGGATCCCGCTTTCCTGTACGAAGAAGCGCAGCACAAACTTTACCTATACCGGGGCTCTAGTAACGAGTACCCCGTACTGGGTACCGAACTTCACCTGCCGGAGTTACAGACTACCGGCATTACCCGGCCCATCATGCGGCTGCATCCCGACGAGCACGGCTGGGAGCGCTTCGGTGAATACAACGACAACGTGTTTTTGAATCCATTCGTGGAGGGCGCCTGGGTCACCAAACACGATGGGAAGTACTATTTCCAGTATGCCGCCCCCGGCACGGAATTTAGCGGCTATGCGGACGGGGTACTGGTAAGCGATCACCCGCTGGATGGATTCAGGTACCAACGCCATAATCCGTTTTCCTATAAGCCCGGAGGATTTGCACGCGGCGCCGGACACGGAGCGACGTTCCAGGACCGGTTCGGGCAGTACTGGCACGTCTCCACCCTGGTGATTGCCGTGAAGAACAACTTCGAACGAAGGCGAGAGGCCATGGCGGTAGAGTCGGCACATGCCTTTCGTGCCCTCCAGAATGAGTACAGCCTACTGGAGCGTGCCCCCGAGACCGACGGTACCCTGCAAGCTTGTAAAGAACTTGACGTAGCCTTCATCCCCTACTTCCCCCTCAAGTCCGGACTGCTCACCGGCAAGTACCGCAAGGGGCAGGACGCTCCGGAGGGCTCGCGGCTGAGTGGCGTGAAGGGCAGTCGCTTCAAAGAGAGCGGCGAAAAGCTGCTAACCTCCGAAAACCTCACCCAGGTAGAGGCGCTCATCGGTTACGCGGAAGGCCAGGGGCACGAGGTGCTGGACCTGGCCTTTGCCTACCTGCTGGCGCACCCGGCGGTCGCGAGCGTGATCGCGGGGGCTACGAAGCCGGCGCAGATCGAGGGGAATGTGCGGGCCGCGGGCTGGCAGCTTTCGGCGGAGGAGGTGCAGGCGGTGGCTGGGGTGCTGGAGCAGCCGGTGGGGTGACGGCGGGCACCGCTAGGTGACCGTAAAATCTGTGATCAATCCGTGGTAAATCTGTGGTGAAAAATAGGCGGCTTTGCCGCCCCCACCCACTCGCACTCGTAGCGTGCTTCGGACGTCGCGGTCGGAGACCGCATTGTACTGCAATCCTTACATTCACCGAGGTATGGCAGATGAGCAAAAGGAACGCCACCGCAGCAGCGACTGGTTCGGCCCCGCCGGCAAAGTAGGCTTCGTCCACCGCAGCTGGCTGCGTAACCAGGGCCACCCCGACCACGTATTCGACGGCCGGCCCGTCATCGGTATCTGCAACACCTGGTCCGACCTCACCCCCCTGCAACGCTCACCTGCGCGACTTCGCCGAGCTCGTCAAGCGCGGCGTCTACGAGGCCGGCGGCTTCCCACTGGAGTTCCCGGTCATGAGCCTAGGGGAGACGATCATGAAGCCCACCACGATGCTGTGGCGCAACCTGGTGTCGATGGACGTAGAGGAGACCATCCGCGCCAACCCCCTCGACGGCATCGTCCTACTCACCGGCTGCGACAAGACCACCCCCTCCACCCTCATGGGCGCCTGCTCCGTGGGCCTGCCCACCATCGTCGTACCCGGCGGACCCATGCTCAACGGCAAGTGGCGCGGCCGCGACGTCGGCTCCGGCACCCTCACCTGGCAGCTGTCGGAGGGATTAAAAGATGGCAGCATCTCCACGGCCGACATGCGGGAGGCCGAGAGCTGCATGAGCCGCAGCGCCGGCCACTGTATGACGATGGGCACGGCCTCCTCCGTGGCCGCGACGGTAGAAGCATTGGGACTGACCCTACCCGGTGCCTCGGCCATTCCCGCCGTCGATGCCCGCAAGCGTACGCTGGCCCACCTGTCCGGCAACCGCATCGTGGAGATGGTGCGCGAGGACCTGAGGATCACCGACGTACTCACCCGCGCGGCCTTCGAGAACGCCATCATGGTCAACGCCGCCATCGGCGGCTCGACCAACGTGATGATCCACCTGACGGCCATCGCCGGCCGCCTGGCCATCGAGCTGCCCATCGACGACTTCGACCGCATCGGCAGCCGCCTGCCCCTGCTCGCTAACCTAATGCCGGCGGGGCAGTACCTGATGGAGGATTTCTACTACGCCGGTGGACTACCCGTCATCATTCGGGAGCTGGGCGATCGCCTACACGCCGACACCGTGAGCGTCAACGGCCGGTCCATCGTGGAAAACTCGCGGGAGGCCGTCTGCTACAATCGGGAGGTGGTTGCCCCCATCGACAGCCCGTTACAGAAGGAAGCTGGCATCGTAGTCCTGCGCGGCAACCTCTGTCCCGACGGCGCGGTCATCAAACCCTCGGCGGCCACCCCGGAGCTACTAAAGCATACCGGCCCGGCAGTGGTGTTCACCTCCATCGAGGACTACCACGCCCGCATCGACCGCGACGACCTGGAGATCGACGCCGACTCCGTGATGGTGCTTCAGGGCGTAGGACCGGTCGGCTACCCCGGTATGCCGGAGGTGGGCAATATGGAACTGCCCGCCAAACTGGTGCGCCAGGGCGTCAAGGACATAGTACGCATCAGTGACGGACGCATGAGCGGCACGGCCTACGGCGCGGTGGTACTGCACGTAGCCCCGGAATCCGCCGTGGGTGGCCCGCTGGCGCTCGTCCGCAACGGTGACCTGATCAAACTGGACGTCCCCGCCCGCCGCCTCGAACTACTTGTGGACGCTGAGGAGCTAGCCCGCCGCCGCGCCGCCTGGACGCCCCCACTCCCCGTCGCAGAACGTGGCTACGTCAAGCTCTTCCTGGAGCACGTCGAGCAGGCCGACCGGGGCTGCGACTTCGACTTCCTCCGCGGCAGCAGCGGGGCGACCATCGAACGCGGACCGCACTAAGCCACCCGCGATGCTCACCCTCGTCCTCCTCCTGCTGGCCATCGTACTCATCATCCTCACCACCTCGGTGTGGAAGTGGCACCCCTTCCTGGCCCTGCTCCTGGCCTGCGTGTGCTACGGCATCGGTAGTGGTATGCCCCCCCTGGAGTTGGTCGATACCATCAGTACCGGTTTCGGCGATACGGTCGGCAAGGTGGGCCTACTCATCATCGCCGGACTGATCATCGGCACCTTCCTGGAAAAGACCGGCGGGGCCATGGTACTGGCCGAAAGCCTCCTGCGGCTCATCGGCACCAGGCGTATCCACACCGCCCTGGGCTTCATCGGCTACGTGGTCTCGATCCCGGTGTTTGCCGATAGCGGCTTCATCATCCTGGCTAGCCTCAACAAGGCAATAACGCGCCGGGTGGGCCTCTCACTGGGCGGTACGGCCGTGGCACTTTCTATGGGATTGATGGCCTCCCACACCATGGTACCACCCACGCCGGGCCCCATCGCGGCGGCGGCTATCCTGGAGGCGGATTTGGGCCGGGTCATTCTCATCGGGCTTTGTACCAGCGTCCCCGCCCTGTTGGTCTGTATTGCCTTCACCAAGTACATGGGCGAGCATATCTACATTGAGGCACGGGTGAGCGAGGCGGAGGACCCGGCGGAGGTTACCCACCGTCCGCCCGTCGTCAAGGCCTTCCTACCCATCTTGCTCCCCATCCTACTGATCGTACTGGCCTCAGTGGCGGCCTACCCTACCCGACCGTTCGGGGAGGGTACCATGTACCGGGTGTTCACCGTACTGGGCAACCCCGTGATCGCACTCTTCCTCGGCGTACTTTCCGCCCTACTGCTACCCCGCAAGCTGGACCGCAGTATGCTCGGCAGCAGCGGCTGGGTGGGTGAGGCGCTACGCGGCGCGGCGCTCATCATCCTCATCACCGGGGCCGGCGGGGCCTTCGGGGAGGTGCTCAAAACCTCCCCCCTCGGTGCGGTACTGGAGGGGTGGATCGCTACGGTCAGTCCGGGGCTCTGGCTACCGTTCGTGCTGGCGGCGGTCATCAAGACGGCCCAGGGCTCATCTACGGTTGCCATTCTTACGACCGCCTCCATTGTCTTCCCCTTACTCGATGGGATGGGGTTTGATAGCGCATCCTCGCGGGCACTGGTGGTGGTGGCTATCGGGGCGGGCTCGGCCGTCGTGTCCCACGCCAACGACAGTTTCTTCTGGGTCGTCACCCAGCTCAGCGACATGACCGTCAACCAGGGCTACCGCCTCCACGCACTGGGCAGCGCCATTCTGGGCCTATCCGCCTTCCTGGTGCTTTCTTTACTCTCCCTAATCGTCTAGTGCATGTGGATTTACCGTACATCGTCGGGCATCGTCATTCGATCTTCCGGGCGGAGGGCGCGGGTGCAGGGGTCGTGGGACAACTTCGTCAACGACGATGACCTGGCCCGTAACGCCACCAATATCCTAACCACTAGTGGCCAGCCGGAAGGCGACGAGGAAGGGCCGCCGAACGATCTCCTACCCCCCATCGGCACCCAGGAGGTCTGGGCCGCCGGTGTGACCTACCTGCGCAGCCGCCAGGCACGAATGGAGGAAAGCGAGGCGGCCGGCGGCGGGGACTTCTACGACCGTGTTTACGCCGCCGAGCGGCCCGAGCTGTTCTTCAAGGCACCGCACTACCGCACCGTCGGTCCCGGCGCGGCGGTACGAATCCGCGCCGACTCCCGCTGGAACGTTCCCGAACCCGAGCTCGCCCTGCTGCTAACCAGTTCCGGAAAGATCGTCGGCTACAGCATCGGCAACGACATGAGTAGCCGCGACATTGAGGGCGAGAATCCGCTCTACCTACCGCAGGCGAAGTCGTACGACGGAGCCACCGCCCTGGGGCCCTGCCTGTACGTGCCCGACGCCCCGCTGCCCTCTTCGACACCTATTCAGATGGCGGTAGAGCGGGATGACAACACCATCTTTTCCGGCACTACCTCCCTGGACCAGATGAAGCGCCGACCCCAGGAACTGGCTGACTACCTCTACCGCGAACTTACCTTCCCCACGGGCTGTGTACTATTCACCGGCACGGGCATCATTCCGCCCGACGATTTTACCCTCCGCTCCGGCGACCGCATCACGATCGACATCCCCCCGATCGGCACCCTCACGAACCCCGTCGAATAACCACTACCACTATGCAACTACAGGGCACCCACCTCATCGCCGGGAAGCATACCGCCCGGGACAAGGATAGCTTCCGCGCGCAGGACCCGCGTACCGGCCAGTCCCTGCCCACCAAATTCTTCGAAGCCACGCCCCAGGACGTTGCGGCTGCCTGTAGCGCGGCTGCGGAGGCCTTTCCTGCCTACGTCGCGGTGTCCTCCGCGACCAGAGCGTCTTTTCTGGAAGCCATCGCCACGGAGATCGAATCCCTTGGTGATACGCTGATCGACCGCTGCAATCAGGAGACCGCCCTGCCGGCCGGCCGGCTGATGGGGGAGCGTGGGCGTACGGTGGGTCAGTTACGGCTCTTCGCCAGCGTAGTCCGCGACGGCAGCTGGCGCGATCTACGCATCGATCCCGCCCTGCCCGACCGCACCCCCGCGCCCCGACCCGACCTGCGGCAGATGCAGATTCCCCTCGGACCGGTGGCCATCTTCGGAGCCTCCAATTTTCCCCTAGCCTTTTCCGTAGCGGGAGGCGATACGGCCTCAGCCCTGGCCGCCGGCTGTCCGGTGGTGGTCAAGGCCCACCCGTTGCATCCGGGCACCTCTGAATTGATCGGAGAGGCTATTACCCGTGCCGCTACGGCTACCGGAATGCCCGCCGGCGTTTTCTCCCTACTGCAGGGTCAGACGAATGCAGTTGGTGCCGCACTGGTCCAGGATCCACGCATCACGGCGGTAGGTTTTACCGGTTCGTTCCGGGGCGGGAAGGCACTTTACGATCTGGCGGTGCGTCGGGAGGTACCCATTCCCGTATTCGCCGAGATGGGCAGCGTGAATCCTGTGTTCCTGCTGCCCGGTGCCCTCGAACAGGACGTCGATCAACTAGCGGAGGGTCTTTCCAACTCTTTGAATCTCGGGGTCGGACAGTTCTGTACGAACCCGGGATTGGTGATCCTACCGGAGGGGCCGAAAGCAGACCGCTTTCTCGAGGCATTAGGGGGAAAGGTAAGGGGCTGCACGGCGGGCACGATGCTGAGCGAGGGGATCGCCGGGGCTTACCGGAGCGGGGTCGAGCGGCTGCTGGCCCACCCCGCCGTCACGCAGTTGGAGACCTCGCAGTCTGCCGGGGCAGGACGGGCTACCTCCTATGTATTCACCACCACGACGGATGCTTTTCTCGCCGACCGTGCGCTGGAGGAGGAGGTTTTCGGTCCGGCCACCCTCGTGGTCCGCGCTGCGGGGCCGGAGGACTTCATGCGTATTGCCAGGCACCTCGGAGGCCACCTCACGGCCAGTCTGTTCGGTACGGCGGCCGAGCTGGCCGAGCACGGGGAGCTGATTCAACTACTTACCCGAAAGGTCGGCCGCCTTATCTTCAATGCGTTTCCCACGGGGGTGGAGGTGAGTCATGCGATGGTACACGGTGGTCCCTATCCGGCTACGACCGCCGTGGCAGTCGACTCGGTGGGGACGGCGGCCATCCGGCGGTTTTCGCGGCCGGTGTGTTACCAGGGCTTTCCGGAGGCGGCGTTGCCGGCGGCGCTGTGGGATGGTAATCCCCGAGGGCTCGTTACGGCTGGTGGATGGGGAGTGGACACGGTCAGCTAGATAGCTGGTATGACTCTTTATGAAGTAAATTAGCGGGGTAGCGCCCCTAGGCGCTCCAAATCTGTGATCAAAGTGCTTCGGACAGCGCTGCCGGAGGGCTTACACCAGGCTTAGATTAGGGGCCCCTCCCCCTAATCACGCATCCCCCTGCTGACGCGGTACTGCTGCGAACCAAAAGAGAAGTAACCTCCTTATGGTTATACTAATCTAGATCAATGAAGCCAAGTACAGAATGGACGAGTGCAGGACACGCACCCCCCCTCACCGAAGACGAGGAGAACGTCCTCACCCAGCTCGGCCTCACCGGCGAGTCCCGCCGCCGCTTCCTGACCACACTTTCCGCCGCCGGACTGAGTGTGCTCGCCACGCCCCTATTCGCTAAGCGAGGGGCACAGGCTGAGGCCACGACCCTACCGGTGAACCGCGAGGCCTTCCTGAACGAGCTCGAGGTGCGCCTACAAGTGAATGGTGCTGAATACCCCCTTACCCTCGATAGCCGCACTACCCTACTCGACGCGCTGCGCGAGCACCTTAACCTGACCGGCACTAAAAAGGGCTGCAACCAGGGACAGTGCGGTGCCTGCACCGTGATCGTAAATGGTAGGCGGCAACTGTCCTGCCTGATGCTGGCCGCGAGCTGCCGGGATAAACGGATCACCACGGTGGAGGGACTGGCCGAGGGCGGTGAGCTGCACCCCGTGCAGGCGGCCTTCGTCAAGCAGGATGGTTATCAGTGTGGATACTGCACGCCGGGGCAGGTCTGCTCCTCGGTCGCGCTACTCGAAGAAGCCAAGAAGGGGGAGGCGAGCTACGTCACTGAGGAGTTCCGGACCGTAGAGACCGATCTGCAGCTCTCGGAAGAGGAGATCCGCGAGCGTATGTCAGGTAACATCTGTCGCTGCGGCGCCTACAATAATATCGTGCGGGCCATCCAGGAGGTCCATACCGGAGAGGAACCCGCCACTCCCTGGACCTTCGCCACCGCCGCACAAATGAAGCAAGCCAAGTCATGAGACCATTCACCTACCGGTATCCCCGCGACCAGCGCGAAGCCCTCACCGCCGCAGCGGCCGAGGCCGGAGCTAAGTACCTCGGCGGCGGCACCAACCTGCTCGACCTGATGAAGGAGGACGTAGAGCGCCCCACCATGCTCATCGAGGTGGCCGACCTGCCCCACCAACAGGTGACCCGTAATGCCGACGGCGGCTTCACCATCGGGGCCATGCTGAGCAACTCTGCTACGGCCAATTACCCCGAAATCAGAACCAACTATCCGCTGCTGTCCATGACGATGCTGGCCGCCGCCACGGCCCAGATCCGAAATATGGCCACCAACGGCGGTAACCTGCTACAGCGCACCCGCTGTCCCTACTTCTACGAGACCTCTATGCCATGTAATAAGCGGGCACCGGGCAGTGGCTGTGGAGCACTCAATGGTATGAACGACAACCACGCCGTATTTGGCTGGTCGGAAGCCTGCGTGGCGACCTACCCCGGGGATATGGCCGTGGCCCTCACCGCCCTGGGCGCGAGTGTCACCGTGCAGGGACTGGATGGAACGGCCCGCACCCTACCCATCTCTGACTTCTACCGCCTGCCGGGGGATGAACCCGAGCGGGACAATACCCTGCAACCCGGCGAGCTCATCACCGCGCTCACCTTGCCCGCACCTGCGTTCCCCGCCCACTATTACTACCTGAAGATCCGCGAGCGGTCGAGCTATGCCTACGCCCTGGTGTCGGTGGCGGCGGGATTGCAACTGGATAACGGTACGATCAGTCAGGTGGGGCTTGCGATGGGTGGCGTGGCGCACAAACCCTGGCGGCTTACAGAGGCAGAAGCTTTCCTGACCGGCAAAGCGCCCAGTGAGGAAAACTTCGCCGAAGCCGGTGTGATCGCCATGCGGGAAGCTCGTCCGCTGGAACATAATGAATACAAGCTCCCGATGGGAGAAAAAGCGGTGGCGCGGGCGCTGGTGCAAGCCTACGCACGCAACTAAAAGACCTAAGAATGAAAAAGCTTATAGCAGGTACGGGAGATGCCATCAGCCGGGTCGAGGGCCCGCTGAAGGTGACGGGTATGGCGAAGTACGCCTCCGAGTTTCCGGTGGAGAATAAGGTGTATGGTCAGGGGATCAACAGCACCATCGCCCGGGGCCGCATCACGGCCATCGACACCGCGGAAGCCCTGCGCCAGCCCGGTGTGCTCGAGGTGATCACCTACCAGAACGCGGAACAACTAGGCGGCTACGATGAAGAGATGCCCGCCATCGCTACCGATACCCCCATGCCCGCGCTGCAGGGCCCCGAGGTGCACTACTACGGCGAGTACGTCGGACTGGTAGTAGCCGAGACCCTGGAGCAGGCCCAGTATGCCTGCCGCCTGGTGAAGGTGGACTACGCGGCGGAGGAGCCAAACGTAGGTTTTGAGGGGGCCAGGGATAGTGCCTACAAACCGAGCGAGCGGTCCGACTACTCCCGCGGCGACCTCGCAGCGGGTCTGGCCGAGGCCGACGAGCAGCTGGACCTCACCTACATCACCCCCATCGAGCACCACCACCCGATGGAGTTGCACGCCGTGATTGCGACCTACGAAAACGGTAAGATCGATGCCTACGCCAGCCAGCAGATGGTGGAAAACTCGGTCAAAACACTGGCGAAGACCTTTCAGATTCCGGAAAGCGACATCCGTGTTCGGGCTCCCTTCGTGGGGGGTGGCTTTGGCTCCAAACTGAATACCGAGCGCCACGTGATCATGGCCATTATGGCGGCAAAAATGATCGGCCGGCCGGTGCAGGTGACCGTGACCCGTACCCAGATGTTTACGAACACCGGGCTGCGGCAGCGCAACGAACAACGGATGCGCCTCGGAGCAAAAAAAGACGGTACCCTGACGGCCCTCGGCCACGATACCCTTTCCCACACCTCTACCTACGAGCAGTACCAGGAGCAGTGCGGCACGGTATCCAAGATGCTCTACGCCACGCCCAACAATCAGATCACCCACCGGCTCATGCCGCTCAACCTGCAGACGCCCTTCGCCATGCGGGCACCGGGGGAGGCCACGGGGAGCTTTGCCCTGGAGTCGGCCCTCGACGAGCTGGCCTGGAAGCTGCAACTCGACCCCATCGACCTGCGCATCAAGAATGACACCCAGGTCGACCCCAGCAACGGGAAGCCCTTTTCCTCCCGCCCCTTCGTGGAGTGCCTGCGCATCGGGGCGGAGCAGTTCGGCTGGGCGGACCGTCCCCTGCGGCCCGGCAGCCGGCGGGAGGGCAACTGGCTGGTGGGCTACGGCGTGAGCGGTGCATCGCGAGCTTCCCCCTACCAGGAGAGTTCTGCCCGGGTGGAACTAAGCCTCGACGGTGGTGAGGTATACGCGAAGGTGCAGACCGGAGCTACGGACATCGGTACGGGCACCTACACCATCCTGGCGCAGACGGCGGCCGAGTACCTGGGCATTCCCGTCGAGCGCATCACCGTAGAGCTGGGTGATACCAAGTTTCCGGACTCCCCCGGCTCGGGTGGGTCCTGGGGCGCGGCCTCCTTCTCCAACGGCGTGCGCGTAGCCTGCCAGAACTTGCTGGACGAGCTCAGGCAGCGGGCCGGTAAGGAGGGGCAGGACGTGAGCGTAGAGACGCTGCTACTCGACAACGAGCTGGCCACCTTTGCCGCGGAGGGGACGGCCAGTCGCTCGGAGGAGGCGCAGGACTATTCCATCTACTCCTTCGGGGCCAACTTTGCCGAGGTATGGGTGGACAAGGACACCGGCATGTACCGCATCAAGCGCATGCTTAACGTCGGCGCGGCCGGCAAGATCCTCAACCCTAAAACGGCTTACGGACAAATCATCGGCGGCCTCACCATGGGCGCGGGCATGGTTATCGCCGAGCAGACCAAGGTGGAGCCCAATTTCGGCAACTTCATCACCCGCTCCTTCGCTGACTACCACGTGCCGGTCAATCTCGATCTGGCCGAGATCGATGTGATCTTTCTACCGGAGGAGGATAAGATCGCCAACGCCATGGGTATCAAGGGCATCGGGGAGCTGGGCATCACGAGCGTGGCGGCCTCTATCGCTAATGCACTATTCAATGCTACGGGCAAGCGCTTTCGGGAGCTACCGGTGACGCCGGAGCGGGTGCTGACTACGGAGGTGGAGGCAGGGGTGCTGCAGTCTAGATAAGGGGCGGGGCCGCAGGTGCGGAAGTTCACCGCAACTACCTGTTTGCCGGTAAGCGGTGAGAAGGACCTCTTCAAAGGACAGCTTTACCTCCAAGTTTGGTCCGCTAGATCAAACTAAATAAGCTCGGACTCCGATACCACCGGCCGGTTGATGTTATACTAGCTCGGGACCTAAATAGTGGTTCACCTCCTCCTGCGTGATGCCATGCCGGCCGGGGAAGATAAGTCAGTCGCCACGGCTACCCTCTAGCACGATCAAAGCATGCGGTGGGATCGTCAACCGCAACTGCCCGTCCTGAATTACCGCCCCGTCAAAATCTATCGGCACCACCCGCGCGGGCTCCCCGAAGGTATTATGGGCATCCAGGGCATCGCCGGTGAGAATCTCCCCGTTAACGGTAGTGAGGCCCAACGCAGCTACGTCCAGAGCGAGTTCGTGGCTACGCTCGCTATCGATATTGACCAGCGAAAAATGCACGGCCCCCGCGCTATCCCGCGAGGCGGAAATCGAAATAGCCGGCAGGGACTCGCCCCCGTGCACGTAGCGCGGCGACTCGAAGGACACCGGCAACAGTTGCGCATCGTGGTGGAGAGTGTACATGCGGAAGACGTGGTAGGTTGGGGTCAGGAGCAACTTCTCCTCGTCGGTCAGGATCACGGCCTGGAGCACGTTGACCGCCTGAGCGATGTTGGCCATTTTGACCCGGTCGGCGTGGTTGTTGAATATATTCAGCGTGACCCCGGCTAGCATGGCGTCACGGATGGTATTCTGCTGGTACAGGAAGCCACCATTTGTACCCGGCTCAACGTCGTACCAACCGCCCCACTCGTCGACGAACAGGTCCACCCGTTGCTCCGGATCGTACTGGTCCATGATGGCTACGTGCTTCTGGATCAGTTCCTCCATCTTCAGGGCCTCCCGCAGCGTGCCGAAGTACTGATCGTCCGTAAAGCCGGTTGCCGGTCCCTTGGCATTCCAGTCCAGCACCGAGTAGTGGTGGAGCGCAATGGCCTCGATCAGGTTTTTTGGGATATTTTTCATCAGCACCTCCGTCCAGTTGTAGTCCACGCTGCTGGCGCCCGAGGCGATGCGGACCAGCTCACCGGAGTTACCCCAGTCAGTGGTGAAGGTGGCAAAGCGACGGTAGACGTCGGCGTAGTATTCCGGGCGCATGTTCCCACCGCAGCCCCAGGCCTCGTTGCCGATGCCCCAGAACTTAACATCCCAGGGTTCCGCGCGGCCGTTTTCCGCCCGTAGGTCCGGCATCGGGCTGGTTCCGGCCGGGTGGGTGGTGTACTTGATCCAGTCGGCCAGTTCCTGGGGCGTGCCACTGCCGACGTTGGCGGAGAGGTAGGGTTCCGTATCCAACAGCTCGCACATGTTCAGAAAATCGTGGGTACCGAAGCTGTTGTCCTCCTTCACGTTGCCCCACCATACGTTCAGGATGGAGGGCCGGTCCTCCTTCGGTCCGATACCGTCCTTCCAGTGGTAGGTGTCGGCGAAGCAGCCGCCCGGCCAGCGCAGGTTAGGTATCTGTAGTTCCCGCAGCGCTGCGACCACGTCCAGGCGGACTCCGTCGTCGTTGGGGATGTCGCTGTCCTCTCCCACGTAAAAGCCGCCGTAGATACACCGCCCGAGATGCTCGGCGAAGTGGCCGTAAATGTGGCGGCTGATGGTAGGGGCTTCCTCATCGGTCGCTACGCTTACGGTGACGACCTGGGCCGACATACCGGTTGCAACGGTCAGGAATAGACACCAAAGTAGAAGTTTGATCAGCATGATTACGACTTTAAATAGTATAGGTTAGGGGCGCGGACGCAGGTGCAACGTTTGGAAATCACCACCGCGGACGAATTCCCGGTGCATACGGATAATCCAGCTCCCGGTAATACTTCAGGTCCCGGGCCGGCCGGGGCACACCTTCTGGTATGGCGCGCCCTGGTACCGCGCTGAAGTGAGCCAGACGGGCATCGCGCCACCACCGCGCCTCCCGGGCCTGGTCCTGACGGTACCGCCAACGGTGAAGCTGCCCTGCTCCTCGATTAGCAGCGGACCGTCTTCGGTAGCACCCCGTGCGCCCTCGTCTGCCGGCCCCCCTAAGTAGGCCTCCTCACTTACCGGTTCCAACCACTCAGTGCCCTCCCCGCCGTAGATCGCCAGGTACACTACCCCACTGTCGGGCGTAGCGGCATGCCAGTGCTCCACCCCCGGGGCGCTTTTGATGACATCGCCCTTACGCATCAGCCGTAGCGGACCGCCCCGTTCCTGGTAGTAGCCTACGCCGTCGGTGATGAGTAGTTGCTGCCCGTCGGGGTGCAGGTGCCAGTCGAGCCGGGAGCCCGGAGCGGAGGTGGCCTGGGTAACGTTGTAATCGAAGGTGCTGTCGGCGCGGCTGACGGAGTAGAGCCAGACATCACCGGTGTGGTGGACGTTGGGGGCCAGGTCGCCGCGGGGGAAGGTGGGGGTCTGGGCGGGGAGGTGGAGGGAAAGGGCTGCAGCTAGCAGCAGGAGGAGCTTATGCATAGCTTGATGTGTTGTGTCAGCCGGGCACCGCTAGGTGACCGTAATCTGTATATATCCGTGTATATCTGTGGTTCATAATTAAGCGGCTTTGCCGCACACTACACTCGCACGCGCAGAGTACTTCGGACGTCGCTGCCGGAGGGCTTACATCAGGCTTAGATTAGGGGGCCCCTACCCCTAATCTAAGCATTCTCCTGCTGACGCGGTACTGCCGCGGTCAGGGACCGCACTCCACTATCTGTCACCTACTCAGGGGTTTGACCATAATATCCTTAAAGTAGACTTTACTATCCGGATCGTGTCCCTGCAGGGCAAACGTGCCGCTGGAGAGCATTCTGCCATCCTCGCCGGCTGGCCGTTCCATAGTTTCGGGCTCCACGTATTCCACGACGGTTCGATCGTTGAGCATCACCGTGACCGTATTGCCCCGCACGATGATGTGCTGGGTGTACCACTCGTTGTCCGGCACGTACACTTCCCGTACATCATCGAAAGAATACACGCTGCCGGTGCGCCGCCAGTCCGACTGAGAGTTATTCACCTGCACCTCGTACCCCTTTGCCGGCCAGCCCTCTTCCTGGTAGGCGGTGTGGATGAAGATGCCCGAGTTGGAGCCCGGGGTCGTCATCACCTGGGCTTTGAACTCGAAATCTTTAAAGTCGTGGTCCATCACCGGGCCTTCGTAAAAGAGGTGGGCCCGGGGTCCGTGCACCACAATGCTGCCATCTTCTACGGAGAAGGTGGCGGGGTTCTCGCTGGCTTTCCATCCGTCCAGGCTCTTGCCGTCGAAGAGGGAGACCCAACCATCGTCCGTGGCGGCGGTGGGTTTGGTGGTGTTGCAGGCTATGGCGGTGCAGAGCAGGAGGCAGCAGAAAAGAAGGTGTCTCATCGGTGTTGATTTTTTCGTTCTTGTTAGTACCCAATGTAAGCGCTATCATCCATACGGGGTATCTAGAGAGGGTGGGTAGTAGGTAGGCGTTCTGAAAGCGGATGTTCTCTGTGAGGTTAACTACCCGGGCGGCGGAGCGCAGGTGCCGGGCAAATTGAGCGATTCCCTTGCCTCTGCGGACCCAACAAGGGAGCATCCGCTTTTATGACTGGCGGTTCATTACCCGTGCTCCGACCATACAGTAGTAGTGTTGCAGGTGGGGTAGACCAGAGGCCTGATTAGTGGCTTTTCGGCTAGATCAGCAGTAGGAGGTGCAACAGTTAGGGCGATAGTGTTTCAACCTCAAAGAGGGTAAGTAGGGCATCAACTGACGGGTATGCGCTATCTTTGGTAGGCTATCCGCAGTGTGTCTAAAGGCTTGTATGCGCAGTGTGTGTGCCGTAATGTTGGGCGCAAGTGCCTCAAGGGCACCTGCCTTAGCGCGAGTAATTTTGGTTAAGTGGGATGGTATTTTACGCGGCGCGAGTTGAGCAAGTACAACCGATCCGCGGCAAGGCAGAACCTGAGAAGTTGCGCATAACCCTCAAAATATGGTAGTTTTACGTCAGCTGTAGCAAACGTGCTACGGGGTCCTGCTTTTGATCGAGTTGCGTGTAACCAACAGCATACGGTAGCTTCACGTCAACCGGGGCAAAAGCGCAGTGTGGAAAAAATCGCTGGCGAGTTGCGTGTAACCAGTAGGATCTTGTTGGTTACATGCAATAATTGCGCACCCAGGGCGGGAATACACGCAATGCGTGAACCCGCATGTTCTGCGCAGGTAAAAAACGCGAATCATGTTTTTATGTTAATTTGAGCCTGTAGATCGCGTTTGATGATGTTCTACTCAAATAAATAATTTATGAGTCATATAGATCAGTACTTAGAACAGGTGCAAAAGATAGTGGATTTAGAAATAATTTCTGGTAACATAGTATTTAATTACGACGACGCTAAGTTTAGTGACGAATACGACAATAACTATTTCTTCTATCAGACTAATCTAAATAAAGCAAAAGAAAGGTATTCCATCGATCCATCTACGCTATTTTATAAGTCTGATTACTCATCGAACGCATTTGCGGGTAAAAATAAAGGTCATTTCGTCCTGTGTTTTCATATGGGACTGATGAACTTTCTTTTTGTTACCTTTTTAGAAAAATTAAATTGTGATGGAGCTATAGCTACACTTGGGCACGAGTCCAAAGCCAAGCTCTTAGATAACCCTCTAGAGCTAATCATGTATCAAATTTCAATGCACTTTACATTTTATCATGAAATGGGACATCTAGTACAGAAAAGTGATTCACTAATAAACAATCTTAATGAAGTAATAACCAATCAAGGTAAATTTAATATTGAAAGACATATATTAGAACTAGACGCTGATGAATTCAGTACTATGTACATCTGCAATCATCTATTTATGTATGGAGATAGGGTCTTTAATGGGGAATACGACAAGAAAGCTATCGAATTCATGATGGTTTATGTATGTTATTCCATTCTAATTTATATGCTAAGTTTCAATGGACGGGGGATGCCAATTTACTTCGAAGAGCATACTCACCCTCACCCAGTTATTCGAATAATGTCGACAGTTATGATGTTGGTTGTATATACGAAAGATGTACTTGCACAGAGAGGAATCGAACTGGGTTCTACACCTAGAGAAATCGTAGATAAAAGCCTGGAGTTTAGTCAAATTATAAGTAAAGGGATATTTGATGAAGATCCTATACGCCCACTTTTGAAAGACATTGAAGATAATCAGAAAGAAATCATAGCTTATGTTTTGAAACTAAAATCGTTAAGAGATAATCGTAAAGATCTTGCCGTTGAAAAATATAGAAATTATTAATACAATATGCACGCTAAAACGAAGTAATACGAAAAATATACAATAAAAATAGATTGTGTAATGACTGAAAACGAAGATGATATCTATGAGAAGCCACCGCCTGACTGGGATTTTTTCTATTTAGAGGAACTTACGGATAAATACTTTAAGGATTATCCTGAAAATTGGATGTTTACTACGGATGAGGGCGAAGAAATTCATGAGAATCGATATTGTAGCCTTGAGTTCACGTACAATAACTTTAATAATAAGCCGAGTTCCTTAATACAGGTGCATTGGGAAGTTGAGCGATGGCAAACACATAATTCATTCCCTCATCTTACAATGAATGATGCGTTGGATTACTTTGTAAGGCAGTTCATGTTAAAATCGTTTGATGGAGAATATCGCTTCTCTGTTCATAAATATTTTAACGATGAGATAGATTTCAAATTAATTGCCTTAGAAAACGATGTAGAGGATGAACATGACGAAAAGTATAGATCGTTCGTAGACAGACATATAGAAATCCTTGTCTTTAAATACGATGAACATACTGGAGATTTATCTCTTCGAACATTGGTTGACCTAGTAATTAATGCTTTCAAAGATGTAATTCGTAATCTGGATCTTTTTCAAGGATACATGTCTTTAACTAGGAAAAAGTATTTAGAACGAGTTGCAGATTTTAGTGACTTAACTCTTCCTTACCTATTATCAAATTACAAGTTTGCACGAACTAATGATGAGAAGGGAAAGTCATTAGAAGAACTCGTTGCATTTTTTATGCAAAGGATAGAGGGATTCCATGTCAGAGAAAGAGTTCGTACTAATAATGAAGAAATCGACTTAGTTATCTTCAACGAAAGTGATAATTCACCTTGGAATAAAGAAAGCCAATTCATTCTAGTAGAATGTAAAAACTGGAAAACACAGAAGGTGGATAAAAATGAATACGTTTCCTTTTCGCGTAAATTAGAAAATAGAGGATCTAGAGCTAATGTGGGAATTTTCATTAGCTCATCTGGATATACTGAAGGATTTCATCAGGAAAGAATTAGAGATTCACGAAATAAACGATTGATTATAGATATTAATACATCTGAGCTACTTGAATGTCTAGAAACTGGCGTAGGTTCAGCACATGAGTTCCTCAAAGAAGCTTATATCAGATCAACTATGATATAGAAAAGAAGTAAGCATCCGAGCAACCCCATCTTGTCGGTTTAGACATGCGGCTTGAACTTTGCGGCCAGCAAAATTGACTAGATGCGCCGCCGTAGATCACCCGAACAAATTAAGCACCTGCTGGCCGAGCAAAGTAGCGGTGGAGCGTCCATCGCTGAGTTCTGCCGGTCCCACGGTATCAATACCGGTACTTTTTACGCCTGGCGCGCAAAGTACGCTGCCGGTAAGCAAACGGTGTCGGCACCGGGGGGCTTTACTCGCTTAGTCACTCCATCCTTGGTGGCGGCAGCGTCGGAGGAGGAGATCACTTGCGGCACAACGGTACACCTGCCCGGCGGCGCTCGCCTGGAGCTGACGAACTGGCTACTGGCAGACCTCATCCGGCTCAGCCGCGAACTCTGCTCCGGCGGCGATGCTTAGCTTTTCTAGCCGTCAGCGCTACTTTTTGTACCGTGGTATCACCGATATGCGAAAAGGCTTCAATGGGCTTAGTGGTCTGGTACGCCAGCACATCGACCACGAACTCCTAAGTGGTGATGTGTTCTAATCTTCCTCAACCGCCGCCGCGACCGCATCAAATTGCTGGTCTGGGACCGCACCGGGTTAGCTACGCTGCTGCCTGCGGCGGTCGTGGTCTGGTACAAAGTGCTGGAACGGGGCACTTTTGAGCTACCGGCCGGGGAGGGCGAGCGCCTGGAGATGAGCTGGACGGACATCCAGTTACTGCTGGAGGGTATCGAAATTAAATCCGTGAAACGGCGCAAAAGATATAGCCGGGCGGCCTGATTTACGGGGCGCTTTTCGTATTTTTGTCGCATATGGAAGCCACCGTTTCCCGGGCAGAATATGAGGCGGCAATACGTCAAAAACAGGGGCAGATCGACGCCCTACGTCATGAGCTAGCTGAGCTTAAGGGACTGATCTTCGGGGTAAAGTCCGAGCGCTTCGTGCCAGCGACGGCGGCGGCCGAGCAGATAACCCTGTGGCCGCCGCAAGCAGACCCCGAACAACCGGCCGAGCCAGCCAAGGAGCGCATCAGCTACGAACGACGTAAGACCAAGGCTAAGCCCCACCCCGGGCGCACCCCGCTGCCCGAGCATCTACCGGTGCGTCGGCTGCGCGTCGAACCGGCTGAAGACACCGACGGTCTGATCGAGATCGGCCAGGACGTGACGCGTAAGGTCGACTACACCCCGGGTAAGCTAGAGGTGATCGAGTACGTGCGGCCCCGCTATGTGCGACCTACGGTCAAAGTGGATCAGCATGAAGAAGGCCGGGACGAAGAAGTACCGGACGAAGAAGTAAGCGCGGTGGTCCAGGCTGCCGCCCCGGACCAGGTGCTCCCCAAGGCCATCGCCGGAGCGGGGCTACTGACCCAGCTGGCCATCGCTAAGTTCATCGACCACTTGCCGCTGTACCGTCAGCGCGCCATGTTCAGGCGGGACTTCGACTGGGACATCCCCTCCTCCACTCTAGGCGATTGGCCCTGCTGCCACCTGCACACTGCTCGAACCCCTCTACGCCGCCCTACAACGGCAGGTGCTCGACACCGACTATCTGCAGGGCGACGAGTCGCGCATTACCGTCCTGGAACGGGGAGGGGAGCAGACCAAGAACAAGAGTCACCGCCATCCGCCTAAGTCGCGCAAGGTACACCTGGGCTACATGTGGGTGTTCCGCAATCCGGTGGCCGGCGGGGTGCTCTTTACCTACCGCCCGGGACGGGGAGCAAACATTTTACACGAGACGCTAGACTCCTTCGGGGGCATCTTACAGAGCGACGGCTACTCAGCCTATACCAGCTTCATGAAGGCCCACCCCGGGGTAGTGCTGGTCAGCTGTCTGGCCCATATCCGGCGTAAGTTCTTCGACGCTCGCTCCAATCACCGGGAGCTAGCCGAAATGGCCCTCGGCGCCATCCAGTATCTCTACCGCAGCGAGGATCTCTGCCGTCGCTACGAGCTGGGGCCCGAGCGGCGTAGGCAGTTGCGCCAGCGCTACGCCCGTCCGGCTTATACGGCCCTGCTGGAGTGGGTAGGCGAGCAGCGGCGAACTAACTTGAGTAAGGGGGGCATCGGTAAGGCGCTCAGCTACGCCCACAACCATCTGCCACGGCTCGGGGCTTACCTGGACGACGGGCGCATCGAGATCGATAACAACCTGATCGAGAACAAGATCCGCCCCCTGGCCCTAGGGCGCAAGAACTATCTGTTCGCTGGCTCGCGGCAGGGGGCTGGCCGGGCGGCCATGATGTACTCCTTCTTCGGCAGTTGCCGCGAGGCGGGCGTCAATGAGCGCGAGTGGCTGCATGACATCTTGTTGCGGATCGGTCAGCACCCCATCAACCGCATCGAGGAGTTGCTACCGGGGCGCTGGAAGGCTAACGTGTAGACTAGCCATACGGGGTTGCTCGGATGCTTACGAAAAGAAAGCGCAGAACACCGCAGGTTCGACAAGCCGCCCGGCCATGTTTTTATAGCTAGCTGAGCATTTACAGGTTATTAATAGTTGACTTCTTCGTATCATTGTTTGCGGGAAGGCGGCCTGCGCACCTGCCCACGTTACTAGGTTCTACTTCCTGCAAAAGTACAACCTGCCAAAATCGCCTATTTCCCTGTAATCCAACCAATTAAGCAAAACGACATCCGGCCGTTTCATGCCCAGGTAATAGTTCCCTGCGCTACAGTTACTTATCGCAATCCAGCAAGCGTATTTTACCTGCACGGCAAAATTAGCCCTCTTCGCACCTGCGTCCCCGCCCATCTCATCGCATGGCGCCCCCCCCGATAGCTATCGGAACTATCAGAGGCGCAAGACTTCCTCACACCTCAGCCCAGGCTCCGATCTGTCTACTCTCGCTGTCAAAACTGATCCCCACCGCCACCTTTTCCCGCGGGTCATCGGCGTAGGGAGCCAGGTAGCCACGGGCCGCGATCTGGTCCAGGGCAGCCTGAGCGGTAGCATTTATCTTGAACTCAAAGGCGTAGACGTAGTCATCGACGAGCACCAGGGCATCGCAGCGGCCGCGGGCGGTGTGGACTTCGGACTGAACGATGACCCCCAGTAAACTGAAGAGCAAATGCACCAGTAAACTGAAGAGCAAATGCACCAGGGTATGGAAGGTACGCTCGTCACCGCGTTGCCAGAGATCATACGGGACGCCGCTCAATACGGCGTTAATGGCCTCGACGACCTTGTCAATCTCCTTGCGTTGGAGCGCTCGGTAAATCGCCAGGACGCGGCTACGGGGATTGCCCGCCTCCTCACTGGCGTAGGCACCCAGCGAACATCTCTTCCAGCGATTGTTTGACCTCCAGGTTGGGAAAATCGAGTTTATAGTAGCTGATAGCCGGCTCGGACTCGGTGATGGTCAAATAGCCCGTCTGGAACAGCAGGGAGTAGGGCCGGTAACTGACCCAACTCGAACGACGTCAGATCCTGCTGCGTGAGCTCGATATCGTGCAGGGGGGTAAAGTTGCCGGTCACGCAGCGCTTTGACCAAAAAGGTGGGGGTGCCGGTCTCGAACCAGTAGTTGCGGTACTGCCCATCGGACAGAAAACAGAGTAGAGAGAAGGGGTTGTATACCGTTTGCTCCCCCGTCCAGGAGTAGCCATTATACCAGCGCCGCATTTGCGTCCGGTTGACCGACGCTAGCGCGGGCTCAAAGTATGTTTCTAGCTCCGCCTCGGTGATTCCAACCAGTGTGTTGGTTAGCGGCGATAGCGAAATGTTGTTTAAATGGTTGAGGTCGGAAAAGATGCTGACCTTGCTGAAGGCGCTCACTCCGGTGATGAATACCAATTCTAGAAAGGGATCGCTATCTTTGATTACGGAATAGAAGTTCTTCAGCACTTCGCGGTTGGCCTCCGCCTGCGGCAGGTCATCGAGGTAGTCGATGATGGGCTATCGTACTCGTCGACCAGCAGCACTACCCGTCCGTGCTGATTGGCAAGGCGGCGTAGCATCCCGTCAAAAGTTTCCTTTAACGTGCCCTCCGTAAGCGTGAGATCGTAAGTTCGAGCTATACGATGCAACTCGTCGAGTAGCGCTTTAGAAAGCCCCTTTTCACGATAATCGAGGCGCGCCAGTTTAAGCCACAGTACCGGTCGCCGCATCGCCTCAAAATCCCAGTGGTCCTGCACCCATAGCCCGTCGAAGAGCTCGCGGCTGCCACTGTACAGCTCGTTCATGGTGGCCACCGTCAGCGATTTGCCGAAGCGGCGCGGCCGACTGAAGAAGTAGTATTTACCCGTGGTCAGCAGCCGGTGGATGTGCTCCGTCTTATCCACGTAGGCGTAGCCCCCCTCGCGGAGGGTACGGAAGTCCTGAATGCCGATGGGGTACTTGAGCATGGGTGCAAGATAGGGGTATCGGCCGGGCGGTATAACTACGCTACTGCCCGCGGTGGCCGGGGTGCGGGATATGTGCATCCAGCCCTGGACTCGCTGGGCTCCGTGTAGCGTACGCCGCCCGCCTGCCGCATAGTTCCGTATCCTTAAGCGTAAATCGATCCACTATGTCGTTTCGTTCCCGCCTTGCGCTAAGCCTCCTGCTCGGTCTGTTCCTCCCAGCTTTTCTGCCACTCCTTCACGCGCAGACCGGCGTGACCGACCTCCGGACCGAGTACCTCCCCCAGCCCCTCGCCGTGGAAACCACCACCCCCCGTTTCCGCTGGCGCATGACCACCGTAGCCGACCGCCAGAATGCCCACCAGACCGCCTACCAAATCACGGTGACCGACGAGGCGGGCGAGCCGGTCTGGGATTCCGGCAAGGTCACGGCCGAAACCGCCCTCAATATCCCCTACGCCGGCACCCCCCTGCAGCCACGTACCCGCTACGACTGGAGCGTGACCCTCTGGGCCGAGGACGGCTCCACCGCCACCGGAGCCTCCCGCTTCGAAACCGCCCTGACACTGGACGGATACAGCCAAACCCAGTGGAACGATGCCCAGTGGATTGGCGGCGGTGCGGAGGACCTGGTCCTCTATAGCCCCTACCTCTCGGTCTTCCGCATTGATTACACCCTCACGCTCGCGCCGGACAGTGACCGTGCCGCTTTTCTTTTCGGAGGCAACGATCCCCGCCTGCTGGATAAGAACAAGAATCTCCTGGCCGTCAAGAATGCGCGGGACGAAAGCTACCTCGCCCTCGTCCTCGATGTCACTGGGCTCGACGAGGGGCAGCCGGCCCAGCTGCAGGTCTACCGCGTCGGCTACGCTCCGACGGACCGGGCCGACCGGCCCCTACGCTCCTACCCCATCCCCGACAGCCTCATCAACACCGGCAATCGCTACGCTGCCCACCGCTTCACCCTCGAACTGGTCTTCGGGCAGGGCAATATTTACCTGGACGGGAGCGGCCCCGAACACCGGCTCAACCCCGAACCGATGAACCTCAACCCTACGGCAACGGGGGCGATTTTATCTCCGCCCCGATGGTGGCCGACGTCGGCTACCTCGTGGAAGCCGGTGAGGCAGCCGGCTTTTCTGAGGTTGCCATCCGCAATTACCGCCAGCCAGGTAACGTACTGGCTACCCTGCCCGACACCCAGTTTATCACCCAACCCCACCGTCAACTCCGGCTTGCCGACCCCAGCCGCCATGCCGCCCCGCTGCTGCGCACCGAGTTTACCACCGCAGACCGACCCATCGCCAGGGCACGCCTCTACGTTACCGCCCGCGGCATCTACGAAGTGTACCTGAATGGGCAGCGCATCGGGGCAGACTACTTCGACCCTGGCCTGACCCAGTACAACAAGACCCACTTCTACCAGACCTACGACGTGACCGACCAACTGCGGGCGGGCGGCAACGCCCTCGGAGCCTGGCTCAGCGAGGGCTGGTGGAGCGGTAATATCACCTTCAAGGGCGAAAACTGGAATTACTTCGGCGACCGGCAGAGCCTGCTCGCCCAGCTCATCGTCACCTACGTCGACGGCAGCGAGCAGCTCATCACCTCCAACGACCGCGACTGGAAGCTCTTCACCGACGGACCGCTCCGCTACGGCAGCTTCTTCCAGGGAGAGGTCTACGACGCCCGGCGCGAGGCGGCCATTTCCGGCTGGGCCGAACCGGGCTTCGACGACACCGCCTGGCAGCCCGCCCGCCGGGTCCCCCTGGACGGTACCGCGGTCACCGGCTCCTTCACCGATCTTATCGGACGCCCCGGTTCCCTCGCTTACGATGACTGGGATCTGCGCAGTCAGCTCGGCCGCCCCGTCACCGCGGTCGATACCCTCACCGCGCGGTCCGTCGGGGAGGTGCGCCCCGGCGTTTACCTCTACGACATGGGCCAGAACATGGTCGGCGTGCCCCAGATCACCCTGGATAGTCCACCGCCGGGCGATACCATTACCCTGCGCTTCGCCGAGGTGCTTTACCCACCCCTCGACGCCTACGCCGGCAAGGAAAATACCCTCATGCTGGAAAACTTCCGCGCCGCCCTCGTGCAGGATATCTACGTCACCAAGGGTGCCGCCCGGGAGGTCATCCAGCCCCGCTTTACCTTCCACGGCTACCGCTACGTCGAGCTCGCCGGTACGCGGGGGGCGCGGCCGCGCGAGGCGGTGAAGGGGGTAGTACTGAGCTCCGTGCAGGAGCTGGCCAGTAGCTACGAGACCTCCAACCCGCTGGTCAACCAGCTGTGGCGCAACATCACCTGGTCGCTGCGCGGTAACTTCCTCTCCATTCCTACCGACACCCCGGCCCGCAATGAGCGCATGGGTTGGAACGGGGACATCAACGTCTTCAGCCGGGCGGCCACTTGGCTGGCGGACATCAACCTCTTTCTCAACCGCCACGCGCTGGCCATCCGCGATATGCAGTCGGAGGACGGGCGCTTCACCGACGTAGCCCCGGTGGGCAATGGCTTCGGCGGTACCATCTGGGGCAGCGCCGGGGTGATCGTACCCTGGGAAAACTACCGGCAGTTCGGTGACCTCGCCGCCCTGCGCGCTCACTTTCCGGCCATGCAGCGCTACGTGAGCTTCCTGGGTACCCGCTTCGAGGACGGGCTGCTGATGGAGGGCCCGCTCGGCGACTGGCTCAGCCCCGAAAACGACCGCAACGACAACTCCCTGCTCTGGGCGGCCTACTACGGCTATGACCTGGACATCCTGGGACAAACCGCCCGGGCGCTCGGGGAAAACGACTTGGCCGCGGACTACGAAGGGCAGTACGCGCAGTTCCGCCGGCAATTCGCTGCACGCTACCTCGACCCCGCTAGCGGCTATACCCTCGACCAGGGCCTCCGCTTTAATTTTTCCACGGGCGTGACCATCGACACCAGCCTGCGGGGAAAACCCATGGACACCCAGGCCAGCTACGCCGTCCCCCTGGCACTGGGCATGGTCGACACCCTTCACCGCACCCGCGTCCCCGCCCGACTGGCCGCTACCGTCGAACGGGAAAATACCGACGACAGCGGTACCCCACGCCCTCCCTACAGTCTCATGACCGGTTTTATCGGTACGGCGGCGATCTCGGAGGCCCTGAGCGCGACGGGCCGCGACGACCTGGCCTACCGTCTCCTACAGCAGGAGACCTACCCCTCCTGGCTCTACCCGGTCAAGAACGGCGCGACCACCATCTGGGAGCGGCTCAATTCCTACACGGAGGCCGAGGGCTTCGGGGGCAACAATAGCATGAATTCCTTCAATCACTACTCCTTTGGCGCCGTCGCCGCCTGGATGTACGAGCGCTCGCTGGGTATCCAGCGCGACTCCACCGCCCCGGGCTTCAAGCGGTTCATCCTGGCTCCCACTCCGGACCCGACCGGAGAGATGACCTTCGCCCGCGGCCACTACAACTCCGCTTACGGACGCATCGAGAGCGGCTGGGAGATCACGGAGACCGGCACCGACTACTCCTTCCTGATCCCCCCTAACACGACGGCAACGGTAGCCCTTAAAACGGGGGCGGGGTCGCAGGTGCAAGACCAATCGGGAAGGGCCGTGACCGGGCAGCAGCAGGGTGACCGGCTTACGTTTACCCTCGGGGCGGGGCGGTATGGCTTTCGGGTGCTGGCGCCAGAGTCCTTTCGCCAAGGCCGTCCCGGGGGGTAAGCTCCGTAGTGACCGGAACGATTGCCGTTGCCCTCCGCGCTCAGGTAGCTAGCTGTAGTCACTGTTGACTAGATACGGGTAGCATATATTGTTACCACGAAGCTCGCTTCCGGGACAGAAATGAACTAGTCCTGATGAGTGGTTTGTTAGTAATCCTCGCGCTGTTTACACTCGGCCTACGTAGACTCCTATCGGTATGGTACCAGCAGTTCTTTGCTACTTCGGAACTGTAGGAGCGAGGCTTTACGGTTTAGCCGTCAATACCACCCGTGCATACCGAGTCAGCGCCGGCACTCCTGCATCCGTTACCTCCGCGATGAAGTGCAGGGTTTGCCCCGGCTCCATATCCCAGGGCACCTCGACCCGCAGCTCGGGGCCCTCTAGGTACACCAAGGCCTCCCCCGGATACGTATCCGCCTCGCCGTACTGAAACCAGTGGTAGGAAAGCGCCTGACCGTCCGGATCGGTGGCATTCACCCGCAGCCTTAGTCGCTCTCCCGGGCTCACCGTGCGCGAGGGGGCACCATCTATCGCTACCGTCGGTGGGTGGTTCGCCTCTGCGTAGGGTCTCACGCACCAGTCCGCCCGGGCCGCAAAGTCGCGCTGCAGGGCGGGGATCCACCGGGTCTGAGCGTAGGCGTTCTCGCGGCGGCGGGTGAAGGGGTTGTAGTCCGCGGCCTCCCCATCATCCTGCCACCGGCCGACCACACTGTCGGAAGCTACGAGCCGCCCGCCCCAGCCGCCCCAATTCGGATGCTCCAGACTGCGCAGGCCCACGTCAACCAGGTAAAGAAAGGCCGGCGAGTCCCCCTCCGAAATAAAGTCGTAGGGTTGGAAGCTGCCCCATTTCGCACTGTCTAGCCGCGTAGAATCCCCGTGAATATGCTCCGGATCGCCCGCCAGCTGCTGCCCGTCGCCGTAGCTGTAGTAGCTAGCCAGCAACGGGCCCCGATCCTGAATGATGCGCTTGCCCATGAACCGCCCCTCCAGCCAGTACTGCATCGGCTCCGGCACCTCCCGATGCCAGGGATAGGCCAGTGCGGCAAACTGGCCGTGGTTGTAGCGCACAGAAATATCTGGCCAGGCGGTGGCAATGTAATCGCGGTAGGTGGCATCCTGCTCCGAGATCATGTAGATGACGGTCTTCTTACTTATCCCGGCATAGAGTTTCTCCCAGACGGGCGTGCCCCCGTAGGTATCCTCGAATGACTTCAGGGCGCGAGCGATGGTATTGGTGCCGCCCCAGGCCTGTAGGTAGACCGTACTGGTATCGTTATCGAGCAGCAGCTCGCGGATGAAATTGGAGCCCTCGGTGTCAAAGTCCATTGCGCCCTCGAAGTCGATGTTGCCCACCCGCACCAGTTGCAGCAACTCATCCGCCGTGGGGTAGCCCTCCGCGTGGGTGGAAAGCACGGGGTGGACCTCGCCGTAGGCCGCGATCAACTCCTGCATCCACTCCGTACCCGGCCAGCGCAGGTCGGTGCGTTCGCCGTACAGCTCGCGGGTCATGGGCATGGCCGAGGTCATGGTCGTGCCCTTGCCGTCGCCCCGGTAGTGCCACATGGAACTGCTGTAGATCAGCCCGACAATGTTCATCTCGTTGGCGTATAGCAGCAGGCGGACGAAAGAGTCCACGTCGTCGACCTCGCCGTCGGTGGTGATGACGGTGCGGGGTTTGGGGGCCTGGGCACTTAGGGCGGCACTCAGAACGGTGAAACAGAGCAAAAATAGTAGCGGACGCATACGGTAGAGATATGCGTAAAGCTACTATTTACCCCTGCTATCGACTCATCGACCTACTACCTCGCCCCGCACCGGTGTCTTTACTTGCTTAGCCTCGGACGTTAACTGCCCCGCCCGCTCGTGCAGCGAGGCCATATCGATCACGTGGCGAAACTCATGATCTGAATTTCTACGCAGCAACTCGAATACGTCGTTGATCTCCTCGATATCGATGATTTTGATCTCCGGTTTGATGTCGCGCTCGGCACAGAGGTTGAGCACCTCCTGAGTTTCCTTTACCCCGCCGATCAGGGAGCCGGCGATCTGGATGCGTTCGAAGACCATCGGCCCCGGTACGAATTTTGGGAACTCGATGAAGTTGCCAACCACCACGATCGTCGTGTCGGTTTTCATCACCGGCAGCAGTTTGTCGAGTTCGTGGGGATAGGGGACCGTGTCGATGAGCAGGTCGATGCTTTTTTCGACCGATTTCATCTGCTCCTCGTCAGTATGGATGATCACCCGATCAGCCCCCAGGTCCCGGATGGCCTGCTGCTTGTCGGCGTGGCCGGTAAAGGCCACCACACGGGCGCCCAGTGCCTTACCCAGCTGCACGGCCATGTGCCCCAGGCCACCGACGCCGAGGACGCCAAGCGTCTGCCCCTGCTCCAGTTTCCAGTGCAGCATTGGCGCGTACACCGTCGTAGCCGCGCACATGATGGGGCCGACGTACTTGGGGTCGATAGTGTCCGGGACGGTGACACCGAATTCTTCGCGCACAACCATGTGGGTGGAGTAGCCGCCGTAGGTATTGCTACCGTCCGGTTTTTTGGGGCCGTTGTAGGTCAGCGTACAGCTCTTCGGGCCCTGGCAGTAGTTTTCGTAGCCCTCCCTGCAGTAGTCGCACTCCTGGCAGCTATTGACCATGCAGCCGACGCCGATCAGGTCGCCAATTTTAAACTTCGTGACGCCATCTCCGACGGCCGTGACCTCACCCACGATCTCATGGCCGGGTACGCAGGGGTAGAGGGAGTTATCCCAGTCGTCGTGCACCTGGTGGACGTCCGAGTGGCAGACGCCGCAGTACGTTACGTTGAGGGAGACTTCTCCGTCGCGCAAGTCTTCGCGTTCAAAGGAGAGGGGAACAAGTAGGTCGCTTGTCGAGGGGGTACCGTAGCCGAGTACTTTCATGGGGTAGAGAATTAGGAAATTTTCTGAATAATGGGAAATTCAATCACATTGTTCGTCACCTTTCTCCATCTACATTGCACCTGCGGCCCCGCCCCGAACTAGCGTACCGCGCTGTAACGCCTACTCAGCAGACTGCCTAGCCTAGGTGCCGTCAAACCTGCTAGTGACCAGACTCCGTTGTTCAGGGCAGACTGTACTAACTACCTCCCCGGCCAAGTGAAGCTCGGCGACTGGAATGACCGATCAAAAGGAAAGCAAGCTCGGGCGCGGGGGCCCGGCTTGTGGTGAACGGGCGGTTTATAGTGGTGAACTGAAGTTACTAGCCCACGAACCGCTCCAGAAACCGCCGCTCGTAGGTACCACAGCGGGCGGGTACGCCGGTGCAAAGCTTTGTGGTGAAGGGCGGAGAATGTGGGGTGAACGAATTCCGGCGGTCCGCTCGAAACCTGTTGTAATTTAACTTATCGGCTCAAAGCGAATCAATGCAAAGGGTACTCACAATCGGATGTAGCGGCGCCGGGAAAACCACCCTGGCAACGGCCCTGCACGACATCACCGGGCTGGAACTGATCCACCTGGATCGCCAGTACTACCGGGCCGGTTGGGTACCCTGCGAAAAGCAGGAGTGGGAGCGGCGGGTCATTCAACTAGCGGCGCAGGAGCGGTGGATCATGGATGGTAATTACGGAGGCACGTTCGACGTCCGTATGGCCAGAGCGAATACCGTCATTTTCCTGGACCGTTCCAGGTGGCGGTGTCTGTACCGCGTCCTCCTACGTACGCTGCGCGGCTACGGTAGAACTAGAACTGACATGGCGCAAGGGTGCAGGGAGCGATTTGACTGGCACTTCCTGCAATACATATACCACTACAACCGGAGTAGAAAGCCAAAAATTTTGCAGCGTCTACGGGCCTTACCCCCCGATAAGGAGGTAATTATACTAAATAGCAATGCAGGGGTTGAGGGTTTTCTGAGAAGCGTGAAACAGCGTGTTGGTACGAACAATGACTGCGCATGCGACTGACCAGGCGAAGATTCAGACGTGCTGATTTTTCCGAGTATCAATCCTGGTTCCAGTACCCGGAAGTCTCCAAATGGCTTGGGGACATCGACCAGGACTGGCTCGATTACATTCTTACCGATACCGGTGGTGTAGAGTATGCCTTCACCCAGCAAAATCGGCTGATAGCCGTAGCGGGCATCGTGCTTCCTCAGGCCGGCCACCCTGCTGCAGCAATTACTAACTTAGCCATTTGCCCTAAGTTATTCCGGCGGGGAGTAGGCTCCGCTGCGTTGCGATCACTGGTCTACGAGCCTACCGATGTCTTCAGCAGCAACTGGATCGCTTTCGTGGAGGACGGAAACACCGCGGCCCACGCACTACTTAAGAAAAATGGATGGAGCCTATCGGATGAGGCACCTATTGACAGTATGGTTAAACATCACCTACTGAGGTAGTATACCCACCCTATCTACACCCCATGCGCCCCCCTATCCCAACCTGCCTTTTTGCCTTACTCTTCCTCCACTGCACCTGCGACGCATCAGTTAGTCCCGCACCTAGTCGGGGCGGCCCCGCCCCCGAAACCACCCCTTACCCGCCGCTCACCAGTGTGAACTCGGAGTGGTAAAAAGAAGCCAACGGCTACAACAACTCGAACTACCACGACATCGTAAGCGGTTTTGGCACGATGGCCGACTTCGACCGAATGCTGGCCGGTATGCACGAGCGTGACACTAAACCGATAACGGACGTAATGGTCAATCACCTCCGGCGCACGACCGAAGGTATTGGTCGGTAATTATTCCACCGTAAGGCTGGCGGCCTACCAGGCGTTGATCCTGCGGGAATAAGTACCGGCTTTTCAGCAGAATTCCTCCAAAATTCACTACCTACCTTAGCGGCACGGCACACTACATGAGCCAGGCCCTCCAGGGTAAAGCACTTCCATCTGGGTACGGTCGGTGGTGCTGTTCGGCGTCCTACTGGTTGTAGTGTTCTACCGTATGCCAGCAGTTCTCACTATCGGTCATCTTAGCCAGGGTTGCTACTTTTGTTTATGGCCGGCCCCGATACGTCTCCGCTCAGCGAACAGCTCAGCTTCGACCACCTCTACAACCAATTGATCGTCCCCTTTTTCCGCTCCCTAGATGACGGCAGAGCCTTCAACGCCAGCTATGCGCTGCTGGATGCGCTCAAGGCTGCCTTTGCCATCTACTCGCTCAAGATACCCTCCCTGTTTCAGTTCCGTACGATGTCCCAGGCCGAAGATCACAACCTGAGCACGGTCTACAAAATCGGTCGTATCCCCAGCGATAACGGCCTGCGTAAGCTGCTCGATGGGCTAGACCCGGCCGCTCTGCGCGCCGGCTTTGCTCACCTGGCCGAGCACGTCAAGGCAAGCGGACTCCTCCAGCGCTACCACGTCTACGAGGACTACGTGGCCGTCAGCGTGGACGGGGTGGAGCACTTTTGCTCCAAGCAGGTCTCCTGCCCGCGTTGTCTACAGCGGCGTCACCGCGACGGGAGTGTGTCCAACTACCATGCCATGCTGAGTGCGGTCATGGTCAAACCCGGACTGGCCGAGGTGCTGCCCTGGGACCACGAGCCGATGACGCAGCAGGACGGAGAGGTCAAAAACGACTGTGAGCGTACGGCCGTGCACCGGCTGCTGGCTAACTTCGAGGCGACCCACCCCGAACTGGCGACCATCTTCGTGCTCGATGCGCTCTACGCCTGTGCCCCGGTGGTCCAACGCATCGGCCAAAACGCACACTGGCGCTACCTCATCGGCGTCAAGGACAAGGGCCACGCCCACCTGTTTACCCAGTTCGATGAACTGGATAGCCAGTACCAGGTCCCCTGGCAGGAGTGGAAGACGAAGGCCGGGGAGGACTATGCAATAGGCTACGCTAATGGGCTGGAGCTGAACGCCACCAACGCTGAGGTGGCGGTCAACATGCTCTACGCCATTATCCGCGACGCTAAGGGTAAGGAGACGACCTTCACCTTCATCACCAACCTGGAGCTGAGCCCCGACAACGTAGCGGAGTTATTGGCCGTGGGGCGCGCGCGCTGGAAGATCGAAAACGAGACGTTCAACACGCTCAAAAACCAGGGCTATCACTTTGAACATAATTACGGTCACGGCCAGCAGCATCTCTGCACGGTCATGGCCTACGTGATGCTGCTTGCCTTCTGGGTCGACCAACTCCAGCAGGCTGCCAACCGCAAGTTTTGGGCCCTGCTCACTAAACTCAAAACGCGCGTCAAGTTATGGGACGCCACCCGTGCGGTCTTCCGGGTCGTGCCCGTCCAGTCCATGGACGCTCTGCACGATCAGCTCATCGACCTGTACTGCGTCAGGCTCATCTGACCGATAGTGAGAACTGCTGACCGTATGCTGTGGTAGCGGCTTATTTCGACACCTAGCTGATTGACTCATTATGCGTGCATTACTGATCCGGTGGAGCCTATTCCTCCTTTTCCTTGCTCTCACGGTAGGCCTATTCGGGCAGTCCCCTGCCGGTGGGCCCTATCACCTCTCCTGGAAACGCGATCTGTTCTACGGGGTGGGCGGCGCGGCAGCGGTTGGTACCGGCTACCTGATCGACCGACAGATCGAGGACGTCCCGCTGGCCGAGCTACGGCTACCTCGCGTTTCCGCCTTCGACCGTGGCGCGATATCCTACAACTCGGCGACCGCCAAGACCGCCTCCAACCTACTCGCCTACGGCTCACTCGCCCTACCCGGCCTACTACTCTTCGACCGGGACAGCCGCCAGGACGCAGGTAAATTGGCGATCCTCCTGGCCGAGACAATGCTCATCAACCAGGGGGTGACCGACATCATCAAGGGCTCCGTACAGCGGCCCCGGCCGTACTTGTACCCGGACAACCTCGATCCCGCCACGGTAGTGGAGGCCTACGACCAAAAATCGTTCCCCTCGGCCCACACTAGCAACACGGCAGCAGCCGCCATTTTTTTCGGCCGCGCCTTTGCGGACTACTACCCGCGCAGCAAGTTACGCCCCTACGTGTGGACGGTCGCCGCCGGCCTACCCGCCGTGACCGGCTACCTACGCATCCGCGCCGGGGAGCATTTCCCTACCGACGTCCTGGCCGGCTACGTGCTAGGCACCGCCATCGGGTACACGGTGCCCGCGCTGCACCGCCGCCCGGCCCGGGCACGGGGGGGGCTTAGCGTTGCCCCGATGGGCTCGGGCCTTTACCTTTCTTACCGATTTTGACCCAAAAGCATGAAAATCCTCATCATCGAAGACGAGCGAGTGCTGGCCGAAAGCATCCGAACGTACCTGGAAGCAGAAGGTAACCTCTGCGAACTAGCCGCCGACTTCGACGAGGCCTGGGACAAGACCGGGTTGTACGATTACGACTGCATCCTGGTCGACATCACCCTACCCGGCGGTAGCGGACTGGAGATCATCCGCAAGCTGAAGGCCGACCACCAGCGGGCCGGCATCATCATCATTTCGGCTAAGGATAGCATCGACGACCGCATCAGCGGGCTCGAGCTCGGCAGCGACGACTACCTGCCCAAACCCTTCCACCTGGCCGAGCTCAACGCCCGCATCAAGGCCCTCGTGCGCCGCAATCAGTTCGGGGGCAGTCAGGAAGTACACTACCGCGAGATCCGGGTGCGGCCCGGCGAGCACGAGGTTACCGTAGCCGACCGCCCCGTCAGATTGACCCGCTCGGAGTACGACCTACTGCTTTACTTCCTGGCCAATCCTAACCGGGTGCTCACTAAGGAGGCCGTGGCCGAGCACCTCAGCGGCGACCAGGCCGACCTGCTCGACTCCATCGATTTCGTCTACAGTCACATCAAGAACCTGCGGAAGAAACTTACCGGCGCGGGCGCTCGGGACTACATCCAGTCGGTCTACGGACTGGGCTATAAGTGGGCGGCGGTATGAAGCTACTCCAGCGCACCTCCCGCTACTACCTCGCCTTTTCGGCGGTCGCCTTTCTGCTTACCGGCCTGCTGCTCTTCACCGGGCTGCGCTACATCATCGATGAGGAGCTGGACGACCAGGTCGCCGACGCCAGCGTGCGGCTCGATGCTTACCTGGCCCAGCTTCCGGCGGTGCCCGACACCTTTTACCAACTTGACGCCGTCATCACGACCGCACCGATCGAGCGGGTCACCGGCTCCTTCACCTTTTCCGATACGGTCTTCTTCGAGCCCATCGAGGGGGAGATGGAGCCCTACCGCAGAGTGGTCTACGACCGGGAGATCAACGGCCAGCCCTACCGCATCACCGTCTCCCGGCTCAAGGTGGAAAGCGAGGACCTCATCGTCGTCCTATTCGGGGTAAGTATGGCCTTCTTCGGTCTTTTCCTGCTCGGTATCTACGTGCTCAACCGCTACCTCTCCCTGCGGCTCTGGCAACCCTTCTTTGGGGCGCTGACGCAGGTGCAACGTTTTGACGTGAAGCGCAAGACGGTGCCGGTATTCCCCCCCAGCGATATCGAGGAATTCGAGCGGCTGAACACCGCCCTACGGAGCATGACCGAGAAGCTCCGCCGCGACTACCACTCCCTGCGCCAGTTTACCGACAACGCCAGCCACGAGCTGCAAACGCCGCTGGCCATCATGCGCAACCAGGTCGATCTGATGCTGCAATCGGCCGACCGCAGTGAGACTGACTTCGCCCATCTCCAACACCTCAGCGAGGCCCTCGACCGACTCAAAAAGCTGAACCAGGCCCTGCTGCTGCTCACCCGCATCGACAACGATCAGTACGAGCAGCTTGCGGACATTGAGCTGGGCCCCCTGCTGCGGGACAAACTCGGGCAACTCGAAGTGATGCTGGAGCAAAAAGGGCTGCTGCTCGAATCCGATTTGCGCGGCACCTGCGTCCGCGCCCACCCCGTACTGCTGGACGTGCTGCTCAATAACCTGCTGAGCAACGCGATCAAGCATAACGTGGCCGGCGGGCGGGTGAGCCTCACGTTGCAAAATCGCACACTGACCGTGGGTAACACCGGGTTGCCTCTGGCAGAAAATGGTACGGAACGGCTCTTCGAACGATTTGGCAAGGGGGACGCGGATAACCAGTCGCTGGGTCTGGGGCTGTCGATCGTCGGGGAGATCTGTAAGCGGTACGGTTACGACATCGCTTACGAAAACCGGGGGCAGTGGCATGAGGTCACGCTTTCCTTTGATGTCAGAAATGACGCCCTTGCTACGCGGTGGCTGAATCCAGGAAATCTCCAAAGTTGACCGGCAGCTTTGCCGGCCTAACCTGTCTCCTAACTTTCGTGCGTACCGTTCTTAACCTCTAAGTCATGCTCAGCGCATCCTCCTCCACGCCCCGCAAGGTGGCTGCGGTCACCCTGGTCTTTTGGATCATGAAGATCTGCGCCACTACGCTGGGGGAGACGGCCGGCGATCTTCTTTCCATGACCCTAGGGGTGGGCTACGGGCTAAGCTCGCTGATCCTCATCGGGGCGTTCGTGGTTACGCTCGTTGCTCAGCTACGGGCGCGGGCGTACCACCCGGTGCTGTACTGGTCAGTGATTCTTACTACCAGTACCGCCGGCACGACCATCTCCGATTACATGGACCGCACCCTGGGTCTTGGTTATGCCACCGGAGCGATGATACTGGTTGTACTGCTGCTTACCTCGCTGGTCATCTGGTACCGATCGGAAGGTTCGCTTTCCGTGAGTAACATTCGCACCTTTCGTCCGGAACTGTTCTACTGGGTCACCATTTTGATCTCCAATACTTTGGGGACGGCGCTTGGTGATTTCTTGGCCGACGATTCCGGGTTGGGCTTTATGGGGGGCGCAGTATTGATTGGGTCGGGTATTGCCGTGGTGGCGGGATTGTACTACCTAACTGGCCTATCACGTGTGCTCCTGTTCTGGGTGGCCTTCGTACTGACCCGACCCTTTGGCGCCACCTTTGGTGACCTACTTACCAAGCCCACCGGGGCGGGGGGGCTCAATCTGGGCACGATCGGTTCCTCTGCGGTACTCTTCCTCGTGCTGGCTAGTCTCGTGGCGTATTCCGTAATCACCCTTCATCGTGGCGTGACCGAGCAGCTACGGTCGTAAGTCTTCCCTCCCCTTTTCTCCGACTTGTGTATGAACACTGCGAGCGTACAGGACAGATAGCACCGGTCCGGTGTAGCGTAGCGAAGATCGGCAGATGAACGTCGCGGAAGCCCCCGCGAAAACCATGAATACCCCGCTACCTAAGTGGCACCACCGCACCCCGACAATTACCCACCGTGCCGGCCACTACGTCTCCCGCCTACTGATCTCCAGGCTCGCACCTGAGCGGTGACTACCTGCACCCCACCTTTACCGGCCTCCGGCATTACCGTAAGCCACCGCTTACCTACGCGATTACAGCCCTGGCCTACCGGCTCTTCGGGGTTTCCCCCTGGTCGCCCTGCTGGCCCAACTGTGGCTGGTCTACCGCATCGGCGGACTACTGCCCACGTATTATTTGCTGTATCCGCCCAACAGTTGGTGGCAGACGATCGGACGGCACGCTGTTGGTGTGCTGGTGTTTCTGCTAGTCGGCCTTTCCTGGTACGCAGCGCTGATCTTCGAAGACCCGTCCTTACTACATTACTTCGTAGTGGAGCAGACCGTACACCGCTACACCTCCGAGTTAACCGGGAGCTGCCCGGCCTGGCCTTCGGTCTGGAGCACGCTAATCAGCGTCCTCGATAACGCGGATGGGATGGGTGATGAGGAGCTGACTGGGCAGAATGAGCCGCTCGGTGGGCGATACCTGTAGCGTGACCGAGAGCCCCGACATGCTGATCACCCGGCCCCGCTGCCCGTCGACCTCGATGAGCTGACCTACGCGGACCGCCCGGCGGGTGAAGAAGCCGGCCAGGATATTAGTGAGCACGTCACGGCTCGCCAGTCCGTAGGCGATGGCCCCGGCCAGGGTCACGGAGCCCACGATGACCAGCAGATTGGAGGTGATGATGCTGGTGTCCACCCCACCCTGCTCCAGGGCCGTGAGCGTGATGATGAGCATGAGTAGGTAGTACACTACCGAACTGATGATGCGCCCGGCCGAAATGCCCAGGCTACCGGCCGCCCCCCGCAGTAGGTCGCGGATAAAGGAAGCGATGTAGGAGCCCACTACAAAAAACACCAGCGCCGAAAGCAACCGAGGCAGGTAGCCGAGGAGCTTGGAGATCTCGGTACTTACCGCCGTCCAACCCACCGTATCGGCGGCCGTGATGATGACCACCAACAGAAGTACGTAGTAGATAAAGCGACCCAGGAGCGTGGAGGGACGTAGCTGAACGTTGGCCCGATTGAGTAACTGCGTGGCTCCCACCCGCCCGGCCACACGGTCAAACCCAGCCGCCTGGAGTAGCCGCGCCACGCCCCGACTGATCAGCCGCGCGATGAGCCAGCCCAGGGCCAGAATGACCAGGGCAGCGAGTACCCGCGGCACCACCGAGAGTACGGTGCGGGCCATGCCCTCTAGGCTCTCCAGGAATAAGTAGGCGTATCCGGTGTCTTCATTCATTCGGTGGGGGGGGGTTGGTGGGTGCCCTCGGGGTCTTCGAGCAGGTCGATGAATTCAGCCGCCGTGCCCAGCAGGGTGCCGGTAAAGAGGGAGCCGATCTCGCCGATGGTGTCGATCAGGTCGAGGGTGCGGAATACCTCCTGCCGTAGCTCCGGCGGGGGCGGGGTGGCGGCGCGGCGCTCGTCGGCTAGTTGTTGCATCCGGGCCTGCAGCAGTAGCTCCATGGTGGTGGGTTCAACCATTGGACAGTCCGTTGAGTAGTATAGCAAGTCGCTCGCGCGAGCGTTTGAGCCGCATCTTTACGGCACTCTCCGAGAGCTGTAGGATGGCCGCGATCTGTTTGATGCTCATCGCCTCCTGGTACTTGAGAATCAGCAGCACCTCCTCCTCCGGCCGCAGTTCCTTGATCAGGCGGTCGAGCTGCTCGAGGCGTAGGTCCTGGAGCAGTTTCTCATTTAGTTCGTCCTGCCCCCCGTCGGCGGGGTCCAGGGTCTCATCGAGGCGGTCGAAGCGCAGCCGCTTGGCCCGCTTGAGGTGGGTCACGCAGTGGTTGTAGGTGATGGCGTAGATCCAGAACGAGAGGTCGGCCTTGCCCTGGTACTTGTGTAGATTGGTAAAGACCTTGATGAATACATCGTGGGCCAGGTCCTGCGCCAGGCTGGCCTGCTTCACCATCCCGAGACACTTGTAGTACACCCGATCCTGGTACCTGCGGTAAAGCTCATTGAGGTAGTCGCGCCGCCCCTGTAGGATGGCTACCACCAACTCGCGATCGGTCAGGCCGGCGGCGGCGGCGGGTGGGGCGGTGGGAGGTGAGGAGGGCGTCATCGCGGTCGGCGTAAGATAGTGTTACGCCGTGGAGTGCGGCGTACCTTGGTCGCCATGCACGAAGAGGAACACTACGTCAACCGCAGCAACTGGCTGCGCGCCGCGGTACTGGGGGCCAACGATGGCATTATTTCGGTAGCCAGTATCGTGATCGGCGTAGCCGCGGCCACTACTAGCCGCGAGCCCATCCTGCTGGCCGCCCTGGCCGCCACCGTGGCCGGGGCCCTGTCTATGGCCGCCGGGGAATATATCTCGGTCAGCTCCCAGTCCGACCTGGAGCGGGCCGACCTGGACCGGGAAGCCCGCGAGCTAGCCGATCACCCCCGCGAGGAGGAGCGGGAACTGGCCGGCATCTACCGGGCGCGGGGTTTATCCGACGAACTGGCCCGGCAGGTGGCCGCCGCCCTGACCGCTCACGACCCCCTCACCGCCCACGCCCGTGACGAGCTGGGCATCAGCAAGATCACCCAGGCGCAACCGACCCGGGCGGCCCTAGCCTCCGGCCTGTCGTTCCTGGCCGGGGCGGCCCTGCCGGTACTGGTGGCGGCGGTAGGTCCCCTACGCGGCATGGTCCCGGTGCAGTACGGGATCACCCTCCTCGCCCTGGTCCTTCTGGGGGCCCTCGCCGCCCGCACGGGGGGGGGCGCCCATCTGGGTCGGCGTAGCGCGCATCTGCCTCTGGGGCACGGCGGCCATGGCCGGTACGGCCCTGGTGGGGTACCTTTTCGGAGTTCAGGGGCTTTAGCCAACCGCTTTGTTGGTCCGAAGGCCACCCAGAGCAGTACGCCGAGCAGACTGAAGCGCTGAAAGCGGCCCCCGGACATGCCCGAGATACCCGCTACAAAAGGGATGAGGGCCCGCACCAGGGGGAGAAAGCGGGAGAGCACCACGGCCCAGTCCCCGTACTTGCCGTAAAACAGCTGGGTTTTTTCGTAGTGCTCCCGCCGCAGCCACCGCCAGCGGTCGAAGAGCTCCGGCCCAACGTGGCGGCCCAGCCGGTACTCTACCCAGTTGCCCAAAAACGCACCGGCTACCAGACAGGCCGCCGCGGTAAGGGCCCGTACCTGTCCGGTACCGAGCAGTAGTCCGGTGGTCAACAGCAGCCCATCCCCCGGCAGGAAGGGGCCCAGCGGAAAGAAGGCCGACTCGGTAAAGACGATGCCAAACAGCAGGGCGTAAAGGGCGAGCGGGAGGAGCTGGGCCGGGTGAGCGAAGCCCTGGCGGCGGCCGATCCGGTCTGGATAGCGGGCGGCGGCGCGCTGGTGCTGGCTTTTGTGGTAGTGCAGGGGTACATGTACCGCATCAGTTTTCGCGCCGTGGGCCGGGAGGTACGTCTCAGTACCTGTACCCTACTCTTCCTGAAGCGCAACCTCATCAGTGTGTTCCTGCCGGCGGGCCCCCTGACCAACCTGGCGTTCTTCAATCAGGAGGTGCAGCGCCGCGACGGGGTGGCCCGGGAGCAGATATACCTCGCCTCCGCGCTATTTTCCTTTTGCTCCATCCTGACGGCGGTACTGGTGGGCCTGCCGGCGGGTAGCTGAATTTTTCTGCGGCAGGGGCTCTCGGCCGTGTACGTGGTGGGCATCGGCGTGACGACCGTGCTCATCGGCATTGCTCACCTCTACATCGCCACCGCGGCCCTGGGGAGCTCCCCGAGTGTGGAGCTAGCGGTGGTGGGCTACGGCATTGTCTTGCTGCTACTCATGAGTTCCCCCTTCCTCCGGGGTATCGGGGCGATCGAGGTAGCGCTGGTGTTCGCCCTGAGCCAGTTTGGTTTCGGGGCGGTGCTGGGGCTGAGCATTGCGCTACTGTTCCGCTTCTTCGAATTCTGGTCGGTGCTGCTACTGGGACTGCTGGCCCTGGTAGCGCGGCGCGACCTGCTGCTGTGGCGGGTGTGGCCTACGGTGTTGCTGTTGATCCTGGGGGCGGTAAGTATCTGGTCGGCTCTCACCCCGGCACTGCCCCGGCGGTTGCTCCTACTACGGGAGCTACTGCCCGTCGCAGCCATCGCCACCTCCACCTGGCTGGTACTGGCGGCGGGCACCGCCATGTTACTGCTGTCGTACTACCTGCTGCGGGGGTACCGGCGGGCGTGGTGGGCGACCCTGCTGCTGAGCGGCGTTCCCCTACTCGGCTACCTGACCAAGGGGATCGACTGGGAAGAGGCGAGTCTGGCCGGGCTGACGATGCTGAGCCTGGTGCTCACCCGCGGCGACTACTTCCTCCGGAGCGGTGCAGCTGCGTACGCGCCCCCCACCTCGGCTGATGGACTGAGCGAAGTCCGTAGTCTGGTGCAGGCCCACGGCAGCAGCAGCCTGGACTACTTCAAAACCTACCGCGACAAGCTGCTCTGGTTTGCCCCCGACGACCGGGGCTTTGTGGCCTACCGGGTCGCGCTGGGTTACGCAGTGGCCATTGAGGGGCCGGTGTGCGCGGCGGAGGACCGTAACGATCTCATCCGGGCCTTCGACGACTTCGCCCGGGGGCACAACCTGCGCACCGGCTACTACCGGCTGGCGGCCTCGCAGCAACTGGTGTACACCTCCCTGGGCAAACTGCTCTTCCCCATCGGGGAGGAGGCCACCGTGGACCTGACGCACTGGTCGCTACAGGGGGCGGCCCGCAAGGAACTGCGCAACTCCATCAACAAACTGACCAAACAGGGTTACGTGCTACGGACCACTACCCCGCCACAGCGGCCGTCCTTTCTGCAGCAGCTGCGGGCGGTGAGTGACGCGTGGCTAGGCGATATAGGCGGCGGGCGGGAGCTCATCTTTTCCCAGGGCGTATTCGACGAGAGGGAGCTGGCGGAGCAGACGATCCTCCGTGTGGAAAGTGCCGAGGGTAAGGTGGTGGCCTTCCTCAACGTCATCCCCTCCGGCGTGGATGGCGAGGGCGCCTTTGAGCTGATGCGCAAGTTGCCGGACGCGCCCAACGGCACTATGGACTTTCTCTTCTGCCAGGTTTTCGACCACTTTCGGGAGGTGGGCATGACGCGTTGCAACCTAGGCATGGTGCCCCTGTCCGGCATCGAGGAACCGCGCACTGCCCAGGAGCGGGCCGTAAAGCTAGCCTACGAGCGCATGCGCGGTTTTGCGCACTACCGGAGCCTACGCCACTTCAAGGAAAAGTTCGACCCCAGCTGGGAGATGATGTACCTGGCCTATTCCGCCCCCCTGGATCTACTACAGCTTCCCCTGGCGCTCGAGCGGATCGTCAAAGCCTGACCGATCCCTGGGCATCACCGGCTCCTTGTCCTTGCCGCCGTAGCGGAAGTTGAGTACGATGGAACTGATGAGGCCGAAGACGATACAGCCCAGGAAAAGGGCCATAGAACTCATCGCGAACTCCAGTAGATCATCGATGGGGGCGAAGGTCTCACTCACCACTAAATTATAGCTGATTAGCGCCAGACCGCCGTTGATGACCATCAGTCCTAGGGCAGCGGTACCGGCCGAGACCATGCCGAAGACCACTCGGTCCTGGGCCTCGGTATCGGCGGTAATCCAACTACGGTGCGACTGCATCCCCCAATTGATACAACCGAACAGTACGGCAAAGATGAACATGTGGGGCCACTCCAGGGCCGTGCCGTCGGTCAGGTAGATGATGGCCAGATTGATGGCCGCGATGATCAACGCGGTGACCAGCCCGAGGCGAAAGGCGGCCCGGTAGAGGGGGTTGGCGGACAGGGGCGGATCGACGTTCACGCGGTTAGCCACGTGGATATTGAGCAGACTCATGGTAGCAGAATTTGGCGTCTTGCAACGGTGCACCGGCGTCGTAGCAGTAGAACACCTAATCCGGCCTACCTAGCCGCCACAAACCCCACTATTTTATCATCCCTGATAAGCCTACGTACCTTGCCGCCCATGCTAGACATCCTCCGCGAGGGCCCGGGCTGGGCCGTCATCAATAAACCCGCCGGTATCGCCACCGAGCGGCACTTTCAGTACGATACGGTGGAGGCGCGCGCGCAGCTGCAGTGGACGCGGGAGGGGGCTAAAAAGGCTGGCTACGTCGGCATCGTGCACCGGCTCGACCGGCCCGTAAGTGGAGCGCTGCTGCTGGCGCGTAAGAAAGCTACCCTGGTCAAGCTCAACGAGGCCTTTGCCGCCCGCAGGACGCGGAAGGTCTACCGGGCGGTCACGGACAAGCCCCTGCCCGCCGCCGAGGGCGAACTAGTCCACTACCTGGGCCGTACACCGGACCGGAAAAAGGCCTTTGCTAGTACCCGTCCGGTACCCGGCGGACAGGAGGCCCGGCTAAGCTACCGGCTACTCCGGGAGGCCGGGGGGCTGTACGAATACGAGCTGCGGCCGGTGACGGGGCGGTTCCACCAGCTGCGGGTGCAGCTAGCTACGGTGGGCGCACCCATCGTGGGAGACCTAGCTTACGGAAATATGCGGCCGGTACGGGATAACGTCATCGCGCTGCATGCTTATTCGCTGGCCTTTCCCGATCCGCAGGGGGAGGAGGTTGAGGTAATAGCACCAGTACCAGAATACTGGCCGCTGCCGCAGCTTAGCGACTAAAGTCGCCGCTACAGAACCCCAAAACCGCTCCCAGCCGTTTACTCACTATGCGTACCATTGGAGCACTATTCGCTTTACTAGCACTAGCAGGCTGCGACACCCCCACCCCGCCCGCCGCCCCCGTTTCCACCCTCGTTGCACCCGCGGCCCCGCCCAGAGTGTACACTGATTACAACGAGCTGGCCGACCTCTTCCGCCAACATAACGACACCACCTACCTGATCAACTTCTGGGCCACCTGGTGTAAGCCCTGTCTGGAGGAACTGCCGCTGTTGCAGGAGCTGGCAGAGGAAGAGCGTGACGCCCCCCTGCGGGTAATCTTAGTGAGCCTGGACACGGATACGGCGGCCATCGCGCGCATTCCGGACTACCTGGTCCGGCAGCAGGTGGGGCTGCCTAACGCGGTGCTGACCGACGAGCGGCAGGAGTGGAAAACTGCGCTGGATGAGCACTGGGATGGCACTCTGCCTACCACCTTTATCTACCGCAACGCGCTGCGGTACGTGTACCGGCGCAATTTCCGTACGCTGCCGGATGTACGCGAGGCGGTGCGGCCGCTCCTTGGCGGATAGCCGACTTTTCCGGTCGGGAATTTGCTGAACAGCCGACTTATTGTGGTATTTTGGGAGGCATAATTTGCGAACGATGCGGTACTGCTACCTCCTGTTTTTTGTCCTGTTCACCGCCCTGGTCTCCGCTGAATCGTACCGGGGTTTTCTGCTTACCAAGGACGGCTTTCAGCTCACGGGCTACCTCAACGTGCTACAGTACGCGCCGGGGGGTAACATCATCACCTTCACCAACGACTTCGGGGACGAGTACCATATTCACCCCTTTCTGGTCAGTGGCTTCGGCTTCAATTATCAGGGCGAATCGATGCGCTTCGTAAGCCGGCAGCACGAGGGCATGTGGTACTTTTTGCAGGAGGAGGTGCGGGGTAAGTCCATCAGTCTGTTCCGGCTACCAAGGGGCGGGGGGCGCTGGGTGGACGATAGCATGCTGCGACTCTTCACCGTGCCGCCGCCGGAGTACTACCTGGAGTACGGGCAGGGAGAATTCCTGGCCGTACCGCGCAGTGGCTACAAGCGTAACCTGCGGGATTTTCTGGCCGAGGCCAGTCCGGGCCTGGCTAAGAAAATCGGCAGCAAGGGCTACCGCTACCGCGACCTGCACGCCATCATCGTAGAATTTAACGAGCGCAGCAGCCGTAAGCGCCGCCGCCTGTAGCAACTCGCTCCGGGGTTTGGGCGTTAGCTTTGCTACTACCCTTTCTGCTTCCTCCGCGCATGTTGAAAAAAGACCTGGCCGGCTTCTTTGCCTTCTTTCTGGGGGTGTTTGGTGTCCACCGTTTTTACCTCGGGCAGTGGTGGCGCGGTGCAGCGCAGTTCGTGGGCTTCTGGGGTACCATCGCCCTACTGGCCGAGGAGGGTCCGGAGATGCCGCTGCCCTTTATTCTGGTCGGATTCATCCTGGCCCCCCTCATCACCGCGCTGATCTTCTGGGCCACGCCCTACGAGCGTTGGGCGGCGAAGTACGACCCCCAGGCCCTGGCCGCCCCGGGCTACGTGCTCTCCTCCCTGGATCATCCCTCCTGGAAACGGCAGTCCGCCGCCCGCCGCCCTACTCTCGATCAGCTCAAAGCCGAGGGCGTCAAGTACTATCGCTCCGGCGACTACGACCTGGCTACGGAGGCCTTCCAGGAAGCTACGGAGCAGGCCCCCACCGATCCGGTCGTACACTTTAACCTGGCCTGCTGCTACGCCCTACTGGGTCAGTACCCTCAGGCTCTACGGGCCCTGGAGGTAGCGGTCACCCATAAGCTACCCAAGCCGGAACGGATCGAGAGCCACCCCGCCCTGCGGGAGCTGCGTACCAGTCCGGCCTACGCCCGCTTTCGCGCCAACAACTACCGCCAGCTGAACCTCGTCGAGCTGCAACCCAGTCACGAACCCGCCCGGGAGCAAGCCTACGAGGAGGAACCCGCCGTGCCCCCTAACCTGCTCGAGCAAATCACCCAGCTGCGGGAGCTGCACGACGCCGGCATCCTCACCCCCCGCGAGTACCGCCTACAGCGCGAAAAGCTGCTGGGTTGAGTGCGGCGGAGCTGGTCTACCGCGTCGGCACGGGCGCCTACCACCTGGGCATCGCCGCCGCCGCCCGACTGGGTAGTGTGCAAGCCGCTAGGTGGGTTACCGGCCGGGAGCAGGACGTAAGCGACCGTATCGAGGCCCTTCATGCTGCTGGGCGGCCCATCCTGTGGCTGCACGCCGCCAGCCTGGGGGAGTTCGAGCAGGGCCGCCCGGTACTCGAAGCGCTGCGCATCGCCCGGCCCGGCTGGGCGGTGGTGCTTACCTTCTTTAGCCCCAGCGGCTACGAGCGGTGCCGGGGTACGGAACTGGCGGAGGTGGTCACTTACCTGCCTACCGATACGCCCCGTAGAGCAGCTGCCTGGATCGAGCTACTCCGCCCCCGCCTGGCGGTATTCGTCAAGTACGAGTTCTGGTACTATCACCTTCACAGCCTGCGGGCTGCCGGGGTGCCCACCTTCCTCATTGCCGGCAGCTTCCGCCCCGGGCAATTATTCTTTCGGCCCTACGGCGGCTTCTACCGACGGATGCTACACGTCTTCGACCATCTGCTGGTACAAACCGAGGAAGACCGCAAGTTGCTGGCAGGCATCGGCATCGACCGGGTGACGGTGACCGGTGATCCTCGCATCGACCGCACCCGCGCCCTCGCCGCGCAGCCCTTCGCCGATCAGCGCCTCGCCGACTTCACCGCCGGCCACCCTACCCTGCTGGCCGGCTCCGTCTGGCCGCAGGACGTGGAGGTCATCACCGGAGCCTGGTCGGCCCAACCGGCGGAGTGGCGACTGGTTCTGGCCCCCCACCAGCTCGACGAGCAGCAACTCATTGCCTGGCAGCAGCAGTTTGACGCCGAGCGGTATACAGGTACGCCGCGGGGCAAACGTGTCATGCTGCTCGACACCATCGGCATCCTCAGCCGGGCCTACCGCTACGGTACGGTGGCCTTCATCGGCGGCGGGTACGGCTCCGGCCTGCACAATACCCTGGAGCCGATGAGCTACGGCCTGCCGGGGCTGTTCGGCCCGCGCTACGCGAAGTTTCCCGAAGCGCGGGCGGCTGTGGCGCGGGGCGGGGCCTTCTCGGTCGGGAGTGCTGGGGAGCTAAGCGAGCGGCTGCAGGAGCTCCGTGACCCGGCTGCCTACGCCGCGGCGCAGCAGGCCCAGCATGATTACCTGACCGCCAATGCCGGAGCCGCCCGCCGCACCACCGACCTCCTTCTGCGCTTACTCTTATTTCTGCTCTTTGCTCTACCGGTGTCGGCCCAGTCCTGGTCCAGTGCCGATCGCCTCAACGAGACCCTCGACGGCCTCTACGCCAAGTGTAACCTCATGGTCGCCGTTTCGGGTACCGACTGGCGACCGGGGCTGTGTCTGGCCGCCACGCAGCTGGAGCGTAGCAAGACCGTGAGCCTGGAGGTACAGCTCCGGGTGGCCCGCAAGTACATCTTTATTGCCTCCGCCGCGCCCGGCACCACCGATCTTGACCTCCTGGTACGTGACGCGAGCGGCGCGATCGTGGGCGCGGATACCGAGTCCGACCAGACGCCCATCGTGGAGCTCACCGTCGACACGGCGGCCACCTTTACCATCCAACTCCACTACGTGAGTGGTGACTCCGCGACGGCACTGGTGGCACTGGGTATGCTGCGCTCGTTCGGCGTATCGCTACCCGATGCGGCCTTTCGCGAGGTCAGCCAGCAATTTGGCGCGGCCGCGGGTGCAGTGCGGGCGGCGGGCGGTGCCAGGACCTTCCGTGGCGGGCCGGACAGCTGGTGTGTCTTCGGTTACCTCCTCGAGGAGGGAGAGGGGGCCACCGTAGAAAACCTCCGGCTCGGGACGGGGCGCTATTTCTTCGCCGCCACCGGTCCGGAATCCGTGCAGGACATCGACCTATACCTGGCCGGTGACTCGCCCGAAATACTACGCGTCGACCGCGAGGGGGACGCGTACCCCATGTTAGACTACGAAGTGACCGAACCTGGCCCCTACCGGCTGCGCTTGGAAGTAGAACGTGCCCGCGGTGCCAGTCTGGTGCTGCTGGGTCTTTTTACTAACTAACCCAATTAATTTTAGTCTACCATGGCCAGTGTAATGAAAGTCATCGAGGTCCTCGCCGAAAGCTCTAACAGCTTCGAGGAGGCCGTCCAGAGCGCCGTTTCCGAAACCAGCAAGAGCGTACGCAACATTCAGAGCGCCTACGTGCGTGAGCAGTCTGTCACCGTCGAGAACGGCAAGGTGGGTATGTACCGCGTGAACGTGAAGATTACGTTCTCGGTGGATATGAGCGACGGGAACAACGCGTAGCCTTCGTCAGACGAGTAGAGAGGCCTATCTTCCCCCATGCCCCTGCTCATCACCTTCCTGGCCGTAGTAGCCCTACTCACTCTGATCGTTTTTCTCAAGTGGCACCCCTTCATCGCCCTGGTGCTGGTGGCGATCGGCGCGGGGCTTGGGTTGGGCATGACGGCCGAGGCCACCATCAGCTCCGTCACCTCGGGCGTGGGGGGTACGCTGGGCGATCTAGCGCTGATCCTCGGACTGGGGGCAGCCCTTGGGGGTGTAATTGCCGAGACCGGCGCGGCGCAGGTAATCACCGATAAGCTGCTCGGTCGGCACCGCGGTAGCTCGGTGGTGTGGGGCCTCTGTCTGGTGGGTTTTCTCATCGGTATTCCACTCTTCTATTCGGTGGCCTTTGTAATGATGGCTCCCATCATTTTTGCCACGGCGAAAAAAACGGGGCTGCCCCTGGCGATGGTCGCCGTTGCCTCCGTAGCCTCGCTTTCCGTAACCCACGGCTTTCTTCCCCCCCACCCGGCGCCGGTACTTATTGCGGGTACCTTCGGAGCGGATCTGGGAAAAACCTTACTGTACGGGCTGATCCTGGCCGTACCCTCGGTGGTCATTGCCGGTCCGCTCTTCGCCCAGACGCTGCGGGGTATGCCGCAAACAACCGGCGCGGCGGTACTTGACGAGGCGGAGACCCCCACCCACCTCCCCTCCTTTACCAGTAGCGTACTGTGCGCCTTATTACCGGTGCTGCTGCTGGCGGGGATCGCCGTACTACGGTCGGTCAGTGACCTAGCTGGTGTAGTGCCCTGGCTCCTGCTCGTCGGGGATGCCACGGTGGCCCTCCTCCTTGGTGTAATCGTAGCCATGGTCGTGTTGGGCCGGCAGACCGGTCAATCGGTCGGTAACCTCATGGGTCGGGTAGGCACTCAATTGGCCCCGATGGCGGCCGTACTGCTCATCATTGCCGGCGGCGGGGCCTTTAAGCAGGTGCTAGTGGATAGCGGCACAAGTACGTACATCGTGACTACCCTTGAGGGCTTTAACGCTCACCCTCTCATTATTGCCTGGCTCATTGCCGCGGCGCTGCGTATTACCCTAGGCTCGGCGACGGTGGCGGCCATCACGGCGGCCGGCATCGTACTGCCGCTGGCCTCCGGAGGCACGGTGGCTCCGGAACTGCTGGTACTGGCCGTCGGCGCGGGTAGCCTGACCTGTAGCCACGTCAACGATACGGGCTTCTGGCTCTTCAAGGAGTACTTCGGCCTGACGGTGACGCAGACGCTGCGGAGTTGGACGGTGATGGAGACGGTGGTGAGCGTGATCGGGCTGCTGGGTTGCCTGGGGCTTAGTCTGGTGGTGTAGGGGGTACGATGCGGCTGCAAGCCGCTTCTTACGCCAGGCCGCAAATCTGCTTCACCTCCCGCACCGTAGTCTGCGCCCGCTTCCGAATCTCGAAGCTACTCTCCTTGATCTGGTTCTTGACCGCCCTGCGGTCTTTCTTCAGCTCCTGGTAGCGGGCCCGTAGCTCGGTGGAGATACTGACGAGTCCGTCGGCGACGGCGTCCTTGAGGTCGGCGTAGCGGAGCGTGCCGGATTCGTAGTCTTGCATCAGGGAGGCATAGGCCCCGACCTGGCCGGCGGCGCTCAGGAGGCTGAATAGGTTGGCCACGCCATCCGACATGGCACCTGCGGCCCCGGCTGCGTCGGTGGCTCCCGTATCGGTGACAGCGGAGCGGACCTGCTTGCGGATGCGGGCCTCGTCGGCAAAGACGTCGATGTTGTGCTTATCACCCTGGCTGGCGCTCATCTTGCGGCTGGGGTCGGCGGTGCTCATCACTTTGGGAACGGCAGTATAGAGGGCTTCGGGGATGGGGAAAAAGTCCTGGCCGGCGAAGTTGTTGAAGCGCTGGGCGATGTCGCGGGTGAGCTCCAGGTGCTGCTCCTGGTCCTTACCTACGGGCACGACACCGGCCTTGTAGATGAGGATGTCGGCGGCCTGGAGGGCGGGATAGGTGAACAGCCCGGCGGAGATGAACTCCTCGCTCTGGGCGCTCTTGTCCTTGAACTGGGTCATGCGGCCGAGCTGGCCGTAGCTAGTGAAGCAGTTGAGAATCCAGGCCAGCTCGGTGTGCTCGGGGATGAGGCTCTGGATAAACAGGTTTTCGGCCTTAATGCCACAGGCCAGGAGATGAAAACAGATTTCCCAGCTGTTTTCCGCCAGTTTTTTGGCCTGAAAGGGCATCGACATGGCGTGGTAATTGGCCACCATGTAGAGGCAGTCGTAATCTTCTTGCAGCCGCTTCCAGTTTTCGACGGCGCCGAAGTAGCGGCCGAAGTGCAGCTTGCCGGTGGGCTGAATGCCGGAGAGGATGGTGGCGCGGGCGGGGGGGGCGGCGGCGTCGGTGCTCATGGCGGCGAAGGTAGAACAAAGCCGCCCTACCCCGGCAGGAATTACCTAGGCACGCTCGAGGGCACGGATACTTTCCTGGTAGCTTCGGAGGGTACGGGCCTGAATCTCGGCCGTGGCATTCAACACCCGGACCTCCTCGTTCAGTGCGTTCTCCCGCTCGGGATCTTCGCGGAAGAACCGGCGCTTCCGGTTGATCTCCAATAGCTGTTGCACAGTCTGACTAAGCGCCATCTTGGTCTTGAGGTACTTGTACTTCAGCTGTTTTCTGGTGCTCATCGGGTGACTTAGGTTTTACGGGATCGGCTCGTACTGACGACGAGAAAAATAGGGATAAATTGTCTTACGGGCAAGCTTTCCAGAAGCTAAATTTTCCGCTTGCCGTGGCACCCATAGAACTGTCCGATCGCACCCGGGGTTGGTCGCTGTGCACTGAGATGACACAGATTTAACCCTAACAATATTCTACCGAAAGGGGTGGCGCTGCTGCCACTGCGGGGCGGTAAAAACGGCCGGCACGAAAAAGGGCACCACGGGGTTGAGCAGCGGGGAGCACAGCCGCAGGAGGGTGGCGTAGGAATGCGGTACGGCACCTACCGAGCTCTTTATTTCCAGGGCCGTGCGGCCGTAATCTAGGGTGGTGAAGTCGCCGGCCAGCGCATCGCCCAGCAGGTCGAAAAGCATATTATGGTAGAGGTGGTGCGAGCGTTTATAGCGTTCCTCCAGACCCAGGTAGTGCGCCTGGTATACCGGGCCGTTAGCCAGCGCGGTGGTGAAGCCGATGAGTTCACCCGCCGGATCGAAGTAACCGTGGACCCTAGCGCGCCGTCCGAGCCAGCGAAAGTAATCCGGTGTCAACCCGGTGAGGTTGACGGCGGCCCCCCGGCTGGTGATGCGGTAGAGGGCGTAGAGGCGGTCGAGCCGTTCGGTCACCTCCCGGGCCGGGAGGCTGCGCCGCTGGATGCCCGCCAGCTTGGTCCGGGCCCGCCGGTAGCGGACGCGGTACTTACTGCTCAGATCGGCTGCATAGGCCTCGAGATCCGGCCACCGGAGGGGCAGTAGCATACAGGGGTCAGTGGGGAGTAGTGTAAAGGGTTTGCGGAGTAGTGCAGCAGTATGGGGGGAGTCAGTGGAGTAAAGGTCCTTCAGCAGTACCGCCCGGTACCCCCTACCCCGCCGCAGCAGGGTATCGGCTACCGCCGGTAGTAATTGCGCGGCTTCTTTCGGGTTCAGCAGGTTTAGCCCGTCCTGGCCGTAGTCTCCCGAGATCAGCAGTTGTCCGAGCACGAGCACCTTACTGCGGAGGGACCGCAGCAGCCGCCGGCGAAAGTCCCAACTACTGGTCTCTCCCTTCGCCGTTTCGCTGAATTGTGCTGCGGCATCGAAGTATAAATCCTGGGCGGTAAGTAGTAAACAGCGTCCGCTCGGCGCGTGGGTCAGTTCGAACGCCCGGGTAGTCATCCCCTGCGGATAGCGCTGGAGAAAGGCTAGGGTATCCGGTTGTAGCCACCAGTCGTCGGGTCGCCGCGGCAGGAGATGCTCGCTGGTGTTCAGGCGGCGAATTTGCCAGTCGGAGTAGTTGTCGATACTTATAGCAGTGCCCCTCCTGTGCGCGACGGGTTGCTTGTCCCTTCCGTACCAACACTGACGACTCATACCCCTGTGGTTGACTGTTCTAACGGGCGAATAGCGCGAAAGGTCGGCCCGGTCGTGTATCTTCGCCGCCCTACTAGCGCCACACTATGATCCAACGAGTCCTTGTTCCCGTCGATTTCAGCAAAGGATCGGCTGCCGCCCTGCGGTACGCCGAGGCCCTGGCTTCGTCCGTAGGCGCACGCGAGGTCCGGGTCATTCACGTCTTCACCCCCCAGGCCGCCAGCGGCGATACGGCCGCCCTGGCCACCCCCGTTGGCGAGCTCATGGACGCCCGTGAGGCTGCCCTTGGGGAGTTTCTTCAGCTCCACCCCGCCCCCGCTACGGTACGCCGCCGTAGCGAGCTCGTCCTCGGCTTTCCCGCCGATAAGATCGTAGAGGAAAGCGCCACTACCGACCTGGTCGTGCTCGGCGCTACCGGCTCGGCCGACGTGCTCGAGGAGGTCTTCGGCAGCATCTCCTCCACGGTGGCCCAGCGTAGCGCCTGCCCCGTACTGCTGGTACCCAAGGGTGCCGAGTTCAGCGATTACCGTCACATCCTCTACGCCAGCAGCAGTCTTTCCCTTAGCCGCCGCGCCGTGCTCCAGCTCATGGACTTCAACGAGCTCTTCCGCGCCCGCATCCACTTCGTGCACGTCAACGAAGACGACAGCGAGCACCGCCGCGAGCGCGAAAAACTCTTCGCCCCCCTGTTTAACAACCCCGACCCCGAGTTCGCTTTCGAGATCATCGAGGTCACCGCCGATACCGTACAGCAGGGCCTGGTCGATTACCTCCAGCAGAATCCCGTACAGCTCGCGGTGATGGTGACCCAGGAGCGGGGGTTCTGGGAGCGGTTGTTTCACCGGAGTGCTACTAAGCAGATGGTGTTGCATCCTTCGATTCCGGTACTGATTCTCCATTTGGAGTAGATCGCCTTCGGCGTCTAACAGCCGAAGGCGTCTATTCCTACTCTTCGTCCCGCTCCACCCGCAGATTATCAATAATAAAGTTCTGCCGCACCGGCGTATTCTTCCCCATATAGTAGCTCAGCAGGTCCTCGATGTTGGTGTTATCGGCCATGACGACGGGCTCCAGGCGGATGTCCTCGCCGATGAAGTCCTTGAACTCGCCGGGGCTGATCTCACCGAGGCCCTTGAAGCGGGTGATCTCGGCCTTACCGCGTAGCTTCTCGATGGCCTCCTGCTTTTCCTGCTCGCTGTAGCAGTAGTAAGTCTTCTGCTTATCGCGCACGCGGAAAAGGGGGGTTTCGAGGATGTAGAGGTGGCCCTTGGCGACCATGTCGGGGAAGAACTGGAGGAAGAAGGTCAGCAGTAGCAGCCGGATGTGCATACCGTCGACGTCGGCGTCGGTGGCGATGACCACGCGGTTGTAGCGGATCTCGTCGACGTCGTCCTCGATGTTAAGGGCGTGCTGGAGAAGGTTGAACTCCTCGTTTTCGTAGACGACCTTCTTGGTGAGGCCGTAGCAGTTGAGGGGCTTTCCACGTAGGGAGAACACCGCCTGGGTCTGCACATCGCGGGCCACGGTGATGGACCCACTGGCCGAGTCGCCCTCGGTGATGAAGATGGTAGTGTCCAGACGTACCTCCTCCTCCTTACCCTTCGTATCGCCGAAGTGGACGCGGCAGTCGCGCAGCTTCTTGTTGTGCAGATTGGCCTTTTTGGCCCGCTGGTTGGCCAGCTTTTTGATGCCGGCGATCTCCTTACGCTCCCGTTCCGATTGCTTGATGCGCTTTTCGAGCGACTGGGCAATGGTGGGGTTCTTATGCAGGAAATTGTCCAGCGCTTCGGTCAGGAAGTTGCGCAGGAAGGTCTGTACGGTGGGTCCCTTGGGGCCCATATCGGTGCTGCCAAGCTTGGTTTTAGTCTGCGACTCAAAGACCGGCTCCTCTACCTTGATGGCAACGGCGGCGATAACGCTAGCCAGGATATCCTTGCGGTCGTAGTTCTTACCGTAGTGTTTCTGCACGGTCTCGACCAGCGCCTGGCGGAAGGCATTCAGGTGAGTACCGCCCTGGGTGGTGAACTGTCCGTTGACGAAGCTGAAGTAGGTCTCGCCGTAAGCGCTACCGTGGGTGAGGGCGATCTCGATATCGTCGCCCTTCAAATGGATGATGTCGTAGCGCAGTTGCTCCACGTTGGTCTTGCGCTCCAGCAGGTCGCGCAGGCCGTTCTTCGACACCAGGGTTTTTCCGTTGAAGTTGATCTTGAGTCCGGCGTTCAGGTAGGCGTAGTTCCAGAGCTGGTTCTCGACGAAGTCGCTGCGGAAGCGGTACTTCTTGAAGATCGAGCTATCGGGCACGAAGCTGACGTAGGTGCCATTGTCCTCCTTCGTCGTCGTGGGCTTGTGGTCCCTGACCAGGTTGCCCTCCGCAAAGTCGGCCTGCTTGAGCTTCCCCTCGCGCACGGCGTAGACCCGAAAGTCGTCCGACAGCGCGTTGGTCGCCTTCAGACCCACCCCGTTCAGTCCCACCGCCTTCTTAAAGGCCTTACTATCGTACTTGCCGCCGGTGTTGATCTTGGAGACCACGTCGACCACCTTACCGAGCGGGATACCGCGGCCGTAATCGCGCACCTTTACCGTACCGTCCTCAATCGTCACGTCGATCTGCCGGCCGTGGCCCATGACGTACTCGTCAATGGAGTTGTCGATCACCTCCTTGAGTAGGATGTAAATGCCATCGTCGGGGCTCGACCCGTCGCCGAGCTTACCGATGTACATGCCCGGTCGCATGCGAATGTGCTCCTTCCAGTCGAGGGAGCGGATGTTATCTTCGGTATAGGTGCTTTGTGCCATGTACTGCTGCTGTCTCGGCTGGCAAACATACGAAACGTCGGGAATAGTATCAAACAATTTGTTGGCTTAGACGCGGTGGGGCTAACAAACATTCCACGTTGCCCCAGGCTTTTATACACAATCCCCCCGCCCCACCGTTCCCCCTGTCTACATGACCGGTACGTTTCGTTTTCGCTGGTGGTACCTGCTGCTGCTCCTTCCCCTGCTGTTGTATTTTGCGGCAGACTGGTACGTAGGTCAGCGCATCGAGGGGGCCATTGCGCGGGCTAATGCGGGCGACAACAGCCTATTCATTCGCGACTACCGCTACGGCTTCTTCCCCATCGGCCTCACCGCTACCGGCATTCGCTTCGATCAGGACCGTAATACTATCGCTGCCCGTGGCTCCCTATCCAGCGTGTCTGTCCGCGGGGTCAATCTACTAAGCCTCCTCACGGGTAAGCCCATCACCGTACGGGAGGTCCGGCTGCGGGGGTTAGAAGCTGCCCTTACCCGTCAGGCTGCACCCGCGACCGCGGCGGATAGTTCCGAGTTTGCCCTGGACGTCTCGGCCCTGTACCTGGATAGCATCTTTCTCGACCTCACCGATGTACCGACGGACAGACAACTCAACGTCCGCCACCTCAGCGGCACCCTGGAACCCCTCACGCTCCCCCTACAGTCCGCCGCCATTGAGCGCCTCCGGGTGAATGCCGACACGGTGGCCTACCTCGCCCCGCAGGACAGTACCCAGCTCACCGCGACTACTATTTTCTACGCCACGGAGTATGCTGCCGTCCAGGTGGGTGACGTGTCCTTCCGGCAGGGCCAACAGACCGACCTATGGGCCCGCGACCTACGCCTTGTGGGTATCACCGAGGCGCAGCTCCGGCAGGAGGTCATCCTCCTGGATTCCATCTCCGTCGCACAGCTGGGCGGCGGCGCGCGGGTGCAAAGTCTATCGCAGCGGGACAAGCCCGCCCAAGCCTCCTCCCCCCCGCCCCCTGCCCTACAGCTGGGAACCCTCTCCCTACCGGACGTCGATCTGGCCCTCCGTGGCCCCTTCGGCACCGCCGCACTTGACGGAGCACTGGTCGTGACTGGTCTGTCTTACCGGGACAGTCTACAACTAGAAAGCCTGAAACTAGACGGGAAGCGGCTATCCTTTGACAACCAAAAAAACCTGACCATAGCGGCTAGCCAAGCGGTACTGGAGCAGGGCCAGCTCACCGTGCCGTTGCAGCCCGCTACGGTAGGACCTACCCGCCTCACGGTACCGGAGCTCACCGTCGAAACGGGCACAGAGACGATCACCGCGGCCGGGTTGGACTACAACAGTGCGGAGCGCACCCTGGGGGGCAGCGACCTGCGGATCTCCGGCGATCGGATCACCGGCACCGTAGCCAGCCTCAACGTGTCGGACATCGACCGCTCGGCGCTACTCGCGGGCGAGCCCGTACGCGCCGGCTCGGCCAAGGTCCGTACGGCCGACCTCACCGTGCACAACCGCGACGGCGGCAGCTACGCCATCACCGCCCCCTCCCTGACCCTGAGCGAAATAACCACCGCTGAGGGACTGCAGATCAACCGTGCCCAACTTGCCAACGGGACCCTGCGCCGCCGCGGCCAAACGGGCAAAGAGAATATCGTAGCCCGGGGCGTGTACCTCGACCAGTACGGCATCGTCACCCCCTTCGCACCCACCCGCCTGGGGCCAAGTAAGCTGCGGGTCGACCGGGTGACGATCCTGGGGGAGGAAGAGCCCATCGACTACGTTTTCGACCGCATTGCCTACACGAGCCGCCTGGGCCTGCTGACCCTCGATAGCCTCCAGCGCCGCAATCGGTTGTCCGCCGCGGAGACCTTCCGGGACGAGGTGAGTAAGTCCTGGCTCGACTTCCAATTTGACGGGCTGCGGGCCAGTGGCATCGCCCACGACGCACTGCTGCGGGGGGAGACCGTCGCGGTGGACTCCCTCACCGCCGCCGACTTTCGGGTGCTGGTGGTCGAGGATATCGCCATGGACCCCCCCCCAAAACAAAAGCTTATGCCCATCGAAGCCCTGCGCCGGATCGGCCCCCGCATCCAGTTGCGAGCGGCCCGCCTTCTGTCTACCGACATCGCCTACGGGGTCGTCGATACCGTGCTGGACGCCAAGACCATCCACTTCTCCGCCGGCACGGTCCGCCTGGACAACCTCGATACCGAGCTCAGTACTACGGATAGTGTCCAACTTTCCTTCGATGCCACCTTCGAGCGCGCTACCCCGCTGCACGCCGAGTTTGCCCTGGCGCGGGATAGCAGCGGGCGCAACTACGGCATCCGTGGTGAGTTCGGGCAGTACGATCTGAGTGGGATCAATCCGCTGTTCGAGGTAGTGGCCAACGCCTACATCGAGTCGGGCGTCATCGAGGGCATGCAGTACCGGGGCCAGCTAGAGAACGAAGTGCTGACCGGCGAACTGACTATGCTGTACCACGATCTAGACGTGACGTTGGTGGGTGGTGGCAGCTGGTTCAAGAAGCTGGTCTCGGGCTTTGTGCTCAAAAAAGATAACTACCGGGGGGAGGACTTCCGCCAGGGCAAGATGTACCACGAGCACAGCCGGGAGCGGAGTTTCTTTAATGCGTACTGGAAGGGACTGGTGAGTGGGATGCGGTCCTCTGCGCTGTCGGATATCGCTTTGCAGAAAGAGCTTGATTGAGCGTTGTGGGGCAGCAAAGCTACCTTATTTTGAACCACAGAGTACGCAGAGAATCGCAGAGGTATTACTGAAGACGTCTCTGTGGCCCTCTGCGTTCTCTGTGGTTGGCCAATATGGTGCGCCCTATCTAGTTAAACCGCGGAGCGTGTGTGAACTAAACGACGGTAGTAGCATCCTCCACCCCCGCGACCTCCTCCTTACGCTCACTCTCCCGCCTACCCGGCCGGTTCAGCTTCCGCGTATTGACGTCCCCGTTACGGCTCAGCAGGATGGCCACGGCACGCGTCTGCGGAAACTGGGCGGTGATGATGATGATGGCCACCGTGATCGGTACGCTCAGGAGCATACCCACGATGCCCCAGAGCATACTCCAGAGGATGAGGGAGAGCACCACCACCAGGGGGCTGATGTTGAGGGTGCTACCCATGAGGCGGGGCTCGATGATGTTGCCGACGAGCAGCTGCACGATGGTCACGCCGATCACGACCACCAGGAAGGGGGTCAGGGTGTCGAACTGTACCAGGGCCAGCAGGGCGGGCAGGGCCGTAGCGGTAATGGAGCCGATGGTGGGGATGTAATTGAACAGAAAGATCAGAAACGCCCAGAACAGGGCATAGTCCAGTCCGATCACCTGAAAGATGATGAAGCAGAGCACGGCCGTAGCGATGCTGGTCAGGGTCTTTACCCCCAGGTAGGTGCGCATGGCGGTGTTAATCTCCTGAAGCACGAAGGCGAAACGGGTACTACTGCGCATATCGAGACCGAGGACCCGCAGCTTCCTGGGAAAGCTACCCTGCTCGACCAGGAAAAAAAGCACGTACAACAGCACCAGGGCGACCCCCTTAGCCGCGCTGGTCACGCCGGCGAAGACTAGGGCCAGGTTACCGAGTAGCTCCTGGCCGATACGCAGCTGAGTGATGCTTGGCGGAGGCCGGTCAATTCTGAGGCGGGCGTACACGTTGGCAATCTGCTGCTCGATCCGGGGCAGGTATACGTCGCTCTCCTGCACGAAGCCGTTGACCGTATTGACGATCATGTCCGAGATGAAGTACAGCCCCAGGACGATGAAACCCAGTGACATCAGTAGCGTAACCGTATTGGGTAGCCGAAAGCCTCCGAGGGGCAAGTTCTGAAACTGATCGTTGAGGGCGTTGACCAGGTACCAGAATACCAGTGCCACGACGATGGGCACCAAGTAGCTCTTGCCCAGCACGATGAGGGCAAGGATCAGCGCGATCGTGATCAACCAGGCGGCAACGCGGACAATGGACATACTCGACTAACGAACCGGGTCGGCAAAATGTGCTCGTTGCACCTGCGACCACGCCCGCAACTTTTACCTATTTTTGCCGGCCGCCCCCGGGCGGAGCCACAACCCAAGTAAACCCAACCCACCACATGAGCGGATCCAAGATCACCATCGCCAACGGCAAACTTAACGTACCCAACGACCCCATCCTGCCCTTCATCGAAGGTGACGGTATCGGTCCCGATATCTGGGCCGCCGCCCACCGCGTACTCGAGGCTGCCGTGGAAAAAGCCTACAACGGCGAGCGCAGCATCGTGTGGAAGGAGGTGCTGGCCGGTCAGAAAGCCATGGATGAGACCGGCGAGTGGCTCCCCCAGGCTACGCTCGATAATATCGAAGAGTACCTGGTATCGATCAAGGGCCCGCTGACCACCCCCGTCGGCGGCGGTATCCGCTCGCTCAACGTGGCCCTGCGCCAGAAGCTCGACCTCTACGCCTGCGTGCGCCCCGTGCAGTACTTCACCGGCGTGCCCAGCCCCGTGAAGAACCCGCAGGACGTGGACATGATTATCTTCCGCGAGAACACCGAGGATATCTACGCCGGCATTGAATTCGCCGAGGGTACCCCCGAGAATAAGGCCTTTCTAAGCTGGCTGAAGGAAAGCTACCCCGACCGCTACGCCAAGGTGCGCTTCCCGGACACGACCGGTATCGGTATCAAGCCGGTGAGCCAGGAGGGTACCCGCCGCCTGGTCAAGGCCGCCATCCAGTACGCCATCGACAACGGTAAGGATAGCGTGACCCTGGTCCACAAGGGCAACATCATGAAGTACACCGAGGGCTCCTTCCGTGACTGGGGCTACCAGACGGCAGCTGAGGACTTCGGCGCCACCCCCCTCGACGGCGGGCCGTGGCACACCCTGACTACGGATGCCGGTAAGAAGATCACGATCAAGGACGTCATCGCCGACGCCATGCTGCAGCAGATCATCCTTCGCCCCAGGGAGTACAGCGTCATCGCCACCCTCAACCTCAACGGTGACTACATCAGCGACGCCCTGGCCGCGCAGGTAGGTGGTATCGGCATTGCGCCGGGAGCTAACATTAATTACACCACCGGTATCTCCATCTTCGAGGCCACCCACGGCACCGCGCCGAAGTACGCCGGACAGGACAAGGTGAACCCCAGCTCGGTCATCCTCTCCGGCGAGATGATGTTCCGCTACATGGGCTGGCCCGAGGCGGCCGACCTGATCATCAAGGGCATCGAGGGGGCTATCAGCAAAAAGCGCGTCACCTACGACTTCGAGCGGCAGATGGAGGGGGCTACGCTGCTGAAGTGCTCGGAGTTTGGGGATGAGATCATTGCTAATATGTAGGGTGCGCCTGGCGGCGTGGGTGTTAACCACAGAGTCGCACAGATGGGGGCACAGAGTGCCACAGAGTATTACTGTAATACTTTGTGTGACTCTGTGCCCTACTTTGTGTAGCGCTGTGGTTTATCTAAACCGTACGTCCCACCAGCTCCCGCACCGCCAGGCTCAGCAGCAGCTGCTCTTCCTTGTCCGTCAGATCCTCGGGGATGAACTCGAAGGCCCGCTGGCTAAGTCCGTCGCTGGCAGTAGCCGGTAGATTGGTCAGCGCGCCCACCTCCCGGTTCCCGACGCTTACGGGCAGGTAATTCTCACGGGCCTCAGTAGCGATGCGGGCCAGTTCCTTACCGGTGCGCTCCCCCAGTAGCCGCTTACCCTCCAGGGTGCCGACGGGCTGGCTATCGATCTCGAGTTTGGTCTTCCCCTTATCGGTCCAGTACACGTAGTCGTGCTCGGCGGTGCGGGCGTAGAGCAGTTCGTTGACCTGCTTGCCCAGGAAGCGGCGGTAGCTGTAGCTGACCACCGGTTCGTTGAAGATGGTGGTAAAAGTTCCCTTCGCGGTCTTGCCGGCCCCGCTGGTCTTGACCACCTGCTTGTCCTGGGTGAGGCTGAAGAGGTCCAGCTCCTCGCGGTCCATCTTGATGAGCTGGGGGGTCCACTGGTCCATATCCTGTTGTAGCTCGCTGAGTACGCGGCCGCGGCGTTTTCTGCTCGGCATGCGATGGTTGCTCCACTGATTGAATAGGTAGATCAGGGCGGCTACGAGCAGGATGGAGAGGATGGTGAGGATGATCATGGGGGGGCGGGCTTGTGCAGTAGTAACACGGCAGGCGGCCGGCCGGGTTTACCACTTGGTCGGTTGCCGGGGCGAGTTGGTAGATGCGGGCGGGGTCGCGGGTGCGGCGGCGTAGTACTACCCGCGTGATATCGCTTTTAAGCGTGGGGTTAGTGCGGCAGCGGTGGTAGTTTGTGCCGCGCGGTCTCTAGTTTGTGTTTGAGTAGACCATGGAGTCGTTCCCCTAACTCAAAAAGCTGGGTCGTGGCGAGTGCTGGAGCACCTAGGTCGTTGGTCTCGTAGGTGTAAGCAGCATTCCGATTGGCATCCCCTAGGTAAATGGGATGCTTGCTACTGTCAAAACCACCGGGGACTGCCTGATTGACAAAGTTTTTCCAGGCTTTACTACCTGCTTTTCCGTCAAAATCAGGCTTGTTGTGGTAAAAGTGATAGTAGAGCCAGACCTCGAAACAAGGGTTACTCTGGGCAATGGAGTAGCCTCTTTCCCTTGCAGCGTTCCTAAGCTCGTCGATCTTGTCTCCCCATTTATCGGTGTCGATCACGAACCAAACCTCATCACCTTCGACTACACGTACCTTCCTTTGGATAGCCGCCCTCTGTAGTGGGCTGCTGCAGAAGCTCAAAGGCATAAAATAATCCGATGGGTGAGTTATCTTGCTCCGGAAGCGGCCGGACAATCTCCACATCAACCCTTGAATCGAGCGCACGGAAGTATTCAAAGTACCGTCCTTCCCGCTCAATTCCCTCGCAGATGATGACAAACTTTTTAGCATCTTCCGAAGGGGGTTCCCGTTTGAAGGCGCGATCTCTACGTAGCAGGATCATACTCGTGCCAGTTTAGCGCCTCCAGATTACCGGTAAAAGGAATGCCACCGTAGCGGCCGTTGAGGTATCCCCTCTGGATATCGATGGTGTGGTGTTCACGGAACTTACTTAAAGAGTAGAGATCCGTTTGACCAGACTGGTCCTTTTCAGCAAACCATATTTCGTCGCGGCGGAGTATACTCTGATCAAGGAGGTTCGAGTCGTGTGTGGTGAAAATAAGTTGCCCCATAGTATGCGCATCCTGGCCAAATTTATGAATGAGCGCCTTTGTTAAGCTAGGATGCAAACTTCGTTCAATCTCATCTATTATATAGACCACTGGCTTGTTTATGATATCGTAGAAAACAGGCGCAAAATGCGCTAGCCTTTTTGAACCGTCAGATTCTTGATCAAGACTAAATAATTTGGATTTCTGCGTAGCTGAAGAATGCTCTATTTGCAGTTGATGAACGCTGATTGATCCTCTTTCTTCTTCTATGAATGTATACTCATTTCCAGAACTGTCTGACATAGTTACTACACCCGTTCCTGCTTTACTAAGATGGTCCTTTATTTCACTGACCTTTCCGGTTTCATCTTGGGCGAAAAAATCTTCCAATCCAGATTTAGCGACATACACTCCGTCCACACCTAGATCGTATGACTTCATGACATCATTCGCAAACAGGAGAAGATTTTCATCACGATCAAAAAAATAAGCCAGCGCCCTGGCAGGTTGTTCTGGAGTGACAATATGCAGCGTATGCTCAAACCAGTGAACCGCTTCGTTAATTTCGCTTAATTCATTCACCCCCAAAGTAGATAGAAATTTGAGGGCTGGCTTGTTTTTTCTTAAAAGGCTTTTTTCCAATAATTCCTGTAGTAACTTATTTTTTTCTGAACCATAAAAAGACTCTTTAAAATTTATTGAATGGCCCTCTGCTCGGGTTGTTCTTTCGTAGATGAGTTGGTCATTGACTTTGCCCAACCCAGATTCATAGAGCTCTTCAACTTCAATCGTTCCGTTGCGTAGTTTAACAGCATAGACGAAGGTATGATTTTCCGTCTTGAATTCTATAGCTATTGAAAAGGGTTGACTATCTAAATCATCGTTCAATTCAAATGTCCATCCGTGGATGTTTATAGGAATTTGTTCGAGTTGAATCATCTCATAAAGAAAGCCTAGTCCCTTAATCAAATTTGATTTCCCCGCAGCATTAGCTCCGTAGATTGCCGCCAACTTTAGGACTTCCACACCGCCCAGATCATACTTGTGGTGGAGCAACTTACCGTATCGCTCGTAGGGTAGCATGTTGAATTCCCTCTCCTGGCCGAAGGAGAGAAAGTTGTTGAGCACGAATCGGATCAGCATGGCGTGAAATTTTCACGCAAAATAGGAACTAATACCGACAACTGAGCTGCCCCTCAAAGTTACTCAGTCGGGGATTCACCCATCCCCCCGCACCCGCGGCCCCGCCGTATCTTTCCCCCTAACCAACCGATCGTCATGCACCGCCTGCCCCTGCTGCTGCTCCTGGCCGCCCTGCTCACCGCCTGCGGCAATACCACGGCCACCGAACGCCCCGCCGCCGACCAGGACCGCCCGCCCAACATCATCTTCATCATGTCGGACGACCACGCCTACCAAGCCATCTCGGCCTACGACGACCGGCTGATCGAGACGCCCAACATCGACCGGCTGGCTGACGAGGGGATGCTGTTTAGCAACGCCTGCGTGACCAACTCGATCTGTGCCCCCTCGCGGGCCGTGATCCTAACTGGCAAGCACAGCCACCTCAACGGAAAGATCGATAACCGCATGCCCTTCGATACGACGCAGACCACCTTTCCGCAGCTGTTTCAGCAGGGGGGGTACAGGACGGCGATGTTCGGCAAGCTGCACTTCGGGAATAATCCGAAGGGGGTGGACGACTTTATGATCCTGCCGGGGCAGGGTAACTACATCAACCCCGACTTCATCACCCCGCGGGGCGATACTACCATCGAAGGCTACGCCACCGAGATCATCACCGACGTGACGCTCGACTGGCTCAAGGAAAATGGGCAGGGTCAGGAGCCCTTCATGATGATGTACCTGCACAAGGCCCCCCACAGGCCCTGGTGGCCCACGCCGGAGCGTTTCGCCGAGTACTACGAAAAAACCTTCCCCGAGCCCCCTACCCTCTTCGACGACTACAGCGGGCGCGGCACGGCGGCCCACACCGCGGAGATGAATCTGCTGGACCACATGCAGTACGGCCACGACAGCAAGGTGTACCCCGAAGTACAGGCCGCCATGGGTGATGAGCTGAAGCCGAACATGGAACAGTACGACAACGGCTTCTACGGCCCCTACAACCGCGCCACCCCGGAGCAGCAGGCCGCCTACAAGCCCACCCTGGATAAGATCGCGACCGACTTCGAGGCAAACTGGCCCACCATGACCGACGAGGAGAAGATGCGCTGGAAGTACCAACGCTACATGCAGGACTACCTGGCCTGTATCTCTCTGGTCGACGACAACGTAGGCCGCCTGCTGGACTACCTCGATGAGAGCGGCCTGGCCGAAAACACCATCGTGGTCTATACTTCCGACCAGGGCTTCTACCTGGGCGAGCACGGCTGGTTCGATAAGCGCTTCATCTACGACGAGAGCTTCAAGACGCCCCTACTGGTACGCTGGCCCGGCGTGGTGGAGCCTGGTTCGAGTAGCTCCGAAATGGTGCAGAATCTCGACTTCGCCCAGACCTTCCTCGCCGCCGCCGGCCTGCCTCAGCCCGACGATATGCAGGGCGAGAGCCTCATGCCGCTGCTGACCGGCGACACCTCCTCCTGGACCCGCAACGGCGTCTACTACCACTACTACGAGTACCCCGCCGTGCACATGGTCAAACGCCACTACGGCATCGTGACCGAGGACTATAAGCTGGTACACTTTTACGACGATGTAGATGAGTGGGAGCTCTACGACCGCAAGGCCGATCCGCGGGAGTTGCAGAGCGTGTACGATGATCCGGAGTACGCCGAGGTGGTCGACCGGCTCAAGTCCGAGCTGACGGACATGCGCGCCTACTACAAGGATTCGGAGAAGCTGGACCGGCACTACATGCAGTTTCGGGGGGAGTAGCAGCACCGTAACCCAATCACCTTTCACCCATTAGGTCACTGCCATGCGCTATCTCCTCCGTACGCCCCATTCATCCTTTTGCACATTAATTCCCCTACTCCTTAACCTCTGCACCTGCGCACGCGCCCCCCAGGCCGACGTGACCGACGTGCAACCCGACGCAATTTACGAGCGTGCCCCCTTTGACAGCCTGGACGTACTGGCCACCAACGATTGGTGGACCCGCGATGCCAGCCACATCACCAACCTGAAAATTGGCCGCGACTCTATCGTAGCCTTCGGAGCTTACACCGTGGCCGGTGGCATACTGAAGCTCTCCGCCCAGCTCTACCCCCTCTACCCCGCCGAGTCCCGCACGGTGTACCTGGACTTCGAGCGTGACGGCGCGTGGCAGGAATACGGTAAGCAGGAGGTGAATGAGATCGGCTGGCACGCCGTGTTCCGCGCGGAGGACTGGCCGGAAAATGAGGACACCCCCTACCGGCTGCGGCACGAGAACGGAGCTACGTTCGGGGGCACCATCCGTCACGTACCGCCCATGGGCGAGGAGGTCACCATGGCCGCCCTAAGCTGCAACTCCAGTAAGGACATCGGTGGCCGCGAGGAGTACGTGCGCAACATTAATGCGCTGGACCCGGACCTGGTATTCTTCGCCGGCGATCAGTCGTACTTTCACAAGGAGCATACGGCAGCCTGGCTGCTGTTCGGTAAGCAGTTTCGGGAGGTGTTTCGCCACCGGCCCATGGTCAGCATCCCCGACGACCACGACATCGGGCAGGGCAACCTCTGGGGCGAGGGCGGTAAGAAAGCCGAGCGCGTAGAGGGCGACGACGGTGGGTACTACTACGACCCCGACTACGTGAAGATGGTCGAGCGCGCCCAGACCAGCCACCTCCCCGACCCCTACGATCCTACCCCGGTGGAGCAGGGTATCGGCGTGTACTACACGGACTACCCCCTGGGCTCGGTGGACTTTGCCATCATCGAGGACCGTAAGTTCAAGTCCGGTCCTAAAGACAAGATTCCGCAGCAGGGTCCCCGACCGGATCACATCCGTAACCCAGATTACGACCCAAAGAGCGTCGACGTGGCCGGTCTGGAGCTACTCGGCGAGCGGCAACTCGCTTTTCTGGAGCAGTGGGGCAGGGACGCAGGTGCGGTGAAGCCCATGAAGGCAGTCCTTTCCCAAACCGGCTTTGCTAACGGGGCCCATATCCACGGCCAGCTCGACAACCGTCTGCACGCCGATATGGACTCCAACGGCTGGCCGCAGACGGGGCGTAATGAGGCCTTACGCCTCATCAAAAATGCGAATGCCGTCCACATTGGCGGCGATCAGCACCTAGCAACCATAATTCATCACGGTATCGACGACTTTAACGACGGTCCCTACGCCTTCTTGGTGCCCGCCATCGTCAACAACTACTACAGCCGCTGGTGGTGGCCGGCCAGCGAGCAGGCCGGGCCGAATGCGCGCGAGGGGGTGGACCTTCCCTGGCTAGGCGAGTACCGCGACGGCTTCAATAACCCTATCACCATGCTGGCCTACGCCAATCCCGATCAGCCGGACCACGGGGCGGGTTTCGGCTTCATTCGCTTCGACCCGGTGGGGCGTACGGTGACCTTCGAGTGCTGGCCGCGGACGGTGGATGTGACGGCGGCGAGAGCGGCGCAGTTTGAGGGGTGGCCCTATGTGGTGGAGGGGTTGTGAGTATGGGGTAGTTCCAGCGCAGCCGGAGGCTGCATGTTGCTGCCGCTGCCGGAGGCAGCATTGTCCTGGACTGGGCCGGTACTATAGTAGTAGGCCGGCATTGACCATGGCGCCGACCTTATTGCCGCTGCCGGTAGCGTAAGCCACTGAGCGGAGCATGGTCGTGCAGTCACCGGCGGCATAGATGCCCGGTACGGTGGTGAGACCATAGTCGTCAACTTGTAGGAACCCGTCTTCATTGAGGGTGCACCCAATGGCTTCCGGCAGGGGGCACTTCTGACTGAGGTGGGGGTGTAGGTAGAGGGCAGTAAGGGGTACGGCCGTACCATCCGCCAGACAGACGGCCCGTAGATCGCCCCCATCGTGCTCCAGTTCCCTAATCGGCTCCTGTAGCACCCCTACCCCACGCGCCTCGATCTCGGCCACGTCGAAGGTGGCAGGACCGTTAGTAAATAGCGTAAGCTCATCGGTCAGGTTACCGATCAGGCGGGTCATGAAGGGGACGTGGTCGTTATTAAGCAGCAGACCGGTAGGCTCGCTGCGGTACTCGTAGCCGTGGCAGTAGGGACAGTGGATAACGGTTTTGCCCCAGCACTCCAGTACGCCGGGAATGTCCGGCAGGCCATCGTGCAGGCCGGTAGCGAAGACCACCTTCCTGGCGGTATAGCTGGTGCCTGCGGCCGTGCTGACCGTAAATGCCCCATCCGCTCCTCTCAGCTCCGTCGCCTGATCCTCGATCCTGCTAACGTGCGCATAGGCTAATACTTGCTCGCGCGCCCGGGCGGCAATCTCCAGCGGGGGGTCCCCGTCTTGCGTGATGAAATTGTGCGCGTGGGGGGTGCGCTTATTGCAAGGGTCGCCGCCGTCGATAATGAGCGTATGGCGCAGCGAGCGGCCCAGCACCATGGCGGCGGAGAGGCCGGCGTAGCTGCCGCCAATAATGAGGACATCGAAGTGGGTACGCATGAACAAAGTTATGTGGGACAACAGCGATTCAGGGTGTGAACGACCGGCCCCCCGCTTAGTTCTACGTATAACGCACCGGCGACCCCGCCCCCTTAGAGAATCTACCTATGCAACACCTCTACGATACCCTACGTGCCGCCGGCCAGTCCGCGATTGACCAGAGTGATCTTATCCAAACCCAGCTGCTCCAGGCCTACACGAGCTACGTCGACTACTTCGACCTGCTCGAGACCGATCCCGACCTGGAACCCCCTACTTCTCTGGACCCCGCCTACGACGAGCTGCTGCTGGCGCTCTGGAACGCGGTGGTGGACTTCGAAGATGCCGGGCTGGACGAGGGACTAATTGGCGGCCAGACGCCTTACCCCACCCACGAAATTATGTACGCCGCCGTCTTCCGGCAACTGGTGGATGAGTTAACTATTGAACCCGTAGACGAAGACCAGCTACGGGATACGCTACGCCAGATCGGTAAGGAGCTTGGGTTACGTATCGACCCGGAGGCCGATCATAAAAACCTGCCGCAAGAGGTAGCCGAACGCCTCGAGCAGCTCACTGCGTCGGGTAAGGTCGAACAACTCATCGCTACCGTAGACGAACTGATCAATACGCACCCAGACAGTCTGCTTTTGCAATCGCTCCAGGTGCAGCTACTGCCCTCCCCCGAGGCCGTCGTGGAATACACGGCGGACTGGGGACAGCCCATCGACCCCCACGGGGTGGTCGACCTACCCCGTGACCGCGCCCTGTCCCTGCTGGAATACCTTACGCTGGAGCGGATGTGCCTGACGGTTTACACCGCCCGCCTGGAGCGCTACTACCTGCTGCAGAGTCTGGAGCGGCTGCTGCTACTTGACCAGGTGACCGACTACGAGGACTCCCGGCTCGCCTATTTCCTCAGCAACCTCGTCCAGGGCGAGATGCAGGCCGGCCGTCTGTTGCCCCACACCTGGCAGCCCCCCGCCGGGGAGTCCGAATTTCCGGACGCCTCCGCTTACTTATTGAAGCTTTGGGAGGGGATGGTCGAAGATATGAGTGGAGGGATGGCAAGTATGTTTGCCGGTCAAAATCTGACCGATGCCGACTTTGAAGTCCCCCAGGGCCGCTACCAGATCAAGGTGACGCTGCAGGGTATTCGTCCGCCGATCTGGCGCCGCCTCATTGTACCGGCCGGGATCGAGCTGGCGGACCTACACTACGTCATCCAGGAGGCCATGGGCTGGCACAACGGCCACCTGCACGCCTTCCAGACGGCCATGGGTACCTACGGACCGGCCGATGATGATCCCTACAGCGAGTTTGAGGATTATGCAGGCCTTACCCTCAATATCCTGATGCAAAAACCTAAACATAAAATCAGCTACGCCTACGACTTCGGCGACGGCTGGGAGCATGAGATCCTGCTGGAAAAGGTACTGCCGGCTCAGCAGGGGGCTTCGTCATCGGGGGTGGGGGGCCCCGATGTAAGACAGGTGCAGTGTATAAAGGGCAAGCGCGCCTGCCCACCCGAGGACTGCGGCGGCGTGGGCGGCTACTATATGCTGCTGGAGGCGTTGCAACACCCGGAAAAGGAGGATAGTGCGGACCTGCTGGAGTGGGTGGGTGGTGATTACGATCCGGAAGAATTCAACGTGGCGCAGGTGAATGCCCGCCTAGCTAAACTACAAGTGTGATGCAGCTTCATCTCCTCCAGACCGATATCACCACCCTCACCGTAGATATCATCGTCAATGCCGCCAATTCCAGCCTTCTCGGGGGTGGGGGCGTCGACGGGGCCATTCACCGGGCGGGCGGACCGGATATCCTTGCCGAATGCCGGCAGATACGCGCACGGCAGGGCGGCTGTAAGACGGGGGAGGCCGTGATCACCACCGCCGGTCGGCTACCCGCTAAGCAAGTCATCCACACGGTGGGGCCCGTCTGGAATGGAGGTGATAGAAATGAGGATGAACTGCTACGCAACTGCTACCTCAACTCCCTGGCGCTCGCGGAACAGCAGGGTGCACATTCCATTGCTTTTCCGAATATCAGCACCGGCGTATACGGCTTTCCGAAGCGGCGGGCGGCGGAGGTGGCGGTACGGGCGGTACGCGACTTTACCGCTGAGTCCATCAGGGACGTATACTTCGTGTGCTTCGATGCGGAGAACTACCGGATCTACGAGGCCCTGCTTTAGTCCCTCACCGCCGCCCCTCGTAAAACTGCACCACCTCCGGGTCCACCAGCACGTCACGTAGCCCTAGGGGCTGGCGCAGGACGATTCCTTCCAGGGTACGGCAGCGGCTCAGGGCTACGTAGGTCTGCCCGTGCTCGAAGGCTCCCGAGCGGCCCAGGTCCACGATGATCTTATCGAAGGTTTTGCCCTGCGATTTGTGGATGGTAACCGCCCAGGCCAGGCGCACGGGTAGCTGACGGTAGGTACCCAGGGTCTCGGTGGCGATCTTGCGGATGTCGGCCGTATCGGCGGTGTAGCGGATGATGTCCCACTCATCGTACTCCACCTCCACCTCTACGGGCTTACCGTTTTCGACGATCTCGATCTTGACCGACTCCGGCTTGCACTGGGTGATGGTGCCGATGGTACCGTTGACGAAGCGGCGGTCGGGGTCGTTGCGTAGCGTCATCACCTGGGCACCGACTTTGAGTTTGAGCAGCTGCGGTACGGGGAAGAGCTTTTCGGGGAAGTTGCCCTTCACCTCGGCCGTGTAGAGCTGCTCGGGGGTATCGAGCTCGGCTAGGGCCGTGGCGTTGATCTTGCTCACCGTAGCGTTACGGGCGGCCAGGGTGAGGTAGCTTTCCCCCTCCGGCGGCTGGAAGTCGGGCAGGCAGCGGGCGTTGAGGTCGGCCAGCTCCTCGCGGTCGACGGTAGCGTTGCGGATGCTTTCTAGCAGGCGTAGGAAGTGGCGGCTGTCCTGGCGGTACACCTTCTCTAGCTCGATCATCTCCAGGTCGATGTGGTCCAGCGCATCGGCACTGAAGAAGTAGGGGCTGGCGTAGCGTAGGCTGAAGAACTCCCGCTCCGTTTGGCTACTTACCACCGGTGGCAACTGAAACAAATCACCGAACAGGATCAACTGCACTCCCCCGAAGGGCTCCCCGTTTTCCCGGTTGAGTTTCAGGGCGTAGTCGATGGCCTCCATCACATCGGCGCGTACCATGCTGATCTCGTCGATCACCAGGGTTTCGAGGTTCATGAACAGGCGGCGGTTGCGGCGATTGGGGCGCACGTCCTTGGACTGTAGGAGCCGCGGGGGGAAGTTGAAGAAGGAGTGGATGGTCTGTCCGCCTACGTTGAGGGCCGCTACGCCGGTGGGGGCCAGGACTACGACATTGCGGCGGGTGCTGCGCTTGAATATCTGTAGCAAAGTTGACTTGCCAGTGCCGGCCCGCCCGGTGATAAATAGGTGCTGGCCGGCCTCCATCCGCTCCAGGGCGTAGTTGAATTCCGGGCTGAGCTGGAGGGGGGTGGGCATGGGGTGAAGGTAGGTGATTCGGGGTTGCTGGTTGGGGATTCGACCGGACGCTCAAAGGTCCCAAGCGCTGCGCACAAGGCACGCTTCGAGGCCCTAACATTAACCCCTTGCTAACGCACGTCCTAATCTCCGGTTAAACTCAGTCACAAACCGTATTCAGATCAGCACCGGAAATACATTTGAACCTACAACCCAAGCAATTCAACACCCATGAAAACATTACTTCCCATTCTCTTCCTTTTCCTGGCCTCCCTGACCGCCACCGCGCAGGTCGACGCCAAACTCAATGCCGGCTCGGCCATCTTCGGGGGGCTGGGTCTAGCGGCAGAATTTCCTCTCGGGGCGCAGTCGGCAGTGTCCATCGGGGCGGGCTACTCCGGGCTAGGAATTTCATTCGACGATAAGGACGAGTACAGCTACCGCAACCTTCGCCTCATCCCCGAGTACCGCTACTACTTTGCCCCGCGCGAGGGCATGGATCGCTTCTTCGTGGGCGGCTACGGTAAGCTTGGGCGGCTCACCGGCATCGACCGCGATACCGACGAGCGGGTGACCAGCGGGCGGGCGGCGCTAGGCATCATGGCCGGCCACAAGTGGGTGGCTCCGAGTGGCTTCGTCTTCGAGCTGAATGCCGGACTGGGCCGGGCCGTTTCCTTCGGTGGTGGGGACGGGGAGCAGGCACTCTATCAACGGGCCATTGGGGTACTGATGGCTACGGATGTGCGGCTGGGTATATTGGTGGGGTGGCGGTTGTAAAAGTGCCCCTTTCAGGAACGGTAGCTATGAAACGCAGCGCGATCTCTAGCTTCCCTGGAAGGGGAGCCCTCCCCAGCGGAGCCTGTAGTGCCGTAGGCACGTAGGGCTTCGCTGGCCTCACCCCCGCGAAGACCTATATACCTAGATCCGACAGAGCCAGAAACTAATTGGGGAGGGGCACCCCCGGGCCATCGCGGTTTGGAACGACTGGAAACCTACGGTGATGCCCATCTATCCGGATCTAACGGACGAGGAGTGTGCTGATCTGTTAGCGTATATCGAAGTGGTTTACGCGGACTACTGAAGCCGTCGCAACTGCAAGTTGCGCGGCACGGCGCGGCTGCAAGCCGCATCGTACTTTTGTGAAATGCTCACCTCGCGATTCTTCGGGCTACTGGCGGCCGTAAGTGGACTGGCAGCACTGGGCGCGTTCCTGTGCCACTGGCTGCTGGCGATCGACTACGCCGTGCCCTTCACGATCGCCACGGGACTGGTCTTTGCGTTCATCTGCGTGGCCTTGTTCTTTCTAGGGCGGCGGAGCGCAGGTGCGGAGAACCGGATGCTATTCAGCAACGTGTTCCTGGGGCTGACGATGGTAAAGATGCTGCTGTGTGGTATGCTGGTGGTGGGCTACGTGCTGCTGGGAGCACCGGGCAATAAACTCTTCATCGTGCCCTTCTTCTGGCTCTACCTGGTATACACGGGCTTCGAGGTATACTTTCTCATGAAGCTCTCGGCGGTGGTAGCGAAGTAGGTGTGCGGCAACTACCTTAGCGGCTTATGAATTTCCTGTCTACTATCCTACTGCTGCTACTGGCCTGTGGCGCTCCCGTTCCGCCAGCTCCGCCCGCCGCCACTTCCGTTGCACCTGCGGCCCCGCCCATCAGTGTTGACAGCATCCCCGCTATTCCGAGCTACGCCTACATTACCGGGAAATTCGACCCCGCCGAGCACCCCGACTTTGTGCCGGTGGCCGACCGCTACACCGACGGTGACCCCTACCTACTGCACCGCGATACCTACGCGGCCTTCGAGCGGATGTACGCGGCGGCCGATGCCGATGGGGTGAAACTTGTGATCGTGTCTGCCACCCGCAACTTCGCCCGCCAGAAGCAGATATGGGAGGCCAAGTGGCGCGGTGAACGGCTACTGGAGGGCACCGAAAAGGCCGACGAGGTGTACCCCGATCCCGCCGACCGGGCCCGGGCCATCCTGCGCTACTCCTCCATGCCCGGTACTAGCCGCCACCACTGGGGCACCGACATTGACCTCAATGCGCTGACCAATGACTACTTCGAGGCCGGCGAGGGTAAGAAGATCTACAACTGGCTAACCACCCACGCCGCCGACTACGGCTTCTGTCAGCCCTACACCCCCAAGGGAGACGCCCGCCCCACCGGCTACGAGGAGGAACACTGGCACTGGAGCTACGTGCCCCTGGCCAAACAACTCACGGACTACGCCGCCACCGAGCTGCGGGATGATGCCATTTCCGGCTTTGACGGTGCACAGGCCGCGCCCCAGATTCAGGTGGTGCAAAATTACGTGCTGGGCATCAACACATCCTGTAGGTAGCCCCCCACATCCCGCAAACATCCCCCCCCGCCCAAAACGTTACCACTCCCACAAGACTGCCCATATGGAACTGTTCGACATCAACCGCTACGCGCTCATCCTCACTCCGAGCGAAGCCTTACTCCGCTGGGCCATTCGCGAGGACGCTAGCCTGGAAGAAGAGATCGACTTCGACGATACCTCCGACCTGACGACCGTCTACCTACTACCCGACTTCGATGAGATGGAGGAAGTCGAGGACTGGCTGGAAAAGAACTTCATGCCCATCCTTGAGAACCTGCTCTCCGAGTGGGTCGAGGACGATAAGGCCTGGCCCGCTAACCTGGCCTTCAACCACTTCGAAAAATTCGGCGATTACACGATCACCAATATGGTCATCGATACACAGGACGCTGCTTACGATCAGGAGGATTGACCTACCAACGCCCCCCCCAGCCTATCGCCGACCTCGTCAACCTAAAGCCCGATCCGCTGATGCTGTTTGGGCCGGACCCGGACTTCATCGTGATCGCGGACCGGCCGATGTACCCCAGCATCGAGGAGCTAAAGGAGCCGAAGGTGAAACTGGCCGGCCGGCAGATCAATCCCGACACCTTTACCCCCTACGGGACGCGCGGCTTCCATGACCCGCGGCTGCACCAACTCTCGACCGGGGAGGACCACCACTTTATCGGGCTCCCCGAGGAGGGCAGCTACCGCTACTTTACCTGGTCGCCGGATGGTCTGCAGGTCGCCTTTTGTCTGGTCACGGAGCACGGCCTTCAGCTCTGGACCGCCAACCGCAACAGCCGCGAGTGTTATGCTGTAGGGGAGGCCAATATAAACAACAGCCTGGGTGGGGTGCCCTACGATTTTATCGGTAATGACCGCTTTCTCATCAAGCGCCGCATCGCCGGTGAGATAAAACCGGAGCGGACGAAATCCGTCACCGGACCCACCGTACAGGACTCCTCCGGTAAGGAAGGGGCCAACCGCACTTACACCAACCTGCTGGAGAACGAGTACGACGTGGCGCTCTTCCGCTACTACGCCACCGGACAGCTATACATGCATCGCCTGGATACCGGGGAGGAAAAAGCGTGGGCGGAGCCGGGGATCATTGCCGGACTCGGCGATTCCCCCAGCGGCGAATACTTCGTGATCACCTACGTGGTGGAGCCCTTCAGCTTCAATGTTCCCTACGATAAGTTTGCCGATAAGGTGCAACTGCTTGACCGTGAAGGCTACGTGGTACGCGAGCTTACCGAGCGGCCCACCGTAGAGCACCTGCCGCCCGCCTTCGGGGCCGTGATCACACAGCCGCGACGGTATAGCTGGCGCAGCGACCACCCCGCCCAGCTCTACTGGACCGAGGCCCTCGACGGCGGCGACCCCCGGAACCTGGCCGACTACCGCGAACAACTCTACTACCTGGAGGCCCCCTTCACCGGCAATCCGCAGCCCAGCATCAAACTCCCCCTCCGCTTCGGAGCCCTACGGTGGGGGCGCGGCGACCTGGCCATCGCCATCGACTGGGAGTGGGCCACCCGCCGGCAGGTCACCCGAAGGTGGTACCCTGACGATCCGAGCCGGGAGCCGGAAGTGCTCTTCGATCACAACTGGGAGGACAACTACAACGACCCGGGCAGCGTGATCACTACCTCCCTGCCCAGCGACCATAGCGTACTGCTGACGCGCGATGATGGCGAGACCCTGATCATGGTCGGCAACGGCCATAGCCCCGACGGTCCGCGCCCCTTCGTCGATGCGCTGAGCCTGGTCACAAAGGCCAAAACGCGCCTCTGGGAGTCTACCCCGCCCTACTTCGAGCGCCCCCTGTTCTTCCTCGACCAGGATCCGAACTACTTCCTGCTGGCCCGTGAGCAGAGCAACGAACGACCCAACTTCTTCCTCCGCCACCTCATCACCGGTGCCGAAATTCGGGTGACCAACTTCCCCCATCCCTACCCCCAGCTACAGCACACCCAGTACGAGCTCGTAGCTTACGAGCGGGAGGACGGCGTACAGCTCAGCGGCGAGCTCCACACCCCGGAGGGCTTCCGGGCCGGCGTCGATGCCCCCCTGCCCATCCTCATGTGGGCCTACCCCCAGGAGTACAAGGATGCCGACAAGGCCGGACAGGTCACCAGCAGTGCCCATCAGTTTCGGCGCATCAGTCCGCTGTCTCCCCTGCCCTTCCTGGCGGCGGGCTACGCCGTGTTCGACGACTTCGCCATGCCCATCGTCGGCGAGGGCGAGGAGGAGCCCAACGAGACCTTCATCGAGCAGGTACGTATGAACGCCGAGGCCGCGGTGCGCAAACTGGTCGATAGCGGAGTGGCCGATCCCGACCGCGTGTTCGTCGGCGGTCACAGCTACGGGGCCTTCATGACCGCCCACCTCCTGGCCCATACCGATCTGTTTGCCGGGGGCATCGCCCGCAGCGGGGCCTTCAACCGTACCCTCACCCCCTTCGGTTTCCAGGCCGAGGAGCGCACCTTCTGGCAGGTACCGGAGACCTACGTGCGCCTCAGCCCCTTCGTGCACGCCGATAAAATCGATAGCCCCCTGCTGCTCATCCACGGCGAGGACGACAGCAACAGCGGCACCTACCCCGTGCAGAGCAAGCGCATGTTCACTGCCCTGGATAACCTCGGCAAGACCGCTCGCCTCTGCCTGCTGCCCTACGAAGACCACAGCTACGCCGCCGAGGAAAGCATCCTTCACATGCTCTGGGAAATGCATCGCTGGATGGAGTTGTACGGTACCCCCCAGAGCGGGGACGCTCGTCAGCCGAGTTCCTTATCGCTCGCCCCGAGCGAGCGGTAAGGCTCGTCTGCCGAGTTTGCTTAAGTTTACCGGAAACCACCCCCAGTGCGCTTCCCCCCGCTGCTACTCCTCGCCCTTGCCCTCACCACCTGCCGCACCGCCGTCGAGTCTATCCTACCCCAGGTAGCCAAGTGGCAGGAGATGACCCTGACCTTCCCCGGCCCCCAGACCGGTGAGCAGGCGGAAACTAACCCCTTCACCGACTACCGTCTCGACGTCACTTTCTCCAATGGGGATCGACAGCTCACTGTGCCGGCTTTCTACGCGGCCGACGGGCGGGCGGGGTACACGGGGGCTACCCAAGGAAGTACCTGGCAGGTACGCTTCCGCCCCGACCGCGAGGGGGAGTGGAGCTACACCGGTCAGCTCGTGGAGGGCAAAAACGCCTACCTGGGCGGGGACGCCGGTGCAACCAAAGTCGTGGAGCGCTATACCGGTGGCTTCTACGCCGGCCCCGCCAACCCCGGGGAGACCGGCCGCCTGATCCGCGATCACCCCCGCTACCTGCGCTGGGCGGAAAGTGGCGACTACTTCATCAAAACCGGCGTCAACAGTCCGGAAAACCTGCTGGCCTACGCCGACTTCGACGGGACGTACCGGCATAGTGACGACTTCCGCGACGGGGAGAGTAAGGCCGAGGGACTCCACGCGTACGCCGCCCACTTGCCAGATTACCGCACCGGCGACCCCGCCTGGAACGGAAAAGGAAAGGGCCTCATCGGCGGCATCAACTACCTCCACGGTGCCGGGGTGAACAGCCTCTACTTCCTGACCATGAACATCAACGGCGACGGCAAGGACGTGTGGCCCTATACGAGTCACGATGACTACAGCCGCTTCGACGTGAGCAAGCTGGAGCAGTGGGAGATTGTCTTCGACCACGCCGATAGCCTGGGGATGATGTTGCACTTCGTGCTTAACGAGACGGAGAACGAGACGCTGCTGGATGGGGGCGATACCGGTCCGCAGCGCCGGCTGTACTTCCGCGAGCTCGTGGCCCGCTTCGGCCACCACCGCGCCGTGACCTGGAACCTGGGCGAGGAAAACGGCCCCAATAACTGGTCCGAGACCGCCCAGGACAACGACCAGCAGCGCGCCGTGATCGAGTGGTTTGCCGACAACGACCCCTACCAAAATTATGTGGTGCTACACACCCACCCGGGGGAGGAGGCCTTCGCGGAGATCTACCGTCCGCTGCTGGGCGACGGCGACCTCGACGGGCTTTCCCTCCAGCTCGGCTGGCCCTGGAACACCAACGAGGTGACCGCGGAGTGGCTAAACCTGAGTGCCGAGGCCGGTGCCCCCTGGATCATCACCCTCGACGAGATCGGCCCCTGGTGGCGTGGCCTCGATCCCGACGATGCCGTACCCAACAATCAGGACAGCCTGCGCGCCCTGGCCCTCTGGGGTAACCTCCTGGCCGGCGGTGCAGGAGCCGAATGGTACTACGGCGCCCGCAGCCCCAACAATGACCTCAACCTCGAAGACTGGCGTACCCGCGAACGCGCCTACCGCTGGACGGCCCACGCCCGGGAGTTCTTCCGCGATCACCTGCCCTTCTGGGATATGCACGCCCACAACGAGCTGACAGCCGGCGAGCAGCAATTCTGTTTCGCCAAGCGCGGAGAGGTGTACGCCGTAGCTACGCCCTTCGGTCAGCCGGCGAAACTCGATCTGAGCGGGGCGGAGGGAGAGTTTAGCGTGCGCTGGTACGATCCGCGGGAGGGCGGCGAGTTGATTGATAAGGGGGAGCGGGTGGTGGCCAGTGATGGGGTGGTAAGCCTGGTGCCGCCGGGGGAGGGGGACTGGGTGGCATTGGTGGAGCAGCGCTAAACCGTTGGACGCTGCTGAACCGTTGGACGCTGCTGAACCGTTGGACGCTTTTAAAGCGTCCAACGGTTATCTCAGCCGGAGACTCAGCACCCCAAACACCGCCTCCCGAATAATCGACTTGTGCATCTTACTCTTGCCCGCCACCCGGTCGGTAAAGGTGATGGGTACCTCCACGATCTTGAAGCCCAGCTTACGGGCCGTATACTTCATTTCGATTTGGAAAGCATAGCCGATGAAGCGGATCTTATTGAAATCCATTGCCTCCAGTACCGGGCGGGAGTAGCACATAAAGCCCGCCGTGGGATCCTTGACGGGCATCCAGGTTACCATGCGGGTGTAGAGGCTTGCCCCGTAGGAGAGAATGATGCGGTCGAGCGGCCAGTTCTTCACGCTGCCGCCCCGGGTGTAGCGACTGCCCACGGCTACGTCCCCCGGCCCGTCGTGACAGGCAGCGCGTAGGCGGATCAGATCGGCTGGGGTGTGGCTGAAGTCGGCATCCATCTCGAAGAAATACTGGTACTGCTCCGGTCGCTTGAGTCCCCAGCGGAAGCCATCGAGGTAGGCGGTGCCCAATCCCAGCTTTCCGGCCCGTTCCAGCAGGTGTAGTGTGTCGGGATACCTTTGTTGTAACTCACGTACCAGATCGGCCGTCCCGTCGGGCGAGCCATCATCGACCACCAGCAGGTGAAAGGGTTGCGGCAGCGCGAAGACCGTATCCACCATACGCGCGATGTTCTCGCGTTCGTTGTACGTGGGTATAATGACCAGGCTATCGCTCAAAGGGGGGTTGGGTAGAATGAGCCGCCAAAGATAGGCTACACCATGAGAAAGCTTGGGCTAAGGGGGCGCTACACGCAGGTGCGGAGGGCAGGCACTTTGGTCATGCTACTACTTGCCGGTAGCGTAGTGCGCGGGCAGGGTCCTATCGGTGGCTTCCCCGTAGAGAAGGGCAGCTTCACGATAGCACCGGCCTATAGCCGCGAGCACTACAGCACCTACTTCGGGGAGGGCGGCGTACCCGAAGACCGCGACATCATCACCACGAGCTATAGCCTGTTTCTAGAAGCTGGCCTAAGCGAGCAGACCGCCCTGGTCGCCACCCTGCCCTACCTGCGCACTAACCAGGATCGCGGTAGCCTCCAGGACGCCTCCGTATGGATCAAGTACATGAACCTAGAATCCCCCACCCGCAACGCTACTCACCGGGTGTTCACCGCCGTGGGACTGAGCTTCCCCGTGGGTGACTATGCCACCACCGGTATTGCCGCCATTGGGCAGCGGGCCACTGTCTTTCAGGGCCGGCTGGTGTACCAGTACCAGTTTGACAACGGCTTTTTCCTGCACGCGCAGTCGGGTATTGATTTTCAGTTTGCCCCCGAGAGTCGCTCGACCTGGCCCCTGCTACTGCGCTCGGGCTACGGCGCGCGCTACTTCTACGTGGAGGGATGGCTAGAGTTCGTCACTGCCCTGGAGGGGGGCTCGGCGGTACAGACGGCTACGGCGGGCAGTGGGAGTAGCTGGCGGCGGCTGGGGGGTACGGTTTACGTGCCGGTGGTGCCGTGGCTGGGGGTGGTGGCGGGCGGGGCTTATGTGCTGGGGGGCGAGTATATTGGCAAGAGCTCGCGGCTTAACCTGGGAGTGGTGGTGAAGCTTTGAGCTGACGTTGGAGGCGCCTGGCGGCGCTGGGTTTAAACCACAGAGTACACAGAGGGCCGCAGAGACGTCTTCAGGTACACCTCTGTGTTCTCTGCGCTCTCTGTGGTAGTTATCCAGTCCTAACGGGAAGTCACACCGGCGGCGGTAACCCGGCTATTCAGGATCTCCGCCACGTGCATTACCCGCAGCGGCAACTGCTCCCGCCGAATCAGCCCCTCCATATGCATCAGGCAGCTCATATCCCCACTCGTGATCACCTCGGTGCCGTTACGCAGGTGATCAGCCAGGCGGTCGCGGCCCATCTTCGTCGAGAGCTCCGGCTGATTGACGCTGAAGGTGCCGCCGAAGCCGCAGCACTCATCCACCCGGTCTAGGGGCACAAGCTCTACACCCTCGACCATACCGAGTAGGTAACGGTAGTAGCTGAAGTCGGCGCCCACGCGCTCGGAGCCGTGGCCTAGGCGGAGGCCCCGTAGTCCGTGGCAGCTGTTGTGAATACCGACCCGGGCCTCGAACTGAGCATCGAGCGATTCTACACCTACTACGTTGATTAGGAAATCGGCGAGCTCGAAGGTGCGTTCGCGAACAGACCGCACCGCCTCGTTCTGGTCTAGTATATCGTAGTGGCTATTTACGTGGTGCACACAGCTGCCCGAGGGGCACACGATGTATTCATACTGGCTGAAGGTTTCGACGTAGTGCGCGTAGATGGACTTAGCTTCCTGCTCCATACCGCTGTTGGCGAGGGGCTGACCGCAGCAGGTTTGCTGGCGGGGGTAGGTGACGGTGCAGCCTACCTTCTCGAGCAGTTGGAGGGTGGCCATGCCGGCTTTGGGGTAGAACTGATCGATGTAGCAGGGGATGAATAAGGCGACGGTCATACTCTAAGGTACGATGCGGCCTCCGGCCGCGCTGTGCAACGCGACTTGTAGTCGCGGCGTCTGCGCAGTCGTAGACTGCGCGGAACAGCGCTGCCGGAGGCAGCTTCTTACCCCCCGGCATACTCGAAGTGCAGCTTCTCCAGCCGTAGCAGCAGATCTTCCAGCGCATCGCGCACCTCCTCGAGGTTCGCCGACACCACCGTAGCGAAGGCTCCATCCACAAACAGGTGGTCCTCAATACCCCGCAGCTCATCCGGCCCCTGCTCCCGAATACCCACCAGTTGCTGCTCGATGTAGCTCCGCAGGCGCTCCGTCCGTTCATCCCAAAACTCTTGTAGAATACGGTGGGGCGTCTTGCGGATCACCTCCTGCCGCTCCACCAGGTGCGTCTTGAGCCTGAAGACCGTATCGGTGCCGTTGAAATTGACCTCGATGGTATTCTCCCGTGGCCCCTTCCGACCCCGAATACGGTTGACCAGGTTCTTCTCCTCGTCGTAAAAATTGACGCTGCTGAACTCCCGGTCGCTCAGCCCCCGAAATTGCTCAATGGTGACCAGCACGCCGCGGAACTGACTCAGGTCCTTCTCCAGCTCGTAGTAGCTCTCCTGTACCGGCAGCAGTTGCTCCTCCTCCTGCACCAGTTTGATGCGGGTCTCCTCGCGCACGTCGGACTCGAATTCCCGCACCTCCTTCTTTAGACTCGACAGATTGACCGCCACGGAGTAGCCATGCTTGCGCACCGCATCGACGATCATCTCGCGGACTACCTCCCGCTGCTCGGGGGAGTTCCAGAGGCAGTGCTCGAGTAGGAAGCAGTCCATCAGGTTGACACGGTCGCGGCCGTGGAGGAAGGCCGAGGCGCGTAGCAGGCGGACGGCCTTTTTCCAGCGCCGGTCGTAGATCAGCAGCTGACTGGGCGCGTTATTGGGCTGGGCATTGTATTGCTCGATCTTGTACAGTAAAAGCTGGAGCGTATTAAGCACCTCGGCGGGCACCTCGATGGCGTCGATTTCGGTGCTCCAGCGGTCGAGCTCCTCTTCGGAGAGCTTGGTGGTGGTGGCGATGTTGTCTTCGTAGACATCCTGGGTATCGACCACCATCTTGACGAAGTTCTGGTACTGGCTGATCTTGCCCAGTTCCAAGCGGACCAGGAAGCGGTCCCAGATCGGAGCCAGGTTGGCCGAGCGCGGCGGCAGTTCGTTGCTGGCCGTGATGATGCCGCGGATATCGACCTTCATGTCCTCCTCCCCGTTGCGGTAGATCTTCTCGTTCAGGATGGTCAGTAGGGCGTTCTGGATGGCGGGGCCGGCCTTCCAGATCTCGTCGAGGAACACGATATTAGCTCCCGGCAGGTAGCGGTCGGTGAGGCGCTCGTACTTGTCCTCGTCGCGTAGTTTTTTGATCGAGATGGGGCCGAACACCTCATCCGGCGTAGAGAACTTCGACATCAGGTACTCGAAGCTCACCCCATCGCGGAAGGCATACTTAAGCCGGCGGGCAATCAGGCTCTTGCCCACCCCGGGAGGGCCGAGCAGAAAGATGCTTTCCCCCGCAACGGCCGTCAGCAGGGTCAGTCCCATGGCGCGGTCGCGCTCATAAAGCCCGGCGGTAAGGGCTTCCAGCAGGGCTTCGGTGCGGGCGCGCAGGGCGTTCTCGGGGTTGGCGGTCATAGAGGGGTAACGTACGAACGGCCCGCGGGGTCAGTTCCACGGGCCGTTCGTTATTTCCGGTTTCGGAAGTCAGGGCTAGCCTAACGCTCACCGTACTTTTCCAGGCGGTATTCTGCCTTCAGTTTTTCCTTGCGGCGCTTCACGCTGGGCTTGGTGAATTCGCGGCGGTTGCGCAATTCACGGATCACGCGGGTATTGATGGATTTGCGCTTGTAGCGCTTCAGGGCGCGGTCGATGTTCTCGCCCTCACGTACGTTGATAATTAGCATTAAGCGGTCATAATTTTTTGATTTGGAGCGCAAAGGTACGAAGCGGCGCGCAGACGTGCAAGCCCCTACATCCCGGCCTTTATCTCCAACACCGTCCGCCCCGCCTCCGTTCGGTACCGCAGCTGCTCAAATTTTACCTTTCGTAGTAGTAGTTTCGTATCGGGCAGTACAGTGGTTTTATCTCCTGCCGGGGCCGCAGGTGCAGTAGACGTGGACGAGGCAGGCTTAGTGAGCTGGCTGACGAGTTCGTGCAGGCCCAGGTTGACCAGCTCGTCGGTGACCGCGAACTGCCCCTCGACGGAGCTGCCCTGGAGGTCGGAAAAATCAGTGTCGATGAGGTGCTGGAGTACGGGATGCATGGCTTAGACTTGTTGGGGTTGGGCAAGGAGATGGAGATTGAGCAGCAGGCGATTGGCCTCGCTGGTCAGGTGCACGCGGTGTAGTAGCGGCACGAACTGCTGGTACCCGAGATGGGTCAGCAGAGCGGGTACGTGGATCCGGATCAGGCTACTGTTGATATCCACGCCGCGGGGCAGGCGCGACTCGACCAGCGTCTGTACCAAATTGATGAGGGGTCTGTCGAGGAATTTAAGTCCATCGGTAATCGCAAACTGTAGCCACGGCTGCTCCGGAAAGCTCACCGCGGGGCCGGGCACCAGGGTAATGCGGCGCGCGACGCGACCGATGATCGGGGCAGCTGCCGCTAGGTGTACGCGAAACTTGTTCCCCGCCTCGGGGTCTAGGTAAAGCTCACTGACGGGGGTACCACCCGGGCGAGCGGCAAGGACTTCATTTAGTAGGGCACGGGTGAGCGGCAGGGTGATACGAAGGTCCGTACCGGCGAAGGAACCGCCCGGATCGGCAAAGGCGGCGGCTACGGCGGAATTACTAAAGGTGGGCATGGTGGGGATAACCGGATGGGTGGGGCGGGGTTCGTTCGGGGTGACGGGGGCAATTGATCGACGGTTCGGGTGATACGCTCTACGGTTCGGACGAACGGTGGGTGTGGTACCACGTTTCAGGTATACACCCTAAGAGGTCATCTTATGAAGTTAGTTTATACCGCTCTGCTCCTGTACTTCACCCTAGGGCCCCTCCCCCAGGCTTCGTGGAGCACCAGCTTACACGCCCAAACGGATGCGCCTACCCTGGCCCCGAATACGGGTGGCGTGGGCGGACAACTCAAAGATGCCGGCACCGAAGAACCGGTTGGATTTGCCAACATTGCTATCTATACGGTGGCCGACGGCGAGCTCGTGAGCGGTACCACCAGCGACATCGACGGCAACTTCCAGATCAAGGACCTGCCCTACGGCGACTACCGCCTGGAGGTTACCTTCATCGGCTACGAGGGCGAGGAGATGATGCTGGAGCTCAACGACTCCGAACGCTACCTACGGGTGGGCGAGATCGACCTCAACGCGGGGGGTGCCACGGATCTCGAAGAGGTCACCGTTACCGCCGAACGGGCCATCATGGAGCTCGGCCTCGACCGCAAGAGCTTTAACGTAGAGAAGAGCGTGGCGGCTAGCGGCGGCTCGGCCGAAGACCTGCTGCGCCAAATCCCCGGCATCAACGTCGATCTGGAGGGTAACGTAAGCCTGCGGGGTAGCGGTGGGGTACGTTTCCTGATCAACGGACGGCCCAGCGGACTGGTCGGTACCGACCCGGCTACCTACCTAAAGTCACTGCCCTCGGCCAGCATCGAACGGGTCGAGGTAATCACCAACCCAGGGGCGGCCTTCGACCCCGAGGGTACGGCCGGTATCATCAATATCGTGTTGAAAAAGAAGCAGGACGATGGCTTCAACGTATCGGTCAACCTCAATGCCGGCACGGGTAATAAGTACGACGGCAATGTAGACCTGAACTGGCGCAAGGGCAAGTTCAACTCCTTTGCCGGGGTGGCGGCGCGCTACGACGAGCGGTTCTTCCGCGGATTTCGCGAGCAGCAGGGGACGCTAGGGGACTCGACCTTCAGCCGCTACTTCAACTTCGAGGGAGACCGGCTGCGGCAGTCGCAGCTATTCAAACTGGGCACGGAGTACAGCGTCGGTAAGCGCGGTGTAATTGGTCTACAGGGTAACCTACAGCTCGAAAGCGGCGACAACAACAACCTACGCACCACTAATTTCTTCAATAGCGAGGGCCAGCTGGACCGCACCCAGGAACGCACCGAGACCGAGCCCGGTGAGGAGACCGACTACGAGATCCAGGCCAATTACACTACCTCCTTTGCGAAGGAGGGACGCAGCCTCTCCGCCCAATTTCAGTACAGCGTCAACGACGAGGAGGAGATCGAAAACTACGACGAGATCATTTTCGACCCCTTCGGTACCCAACTCAGTACCGACCGCCAGCGCTCGCCCGCCCTGGAGGGACGTACCCAGTACCTGGGGCAGCTCGATTACGAGCAGACCTTCGGCGAGGACTTCAAGCTGACTACGGGCTGGCGCTCGACCATCCAGCGGTTGGAGGAGGACGCCGACTTTCAGTTGTTCCGTAACAACGCCTTCGCTACCGTTGACAGCCTGAGCAATCTGTTCGGGTACGACGAGGACGTGCACGCCGTCTACGCCACCTTCGGGGGCAAGGTGGACCGGATCACCTTCAACGCCGGTCTGCGTGCCGAGCAGGTCTACGCCACCAGCCGCCTGCTGGAACCCAACGTAGAGACCTTCGAGAACGACTACTTCAAGGTGTATCCCAGCATCTACGCGGGCTACGCGTTCAGCGATAAGACCACCCTACAGGCCAGCTACAGCCGGCGCATCGAGCGGCCGCGGTCGTACCAGCTCAATCCCTTCGTGGACCGCGGCGACCCCTTCAACCTACGGGCGGGTAACCCCTTCCTCCTACCGGAGCTAATCAACAGTTTCGAGCTCAACCTGCAGCAGCAGTACGGCAAGGGCACCTTTACCGGGGGCGTGTACTTCCGCCAGCTCAACGACATCATCAGCCGCATCACCCGCATTCAGGAGGGGGGCGTTTCGCTCAGTACCCGCGACAATCTGGACCGGGGGCGCGACTACGGCATCGAGATCATCGCTACCTACCGGCCCACCGAGAAGTTCGACCTCACCCTCAGCGGCAATGCCTACCGCTCGGAGATCATCGGCAATAGCGACGATGAGAACATCGACCAAAACGGGTACCTGGCCAGCGGCAACGTCCAGGGTAGCTACGAGCTACCGGCCGCCGTCAAGATGCAGTTCACCTACTTCTACCGCTCGCCCGGGGTACGGCCGCAGGGGCGCATCGAGGCTATTCAGAGTCTCGACCTCGGTTTTCGCAAGGACATTCTCAACGACCGGGGCTCCCTTACCCTACGCGTCACTGATTTGTTTAACCAGCGCAGGTACAGCTTCACCACCGAAACGGGCGGTATCACTACCGTCAGTGAGTTTCAGCGGGAGAGCCGCATTGTCTACCTAGGCTTCCAGTACAGCCTGAATCAGCTCGGCCGCGAGAACCGCCGTGAGGGTGGCCGGCGTGGCGACGGTGGGGGTGGCGATGATGATTTTTAGCGGACGGTAAGATCAATCAGGTAAGGACGTAGCGAAAGGCCGGCGGAGGATTGAAATTGCTGACTCGGCATCACCTGGTAGCGCCCGGCCTTTTCCGGTGCCACCGTAAAGGTGAACGACTTGCCATCTTTCGCAAAACCAATTACCTCTTTCACGCTTAGCACGTAATCTTCTCCTAACGGACCGTAATCGAATCCCCGCCTCGAGGTATCCATTGGTTCTGAGAAATAAAGGGTAACAGTTTGTTTCCCCGGCCCCTCCAGCTGATCGCCCGGAGCGAAGGGCTCCATACGGGTCACCGTGGGTCGCCGGTCGTAGGTCGCTACCGGTTCGGAGAAGTAGTCCGTACGATCGATGAAATCTAGTACTGCTGCTTGGTCACTAAAGTCGATGGCTAGTAGGTCCCGGATAGCCGCTGCCTTGTCGTTCGCCGCCCGGTAGTAACCCTCCGCCATGGCGTAGCCCACGTAGTAGCCCAGATCGGCCATCGCGATGTCTTCCCGGCTGTTGTTCCAGAGCCAGTTGCTGTAGTTTAGACCGAACATGTCCTGGATGAAGGCCTGCCGTACAGAGTCTGTGTGAAGAGGCCCGTAGGCAATTGCGGGGGTCGGACTGGCTCGCTCCAGCGCAAGCGTGGCTAGAAACTCCGCGATGCCTTCGTAAATGGTCTGGACCAGTAGAATATCTCCGAGGGTGGGTACCTGCTGGGTGTGAACGTATTCATGAAGATTTAGGAATACCAGTTCCCTCACCGGATTACTTGCGTAGTAGGGAAGCAACCGCTCGTGCCGGCCGGTAAACTCCGAGACATCCGTACGGTCGTCCGCCATAGCCATTTCGCTGCCGATCAGGGCCATGCCGTCCATGACGGTACCCGGCGACCGGAAGCCCCCCACCGTAAAGTAGATATCGGTGGGCCGTAACTCGGGGTAACGCTTCTTGAGCTGATCAACCCCGGTACGAATGGCCGTGGCTAGGGAGTCTATCCGTAGCGTATTCGGCCGCAGCGAGGCCCAGAAGCGGGGGTAGGCCAGGATATTATCCAGGTACTCCTGCGCCGTATACTGGCGGGCCTCCATTATGGCGCGTTGGCCTGGCGTGGCCGGGCTCAGGAACAGGGAGTCTAGGAGCCGTAGTTGTTCGGTGGAGTCCTGTACGCTTTGAATCGCTTCTACCGCTGCGTAGTAACGCGGTACATCTTCCGTTACGATATGCTGGGCGAGGCCCGGCAGCGTGAGTAGTAGGCACAGTAATAAAAGGGGTAGTCTCATGGTGTGCCATTTAAACATAGAAGTTACTGCACCACCACTTGCCGCCGCCCCACCGCACGCCCCCGCTCAAATACCACCAGAAAGTAGCTACCCGCAGGCAACGCTTCGGTAGCCAGTGACTGCCGATTCCCACCGCGCATCCACTGGCTTTGCACCTGCGACCCCCGCCAGATTGTACAGCCTAACTTGGTAGCTGGCCGTACCGGGAAGCAGTACATTGAGCTGCCCGCTGGTGGGGTTGGGGAAGACTTCGAACTGGGCATCAAAGGCAGCATTAAACTCGCGTACGCTGATAATTATATCTGTGGGGTCCAGCAGGGTTCCGCACTGCCGGTCAACTGTACTGTAGTAACGGAGAATGGACTGATAGGGTCCACCTACGGATGTAATGCTATCAAGCCAAACCGGCACCCCGGTGGTATATACCGGGCCGGGGCCGCCGTCCACCTGAGATTCATCGGAGCCACAGCCGTCCTCCTCAAAGCGTACTGGCGTACTTAGCCGAACGCGTAGTAGACCGCAATCGTCCTCATACAGCTTGACTAACGACAGCGAGCTACTGTCGCCGGTAGTAGTGGGTACCGCCTGACCGGGCTGAACTCCCCGCAGCTCTTCCGGTAGCCGAAGCGCCGTGAAGTCAAAGACCGAATCGGTCGCCGTAGCCTGGTAGCCGTCTAGGTACTCGTAAAAAGTACCCTGCGCCCGGTACCGATAAACCTCCCCGTCGGAAGTATCAACCTCAAGAACGGTAAAGGTGGTGAAGGTGCGATCGGAGCGATCCGATATTCCAAAGGGCGGTAGACGTGCGTTGTACGTTTCGATCTGGAAGGTATCGCCCACCGCTGCTAATCCGTAAGCAGACTCGTCCGGCAGTTGTACTCCTACAGCAGGCTCACTCATTCCTGCCAGCCGCAGGGCGGACCGCTCAAAGGGGAAATTATAGAAGCGCGGGGCCTCGAGCAGCCCATAGCGCTGGCTGATGCGGACTTGCTCCCCGATAGATGCGGTATCGTTGGCAAAAAAGCCGATGGTTTTGACTGAGTCAGGCAAGCCAAGTACTGATACTGTATCTACGGAAAGCACTTCGGCCGTGATACCGATACCTCCATCGTAGGCGCGCCACCGCGCCCCAACCGTTGCCGATTGATAAAGGACAAAGGGGTCATTATCATCGAAGTCCATCACCGTACTATCCGCCGTCTGGCAGATGCTATAGCCAAAGGGAGATGGTCGCTCGAATAGACAGGTAGTCGGCAACCCTGCATCCCCTCCCTCTACGGTGCTGTAAAGCTCGTAGCAGCCCATACTATCCACCCGCACGCCGTAGTATTGCGAAGAGATCTGGTAAGGATTATTGCTATATCCCGGGTCCTCGTACAGGTACTGCACCCCCGGCCGGAACAGCTGGTAGTCGTTTTGGGCGCGCACGCAGGTGCTGAGTAGTAGGCAAAGCGCGATGATGTAGTAGGTTCTCATATTGCTCACTTGACCATGATTTTACGACGGGCCACCGCATGGGTCCCCTCAAACACCACTAAAAGGTAGCTGCCCGCAGGCAACGTTTCGGTAAACAGTGACTGCCGACTGCCGCCGCGCATCTGCTGGCTCTGCACCTGCGACCCCGCCAGATTGTACAGCCTGACCTGATAGTCAGCCGTACTCGGAAGCACTACGTTGAGCTGGCCGCTGGTAGGGTTGGGAAAGACCCGAAACTGGGCATCGAAGGCGGCGTCGAACTCTCTAACGCCGATGATGATGTCCGCTAGATTGAAGGGGGTGCCACACTCACCTTCGGCGGTGTTACGGTAGCGGAGTTGGCTGAAGTAGGGCCCCGACTGGCCACTGATGTAGTCGAGATAGAAGGGAACGTAAGCACTGTACGCCAGGCCCGGCACGGCATCGACGCCCGCGCTATTGAAGCCACAGTTAATATCCTCATCAAAGATTGCCTGGGGGCTAAGGCGGCTGATCAGCGTGCCACAGGAGTCGGCAGCGTACAGAAGATGAAGCGAGGTGGCACGGTCCTCGTCCTCCGTACGTGCGCCCGGCTGAATCAGCAACTCGTCGGGTAGGGCATAGGCACGGGCTTGCTGGACCGTGTCGCGGACCAGTATGGAATCCCGGTTGCCTTCCGTAGCCTCCTGATCGTCCGTGCTGTAGGTGAGCACGTCGCCCCGGTAGGTGAAGGTGGTGTACTCCTCGTCTACGGTATCGACCGACAAAATAGTAGCGGTATAGAACGTATGCGTAAAGTAGAAGTCGGTACGGTCGGGAAGGGGATCGCGCCCAAGCCGCGTCTGCTCGATGTGGAACTCGTCGCCGACGGTCACACGGGTATAGTCGGCCGGGGCGGGGAGCTGTACGCCTAAGATCGGATTGCTTACGCCCCGTAGCTGTAGTGGCTCGGTCTCCGCGGCAAGGCGGTAAAAACGGGTAGCATGAATCAGTCCCGTTTCCCGGCCGATGATGATGGGTATACCCAGGGCCGTGACGCCATCCGGTCCAAAAAATCCAATTGCAGTATACTCGTCAGGGACAAAGTAAACCTGGTTGCCCGTCACCATGCCGAGTACTTCTCCGTACGTGATGATGCCGCTGCTATCGCGGGCTACCCAGCGGGTACCGACCTCCGCCCGTTGGTAGATCACCAGGCTGTCCGTCTCCGAAAAATACATCACTGTGCTGTCGGCGTACTGAGCAATTGAGTAGCCAAAGGGAGAGGGTACCTTAAGCACACACTGCGTCTGGTCTGCTTCTGGCTGTAGCGAGCCGTAAAGCGGCTGTCTTCCCAGGCTATCCACCCGTACGCCGTAATACTGGCTGGCAATGTCGAAAGGATTGTCGGTAAAGTCGGTATTCTCGTACAGGTACTGCACCCCCGGCCGGAAGAGCTGGAAGGGGGACTGGGCGCGTACGCAGGTGCTAAACGAAGCCTGGGGAAGGCCCCCTAGAGCGAAGTATAAGATTAGGTAGTGTAGCTTCATAGGGTAGGATCGGATAACTAAAAGTACTGGTTCGCCCTATATATATGCGATAATTTCTTACGGTGGTCCGATGCGTAAATTTTGTGGCGCACCGCCACAGAATTTTGCGTCGGAACACTCGTGTCCTTACCCCCACTTTGTATACCATTCCCGCCCTTTTGTATAGCCTTGCCGGCAGGTACTAGCTCGACCTTTGCGGATACAAAAACGAAAATATGACTACGCTACCACAAGCTTCCCTCGGCAGTCAGGGACTCACCGTATCCATCGAAGGACTGGGCTGTATGGGAATGTCCGACTTCGCGGGCGGCACCATCTACGGCGAGACCGACGAGCAGGAAAGCATCGCTACCATCCACCGCGCGATCGAACTGGGCGTGACGCTCTTCGATACGGCCGATATTTACGGGCCATTCACCAACGAAAGATTATTACGCAAGGCACTTGCCGGTAAGCGCGACCAGGTAAAGATCGCCTCCAAGTTTGGCATCGAGATTACGGAGGCCGGGCAGGTGACCATGCAGTTCGACGGCCGCCCGGAGTACATGCGCAAATCCATCGAGCGCTCGCTGACCAACCTGGGTACCGATCACATCGACCTGTACTACCTGCACCGCGCCGACCCCGCCGTGCCCGTTGAAGAGACCATCGGGGCAATGAGCCGCCTGATCGAAGAAGGAAAAGTCAGCTACCTCGGCGTATCCGAAACTACGGAAGACGAGCTGCGCAGGGCACACGCTACCCACCCCATCACCGCCCTACAGTCGGAGTATTCCCTCTTCGATCGCAAGGTGGAGGAAGACGGCACCCTGGCCGCCTGCCGGGAGCTGGGCATCGGGTTTGTGGGCTATTCTCCCCTGGGCCGCGGCTTCCTATCGGGCGAGATTACCTCACCCGACGATTTTGCGGCAGACGATAGCCGGCGCATGTTCCCGCGTTACCAGGGGGATAACTTCTACAAAAACCTCGAGTTAGTGGAAAAACTGAAGGCCCTCGCTACCGAAAAGAACGTCACTCCCGCCCAGCTCGCGCTGGCCTGGGTACTGGCCCAGGACGGGGTATTTGCCATACCCGGCACCAAGCGCCGTAAGTACCTGGAACTCAACGTAGCAGCCGCCGCCATCGCGCTCTCGCCGGCCGAGTTGGCGCAGATCGATGCCATTCTACCAGTTGGCAGCGTAGTCGGGTCGGCTTACCCTAATTTCAGCGCATGAAAAGTAGTAAGTCGGGTTTTCGGGTCATCTCCACCGTTACGGAATACACCTTCTTTTGTCGGCTCCCGGCACCGTTGCATCCCCTCATCACGGTCATCGATTTGGAGGCTACCCGTAAATCCGCCGCCGAGACGAAGGCCTGGCAACCGGAGCCCATCGTCCAGAACCTGTACATGATCGCGGTAAAGCGCGGTCTGAAGGGTCGGGTTTGCTACGGGCGGCAGCCCTACGACTTCAGTAACGGCACCCTGGTGTTCATGGCCCCCGGACAGGTATTCCGCCTCGACCCCGAGCTCGACCTTTCCGAAATAAGTGGTTGGATGATCCTCTTTCACCCCGATCTGCTGGCGCGCTATCCCCTCGCAAAGAAGATTCTCGACTACGGTTTTTTCGGCTACGACCTCAACGAGGCCCTCCACCTCGCTGAGCGGGAAGAACGTACGCTTACGCAGCTACTCGCAGCCATACGACGCGAATACGAACAGCCCATCGACCACTTTAGCCAGGACGTGATCGTCTCCCAACTGGAAACCGTACTCACCTATGCCGACCGGTACTACCACCGGCAATTTCTGACGCGCCACAGCGTAGAGCACGACCTAGTGACGCGTTTCAGCACGGCCTTACGCGATTACTTCGCTGACGACCGGGAGCAGCCGCTTCCCACCGTGCAGTACTTCGCCGACCTATTACACGTTTCCCCCGCCTACCTCAGCGATATGCTACGCACCCTCACCGGGCGGACGACGCAGCAGCACATCCACTACGCGCTCATCGAGCGAGCCAAACATCTGCTACTCTCCACCTCCATGACCATCAGCGAAACGGCCTTCGAGCTGGGCTTTGAGTACCCCCAATATTTCAACCGGCTATTCAAGCAGAAGACAGGCGTGACCCCGGGACGGTACCGGGCGCGGTCGTCCCGCTAATCAGAGGGGGGCGGGATATACTGCCTACTTTCCCCTATCCGCGGGAATAAAATCGTCGTACAGGGGCAGGGAACTATCCACCGCGCTGGCCGCCCGGTCGTGGATGACAATGCCATGAACGAGACTGTCGGCTCCGATCTCAAAACCAACGCCCCGGTCCGTGTCGTAGACATCGTACTTGTTCCGCTGCTTTGTGAAGGAGCCGAGCTGAGTCAGCGTATATAGCCTTTCTATTTCCGTGCGGGTGGAGCCTACCCCGAGCCCCTCGGGCGAGCGGTACTTACGGGCGGTAGTGCGTACGAACTCCACCCGGTAGACCGTGCTATCGGGGGGCATGAAGCGGGTACTCCCCGTGGTTAGGGTGGCCGTAGTATCTCCGTCCGGCACGTTAAACACAGCGATGGAGCGGCCCATTGCGGCATTTTCTTCTGCGGGCTGACCGAGCGCATTCACGACGCCTTCCGTAGTCTCCCGCAACTTGATCTCACCCAGGTGGTGACCGCCTACGAAGGTCAGGGAGGAGTCGACGCCGTTATTCGGGGCGAAGGCGTTGGTTTCGGGATCCGGTTCCGGGGTGGGTGCACCGGGCTGATCCTGACAGCCCGTAAACAGGAAAAGGCAGGGTAGGCTAGCTAGCAGTAGGGCACGGCGGAGCAGGCGGGGGAGATAGTTTTTCATGGACGGGGTGTCAGGGTTAAAACCTGATCACCACTCAACGTCGCTCGGGTGTACCGAGTTTGCCTACTGCTTTGCCAGGTACTTCGCCGGCACCTGGATGATGGTCATCGTATGCACCGTATCGTAGCCCGAGTTCACAAACCCACCATTGGGCTGGTCGTAATTGGCCACGAAGAGCTTGTTGCCGACGAGCAGCGGCTCACAGGGCTGGTCCATCTTGCCGTCGGCACCGTCGGTATCGCCGTTTTCGGCCAGGGTGCTCACCTGCCCGTCGGGACTCACCACGCGGATCGCATTGGCCTCGGAGTCGGCGATGAATAGGTTGTCGGTGGACGTATCAATGAATACGCCGTCGCAGCTGGGCATGGTGCCGTATTCGACGAATACTTCCTTGGACTGCACCTTACCGTCACTCCCTAACGTAAGCTTGAACACCCGGACCGTCGCTAAACATCCCCACGAAGAGGTTACCCCTGGCTATCGAAGTCCATGCCGTCAGTACCCATCGCCTTTCCGTACGGCTGGCGGATGGCGTGGAATGGTATCGATCAGGTGCGCCTCGTCCATCGTAGGCTCGACCATGACACTGTCACCGGTCAGCTCCTCCAGCGTGAAGCGGGAAGATACCGCTGGTGTTGGAATCGGTCGTATCGGTTTCCCACTTCGTTATCGGTGACGTAGAGCGCTCCGTCGTGCCAGCGCAGGGCATTGGGGGTGCTTGAGACCCTTAGCTACCACGTCTACGCCCTGTGGCTTGCCGTCCTGCATATTCACCCGCAGGATGCGCGACTGGTAGTCCTTATCCTGGGTGTAGTGGTTGTCGCCGATGTAGAGGTTTGCCGTCGGGGCCCGAAGGACATCCCCATCGGGCGCACCTGCTTCGTCTTGGGGTGGGGCCGGCAGGGTCGTAAAGAGGCTGTACGTGTAGTCCGGCGCAATTTTAAACACCACCCCCGGGTAGTCCAGCGCGCTGAAGTTGGGGGATTCGATACGTAGACGTTGCCGGGCGCTGTCCATGGCCATGCCATCGGGTTGGGCCAGATAATAGGGCAGCTTTAGGAGTAGGTGTTGCTCCCGTCCGACAGCTCGTGTAGCGGAAGTCATATCCTGCGCGTGTAGGGGGGCGTATAGGCTCAGTAGGAGCAGGGCGTAGAGTAGTTTCATCGTGGTTGTTTTAGGTCTGCTAGCATAGGTTACCGGCGTTGTGATTTGTTTGCTCAAACCCGGTCTTTTCGGGCGAAGGGGGCGGGGCCGCGGGTGCAATGAACGTTTACCACCGGCGGTTTACTAGGGGTAAACGACCCACCGTGACCAAGCTCCTATTATCCCTTCTTGCCCTCGTATTCGGTACCGCGGACGAGCCGCCGCGCCCCTTTGAGGACATTGCCCATGCGCTCCATCCCAGCGACTACTACACCGAGCAGGCTAGCCGCTGGGCCGAGGTGGTAGGCGGTAGATGTGTTACCGAAGCAGACTACCTCGAATACTACCTGGCGGCCCGCTACGCTAACCGTCGCGCTGGGGCCAACTATAACCTGGAAGACATCGCCCAGCAGGCGGCTACCCGCCTCAATACTGCCGGCTTTGCCCTCAACTATCTGCGCTACGTACACCGTCTGGAAGGAGACGGGTATGACTACCTCCGCGCCGCCTACGCTGCCGCGCCCGATCACCGCTACATACAACATGACATGCTAGGCTACGCAATGATCAGTGGAGACACCAAACTGGCCACCAAGCTCAGTCAGCGTCTGGACCGTATGGACCCCTACCCCACCGGAATCTACGACTACAACTACAACACCCTCGCCAGCGTGGCCGAAAACGGTATACTGATCACCTTCGGAGATGTGGATACCTACCCCGCCTGGGTACTACAGCAAACACAGGGCGTGCGGCCGGACGTGCTAGTAGTAAATTACTACCTGTTGGGCCATAAGGATGAGTACGCCAAGCGGATATTCGGGGCGGCGGGGCTTGCCGAGCAACCGGCGGAGGAGGCAACGGACCGTCTGGCTCAACTCCGCACTTCCGACCGCTCGCTGCACCTGGCCGCAACGGTAGGCGATCGGGTGGATAGTCTTGGTATCTCCAAAGAAGAGTTGTACACGTTCGGGCTGACCTTTCGGGTATCGGATAGCCCTATAGAAAACCTAGGCGTAACGCGACGTTTGTATGAAGATGTGTGGCGACTGGATCAGGTGCGGGCACCGCTGAGTGATAGTCCGCAGAGCCGCGTCAGCGAGCAGTTCTCCCCCAACTACCTGGTGCCCCTGATCGAATCACTCAAACAACAACCTAGCCCCGTACAGGATCATAAGCTTCGGGAATTGATTGATGGTATCGCCCACCGTAATCAATTGATCGCCCGGGTGGCTACCTTACTTGGCGAAACGACCGGCGAAACGCCGCAACTGGCTAGCAATACACCCGGTCTGGATACCAAATCTCTGCTCCAGCGTTTCAGGCGTAGCGTACCGTCAAGGATGGTGCCACGAAGAAAACGGCCAGGATCCTCACTGCCCTTCGGTATGCAGGAGAATGAAGTATCCAACGTTGATTATCAGCTGTTCCTGCAGGATCTACTGCGGCAACGGAAATTCGATTACCTCGACACGGCAGCTATCCTACCGGCTGACTGGGCGTCTCTGCTTCCCGACTCCATCGCCGCCCTGCCCAAGGAAGTACTCTTCGCACGCGGCCGGCCGGAAGAAGGGCAGCACCCTGTACTTAATATCAGCCACCGGGCGGCGGAACTGTACGCCGCATGGCTAGCGCAGGCCTATAATCAGGACCCGAAGCGCAAGGAAGCAAGAGAAGTCCGTTTTCGTCTACCGACCGCAGCCGAGTTCGAGCTTGCGGCCCGCGGCGGGCACGAGAACGCGCCCTACCCCTGGGGTGGCCCTTACTACCGCAACGCACGGGGCTGTATTTTAGCTAACCTTAATACCTTACTACTCGATGATGAGTGGACAAGAGGAGATTATAGCGGTATCGCAGGTGGCGATGAATCGAGCAAAAAATCAACTATCGATCCAGACTGCCGCGATGATGGCGCACTGATTACCACTCCGGTTTGGAGTTACTTCCCCAACGACTTCGGTCTGTACAACATGAGCGGCAACGCCGCCGAAATGACCGACATCGACGGTCAAACCATGGGCGGCAGTTGGCTCGACGGCCCGGAAGCCCTGAAGAACGGCGTTGTCACCGAACGCCAACTCCCCAGCCCCACCACCGGCTTCCGGCTCGTGATGGAATATGTTGAGGAGTGACCCCACCAACCGATAGAGCCCTATTGATTGCCGCCACCCAGGGGAAAGAAGCCGCCTTTGCTGAACTGTACGGGCGGTATGCCCCGGCGCTGCGGGCCTACTTCGTAAAGTGCCTCGATGCAGACACCGCCGCCGACGACTTGGTACAGCAAGTGTTTCTGCAGTTGCTCGACAGCCGTGCCTTCCGTCACCCCCTTGGCGGGCCCGATAAGCTCGATAAACTGCTATTTACCTACGCGAAGAACTTGGCGCGCAACCACGTCCGCGGCGATCGCAGAAGAAGTGGACGGGAAGCTACATTCCAGCAACTGACGGACGCAGCCGATGAGCTCCCCGTAGACACCCCCACCCTCCACGCCGCGCTGAAGCAGTTACCCGACCACCAGCGACAGCCCCTCGTGTTGCGCTTCCGGCACGGCATGAAGATCGACGACATTGCCCATTTGATGGACTGCGCCCCGGGCACCATCAAAAGTCGGCTCCACTACGGCCTCAAGCGCCTGGCCCACCTCCTGCAACCCCTCGGTAAGACCGACGATCAAACCAAGCCATGACCTATCTCGACTATCTACTGACGCATACCTACGGAGAACTACCCGCGGAAATCCGTGCCGAAATCTCCGCCGAAGACTACGCGCTACGCCGCAGCTACGCGCTGCAACTAGGGGCAACCGGTGTCGTCCTGCCTCCGCGCTTACGGGATGCCTACCGTGACCGACTTGCACTGCACCCGCGTCCCCGCCCAACGTTGACCTATCTTGCTGCGGCCGGTTGGCTGTTGGCGGTTATGAGTTGTCTGTTGCTTCTTGCCCGGGAGCCTCAGGTGGAGTACGTAGCTGTGGCCTCACCCCCGTTGATAAAACGGGATACGGTGGAGGTCGTACAGCGGGATACCGTCAATCGGGTCGTTTATCGCAACCGTATGCTGCGCGATACGGTATTTGCCCCCGCCCCGCAAGCCACCGTAACACCACGCTATGTGCTGGTGCGGGATACCGTGTATCTGGAGGCGGAGAAGCGCTACCCTAGTGGTACAGCGCGGGTTGATCGGGCGAGTCTTTCGTTGCTGGTGGGAAGTTGGGGTGAGTAACAGGGTGTAAACATTCGGCGGAAGGCTACCTTAGCGCCTAACAAACGCACTCCCCCCCATGAAAAAGATCGGTATTCTCTACGGCCGCGAACGCTCCTTCCCGCCCGCCGTCATCCAGCGCATCAACGACAAAAACGTAGATGGCATCCGCGCCGAACCGGTCAAGATCGATAAAGTCGGGCAGGGCCTGAACCCCGGCTACGCCGTCATCATCGACCGCATCAGTCAGGACGTGCCCTTCTACCGGGCCATGCTCAAAAACGCCGCCGCTACGGGGACCGCGGTGATCAACAATCCCTTCTGGTGGAGTGCCGATGAGAAGTTTTTCAATAACGTCCTGAGCGTAGGCCCCGCCGGCGTGCCCGTGCCCAAGACGGTGCTGCTACCCAGCCACACTCACCCCGACGATACCAGCGATGAGAGCTTCACCAACATGGCCTACCCGCTGGACTGGCAGAGTATTTTCAACTACATCGGCTGGCCCGCCTTCATGAAGCCCCACGCCGGCGGCGGCTGGAAGAATGTCTATAAATTGGGTAGCCCCGAAGAGCTTTGGAAGGCCCACGCCGAGACCGGACAGCTCGTAATGATGCTACAGGAGGCCATCGACTTTACGAGCTATTTCCGCTGCTACTGCATCGGGCGTAAGTACGTCAAGATCATGCACTACGAGCCGCGCAACGAGTTCCTGGACCGCTACCGCGTGCAGCACGACGTAAGCCAGGAGATGCTGCAGACCATCCACGACTACGTCCTCAAGCTCAATAACTGGTTGGGCTACGATTTCAATACGGTCGAGTTTGCTATTCGTGACGGCATTCCCTACGCGATCGACTTTTGCAATCCGGCCCCGGATGCGGATAAGTTCAGCGTCGGCGAGGAGAACTTCGAGTGGGTCATCGAGACGGCGGCCAACTACGCGATTGAGCGGGCGCAGGCACAGGAGCCGGGGCGGGACAATTTGACCTGGGGGGAGTATGTGCGGTCTGCGGTGAATGGGAATTATGCCTTTGGGAAGTAGACCCCTCGCGGGCGCGTTCGGGGGTAGACCGCGTAAGCGAGGGGTCTACTTCAAAGCAGCGCTCTGACTCTACTTAATCTTGTCGACAAACAAGCGGTGATCCAGCGAGTACCGGCCCGGTCCGGCAATCAGGATGACGATAGCGGCAATGGCGTAGTGTAGTGGGTTGGCGATCTTACCCCACTCATCCCCGGCGGCGGCATGGACTAGGAAGGCAGCAACGAGCATCGTGATCAGGTACGGAATCGTAGCCAGGCGCGTGAAGAATCCAAAGGCGATCAGAAGTCCACCAAAGAACTCTGCTGAGCCGGCCAGAATGAGGCTAGCCGTAGAGCCAATGCCAATTGCGTCCGGAAACTGGAAGTCACCGTTGAAGATCTTGACCATCTTACCCAACCCGTGGGCAAAGGCCATTTCCAAGCCGAACCAGAGCCGGAGGACGAAGAGCGCAAGGTCGATGTTTCCTTTTGTCATAGTCGCTAATTTAAGCAACAGCCGATTTACCGCGCGAAGCGATCCCTCATCCCATTCCACAGTGCCCCCGCCGCCCGGTTATCCCCCCCCGCCTTAGCGTCCTCGATGTACTCCAGGCTATCGGCGATTAGGTAGGTCACCCCACCCACTTCCAGTGGAAAGTAATTGGCAACCTCGAAGTGGAGGCCCAGCCGGGACAGGTCGTAGCCAAACAGCATCACTTTATTTGCCCCCAGCGCCCGGACTAGCCCCGTTAGGTCGAGGTCCCGATCCGCTGGCCACTCCAGCAGGTGTAGTTGCTTCCCCGGAGTATCATAGCCCGCCGCCGCCAGAATGCGACTCAAAAACGCCCGCCGCGACAGCTCCCCGTGGTACACCACCAGCAACTCCAGCTCCCGTGCCGGACCTAACTTTTCCAGCGCCGGGGCAACCTCCGGCTGACCGATCAGATTAAAGGGTAGCATGCGGTGAAGGTAAGAAAGCATACGCCGTACCTTGCCCAGCGGCAATCGAAGATCGCGCCTCAAAATCGTACATCCCCATGACCACCACCCAGATCCGCACCGAACGCGTCCAGCAGTCCCGCCTCGATAGCGTAGACTTTAATAACCTGCCCTTCGGCAAGATCTTCAGCGACCACATGTTCGTCAGCGATTACCGCGACGGGGAGTGGACCGACGAGCGCATCATCCCCTTCGGCCACTTTACCATGCACCCCGCCAGCATGGTACTTCACTACGGACAGGCCATCTTCGAGGGCATGAAGGCCAGTAAATTACACGATGGCACCCCGGTGCTGCTACGCCCCGCCGAGCACGCCAAACGCCTCAACGCCAGCGCCCGCCGCATGATGATGGCCGAGTATCCGGAGGATCGGTTTGTGGAGGCCGTCAGTCAGCTCGTGGCTTTGGACAAGGACTGGATCCCGCCCGCCGAGGGCAGCGCCCTCTACCTACGCCCCTACATGTATGCCACGGACGAGTTCATCGGCGTGCGGCCTAGCGAGACGTACCGCTTCTGTATTTTTACCGCGCCGGTGGGGCCGTATTACGCAAAACCCGTTCGGCTAGTCGTCGAGGAGCACTATGTACGTGCCGTGCCCGGGGGTACCGGAGAGGCTAAGGCTGCGGGCAATTACGCAGGTAGCCTTAAAGCGGTCCAGGAAGCTAACCAACGCGGCTTCGACCAGGTGCTGTGGATGGGTGGGCCGGATAAGAAGCAGATCCAGGAGGTCGGTACCATGAATGTCTTTTTCGTAATTGACGGCGAGGTGATCACTCCGGCTACTGATGGGGCCATTCTGAAGGGTATCACCCGTAAGATGTTTATTCAGGTCCTGAAGGATAAAGGTATCCCGGTCAGCGAGCGCATCATTACCATTGACGAGGTGGCCGCGGCTTCTCGAGCCGGTACATTAGAGGAGGCCTTCGGGGCGGGTACGGCAGCGGTCGTCAGCCACATTTCCGAACTGCAGTACGGGGAGCAACTGATGCAGCTACCGCCGGTAGAAAGTCGCAAGATCGGTCCCGTGCTCAAGCAGCACATTGATGGGCTGCGGGTGGGCAAAGTGGAGGATACGCACGGGTGGCTGGTGCGGGTGTAAATTTATTGCATTTAATCTACCATTCCTCCTCTACCAAAATACTTACCTACCTTATGTGTAAATTCATGAGTATGAGCATCAATACAGTAAATCGTACGATGATTAAGCTAATTCTGTTAGTTGTTCTCTCACTTAACTGTGCATCTCTGTTTAGTCAGCACCGTCCTCTGTGCTCTCTGAAGCCGGTTCAAAAGTATCAGTTTGTTATGAAAACTGATACCTTCAAAAATCCATATGAGGCAGCAGCGGTAGTCGACAACTTCATGGACTTACTAAATTTACCAAGAGAAATAGAGGTGTATGAATGTGCCGATGTTGGAGCTAAGTGCGGACCGGGCACAAACGCATCAGCTACAATGCACAATAACCAACGTGCAATCATATATAATAGCCAATGGATTGGTGGGCTGCCTAAAGACACTTTAAGTATTCCGGCCATGACTGTTACGGCGCATGAAGTCGGTCATCACTTGAGTGGACACACACTGTTTCTGCTTGAGTCTAGGTTCGCTGAAGCTAGATCCAATTGCACCACTAACGCAGCAGTTCTCACTATCGGTCATCTTAGCCAGGGTTGCTACTTTTGTTTATGGCCGGCCCCGATACGTCTCCGCTCAGCGAACAGCTCAGCTTCGACCACCTCTACAACCAATTGATCGTCCCCTTTTTCCGCTCCCTAGATGACGGCAGAGCCTTCAACGCCAGCTATGCGCTGCTGGATGCGCTCAAGGCTGCCTTTGCCATCTACTCGCTCAAGATACCCTCCCTGTTTCAGTTCCGTACGATGTCCCAGGCCGAAGATCACAACCTGAGCACGGTCTACAAAATCGGTCGTATCCCCAGCGATAACGGCCTGCGTAAGCTGCTCGATGGGCTAGACCCGGCCGCTCTGCGCGCCGGCTTTGCTCACCTGGCCGAGCACGTCAAGGCAAGCGGACTCCTCCAGCGCTACCACGTCTACGAGGACTACGTGGCCGTCAGCGTGGACGGGGTGGAGCACTTTTGCTCCAAGCAGGTCTCCTGCCCGCGTTGTCTACAGCGGCGTCACCGCGACGGGAGTGTGTCCAACTACCATGCCATGCTGAGTGCGGTCATGGTCAAACCCGGACTGGCCGAGGTGCTGCCCTGGGACCACGAGCCGATGACGCAGCAGGACGGAGAGGTCAAAAACGACTGTGAGCGTACGGCCGTGCACCGGCTGCTGGCTAACTTCGAGGCGACCCACCCCGAACTGGCGACCATCTTCGTGCTCGATGCGCTCTACGCCTGTGCCCCGGTGGTCCAACGCATCGGCCAAAACGCACACTGGCGCTACCTCATCGGCGTCAAGGACAAGGGCCACGCCCACCTGTTTACCCAGTTCGATGAACTGGATAGCCAGTACCAGGTCCCCTGGCAGGAGTGGAAGACGAAGGCCGGGGAGGACTATGCAATAGGCTACGCTAATGGGCTGGAGCTGAACGCCACCAACGCTGAGGTGGCGGTCAACATGCTCTACGCCATTATCCGCGACGCTAAGGGTAAGGAGACGACCTTCACCTTCATCACCAACCTGGAGCTGAGCCCCGACAACGTAGCGGAGTTATTGGCCGTGGGGCGCGCGCGCTGGAAGATCGAAAACGAGACGTTCAACACGCTCAAAAACCAGGGCTATCACTTTGAACATAATTACGGTCACGGCCAGCAGCATCTCTGCACGGTCATGGCCTACGTGATGCTGCTTGCCTTCTGGGTCGACCAACTCCAGCAGGCTGCCAACCGCAAGTTTTGGGCCCTGCTCACTAAACTCAAAACGCGCGTCAAGTTATGGGACGCCACCCGTGCGGTCTTCCGGGTCGTGCCCGTCCAGTCCATGGACGCTCTGCACGATCAGCTCATCGACCTGTACTGCGTCAGGCTCATCTGACCGATAGTGAGAACTGCTGGATTATTACACTTCTCTAATGATTCTGTCCATGTCGTTTATCATTCAAAATTTGAAGCATCTGAAATTAGTCTTCCTGAGATTGAGTCGTTATTCTTAGAAATATACGCTGAAGGTTTTGATGAAGCAATTTATAAAAACAGTAACATAAAACGCGAATAAACAGCTGCCCGCTTAGGGACGGCTAAATACGATAACGAACTATCTGTTATTCCAGCGTGCTCACCACCTCCAGCTCCCCCCCAGCACCCCCCACCAAAAAGTACCCCTCCAACTCCCCGTTCCCCTCCACCAGCCCCATTGCACCTTCCGGTCCTACCACCATACAGGCCGTCGCGAACGCATCCGCCGTGGCACAGTCGGGCGCAAGCACGCTGGCACTCAGCAGCGCATTACGCTCCACCCGCCCCGTACGCGGATCAATCGTGTGACTGTACTTCTCCCCCTCCACCTCGTAGAAATTGAGGTAGTTGCCGCTCGTAGCGATGGCCCTACCCTCCTCCAGGGGTAAGGTACCCGCCGCGGCAAGCTCCGTAGCGTTCTCCTCCGGTAGCCGGATCGCCACCGTCCACGGCTTACCGTTCTTGGTGCCCCCGCCCCGCATTTCGCCCCCGATGTCGATCAGGTGGTCGGGCCGGCCGCGCTCCGTGAGCAGCTCCGAGAGCAGGTCCACCCCGTAGCCCTTCGCACTGGCGTTCAGGTCCAGCTGCACCCCCGGCTTGGCCTTGTGCAGAAAGCCATCATCGAAGCGAATGAGATCGAAGCCCACCTGCGCCCGGGCACTATCCCAGGCCACACTATCCACCACGGCAGTCTTCCGGTGCTCCCCGCCCCCGAAGCCCCAGAACTTCACCAGCGGCGCTACCGTCGGATCGTAGGCCCCATCCGTAGCCCGCACCACCCGCCGGGCTAGCTCCAGGTTCGGTAAGAAGTGTACCGTCCCGGCCAGGCTCACCCCCGTATCGCTCCGGTTAAACCGGCTAATCGTACTCTCCTCCACCCACGGCGACAGCTCCAGGTTGTAGGCGTCGAGCAGGCTATCCACACTTTCCTGCAATCCCGGCAGCACCTCGCCCAGGTAGGTGATGCGGTAGTAGCTGCCCATGGCCTCGCCGCTGAGGCGGTGGGCGGGTTGGTAGGTGTCGTCCCGGGGATTGTTGCAGGCGGTGAGGAGGAGTAGGAGTAGGGCGGGGACGCGGGTGCAAAGGTTTATGGGAAGGCGAAACATCATTCGTAGCGGTTATAGGGCACCTCACTGATCCAATGAAACCCCCGATTAATGCCGAGGGTTGTGGGATTGAGGACCTCCGCGATGACGCTCAGGGAAGTTCAAAACCCGTTGGCCACTAAAGCCCTTATTTCCCAGCGGCCAGCGCATAGCCCGCCGCTACGTACGTACGGGTCGCTGCTGCTCGGGTCGCTGAGGCTGAGGTGTTGTCGCGTGCTATCTATGGCGCAACGGTAGATGGCGATCCGATCGTCCACGGTAATCATTTTGTACGTACTTTTACGGCAAGGCGTAGCCGTTTACGTGCCTGATTCTACTGCCTTAAATTTAAAATCACTCCTAGTATGACACGCATTATAACGACAGTGCTCCTGCTGTTTGTTGGCCTGAGCATTTACGCACAACAGGTAATTACGGGCACCGTGGTAGATGACGAGGGTATACCACTTATCGGTGCTACGATCACTGACGTTGGAACTACAAGTGGAACCGTAACCGATCTCGACGGCAGTTTTTCCCTCACCGTTCGGGAGGGTGCCGAGGCAATCGAGGTCACCTACACGGGCTTCGAGCCGCAGCGAGTTGCTATTACGAATGCTACTACCTACGAGATCGTACTGTCCTCCTCCTCCGAGCTGCTCGATGAGGTAGTCGTTATTGGCTACGGCTCCACTAGCAAACGATTTTTGACGGACAACGTCACTAAGTTGTCGAGTGACGACATTGATAAGGTGCCGGTACCCAATTTCCAAAGTACGTTTGCTGGTAAGGCCGCCGGCGTTCGTGTATCGCAGACCAACGGAAAGGTGGATGCCGGAATGACGGTCCGCGTCCGTGGCGCGGCGAGCATCAGCGCAGGCAGCGACCCGCTGTACGTACTGGACGGCGTGCCCCTGATCAATCAGGATGAATCGCAGAACGGGGCGCCCCTCAACCCGCTGCTATCGTTGAGCCCGACTGAAATCGAATCCATCGACATCCTAAAGGACGCCAGCTCGGCAGCGATCTACGGTGCCCGCGGTGCTAACGGGGTCGTGCTCATTACCACCAAGCGGGGAAAGATCGGTAAAGCCGTCATGCGCCTCAATATCTCCGGTGGCGTCAGCGAACCTACGAATACCGTAGAGTGGCTCAACACCGAGGAGTACGTAGCACTGTTTACCGAAGCGGGCAACAACATCGACTACGACGTGACTGCAGACTTCGACCGCCTATCCAACGGAACGGATTGGCGCAACAGCGAGGTCGACACGGAGTGGAACGATGTCGTCTTTCGTACCGGCCAGCAGAACAACGCCGACTTTAATATTTCCGGTGGTGATGAGAAGACCATCTACTACCTGGGTGGCGCCTACAACGATACCGAAGGGATCATCATAGGTAATGACCTGAACCGCGCTTCCGCCCGCACTAACATCCGCCACAACTTCAGCAAGAAGTTTACCGGTGCGCTAAATCTAGGCTACAGCAAGACGACCATCAACCGCGTGCAGGACGATAACTCATTTACCACCCCGCTACAGGGGATCGCACAGTCTCCCCTCTCCCCGCCCCGCCTGGAGAACGGAGAGCCCTTTGGTGGTACGGAATACGCCAACTTCCTGCTCGCGCTGGACTACGGCAGTTATGAGACCCGGATCCGCCGGCTGACGGGCAAGGCGTCCGGAGAATACAAGTTCACCAACTGGCTGAGCTTCAACTCGGATTTCGGCTACGACATGAGCAACACGACGGAGGATGAGTTCAATGGTAGCCGGACGCCTTTTCAATCCACCAATGGTGATGCCTTTAGTTCCACTGCGCTACAGGAAAGCTACGTCTGGGCCAACTACGCGACCTTCGACCGTGACCTGGCCGCGGGCCACAACCTGAACGTAGTCGTAGGTACGGAATTTACCGAGGCGCAACGTAACTACAATAGCGTCTCTGGCATACAGTTCCCTTCGGACGACCTCCAAACGATCAGCAGCGCCGCCGAGATCACCGCCGGGGCGGGCTCATTCACCGCCTACAACTTCATGTCTTACTTCGCCCGCGCGCAGTACGTGCTCAACAGCCGCTACTTCGTCAAGGGCAGTATTCGGAGCGACGGTTCGTCACGATTCGGTGCCGACCGTCGATTTGGAACTTTCCCCGCCGGCTCGGTTGGCTGGATCGTTTCCGAAGAGGACTTCTTAAAAGGTAATACCACCCTGGCTTTCCTAAAGACCCGCGTGAGCTACGGCCTGCTGGGTAACTCCGAGATCGGCAACTTCCCCTCCCGCAACCTGTTCGGGACTACCTCCTACAACCAGCGGCCAGGCATCGAGCCTGTACAACCGGGGAACAGTTCTCTAACCTGGGAAACCACTAAGCAACTAGACGTGGGTCTTGAGTTCGGCCTGTTCGACAGCCGCATCAGCGGCGAGCTCGATTACTACCGGAAGTTGACCGACGGCCTACTCTTCGAAACTCCGCTGCCCGGCAGTTCTGGCGCCACGTTCATCAACCAAAACATCGGCTCGCTCAAGAATACCGGGGTCGAGTTGATTCTCAACGGAGATGTAGTCAACACTGGTGGCTTCCGCTGGAATGCTAGTTTCAACATTGCCCAGAATAATGTCGAGATCATTTCTCTGCCCAACGACGATATGGACATAGTCGTCGAGGGTAACAACATCAACCGGGTAGGCGAGCCCGTCCTGGCGCACTACCTGCCCGAATATGCTGGTGTCGACCCCGCAAATGGTGATGCACTGTACTTCATCAACGGAGACGGGGAAGATGCCCGTGAAACGACCAATAACCCCAATGAGGCCAACCGCATCGTTGCCGGGCAGCCCTTTCCGGACGTCACCGCCGGATTAACGAATACGGTTGCTTATAAAGGCATCACGTTAAACTTCACCCTTCAGGGAGAGTGGGGCACCAGTCTGTACAACGCAGCGGGCCGCTTCCAATCCGCCAATGCACGCTTCTTCGACAACCAAACCGTCGACCAGCTTAATCGCTGGCAGAATCCGGGCGACATCACCGACGTACCCCAAGCCCGCCTATTCACCAACAACGGTGCCGCTGCGTCTACCCGCTACCTGGAGAAGGCGGATTTCATCCGCCTGCGCAACGTTACCCTCAGTTATGACTTACCTCGCGACTGGATGGAACGTATCGGCCTGACCAACACGCAGGTCTACTTCAGCGGGCTCAACCTACTGACGTTTACGGAATACAGTGGCTACGATCCTGAGTCCCGTTATGATGCCGTAGAGCTTGGCCGTGGTCAGGTGTTCTACTCTGCCCCCGCCGCAAGAACCGTCTCCTTCGGCCTTAATCTTACCTTCTAAATAAGCTCCAGATGAACCAACTCAACAAAATCCTCTTCCTGGGCTTATTCTCTCTTGCCTTCACAAATTGTGAAGACAAACTGGAGATTACCCCCGCTCAAGAACTCGAGCCCGGTACGGCGCTCGGTACGGAGGCCAATATCAAAACTACCCTAGTCGGCACGTACGCGGAAGCGGGCAAGAACGACTCTTACGGTGGCCGGTACCAAATGATGGCCGATCTCCTCGGTGCCAACGGTAACATCACCTGGGGTGGAACCTTTTTTGACCCGGGGGACATCTTTAATAAGGCGATTCTTGTCACGAATGCATTTGTAGAGGACTTCTGGAACAACCAGTACGCCATTGCTAACCAGGCGAATCTGATCCTGGATAACCTGGATGTAGTGGAAAGCAGCACGGAGGAGCGCGACCGGGTGGAGGGTGAGGCCCGCTTCCTGCGGGCGCTGGCCTACTTCGACCTGAATCGGATGTTTTCCTCGGGCGACCTCGGTGTCCCCCTCCGTACGGAAGGATTGGTCGAATACTCTGCAGACCTTACTATTGACCGTGCTTCCACGGGTGAGGTTTACGCGCTGGTCGTTTCCGATCTGCAGCGGGCTGTCGAACTACTGCCCGAAAGCAACGGTGTCTTCGCCGATCGATACTCGGCCCAGGCATTATTGGCCCGCGTGCAATTACACATCGGTAACTTCGAGGCGGCGCTGACTGCTGCAGACAATGTCATCATGAACTCAGGGCGCACGCTTACGCCAGACTACGCCGATGCGTTCAACAACGACGTTAACAGCTCCGAAGACCTATTCGCCATTCAGGTAACTTCACAGGACGGAGAGAACGATCTCATCGTTCATTACGCCTCTGAGGCAAATGGCGGCCGCCGGGGCGACATCAGGGTCAACGACGCTTACCTGGACCTTTTCGGCAGCGATACCATCGCGGACGCTCGCGCAAACTTCTTCGTAGAGGGAGAAGTAGAAGACCGCCGCCTCACGGGTAAATACACCAATCAGTTTGGCAACATCGCCCTGATTCGCCTGGCTGAAATGTACCTCATCCGCGCCGAGGCCAATTTACGCCTAAGTAGTGAAGTAGGGGCAAGCCCCCGTGAGGACATCAACACGGTCCGCAACCGTGCCGGTGCCGAATTGCTAGAGGAAGACGACGACATCGATCTCACCTATATCCTAAATGAACGCCTCCGGGAGCTGGCCTTCGAAGGCTTCTTCGTGCACGATTACCGCCGTCTGGGCGTAGCAATCGACGGATTTGATGCGGACGACAATGCGTTGGTTTTCCCCATCCCTCAGTCTGAAACCGACACCAATATGGGAATCTTACAAAACCCGGGGTACGGTTGAGGCCCTGTTTCATCGACTACAAAGCCCCGAAACCGATCGGTTTCGGGGCTTTGTGTTTTACACAAACAACCGCTACGATATCACCCTCGCTAAATCCTTTTTCTGGAGGACCAACCAGCAACAAGAAATCGACTACGTCGAGCAGCGGGGCCTGGATCTGACGGCCTACGAATTCAAGTGAAACCCTAAGAGAAAAGGCGGAATATCAACTTCCTTCCTAAAGGCCTACAATGCAGAGGGACACCTGATGAATCGAGACAATTTCAGGGAGTTCATAACGTAAGTGCGTCAATCACCACCCAAGGGTCGTCACCGCCTTATCGCATTAGCCGCCACCCCCTCCCAGGTCATCACCACCGGCTGGATCGTGCCGTCGTCGTCGAAGTACAGCCGGTCAATGCAGGTGACGCGGTGGTCGCGGCCCTCATTGGGGATGGGCCGGCGGTGGTAGACGATGTACCAGTCATCCGTCCCCGGAGTGTTGACCACTGAGTGGTGACCGGCCCCGGTGGCGATCGTGGTATCCGCCTCCAGAATGGTGCCGATGCGCTCGAAGGGGCCCAGCGGACTGTCGGCCATCGCATAGGCCACCCGGTAACTATCGTTCGTCCAGCCGCCCTCCGACCACATGAAGTAGTAGGTGCCGCCCCGCAGGAACATAAAGGGGCCCTCCACGTAGCCCTCCGGCGTCACGTCGTGAAAGAGCTCGCCGTCCTCCCAGGGTACGAAGCCGGTGTAGTCATCATTGAGTATACCGAGATTACACTTACCCCAGCCGCCGTAGAAAAAGTAGTCCGTGCCGTCCGTATCCCGAAAGGCAAACTGATCGATGGGCTGGGCATCGTGGTAGAAGGTATCGATGAGCGGCTCGCCCAGGTGATCGACGTAGGGCCCCGCCGGATCGTCGGCCACCGCCACGCCGATGCCGCCGTAGTGGTTGATGTCGTTGTCGGGATCGTAGCAGCAGGTGCGCGAGGGTCGCTGTACGTCATTGCCGCCGAAGAAGAGAAAGTAGCGCCCGTCCTTCTCGATCACCGCCGGGGCCCACATGGCCTGCCGTACCCACTTCACGATACTCGTATCCAGCACGTGCTCGTGCTTCGTCCAGTTCACCAGGTCAGGCGAAGAGAAGGCATCCAGGAACAGCTGGTCTTCGTAAGCCGCTGAGTAGGTCGGAAAGATCCAGTACTGCCCGTCGAGCACCGCCACCTCGGGGTCGGCGTACCAACCCTCCCAGAGGGGGTTTCCGGACATGGCGGGCGGTGTAGGCGTAGTCTGGGGCGCGCGGCCGCAGGTGCAGCACAACGCGAGCAGGGCAAGCGATAGGAGGAGCTTCATTGCGCCAATATATCGAATTGCTTTGCACCTGCGGCCCCGCCCCGCAAACCACCTTCCCCATTATGCCGTTCGCACCTGCAATGACCGCCACCTCCAATCCCACCGCCGATCCCACCCGCCAGTTCTCGCCCGCCTACAAGGACCGCTACCTGCCCATTGCAGAATACGGCATCATCGGCAACCTGCACACCACGGCCCTGGTGAGCGTGACGGGCAGCATCGACTTCATGTGCCTGCCGCGCTTCGACTCGCCTACGGTATTTGGGCGGCTGCTGGATGCGGACAAGGGCGGCTTTTTCAGTTTCGAATGCCTGGCCGAGGATACCAAGAACAAACAGCTCTACCTACCGGGTACCAATATTCTTATCACCCGCTTCCTGAGCGAGGATGGTATTGCCGAGCTGACCGACTTCATGCCCATCGTCGATGAGGAGCTCGACTTCGCGGTCTTTCGGCGGCTTAAGGGGGTCTATGGCCACCACCGAGTACGGTTGGACCTGCGGCCCCGGTACGGGTACGGAAAGCGAGGTTGTATCGCCGAGAAAAACCCGGAGGGACGGGGCTACCTGATTCGCGATCCGGAGGGCGAACAGCCTACCCTGCTGCTGCTGACCGACGTAGCGATGGACATCAGCGACGACGGCCTCAGCGCCACCATCGACCTGCGGCAGGGCGATAACCTCGACTTTATCCTGACCCTGAATCAGGGCGTTGACTTTGACCTAGACTGGATGCGCTGCTTCACCGCATGCCGTAAGTACTGGACTACCTGGTCGCGCAAATGTACCTACGACGGCTTCTGGAAAGAGCCGGTACTACGCTCCGTACTGGCCCTCAAGCTCCTCACCTCGGCCCGCTACGGCAGCACCATTGCAGCAGCTACCTTCGGTCTACCGGAAAAAATGGGCGGCGAGCGCAACTGGGACTACCGCTACACCTGGATCCGCGACTCGGCCTTCACCATGTACGCCTTCCTGCGCCTGGGCTACCGCGAGGAGGCGGAGGGCTTCATGGACTGGATCCGCGAAAAGTGTCGACTGCCTGCAACTGATGTACGCCGTGGACGGACAGACCGAGCTCCCCGAAAGCAACCTCGACCACCTGGAGGGCTACCGGGGTAGCCAGCCCGTACGTATCGGCAATGCCGCCTCCGCCCAGAAGCAGATGGATATTTACGGCGAGCTCATCGACACCATCTACCTGTACAACAAGGCCGGCGGCAGCGTTACCCACGACTTCTGGACGTCCATCACCGCCCTGGTCGACTACGTCATCGCCCACTGGAAGGACAAGGACCACGGCATCTGGGAAGTACGCAGCGGCAAGGAACGCTTCCTGCACTCGGCCGTCTGCTGCTGGGTGGCCATCGACCGGGCCATGAAGATTGCCGAAGATCGTAGCCTCCCCTGCCCCATGGGCGAGTGGCGCAAGGTGCGTGACGAGATCTACCAGGACATCTATTACAACTTCTGGAACGAGGACCTCCAGGCTTACGTCCAGTACCGGGGCAGCGATACGGTCGACGCCGCCGCCCTGCTCATGCCCCTGCTACGCTTCGTCTCCAGCAAGGAGCCCCGCTGGCTCAAGACCTTCAAGGCCATCGAGGAAAAGCTCTCCGCCGACGTGCTTATCTTCCGCTACAAGCAGGAGCACGGGGCCACCGACGGACTGGATGGCGACGAGGGGGCCTTCGCCATCTGCTCCTTCTGGTACGTGGAGTGCCTGGCCCGCATCGGCTATGTAGACAAGGCCACGGTCGTCTTCGAAAAGATGCTAGGCTACGCCAACCACCTGGGGCTGATGAGCGAGGAGATCGGCCTGCACGGCGAGCAGCTGGGGAATTTTCCGCAGGCGTTTTCGCATTTGAGTTTGATCTCTGCTGCCTTTCAGATCGATAAGAAGAATAGGTAGGGGCTACTTATACCCCGCAGCCTGCAACTCAAAAAGCTCCGCATACCGCCCCCCCAGCGCCAGTAGCTCCTCGTGGCTGCCCTCCTCCACCAGGCCGCCGTACTCCAGGAAGAGGATGTGATCGGCCATGCGCACGGTGCTGAAGCGGTGGGAGATGAGCACGGCCGTCTTGCCCTCGATGAGCGCCGTAAACCGCTGGAAGACCTCGTACTCCGCCCGGGCATCCAGGGCACTGGTGGGCTCGTCGAGGATGAGTAGCTGGGCATCGCGCATATAGGCACGGGCGAGGGCAATCTTTTGCCACTGGCCCCCGCTTAGATCTACCGCACCTGCGAACCTTCGCCCTAGTAATTGATCGTAGCCGTCGGCCAGACCGCTGACGACCTCCTGGGCGAGGGACTTGCGGGCGCTGTCCTCGATGCGGTCCTGGTTGGTTTCCTGCTCGATGCGGCCTACGGCGATGTTTTCGCGGGCGGTGAGCTGGTAGCGGAAGAAGTCCTGGAAGATGACGCCGACGTTGTCGCGCAAGGAGGTGAGCTCGTACTCGCGTAGGTCGCGGCCGTCGAGGAGGATGCGGCCCTCGGTGGGTTCGTAGAGGCGGGCCAGGAGCTTGACCAGGGTGGTCTTGCCGGCACCGTTCTCTCCGACCAGGGCAATCTTTTGGCCTACGGGGAGCTTAAACGAAAGGTTCTTGATGGCGTACTTCTCGCTATTCGGATAGGCAAAGCTGACGTTGTCGAACTCCCAGCCCTGTTGGATCTGCCTGGGGAAGGGGATGGCGTCCGACTTATCGGCGATGAGGGGTTCGATCTTGAAGAAATCGAATAAGTCCTGGAGGTAGAGCGCATTCTCGCCGATGCTGGAGAAGCGGGAAAGAATGGTCTGCAGGCCCGTCTGCATGCGCTGAAAGGCTCCGGAGAGGAAGGTCAGCGAGCCCACCGTGATGACCCCGTTGATGGTCTGAATGATGATGAGCACGTAGGCCCCGTAGTAGGTCAGCGAGCTGATGGCCGAGAAAAACGCCCCCCAGGTAGCGCGCTTAACGGCCAGGGTGCGGTTGGCGTAGTAGTACTTCATCGACAGGCTGTAGAAACGGTTGGTGATGAAGTCGGCCAGGCCGAAGATCTTCACCTCCTTGGCCGTGATATCGCTGGCTCCGATGTAGCGCAGGTAGTCGAGCTCCCGCCGCTCCGGCGTCCAGCTGCGCGTGAGGCTGTAGACCTGCTGGTTGAAGTAGTTTTCCTGGATGAAACTGGGGATCACGGCCACCACCAGGAGTAGAATCAGCCAGGGATTAAAGGCTGCAACACTCACACCCAATACGACTAGGGTTACGGTGCTCTGAAACTGCCCCAGCAGCTGCGACATCAGCGTAGACCGGCTGGTTGTCTGCCGCCGCGCCCGCTCCATCTTATCGTAGAACTCGGAGTCCTCAAAGTGGTACAGGTCTAGGGTGGCCGCGTGGCGCATTAGGTCTACGCTCGTCTGGTTGGTGTACAGGTCGCCCAGTAGGCTATCGACTAGGCTGATGCCGCGGCTTAGGAGGTCCGACGTAAGGGCGAGTACCAGCTCCAGGGCCACCATTTGCCACAGAAAAGTCGTATCGCCGGTACCATCGATGATAAGCAGTACTTCGTCGATGATGAGCTTGCCTACGTACAGGATTGCCGTGGGCAGCGCCGCCTGTAGTACCCGTAGCACGATGTTGGTAATCGTCAGCGGCGGGCTGGTCCGGTAAATCAGTTTAAGAAAGGGGGGAAGATTACGGAGGGCGGAGAGCTGGTCGCGCCAGGTTCTTTCCTCCTCGGGTTTGGGGGTTCCGCCCCTTCTGCCTAATGCCATAGGCAATCAACGCCTGACAAAGATATTCGGCCTAATCCTTTTTCTTGAAGTCCCCCCGTTTCCACCCGTCAAAAAACTGCTTCCACGCCACCGGACTGAAGATATTCATCGGTGGGCGCTGCCCGATGTAGTAGGTCTGCCGCGCCTGCTGGCGGAGGTAGTAGCTACCGTTCTCGGCGCCAGAGCGGGGCACGGTTTCGGCCAGTCGCTCCAGTTTGTCGGCCGAGAGATTTTCGGTGGCGCGGCTCTGGAGCTCAGGGGTGACGTTCATGGCTAGGAACTCGAGTTTGAAATGATCGCGGCTTGGCCAGGGAAAAACTACTGCTTCGGGCAGGTCGATGGCGTTATTCGTCATCTGCTGCGCTATGCTGTATTTATCATCCTCTAAATTGGGATCGACCACAAATTCCGCATCGTCATAACCAAGTGCACTAAAAATAATGGTATCTCCCTTATGCGCTACGATACTGAAGAAGCCGTCCAGATTAGCATAGGTACCCCGGCCGTCGTTCTTAATGAGTATAGTGGCATAAGGAATCGGCTGGAGGTAATCATTGGTACCGTCCAGCACGAGGCCCGAAAACTGCACCAGCGGCTCACCGTACTGGTCCACAAGCTGGGCCCGGGCCGTGGTCACCAGACCGAACGCAAAGAAAAAGAGGAGAAAGTACTTCATAGGGCGCGGATGCTCTTACCTAAGGACAAAGTAACGGCCCGCGTGGTTGGCTTATCGTCCGACCTTACTTTCCCTCCAACGCTAGCTCCACCACCTCCAGCATAGTCTCCACGTACTTCACCTCCACCCCCTTCAGATAGCGGGCCTCAATCTCGCGCACGTGCCGTTCATTAGCCGCACTCAACAGAATGGTCTTCATGCCCGCCCGCCGCGCCGCCAGCAGCTTTTCCTTGATACCGCCCACCGGCAGCACCCGACCCCGCAGCGTAATCTCGCCCGACATGGCTAGGTAAGGCCTCACCGGCCGGTCAGTATAGGCGCTGGCCATGGCGGTGAGCATGGTGATACCGGCGCTGGGACCGTCCTTGGGCGTAGCGCCCTCGGGCACGTGGATGTGCAGGTCCTGGTTCTTAAGCGCCTCCTGGTCGATGCCTAGCGTCTCGGCGTTAGCTTTTAGGTAGGAGCGGGCCGTGGTGGCGCTTTCCTTCATGACGCTGCCGAGGTTGCCAGTCTGCTGTAGGCCGCCCTTGCCCGGGCTTAGACTTGCCTCCACGAACAGGATCTCCCCGCCCACCTGCGTCCAGGCCATGCCGATGGCGATGCCCGACTGCCGGCCCACCCGGTAGGGCTCCCGCTCGAAGGGGCGCGGACCCAGCACGTCCTCCAGCATCTCCTTCGTGAAACTGACCCGCTCGGCCCCCTCCATGGCCACCTCCTTGGCGGCGTGGCGCATCAGTCCGGCTAGCTGGCGGTCCAGGGCACGGACGCCACTCTCGCGGGTGTAGCCCTCCACAATCTCGCGCAGCACTGTCACCGAGACCTTAACCTGCTTACTCTTCAGTCCGTGGGCCTCGCGCTGCTTGGGGATGAGGTGGCGGCGGGCAATCTCCAGTTTCTCCTCGGTGGAGTAGCCGGCCAGGCGGATAATCTCCATGCGGTCGCGCAGCGCGGGCTGTACCGTCTGCATACTATTGGCCGTAGCGATGAAGAGTACCTTACTCAGGTCGACGTCCAGGTCGAGGTAGTTATCGTGAAAGGTGGTGTTCTGCTCCGGGTCGAGTACCTCCAGCAGGGCCGAGGAGGGGTCGCCGCGGTGGCTCTGTCCGATCTTGTCGATTTCGTCGAGGATGAACACCGGATTGGCCGAGCCGACCTTACGCAGCGACTGCACGATCCGGCCCGGCATGGCACCGATGTAGGTCTTACGGTGGCCGCGGATCTCGCTTTCGTCGTGCAATCCCCCCAGACTAATCCGCACGAACTTGCGACCCAGCGCGTGGGCGATACTCTTCCCCAAACTGGTCTTTCCCACCCCGGGAGGGCCCAGCAACAGCAGGATCGGTGCCTTCATGTCCCCCTTCAGCTTCAGCACGGCCAGGTGCCCCAGGATGCGGTCCTTCACCTTTTCGAGTCCGTAATGGTCGTCGTCGAGCACCTTGGCTACGCTCTTCAGGTCGAAGTTATCCTCGGTGTACTCCTGCCACGGCAGGTCGAGCAGCATTTCCAGGTAGCTTAGCTGTACGCTGAACTCGGCCACCTGGGGGTTCATCCGGCGTAGGCGCACCAACTCCCGGGCGAATGTTTTGGCTACCTCCATCGGCCACTCTTTCTGCTCGGCCCGCCCCTCCAGCTCCCCGATCTGCTGGTCGTTGGGGTTCTCACCGAGCTCGTCCTGAATGGCCTTCATCTGCTGGTTGAGGAAGTACTGCCGCTGCTGCTGCTCGATGTCGCCGCGGGTCTTATTCTCGATCTGATCGCGTAGTTCGAGGATGCGCAGTTCGCGCTGTAGGTCCACCAGCACCCGTTCGGCCTTTACGCCCAGGTCGTTGATCTCCAGGATCTCCTGCTTCGTTTGCACCTCCCCGTTCAGGTTACTGGCGATGAAGTTGAGCAGCTGGCTCGGCCGGTTAATGTTATCGAGCATCACGCGGGCCTCGGTGGGGATGTTGGGGCTCAGTTCTACGGCCCGGGCGGCAATGTGGCGCACGCTGTCGATGGTGGCCTCGTAGGTCATCGCCTCCTCCGACTCGGCGTAGCTCATTGGCTCGATCGTCCCCTCCATGTAGGGCGTCTCGGCGGTGATGGACGTGCGGCGAACTCGTTGTCCGCCGCGCAGTACGGCCGTCAGGCTCCCGTCCGGCATCCGCAGCATCTTCAGAATCCGGGCCAGGGTGCCTATCTCGTAGAGGTCCTTCACCTCGGGCTCCTCTACGTTCAGGTCGCGCTGGGAGAACACGGCGATGAGCTTGTTTCCCCCCACCGCCTTATGGATCGCGGCGATACTCCGGTCCCGCCCGATATTGATTGGCGTGACAATAGTTGGAAACAACACCGCGTTCTTCAGGGCCAGGATCGGAATGGGGCTTGGCGTATTGCCATCTACCAGCTCCTCATCGCCATCCTCCAGGCCGATAAAGGGCAGCAGTTCCTGTTCGTCGTCAAATCCTCGATTATCCATTCGGTGGTGTAGTTGGGCGCGCGACCGGCAAAGGTAGCGCCCTTCCCGAGAACCTCGAAGGGTTCGTTGGAGCTGCAGCGACTTCGAACCTTTGAGGGTTCGGTCGAGTAGCCAGAAGGGAAATTTGCCGGGGCCGCAGGTGCAATCCAACCCGCAGAGCTACCCCAAAGCAAATCGCTCCGGCAACGCGGGCAACTCATCCCACCCCCTCACCTCCATAGTCCGGGCTTCCCGTAACAGCACCGCCCACTCCTCCGGCGCTACATCTTTCGGCACGATCCGCGTCAACCCCAGTCGCTGCAAGGCCTCCATTTTGCAGCGCTGCTCGGCGAAGGGGCGCTTCTCTGGCATACTGAGGAAGGGGACACGGGCGGCACCCACCTCCATCATGGTATTAGTACCTCCGCTGCCCACGACCACGTCGGCGGCCCTGAGGTAGGGGTACGTATCGGAAACAAAGCCGATGTAGCGCAAATTAGGGGGAAGGGAATCGTGGGGCTCTTCTACCCTACCCACGAGGAGGAACAACCAGTCGGGTGTGGACTGTGCTACCTCTTGCCACTTACTTTGCACCTGCGCGCCGCCGCCCGCTCCGTTGACTACTGTGACGACGGGCTGTCCTGCGGGAAGTTGGAGCTGCTGGCGGCACTCCGCTTCGGTCTCCTGCCGGTGATCGTAGCGACTGAAAGTGCCTAGGTAGGTGGTTTTGGCGCGGACCCAGTCAGGGGTATGGGCGTCTTCTAGCTGGGGGGGGAAGGGGGCTAATAGGTGATCGGCCAGACGAAACGCCGCGGTGTGAGCTAGATCGTCGCGGTGACCATGCAGACGAACTAGGGCCATACGGCAGCCACACAGGCGCACGAATAGGGCAATCTCTACCGATAGATCGACGACGAAGAGTGTGGGGCGGTGCTCAGCAATCCACTGAGCGATGATGGCCATACGTTGCTGCAAGCCGGGTAGATCGGTGGGGGCATAGTGCAGGACCTGACCATCTAATAAATCATTGGTCGGATCGCGCTCGGGACTTACGTCGGGGGGCAGGACGTGTAGCTCTCCAGCCGCCCAATTCAGGAAGGGTTTTGGGGCGGAGGTGAAGATGTGCAGGGGGGCGTCGGTGGCCCAGCGCTCGGTGAGCAGGCGGGTACGGTTGGCGTGGCCCCGGCCGTGGTGGTGGACGTAGAAGGCTACCGGGCGGGCGGGGGACGAACTAGGCGACGACACCGACCGAGCTACGCAGTACGGAGGTGACGGTGGGCAGCGCAGGTACCTGGGGCACCAACTTCTGGTACAGCCGCTCGTAGTCGGTGATCATACGACCGACGGGAAAGTGAAACTCGGCGCGGCGGCGGCAGGCAGCACGGTCGAGGGCGGCGGCACGGGGCATGGCGGCGGCCATGGCGGCTACGTTGCGCTTGGGTACGATAATGCCGCAGCTATCGTCGAGGATTTCCCCGGCGGCACCGCTATCGAAGGAGACTACGGGGGTACCGCAGGCAAGCATTTCGGGGAGGACCAAGCCGAAGGGCTCGTCCCAGGTAGAGGTGAACAGGCCTACGGCGGCCCGGCCGGCCTCGCGGCAGATGTCGCGGTGGTCCAGGTGACCGACGTACTGTACGTCTTCGTCGAGGCGGGGGGCAATCTCGCGGTCAAAGTAGTCCTGATCGTAGATGCTACCGGCCAGGCGCAGCTTGTAACCGGCCTGCTTGGCGGCCTGGATAGCGTACTCCGGGCCTTTCTCGGGGCAAAAGCGGCCGTACCAGAAGGCAGTGCCGGGGGTGCCCGCGGTGGAGGCATGCCAGCGGTCGACCTGAATGCCATTATGAATAACCTTACAGTGAGTGATGTCGGCGGCCCACTGCTGGGCGATGCTCTGACTCACGGCTACGAACTGATTACCGAGGTAGGGACGGGCCAGGATCACGCCGCTCTGTAGGGAGGGGAAGGGCGGACAGTGCAGCGTCGTCACCATGGGGCAGCCCAGGGTGTGGGCTAGTGACAGCGGCAGGAAGTGCAGACTGTTGTTGTGCACGATGTCGAAGTCGCCACGCTGGATGGTCGTGACCACGTCCAGGTAGGCGTGGAACTTATTGACGAACTCCAGGCCGAAGCCGGGCTCCTGCTGGAAGAGATCGACCGCCCCCTCTTTTTCCACGGCGTTCAGGGTAGGCTCGATGATCTGGAAGCTAGGATCGGAGGCGCTCAGGGCGAATAAGATAACCTCGTGACCGCGGGCCATCAACTCCTGGGTCAGGCAGTGGGTGTGCATCTCCAGTCCGCCGTGGAAGGGCTCGGCGATGGGAAACTTCAGGTGGGCGATGAGGGCAATCTTCATCCGATTGGGGGAGCTAGTTGGACGTAGTGGCGGATTGACTCGGTCACCCAGGACCGCCACTTTGCCGAGATTCAGGAAAAATTCGTGTCTCATTGCCCAACTCCGATTTTCCGAATCAGGTTTTTGTTTTACCGACTTTTAAAACAAATCGTGGTCCGATTAGGGGGCTGGTTCGTCGATTAATTCACTGGCACTTAATCCTTTCGGTAGCCCCTCTGGTTGTTCCCACAAACACGCGTTCATGGTCACCATCTTCCCCCTTTCCCAGGACAATATGCTCGGCTTCACCCTCGACGGCGAGGTCGACGAGCCCGGCATGCGCAAGCTCCTTATGGCCGTCGAGGCCAAGGTGGTCACCCACGGCAAGGTCCGCCTACTGGGCAACATCAAGAACGTCGGCGGATTTGCCAGCTACCAGGCCTTCTGGAACACCGTCAAGGCCAAGCGCGAGCTCTGGGAAAAAATTGAGAAATACGCCATCCTTACCGATCACGGCTGGCTCTCCACCCTGAGCGGCGGCATCGATTTTCTCACCCCCCGTATGGAGGTCAAGACCTTCGCCCTCAATGAGGGCGAGCTCGCCCACCGCTGGCTCAAACAGGATACCGAAGCCCCCACCACCTCCGAGGGCGTCAGGGTTGTCGATCTGGCCAACGAACGCCTGCTGGGTCTGGCCATCGTCGGCAAGCTCTACCCCGTCGATTACGACCGCATCAACGTCCTGGTCGAGGAGAAGGTCCGCCACCACGGCAAGGCCCGCCTGCTCATCGAGGTCGTCAGCACCGAAGCCCTCAGCATCCGTACCCTCTGGGAGGATCTCAAGGCCAGCATGAAGCTCTACAAAGACCTGGAGCGGGTGGCCATCATCGGCGACCAGTCGTGGCTCAAGACGAGCGTGAAGCTGAGTGATTTGCTTACCCCCGGACTGGAACTGGCCGCCTTTTCCTCTACGGAGCACCAGCGGGCGATTGCCTGGCTAGACTAACTTGCACTAGCATCCGTACCGTGCCGCGGTCGAATGATCAGCCGCAGGCTCTGGTTGTAATTGATGTAGTTGTACAGCCAGTTCAGGAAAACGAAGATCTTGTTGCGCGTGCCCAGGATGGCAAACAGGTGCACCAGTAGCCAGGTCAGCCAGGCCAGTACCCCGCCGAAGTGCATGTTGGGCTTCGGGATGTCGACCACCGCCCGCGCCCGACCGATCGTAGCCATACTGCCCTTATCGTGGTAATGAAACGGCTCCCACGCCTCCCGCCGCTCGTGCCGGTAGCGGAGGTTTTTGGCCAGGTGCCCCCCCATCTGAATGGCCACCTGCGCCACCTGTGGGTGCCCCTTCGGAAAATCCGGCTCTTCCATATAGGCCACGTCGCCGACGGCGTAGACGCCGTCGGTGCCCTTGACGCGGTTGAAGCGGTCCACGGCCAGGCGGTTACCGTAGGTGATGGCCTCCTCGGGTAGACCGGGGATGGGCATCCCCTTGACGCCGGCGGCCCAGATCACCTTCTGACTGGCGATGGTAGGGCCGTCCTGCAGCGTCACGGTGCTGCCGTCGAAGGCGGTGACTCGGTTGTTCAGGATCACCTTCACGCCGAGTTCCTCTAGGTACTTCAGGGCCTTTTCGCTGCTGTTAGCACTCATGCCCTTGAGTAGTACGTCGCCGGATTGCACGAGGTAGATGTCCACTTCTTCTTCCACATGCAGTTCGGGGTAGTCCTTGGGCAGTACGTGGGTCTTCATTTCGGCCAGCGAGCCGGCCAGTTCTACCCCCGTAGCGCCGCCGCCGACGATCACAATATCGACCAGTTCCTGCCGGTCCTGGTAGGAGGGGGTGGTCAGGGCGTCCTCGTAGTCGTCTAGGATGGAGTTCCGCAGGTAGAGCGCCTCGCTGACTGACTTCATGGGTAGCGTGAGCCGTTCCAGGTCTTTATTGCCGTAGTAGTTGGTATCGGCGCCGGTGGCTACGATCAGGTGGTCGTAGTTGCAGTGCCCGAGGGGCGTCTGGATCTGTTTGGCCGTCGTATCCACGTGCGTCACCTCCGCCATGCGGATGTACATATTCTGCCGCCCCTGGAACAGCTTCCGGAAGGGAAAAACGATGCTACTCGGCTCCAGTCCCGCCATCGCCACCTGATAAAACAGCGGCTGAAACTGGTGGTAGTTGTTGCGGTCGATCAGCACTACCTGGAAATTAGACTTCACGAGCTTGCGCGCCAGCTGTAGTCCGCCGAAGCCACCCCCCACGATCACGACCCGTTCCAGCGCACTCTCCGGGATGTTGATTTTCGTCGTTGGATCCATAGCTAGAGTAAGCCGTTCCCCCGGTTAAGGTTCGCGGGCGGGGCCGCAGGTGCAAGGATAGTCAAGATCCTCGCTAATCGTTTTAGTTCGCTCTCTTATTGTATATTCACGCAACCAACCATTCATCATGCCAAAGCAAACTACCTCTACCCGCCGCCGCTTCCTGCGCACCGCCGCTACGGCCGCCGCGGCCTTTACTATCGTACCCCGCCACGTGCTGGGCGGTAAGGGCTACCAGGCCCCCAGCGACACCGTCAACATTGCCGCCATCGGGGCCGGCGGCAAGGCCAATGGCTCCATCCCCCAGATGGCTAGCGAAAATATCGTCGCCCTCTGTGACGTCGACGTGTCGATGAGCAAGGAACTGCGCACCCAGTTCCCCGACGCCGCCTTCGAAAAAGACTGGCGGGTCATGCTCGACAAATACGGCAAGGACATCGATGCCGTAGTCGTCACCGTACCCGACCATAGCCACGCCGTGGCAGGACTGGCCGCCATGGGTATGGACAAGCACGTCTACATCGAAAAACCCCTCGCCCGGACGATTTCTGAGGTCCGCGCCCTGACCGAAATGGCCAAGGCCAAACCCCAACTCATCACCCAGATGGGTAACCAGGGCGCCAGTGGCGAGGGCATCCGTCGTACCCAGGAGCTGGTCGAGGCCGGTATGATCGGCGACGTGACCCAGGTCTACGCCTGGACTAATCGCCCCATCTGGCCACAGGGCGGTAAGCTCCCCCAGGGTACCGACCCCATCCCTGCGGACTTCGACTGGAACCTCTGGCTCGGCCCCGCCGCTATGCGTCCCCACAACAACGCCTACCACCCCTTTGCCTGGCGTGGCTACTGGGACTTCGGTACCGGTGCCCTCGGCGATATGGGCTGCCACATCATCGACACGCCCTTCTACATCCTAGACCTGGGCTACCCCACCAGCGCGGAGGCCAGTGTTGTACAGGTCTTCAGCCAGAACTGGAACCCCGACTACAATCCCGACACCTGCCCCCCCGCCTCTAAGATCCACATCAAGTTCCCCGCCCGCGGCGAAAAGCCGCCCGTGGAACTCATCTGGACGGACGGCGGCATCCTACCCGGCACCCCCGAGGAGCTCACCGTCGACCAGAAGCTCAACCCCAACGGCATCATCATGGTCGGCACCAAGGGTAAACTTATGGCCGACGTCTACGGCGCCGATCCCACCCTACTGCCCACCAGCCGCATGGAGGAGATCGACGTGCCCGAGACCATTCCCCGCGTCCAGACCTCCCACGAAATGGACTGGGTCAACGGCATCAAGGAGGGCTACCAGCCCAGCAGCCACCTGGCCAAGGCCGGCCCCCTCACCGAGACCATTCTTATGGGTAACCTGGCTGTACGCGGCTACGACTACCGCTTCCCCAAGGGCGACCAAACGGAGGCCACCGACGGCGACGAGTGGGAAGTCCGCGGCCGCACCCGCCTGGAGTGGGACGGCCCCAATATGAAGGTGACCAACGTGGATGAGATGAATGAATTCGTCTCGCCACAGTCTAATCGGGAGTTTTAAGCGCTGCTACGGTCGTCCGCCGAATTCTTTTCCCATAACCAATCGGGCTGATTTGAATGAGTCGGCTGACGACCGGGATAACCATACTAATCCAGCAACCGCCAGCTAGCCCCCAGCCGCAAGGCCCCATCCGGATAAGGGTGCTCCGCGGTAAGGAAAAGCAGCCGGTCGGAGATAATGGTCTGCGCCTGAATAAACTTCACGAAGAAGCGAAAGCGCGTCACCCGCAGGCTGAAGAAGGGGTCGACCTGTACGTAAAAATCCGTTTGCTGTCGGTCCTGGAGTTGGAACTGCTGGAGGATGGGGTTATAGTAGTAGGGTTGGAAGCCGGAGGCATAGCGGACGTCGAGGCCCAGATTTACATTGAGCACTCCGAACCACTTACCGGCATAGTAAAGACTGTGCTCGCCGTAGAGCTGAGGCAGGCGGAAGACGTCCTCGTCGGCCTGCTGTAGTAGTATGCGGTTGTCGAGCCGGTACCTTCCAAAGGTGAAGTCGCGCTCGGCGGTGAGCTGAATGATGGAGTTGGGCGAGGAGCTTTGCACCGGCGTCCCCGCCCGGTCGAAGTAAATGTAGTTGGTGAGCAGGCTGTAGGCCAGGCCGGCACGGATGCCGATAAAGGGCAGGGTGTAGGCCCCCTCTAGCCGGAGTTCCAGGGTCTTGGCGAAGTTGCGGTCGTAAAATTCGCTGCCGTTGAGCAGGTAGGTGCGCTGGAGGAGGTCAGGGCTGTAGAGCTGATTGAGCCCGAGGAGTTCCAATTTGCCGGCCTGGCCAAGGTCGAGCTCACCGGTGGCCTCTATACGGTAGTCGCCGATCTGACCGAGGAGGTTGAGTTGGGCGTCGATGAGAAACTGGAGGCGGTCGCTAGGGCGTAGTCCCACGCGGGCGGTGGCGAGCACGAAATTGGCGGTACTGTCCCGGGCATCCTGGAGTACGCGGTGGAGTTGGTGAACGAGACTCACTTCCAGAACGTCCTTCTGCACGGTTTCGCGGCTGCCGGACTGGCTACGGCGAAAGGTGCTAAGCCCCAGCTCGTTGCTGATCATGTTGTGTTCGAGCTGGCTACGTAGCCCCCGGTCGTCCAGATCGAACTGGGGCAGGCGAGCGTAGTAGGCGGTATCCTCCACCGTACGCAGACTTGACATGCGGTAGGCGCGGCGGTCGATGCGTAGCTGGTGCTTCACGGTGAAGGCGCGCCGCTCCCGCCCGGTGAGCGTGTCGGTAGCTGCCCCAAATTGTAGGTACTGCGTGGCCGTCGCCTGCCGGAAGCTCTGCCGCTGGAAGGTATTGGCCAGGAGGGGTTCCAGGGTAGCCTGGTCGCCGAGTACACCGATCTCCTCCACGTCGAAGTCGATGATGCCGCCATTCTGCTGCTCCTCAAAGGTGTTGGCCGAATAGGTGAAGTAGCCACTGTAGCGCCTGCCGGGCGGACGAATAGCGAGCCCCGTAGACACCGAGGTATTGCGCACCGCGGTAGCCGGATAGCCCTGCTGCCCGGTCTGGAAGATGCGGTCGTAGTCCAGCAGCAGATTGACCCCGTCGGCGAAGTTGCGGCTGAAGCGCGCCGTGAGCCGCCCGTCGTTCTGTGCGCTGCCCCGCAGGTAACGCAGGTAGGTGAAGGGGCGCTCCAGGCGGTAGAAGTCTAGCTGCTCCACCTCGCGCCGGTAGAGGTCGAACTGCCGTAGGCCCACCTCCAGCCCCCGCCGCCGGATAGGCGCGTAGCGTAGGGCGTAGGCCGGCGTACCGATCTGGCCTAGGGTAGCGTAGTCGAAGTCTACCGCCCGGTCCGGCTCGAACTTCTGAAAGCCATTGAGTAGACTATCCCGGAACTGTACTTCCTGGTTTGGATTATCGACCTGGTAGATAAAAATACCGAAGGTGTCCGGCAGTACCTCGCGTTGCTCTTGCGGCTGTCCACGTCGGGCGGAGGCCGCGTCGTAGTCCGGGTCGCTGGGATCGAGCTGGCCCGTATCCGACGGATCTAGCACCTGCGCACCCGCCCAAGTCCCCGGCATGCTGAGTAATACTAGCAGTATGTATACCCATCCGTTCCGCATAAGCAATGTAACGCCCTAGAGACACCGGCAGTGTCGCTACGGCTGCCTGGGCTAGTCGTTTTCGAGCACCTTGGGGTTCATGCCCATTTGGGAGAAGCCGCCGTCGTGGTAGAGATTCTGCATGGTGACGTAGCGGGTGAAGTCGCTGAAGAGGCTGGCGCAGTACTCACCGCAGGCCCGGGCGGGGGCATTGCCGAGGGGCGACATCCGGTCGGCGTAACCGAAGAACTCATCGAAGCCCTTGACGCCCTTGCCGGCCGTGGTCATGGTGGGGGACTGGGAAATGGTATTGACGCGTACGTGGTTTTTCTCCCCGAAGTGGTAGCCGAAGCTGCGGGCAAAACTTTCCAGCAGAGCCTTGGACTCGGCCATCTCAGAGTAGTCGGGGAAGGTGCGCTGGGCGGCGATATAGGTAAGGCCCAGGATGCTTCCCCAGTCGGCCATGTGGTCGCCCTTGTAGAGGACCTGGCACATCTTGTGGAAGCTGATGGCCGAGATATCGAAGGTCTTGAGCATCCAGTCGTGCTTCAGGTCGGTGTACTCCTTGCCCTTGCGCACGTTGAGCGACATGCCGATGGCGTGGAGGACGAAGTCGAGCTTACCGCCTAGGAGCTCTTCGGATTTGGTGAAGAGGTTCTCCATATCCTCGATGCTGGTGGCGTCGGCGGAGATGATCTCGGCACCTAGCTTCTCGCCCAGCTCGTTGAGGGAGCCGAAGCGGAGGGCTACCGGGGCGTTGGTGAGGGTAAAGGTGGCTCCCTGCTCGGCGCAGACCTCGGCGACCTGCCAGGCGATACTCTGGTTATCGAGGGCTCCGAAGATGACGCCGCGCTTGCCGGCAAGTAGTTGGGTGCTCATGGGGTGGTTACGGTTTGCTCGGGCGGCAAGGTACGAAGCGGCTTGTAGCCGCGATGTTGCCCGCAACTTGTAGTTGCGCGGCTAATGAGTTACTTTAGCTACAGTCGATCAATTACCTCCACCACATGGCAAAATCACGCCAAAATCGTAAGGCTAAACCCGCCGGTACGCCGCCCCAGGTCAAACGCTTGTTCTTGATCACCGCCGTCGTGGTGCTACTCCTGCTGGTACTGATGTACCTCTTCGCCTTCTAGGGGCGTGCGGCCGCTCGCAGTCGTTCACGGACGGTATTGACGATTGGCAGGAGCCGGTCCGTCTCTAGGATTCGGTTGTGTACGACCACCGGGGTGGTGAAGCGGGGTACGCCCTGCTGGCTCACAAGTTGTACGCGCATGTCGTACAAATTGGCGGTACGGACCACGTCGTAACGGTAGCGCTGCGCCTCGTTGTCGTAGGTAAGTACAAAGTAAAATTCCAGGGGCAGCGGCCGACCGATGAGCAGCAGCAGGGGGGCATCCAGCATTTGGTTCTCGCCCTCGCGGGTGGGGCGGAAGCGGCCGGTGAAGGAAGGGTACTCCCGGAACTCTGCCCGGATGCCGGAGCCGACGAGCGCGCGCTGGGCTTCGAGTAGCATCCGGCGGTTGAGGGTTAGGGGGTCCTCGGGGGCCCGATTGGTCGGGGACAGCGGTAGGGCGGGGTGCGGCAGCCACTGCCCGGTGGCGATGTCGCGGTACTGCATGGGACCGAGCTGCAGCTTGTAGTCGAAGGCGGGAAAGGTGGGTGCGTAGTAGCCCGGGTAGTAGTAGGTGAAGTTGCGCTCCACGGCCAGTTCTACCTCCAGCAGCATGGTGAACAGGCCGAGGCTATGGGCGGCGTAGCTGGGGTCGTAGATACCTGCCTTGGTGTACATCACCCGCCGGCCGACGTCAAAGTAGCTGAAGGCCACCAGGCGCTCGCCGTCGTAGACCCGGAAGAGCTGGGTGTTGAGTACCCGTTCGCCGTCCTCGTTCATGACGTTGTACTCCAGGTCCTCCCGGGTCTTCTCGGGGTGCGCCTGCATGTACAGCCGGTTGACGCGTAGCAGCTCGCCGTCGGGGAAGCGGGCCAGCTCGTGCACTACCCGGAAGCGTGCCCGGTTGCGGCGCAGCAGCTTGCGGTGCCGTTTCTTAAACTGAAAGCCCTGCAGCGGCAGGCGGATCTGTAGGCAGCCGTGCAGCTCGTCGTCGTCCGTGCGCAGGTAATCGCTGGTATAAATAGACTGTCCCGTAGGCCGCCAGCCGCGCGCCAAAAACTCATCGAGCTGTTCCGGCGCGATGGTTCTGGTCGGATGTATGATGTGGGTGGCCAAACGGGAGCGAACTGGGAGGGAGAGAAGACAGCGTAAAGATAACCGGTTTTACCCCCTGGTATGTTTGCGGGTTTAGCGCAGAAGCCCCAACACCCGCCCCCGCTCCACCGGCGTATTCGCATTAGTAAGCGGCGCGGCATCCGCTAAATCCACCACCTCCGTATCGCTATTGATCAGCAGCTTCCGCGGACAGGCATACCCCAGACTCAAAAACTGCAACAACCGCTGATAAGCCCGCGGCTCGTAGATCGCCACCAGAGGCTCCGGCCATTCCTTCCCGGGTCCGCGCACGGCGGTAGCCAGGCGGTCGGGGCGGCGGGCGGTAATTAAATGGCGCAGAGTGGCCTCGTCCAGTAACGGCAGGTCGCAGGCCAGTACCAACCAGGCCACGTCGGGGGCGCTGAGGAAGGCCGAGGCAATGGCACCGGCGGGGCCTAGGTCCCGGAAACGGTCTACTAGCACGGGGTAGTCACCGGTAGCATGGTCCGATTCCGGGTCGCGAACCGAAAGGTGCACGGGTAGTCCTAACTCCCCACACAATGAACTCAGCCGCTCCACCTCCGTCTGTCCGTCGCGGTAGACTAGCTGGCTTTTGTCCTCTCCCATCCGCTCGCTCCGGCCACCGGCCAGGATGAGGGCCTGCAGGGCGGGCACGGCGGCTTCTAGGGTAGTGAACAGATCTGGAAGAAGCGTATCAATCCCGGCGAGGGGAAGGATGCGAGGAGGAGTCTGCTGCCCGGCACAGTGGGCCCGGAGCCAGTCGGGGCAGCGGTCGGTAGCGACCAGTACGATCGCTACCACGTCGGTAAGTTGATCGGTTCGTCGCACCAGCGTCCCCGCCTTGGCTTCATCTACGAAGACGAGCTGACGGGCGGCTAGATAGTGGTTACCGTTGACCAGGGCCAGGTCATACTGGCTGCCCAGGAGGCGGTCATCGAAGTCGTTCCAGGCAGTGGTTGCAGTAGTGAAGTGCTTGCGATTGTAACGCAGGCTCACGGGCACCTCCGGCTCGGTATGCTCGCCGGTCACAAGCAGGCAGCGGTACCGCTTACTTAATTGCTCCGCCCAGCGGGCCATGATCGTCTCCATACGCGCACAGGTGGAGCCTACGAAGCCCAGTTCGGTACGGGCGTAGTGGCCCAGGGCGGGGCGGGCGAGGGGGGGATGCTTGTGGTGCATGGCAGCTTAGCGTAAGGACAATGGGAGGAATGGGAACGCCTCACCCGCCGAAAAGGTAGACCGGTCGCGCGGTAGCACCAAGAAGCCATCGCTGCGCAGCAGGCTCAGTAAATCGCCACTCCCGCCGTGGTCGAGCGGACGGGCCAGCGACTCACCGCCCACAAACTGTATGCTCACCTGCTGAAAAAGCTGTAGGTCGGGCGCAAAGGTGACCTCGCGGGTAAGCAAGGCCTGGCGTTGTACCTCAGCCACTCCGAGCTGCCGGCGCAGGAAGGGCTCTACGTAAGCCAGTGCCCCCACCAGACTCGACACCGGATTTCCCGGCAGGGCAAACACCATCGTCTCAGCACTACGCCCCACCCAGAGCGGCTTACCGGGTCGCTGGGCTACGCGGTGAAAGAGCTGGTCTACCCCCGCCGCGGCGAGCCAGTCGGGGACGTGGTCGAGCTTACCCTTCGATACGCCGCCGCTGAGGAGGAATAGGTCGTGCTCGTCGAGTAGCCGTTGCAAAGTAGCCTGCCCTTCACCGGCATCATCCGGCAGGTGACTCATCGTGGGTTCGATGCCGAGCTCACGGAAGAGTCCGGCTAGCTGCCAGACGTTAGAACTGCGAATTTGGTGGGGCAGCGGTGTTTGGGTAACAGGTATCACCTCGTCGCCCGTGGAAGCGATCGCTACGCGGGGCCAGCGGGCTACTTCGACATTCGCCACGCCGTAGGTAGCCAGCACGGCCAGTTCGGCGGGACCGATACAGCGACCGGGTTGTAACACCAGGTCTCCGGCACGGCCGTCATTGGCCCGGCGGTGGATGCTGTTGCCATCCTGAATGCCTTCGGGGGTCACGAAGGCCTCCCCGTCACGCTGCAAATCTTCGTAGCGGATCACGGTGGTCGTGCCCGGCGGCAGGGGGGCACCGGTCATCACTTCCACGCAGCCGGTCGGGTCCGGGAGGGGCAGGGGGGCGCGGCCCGCAGGTGCCAGGTGGGTGGTGGGGAAGCGACGCTGTCCCCGGGCGTAGGTCCGGTAGTCGAGGGCAATACCGTCCATGGCGACGCGATCAAAGGGGGGCTGGTCGCGGTCGGCGTGGACGGATTGATTGAGTACGCGGCCGTGGGCCCGGTCGAGGGGGATGGTCTCGGCACCCCAGGGGAAAGTTTGCTGGAGGATGAGGTCTAGGGCTTCCTGGGGGTCGATCATCCGGGGAATATAGGTTAAAGGGCGAGTGGTGCATGATCGGGCCGGAGGCCGCTCGACCTTAGTGCGTGGTGCATTTATCTTGTGTCGTGCTATTTGTTGTCCGACAGTGCTGGGTTTTGCTACTGCTGCTGGCAACTACGCCCCTTTGCGGTCAGCCCCCCGCCGTCAGTGCCACCCATCAGCGTGGGCTGATCCTGCCCGTAGAGCCCTTCCTCCGCGGCGAAAATACGCTCAGGGTACCGCTACGCCGATTCACCACCTACAGCCTCAAGCTCGACCGGCGTACTACAGGCACCAAGGAGTGGGAGGTACAGCACGGCCGCCCCCAGACCGGCTTCGGACTTACCTACTTCCAACTACCCAGCCCCGGGGAGCTGGGCCGGCCCGTGGCGGTGTACCGGTACTTCCGCGCGCCGCTGCGCCCAGCGACCGGTCGGCTCACCCTCGACTACAGCGCCGAGATCGGCCTGGCCACGGGCTGGCGGCGCTACGACCTAGTGACTAATCCCTTCAACAAGCTATTCAGCACCCGCAGTACCGCCTACATCTTTTTAGGGATCGGTGCACGCTTACCACTGGGTGAGCATTTGACTAATTTCCTCGATGTAGGCCTATCCCATTTCTCCAATGGTAACTTCAAGCGACCCAACGCCGGCCTCAACGCCGTATCGCTGGGGTTGGGCGTGCGCTACAGCCCCGGGCGGCGGTCGGCAGTCCCCCACCCCATCCTCCCCGCTCCCTGGACACCCTACACCGAGTGGCAGCTGTATCTCCACGGCGGCACCGAAAAGAACCTCTACTACCCCGCTGGCCTCCCCGTCACGGAGCAAAATCGGGGCCGCACCCACCCCCTCTTCGGACTGGGCATCATCCGCAGCCGGCGCATCAGTTTCAAATCCTCCCTGGGAGCCGGACTGAGCCTGTGGTACCGCTCGGGCGGGAATGCGGAGGTAGCAGTCGCTCCCAGTGGCCGGCTACGTCGGCTCAACCCGGGTTTAGCCTTGGAAAATCTCCGCATTGGTATTTTCCCTACCTACACCCTGCACTTCAACCGATTTGCTACCCTGCTGCAGGCGGAGTACCTGCTACTCGATCCGGCTACGGCGCACGGTCTGCGGCGATTTTACCAGAAGGTGGGTCTGAGCTACGGGGTGAGTGAGCGGGTCTCGGTGGCAGTGGTGGTGGGGGCTAGGCAGTTTAGTGTGGCGGAGTTTGTGGAGTGGCGCGTGGGGTGGAACTGGAAAAGCTAACGTGAAGGAAAAGTCTGACTGGAAGTGGCATGTCTTAACCTCTGCGTTTCTCTGTGACCTCTGCGGTTGTATACATCACAATGGGACCACAGAGGCCGCAGAGAGACGCAGAGCGCGTGTGCTAGGTAGCACTAGTCGTTTTTAGTTGGTCATATCAGCCAGCTTTTGCTTCACTCGGCTGGCTACTTCTTCATCTACTTTCAGTCCCGGCGCATGCCACGGCTTCACCCGCGCATCGATCACCACCGGCCCCCGGCACCCCCAGTGCTTAAACTCCGTGAAGGCATCCACGCCGTGCACGTCATGACTCGGATTGGAACGGGTGAAGGTGGCCCAGACGAAGTTGGAGAAGTTCTTAGTTAGGAAGGCGCTGTCGTCGCAGATGACGATCAGAGGCAGGTCGTCGGTGGTGATCTTATCGGCGTTAGCTTCCAGGAAGGGTTCTAAGTCGGCATAGCCCGTCTCTTCCTTGAAGGCCGGTCCTTCAATTGCTAGGATACCAGGCACGACGAATTGCGGAGCACCGTAGCCCTCCGTCAGCTCTAGATACTCAGGTACTACTTCCGTTAGCTCCCGCCGCGCATCCCCCCGGCAGGCCCAGATGAGCTTGGAGCCCGCATTCCAGCCGGAGCCGGAGTAGTCGAGGGTGTCGATGGTGGTACGGGTCTGAAAGTGCAGATCGCGGGTGGGGTCGAAGCGCTCGAGCAGGTGGCGGAAGAAGGCCGGCTGGTCGTCGGCGTCGAGGTGGGGGTCGTCCTCGTCGGCGGCAATGAGGCAGTACTTGGCCAGGCTGGTCTGTCCGGAGCCGAGGATACGGTTGGCCTGGGTGATGATCTCCTCCGGCACCCGCTCGCGGAAGGGCATGTAGCGCTCCGAGCCCACGGCTAGCAGCAGGGGGTGGACGCCGGCCTCATCCACGGCATTGATCTGGCGGATACCGGGAAATTCCTGCGGCGTCAGGTCCTTGACGATCTTATGGATCAGGTAGCCGAAGCTACTATCCTCCGCCGGCGGACGGCCCACCACCGTAAAGTGCCACAGCGGGTCCTGGCGGTGGTACACGGCCTCTACGTCCATGACCGGAAAGTCGTGCTGCAACGAGTAGTAGCCCAGGTGATCGCCGAACGGCCCCTCGGGCTTTTTCTCTCCCTTGCGGATGGTGCCTACGATCACGAAGTCGGCATCGGCCGAGATCAGGTGGCCGTTCTTCCAGGCATAACCAAAGCGCCGCCCGGCCAGCATCCCGGCGAAGGTCATCTCGCTGAGGCCCTCCGGCAGCGGCATGATAGCACAAAAGGCGTGGCTCGGCGGCCCGCCCACAAAAACGGAGCAGCGGAAGGGCTCGTCGGTCTGATTATATGCAGTATGGTGCACGCCGATGCCTCGGTGCAGCTGGTAGTGCAGTCCCACCTCTTTATTCGTGACGTAGTCGTTGCCGGTAAGCTGGATGCGGTACATCCCGATGTTACTCTGCATCACCTTGCGGCTACCGGGCGGTAGGGTGCAGACCTGCGGTAGGGTGACGAAGGCTCCGCCGTCCATCGGCCAGGACTTCACGAGCGGCAGCTGGTCTACGGTAGTGCGGCCATAGAGGGCGGCGGGGCGCAGGTGCCGGCGGGGTAGTGCGGTGACGGCGGTAAAGGGTGCCGAAGCATACCGTAGCGGATGCTTGGCGAAGTTGGCCGGATCGGCCTTGAGCTCGACTACCTTCTTGACCCTCGGTAGCGTCTTGCGGAAGAGGTACTCGGTGCGCGCGTAGGTGCCGTAGATATTCGAGATCGCCTGGAAGGGAGACCCCTTGACGCGCTCGAACAGCAGGGCGGGCCCCCGGTCGGCAAAAACCTGGCGGTGGATTTCGGCCATCTCAAGATCGGGATCGACCTCTTCGGTGATGCGGAGCAGTTGCCCCGTACGTTCGAGGTCTTCGGCGGCGGCGCGCATACTGGGGTACATGCTCTAGGGAATAGCCGGCGTGCGGCTTAGGTTTTATACCCGGTAGCATGGTGTTAATCCTTTTACGGCAATATGTTAAAGTTTATCGCCGGACCAACGGCTTTGCTGGATTCGCTCGTCCCGTCGGTGACGGAAGGCTGACGCAGGTAGTGCACTGCATTGACATTCCGCTTATCTTCCGTACGCCAACCTACCGCGATGAGATACCTGCCCCTGCTTCTGCTGTTGCTTCCCCTGACCGCCTGTCTGGAGGATGAGCGACTCAGCCCCGACGATGCCAACCCCGTTACCCCCTTCACCGCGGAGGAACGGGCCGTACTACAGCAAACACTCACGATCGGTGAGGAGACCTTTCAGCAGTCGGTACAGCTTCCGTTGCACATTGCCCAGACTATGCCCATCACGGGCGACTTCAACAACGGGCCGAACCGGACTATGGACCTGGAACCCCGTGATCTTACCAAAGCGCTCCTCGGGCGGGTACTCTTCTACGACACCCAGCTCTCGGCCACGGGAGAAACCAGCTGCGCTACCTGCCACCAGCAAAAACTGGCTTTCGGAGACAACCTGGCCTTCAGTAAGGGGATCAATGGTCACGTGACTAAGCGCAACAGCATTGCGCTGGGCTCGGTGCCCACCTTCGCCAGCGAGGTGAGCGGTTACGGAGAGACCTCCTTCGAGCAGGATTTTTCAACGGGCAACGATCTATTTGTCCCCACGGCCGGCTCGGTGGCCTTCTTCTGGGATGAGCGCGCCCGCACCATCAAGGATCAGAGCACGATCACAATCCAGGACAACCTGGAGATGGGTCGCGACCTAGATGAATTAGCCGCCGATCTGCGCCGTCAGGACACGTACCGCATCCTTACCCGCAAGGCCTACGGTACCGATGACCTGACCCCCGAGCGCATCACCCTGGCCCTGGAGAAGTTTTGTGCCACGATCACCTCCATGGATACCCGTTTCGATGAGCTCATCGACGTGACGTTTACGCAGCCGATGGAGGAGTGGAATCAGTCCTTCAGTAGCCAGGAGTTGCAGGGCATGGAGCTCTTCAATATGAACTGTGCCGGTTGTCACGGAAACACCCTCACCCAGCCCGCCCAGGCCATTGCCAATAACGGGCTTGACCTCGAGTACACCGATCAGGGCGTTGGAGCCCTGCAGAACGATGGTACGCTGAACGGCGTCTTCAAGGTCCCCTTCCTACGCAACGTAGCCCTCACCGCCCCCTACATGCACGATGGCCGCTTTGCCACCCTGCGCGAGGTCGTGGACCACTACAGCGAGGGTATCCAGCAGCACCCGAATCTGAACTTCGCGCTGCAGGACTTCGACCAGGCGACCGGGGCATCTACCGCCCGCCGCATGAACTTTACGGAGGAGGAAAAGCAGGCGCTCGCGACCTTCCTCGAACTGGCGACCGACCGGAGCGTGACGACCGATCCACGGCTGTCCGATCCGTTTAAGTAACGCCCCCCACGGTTTACCTAACGAACGAATGCCCCCCTTCCGAAATGGAAGAGGGGCTATACCACATGGGTTGACACTAATGAACAAACAAGCCTACTTTCGAAAAGTAAAAAGACTGAGGTAGGCCAGGATATATGCCATGTAGTCGGACAAATAGTGTTATTGCAACTTATACGTCATTTTTAAAATAGTTGTTCACCATAGTGTGAAAATTTTACTCAATCCACGAGCGGGCAGCGTTTGCAGTACTTTCCCTTCTTCAGGTACTTCTTGCAGCACTTCTTTTTCTTCTTGGGTTTTTTCGGTTCCTTGGCCATGGCATGGAAACCCGTAAGCGCATCAATCTGTGGTCCTCTCCGCGAAATATTAGTACCGCCCTGCTGTATGCTTTCGCGCAACGGGAGGATACCTACGTAGTAGATGAGCCTCTCTATGCGCACTACCTCCTACACCAACCCACTACCGCCGCCCACCCCGGGGCGGAGGAGGTACTAGCGAGTCAGGAACATGACGGTAGCCGGGTTATAAGACAGCTTTCACAACAGGACTATGGTAGCCCCGTGCTCGTGTGCAAGCAGATGACCCATCACCTGGTAGACCTGCCATGGGACTTTCTTACCCGTATGGACAACGTGCTGCTCATCCGTGATCCGCGGGAAATCCTTGCCTCCTTCAGCCAGGTTGTGGAGGGGGTAACGGAACTCGACGTCGGTCTACCCCAGCAGGCCGCCCTCTTCGATCACCTGGAGCAGATGGACCAATCGCCGCCAGTAGTCGATGCCCGGCGGCTCCTGCTGGCTCCGGCCGCAACGCTACAGCAACTCTGCCGGCGACTGGAGATTGACTATGACCCCGCCATGCTCCACTGGCCCGCCGGACCGAAGCCCTACGACGGCAGTTGGGCACGCTACTGGTACGCCGGCGTGCACGCCAGTACCGGCTTTCACCCCTACCGGCCAAAGCAGATCGACCTTTCCCCTGCCCTTTGCGATATTGCGGAGCGGTGCCGGCCGGTATACGACCGCCTGCTACACTACGCGATCTAGCTCACCGACCTATGCTACAGGCCTTCAACCCGGCCAACCGGGACATCAGAGTGTACATTGACGGGGAGTTGCTACACCGCGACCAGGCCAGGGTGAGCGTCTTCGATAGCAGCGTGCAGGGGGGCGACGCGGTCTGGGAGGGCCTGCGGGTGTACGACGGACGGGTGTTCAGCCTGGATGCCCACCTGGACCGACTCTTCGATTCGGCCCACGCCATGTGGTTTCAGGGCATTCCCGCGCGGGGGGAGGTCACGGAGGCCATCCGGCAGACCCTGGTAGCTAACGATATGCGCGACGACGTGCACATCCGCCTCACCCTCACTCGGGGTAAGAAGATTACCTCCGGCATGGACCCCCGGCTCAACCAGGCGGGCTGTACCCTCATCGTACTGGCCGAGCATAAGCCGCCGGTGTATCCGGAGTCAATCACGCTGGCGACCAGCTCGGTGCGCCGTAACAGCCCCATGAGCGTCGACTCCAAGATCCACCACAACAACCTGATCAACAACATCCTGGCCAAGATCGAGGCCAATCAGGCGGGGGCCGACGCCGGGCTAATGCTGGACAAGGACGGCTTCGTTTCCGAGGCTAACGGCGTCAACGTATTCTGCATCCGGCGTGGCAAGGTGCGTACTCCTTACGCCGATTACTGTCTGCCGGGCATCACGCGGGCTACGGTGCTCGACATCTGTGGAGAACTAAGTATCCACCACGCCGAGGTCCGGATCTCCGTGAGCGAGTTCTATACCGCCGATGAGGTATTTACCACCGGCACGATGGGCGAGTTGACGCGGGTGCGGGAGATCGATGGGCGGCAGATCGTGAATAAGCACGACATCTCGGTGCTGGAGCAAATCCAGGATCGGTTTCGCGCACTAACCCGCTCCGGGGGGACCAAACTGGTATAGATGCGCGAGCTAGTATGCGGCGGTCTGCTTCTTTTACTCTGCACCTGCGGACGCGCCCCAGTAGTAACGACGGCGGTTGTGGTAGAGACGGTATATCCCGGAGAAACCTGGCTGCGGACGAGCCCCAAAACTGTAGGGATCGACCCCGTGGTGCTGGATAGCGCACTGGCCTACCTGAAGACGCACTGTAAAAAAGACGGTCTCGAGGAGGTGATGGTGATCCGCCACGGGCAAGTGGCCTGGGCGGGGGATAGTATCGAAAAGGTGCACGATATCTGGAGCTGTACCAAGAGCTTCACGGCTACGGCGGCGGGACTGATGATCGAGGATGGTCTGATCGAATTAGACCAGCCGGCCATGGAACATGAGCCCCTGCTGCGCGAGCTATACCCCGACGTGACCTACCGCCACTTCCTGACGATGACCAGCGGCTACGATGCCGTAGGGGACAGTCGCTGGGGGGAGCCGAGTCAGGACTGGTCGTGGACGCCCTACGTACCCGCCCCACCCCTGTTCGCCCCCGGCACCGCCTACACCTACTGGGATGAGGCGATGATCATGGCGGGCCGTGTCCTGACTCAGGTGGCGGGGGTGAGCCTGAACGACTACCTCGACGCGCGGGTGTTCCAAAAGATCGGTATTACGGAGCGGGAGTGGTGGGGAGAGGGTAAGGTGGGTAGTGACTCGGTACAGATCAACTTTGGAGGTACGGGGCTGAAGATGTCGGCCCAGGAGCAGGCACGCTTCGGGCTCCTGTACCTGAACGGGGGAAGATGGAAAGATGAGCAACTGGTACCGGCGGAATGGGTGGCCGCAGCTACCTCCAACCAGGTGCCCGCCGACCTAGCGCTGGGCGATACCGACCGCCGGGACACCGACGGCCGCGGCACCTACGGCTATAACTGGTGGATCATACCCGCTACCGATGAGCACCCGGCCGCAGCCTATACCAGCGGGCTCAACCACAACGTGTGCATGATCGTGCCGGACTGGGATATAGTGGTCGTGCGGATGGGGGTGGATGGGAATCCTGGGGCTGGGAAGGGGGTGGTGTATAGTGAACTGTTGCGGCTTTTGGCTCCTGGCGTTGAGCGGTGATGGTCGGCCGACGAACTTTCTCAGGTTAGTCGATAGAGTGAGTCGGCGGACGAACTTTTTGATCCGCTTGTGGCGGATCAAAAAGAATCCGGCAGACGACCAGCAGCGCTTACCGCAACGCCAACGAATAAACATCAGTCCGCCGATCCCGCAAATTATGCACGCTACCGTGCACGTGCAGCTCCTTCAGCAGATCCAGGTCCACATCCGCCACCAGGATCATCTCCGTATTCGGCGTAGCCTCGGCCTTGACCCCATTACTCGGAAAGGCAAAGTCACAGGGCGTAAAGACCATCGACTGGGCGTACTGGATGTCCATATTGTGCACCTTGGGGAGGTTGCCGACGGAGCCGGCGATGGCCACGTAGCACTCGTTCTCGATGGCGCGGGCCTGGGCGCAGTGGCGCACGCGGCTGTAGCCGTTCTGGGTATCGGTGAGGAAGGGCACGAAGAGGATATCGACGTCCTGCTCGGCCAACAGGCGGGGCAGCTCGGGGAACTCCACGTCGTAGCAGATGAGTACGCCGATCTTGCCGCAGTCGGTATCGAAGGCGTGGAGCGTATTGCCGCCGACCATGCCCCACACCTTGGCCTCGTCGGGCGTCACGTGCAGCTTGTAGAACTTCTCGACCGTACCGTCGCGCTTACAGAGGTAGCCGACGTTGTAGAGCTTGCCGTCCTCCTCCACCGAGGGCATGGAGCCGGTGATGATATTAATGTTATAGCTGATCGAGAACTCGCTGAACTTCTTCACGATCGGCTCCGTGAACTCGGCCAGCTTACGGATTGCTACGGGCTCCTTCAGGTCGTTGTAGGCGGCCATCAGCGGCGCGTTGAAGAACTCCGGGAAGAGCGCAAAGTCAGAGCGGTAGGCGGCCAGCGCATCAACGAAGTACTCGGCCTGCTCCAGCAGTTCTTCGAGGTCCTTGTAGGGGCGCATTTGCCACTGTACGAGTCCGAGGCGCACTACGCTCTTCTCGATGCTAGCCTTACGCGTGGGTGCGGTGTAATACACATTATTCCACATCAGCAGGGCAGCATACTCCTTGCTCTCATGGTCGCCCTCCAGGTAGTCCTTGATGATGCGCTTAACCGCGAAATCGTTAGCGAACTGGAAATTCAGCACCGGATCGTGGATGTCCTTCGACTTCACCGCCTCGATGTACTTCCGGGGCGTGAGCTCATCGGCGTACTGGTGGTACTTCGGCAGCCGCCCCCCGAAGGTAATACCCTCCAGGTTCAGTTCCTCGCAGAGCTCCTTGCGGTAGTCGTACATGCGGCGGCCCAGGCGCAGTCCGCGGTACTCGGGGTGCACGAACACGTCCACGCCGTAGAGAATATTACCGTCGGGGTTGTGGGTTGAAAAGGTATAGTCGCCCGTAATCTGCCGGTACGTATGCCGGTCGCCGAACTGCTTATAGTCCACGATGATCGCCAGGGCGCAACCGGCGAGTTCCCCGTTGATGTGCACGGCAATCTGTCCTTCGGGAAAGATGTCGATGAGCTTCTGGATGTGCTCGCGGTCCCAGGAGGCCTCGGGCAGTACGGCGTAGGCCTCCTCCATGATGTCGCGCAGCCGCTCGTACTCGTCGATGGCGAGGTACTTGAGCTCTACTTTTTCTATATCGGGGTGGGCTACGAAGTTCTGTACTTCGGGGGTGGCGGGGCTGGCCATGGGTGGGTGGTTTTGCTTGGGGTAAAGGGGGAAAACAGCTGAGGGGGGTGGGAAGTTGGGGAGTGGCAGCTAGCGCTGCTAGGGATATATGAACCGCAGAGGTCGCAGAGGGCCACAGAGACGTGACTGAAACACCTCCGTGTCCTCTGTGCCCTCTGTGGTTGATTTCTTTACAATACTTAGTCCTTAAGCTTCAACGCGTACACCGATTTATACTTCCCCCGGTCATTCCGAAACGCCTCCAGCTCCCGCTTAGTCTCCGCCGTAAGCAGACTCCCCAGCGGCTGCTGCACCGCAAAGAGCTTAGGCAGCACGGGCTCGATCTTCGCATCCCAGTCCTTATAGTAGCGGTCGAAGTCTCCGGGGCCGATCTTCTTCCGACAGCCCGGCTGGTCGCACACCAGCTCCATCTCAATGTCGAGGTTGAAAATGCCGTACTCATCGGTCAGCTGCTCGCCGGGGGCAATGTCGCGCAGGGCCATCTCGAAGCCGTAGCCCGTCGAGATCGTGTTGCACTGACAGCAGTGGTTGACGTACTTAGCCAGGTCCCACGACACGATGCGGTCGCCGCGCTCGTCGATGTAGGAGTACTTATCGATCACCTCGCGCATCTCGGGTCCGTGGCCCTCGAACTCGTCGGGCGTCACGCTGATCTCCAGGCTATCCTTGACGTACACGATGGTACCGGCCGGGATGGGTTCGGTGGCGAAAATGCCGTAACCAACGACGTCGGAGATGTGCTGGAGGCGGGTGTGGGGGTGAAGCATTTGGGCGGGGGCGCTGGTGCGGGGGGGGGTTGGTGAAGGGGGGTTGGTTGTTTGGGGGGTGTAAGGTAGGTAGTAGCGTGGTAGTTCACGAATTGGCATCGGTGATTAAATGTTCGGTTTCGCAGCCGGCTAGATTGTATGCTATTTGACTTTGTATGTTTTAAACATACGTGCTACCTTTGCGTACACCCATATGAATGACCTAGATGACATTGTTGAAACCAGCGTGGCCAACTTCGCTACGTTGACCGGATTATCACTGACCGTCGCCAGTGATAAGCATATAATACTGAGCGATCACGGAAACCGCCATCAATTTTCCTACAGCGTAGCTAAATCAGTCACTGCCCCTAAAGCGAGCAGTGTAGAAAGGTCTCCTGAAGAAGCTCATCTTTTGGTCTCGCACTACATCAGCGCTGCGGCCAAAAGGTACCTGAGGGAACACGAGATCAACTACCTCGATGCTATCGGAAACGCTTACTTAAGCATTGCCGGCGAGGTCTTAGTCTATATTGAGACCGGAAAGTCGGCACGAGTCTCCCCTATACCAAAAGGTAGGGCGTTCACCCAGGCGGGACTGCGGGTGGTGTACCAGTTTCTCATCAATGATGCTATCAATCGCCCTTACCGGGAGATTGGCGAGTTAGCCGGTGTGAGCATTGACACCGTAAGTAAAACAGTAAAGGATCTACTCTCCTCGGCTTACCTGATAGAGACAAGACCGAAGTTATATGGGCTCAACAAACAGGCTGAGCTAGTTGAAAACTGGGTGACCGCGTACAACAGGATACTACGCCCCAGACTGAAGTCAGCATACTTCTCCTTCGGACGCGACACCGGGCCACATGATTTGGCAAGAAACTGTGCCCCAAACACGCTAGGGGGCGAACTAGCTGCCGACATGCTCGGCACCGACTTGATTGGTGACCGCGCTACGCTTTACACGGACCAGTCCTTTCATGGACTAGCCAGAATGCTCGATCTAGTACCGGCCGGAGAGGAGGGCCCCGTAGAGATTGTGCGTCAGTTCTGGACTGGTATTCCTAGCGAAGAATTAACCGTTAATTTACTACTGGTATACGCTGATCTGCGGTACCGGCCAACGTCGAGAAACTTAGCGGCGGCGGCACAACTTTACGAAACGCATGTCCGACCTTCTCTATAGCGCGTTACATAACCCGCACCTCAAGCAAATAGAAGTATATCATCGACTCAGGACAAGGCTGATTCGCGACCACGCCTACCGTTCCGCACCCCACAACGCCTTTTGTTTGAACTCCCCGTATGGCATCCCGGTGGACCTCCTACCCTTCGGTGAGATAGAGCAAAATGGGAAGGTGATAGTCGATGGGCAAGGGTTGGTCGAGGTGAGACTGGACGGCTTTATGGAGACCTACCTGCACGCCCTGGAAGATATCCGAATTGAAGATGATACCCTGAAGGTCTGCTTCATCCCGGCCGTTGTCTTACTCAAACTAATTGCTTTTGACGACCGGCCGGAGCGTCGGCCCAACGACCCGTTAGATATCGATGCCGTACTCCGACACTATCCTGGTTGTCGTCGTATACGAAGTCGTTGCCGGTATTGTAGGGCGGGTCGATGTAGATCATCTTCACGCGGCCGGCGTAGGCCTTTTGCATGATCTTGAGCACCTCCAGGTTTTCGCCCTCGATGAAGACGTTGCGCGAGTCGTTGTGGCCGTCGTTGTCGGGGGTGCCGTCGGCCTTCAGTCCCTGTCCGTACACGGGGGCTAGCGTGCCCTTACTCGGAATGGCGGCTAGCCGGCGGGCCTCCTTTTTACCGGGCCAGAGGAGGCCGAAGCGTTCGCCGTCATCGTCGACGGTGCCCTCCGGGTCGAGGTTAGGCTCCAGTACCTTGCGGAGGGTGTCGAAGTTGAGGCGGCCGTCCTCGAAGGCTTAGGGTACGATGGTGCGGAGGGCGGCAAGTTTTTCGTCGGTAAAGGGATAGTGAGGTTGGAACGGCTGGAGGGGCATCTCGATCTACGATAGACAATTTACGATGTACACTTGGGGCGACGATGGGCAAGGTAGGGAACTTCGTTGCACCTGCGGCCCCGCCCTGCCTTACCTTACGGAAGAATGCTACACCCCTTACGAGATGACACCCCAGGAGATACAGGCTACGGCCACTGCGAGCGCGACGAAGATGCTGTCGTGGATGGAGGAGCAGAAGAAGGGCCGGGACGAGGTGAAGGTGAGCAAGATCGAGCGGAAGGAAGGGTCGAAGGTGTTCAGCCTCACCATCGGGAAACGACTATTTAGTCTAGAGTCAATCTTCTTCAAACTGAGTGTGCTAACGTACGAATTGGATACGGGGGCTGTGAAGGTGAAGTACTACGATCGCGACAAGGGCCTACTGGTAGTGCGGCCGAAGGATGAGTATCTGCCAATCTTTAACGCACTGAAGAAGGAAGAGATCGTCGTGGTGAGTGACCTCCGGTTTCTGATCGAGCGTACCAAATCCTGGTATGAAGTAAATGGGGCGGAGATCGCCATCCCAGACGAGGCATCGTCCCTCAATGCCCAATTTGATATAGCGAGCGAGGCTTTATCCGGTAAGACGCCGAGTGAGGAGCAGGTGCAGGCGATTGAGATGATCTCCACCAAGCCGTTCTCCTACGTGTGGGGCGCGCCGGGTACGGGGAAGACACAATTCGTACTGGCCTACTCCGCGCTACGGTATATCCGGGCGGGGAAGAAGGTCGGCATCGTAGCCCCAACTAACCTTTCGCTGGAGCAGGTGCTGCGTGGAATGATGGAGATGACCGACCTGGAGGGCGTAAGTCGGGAGCGGATACTGCGGCTCGGTACGCCCACTAAGGCCTTCGCCAACGAGTTCCCCGAAGTGTGCGAGGTGATGGGCATCCAGAAGAAGATCGACGAGATCGACGCGCAACTGAAAATTCTGGATACGCTACAGGAGGTGCGTGCGGAGGAGGAAGACCTGACGGACCTGAAGAAGCAGGTCGCGACTCACCCTGGGCGGGTGGAGCAGCGGGCCGCCGCGCTACGCGAGCGGGTGGAAGAGGAAAAGGCCGCAGCCATCGCGGTACGAAAAAAGAAGATTGACGTAGACTACCCCGATAAGGAGATCGCCGCAAGGCAAGCCACCATCGTGCAGCTGGTGAAAAAGCGGGATAGCTTCTGGACGAAGGTGAAGAGCTGGTTCGGCAGCGCCCGCGAAGATGTCGAAACCGATATAGTAGGACACCAGAAACGTATCGAGGAGTTGGAGAAGGAAAAACTCTTTCATCAGCAGGATTACGATGTGCTGTACGAGCGGCTACAGACTACCAGAAAAGCGAAACAACAAGTGGAAAGGGTACTCAGCAACGTCCACACCCAACTACTTACGCAGTTAGCTACCTACGACTGGATGAGGGACCTGGTCGAGACCAGTGGTGGAACCGTCCTGGAAGAGCCTGCGGAACTACTCGTGAAGATCGATGACCACCTGGAGGAGTTAGATGGTAAGGCCGCCCTGGCGAAGGCCTACATTGGGTACAGTCCTGAGATGCTCGCCGCTACCCGTGCGGAGTACGAGAAGGAACGTGCCGATCTCGAGGCTTCGGGTACAGAAGAGCGGGAGGAACGGGCGGCCATCATCGCCGTGACGCTGGATACCTACATCGGCCGCTACGCCAACCGGAAGATGGAAGTCGATCACCTATTTCTAGACGAGGCCGGCTACGCCAATCAGGTGAAAGCCCTTACGCTGTTTAACCACCGCGTGCCGATCACCTTTCTGGGTGATCATATGCAGCTGCCGCCGGTCTGTGAGATCAACGATACCGACATTGAGAAGGTGGCGGGCTTTGGGGAGATGTATCTGTGGGCGGAATCGGCCCTGCACGTCGGATTTCTCTTTGGCGAGCATACCTCCTCGGCGTGCAGAAATTTCTACTTGAAGAATACGCACCCCCCACTCAGTGAGGTGATGGCGTGGTCGCAGCTAACGGCTACGCACCGCTTCGGGAAGCAACTAGCGGATATCTTAAGTCAGTACGTGTACGGCGGAGCGTTCAGGAGTGCGGCTAAGAAACACAGTACGAGAATCAGGGTAATCCACGCGCTACGTGATGCGAAGGACAAGAAGAACACCTCGTCGGGTGAGGTGGCTGAAGTCTTGAAGTTGGTAACGGCAATGCGTAGGGAAAACCCTAAAGCTAATTACGTCACGTTGGCACCATACCGCGCGCAAATTGCTGCCCTAGGCCACAAGATGCCAAAGGATCAAAAGGAAGAACGCATTCTCACCGTGCACAAGAGTCAGGGCCGGGAGTGGGATACGGTCATTCTTAGCGTGGCAAATGCCTCCCCCCACTGGTTTACGGACACCAATAACGTGGGCTCGAAGGGACTCAACGTCATCAATACGGCAGTGAGCCGTGCGAAGAAGGAACTGATTATCGTCTGTAACGCTGACAACTGGGGGAACTGGCCGGGACAGTTGCTGCACGGGTTGGTGTCGGTGGCGGAGGAGGTAGAGGTATGAGATCACTGATGGCCGCATACCTTTTGATAGTAGTTATCCTACTCTTCGGTAGTGCAGATTCTCTACGCGGTCAATCCTCCCTCAGCCTCACCTACGTTGATGCTGAGCTAATCCTAAATCAGCACGTTGGCAATGAGTGGACCCACAGCGTATGGCTGAATGGTAATCCCCTGGAGCGTGGACGTGCTGTGAGGCTTGAACCTGTTAACCGCTATGAACTTTCCGTGGCTGTTGAGGAGACAAATGAAAAGTATATCGACGATGGACATACGACCCGGGTGCTAACCGCAGACCTGCTTCAGAAAGCTCTTACGGATGAAAGTTTCTATCTGGATGTCACCGTAACGGAAGGTAACGGTCGCTACGCAGGCGGGCGGGCGGTGTGGCGGTTCTATTTTTCCCTGAAGTGACGGAAGGTAACCAGTCAGATCGATCCCACTTAATTGAAAGTGTACCATACTAGTGCATTCGGTATACCAGCGCAGCCGGAGGCAGCATTGTACTTAGCCCAGATTGCCGGTGATCCAGTCCTCCTGCTCGTTTTCGTCGCGGTCCTCGGCGAAGAAGCGGCGGAAGTCGAATCCACGGCCGTACCGCTGGCGGGCGAAGGCACGGTAGCTCTCGCAGCTGAAGCGGGCGTCACACTGCCGGCAGATCTTGTTAGCGAACACTCCCCTACCCTCTCCGAACTTTTCCCGTAGGCGATCCAGTTGTGGCGGGGCAAAGTCCTTAGTCTCGATGCGGTCGATCACCTTGCCGAAGTTCTCGATCATCCGATCCACGCCCTCCTGGTCGAAGGGGATGGAGATGACGGAATTCCACTGCATGAATTCGCGGGTGATGCGGGCGGCATTCTGGGACTTCAGGGCTTCGTCGAGACTCGACGGGAAACTGGTACAGATGATGGCCGTTTCATCGAGCTGGTTTCCCCGTAGGGTCTGGTAGATATAGGCGTATACATTCAGCTGCTCGGCGTAGAGCTCCTGGTTGTCGCGAATCATCTCCGGTTGGTGGGTCTTGATGTCGTACATCACGATCTCATCGTCTTCCTTGACGATATCCACCACCCCTTCGATGCTGAAGCGCCGCCCGTCGGGGGTGCGCTGTTCTGGTAAAGATAGCTTCACCTCCGTCTCGGTCACCTTATCGGCTACCTCCCGCATCTTGGCGTAATACTGCTTGACCTGGTTGAGGGCTTTGGCGCGCATGAAGCCGGTAAGCGGCCTGCCGCCTTCCGCACGCAGCATTTCGTAGTTGCGTTCGAAGAACAGGCCACCTGATTGTAATCCTCAATGCAACCCATCTCTTTCATTGCTTTTACACGCGCGGCGATTTGCGCGAAGGCGGCGTCGCGATCGTCTTGCCGGTTTGTGGTAACTACGCTGACACCCGCATCAGTGCTATTCGCACGTATCCCCTTGTCCATCACCCGGTAGTGCCCTTCCTGCTGTTTGGTCCAGTCGGCTTCGACCATAAACCGGGTATAGCAGTCTACGATCGCTTTACGGCTACGGTAGTTGATCTGTAAATTGACCCGTCGTGGCTTGATGCCTAAACGTTGTGTACAGCGACTCTCGAATTTCACCAGGTTCTCCACCGTAGCTCCCCGGAAGCGGTAGAGGGCCTGATCGTCATCCCCTACGACACAGATATTTTGGTGCCCCTCGGCAAGCAGAAAGTACAGTTGCTCCTGTACGGCGTTCGTGTCCTGGTACTCATCAACGATAACATGACGAAATATTTGGCGGGTACGCGGGTGCGAAGTGAGTACGGAGAGCAACGAAGACTGCAAGAGCGAGAAGTCGGTTTTGCGGCATACTTGTCCTTTAGCCCATTTCGGTAGTGTGCGTACAACCGCAGCATCGTATCGTCCGCTGCCTCGGACTCGACTACCTCCCGGTCACCGATCATTTCCTCACTAAACCGGTTGAATACACGCTGAATATTCTGCACTGCAAAGTGCCGGCTACCGGGGGGATTATCCTTCGGATCTAGATATCCATTTACAAACTGATGGCCAGCTTGGTAACTACCATATTCCTCGCTGATGGAAAAACCGCCGTGCTCCATTAAGTCCTTCCAAACTTGCCTGCTGAGATAGAAGTACTGTCCGAGTTGGTCCATCAGGCGGGGTACGACCCGTCGATCACCACCCCGTGAGAACCGCCGATCGGTGAGTAGCTGCTGGCAAATGGCGTGCACTGTACCGATCGCCATATCGGAGAGATCGTAGGCTTTCCCAGTTTGGTTGGTTACGAATCCCAGGTACTGCTGTAGACCTTCTTTGAGTTGCCGCGCTGCCTTCTCGGTGAAGGTGGCCAGGAAGATTTCACTAGGTGATACTCCGTGAAAAGTGATAAGGTTGACGGTCCGCCATAGCAGCACACGTGTTTTGCCGGAACCGGGGCCAGCGGTGAGCAGCAGAGGGCCGTCCACGTACGCAATGGCACGGCGCTAGCCCTCGTTTGGGGTGAACTCGAAGTGTTGCCACAGCGCTTCGAGGCTGAAGGAGGAAGAAACTGGATTGGAAGACATGTAACTGGAGTGAGCTTATAGGCAGGCTTAAGGTAGGTGTTTGAAGTTTATACATGTACCGTTAGCCTCGCTTACCAGCAAACTTCTCCGCTTTCCAAATTAGTATGGATGACGCGTTTCCTCCAATCAAGCGATTGAGCATCAAGTAATTCCTCACTCCAATAATACCATAAAGGAAACCCGGCAGCACCTTCGAACGAGTGTTAGTATCCACTAAAGTCATTCCAAATCTTCCTTTTCCCATCCGTTGCGTGCCAGCTCCGTATGCCGCAGCATCGCCTCGCCAGCTTCGCGTTTCACACTTCCCCGCAAAGATTGAATATCGGCCCGCTGGCGACTACCAGTCCCTGGCTCGGGCTCCAGCCCTATGGCTTGCATAGCCATAAGCGACTCTAGGATAGCAAGAGCAGAAGCCTTCTTGATCGTAACCCGGTAGCTTTGTGGTGATGTCATGGCGAAATTTACAAAGGAAGAGGTAAAGCCGAGCAAACGTTGCGGTCGACAGAGGGGGCTGATGGACGGATGCTACTTAGTCATACTACTCATTTTGTGCGGTTCTCATGTCCAATTATATCTAGCGTAAGCTACCCTAATTACCGTATCTGCTCCACAAACCAATCAAACACCCCCAAAAACGTCCACAACTTGCCCTCCTCCCACTCCGCACCTGCGTCCCCGCCCAAAAACTGCTGGAGGGTATCGTCGCCCCGCAGTAGGAATATGGAATCTGGCACCGGGGTAAGGTTGGTGGCTAAAGCTAAGTTCAACTAGGTGGTGCAAGCTACCTTACCAGCGCCATGGTAAACTACCGCACCACCATCCCCGGCAACGAAGCCCTCCTAGAACGCCTCCTCACCGCCCTGGAAACCGGTCAGGGATACACCGTCAGTTCCGACTACCCTTTCCCGCTGGTGCTGGACACCGGCGAACGCTTCCTGCTCGATACGACCGTACGGTACTTCCTCACTACGCGGCCGCTGGACTTGGAAGGCCACACCGCTTTCTTCGAACGCCTACGCCTGGCCCCCGGACCCGAAACTGGCTTCCGGCGCTATCGGGATCCTCTTGATCACTGGGTCGAAGCGCAGATCACCGAACGCTACGCCGACTTCACCCAGACCCGCTCAGGTACCTACTGGAAGGTCCGCGAGCCGGTTGCTCCGCTTGGACCTGAGGACGAGGAGTTTCTCCGCTTCGTGTGCTACCTCGCCCCCAGCCATCAGAAGTACGGACCGAGCTACGCCAGTGTACAGGTGAAGCGTCTTTTCGATCTGGTGACGGCCCTTGGGTCCGATCTCGTCAAGCAACTGAAAAAACACGGAAGCGGTGCCCTCGACCCGGCCCTGGCCAACTACGCCGACGAGTACGTGCGTCTGCGGGCCAACGACGCCTTCGCAAGCATTGCCGTCACGCTACTACAGGACGTGCCCCAGGCCTACCAAACCGCCTACACGCTGATCTGCCAGTTGCTGGATCTGCCGGAATTTCCGCATAGCTTTTCGCTCAAATGCTCCACGAAGGAGAAGCAGACCCTGCCGGTGAAGGGGCTCAAGAAAGTCGGCGCCCACTACCTGGCCGCCGGGGCCGTACGCTTCCCGGAACTGCACCCCCTGCTGGAACGCTATGCCGACCTAGCGATGGTGGAGGACCACTGGTTGCTTGACCTGGATGAGGAGGAGCCCGCCCTGCCCGGTACCTTCGCGGTCTTCGCCCTTGCGCTGGCGAGTCCTGATTACTTTCTCCTGCTCGATCGCTATCTCGAGATCGTCGACGACGAACACCAGTACGTAAAGAGCCGCTTTGCGGTGGCCTTCGTCGAGCGCTACGGTATCACCGAGCAGAGCTTGCCACACTACCTGAACTTGGTGTCTTGTGCACAGGAAGACTTGCCGCCCCACCGGGTCATCCGGAAAGCATTTACGGACCCCGCCGCCCTGCGCTTACTACTGGCCGTAAAGCCTTCCTGCCAACCGTATGACTGGCAAGAGATACTCCTTGCAACTTTTGGTGACGCCAAACAGCGGCAAGGATTGATGACTAAGTCGAGGGGGGAGGTTGGGGAATTGTACGGTGTGTTGTTTGAAGGTTAAGGGCGCGCGCCGCCTACCCCTCCTTCACATCATACCGATCCAGCATCATCACCTTATCCCACGCCCACACGAAATCCCGTACCATCCGTTCCTTGGCATTATCCGCGGCGTATACCTCAGCCACCGCCCGGAGTTGCGCATTCGAGCCAAAGATGAGATCGCAACGCGTAGCTGTATACTTGGTCGCACCAGTCTGACGGTCCTTAACTACAAACGACATCTCCTCCGCATCCGCCGGCGCCCACTCGTAATCCATACTCGTAAGCACCCGGAAAAAGTCATTGGTAAGCTGACCCGGCCGGTCGGTAAAGACGCCATGCTTGGAGTGATCGTAGTTCTGGTCCAGCACCCGCAGTCCCCCTACCAGCACCGTCCATTCCGGCACGGTAAGGGTGAGCAATTGTGCGCGGTCGAGGAAGATGCGCTCCGGCGGCACCCGGTAGCCGACGCGGTCGTTGTGGTAGTTGCGAAAGCCGTCCGAGACGGGCTGCAGCCAGTTGAAGCTCTCCACGTCGGTCTGGTCGAGGGTAGCGTCCATGCGACCGGGGGTGAAGGGGACGGTGATGTCGGTGCCCCCATCATGGGCAGCTTTCTCCAGTGCTGCGCAGCCACCCAGTACGATGAGATCGGCCAGGGAGACACGCTTGCCATTCTTTTGTACCCCGTTAAATTCGCTGCGAATACCCTTCAGCACATCCAGCACCTGAACTAGCTCCTCCGGACGATTCACTACCCAACCATTCTGCGGCTCCATCGCCACGCGGGCCCCGTTGGCCCCGCCGCGCTTGTCGGAGTCGCGGTACACAGCCGCCGCCGACCAGGCCGCCGCGATCAGCGCCGAGACCGATAGCCCGCTACCCATGATCCAGTCCTTCAGCCCGGCTATGTCAATAGCGTCGATGAGGTCGTGGTCGAGGGGCGGCACGGGGTCCTGCCACTGGAAGTCCTCGGCGGCGACCTCCGGGCCGAGGTAGCGATCCTTCGGACCCATATCGCGGTGCGTCAACTTATACCAGGCCTTGGCAAAGGTGGTCGTGAAGTAGTCGAAGTCGTTGAGGAACCGTTGGCAGATCTCACGGTACACCGGGTCCTCCTTCAGGGCAATGTCGGAGGTCATCATCATCAGGTCGTTCATTTGGCCGGGGCGGTGGGCGTCGGGGGTCTTGGGGGCGCCTTTGTCCTTCGGCGTCCACTGCAGGGCACCGGCCGGACTCTCCGTCTGCTCCCACTCGAACCTGAATAGGTTTTCCAGGTAGCTATTGTCCCACTGCGTAGGGTCGGGCGTCCAGCTGCCCTCGATGCCGTTGGTCATGGTGTCGGCGCCGTTGCCATCACCCTGGGGGTTGTGCCAGCCGAGCCCCTGCGCCTGGATGGAAGCCGCCTCGGGGGCCGCACCGATCTTCGCCGCTGGCACCATCCCGTGACTCTTGCCGAAGGCGTGGCCACCGGCAATCAGGGCCACCGTCTCCTCATCACCCATCGCCATGCGGGCAAACGACTCGCGGATATCCCGCGCTGAGTCCATGGGCACCCCGTTGCCGTCCGGTCCCTCCGGATTGACGTAGATCAGCGATTGGTGGGTTGCCGCCAGGGGGTTCTCCAGGTCGTGCACCTCCTCCTTCACCGAGCCTACCCAGCGCAGGCCGCGGTTCACCATTTCCTCGGGGTGGCCGGGGTGGCTTTCGCCCGCGTGGGCCTTGGTGTAGCCGTTCCCGTTCCAGAACTCGGGGCCCCAGTAGGTACTCCGGTCCGGCTCCCAGGCATCGCGCCGCCCCGCCCCGTAGCCATAAGTGGGAAAACCCATGATCTCCAGCGAGCAGTTGCCCGCCAGCACGATCAGATCGGCCCAGCTTAGTCCCGCCCCGTACTTCTGTTTGATGGGCCAGAGCAACCGCCGCGTCTTATCGGTATTGCCGTTGTCCCACCAGGAGTTGATCGGCGCAAACCGCTGCATGGCCTGCCCCGCTCCCCCACGCCCGTCGGCGATCCGGTAGCTGCCCGCCGAGTGCCAGGCCGTGCGGATCACCTGCGGACCGTAGTTGCCATAATCCGCCGGCCACCAGTCCTTGGAATCCACCAGCAGTTCCTTGATGTCCGTTTTCAGCTGCTGAAAATCCAGCTTATTGAAGGCCTCCGTGTAGCTCTCGCCGTCCAGCGGGTTAGCCGCCCTGGGGTCCTGGTGCAGCAGTTCAACCTGCAGGCGGTTGGGCCACCAGTCGTCAGCCTGCGGCGGCGTGCCGAACGCTCCTCCAATACGGGTACCGCGGAAGGGACAGGATGCAAGGCTTTCGGGGTTGGCCATCGTTTTCATGGGAGCTGGGTTTTTAACAGGGCGCACACGGCGCGTAGTCAGAAGCGCATTCTGAGAAAAATGTTTGGACGGCTAGGTAGTGGAGTGGGACTGGGCGGGGCCTCGACCTTATGGTGCATGCCCCAGATCAGCTTATGTAGTGACCCGTAAGCTTTGAGCTTGGCAGTTCTCTCGTACATCGATTAACCTGCTAAATCTCCAATCGGATTGGAGAATTAGTAGGTTAATTAGAGCCTTTTCATTTGACTCAGCACCCGCGCACCCGCCCCCTAAAATACGACTACCCGCTGCCGCACTACCTCCTGCGCACCATGACGCAGGCGCAGTACGTACATACCAGGAGCCAACTCAGCGACCGAGACCGGAGTAGACAGCCCCACGGCCGCCAACTGCCCGCTACGCACCAGACTACCCGTCACGCTCACCAATTCGTAGTGAAGCTGACGGCCGCGTAGATCGGGTACGTCTACCGAGATGGTGAGCTCGTCGTGGACCGGGTTAGGGAAGATATCGATGCCGACGACCTGCTCCAGGTTAATGACGGAGGTGGTGACGCCCTCGACGTTGATGATGTTGCTATCGTCCGATAGGCACTGCTCGCCGCGGACCCGGGCGGTGTAGAAGCCGCTCTGCGTCGGTTGGTAGAATAGCCGCTGGGTCTCCGCTTCGAACACCCCGTTGCGGTACCACTGAATGGGGCCGAGCGTACCGAAGGCAGCCAGGGTGTTGCTCGTCCGGTTGTACTCGATGACGGGGCTCTGAACCGGCTCAAAGAAGTTGACGGTCACGGTAGTGGACGGACTTACGCAGCCGTTGAAGTCGCGCACGGAGACGTCGAGGACGGTAGGCTCAGTGCTGTAAAAGACCGGAACCTCACTACCGGTAGCGTAGAGGAAATTGGTAGTCCGCCAGAAGTATTCCTGCGCCGGGGTGCTGACCGAGAGGACAATGGTCTCGAAGGTGCAGGTGTCGATCTCGGTACCCTGGTCTACGATGGGTGCCGGGGGTACGCTATCGGCGATGGCCTCGATCACGATGGGAGTCGAAGTCTCCGACACACAGCCGGTAAATGGATTGACGGCCTGGGCGGTGTAGCTGCCGGCTTCGGTGACCAGGAGGGTATCGCTGCGTAGGCCGGTGTTCCAGGTAATACTATTCTCGTAGAACCAGGAGCCGATCAGTTCTACGGTAGCACCGGCGCAGAGTACGGTAGTAGCGGGTTCCTGGATGAAGGGGGGGCTGTCCGGGAAGTCCTGCCGGTTGACAAAGAATGCATCGCTGAAGGGGCCGGGGCAGCCACTGTTATCTGTAACCCGGTAGCTATACGCGCCGGACTCGCTCACCAGAATACTATCCCCTACTTGCCCGTCGGACCAAAGAAAGGTCTGACCTTCAGCAAGAATGTCCGTTGGGCCGGTAAGTAGCAGGGCCTCCTGGTCCGGACAGATGGTGGTACTGCCGCTGTAGGGCGGCGGCACTTCGGTGATCGTGGAGGTGCAGAGTGTGGCAATTCCCAGGGTTCCGGCGCCCGATAGAAAGGCGAAGGTGGAGGGTGTGCTGAGTAGTTCTAGGTCGAACGGGACACCGAAGGAGTTAAATTCATTTGGCAGGATGCTCTGAGCGGAGGTCTGCTCTAGCGTAGTTGCATCGTATTCGACCAGCAGGGATGACCCGTTATAGCCATACCCTAGGTAGTACACCTTATCGGTAGCGAGATCGGCTTCGACCGCTAGGGAACCGCCACTGAAGTTGTTAAACACAGGGAACTGATTTAGTACCTCCGGCGCATCAGATCCAAGATTGATGATAGTTCCTCCGGTGGTATAGGCTCGCTGATTTCCATCATACTCCAGTATGGTGCCGCCCTCAAAGATTTGATTGACCGGTGGGGAGAGTACAATGCCGTCGTCCGCTATAGTGATATAGGAGAAACCGTAAGTATTACCGGTATCGTCAAACCCTACGATCCGATCGTCCCGGTCCGTGTATGCCAGGGTGGTCGGTCGGTAGGTGTCGGTGGGCAATAGCGCTACCAACGTTCCCCCCTCTACCAGCGCCAGTCCGGTAAAGGCAGGCTCGCAGCACTGTACCGGACTGCTCACGACGATGCGGTCGTCACTACCCCGCACCGGCAACAGATTGGCGATGCGGAAGCGATTGGTGGTCGTACCCACCCCGCCTAGGGTGAAGTCCTGATCGATCTGTTCCGTAGTCAGATCTACCCGTACCACCCGGTTGGAGTCGCGGAAGGCTACGTAGAGGTAGTCGCCCGAGCTGGTAGGGCGTAGCAGTAGGGGGTCACCGTCAAGGTCAAAGCGACTGAGCACTTCGCCGGTGGCAGCATCGATACGGGAGAGTTGGTTACTGCTACTGTCCTGAGCTAAGCGTAGTGCGTAGATCGCATTGCGGCTGGATACGTAGGCTAGGTCACCGTAGGTGTCGGGCACAACCTGCACCCGCTGGGCGCTGAGAACGTTGGTGAAGAAAAGAGCTACAAGGAAATAGTAGACGTGCTTCATGCTAACTAGTGTGTGTTTGGTGGAAATGCTGTGTCGAAAATAGTCGTCTTCTCCACTTTGCGAGAATTTATTTTCTCAAACAAAAACTTTAACATTCCTACCTGCCTTGCATCCGCGCGCCATGGCTATCGCCCGCCCCCAACCCCGTTACTTTCATCCCCTAATCCTAGCAATCCAGTCCCCAAAAATGCCTAAACGAATCATCTTGCAACCGGTCGTTGATGCATCCCATTCCTAGATGGACAAGCGCAAATACAGCAACTACATCGATCATTGTTCCTCAGCAGCCTCCTCCTCTACCGGAGCTGCTTCGAAGTCTCCAGCCTCCACCCAACCAGCCTCCACCGCCTCCCCACCCATATACCGCTCGTAAAAGCCCGCCACCGCCCCGTAGTACGGATACCGGTCAAACACCTCCCCCCGACCCACCATCCGCGGATCCCCCTGCGCCCGCAGCTCCGTAGTCATCTCCTCTTCCATGCCCGCGATCAGGGTAGCTAGCTCGGGGTCGTCAGCCAGGTTGTCCATGCAGTAGGGATCGGCGGCAATATTATACACCTCCACCGCCGGCCGCTTACCGAAGTTGAGCTGCCAGAGACCGGCCGTGTCCGTTCCGTTGCGGCGTCGATTGAGTAGCAGCGTCTTGGTGGGGGAGCCGTCCGTATTCAGGTAGCCGGTTTCGGGATTGCCCACCGGCCAGCGGTCCGTAGCGTAGTTGCGCAAGTACAGGTAATCACCACGCACGATGCCGCGGATGGGGTAGCCCACATCCCCCGGCCGGCCCACGTCGTGCCGCTCCTTACCGATCAGCACGTGGTCACGGAAGGGCTCCTCCTGAGTATTTTCCAAGATTGGACGCAAACTCTGGCCCACCGTAGGCGACATACCTGAGGAATCCCACGCCACCCCCGCCACATTGAGGAAGGTAGGTGCTAGGTCCACAAAGCTCACGAAGTCCTCCACCGTGCGCCCAGCTACTTTGATCCCCGCAGGCCAGCGCACCGCCAGCGGCAAATGATTGCTCATCTCGTAGGCCTGCCCCTTGATGCGCGGAAAGGGCATACCATTATCGGCCGTCACCACCACGATCGTGTTGTCCAGCTCCCCCCGCCGCTCGAGCTCGGCCAGCATCCGGCCCAGGTGCTCGTCGAAGTAGTCGATCTCGCGGGCATAGTCGAGCAGGTCGGTGCGCACCGTGTCGGTATCGGGCCACATGGGGGGTACGTCGTCCACGTCATCCAGCGAGCGACCGGTACCGTCCAGCCCACTGCCGTAGGTATAGGCCCGGTGGGGTTCGTAGCCGCCGTACCAGAAGAAAAAGGGCGCGGTCGCAGGTGCGGCATCCAGGAAGGCGGTGAAGTTCGCCGCGTAATCAATCTCTGACATCGCTGCGGTCGGCGGGCTCGTATGTAGGTCCTGAAAGGGCTCACCGGTAAGCTGCCGCCGCTGCCCCGCTACCGTGCCGGGGTCGCCAGGAGCCCAACCCTTGCCGGTAAAGCCAGTGCGATAGCCGCTCTGACTCAGCACCTCTACGAAGGAGGCGAACTTGGCGGGGAAGGTAGGCGAGTGATTAGCCGCCTCCTCCAACTGCCAACTGTTGCGGCCGGTGAGGATGCAGGCCCGGCTCGGCGCGCACTTGGCATTCGGGGTGTAGGCCCGCTGGAAGAGCAGCCCCTCTCGTGCCACCCGATCGAAGGCAGGCGTAATCACCCAGCGGGTACCGTAGGCGCCCATGTGCGGAAAGGAGGCATCATCGGCGATGCAGAAGAGGATATTGGGGCGGGCGGGCACGGCGGGCTCGTCGGCCGTGCAGCCACTTAGCAGTCCCAGCAGGCAGAGTAGGTAGGTGAGTTGCTTCATTCGGTCAGGCGGTAGTAGGGCAGGCGTTCCAGGGGTACGTCAATGGTGAGGGTGGTCGGACCGGTGACCGTACTCCCATCATCCCCCCGCCACTCACCCTCCGGAAAGGTGACGGACCGCTCCCGTGCCCCCTGCTCCGTAATGGGGGCCACCAGTAAGCGGGTACCCAGCATGAACTGATCATGGACGTCGCCGTACCCCGCCCCGGGGTAGTTGTAGTCGAGCGAGCGGGCGATGGGCTCACCGGTACGCGACGACTCCTCGGCCAGGGCAAATATCTCTTCGCCGTACTCCACGTGCAACAGCGCCATGTCCTTACAGATCTGGTTATTCTCCACCGAGAGCACCCGCCACGGCGCTACGCTGAACTGCATCATTGGCATCAGGGCCGAGGTCTGGGCACTGCGCACCACCAGCTCCTCGTCAATCACCGAGCCCGGTAGGAAGCTGGTGTACTCGCCACCCCCGATCATATCCGGACAGGTATATGCGTAGCCCATCAGCCCCTGGGCGATGATGCCGGGTACGAGCTGCTGCAGGTCCCCCCAGTCGTGGGCCTTGTCGCGCAGGCGCTGCACCAGCGGTAGCCCCGCCATCTTCCAACTCGCGCGGTACTCGTTCAAGGGGTACTTTAGTCCGATCTCGGCGAAGTAGGTGGTGTGATCGTTCGGACTGGAGGGATTGTAGGATACCAGCGTGCTATCGGCGTAGAAGGCCGCATCCCCCGCATCAAGCTTAAAGCCGTCAACGCCGTATTGCTCCTGTAGCGTATCGAGCTGGGCCTGCAGCCAGTCGCGGGCGGCCGGGTTACTCAGGTCCAGCAGTCCACTCGCCCCATTCCACCAGCGTACGATGGCCACCCGGTCACGGGTGTTCTGCCAGCGCGCGTCGCCCTCCGGACCGGGCAGGCTACCGTCCAGCAGCAGCAGGCCCCGCTCGGCCAGGTAACGGTACTCGTCGGAGTCGGCGCTTACGAAGGGACAGATCCAGAGCATCACCTCGAAGCCCAGGGCGTGTAGTGAGTCCATCATGCCCTCCGGATCGGCAAAGCGGCTGCCGCTGAAGCGCCAGTCCCCGTAATCTTCCTGCCAGGTGTCGTCGATCATGAGCACCCCCGGTGGGTAGCCCTGATCGATGATGCTACGGGCATAGGTCAGGATCGCCTCCTGCTTCTGATCGTAGGTGAGTTCGATCCAGGTGTTGTACTGTGGTTGGGTAAACAGGAGCGGGGCCGGCGTCTTGCCGTTGCTCGGAAAAAAGCGCTTGCTCGCGTAGCGGTATACCTCCCGGAGGTTATCGCCCTCAGTGCCCGTCATCAACTCGCCGTCTTTTCCCTGCGCTGTCACCTCGATACGCCCGTCGCGAATCACGTAGCGGAATGGCTCCTCGCTCCACACGTAGCGGCCCTTGTCGGATAGGAGCAGGGGTTGTGCCTGATTGCCTGCATTGTTGCCATAGAGGTTCCGTTCAATGTCACTCTCCACCGTGTAGGGCATCCGGTAGCCGTCTACGGAGAGCCCGCCGTACCAGCGCTCGTCGGGCAGGAGCTCCTCGCTGTACACCTCCTGGGCGCGGCAGTCTGCGGCGGTAAGTAGTAGGGCACACAGCAGTGATGGACCGGCAATTTGCATAGTGGAGGTAGTAGTTTGTGTGGGTTAAGATAACTCACCCCTCCCCTTCACCCTACGGGTAGGGCCTCCCGCAGTAGCCGCGCAAAATTCCCGTACAGCACCCTGTCAACATCCTCCGCAGCGTACCCCCGCCGCCGCAACAGCTCCGGCAGCCGCGCCAGATCAGCAATCGTATCCAGATCGTAGGGCGTCTGCTCAATGCCGAACAGTCCGTCTAGGTCGCTGCCGATCCCGATGTAGTCGGCGTTGCCCGCCAACTGGCACACGTGATCGTAGTGGTCTACGATCCGCTCCAGGGTGATTCCCAGCTCGCGCGGACTCGGTCCGCCCCGCCGGTAGCCCGGTTTGAGCATCCAGGCATCCAGCGCGCCGCCGACCACCCCACCCCGCGCGATGACCGCCCGCAGCTGCGCGTCACTGAACTGCCGCTCCCCCGGCACCAGCGCCCGGCAGTTCTGGTGGCTGGCTAGTACCGGCCCGTGATAAACCTCCAGCGCCTCCAGAAAGCCCCGGTCGGTCAGGTGTGTCAGATCCAGCAGCATGTCGAGTTGGTTCATCTCCCGTAGCAGCTCCCGCCCCGCCGCCGTCAGCCCGCTCCCATCCGACTGCGTACCGGCCGCGTACCGCCCCGGACCGAAGTGCGCCGGACCGATCGACCGCAGGCCCTCCGCATAGTAAGCATGCAGGTGATCGAGGGTGACGATGGAATCCGCCCCCTCCAGGGCCAGCACGTAGCCGATTGGTAAGTTCTCCCCTTCCTTTCGTTCCCGGTAACGCTGCGTATGTGCGTCTAGCTCCGTCCGGGTTGTGATCGGGGTCAGCTCCCCCACCCGCTCCATCTCGCGGTACCAGGCGAGCTGACTCCGCGCCGCTGCATAAGCTTGCTCTGGTGATTGCCAGCCGGGTAGCGCCAGATTCGCCGGTGCCGGGGTGCCCCGTGCGGCGTAACGGGCGATGAGGGTGCCCCAGACTAGTCCGATGCCTCCTTCCCTTAGCTCCGGCAGCGCCACCGTGCCGTTGCCACGGTCAAGATAGTCCGTCTGCTCTAACTCCCGCTCCCTAGTTCGTATCTCGTGCACCGGCAGCCGCAGGTCACGGTTTAGATGCATAGCATTGGTCGCCAGATCCAGGTGAGCGTCGATGAGGAAGGGGACGTCGGGCATGGTACTGTGAAGCTACACCGTGATCTTCCGATCGCGCGCCGCCACCGCCCAGGGCTTTTCCACCCGCCCGTCGGTCACCGGCAGTAGCTCGGCGTACAGATTTACCGTCGGGCACACGTGCACGGGGATGCCGTAGTGCACCTCCCCCACCGCATGGCGGCTCGTATCCGGCACCCGCACGTTCAGGTGTTCCTCGTGCTGCCCGGTCACGGTATACTCTGCTAGCGTAGGGATGACCACCCGTGGTAGGGGGGAGTCCGGCGAGACGGCCTTCGAGCCCAGGTCGAAGCAGATCGTCGTAGCGTCCACCACCGATACAATGCGCATTAACAGCAGCGCGGCCGGCTCAAAGGGAAGCTCCGGAAAGTCTCGCGTATAGCCCGCATCCCAGAGGTAAAAGGTGCCCGGCCCCACCGTTGTATTGGGTTTGCCCGCGTAATAGGGGAAGGTCGGCGAGCCACCCATGACGAGCTCGTAGCTGGTGCCGTGGCGAGTTTCTAATTGTTGCCGCAGTGCGTCCACGTCCCGGTAGATTTGGGCAGCCAGCTCCCGTCGTTCCCGCTTGTCCGGCTGGTGCAAATGGCCGTCGTAGGCGTGCAATCCACGCACCGTCAACTTTGGCAGTGCATTCAGCTCGGCAAACAGTCCGGCCGCGGCCGCAGGTGCAACGCCGGTGCGGTTCATGCCTACGTTGAGATCGACGTACACCTCCGCCCCCGCGTCACCTAGTACCTCCGTCAGCACCTGTGCGGAGGCGATGTTGTCCACGATACTCACAAAGCGCGTAGCAGGATACAGCGCCCGTAGCTTCCCCCAGCGCTCCGCCTTTACCCGTGTTAATTGGTAGGCCAGCAGCACCTCCGTAGCTCCGGCCTCAGCCAGCACCTCCCCCTCGCTCACCGTGCTGCACTTGAAGCGGGTCACTCCCTGAGCGATGGCTAGTTCGGCGATCTCGCGACACTTTACGGTCTTGATGTGGGGGCGTAGGCAGCTGCCCTCCGGGGTGCGGCAGAGCTCCACCGCCCTAGTGATGTTGGTCTTGACGATCTCGGGAAACACCAGGAGGGCCGGTGAGTCAATCTGCTCTACGCCCTCCACCCGGTACCGCTCATCCAGCGTGAAGCTCACGATCGCGGCAGCTTGACCACCACGTCGATCTCCACCTTAATGCCGTGGCCGAGTCCTGACTGTACCGTGGTCCGTGCGGGCCGTACCCCCGTAAAGTAGGTACCATACACCTTGTTGAAACGGTCGAAGTCGTTGATGTCGGCCAGGTGGACGGTCGACTTCAGCACGTTGTCGAGGCTACCGCCGGCGGCTTCTACGATGGCCTTGACATTGTCGAGCGTACGGCGAGTTTCCTCCTCGATAGTACCCAGGGCGAAGGTGGAGGTGGTGAAGTCTACGCAGGCCTGTCCGCTCACGAAGAGTAGGCCATCGCAGACTACACCGTCGGAGTAGGCGCCGGTGGTGAAGCCTGGCTGGCGCCGGGGGTGGGTGATTTGTTGCTTTTGCATGTGAGTGGGTTGAACTGCGAAGGTAAGAGCGTGGCGGTAGGTGCCTAACGGCACTGGGTTTGAACCACAGAGTGCGCAGAGGGCCACAGAGACGTCTTCGGAAACACCTCTGTGTTCTCTGCGACCTATGTGGTTAATTTTCAGCCACGGAGCTGCCCCCTACGTCGGTGGTAAAAGCAAGTCTCCTGCCGCGATCCTACCAGTCCCACTGTGAATAAGATTCATCCCAAAGTACACCTTACGCTCCTCCGTGCGGTACTCAGCCAGCGTACGCAGCGGCTTCTGGCCGGAGGGAACCTTAGCGGTAACCGGGTCAATGTTAGGTACCCCGCAGCGCGCACACTTCTCCAGCCCGGTGAAGGAGATACCGTTGATGGCGAAGCTCCCGATCTCGTCTTCGGCGTAGGGCTCGCCTCCGGCACACACAATATTGGGCCGAAAGCGGGCCACGGTCAGCTCAGTATCGCCGGGGTGCCGCCGGTTAAGGTCCGCCAGCGATTCCTCGCCGATCAGTAGGAAGGGGTAGGCATCGGCGAAGGAGGTCACCTTCCCGGCGGGTCGCTGACCGGTGCTGCTTTCCACGCGTCGCAGGCTGCGGTCGGGCATGTACACGAGCTCACACTTGGTCTTCAGGGCGTGAGAAAACCAGCTATCCGCCCGGTCGGAGACGTGCTGGGCGGCTACGGTTTGCCGCCAGATGGTGACCCGGTGGTCCGTGGGCGCATCTACGGGGGGTTGCACGATGGAAACCGAGCTACCGTCGATGCCGGCGTTGAATACTTCCAGTCCGGTATCGGTCAGCGCTGGGTGCAACAGGGCCATCCGTGGTGTACTACGCTGGCTCATGAATACCCCATTGTGGGTGACTAGCATGTAGCGGCGGTCGTGGGCCAGGCCCCGGTCGGTCACCTCGGCCTGTGCTACGGTGATGCCACCGAGGGACTTGATGGGGTAGATGTAGAGTTGACTTACGGCGAGCATGGATCGGGCAAGGTACGTCATACCTTCACGGTTCTTAACTGGTAGTTATGCGAGTAATTAGCTTCCTGCTCCCGTTCATTTTGCTAGGCTGCCAGGCCGACCCCGGCGAGCTAGTATCACTCGAAGAGGAATGGACGGCCGTGCTCTTTGAGCCCCTCACCTTCGCCGATTCCGTATCGCTGCGTACCGGTATTCCGTATTCGACCTTCCGCGTCAGTACCCTGGTCGCTACCGGGGGAGACCCCCTCCTACGCGATACCATCAATAATGCGCTGGCTACCGCAATCATCGGCCACGTGCCGGCCGGCGATAGCACCCTGGAAGCCGCCCTGTCGGCCCACGCCGATCGCTTGTTCGCCAACTACCGTAGCACCGAGGTGGACGAAGACCTACTCAAAGAAGCGCCCCATACCTACAGCCGGCAGGAGGAGTACCGGACGGAGGTAGTGTACCAGTCCGACAGCCTCTACGTGCTCACTAACACCTGGTACGGTTACCAGGGCGGGGCGCACGGTATGTCACACACCGAGCTGCTCACCTTTACGCTACACCCGGTGCGTCGCCTACGCTTCCGGGATGTATTCGTCGATGGTAGCGAGGATACGCTAAGTCAGCTCCTCACCGACCGGGCCAAAGCACCCGATATGGCGGGGCGTATCTACGTCGATACGGTGCCGGTGACCGAGAACATGGCTCCCCTGCCCGACGGTGTCCGTTTTTTTGTACGAACCCTACGCGATCGGCCCCTATGCCTCCGGTACGATTGCTCTTGATCTACCCTACGACCAACTGCGGCCACTGCTGCGGGATATTGCACCTGCGGCCCCGCCCCCCTGACCGTACCGTATTTTTGCGCCATGCGCTACCTCCCCCTGCTTTGCCTGCTCGTCAGTGCCCTCCACGCCCAGGAACCGGCCAACTGGCTCCGCCACTCCAGCATCTCGCCCGATGGCTCCCGCATCGCCTTTACCTACAAGGGCGACCTGTATACCGTGCCGAGCCAGGGCGGTGATGCTACCCAGCTGACCTACCACCCGGCCCACGATTACATGGCCACTTGGAGCAGCGATGGGAAGCAACTGGCTTTCGCTTCCAACCGCTACGGCAACTTCGATGTGTTCGTCATGGAGGCCACGGGCGGACCGGCCCGGCGACTCACCTACCACAGCAACGATGAGGTACCTTATACCTTCACCCAGGGCGACTCTACCGTACTCTTCGGCGGACTCCGGCAGGATGCGGCCCAGCACCGGCAGTTTCCCCACCGCTCGCAGCCGGAACTTTACGCGGTAGGCACAGAAGGTGGGCGGGTAACGCAGGTGCTAACGGTGCCGGCGGAGTACGTGCAGGTAAGTCGCGATGGTCGTACCCTACTGTACCATGACAAAAAAGGTGGGGAGGATGAGTACCGCAAGCACCAGACCAGCTCCATTGCCCGCGACATCTGGGCCTACGATATGCAAACCGGTGCCCACCGCCAGCTTACGACCGATGCGGCCGAGGACCGCCAGCCCGTGTTCACCTCTGACGGCGAGGGCATGTACTACCTGAGCGAGCGCAGCGGCAACTTCAACGTGCACCAGCGGCAGCTGGACGATGCCGAGAGCGATAAGCAACTGACCGATTTTCGCATGCACCCTGTACGTTTCCTGAGTAGTGGCGGGGGCCTGCTGAGTTTCGGCTACGACGGGGAGCTGTATACCCTACGGGAGGGCGAGGCACCGCAAAAAGTGGCGGTGAATATCCGCACCCAGGCCATCGACAACAACGACCGCTTCATCTCGCTCGAGGACGGGATTACGGAGATGGCCGTCTCGCCCAGCGGAAAGGAGATCGCCTTCGTGGCCCGTGGGGAGGTGTTCGTGACCTCGGTCGATGAGTCGTTCACCAAGCGCCTCACCGACACGCCGGAGCCGGAGCGCTTCGTGAGCTGGGGGCCGGAGGGTAAATCGGTTGTCTACGCCAGTGAGCGCGACGGCAAGTGGAGCATTTACCAGACGGAAAAAGTACGCGAGGAAGAGCCCTTCTTCTTTGCAGCTACCCTGGTGAAGGAAACACCGGTGATCGAAAACGGCAAGGATAACTACCTGCCCAAGTACGCCCCCGACGGCAAGTCGCTAGCCTGGATCGAAGGGCGCCGCAGCCTGCGGGTCAAGGACCTTGGGGCCGATACCGCCACTACCCTACTCGATTCCACGGACCTATTCCATATGCAGGACGGGGACAAGTACTTCACCTGGAGCCCCGACAGCAAGTGGCTACTCGTGGAGTGGGATGCCCTGCTCAACAACAGCGAGGTGCTGCTGATGAAGTCCGACGGCTCGAAGCGCGTCAACCTGACCAAGAGCGGCTACTACGACTCCGAGCCGAAATGGACGGGCAAGGGCCAGCAGATGATCTGGTTCAGCAACCGCGACGGACTGAAATCGTACGCCACCAGCGGGCAGTCGGAGCAGGATGTGTACGCCATGTTCTTTACCCAGGAGGCGTGGGACAGCTTTCAGCTGACGGACGAGGAGAACAAGCTGCTAAAGGCCATCAAAGAGGCTAAGAAAGAAGAAACGGCCGAGAACGCGAAAGACAAGAAAAAGGACGATAAGGACAGTAAGAAAGACTCTACCCAGGTAGATCCCCTCACCTTCGATTGGGAGAACCTGGACGAGCGGTCGGCACGGCTGACGATCAACTCCTCGCGGCTGGGCGATGCGGTGCTGTCGAAGGATGGAGAGACGCTGTACTACCTGGCTAGCTTCGAGGATAAACAGAACCTGTGGAGCACCAAGATTCGTACCAAGGAGACGAAGCAGGAAATGAAGCTCGGAGCCAGTAACGGCAGCCTGGAATGGGACAAGGACATGGAGAACCTCTACCTCCTCAGCGGCGGCAAAATCAGTAAGCTCGACCTCGACAAGAGCGAGCAGAAGCCGGTAAAGTTGCAGGGCGAGATGGCCTTCGACGAGCAGGCAGAGCGGGCGGCGGAGTTCGACCACGTGTGGCTGCGTACGAAGGCGGTGTTCTACCGCTCCGACTTCCACGGTATAAACTGGGACAGCATGCGCGTGGAGTACGAGAAGTACCTGCCCTCCATCGGCAACGCCTTCGAGCTCACCGAGATGCTCTCCGAGATGCTGGGCGAGCTCAACGTCTCCCACGCCGGAGCGCGCTACCGGCCCTCGGGTTTCGAGAATCCGGACAAGACGGCCTCGCTGGGTATCCTTATGGACTACGACTACGCGGGCGACGGGATTCGGATCGAGGAGATCCTGCTGGGTGGCCCCCTGGACAAGGCCAGCTATGAGATTGCCCCCGGCATGGTTATCGAGCGCATCAACGGCGATACGATCTCGTCGGAGCGCGACGTAGCCAGCTACCTCAACCGCATGGAGGGTCAGTTTACCCTGCTACAACTGCGGGACCCGAGGACCGATTCGATTAAGACGATCACCGTCAAGCCCATTGCGCTCTCCGACGAGGACGACCTGCTGTACAAGCGGTGGGTGAAGCGCAATGCGGCCGAGGTCGACTCGCTCAGCGGCGGACAGCTGGGTTACGTACACATCCCCGGCATGAGTGACGGGCCCTACCGCGATATCTACCAGGATATGATGGGCAAGTACTACGACCGCAAGGGCATGATCGTCGACACCCGCTTCAACGGCGGCGGTGACCTAGTGGCCGACCTGGCGATGTTTTTCACGGGCGTGCCCTTCATCAGCTATGCCACCGAGGCCAAGGTCGTCGGCGGCGAGCCCACCTCCCGCTGGACCAAACCCACCCTGGCCCTCATCAACGAGGCACAGTACTCCGACGGCCACTGCTTTGCCGCCGGCTACACTGACTTGAAGATCGGCAAGACCGTAGGTATGCCCACCCCGGGCACCTGCAGTTTCGCCGGTTGGGAGCGGCTACCGGATGGCTCGGTCTGGGGCGTGGTGCCCGTCAGCGCCAAGGACATCGACGGCGACTGGATGGAAAACAATCAGACGGAGCCGCTGATCAAGGTGAAGAACATGCCCGGCGTGATCGATAAGGGGCGGGATCAGCAGTTGGAGCGGGCGGTGGTGGAGCTGTTGGGGGAGGTGGAGTAGGGCTTCTACACCGCATACCGCTGCAACTCCTCATAGAGCGCGCGACACTGCTCAAGCAGCCCCCGGTCCGCGGTAGCCTCATCATACGTCGACGTAGCAGTAAACGGCCGCAGCCCCTCGGTACGCAGTGGCACCCCAATACGGGCCGACAGCTCGGCCAGGACCGCGGCGGGCCGCTCCACCAGTTCGCGGTAGCAGAGCAAGTAGAACTTCTCGTCATCGACCAGCGTCGCAACTCTACGGTAGTAATTAAGCCAAACATGCAGCCAGTAGTCTAGCTGCGCGGGATTGCCCTCCGGCAGTGCCTCCTCCTGATCGTCAAAACGGAAAGGTTTGTGGTTAGTGCCAAATTCGTGGTGGCCCAGCCAGTCCATGTACTCCAGCACGAAGGGGTCAGCGCGCTGCTGCTCGGAGAACCTCCGGTGTAATTTGAGCAAGGAGGATGCGTGGTCAAGCGGCTCCCGAATCAGACAAATGATACTGAAGGCCTGGTTGTGACTGCGTAGAGAGGCATAGCGCAGGATGAAGTTGTTGTTTTTAGCCAGGTAGGTGCCGCCGCTACCGTCCTGCGGTTTGACCAGCTGCTGATACTTCAGGTAATCGGTATAGGTCTCGGCGGATACCTCGTGCTCGGTCAGTGCACCGGGGGTGATGAACGCATCGTCGAGCATATTCTTCCAGAAGTATTCCTCGAGCGCTTCGACGGAGTTGTACCCGAAGCCGACCGAATCTCCGTGACTGCGCTCCCGCTCCCGGTCCGACCGCGGCCGATAGATTTTCGCCCACAGCCGGGGACTCATCAGAAATGGTACGTTGGCGTAGCGTAGGGAGTAGAGCGCACCCCGTTCGGCCAGCATCTTGCACAGGGCCGTGGTGCCCGCCCGGGCCAGTCCGGACACGATGACGAAGGACTCATCGACAGCATCGTGCGCAATCCGTGCGGCCTCCAGGCGGAAGAGCTTGCGCGATACGGCATAATTACCCAGGATCAGGCGGTGGAGTAGCTGAGAAAGGGGCGAATAATCACTAGCGGACGAGCCCCGCAAAGTCGGTAGGAGAAGCGGCAGCAACGACCCCAGTCCGAACGCGAGCCAGAAATAGACCGGCTGCTGCTCTAGCAAGATATAGGGCTGCCCGGTGACGACGGTAAACAGGTAGATCGGTGCGAAGGAAAGCACAGCCACCCCACCCAGGTACACCACAAACACGATCAGGGCCAGCACCGTGCCGCCCAACCGACCGACCACCCTGGCGTGTCGGGTATCCTCGTCGATCCCTTCGGTCAGGAAGATATTGAGGAGGCCAACAGAGCGGAGGGCCAGGGTAAAGAAGGCCCCCGCCCAGTAGATCAGGCCAAGGGAGAGGAGGGCTCCGCTGAGTACGGCAAGCCCCCAGTCAAGTGCGGTAGCAAGCAAACGGTAGTGAGTTGTCTAGGGCTTCTGCCGGGTACTGAAGAAGCGCTTAAGGGGCACCCACAGTACGTAGCCCAGCGAAAAGACGATCAGGGCCAGTACTACCAGTACCAGGACAATAGTTCCTACGCCCAGTCCCGGGCCGATGTAGAGTAGCATAAATAAGCGTGTTTAGTTAGGAAGCGTCTCGTAGATTCTCGGCCAGCTGGTGAGGTGCTTGTACTCCGCCCGCTTTGCCGGATAGGTTTTGCTAAAGATAATCCCGGTACTGTCCAACACGACGAGGCGGCCGAAATCGTCGAGGTCGATCAGCATCTTTCCTCCGGCCAGCGCATAGTGCAGACCGGCGGTGGGCGTATGCAGCCCATTCTTGTTCATCACCTCCTTAAAGACCACCCGAGTAGAGTCGCTGCGGTAATCGTACACCAGGATTTCGGAGGAGGCCAGCCTCACCCCCGGTTTACCCGAGGCGGTAGGGTTACCGGATTCAGAATAGTTGTTGTTGAACACCGATACCTCGTGATCCGAATAGACGGCCGCATCGTGCTGGTGGATGAGCGGTCCTTCAATAAACTTGATGATCTCGTCGGTAGCCGGCCGGTAGTGCATCACGGTCGAGAGGTGCTTCATGCTGAGCAGCAGATCGCCCCGCTTCCAGTAGGGGCCGTCCTCCAGGATGGGCTGTACGTCGTTGAGGTGAATGGGATCGTCGTTGTTCCGGTGCCCCACCAGTCGTCCGAACTCCCCATGCGCGGCCAGGAGGGCGGCAATGCTTATATCCCGGAGCGTCTCGCCCGTTTCGGTATCGAGGCAGACAATATGGTCGTCGCGGAAGCTGTACACACTGCCGTCGGCATTCTCATAATCAAAATTCAGGAGGGGGTCCGGCCGATCGTCCAGGTAGGGGGTGCCGCAGGTCCAGACATTGCCCTCCGCGTCCAGGTTCATGGAGTGGTGGTAGAGCATATCGCGGTTGACCCACACCGGGTTGGACTGGGCGTCGATGCGCATCAGGTTTTTCGACCGGGTGAAATTGACCAGTAGATCGTCGTTGGGCAGTAAAATGCTGTGCTTGGGTCGGGAGGCCATATACTGCCGTCCGGTATTCAGCACGTACAGGTTGCGGGGCAGCTTCCATTCTTTTAGCAAAGCTCCAGTGCGGTAATTTTCCAGCACGACCCGCCAGAGCCCCTCCCCCTCGGCGTAAAATGCCATCAGTCCGTACAGGTCCTCATCGAGGCGGTTGACATCCTGGCTTTCGGGATCGTAGCCATCATCGGTGGGTATGAGGCTGAGGGGAATGTTCCGCACCTCCTGCCCCCCGACCACCTCCTGGACCAGATTGGGGAAGTAGGCGAATTGCCGGATGGGACCTCCCAGTCCGCCTAAATTACTTCCGCCCGCTGCCAGCACCACCACGTAGCTCCCCAGGCACAGTACCGTCAGCAGAAGCACGGTGGCGGCTAGTACGAACACGGTTTTCTTCATAGCGTCTCTGTGTCCGGTAAATATAGGCTAGACTCCACCTCCCGCAGCACCGCTAGGTGCTGGCCTCTGGTTCCCTTCTTGTCACGACGGCTCTGTGTGCCTCCGCGCTTACCTCTGTGTTGCGCCTTCCTACCGCGCCTGCTTCAGCAACTCCGCCACCGCAGCCGCCGTCTGGCTATCCACCCCCCGGCTCACCTCCCCCGGCTCCAACGCCACCTCGATCGTAGGCTCGAACTGCGTATTCTCTAAAAAGTACCCCTCCTCCACCTTCCAGCCCCCCATCGGGATGCCGAAGTAGAGCGTCGGGTCGATCTGCGTCTCCCACCACACGAAGGTGCCGGTGCCGGGCACGGGCATACCGACCGTCTCACCGATACCCTTGAGCGTATAGGCCACCGGGAAGATGTGGGAGTCGGAGTAGCTACTCTCGTTGACCAGCACGATGCTCGGCTTGGTCCAGCGGTTAAGGGGCTCGGAGCCGATGTACTGGCCGTGGGGGATTAGGTCCATGTACTTCTTGCCGTCGAGGAAGTCCGCCAGCCGGTCGTGCAGGTTACCGCCGCCGTTGAAGCGGATGTCCACCACCAGGGCCTTAGCCCCGATGTACCGACCCAGGGCCGCATCGACCACGTCGCGCATGCTGGCATCGTTCATGGCCCGCACGTGTACGTAGCCGAGTTCGCCCCCGGAGAGGCTATCTACCATAGCCCTTTGCTGCCGCACCCAGCGGTCGTAGAGTAGTTCGTTCTCCGCCCCAGTACTGATGGGCTCAACGGTCTCGGTATGGTCTTTACCCTTGCCACCCGCAAAGGTGAGTAGTACCCGCTGCCCTTCCACCCGGTTGAGCGCCTGGTGCAGCTGCCCGAGGTGACTGACCGATTGCCCGTTTACGGCCGTGAGCACCTCACCCGGCTCCACGTCGACATCCGCCTTATCGAGCGGACCATCGCGCAGCACCTCCTCCACCCGCAGCGACTCGCCGTCGAGGGAAAATAAGACACCGAGCGCTGCTGTCTTATCGCCCAACAGCTCGGAGTGCCGAAATCCACTACCGGTATGGCTAGCGTTGGTCTCGCCCAGCATCTCGCTCAGCAGCTCGGCGAAGTCGTAGTTGTTATTAATGTCCTTGAGCTTGGGGCGGTAGGCATCGCGGTAGAAGGCCCAGTCGACGCCCTGCATGTCCTCGACATAGAATTTCTCGCGCATTTGCCGCCAGGCGTGGTCGAAGATGTAGGCGCGCTCCTCGTCGGCCTTCAGCACCATCTCGCCCTTCGACTGCAGCTTCTTCACCTTGCCATCGGCAATGGTAACCATGGTGGGCGTACCGTCGGCAAGTAGGAAGATGGACTCGCCGTCCCTGCTCAGTTCCATGCCCCCGGCCCGGTCTGCTCCGAGATCGGCTAGGCTTTCTGTCTCCTCGTCCCGCAGCTTGACCTTGTGTAGGTTGTATTTGCCGTCACTTTCCGCGAGATAAAACAGCGTCTCCCCATCCTCGCTCAGCAACTGATCGGCGTAGGCATCCGTAAACTCCGTCAGCCGCTCCTTACGATCTTCGATGCCCTCCCACTCGATCTTGATGGGCTTGACGTCCAGTGAGTCTTTGTCTTCCTTCTTCTCGTCTTCCTCTTCGTCCTCCCCCTTATCTTCTTTCTCCTTCTTTTCAAGCTCCTTGACCAGCTCAAATTCCTCCTCGCTCAACTCCGCCCGGTCGCGCGCCTCCCGCGTCAGATACAGTGCGTAGGTGTTCCCATCGCCGGAAAACCAGCCGTTCTCCGCCCGGTTACCCTCCCGCACGCTGTAGTAATAGAGCATGCTACCGTCGCGGCTGAACTGGGCACCGCCGTCGCTATAGCCGCCGTAGGTGACGTTGATCGGCGCGTTCTCTTTGGTGATGTCGAGTAGGGCCACGTTGGTGAAAAAGGCTACCCGCTCCGGCCGACCGAAGTCCGCCGTCAGGTACCGGCTGTCCGGGCTCCAGGCGAAGTACATATCACCGTCGGAGTAGGAGTAGTTGTGCTCGGGGCCGAGGACCATGACCTCCTTACCTGACTTCAGGTTGTGGACCATGATCGTCGTGCGGTCCTTGAGGTAGGCCACCTTCTCGCCGTCTGGACTCACCTGAGGGTAAAATTCCTCGGCCTCCGTAGCCACCACGGGCTCCTCTTTCAGTAGTGTCGACACAAAAAAGTAGGGCTCGTCGTCGCGCTCGATGCTGGTCTTCATTACGTCCCAGCTCTTGTCGTTCTCCGAGGCGTAGTAGAGGGCCTTCCCTTCCGGGTGCCAGCTCACGCTACGCTCCTGCTGCGCGGTATTGGTGATGCGCTTCGTCGTACCCGTTTCCACACTGCTCACGAACACTTCACCGCGGAACACGAAGGCGTACTCCTTGCCATTGGGGCTAAGGGTGGCTTCGGTAAACTCGCCCGCTAGCGGCTTCACTGCATCCTGCGCTTGCCGCCCGTCGTAGTTCAGCTGTACGTTCACTTTTTTGGCCTCCTCCCCCGGCCGGAGCGTGTACAGCTCCCCGTGCCAGCTGAAGACCAGCAGCCCGTCGTCGCTAATGCTCAGGAAGCGGACCGGATGCCGCTCGAAGTTCGTCAGCTGCGTAGCCGGCCCACCACTGGCGGGCATGGAAAAGACGTTGAAGTCCCCGTTGCGTTCGCTGAGGAAGTAGACCGTCTGTCCGTTCGGGGCTACCACGGGGTGGCGGTCCTCGGCCTCGTGATCGGTCAACTGCTCGAAGCTCCCGTCAGTGGTATTGTAGCGCCACAGATCGCGGGCGATGGCCGAGGTATGGTGCTTGCGCCACTCGTTCTCGTAGCCCTTCTGGTCCTGGTAGTACAGGTAGGTGCCGTCGGCGGAGTAGCGCGCTTCCTCGGCCGGTACGGTAAAGACCTGACTGATCGTCCCGTCCGCCACGGCCACCCGGTAAAGCTCCGGCTGCGCCCCGGTTGGGAAGAGCATATTGCTGGCTGCATCCTGGTAGTGCCCCCCGAACACTACCGCGCTTCCGTCGGGTGTAAAGGTGTACGGATAGTCCCCACCGCTGTGGTAGGTCAGCCGCCGGGCCGCTCCCCCCCGCGCGGGCATCACGAACACGTCGAAATTCCCATAGCGGTCACTGGCAAAGGCCAGCTGCTCCCCGTCGGGACTGAACACCGGCATGTAGGCATAGTCCTCGCCGAGCGTCACGGGCCGCGCCTGCCCCCCTTCCGTGGGCACCATAAAAATATCCCCCTGGTAGGCAAACGCGATGGTCTGCCCGTCCGGCGAAATCGTCGGGTACCGCATCCATTCCGGGGAGGTCTGGGCGCGGACGCAGGTGCAAAGAACGAGGAAGTGCAGGCAGAGAAGCAACTTGCGCATAACCGGATGGTTTGCCTGCGAAGATAATCACCCGGCTCCGACTTGCCGACGAGTACTCAGCATACCTGACCGTCTCACCGGAAGCTGTAGTAACTCACCCAGCTTATCCAGATCGTTCAGCTTCAGCGAGCGACCATCCATCGTGGCCCGCCACGGCCCCGTCAATTGATCCAGACACGTCACCACCACCTCCCGCCTGGCCGTACCGGCGTAGTGGCTATCGCAGGCTAGCGCATACCGAAGCTGGTCTACATCCAATAGGGTACGGCGCTGGTGGCCCTGCCAGGGGTTGTAGACGTTGGTCTCCTCGGGGGTGTCGCGCAGACCCAGGCCCGGCAGGCTCTCATTGGTCAGCGGACCGTTACCGTGCCGCGTCTGGTAGCAGCGAGTGACGTAGTGTACCTGCGGCTTCGGCAGCCCATGGGCCTGGCACAGCGCAAAGGCATTACGACTCGTGGTGTGCGCCCGCGTCACGTGGGGGAAGTAGCCGAACTCCTGATCGAGCAGTACCCCCTGACTGCCCTCGAAGATGATCGTATCGTAGGGCAGGTCCCAGAAGAAGGAGCGGGCGTCGGTGACCCGGAGGCTACGGCGCACTTCAGCGATGGCGGCGTGGAAATCCGCCAGGGCACGTTCCAGCACCGCAGCATCAAAGGTGGCACCGAGCTTTTCATAGTACAGGGCTACGGAGCGTAGCTTTTGTTGGAGGACGAAGTCGTTCAGCAAGTCCTGTACGTGCAGCTTGTGGGGGCCTTCGTGGCGGGCTACGGTGGTGCCGAAGCCGAGTCCGCAGCTGCCGTGGCGCAGCTTAGTCTCACGGTTGCGGTTGTAGAGCAGGTCGTAGGGGGTGGTAACCGGGCAGCGGCCGTCGGCAATCAGCTCTGGGGCGGGGCCGCGGGTGCAAAGCGCGTCAAACTCGTTGGCATACCCCACCGGGTGAAAGGTGCAGTAGCGGCTCCAGAAAGTGGGCGCCCCGGCCAGGCTGCCGGCCCCGAAGTTGCTGAATACATGAGGTTGATCATCCTCCCCGATCACAGTGTGGCCCGCCTGGTGCCCGCCGCTGAAGCGGACGACCAGGGGGCGCTGAGATTGGCGGACGAGGGCATCGGTGGTAGCTCCCTTACCCTCGTCGCCGTAGCCAAGTCCGATGACGCAGTGGGTGATCATAAGGCTAAGGAGTTAAGAGCGTCCGAGAGCTCGCGGCGGGCGTCGGTGGCCTGGTTTTTGACGATGGTGTCGGCGTCGGCTCCGCTCATGACGGCCACGATGGTGGCTACTAGCAGGCCGATCTTGCGGTGGTCGGTCAGCGTGATGGCCCGCTTGCCCAGCAGGTCATACCACTGGTCGGTGACCCGGGCGCTCTGTCCGCCGCGGCCGTGATCGAGGTTGATGTGGAAAACGTGGTAGCTGCGCTGGGCCTCGGCAAGCAGGTCGGTAGCGCGTTCGCTTTGTGGCCGCTCGTAACCGAAGATTTTCATCAGCTGGGGTATCTCCAGCACGGTGTGGGTGGTATCATCCCCAACGGTGAAGAGAAAACCTTTCTGCTGCCGCTTTTCCCAGCAGTCGATGCTGGTGTGGCGGGCCGCTGCGTGCCAGGCCAGCAGGTAGCTCTCGGGGGCGTCTCCCCCACCCCCCTCGAGCCAGAGGCGACTCAGGCCGTCGTTGACCAGTTGGGTGGAGGACTCGAACTGTCCGAGCTGTAGCGGTGCCCGGTCGCAGCGGTGATCGCCCACGGCCGAGAACATCAGCTGGGGGGAGGTGACGCCCTGGCCGATCATGGTGTCCATGAGTCCGCCGAGCTGGTTGCGCACCATATCCTCGGGCACCATACCCATAGAGCCGGTGACGTCGAGGTAGAGCGAGACGGCTAGGGTGGCGGGGTGTTCGGCCGAGTCGCGGCTCTCCCGCATGCCTACGCGGAAGGGATCGAGCCGGGGGTCGATGCGACCGTGGCGGTTGGCGGTGAAGATGTCGTCCGTACGGCGGGAGGCGTAAGACGTGCGGTAGCGGCCGTACTCGGCGCTGGACCATTTTCCGTATCCCATGGTGGAGATAGTTTAAAGGTTAAACGAAGTAATTGCGATACGAAGATAGGGGTAGTTAGTTTGATTTGCAAACTAAGTTGAGAATAAATTCAAAGCATAGGACCTCGAAGCGTTCCATGCGCTACGCGCATGGAACGCTTCGAGGTCCTATGCTATTTGCCGTATTTTAGCCCCATGGAGGCCAGACAACTCACCCAACGCTACTACACTAGGGAAGACTACTTCGCCCTACTCCGCAGCTCCCAGCACAAGTATGAGTACCTAGACGGGCGCGTCAAGATGATGGCGGGAGGCACCGTAGCACACGCAGATATTGTAGACAGAACTTTTCTTGCACTGAGTAATGCCAAGCATGCCTGTCGAATAAAAAGCAGTGAAACAGCAGTCTCGGTAGCTGCGGTAAACAAGTTTTTTTTCCCGGATATGAGTGCTGTCTGTGAAGAGCGGAACGAATACGAGCAGGGCGGCATCGCCCGCCTCACCAACCCCGCCCTGCTCGTCGAAGTCCTCTCCGAAGGCACCGCCGACTACGACCGCACCACCAAGTTCAGCGCCTACCGCCAGCTGCCGAGCTTTCGGGAGTTGCTGCTCATCGATAGCAGACGGTATAGCGTAGAAACCTACTACCGCGAACAACCCGACCTGTGGCGCATCGCCGACTACCAGGAGCTCGATCAGGGGGTGCTCATCAATACCCTGAATATCTCCCTGCCCCTTGCCGTTTTTTACGAAGGCGTCGTACTGGACCCCGAACCCCCGGCCGTCACTTAGCTTTGCCCCCGTGCCAAGCGCCCCTCCCCTCGATCCGGTCACCCTTACCTGCCTCGACGCCCTGCTCATCCTCGGTCAGGTAGACTCCTCCACCCCCCTGCGCCAGCTGCTGGAGGACGCTCAGGTCACCCAGACCAACGGCCGGGTCTACTCCGCCGCCGCCATCCGCAGGGCCCTGGATACCGTGCCCGAGCTAGTCACTAAGAGCAGTTACGGCGCCGGCTACTCCATCCCCGTCGCCGCCCGCATCGCCCTACTCGGTAAGCGCGCTACGCAGGACAACGCCGCCCTACGCCAGTTGGCCCTGACGCGGTACCGCAGCACGAAATCTACCGCACAGCGCGGCTATTACTACCACTGGGCCACCGTAGAGCCCGTACTCCTAGCCGCCATCACCAACGACCCGGCCGCCTTCCGGGAAAGTCTGGCCGACCTGTCCCGCGCCCTGGAGGGCGCCTCCTATTACCGCCCCGATACCGAAGCCCTCGACCGCCTCTTTGCCGTCGAAGAGGCCGACTTCTGGAGCTGGCGCCACCCCGAGATCATCGGCGAGTTTCTGGGAGTGAACGGCACCCGGCCACTGGGCATCACCGCGCCGCTCGCCCAGACCATCTTAGATCTCTATGCCCGCCACGACCTGCTGGAGATCGACGACTGGCGCCGCGTCGAACTGCCCGGCGTCTACCTCATCCACGATGTCATCGGCCGGCCCGACGTGCGCCGCAAACACGTCGACCTCGACCTGCTGGCTCACCTTCTGCAGGGTCACCAACCGGATGACCAGTTGCTCCGCGAACGCATTGCGGTGATCGAGCAGCGCGTCGACTTGCTCGACATCGTACTGCTCCTGTTCGGGCTTGCGCAGGAAGCCATCACGCCGGCCGCCGCTAGCCGCCTGCTGAACTCCGCCAAGCTGACGTCATCCGTAGCCGGCATTCAACTCATGCGGCACTACCTCACGCCGGCTACCGACCAGCAGCAGCCGCCGCCGCCGCCGCCGCCGCCGACCGACGAGCAACTCACGCAGTGGTACACCAGGCTACCCCTCACGCCCTTCGATCATATACTTTTGGTGTGGGTCTGCTGCTGGCGGGGTGTTCGTCCGCCCGCGGCCGTGCTCGACCCCCTGCTCCAGGCCCTTGATCGGGGTACCTACGCCCACCTGGCCTGGGTGGAAGGCGAGCTCCTCAACGCCCTCGCGCGGCTGTTCCCCCTGCACCCCGCCGCCCCCGTGTGGCGTAGCCGCCTGGATATGCTGGGCGAGCGGTACGACTTTCACTACCTGCTGCGCCTGCGCCCCCTCACCCCTACCTGGCAGACCGCCCTGCAACGGGTGGAACAGCTCACTAAGGAGGGCGGGGCCGCCGGTGCAAGCAAAGTGGTGAAGGAAGCCGAGCCTCTCCTACGCACCATCTGGGTGCTCGACTTCCAGACCCAGCAGGCCGCCGTAAAGGAGCAAAGGCTGGGCAAGGGCGGCTACACGCCCGGGCGTAAGCTCCGCTGGGAGGAGCTCTTCGCTACCGGCCAGCGGAGCTTCCGCACCAAGGAGGACCTTAGCACCCTCAACGCCCTACGCAACAGCAACGGTCGTGCCCTGGCCCTGGACGGCTACTTCAACGACGACCACATCGTGGCCGATTTCGGCCGCTTGCTCTGGGAGCTCGTCGGCCACCCCCGCCTCTACATCGACGATGCCAGGCGCATCCCCGTCGAGCTACGGCGCGAGGAGGCCAGCGTATCGGTGGCCGAGCGGGACGACGGACTGGAGGTCCGCTTCGATCCCCCGCCCTCCGGCCCCGGCCACTACCAGTTCAAGAAGGTCACGCCTACCCGCTACGCCGTTTACCGGCTCGACGACCACCAGCTAGCCCTCTGCCAGGCCATCGAGTACGGCATCGACGTGCCGCTGGAGGCCCGCGACCGCCTGGAGGCCAGTCTGGAGGCCATGCGCGAGGGGGTGACCATCCACTCCGATACCGACCTGCTCAACAGCGACCTGCCGGTAGTGGCCGGCAGCGACCACATCAGTGCCCACCTGCTGCCGCTGGCGGAGGGCTACCGCGTCGAGTTCCTGGCTCGCCCCCTGCCGGATTTGCCGCTTTACTATCCCCCCGGCGCGGGGCTCCTGCGCAGCCTGGTCGCGGGTGAAGAGGGACGCCGCATCCTGGAACGGGACCTGACTGGGGAGACGGCCACCGCCGAGGCCCTGCGCACCGACTGCCCCACCCTCGGCGAGCCCAGCCACGGGCACTACCACTGGGAGCTACCGGAGGAGCTGACCGCCCTACGCTTCTTGCTCGAGCTACGCAAGTTGGTCCGGGACGGACGGGTAAGCGTCGAGTACCCCCGGGGCCAGAAGCTGCGGCTGGAGGGCAACGTTGATTTCGACGACCTGGAGTTGCGGGTGGGCAAGCAGCGCGATTGGTTCCAGGTAGACGGTAGTCTGCGCATCGACGAGGACCGGGTGCTCGACCTACAGTTCCTACTCGAACAGACCCGCAACAACGACAGCGGCTTCGTGCGCCTAAAAGAAGGAGAGTTCGTGGCCCTGACCGAGGAGCTCCGCCAGCGCATCGACCAGATGGAAGGCCTGCTGCACGAGCGTGGCGGTAAACTGCAACTACCCACCCTGGCCGCCGGGGCCTTTGCGGAGGTCGCCCAGGATCTCGATCACCTGCAGTACGATGCGGAGTGGGAGGAGGCTTTAGAGCGCATCCAATCCGCCCGGCACCTGCGGCCCCGCCCTCCGGAACACTTCAATGCTACGCTGCGCGACTACCAGACCGAGGGCTACGACTGGATGATGCGCCTGGCCGCCTGGGGGGTGGGAGCCTGCCTGGCCGACGATATGGGACTGGGTAAAACCGTACAGGCCCTGGCCGTACTCACCGCCCGCGCTGAGGAAGGTCCTGCCCTGGTACTGGCCCCCGCCTCCGTGATCCGCAACTGGCGCGCGGAGTGCGAACGTTTTGCCCCAGCCCTGCGCCCCGTGCTGCTGGCCCACAGTAGCGATACCCACCTGGTGGAGCAGTTGCAGTCGGGTGATGTGCTGCTAGTAAGCTACGGTCTGCTGACCTACGTGAATGAAGAGCTCGGTAGCCTGGAGTACGGGACCATCGTAATCGACGAGGCGCAGGCCATCAAGAACTCCGCCACGAAGCGGGCGCGGATCGTGAGTGAGCTACGGGGTAAATTCAAGGTAGCCACCACGGGTACGCCCATTGAGAATCACCTGGGGGAGCTGTGGAGCCTCTTTCGCTTCCTTAATCCGGGGCTACTGAGTAGTAAGAAGGCGTTCGGGGAAAAATATGCGATTCCGATCGCGCGGGGAGACGATAAGGCGCGGCGCGAGCAACTGCGTAAGCTGGTGCAGCCCTTCATCCTGCGCCGTCGTAAGGATGAGGTACTCAAGGAACTGCCGGCCAAAACCGAAGTGGTACTTAACGTCACCCCCGGCCCCGAGGAGGCTGCCCTATATGAGGCCATGCGCCGTACCGCCCTGAAGGAAGTCCTGGAGGCCCCACCGGAGCAGAAGAAATTCATCGTGCTGGCCCAGCTCACCAAGCTGCGGCAGGCGGCCTGTAATCCGAAACTGGTGCGGCCGAAGAGTAAAATACCCAGCGCCAAACTGCAACTGGTGGGCGAGACCATCCTGGAGCTCCTCGATAACGGGCACAAGGCGCTCATTTTCAGTCAGTTCGTCAGGCACCTGCGGCTGGTGGAGCAGTGGGTGCAGGGGCACGACATCCCGTACCAGTACCTGGACGGAAGCACGCCGGGCAGGAAGCGGGCCGAGGCGGTGGAGGCCTTTCAGTCCGGGCAGGGGCAGCTTTTCCTCATCAGCCTGAAGGCCGGCGGCACGGGGCTCAACCTCACCGCGGCCGACTACGTACTTCACCTCGACCCCTGGTGGAACCCGGCAGCCGAGGATCAGGCCAGCGACCGGGCCCACCGCATCGGGCAGCAGCGGCCGGTGACGGTGTACCGCTTCGTCACCGAGGGTACCATCGAGGAGCAGGTGCTGGCCCTGCACGCCGACAAGCGCGACCTGGCCGACCAGATCCTGGCCGGCACGGGTGAGGCGGGGCAGCTGGAGGTGGACCAGATCTTGGAGATGCTCAAGGGGTAGCTAAGTTCGTAACTGGGGGTAGCAGTTACGAGGATTATTTCTCTAAAAGTCGAACTCCTTATCTTGCGGTTATGGAGGCAAGACAGATACGCACTGATATCAGGTATAGTAGAGAAGAGTACTTTAGGGTGCTGGAAGATTCGCTACACAAATATGAGTTTCTTGATGGTCGGCTGCTAATGATGGCCGGCGGTACCGCTGCCCACAACGACATCATTGATAATTTGGGTTACGCGCTGCGTTCCGCTGAGCACGACTGCTTCATCAAGGGAAGCGAAAATGCAGTGTCTATCCAGGAGCTCAACCGGTATTATTTTCCTGATACTACAGCCGTGTGCGCCGATAGCGTTGAGTACGAACCAGGCGGGGGGATTGCCAGACTAATCAATCTTGCACTTATCGTCGAAGTGCTCTCGCAAAAAACAGCTGAGTACGATCGATCGGAAAAATTTGCAGCCTACCGTAGATTGGAGAGTTTTCGTGAATATATCCTTATTGACAGCCGAAAGTGCGCTATTGAAAGTTACTACCGGCAGGAAAGAAATTCCTGGCAAATAGGAAGCTTCTACCGTATGGATCAAGTCCTACCTATTCATACGCTCGGTATAAAGATCCCACTGACCAAACTCTATGAAGGAGTGGCTCTACCCGATGTCGATCCAGAGGACGGTCTCAACTAGATCGTATACCCAAAACGTACAGTCCGGTTGAATTGCCTATTTTGCAGTCTATGGAAGCCCGCCAACTGACCGATCACTATCACACCAAGCAGGAATACCTCGACTTCATTGAGAGCTGTGAGTACAAGTATGAGTTTCTGGATGGATCGTTGCGGATGATGGCTGGTGCGAAGGCACCACACAACCGGATCGTCAAAAATTGCAATCGTGCACTGGATCAGGCATCGGACGAATGTGAGGTGTATCTGAGCGATACCGCTATCTCCGTCTACCCCCTGAATAAAATCTACTTCCCCGACCTCAGTGCCATCTGCGGGGAGGCTGAAGATGAGGAGGGCGGCATCGAAAGACTCCGCAACCCCTCGCTAATCATCGAGGTGCTCTCGAAAAAGACCGCTAACATCGACCGCGGCGAGAAGTTCCAGGCCTACTGGAAGCTCCCCAGCCTTAGAGAATATATCCTCATCGACAGCCTCTCCATGCTGGTGCAGTCTTACTACCGGGAGACGGAGGAGTTGTGGCGCATCGGTAATTATACCCGGCCGGAGCAAGAAATGGAGGTGATCTCTTTGGGGGTAACTGTACCCCTTGCGGTGGTGTACGACGGGGTAGTTTTTCCAGCAAATAGCGACTAGGCTGTTTGCTACAAGCTAGGACCTCAAAGTGTCCGAAGGGCGGTAAATCACCCAATGGACGCTTCAAAGTCCAGCTTCTACTAGATCGCCTGCAAAATATCGTACTGCGCAATCAGGTGCTTGCGCCCACTCCGGTCCGTAGCCACCACCGCCGGGTTTTCCTTCGTAATGTGCTTACCTAGCTCACTCAGCGTCAGGTCGGTACTCACCTCCGGGAAGGGGCGGCGCATGATCTTGCGCACCGGCTGCTCGGCGTGCTCCATGGGGTTTTCGAGGAGGTAGTTGAGTACGTCGGTCTCGGTGATGGAGCCCACGACCTCTTCTCCGTTAAGCACGGGCATTTGACTGAAGTCGTGCTCCTTCATTAGTTTAAGCGCCTGGCGCACGCTATCGTCGCGGTTGATGCCGGCGAAGGCTTCCTCCTTCTTGGCGCTGATCAGATCGCGCACCTTGAGCTCGGCGTCGAGGAAGCCGCGGTCGCGCATCCAGTCGTCGTTGTAGATCTTACCGATGTAGCGGCTGCCGTGGTCGTGGATTACTACGACGACCAGATCATCCGGCTCAAGCTTGTCTTTTAGCTGTACCAGGCCCGCAACCGCACTGCCCGCGGAGTAGCCCAGTAGCAGGCCCTCCTCCCGTGCTAGCCGGCGGGCCATCACCGCCCCGTCCTTATCGGTCACCTTTTCAAAGAGATCGATTACGTCGAAGTCCACGTTCTTCGGCAGAATATCTTCGCCGATGCCCTCGGTGATGTAGGGGTAGATCTCCTTTTCGTCGAACTCCCCAGTTTCCTTGTACTTCTTGAACACCGAGCCGTAGGTATCCACGCCCCATACCTTTATATCCGGATTTTGCTCCTTCAGGTACTTCCCGGTGCCACTGATGGTGCCTCCCGTACCGACGCCGACTACAATGTGAGTAACCTGCCCATCGGTCTGCCGCCAGATCTCCGGCCCCGTGCTCTCATAGTGCGCCTTCCGGTTGCTCAGATTATCGTACTGATTGAACCAGAAGCTGTTGGGGATCTCCTCGCTGAGCCGCCGCGCGACAGAGTAGTAGCTACGCGGGTCCTCGGCACTCACGTTGGTGGGACACACAATCACCTCCGCCCCCATAGCCCGCAGAATATCGAGCTTCTCCTTGCTCTGCTTATCGGAGGTAGTGAATATACAGCGGTAGCCCCTGACGCAGGCAGCCAGGGCCAGTCCCATGCCGGTATTCCCGCTGGTACACTCGATGATGGTGCCCCCGGGCCGCAGCCGCCCATCGGCCTCGGCATCGTCGACCATCTTGAGGGCCATGCGGTCCTTGATCGAGTGACCCGGATTAAAGGTCTCCACCTTCATCAGTACCCGACACGGCAGGCCTTTCACCACCTTATGTAGCTCGACTAGCGGTGTATTACCGATGGTCTCGAGGATGTTATTCTTTACTTCCATAGTTCATTTACACTTTATACCTACCCCCCCCAATCCCGCGTCCGTCCCTCCCTTATCTCTTCCTCCCCCGTCCCTACTCTCCCTGTACCTCCAAAATCTCCACCTCCAGCCCACTGCGTCGTACAAAGGTCCGCGCCAGCAGGTTGGCATCCCCCTCCTCCCGCGTCGGGCCGTCGATGTAGAGCAGGTAGTCCGTCGAGGTAGATGATTCTACGCAACTGCCCGCCGCTACCGTAACCGGCGATTGGTACAGGCGGTTGAGCTCCAGGGCCCATTGCCGGGCGGTAGCGAAACTTGCGTAGCGACCGAAGAGTAGAATGTAGACCGGTTCGCCCAGGGTGTACAACGGCAGACAGTCATAATCGAGTCGTTCCGCTCCATCCACATCCAGTCGGTAACGCTTTAAGCTATCTGAGTTTTCTATGGGGACCGGGGCGATAAGAGGCTCCTCGGGCGGGCTCACTGGTGATGCTTCTTCGGACAGCGTATCAACTTCGGGCCGCTGGTATTCTCCCTCCTCGACCGCTAAGGGTGGCGCTGCTTCACCGGCGGGCTCCAGGATCGCCAGGTCGGGTTCGGCACCACGACGTCCCTCCAGCGCGATGGGAGAATAGGCTGCCTGTCGGTATACTCCCCAGCCCAGCAGTAGCACTGCCGGTACCCCTAGCGTAAACACCCAGCCCCCCAACTTATAGTAACCCGGTCGCCGCCGCAGTCCAGAGGGAAATAGGCCGCGGTAAAACCGGCGTATGCGCGCCCGGAGCAGTACCCCCCGCTTACCCAACTGCCGCAAAGCAGGCGGCCGACCTGGACTCGCGGGTACCACGGCCCGCACCGGCTTCTCCACCGCCAGTGGGTCGATCGCTTCCGGGGGCGGCACGGCCACCTGCGGCGCGGCTACCTCCGCCCGGGCCAGCCAGCGCGGCAGCCGGATACGGTGGCCACCGAACTGATCGACCTGACTCGGACTCATCACATTACGCACCACCTTTTCCTCCTCTACCGCCAGCAGTCCGAAGCCGTACTTCACGCACTGCCGCTCTAATTCCTCGTACCGCCGCCGGGTACGCCGCGTATCGGCCGCAAAAATCTTTACGTCGTAGGCCACCCACTGCGCATCGGCGTAGAAATGCTTGAATTGATCTACGGCGTAGATGTAGCGGTAGCGCTTCAGTCCGCGCAGCATTGCCCCTACTACCGTGAAGAGAGTCACGAAAAGCAGCATCAGCACCAGATAAGCATTCGGGGTACCGAAGAGCCGAAATAGGTTCAAGCTTTGCACCTGCGTGCCCGCCCATATGAGTGCGGTGGTGAGCAGCAGGGTCCAAACGAGGGTGTGCGCGGTGATACGCCAGTAATTGGTCTGGTAGAGAATTTCGTCCTGCCGGTCCTGGCTAGTGGCCTCCACGGTGGCGGTGAAGTAAGAGCCGTCGGGGCGGCGGTAGGCCAGGCGGGCGTCGATCAGCACCCCCTGGTAGTAGTGCGGCTTGTCGACGATGCGGGTACCCGCCGCGGCCGGATGACGGGGCCGCAGCTTATAGTGAAAGCGCAAAAAATTGATGGCCAGGCCGCGGATCTGTTGCTCGGTGTACGGCATCGCGCGGTAAAAGTCGGCTTTTATGCGGTTATTCGCAGCTAACCCGACGCACACGTGCTTTTCGAACCCTTCTCCCTCAACTGCAACGGCTTCTTCCTGCGCGCCGAACGGCCGCTGGTCATGGGCATCCTTAACGCTACGCCGGATAGCTTCTACGCCGGCAGTCGCGTGCAAACTGAACAGGTGGGCGCGGCCGCAGGTGCCATGGTGGAGGCGGGCGCTGCGATCATCGACGTGGGGGGGATGTCGTCCCGGCCCGGCGCAGAGCTCATCACCGCCGCCGAGGAACAGGAGCGGGTGCTGCCCGTCATCGAGGCGGTGCGGGCAGTGGACCCGAAGGTCGTGATCAGCTGCGACACGGTCTACGCCGCTACGGCCCGCGCCGCCGTCGCCGCCGGCGCCGGGATGATCAACGACATCAGTGCCGGCCGCTTCGATAAGGAGCTACTACCCACCGTAGCTGACTTACGCGTGCCCTACGTGCTCATGCACATGCCCGACGCCACGCCGGCCACCATGCAGCAGCATACGCAGGACTACGGCGAGGATGTCGTGACCCACGTCTGGGACTTCCTGGCCGAGCACCTCGTGCGCATCCGTAACCTTGGTGTGCTGGATATTCTCGTGGACCCCGGTTTCGGCTTCGGCAAGAACCAGGCGCAGAACTACACGCTGCTGAAGAACTTGCACGCCTTTCACTACCTGGGTGTGCCGGTGCTGGCAGGAATGAGTCGAAAGGGAATGGTCTACAAGCCGCTGAAGATCGGTCCGGAGGAGAGTCTTTCGGCTACCGCCGCGCTCAATCTTTACGCACTACAGCAGGGGGCCTCGGTGCTGCGGGTCCATGACGTGCGGGAGGCGGTGCAGGTGGTGAAGCTTTGGCAATTGTTGGGGGGTTGAGGGGGTTAGTGCGTTATTATGAGCAGCATCAACATCTCGTTGACCGGGGTCGTTTTGTTTTGACGCATGGCCCAACACTACAATCCACCCCCCACCAAGCAAGGCGTAGGTACCGCTCAGATCCTGATAGTCGTAGCGATCTTAGGCATTCTCGGCGTACTGGGCTACCGGGCGCTGCGCAATACACCGGGGAGCTTCCTGGCCGGGCCCGCGGAGTATGAGCTACAGTACCGACCGGCGGACTTCAACTACAATATCGACCCGGAGACGGCCCTGGCCATCCTACAGAATCCACGGCGCTACCGCCGGGAGTTCGACGAACTGGTGCACGATATCAACACCGACATCCTACGGCACGTCAGCAACCGCCTGGGGCTCAACGATAGCCTCCAGCAGGAGGTAATGCTGGAGTACGACCGGCAGCACCCGCAACTGACCGAGCTGTACTACCAGGACTTCATGCGGCTGCGCGATACCTCGGCGGCGCTCTACGAGACCTGGTACGATGAAGGCGGACAAAAGGTGACTGAGATCTTCGAGGAAGTGGCCAGCAACTACACCTGCTTCATGCTCAACAAGGTGCTGGCCGCGGTGATCCGTACCCGTAACGGGAATATTCTGGCGCGGGGGGCGGACGTGCAGAACCCCTGCTCCATCGCCATGGGGGAAGCCCTACGCCCACTAGTGGCCCGGATGCGGGAACGGGCGGCCATCGAGGACTTCAGTCGGAGTAAGGGGCTCTTCCAGGAGAAGGTGGAGAACGTCATTGGGGAGCTGGCCACCATCGAGGTACGCGACAAAAAGGGCATCAGCAAGAACCTACAGACGACCATCTGGGGTATGAACGTCTCCGAGACCGATGTGGAGATCACCGCCCTGAGTATTCTAAAGGTGGGCTTTCGCCTGAATGAGTACTTCGATCTTGCCCTCGACGAGCAGAACAAGACGGTCCGCATCACCCTACCGGAGCCCGAAATCCTCAGTCACGAGGTGCTACCAAAGGTAGAAAAGCTCGACATCGGCTGGCTGCGCGAGGTCAAGGGTACCAATATCGACGAGGGGGTAAATGCCCTGCGCGAAAGCTTCCGCGAGGAGGCACTAGAGAGTGACATCATGGACCGCGCCAAGACCCAGGCCCAGCAACTGATGGAAACAATGTTCGGGCCGCTGGTCGGTAATATCGGTGCTGGTTACCGGCTCGAGGTGGGCTTTCGGGGGGCGCCTGAGCGGGTTACACAGGGGAACTTGGGGTAGCTCGCTGCGCTCGTGGGCTCAACACAGAGGACAGCGAGCAAAGCCAAACAAATACCACACAGCAACCGGTACATTATAAATAGAACTCCTAACTTTAACGTCATTCTTGCCAAAACAACGTTTGCACTAACAAACCCAGCCGACCATGTCCACGCCCGCCCCCACCGCCACTCCCCTACGCCAGGACTACGCCGCCTATACCCCCACCGACTACCGCATCTGGCGTACGCTCACCCAGCGGCAGCTCGCGGCGCTTAAGTCTGCTGCCTGCGCTGAGTACCTGGAGTGCCTACAGCAGCTCTACCCCATCCTCTCGGCCGATCACCCGCCGCGCTTCAGCGACCTGAATCGTACCCTGACCGAGGCCCACGGCTGGTCTATCGAGGTGGTAAAGGGATTCCTGCCGGTCGATGAGTTCTTCGATCTACTGAGCAAGCGCCGCTTTTGCTCCAGTACCTGGCTCCGCAATGAGAACCAACTCGACTACCTGGAAGAGCCGGATATGTTCCACGATATTTTCGGTCACATCCCGCTGTACCTCAATAAGGACTACGCCAACTTTGCCCAGAAGCTCGGGGCCCTCGGAGTCAAGCACGCCGCCAATGAGGAAAAAATCACACAACTCCAGCGGCTGTACTGGTTCACCATCGAGTTCGGGGTGATGCGGCAGGATAGCGAGGTGAAGGTCTACGGGGCCGGTATCTGTAGCAGCACCTCCGAGACCAAGCACATTTACAGCGACAACGCCGTAGTCATCAAGCCCTTCGACCTCGACGCGATCATGCAGCAGGATTTCGTGATCGACAAGGTGCAGATGCTGTACTTCGCCATCCGCGACTTCAGCGAGCTCTTTGCTGCGGTGGATGAGCTGGCTACGCGGTGGAATAGTGCCCCGTAAAGGATTCGAACCTTTGACCTGAAATTTAGAAGATTCCTGCTCTATCCAACTGAGCTAACGGAGCGTGCGGCGAAATTACGCGCTTTGCCGAAAATGCGCAACCGGCTACTGTCCACCTGCGTATTATAAGCACATTATATCCCGATGCTGCTTAAGAAACGTTTTCTGGTCCTGCTTGCCGTGTTTTGCTTCTTAGCATACGCCGTGTACCGATTGGAACCGTACGTGCGCATCCAAATGGACGATCATTAGCTCAGCGCTATTCTGCAGAGCGAAAAGCTAGACGCTGAGATCGGTTACCAGGAGGGCTCCACCCGCCGGTTGCGCTACCTACAGATCGGTAAAGATCCCGCTAAGCCCCTACTCGTATTTATTCACGGTGCCCCCTCCTCTAGCGCGTGGTGGATTACGATGATGCGCGACTCCGCCCTGCGTGCCGAGGCCAATATTCTGGCGGTGGACCGACCGGGCTACGGTGGTAGCGGACTGGGTCAGCCCATGACTTCTGTAGAAGAGCAGGCCGAGAACGTCGCCTCCGTCATCCGTAGCCGCCGGCAGGTCGGTCAGAAGGTGATCGTGCACGGTAGCAGCTACGGCGGTACGGTGAGTGCCCGGCTGGCGATGGATTTTCCCAATTTGGTCGACGGGCTTCTTCTTCAATCAGCCAGCATGGCCCCCGAGGAGGAATACACCTACTGGATCACCCACCCCACCTCCCACTGGTCACTCTCCTGGCTCCTGCCTAGTGGTATCCATACCGCCAACTACGAAAAGCTCGCCCACCAGGCCGAGCTAGAAGACATGGCCTCGGAGTGGAAAAACATCGATGCCCCCACCGTCATTCTCCATGGCACCGACGACTGGCTCATCTACCCCCGCAACGCCTACTACGCCTGCGATAAGCTCACCAACGCCCCCACGGTAGTCCACCACATGGTGAAGGGCAGGGAGCACGACCTGCTCTACACCGCCCCGAAACTGCTCAAGCACTACCTCCACTTCCTGCTGGAAGAGATCTAGCCGCCCCCATACTTCTCCCCCCACAGTTGCCGCATCCGCTCGGCGATTTTGACCTCGGTGGCATTGTTGTCCTGCGGTTCAAAGAATGCCGTGCCGGCGAGCTCATCCGGCAGGTACTCCTGGGCCCGGAAGTTGCCGGGGTTATCGTGACTGTAGTTGTAGTCCTTTCCGTAGTCCAGCTGCTTCATCAACTTAGTGGGCGCGTTACGCAGGTGCAACGGTACGGGTAGGGTACCCGTTTTGCGGATCGCCTGCTGGGCCGCACCGATGGCTTTGTAGCTGCTGTTGGACTTTGGACTGGTCGCCAGGTAGATAGCCGCCTGACTGAGAATGATGCGTGCTTCCGGGTAGCCTACCAGTTGCGCGGCCTGGGCGGCGGTCGTGGCCATGAGCAGGGCGTTAGGATTAGCTAGGCCGATATCTTCGGAGGCGGAAATAACCAATCGGCGGGCGATGAACTTAAGGTCCTCGCCTCCCTCTACCATACGGGCCAGCCAGTATACGGCGCCGTTTGGATCGCTACCCCGAATGGACTTGATCATCGCCGAGGCGATGTCGTAGTGCTGCTCGCCGGTCTTATCGTAGCGCGTTAGGTTCTCCTGTACCCGGGCGGTGATGTAGTCAGTAGTGAGCACCACGTGCTGTCCGCCGGCGGCCTCGTGGGTGACCAGTTCGAGCACGTTGTAGAGCCTGCGCCCGTCACCGCCTGAGAAACGCAGCAAAGTGTCGTAGTCTTCAACTACTACGCCCATCTCGCTCAGGTATTCATCCTCCGCCAGCGCCCGGTCGACCATGCTGACCAGCTCCTCTCTTCCCAGTGGCTCCAGCACGTACACCTGAGCCCGACTCAGCAACGCGGGAATGACCTCGAAACTGGGATTCTCGGTCGTTGCGCCGATGAGCGTCACGGTACCCGCCTCTACGGCCCCCAGCAGACTATCCTGCTGCGACTTACTGAAGCGGTGAATCTCATCGATGAACAGAATCGGCGAGGCCGACTGGAAGAACTTCCCCCGCTTGGCCTTCTCGATGGTTTCGCGCACGTCCTTCACTCCCGAGTTGATCGCCGAGAGCATATAGAAGGGTACCTCTAACTGCGTGGCGATAATGCGTGCAAGGGTCGTTTTTCCCACTCCCGGCGGCCCCCACAGGATGAAGCTCGGTAGCCGCCCCGTCTCAATTGCCCGCCGCAGCACCGCCCCCGGCCCCACCAGGTGCTGCTGGCCTACGTAAGTGTCCAGCGAGGTCGGGCGCATGCGTTCGGCGAGGGGTTGCATGGGGGCGAAGGTACTAAGGATGCCGGGAGCCGGTACGTCTAGGAAGCCGGCAGGTCCAGCACCATTGCCCGGTGCGGTATCCCATCCTCGTCGTACCCCTCCCCCACTCCCCGGTACCCCAGGCTACCGTAGAAGTCCTGCAGATGCGCCTGCGCACTGATCTTCACCGGCTGCTCCCCGTAGTGCGCGTAGAGCACCCGCAGCGACTCCTGCATCAGCGGCCGGCCCAGGCCCTGCCCCCGTACCGCCGGAGAGGTCACAACTCGCCCAATACTGGCGTAGTCGGGGTACGATCCGCCCCGGGCCAGCACCCGCGTATAAGCTATCAGCTTACCCTCTTGCATCCCCACCACGTGCAGCGCCTCCCGGTCCTTACCGTCGGCATCCAGGTAGTAGCAGGTCTGCTCCACCACGAACACCTCCTGCCGCAGCGCTAGAATCGCATAGAGCAAATTCACATCAAGATCCGCAAACGCATAGTGCTTCCACTCCACTGCCATAGGATAAACTTTACCACGAAGTAACAACCACCCCCGGAAACGCTACTCGCTACCTTTGCCCTACACTTCGCACCCGCGACCCCGCACACCTATCACGCCAGCAATCCAATAACGCAATAACGCATCCACTCAACAACTCACCTTGCACTACTACCTAATCGCCGGCGAAGCCTCCGGAGACCTCCATGGTGCTAAGCTCGTAGAGGCCCTGCGGCGGCTCGATCCCGAAGCCACCATCCGGGCCTGGGGGGGTGAGCTGATGGCCGCCGCCGGAGCCGAAGTGGTCAAGGACTACCGCGAGCTAGCCTTCATGGGCTTCGTGGAGGTGGTGAAGAACCTGCCGACCATCCTGCGCAACTTCCGGGAGTGCCAGGCCGATATCGAGGCCTTTGCCCCCGACCGGCTGGTGCTGATCGACTACCCGGGCTTCAACCTGCGCATGGCGAAGTGGGCGCGCAAACGGGGCTACGACGTCAGCTACTACATCAGCCCCCAACTCTGGGCCTGGCATACGAGCCGGGTCAGGCAGGTGCGCGCTAACGTTGACCGTATGCTGGTGATCCTACCCTTCGAAGAGGCTTTCTATGCGGAACACGGGGTGCAGGCGACCTTCGTGGGCCACCCCCTACTCGACGTGGTGCAGCAGACCGAGGAGCGGCCCCGTACCCACGTAGCCCTGCTGCCCGGCTCCCGAGCGCAGGAGATCGCCCGAAGTCTGCCCGTAATGCTGGCCGCGGCAGCTCAGCTTCCTGACGAGCACTACATTGTTGCCGGGGCTCCCGGACAGGATGCGGCTACCTACCAGCCCTATCTAGAGGCAACCGACGTGCCCCCCAACCTAGCGCTCGTACACGGCAAGACGTACGAGACGCTCGCCGCGGCCCACACCGCCGTGGTGACCAGCGGTACGGCCACCCTGGAAACGGCCCTCTTTGGCGTACCCCAGGTCGTCTGCTACCGGGGTAGTGCGCTCAACTACTGGCTGGCACGCCGGCTGGTGGCCAGCCGCATCAAGTTTATCTCGCTGGTCAACCTGGTGATGGACCGGGAGGTGGTACCGGAGCTGATTCAGGCAGACTTCAATGCGGTGCGGCTGACCCAAGAGCTCCAAAAAACAATTGCCGGCCCCACGCGGGACCGGCAACTGAAGGACCTCGCCCGGTTGCGCCAACAACTCGGTCGGGGTGGCGCAGCTGAGCGGGCGGCTGCGGAAATTATTAAGGCTTAGCCCAAAATCGTGATCAGCGTGTAAATGAGTCCGGGAAAGTAGAACAGTAGCCACAGGACTAGGCTGATCCAGAACTTGTTATTGGCCTCTCCCTGGTACAGGTACATCCCCAGGGGCGGAAGCAGGATCGTGATCAGGACGAGCAGCAGGGTGTTGTCGGCGATGTCGTCCTGGCGGTGACTCTTGATCGCTTCCTTAACGGCGCGGCGCTGCTCACGCTTGAGCTCGCGGCGCTCCTTGGCGCTCATATTCTTGAGGGACTCCCGGTATGCGCGGGCGGCCTCCAGAGCGGCCGCTTCGTTGGCGGTGGTAGCCTCCTCGGTGGTAGGGGGGGTGACGGGAACGACGATAGCGGCGCTCAACGGGCCAAAGGCGAGCAGCGTCAGCAGCAGGGAGAGGGTAAACGTGCGTAGACTCATAGAATGCGGGTGTTGTCTGGTTGGCGGTATTGCCACCCAAGCTAACCCGCTTTGTGTCATGAGGTTTGTACCCGAGCTAAATTTGCTACGCCCGCACTAAAAGGAGTAACACCCGCTGCCACCGCGCCCGCCGCCCCACCCGCCCAGGCGAATGCCTACGGTGAGGTTGATGAGGAAGTAGAAGTCATCGGAGTTGCCCCCCCGGCTATACGAAAGATCGTCAGCCGTCTCGCCGGGCTGAGCGGCGGGGTTGGAGAAAAAAGCCCCCCGTGTACCACTGTTGGTGAGCACGTCGCCGTACACCAGGCGCCGACCGGTGATATCATCGAGGTAGTCCGTACCCGTAAGCCGGCCACTGACCTCGCCACCGACGACCACGCGCTCACCGAGCTTAGCCCGCAGACCGCCGCCGACGTGGTAGGTCGTAATGTTGAGTTCGTAGGGGGCCGGGTCGTAGTTACCGTTCAGGATGCCTTGTCCCTCCGTTTTTAGGGGCTGTAGGTCAAAGTACACCCCATCGACCTGCGACTGGGGCTCGAAGGCCGTACGGCCGATGCCCACCATGACGTACGGGGCCACAAAACGATCTTCGGGGTCACCGATGTAGAACAGGTCGATCTCGGCGGCCAGACTAAACTCCTGGATTCGGGAACGGAAGTTGCGGTCGATAATGGCCCGCTCCGAGGAGCTTACCCGCACGGTAGTCTCCTGTTCCGCCTCGATGCGGCCAAAAATGCCGTTGAAGCGCAGACCGATCCGGCTCACGGGCCGGTACCGCAGGTAAAAGCCACCGTAGGTATTCCAGTCCTTGAGAAAGCCGATCCCGGGCTCACTCAGGTCGCCATTGTAGGGCATATCGCCACCCTGTAGGCCGACCTCGAAGTAGCTCTGCGCGGAGGCGGTAGAGGGAGTACCCAGACAAAGCACGGCCAGGAGCACGAGAAGTAGGGAAGGATAGTTCATCAAGCTAAGTTAGAATAAGGGACAATACAAATAGAACACTTTTTCGACGGTAAAATTGTCAACGCGTCACGCTACTTCAGTCGGCCGCCTGCCCCCGGGAGTGAATGGGTACTACCGGGCTTTTTCACAGTAAGTTCAAAAAAGCCCGCCCCCCTGACCTTTTACTCCCCAAAGTGGTTCCTTTGTGAGTCATGGCCACCATCACCCCCGCAGCGGCCCCCACCGAGGAGGCCAAACCCCGTATCACGAAGGAGCGCCTGCGCCGTAGTCTGCGCATCTTCGACTACGTCTGGCAGTACCGCTGGCTGTTTGCCCTGAGTTTCGTCATCCTGGGCCTAAGCTCGCTGGTATTCCTGGTCCTTATCCAGTTGCCCGGCGAGGCCCTGAATATCTACAACGGGAAGGGTAAGTACGGGCTCACGGTCGATGAGGTGTTCCAGCTCCTAGCCGCCCTAGTGATCATCCAGGCCCCGCTGAGCTTCTACCGCGTCCGCATCCAGGCCATCGTCAGCGAACGCTCCATGGCTGCGCTGCGCAAGGAGCTATTCGCCAAAATGCTGCACCTCAGCGTCCCCTACTTCGAGCGCAGCCGGGTGGGCGAGCTCTCCAGCCGCATCACCAACGACATCACCCAGATCCAGGGGGTGTTTAGCCTCACGCTTACGGAGTTTGCCCGCCAGATCATTATTCTGATCGGGGCTACGGCCTTCATCCTTTTCACCATGTTCCGCCTGGCGCTGGTGAGTCTCATCGTCTTTCCTGTGGTGGTCATCGTGGCCATGTTCTTCGGCCGCTACGTCCGCAAAATGACCAAGGCCCGCCAGGAACAACTCGCCCAGAGCAACGTCATCGTCGAGGAAACGCTTCAGAGCATCTCCACCGTCAAGGCCTACACCAACGAGGATTTCGAGCTGGCCCGCTACGGCCGCAGCATTGATGAATCCGTCGCTATTTCCATCCGCACGGCTAACGCCCGCGGCCTCTTCTCGGCCTTCATCGTCAGCGTCATGTTCGGGGCGCTGTTCTTCATTATTTACCGCGCCATCCTGCTGGTGCAGTCGGGCAATCTACCGGTCGGTGACCTCTTCACCTTCATCGTTCTGACGGGCATTATTGGGGGCTCCGTAGCCAGTCTCGGCAGCTTTTACGGGGAGATCGTGGGGGCGCTGGGCGCCTCCGACCGCGTCGTCGACATCCTCGAAAGCCAGGAATACGAGGGCGTGGAACAAGCAGCAGACGGGGCGGGGCCGCCGGTGCCAAGTGAATCGGGGGAGGAGCTGATTACCACCGCGTTCACCGGAGCCATCGACTACCAGCGGGTGGTCTTCGCCTACCCCACCCGTCCGGATGTGACCGTACTCCGGGGCATCGACCTCCACGTCGCTCCCGGCGAAAAGGTAGCCCTGGTCGGGGCGAGCGGAAGCGGTAAGTCGACCATTGTGAAACTGCTGCTGCGCTTCTATCCCGTTACCGAGGGGCACATCAGCATCGATGGGCACGACATCGAATCCTTCGACCTCGAACCCTACCGCGATCAGCTGGCGCTGGTGCCGCAGGAGGTACTGCTCTTCGGCGGCTCCATCCGGGAGAATATTACCTACGGGAAGCTCGATGCCACCGACGAGGAGGTGCGCGCCGCCGCCCGGCAGGCGAATGCCCTGGACTTCATCGAGGCCTTCCCCGAGGGGTTCGATACGCTGGTTGGGGATCGCGGCATTCAGCTCAGCGGCGGACAGCGGCAGCGGGTGGCCATCGCCCGGGCCATCCTCAAAGATCCCAAGATTCTGCTGCTCGACGAGGCGACCAGCAGCCTCGATGCCGAGAGCGAGCGCGTCGTCCAGGAGGCCCTCGATAACCTCATGCACGGCCGTACCAGCATCATCATCGCCCACCGGCTGGCTACCATTCGTAACGTCGACCGGATCTACGTCATTGAGAATGGCACGATCGTGGAGTCCGGTACCCACGAAGAGCTCAGCGTGCGGCCCCACGGGGCCTACTCCGCCCTGGCCCGCCTGCAATTCGACCTGGCGGAATGATGCGGTACGGGGTAGACCTACGGCGCTTCAACACCTTCGGTCTGCCGGCCGTAGCCGAGCAGTACCTGCCACTCACCGACCTGGCTCAACTGGAGGGAGAGGAGTTCCGGCAGGCGCCAGACCTAGTCTTAGGTGGCGGAAGTAACCTACTCCTGCTCGAAGACCTGCCGGGACTAACCGTACACGTATTACTGAGCGGCATCACCTGGTCGGACGGTAAAGGTCGCTTCCGGGTGGCTGCCGGTGCCGACTGGAACCAGTTCGTGCGCTACACCCTCGAACGGGGCTTTGTGGGAATGGAAAACCTTATTCTCATTCCCGGCACGGTGGGAGCAGCCCCCGTACAGAACATCGGAGCCTACGGGGCGGAGGTGGCTGAGTTCATCACCGCGGTGCACGCCTGGGAGTACGGGGTGGGCCCGGTTGATCTGTCCCCGGCCGACTGTGCCTTCGGCTACCGCGATAGCCGCTTTAAACGGGAGCCGGGGCGCTACCTGATCACGGCGGTCAGCTTCGACCTCAGCACTCCCCGCGCCCTGAAGCTAGACTACGGGGCCATCCGGGGCGAGTTGGATCGGCTGGGGATCGAGCAGCCTACCGCCACCGACGTGGCAAACGCGGTGACCGGCATCCGCCGCAGTAAGCTTCCCGACTGGTTCCTCCTGGGCAATAGTGGCAGTTTCTTCAAAAATCCGGTGGTAGCCCGCAGCACCTATGAGCGGTTACTACAGACGCATAGTGACCTACCTGCCTACCCTATCGACGAGGCGCACGTCAAGCTACCCGCCGGCTGGCTCATCGACCGGGCCGGCCTCCGCGGCCAGGGCAACGAGCGCGTCGGCACCTACGACCGTCAGGCCCTGGTACTGGTGAACCGGGGCGGTGCCTGCGGACGCGATGTACTGGACTTCAGTAAGCGGATACAGGACACAGTAGCCGAGCAGTTCGGGGTGCAGTTGGAGCGGGAGGTGCAGCTGGTGGGCGGGATGTAACATAGTATAGTGTACACGCAACACCACGCGGTTAAACGTGCTTCCAGCCGTAACGCAATTTCACCTTCTTGGCTGACTTACCCCCCGGTATACCTCCTCTGACCGTAGCCGACGGTTCGGAACGTGCACATCCGGAATGCTTGTTCTGCATCACGCTTCCGGCAAAAAACGAGGCGGCTCACATCACCGAAGCTTTACGGGCACTGCACCTACAGGTCGACCCACACGGCCACCGGGTAGACCCTAACGCCTACGAAGTGTTGCTGCTAGCGAATAACTGTAGCGACGACACCGCCGAGGTGGCTAGAGCGTACGCCACTGCCCACCCCGACTTTCGGCTGCAGGTACTGGAGGTGACGGTTCCCGCCGAGGTAGCCAGCGTGGGTGTAGCCCGCCGCCTGCTGGGAGACCTGGCCGTAGACCGCCTGCCCGCGCACGGAATCATTTGCACGACGGACGCCGATAGTGCCGTAGACCGGCACTGGCTGTACTATACCCGCTGTGCCTTCGACCGGGGCGCCTCGGCCGTGGGGGGCCGTATCATCGTGCGCCAACAGGAACGACGCCGTTACCGGAAGACCCACCTTCAGGATGTCACCTACCGCATGCTGCAGGTGTTGCTGGAATCGCTGATCGACCCCTGCACCAAAGACCCCTGGCCGCGCCACTTCCAGCACTACGGTCCGAGTATTGCGGTGCGTAAGGACGCCTACCTAGCCTGTGGCGGCATGCCGGCCGTGAGCTGTATCGAAGACATTCACCTGATGTGGGCCCTGGAACGGATCGACGTGCCGGTCGTGCACGACTCTAAAATAAAGGTCTACACCAGCGACCGGGAGAGCGACCGCATCGAAGGCATCGCCTTTAGTCGCACCCTGGACGAATGGGGAAAAATGGCAGAGGATGGCCGCCAACCGGCGGTGTGGGGCCTCCAGCACTGCATCATGCTGTTCAAGTGGAAGGTAGCGCTGCGCCGTGCTTATTTGGAGCGACGCATCGGCAACAGCCCGGCCCTCTTTGAGTTAGCCGATTATTTGAGTATGCCCTACGGGGAGCTCGAGCACCGTATCGCTACGGCTGAATCCGCCGGCGGGCTGTACCAGGACATCCGCAGAATACTAGAACACACCCAGGAGTTTTCCGACGCCCCCTTTGAGGAGGTGATCCGCGACCTGCGCCGGTTTACCCGTTCGGTGCACCTGCGGCCCCGCCCTTTTTTTTCCAGACGTCCATCCGGTACCGCTCGGCCCGCTCCGCCTTCAGGTGATGAAAGCCCCGTAGAAGTTGACTGAACGTCTCGTGCACCTCATCACCAGTCAGCGGATAATCCGGTACGTAGGGCGTGTAGTGGACTAGAATGAGCGTACCCCCCGGCAGAACGGCCTCCCCGATGAGCGTTATGGCCCGGGTGAGGTCTTCGGAGCTCCAGTAGTAACCTACCTCGCTGAGCACGACTAGGTCGAAGCGCTCGGCGGGAAACTCCTTCGGCACCGTCATTCTGCGGAAGGTGACCTGGGGCTGGTCGGCCAGCCGCTCGCGGGCGCGGATCAGGGGAGCCTCATTGATGTCGATGGCAAGTAGGGCGTCACAGCGGCTGGCCAGCAACTCCGTGAGCACTCCAATGGAACAGCCGATCTCAAAGGCCGAGGTATACTGCGCCTCGGGCAGGGCGGCCACAGTAGCCGCATACTTTTCGCGCTCGTAGGTACTGGTTTCGAAGTCCCAGGGGTCTTCGGTATGGGCGTAGACGCCGTCGAAGTAATCCTCCGGCAGGGTGCGGTGCCGTTTAGCAGCCTCCTCGAAAAACACCTCGGTAGGCTGGCGGAAGTGGTTGAGCATATGCTCCTGGAGCTGGAACCCGTCGGGCGCATCGTCGATGATACCGGCGTACTGGGAAACGTGGGCGTGAATGGCGCGTTGTTTGCGCTCCTGCTGCGCGGCTACGTCGAGCTGCCAGACGATCATCTCGTCGGGGCGGGGCAGGTCGACCACGTTCTGGGCCTCCCACAGCCATACGGGGTACTCGATCCACCGAATCCCCTCCGGACGGTAGTGCTCGGCGGCGGCCCGGCAAATTTCCCAGGTGGCCCGGTGGTCGGGGTGGGGATCGCGCCGCCAGGGCACGACCAGGGTATCGGCTTGCCAGTCCGTCAGACGCTGACTCAGGTCATCGACGATGGAGCCGAAATCCGGGTGCCACTGCCGGGGCACCTCCCCGTCGGGCAGGGCCATGAAGTGCACGTGCTGAGGGGGTACCCCCAGGGTGGCGCAGGCAACTACGGCCTCGGCGCGGCGCAGGGTAATGCGCGCATGACGGGGAAACTTTTCCGACTGGGGGTGCGACATGCTGCCGTCACTGACGAACACCACGCGTACCTGCTGGCCGCGGTCGGTGAGGGTGGCGATGAGGCCGCCGCAGCCCAGCGACTCATCGTCCTGGTGGGGAGAAAACACCACCGTGCTATGCCAGGGGTGCAGGTCGCCGTGGGGGTGAATGGGGGCGTCGGTGTACAGGCTGGCCTTGCGCTCAGCCAGCGCGTGCGGGTCAGTGGGTAGGGTGGTCATCTAGGTAGTGTTTGCCGACGGCCTCGAGGGCGGCGTCGGGGGCGGGTTGGCGCAGGTACATGGTCAGGTCGGCGTGCAGGCGGGGCAGGGCGTAGGGATGTAGCATGCCCCGGGCGCCGGCGCTGTGCTCGGCCAGACGCAGACAATCGGTGCAGATACTGGCGATGGCCGTGCGGGTCATGTTGGCGTAATAGATGATCTCGTCGGTATCACTGCTCTGGTCGGTCAGGCGGCCGGACCGCTCCAGCCACTGGTTACCGCTTTCGACCAGGATGGCCATTTGTCCGACGCGGCTGCGGTGGTAGCAGTCTTCGGTGCGTTTAAGCTGGCGAATGTACTCCCGTATGGCTTCCAGGACGGCCGCCGCCCCGCCCAGGTGCACGGCAGCGAAGCGGATGGCCCCCCCACTGAGGTAGGGTTGGCGGTTGTAGTCGCCGGGATGGCCCAACAGATCGGTAGGTTCGAGCAAAATGCCGGTGAAATCGATCTTATGGCTCACGCTATTGCGCATGCCGAGCGGCGTCCAGAAGCTCTTATCAACGGGAGGGTCGTGGCGGTCCAGGGGCACGATAGCCATCTGCCAACCTAGCGCCCTGCCCTTGCTGTCGTGGAGCACGCCGGGCACGATGGGGCGCGTCACGTGGACCGAGCCGCTGCAAAAACTCTTACTTCCCCGGATGCGCACCTTTCCGGTGCGTTGCCGGTCCAGGTGAATACCATCCTGCATCTCGGTATTCCACACGCCGAAGAGGTGACCGGCGCGGGCATCGGCGAACCAGCGCTGCTGCTGGGCCGGGGTACCGTAGACGGCGATGAGCTGGAGGGCATTGACGTGCCCCTCGTAGATGCGCCCCACCGAGAGGTTACCCTGTCCGATGTACCGAAGGAGCTGGAGCAGGGCGGGCGTATTGCTGTGGCGAAGATCGAGGGCCTCCCCGGGCAGGGTGATGTGGAGCAGACCGGCTTGGCGTATGGCATCCATCTCCCGCTGGGGGTAGGCGGCCGAGGCAAAGGTCTCGGGAGCCCACTCGGCAAACTGCTGCTGCAGCCGGCGGGCGAGCTCGACGGGCGCGGGAGCGGGGAGGGCGGGTAGACGAATCATATACTGCCCAAATACCGTATTTCGGTCTGGTGTTGTGGCGAATTTGCAAATATTTGAGCAAGGGGGGGCCGTCGTTGCGGTTCGCAGGGGGCTAGGAGTACATCCGGATCGCCTGTATCATAGCTAGTAGGATCAGGATACCGCCCAGTACGAAATTAATGTTGCGGGTCAGAAAATGGGCCCGCTGCTGCATCCAGCGTGCACTGCGGGTATAGGCTGCGAAGACAAGCATGGCACCTGCGCCCGCGCCCAGGGTAAAGCCGGTGCGGGAGCCTAGATCGCCCCGGAGGTGGCCGTCGGAGAGCAGCCAGCCACAGACCGCGAAGAAGTAGGGGACGGTGAGAAAATTCATCAGGGCAAGCGCGATGCCGCGCACGAACGGACTGCCGTGGTAGGGCGTACTCTCGGAGTCTTCGTGCCGTAGTTGGGCCCGAAAACCCTTGACCAGAAAAAAGGCCGCTAGCACGAGCAATACTAGCACCGCCCACTGCCGCATAAAGGTGAGAATACGGGGGTGGGCGGCGAAGTACGAGGCGAAGAAAACGGCCAGGGCGGCCTGGGCGGTGAAGGCCACCGTCATGCCCGCCCCGAAGAGGTAACCCGCCCGGCGGCCGGCCCGTAGGGTGACACTGACGCTGTTCATGTTGAGGAGCCCGGGAAACCAGGTGGCCCCGACCGCTGCGGCCAGGCCGAGCAGCAGCGCGGTGACGAAATCCACACCGCGAAGGTACGCGGGGCAGAAGAAAGCGCCTACATAACCTCCATACTACCAAAATTTACCACCTTCGCACGACACCCATTAAAACGACCCCCTCCTATGGATCCCATCAAGATTAAGTTCGGCACCGACGGCTGGCGCGCCATCATCGCTCAGGAATATACTGTAGACAACGTGAAGCGCGTCGCTGAGGGCACCGCCCTGTGGCTCAAGCAGCAAGGCGATACGGCCCGGGTAGTGATCGGTTACGACTGCCGCTTCGCCGGCCAGTTGTTTTCGGAGACCACTGCCCGTGTATTCGGTAAGCACGGGATTACCAGTCTGCTGGCCCCGGCCTTTATCTCTACCCCCATGGTAAGCCTGGGCGTGGTCAAAACCGGTGCCGACCTGGGCGTTGTGATCACCGCCAGCCACAATCCGCCGGACTACAACGGCTACAAGTTGAAGTCAAAACTGGGCGGACCGAGCGTGCCGGACGACGTAAGCGCCGTGGAAGCACTGATCCCCGATGAGGTACCCACCGACCTGCCCGAGCTTGAAGATCTCAAAGAGCAGGGACTAGTCGAGGAGCACGACTTCGAGCAGATCTACGTCGACAATGTGCTGGCCAACTTCGATATGGAGCTGATCCGCAACGCTCCCTTCAATATTGCCTACGATGCGATGTACGGGGCCGGGCAGTCGGCCATGATCCGCCTGCTCCCCGAGGCGCGCCACCTGCACTGCGAGTACAACCCAAGCTTTATGGGGCAGGCCCCCGAGCCCATCGCCCGTAACCTGACGCAGCTCAGCGACGTGATCAAGAACGATCCGAACCTGAGCCTGGGCATCGCCAACGACGGGGATGCCGACCGCATCGGACTCTACGACGAGAACGGAGACTTTGTCGATAGCCACCACATTCTGCTACTGCTGTTGATGTACCAGTACGAGTATAAGAACATCAAGGAGGGTGAGGTGATCTTTACCTTCTCCGTCACCGATAAGCTGAAGCAGCTGGCCGATGTCTACGGCCTGCCCTACGAGATCACCAAAATCGGCTTTAAGTACATCGCCGAGATCATGGCCGAGCGCAAGGTCATCGTGGGGGGGGAGGAGTCGGGCGGACTGGCCGTAGCCGGCTACATTCCCGAGCGCGACGGCATCTGGATCGGCCTCATGATCGCCGAGTACATGGCCAAGACCGGCAAGTCACTCAACGACCTCATCCAGGACGTCTACGCCAAGGTGGGTAGCTTCAACTGCGACCGCGACGACGTACACGTCGACAACGACCGCAAGTGGGAGATCGTCAAGCAGGCGAAGGAAAATCCCTTCCAGAAGATCGGCCCCTACACCGTCACCGACGTCAAGCACGTGGATGGCACCAAGTTCTACCTCGACGGCGACGACCGCTGGCTGATGGTACGCCCCAGCGGCACCGAGCCGGTACTACGGGTGTACGCCCAGGGAGCCGATGCGGCCGAGACCCGCAAGATCCTTGACGCCGGCCGCGCCGAAATGGGCATCTAGGTCATGACCGAGCTGCTGCGCCGGGCCTACGATCCGGCTACCTTTCGCACCGAGGGACACGCCCTGATCGACCAACTGGCCGATTACCTGGAGGGGGTGACGGATTACCCCGCCAATCCCTACGCTACCCCAGCGCAGAGCCTGGCCGTATTTCGGGAGCTCCTCGACCGCAGGGCCGCCCCGCAGGAGGTGTACCGGCAGCTGATCCAGGACAACGTGCACCTGCACCACCCCGACTATATGGGTCACCAGGTGGTCCCACCCGCCCCGCTGGCCGCCCTGGGGGACGTAGCGGCCAGTCTGATGAATGCCGGCCAGGCCATCTTCGAGATGGGCCGGCCGGGGGTGGCGATGGAGGAGCTGGTGATGGAGCGCTTCGCCGAAATGCTCCGGCTTGCGCCCACGGCGGGCGGCTTCCTAACCAGTGGCGGTACCCTGGCTAACCTGACCGCCCTGCTGGCCGCCCGCGCCCGGCAGTGGCCGGCGGGGGGGGGATGCCTGGCGCGATGGCAACGGCCCCGTACGCCCCTGTCTGCTGGTCAACGCCCAGGCCCACTACTGCATCGACCGGGCGGTGCGGATCATGGGCTGGGGGACGGAGGGCATTATTCACGTGCCTACGGACGGGGAACTGCGGATGCGTACCGAGCTCATTGACGAACTGGTAGCCGCTGCACGTGAGCGGGGCCTGACCCCGGTGGCGCTGGTGGGTAGTGCCTGTACGACCAGCACCGGTACCTACGATGACATCGGCGCCCTGGCCGATGCCGCCGCCCGTCATCAGTTGTGGTTACATATTGACGGGGCGCACGGGGCAGCGGTGCGGCTCGATCCCGACCGGCAGCACCTCACCGCGGGGCTGGAGCGGGTCGACAGCCTGACGCTGGATTTCCACAAGATGCTGATGGCCCCGGCGCTGACTACGGGGCTATTCTTTCGGGAGGCGGGGGATCAGTACCGGACGTTTCAGCAGGAGGCGGATTATCTGCTGAGGGAGTCGGCGGACGAGCCGGCTGCTGAGGGAGTCGGCCAACGACCGGCAGGCTGGTCGGATATCGCGAAGCGAAGTTTCGAGTGTACGAAGCGGACGCTGAGTTTGCGGGTGTTTACGCTGCTGAGTGCTTACGGGCCGGAGGTGTTTCGGGACTACGTGGTACAGGTGGGCGTGCTCGGGCGGGAACTGGCCCGGCTGGTGCGGCAGGACCCAAACTTGGAGCTCTTCATGGAACCGGACGTCAACATCGTTTGCTTTCGCTTCGTGGCTCCCGCTCTGCCGGTGGAGCAGCGCAGCGCGGTGAATGAGCTGATCCGCAGCACCCTCACCCAGGACGGTCGCCGCTACATCGTACAGACCAAGATCGCGGGGCAGACTTACCTACGCTGTACCCTTACCAATGCCTTTACAACCTCGGGGCATCTACAGGCGATGCTGCGGGAGGTGGTGACGACGGGTCAGCGGCTGCTGGATTTACGCGCCGCCCTACCCCTATGAGCTCCTTAATGGAAAAACGTTTTTTCGTCCCTCTACGTTACCCTTGCAGAAAGACCGATCTTTGCGATTGCTAAACCTCCCCCGCTTTGCGTAAACCGATTAAGATCCATCCGGAAGGTAGGCGGGTGCTTGCCCTGCTCTTCGTCGGTCTCGCCCTGATTTGTACCCTGGTCTACTACCGGGCCCCGGCGCAGTTGCCGGTAGTAGCTATCGCCTCCGGACTTTTCTTCGTCACCATCCTACAGTTTTTCCGTAACCCCACCCGGATGGTGCCCGAGGAGGCCGACCACCTGGTCTATGCGCCCGCTGACGGCAAGGTGGTGGTCATCGAGGAAGCCTACGAGCACGAGTACTTCAAGGCCAAACGCCTGCAGGTGAGTATCTTCATGTCGCCGGTCAATGTACACGTCAACCGCAATCCCGTCAGCGGCCTGGTCAAGTACAACAAGTACCACCCCGGTAAGTACCTCGTGGCCTGGCACCCCAAGAGCAGTAGCGAAAACGAGCGCACGACGGTGGTCATCGATACGGGAGAGACCGAAATTCTCCTGCGGCAGATCGCCGGTGCCCTGGCCAAACGCATCAAAAATTACCTCGAGGTCGGTCAGCAGGTCGTACAGGGCGAAGACTTCGGCTTCATCAAATTCGGTAGCCGGGTCGATCTATTCCTTCCCCTCGGTACCCGCCTCAAGGTCGAGATCGGCCAGAAGGTCAAGGGCAACAAGACCGTCATCGCCGAACTAGACTAAGTCCATGAGCCGCCGCAGCCGATCCAAAAAACACGCCTACGAGCAGAAGACGCTGCGGGAAAAGAAGCTCGACTTCCGCCGGCACAGCCGCACTTACCTGGTCATGTGCGGTTTTTTCATCCTACTCAATCTGCTCACCACCGGCACCATCGGCTGGGCCATCTGGCCCATCATGGGTTGGGGCATCGGGGTGACCCTCCAGGCGCTGAGCCTCTACGGCCCCCTGGCCGATCCGGAAGATGCCCACCCCACGGAGGAGGACAAACCGAACCGCCGCTCCGACGGCACTCCCCTACCCGACCTGGAAAATGAGTCGCTAGAGCTCCGGGAGCTCGAAACTAAGCGGCCCTACCGCGACGAGGACTTGGTGTAAAGGGCCCTAAAGGCCTCGCCCACCGGCACTACCCCGGCGGCCCCTTCCCGCAGCCTGCGTACCCTTAGCAGACTACCTTTCCGGTGCGGTGCAAAATCCGCGTCTTTTTCTAGCAGCGAGTTCTCCGTAATGTAGTCGTTGTCCGCCCCGGCGTGCAAAAACCGCCCCTTGCCGAGGTAAAAGCCCACGTGCGTCACCCGCTCGCTCCCATCCTCGCGGTAACTACCAAAAAATAGCAGATCGCCCCGTTGCAGCTGGGTAAAGCCGGCATCCAGCGGCACATCCACTCCGGCATGCACCTGCTGGGAGGCGTCGCGCGGAATTACGTAGCCATTCAGGTAGTAAGCCGTCTTGGTAAACCCACTACAGTCCATGGCCTTAGGACTCGTCCCGCCCCACAGGTAGGGCCTACCCACCTGCGCAAAGGCCGTCTGTAGTACCGAATCAATGCCCACTCGATCGGGCTGCGCGAGCGCTCGGTAGGACCGCAGTTCCCCTTCCCGAACGTAGCCCCGGCGGTCATCCGGCAGGCGCACTTCCACGAACTCCCCGGTGCGTGTACCCGTCACTTGCACCAGACAGCCCGCAACTAGTTCGGACACCACACGTCCCCCCGGTCGGTCCAATACGACAGTCTGGGCGGGCACGCAGGTGCGCAGCCGGTCGGAGAACCACGCTTCTACTCCGCTGCGATCCACCCCTACGAAGGCTCCCTCCTCCAGCCAGGCCAGGTAGCGGTCGGGCGTACGGATTAAGTACCAGCCATCAGCCTCGTCGAGCAGCTCGATGGGCGTGCCGAGCAGGGCCTGGGAGGTAAGCTCCTGGGAGTGGCCCGGCTCGGTGCGAATGTTGGCCACCGAGGTACGGATGAGACCGAAGGAGTGAGCAAGG
>CATQHI010000005.1:72500-283539 GCA_958295895.1 Saprospiraceae bacterium | reverse complement strand
TGGCTAACCTCCGGTCCCACCGCCGCCACAAACACGGCAGCTTGTCGCGTAACCTGGTGGGCGGGGCCGCAGGTGCAGGGCAACGGGCCCGGCAGGACATACACGGAAACTGCGCCAGATGACCACCACTCGGTTTTATTTGATCGCCTTCATCGGTACGCTTGCGATTGTCCTGCGCGGCCAGGAAGGCCAGTTTCCCCCTCCGGTAGTGCCCCCCACCGTGCACGCGCAGCGGGCCACCGGTAAAATAACGATCGACGGTAAGCTGAATGAACCGGACTGGGAAGACGCCGCACCGATTACCGAGTTCTTCCGCGTGGAACCCCGGCAGGGCGGGCCGTACCGCTACCCCACCGATGCCCGGATACTTTACGATGACAAGAATATTTACGTGGGGTTCTTTGCGGCGGACTCCCTCGGCAGAAAGGGGGTAAGGGCGCAGGACCTTCGTCGTGACTTCTTCTGGGGCGAAAACGATATTCTCGGCATTCAGCTCGATCCGCAAAACCTGAAGCAGTACTGCGTATCCTTCCAGACTACCCCCTACGGCAATCAGCGGGATCTACAGAATTTCAACGACGAAAATACCGACAACGACTGGAACGCCCTCTGGTCGGTGCGTACCGAGCGCACGGACACGGGGTACTACGCGGAGTTTGCCATCCCGTTCAAATCCATCCGGTATACGCAACAGCTCACAGCAGACGACCCGACCTGGGGCATCACCCTGCTGCGACTGGCCCGCCGAGAGTACGAACAGACGGTATTCCCCGCCATCCCGCAGTCCTTTTCCCCCTACCGGATGACCTACGCCGCCCGGCTGGAGGGACTGGAGCTGCCGGAGCCCAGCGCTAACGTACGCGTAGAGCCCTACGCCCTATACGAGTACGAGGATACCGAAGCGGATGGTCAGCGCAGGTCCGCCGGTGACGTAAAGGTGGGCGGTGACGTGAAGTGGGCGATCAATCCGCGCTCCGTCCTCGATCTGACCTTCAATACGGACTTCGCCCAGGCCGATGTAGACCGGGCGGTCAATAACCTCGAACGCTTCAATATCTTCTTCCCGGAGCGGCGACAGTTCTTTCTGGAAAACTCCGGCATCTGGGCCGGGGCCAGTAACACCGCCGTGGTTCCCTTCTTCAGTCGCCGCATCGGCCTACAGGGGAATTTTAACGCCGAGCCGGCCCCCATTCACGCCGGGGCGCGCTACACCATGCGCAACGAAAAACGGGCCGTGGCCGGACTGTATGTCCACCAGGCGGAAACCGACCGCAGCCCCGCCGCTAGTTTTGCCGTGGCGCGGTACCTGCAGAGCTACGGACAGGAGAGCAATGTGGGGGTCATGCTCACTCACCGCCTGAATGAATCTTCCGACGAGCTGGGCACGCGCCAGAATGACAACACGACGCTGACCGTCGACGGGCTGATCCGGCCCAAAAACGAGCTGACGGTCTCCTACCTGCTATCGGGCTCCCGGGATAATACCAGCGACACCCTGGGCCTGGCCGGCACTTTTTTTACGGGCTACAATACCAATAAGCTGTACCTGGGCTGGCTCACCAATTTCGTGAGCCAAGACTACCGCCCGGATATGGGGTTCGTGTTCCAGCGCAACGTGATCCAGCATAACCCCGGGGGTTACTTTATCGTCCGCCCGAAGAATATATCCTGGATACGACGCTTCGATCCCGGGGCCTTCTTTAACTACTACCACGACGCCAACGATCCGGGGAACTTTCAGCAGGCGAATATTTACCTGTTTCCGATCTACCTGCTGTTCACCGACGGCAGTTTTCTCGAGTACGCCATTTATCCCACCTGGCAGAACATCAACTTCGACTTTGCCCCCCTAGGCGTGGAGATTGCCGAACGGCGGTACTACTACACCCGTCAACAAGTCAACTACAACACCGATCAATCGCGGCAGCTATCCCTGTCTACCAGTGTTAGCTGGGGCGGCTTCTATAACGGCAACCGACTCACCGTAACCGGCGGGGTACGCTACGCGCCCATTCCCCACGTATCCATCTCGGCCGACCACGAGTACAACGACCTGCAGCGGCTGGGCGAGGCAATCGAAAACCTCCGGACCAACCTCACGACGGTGGGGGCCCGCTTTGCGCTTAACCCCCGCGTGCAGCTTTCCGCCTTTTACCAGTACAACACCTTCGACGACCAGGGCCGCTGGAATATCCGGGGCAGCTGGGAGTACCGCCCGCTATCGTTTGTTTACCTCGTATACAACGATAACCAGCTCACTGGCCTGGACGATCCCTTCCGCGAGCGGCAGTTCATCGGGAAGGTGACGCTGGTCAATCAGTTTTGATGCCGTGCTACTAAATTACCCACTCACAACTGCGGAAGTTAGTCGAGACTTGCACAGTTAATCGTAAGATCGTATTATTGCAACTGTGTTGCATTAGCTAAAGATCCGATGATTATCCCTCCCCTAACTCGCGAACATTCACCTTACGACCGGATAGGATTGGTAGCCGGTATGCTCTGTGCGATTCACTGTGCGCTTACTCCGTTACTCATCGCGGCTTTACCCTTGCTCGGCAAGGTGGGGGGCTGGTGGAGTATGCTCGACATCGTCTTTCTGTTCGTGAGTTTGGTGGCCGTGTGGGGGACGGTGCGTTCGGCCACCTTAGTATGGATACGACGCAGCGTGGTGCTGGGCTGGTTGGTACTGGCGGTGGGCCTGGCCTGTGAGCGGTCCGGTATAGCTGGCAGCGACTACATCATGTATTTGGGGGCTGCGGGCTTACTCGTCGCGCACGTAGCTAACATCCGCCACTGCCGCCGCTGTGAATACTGTAGCCCGTATGCGTGACATTAGCTTGCAGTCGGTGCGTAGTGGTGTCCTGCTACCCGTTGGCTCCTTCCGGGGTGAAAAGCCAACGCACGCCTTTTTGAACGGCACCTGCGCTCCGCCGCCCAGACCCCTGCCGGTCAAATGCACGGAGAGAAAACTATCTATTTTCAGGTACACTATAAAGGCTCATTTTATGCTACAGGCCCGCCAGCTCACCAAGACGTACGGAGACTACCCGGCGCTTCAGCGCCTCGACCTGGAGGTAAAGGGAGGCGAGATCTACTGCCTGCTCGGGGCCAACGGCGCCGGTAAGACTACGACCATCAATTTGTTCATGGGCTTTACGGCCCCCACTGCCGGGGAGGTCCTGGTCGACGGCCGCAGGGTGGTATACAGTAACCAGGCCACGAACGAACTGCTGGCCTACATTCCGGAAAACCTGAATCTATACGGCAACCTGACCGGGAGGGAAAACCTGCAGTACTTCGCCGGTCTGAGTAAAAAGCGACTAAACGGGACCGAGGCCGATGAACTGCTCCGCTCCGTCGGCCTGCAAGCAGCGGCTACCAGCCAGCGCATCCGGTACTACTCCAAGGGAATGCGCCAGAAAGTAGGCATCGCGATCGCCAGGGCCAAGGGGGCCGGCAATCTACTGCTGGACGAGCCTACCTCCGGCCTGGACCCCCAGGCCAGTAACGACTTCGCCCGCCTGCTGGAAGAATCGCGCCAGAACGGGGTGGCCGTACTGATGGCAACCCACGATCTATTCCGGGCCAAGGAAAGCGGTACGCACATCGGTATCATGCGGGCCGGCCGGCTGGTCCATTCGCTAGCCAGTAGGGAGATCACGCTGGGGGAACTCGAACAGCTCTATCTGGCCACCATGCAAATGGACGTCCATGTTTAAGCTGATCGTGCGCAAAGAATTACGGACCGCCGTACGCGACGTGCGGCTCCAGGTGTCGGCCGTGTTGCTGATCGGGCTGATGTGCACCGCCGTACTGCTGGGCCGGCAGGGGCAGCAGCAGATTCAGGCCCAGCGGGCCGCAGCGCAGACGGCCATGTACGACGTGTGGCTCGATCAGGGAGAGAAACACCCCCACAGCGCGGCCCACTACGGGCATTTTGCCTTCAAGCCCAAGCCGGTGCTGAGCTTTCTTGACGTCGGTCTAGACAACTATACGGGGGTTTCCGTCTTCCTGGAGGCGCACCAGCAGAACGAGGTCTCCTTCAGTGCGGCCCAGGACGGCAACGGCACGACGCGCTTCGGAGAACTCACCGCCGCCCTGATCCTACAGGTCTTGTTTCCGCTGCTGATCATTTTCCTGACCTTCAACACCCTCAGCCGGGAGCGGGAGGAGGGTACGTTGCGACTGGCTTACGCTCAGGGGCTGTCCATGCGGCGGCTCTTCGCCGGTAAGGTAGCCGCTACCTACCTTACGGTACTGCTCATCTTTTTACCGACCATGGTCCTGGCGTTCGTACTGCTCTACCAGTCCGGGGGTGGCGTTGCTGCGGGAGCGGTGGGTAAACTTTTGGCCCTTACCGCTGGCTACGCCGTTTACTTTTTCATCTTCGTCCTACTCTGTGCCCTGGTATCCGCCTTTACCCGGCGCTCGGAGGTTGCCCTGCTGACGCTGCTGGGGCTGTGGATCGTCTGCTGCATCGTCGTACCCAAAGCGGCGACCAGTCTGGCCGACAGCCTCTACACTACGCCTTCCCAGTTCGAGTTTCGGCGGGATATTGACGAAGGAGTGGCGGGCGGCATTGACGGGCACAATCCGGCCGATGAACGACTCGCTACGCTGAAGCAGGAGGTACTGGACGAGTACCGGGTGAGCACTACTGAAGAGCTACCGGTTAACTGGAGCGGGATTGCGATGCAGGCCGGGGAGGAATATACCGACCGGGTGTACGACCGGGAATTTTCTAAGATTGAGCACGTCTTCCGGCGGCAGAATCGCCTCTCGGAATGGCTGGGCTTCCTCAATCCTTACCTGGCGATACGTCATCTCTCCATGGCGCTCGCTGGTACGGATTTTGACCACCACGTAGCTTTCGCCCGGGCGGCGGAGGCGTACCGGCGGAATTTCGTACGCGTGATGAACAAGGATATGGAGCTCAACCACCACCCCGGGATAGCCTTCGGCGACTACACCCGGGGGCGGGATTTTTGGTCCACCATCGAACCCTTCAGCTACGAGCTTCCCGGCACGGCAGCCTTACTGGCCCACCAGTGGCGTAGTCTGGCCGCGCTACTGGTCTGGTTGTCGGCGCTAGTGGGGATAGCCATCGTATTCACGCCCAAAATATCGCCCCTGTGAACAGCCTACTGCACATCCTGGCCTTCGGGGGCAGGAATCTCTGGCGCAGCCACACGGTCAAGGTGCTGCTACTGGTAGTGTTCGGTACCGGCCTGTACAGCATTTATTTCGGCAAGTCTGTCGTAGACGATCAGGAAGGGCGCATAGCGCAGGTGCGGGCTTACGAGCGGACGCAGTTCGACACCCTCCTGCACTGGGCAAGCCTGGATACGACCAGCGCAGAAAACAAAGCCCACTACCTGCAGGCCGTTTCCCCCGCCGGAGCAGGTTTTGGGCGGCACTTCACCTACTACGTAGCTCAGGAGACGCCGCCCGGTGCCGGGCTTTGTCTGGGGCAGCGCGACCTCTACCCGGTCTACTACGGGATCCACGTAGGCGACCGGGCCCGGCAGATGAATGTGGGCGAGCTGGCTAACCCAATGAAGTTGCTGACCGGAAATTTCGATCTGTCCTACGTGTTCGTCTTCCTGTTTCCGTTACTGGTGGTGGCCCTATTTTATAATCTCTACGCCGAAGAACAGGAGGGAGGCACGCTGCCCCTGCTTCGGTCGCAGTCTACCAATCTGAGGCTCATTTTGCTGGGCAAGGGGCTACTGCAGTTACTGGTCGTCTGGGGTTCGGCGACTGCATTGCTACTACTTGGTTTTCTCCTACAGGGCATCTCGCTCGTGGAGCACGGTGGGCTGTTCCTGTCGCTGCTAACAGTTGTGCTCGGATACGGTCTGCTGTGGACGGTACTGATGGCTGGTGTCGTATGGCTGCGCCGCTCGTCCGCACTCAGTGCCATGCTCGGGCTTGGAATCTGGTTAGTATTTACCCTCATCACACCGGCGCTGCTGAACCTGATCCTGCTAGCCAACGAACCACCGCCAAACCGCGCCGGGGTGACGCACGCCGTGCGCACGCTCAATGACCGGATATGGGAATCACCGAAGTCTTTCGTCTTCGACCGCTTCTACGCCGCACATCCAGAGTTAGACCGGGGAGATACCACTGACTTCAACCGGTTCTACCACGCGAGCTTCACCCTGCTGGACGCGGAGGCCGATCGTCTACAAAGCCAGCTCGAAGAACGCGTACGCCGACGTAACGGTCTCCTGGAACCCTGGTTCTGGTTAGCACCGGCTGCGTTAGTACACGAGCAACTTTCGAAGCTATGCGGTACCGACCGCCAGCGCCATCTCGACTTTATTGAGCAAACGCATGACTACCACCAGGCCCTGAAGCAGTTGTATTACACGCGGATCTTTTCCGGTGAACAGTTCTCCCCCGAAGACCTGCGAAGACTTGAGAGTGAACTGTGAGAGAATAGCATCCAAGCGGGGTGATGACCCGCCTGGAAGACGGACCCTTCCGGCAACAATGGTTTTATCGGGAAGGTGACGGTGGTTAATCTGATTTAAATCACCCGCTGTATTCCTCCCCTTGCCGTAACTTTCCCGTATGCAGTGCCCCTTTCCGGGAATGGACCCCTTCATCGAGTCGGACAACTGGCAGGACTTTCACCTGGTGCTTACCGCAGAGATGAAGCGCCAGCTCGCTCCTCAGTTGCCTAGCTATTACCAGCTTTCCGCTGAGTTAGTCGTCAAGCGGGACGAAAGTCCCGAAGGCGAAGAACCAGTTACCTACCGCCCAGATATCGGCGTAAGCCTAACCGAACCGGATGCGAGCTCCCTTCAAGATTCCGGCGGCATGGCCGCCCTAACTGCCCCAACGCGTAAGGGTATGGCGCCCCTGTACAGACAGCGCGAACTACGCATTCGCGACGGCCGTAATCGCCGACTCGTCACGGCCATCGAGGTGCTATCTCCCTCCAATAAGCGGGGCGGCGGGCTAGTCACCCACATGGAAAAACTACGGGCTTACTGGGCCAGTGCAGTGCATACCGTCGACATTGACCTCCTGCGGGGTGGCCTCCCCCCGTACACGATCGATGAAGTCCCCCTGACGGCCGGCAACCGCCCAGTGACCCCCTACCGCATCGTGCAAGTCCGGCCAGATGATGAACTACTTCTGTGGGAAATTGGACTAACCGATCCGCTGCCCGTCATTCCCATTCCGCTAAGCTACCCGGACCCGCCCATGGTGCTTAACCTTCAACAGGCCTTTACCGAGTTCTACGCCTACAGTACGTATTCGCCGCGGCGGGCGGAGGGCTTATCCGCGATCCGACCGCCGCTCACGGAGGAGGAGCTGGAGAAGTTACGGCAACGACTTAGCTGACCCTACGGGCTCCGCAAGCGCATATGGCCGGCCGGTCAGTCTCGCGATAAGCAGCAGAACCACGATAGCCAGTAGCGGCGGCAGCAGCACAGTCAACCAATCTACCCGGCGGTCATCCTGAAAGTACTCAGGAGCATAACCATTCCAATCAAGCGAAGAGACCGCGTGCTCGGCAAAGATTTCCGGGTAGAACGTCAGGCGCTTGTCCTCGTGAAAGGCAGCGAGCCGGTCCTGAAACGCGAGGTAGTTCGCAAGGTCCGACCGACTGAGCGCACTGAGGGTAAGCTGGGTGTGCACGCTGGGAAAGAGATAGCCGGCTACCTCGCTGAAGGTGTTCCGCTGGCGCAGTTTCTCGCGCAGCTCCGCCGTGGCCGTGGCGCCCTCCGCATCCCCCAGATGCTGCATGGCGTAGTACCACAGCCAGCCGAAAGGGGCTCCTTCCGGGTGCTCATAAGCGGCAAACTGGGGGTAGAGCTTGCGGAATTTTTCCAGCGTCGGGCCGATGGGCTCGTCCCACTTGTTGTGGTAGCCATCCCGGCTCTCCAGCATGGCGGAGTAAGCCTCCGGCGTCGGGTAAAGGTTGTTGACCGTCGCCTGTAGCGCGCTGGGCACGACGATGAGCAGCAGTATCCAGGCGAGTAGCAGGGATAGCGCATTCTGGTTGCAGGACCGACCCTGCCGAACGACCAGCCACGACAGGCTAAACCAGAAGGTAACGTACAGTACCGCTACGGCCGCGAAGGTCAGGAAGTACGCATCCACCGGAATACGCAACCAGAACTTGGCTATGATCAGTAACACCGCGAGGGTCAACTGCACGGCAGCAAACCGCAGGAGTACCTTTTGGTAAAGCACCCGCTGTGGCCGCCCCGTCTGGCTCAGCACCAGGCTCCAGGTGCCCCCCTCCCGCTCTTCAGATAGTACGTTGAAGCAAAAAGCGATGATGACCAGCGGGAACAGAAAGATCAGCACGAAGCTAAAGTCGAGGTTGCCGAGCAACTGAAACAGGGGGTTACGCAGAATACTACCGTGCCGCTGCTCCTCGAGGTTGCGAATAGTTACGTGTTGGGTGGCGGGGTGGACGTCGCGGTCACCGATCGCCAGGCCCGCCAACTGCGGGGTCTCATTCACTAACCCGAAGCGGACGTAGTACAGAAACAGCCCGAGATCATCGTCGGCAACGAAGTCGAGGGTATGCGCGATACTTTCCCGTTGCACCTCCGCCGCCTCGGCAGTGACGGCCGCCTGCTTTTCCAAAAAAAGGTGACCGATGTAGATGCTGATCAGCCCGGTAACGAGCAGCAGCGAGATGCCCGCGAGCAGAGTATTCGACCGAGCGAAATCTTTAAGCAGGTAGCTTATCATCAGAGGATGCTTACGGGGCGACGGAGAAAAAGGGCGGGTACGATCAGCACCACCGACCAGGCCACCAGGATCAGTAGCGGCAGCCACTCGGTGCGCAGACTGCTACTTAGCGCGACCGGCCGTTGGTGAAAGTCCGCGAAGTCGATCCAGTACTGCCGGCTCAGCGCGGCCCGTTTATCCGCCGAGCTGGCGATGTCGTTTCCGATCAACTCCATCTGTAGCTCGTTCATCGTCTGTGCCAGGCTATAGCGGTAGTCTTCGGCTTGTTCCCGAAAGTTCTGGTAGGCGTAGTAGTCCGTCCCCGCCAGGGCCATCGATACGTATTTGATGGCGACGTAGGGATCGAACAGCGACGTCCAGCGTACGATCCCCTGCTGCTGACCGAAGCGGGTCATCAGACGCGCTTCGTGCCGGCGGAAGGTAGCCGTACTCAGCTTTTCCCCCTCCCGCATGATGAAGCCGCCGTAGTTAAAGGGCAGCTCCTTGGTGGAGGTCACCCCATACACGGCCAGCATCGAATCCCGGAGGCCGACAAAGTAGGGGTCGTCCGGGTTGTGGCTATCTCCCTGCTCCAGCAAGTCCGCCTCCACGGCCCGGTCGAAGCTCAGCTTAGACAGCGTAGGGTACAGCACCTCCCCCACCACCTGCGCCACCTTCGGAATGACCAGTACGAAGAGCAGCCAGCAGCCGATCAGCCGTAGCAGCGCCGTCTTCGCCGTCTTACTCATTGCCGATACCCATACGGTAAATAGCGAGAGGACGAACAGGTAGAGCCCGTACGTCAGCAGGAGCAGCCCGTAGCGGAGTAGCGTAGCCCCCAGTTCGGCGGACGAAAGGAAGAAAGCCAGCAGCACGCCCGTAAGTAAAAACGCCGGCAGCCACACCGTAGCCGCGGCACAGAATAGCCCCGCTGCCCTACCCAGCAGCAACTCCGACCACCGCGCCCCCTGGGCAAATATGAGTTTCAACTTGCCGTCTTCCCGCTCCCCCGCCACACTCGCAAACCCCCAGAAGAAGAGCAGCAGGGGCAGCAGGGCCTGCAGCACCATCGCTCCGGAGAGCTCACCGAACCGCAACAGTCCCGTTGAAAGGCTCGCCGTAGAGTAGTTGGCCGTATTCTGCCGGTGGGCCTCCAGGAAAATAGCATTGCCGAGGTAGTTCTCCAGCCCACGGTCGAAAAAGCTCAGCGGATAGGGGTCGCGAAACACCACGTAGCCGTAGTGCGCCATCCGGTGGGGGTGCTTGTCCGGATTACTCTCCCACCGCTCCCGCACCTCCGTTTGGTAGTCCTTGATGATCGTCCGCTGCTCCCGCACATTGCCGTAGCCACTCAGCAGGGCCGCGAACACTAGCAAGTTGAGCAGCCCGATGAGCAGCTTGGTACCGGGCCGCTTCAGGAGCGCGGTAAACGTATGGCGGGCAAAGTAAGAAGCGATCTTCGGTCGCACGGCAGGGGATTAAGTGGGCGGGGTCGCAGGTGCAGGGCTAAAAGCGGTAAGTCGTCGTGAGCATCAGGTTTCTCGGAGCCCCCGGGAAGAGCCGCGTGAGGGTCTGGGCACCGAGGTGGTATATCTTGTCGAACAGGTTATTCACGTTCAGGGCGATACGGGCCTTCCCGTTCGGGGCCGTGTAGTAGAGGGCAGCATCGAATACGGTGTAGCCCGGAATCTCGAAGGACCGGGTGAACCAGGGTACCCGGCTCCCCTGGGCCGTCATTCCGAGGCCGATGCCGAAACTGGCCCCCTGTGGTTTAGCCCGTAGATCGTAGCGCGTCCAGAAGCTCCCGCTGTTCCGGGGGGCGTTCTCCTTCTGGGCGCCGATCAGGGTCTCGTCGTCATCGAACACGATCTTGGCGTCTACGAAGGCGTAGGAGGCGATGATCTGCCAGTTCGGGGTCAGGAAACCGGTAACGTCCGTCTCGAAGCCACGACTGCGGTCGGCCCCCCGCTGGGTCAGTCGGTCGGGCTGCTCCGGGTCGTTGGCGCTCATCAGGATGTTCTTCTGGTTGATCTCGTAAACGGCACCCGTCCAGTTAAAGCGGTTATCGAACAGCTGGGCCTTGAAGCCGATCTCGCGCAGGTCGCTGATGAGGGGCTCGAACTGAGCGGCGGACTGGCTAGCCCAGAAGAAATTACCCGTACTGGGCATGAGGGATACGGTGTTGGACTGCGGCTGGTAGCCCTCCAGGTAGGTGGCGTATACGTTCACGTCGTCGGTCACCGCGTAAGTCAGTCCCAGGCGGGGGATGATGGCCGTATTGGTGAAGGAAGCTTCGTTCGGCGCATCGACGTTGGTAATATCCTCGAACCACTCGGCCCGTAGGCTCAGCAGGGCGGTGAACTTACCGATCGTGAGCTGCTCCTGGATGTAGGCGGCATTGGTGGAGGTCACCGTGGCCGGTACGGCGAAGCGGGAATTGATCACGTAGTCCTGGGGGTTAGCCAGGGCGTAGTCCGGGTTACTTAGATTATAGTACGGCACGTTCGGGCGGGGCAGGGTGACCCCGTCGATCTCGATTGTTTGGTACGCCGCGGCGTTTTCCGGGTCGAAACCGTTAATGGCGGTCCCGTCGTTGAGCACGAAGCCCCGGGCCTGGTTCTGTCCGCTGCCGCGGAGCTTATCCCAGTACTGCGCGTCGTAACCGACCAGCAAGTTGTGCTCGGTCTTGCCGAGCTCGAAGTTGAAATTGAAGTAGGCGTTGATGTTGTCCGTGTCCCAGAACTGCTTGCGCTGGATGTAGCGGCGCTGCACCAGACTGGGAATTTCGTTTCCTTCCAGGTCGGTAGCAAACGCGCCGATGGAGCGGTGTTCGACCAGGTCTTCCTCCCAGGTCTGCTTCATGTACACGGCGTTGAAGCTGACGGCGGAGGAGAAGCGGTGGGAGAAGCTCGTCGTCCAGATAAACTGATTCTCGTTGAGGAAGTCGTTCGACTCCCCGAGGTTTTCACTGATTGGCGTGCTCGTGAGGTCCACTGCACCCGCGTCCCCGGCATAGATGGGTTGCCCGCGGTCCAGGTAGCCCTGCATGTCGTTGAGGATCAGTTCGGTGTTGATGAAGGTCCTGTCGTTGGGGACGAAACTGAGGGAGGGGGACAGCTGCAGGGAGGTGTTGTCGATCAGGTCGCGGTACGAGCGGTTTTCCTGGTAGGCGGCGTTGACGCGGTAGAGGAGCGTTTTATCGGCGTTGAGGGGGCCGGTAAAGTCGAGGGTGCCGCGGAGGGTGCTGAAACTACCGGCGGAAAGGCTAATCGCTTTGCGCTTTACGTCCAGGGGTTTCTTGGTGACGATATTGACCGTGCCGCCGGGGTCGGCGCTGGCGAAGGTGACCGTTGCGGGGCCCTTGAGCACTTCCACTCGCTCTACGTTGGCCGTAAGGGGCTGGAGGAAGTAGAAGGAGCGGGTGCGCAGGCCGTTGATGATCTGCCCGTCCTCGTTGGCGGTGATGCCGCGGATGGCGAAGTGATTGTAAAAACCCGTCGGGGTCACACTACTGACCGTTTTGACGGCATCCTGTAGGGTAAAGGACTGGCGGTCGTCGATCAGCTCCTTGGTCACGGTGGTCAGCGCCTGGGGGAGATCCTCGTTGAGGATGGCCGTTTTGGTGGCGGAAAAGCTGTAGTCGCTCTGGTAATCGCGGCGGGCCCGGCCGATTACCTCGACGGCCTGGAGCTGCACGTCATCGGTCTCCATTCGAATGGTCAGGGGCTCGCTGAGGCTGGCCGGACGGACCTCCTGAACGGAGGCCTTTAGTCCGATACCACTGATGGTGAGTCGGTAGGTTTGATCTTCCAGGTCGTCAAAGCGAAAGTAGCCCTCCGCGTCGGTGAGGGTATTCTTATCGCGTTCCGGACCGGTCAGGGTGACCACGGCACCGATGACGGGGTCGTCGCCGGCCTGCAGTACGGTGCCTTCCAGGGTAGACTGGGCGAAGGCCAGGGTGGTGAACCCCAGGCATAGTAAGCCGAGTAAAAATCTAAGTTTCATACAGAGTGGGTGTGGTAGTTATTGAGCGGTTGGGTTGGCATCGGCACGGACGGTCTCCAGGTAGAGCTGTTCGAGTTCGTGCAGTGAGATACGGTCGGCGGCAACGGTATGCACCAGCTCGCCGGCCCGCATGATGCCGATGTGGGTGCCGGTCTCCCGGGCGCGGAACAGGTCGTGGGTGGCCATGAGCACGGCCACCTTACTGGCCCGCATGTCCTGGATCAGCCGGGCGAAGTCATTGCTCGCCTGGGGGTCCAAACCGGAGGTGGGCTCGTCGAGCAGCAGATTATCTACCCCCTTGGCCTTGGCGATGGCGATGCCGACCTTTTGCCGCATCCCCTTAGAGTAGGTACCCACCCGCCGCCGGATGGCCTCCGGCTGTAGACCGACGGAGTGCAGCAGTACCGTAGCCGTCTCGTCGTTCAGCCACACATTGGCCAGCCCGGAGAAGAACCGGAGGTTTTCCAGTCCCGTGAGGTTGGTGTAAAGGTTAAGGTTTTCGGGGATGTAGGCGAGGTGCTGCTTGGTTTCGGCCGGCCGCTCGCTTACGTCGATGCCATTAATGGTCACCGTACCAGAGGTGGGCTGGAGGAAGCCCATGAAAAGATTGATCGTGGTGGTCTTGCCGGCTCCATTGGCACCGAGGAGGCAGAATACTTCGCCGGGCTGTACCCGGAGGTTGAGTGCCTTTAGGGCGGTGACGGGACCGTAGCGTTTAGTCAGATGCTGTGCAGCGAGCATGGCAGTTTTATTATTGCAACTGGGTCGCAATATAGAACGCTTCTGCCACTTCGCGACAACTTTGGGGGATAAATACCCTACTTACTACTATCCCGCCCCACCGTATCCACTGGTACCTCCAGTTCCATGATCTCCTGTAGCTGCAGCCGCACGGTCTCGTCGGCGGGCAGTTGTAATAGGCGCTCTTCCCCCTGCCAGTAGGTGGAATCATAACGAATACGTAGATCGGCCATCGGCTCGTCGTCCCTTATTCGCCTTCCTTTCTTGACCTTTTTCATGGCCGCCGGATCGGTCACCACCTCGGTGACGAACAGAAAGTTGCTGAACAGCCGGGGGAAGACGTAGAAATCCGAGTCGATAGCCCAGCTGAAGGTTCCCCGCTGGAAGTAATACTTGCCGTCTACTTTCTGGTAGGTAGCATCCTGGTAGATCGCTTCGCCTTTCGTCCAGAACCGAAAACTCAGGATAGCCAGATCGGTCTTATTGATAAGCACCTCGGCAAACTGGTAGCCAGCATCGCCGACCCAGCCTCCTTCCTGCGGCTTATTGGTATCGATCTCGTACTGAATTCGGATCAGCGTATCGGTACCGTGCAGGTACTCACCGGTCTGCTGGAACGTAAGATAATCGAGGACATCTTCACCCCGAAACATCCAAATCCAATGATTTCTGAGCGGATTACTCTGCCAGTAATACGGGCCAGCTAATATTTTCTGATGACCGAAAAACTCAGCGATGTGGGGCGGCACCCCGGCCGGAGCCTCGGGGTTACGAAACTGGTTGATCCAGACCCGGTCACTGCGCTTCTCATTCGTATACGGGCCATCCTCGATCACCAGGTACGCCTCGTTCAATTGCGCGAAGTCGGTGTCGTCGGCGAAGTACGAGCGGTGGTACGCCTTGAGCAGGTACTTGTCCGCCCCGTAGTTTTCCGGGATGCGTGCAATGACGCGTTTCATCAGGGCCCGTAGGCCTAGATCGGACAGCACTACCACCTCCGGCAGCGCCACGAACTCCGTCTCCAGCTGGATATTCAGGTATCCCTCCCCCGTACTGCTTACCGGTATGTCCCTCAGCCGCATACGCTCTGTACGGTAAGAAAGAGCAGTGCACATCAGCGTTTGAGTGGCATACTGTATGCTATCCAGCCGCAGTACGTACTGTCCCTTCTCGTTGGTCAGCACGCCGTACGATTGGTCTTCCTCCAGGAATGCACTGGCGAAGGGCACCGGCTTACCCGTCGCCTTGTCGACCACGTACCCGCGGATGGTGTACTGCCCGTGGAGGCTGACGACGAGCAGGAACTGAACTAAGAGGAGCACGTAGCGCATACGAGGAGGCTTGAGTGCTATAAGGTAGGGGATTAAGCTCTACCGGCGGGGCCCCAGTAGCTATTAGGGGTGCAACCCCTCCACCCGCTCCACGTAAGCCTCCACGTCAAACTTCCGGTCCAGCCCGCCCCGACTCAGCACCCGCACCTTGCCGAACACCTCCCGCTCGGTGAAGGCCCGGTCGTGCAGCCCAAAGAGCCAGAGGACGTTGGTGAAGCTGTTCGCGTCCCGCCCGCCGAGGAAGTATTTGTTGTTGAGGTAAAGCGCAGTTTTATGGGCATAGTCCGGCGTGTTGGTCCACCGGATGATCTGCTTGCCCCAGTACATGCGCATGTAATTGGGCAGGAACCCACGCAGGCGCATCTCCTTCATGCTGGCGTTCCAGGCCTCGTCATCGGTCTGTCCGTTCTCGAGCTCGTCGCGGGTGTAGTGATCGGGGCGATCGTCTGATTTATGGTTTTCCAGCGTCTCGGCGGCCCAGTCCGGCAGGGCGTTGAGGGAGTCGTAGTCATCGGGCGCGTACCAGACGAAGTTGTGGGCCAGCTCGCGACGCACGATCAGCTCCTCGACGTAGGCGGCCCGGTCGGACTTCGGCGCGCTCGACCCCCGCACCTTGCGCAGTACCTCACACGGACTGATCTGCCCCAGGTGCAGGTACGGACTCAGGTGACTGGTCGCGTCGTCGACCGGATCGAGGCGCCCGTCGTCGTAGCCGTCGAGGTTGCTGCGCAGGAAGCTCGTCAACCGGTTACGGGCCTGACTGGTACCCCCGGTGAAGTCGGGACTGGGCGGCACGCTGCGGTCGATCTTCATGTTGTCGAGCACCGCCTCTACGCTGGTGAAGTCCAGATCGCCGCGCACGTGCAGGTTTTTACTGGCGTGCTTCGGCTTGGTCTCGCTGGTCTGGCCGCTGAAGTCGTCGACCCGCTCCATGATCTGATCGCGGATGGTACGGGCGGCGTACTCCCGCTTGTCACTGGCTGTTTCTACCGGTACGACCAGTTCGCCCTCCACGCGCACCAGGGGTACGGAAAGACTTTCCGCTAGTTCGGCCCGCCACCTACGGTGGATACGCAGGTAGCCATGATCGGTCACTATGGCCACGGCGTCTTTGGCAAACTCATCGATGCGCTTGCTCGGCTCCCCGTGCAGTAGGCAGAACTTGAGTCCCCGCTCGGCCAATCGGTCGGCTACCTCCTTCAGTCCTTCGAGCATAAACTGGAAGTGGCGGAGGCTGCCGTCGGGGTAATCGTCCATCAGCGAGAAGGCGACCACACAGGGTTTGTCCAGGTCATTGGCCCAGCGGATGGCGTATTCCAGGGCGGGATTTTCGTGGGCCCGCTGGCCGTGCTGCATCCAGTAGAGCAGAAACTTGCCGTCGGCGTTCAGGGTCTTATCGTTGAGTTGGCGGAGGCGTTCGGGGGCGGTGTGGAGGGTGGGGAGGTGTTCCATGATTTTGGAACGTGGGGGGTGGGGGTGGGTTTTAGGGTGGGCGGGGACGCGGGTGCAGGGGTCATCGGATAAGCCACAGCCAAGCCTACACCTGGTTGTTCATCCTAGAAGACAGGGGTGGCTGGATCCGATGATGCAGTCACTTCAATCAACCTTCTAGCCACCGTCTTAAAATCATCGTAGGCTCGCCTTACGGCCTGTACGTGCGCACCGATGGTACCGTCACTAGGCTTTAGAAAAAAATGGGCTTGTTGGCCTCCATAGCCATTGGGGCAGGACTGTGATAATGCTTAAGTAAGCCTAAGCAATTTGGGTCATCTTCAACACGTATCTCCGAGTTAGCTCCGTGGTCATCCAGAACGTACTGGTGGTAGTAAGTCGGTATACGATTAGCGAAGTTCAGGTAGGCCTTTACCGGACGGCGTTCCTTAGCGGTGTACTGCATAACTACGTATCCGATGGGATTCATCCCTCCTATTGGAAGCGACTCCGGTGATTTTCCCCTGTACTCAGTACGCCTTCTGAAGTGTCCCCAATTATTAAACCAGTAGTTTTGGAAAGCTAAGACAACGTTAGGTGAATAATTTGCTGTTTTGAGCCTCGTCAGGCCCTAATTTTTTGACTTTGGTACCAGTCCTGAGGATAGTTGTCCCCGATGGAGGAGTGCCGGCGCGCGGTGTTGTAGTAGATCATGTACTGGTCCACCATTTCGAACAGCTCCTTGCCCGTGCGGTACTCGTGAAGATAGAGCTTTTCGTACTTGATGCTGCGCCACAACCGCTCGATAAAGGCATCATCCGTAGCTCGTCCCCGACCATCCATACTCAGTCGGATGTCTTGACTGAGGATGAAAGTGGTGAAAAGTTCTGAGGTGTACTGCGCCCCCTGGTCGGTGTTAAAAATCTCCGGGTGCACCCCATGCAGTTCGATAGCCTCGGCGACCAGGTCACGACACCAACTGGCCTCCATGGAGTTGCACAACTTCCAGTGAACGACATAGCGACTGTACAGATCGATGATGGCCGTGAGGTACAAAAAGCCCCGCTTCATGGGTACGTACGTGATGTCGGTCGCCCAGACTTGATTGCTGCGTTCGATCTTGAGTCCCCGCAGTAGGTAGGGGTAAACTGCGTGGTCTTTACTGCGCTTGGAGGTGTGAGGCCCCGGTAACAGGGACTGTAAACCCATGATTCGGTAGTACAGCCGCTCTACACGATTACGGCTTACGGAGTAGCCTTTGTCCCGGGTCAGCCAGACATGCATGCGTCGAGCTCCCTTGTAAGCATGGTCCAGGTAGTGCTCATCCATCAGGCGCATCAGCTCCAGGTTGAGCTCACTTTCTCCCCGTGGTTCGTAGTACAGCGTGGACCGATTGACGGTAAGCAGCTCACACTGGCGACGGATACTCAACTGCCCGTGGTGAGGGTCAACTAGCGTCTGACGCAGGGTTGGCGAAAGGCTCACTTCAGCGTTTTTTTTAGAAAACTGTTCTCTACCTGTAACTGTCCGATCATCCTCAATAGCTCGTCCTCCCGCTGCTGAGGATCTGGTCCCTTAACCTTACTGGACTTTTGGAAAATCTGGGCTCCACCAGCCAGTAGTTCTTTTTTCCAGGTGCTAATCTGAGCGGGAGCAAGCTGATGCTTCTTGGCTAGTTCCGGTAAGCTACGCTGTTCGGCAATGGCCTCAACAGCCACCTTAAACTTGAACTCGGAGGTAAATTTGCGACGTTTCATACTTCATAGAAGAATTATAACGAAGTCTTGTTAACTGGTCTGATTTATTGGGGGTACATCACCGATCTTGTCCCCCCGGAAGGAAACCGTCCGCTCAATACGGTCAGACTCCATGTCCGCGATCAGGTTGCGTAGTTCATCCTCGGTCATACTTCTTGAAATGGGTCAGTCACGAAAGTAGTTGCTTTTACTTACGTCCCCCTCCGGGCTTCGGGGGTGACAGCCACTTTCCTCGGGGCGGGGCCGCAACTGGTGGCTGAAGCGCCCGGGCAACATGAACAGGAGGCCCCGGCCGTAAACGCTCGTCGATTATCCACAACTGCTCGAAGGGCTATTGAAGCTGCTTATTTGCGTAGATAATCTTCTTTTTTTAGAGGCCGTAGAAGTGCGAATGTATATTTAGCGTCACTACTACCACTAAGACGACCATGCAACGCATCACCAACCCCACCTCCGGCACCCACCGCCGCCAGGACGACACCTACCGCCTCACCCCCGAAGAGGTCGCAGCCTACCGCCGCGACGGCTACCTCGTCCTCCACGACGTACTGACGGAGGAGGAACTGACCACTCTCGACCCCTGGTTCGACCGCTTCGTAGCCGGAGCGTTTGCCGATGAGATGGGGCGGGACTTTTGCGACATGAGCCAGCCCTACGGTACGCCATTGGAGCAGTTTCAGCTGGTCAACGCCATGCTCCCGAGCACCTACCGCCCCGAACTGGCTGGCAACATCTACCACCGCATCAGCCAGCAAATCGCCGATCAACTCTACCCGGAGGGCACGGCGGCCCTGGACTACGAGCAGTTCCTGGCCAAGCGCCCCAATCAGGAGCGGGCCGAGTTCGCCATGCACCAGGACCTCGGCTACTGGCCCAAGACCGGGAATACCTGGACGGCCACCTTCTCCCTGGCCCTTAGCGACAGCGATATCGAAAACGGCTGCCTCCAAGTCGTGCCCGGTACCAACCGCGAGGCCGAACTGCGTCAGCACAAACCCAAGGATTATGGTAAGGGACAGGCCGACGGTAGCGTAAACCGCGACGATTCCCACACCCTGGTCATCGAATCAAAGGCCAGTGACGAGGTCGTCTACCTACCCGTCAAGCGCGGTAGCCTGACCATCCACGACGAGCGCATCGTCCACGGCTCGGGGGGCAACGTCAGCCCCCAGTGGCGCAAGACCTACGTGGCCGCCTACCGCGACGCGGAGACCATCCGGCAGGAGCGGGCTATGGGCTTTACGCATTCGCACAACGATACGGTGGACTGGTCAAAAGTGGTGCGGTAAGGGGGGGGGGAGTAAATAGAGCTTAGTCGGCGAAGTCCAAGCGGTCCCAAGGCACCTGCCGCACCCCCTCCAGCCGCATCGTTTCCCGTCCACCGTACACCAAGCGTTGGTCCGCAGCGGGAAACTCCGTCCCGGCGATACGACGCAGCGCACGGGTAAGGCGGGGATGGTAGGTTTCGGTCCCCTTGATCTCCCAGAGCGTAGTACGCGCTGGCGATTGGCGGACCAGGTCGATCTCCGCCCCGTTGCTATCGCGGTAAAAGTGATACCCGGGCCGCTCCCCCAGATGTAGGCTCTGCTTGCGCGCGTCGGCTACTACGTAATTCTCGAACAGGGCACCGTACATGTAGAAGTCGCGCAGCTCCGACGGTTTGCGCAGCCCGAGCAGGTGACAGAGCAAACCGGCATCGTAGAAGTAAAGCTTTGGTGATTTGACCAGTCTCCGCGTCGCACTTTTGAAGTAAGGAGGGAGTAAGAAGGTGACGTAACTCTGATCCAGGATGGAAAGCCAACGCTTTGCCGTAGGTACCGACACGCCGAGAGCGGTAGCCAGGTTGCTGTAGTTGAGCAACTGTCCGGCATAGCTGGCCACGATACTCATGAAGCGTTGGAAATCGACTAGGTTGCTAGGGTTTACCAGACCGGCTACGTCGCGTCGCACGTAGCTGTACAGGTAGCTATCGTAGAAGAGTCGGGGCCGAATGGGATTAACGGTCTGCTCCGGGTAGCAACCATCTTTAATGGTTAAAGATGGCTTCCTCCGGGGTTGGGGCCAGAAGACCGGCTGTGCGTAGCTCCACCTGGTCCAGCGGCAGTAATTCCGCGATACCCACCCGCCCGGCGAGCGACTGGGTGATACTCTTGCGCATCAGAAAATTCTGCGAACCGGAAAGCACGAAGCGCCCCGGTTCACGATCCTCATCCACCAGGCCCTGTAGGTAAGAGAAGAGGGTAGGCACGTTCTGCGCCTCATCAAAGATGACAGCTCTGTCGTAAGTTCGTAAAAAGCCTTCCGGATCGGATGCAAAGGCGGTCCGCACGCTAGGCTGTTCGAAACTGACGTAGCGGTACTCCGGAAAATGATGCCGCAGTAGGATCTTCTTTCCCGCCTGCCGTGGCCCGGTCAGACTGATAACGGGAAAGGAATTCTTTAACTCCGTCAGTAGCTCATCCTGCTGCCTAGGTACGTACATGTATATAACTATAAAGTGAGACTTTAAAATTACATAACTTTTAACCCCCTCCGCACCCGCGTCCCCGCCCCACACCCCCCACCATGCCCGCACCCACCACCAACTTCCTCACCCTAAACGGCCACCCCCTCCCCCTCGACCCCACCGACAGTGACGTAAGCATCGAATCCCTCGGCGCCCAGCTCGGCATTCGCATCAGCGCTCGCTGGCCCACTCTGGAACTCGTACGGACCTTCCGCACCGCCGGCCTGTTACCCGACTACGCCGCGCCGGAAGACCTCCTCGACGAGCCCCTGGTCATCCGCTTTTCGGCCAGCAAGGTATTTGAACAAGGGCTGGTACCCAGTGGGGAATTCGTGATCGAGGAGGGCAAGCACCGGGCGACGCACAGTCCTTTTTACATTGACGGCCTTGACTACGGGTTGGAATTTTTCGGCCGGCTCACGCTCTCGGATACGGAGAAACCCTACGTGGAGATCGACGGTACCCTACGCCGGCTCTACGAAGAGGGGGAGGAGTTCAGCCTACGGGCACGGCTACACTACGATGCAGACGGCCTACAACTGGAACAGTACCAATTTACCAGCCTGGAAGAACTACGGCAGATCGGACCGGAGCGCGTACGGCTGATCAATTTGACCGACTACGACGAAGCAGCACTACCCCACTGGCTGGCTGACTACACCGGAGTACGCGACCTCTACCTGGGCTACCGCGACTACCTAAGTAACGGGCCACTCACTAGCCTACCAGACTGGCTGGCCGGCTGGACGAAGCTGGAGTCGCTGTCCGTCTACAACTACGCTCTTGCCGGCTTACCCAACGCCATCGGGGAACTGCGCCAGCTCAAAAGGCTTTTCTTCGGAAACTGTACGCTGACCGAACTACCCCCCAGCGTTTGGACCCTCCCCCACCTCGAGCAGCTATTGCTGTCGCACAACCAACTCTCCCACCTACCGGCGGAGATCAATCTGCCCCGCCTCACTTACCTAGACCTGAACGATAACCAGCTCCAAACCCTGCCCGCCACCCTATTCTCCCGCTCCCCCAACTTTCGTACCCTGAGCATCGAGCAAAACGACTTTCGGCAACTAAATGCAACGGCCCTCGCAGCGGTACCCGAGGTGCGCCTGGAGGTGGAAGTACGCCAGCGCCTCGCCCCTAAGCCACCGGCCGCGGGGGGGGGGGATTATGACGCTAGCGCCTACCACATCGGACCCGCTCGTCTAGCGCAGTTGGATGCGGCACTTTCCGCGGCAGGAATCGAAGGTCCCGCCGCTGCCTTCTTCCGGGCCACCACGACTCCGGCCATCGGTTTTCGTCAGGAACCCATTCCTACCGATTACACGCGACTCGGCTGCCACCGCTTCGGGGGTCTACCCGATCTGCCGGCCGGTCACGACTACCCCCGCTTCGGCGCCGAGCAGCGGGCCTACGAGTTCATCGCCCAGCTCGACTGCGCGGACCTGGCCCCCCACCAACGCTACCTGCCCCGTACCGGCTTCCTCTTCTGCTTCCTGTCCACCTTTCACGACCTCTACGCCGGCACCAAGCTCGACTACCCGGTGGCGCTGCTGCAGTACCATGACGTGGAGCGCAGTGCACTACGCCCCGGTGGCCCCACGTTCGCCGAACTCACCACTGACGATTACTTCGAGGCCTTCGGTACGGAACCGGTGCGGGCGGACTGGGGCACTCCCTGCTACCGGGGCTTCGACGCTAGCGCCACACCGACTCTTGGCATTGCCCCTACCTATCCCCTCGCTTCTAATGTGTCGCTCTTCGGTGAGACCCTGCCTAGTCTTAGCTTACTCCACGACGACAAGGGCTTAGATGAAATCACCACCTCCGAAGAAAGCTACGACCACGTGTGCGGCGGGTACGGCTTCAGTCAGCACGAACTGCCGGCGGTGCTGGCTGCGCATGCGTTAGGGGGTGATCCGACCGACTATATCCTCCTCCTGGAGGTTAAAAGCCGGGGCGATATGCAGTGGGGGGATGCCGGGGAGCTCCACCTGGTCATCCACAAGGGGGCGCTGGCGCGGCGGGACTTTTCGCGGGTGTTTGCGGGGATGTATAGTAGCTGAGGGGGCGGGGCCGCGGGTGCAAACACAACTGGAAGTGCGGGTAAGACCACTCAACCTACCAAAACCAGTGCTTTTGGGAGTTGAGCCCTAATTTAAGGGGTAATCACTTTGCTGCTGCGGTCATGCAACTACCCTAACTGACGTAGTGCCTCAGCAAAGGGCGCGGGATAAAAGAAACTGGCTACCGGCACGCACAGCCCTTCCAGCACCCTCGCCGTCAGTCGGTCCTCCAGTTCATGCTCTGTCTTACGGTACACGTTCGCGCCGTCGTAGCCCGTGTCCAGGAGGTACTGCTCCACCCGTTCGGTCCGGTGATCGACGATCCAGTATTCGGAGACGCCCGCGGCCAGGTAATCCTGGTATTTGATGCCCCGGTCACGGTCTTCGGTGGATTTACTGAGTACCTCGACCACCAGATCCGGGGCGGGGTAGTACTTCATGTCGGGGGTGAAGTCTTTGGCTCGCTCCTGTAACCAGACGCTGACGTCGGGCTCGAAGTCATTGCGCTGAGTGGCTACGAGCGCTTTTTCTACACGGACCTCTCCCATCGATCGGAACGCACAGTAAGTTGCGAGTAAGGTAGATATCCGTAGTACGGCACCATTATGGCCCTCTAGAGCCGGCGAGTGTACGACTATATCACCTAAGATAAACTCAGCCTTCACGTCGGGCTTCAGCCACTGACGAAACTTGGCGCGTTCCCGCTGCTCTCGTTCCAGCGTCCGCTCTACCTCGGCGTACACGGCGCGGGGATCGTGGTGGTCGAGGAGTTGAGCGACAAGGGCACGCGTTTTCACTTTGGACGGTTGTTTATTTATTTACCAAGGTAACGCCTAGGATGAACAGATGGGTGAGTCGCTTTGACTTACCGGAAAGCTACCGGCAGGTTGAACTATACTAGGACTCCAGCCCCACACGGGCCACTCATCATTCAACCCACGTTGCTATACCGCTTTTCCGTAAATTATTCTCATGCAGTATGATCTCGTCCACCAACTTCTCGACCACCCCACGCCGGAGCGCGTGTGGGAGGAAGTAGCTGCTACGCTGGCGGAAGAAAAGAAAGCGCGAATGGCATTTCGCAAGTGGCTCAAACCAGAGGTAAAGGCCGAGTTAATCAACGGGGAGGTCATCATGCAATCTCCGGCAAAGCGTTGGCACAATCAAGCCACTCACTGCATCAACTCCATCTTGGGAATTTATGCCTCAACCAATAAACTTGGAGAAGTCTCAGTAGAAAAAGCACTGGTCGAACTCAAGCGTAGTGATGTAGCACCCGACGTCTGTTTTTGGAAACAAGAAACGGCCGATGGCTTTACCGACGACATGAACGTCTATCCGCCCCCCAACCTAGTCGCCGAGGTGCTCGCTAAATCAACGCAGGGTCGCGACCGCGGAGAGAAAAAGGATGCCTACGAAGCCGACGGCGTGCGGGTATACTGGATCATCGATGCGCGCGCCCACACCGTTTGAGCTCTACGAACTAGCGAAAGACAAACACGGGCGCCTGGTCTTCCACCTGCGGGAGACCTACGGCATCGAACAGGACTTTCGCAGTCTGCTCCTCCCGGGGTTTTCCGTACCCGTGCGAGCCTTTTTCGATCCAGTGGCGCGGGATGCGGCGGCGCGGCAAATGTTGCTGGAGTAAAAAAGCGTCCCGCCCGTAGGGAGTGGATTGTGGTATAGCCAGAATAGTCTCCACAAACCGTACCTTTATAGGCCTTATCCCCAAGATCATGCTACGCCTCCTACCCGCCTTACTCCCCCTTCTATTCCTCTGCACCTGCGGCCCCGCCCCGGAAGACACCCCCGCCGAACCCCGCTACCCCGACCGCAGCATCACCCTGGCCCCCGACCGCGCCGCCGCCCTGGCCGAAAAGATCCGCGCCGAGGCCAACGTACAGGTCGACGACGGGCTGGAGCTTTCCCTCTGGGCCTCCGATACGCTGGTTACCGACCCGATCGCAATCAGCGTAGCGCCGGACGGACGCCTGTTCTACAACAAGGCCGTGCGAATGGGCGATTCCGAATTCGATATCCGGGGGCACCGCGACTGGATGACCGCCTCGCTACGCTTCGAAACCGTGGAGGACCGGGCAAAATTCCTGCACGAAACCTTCACCGAGGACAGTGAGCAGTCGCAGCGCCACCTGAAGGATTTGAATGAAGACGGCGTACTCGACTGGCGTGACCTCACCGTGCAGAAGGAACAAGTCTGGTTCGTGACCGATATGGACGGGGACGAGGTAGCCGACCGGGCACAACTGTACCTAGAAGACTTCAATGAGGAAAACACCGACGTAGCTAACGGCATAGAGTACCTCAACGGCGAGGTCTACATCTCCACCGGCCCCGACCTCTGGCGCACTGAGGATACGGACGGCGACGGGCGGGCCGACGAGACCACCTCCATCAGCCACGGCTGGATCGTACACGTGGGCTTCTCGGGCCACGGCATGTCGGGTGTAACCGTAGGGCCCCAGGGCCGCATCTGGTGGGGTGCCGGCGACGTGGGCATGAACGTAGTCGACAAGGAGGGCAAGCACTGGAAGTACCCCAATGAGGGCACGGTGGTACGCTGCGATCGCGACGGCAGCAACTTCGAGGTCTACGCCCACGGGGTGCGCAATACCCACGAATTTGCCTTCGATGATTACGGCAACCTGATCAGCGTAGACAACGACGGCGACCACGCCGGCGAGAGCGAGCGGCTGGTGTACCTGGTGGACGGCTCCGACTCCGGCTGGCGCATCAACTGGCAGTTCGGCAAGTACACCGACCCCAGCAACAACGACTACAAGGTGTGGATGGACGAGCGCATGTACCTACCCCGCGAGGAGGGCCAGGCCGCCTACTTCCTGCCGCCGCTGCAGAACTACGTGAACGGTCCGACGGGACTGGTCTATAACCCGGGCACCGCACTGGGACCGGACTACTACAAGCATTTCTTCGTGGCCGAGTTTCGCGGTAATCCGGGGAATTCGCCGTTGCACGCCTTCACGCTCAAACCAGATGGGGCGGGCTTTGCCCTGGATAGCACCCACATCGTAGTCTCCGGACTGCTACCCACCGGTGTCGACTTCGGGGCCGACGGAGCGCTCTACTTCGCCGACTGGATCAACGGCTGGAACATAAAGGACGAGGGCCGCATCTGGAAGCTAGACGTGCCCGGGGGGGCGGGGTCGCAGGTTCGCAGAGAAACGCAGCGGCTGCTGACTACGGACTTCACTACCGTATCGCTGGATTCGCTGGAGTTGCTCTTGGCCCACCAGGATCAAAGGGTGCGGCGTAACGCGCAGTTCGAACTAGCCGACAACCGCGGGGCGCAAGGCTACGATGTGCTCCGCGCTACGGCCGAAAGTAATACCAATCAGCTCGCCCGTATCCACGCGATCTGGGGCCTGGCGCAGATGCACCGCCATGGGGGAAAGGCCATCGACGTACTGGTTGACTTTCTGGACGATGACGATCCGGAGATCGTAGCCCAGGCAGCTAAGATGATCGGTGACGTACGTTTCGGCGGAGCGAGTCAGGAGCTCATCCGCACCCTGGACCACGACTCACCCCGGGTAAAGTACATGGCCATGGAGGCACTCGGTCGCACCGAGGATCAGAACGCCGTACCGGGCATCCTCCGCGTGGTGGAGGCCAACGACGATAAGGATACCTACCTGCGTATGGGGGCCATGATTGCCCTGGGCCGGATCGGCGATGCGGATGCTATGGTGGCGCTAAAGAACAGTCCCTCCCGCGCTCTGCGCACCGTAGCCGTAGTGGCCCTACGGCGGATGGAATCGCCGGCCATCGCCGAGTTCCTCACCGACGCAGATGAGTACTTGGTGGCCGAGGCCGCCCGGGGCATCAACGACGACTACCAGATCGAGGACGCCCTACCGGCGCTCGCCGCTACCCTAGCGGATACCCGTTTCACGAGTGAGCCCTTACTGCGGCGGGCGATTAACGCGAACCTACGGGTGGGCGATCGGGCGAGTATCCAGCGGCTCGTCGACTATGTCAACCGCACCGGAGCTCCCGAAGCCATGCGCGGCGAGGCAATGGCGACCCTCGCCAACTGGGGCAGCCCCTCCCTGTTCGACCGGGTGGACGGACGGTACCGCGGGGAGCTTGAGCGCGACTCTACGGAAGCGGCACGCCTTCTGGAACCGGCCATCGCCCAACTCATCAACGAGCGAAGTGCACCCGTACGCCGCGCTGCCATCCAGGCCGCCGGGAAATTGCAGCTGGACCAGACCATCCCCCAGTTGACCTCACTCCTCAGCAAGGACCGTGACCCAGCCGTACGCATCGAGGCCCTCAACGCCCTCGCCATGCTAGAAACCCCCGAGCTCGACCGCGACCTACAGACCGCCCTGGCCGACCGCGCCAGCGAGGTACGGGCCCGGGCCCTCGAGATCCTACCCAGCTCGGGCATCAGTGCGGCCCGCTCGGTCGATCTGTACGATGAGATATTACAGAAGGGCTCCGTGGTCGAGCAGCAGGCCGCCCTACAGGGACTGGCCGAAATCCATGATGTAGCCGCCACCGAGCTTCTGCAACGCATGCTCACTAATCTGGAAGAGGATAAGGTCCCCGCCGACGTCCGCCTGGACCTAGCCGACGCCGTCGAGCAGCACGGCGACCCCGAGCTCAACGCTCTACTCACCGACTACGCCGGAAAACTAAACGCCGACTACGGCCTCTACGCCATGGCCCTAGAAGGAGGTGATGCGCGGCAGGGACAGCGTATTTTTTACAATAACGAGTCGGCGCAGTGCGTGCGCTGTCATGCCGTATTCGAGTACGGTGGTAACGTCGGTCCGGGACTGGAAGGCGTGGCTGACCGGCTCAGTCATCAACAACTTCTGGAGGCCCTGATCCGGCCCAGCGCCCGCATGGCCCCCGGCTACGAGACCGTTTTGCTTACGCTCAACGATGAGAGCGTCGTAGCCGGCGTGGTCATGGAGCGCACCCCGGAGGCCCTAACGCTGAAGATCGGTAAGGAAGATATCCAGACCATCGCCCGCAGCGACATCAAGGAGGAGGAGACCCTACCGTCGAGTATGCCTTCGATGGAGGAGAAGCTTTCGCGGCGGGAGATCCGGGATGTGGTGGCGTTTCTGGCTAGTTTGGGTGGGGAGGAGGCTCGGTGAGATTGATTGTGAGGCCGCTGCGCGACTTGGTGTGAATTATTTATCAACCGCGTAGGGCGCAGAGAGACGCAGAGGTGTGGTCGCATATGTGACACGGCTCTGCGGCCCTCTGCGTCCTCTGTGGTTGATTCCTATGCGCTGACTGCGGCGCTAGCCGCCTGACAACACCCAGCGAACGAATCATCACCCGGTGAGGTACTAAACAAAAACCAACTCCCATGCCCACCACCAACTCCCAAGTAGCCGAACAATCCGGCACCTACACCCTAGGCGGCGACCTAGAAATCCACCGCCTAGGCTACGGCGCCATGCGCATCACCGGCCAGGGCATCTGGGGCCCACCCAAGGACAAGGCCGAAGCTATCCGCGTCCTCCAGGCCACGCAGGATCTCGGCATCAACTTCATCGATACCGCCGATAGCTACGGCCCCTACGTCTCCGAGGAGCTCATCGCCGAGGCCCTCTACCCCTACCCCGCCGGGCTCCTCATCGCCACCAAGGGCGGGCTCGAACGCACCGGTCCCAACCAGTGGCCCGTCAACGGCCGGCCGGAGCACCTCGAAGAAGCCCTGAAGGGGAGCCTCAAGCGCCTCAAAATCGACCGCGTAGACCTCTACCAACTCCACCGCTTCGACGAAAAGGTGCCGGCCGATGAGTTCCTTAGTAAGCTCGCCGAGCTACAGCAGCAGGGCTACATCCGTCACCTCGGGCTTTCGGAAGTGAGCGTAGACCAGATCGAGCAGGCCCAGCAGCACTTCGAGGTCGTCAGCGTACAGAACCGCTACAGCCTCACCGACCGCAAGTGGGAAGACGAGGTCGAATGGACCCGCGACAACAATATCGGCTTCATTCCCTGGTACCCCCTCGACGCCGGCGCAGTAGATAACGACACCCTCAAGCAGATCGCCAAGAAGCACGACGCTACTGTCTACCAAATCGCTCTGGCCTGGCTCCTGGCGCACAGCGAGAACATCCTACCCATCCCCGGCACGAGCTCGGTGGAGCATCTACGGGAGAATACGCGGGCTGCGGCGATTGAGCTGGAGGAGGAGGATCTGGAGCAATTGGAGGAATTGTAGTTCACTATTCCATCAACACCCGCCAAGCCCAGGGCCCCAACGTCAGCCCATCCCCCTCCCCCAGCACGACCTCCTCGCCGGAGAGCCCATCGCGGTACGTACCCTGCCACAGCGCCTGCCCGAAGCGTAGCACCCGCGTCCCCGCCCCGAAGTTGAACACGGCAAAGACCTTACCGCCGTCGTCCTGCCGCACGAAGCTGAGGACCTGCGACTCGTAGTTGTTCGGCACGCGGATCATGGTGGCTCCCCAGGGGGCATTCCAGAGGACCTCGTTTTGATGCTTCAATCGGATCAGCTGCTGGAAGAGTTCAGCGAACGGGTGCTCCCGCCACTCAATCGGATCGCGTGAGAAAAAGGCCAGCCGCCGGTCGAGCCCCGCCTCTTGTCCGTTATAAATCAAAGGGATGCCCTCACCAATGAAGGAAAGAGCAATGGATGTCTCCAGCCCATCACCCAGCAGCTCCTGCATGGTGCCCTCCCAGGCGTTCTTATCGTGGTTGTCGGTGAAGGTCATGCGCATGGCGTCTTCCGGCCAGGCGCGCTCGTTCCAGGAATAGTAGACGTACAGGGCCGCGACGGTCTCCCTGCCGTGGGTGATGCGGTGCAGCGCCTCGTGCCAGCTCCAGGCGTAGGTCGCGTCGAAGGCCGCCCGGTGCAGATCGCGCGCCTCCCACTCGGCGAGCATGAAGACGGGCTTGATGGCGTCGAGCGCCTGCCGCACCTCCTCCCAGAAGTCGACCGGTACATAGCCGGCCACGTCGCAGCGGTAGCCGTCTACGTCCACCTCACGCACCCAGTATTCCATGGCCTCGCGCATGTAGGTGCGTAGGTCAGGCTGGCCATAGTCGAGGTCGATGATGTCCGTCCAGTCCCACCAGGGCGTGGGCCGGAAGTCGCCCTTGTAGTCGCGGGCGTACCAATCGGGGTGCTCCTCTACGAGCACGTTGTCCCAGGCGGTGTGGTTGGCGACCCAGTCCAGGATGACGTAGAGCCCGAGCTCGTGGGCGCGCTGCACGAAGGCCTTCAGATCATCCAGGGTCCCGAACTCCTCATTCACGCCGTAGTAGTTACGGATCGAGTACGGGCTGCCTAGTTCCCCCTTGCGGTTCTCTTCGCCAATGGGGTGCACGGGCATGACCCAGAGGATGCGCACGCCGAGCTGCTGTAGGCGGGGCAGTTGCTCCAGCGCGGCGCTGAAGGTGCCTTCAGGGGTGAACTGGCGGGTATTAATCTGATAAACGGTGGCGTCTTTGGCCCATTCCGGATGTTGCATAGGTGTATCTTGCGGCAAAACTAGAGGTAAATGGAACGCAGAAAGTTCATACAGGGCGGGGTCGCAGGTGCGGTGGCCCTAGCAGGAAGCAAAGTAGGCCTGGCCGCCACCCACACGATCGCTCCCGAGCAGGAGGTGATCGAGTGGCGCGTCTACGAGATGAACTTCGGCGGCGATCAGGGACTACTCACACGCTACCTCACCGATGCCCTCGAACCCGCTCTGGATCGTAAGGGGGCTACCCAGTTCGTCCAGTTCAAGGAGTACGGCGATCCCAATCCGGCCAAACTGCACGTGATGATCAGCTACCCGGATGCGGCGACCTACCTCGCGGCCCAGGACCTGACCGAAGATCAGGAATTTACCACCGCCGCTGCCGACTACGACGCCCTCAAGGCCGAGAAGCCCATCTTCACCCGCTACTCCTCCTGGCTACTGAAGGCCTTTTCCGGTATGCCGCAGTCCGTTGCCCCCGACGCTGAATCGGGCGTATTGGAACTTCGCATCTACGAGGGCTACTCCGAAGACGCCGTGCGCCGCAAGATCGGCATGTTCAACGACCACGAGCTGACCATCTTCGACAACACCGGCCTCAAGCCCGTCTTCTTCGGAGATATGATCGCCGGCCCCTACCGTCCGGCCCTAGTGTATCTGTTGCAGTTTCCCGATATGGCGACCCGCGACGAGAACTGGGGCAAGTTCGGTGCCGACGCCACCTGGAACGAAATCAAGGGCATGGACAAGTATGCTGACTCCGTCTCCAATATCCGCCGCACCTTCCTAGTCCCCGCTTAGCGCCTGCTCTAGCGCCCCCGTGAAGCGCTCGAAGTCCTCGATGTGCGGCAGGTGGCCCAGATCACTGAGCTCCAGCAACCGCCCCCCCGGTATCTTGTCGGTCACCGTGCGCCCCAGCCGGTCGTAGCGGCCCATGGTTTCGGCTACGGCCGTGCTCACCGAGTTCTTCCCCAACGCCGTGCGGTCGCGGGTGCCGATGATGAGCACCGTAGGCACCTGTAGGGTAGGCAGTTCGTACACCACGGGCTGGGTGAAGATCATGTCGTAGGTCAGCGCAGCGTTGTAGGCAACCAGTCCGTAGTCCTCGCTCTGCGCCCAACCGGCCAGGATATTGACCCAGGGGTCGTAGCTGTCATCCCACTCGCCGGCGTAGTAGTTCTCCTGCTGGTAGGCGCGGACGTTTTCGTAGGTCTTACTCATTTCGGACAGGTACCACTGATCGACGGTCCGGTAGGGTACCTTGAGCTTCCAGTCCTCCAGTCCGATGGGGTTGAGCAGGATAAGTCGTTCCACCTCCCTGGGGTACATCAGGGCGTAGCGGGCGGCCAGCATACCCCCCATACTGTGGCCGAGTACGGTTACCTCATTAAGCCCCAGCGTCGTCAGCAACCAGTGGGTATTATCGGCCAGTTGCTGGAAGGTAAACTGGTACCGCTCCGGCTTACTCGATTTTCCGAAGCCGATCTGGTCCGGCACGATCACCCGGTAGCCGAAGCGAAGCAGCCACTCCATCGTCTCTGCCCAGTACGCCCCGTTGAAATTCTTACCGTGTAGCAGCACCACGGTCTTGCCGTTGGGTTTATCGGCCCGCACGTCCATGTACACCATCTCGAGCGACTGCAGTTGCGTCTCGAAGGTGAAGGTGTCAGTGGGATAGGGATAGTCATAGTCGCTCAGCCGGGCGTCGAGGGGGCGGATCGCATCGGCCTGAGCCACCAGGAAGCCGGGCAGGAACAGCAGAAGTAAGAGGCGCATGGTAGGTAGGTTTTTGGGGTGGGCGACCTTAGTCCACCTTCCGGTAGCCCAGCAGCGGTTCCCCGGCCGCGTCAAGGAGCTGCAAGGTAAGCCCATCGAGCCGGTAGCCGGCTACCCGGTCCAGCGCCGCGGTGACCCGGTCCGGGATAGTATTGTTCCGGCACATCTTACGCGTCATGGCTAGCGGACCGAATCGTAGCGTACCGGCTCCCACCTTTTCCAGCATACCACTGAAGTTGTTACAGCCGTTCGGCCCCCCGACCCGCCGTTCGGCCAGCTGAAATTCGATGGTAGGCTGCTGTAGCATCGCATCGTCCCCCAGCTCGACTGCCTCCCCGGCGATGGTCTCCAGTGCCCAGATGTCGTTGAGCCGCAGCGTGGGATCGGGTCGTTTTTCTTCTACGTTCACAAGGGTATATACGATAGTACTGGCATCAGCGGGTGTAGCGGCCTCACCACGCGGCGTCTCCCGCACGCTCAGCCGGTACAGGTAGCCGGGCTCGTAGTCGAAGCCGTCGATGCTACTGTAAAAGTACTCCCACTCACCCACCTCCGGATCCGCTCCCCGCCTAATTTGCAGGCAGGTTTGCGGGGCCTACGCCGGTACACGGCACCTTACTACTGTTGACCCAGTAAGTATGGACGGTGCCATCCAGCGTATCTCCGGGGGCGGGGACGCAGGTGCAAAGCAGGGCGATAAGAAGCAGGCAAAGCGCTACATTGGTCGGCATAATCAACTAGTTTGCTAACCCACTTACGGCTAACTCCTAGCTTTGGTTGGCCCGGTGTTTACTTCCCCGCCATGAAGATTTTCCTCTCGCTCGTTACGCTTTTGTTCCTAACTAATTTCCTTACTGCTCAGACCGTCGTAGAACGCCACGGTGCCCTCTCCGTACAGGGCAACCAAATTGTAGATGAATGCGGCCGTCCCACCCAGCTCAAGGGCATGAGCTACTTCTGGTCGCAGTTTCAGGGCAAGGGAGTACTGGACGGAAGAGGCGGTCAAGTGGCTACGCGACGACTGGCACGTTACCCTCGTCCGTACTCCGGTCGGAGTAGGCTATGGGGAAGACTACCGCGCCGATACTGCCGCCACCCTGGCCCAACTCCGCCCGGTGGTAGACGGCGCCATTGAATACGGTCTGTACGTACTCATCGACTGGCACGCCCACGGCAATTACCAGGACGATGCCCGTGAGTTCTTCCGCACGATGGCCCGCGAGTACGGGCAGTACCCAAACATCATTTACGAGCTCTGGAACGAGCCCATCGGCGAGCCCGACGCCGGCGAGGAAAAGTGGGCCGAGATCAAGCGCTACGCCCGAGGACCTGATCGCCGTCATCCGCGAGTACGACGACCCCGATAATATCATCGTAGTGGGTACGCCCTTCTACAGTCAGCTAGTAGACGTAGCCGCCGCCGACCCCATCACCCAGGACTCCCTCGGCCAGCCCGTCAGTAACATCGCCTACACCCCTCCATTTCTACGCCGGGGCCCACCGCGATAGCCTCCGGGAGCGCGCCACCCGCGCCTACGACATGGGCCTACCCCTAATGGTCACCGAGAGCGGCCGCGTCGGCACCGACTACGGCCCCGACAATTCCCTCGACCCCCGCCGAGTGGGATCGCTGGGAAGCCTGGATGGACGAGCGTCACCTCAGTTACACCAAGTGGTCGCTCAGTACCAAGGACGAACGCAGTTCTTCCCTCCTACCCACCGCCTCCCCCCACCGGCGGGTGGTCGTCTGAGGACCTTACCCCGGAGGGGCAGTGGAACCGAGCACATTTTCGTGAAGTGAACGCTGAGTTGCCTGCCCCCTGCGAGTAACCCGCGTCACGTAGCGCAGCTCCGCACCCACCCTAAGCAGCTTCAGCAGTTGCCTCTGTGGTTCTCCCACCCTCCCCCTCCGAGATCCGCGCCGCCGCATACTTCTTAAAAATATGCCGCTGCATATACCGCCCCACACTAGCCACCGCCCGCAGCCGCTGCCAGTGCTCGCTCGGCACTCCGAAGTAGGCATACACTGCCCCATTATTGCGGAACTTTACAAACAACGTGTTGGCTGCCCGCAGGTACCCCCATCTCGGACAGCATCTGGGAGTTGACCTTTTGCATCACGATCGGAAGTGCCATAAGGAAATGATTTTCAGCGTACTGGTGTAGGTTGAAAACATCCTTGCCACTCTCTTAGTTTGGATTTAACAAACTTTTTGTGTTAAATAGGTTCGAATGTGGTCGTCGTCCGAATTCTGGCCTCAGGCCGGCTCGTCCGCCGACTCACTTAGGAGAAGAACTCTCGGATAGTGCTACAGATATATCCCAGCGTAGCCTCATCCAGCTCACTATGCATCGGCAGCGATAGCACCTCCCTGCATAGCGCATCCGTCACCGGCAAAAAGTCTACCGCATTAGCCGCCGTGCCCGGAAGGCCGCCTGGTCGTAGAGAGGTACCGGATAGTAGATCATACTCGGAATGCCAGCGTCCTTCAGGTGTTGCAGAAGTTCCTCCCGCCGGCCATCGGCGATGCGTAGGGTGTACTGGTGGTAGACGTGGGTGCTGGCGGGTAGGCGAGCGGGGGTAATAAGGTCATCGATGCCCGCCAGGTGCTCGTCGTAGTACCGGGCAGCTGCCTGACGGCGGGCGTTGTAACCGTCGAGCCGGGAAAGCTTGCAATTGAGAATCGCAGCCTGGATAGAATCAAGTCGGCTATTGCAGCCCACCACGTCGTGGTAGTACTGTCGATTCTGACCGTGGTTGGCGACCATGCGGGAGGCGAGCAGCCAGGTCGTTGTTGTCGGTATTGATGGCTCCGCCGTCTCCGTAGGCCCCGAGGTTCTTGCTGGGGTAGAAGCTGGTGCAGCCGATAGTACCGAGGGTGCCGGTGCGGCCCGTGCGGCCATCGGAAAAGGTGTACTCCGCACCGATCGCCTGGGCGTTGTCCTCTACGATGTGCAGTCCGTGCTGCTTAGCCAGGGCCACGATGGGTTCCATGTCGCAACTCTGCCCGAAGAGATGGACGGGGATGATGGCCTTCGTCCGCTCGGTAATGGGCCGGCTCGATCTCGGCAGCGGTCACATTAAAGGTGTAAGGATCGACATCGACCAGCACCGGACTCAAGCCCAGTAGCGCGATCACCTCGGCGGAGGCTACGTAGGTGAAGGCGGGTACAATTACTTCATCGCCTGGCTTCAGGTCCAGTGCCATAAGGGCGATCTGTAGGGCGTCCGTGCCGTTGGCGCAGGGGATCACGTGGGTGCAGTCGAGGTACCGCTCCAGGCCCGCTTGAAACTCCTTCACCGCCGGTCCGTTGATGAAGGCGCCGCTGCGCACCACGTCGAGCACCGACCCCGGTCCACTTCCTCCTGCATTTGCTCGTACTGCGTCTTGAGGTCGACCATCTGGATGGACTGTACGGGCGGGAGCTGGGCGCGGCCGTCGGGTGCGGTGGGGGTTGCCATGGGGCGAAGATAGACCGCTGCGCGGGTAGATCGCCTTCGGCTCGTTAGAACCCCAGCTCTTGTATTTCTACCCCACTCACGTCGAACAAGCTGCGATCTACAGCATCCGACCCGATTTGGATGTGCTGCATTTTTGTGGTGGTGACCGTTTTGCCATTCGTCGTGGTGGAATCGATGGGAAAAACCCTGAAAAGCAGCCGGCAGTTCGGGAGCTCCAGCGGCGGCCTGCTTGCCCGCGCCCCACCAGGCCGGCCATGCCGCCGAAGACATCCAGGGCGGTGAGGCCGAGGTCCTGAGTGACCCAGCTTTCGGTGGTGGTGCCGTGCTTGTTGTCTTCGACGATTACCAGGGTGCAGGCGTAGCCGTCGATCGTGCGGTGCTGGTCGGTCTCGGTGTAGGTAATGTAGTCGGTGGTCTCGGTAGCGGCCTCGGCGGCGAGGGACCGGAAGTTGGGCATGCGCATTACGGAAGGCCTGAGTCTGACCGCTCTTATCGGTGGTGACCGTGGTGGTATAGCCGTCCTGGGTGTTGAGGACCATGCGGCTGCGCTTGCCGTCTTCATCCTGTATATCCATGGCGAACTGGGTGTCGGTGGCGCCGAGGCGGATGGCGTTACTTCCTGTCGCCCGTTCTTCTTGGTTTCGGTGACCTGCATGGTGAGGCTGAAGGTGACGGGTGTTGGTGTAGGGTTCCCAGTTGCCGCCGCCGAGTCCAAGGGCATTCATAACGGCCTGGTTGGCCTCTTCCTCGTCTGCGTAGGCCTCGCTGTCGTTAGCCCTGAGGCCGCCGTCCTCGACGCGCTCGGTACGGTTCGTCGGTGCAGTGGTATCGGGGAGTTGCTTTTTCTTTTTGAATAGGCTCTCAATGGCACCAAAGGCTTTGTCGACCCCGGCGTCCACCTTTCTGGTCTATGCGCTGGTTAGCGCTTTGCTCGGTGCGCGCCTTGGCGCGCTTCTTGGCGCGCTTGACGGGCTGCTGGGCGGTCAGCGTGAGGGATACGAGGAGAGTGAGGAGAAGACTGCAGTAGCGAACAGACATGCTGCGTGGTAGTGTTGGTTCACCACCTTCATTGCACCTGCGGCCCCGGCGTTACGCCCTGGTGGAAGTTTATTGCCCCGGACTGCTTTAGTTAAAGTCGGAGAGGGAGCCAACTGAGTGGTATTTCGGACCGTTATTGGATTACTTGTATCTACATCGGTTTTTCCCCTAAAATTCACGACATTATGAAACGTTCCGCAGAAGTGCGTGGCGATCTGGCCCGCATCCTCTTTATGGTCTTCCTTGCCCTGATCCTTCTTTCGCTGTTCTTCATCTCTAGTCTGGCGAAACTGCTTTAGCCCTGGTTGGCCGGGTGGTAGCTGAGGATGGTCTCGCGCAGGAAATCCGTATCACGTGGGTATAGATTTCGGTGGTCAGTATGGACTCGTGGCCGAGCATTTCCTGTACCGCCCCGTAGGTCCGCGCCGCCCTCGATCAGATGGGTAGCGAAGGAATGACGAAAGGTGTGCGGGCTTACCATTTTCTCGATACCGGCCACCGCGGCGTACTTTTTGACCGCCGTAAAGACTGACACCCGGCTCAGTGCCCCGCCCCGCCGATTGAGAAACACGGTGTTTTCATCGACGATCTTCGGTAGGGCCTTACGTACATATTCCAGATAAATCTCCACGTGTCGGATCGCGCCCCCACCGACGGGCACGATCCGTTCTTTATTTCCCTTGCCCGTTACGCGAATAAATTCCTGGTCCAGGTAGAGATCGGAGAGCCGTAGTCCCGTGGCCTCACTCACGCGTAGCCCGCAGGCGTAGAGCATTTCGAGCAGGGCCCGGTCGCGCAGGCCGTGGTCGGTACTTAGGTCGATGGCACCAAGCAGGGCACGGATTTCCCCGTAGGTGAGCACCTCAGGAATTTTGCGCCCGAGCTTCGGAGCACGGAGTAGCTCGGTCGGGTCCGTGTCGATCACGCGCTCATCGAGCAGGTAGGCGAAAAAGGTCTTGAGGGCGGATACCAGCCGAGCCTGCGAGCGGGGGGCCAGGCCCAGTTCCGCAAGCTGCTGCACGAAGCTATCGAGGTGCATGCGCTCCACGCCGCGGATGCCCACCTCCCATCCCCGAAGCTCGAGGTAAGCGGGCAGCTTTTCCAGGTCACTTCGGTAAGCTTTGAGGGTGTGGGGACTGTAGCCGCGGGTGAGTTTCAGATAAGCCTCGAAGGAGCGGAAGTAGGAATTCCACGCACTCATAACGCCAGCATAAACCCTTCTCCCTCCTGCCGTTCGACGATCAACCCCCGGAAATCCTCCCGGAAGGCAGCCACCTCCAGCCCCGCGAACTCCTCGCGTTGGTGGGTAGTCGTCATCACCACCACGGGGCAGCCGGCGTTGTTGGCCGCCCGGGCACCGGTCACGCTGTCCTCGAAAATGAGACAGTTTTCGAGCGCTACGCCGATCCCCTCGGCCGCCAGTCGGAACACCTCCGGATCGGGTTTCCCGCTCGTCACCATACCGGAATGGACAACGTGGCCCAGCAGCTCACGAATCCCCAACCGGTCGATTACGAAAAAGGCGTTGTCCTCCGGCCCGGCCGTAGCGATGGCCATGGGCACGTCCTGAGCGTAGGCCGCCCGGATGAAGTCGAGTGCCCCGCCCACGGTCTTCTCCGCCAGTTCGGGGGCGAAGATGTCGCGGTAGGCAGCCTCCTTTTCGCCGGCGATCCTGACGCGGTCCTCGGGGGTGTATTTGTCGCCGAAGAGCCGCTCCAGGATCTCCAGGTTCACGCCGTGGATCTCCTCCTTGACCCGCTCCAGGCTGTACTCCAGGCCGAGCTCGCTGAGCTTACGCTGCCAGGCGCGGTGGTGTACCATCATATTATCGACCAGGGTACCGTCGAGGTCGAACAGAATCCCCTTAAACGAAATAGGACGCACGGGCGTAGATTTTAGGTTCTTCGATCAGGCCCCACTTGGCCAGGCGGTGCTGGAGGGAGACGCGCAGTACCCCCAGGCCGTACTTGCTACTCCGCGCGAAGTTGATGCTGCTGGCCTCCTCGAAGTACTTCGTCGGGCAGGTCACCTCCGCAATGTCGAAGCCGTGGTAAATGATCTGCGAGAGCATCTCGTTGTCGAACACAAAATCATCGTCGTTGGCATCGAAGGCAATCGTCTCCAGCACCTCCCGGCTAAAGGCCCGGTAGCCCGTATGGTACTCGCTGAGCTTGTAGTTGACCAGTAGGTTTTGCACGGCGGTCAGAAACCGGTTAGCCACGTACTTGTACGGCGGCATCCCCCCCCTGAGCGCCCCCTTGCCGAGGATGCGTGAGGCCAGCACCACCGGATACAGTCCCTCCCCGATGATATTGCACATCGTAGGGATCAGCTTCGGCGTGTACTGGTAATCGGGGTGCACCATGATCACGATATCCGCCCCAATATCGAGTGCTTTATTGTACAGGCTCTTCTGGTTGCCCCCGTAGCCCCGGTTGCTGGGGTGGGTGATCACGTGATCGACTCCGAGCTGGGTGGCCAGGGCCGTGGTCTCGTCCTTACTGGCATCGTCACAGAGCACCACCTCGTCGACCAGCTCGCGCGGCACCTCGCGGTAAGTTTTCTCCAGGGTGCGGGCGGCGTTGTAGGCGGGCATGACGACTACGACTTTCTTATCCTTGTACATACTACAAAGGTAAGTAGATCACCTTCGCCTCGTTAGGCCGTCTAACGAGCGTAGCGATCTATTTACCTTTGTAGTATGTCAACCCTCGGTACCGTAGCCTTCTACACCCTCGGCTGCAAGCTCAACTACTCAGAGACCTCCGCCATCGGGCGCCAGTTCACCGCCGCGGGCTACCAGGAGGTGCCCTTCCGGGAGGGGGCGGACGTGGTCGTGATCAATACCTGCTCCGTCACTGAGTTTGCCGACCGCAAGTGCCGCAACGTAGTGCGCAAGGCACTGGGCGCGAACGCAGGTGCGAAGGTCGTGGTGGTGGGCTGCTATGCCCAACTTAAGCCCGAAGAGATCGCCGCTATCGACGGCGTAGACCTGGTACTGGGGGCGGCGGAGAAGTTCCGCATCCTGGACTATATCGACGGCATCGCTTCCGGCTCCGGCAAGGGAATGGTGCGGGCCGGGGAGGTGCGGGAGGCGGACACCTTCGTGTCATCCTTCAGTTTTGGGGACCGCACGCGCTCCTTTCTGAAGGTACAGGACGGCTGCGACTACAGCTGTAGCTTCTGCACGATACCCCTGGCGCGGGGGGCGAGCCGGAGTAGCACCGTGGAGCAGATCGTGCGCGACGCCGAGGCCATTGCCGCCCGGGGGGTGAAGGAGATCGTACTCACCGGCGTCAACATCGGGGATTTTGGAAACGGTACGGCGGTGATCGAGGGGCAGCGGCCGCGTAAGGAGGCGCTCTTCGTGGACCTGGCTAGGGCCCTCGACCGGGTGGCCGGCATCCGGCGCTTCCGTATCTCGAGTATCGAGCCCAACCTGTGTACGGATGAGGTGATCGACTTCGTAGCCGGTAGCGAGCGCTTTGCCCCCCACTTCCATATGCCCCTACAGAGCGGCAATAACAAGCAGCTGGCCAAGATGCGCCGCCGCTACCGCCGGGAGCTCTACGCCGAGCGGGTAGCCCACATTCTCCGCGTGATGCCGCACTGCTGCATCGGGGTCGATTTGATCGTCGGCTTTCCCGGCGAGACCGAGGAGGACTTCCGGGAGACCTACCGCTTCGTGGAGGCGCTCGACGTGAGCTACCTCCACGTATTCACCTACAGCGAGCGGGCCAATACGCCGGCCGCCGCAATGGAGAGCGTGGTGCCCCTGAGCGAGCGTCGCCGCCGCAATAAGCAACTCAGCATCCTTAGCGAACGTAAGCGGCATACCTTTGCCGCACGGCACCTGGGGGAGGTCCGCCCCGTACTACTGGAACAAAGTAAGAAGAAGGGTGTGCTGCACGGCTTTACCGACAACTATATTAAGGTCACCTTCCCGGCCCCGGATAGTTGGGTTAATCACCTGGTGGATATGGAGCTGCAGGAGCTGACGGAGGACGGACTAGTGGTCGCCGAGCCGGCGGCGGTTCCTACCGCTTAATGAGAATTTCCCAACTGCCCCGGGTCACGATCTCCGTTTCAAATTCGTCGTTGCGGTCCACGTCCAGCGTCTGGGTACTAAGCTCGGTGAAGATATCCCGCTCGAAGTCGCCGACCGCGCAGGGCTGGGCCATACGGAAGGTACCCGAGCCATTGTAGTTTTGCAGGCCATCCATAAAGAGCGTATCGAGGCGGTACGACCAATTCCCCTGCCCGATGCCCCGCTGCCGGGTCACTTCGGTGCCGTCTTCGGTGGTGATGTTCAGGTCGTAGTCGCCGCTGGAACTCCAGCTACCATCCTGCCGCAGACTCAACTCCAGGACGGAATTGCTGATGCTACTACTGCCCTCCTGGTCCAGGTCCTGTCCCAAAAAGGTGCCCGTAGTAGTAAACTCGCTATCAAAGCGGTCGACCGCCCAAGTACCGTAAAAGTCCGACTCGGTCAGAAAATCATCCTGGGGCTCACCGGGACTAGGGCAGCCCGCAAACAACAGCAAACCGAAAAATAGCGCAAGGGGCAACAGTTTAGACATACACAGTATTTCTAACAAAATAAAGCCGTTCCCCCACTACTTGTGCGGAAACGGCCTTCAAGAATCGATTTTTGCAAGCCACTAGGCGTGCGCCAGTTCCTCGCGGATCTTATTCAGCGCGCTGCCCGCCCGTACCCAGTCGATCTGGGCCAGGTTGTAGGTGTGCGCTACCTGAAAGGACTCGTGGGTGCCATCGGCGTGGTCGAGCTGTACGGTCACGTGGCGGTCCGGTGCCATGGCTTCGAAGTCCACGATGCTCACCTTGTCGTCCTGCCGCACTTTATCGTAGTCGTCCGGGTCGACGAAGGTCAGTGCCAACATCCCCTGTTTCTTCAGGTTGGTTTCGTGGATACGGGCGAAGGACTTCACCAGCACGGCGTGTACGCCCAGGAAGCGGGGCTCCATGGCGGCGTGCTCGCGGCTAGATCCTTCCCCGTAGTTTTCCTCGCCCACTACGATCTGGCCGATGCCGTTGTCGCGGTAGGTGGTGGCACTGTCGGGTACGGCCATGTACTCACCGGTGACGTAGTTCAGTACCGTATTGGTCTTCTCGCTGTAGGCGTTTACGGCGCCGATGAGGCAGTTCTGCGAGATGTTCTCGAGGTGGCCGCGGTAGGTGAGCCACGGTCCGGCCATCGAAATATGGTCGGTGGTACACTTGCCCTTGGCCTTGATCAGCACCCGCATGTCCTGCACCTGCTCGGAGGTGATGGGCTGGAAGGGTTCTAGGAGTTGGAGACGGTCGCTACTCTCATCCACCCGTACTTCGATGCCGCTACCGTCCTCGGCCGGTGACTGGAAGCCGGCATCCTCCACGGCAAACCCATTCGGGGGCAGCTCGTAGCCGGTGGGGGGTGAGAGCTTTACCTGCTCACCCTTGTCATTGGTCAGCGTATCGGTCAGCGGGTTAAATTTCATACTACCGCTCAGGGCCATGGCGGTGACCAGCTCCGGACTGGCCACGAAGCCGCGCGTCTGCGGATTACCGTCGTTGCGCTTAGCGAAGTTGCGGTTGAAGCTCGTGAGGATGGAGTTGGCCCGGTCGGGATCGTCGGTGTGCCGCGCCCACTGCCCGATGCAGGGTCCGCAGGCATTAGCCAGTACGGTAGCCCCGGTTTCCTCGAAGGCCTCCAGAATACCGTCGCGCTCCACGGTGTAGCGGATCTGCTCCGAGCCCGGCGTCACGGTAAACTCACTTTTAAAGCGCAGTCCCTTCGCCTTGGCGTCCTTGGCGATGTTAGCCGAACGGTCCAGGTCCTCGTAGCTGGAGTTGGTGCAGCTACCGATCAGACCCACCTCCAGTACGGGCGGGAACTCGAATTTCTCCACCGCGGCGGCAAACTGCGAGATCGGGAAGGCCCGGTCCGGCGTGTAGGGCCCGTTGATGTGCGGCTCCAGCGTACTGAGGTCGATCTCGATGACCCGGTCGAAGTACTTATCGGGGTCGGCGTATACCTCCGAATCGCCCGTCAGGTGCTCGGCCACACCGTCGGCCAGGGCGGCTACATCGGCCCGGTCAGTGGCCTTCAGGTAGCGGCTCATGCTATCGTCGTAGCCGAAGGTGGAGGTAGTGGCTCCGATCTCGGCTCCCATGTTGCAGATGGTACCCTTACCCGTACAGCTCATGCTCTGCGCGCCCTCACCGAAGTATTCCACAATGGCTCCGGTACCGCCCTTTACGGTGAGGATACCGGCTACTTTGAGGATCACATCCTTAGGGGTCGTCCAGCCGCTGAGTTTGCCGGTCAGCTTTACGCCGATCACCTTGGGCATTTTGAGCTCCCAGGGCATACCGGCCATCACGTCTACGGCATCCGCGCCGCCGACACCGATGGCGACCATAGCCAGTCCGCCGCCGTTGGGCGTGTGGCTATCGGTACCGATCATCATACCGCCGGGGAAGGCGTAGTTCTCCAGCACGATCTGGTGGATAATTCCCGCGCCCGGCCTCCAGAAGCCGATGCCGTACTTATCGCTCACCGTAGAGAGGAAATCGTATACCTCGCTGTTTTCGTCGTTGGCGCGCGCCAGGTCTTCATCGGCACCGGTCTCGGCCAGGATCAGGTGATCGCAGTGCACGGTCGAGGGCACGGCTACCTTATCGCGGCCGGCCATCATGAACTGCAACAGGGCCATCTGGGCGGTGGCATCCTGCATGGCCACGCGGTCGGGTTGGAAGAAAACGTAATCTTTGCCGCGCCCGTAAGTTTGTAGCGGACTCTCGGGGTGCAGATGGGTATAGAGGATCTTTTCGGTCAGGCTGAGGGGGCGGCCCAGTCTCTGCCGCGCCTCGGCCACTTTAGCGGGCAGGGCGTCGTACACGCGCCGGATCAGATCAATATCGAAGGCCATAGCTTGCTGTAGTTTTTATCGACTTTAATGCATAGGGTGTACCCGGAGAACGCCGTCAGCCCCAAAAAAGTCAACAAATGTACCGCATTCCCGCCTAGTACATGGGGCAGCCACAGCCTCCGGCCCGGCAGCTCTCGAGCAGCACGAGGCATAAAATTACCAGCAGGACGTACAGCGGGCGGGGCATGCGACAAAGGTAGGCCCCCTAATGTAAGCCTGGGGCGAAGAAAGTTGGTGGCGTACTTTAGCCTGCTTATGGCCCGTACGGAACCTACCCGCCCCCACTTTACATCTCTACTTGATGAGTCCCTGATAGGGGGTGATCACCCACCAAGTCAGGCAGCGAAGGCGATCCGGAATTTCGCGATATGCTGTGTAGCTTTAGTGATTACGCAAATAGGCTATTCGGTCTTTACTAACCTAGCGTTCATCACAGCGGCCCCCTCAGGCTTACCCTTGGTCGTTATTGGTACAATCATTACGACCATCGTGATAGGCGTGCTGAGTATCCCCCTACTTTACGGATGGAAGTCCTCAGGCTGGTACTTAGCAGTAGGCTTCCTCACTTTTGAGGGTAGTTTCGTTCTGCTACTCGGTAACCGGTATCTTTTTTTTGGAGAACCATTCTCACTAACGGATCTAGCGGAAAATTTCCTCCACGCCGAGTTTATTTTAGAAGTTGTAACCGCTCTCTTTGCAGCTTGTCTACCGCTGTTACTCTGCTGGCGTCGCACCGTCCGTACAGCCTTCGGAGTACGTCGCTCGACCGCCGTGGGTGTGACGATCTTCGGGCTAGTGTTGCGCCTTCTGTTTACGGTAGTGATTCAGTTTCTATACCAGGGGTAACGCGTACCAGTACTCCGCAACTAGTTACAAACCGCCCAATCATGGCTGCCGGCAACCTTTATTGGGCCCCTTACGGCCGCGGCTATCTTAACGTCATACTACACCCCCACCCCCGCCGTTCCATTGCTACCGCTTCGACCGCTTTTTGGCCCCCGAAGCACCGGCTTTTGTCCTACCCTACCTAGCAATGAAATACTGGCCCCTCCGCACCCGTAAAGACTCCCTAAAACGCGCCTACCTTTTCCTCGATGAACGCGGGCTCGGCACGCTCCACATAGACCGCCCCCGGGCCCTGAACGCCATGCGCGCGCTGCAGGCCGGAGCACTGCCCGAGGGAGCCGTGCTCTTTCCCAATCACCAGCTGCTGCGCGTACGCTCCCACCAGGGCTCGGCCGCCGTGACCGTACGCTTACACAAGGGTAAGACCCGCCGGCTGCAACTGCGCTCGGTCCAGGACCGCAATCAACTGATCGAGTACCTGGGTGACCACCCGGCGGTGTGGACCTCGGCTACCCACACCACGCCGATGCTCCGGCACAGTGCCCGCCAGCTGGCCCTGATCGCCATGCTGGGGGGGTTGTTCTGGATGTCCTACCAGACGGCCCTGACCACGAGCAGTGGTGAGGAACTAGCGACGCAACTGGCTATTTTCAACTGGGGGGGCACCAGCGTCCCCGCCCTGCCCTCTCTGGTGGCTGTAGTACTAGTTGCTGCGGCGGCCTATAGCCTCTGGTGGCCCCGGCGGAGCAGGGAGGTTGACGAAATACTTTTTCAGTAGCCGAAGGCCAACCGGATGCCGATGGCTCTCGTATGGTGATGTATGCTTTACCGAATTGTACTGCTCTTCGCCTGCCTACAGGCCACCGTTTACGCTCAGACCGGCCCGCTACGCGGTCAGGTAAATGTCCAGGATGGTAGTCCGGCCGAGGGGGCCTACGTGCTACACCTGCACGCCGACGAACACACCCACACCGATGCGCTCGGTAAGTTCGCACTAGATGGGGTACAACCGGGTGACTCACTGCAAATTTCCTATCTGGGGTACCGCACGGCGGTACTCCTGGCCCCGTCAGATAATAAATTACTGCGGGTACGCCTCGAGGAGTCCTTCATCGACCTGCGTACGGTCACGGTACGGCCCAGCGTAGCCGCCCTCAGCGTAGTGGCCGACATCGACGCCCAATTGCGGCCGGTGAATTCTGCTCAGGACGTCCTACGGCGGGTGCCCGGTATGGTGATCGGTCAGCACGCCGGCGGGGGGAAGGCGGAGCAACTTTTTCTGCGGGGCTTCGACATCGACCACGGCACGGACGTGGCGATCTCCGTGGAGGGCATGCCGGTCAATATGGTCAGCCACGCCCACGGGCAGGGGTACGCCGACCTGCACTTTCTGATTCCGGAGACGATCCAGAAGATTGACTACGGCAAGGGGCCCTACTATGACGATCGGGGCAACTTCGCAACGGCCGGCTATGTCGACTTCGCGCTGCGGGATGCGCTGGACCGCTCTTCGGTAAGCGTCGAACGGGGCTCCTTTGGCCTACTCCGCGGCGTGGGACTTTTCGACCTAGTAAGCCGCGAACGCAGCAACGCCTACCTGGCGACGGAGTACATGCTCACCGACGGGCCCTTCGTCTCCAGCCAGCGCTTCAGCCGCCTCAACGTGATGGGCCGCTACACCGCCGAGCTCGAAAACGGTAACCGGCTTTCGCTACTTGCCTCCCACTTTGGTAGTAAGTGGGATGCCTCGGGGCAGATTCCCGTGCGGGCCGTGGAGCAGGGGCTGATCGGCCGCTTCGGGGCCATCGACGATACCGAGGGGGGCTACACCAGCCGCTCTAACCTGCTGGGCACCTTTACCAGCGTGGTGGACCGCAGCACCTTCGTCAAGACCACGGCCTACTACAGCCGCTACGCCTTCGAGCTCTACTCCAACTTCACCTTCTTTCTGGAGGACCCCGTGAACGGCGATCAGATCCGCCAGGCGGAGGACCGCAACCTCTACGGGCTGCAGTCAGAGCTTACCCACACCTTCAGCGCCGCGGGGCTGGAGGGGCGGTTGAAGGCCGGCGTGGGCCTGCGCTACGACGACAGCAACGACAATCAGCTCAGTCGTACCCGGAACCGGGAGGAGCTACTGGAACGGCTACAGTACGGTGATATTGACGAGACTAATGTATTTGCCTACGCCGGGGCGGACTTCAAGCTCGGTCGCTGGCTCATTCATCCGGGGGTGCGGGTAGACCAGTTCGTGTTCCAGTACGTGGATAAGTTGCAGCCGACCTACGACCGGCAGGAGCAACGGAAGGCGGCGGTGAGTCCGAAGCTTAACTTCCTCTATACCGCCAACCCCCGCACCCAGTTGTACCTAAAAACGGGCATTGGTTTTCACGCCAATGACACGCGGGTGGTACTGGACCAAGGCGCGGCGGACATCCTCCCGCTGGCTCTGGGGGCGGACCTGGGGGCTATTCACCGGCCTACCGACCGGCTGTTTCTCAATGCCGCGCTCTGGTACCTGTACCTACAGCAGGAATTCGTCTACGTGGGCGACGCCGGTATTGTAGAGCCCAGTGGAGAGACCCGTCGGCTGGGGGTGGATTTGGGACTGCGCTACCAACTCACGGACTGGCTCTTCGCTGACGCCGACGTGAACTACGCCCTGGCCCGGAGCATCAATGAGCCCGAGGGGGCGGATTACATTCCCCTTGCGCCTAACCTCACCGCTACCGGGGGGCTCACGGTCCTACGCCAGCGGCTCAGTGGCGGTCTGCGCTACCGCTACGTGCGCGACCGGCCGGCTAACGAGGACAACTCGATCGTAGCCGCCGGCTACCTGGTCGTGGATGCCAACGCCAATTATCGCCTCGGTCCGCTAACCCTGGGAGTGGTCATCGAAAACGCGCTGGATACCGAGTGGGAGGAAACGCAATTCGCCACTACCTCGCGGCTGCGCGATGAGGCCCAGCCGGTGGAGGAGATTCACTTCACACCCGGTGCGCCGTTTGCGGTGCGGGGCACGGTGAGGTACCAGTTTTAGTGCTACTTCTTTACCGCTAGCCGTGGTGCTTCGTAGAAATCGGCTACTGAGCGGGTGTAGATAAATTTATCCATCGCCCGTTTGCGCTGAAAGCGGGTGGGCTCCGCGGCACCCTTAGGTACGAGCATCAACTGAGTCTTTGCTTGAAAGGCAATCCGCTCGTAGGGCTCCGGCAGTTTGCGCTCATCAAAACGTACGTTGAAGTAGTAGAGGTAGCGCTCGATGAAGTCCAGGTAGCGCTTTTGCTGAGCGGGTTTTACCGGGCCGGCTCCGCTGACGAAGGCGACGGGCCGGTCGGACTGTAGGGCGCGTTTGAATTCTACCGCATTGAGGGCCTTCCCGTTTGCTACGGGCATCAGGTTATACTCCCCGTCGAGCACGGCCCACTTGCCCTCGTCGGCCAACCATACTTCGGTCACCATGTGTCCGCCCCCGGCTACGGCGGTCTCCACAGTTTTCTTCTTCAGTCCGAGGCGGCGGGAGGGCATACCCAGGGAGCTCAGCGCGGCAGAGGCTACCGTGGCGTATTCAACGCAGCGAAATTTGCGCCCACTGTCGGCCTCTTCCAGAATGGTCAATGCATCGTTGTTAGTGGGCAACTTCTTGCCGTGCCCCTTCCACTGTCGGTTGGTCCAGTCGAGTACGCGCAAGGCGCGCTCGCGGTCGGAGGTAGCATCGGCTATTACCCCGGTTAGGTCGTATTCGTCACGCAGTTCCCGTAAATAGGTGTTACCGCCAGTATCGGCGTAGGCGAAGGGATAGCCCGTAGCGGTCAGGGCGGCATCGTGCTCGATGGCCTCGTGCTTGGTGACCTTACAGGCATTGAGTAGCAGGAACAGTACGGGGAGGCAGACCAGGGTGATGGTGCGCATGGGTCGATTTTTCACTTTGAGAGACGGGGGTCAATAGACCTATCGTGGGGGGATAACGTCTTCAAAAACGTTTTCTTGTTTTATGGTCGTCAGCCGAATCCTTTTTGGTTCGCCCGGAGCGAAGTAAAAAGGATTCGGCTGACGACAGTGCACATAATACTACTCTTCCCACATCCCCGTTTTCAATCCACATGCACACCCTCCTAGCCCCACTAGACTGGGGGCTCGGGCACGCCGCCCGCAGCCTCGCCCTGGCCCGCCGCCTGGAGGCCGAGGGGCACCGCATCAGCTGGGCCAGTAGCGGGCCGGCCGCCGAGATGCTGCACCGGGAGCTGCCCACAGATACCATCATACACGAGCTACCTTCCTACCGGGTGCATTACAAGAGCAAGTCGATGGTATGGAACGTAGCCCGACAGCTCTGGCGCTGGCAGGGTATCATTCGGGCCGAACGTCGAGCCACGGCCGAGCTGGTGACTCGGTTGGGCGTAGAGCGGATAGTTTCGGACAGTCGGTTTGGCTGCTACGACCCGCGGGTGGAATCGGTGTTCGTGACGCACCAGTTGCACCCCGTCACCCACTTCGCACCTGCGACCGCGGCGTATCGGTGGCAGCTGCGGCATTTCGATACGTACTGGGTGCCGGATCACGGAGGGCATGACCGGTTGAGTGGGAAGCTTTCGGCGGCGCGGGGATATAAGAAGGTGGTGTATATCGGGCCGCTGCCACACATCCACGGCACGGAAGGGGAAACTCCCTACGATTTACTGGCGCTGCTTTCTGGTCCGGAGCCGATGCGGACGCGACTGGAGGATATTCTGCTACCGCAGTTGGGTGAGTCGGCACTAGATATACGGCTGGTCCGTGGCCTGCCCCACCCCGGTACGCCGGCGTTAAAGACAAGTACCCATACCCTACCCTACGCCGACACCCCTACCCTATCGCGGCTGCTGACGGCCGCCCGCTTCGTGATCGCCCGACCGGGCTACTCGACACTGATGGACCTGCGGGCCCTGGGCAAACCGGCCATCTTGATTCCTACACCGGGGCAGACCGAGCAGGCCTACCTAGCGCAACGGGCCCAACTACAGGGCTGGGCCGTGGCGGTGATGGACCAGGAAAAACTGAACCTGCCGGCGGCGGTGGCGCGGGTGCGGCAATTGCTCTAGCTACTTTGTTCTAGCTCGCGCAGGGCGGCCTTGGTGGCCCGGTAGCGCTCCCGCTTCTCTACGACCACGGGGGCGGCGGCCCGTACGCGGCAGTCGGTAATGGGGCAGCGCTCGCAGGTAGTGTTGACCACGACGCGAGGGATGGCGGGGTCGTCGAGAAAGGCAACCGTTTCCCTTAGCGCATCGGTGATTAGAAGCCCCAGGGTGACGCTTACATTCTTGCCCTCGCGGGGGTAATCGGTGCGAGCCAGGGTGACGCAGAGGTACTCGTCGTCGGTACCGTAGTAGTGGCTGCGCTGGGCCTCGATGCGGAGGTTTTCGCGGGGGTCGGCGCTGAGTTCGCGCAGCAGGTGCAGACTTACCCAGCGGCGGCAGTAGTGCTCGGCCAGGCCATTTTCGTGGGGGTGGTGGCGGCGGTTGAGGTGTAGCTCCTTGTCGATGACGAAGTGGTCGGTGCCGCGGTCGTGGACGAAGCGGAGGAAGAAGAGTTCCGGCAGCCCGAAGAATTGCGGAATGACGTTCGTGAGCCGGTGGTAGAACATTTCCGGCGTGGCGTTGAAGCGCTGCATAAGCCCTAAAAAAGCCGCCGGATCCCAGTCGCGCAGGGCAAAAAAGCCGCGCAGCTCCCGCGTGAAGGGCTCCAGGGGCAGGTGGAGGGCAACGCTGAAGTAGGTAGCCTTGCTGTGGTTGAGCACCTCCTCGAAGACGCGGCCCTTAAGAATACTACTGGTGTTGGCGCGCTCCTGTAGCTTGAGGTGGTTGAAGGCCAGTTCCTTACCAAACTGAAAGCCGCGCTGTACGGGGGTGAGTTTGCCGTTGAGGAGTAGCCGCCCGGTGGCGGGTTGGTAGACGGAGCGTAGGCCGGCCAGGGCGGGCTGGCGGTCGAGTCCGTCGGGCACGATCTCGTAGCCGAAGCGGTCCTCGAGTAGCTCGCCCAGGATGCGGGGAGGTAGCGGACGGATGGCGGGAAGCTCATACCGCCCGGCAAAGCTGACCACGGCCTGCTCCAGCTCGGGGAAGTAGTTGGCGTTGAGCTCAAGGTAGGAGCGCAGGGCGGCGAAGTAGAAGTTCTCTTCCCGTAGCGCGTAGCTGCGGCTGATTTCCAGCAATGTACTAATGAAGGCACCCACCTGTAGCGGGGCGGCGGCAATGATCTCGGCGACCTTGCTCAGCTCGATGCCGAAAAGTTCTAGGGGGAGTTCATTGAGGAAGTTGCTCTGTAGGAGCTGGCTCACGGGGGCGAGCTCGCGGCCTAGCTCGCCGTCGGTCAGCTCGGCGGTAGTGGTACCCAGGGCCCCGGCCAGGCTATTGACCTTCTCCAGTTTGGGAAACTTCTTGCCCTTCTCAATCTCATTGAGGTAGGAGAGCGAGATGCCCGTAGCCTTCGAGAGCTGGTCAAAACTGTAGCCCCGCTGCTGGCGCAGTTGCTTGACCTTCAGTCCGAAAATGATGCGCTCGTTGGCGGTCTTTGCCCTCATCGTCGGGGCAATTTACACTATGTGCAGCGAATTTTCGCTTATTCCCACTCCAGCGTCTCCACGATGCGAAAGATGTCCTCCTTCACGTAGGCGATGACCGGGCCGAGCGAGTCGGGATTCGGCTGGGTCTCGAAGTAGAGTGCCCCGCGCAGGAAATTTCGGGTACTATCGGTGAGGAAGAACTGAAAGGGGCTCGCCGCCGGCCCGGCAATATCGAAGGCCACGCCGTGTACGCGTGCTGAATCACGGTGGATTACAATTTCCTGAATGTCGCTGGCCCGCTGGTTGTGTACGCCCACCAGTTGAAAGGCCTCGTCGCGCAGCTCCTCCCACTGCTCCGGGCTGGATATAGGGTAATACGAAAAGTGCAGCGTGCCGTTGAGTTGGGGCGCTAGTTTGAGGTTGAACCAGCAGGGATCGGCCGGGGCCTCGTCGAAGTAGCTCGTCTCCTGCACCAGGGTGGTCGAAGCCGGACGCTCGAAGGTAAAGTGGCAGTAATCGGCTCCCAGAGCGGTGTACTCCCGAGTGGGGTACTCGACCCGGGGGTAGGACCGTGGCTTGGGCACCGGCGGGGCGTCGTCACCACAAGCAGTCAGGAAAACAAAAAGGCCCACGAGCAGCAGCGTCCGCATGGGTGGCTAACGCTCGGGGCCTGGATAAGGATTGTGGGGTTATCGTTTTACTTCCAGTCGCTGCACATAATGCCGGTGGCGGACTTCACGATGACCTGCTGGCGTAGACGTTTGCCCTGCTTGACCGTCAGCAGGTAGCGGCCGGCGGGTACGTCACACAGTTGCATACTCAGGGCGTAACCGTTGTGCTCCTTGATGCGGGTTTGGTGGTGGGTCGCGCCGTCGAGCTGCTTGAGGGTAATCACGGTACGCTGCTGCTGTAAATTAATGAGTTTGAGATCGAGCTGAAACTCTCTGACTTGGGTGCGGGTCACCAGCGGGTCGGCCAGTCCGTCGGCAGCCGTAGAGCTAGCAGTAGCGGGTATAAATGCAATACAAAAGAAGGTGAGGAATAGTAATGATTTCACGGTATATAAATTTAATTGCTCCTGGAGCATTTTGAGTAATACCGCGAAAGTCAACTCTCACAGCGAAACAGCCAAATTTTACCGATTAACCGGCCGCGTCCTTCGACGAGTTTTAGCTCCAGTCGCTGCACAGTACCGTGCCGGCCTGTTTGAGGATGATCTGCCGGCGAGTGATTTCTCCCTTTACCACCGTGATCACGTAGCGGCCGTCGGGCAGCGCGGCGCAGTCGAACTGAGCGGCAAAGCCGTTGTGGCGTTTGATCATCTCCCGGTACACTTCTTCCTCGGTGACCAGGTTGGTGATTGTCACCACGGTGCGTTCCTGCTCCAGATTAGCCAGGGTCAGACCGATGTACTGGTCGGTGATCGTCGTGTGGGTCAGTAGGGGGTCGCTACTCGTAGCAGTAACCAGGGCGGGGACGCAGGTGCAAAGGACGAGGAATACGAATAGGGATTTCATGGTTAATGATTTAAAGGTGATTGATAAACCAGCCGGTCGGGGTGGTTGCTTAGAATGACGGCAAGGTGGGGGGCGGCGTTGCATGGGGCAACGGTTATACGATCAGCCAGGGGGGATTGTCGACCAATTTGCACTATTCGCTCCATCGCGCGTTGAGCCTGCATGCAACCAACGGACGTAACCCTCGACGGCCTGGACCCCACGGCCAAACTGGAGCTACTGCACCTACTACTCAACGACCTGCACCGCAGCGGAGCGGTGAGCACTAAGACCATGATGAATATTGCTAGCGACCTGATGCTGCTGGAATATCAGGAGGACGACGACCTGCTCTGCTTTAACTGTCTTGATAATCAATACGAAGAAGAATGAAGCGCGGAGAAATCTGGCTGATCAACCTCGATCCTACCATAGGCGCCGAAATCGCCAAAAAACGCCCCGCCCTCATCATCAACGAGGACGGCGTAGGCCGCCTACCCCTGCGCATCATTGCCCCCCATCACCAACTGGAAGCCCCACTACCGGGTCGTGCCCTGGATGGTACACCTGCCAAGTGACGAGACTACCCACCTGGACAAGGAAAGCTCCGCCGACTGTTTCCAGACGCGCAGCATCAGTGAAAAGCGCATGATCCAGAAGATCGGCCAGGCTACCGACGAGCAGATGGCCCTGGCCGTGCGGGGGGCTGGAATTCGTCTTTGGGCTCGACTAACTAAGGGGTGGTATACCACGTTCTCGTGGTAACATCTTCCCGCCGTGAAACAACTCGATAAACCCGCCGACCTCCTCCAACAACTCCGCACCTTCGATATCTTCGAGGGGGTAGACGACGCGGCCCTGCAGTGGCTCATCGACCAGTCGACCTACGTGATGTACCCCAGGGACAGTATGATCTTCCGCAACGGGGAGAAGGTCGACCACATGCAAGTGATGCTGCGGGGGGGGCTACGTGATCCGCCGCGATAGCGACGGCCGTAAGCAGGAGCTCGGTATCTGGAAGGCACCTTACGTATCCGGTGTCTTACCCTTCAGCCGCATGAAGGAAACGCTCTCCGAGGGGGTGTGTATCGCCGATACCTACGTGCTCCTCCTACACAAGGACTGCTTCGTGGAAATGGTCAACACCAGCTACGACCTCACCCAGGCCCTGGTGGCGGTGATGACCAACCGCGTACGTGACTTCCAGCAGATGCGACTCATGGACGAGAAGCTCATGGCTCTGGGCAAAATGAGCGCCGGCCTGGCCCACGAGCTCAATAACCCGGCCTCCGCCATGGTACGCGCCAGCCAGGAACTGCACAAGCACCTCGTACAAACGCCCGAGCGCTTCAAATCGGTGGTGACGATGCGGGTGACCCCGGAATCGGTGGATGAGGTGAACGCCGTGCTCTTCGACCGCATCGACTACGCCAAGGAAGGCGAGGAGCTCAGCCTGATGGAGCGCGAGGAGCGCAGCGACGAGCTCACCGACTGGCTGGAGGACCACGGCGTCACGGAGCTGGACCGCATCGTCGATACCTTCGTCGACTACGGCTTTGAAGAGCAGCACTTCGAGGCCATTGCGGCGGCCATCCCCGCGGAGGCCGTCGAGCCCGTCATGTGGTGGATCGAGACCAATCTGACCACCGAGACGCTCGTGGGCGAGATCCAGACCGCCAGCGGCCGCATCGCCGAGCTCGTCAAGTCGATCAAGACCTACAGCCACATGGACCAGGAGCCCAGCCTGGAGATGGTCGACGTGCACGAGGGCCTGAAGTCGACCGTGACGATGCTCACCCACATGATGAAGAAGAAGAACGTCACGCTCTGTAAGGACCTGGCCCACGACCTGCCGCGCGTCAAGGCTTTGGCCGGTGAGCTCAACCAGGTGTGGACCAACCTGATCTCCAATGCCGTGGATGCCCTGCCCGACCAGGGCGGTGACCTCATCATCCGTACTTTTCAGGAGCGCGACTGCGTCTGCGTAGAGATCGAAGATAACGGTCCCGGCATCCCCGAAGCAATTCAGAGCCGCGTCTTCGAGCCCTTCTTCACCACTAAGGGCATCGGAGAGGGTACCGGTATGGGACTGGACATCGTGCGCCGCGTCCTCGACCACCACAACGGATCGGTAAAGCTAGAAAGCGAGCCCGGGCGGACGGTATTTCGGGTCTGCTTCCCGATCCAGTAGGCGATTCGCGGTTTGGGGTTGTTCCACCTACACCGCACCTGCGACCCCGCCCCTTACTCCCCCTCAGGCCGCACGTAACACCTCCCCCACCCGCCTACCGAACTACCCCCTACAGAACTACCTCCTCCATGGCCAACGACCGCAAACCCATCATCCTTTCCGTCGACGACGATCAGCAGGTGCTGCGCTCGCTCAAGCGTGACCTGCGTAACCAGTACAAAGATGATTACCGCATCATCAGTACCGATAGTGCGAAGGAGGCGCTGGAGGCCGTCAAGGAACTGAAGAAAAAGGGGGAAGTCGTAGCGCTTTACCTCTCCGATCAGCGGATGCCCGAGATGCTGGGGGTAGACTTCCTGGAACGGGCCAAGCCCTACTTCCCACTCGCCAAACGGGTGCTGCTGACCGCCTACAGCGATACCGATGCCGCCATCAAGGCCATCAACGACGTGCAGCTCGACTACTACCTGATGAAGCCCTGGGACCCGCCGGAGGAGAAGCTCTTCCCCGTACTGGACGAGCTGCTCGAGGACTGGAAACTCAGCTACCGCCCCGAGTTTCAGGGCATCCGCGTGGTGGGCTACCAGTACTCGCCTAAGTCGCACAACATCAAGGACTGGATGGCCGCTAACCTGCTCCATTACCGCTGGGTAGATGCACGCAGCCCCCAGGGTGAGGAAGTGATGCAGTTACACAATTGCGAGGCTAAGGACCTGCCGCTGGTGGTCTTCGAGGATGGTAGCAGCCTGGCGAACCCCAAACTGGATGCCATCGCCGAAAAGCTCGGAATGAGTGCTACGGCGAGCGAGGAGCTTTACGACGTGATCATCATCGGCTCCGGCCCCTCGGGGATGGCCGCGGCGGTGTACGGTGGCTCCGAAGGCCTGCATACCCTAGTGGTCGAAAAGCGGGCACCGGGCGGGCAGGCCGGCAGCAGCAGCCGCATCGAGAATTACCTGGGCTTCCCCAGTGGCCTATCCGGCTCGGAGCTGACGCGGCGGGCCATGGCCCAGACCCTGCGCTTCGGCGTGGAGGTGGTGAGCCCCCGCGAGGTGACCCACATCAAGATCCAGGACGACTATAAAATCCTTACCCTCGACGACGACAGCCAGGTGAAGACCAAATCGGTCATCCTCACTACCGGCGTGGAATACCGCAAGCTGCCCGCAGAGGGCGCCGACAAATTTAACGGGGCCGGCGTGTACTACGGCGCGGCGATGACCGAGGCCAAGGGCTGCGAGAACCAAAACGTCTTCATCGTAGGAGGCGGCAACAGTGCCGGACAGGGCGCGGTGTACCTCTCCAAATTTGCCAGCCAGGTCACCATTCTGGTGCGCAAGCCCGACCTCACCAGCAGCATGTCGAGCTACCTCATCGACCAGATCGACGCCATCGACAACATCACGGTGCAGGGCTTCCGGGAGGTGATCAAGGTATGCGGCGATGACGACCACGTGCAGCGCCTGGTCCTGAAAAACACCGAGGATGAGAGCACCTACGAGGTCGAGGCCGACGCCCTATTCATCTTTATCGGCGCCCGCCCCCGTACCGAGTGGCTCGAGAGTGGACAGATCATGACCGACAAGCGCGGCTTCATCATCACCGGTCCCGATCTATTAGCTACTGCCGAGCGCCGCAAGGGCTGGCCGCTTGAGCGCAATCCTTTCCTTCTAGAAACCTGCCAGCCGGGCATCTTCGCCGCCGGCGACGTGCGTAGCGGGGCGATGAACCGGGTGGCTAGCGCGGTGGGTGAGGGGGCGATGGCGATTAAGTTTGTGCATGCTTATCTGGCGGAGCATTAGGCGCTTACCCTAGCAAAGCCAGGTCTACTTATTCGCGGCTTCGTAAATAGCATACACCGCCAGCAACACCTTCAGCAGCAAACTCACAAACTCCAGCCACGGCTTCTTAGCCGCAAGTTTGTTCGTTTTCTCGGTAGGGGTGAGGGGGTAGGTGACAATAACTACGATCATATCGCGGAGGCGATCGCGTTCGGGGGGATGGGGGTACTTTACCGGGAGCGTCGGCTTGGGGAGCGGATTTGGCCGGGGAGGGGGTGTTAGATTGGGACATGTCATGAGTTTTGGCTAGGTGATTTCCCCAGGTGGCGCTACAAATTTAGGGGATGGGGGGCATTTTAACAAACAATTTGTTTTAAAATAAACGGTGTGAACGCAGCAAAAGTTTCTTTTCCTAATGCTTCCGGGGTGCAACTCTCGGCTCGATTGGAGCTGCCCGTGGACCGCCATCCGCATGCCTTTGCCATTTTTGCCCACTGCTTTACCTGCGGGTCGGACCTGACGGCCTCACACAACATCAGTCGGGAGCTCAACCTGGTGGGCATCGGGGTACTGCGCTTCGACTTTACGGGGATTGGGGAGAGTGAGGGGGATTTTGTGGATACCAGCTTTACTACTAATATCTCGGATCTGGTAGCGGCGGGTGAGTGGCTCGCAGCGCACCATCTCGCTCCGGCACTACTAGTGGGGCACAGCCTGGGAGGAGCGGCCGTGCTGTGCGCAGCCAATCAACTCCCCTCGGTGAAGGCGGTGGTGACCATCGGGGCACCCTTTGCTCCGGACCACGTTTCACGGCACTTCGCCGAGAAGCTGGAGCAGATTGCGGAGTCCGGGCGGGCGACGGTCAATATCGGGGGGCGCCCCTTTCAGATCGCTAAGCAGTTCGTGGACGATCTAGGGGCCCATGAGCTGGATAAGAATATTCGAGAGCTAGAGGCGGGGCTACTGATTTTACACTCACCGCAGGATAAAACCGTCTCCATCGACGAGGCGGCCAAACTGTACACCGCCGCCCGCCACCCGAAGAGCTTCGTGAGTCTGGACGGGGCGGACCACCTCCTGTCGGACAACGCCGATAGCCACTACGCCGGGCAGGTCATCGCGGGCTGGTCGAGCCGCTATCTACCGCAGCCGCAGGGTGAATCATTGGAAAGTGACCACAAAGTAGCCGTACGTCTGGGGCGGGAGGGGTACACAACGGAGGTGATGGTACGCCAGCACCACCTGACGGCAGACGAGCCGGAGAGTGTGGGGGGTAATGACTTCGGTCCCGGCCCCTACGAGCTAGTGAGTGCCGGGCTCGGAGCCTGTACGGCCATGACCATACAGATGTACGCCCGCCGCAAGGGGTGGGTGGTGGACGAAGTGCAGGTACACCTCAATCACAAAAAGGACTATGCCGCCGATATGGAAGCTTCCGACGAGCGGCCCACTAAGATCGACCACTTCGAGCGGGTGGTGGTGCTACGGGGGAAGCTAAACGACGAACAGCGGGCACGCCTGCTGGAGATCGCCGACCGCTGTCCGGTACACCGTACGCTGCACGAGACCGTTAAAGTGACGACCGTTCTCGGCTAACTGTGTCATAAGTACGCAGAACAGCGTAACTTGATGCTCCTCACCGTTACGCAATGCACCATTACCTCCTGGCCTATCTTTTTCTATTTACCCTTGGCGCTTCCGCCCAGGAAGTGACCCGCCGGCAGCTTAACCTCAACGCTAATTGGGAATACCTTGCCCGGCCCCTCACCGACATCGCCGAGCTTGCCAGTGCAACCGTTTGGCAAGCCGTCAGCCTCCCCCACACCTGGAACCAGTGGGACGCTGTCGACAACGCGGCCGGCTACCGCCGCGATGCCAGCTGGTACCGCAAAACCCTGCCGGTGGCCGACTACGGGGCGGCGCGCTACCTCCTTTACTTTGAGGGCGCCAATATCCGGACGCAGGTCTACGTCAATGGCCGGCGCGCGGGTGAGCACGTAGGGGGCTACGTGGGTTTTCGTATCGATGTCACCGAACTGGTCGAGCCGGGGCGGACAACGAGATCGCCATCCGCGTCGACAACGGCTACGACCCCGACGTGATCCCTTCCCAGAAATCTGATTTCTTTATCTACGGCGGCATCACACGCGACCTGTGGCTCGAGATCGTACCCCCCAACCGTCTTGTCGACGTGCACGTCAGTACGCCTGAGGTGACGGCACAGGTGGCGGGGACGCGGGTGCAGGGCCACTTCCGCCCCGAAGCCGGACCGCGGGGTCAGTACCTACTCCGGGCCGGTATCATTGACCCCGACGGTGAGCCAGTCACCATCCTCGATGCCCGCTACGAGAGTACCGGAGATTCCATCGCCTACCAGATCGATCTGCCGCCGATCCAGACCCCCCGGCTGTGGTCGGTCGATACTCCCGAGCTCTACACCATGCGGGTCGAGCTCTACGCCGGTGACAGCCTGGTGGACGTACGCGACGTCACTTACGGCTACCGGTTCTACCGCTTCGAACCCAGCGGGGCATTCTACCTCAATGGGGAGCGGCTGCTCCTGCGCGGCACCCACCGCCACGAAGAGCACGCCGGCCTCGGCGCGGCCATGCCCGATAGCCTGCACCGCCGCGATATGGAAATGATCAAAGCGATGGGGGGCAACTTCGTGCGCCTCGGCCACTACCCCCAGGACCCCGAAGTGTACCGCGCCTGCGACGCGCTGGGACTGATCGTCTGGGATGAGCTGCCCTGGTGCCGCGGTGGCAAGGGCGGCGCCGCGTGGGAATCCAACACCGAACGCCTGCTGCGGGAGCAGATCGTCCAGAACTTCAACCATCCCAGTATATTTTTCTGGTCGCTGGGCAACGAGCTCTACTGGTTACCCGACTTCGAGGGGGGTGACGACCCCACCGCACTCAACGCCTACCTGGAACGCCTGAATACCGTCGCCCACCGGCTCGACCCCTACCGGCTCACCGCCCTGCGCAAGTATTACGACGGGGCCGGTATTCCAGACGTGTTTTCCCCCTCTATCTGGTCGGGCTGGTACGCCGGAGTCTACAGCAACTACGCCGCTGCCCTGGAGGATAGCCGCCAGAAGTATTCCCGCTTCCTGCACATGGAGTACGGAGGCTCCAGCCACGTCGGTCGCCACACCGAGAACCCCATCACGGGCGAGGGCACTATTGCCGCCGATGACTGGGCCGAGGCCGTCAGCCAGGTCGGGGTCGCCAACATTGCCCGGACCGGCGACTGGACCGAGAACTATATCGTCGATCTCTTCGACTGGCATCTGCGTGTAGCGGAGACCACCGACTGGTTCGCCGGCAACGCCCAGTGGGCCTTTAAGGATTTCGGCACCCCGCTACGCCCCGAGAACGCCATCCCCTACCTCAACCAGAAGGGGCTGGTAGACCGCGAGGGGAAGCCCAAGGACGCCTACTACGTATTCAAAAGCTACTGGTCGGATGACCCCTTTGCCTACATCGAATCCCATACCTGGAAGGAGCGCAGCGGTCCCGAGGGCAAGTCGCGCGAGGTGTCCGTATTTAGTAATGGGACCGAAGTCGAATTTTTCCATAACGGTGAATCGCTAGGTAGGAAGACGAAGGACATTAACGAGTTTCCCGCCTCCGGGCTGCACTGGCCGGTCGACTTTACGGCAGGAGCGAACGCACTTGAAGCCGTCGCTTACCGCGAGGGCAGCGAAGTAGCCCGCGACACCCTCATCGTCAATTACACCTTCGAAAGGGCCGGCACACCCGCCAAGATCGTGCTTAGCTACCGCGATCTTCCCAACGGCAACCAGCTGATCGAGGCCGTGATGCAGGATTCCGAGGGCCGCCGCGCACTCGACTACGAAGGCCGCGTCTACTTCGACCACAACGGGGCCGGGGAGCTGCTCGTGGACTGGGGTCTACCCACCCGCAGCCAGGTCATCGAAATGGCCAACGGCCGCGCCGCCATCGAGCTCGTTCCCGCCCCCGGTCGCACGGTGATTGAGGCCCGCAACCAGGATTTTAAGGGCAGTTACCTGGTGATTAACAACTAAGTCTGCACCCCGCCGGCCGTCCCCCCCCCCCGCCACTCACGGCAGTCCAATACATAAATTTCGTGGCTCGCACCCACAGAACCTTGTATCCCAACGCTCGCACTAAGTTTCCCTTTATGAAAACCCTCTTCTACACCTGGCTCACCGCCCTTTGCCTATGCGGTCCGGCCGCTTGCCGCGATTCCGCCGCACCCGCGTCCGCGCCCCCCCTTGCCGCTGAAGAACCGCCCGCACATTACGACCGTGACGGACTGCTCGCCACCGCCAATGAATACTTCGACGCTGCGCCCGTGCCCCTGACCGCCGCAGTGAGCGAGCGCAGTGCCGGTGGGCCCCGCGACTTCTACTCCGAGGGTGATTACTGGTGGCCGGACCCCGACAACCCCGGCGGCCCCTACATTCGCAAGGACGGGCAGAGCAACCCCGACAACTTCGTGGCCCACCGGCTGGCGATGGTGGATATGAGCAAAAAAGTAGCCACCCTGACCGCCGCCTATAAGCTGACCGGCAACAAAAAGTATGCCGCCAAAGCCCTAGAACACCTGCGGGCCTGGTTCATCAGCGACAAGACGAGTATGATGCCCAACCTGCTGTACGCCCAGGCCATCAGTGGCCGCGTGACGGGCCGGGGCATTGGTATCATCGACACTATTCACCTTATCGAGGTGGCTAAGAGTATCGAGGAGCTACGGGCGCTCAGCTACCTGAATGGTGAAGATGACGGCAAGCTGACCGGCTGGTTCGACCAGTACCTGACCTGGATGACGACCCACGAATACGGCCTCGCTGAGCGCGATAACGGCAACAATCACAGTACCTGGTGGGCCGCGCAGGTTGCAGCCTTTGCGAGCGTGGCCGGGCGGGAAGCGGAACTAGCAGCAGCACGCGAAGCCTTTAAGACAATGCTTACCCTACAGATGGACAGCACGGGTGGGTTTCCCGAAGAGCTGGAGCGTACCAAACCGTATATCTACACCCTATTCAATCTGGAGGGGTTTGCCGTGCTTGCCGACTACGGCTCCCAAGCTGGGGAATCACTCTGGACGTATCCTACCGCCGACGGTGACGGCACTCTGCACGAGGCCTTTGCCTTCATGACGCCCTACCTGACCGACAAAGCGGATTGGCCCTATCCGCCCGACGTGATGCACTACGATGAGGTACCCATCCAATCGCCCGGGCTGCTACTAGCAGCCCGGGCGTACGGGGATCGGCAGTTACTTGCTGCCTGGGAGCAACTTCGTCCGGAGCGAAAATCGCAGGAGATCGAACGAAACTTTCCAATCCGGCGGTCAAGCCTATGGGTAGATGCCGACTAACTGTGTGATTCGATAATCTCAAGAGCGATGTCGGTATGCTCCTTATCTGCTTGCTCGGCCTCCTTACGGCACTTCTCCATGTCCTGGGAGGTCTGACTCAGTCCGGCACGCTTGGCGTAGGCATCCATGGTACCGAAGGCGGCGATCCAGTAGTGGAGGGCGAGTTGGCCGGATTCGATGATGGCCAGGTCGCGGGAGTAGTCGTCCCCGTACTTGGTGATGACTGATTTGCTCACGTCGTAGAGCGCCTCGATGATGCGATTGCCGGGCTCGCTGCTGCCGCCGGCTTCCTGGAGGGCCCGGTCGACGCGCTGCCGCCACTGCTCGGCGGTCTTGTTGCCCTCCTCTAGGGCGGCCTTCAGTTTTTCGTTGGTGGCGGCGTTGTTAATCTCGGCGGTAGCGTCTTCAGCGATCTTGCCGCCGGCCTGCATGGAGGCGAGGCTTTCCTGGATGAGGTAGGTGAGTTGGTCGTTGGCCATGGTAATGGGTTTTGCGTGATGGTGCTTTCACTACTCCAAAACCGTCGGCATTGTTGTAATTATTTTCATTTAGCCTTACGATTGATCCTGCCAGCAACGCAACCGGCCCACCCCCGAGTTGGGAGTGGGCCGGTACGGTCAGTACTTTACCCTACAGGCTAGGCAGAAGCCATTTGCTGCTGTTGCATGATCTGCATGGCAATGTCGGTGTACTTCTCGTCAGCCTGCTTGGCCTCGCTGACGCAGGACTTCATTTCCTGGGCGGCCTGGTCCATGCCCGCCTGCTTGCAGTAGGCTTCCATGGTACCGAAGGCACCGATCCAGTAGTGCAGGATCAACTGTCCGTTGGCGATGATGCCCAGGTCACGTACACGCTCGTTCGGGGCTTCCTGGCGGATTTGCTTGCCGACTCGGTCCATGGCCTGCATGATCTCGTTCTCCTGTTCCTGCTGACTTCCGCCGGCTTGCTCGAGGGCACGGTCTACGCGCTGCTGCCATTGCTTGGAGGTTTCGGTGCCCTTCTGCAGGAGTTTTTTGAGCTGGTCGTTACTAGCGTCGCTCTGAACTTCGCTAGCGGACTGGGAAGCAGTTTTACTGCCCGACTTCATGGCCGAGAGTCCCTGTTTAATAAGTTGGGTTAGCTGGTCGCTATCCATGGTTTTGGGTGTTTTAATAGGTTAGTAATTGTTCTGCTATTACAGCAAACTGCAAAATACTGTTCATAAAAAACACACTTTTGGAAACGTAGTGTTATGCCTTTACTTCTTGTGAACGGCTCACTTTGCGGTAGCTACGTGCTCCAGGTAGCCGGTTACGTAGGTGAAGGGAGCATTCCAGTTCAGACAGATCTCATTGCTGGCAAAACTAGGCTCCTGGTCGGCCCAGCTCTGCATCGGGGCTGCTCCGGCTTCGTAGGTGGTGTACTGCTTATCCTGCTGCTTGCTGTTGGGGCCGCCGGAGAGCAGTCCGGGTACGGGAGCGGCAATACCGTCGGCAATGCTGGGTCGGTGGTGGATATTCATCGGCGCGCGGTCGCCGTAGCCGGTGAGGTAGCAGACGTTATTAGGGTTATTGCCCAGCACGTAGTCGACGCTACTGCGTATGGCGGCTACGTAGTCTTCCTTCGGCTCCTGGCGGTGGGCGGCGGCTAGGAGCATCGCGGCGTTGAGCACGTCGGAGTTGCTGCCCCACTCGAAGTCCGTAATGGGTTGGCGGTACGGATTTTGGTCTACGTCCATCACGAGGCTATCGGCCAGGGTAATCACGAGCTGCCGGAGCTCCTGGTGCATCTCCTGCGGTACACGGTCGGGGAAGCGGAGCAGGGTGTAGGCGGCCAGGTTACCCATGTAGCCGGTCCAGCTCTCTCCGGCGTTGAAGCGCATACGTGGCGGGCGGGCCTGTAGCTCGTTGTAGTACTCCTGCTCACCGGTCGTGGCGAAGAGCTCGGCGGCGGCCCAGGTACGTTCGTCGTCGGCATTGTCGTCACCGTACTCGCCGGTGCTTACATCGTCCGGATTACGGAATACGGCATTTGGATTGGCGGTCCCCCAGGTGTAGGCACGGCGGGCGGCGGCAAGCAGACGATCGGCGTAGGCGGCATCCAGGGGGCGGTACACGCGGGATGCCTGGGCCGTGGCGGCGGCAAAGTCCAGCGTCGCGGTGGTACTCTTCCCCACGATGTACCGCTGGCTGGTCGCTACGTTCGGCATGACCATTCCCTCGAACCTCAGGGTCGTAAGCTTATGGAACAGCCCACCATCTTCGTCCTGCATGGTAAGCATCCAGTCCAGCTCGTACTTCATCTCATCGAGGTAGTCGCTCTGCCCGTTGCCGCTTTCGGGGAGGTTGAGGCTGCCGTCGGGAGCGGGGTCGCCTACGTCTTCGTAGAGCGCCAGGTACTGCCCCATGGGGAAAGCTCCGTTGACGATGTACTTGTTGTAGTCGCCGGCATCGTACCAGCCGCCGGGACTGCTGATGCTACCGCCCGAATGACCGCTGGAGGGATGATACAGCACCTCCGTATCCGGGTGACCGGCGGCGCGGGCGTACTCTCCAGCGTACTGCTCCGGCAGGGCCTGACTCGCGCGTTGGTAGTACAGTCCACGGAGTGAGCCGATGAAGGGAGCCTGTAGGGCATCTTCCATCACGTGCACTGCTTCGGAATACCCCACTCCCGGCACGTAGATGCGGTACTCACCCACGGGGAGCGGATCGGCCAGGGTGGGCTGAGCGAGTACGCCGGCCAGTGCGGTCCAGTCCTGCCGCTGCCCGAGGTAGCCCTCCCGCACCAGGCTGTCACCGGCCAGGTTGGTGATCTGGTAGCTGGAGTCCGGCCGGTCGAGCGCGCTGGTCCCGGTCGCCGCTACCGTAAACTGGATGGCCTGGTCGGGATAGTAGCCTACCTGATTGAGCTGGATGGCCGGAGTGGTTTCCCCCGCAAACCCCGGTAGGGCCATAGATGACTCCCCTCCACAGGATAATAGCAACAGCAAAAACAACAGGGGCAGACTGATCCTAACCACGCGCATACGATTAACATTTGGGGAAAGATAAGCGCTCCCATAGTTGTGGCTTTAGCCGTGTCATTCGGCAATGCCCGGTCTGTTCAATTCCCTACCTTCCCGTAATGCACGATCTACTGCTAGCCACCTTACTCCTGGCCACACTTGCCGCCTGCTCCCCCGCGACCGAGTCTGCACCGGCGGCCCCGCCCACTGCCCCTAACATCCTGCTCGTATTCACCGACGACATGGGCTACTCCGACATTGGGGCCTACGGCGGCACCCACGTCACCACCCCCGTACTCGACCGCCTAGCCGCGGAGGGAGTACGCTTCACCGACTTTCGGGTGGCTCAGGCGGTGTGTACCGCTAGTCGTGCTGCCCTGCTGACGGGCTGCTACCCCAACCGGCTGGGCCTACGCGGTGCCCTGATGCCGGGCGTGGAGGATGGGCTGCGACCGGAGGAGACCACCCTGGCCGAGCTGCTGCGCGACCAAGGCTACCGTACCGCTATGGTGGGTAAGTGGCACCTTGGGGACCATAGTCCGTTCCTGCCCACCGAGCAGGGCTTTGAGAGCTACCTGGGCATTCCCTACAGCCACGATATGTGGGGCGGTCACCCGGAGCCGAATATGGCGCGCCTGTTTCCGGCGCGGGTGCCCCTTCTGCGCGGTACCGAGGTGGCCGATAGCCTGGGTGACTTTACGACCCTCAATCGGATGTACAACGAGGAGGCCGTACGGATCGTGGAGGCCCACGATACCGCTACCGGCCCCCTGTTCCTCTACCTGGCCCACTCCCTGCCCCACGTGCCGCTCTATGAAGACAGTAGCTACCTACGGCCCACCGGGCAGGGGCTGTACGCCGACGTGATCGCCGAAATTGATGCCGGGGTAGGTGAATTGCGCAGTGCGCTGGCCGCGAAGGGTATGGCCGAGAATACCTTCATCGTCTTTGCCAGCGACAACGGGCCCTGGCTCAGCTACGGAGAACATGCCGGGCGCACCCCCTTCCGGGAGGGTAAGGCGACCAGCTTTGGTGGCGGGGTGCGGGTGCCGCTGATCACCTACTGGCCGGGCCACACCGCGGCGGGCAGGGTGAGTGCCACAAACCTGATGAGTATCGACCTGCTGCCCAGTCTGGCCGCCCTGGTCGGTGCCCCACTCCCCGACCGTACCCTCGACGGTCACGACCGGCTCAGTGACTTCCTGGGGCAGACTGCCGGCGACGCCCCCACCCCCTACGCCGTGTACTGGATCGACGACCTGGAGGCGGTGGTAAGCGCCGATGGGCGGTATAAACTACACTTTCCCCATACCTATCGCAGCGTGGCCGGGGAGCCCCTGGCTACGGGGGGCTATCCGGTACCTTACCACACGGATTCGATCGGGCTATCGCTGTTCGATCTGCGCACCGATCCGGGGGAGACGACGGATGTGGCGGCGGAGCATCCGGGGGTGGTGGAGGAGTTGCGGGCCTTTGCCGGCGAGGTAGCCCGGAGTATCAACGAACACTAGTCTAAATGCAGCCCCCACAAAAAGTGATCGAAGGTCACCGCCTGCACCACCGCCCCGAACACAATCAGGGCATACCCCAGCCAGGGCCAGCGAAAGTAGTAGTACAGCCAGTAGGCCAGTAGCGCCGCCGTCACCACGAGCAGCTCCTCGTACTCCGGCTGGTTCCAGAGGTAGTCCAGAGCCACGGTGAACCAGAGCAGGTGGGTAGCCACGGCCAGGCCCAGCAGGGCCCAGGGCGAACGCAGCCGCTGCCGGAAGAGGTACACTAAAAAGACCAGCATGAAGGGGTTGGGCTGCAGGTAGCGGTTGATGCCCACCAAATAGGTGGCATTGCGCTCGCCCGGTGACCACCAGAACCAGGTCGGATTGAAAAATACGATGCTCACCACGCACATGCAGAGGTAGATGATGGCCACCAGCTCGATGGGCCGCAGCGTGGGCCGCAGCCGGTCGCGCCACAGCCACTGCACGAGGTAGCGCAGGCCGATGACCGAGACCAGGCCCCCGATCCACAGGCTCATACGCGTGGTACGGATGATCCACCGCGGCTTGTTGACCCCCATGGGCAGTACCGGCAGACCGAACTTACGCCCCCACACCTCGGTCTGTAACTTGTAGTACGCGAAGGGGTCACCTACCTGCACGTACTGAATCACCGCCACGATCACTACGGAAAGACCCAGCGGTAGCAGGCACCACAGTAGGATACGGCGGAGGCTGGGCCAGGAAAAGGCCTCCTTCTTTGGCCTGGTCATCCACACCATACCCACCAGGGCCGGCACCAGGAAGATGAAACTAGCCCGGGTCAGGCCGGCCAGCAGGAGGGAGGTGAAAATGAGCCAGCCGTTCTTGCGCACCAGTCCGTACAGTAGCAGGGTGGTGAGGGCGAAGTAGAGCGCCTCGGTCAGGGGCGTCCACACAAAGAATAAAAAGGGCAACGACATGAATAGCCCCAGCACGATGGGCTTAGGCCGCAGTAGCCGGCAGAGGAATCCGAGGCTCACCAGGTAGAGCAGACCGTTGGCAATGCAGATGCCGGCGATGCCCAGTCCTGACCACCGCCACACGTAGGGAAAGAGCGGGAAAAAACCTGCCGTGCTGGGGTTGCCCGGATTGTAACCGTAGCCACTATCCCGAATGCCCAGGTAAAAGTTGGCATCGAAGCGCAGCAGCCGCGCCTCTACCGGCAGTACCCGCACGCTCCCCTCCCAGTACAGCACCGCTGCGCAGCCCACAAACAGCAGCAGGTAGGCCAGAATTAGCAGCGGATAGTTCGGACGGGAGGTAGACACTGCGCGCTAAGTTATGGTGAGCCAGACCACTATAACTTAGCGCGCAGTGTCTACCTTTAAACCCCAGCCCCCAATGCTGAGCATGAAGGAAAAAGAACTGATCGAGGGTGCCCTACGCGACGACGAGCGCTGCCAGCGCGCGCTCTTCGACCGCTACGCCCCCCTGCTCATGGGCGTCTGCCAGCGCTACTGCCGTACCCAGGCCGAGGCCGAGGACGTGCTGCAGGACACCTTCGTGCGCCTGTTCGCCAAGCTGCCGAAGTACGGCTTCCAGGGCTCCTTTGCCGGCTGGGCCCGCCGCCTGTGCGTCAACGTGGCCCTCAAGACCTACCAGCGCAAGCGCTTTAGCATGGAGCAGACCGGCCTCGATAACACTCCCGAACGCGGCGGTGCCCCCACGGCCTACGCCGATCTGGGCGAGCAGGAACTGCTGCAGCTTATCCAAGCCCTGCCCGACGGCTACCGCATCGTGTTCAACCTCTACGCCATCGAGGGCTACAGCCACAAGGAGATCGGCGAGCGGCTCGGCATCCAGGAGGCCAGCTCCCGCTCCCAGCTCCTCAAGGCCCGCAAGGTGCTGCAGCAGCAAATCGCCCACCGCCAACGCATCGCCATATGAGTGAACTCGACCAACTGTTCCGCGACGGCCTCGGTAACCGCAAGCCCGAGGTACCAGCCGATCTGTGGAAAAAAATTAAGGCCAACAAAGCCACCATCCCCGAGGGAGAAGCCCTCGATCAGCTCTTCGCCACCACCCTGGCCAACCGGCAGGCTGCCGTACCCCGGGGCATGTGGGCGCGTATCGTCGCTGCCCGTAGACCCGCTGCCCTGCGCCGGTATGCCGCCGTGGCCCTGCTCTTCCTGTTTGCCCTTGCCGGCGGCAGCTACCTGGTGTACGACAGCCTTACCGCTGCAGCAACACAGGGTGGGCGGGCTACGCAGGTGCAAACCGACGGAACGGCAGCCATCGTACCACCCGCCTCCCCCACACAGGATCGCGCCATTCTATCCGATACCGCCGATCTACGTGCTACCTCCGGTACAACAGCCACAGCTTCCGCTCCCGTGCAGTCATTCACTTCACCTAGTACAGAGGAATCAGTAAACAGCGTACCCCCGAGGTCAGATTTCAGGCCGCAACAGCTAGCCACCGTAGCGATTTCGACCCTCCCCCCTGAGCCCCTACTCCTTGCCCCCCTACTCCTTACCCTAGGCCCGATTAACGCTACGCCCGAAGGAGGCTTCCGCGCCAGCGGCCGCCAGCGCTTCCAGGGCGAACTGGTACTGGGGGCCGCCTACGCCCACCAGCGCTTCGGTCTACAGGCCGAGGGTAGCCAGGCCCAGCGCGAGCTGCGGGAAGTAAGTGAATTTCCCGAGGTCAGCTACCAGCTTAGTGCCCGCCTGCGCTACCGCCTCGGAGGGGCCTGGCGACTGGTCACCGGTCTGACCTACACCGAGCTCCGCAACCAGTTCGAGTACGAGTCTATGCTCCAGGGCAACGACCGGCTGCTGCGTAGCAACAACCGCCTTCGCCTCCTCGAAGTACCGCTGCTGGCCAGCTACGAACTGCCCGGCCGCCGCCTACGGGTAGGTATCAACGCCGGTCCGCTACTGCACTACACCGCCGGCGTAAGCGGTCACTACCTCGACCCCGCCTCCGCCCGGCCCCGTGAGCTGGCTACCGCAGAGCAGTACCGCCGTCAGCTCGGCCTGGGCTGGACCACCTCGCTGACGACCACCTACCCCATCGGTAAGCAGCGCAGCCTGGAGCTCCTGGTGGAGCCCTTCTTCAAGCAGTATACCGGCTCGTTCACCGCCCCCGACGCCGCCCTTTCGGAGCACTACTGGATGGGCGGGCTACAGGTGGGCCTGCGCAAGCAACTGCGGTAGGCCGTACATTGGGCACCACTAACCGCTGCCTATGCCCGCTGCCGATCTCGCACGCGCTCCCTTTCCCGACTACGACAAGGCCGACTGGCTACAACGCGCCAGCAAGGAACTGAAGGGCCGCGACCTGGATAGCCTCGACTGGGAGATCAACGAGCGTATCCGTCTGGCCCCCCTCTACACCCGCACGGAAGTTGAGGCCCTGCCCCCCGTGGACCGGCCGGCCGGCTGGCAAGTAGGAGCCTACGTCGACTCGGGCACCAATGAAGAAATTAACGCCTCGGCGCTACGTGCCCTCCGGCAGGGGGCGGAGGCACTGCTGTTTCGGCTCTTCCGGCAGCCGAGTGCGGGGGAGGTGACGGAGCTACTTCAGGACATCCGGCTCGACTTCATCTCCCTGCACTGTGCCCTTCGCTACCCGGGCCAGGACCCAGCCGAGCTCTTCCGCGACCTGGTGAAGTACCTCCGGCAGCAGGGCTACGATCTGGCGACCATCCGCGGATCGGTCGACTTCGACCCCCTGCTCGACTGGAGCGAGCCGCCCTTCCCCCCCCTGATCCGATTGCTGGGCTTCGTCAATCAGTGGATGCCCCAGTTCCGGGTGCTCCAGGTCAATGCCGCCGGCTTCAACAACGGCCCTTCGCTGGCGGATGCCGAGCTGGCCCTGGCCCTGGCCAAGGGAGCTGAGTACCTCCAGCAACTCCGCGAGCGCGGCGCCGAGCCCGCCGTGGTCAATCAGCACCTCCAGTTCGCCTTTACGGTAGGGAGCTCCTACTACGTAGATATCGCCAAGCTACGGGCCTTCCGTATCCTCTGGGCCAACGTGCTGAAAAGCTTCGGGATCGAGAGTGCCCCGCCAGTGCGCATCGCCGCCCACTCCGATGTGGCTTCGCTCTCCGCCGACCGCGATCAGAACCTACTGTACCTCACCACCCAGGCCCTGTCGGCCATCACCGGTGGGGCCGACGAGCTCTTCCTCGCCCCCGCCGAGGGCGGCGATACCCCGCCCACCCCGCTGGGCCACCGACTGGCCATCAACATCCAGCACCTGCTCAAGCTGGAAGCGGGCCTCGATGAGTATGCCGACCCCGCCGCCGGTAGTTGTTACCTCGATACCCTCACCGGCCAGCTCGTCGATGCAGCCTGGGACCGCTTCCGTACCATCGAGGCGCAGGGGGGCTTTGCCGAGGCCACCGATTTCTAGTTTACTCCTAACTCAACCCCCATGCCTACCGCCACCCATGCCCCCTGGGGTACCAGCCCCGACGGCCCCGTCGAACGCCATACCCTCACCAACGAACGGGGTAATAGCATACACGTGCTTAACTATGGAGCCACCATTCAGAGCATCCGCATCGACGATCAGGAAATGGTGCTAGGCTATACCAGCATCGACGGCTACCTCAGTAAGTACCCCTATTACGGAGCCCTCGTGGGTCGCTACGGCAACCGTATCGCCGGTGCCCGCTTCACGCTCGACGGCACCACCTACCAGCTTGACGCCAATGAAAACGGTAACCAACTACACGGCGGCAGCGTAGGCTTCAACCGCAAGCTCTGGACGGTGGAACCCTCGACCACGGACGATGCGGCCATCCTTACCCTAAGCTACACCAGTCCCGACGGCGAGATGGGCTTTCCCGGCACCCTCGCCGTCACCTGTACCTACCGCTGGACCAACGACGACGCCCTGCACATTCACTACACAGCTACCACTAACCGAGACACTATCGTCAACCTCACCAACCACAGCTACTTCAGCCTGGGCGGCGGCGGTGGGTCGGTGCTGGACCAAGTCTTATACCTCGACGCGGACCGCTATACCCCAGTTAATAAGCAGCAGATACCTACGGGAGAAAACGAGTCAGTAGCCGGCACCCCCTTCGACTTTCGCACACCGAAGGCCGTGGGGCAGGACATCGAAGCCGATTACCCCCAGATCCAACTGGCCCGGGGCTACGACCACAACTTCGTCCTCAACGGCTACGACGGTAGCCTGCGGGAGTTCGCCTTGTTGACCGACCCCGTTTCCGGGCGTAGGCTGCGCTGCTTCACCACCGAACCCGGGGTACAGCTGTTCACCACCAACTTCCGGCCCGGGGAGTTTACCGTAAACGACGGTGCACCAATCGAACCCCACACCGGCATCTGTCTGGAGACCCAGCACTTCCCGGACTCCCCTAACCAGCCAAATTTTGCCACCCCCGTGCTCAAAGTGGGCGATACCTACAACACTACCACGGTGTATCGCTTTGAGTAGCTAATCACTCCCCCGCGTATGACCCGCGACCTCAAACACGTCATCATCTACGGCGCCTTCGGCCTGCTACTAGGTGCCAAGATCGTCGAGGTACTGCTGACCCGCACCGACACTAGCCTCATGGACTGGTGGCTGCTCGTCATCGGCGTCGTCGCGGCCGTGATCCACTACCTACCCACTGCCAAACCCGACCCCGCGGATGAGCCCGAAGACACCCTGGTGCTCCGTGATCCTACCCACCTTAAACGAAGCCAGTCACCTGAGCGCGACCCTGCAACGGCTACGGCAGCAGGAGGGGGAAAAGAGCCCGAGCGGGGGGAAGACGGGGGATTCGTATGAAATTATCGTGGTCGATGGGGGCAGTACGGATGGCACCCAGGCCATTGCCCTGAGCTCGGGAGTCCGCCTGATTCACTGCACCCGCGGCCGCGCCCGGCAGATGAACGAGGGGGCTAAACAGGCCCGGGGGAAGAGCCTTTATTTTCTACACGCCGATACGCTACCTCCTATAGATTGGCTAGAGCAGCTGCGCCACCACGGTCCCCTACCCTGCTGCTTTCGACTGTGCTTCACCGGTCAGGAGCGCGTACCCCTGCTGCGACTGTATGCCTCCTTTACGCGCTATGATTTACCGGCTTTCCGCTTTGGGGACCAGTCGCTGTGGGTACTACGCAAAGATTTTCAGGCCGTGGGGGGCTTTCCCGACTGGCGGCTACTGGAGGATAACGAGCTAGTGCGCCGGCTCAGGCGGTACCGGGGGTTTGTAGTGCTGGACGGGCACGTGACGACCTCGCCGCGCAAGTACCTGCGCTATGGTCTAGTGCGTACGCAGGCTACCTACGTACTACTGTACGCGCTGTACCGACTGGGGGCTAGACAATCCTATCTAACCACGATCTACCGGCGCTTGCTGAGTTAGTCTTCGAGTAGTTCCAGGAGGCCACGTAGGGGAACGCTGACCTGCTGGGGGCGGTAGTTGAGGTCGTAGCGTAGCTCCTGCAGGGCCTTTTCGATACGGAAAGTATCGAGCAGTACCTCCAGGTCGCGCTCGTCGGCCGGTAGTAGGCGGGTGCCGGTGGTGGCCTTGCGGTAGGCAGTCAGGTACTCGGCGGACAGGTAGCGGTCGGCGGTGCGCAGCCAGTCGGCCAGGGCCCCGCGGGTGCTCTGCTTGAGGCCGGGGATATCCTCTTCGTAGACCATGCCGGCGGCGTAGCTGATGGAGCGCATCATATTGGCCAGGTCCTTGGCGGGGCTACGGCGCAGGCGGCGCTGGCTGTAACTGCGGTCGGGGTCGCCGTCGAAATTCGTGATCATGAACTTGTCGTCGCTCAGGATGAGCTGCTCCAGGGTGAAGTCGCCGTGGATGCGAATCTTATCGGACTCGATCTTATGGTCGTAGATCCGCTTGAGCTTTTCGTGCAGGGCCTCTTCCCGGTCCATGAACTGCTGGGCGAGCTCGGCGGCCTCGTCTTCCAGCTCTCCGTTGGTGCGCTTGATCAGGTCGATGGTGGCGCGCACGTCGCCCTTCAGTCCGGCGTAGACGCTGCGCTGGTAGTGCAGGCTAAGGGCCTCGGGCTGGAAACCGCTTTCGGTCACGCCGGAGAGCACGGTGTGATAGGCGGCGGTGGCCCGGCCGAGCTCGGCCAGCTTGATGACGAAGCTGGGTCCCAGGATGTCCTGGATCACCTCCGGCATTAGGCGGTACACGATGGTGTCGGTGACGTGGACCTGCTCGGGGTGGGCCTCGCCGGTCTCGGCGTCGTTCTGTAGGCGGGCGATGATCTCCTCGGCGAAGCGACGCAGGTTATTGAGTACGTACTCCCAGGCGTTGCCCTCGTTAGGGCGGCGCTCCTCAAAGATGGCCAGGGTGGCGTTGAGGCGCTGGGTGGGGGTGAAGTGCAGGGTGCCGAGCACGTTGGGGGCCGAGGCGTAGCCGCGGCGGTTGAGCATCTGCTTGACCTCCAGATCGGGCACGTCATTGGCATCTACGCGGCGGTAGTACTTGATGTTATAGTCCCTACTCTGCAGCATCATGTACTCGGTACCGGAGTGGACCATATTGGCTTCCTGCCGGCTGGCGTTGGCCATCGTCTCGCGGGCCAGGAAGCGGAAGTCCTTCATCTCGCCGTATTCCTGTAGGCCATGGATGAGGCCACGGCGGTAGTCCTCATCGTAGAGGGCATCGAGCAGGGCCACCTTGCGCTCACCGTTGTCGATGATGGCTAGCACTTCCTCGCGGGTGGCGTAGTCGATGTCGTCGCGGTAGTGGTGGAAGGCCAGCGGCAGTTGCAGCAGTTCGGGTAGTCCCTCCAGGAAAGTTACCTCCAGCAGCATCCAGCCGAAGTGGCGGTCGCCGCCGGTCTGCATGCGGTAGTCGTACACCCTGACCTGGTCGAGCTGGTCGGCACGAGCACCGAGCCAGGGGACGCTGCGTAGGTAGTTGGGCAGTACGGTCTGCTCCAGAGCGCGCAGATTGGACTTGCTGAAGAAATCAGCCAGTTTTGCGGCGCGCAGGGTGGGCCGGCCGAGTTCGCGGTTGTCGGTGGCAGGGCCGGCGGTGGCCTCGATCTCCAGCCAGTAATAGCCGTGGCCGCTCAGGGTGACCTGGTAGGGATCGCGGCCGATCTCGTTGAAGTAGGTACGCCCGAAGGCCTCGCGCACCTTACTACCGGCGTGCTCACTCAGGTCAAGACTGACGCTCTGGGGGTGGCGACTCAGGTTCACGATCACCACCACGCGCTCCTCCTCGTGCTCGCGCACGAAGGCCAGGATGCGGCCGTTGTCGGGCTTGAGCCACTCGATGGTGCCACGGCCGAAAACCTGAAAGGCCTTGCGTTTGGCCAGCAGCTTTTTGGTCCAGTTGAGCAGGCTATTGGGGTTCTGCTGCTGGCGGCGTACGTTCACCCAGCGGTAGCTGTACTCCGTATCGCGGATCACGGGCAGGTAGAGGCTGTGGGGGTTGGCCTCCGAGAAGCCGGCGTTCTCGTTGTTGTTCCACTGCATAGGGGTGCGCACGCCGTCGCGGTCGCCCAGGTAGTAGTTATCCCCCATGCCGATCTCATCGCCGTAGTACAGCACCGGCGTCCCCGGCAGACTCATCAGCAGCACGTTCAGCAGCTCGATCTTGCCGCGGTCGTTGTCCATCAGCGGCGCCAGGCGGCGGCGAATACCCAGGTTGATGCGGGCGGTGCGGTCCGAGGCGTAGACGTTGTACATGAAGTCGCGCTCCTCGTCGGTGACCATTTCCAGGGTCAGCTCGTCGTGGTTGCGCAGGAAGGTGGCCCACTGACAGTTTTTGGGGATGGCCGGCGTCTGGTCGAAGATATCGGTGATCGGGTGGCGGTCCTCCATTTTGATGCTCATGTACATGCGCGGCATGAGCGGGAAGTGGTAGTTCATGTGGCACTCATCGCCGTCGCCGAAGTAGCTGGCGCTCTCCTCGGGCCACATATTGGCCTCGGCCAGGAAGAGCACATTGTCGTAGTTCGTATCGACGTGGGTACGCAGTTTTTTCAGGAACTGGTGGGTCTCGGGCAGGTTCTCGCCGTTGGTGCCCTCGCGCTCGAAGAGGTAGGGGATGGCATCGAGCCGGAAGCCGTCGATGCCCATGCTCATCCAATAATCGAGCACCTTGAAGATCTCCTGCTGTACGTCCTCGCTGTCGTAGTTCAGGTCCGGCTGATGGTGGAAGAAGCGGTGCCAGTAGTACTGCTTAGCTACGGGGTCCCAGGTCCAGTTGCTGGTCTCGGTGTCGGTGAAGATGATGCGGACGTCGGGGTACTTCTCATCCGTATCGCTCCACACGTAGTAGTTGCGCTCGGGGCTGTCCTTGGGGGCGCGGCGGGCCCGCTGAAACCACTCATGCTGGTCGGAGGTGTGGTTGATGACCAGCTCGGTGATGACCTGCAAATTACGGGCGTGGGCGGCGTCGAGGAAACGTTTGAAGTCCTCCAAATTCCCGTAGGGCTTACTGACGTCGTAGTAGTCGCTGATATCATAGCCATCGTCGCGCAGCGGGCTGGGATAGAAGGGCAGCGTCCAGATGGCGGTCACCCCGAGCTCTTCAAGGTAGTCCAGTTTTTGCTCCAGGCCGGCGAAGTCACCGATGCCGTCGCCGTTGGCGTCGAAAAATCCCTTGATGTTGAGTTCGTAGATGATCGCGTCCTTGTACCAGAGGGGCTCGCGGCGGTAGGTGGTCGTCATGTAGTGGGGTATGCGGATAGAAGGGCGGAAGGTAGGAAGAGTTGGGGAGTTGTAGGGCGGGGCCGCAGGTGCAAAGTGCCAGGTAGGAGCTGCGATGTCACGGATCGATGAGTAACTTACCCTCCACCCCGAACGTTATGCCCCGTATGTCCTGCCGAATCGAACTTCCCGAGAACCGTAGCATCCAGCTCCGCTTCGACGAGCAGCTTTCGCTGGCGGAGTTCGAGGACTTTTGTAGCCGTCATCCCGAGCTTATTGTAGAGCGGGAGCCGGACGGTCAGCTCACCGTTATGTCCCCCGTACACTTACTCTCCGGTGGCCAGGAGTCGGACGTTGGATTTTACCTCAACCTATTCGTCAAGTCGCGTAAGGCTCGGGCGCGCCTACAGTCCGAGTACGGGTTTTACGCTGCCGGATGGGTCGGTGCGTTCTGCGCGGATGCGGCCTTTGTCTCCGCGGCTCAGTTGGCTCAGCTTTCCGGGGGGTGATAAACTATGTCAACTGCGTCTCCGCCCAGAAGGCAGGAAAGTGGCGAACACGGTCGACGTCATCTGGATTGAATAAGAATGCGGCTACACCCTGCGCTAAGTCATCAAAATTAAAATGCTCGATGTGCCCGGCTACTCGCTCACGTAGGGCTTTTACGTCGTTAATATCAAGCCGTTGCCGTAGGTAGCCGAAATCCGGTCGGTACTGCTGCAGTAACCAGTGCAAGTCGTAAAAGTCACGCCCCTTGGGCCGCTTGCGACCCAACACCGCGGCTATTTTTTGGGCACAGAGCAGTTCGGGTGGGGTGACAAGGATATCGTTCTGTATACCGAATTTACTGAGCGTATGCACCCGCGGCTGGTAATCGTAGTGCTGCTTTTCGGTATCCATCTTGATCAGCATTTTGGCTTCCTTATGGGGAGATAGATCGTATTTGTACAGCGGCCCCGGAAAGGTGATGCGGGCGTGGTAAGCCCCCTTGTGCACCAACCGGATGGTGACCTCATACCCATTACGCTCCAACCAGCGCTGGATGATGGCTACCGCCTCCTCAAAATCTGCTGGGGTCAAGTCTCTGTTGTCAAAGTCTAGATCTTCGGAGAAGCGTTCGGTACCGTAAGCAATACGCAGGCAGGTACCCTCTAGGAAGACGTAGCGATAGCCGTGCTTGCTTCGGTAGAGTGCTTGCAGCATTTCGTACTGGATGTATTCCCTGAGCAAATCCAGCTTCCTCCGGTGCAAGCCATCAGGATACCACTTCTGTATCTGGTCTATGGCCATCATAGTGCGACAACTTTTTTGAGTGTATGTAAGCGGTGCAGGATGGCGTTACCGCCCATCCTTTGGGCATATAAGTTCATTAGTTCCCAGTCGACTAGTTCATCAATTTCAAATTCATCGAATCGCATTTCTTCTATCCATTCCGCGTCGGCGAATTGAGGTTCCAGGTATGCAAAATCCAACAACGCTTTCTCGGGCGAAGCAATGGCGTAGGTAGTGTCTTTCCACTGGTGTAAGTGATAGCCAAAGAACAGGGCTGAGTCTATGGTGCGATAGAAATGGACGGTATACCCTATCCGAAACTGCTGTGTTTTGAGGGGAGTTACCGATGTAGTGTGGTACACGGTCTCCGGAATAAAGTTATAGTACCTGAGCGCGGCTTCGAGCGATATGTAGGACGGTCTGTAGAGTTGGTTAGCTACCGCAAAATGGTTAAGCGTAGACGTCAAATCCATATTTGAGCTCAAATACAGCCCATTACGCAACTTCCGCACCTTCCCCTCCCGCACCCACCGCCCAAACACATTCGGATCAAAATCCGGCCCATACCGCACCCGCATGTCGGCGGTGGTGATGAAGGGCTTATCGGGAACCTCATAGCGGCGGCGGGGCATCTTTGGTTTCTTTTTTTCAGTTAACGGGAGAGGAGCGGGAGGGGTTCCTCTGCTGCCGTGAATCTTAACTCTGACCGGTGACGCGAGGTACTAGGGGACTGGGCGTTAATATGAACGTCGCGTACCTTGTAGGTTCAACCCCTACCAATGACCGACTTCCCAGCCCACGTTCCGACAAAGCTGGTGCTAGTCCTCTGCCTCTTGGTCTCGGCCTTTGGATACGGCCAGCAACGGCAGTCCAGCGCGGTAGCTGACCTCCGCTGTGAGTACGGCACCGATCCCCTAGGCATCGATGCCACCGCCCCCCGCCTGGGGTGGAAAATGATTAGCGACCGTAATGGCATCCAGCAAACGGCCTACCAGGTCCTGGTGGCCAGTAGCCCCGAAAAACTTACCGAGGCCGGGGCCGACCGCTGGAACTCCGGTAAAGTCACAAGCCCCGCTAGCGTACACGTCACTTACCGGGGAAGAAACTTGAGCTCCCGCGACCGCTGCTACTGGAAAGTACGCGTGTGGGACGAGACCGGTAGTCCCACCGACTGGAGTGCGCCCGCCCGGTGGACCATGGGGCTGCTCGACACCACCGACTGGCATGCCCGGTGGATCTCCTCGAAGTATGCTCCCGTGAGTACCCTGCGTACCCCCTTCGTGAGTGAGCCGCAAGACTTCGACGACAGCGACTCTACGGCCATCTACTTGCGTAAGAAGATCGGGCTGGGCGGTAAAGCGATCGAGCGGGCCACGGTAAGTGTATCCGGACTGGGCTACTACGAGCTGAGCCTGAACGGGGAAAAGGTGGGCGACCACATGCTCGATCCCGCCTTCACCGACTACCAGCGTACAGTCCAGTACCTGACCTACGACGTCACCGACCAGCTGCGGGTGGACAGTAACGCCATCGGGGTCATCCTCGGCAATGGTTTCTATAACCTGCCCACCCAGGACCTCTTTCAGATGAACCGCGCCAACTGGAAGACACCTAATAAACTTCTTTTCAATCTCTACGTGAAATATACAGACGGCAGCACCCGCGAGATCGTCTCCGATACCAGCTGGCGGTGGGGCTACGGCGAGATCGTCTACAACAGCCTGCGCGGTGGGGAGACCATCGACCTCAACCAGCGGCAGCCGGGCTGGAATACGCTCGACTTCGACGACAGTCACTGGCAGTCCGTCGTGGAGGCGCCCGCTCCGGTAGGTGAGCTGCGTGCTCAGTACATGCCGCCCCTGCGGGTGACCGGCGAGCTGCGTGCCGAGCGGATGTGGAGCCCCGCCCCGGACACCTTCGTGTACGACTTCGGCGAGAACCTGACGGGTTGGGTGGAGGTCCGCTTCGAGGAACTGGAAGAGGGGCAGACCGTGACCCTCGACTTTAACGAAACCCTCCGGGCCGACAGCACCCTCGACGTGCAGCATAGTTCCGGCCACACCTGGGGGCGTTTTCAGCGGGGGGTATTGGTATCCGCCGGGGGTACGGAGGAGGTGTACGAACCGCGTTTTACCTACCACGGGTTCCGCTACGTACAGCTTTCCGGAGTTTCCACCGCACCTGCGCTCCCCGCCCTAACGGCTAAACGGGTGCACACTGATCTGGCGACAATCGGAGCATTCAACTGCTCCGACGAACGGCTCAACGAACTGCACGCCGCCGTACGGCGCACCCTGGAAAACAGTATCCACGGTATGCCCGGCGAGGAGCCCACCCGCGAAAAGATGGGCTGGACGCTCGATGGCGGCATGGAAACGATGGAGTCGTACCTGATGAACTACGAGGCCATCAACGCCTACCAAAAGTACCTGCAGGACCTCATCGACGCCCAGGAGCCCAACGGCCACGTGCCGGCCATCGTACCCACCAATGGCTGGAGCTTCAACGTCGACGGCGAGCCTTTTACCTGGGACGACCCCTGGTGGGGCGGCACCATCTTCTATGTCACCGACAAGCTCTATCAGTACACCGGGGATACGGCCATCGTCGCCCACGCCTACCAGCCGATGCGCGATTACCTTGAATACCTCTATACCACGGCCGAGGACGATATCATCAACTGGTCGCTCGGCGACTGGCTCGACCTGACGCATAACTCTAATGGCTTCGGTCCGGGACTGACGCCGGTGCCCCAGACCTCGACGGCGGGTAGCTACCACTTCAGCGATCTGCTGGCCGGCTACGCCCGAATGCTCGGCAAAACGGAGGACGCCGAGACCTACGCCGCCCATGCCAGCCGCATCCGCGACCGCTTCAACGAGGAGTTCCTAGATACGGAGACCGGTTGGTATAATCCTAACTCCCAGACGGCCCAGGTGGTACCGCTGTACTACGGCCTCGTGCCGGAGGAGTACCGCGAAAAGGTGCATGCCCGTCTCATGGATGCCATCCGCGCCAACGACTACCACACCTCAGTCGGCTTTTTGGGGGTGAAGCCGCTACTCTACTACCTCAGCGCGCACGACCTGCCGCTGGCCTACCGGATGGTGACTCAGGTGGAGAGTCCGGGCTGGCTGCACTTCGTCAGCAGCGACCGCAGCACGATGGGCGAAAACCTAAACGCGGAGGGCTACGGTACGGGCCACCACCCCTTCAGTACTAACATCGGCTTCTGGCTGTACACTTACCTGGGGGGTATCAATCCCTTCGTGGGGGCGGCCGGCTCCGGTGAGATTACGCTTACGCCCGGGGTGGAGACGAATTTGGAGTGGGTCAAAACTTCTCACGATAGTCCCCGGGGTAAGATTGAGAGTAACTGGGCTAAGCAGGGGAATACGGTTACCTATTCAGTTAAGCTGCCGCCCGGCGTTACGGGACGGCTACAGCTGCCTGCGGGGGTAGGCGAGCTGCTGGTGGATGGGGCAGCAGTGGAGGAGAGTGCCTTCGTGGAATTGATTGATGGGGGCTACCGGGTGGCTTCGGGAAGTTATACCTTCACGTTCAACCTATAGCATATGCGGTATCTGCTGTATACCCTGCTTACTGCGCTGTTACTATCCTGTGGTAACGGGGAGGCTACGCAAACTACCGAAACCACCCCCCTCCAGAATCCCAACTTCATTATAATCGTAGCCGACGACCTCGGCTGGAACGACCTGAGTAGCTACGGTAACACCTTCACCGAGACCCCCAACCTCGACCGGCTGGCCCGCCAGGGTGTACGCTTTACGAGCGCCTACGCGGCCGCGCCCCTGTGTAGCGCCTCCCGGTCCAGCCTGATGACCGGCCTCAACCCCGTACAGACCAACATCACCGAGCACATCCACGGCAACCAGCCGGCGCGGCCCGATCAGCGGCTTACCACCCCCTTTATCGATCAGAAACTACAACTTCACTTTACCACCTTTGCCGAGGCGCTGAAAGGACACGGTTATGCCACCGGCTTCATCGGCAAGTGGCACCTGGGCGGTGGGGAGTACGCCCCCCAGCACCAGGGCTTCGACGTAAATATTGCGGGCGGCTACGAGGGGCTGCCCAACACCTACTTCTACCCCTGGTTCCGCCCCGGCTCGAAGCCCGAGATTCAGGACGGTGCTGGAGAGGGCGACTACCTGACCGACGTACTGACCGATAAGGCCATCGACTACGTGACGGCGGAGCAGGATACCAGCTTTGTACTCTACCTAGCCTACTACTCTCCCCACGTACCGATCGAGGGACCGGAGGATCTGGTGGAGAAGTACCGCCAGAAGCGTATCGCCAGCGGACAGGATACCTCCGCCCTCCCCAATTTTCATTACGCGGCCATGGTGGAAAGCATCGACCAAAACGTCGGCCGGCTATTAACTACGGTCGATAGCCTCGGGCTGGCCAATAACACCGTCATGCTATTCACCAGCGACAACGGCGGGCTGCACGTACCCTCCATCCCCGGCTTCGACAAGCACACGCCCCCGATGAAGAACGACCCGCTACGGGAGGGCAAGGGCTACACCTACGAGGGCGGCATGCGCGTACCCTTCATCGTACGCTGGCCCGGTGCCGCGGCGGGAGTAGTCACGGATCAGCCCGTGATCGGCACCGACCTCTTTGCTACTCTGATGGATGCGGTGGGCGATACGACCGACCTGGCCTACAGCAACAGCATTGTCCCAGCCCTCACCGGTCCGCAGGACTACCCCGAGCGCACGATGGTCTGGCACAATCCCCACTACAATCATCAGGGCCACCACCCCAGCAGCGCCATCCGTCGGGGCGACTGGAAGCTCATCCACTTTTACGAGACGGATACCTACGAGCTTTATGATCTGGCTGATGACTTAGGGGAGCACGACGATCTGGCTACTGCCCAACCCGAACGAGTCAATGAGTTGAGGCAGGTACTGGACGGTGCGCTGAAGCGGATGGAGGCTCAGTTTCCTTCTCCGAATCCTGCCTATACCGGCGGGGAGTAAGCGCACTTAAGTAGGATTACCCGGGGCGGGGCCGCAGGTGCGGAGTACGCTACAAACCCTACAATTTAGAGCCAATCCTAGAATTTACCCTAATTTTCCGATTAGGTCTGAGGTTTAGGGCTAACTTTGGTTATGATTAGACGCGTACTACAGCAAAGGATAACTCAGGAAATTGGGCGGGGCAAGGTTATTATCCTCTTAGGTCCGAGACAGGTAGGGAAGACGACGCTGGTAGAAACTATACTAAATGACTTAAGCATTGAGTACACTTACTACAGCGGTGATGACCCTACCGCCGATGGATTATTCCGGGATAAGGGCAGGGAAGAACTGCGCGAATTGGCACGCGGTAACCGTATCGTTTTCGTCGATGAAGCGCAGCGCATTCGCGACATCGGTCTACGGCTAAAGCTTCTGGTAGACAACTACCCGGATATCCAATTCATCGTTACGGGATCATCCTCCCTCGACCTGGCCAGGGGTATAAACGAACCCCTCACCGGAAGGAAATATCAGCACTACCTCTACCCTATTTCCTATGCGGAATACGCGGGTGAAGTAGGTCGGTCTATTGCCCGGCAAAATCTTCCCGATAGATTGGTGTACGGCTTTTACCCCGAGGTCATCCTAGCGGAAGGCACGGGAAGAAGCACGCTACAGCTAATCGCGGAAAGCTACCTATACAAGGATATCCTGGCGCTAGAGGACATCCGCAAGCCCGATCTACTGACCAATCTGCTGCAAGCACTGGCGCTGCAGGTGGGCTCCGAGGTGTCGTATAACGAGTTGGCTAAGCTACTACGGGTCGATGCACAGACCATAGAACGCTACGTCGCGCTTCTGGAACAAGCCTTCGTGGTCTTTCGCCTACGCGCCCTGGCCCGTAACCCACGCAAGGAAATTTCAAAAGGGCGTAAGGTATACTTCTGGGATAATGGCATCCGCAATGCCCTGCTCAACAACTTCGAGCCCATGGCCCGCCGTACGGACCGGGGGGCGCTCTGGGAAAATTTTATCGTCAGCGAACGGCTCAAGGCCCGACAGTACCACGACCACTATGGCTCCTCCTACTTCTGGCGCAACTACGATCAGGCGGAGGTCGACTACGTCGAAGTGTACGACGGTCGTCATCTCGCCTACGAAATCAAATGGAACCCGCGCAGGAGTGGCAGGGTGCCGCGCGCCTTCCTTAATGCCTACGAACGGAGCGAGGGAAAAGTAATCACTCCCGCTAATTTTGAGGCCTTCCTGTTGGTGAAGGGGGCAAGTAACGAGGAGTTACCAGGGTAGAGTACCTTCCCCCCATGCCACGCAAAAACACCTGGGGCTGGTACCGCCCCAACCCCGCCCCCCAGGCCCGGGCCGGCAGCTACCGCCGCAAGTACGGCACCAGCTGGTGGGGCAAGGAGTTCCTGGCCGCCCTGCAGCGCATGGACTACTCCGGCCGCCTGAGCCGCGGACAAACCTACGCCAACAAGGGACTGGTCGAAAACATCCAGCAGCCCCGCCCCGGCAAGTTGACGGCCGAGGTGCAGGGTAGCGAACCCCGTCCCTACCGCATCCAGCTCGACTGGACTCCCTGGCCCACGACCCAGGCCGACCGCGTACTCCAAGCTATCCGCGACAACCCCGCCCTGCACGGCCAGCTCCTCACCGGCACCCTACCACCGGAACTGCTGGAGGTGGTACGGGCGCAGGGGCTCACCCTTTTCCCCGAGGATTTTGCCGAGCTCAACGCGGACTGTAGCTGCCCCGACTGGGCGGTGCCCTGCAAGCACATGGCCGCCGTCTTCTACGTCATGGCCGGGGCCATCGATGCCGACCCCTTCGAGCTCTTCCGCATGCGGGGGCTCGACCTGCGCCAGGTCCTCACGCCCCCCGAGGAGGAGGCCACCGACGCCGTGCCCGAACTGACCGATCTGCTGCAGCCCGTCGCGGGTATGCCGATCTTCACCTGGGACGAGGCGCTGGCCACCAGCATCGACTTCAGCCGCTTCGCCGATCAGGGTTGGGAGGCCGTGCGCCGTCTGCCGGAGCAACCCGCCTTCGATGCGGGGGGTGACTTTCAGTCCTTCCTGAATAAGATTTACACCCAATCGGCCCGCTACGCCAGTAAGCTCTGGCAGAAGGAAGCAGCGACACCCGTCGCCGAGCTCCTGCCCCCCGCCACCCAGCTGGAGCTACACCTTGACGCGGACCTCCGCCTGACCCGCCTGGCCGCCTACGACGAGCGGGACGAGGTCCGCCTCGACCTCACCACCGACGCCGCCGTACTCGACTGGCTCCAGCAGATCGAACAGCTCGAGCGCCACCTGCTCAACAAGGAAGCCCGCAGCCTCCTCCTCGCCTTCCAGTTGGCGCGGACGCAGGTGCAACGCAAGTCGCTGGTCCCCGCCCTACTCTACGACGCCCTAGATAGTAGCTACCTCACTCAGTACCTCCCGGTGGCGACCACGGAAGAACTGATTGACACCCTGCAGCGCTTCGACTGCCTGGTAGCCCCTACCCTACTGTACGTGGAGCGGGAGGAGTTCTACGAGTTCCGGCCGGAGCAGGCGGGCCGGCAACTGCTTGCGGCATTAATGGGCTGTATGATCCGGGAAGCTACGGCGGGAATGGAGGAAGATAACCCGGCCCGCCGCCTGTTCTTACTCCGGGGCCGGCAGCGGTTTACCCTGGTTGGCACTGAGGGCTTCGGGGAGGCGGTACACCGCTACCTGGGGCAGCTGCACCTGGCCGACCAGCGGTTCTCGCCGGTGGTGCGGGTCGTGGAGGTGGACGCTGGGCTCTCCGTTGACGTGCTCGTCTACGATCGCGAGCAAGCGGATAAAAGCCAGCCCCCGGTACCCCTAGCGGAATGGCTAGCCGAAGCGGAGCGGGTCGACCGCCTACGCCTAATTAAAACGCTGTCCTTCCTGGCCGGCCACTTTCCCCAACTGAGCGACTACCTGGCCGCGCAGGGGGCCGGCGCGATGCACTTTTCGGTCCACGACTTCACCCCGGTGCTGACCGCCGTACTGCCGAGCATGGAGGCACTAGGCATCCGGGTACTACTACCGGCGCCCCTGCGGAAGTTGCTGCGCCCGCAGCTGGGACTCAGCGCCCAGACCAAACCGGGCACCCAGGTCTTCGAGCTATCGGGGATCGTCTCGCTGGATAACATCTTACAGTTCAACTGGCAGTTGGCGCTGGGCGATCGGTTTGTGAGCAAGGAGGAGTTTATGCAACTGGCGGAGGGCGCCGGCGGGCTGGTCCGCTGGAAGGAGCAGTACGTGATGCTGGACCAGGCTGAAGTGGCCCGGCTGATCGACAAGCTCGCGGCCGGGGAGCCGGAGCTCAAGGCCCACGAACGGCTACAGGCCCTGTTTACCGAGGAGTACGAGGGGGGACCGGTGCGCTTAGGTCCGGAGCTGACCCGGCTCATTACCCGCCTACGCGAAGGCTCTGCACCTGCGACCCCGCCCGGATTGAACGCCACCCTACGGCCCTACCAGGAACGCGGGTATGCCTGGCTACACACGAATGCGGCACTCGGCTTCGGCTCCGTACTGGCCGACGATATGGGACTGGGCAAGACCCTCCAGGTAATCACCCTGCTACTGAAGTACGCCGAGGAGGGGCTGCTGGACCGGGAAAAGGCCATCGTGATCGTCCCCACCAGCCTACTCGGCAACTGGCAGCGGGAGATTGCCCGTTTTGCGCCCGCACTGACCGTCCACCTGTACCACGGTGCCGCGCGTAGTCTGCCCGATGTCGGCGATTACCACGTACTATTGACTACCTACGGCGTAGTCCGCAGCGAAGAAGGACTGGCCAAACTGCCCTGGCGGGTGGCGGTGATCGACGAAGCCCAGGCCATCAAGAATCCCAGCGCCAAGCAGACACGGGCGGTGAAGAAGATCAAAGCGGCGGTGCGCATCGCCATGAGCGGTACCCCGGTCGAGAACCGGCTGCTGGACTACTGGAGCCTACTGGACTACACCCTCCCCAAATTCCTGGGCTCACGCAAGTACTTCAACGAGCAGTACGGACGGCCCATCCAGGGGGAGCACGACCGGCGGGTGGCCGCACGCTTTCAGCGGCTCACGGCCCCCTTCGTACTGAGGCGGCTCAAGACCGACCGGGACATCATCACCGACCTACCCGATAAGGTGGTACAGACCGAGCACTGCGCGCTAACTCCTGAGCAAACGGCTCTCTACCAGAGCGTCATCGCGGAGAATATGCGGCGGGTGGAGCAGAGCGAGGGCATCGGGCGGCAGGGGCTGATCCTCAAGCTCATCACCGCCCTCAAGCAAGTGTGCAACCACCCGGCGCAGTTCCTCAAGCAGGGCGCGGCCGACTTCAGGCAGAGTGGTAAGGCGGAGCTGCTACGGGAGCGGCTGACCAGTATCCTGGAGAACGGCGACAAGGCCCTCATTTTCACCCAGTACCGCGAGATGGGCGAGTTGCTACAACAGATGATCCGTAAGGAATTCGGCCTGGAAACACCCTTCCTCCACGGCGGCAGCTCTACCAAGCAACGGGATGAAATGGTCGACCGCTTTCAGACGGATAGCGATACGCCGCTCTTACTTGTGAGCATCAAGGCCGGCGGCACGGGCCTTAACCTTACGGCGGCCAATCACGTCATCCACTACGACCTCTGGTGGAACCCGGCCGTGGAGGCCCAGGCTACCGACCGGGCCTACCGCATCGGGCAGGAGCGCACGGTGTTCGTGCACCGGCTGGTGACGGCGGCTACCTTCGAGGAGCGGATCGACCAGCTGATCGAGAGTAAGCGGGACCTGGCGGAACTGAGTGTGGTGGAGGGGGAGACTAGTTTGGGGGGGATGAGTAATCGGGAGTTGGGGGAGCTGATGCGGCTGGGGTAGGGCGGGGCCGCAGGGTGCGGGGCCCCTGATGTAAGCCCTCTGGCAGCGCTGTTGGAAGCACTCTACGAGTGCGAGTGTATGGAGAAAAAACATCGCCCGTAATTTTACAGCTCAAAGTCGCACACCATGGCTACCACCCTACAATTTTCCGAGCTTTCCGCCGGGGAGCCGGTGCGTCGTTCGGGGCGCAAGGTGGGGCGCAATGAGCCATACTCGTGTGGCAGTGGGCGGAAGTATAAGCGGTGCTGGGGGTAGGGGCGGGGGCGCGGGTGCGGTGGAAATCATGTAAGCGCAATACCTTCCAGCAAAAAGATGGTCAGCCAGATCGAGCGGGGGGAACTGCCGAAGTTGTTTAGGGTATTCAACCTGATCAAGCTACTGAGTGCACCGCCCTACTATACGGTGAAGCAACTGGCCCCACGATTGGGGGTGAGTCAGAAGACGGTGTACAACTACCTCAGCTTACTGGAGGACATCGGACTCGAGCCGGACGTCAACAAGCAGAGTCAGTACTTCCTACCGCTGGAGCGCCGAAAGAACCTGGCGGATGGACTGGGAGTAGAGGAAGCTAAGTACCTACAGGAAATGCTCTGGCAAATGCCCGACGCCGACCACCGGCGCAATCAGTTGCTGCTCTGGCTAAATAAGCAGTACGCCGTCGGACCTATCGTCGAGAACCTGACGCGCTATACGCCTTCGGAACACCGCGCCACACTCACAAAAGCTATTGAGGACGGCTTGCGGGTACGACTCATCAACTACCGGGATGCCAGGGGCAGGCTTTCGACGCGCTACGTAGAGCCGGTGGCCTTTCAGCAGGACTACACCTACGTGTACGTCTACGATCTGGATCGCGCGGACTACCGGCAGTTTCACCTCGGCCGGATCAGCTACGTGGAGCTTACCGCCGAAGGCATAACCGGAGAACATGCGCAGGCCATACCGGACGCCTTTGGTTGGACGGGTGACCGCTGGTACAACGTCAAACTGGAATTGACTAGCCGAGGGCAGCAGTTGCTTCTTGAGGAGTTCCCTACGCTTCGCCCTTACGTCGTTAAGCTAGGGGAGGGAAAGTTTCTGGCCGACCTGATGGTGCGCGGTTTTCCGGGTATCGGTCGCTGGGTGCTGGGGCTGTGCGCAGAGGTACGGGTGCTGGCGGGAGGAGACGGAAAGGCGTTTCGAGCGTACCTGAATGAGAGGTGGAGAAAGTTTTAAGCGGAAACTTGCAGAGATAAAAGTTTACACGTATACTTGCCAAATACTATAACGCCTTGCTTCAATCAAATTCCATTCTGCCGGTTTGAAACATTGAAGCAAGCCGTTGCGAAAGTTCCACGTAAAAGCGGATAAAAATAAACGCGGCCTCCGTGAGGAGAGCCGCGTCGGGCCAGGGATACTCTCCCTGGGGGGGTAATGCTTGCAAAGATAGTAACAACCCGGTCATTGATCAAGTTTCAAGTAAAGAAATTTTGGGTAAGGTAAATCTATACATCGATGGCTTCAACTTGTACTTCGGTTTGCGGGCTTTCGGGAGTAAGTACAAATGGCTTGATCTAATCAAGGTAGGTGAACAGCTTTGCCGACCGGATCAGGATCTCGGCAAGGTACAGTATTTCACGGCGAGAATTAAGGGAGCAGATGCATCGAAGATCAAGCGACAAACTACCTACCTGGAAGCCATCGAGCGTCGAGGCGTTCACATCGTTTATGGCAAGTATCAACGGAAACGCCGTACGTGCAAAGTCTGCGGAAAGAAGTACTATGACTATGAGGAAAAGGAATCCGATGTAAACCTCGGCACTACGCTGCTTCTCAATGCTGCTACCGGATCAGCAGATACTTATCTAGTCGTATCTGGTGATAGTGACCTCATCTTACCGATGCAAAAGGCAAGAGACGTTTACAAGCGAGATGTCGTACCGGTCTTTCCTCCAAAAAGGCACTCTAAAGAGATAAGTGGTAGAATGGGCAAATACATTCCGATGAGTGAAGCACTTTTACGGAAATGTCAACTTCCGGATGAGATCATTAATCTGGATGGCTACAAATTGGTTCGTCCACCCCGGTGGGATAAAACCGATTTACCGTAATCTACAATGCCACCTCTCATCTTTGCTGCTGTAACCAATATTTTATGATCCAATCGCTTTACGAGCTTGGCCTTGCCCTCCAGACGGAGGAGAAACATGCCCACTATTTTGCCAGCTTCGCTAACCCCTTCGCCGGTTTTGACGAGCCGGACCGGACCAAGGTTATCATTCTGGAGATCGAAGACGATGAGGTGGTCCGTACGAACATGGAATCCTTCCAGGTCACGCACGCACATCGCTACCTTTACCGCAAGCCGAAGGGCGCGCGGGGTGCCCCGCTAGTGCCGACCGGCCCCTTCTACCCCGTCCACAGCCTGGAAACGGAAAAGCAACGGGAGACCCAGCGGGAAAACGTCGAGAGGATCATGAGCCGCGTCGCCCGCGCGATACCGGATGGGATGAGCGTATACTTTTCCTCCACTGCAGCAAAGAAACGTGGCCTTGAGCGAATCAGTGACTTGCTTTACCAAGAAACTGGTGCTAAGGACAATCGATACATCTACACCATTACGATCAACGGCAGGTACCTGGGCGACCTGGAAGAGCTTCGTGACCTGCTCGACATGGAAGCTTACACGAAGTACTACGAAAAAAGTAAGAGCAAGGCAAAGACCTGCTCCCTGAGCCACAAGCCGGGGGTGGAGGTATGGGGAAGGATCGATACACTGGGATTCACCGTAAATGACATCAGCTTTAGTCGCGGTGGTTTCGACGAGAGCTCGTCTTACCGCATGTTCCCGGTGAGCAAGGCGGCAGCCCTGGCCCTGGAAGCTGCCCGACGCTATGCTTTCGCCGAGCTTGCGGATCGCTTTTATACGCTGGAATACCTGATCGTGCCGCGCATGATTGAGGGCAGTCCGGAGCAGTTGCTCAAAATGACCCGGCTCATGGCCGACGGAAAGCGGAACCCTACATTAGTTGAAAAAGCTACCCCTATCCTGAAAGCCGGAGGATTGATCGAAGTATTAGCTAGTGAGGGAGTAATCCAAAGAATCGGCGTCCTGTTTGATCTCCTGTTCTACCAGCGCAACCAGGCCCAGCTAGCCTTACAACTCCACCTACAGGACGTTGCCCCCTCGCGTCTGGAAATCGTTCGCCGGACTATCGAGCGGACCAGCCGCAGCTACGGTGTCGCATTCGGCTACCGGAACAAAGAAAAGCAATTCGTGCCCTTCCGCATCCACTTCGGTGTGGTGAAGAACTTTTTCTCGGAGGGCAAGGGATTAAAAGTGCGCTTCGACCCTGCCTTCTTCCGCCTCCTGGAGGGAGTCTTCTACGGTCAGCAAATAGACGAGGCCACCGTAATCACCGCCCTGACTCGCAAAATCAGGGAAGCCTTCAAGAATGACGGCGACGACTATCACCTACCGTTTCACACCACCGTACAACAGGCCATTGCCACCCGGTCGCTACTGGGCTGGTTGGGCCTGTTTGATCATCAATCCTACGTTAAAATGCCAGAAAACAACCTTCCCATCACCCTTCATCACGAAGTTTTCATCGAAGAGCATGCAGCCTTTTTTAGCGGTCAGCCCGCTTTAAAAGGTGCTTTCTTACTAGGACTTGCCACCAGCTCCCTGACCTATGAGCAGGGTCAGCACCTCGGTGGCAGTAAGCCTTTCCTCAAAAAGCTAGGTAATTTCAACTTTGGCCTCGACGATCTGATAGCTCTTCAATCAAGATTAGTGGACAAGCTATTTAACTACCAGACCAAAGGTCCAGATGAAACTAGTAAAAGATGTAAGAGAGCACTCAAACTGGTTGCTGAAGCCTCCGATTTGCTGATGCTACAAACTAAAGCCGACCGCGATAGGCTCTCATTCTCATTCGCAAGCGGGCTGGTAATGCAACCTAAATTCGCTAGCCAAGGAAAAAGGGATACCGAAGCGAGAAAAGACGGCGACACCTCGCCTTCCGGGAACTAGCCCTGCACTCACATACTCCTCCAACCACCTTATCATTCAGCCTTGTTAAAAAGGCACTAAACCCCGTATTCATCCATGTCCACCATCACACAACGCAGCGAGATCCTCTTCCTCTACGACTGTAAAAACTGCAACCCCAACGGCGATCCTAACAACGGCAACCAACCCCGTCTTCACGAAGCCACCCGCACCTGCCTGGTCACCGACGTGAGGCTCAAACGGACCATCCGCGATTACCTGATCGAAAAGGGGTACGACGGGAGCACGCCCGATAAGGATGTATTCATCCGTGACGAAGAAGGCATGCCTGTGACCGGGGCGAAACGCGCGGAGAGCTACGACGACCGGGAAGAATTTACACGCAAGTTCATCGACGTCCGGCTGTTCGGAGGGGTATCGGCACCGAAGGGGAAGAAAAAACTGACCTTCAACCTGACCGGACCCGTGCAGTTCGGGATGGGCACGAGCCTGCATCCGGTAGAAATGAACTATCTCAAGGGCACCGGTGCATTCGCTACGAAGGACGACGCCCAGCAGAAAACCTTCCGCGAGGAGTACAATATCACCTACGGGCTCATCGGTTTTCACGGCGTCATTAACGAGCAGGCGGCCCGTCACACCGGGGCAACCGACGCGGACGTGTCCGAATTGATGGAGGCCATCTGGGCCGGTACCAAGGGCCTGCTCAGCCGCTCAAAAAAGGGCCACATGCCCCGCCTGCTGGTCAAGATCGACTACAGCGAGCCCATGTTCTTTATCGGTGACCTGATGGAGCGACTCGGCTTTCAGAACGAGGAAAATATCGACTTCAAGGAAGTCACTGACGTAGAGGACTATGTGCTCGATACCGGCAAACTCAACGAAGTGTTAGCGGGAAATGCAGGCAAAATCGCCGCTGTCCACGTGCGCAAAGACGACCGCCTGCGGCTCAGCGCCCCAATCTTCACGAAGTGAGGGAGCTGGACGGACAAGCGGTACTAATCTTCGACCTGAGCGGGCCCTTTGCCCACTACAAAAAGATATTTGCCACCACCACAGCACTGACCTACCCGCTGCCCCCGAAGTCGAGCCTGTACGGACTGGTAGCGGCAATTTTGGGCCTGGAAAAGGAAGGAAACGCCTACCTCAACACTTTTCGGGAGGGAAGCTGCCGTATGGCCGTACGCCTCCTGCGCCCGGTGGCGACTCAGCGGGTGACGATCAACCTGCGGCCCTCTTTCGGCTCCCTACGGGCCACCGAAAACCGGAAACCCACGCTAATGGAATTCGTAGACCGCCCCCACTACCGCATCTATTTCACCCACTGGGACACTGCGCTTTACGAAAAGCTGAAAGAGCTGCTTATGCAGGGAAAATCCGTCTATACTCCGACGCTGGGACTAGCAAATCTAATTGCGAAGGTGGATTATATCGGCGAGGGAGTGGCCCGAGCCAGTGAAGTAGAGGAGGTCGACAGCGTAGTGCCCAAACGCGCTCTGCAAAAGCTGTTACCTCCACCGCCCGGCCGGAACAATCGCCTGATGGAGGTAGGACAGTACGCCCTGGAGATGCTGCCCAGCCGCGACGTCACGGTGCGGGACAGCATAGTGCTTGACCGCGCGGGCCTGCCCATCGCAGCGCGGGTAAGTGAGCCGTATCGTATTGAAGGAACAACCCAACCTACCGACCGTGTCCTCTTCTTCTAAAGATCGATTAGTCAGCCATCCCCACCAGTCGCTCTGGCGCCACCTGAATTCGGTAGACGAGGCTAGCGACTGGGCCCTAACCGGAAAAGTACTGTCGGATGAATTCTTTGGCCCCGAGCAGCTTGCCGATTTGCGCCGACTGCTCGTGTACTTCCACGACTTCGGCAAGGCCACGGACTTCTTTCAGTGGCGGATCACGGAGGTGGCCCGTACTGAGAACAGTGGCCTAGATGGCCTAGACGGCGAATACGTCCGGGCGTTTGCCGAGCGCGCGGATCGTCGCTCATTAGCAGCTGCAAAGGACGACCAAGAACTGCGGGGTCATTCGCTCATCGGTGCCTTCGCCGTACAGTCGGCGCTAGGGGACGGGGCCCCACCCCTACTGCGCGCCATCGTCTACGAAGTGATTGCCCGTCACCATGGCAATTTGAAAAACTTCAGTGAGGAAGTGTGCCGGGGTGCCCAGGATCACGAGCGCACGCTGGAGCAACAGTGGGCCCATTTGAATCACGGAGACTATCGTGCAATCCTCAACGAGGTGGGGCTGACGTATACCAACAAGCTGACGGAACTGCAGTCGGGTTACTCAAAGCTCTTCTTCTCTCGGGTCTACATCGACCTGATGGACAGTGCCTCCCTCCTTCCCTATCTGCGTACGGTGTTCTTGTTCTCTCTCCTCCTCTCCGGCGACAAGGGGGACATGATGCTGCGGGACCGGGGGTTGATCGGTCAGGTAGCACGGCTTCCGACAAACCTCATCGACCGTTATAAAATATCCAAGTTTGGTGACACTCCGGTGACCCCAATGAATACCTGGCGGGAAGAAGCCTACCAGCGGGTGCAGCGCACCGTGCTCGATCACCCCCGTGCCGGTTTTTTATCCATTACCCTGCCGACGGGCATGGGGAAGACCCTTACGGCTTACAACGCGGCCGTTCGGCTGCAGTCGCTGGAGCCGAACCACCCCGCCCGGATCATCTATTGCCTACCATTTACCTCCGTCATCGATCAAAATGCAGCTATTCTAGAAGACATACTGGCCGGGGTAGCGGTGCCGCTGACCGGGGAGCTTGCTAAACACCACTACCTCGCTGACTGGCCCAACGGTCGTGGACCGCAGGATGATGAGAATACCCTAGCATATAGTGAGAAGGAGTACCTCGTCGAGGGATGGGAATACACCCTGACGGTCACGACCTTTGTACAGTTGCTGGAAACCCTCATCAGCAACCGCAACCGAAAGCTGCGCAAATTCCATAACCTGGCCAACGCGATCGTAATCCTGGACGAGGTGCAAAGCATTCCTCCTAAGTATTTCAATCTCGTCAGTGAACTATTCGTCGCGGTGAATAAGTACCTCGGCACCCGTTTTATGTTTGTTACCGCTACCCAACCCTTCCTGATGCGGGACGCCGAAAGCGTAGTCGAATTAACGGATCCGACCCGGTCCTATACCCGGCAGTTGTTCGAGCGCATGCCCCGCATCGATCTCGACCTCAGCCTGTGGCTGCACGGGCCGGATAAGCTGGAGGATCAGATCGCGGTGTTCGACCGGGCAATCCGCACCGAGACGGAGCGGTCGTTCCTCATCGTCCTCAACCTGGTGAAGGAAAGTCGGGAGGTTTTTAAAGTGCTGGCGGACAAAGCGCTTCCGGGCGTGGAATACATTTACTTATCCTCCGCGATCTTGCCTATAGAGCGCAAACGTCGCATTGAGCAGATAAAAGCCGGAAGTACAAACCTGCGTAAGGTGATAGTAAGTACCCAGGTCGTGGAAGCGGGCGTAGATATCGATCTCGACGTTGTTTATCGGGCCTTTGCTCCGCTGGATAGCATCAACCAGTCAGCCGGACGCTGCAATCGCAACATGGAAGGCGGGGACGCGGGTGCGGTGCGGCTCTTCAAAAGCGAGAAAGCCAGCATTATCTACGCCCCCGAGCTACTGAAAAAGACCGAACTAGTACTGAAGGATAAGCTCCGCGAAACTGGGAAAGAGGTAATTTCGGAAGCCCAATTCTACGCCCTCAATGAACTATACGCCAAGGAGGTGCGCAGAGCCGTAGCCGATGGTAGCGGCACTTCCTCAAAGATTTTAGGGTATTTGCACCGCTTACAGTTCGAGTCAGCGGCAAACGAGTTTAAGCTTATTGAGCAGACGCGCACTAGATACGGCGTGTTTATCGACGACCCGGACCGGCTCCCGTGTGTGATGCATCGGGAAATGAAGGATGGCAGAGAGATTCAGGTCGAGCTAAATAGCCACCAGGTACACCAACGGATGGTCGATATTCTGTATGGCAAAAGCCTCGGTCGCTGGGACAAGAAACGGGAGCTACGGCTACTGCGCCCCGCCCTGCTCCAGTACGTCGTACAGTTTCCGGAAAAGTACCTGCCCGAAGAGCTACGGGAAGAAGCATCCGAAAAGCCGTTCATCCGATTGGGTACCGAGCCAGGCAAATACCAATACGGGCGCTGCTACAACCTGGTCACCGGATATTTTGAAGCGGAAGAAAAACCGACCGGATGCTTCTAGGCGCAACGCTGGTAGACGTAACTACCCTGACCTTCCCCGCCCTGCGGTTGAAGCCCTCCGATGCCGGAAAGTTGCGTGGTTACTTTGCTCATGCATTTGGGGAAGATTCTATCCTTTTTCATAATCATACGGGCGATGAGAGCTTCCGGTATGCCTATTCCCTGATTCAGTACAAGGTCATTCGGGGTACACCTACCGTGATCGGCGTGGGGGAGGGCGCGCAGCTGGTGATCGATGCGTTCATGAACGTCGATGTGCTCACCCTAGCGGAGCAGTCCGTAGCGGTCGATGACAAAGAACTAGAGGTGAAGAAGGTCGAAGCCGGAGTTGTAGCCCGGCTCCATGAATACCGGTTCGCCACTCCCCTATTTGCCTTTAATCAGCGCAACTATGTGGAGTTCTCCGCCTTACCCGAACCGATACGGAAACCTTATCTCACGCGGCTACTCACGAGTCATCTCATCACTGCACTACGGGGGATTGGCTGTACCGTGACGCCGGAGCAACCCATTATGGTCAGTCTGCGCCTACACCCTAAACTGGTTAGCGTCAAGAACCAGCGAATGCAGATGTACACCGGATCGTTTACCGCGAACGTCGCTCTGCCGGCCGGGCTGGGTATCGGGAAATCTACTAGTAAAGGGTTTGGAACCGTGTTGCCCGCTTAAAAACTTTTGCACCTGCGGCCCCGCCTGCTGAAGGTAAGTTACACTAGCCCCGCCGAGCTTTGGGCCATGCAAATTTACCTTAACAGCTTCGGCACCTACCTGCATGTGAAGGAAGCTATGTTCGAGATACGTGTGCCGACGGAAAGTGGTGACACGCAAACGCACCACCTAGCGGCGAAAAAGGTAGGCGCTATCATCTTTACCGTCGCCGGAGCTATGAGTTCCGATGCTATCCGCCTGGCACTTACCTATAACGTAGACCTAATTCTGGCCGATCGAAGTGGCCACCCCCTCGGCCGGTTCTGGCACGCCAAACTGGGTAGCACGACGAAGATCAGAAAGCGGCAGTTGGAAGCGAGCCTCAACGAGAAGGGATTAAGCTATACCGGCAAGTGGTTGTTCGCCAAGCTCACGGCGCAGGCCGATCTACTGACCCAGCTGAAAAAGCACCGCCAGAAGCACCACGTGCTACTTGATGAACGAGTGATCAGATTACATGAGCTCCGGTCAGCCATTGCGAGTTGCGTGGAGACCGCCAGTACGGTAGCCGAGGTAGCCGATACCCTACGGGGACTAGAGGGAACCGCCGGGCGGCTCTACTTTCAGACGCTGAACCACCTGATGCCGGAGCCCTACCAATTCGGTGTGCGCAGCTTCCGCCCCGCGGCCGATCCCTTCAATGCCTTTCTGAACTACGGTTACGGCATACTCTACGCCCGGGTGGAAAAGGCGCTGATGGTAGCGGGTCTTGACCCCTACGTCGGCTTTATGCACCGGGATGATTACAACCAGAAGAGCATGGTCTTCGACTTCATCGAGCCCTACCGGCCGTGGATAGACCGGGTGGTGTTCCGGCTCTTTTCCGGTCACCGGGTAGCTAGCCCACTTTATGATGAAGTGGCCGGTGGCATCACCCTACGCAAGACCGGCAAGGAGTTACTCATCGAAGCCCTCGGTCAGTTTTTGGACGGCGAAAAGGTACGGCACGGGCGCCGCAACCGCTGCCGCTCGAACGCCCTGCTAGCCGATGCCCACCGATTCGCGCAAGAACTACTGGAGCGAGACGAGGTCGTAGACATAGAGATCACCGCCCTATGATACTGTGGGTGCTTTATGATATAGCCGATGATCGGGCTCGGGGTCGAGTAGCGCGCCACTGCAAGCAGGCCGGTCTGTACCGGGTACAGTACAGTGTCTTCCTGGGTGAGGTTTCGGCCGACGAGCGCGATACGCTGCGGTTAGATATCACCGATGAGATTGACGAGGAAGCCGACAGGGTGTACCTCTTCTCCCTTACGCGCAAGGAACTGAAGCAGGCCATCTTACTGGGTCAGGCATTCGACCGAAAATTCGTTACCGCCGAACTCCGCCACCTTTTGCTTTAGGGCGGGGACGCAGGTGCGGCACAAACTACCAATAGCCATGTTTAGTATTACTCCTTCCCACATCATCCAGCATCTTTACTGTCCTCGGTTCACCTACTTTGAGTGGGTGCTACGACTCCCGCAGAACGAAGAGAAATTCAGCAAAGTGATGCGGGGGCGACAGCTCCACGACGATCGATTGGAGCGTAATAAAGGGTATCTGCGTAAGCGACTGGGGGTGGTGGGCCGATTGGACGATCAGTACCTGACCAATCCATGGCTGCGGGGTCGTATTGACGAAGTATTGGAGCTAGCGGATGGCACCTACGCGCCACTGGACTACAAGTTTGCCGAGTATAAGGACAAGGTCTACGCTACCTACCGTACCCAACTGTACTGCTACGCGCTGTTGATTCAAAGCAACTTCGACAAGCAAGTTACCCGGGGATATATCGTATACACCCGTAGCCAGAACCGGGTGGTAGAAGTGCCGATCCCGGAATCTAGTTTAACGGACATCCGCCAAACGGCTACGGATATCTACCGGGTGGTCGAGCAGAATTACTTCCCCAAAGCCACTGCATACAAGAAAAGGTGCGTACTTTGCACCTACCGGAAGGTCTGCATGCAGTGACCGGAACGTAATTTATTTAACGCCCCTCCGAAAGCCAAGCTAACGAGTTGATAATGAACCGATTGCCAATGCGGAGAGCTAGCTTATCGTGCTTTAGGGGGGCTTCTTTGATCTGCTTCATTGGCAATTTGAGAGATGCGCAATTTACCCCAATTGCTTCGATCTCAGAGAGTTACGTAAGTAGACGGCTTCCCGGCTTACTTCCAGCGATAGATGGATTGAAACAAGAACATTTTCAAAAAGAAGCCGGGCGGTACTAAAATCTTCCCGGCTTACTTCCAGCGATAGATGGATTGAAACTTCTTCTTCTTGCTAGTTGCGAAAAAGACGACCCCGCCTTCCCGGCTTACTTCCAGCGATAGATGGATTGAAACTCGGCCGCGCCGTACCCGCTCTGTGACAGGGTGCCGCTTCCCGGCTTACTTCCAGCGATAGATGGATTGAAACGTTACTTCCCCCATCGTGTAGACGGCAAAGCCCTTCTTCCCGGCTTACTTCCAGCGATAGATGGATTGAAACCTTCCAGGTCGTGCCCACCAACGAACAGCAACGAACCCTTCCCGGCTTACTTCCAGCGATAGATGGATTGAAACGCTACCAGCGGTAGGGGCCGCTCACCAACAACAACCTCTTCCCGGCTTACTTCCAGCGATAGATGGATTGAAACGGTCACTATCCAGCGTGGCACGGGCATCGCCCACGTCTTCCCGGCTTACTTCCAGCGATAGATGGATTGAAACCCCCCTCCACGACCCGGAACAGTAGGTTGATTAGGGCTTCCCGGCTTACTTCCAGCGATAGATGGATTGAAACACGACCAGGTTGCGCGCACCGTCGACCGCTTCCACCTTCCCGGCTTACTTCCAGCGATAGATGGATTGAAACAAATGCTACTCCGTCAGGCCCGCGAAAGCTGGCTCACTTCCCGGCTTACTTCCAGCGATAGATGGATTGAAACACGTGAACCGGCGTGAAGTGTGCTGCCATTACGATACTTCCCGGCTTACTTCCAGCGATAGATGGATTGAAACCCGGCAAGTTGCCCTAGGCCCTGTACCGCCGTCTGACTTCCCGGCTTACTTCCAGCGATAGATGGATTGAAACAGAATTATAAATTGAGTGAAAGACCCCCGCCTAAAGACTTCCCGGCTTACTTCCAGCGATAGATGGATTGAAACCAAGATAGTTTGTTGGGGCTGTCGAAGGATGGGATTCTTCCCGGCTTACTTCCAGCGATAGATGGATTGAAACCCATTCTCAAACCAGTACCACACATCAGCCAGGATCCTTCCCGGCTTACTTCCAGCGATAGATGGATTGAAACCATAGTAATAAACTATTAGAATATAAAGAAGAACACTTCCCGGCTTACTTCCAGCGATAGATGGATTGAAACCCGGAACGCTGGGCAAGAACGACCAAATCCGTTTTCTTCCCGGCTTACTTCCAGCGATAGATGGATTGAAACCCTACGCCGCCTACATGGAGTGGCGTGAGCTGGTGGCTTCCCGGCTTACTTCCAGCGATAGATGGATTGAAACAAGTACCCCGTTCCCTTTACCTCGCCAGTGAAAGCGCTTCCCGGCTTACTTCCAGCGATAGATGGATTGAAACGGCGGCCCAAGCGGCGTCCCCGGCGTCCCCATCAACTTCCCGGCTTACTTCCAGCGATAGATGGATTGAAACCCGGACAGTACGGGCCGACAGCGGTCAGCAGCGAGCTACTTCCCGGCTTACTTCCAGCGATAGATGGATTGAAACCTCAATTGTTTTCGATTGAAATTAGGGGCTGGCCGTCTTCCCGGCTTACTTCCAGCGATAGATGGATTGAAACATAACGTAAGCATTGACCTAAGTCCTCTTGCGGTCAACTTCCCGGCTTACTTCCAGCGATAGATGGATTGAAACTCAACCGCCACCGCCCATTCCTTGGCGATGTAAATAACTTCCCGGCTTACTTCCAGCGATAGATGGATTGAAACCCTTCACGCTGGCCCTAAACGAAGCCAACGGTAAGACTTCCCGGCTTACTTCCAGCGATAGATGGATTGAAACACTGCGTAGTGAATTTGGCAGCCCGCCACGATCACGTCTTCCCGGCTTACTTCCAGCGATAGATGGATTGAAACGTTGCTCATTCTCGACGCCGGGGGTGGGGATGACGACTTCCCGGCTTACTTCCAGCGATAGATGGATTGAAACAAATAGTCCTCCCGGTAATGCGTCATAAACTTACCCCTTCCCGGCTTACTTCCAGCGATAGATGGATTGAAACAAACATAACACTTATAAAATGCGCCCAATGCAGCGGCTTCCCGGCTTACTTCCAGCGATAGATGGATTGAAACATAGCCTATTCCTCTCCCGCCCAATCAGCCAGCCACACTTCCCGGCTTACTTCCAGCGATAGATGGATTGAAACCCCGGTCTGGCTTCACTTACAAGGACGGTGTGCTCACTTCCCGGCTTACTTCCAGCGATAGATGGATTGAAACACCAGATCGGCGTGACCGACAAAGCGGCCTCGTTTCTTCCCGGCTTACTTCCAGCGATAGATGGATTGAAACCTGAGTGCGCGTAGGTACATGCCACAGGCCCTGCACTTCCCGGCTTACTTCCAGCGATAGATGGATTGAAACGGTGACGGTGAAGCGCACCACCAACTCGTAGCGGCCTTCCCGGCTTACTTCCAGCGATAGATGGATTGAAACCGTAATAGCCGTTGGGGTCAGCGTACAAGATGCCCGCTTCCCGGCTTACTTCCAGCGATAGATGGATTGAAACGAGAACGCCCTGAATAACTAGCCATGAAAAAGCACCGACTTCCCGGCTTACTTCCAGCGATAGATGGATTGAAACGAAGATCCCGAGGTACTCAGGGGGTACCTGAACGACCTTCCCGGCTTACTTCCAGCGATAGATGGATTGAAACTCCAGCAACTGGAGTACAAAGCCGATTGGTACGGCAACTTCCCGGCTTACTTCCAGCGATAGATGGATTGAAACTAGAGCAACTGATCGCAGTACAAGTCCTGCCCGCCATTCTTCCCGGCTTACTTCCAGCGATAGATGGATTGAAACCGGCAAGCGTTCCCCCGATGATGTCGGTGATGCGGCCTTCCCGGCTTACTTCCAGCGATAGATGGATTGAAACTTCCGTAACTTTGCCACCAAGGAATAGCGAGCCACTCTTCCCGGCTTACTTCCAGCGATAGATGGATTGAAACGCGATACGGAGTTCTTGCGCTTGCTCACACAGACGGCTTCCCGGCTTACTTCCAGCGATAGATGGATTGAAACTTCGCACTCCTTGTTGATGTAGATCAGCTCGTTGTGCTTCCCGGCTTACTTCCAGCGATAGATGGATTGAAACTCGGAACTGGTGAGCTACACCCTCCGCCACCTGGACCTTCCCGGCTTACTTCCAGCGATAGATGGATTGAAACTTCTTTACCGTGGCCGAGGGGGAGGTCAGCACGATCTTCCCGGCTTACTTCCAGCGATAGATGGATTGAAACGTGATTGAGGATGAAGAAATTGTGTGCCTGCTTGCTCTCTTCCCGGCTTACTTCCAGCGATAGATGGATTGAAACCCCGACTGACCGCCAGGCTGAGTTCTTGGTAGTAGACTTCCCGGCTTACTTCCAGCAATAGATGGATTGAAACGCCCCCTCGGCTGAGCTGATTCAAGAATTGACCCTGCTTCTCGGCTTACTTCCAGCGACAGATGGATTGAAACACGCTAAGATCACTCTAGACGATGCCGCCATCAGACCTTCTCGGCTTACTTCCAGCAACAGATGGATTGAAACGTTGAAGTTAGCAAGTACTTCACTCTCGTTAACATCTTCTCGGCTTACTTCCAGCGACAGATGGATTGAAACGGAACGATCTTGAAGCGATTGAGGGTGCTGGTCAGGCTTCTCGGCTTACTTCCAGCGCCAGATGGATTGAAACAAAAACATTTTCAAGAAAAAACCGGGGGGCACGAACTTCCCGGCTTACTTCCAGCGATAGATGGATTGAAACCTCCGTTACGCGAATTCGCGTAACGGACTTTAAGCTCTCTTCTCCACCTGTCAATGGACGGGAACAGGTGACAGAACCGATATGCGATCTCGCATATCGGTCATCTTAAACCCACCCCCAAACAAAATAGCCCCACAGCCAAAGGCCGCAGGGCTATTATCCGTAGTTAGTACTACGAGTGTAGCTAAGGCTTACTGACCACCCAGCTTGCTTGCACCGGCGTCAAGCGCACTAGCCAGCATGGTCAGGCCCTGATTGCCAGCTCCTACCTCACGGGTATCGCTAGCGAGTTCGGAGAGCAGGCTGGATACGCGGGGACCGTCGATGCTACCGGCGCCGAGCTCGTCCTTGAGACTACGTAGGTTTGAAACGATACCGTCGGTACCGTCCATGCCCTCGAGCTTGGAGATCCAGGAGTCGATGTTGGAAACGGCGGCGTCCGCTCTGAATTGGACCTTGTGAAATTGAAAGGCACAATCCCGCTATCGTCATCACCCGCTACACCCCCCATAACACGCCCGCCACTCGTCTTTGTGCGCGGTCTGCGCCGGCTAATCAACGATAGATCGACAAACGAATTAGATGTTACCCGACTTCATACGCCTGCATCGCACTTACTTCATTCCCGTAGCTATTGCGCGGCACTACGGTAGCGCGGGTCACCATGGGGTGTACCTGTTTCCGGAATTTCAATTAGGCTCCGATTATCGAGTAGACTATCTGATAGTGGCCGGAAACTCTGATGGCTTCCATTTCCAGTTCGTAGAGTTTGGAAAGCCACACGGAAGGATCACCATGCAAGATGGGGACTTTGGACAGGAGATTAGAAAAGGCCTCTCCCAAATTGACTACTGGGCTTTGTGGCTGGTAGCTAATTATTTGACACTGTAACAGAACTTCGTGAAGTTTAAAAATTAAGCGACAAGACCTGCCCGATGAGTTTCGTAGGTTGGACACCTCCCGTCTGTTGTACGTCGTGGTCCGCGGAAGGCGATTTGACTACAGTGACCTTACACGGCGTAAACGGAGAAACCTTCGCTGGTATACCCGGACCTACTCATTACACTACGACAAGCTACTTGAGATAGCTGCCCAACTAGAACGCTACCTCTGGGCCGCCGCCACCACCCTGCGCGGCACCATCGACGCCGGCGACTACAAGCAGGACATCTTCCCCCCACTGTTCTTCAAACGGAGCTGTGACGTGTACGACAAGGAGTACCGCGCGCGCTCGCCGAAAGCGACGGCAACGTAGCCTACGCCAATTTCGCCGAGCACCACCGCTTCCAGATCCCGAAGGGAGCACACTGGAACGACGTGTGGTAAACTGCCACCAACGTAGGCGTAGCCATCCAGCACGCCATGGCGGAGCTGGAAAAGGCCAACCCCGATACACTGTACGGCATCTTCGGGGAGGCCAGCTGGAGCAATGAGCACCGCCTCAGCGACGCCACCCTCGTCAATCTCATCGAGCACTTCAGCAAGCAGGAGCTAAGCCTGGAACGGGTGCCCCGGATCCCGTCGTTGGCACAACACCGCGGTACCAACGCTCAGACAAAAATTTTCTGAAACAAACACTATTTGAACTATCTTTAATTAGTCTAAATAAACTAATTTTGCACCACCCTCATTAATCTCTGTTAGCTGATGCACAAGTCCTACCGTTTACCTTTCGCCCTCTTGTTCCTATTGTGTACTGCCTGCGTCGACGATGAGCAGCCGATCACACCGGACGCCACCTCGCGGGAGGCGGTGATCGAACGGTACGCTGATTTGGTGCTCGATAACTACCAGGCCGCCCGTGCCGATGCTCTCACCCTTGATGCGGCTATCGGTGTCTTCGTCGCTGAGCCCACCGCCGAACGACTGCAACTCGCGCGCACGGCCTGGCTAGCCGCCCGTGAGTCCTACGGCCCCACGGAGGCCTACCGGTTCGCCAACGGACCCATCGACGTGATTGACGGCGAGGAAGGCCCCGAAGGGCTCCTCAACTCCTGGCCCCTCGACGAGGCCTATATTGACTATGTCGCTGGAGACTCCACGGCGGGCCTCATCAACGCCCCCGCCGGGTTTCCCACGCTCACAAAGGAGTCGCTGGCGGAGATCAATGGGGCCGGCGGTGAGGAAAACGTAAGCGTGGGCTACCACGCTATCGAGTTTTTACTGTGGGGACAGGACCTCACCGTTCCCACCGAGAGAAAGGCCGGTCAGCGCCCCTACACCGACTTCGTTGACGGTGGTACCGCCCCGAATGCCGACCGCCGGCGCGCCTACCTGACGGCTACTTCCGCCCTCCTACTCGATCACCTGCAACTCCTGATCGAGCAGTGGGAGGCCGCGGCTCCCTACCGTACCACCTTCTTAGCCCTCGACCAGAAAACCGCCCTGGGCAATATGATGACCGCCATCGCTACCCTAGCCAAGTCGGAGCTCGCCGGCGAGCGCATCTTTATGGCCTACGACAACCGCGATCAGGAAGACGAGCACAGCTGCTTTTCCGATAACACTCACCGCGATATTCGCCTGAACTTCGCCGGCATCCGCGACGTCTACCTGGGTCGGATTGAATCCGCCGAGGGACCTTCCCTCGACGACCTGGTCAGCGAGGCCGACACTGAATTGGGTACCTCGGTGCGGGAGCAGTTGCTAGTCACGGAGGCTGCCATCGAAGCCACGGCCATCCCCTTCGACCTAGCTATCTCAAATGACGATGACCGGCCGGCCGTGCTTGCCGCCGTGACTGCCCTGCGTACCCTGGGCGACCGCATCGCCCAGGCCGGTAACGCTATCGGCGTGGAAGTAGGCACTGAATAATCGCCAAATCCACAAGGCATTGAACCGTCGTTTCACTTTCTACTGCCTGCTGCTGGTCGTAGTGCTGCTCGCCCGGTGCACCAAAGATCAGTCCGGCCTACTTGCCGAGCCGGACGAGGAACGTTCGGGGGGCGAGACTACCGTCCTTGCCACCTCCGCCACTGCCTTTGGGTTTCAGGCTCCTAACCTCTCGGCTGCGGATGGGCTAACCTTCTTTACAGGCAACTCGCTTTTCAACCAGAACTGGGTCACCGCACCCGCCTCCACCACCGCGCGTGACGGCCTGGGACCCCTCTTCAATGCTCGCTCTTGCTCTGGTTGCCACTTTCGAGACGGACGCGGCCGGCCACCTAATGTCACCGGGGAGACCAGTCACGGTTTGCTGCTACGGCTCAGCCAGGGGAATACGCTGGCCGGTGATATAATTCCAGACGTGTATTATGGTTCCCAATTACAGGACCAGAGCATCCTCGGAGTTCCCACCGAGGGAAGCTTCAGCATCACTTACGAAGCTATCGTAGGGGCCTTTACCGACGGTAGGGAGTACGAACTCCTCCAGCCGCGGTACGAGATTAGTGACCTGACGCAGGGGCCGATGTCCGCTACTCACATCTCCCCCCGGGTAGCCAATCATATGGTCGGTATGGGATTATTAGAGGCGATCGATGAGGCTACCCTCCTCTCCCTGGCCGACCCGGACGACCGCGACCATGACGGCATCAGCGGCGAGGTCAACTACGTATACGACGTAGAGACCGGCAAATACCGCGCCGGCCGCTTTGGCTGGAAAGCCAATCAACCCTCCGTACGTCAACAGGTGGCTTCCGCCTTTGCGGGTGATTTAGGCATTACTTCCGAGCTTTTCCCCGTGCAGAATTGTCCGCCGAGCATCGACTGTGATGACCTACCCGACGGCGGCCGGCCCGAAATTTCCCGAGAGACCCTAGAGAAAGTCGTACTCTACTCCAGCACCCTGGCTGTGCCCGGTCGGCGCGACTGGGAAGAGCAGCCCGTACTGCGCGGTCGGGACCTCTTCGGTGAGCTCGGCTGCCAGACCTGCCACCGCTCCCAGCTGACCACCGGCGCGCACCCCAGCATTCCGGAGCTTTCGGGGCAGACCATTCGGCCCTACACCGATCTGTTACTGCACGATATGGGTGACGGGTTGGCCGACGGATTCAGCGAATTCCGCGCGGATGGGCGGGAGTGGCGCACCCCGCCCCTGTGGGGTATCGGCCTGTTCGCCATCGTCAATGGTCACACGCGCTACTTGCACGACGGCCGGGCGCGCGACCTCAGCGAGGCAATTCTCTGGCACGGCGGCGAAGCGGAGCAAAGTCGCGCGGCGTTCACGGCTTTGACGGAGACGCAACGGGCTGATCTACTTGCTTTTCTCAATTCACTCTAATGCACTATCTCCTGCTGCTTCTGCTCTTAGTTGCACTCGGTTGTGAGAACTCCGATGCTAACTCCCCTGACTATGCCGACCCGCGGGGCCAGCAGCTGGTATCGGTGTACCAAAACGGGGTGTTACCCAGTCACGGCGACTTCGTAGCCGCTACGGAAGCCCTTCTGAACACTACCGAGGTATTCAGTGAAGCCCCCTCCTCGGCCGGGCTTATGGCGGTGCAGGCTTCCTGGCGGGTAGCTACCTTACAGTGGAAGCGCTGTGAGGTCTATGATTTTGGCCCGGTAGGCGATTTCTTCCTCGCCACCCGCATCCACCGCTGGCCAGCGGACACTGTCTCGCTGGAAGAAAAGCTATTAACGGGCGAGCCCATCGACGAGGCCTTTATTGCCGCTAAGGGTTCCTCCGTCGTTGGGCTGGCTGCCCTCGAGTACCTGCTCTTCGGTGATGGAGCCCTGACTGCCCTTTCTACCAACCCCTCCCGGCGGGCTTACCTACGAGCTACCACTCGCTACCTACTCACCACTGCCCGTGAGCTACAACGGCGCTGGAAGGAAGCCGGGCCGGACTTTACTTCCAATTCTACACTGAGCACTGACGGCGGCCAGAATATCTTTACTAACGGTCTGATTGCATATCTTGACAAGAGCATCCGATTTCGCCTACGGGCTCCGCTGGGCGAGCTGAATGGAACAGCCATCAATCCGCAAGCCGTTGAAACCCCCTATGCTGATCTTTCTAGCGACTGCTTACGCGCTGGATTCGGTGAGTGGAAACGGGCATACTACGGGGGGGCGGAGCGCATCACCGACTATGGCTTTGATGACTACCTGTTAGTACTGGGTAATAAGTCAGTCGGTCCGGCCATCAATGAGGCGATCGAACGCGTAGATTCTCAACTGCAGGACCTTGGCGATGTTGACCTGAACCACCTTCTTCTCACCAATCCCGTTGCTGTTCGTGCTTTAGTAGATGATCTCCGGGCGCTGCTAGTGCTCATACGGGTCGATCTGAGCAGCGCGATTGGCGTGGTATTGACGGTCAACGATGCAGATGGAGACTAATGTCCTATGCCAGGACCCATAACCCACCCCCAAAAAAATAGCCCCACAGCCAAAGGCCGCAGGGCTATTATCCGTAGTCAGTACTACGAGTGTAGCTAAGGATTACTTACCACCCAGCTTGCTAGCGCCGGCGTCAAGCGCACTGGCCAGCATGGTCAGGCCCTGGTTGCCGCTGCCTACCTCGCGGGTCTCGCTAGCGAGCTGCGAGAGCAGACCGGATACTTTGCCGCCATCAATGGTGCTGGCACCGAGCTCGTCCTTAAGGGTGCGCAGATTGGAGACGATACCGTCGGTACCGTCCATACCGTCAAGCTTAGAGATCCAGGAGTCGATGTTGGAAACGGCGGCGCTGGGAGCCAGGGCGGTGATGTCACCACCGGCACCCTGCACGGCGTCCATGGTCTGTTGTACCTGGGCATCCGTGCCACCCATGGCGTCTGCATCCATGCTCTGGTTGGGGTCGATGCCGTCGGTCATGTCCTCATTGTCGAGGCCCTGGGGATTAACCTCGCGGTCCGTCATGGGGCGGGTTTGGTCGTCGGTGGTAGTGTTGGCATCGCCATCATTGGGCCGTGGGCTACAGGCCAGAATCGCAAAGGCAAACACGAGAAGAATAAACTGTCGCATAATAGTTGTTGGTTTGGTTTGAAAGGTTTTAAGTGGAACCAAGATTTGCACGCAATGTTGTGAATTATTTTGCCTCCCCCAGTTTCCGTGTTTGGCTTCTACGTTGTGAGACCACTATCCAGCGGGGAGCCTAAAACAAAGTAGCCCCACAGCGCATGCTGTAGGGCCACTTTTTAACACTGGGGTAAAATTGATGGGTCTACTTTCCACTCAGCTTAGAAGCCCCGGAATCCAGTGCGTTGGCCAGGGCGGTAAAGCTTTCGTCGTCACTGGCAAGCTCACGGGTTTCGCTAGCCAGACTGGAGAGCAGTTGCGAGACCTTAGCTCCGTCGATGCTACTACTGTTGCTTAGCTCGCCTTTGAGTCTCTCCAGGTTAGAGACGATGCCGTCGCTGTCGTCCACGTCCCGTAGCTTGCTGATCCAGGAGTCGATGATCGATACGGCGGCGCTGCTGGGTATGGCGGTTATGTTGCCTCCATTAGACTTTACCTCATTCATGGTATGCTGGAGGGTCTCATCAGCACCCGGACCGTCATTGCTCATACTAGTTCCATCGCTGCCGTAGGTAGTCGTGCCTGTACCAGTGGTTCCCGTGCTAGTCGTGCCGTATCCCCCGGTCGTGGAGCCAGTCGTACCCGTTGCGGTAGTACCGGTAGTGCCCGTACCAGTCGTACCATATCCTCCAGTCGTAGATCCGTTTGTACCCGTTGTAGTGGTACCCGTACCAGTTGTACCGTAACCTCCCGTCGTGGTGCCGGTGGTACCCGCGCCGGTCGTACCTGTTGTACCAGTTGTGCCGTACCCACCCGTCGTGGTGCCGGTACCGGTGGTACCCGTTCCAGTAGTGCCCGTACCCGTAGTGCCGGAACCACTCATATCAGAACCGGTCGTACTGGTGCTATTAGCGCCGTATCCCCCCGTACCGGTGCTGCCCGTTGCGCCATTACGACCGGTAGTAGTAGAAGGGGTGATGGTACCGGGAGTAGTGGTACCGTTAGTGTTGGTAGTAGTGCGCGGGCTACAGGCCAGGAGGAGTAGCGCGAACCCTACAGAGAGTAGCTGTTTCATGTTGTTTGTTGGTTAGTTAGATGTGGGTTCAAAACTCCGAACTTTTCCCAATGTTGGGAAAATTAACCACAAAATCTTATTCCCCATCATTTTATCGCTGCCTCACTGGCCGTGCGCCTACCCGTAGAACTAGCGCTCCTCCAGTACGCACCCGGTCAAACGGTATGCGCACGCCCTGCCACGGCACTCCGTCTAGTTCCAGGGATTGAATGTAGATGTCCGTCTCCGGCTCGCCCACTACCCGCAGCACGAATCGCCCGCCTGAATAGTAGTCCGGATTGAGGTGCAACACCACTCGCTTAAATACCGGAGTAGTTACCTCGTAGCTGGGCGCCACCGCCGCACTGCCGTCCACACTGAACAGTCCCACGGCCATCAGCACCCCCAGCGCGCCCATCTGCCCCTGGTCCTCATCGCCGTGGTAGCCCCCGTAGGCCGTAGTATCGGCGTAGGTGTCCTTGATGGCGCGCACCCACTTTTGGCTGAGCCAGGGTGCGCCGGCCACGTTAAAGAGGTGGGCCATGGCGGTTCCGGGCTGATTGCCGTAGTCGACCCAGTTGGCGGCGTGTACCTTATCGGCCGACTTCAGCCAGTCCGCCGCCGCCCGCTCGAAGGAGCTGTTCAGGGAATCAACGTAGGCCTGCTGCCCCCCGAAGAGCTCCATCAGTCCGGGCACATCGTAGGGCACGTAGTGGCTGTAGATCGCCGAGTTCGCCTCGCAGAAGCCACGGGCACTGAAGCTATCCACCACCGGGGAGAAGTCCTTCATCCAGCTCCCATCCAGTTCCCGGGGGTGCATATAGCCGGTAGCGGGGTTCCAAACGTTGCGATAGTTCTGCGAGCGAGTCAGAAAAAACGCGTAGTCCTCCTCCTTACCAAGCCGCTTGGCGATCTGGGCGAGGCACCAATCCTGGTAGGCGTATTCCAGCGTCATACTCGCACCGTCCTTGTGCCCCCCGGGGCCAGGAATCCCCTCCGGTACGTAGCCGCGCTCCTCGTAGTACTGCATCCCACCCCCGAAGGCCGGCGTGCGGTGCTCGTAGCCGGCGTGGTCACGGATGCCCCCTACGAAGGCATTTTTGCGCAGGCCCTCGTAGGCTGCTTCGACATCAAAGTCGTCAATTCCCTTATTCAGCGCCGCGGCGAAGAAGCTCACTGCCGGGTCGCCGATCATCACGTAAGTGTAGTTCCCTCCCGAGGGCCCCCGCGGGATCAGCCCCCCGTTGCGGTACATATCCACCATGGTGTTACAGAAGCCGGCCATGATCTCGGGGTAGACCAGCGACCAGAGGATATTAAGCGACCAGTGACTGCCCCACCAGGCGTCGAAATTATAGTGCGGGTAGCCGTTACTAGCCACGCGCACCACGGCGGTGTCACCGGTATTGTCAACGTAGGAGCCGTCCACGTCACTCATGATGCGCCGGCCCAGTAGGGCATGCCAGAGGTCGGTGTAGAGCTTAACGGTACGCGCCTCGGTGCCGCCGCTTACCTCCACCCGGCTCAGCATCTCGTTCCATTCCTCCCGGGACTCCTGGCGTACCCGCTCGAAGTCCCAGTGCGGAAGTTCGGCAGCAAGGTTAGCGCGGGCAGCCGCGAGGGAAGTGTACGAGAGGGCCACTTTGAGGTGTAGCTCGGTAAGCGTGGAGTCAAAGCTGACGAAGGCCCCCACGTCCTTACCGGCCACCTCGCCATTGGTTTGCACCTGCGTCCCCGCCCGCCACCCCCCGAAGGCGGTTATGTCCCGGTCCAGCTGCGCGATGAAGTAGAGTTTTACGGGTTTCGGACGGCGGTGGGTAGGCCCCATGATCACGTAGCCCTCCAACTCGCGGGGCGAGACGCGGCGTACCAGGCTATAGTCGGTCGAATCGTGCGCCAGGAAGGCCCCGGTGTCGAAAAGTAGGTGGCGCGCGCCCTCCCCGTTGAAGCGGTAGCGATGCAGACCCACGCGGGTGGTGGAGGTGAGCTCTACGTCCACGTCGTAGCGGTCGAGGTGGAGCTTATGGTAGCCCGGCGTGACCTGCTCCGTGGTGTGGGAGAAGCTGCTCTGGGTAGCGTCCATGCCCCGGTGACCCAGCATCTCGCCCGTCGTCGGCATGACCGGTACGCCGCTGAGCTGCCAGGCGTGTACGTGACTGAAGCAGCGTACGGTGGTGCTGTCGTAGAGGTAGCCCGAGTTCCAGCTGCCTTTGACGTTGGTGTCCGGGCTGAGGTTGACCATGCCGAAGGGTCGGCTGGCCGAGGAGAAGTAGAACCAGCGGGACTGGTGGGTGTCGGTGAGGGGGTTGACGTAGTCTACGGGCCGGCGAGTTGGCTGTCCGTACAGGACGGGTAGGTACAACAGCAGAAGGGCTAGTATGAAGTGACGACCCGGCATAATTCCTACGATTAAGGCAGGTAAGGTACCAAATGGGGCGGGGCCGCAGGTGCAACGCTTTTGCGTCATAGTATAATTAGTTCTGTATCAAGAGAACTATACGAACAGAAGTGTTGTTAGTTAGCCACGACCACCGTGCTAATGGAATCACTCACCCTCACTACTCAGGACATCACCTGGATCATCCTCGTCATACTTACAGTAGCGCTGCTGTGGTCGGGAGCCCACTTCGGTATCCGAATGGTCATCCACCGGCTGGAGGCACGGGGTAAAAAGCCGGTGGTGCTTCCCACTATCCGCAAGATCCTGAAGGTCTTCGTCTTGGTGCTCGGGGCCGGCTTGATCAGCTATGCCTTTCTGGACCGCGAGCAGTTCGCCGCGATGAACCAGCACATCCTGCGGGTGACCTGGATCGCCTTTGTAATGATGGCTACAATCATTCTTTCCGCGGTGGTGAGCGCCTTTTTCGACCGACGGATCAAGGCCACCAGCCTCCGCGATCGGCAGGATACTACGACCTACAAATACCTCAACTCCCTGGCTACGGTGGGCATCTACGCCACGGGCATCGTCCTGGCGGCCCTAGCCATTCCCGCCGCCCGCGACCTGGCCACCACCGCCCTAACCGGTGCCGGTGTGCTGGCCCTCATCATCGGTGTGGCCGCCCAGGAGGCCTTCGCTAATGTGATCGGGGGGCTATTCATCGCCTTCTTCAAGCCCTTTCGCCTGGGTGACGTGATCAAGGTAACCGATACCGTGGGCCGCGTCGAGGACCTTACCCTTCGCCATACCGTCATCAATAATTTCCAAAATAAGCGCGTCGTGATCCCCAATGCCATCATCAACAAGGAGAAAATCGAGAACTACACCCTCACCGAGTACCGGACCTGCGAGTTTGTCGAGATCGGCATCAGCTACGACTCCGACATCGACCGGGCCATGGCGATCATGCGCGAGGAGGCTACGGCCCACGACTACCTCATCGACAACCGCAGCGAGCGGGAGAAGAAGGACGGCAAGCCGGTAGTCGACGTACAGGTCATCGGCCTAGGCGACAGCAGCGTCAACCTGCGGGCCTGGGTGTGGGCGGCTACCTACGTGACCGGCTTTCGGATGCGCAACGACCTCTATAGATCCATTAAGCAGCGCTTCGATCGGGAAGGCATCGAAATACCCTTCCCCCACCGCACGCTCGTGCATAAAAACCTCGCCGCCAAACTGACTGCCACCCCGACGGCCCACAACGGCCATATCCACTAATATGAAACACACGATTACTCTTCTGCTTACGCTGCTGTTACTGAGCGGCACCCTGCTAGCTCAGCGCCCCGCCGCGACCAGCGGCATCAAAGGCAGCATCCGGGGCACCATTACGGACGCCGCCTCTGCCACCCCCGTTGAGTACGCCACGATCGTGCTGCTCTCCGCCGAGGGGGAAAAGCAGATTACCGGCACCGTTAGCGAGGCCGGCGGCAGCTTCCGCCTCTCCGACGTACCCACGGGTAACTATCAGCTCCGTATCAGCTTCATCGGCTACGAGGAGCAGACGCTACCGGAGGTGAATACCACCCCCAAGAGTCCCGATCTGGACCTCGGCACGATCGCCCTGGGTACCGACGCCGTCTTGCTGGAGGGCGTAGAGGTAGTGGGGGAATCCGCCCTGGTGGAAAACCGCATCGATAAGCTCGTCTACAACGCCGAAAAGGACGCCACCAACTCGGGCGGCGACGCCAGCGACGTGCTACGTAAGGTGCCCCTGCTCAGCGTCGACCTAGAGGGCAACGTGAGCCTGCGCGGCTCCTCGAACCTCCGCATACTGGTCAACGGCCGCCCTTCCACCATCTTCGCCAGCAGCGTGGCCGATGCACTTAAGAGCATCCCGAGCGACCAGATCAAGTCGGTGGAGGTGATCACCACCCCCTCGGCCCGCTATGACGGCGAGGGCTCCGGCGGAATCATCAACATTATCACCAAGAAAAAGGAGGCCCAGGGCTTTACCGGTACGGTAAACTCCAGCATCGGTACCCGGCAGAACAACGCCGGCCTGAACGTAAATTCCTTGCTAGGACGCTTCGGGATCAACGGCGGGGCCAACGCCTTCTGGTCCTGGAAACGCGACGGTACGATCGACTTTCTGCGCACCGACCTGGTCGACGGCCGCCCGGTGCGTACCCTTACCCAGCAGGGGACCAACGGAAACCAGATCCTCGGTCTCAACGGTAACCTGGGTGCCTTTTACGACTTCAACGCTTACAATAGCCTGAACCTGAGCGGCCGGTACAATCGCTTTAGTCGCAGCAACGACGGTACCACCTTCGGCACGATCGACAATTTCGGTAGCGCCGAGAATATCACCTTCGACCGCTTCAACGACAGCGAGAACGACAATAGCGGCTTCGACGCTACCCTGGACTACCGTAAGACCTTCCCCGATCAGGAGGGCCGCGAACTGGTCGTGGCCTTCCAGCTGAGCGGGCAGGAAAGCCGCACCGACAACACCGTCGACCAGAGCGGCGGCCTGCCCATCTACCAGCGCGATCTCATCAACACCAACGACGGCACCAACCTGGAGTACACCGGCCAGCTCGACTACACCCACCCCTGGTCGGAAGCCATCAAGATGGAGACCGGCGTAAAGGCCGTACTGCGCCGCATCGACAGCGATTACCGCACCCAGGTGAAGCCGAACGACAACAGTGCATTCAGCGACGATCCTACCCTGACGGACGTATTCCTCTATGACCAGGATGTCTACGCCGCCTACCTGAGCTTCAACGTAAGCATTGGGGAAAAATGGGGCCTGGTGGCCGGTGCCCGTTACGAATCGACCGAGATCGGTGGGGAGTTCCGCAGTGAGAACCCTAGTTTCGAGAACAGCTACCAGAATTTTCTGCCTAGCATCATCCTGAACCGCAAGCTCAACCAGTTCAGCAACCTGAAGGCTAGCTATACCGAGCGCATCCAGCGGCCGAGCCTCTTCTACGTCAACCCCTTCACCACCATTTCCGACCCTAACAGCCTGCAAATCGGTAACCCCGATTTGGAGCCCGAGCTCGTCAACCAGTACGAGCTGGCCTACAACACCTACATCAAGGGGGTAGTACTCAATGCCTCGGTGTACCTGCGCCAGACCGAGGACCTTATCGAATCCTTCCTCCGCGTGGGGGACGAGGGTATCGCCAGTACCACTACCTTCCTCAATATCGGCAGTAGCGATACTTACGGAGCTAATGTGTTCACCTCCTTCACGCTGTTCAAGAAACTACAGCTGCGGGGTAGCTTCAACTACGGCCGCTACAACGGTACGGGTATCGTCGGGGGCGAGGAGCTCGAACGCTCGGCCAACGTCATCAGCGGCAACGCCGGCGGCAGCTACACCCTCACCGATAAACTGCGACTGGACTTCTTCGCCTTCGGCCGCGGGCCCCAGCAGACCCTACAGGGTAACACCCCCGGCTTCAGCATCTTCGGTATGGGGGCCAATTACGACATCAGCGAGCGGACGGCCGTGGGCCTCCGCATCATCGAGCCCTTCAGCGAGGACAAGGTATTTGGTACCGACCTGAGTGGGCCGGACTTTGTCCAGACCTCCGAATTCACCATTCCCTTTCGCAGCTTCGGCATCAATCTGACCCACAAGTTCGGTGCCATCGATTTCAAGGCCCAGAACCGCCGCAGCCGCGTGCGCAACGAGGACCAGAAAGAGGGCGGCGACAACCAACAATTCTAAATTTTCATCCTACAAATTATTTCCATGATCACCTTTGCCACTACCACCCAACCCGATATCGTCAGCTACACGATCGATGGCACCTTCGACGGCCGCAAGGTCAACGAGGTCGTCAGCCAGATCAAGGAATCCGCCGACCGGCAGGGCAAGATCCGACTTCTGGGAGTAGTCAAATCGCTCGACGGCATCACCAATATCACCGGGGTATTTAAGGACTTCGGCCACCAGCTCGGGCTCGTCCGGCAGGTGGAGAAATACGCTATCATGACGAATAAGAAGTGGCTCTCCACCCTGGCCGATATTGAGGGCTTCTTCATTCCTACTATGGACGTGAAAACCTTTACCCTCGACCAGCGCGAGCGGGCCATGCAGTGGCTCGGTGCGTCTATGGCCGATGCTACCCGCAACGTGACCTCCTTCGACGTCGCGGGCCAGCACGCCCTCGGCATCCGGATAGCCGGTACGCTCGGTCGGGCGGATTACGACTTCATCAATCAGCGCATCGATACGCAACTGGCGCAGGAGGAGGGGGACGACGACGAGCTGCGGCTGTTGATCCACGTGACCGATTTCGATGGCTTCACCCTACGTGGCTTTTGGGAAGACATCAAGAGCGAGGTGAAGTACTACTCCCGCATCGAACGGGTAGCGCTGGTCACCAAAAAAGACCTGAGTACGGTCGTTAACGTAGCGGACTTCGTTACCCCCGGTCTTGAGATGAAATACTTCCCCGGTGCGCAACTGGAGGCCGCAAAGACCTGGCTTCGGTAAACGGACGGGCAACCCCACTTGCCGTCTTCCCCTCCTTACTTTCAAATGCACCCCTATGGAGTCTAGTACCACCACATCCGCCGCCATCGATATTGTCGCCGCAGCGCGTAGCCTGTTCCAGGAGTGGGGTAGCACCGAGGTGTCCGTCGCGGATATCTGCGCACTTTCCGGAGTAAGTGAAAGTATGTTTTACCAGTACTTCGAGGACACGGCTGCGGTGGGTCGGCTTATCCTACAACAGTTTCTGGACACCGGGCTACAGCGCTACCAGGCGCTGCTGGAGCAGGATAAGTCCCTGACCGACCGGCTCTACAACATCATGAACTGGAAGGCCACCTATTCCCAGGAAATCTCCGGAGCGTTCATCGAAGAGCTGTTTCAGTCGACCGATTCCCGCAGCCGCCAGGTGCTGGATCGGCACCGAAAGCAGCGGCAGGCGATCCTATCCCACCACCTCTACCGTGGTATGGGCAAGGGAGAGGTCTCTGACTCCCTTAATGTACCCTTCATCCTCTATATGATGGATGAAATGAGTGAACTCATGTCCCAGGAAGCCTGCATCGCGATGTTTCCCGATGCTAACGAGCGGATGCGGGTCCTTACCGGATTTCTTTTTTTCGGTATCGTCGGTCCCCAGCAACAGTAAGAAGTATTAGGTTTTCTGAGAGACTGTTTTCTGACGGTCCACTGTAGTGACCTACGGTGGGCCTTCCATTGTAAAGAATAGCGTAAGTTTGTTTAATTTGTTCGTAAGTTACCGAACTAAAGAAACATCGCTGCGTTGTAACGTTACCTATATTCACTGCACATGAAATCATCCCGCCCGCCGGGGGAGCTCGACAAGGACGGCATCCCGCTGCGCTATGTCAGTTCCATCCGCTACCTGCTTCTCGTATTTTTCTGGCTCGTGCTAGGTCTGCTGGCCTTTGCCCAGTCCCCCCTGCGGGTGACGATGCTTTCTGACGCCGGTGCTGCCGGGGAGCCCAGTCTCGATAGCCTCATCGGTAGTGAGCTGGAAGCCATTCTAGCCAGCCGCTACCAGCTTGACCTCGGCACCCTGTACACTGGGGGGAGCCCGGGGCCATTGAGTCCGGCATTCAGGAAGCCTACCGTAGTGCCGATATCGTCGTGGCTACCGGTCTGGCTACCAGTACCGCACTGATGGAACGGGGCACCTATGCCCGGCCCAGTATCGCGGCCGTCGTACTGGCTACCGGCCGGCAGGGCGGGCCGGAGGGTACCGGGGTGGGGAATTTTACCTTCATTCAGTCGCCCTTCGACATCGGACGGGACCTGCGCACGCTACGGCAGCTAGTTGACTATGACGTGCTAACGGTGCTTACCACCCCAAATATGCGCCGGGGAATGACCGAGGTGATCGACGCAGAATTGTCCGACGTCACGGTGCGCTACGTAGAGGCCGGCCCCACCGCGGCTGCCGCCCTGGCCGAAATCGGCGGTAGCCAGGCGGTTTACCTCACTCCGCTGACCGGTAGCATGCCCCTAAGCGAGCAGATCACGCTACTCGATAGCCTGGCCGACCGCGGCGTGGCCACCTTCTCACTCCTGGACCAGCCCCTGCTTTCCCGGGGGGCACTGGCTGCCTACTCCAGCACGGAAAACCTGGAACAGCTACCCCGCCGCGTGGCCCTGGATGCCCTCCGGATCATGGACGGGCTACCCACCGCCGAACTCAGCACCGAGCTCACTACCTACACCTCCGAGCTACTCATCGATATGGCAGTAGCCCGCCGGGCCGACATATATCCTAATTGGGAAACCCTCTCCGGTGCCACCCTACTCAATCCCAACGACCTACCCGATGCCCGCACCCTTACCCTGGAGGGCGCCGTACTCGAAGGACTGGCCAATAACCTCGGCTACGACCTGAGCGCCTACGACGTAGCCCTGGCGGTCACCGAAGTTGACATCGCCCGCAGCGACCTGCTGCCCCAATTGGAGGCCGCCACCACCGTGACCCGGCTCGATGGACAAACCGTAGCCAGCTCCTTCGGACAGCAGGGGCAGTACAACTGGACGGCTAATGGTACCCTCAACCAGGTCATCCTTTCCGAACCGGCCTTCGCGAATGTGGCCATCAACCGCTTTTTGCTCGAAGGCCAGCAGGCCGCCCTGGAGCAGACCCAGCTCGACGTCGTACTCGATGTGGCCACCGCCTACCTCAATGTCCTTCAGTCCAAGGTTTTTGCCGACCTACAGAACGAAAACCTGGCCGTCACCCGTGCTAACCTCAACTCCGCCACCACGAAACAGGAAGTTGGGGCCGGGGGCGCCACCGACGTTTACCGCTGGGAAAGCGAACTGGCCCTCAATAAGATCGAGGTCAACAACGCCCAGGCCCAGCTCGCCCAGGCCCGCTACAACCTCAACCAGCTCCTCAACCGTCCGATCAACGAGGATTTTCAGCTACCGGACTTCACCGGTCAGGACACCCTACTCGGACTCGTGGGCCAGACCATCCTACCACTACTCAATAGCCCACGCGACCTCGACCGCCTGGCCAACTTCCTCGCCGACGAAGCCCGCCATAACCTCCCGGCGCTCGATCAGCTCGATGCCGCCATCAATGCCCAGGAACGCCAGTTACTTTCCGCGGAGCGCGCATTTTACCTGCCCCGGGTAGCCATCAACGGACAGTATAACTACCGGGTAGCCAACTACGGCACCGTGCCCCTGCCCGAAGACCTCGGCTTCGATTTTGCCAGCGAGGACCGCCCCCGCAGCACTTACACCGTGGGGCTCAACGTAGCCATCCCCATCTTTCAGGGTGGGCGCCGCAAGTTCGTGGCCGAGCGCGCCCGCGTCTCCGTCCTCCAGGCCCAGACCCAGCGGCAGGATCTCGAAAATCAGCTCCTCCAACGCCTCTACTCCGACGTAGAAACCATGGTGGCCAGCTACCGCAACCTCAATCTGGCCCGGCAGGCTGCCGAGACCTCCACGGCTAACTTCCGCATCATCGAGGATCTCTACCGGGCCGGTGCCACTAACGTCACCAGCCTGGTCGACGCCCAGAACGTCACCCTCCAGTCCAACATCAACGCCACCAATGCCGGCTACCAGTTCGTCGCCGACTTCATCGCCCTGCAACGCTCCACCGGCAGCTACCAGTTCCTCTCCGGCCCCGCCGACCAGACCGACTTCCTGCGCCGCTTTATGGAATATTAATTCAACAATGAAATATCTACCCCTCATCCTCCTCCCACTCCTCTTCACCGCCTGCGGCGGCAGTGAGGAGGTGAAAGTCGAGACCCGTACCCGCGCCATCCGCTACGGCGAGGTCATGACCGACAACGGCACAACTACTCAGACGTATACCGGGGTAGCCACCGCCGCCGGCGAGACCCCCCTTTCCTTTCGCGTCAGCGGCACCATCCGGAGTCTGCCGGTCAAGCTCGGTGAGCGCGTAAGGAAGGGCCAACTGATCGCCACTATCGACCCCGCCGACCTGGAAGTACAGAGTAGCCAGTCCTCGGCCCAGTACGAGGCCAGCCAGGCCCAATTACAGAGTACCGAGACCCAGCTCGTCGCCGCCCGCGCCGCCTACGAGCGCACCACCCGCCTCTACGAGAGCAACAGTGTGAGCCTGAGCGAATTCGAGCAGGCCCGCAGCCAATTCCAGAACGCCCAGGCCCAGGTCGAAGCCGCCCGCAGTCAGCTCGATGCCAGTGGCGCCCAAGTACGCGCCGCCCGCAACCAGGTCAGCTACACCCGCCTGACGGCCCCCCTTCTCCGGCATCATCACCACCCTCAGCGCCGAGGCCAACGAGTACGCCGGCTCCGGCAAGACCATCGTGATCCTCAGTACCGAGGAGGACCCCGAGGTGGAGGTCAATCTCCCGGAAAGCCGCATCGGCGTCGTCCGTACCGACATGCCCGTGCGCATCACCTTCCCCGCCCTCAACGACCAGGAGTTCGACGGTACGGTCAGCGAGGTGGCCTACGCCTCGGGCGACGCCCCCAGCTACCCGGTGGTGATCCGCATTGCCGAGTCCACCCCCACCATCCGCCCCGGCATGGCCGCCAGCATTCGCTTCACCTTCAACGACGGCACGGAGGACGGCGAGCTGCTCCTCACCCCCATCGAGTCGGTCACCGAGGGGCCCGAGACCAAGTTTGTCTACCTGCTCACCCCCAGCGACAGCAGTGCCAACTACGTCGCCCACAAGCGCCCCGTCACCATCGGCGCCCTACACGACAACGGCTTTGAGGTCACCAGCGGCCTCCAGTCCGGTGATAAGGTCGCTACCGCCGGCCTGAAGCAGCTGCTGGACGGGATGGAAGTCCGCCTTCTGGAGTAGCCTTCGCACCCGCGTCCCCGCCCACATCCCCCATCCCTACCTCCCCCCCCATGAATATCGCCAAGCTAGCCATCACCCACAACCGGGTCACCATCCTCATCGTCCTCATGGTCGCCATCATGGGCCTGGTGGGCTACAATAACCTGAGCCGCAACGCCATGCCGCCCTTTACCATTCGCGTGGCGAACGTCGTGACGCCCTTCCCCGGGGCCAGCGCCGAACGGGTGGAAGAACTGGTCACCGAGCAGATCGAGCGCACGGCCCAGGAGCTGGCCGCCGTCAAGCGCATCAGCAGCGAGAGCCGCACCGGACTGAGCGTGGTCAGCGTCGAGCTCGAACCCAGCGTGACGAAGGAGAATATGCAGCCCGTCTTCGACCGCCTGCGCCGCAAGCTCGAAGAATTACAACCTACTATGCCCGACGGCGTGGGCCAGATCAACGTTAAGGACGACGGCCTCGGCGTAGTCTACGGCATCCAGCTCGGACTGGCCGGCGGCGGCTACAGCCTCGACGAGCTCGAAGAGCAGGCCAAGGACATCCGCGACGACCTGGTCAAGCTGCCCGACGCGGCCGAGGTAGAGATCAGCGGCCTGCGGCAGGAGCAGATCTTCGTCGAGTTCGACAACGCCCGCCTGGCCCGCTACGGCCTGAGTGCCAACGAGCTACAGCGCAACATCACGGCTACCAACATCGTCTTCCCCGGTGGCGAGGTCACGGTGGGCGACCAGCGCGTCGTGCTCGAACCCACCGGCAACTTCGAGGACCTGAGCGACCTGGAAAACACCATCGTCAACCTCAGCGGCGACGAGACGGCCAAACTTGGCGAGATCGCCCGCATCACCCGCGGCTACACCAACCCCCCGGAGCGCCTCGTGCGGCTGGACGGTCAGCAGGGCCTCGTGGTCGGCGTGGCCGTCAAGGAGGGCGCTAACCTGATCGAGCTCGGCGAAGCCGTCGACGCCCGTGTACTAGTCTATAACGAGACCCTGCCCCTGGGCATGCAACTGGAGCGCATCGCCAGTCAGGACGCCTTCGTGCAGGCCAGCGTGAGCGGCTTCGTGAGCAACGTGCTGCAGTCGGTGGGCATCGTACTGGCCGTCATGTTCCTCTTCCTGGGTTGGCGTACGGGGCTGGTGGTGGCGAGCCTCATCCCCCTGGCCATCGTCATGACGCTACTGCTCATGAACCTCTTCGATGTGGGCCTCAACCAGGTCACCCTAGCCGCTCTCATTATGGCCCTGGGCCTGCTGGTCGACAACGCCATCGTCATCTCCGAGGCCATGATGGTGCGCATGGAGGAGGGCATGGAACCCCGCAAGGCCGCCTACGCCGCTACGGGTGAGCTGGCCATCCCGCTGCTTATTTCCTCGCTGACCACCTCGGCAGCCTTCCTGGCTTTTTTCCTGGCCGAGAATACGATGGGGGAGATGATGGGCCCGCTTTTCGTGGTCATCACCTTCGCCTTACTTAGTAGTTGGATCATGGCCATGACCGTGGTGAGTATGCTGGGCGTGGCGCTCATCCGCGTCAAGACGAAGGAGGGCGCGGACGCAGGTGCGGAGGATACGGCGGACGAGCAGCCCAAGCAGGATATCTTCGGCAAGCTCAATAACTACTACGGCGACCTCATCTACTGGGCCCTCAAGCGCCCCTGGTTGATGCTGGGCCTCGTGATCGGTATGTTCATCGGCTCCCTGGCGCTGTTCACTCAAATTCCATTCATCTTCTTCCCCGACAGCGACCGCAACCTGGTGACGATGAACGTGAACCTGCCCCTGGGCACGGACATTAACCGCACCTCCGAGATCGTGGCCGATATCGAGGGCTACATCAACCAGCATCTGATCGTACCGGAGGACGACGAGGACGCCTACGGCATCACCGACTTCACCAGCTTCATCAGCGAGGGGCCCTCTTCCTATGACCTCGGCTACCAGCCCGGAGAGGCCAATACCGGTTACGCCCACGTGCTGATGAATACCAGCCGCTACGAGGCTAATCAACGGGTGATCGATGAGCTGGAGGAATACACCTACGAGAACTTCCCGGATGCCGACATTACCGTAGGCCCCCTGGCCGGTGGCGGTGGTGGGGCCAGTGACGTGGCTATCCGCATCAGTGGTCCGGAGGTCGACCGGCTCTACGCCATCTCCGACGAGATCAAGCGCGTGCTCAACGGTATGCCCGAGGCGACCAACATCAGCGACGACTGGGGGCCGAAGAGCAAGAAGGTGGTCATCGACATCGACCAGGAGCGCGCCGAGCGGGCCGGGGTGACCAACCAGGATGTGGCCGTGTCGCTACGCACCAGCCTTTCCGGATATAACGCCGGTTCGTTCCGGGAGGACGAGGACGCCCTCCCCATCATGATGCGCGGTATCGGGGCCGAGAATTACACCGTGCAGGATCTGCGGGGCCTCAATGTCTTCGCCCAGGGGTCTGGTGAGAACGTGCCCCTAACCCAGGTGGCGGACGTAGACGTAGACTGGCAGTACGCCAAGATCAAGCGCCGTGACCTCTACCGGACCATGACCATCAGTGCCGACGCCCGCGACGGTTTCACGGCTACCAATGTGACCTCCGCGCTTACTCCTCAGCTACAGAAACTACAGGAGGGCTGGCCGGCGGGCTACACCTTCGAGCTGGGTGGAGAGAGTGAGCAGAGCAGCGAGGCCATGATGGCCGTGGCTAACAAGCTGCCCCTGGCGGCCTTCATCATCGTGCTCTTGCTGATGGTGCAGTTCAACAGCTTCCGCAAGATGGGCATCGTGCTGGCGACCATTCCTCTGGGCATTATCGGGGTGATCCTGGGGCTGCTGCTGTTCCAGTCCTACTTTGGCTTTATGGCCTTCCTGGGGGTGATCTCCCTGGCCGGTATCCTTATCAATAATGCTATTGTACTCATCGACCGCATTGAGATCGAGGAAAAAGAGGGTAAGGCCGAGTTCCGCGCCATTGTGGATGCTTGCAAGCAGCGCTTCCGCCCCATTTTATTGACCACTTTCACCACTACCCTCGGCCTGATCCCCCTCTACCTTGGTGGCGGACTGATGTGGGAGCCGATGGCCGTGGCCATTATGGTGGGACTACTCTTCGCTACGGTGATCACGCTGCTGTTTGTACCGGTGACCTATAAGTTACTCTTTGGCATCAAGGAACGAAAGGTGGAGGCAGATTTGGTTTAGTAGTATAGTTAGTTCTATATTTACCGAACCAATCATACATTGGTAAGTTATACTCATACATTAACGTGCACAACGTAGCATTAAGAATTCCCAAAACATGACCACCCAGGAAATTCAGCAACTCAACGGAAAGCTTTATCAGGAGTGCATTAGTTACGCGCTGACGCTGACCAATAATGTCGTCACCGCCCGCGACCTCGTACAGGATGCCTACTATAAAGCCTTTAAGCACGAACAGCAGTTCGAGCCGGGCACGAACCTGCGCGCCTGGATCAAGCGTATCGTGTACAACACCTTCGCCAGTGACTACCGCCGGGAAAAGCGGAGGCGGGAACTATTTCAGGAAGCACCCCGCCGGGACCACTGGATGGTCACTGCCACCACCGACAATAGTGCGCCCGCAGCGATCGAGTCCAATACCATCCTTCAACTCGTGGATCAGTTAAAGGACATCTACCGCCGCCCCTTCTTACTCCACCTGCGGGGTATGCCCTACGACCAGATCGGGCGCAGTTTCAATATTCCCATCGGTACCGTCAAGAGCCGGGTCTTCGTGGCCCGACAGCAGCTACGCACTCTGGTACAACGAGAATACCAACTCGCCGATAGGGACAACTAAAAATTTTTATCCTCTTAGTTCTCTACATAAAGAACCTACAGAACTATCCATTCACTTTCAATAACCGCATTATGAAAACCATTCTATTCACCGCCCTGCTGGGCAGCCTCAGCCTGACCGTCTTTGCCCAGACGGGCAACAACCGCCCCCTGCTCGACGAGCAGCAGGAGAAGCTGGATCGCAGTCAGCTCTCCGTAGACTTGCGGGACAATGCCCTGCGGGAGCTTGATCTGACGAACGAGGAGACTACCACCTTCAACGAAGTATACCGCGAGTATACCGAGGAGAAGGAGGAGCTTGACGCCGAGCGCCGCCTGCTGTACAACAACTACCTCCGTGAGATGAACGAAAACGATGGGGGCAACGACGAGCGCAACGAAACCGCAGATTTCATCGAGGACTACCTCGACTTCCAGGGCAAGGAAAACGACATCGAGCGGAAGTACTTCTCTAAGTTCGAAAAGGACATCGCTCCCCTCAAGGTAATGCGCTTCTATGCCATGGAGGAAAGTTACCTCTCCGAAATCTACCGTGCCCGTCTGCGCGCTACCTCGCCTGACTTCCTCCTACTCGAACCCGAGTATTCGAGCAGTGCCCGCAACGGCCGGTAACCATTTTTTTGCAGTGCCTTTCCGGATTCTTAAGGAGGATCCAGTTAGTGAGTTTTGGGGAGCGGGGTCTTATCTAGTTGACCCCCTCCCCTTTCTTTTTTCCCTATTTCTATTCCCGTCCGGTTATGCGATTAGCTACTCTGCTGCTCCTCTTCTCACTTTGCACCTGCGGCCCCGCCCTGATGGTTGCACAACGTACGGAGGTAAGTCGTCTTACGCCGGAGCAGCAAGCTGCTAAGCAGGCATTACAGGCGGCCCGGGAGATTACCTACGATTTTCCTAGCATACGCCCCCTAATCATTGAATACCAGCAATCGCTGGGCCGTGACTATACCGCCGAAATAGGAGGAGATGAATTCCAGACCGGTGAAATCGGTAACCAACGCCGCGTGACGGTGGGACTGAACCTGCCGGTGTACTATAGCAAAAAATTCATCGTCGCCACTGCCCTGAAGTACACCTTCGACGAGACGGAATTTCGCGAACTGAGCCGCCTGGGCAGCGAGCGAGTGGAAAACGATGTGTATAATTTCAATGCATATTCAGCGGGATTGAACGGTATATTTAATACCGCGCTCTGGGACAAGCCCCTAAGTATTAATGGCGGACTGATCCTGGATGGTGGCAATGAGGGCATCGAACGCCTGAAGGGCCTGGCCGGAGCTACCATGACGCTGAAAAGCACGCAGAGCACCTCCGTGGCCGTGGGCCTGATCGCCATCATCGACCCCACCTCACAAATTCCTTTTCTGCCCATATTTCGCTACAAGCACCAATTTAAGAACTCGCCCTACACCTTCGACTTCGTACTGCCCAGTCGGGTGCTGCTACGGCGCGCGGTCGGTAAACGGGGACGGATTTCGGCGGGGACGACCTTCGGGGGCAGTGGCTACTACGTGGCGGTGGACCAACCGGGCTTCGCCCAGGATTTTGAATACTCCCAGCTGGAGGTAAACACCGGCCTCATTTACGAGCATAAGCTCAGCGAGGCCGTCATCTTCACCGTACGCGGCGGGCTGACCAGCTTCCTGAGCAACCGCCTGACCGAGAAGGGGGAACCTAATAAGGATTACCTCTACCGCAATACGCAGGGGTCGACGGGCTACTTCAGTGTGGGGGTTTCCTACAATCCGTTTACAGGTAGGTAACGCCCATAATTATACGTCAAAACAGTCAACTGAGAACCTCAAGATTTTAATCACGTATCGACCAACCAAGACCAATTTCACCATGTTACCTAACAAATCCGAACCAATCGAACTTGCCGGCTTCGAGCTCCGCAAGTATCCACAGCAGATGGTGAAAAACATCAAGACCAGGGTAGAGGAGATAGGTATCTTTTTCGAGACTACGGGGCTGACCCCCATGGAGGCCCGGGTATTCTCCCTATTGCTACTAGCCGATCCTCCCGCCATGGAGTTCTTTGCTATCCAGGAGTTTTTGGGTGCCAGTAAGAGTACAATTAGCAATGCACTCAAGCGCCTCATGAACGAGGGACGGGTAGATTACATCACCAAGCCCGGGGATCGGAAACGCTACTTCCGCGTCAGCTCCCAGAAGTGGCTGCAGCAGATTCAGGAGGGCTTCGCGACCATCACGCCCTTCGTGGCCACGATGAATAAGGTGCTCAAGCTACGGGAGCAGACCGACAGTCCAAAATTCAATAAAGACTTACGCCACATTCAGGACTACTTTCTGCACCTGGAGCGGGAGCTGCCCCGGATCAGGGAGAAGTGGGAACGGCAACAGCAGCAGGAGAGTCAGTAACCCGCTGCCGCACACCGATCACCTGCGTGGCCTCCTGCTTGCCGATCAATTCGATAGGGGCATGATCGACCCAGTGGTACATCTCCAGGGCCAAAGAACCGGCCAGGGCGCGAGAAATGAGGAGCCGCTCACCGAGTTCATTGCATTTGCTCTGAATGCGGGCGGCTGTATTGAGCACATCGCCGTGGTAGGCCAGTTCGCGTTTGATCACCCCTACCTCCGCTACGGTCGTGCGGCCCAGGTGGGCACCGGCTTTGAAGACGGGGCGCAGTTCATACTGTTTTTGGTAATAGGCGGCACGTTTGTCTAGGCTGGCCGCGAAGGTGAAGTAGGCCTCCAGGCAGTTGTTGTTTTTTATACCGGCGGCCGATTTCCAGCACAGAATGATCTCATCACCTACGTACTGGTAGATCTCCGCCCGGTGGCGAATCACCGCGTCGGTGATGTCGGCGAAGCAATCCTGGATCAGGCGGCTATACTGCATGTGCCCGAGTCGTTCGGCAATGGTAGTCGACGAGCGCAGATCGATGAAGAGAAAGATGCGTTCCTCCTCACGGGGATGGTGGTACTTACCCAGAAGCATATTACCCAGGATGCCCCGGCCTAGCTTTTGATTCAGCTGGATGAAGAGGGTGATCAACAGGCTCACGACGGAGAAATACACCAGCGACACGAGCATCAGGTTGCTAAAGAAGAACTCCCGAAAAACGATCTCCTCACCGGCCGTAGCATTGAAGTACGGGAAGAGCAAGATCGCCAGCGCCAGAAGCCCGAAGGCAAGTAGGAGGTGAAGTACGGATTTCAGTCCCGCCCACTGGGGAAAGGGGAGTCGGCGAAACTCCCGCCGGTTCATCAGCAACTCGATCGAAAAGTAGGCGGTGCCGACCACCAAGCCCAGGGTAAAGTTCAAGCCCGGGGCGATGTAGTTTTCTGGGGTAAAGCCTGCGGCCGCCGGCCAGCCATAATTACGGATGAAACTGAATAGCGCAAAGGCCACCGTCCAGGCCGCAACGAGCTGAAGCCAAAATACCCACTTGTTGCTCAGAATCACCATCTTACGGCAAGGTACCCCATAGCCGCTTACCCATGTTCCCCTCCTTCCGTTCCGACCGGCGTCCCCTAGATGCCTGCTTAGCCCTCGTCTGGCTCACCAACGGCCTCTACTGTAAGGTCCTCAACCTGGTGCCCCGCCACCAGGAAATCGTAGCTGCCATTCTGGGTCCCGCCTACGCCCGCGAGCTCACCGTACTCATCGGCCTGAGCGAAATCGTCATGGCCTGCTGGATCGTCAGCGGCTACCGGCCGCGACTAGCGGCAGGCCTCCAGATCGGCGTGGTGTTACTGATGAATCTTTTAGAGGTGACCCTAGTGCCGGAGCTGCTGCTGTGGGGGCGGTGGAACGGGGTGTTTGCGCTGGGCTTTGTGGGGGTGGTGTGGTGGAGGTACTTTAGGCGGGGGCGGTGAAGTCGCCGCGCAACTACGTTGCTGATTTTGTTTTGAACCACAGATTACACGGATTAACACAGATTATACTTACGTCGCAACGAATTATAGTAGGGCAACCGGAGGTTGCTCAAATCTGTGTCCATCTGTGGTTGATAATTTTACCATTAAGCATGTAGTGCGCAACGCTCACATTATAAACCATCCCTACTGCGACCCTTACAGGACCATCCCTTCCCCGTCCGTGCCCACCTCGCCTCCTCCCTAGTGGTGACCTTCGGCGTGCCGGTAAACCGGGTACAGCCCCTACTCCCCCCCTGCCTTACGCCAGATACTTTCCACGGGAAGACCGCCTTTTTCGCCGCCGCCCTCGTCGACACCCGGCACCTGCGCCCCGCCGCCCTCCCCAAACTGTTCGGCCAGGACTTCTTCCTCATCGGCTACCGCATCTTCGTACGCTACCGCAACCGGGCGGGCAGGAACCTACGTGGCCTCTACATCCTCCGCTCCGAGACCAACCGGCGACGTATGCAGTGGCTCGGTAACCTGTTCACCCACTACGGCTATACCACCACGGATATTGAGCAGCGGCAAAACGGCGACTGGCTCCTGATCCGCTCCCTGCGCTCCGACTTCGACGTGCGGGTGGATACTAGTGAAGAAGACCCTCCCCTACCGCCCAACTCTTGCTTTGCTAACTGGAAGGAGGCCCGCCGCTTCGCCGGACCGCTGCCCTTCACGTTCACCTACGAGCCGCGCACCCAGGAGGTGCTCACCGTCGAGGGCGTACGGCAAAATTGGACTCCGCGGCCGGTGCGGCTACTGGATCAGCACTTCGGCTTTCTCGATACGCTTGGGCTGTCCGACGCCCCCGCCGTCAATGCTTTCCAGATCACGGACGTACCCTACTACTGGCGGGCCGGCAGAACGGAGGGATGGCAACCGTAACCCAACAGCCGCACCAACACCACCGCCGTCCCCTCCAGGGTGTAACTAATATCCTACGCTTCAACTGGCACTTCTACGCCCTGGCCACCGGGGTGGTCATTGCGTGTATCGGCGCGATATGGTGGGTTCCCGTCAATTGGGGTGTTTACGCAATCGGGCTGGCGGGGCTGGTGCTAGGGTCTACCCTGGTTTCCCTCCTGGCCTCGGCCTACGTCTACGACCTATCGGACCTCTACCGGCTCAACTTCACAGGGGGCGGGGCCGCAGGTGCAAAGAGGGTGGTGAACGTCAACGCGGGCTTCGACGAAACGAGCAGTATTCTACGCGAGCGGTTTCCGGAGGCGGAGCTGGTGGTGCTGGACTTTTACGATCCGGCGCGGCATACGGAGGTGTCCATCGCGCGGGCGCGGCGGGCCTATCCACCCTACCCCGGTACGCGAACGGTGACTACGGATGCACTTCCCCTAGGAACTGCCTCTGTGGATCGCCTGTTTCTAACCCTAGCTGCCCACGAAATACGGGACACGGAAGAGCGGGTAGATTTCTTTCGCGAGTGCCGCCGCGTATTGGCCCCTGGCGGGCGGGTGTACGTAACCGAGCACCTGCGCGACGTGGCTAACTTTGTGGTATACAACATCGGCTTTCTCCACTTTCATAGCCACCGCAGTTGGCTAGCCATCTTCGCCGCGGTTGGTTTTATCATGGTGGAAGAGCGTAAGACTACCCCCTTCGTGTCCACTTTCATTCTTGCCGCCGATGCTTCTGCTACAGCTTGAACTAGCCGGCTGGCTCCTGGTGGCGCTGGCGCTAGCGCACGTCATCTTCCCCCGCTACTTCGACTGGGAGAACGAGCTGCGCCCCCTGAGTCTGATCAACCGGCAGATGATGCAGGTGCATACCTTCTTCATCGCACTGACGGTGGGGCTGATGGGGGTGCTTTGCCTGGTGGCTGCGGAGGAGTTAGTGACTACACTACTCGGCCGGCTTATTTGTTTGGGTCTGGGTGTCTTCTGGCTCGTGCGGTTAGGGGTGCAACTGCTGTGGTACTCGCCGGCACTGTGGCGGGGTAAGCCCTTTGAAACGGTGATGCACGTGGTCTTTATCGGACTTTGGAGCTGGCTGGGGGGGCTATTTTGCTTTATCTACTTTGCAGATTGGGACACATTTTGCTCAATGGGTTGAGCAGAAACTACCGCCCCCGCAGCAAACTCACCAATTCCCCCACCCCAAATAGCCTTAGCCAAAATACACTCGTCAGGCCACTGAAACAGAGCCCAAGAAAGCCCACCCACCAAGTTAGCTCGCCCTGGGATAGTCCCACAGCCACAAAAACCAAACTTCCCCCGTGCACCAGTAACCGCCCCCACCCCACCGTAGCCAGCGGTAGCCGCAGCCATCGGTGCGCCAGCACTGCCTGCACCACGGCCACGAAGGTCTGGGTCACCAGCGTCACCGCCGCCGCCCCGGGAGCTCCGTAGCGGGGGAGCGCCCAGAGGTTGCCGGCTACGTTAAGCAGAATGCCGAGAGCGAAGATGTAATTCATGCGACCCAGCAGACCGGTGGCCCCCAGCAGCGCCCCGTAGGCGTAGTTGAGGCACTGGGCCACGAAGGTGAGGGCGAGGAAGAAGAGAATACTAGCGGTACGTGGCTCGGCGAAGTTATACAGGAGTTTCACGATCGGACCGGCGTAGGCCGCCACCGCCACCGCCACGATCAGACTGCCGCCCACCAGCAGGTGCACACTGAAGCGCAGCAGCTCCGTAACATCCTCGCGGCGGGCGTGCAGGCGGGCGTACATGGGTAGGAGCAGTCCGGCCAGTAGCCAGCCCACCGTATTGATGGCGTCGAGCAGGCGGTAGCCGGCCGCGTAGTGCCCCGCCGCCTCCGCCCCGGCCGGCAGCAGCCGCTCGATCATGATGGCGTCGGTGCGGCTGTAGGCCGTCTGTAGCAGGATGGCCAGGGCGTAGGGTGCCCCACCCCGCAGCAGCATCCACAGCATTGCCGGACGAAATTTAGGCAGGCGAAAAGAAACCCTCCCCCGGAGCAGCCAGCCGAGGGCCACGGCCGTGATCGACCAACTTAGCACCTGCGTCCCCGCAAAGAGCTGAATGCTAAGCCAGCCGGGAAAGAAGAGCAGCACCGTGCCGATGCCCCCGATCATGCACAGCTTATCCAGAATACTAAAGGCGCTGTCGAGTCCGTAGCGGCCCAGCCCCGCCAGGTTGGAACGGAGGTAAAGAACCAGACTATTGAGCAGCTGCCCGGTGCCGATGAGCAGGAGCAGACTGATCTGCGCGCCACGGTAGCCAAGAGTATAGCCCGTCACGAGTAGCGCGATAAAGAACACCCCGCCTAACACTGCCTTCAACACCAGAAAGTAGGGGAAGTACTTAGTGACTAATTGCCGGTGCCCGCTGATCGTACGGCTACTGTATAACTGTAGTCCGGCATCCGCCACAATCTGTAGAATCATACCCAGCCCCAACAAAGAGAAGTACAGCCCGTAGTCGGCCTCCGGCAGCAGGTTCTGCACCGTGCGCTCGATGGCGAAGAGGTAGGTACCCTTGACGGCGAGGTTGAGGGTGAGGAGGAGGAGGGCGTTGCGGAGGAAGGAGGAAAGCATGGAGTAGACCGCTTCGCGGGTAGACTTCTCTGCGGGAAGGTAGATCGCCTGTCGGCTCGTTAGATCGCTTCGCTCATTAGAACGTGACCACTGGCGACGCACCCCCAAGGTAACCGCAAATACCCCAAACACTCCTACCTTACTATCCGCAACCCGCCACCCATGCTACAAGTAATGATCATCAACGGACCCAACCTCAACCTCCTCGGCCGGCGCGAGCCGGAGATCTACGGCGAGGATACCTTCGAGGACTTTATGCTACACCTGAAGGGCAAGTTTGTCGACTCCGACGTGGAACTGAGCTACTTTCAGAGTAACCACGAGGGCGAGCTGCTGGATAAGTTGCACGAGATCGGCTTCAACTACGACGGTATCGTACTCAACGCCGGAGCGCTGACCCACACCAGCATTGCGCTGGCGGATGCGGTGGCGGCCATCGAGGCGCCGGTCATCGAGGTGCACATCTCCAACGTGCACAAGCGAGAGGCCTTTCGGCAGCACTCGTATATATCGGCGGTGTGCGAGGGGCTCATTGTGGGCTTCGGGCTCAGGGGCTACGAGCTGGCGGTGCAGTATTTTGTGTGACGCACAACGTCTGTTGATGTTGCGTGTTTTATTCCTACACTAAACAAACTTACATGTCCTTATCCGATCGCTTCAAACAGTCCAGCAACCCCATCCTGAGTGAGGAGCGGCTGACCAAAGCATCTCAGCGACCGCTCGACGGCGGGTTTATCACCCGGGCCGACGATACCGTGATGACGGTCAGTGGTGCCGTTAATAAAACCTTCCTCCTCGGCCTGCTCCTACTGGGTACCGCGGTGTATTCCTTCCTCTTTCCCAGTTCGCTCTTCATGTGGGGCGGGGCCATCGGTGGTCTGGTACTGGTCTTCGTCATGGCCTTCAAGCCGAATCTTTCCGGTACGCTGGCACCCGTCTATGCGCTGCTGGAGGGCTTATTCGTGGGCTCGGTGACGGCCATTTACGCCGCCGGCTTCGGGACCGGTCTAGTATTCAACGCGATTCTGGTCACCATCTCCCTACTGTTCATGATGCTCTTCGTCTACAAGGCGGGGCTGATCACAGTGACGCAGAAGTTCCGCTCCGGGGTCATCATGGCTACGGGCGGTGTGCTGCTGGTCTATTTGCTGGATATGGGCCTACGCTTTTTCGGCGTCAACATGCCCTTCCTGCACGACGGTGGGATGCTCGGTATCGGCATCAGCCTGGTCATCATCGGTATTGCCACCCTCAACCTGCTGCTCGACTTCGATAACATCGAGCGCGGCGCGGCCATGCGGGCCCCGAAGTATATGGAGTGGTTCTGCGCCATGGGCCTGATCGTGACCCTGGTGTGGCTCTACGTGGAGGTGCTGCGGCTGCTGAGCGTGATGAACCGCGACTAGTAGTATAGGTAACTACAAAAACGCAGGGGATAACGGACCGGTCCGTTATCCCCTGCTTGCGTTAACAGCCAGTTGATAGTAGTGAGTACAAAGTGAGGCTGCAGTATTCATCATTAAAACTGTAGCCAAAACGGGCGGCGGTCCCCAGACGCTGCCCGAGGCATAAAATCTTTTATAGATTCTTTAGTAGCCGGGTGTACATCGCCACGGCCTCCTCGATCTCATACACGTAAATGTACTCGTCGGCGGTGTGGCTGCGGGCACTGTCTCCGGGTCCTAGTTTAAGGGTAGGAAAGGGCATCAGCGCCTGGTCACTCAGCGTCGGCGAACCATACAGGCGGGCAGTGGGGCGGGCCCCGCGGGATGCAATGATTAAGGGGTGAGCCTCGGTAATGGCGCTGCTCTGGAGTCTGAGGCTGCGGGGGGTGAGCTGGCTGTGCTTACAGACGGACTGTAGTTCGGCTACCGCTTCCTCGTTTGTATACACCTCATTGACCCGTAGATCGACCACGAAGCTGCAGCGGTCGGGCACCACGTTGTGCTGGGTGCCGGACTGAATGACGGTGACCGTAGCCGTGGTGGGACCAAGTAATTTGCTGGGGCGGGAAAAGCTGTGGTCGCGGATGGTGGCGATGTCCCCCAGGGCTAGGTAGAGGGCGTTGATGCCCTCGCGGCGGGCGGCGTGGCCGCTCTGTCCCCGGGTTTGCCCGTCGAGCACGACCAGTCCGCGCTCGGCTACGGCTAGGTCAAGTAGGGTGGGCTCGCCGACGATACCGGCGTCGATGGGGGGTAATAGGGGTAGCAGGGCGGCGATGCCGTTGGGGCCGCTGATTTCCTCCTCGGCCGTAGCGGCCAGGATAAGGTTACAGTTGAGTTCCGGGTCGTTTTCTAGCGCAATGAAGGCAGCGATGAGACTGACCAGCGCACCACCGGCGTCATTGCTTCCCAGTCCGTAGAGCTTGCCATCGATCACCTCGGCGTGGTGGGGGTCGCGGGTGTAGCCGGCGGCCGGTTTTACGGTGTCGTGGTGACTATTGAGCAGGATGGTGGGCTGGGCTTCGGACCAGTGGCGGCTCCGGGCCCATACATTATTCAGATGGCGCTGGGGGGTGATACCGCGATCGCGTAGGTACTGCTCGATGAGGCCGGCCGTGGTGTCTTCCTGTCGGCTGAGGGAGGGCGTTTGGATAAGCTGCTTAAGGAGATGGAACGGATCGGTCATGTAGTAGCGGTAGCAACGGGTTAGCTCCGCTGCTTCCTTCGGAGGTTAGCCGTCAGGCTGCCCGTGTCACTGGTAGCGTGACGACTAAAGTCGTCGCTACAAAGTTAGAGCAGGAATTGTACGCCAAAGCTAAGCGCGATACCAGAAAACAAGATGTCGGCATCGAGCGCACGCTGGTAGCTAGGACCCAGCTCAAGCGCAAAATTGTCCCGTACGAAATACTGCGCGCCGACCCCGGCGGAAGCAGTGAAGTAGCTAGACTTTACCTCAGTGTCGAAAGTCGAGCTGGTAAACGATGATTTGGCGTAGACGTATCCGATTCCTACTTCCCCAAAGTATACTAGCCGCCGCCCGGTGGTGATGTAGTAGCGAGAACCTATTTCTGGGCCGAGCTGTATTGCCCGAGACTTAATATCCAGAAAAGGACGATTGAAAGCTTCCGGTCCGTAGGAGTTGCCACTTAGTTGCAGAGCAGCGGCGAGGGTAAGGCGGTCCGTCAGGAAGTAACTCCCCCCTACTGCTAAGCCTCCGGCAATTCCGTCCCTTAGCACACTGAGACCCGCAAACTGGCCGCCAAGCAGTAAGCTTCCCTTACTAAAGGAGGCAACGGGAGTATCCTCGCTTCGGGTATTGCGGCCTAGCACAAATTCCAGGTGAAGTCCTAAGGCCACGTTATTAAGGCCATCACCGAAGTTATAATCTAGCGTGGGAGTAGCTAGTACCCCCGAGGTGATCGGTAAGGACATGCCCACCCCGGCACGAAAGTCATCGGCTATTCTACCAGCGCTACCGCTGGCTAAGGTAGCTCCGGTGGCTAGCTCTCCAAATACCATGCTGCTGGCTCGGTTGATCAGGTAGTAGCGTGCGTAAGGATTAATACCTACACTTCCATCGTTAGCTCCTGGAAATTGCGGGTCTTCGCCAAACGTTTGGTAGCCCGAGACGCGTGCTCCCAGTACAAAGCGATCAGTCAACGCAAAACCGTAGCTGACCGAGCCGTTTACTACCCCGTAACTGGCTGAGGGGTAATACGCCAGTTGAAACAGGTTGCCCGACGAGCCCACGTTACCGGGTGACAAGGCAGCATCTAACCGGAGCAGCCTGTCTCCTTTCTGAATCTGAGCGGTGGCGGTGAGGGTGCCTAAAAGTAGAAGGATGAGTGGTAGGATGCGCATGGCAACAAGTCTTTTAGCGTGGAGTAATGAATAAAGCTACAACTAGCCACGCCCACCACACAAGGGACCCAGTCCTGCCACCAGCAGGTTTAACAAATATTTACCAGGGAGATACCACATCCCCCGGCATTCGCTGTTTCCCCCACACTACCTTGCACCTGCGGCCCCGCCCACCTGGACGCCCGGTAGTAAGCTCACCTTAACTAAATCACTCGACCGATGCTGAAATCTTGCCTCCTTACCCTACTGACCTTTGCCCTGTTCGCCTGCGGAGATGGCGGTACCGCCGCTGAAGTAGAAGTGCCCGCCGTGGTACAAAGCGCCTTTGAAGCCTCCTACCCCGGTGCCACCGATGTAAACTGGGAAGAAGACGGCGACCACTACGAGGTGGAGTTTAAATTCAACGGCGAGGACTTCGAGGTTGAATACTCCGCCACGGGAGAGCCCCTAGAGATGGAAGAAGACTAGAGGCGTCGGGCTGTACGCTGTTACCGCCACCTTCTCCCAACTAGTAGTGCCCGCCGGGTGTTTGTACTGGGTTACCTACGCTACAACACATCCGTGGACACCCCCCTCAAGGCCCAGCACCCTAAGCTGGGCCAACTCGCCGCAACGGCGATCTGTGGCAACGACATCAGCTCGTCCTGCCTCTACGTCTCCGCCCTGGCTATCCTCTACGCCGGCCAGTATGCCTGGATCGCGCTGCTGCTGGTCGGCGGGGTGCTTTACCTGTTCCGTAAGATCTACGGGGAGGTAGTCGGTGCCATCCCCCTCAACGGCGGGGCCTATAATGCCCTGCTCAATACTACAAGTAAGTCGACGGCCTCGCTGGCTGCCACGCTGACCATCCTGTCGTACATGGCCACGGCCGTCATCTCGGCCAACGAGGCCATGCACTACGCGCATACGCTGCTGCATACGCTGCCGATCATCCTGGCCACGATCGCACTGCTGGCCATCTTCATGGGCCTGGCCATCATCGGCATCGGGGAATCGGCCAAGGTGGCCATCGGCATTTTCGTCTTTCACCTGCTGTCGCTGACGCTGCTGGCGGGTTTTACCGGCTACAGCTTACTGACGGACGGCTTTGGAATATTCGCGGCCAATAACGCGGAGCCTATCATTGGAGGCAGCATTACTACGGCGCTCTTCTTCGGGTTTTCGGCGGCCATGCTGGGCATCAGTGGCTTCGAGAGCTCGGCCAACTTCGTGGAGGAACAGGAGCGCGGGGTGTTCCCGAAGACGCTGCGCAATATGTGGATCGTGGTCACGGTCTTCAACCCCCTCATGGCTTTTCTGGCCCTGGCTACACTGCCTACCGATACCATCAACGAGAACCAGAACGCCCTGCTGTCGTACATGGGCGGAGAATCGGCCGGCCACTGGCTGGCGACCCTCGTATCGATCGATGCGGCCCTAGTGCTGAGCGGTGCGGTACTGACCTCCTTCGTCGGCGTGACCGGGCTGGTGGAGCGCATGACCCTCGACCGGGTACTACCGCAGTTTTTGCTCAAAAAGAACCGCCGCGGCAGTAGCTACATCATCGCGGTGGTGTTCTTCCTGCTCTGCGTTTCCATTTTACTGATCACCGAGGGCGAGCTCAGCGCGCTGGCGGGCGTTTACACCATTGCCTTTCTCTCCGTGATGGTGCTTTTCGGGCTCGGCAACGTGCTACTCAAGGTGCGGCGGTCGCACCTGCCGCGCCCGGAGCGGTCCTCCTGGGTGGCTCTGATAATTGCTGTGGGAGCCATCATTACGGCCCTGGTGGGTAATGCGGTACTCAACCCGGCCTACCTGGCGGTCTTCTTGGAGTATTTCACCCCGGCCATTCTGTTCGTACTGGTGATGCTCAACCGCACGGCCCTGCTCCGGCTCTTTCTGCGGGTACTCGATCACGTATCCACCCCGGTTCTGATCGGTCTTAAGGCCAGTAACTCCCGCATCCAGCGGCTCATCGATCGCATCAATGCGCAGGAATTCGTGTACTTCACGAAGGACGACGACGTAGCGACGCTCAACAAGGTCATGCAGTACATCGAGCGCAACGAGCACACCCGCAAATTGCGCATCGTGGAGGCCCTGCACGGCGAGGAACAGGTCGACCCCCACCTGGTCAGCGACATCGAGGTACTGGACCGCGAGTATCCGGCCATTCACATCGAGTTCATTCAGCTGCGGGGCGATTTCGGTCCGGCGCTCATCGAGCGGCTCTCGCGGGAGTGGAAGATTCCCATCAACTTTATGTTCATCGCCTCACCGGGCGACCACTTTCCGTATAAGGTGGAAGAGCTAGGGGGGGTGCGGCTGATCATATAATTAGAAGACGGACCAACCGAGACCGGATTTGACACCGGCCTCCTAAAGTAGGTCAAGTGCCTTACGGCGCTCGACCTACCAAACATGAGAGACGCTAGGTGGTACAACCAGCCGGGAATCAGCTACCCACCGGCGCGGTACAAAAATACGTGTAAAAGTCACAGTGACAACTAAGTGTCAGACTTTAGCCTAGTTAAAGTTAGGGCTTGAGCAGAAACTCTTCCCCGGCCTCCCGCGCGGCGGTGTAGGCTTCCGGATTATAGATGTAGTACCAGGCCCCCTTGCGCGAGGTACTCAGGTCCTTTTCGTCCTGTCGCTTTAGGTACTGCATCTTACGGAGGCGGCGACGAAAGTTGCCCGGGTCGATGCTGCGGCCGAATATAGATTCGTACAGCGCCTGTAGCTGCGTGAGGGTAAATTTATCGGGCAGCAGCGCAAATCCCACCGGCTCGTGGGTCGCCCGGTACCGCAGCCGCTCCAGGGCGCTCTCGACCATCTCATTGTGGTCGAACACCAGCTCAGGCACCTCCGTGATGGGTACCCAGCGCGCATGGTACTCCTCAGAGAGCTGACTCGTGGCGATCCGCTGATTGACCAGGGCGTAATAGGCCACCGAAACGATGCGGTCCCCCTCGTCCCGCTCCACCTCCCCGAAGGTGTGAAATTGTTCGAGGTAGACATCCGCCAGACCGGTCAGTTCCTCGGTCACCCGGGCCGCGGCCTCATCCACCGCCTCGCCCCCGTAGACCAGGCCACCCATCAGGGCCCAGTCCCCCCACCGGGGCTCAATACCGCGGCGCACGATCAGGATGTTGAGTCGATTATTCAAAAACCCCAGGATGATGCAGTCAACGGCTAAAAGAAGGCGGTCGGGATGAGCGTAGGTAGTCATGTAGGAAAATGAATTTAAAAGTCAATCGGACATTTTTACAACTGTTAAATAGACAAATATGTTCTCAATCCTCACTTCCTAGTTCGATTGGCTCTCCTTTATTCCTTACCGATCAGTGCGCGGTACCCTTCCATACGCTCGTTCGGTACGGCTACACTTAGGGTGTAGTGGACGATCTTCCACTCCCCCGCCGCATTTCGTTCGGCAATCCCCGTACCCCGACACGGTCCCATCCAAGTGTCCAGCAGCTCATCCCAGTAAGCAGTAGGAGTGTCCGGATCGTAAGACACATGCCGCTCGGTAGCCGTAAAGTCCCACGCCTCCCCCGCCGCAAAGTAGGGTCGGGCAAAGGCCTCAAACTGCGCCTTCGTCCAGTGCTCGGCCGGATCGGTACCGGTGTACACCGCCGAATCAGCCAACATCCCAAAATAGCCAGTAGCATCGGCCCGGGCGGCGGCGGCGTGCCAGTCGTCGGCTAGTTCATTCAACTGTTGGTCCACGGATGTGGTATCCGGCAAGGCACAACCCGTGGTGCGTCGGGTATCGGCGATGTTCAGGATTTGCCAGTTACCGGCCGCGTTCTGCACGAGTTGGAAGGTGTTCGTCCCGCAGTGGTGCACCGCTCCATTCAGTACGAAGGTGTAGGGCGTCCAGGCCGTAGCCAGGCCTCCGTCGGTCCGGATTTCCGTGTAGTGCAGTTGCTCGTCGAGCGTACCGGGAGCCGATTGGTTTAGGGCGGTAAGCCAGCTTTCGATACTGCCCTGCTGCAGGGCACCACCCTCCCCCAGGGAGTTCAGCGTAGCCCGGGGGTGAAACAGGGCGGCCATCCCAGTAGAGTCCCCGCTACGCATCCCGTCAAAGAGTCGCAGCAGCACCTCACGCGGAGTATCCTGGGCGCGCACGCAGGTGCAAAGCAGGTAGAATAGCAGAAGAGTCGGTCCGTAGCGCATGTCCAATTATACAACTACTTACTTTTACCTCCTATGGTAACTCAGCCCACTACCGACTACGCCCTCGACGAAGCCACCCTCCTGCGTCTGTACGAGCACCTGCTCCGCCCCCGCCTCATCGAGGAGAAGATGCTTAAGCAACTGCGCGGCGGCGTGATCTCCAAGTGGTTTTCCGGCATCGGACAGGAGGCCATCAGCGTGGGCTGCACCCTGGCCCTGGAGCCCGACGAGTACATCTTCACCATGCACCGCAACCTGGGGGTGTTCACCAGCCGGGGGGTGCCGCTCGCACGGCTATTCGCCCAGTGGCAGGGCAAGCCGGCCGGATTCACCAAGGGCCGCGACCGCAGCTTCCACTTCGGTAGTCCCGAGCACCATATCGTGGGCATGATCAGCCACCTCGGTCCCCAGCTCGCCCTGGCCACCGGCACCGCTCTGGGCCACAAACTACGCGGCGAGCCGAAGGTAAGCCTCGCCTTCACCGGCGATGGGGGCACCAGTGAGGGTGATTTCCACGAGGCGCTCAATATTGCCGCCGTGTGGAAACTGCCCGTCGTATTCGTCATCGAAAACAATGGCTACGGACTCTCCACCCCGGTCAGCGAGCAGTACGCCTGTGAAAGTCTGGCCGACCGGGCGGTGGGCTACGGCATGCGGGGCGTGAGCATCGATGGAAATAACATCCTCGAGGTTTACGACACGATCCGCCGGCTGGCCGAGGAGCTGCGCCACGACCCCGCCCCCGTCCTGGTGGAGTGCCGCACCTTCCGGGTACGCGGCCACGAGGAGGCCAGCGGCGTCAAGTACGTGCCCGACAAGCTCATCGAATCCTGGCAGGCCCGCGACCCCCTGGATACCTTCGCCGACTACCTGCGCGAAGGGGAATTACTCATCCAGGAGCGGGAGGAGTCGCTCGTCGCCGCGATCAAAGCGGAGATAGAGACCGCCCTGGCCACCGCTGCCGAATTTCCGGAAGTCAGCGCCGATACGCAGCGGGAACTAGCGGATGTCTTCGCCACCGTACCACCCCTCCCTACTACTACCTCCGGAGGACCTACGCGCGACCTTCGCTTCATCGATGCCATCAGCGACGGACTCCGCGAGGGCATGCGCACCTACCCCGAGCTGGTACTGATGGGGCAGGACATCGCCGAGTACGGCGGCGTATTCAAGATCACCGAGGGCTTCGTGGAGGAGTTCGGCGCGGACCGGGTGCGCAACACACCGCTGTGCGAGAGCGGGGTGATCGGCACTGCCCTGGGCTACGCCATCGGCGGCGGTAAGGCGATGGTGGAGATGCAGTTCGGCGATTTCGTCAGTTGCGGCTTCAACCAGATCGTCAATAACCTGGCCAAGCTGCACTACCGCTGGGGGCAGTCGGCCGATGTGGTCGTGCGCCTGCCGGTGGGCGGCGGCGTCGGCGCCGGTCCCTTCCACAGCCAGACCATGGAGAGCTGGTTCACGGCCGTACCTGGACTCAAGATCGTCTACCCCAGTACCCCGCAGGATGCCAAAGCGCTGCTATTCGCTGCTCTCCACGACCCGAATCCCGTCCTCTTCTTCGAGCATAAGGCCCTTTACCGCTCGCTAACTGGTCCGGTGCCGGAAGGCTTCGTAGCCGATGAGCTAGGTAAAGCGCGGGTCGTGCGTGAGGGTACTAAGCTCAGCATCATCACCTACGGGGCGGGGGTGCAGTGGGCCACGCAGGTCGTCGCGGCATTAGGGGAGGACATCGAAATCGTCGATCTACGTAGCCTGGCTCCCCTGGACTACGCAGCCATCCGTGCCACCGTCACCAAGACCAGTCGCGTGCTCGTCCTCCACGAAGCCTCCCTCACCGGCGGCTTCGGCGGTGAGCTAGCCGCCTGGATCGGCGAGCACTGCTTCGAGCAGTTGGACGCGCCGGTGCGGCGGCTGGCGAGTGTGGATACGCCCATTCCGTTTGCGGGAGCGCTGGAGGCGGAGTACCTGCCAGAAAATCGGTTGCGGGGGGTGATCGAAGAGTTACTAGCGTACTAGGCGCCCCACGACCTACCTTCGCCCCCGAAACACTAGCCGTATGAAATTTTCCGACATCATCTCCATCAGTGGCCTGCCCGGGCTCTATACCATGGTCACCGAGCGCAAGGGCGGTCTCATCGTCGAAGCCCTCGATACCGAAAAGCGGCACTTCGCCCCCGCCCGCAAGCACCAGTTCGCCCCCCTGGAGAGCATGGCCGTCTACACCGAAGACGGCGACGCCGAGGGCCTGCGCAAGGTGCTCGACCGCATGCAGGAGCAGCAGGAAGATAACCCTGCCCCCGCCCCCAGTGCCCCCAAGGAACAGCTCTTCGACTACCTCGAAGACGTGCTCCCTACCTACGATAAGGACCGCGTCCACGCCAGCGACATCAAGCGCCTCCTGAAGTGGTACCACTTCCTGCTAGCCAATAAGGTCTTCGAACAGCTTGGTACTGAGGAAGAGGAGTAGCCCCTCCCGCAGCACCGCTAGGCGCTGGCCTCTGTGTACGCTAAATGACACCTCCAACGACGGCTCTGTGCAAACTCTGCGAAACCCTCTGTGCAGGCCGTAGGCCGCTCTGTGGTGAACCATCCCCGTACAGCAAAGCTAAATGCCTAATCAAACACCGAAAGCCCGTACCCCTCCACCACCCGCACAATCTCCTCCGCACCAGCCCCGGCAAAGCCCAGCTCCTCCAACCCCAACGCCCACCGCCGGTAATCCCGCCCATCAAACTGCCGCAGCCGCGCAAACTCCCCCTCCGTCGAGTAGATACTGAAGTCGCGAAAGCTCGCCCAGGCCGTCTCGTACTCCCGCAGACAACTACCACCGGCATAGCCCGTAGGACCCGCCCAACCCCGATCACACCCCAGCCCGAAGTAGTTGTTCAGTTGCCGGGTAGCCGGAGCCTGTCCGGCCTGACTATTGAGTAGCCCCACGGCTAGGATCACGCTCGCCGGAATACCAAACTTATCCCGCTCCGCCTGCGCCACGTGTCCGAAGCGCTCCACGAAGGCCCGCACCCGCTGCTGCCCCTGCCGGCCGAGCAGCTCCACGCGGTCTACTTTGTCCGCCCCACCGAAGAAATTGAAGCGCGAGAAGAAGCCGCCCGACCGGGCTACCGCAGGCTGCTCATCGCTCAGTAGCAGCGGCAGCTCTTCCGCCCCCGCCGCCGGGTCCTGGGGCGGTAAGGGCACCGTAGTCGGCGTCCCGTTCAGCTCCGGGTGACCGAGGCGGACGTTGAAGTTGACCTGCTTTTGCGACAGCAAGATTAGAGCCCCCAGAATCAAACCAATACGCAGCCAGTGCCGGCCGACGAAGGCCGTCGGGCGAGTGAGTAAATCCTTCATTTTTTGCAACCTTTTTCTACAAGAAGATGCGACAAAGCTAAGCCACCGCCACTAATCAAACAAATTGTTTGATTAGTTTTTTTTGGCAAACTCCGTGACTCGTAGTCCCAGAGTAGCAGGATCGGCAGTTAGGTAGCCCTCCGCTCCGGCCAGTATCCTGCGCTCCGCGGCCAGGGTTTCCGGTAGCCCGTCTATGGGCGTCACGGCTAGTTGACCGGGGCGCCAGATCCAGCCGCCCGTAGTCCCCCGACCCAGCAGGCGCGGAGCATTCCAGGAGATATTGTCGGCGGTGGGTAGCTGCACCCAGCGGCGGAACTGTCCGTAGTTAGTAAACTCGGCCAGCCGGCCTACCTCCGGGAAGTAGAGCATCACGGCGTTGCGGGCTACGAAGAGGGCGGTGGGCTCCCCCGGTTCGTCGAGCTCCAGCCGTAGGTTGTTGGTTTGTTGGTCCACCTCGCCGCGGTCGTCGAGCCGCACCAGCCGGTAGGCCCAGTTGTCGAACACCCAGATGCCATTATCGTAGCTGCGCGCGATCACCCCCGGCTGCTCGATGGCGGGGTTACCGAACAGATCGAGCCGATCCAGCTCGCTCAGGGTGCGGTCCAGTACCACCACCGTGCCGTAGTCGCGGTAGTAGACCAGGATCTGAAAGGGGTTGGTCACGTCCACGTAGTCGGGCGAGCCGAGGCTACTATCGTACCAGCTGTAGGTGTTGGCGCCCAGGGGGTTACGGGTCACCAGACGGTCATCGGCCAGGAGAAAGTAGGGTTTGCCGACGGGGTCGAGGAAAAAGTCGACCACCACCGGTACGGTCTGCGCGGCGGCAGAAATACTCCCCACCACACACCACACCAGCACCAGTAGCCGCATCACCATACTACCTTTAACGCATAAACCGTGACTTTCATCGCACCCCCTCCTTTTTCGTTGCACCTGCGGCCGCGCGCCCTGTTGGTAGGGCTGTGCGCACTGCTGCTGTATCTGCTGGCGGGGACGCAGGTGCTGCGCGCTCAGCAGGGGGATAGTACCGCCGTCGAGACCAGGCTACAACTCGGGGTGGTTGGCGGCCTGATGGTCCACGAGGTAGACTTCACGCCCAACGTGACCGTGCAGACCCTACCCGGCCGGAGCTACGGACTGGCCGTGCGCTACTTCGATAAACAGCTCGTCGGCTTTCAGGCGGAGGTGAGCTACGTGGAGGCCGGCTGGCGCGAGGATTACGGGATGGACACCACAACTTACGAACGACAAACACGCTACGCCGAGCTGCAACTCCTGACGCAGTTCAGTGTGGGCCGGGGAGTGGTGCAACCTATGCTGCAACTGGGTCCTTACCTGTCCGTACCGCTATCGGAGCAGGAAGTGCTACCGGCCGATTTCGATCCCGAGAAAGAACCGACAAACAGCTACCGCGGCCGCGAACTGCCCTTCCGTATCAACTACGGCTTACGAGCGGGCGTGGGGCTGAACCTGGAGCTCGGCCCCGTGACCGTGCAGCTTGAAGGCCGCTACCTCCAGGGCTTCAGCAACCTGCTCAAACCCGGGGAGAGCCAGGCGGCGACCAGCATCCGGCGGGGATTCGGGGGGCAGGCGGGGCTCTTTTTCGCTCTGTAGGGAAAGGTGCGAACTACCGTGCCCCCGCCGGCCTTATACCTGCACACGCAAAATTTACCGCCCGTGCCGATCATCCAGGATAATCCCTACGAAAGCCTCTCCTTTGCCATCGAAGACCTCAAGAGTAAAGGCTACGACCACGACTTCAACCAGAAGGAAGAGTACCTCGAGTGCAAACAAAATAACAACAATTACCGGCCGGAGGACTTTAAGATCACCCACACCTACCGCTTCGAGGGCATGAGTAGCACCGGCGATAACTCCGTGCTCTACGGCATCGAGGCCGGCGACGGCACCAAGGGCCTGCTGGTAGACGCCTACGGGGTGTACGCCGATAGCCTGAGCGAGGAAATGATCGAGAAGTTCCGCGTAGAGTACGAAGACCCCGACGAGGTGTAAAAACAACGCCTACCGCATCACCGCTAGGTGATGGCCTCCGTTTACCTTTTTGTCATAATCCCTCTGTGTAAACTCTGTGAAGCCCTCTGTGAAAGGGCGCTAGACCTCTCTGTGGTGAGCCCTCCAACGCTCTACCCCACACAGCCCAAAGAAAACCCCACGGGCCCATGACCATCTTCTGGCACCGCCGTGACCTCCGCTTCCCCGACAACGCCGGCCTCTACCGCGCCCTCAAGACCGGCGACCCCGTACTACCCATCTTCATCTTCGACCGCAACATCCTCGATAAGCTGCCTACTAAGACGGACGTGCGTGTAGAGTTCATTCAACGCAGCGTAGTGGAACTTGCCGAGGCCTACCGCGCCCACGGTAGCGACCTGCGCGCCTACTACGGCCATCCCGTCGAGATACTGCGCGAGCTACGCGATGCGCTAAGCCCCACGGCGGTGTACACCAACCGCGACTACGAGCCCTACGCCATCGCCCGCGACGTAGCGGTGAAGGAGCTGCTGGACGAGCACGACATCCCCTTCTACCACTTCAAGGACCAGGTGGTGTTTGAGTCCGATGAGGTACAGAAGCAGGCCGGAGGACCATATACCGTCTATACGCCCTACATGAAGCGGTGGCGCAGGCAACTGGATACGCGCATGACTACGTACCAGGGTGAGTCCATTAGTTTCTACCTTAAGCCCTACCCCACCGAAAAGTATGCCGGCAATCTGCTGCAGGAAGCCGCCCCCAGTCCCGTACCGACCCTGGAGGAGATGGGCTTTGCCCCTACGGATATCGACATCCCCCCGAAGGAGGCTTCCGAAGAAACGCTAGCCCATTACCACAGCACCCGCGACTATCCGGCCACGACGGACGGTACCAGTCGGATCAGCCACCACCTGCGCCACGGCACGGTAAGCGTCCGGGCCAAGATGCGGCGGGCCATGGCGCTTGATGACGATACCTTCTTCCGCGAGCTCATCTGGCGTGATTTCTACTCCAACATCCTGCAGGAGTTTCCGCGGGTAGTGAACGAGAGCTACCGCAAGGAGTACGATACCATCCCCTGGATCAACGACGAGGAGCAGTTTAAGCTGTGGTGCGAGGGCCGTACGGGGGTGCCCCTAGTGGATGCCGGTATGCGGCAGCTCAATGCCATTGGCTGGATGCACAACCGCGTGCGCATGATCACGGCCAGCTACCTGTGCAAGCACCTGCTCATCGACTGGCGCTGGGGGGAGGGCTACTTCGCCGATAAGCTCCTGGACTACGAGCTGGCGAGCAACAACGGCGGCTGGCAGTGGGCGGCCGGTAGCGGGGTGGATGCTCAGCCCTACTTCCGGATTTTCAACTACCAGAGTCAGCAGGTCAAATTCGACAAGGATTACCAGTACGTCAAGGAGTGGGTACCGGAGTACGGTACGGATGAGTACCCCAGTGAGCCGATCGTGACGCACAAGTTCGGGCGGGAGCGGGCGCTCAAGGTGTACAAAAAATCACTGGCCGAGGCACGAGAAAGCTAGCCGGCCCCGTTTGCTTAACTTCGCATTGTAATAATCCCAGCTAATGAAAACCTTGCCCGTAGCCACCTCCCTGGCCCTGCTATTGCTTGCGGCTACCGGTGGATTCGCGCAGACCCGCCTTAACCTGTACACCGACTGCGACTGTAATAAGACGCTGCTCAAACAGGAGCTTAATTACGTCAATCACACCATCGATCCGGTTAACGCCCAGGTCAATCTGTTCATCGTCACCAACTACCTCAGCAACGGCGGCCGGGTGTACGACCTCAACTTCAAGGGACAGCAGGAACTGGCCGAAAACAGCCTCAGCTTTAAGGTTTCCACCACCGCGGTGATGACCGACCTAGAGCGCGACGAATACCTCAACAAGCGTATCGAATTAGGGCTGGCGGGCTTCCTGGCGGGCACCAGCTACGCCGACCTGGTCGACCTGACGGCCCAGGCACCCCCCGAGCCCGAAGCGGTCGATGAGGAGGAAACTGAGGATGACGGTGGAAGCAGTGATGGCTGGAACAACTGGATCTTCGAGACCTCGGCCAGCTTCTTCGCCAGTAAAGAGTCTCAGCGCAGTAAGACTCAGGTCCGCCTGGGGTTCGAGGCCGATCGCACCACGCCCGACTGGCGTATTCGCTTTAGCCCCAACTTCTTCTACCGCGTAGAGAAGATTAACCAGTCGCAGGGCGAGCCCATCCTCAGTGTGCGCCGCGATCAGTGGTTCGATGGCAAGGTGGTCAGGAGTATCAGCAACCACTGGTCGGTGGGTATCCTCGCCAATGCCAACTCCTCTACTTATCGCAACATCAACCTGGGCATCTTCGTAGCCCCGGCCGTGGAGTACAACATCTTCGACTACAACCAGGTGCCCTTCAAGGAATTTACGGTGGCCTACCGCATTGGTTATGTGCGCAACGTCTACACTGATACTACGGTGTTTTTAGTTGATCAGGAAAGCCTGGCCCGCCAGAGCCTCGACATCGACTTACGCCTCCGGCAGCGCTGGGGACAGGTCTTCGCCGGCGTATCGGCGGCCAATTACCTGGACGACTTTAAGAAGAACCGCCTCTCGCTCAACGCCCGGGCCGACGTGCGCATCATCAAGGGCCTAAGCTTCAACATCGGTGGTAGCTACGACATCATCAATGACCAGATCAGCCTGCCCGCCCGCGAGATCTCGGAGCAGGACCGCCTGCTTGGTATCACCCAGCTCGCCACCAGCTACAATGCCGATATCAGCGTAGGTTTCAGCTACACCTTCGGCTCCCTGTACAACAACGTGATCAATACCCGCCTCTAAGGCCGCTGCCTCACTGAAAGTCCACCGCACCCGCGTACTCCGCCCGGAAGGTATCGAACTGCTTGCGCGAGGCCACGAAGCGGATGCGCTTACCGAAGGTCCCCTTACCCCGGAGCTCCAGGATACACACCGGCACAAACAACAACCGCCCCTCGCTGATGCCCCGTACCTCCTCCACCAGGTGGTAGCGGGCGGTCCTGAAGTAGTTGGTCACAAAGACGTACTCACCGTCCGTCTCTACCCGCTTCAGGGGCCAGAGTACGAAGTAGGAAAGCGCTACCCAGGTCAGTAGCACAAATAGCATCCCCCACCGCAGGGAAGGCAGCGATACCCCACCGAAGTAGTGCTCGGGGGAAAACCAGGTCACCAGGGTGATACCCATCAGCACCGTGGTCCAGAATACTGGCAGGAAGAGCTTGAGGAAGAGGGTGAGGTTAGAGGAGAGGCGGAGCAAAGCGGGGAATTTATTTCCGGTAGTAATACACTAACAGCAACACCACCCCCACCGAAATGGCTACGTCAGCCACGTTGAAAATGGGGCGAAAGAAGAGGTAGGGCGTGCCGCCGACCACGGGTAGCCAGTCGGGGTAGACACCGTAGAAAAGGGGGAAGTAGAACATGTCGACCACGCGGCCGAAGAACAAGCTCTCGTAGCCACCGCCCGCCGGCAAAAACTCCGCCACACCGCCGCCGGGGTCCGAGGCGGAGAAGAGCACCCCGTACAGGACGCTATCGATGATATTGCCCAGCGCCCCGGCGGTGACGAAGGAGAAGGCCGTGATGAGCAGCGGGCGGGCCCGGCGGCGGAGTAGCTCCGCCAGGTAGACGGCAAGCACGACCACCGCGCCGATGCGGAATAGACTCAGCACCAGCTTACCGATGCGGCCGCCGAAGCTCAGTCCGAAGGCCATGCCGTTGTTCTCTACGAAGTGGATCAGTGCGCGATCGGCCCCCAGGATACCGATCTCCTCGCCGTAGACCATGTGCGTTTTGACCCATGCCTTAAGGGCTTGATCCAGCAGCAATACGGTGAGGAGGATAAGTGCGACGGTGGCCTTACGGGACATGGAGCGAGAACTAAGGCCTTATAACGAAGCAACCCCTCCGCCGGCGGCGGAAGGGTTGGCAATTTACGTAATCGACTTTGTATCGTAAGGCCGCCTAGCGGTTCTGCTTGGCGTGGATGCTCAGGGTGGTGTGGGGCACGATGCGCAGGCGCTCGGCGCTGATGAGCTCGCCGGTCTGCCGGCAGATGCCATACACCTTGTTCTGAATGCGCAGCAGGGCGTTCTCCAGGTGCTGGATCAGCTGCTGCTGCCGGCCGGCCAGGCGGTTGATCTCCTCGTTGGCCATGGTGGTGGTACCGTCGTCCAGGCCACGGGGCTTACCGTCCTCGCTGTTGGTCTGCTCGCTCATCTGGTCAAGGTAAAATTGCAACTGCCGACGGGCCTCGGCGAGTTTGTTATCGATGATGGCTTTGAATTCGGTGAGCTCGGCATCACTGTACCGAGTCTGTTGTTGTGCTTGCATGGTATCGCTTTTTTGAAAAAACTTCAATCACAATGCGTGCACAAATATACTCCGTTGCGTAATACGGTGTATATCTCACCAAACTTTAACGGTGACCTAACAAAGTGCGGCTACTCCCCCACCCCCGCCGCTTTTCCTTCCGTTTCTACTTTCATGTACCTACCTGCTTTTCTATGACCCCCCGCCGCCTCGTCGCTACCACCACCGTCCCCCGCTCCCTGGCCACCACCTGGGACTTCTTCAGCCGCCCCGAAAACCTCGAAAAGCTTACCCCCCCGGAGGTCAAATTTGAGTTCCTCACTCCCGTGGCCGGTGTGGAGATGTACGAGGGCATCGTGATCCAGTACCGCATCACCCCCTTTCCGGGCTTCACCACCGACTGGGTCACTGAGATCACCCACATCGAGCACCACCGTCACTTCATCGACGACCAGCGCGTTGGCCCCTTTGCCCTCTGGCACCACCAACATCACTTTCGGGCGATCGACAAGCAGACTACGGAGATGCGGGATATCTTGCACTACCAGGCTCCCCTCGGTATTCTTGGCACGATCGCGGACCGGCTGTTCGTGCACCGGCAGGTGGAGGGGATTTTTACGGAGCGGGAGAAGGCGATCGAGAGATTATTCCCGAGTTAGATGCTAACCAGCGCAGTGTCTACTCCACATATTCTTGTCGTTTAATCAGCAACACCCACTCCCCCTCTTCCACCCGGTACCCATAGTCGTAGCAAAAGTGGTACAATGTGCCGTTACGCGTATGGTACTCGTTGGTGAAGTAGCGGAACTTGAAGCCGCGGTCGATCATACGCTCCCGCTTCACGTTGGCCTTGCCGTCGGGATTGAGCTCGGCCAGCACATTGCGGTTATGGCGTAGAATGTTGTTGATGCTGCGCTGAAAAACCTGCTCCGCGGCCCGCGCCCGGTTATGAAAGGCCGCCCGGCAGGGAGCCGAACAGTACTTTTTATCACTCCGCCCGGTGTATTCCTCCCCGCACTCAGGACAAATACGTTTCATCCCGCCAAAGTAAGAAACTTGCCGTCGTTCACCAGCAGGTAGTTGCCCCCCGTATCGTACAGGTAGGGGGCGGGGAACGCCGGTGCAAAGGTCTCGGTGAAGTAGGTTTTTGCGGCATTACGGTCCGGAATGCTGGAGGCCAGCCGGTTATAGATCAGGGCCCCACCGGGCAGCAAACTCTCGCGGCAGAGCGCTAGGAATGACTCATCATCTAAGTGCTCCGGTATGGTGGCATCCTGGAAGACATCTACACAGATCAGGTCGAAGCGCCGCTCGTCGAGCTGTAAAAAGGCCATGGCGTCGGCCTGCACCACTTCCACCGGGGAGTCCAGCGCGGGCAGACTATACCGACTGGCTAGCTCGATGATCACCGGGTCGATCTCCACGGCTACGTAGGTGTAGTCTACGCCGATGTGCCGCTCCAGTAGCTCCGGTATGCTGCCCAGGCCCAGGCCCAGCACCAGCACCGCCGCCCGCTCCGGTAGCTCCTGATAGTTGAACACCTCGAAGACCTTACGGAAGTTGAGGTAGTAGTCGCCGAAGCTGTAGATGGCATCCTCGGCCACCAGTTGTAACCGGCCGTATACTACGCAGACCTCCAGGTAGGCGTTGTACTCCGAAGAGGTACGTACCAGGCTTTGCTCCCACAGGTAACTCAGGTAGTAGCGCAGGCGCGGCACGGTCGGGGGGCGGGGCATCGGCCGCCAATGTACTGTACCTTTACCTCAACCCCGCGCACACCGCCGCGTTACTCCAGGCAGATTTAACCCAACCTTAGATTCATTCCCCCCATGAGCATCGTCGAAATGAAAGTCCCCGTCATCGGGGAAAGCGTCACCGAAGTCACCCTGAGCGAATGGCTCAAGGGCGATGGCGACTACGTAGAGCTCGACGAGCCCATCTGTGAGTTTGAATCCGATAAGGCCACCCTGGAATTTCCCGCCGAGGCAGCCGGTAAGCTCATGTACGTGGCCGGCGAGGGTGACGACCTGAAGATTGGGGCCCTGGTAGCAAAGATCGACACGAGCGCATCGGGTGACAACGGCTCGGCCGCCGAAGCACCAAGCGCAGCGGCTGCCTCGGCGGCCGAGACGCCGCAAAAAGCACCGGCGGACGAGCGCACCTACGCCACCGGCACCCCCAGCCCCGCCGCCGGCAAGATTCTGCGCGAAAACGATGTAGACCCCAGTACCGTCAACGGCTCCGGTCGCGACGGGCGCATCACCAAGGCCGATGCGCAGTCGGCAGTCTCGAAGCCCACGCCTGCTGCGGCTGCTCCCACCAAGTCCGCTGCACCCGCGGCCCCGCCCGCTTCCCCTAAGCCCCAGCCTGCGCGCAGCACCTCCCCTTCGCCCTCCTTCTCCCGCAACACGCGCACCGAGAAGATGAGCCGCATGCGCCGTACCATCGCCTCCCGCCTGGTGAGCGCGAAAAACGAAACGGCCATGCTCACTACCTTCAATGAGGTGGACCTGAGCGCTGTGATGGCCCTGCGCAGCAGCGTGCAGGAAAGATTTGTGGAGAAGTACGGGGTCAAGTTGGGCTTCATGTCGCTGTTCGCCAAGGCCTGCGCCCAGGTGCTTCTGGAAATGCCCGACGTGAACGCCGAAATCACCGAGGACGGGAAGGAACTGATCTACCACGACTACGTCGACATCAGCTTTGCCGTCTCTACGCCCACCGGACTGGTCGTACCACCCATCCACAACATCGAGTCGCTGCACTTCGCCGACATCGAAACCAAGCTCAAGGAGTTAGCCGCCAAGGCCCGCGACAACAAGCTGAGCATCGAGGAGATGAGCGGCGGCACCTTCACGATCACCAACGGCGGGGTGTTCGGGAGTATGATGAGTACGCCCATCATCAATAAGCCGCAGTCGGCCATCCTGGGTATGCACAACATCATCGAGCGGCCCGTGGCGGTGGATGGGCAGGTCGTGATCCGCCCCATGATGTACCTGGCCCTCAGCTACGACCACCGGGTGATTGACGGTAGCTCGTCGGTGACCTTTTTGGTGAAGGTGAAGGCGCTGCTGGAGGATCCTACGCTGCTGCTACTAGGACTTTAGTAGATCTCGATATCCCCGTAGCTGGTACTGATCTTGATCGTCCCCCGCCCGGTACCCGCCTTAGTACCCCTCACCGACTCGCTGGAGCCCTCACTACGGATGTCTCGGGGGCTCAGGTCAGCGGTGGGTACATCAATGTCGCCGTAGCGCGCACTGAGGTCGAGGGTGTAGCCGGCGGCGTTATCTACGTCGATCTGCACGTCGGTGTAGGAGACGTCGATGTCGATGCGGTCGAAGCCGGCGCTGAGGGTGCCTACTTCTACGTCGCCGTAGCTGCCATCTACTTCAAGTGATTTGGTTACGGTGCCCAGGCGGAACTCAGTATAGTTGCCGTCGAGGTGGGCGCGGCCGACGCGTTCGGCGGCAAGCTCGTTGTAGCTGCCGTTGAGGTAGATTTCTGTGGCGGACTCCACCTCGATCTCCTCGTAGCCGACATCGAGACGCAGCACGCCGCCTACGGTGCCGAAGCGGACCTCGCTGTAGCGGCCGTCGTAGGTCAGGTCACCGTCGGTATTGCGGAAGGTGCCCTCGCTGTAGCGCAGTTTGACCCGGCTGCCACCGCCGAGCTGTTCGATGCGGGCCGAGCCGTAGCTGACGTCTAGCTCGCTACTGGCGGTGAGCTTGCCGGCGACGAGGTCTCCGTAGCCAACGTTGAGCACGGTGGGGCCGCTGAGGTTGGGGAGTTCGACGTCGCAGTACTTGGCGTCTACATCGAGGCCGACCGTGGCGGGCATGCTGACCGTGTAATAAATCTTGAAGTCGTTGCTGCTGTTGTTGCCCGTGATAAAGCTCCACCAGCTGTTGCTGCCACCGGAGCCGACCGTGGTGGTGGCCGAGACGCTGCTGCCGCCGCCGCGTAGGCTCACGTCGATACGCTCCAGCACCTTCTTAAAATCATCTTCGTTGCGGGCCTGCACCCGGATGAGCACGTCGATCTTGACCCGGGGCTGTGACCAGGTGACGACCTTGATCTCGCCGTAGCGGTTTTCGAGGTTTACCCGTCCGTTGGCGTTGATGTCGAAGGTCTCCGAGAGTCGTTTTTCGAAATCGGCGGTCCGGGGGGTGGTAGCATGGCCGAGGCTAGGTAGTAAAAAGGCCAGCACGGCCAGGAGGGGAATGAAATTAACTTTCATGAGTCGATTTATTGGGGCGGGGCGCGGGGGCCCCGGGGGAGTTGGGAGTAGGAATCCGCTGCTGGATGCGCAGTAGGATATCGAGTTTGGTGCGGTAGGCCTCGATGAGTTCATTGACCAGCATGGGGCGCTGACTCTGGGGCACTTTAAGAAGCTGAGCGCGGATGTCGGCCGTAGCGGCATCGAGTTCCTTGAGGTCACGGCGCAACTGAGGGTCGTCATTGACCTGATCCACGCGGGTAAATTCGGCGTCGATGCGTTGCTGGTAGAAGCGTTCGGCCTCGGCCAGTTCGGGATCGAGCTGCTGGATCTGCTGGGCGAGGTGCTCCTCCTGCCCGGCCTGGTAGCCCGCCCGATTGCCGAAGCGGTAGGCGGTGAACATGAGCAGTAGGGAGGCGGCAATGCCGGTGAGATACAGGAAGGTGCGGCGATGGCTGACCTTTAACTTGGGTGCTGAGGCAGGCGGGGCCGCGGGTGCAAGCACTTTGGTAAGGAGCTGCGGGGGCGGCGTGGCATCGTCAAAAGCCTCGCGGTGGGTAGCGATGAAGGTTTCGAGGGGGTCGCCATCGTCTTCATCACTCGGTAGGGCGGCGGCGACGCGGTCCCACAGGCTGGCCGGGGGCGCGACCTCATCGAAGTCCGTCCGGTGATCCTGAATGAAACCCTTTAGTTTATCGTCGTTCATGGCGGTTTTAGTTAGGGGCGGTGGAAAGTAACTCGGCCAGGCGCTTGCGGGCGCGGCTGTACTGTGATTTGGAGGTGCCGACGCTGATGTCGAGGATCTGGCTGATCTCCTCGTGGTCGTAGCCCTCGAAGAGGTACAGACTAAGGACTACCCGGTAACCCTCGCTGAGGTTGCGCATGGCGGCGCGGATGCGTTCGACGGTGTAGCTGCCCTCATCGACCTGCTCGCGTTCACGGTCGTCGTCTTCCGTAGTGCCGGTGTCGTGGCGTACCGGATCGAAGTCGGTAGTAAGTAGGCGACGCTTCTTGAGGTGGTCAATGCAGCGATTGACGACGATGCGCTTGATCCAGGCACTGACCGAGGCCTCGAAGTTGAAGGTGTCGATCTTGGAGAATACCTGTACGAAGGCGAGCTGGAGCACGTCCTCGGCGTCGTGGGAGTGTTTGAGGATGCGGAGGCAGACGTTGTACATCGGTTTGGCGTAGTGACCGTACAGCTGGCGCTGGGCGTTGCGGTCCTTACGCTGGCATCCGAGCACGATGGCCCGGTGGGTGTCCCGGTAGTCGGCGGCGGTCGGCATGGTGCGTATGGTTGGGTGAGCTCCCACGGGGATGGTTGGGGTTAGTGTGTGTATTAGAAAGGACGAGGCACCATGGCCAGGGTTGCACGGGAGCCTGCACCACCCAGAGGAATGGAAAGATAAATGCGTCGTAGGGGTGACTTTTGCCGGTGACAGGGTCTATGGGAGGTCACTTACGGGCCCGAAGCCGGAATGTTCAGCGGGTCCGAACCTCCGTCCACCTAGTGACTTATGGTACTCTATGGACCGTTGTGGGCAGCCTAACCCCCTTTACAGCGAACATTTGTGAATCATATTGACCTTATAACAGAAAGTATCTAAGGACTTCTTCAACCCATTTTTTATGCGTAACAACCTACTACTCTCTCTCGCGCTGCTCCTCTGCGGGGCTACGGCCTTCGGGCAAGTAAAGGGCGTGAGCTACACGATAGCCCCCTCGGTGTCCTACAACTGGTTTGGCAACGAATCCGGTCTGGAGGACGCCTTTATGTTTGGCGGCCGTGTTGGCTTCGGCTTCGGCGAGTACGTCGAGCTGCGGGCTACCTACATGCAGACTATCGATCTAAATACCGACTTCTCTGCCCTGGGTATCGGCGTCGACTCCACCTTCGGCGGCCAGGGTGTAGATCTCAACCGGTACGGGGCCGAGCTGAAACTTAACGTCGGCCGGGGCACCCTACTCCCTTACCTCATCCTGGGGGGTGGCATTCAGGGCCAGCAGCGGGAGGGCCTGGATAAGGCGGAAAACATTTTTGGCACGGTAGGTCTCGGCCTTACTCTCAGTGCAGCCGATCGGTACGCCTTTGGTGTCGAGGGCAAGTACATTGCTTTTTCCGGAAACGTAGTGCGCAACCTCCTGGATTCCATCGACCGTGCCGGGAATCCAGATCTCAGTGTAGGCAACGATAATATCGGCACGTTCGCCGTAGCGGCTAACCTGTCGTTCTACCTCGGCGGCCGCCGCCCGGGTCAGCTCAGCGACATCGACCAGGAGTACCTACGCACCTTTCAGGGCGGCCTGAGTGGACTGTCCATTCCTGTAGAGCTTGGACTTGCCCAGGTCGATTGGGATAACAGCCTCCCCTACCGGGATGCCTACTTCGCCGGTGGTACCGCAGGCTTCTCCTTCGGCCCGCTCATCAGCCTCCGTGGTTTCTACTACCGCGGCATGACGGATGAGGACATCAACTTTGATTTCGACGATATCTCGCTCTATGGTGCTGATTTTCGCTTCAACCTCACCCAGGCTTCCTCGGGAATCGTACCCTACCTCAGTGTAGGTGGTGGACGCATCGACATCAATAGCGGCTACAATAATGGAGTTGTGGAAGCCGGTGGCTTTGCTTCCAGTCAGAACTTTGCCTCCGGCGGGGGTGGTATCTACCTGAAGTTCGGTGAGCGCGTCAAACTCAACGGCGGTATCAAAGCTCTACTGACTACCAGCAGCGACCTGGAAGATCTGAACAGTCGCGATCAAATCACTACCAGCTACATGTACAGTGCAGGTTTAGGCTTCACGCTCGGTGGAAAGACCAGTACCCCCGATGTAGTGCGCCGCTCTACCCTCGAGGATCAACTGGATGCTCAGCAGGAAGATTTTGAGCGCCGCTCCGACAGTATCCGCCAGACCAACCAGCGCGAAATTGCCGACCTGCGCGAGCGCTACCAAGACAGCATCGCCAGCCTCGACCAGGAGCTCATCGATGCCCTCGACGCCGGTGATCTCGAAACGGCCGATATTATCCGGGGAGAGCGTGATGAAGCCGCTGCCATCGTAGAGGAACTGGACAACCGCAACCAGGCGCTCAAGCAGGAGGTCAAACAACGAGACCGTGCTGAGATTGATGCCGCCCTCGGCCGGCCGGTGCAGCCCGTAGTAGTAGCTCCCGGTGCACGCCCCGCCAGCACCCCTACGGGTAGTGTCGTCTACCTGGAATCGCAGCAGATCGACCGACTCATCGACGCAGTCGGTAACCGCAATGCTGGCGGACAGACCAACCAACAGCCCGCACAGTCGGGACAGGGCCAGATGCAACAGCAGCCCACCGTGCAAAATGACCAACTGGACCAAATTAACCGCCGCATCGAGCGCCTGGAGGATATGATGTTCCAGATGAACATGGGAGGCCAGTCGCGTCGCTACAGCAACAATGACTTCGCTCCCCGTAGCGAAGAAGAGCGTATCCAGCAGCTCGAGCAGCGGCTCGATCGCCTGCGCGGACAGGGTGGTAACTCAAACACGACCAGTGAAGAGCGCCGGATCGCCGACCTGGAACGCCAGATCGAGTCCCTACAGGGTGGTGGCCGTAGTACTACTGGGTCTAGTAGCTTGCGGTTGAATACCGACTCCACCCGTGCCGACAGTCGTACCCCCATCACCGATCGCCGCATTCAGGACCTGGAGCGGCAGTTGGAGCAAGCGCGTCGCGACGGTGGAGATACCGGCCGCGCCGGCAGCAGCAGCCAGGACAATGAACGCCTGGAGGAGCTGGAGCGCCGCCTCACGGATCGCATCAATAACCTACGCGAGAATGACGATCCCACCCAGACGGAGGAGCTACGCACGGAGATGATCCGTGACCTGACGGATTACCAGAGTGAGATGATGGAGGAAATCCGTGACCTCCAGCGCGATCTGGATCAAGCCAACCGCGAACTGGCCCAGCGCGATGCCCAGCAGGATGCCATCGACGAGCGTATGGACCTGGAGCGCGATCGCCTGCGGCAGGAGCGCCGCCTGGCCCGCCAGGAAGCCGCCACCAAGACTACCGTCGATACGGCCGGTAACCGCGTCATCGTACCCGGCACCCGGACCCTGGAGGAACTGACCATCAACACCGGCGGAGTTTATCTCGCCGACGACAACGCCGAGACACAAGGTTTCTTCTCTAACTTTACCTACACCGGGATGTCCGGTACGGCCGGCTTCAACTTCGGTGACGCCACCGGTTTGGGTCTGGGCCTACGCTGGCACTACAAACTTGGGCCCGATCAGCGCGCTGAGTTTATGCCAGAGGCGTACTTCGGTATCGGTAGCCCCACCACCTTCGGCATCTTCGGTAACATTATCTACCCCATCATTACGGATGAAGCCCGTGCCAATGGGTTCATTCCCTACGTGGGACTGGGAGTAGGTGCCATGCAGATCAAGGATAAAGACGACAGTGATGAGTTGAACTTCCGCCCGGCCATCAACCTGGTTATTGGTAGCTACCTACCGGTAGGCAACGGCCGCTTCTTTGCTGACTTCTCGACGCGCAATTTCTTCAGCGTGAATCAACTGACGGGCGGCTACCGCTTTAATTTCTAGTACGAAGCTGCCTCCAACACCACCATCAAGCGGGTGAAGACATCTAATGTCTTCACCCGCTTTTTTCTGCACACTGCCGGTGCAGCCGGAAGCAGCATTGTACTACCCTACACCTCCCCCCGGTGCTTATCCAGCTTCAGCATCACGGCGATCATGATCGTGAAGCTCAGCAGCGAGGAGCCCCCCTTAGAGATGAACGGCAGTGGAATGCCGATCACCGGCACCAAGCCCATCGTCATCCCTACGTTGACTAGAAAATGGACCAGTAATATACCGGCCACTCCGTAGGCGTAGGCCCGGGCGAAGGTGCGCCGCTGCCGCTCAGCGATCACCGTTATACGGTAGAGTAGCAGACCGAAGATGAGGATCAGCATCCCTACTCCAATGAAGCCCTGCTCCTCACCAATGGCGGAGAAGATGAAGTCCGTCTGCTGCTCCGGCACGTAGTCGAAGCGGGTCATGGTACCCTGCTGGAGACCCCGCCCGCTCAGGCCCCCGGCGGCAATGGCCAGCTTACTCTGCAGCAGATTGTAGTAGCTGCCCCGGGGGTCGGCATCCTCGGGGTGCAGCCACACCACGATGCGCTCGTGCTGGTGGGCGGGAAGCACGTCGCTGGTATAGACGTAGTTAGCCGTGAAGGTGAGGGCCAGCCCCCAGCTGATGAAAAATAGGCTGGTGGCGACCAGGCGGGTGTTGCGCTGGCTAAGGTGGTAGCCGATCAGCGCGAAGAGTAGGATACCTAGTCCCGCGGCGGACTGCCAGCCGTAGCCGGACTGTACCCCCACGTAGGCCGCTGCACCCGCGGCCCCGCCCAGTAGACCGTACAGTTTAGACCGCCGGGGAAGGGAAAGGGCGTAGAGGAGCACACAGAGGGCCAGTAGCGCCACCAGTAGGTACTGAAAGGGAAAAAGGATGCCGAGTACGACCATGAACGCCGTGAAACCACCGAGGACGAAGAGCAGCGGGGTGAGCCCTTCGCGGTACATGACGAGTAGAAAGCCGGTGAAGACCAGTGTAGAGCCCATATCCGGCTGGCCCAGAATGACAACGGCCGGAATGAGCCAAATGATACAGCCATAAACAACCGTACGCAGCTGATCGAGCTTACCGGAGTACTGACTCAGGAAGGCCGCCATGGCCAGACAGGCCCCAAACTTGGCCAGCTCGCTGGGCTGAAAGGTGAAACCCGCCAGACTGAACCAGGAACGGGCTCCATTGATCTCCTTACCCACCACCAGGACCAGTAGGAGTAGCAGGACGGTGACGGCGTAGATGGGATAGGCACCCACTACCCAGACCTTGCGGTCGATGAGGTAATTGATGCAGACCCAGACGCCTACCGAAATACCGGCCCAGATAAATTGCTTGCCGAAGGGGGTAGTGAGAAGGTTCAGGGTGCTACCCGTGTAGCCATCCGGGGGAGCACCCACGGAGTAGATCATGAGCAGCCCCGTACACACCAAAAAAATGTACAGGATGACGGTGGTGACATCCGTACGCGGCCGCTTCAGGGAACGGGCCATGGGTTAGTACATCTTAAGCAGCTCGGCTTCGGTGACTTCATCCTTAACCAGATAGACGCCCTCGAACTCGCGGCTCAAGCGCTGGCGGAGACCGTCGGCCTCAGGGCGGGTAAAGAAGGCCCCCGCGCGCAACTTGTAGTAGGGGCTATTGTGCACCCAGTCGATGGGTACGCTGGGGTAGGTCGATTTGAACTCTGCCTCAGTTTGCTCCAGTTGTTGCCGGTCGGTAGTAGCTAGGATCTGTACGCGCCAGCCCTCGACCTCCTCCTCGGCCTCGCTGACCTCGGCGAAAAGGTCGAGCAGGCGCTCCACGTCGGGATCGGGGGTGACGACCAGGTTACTGGACTGCTGCGCCTGGCTGGTGGCGGTAGCGAGCAACACGGCGGCGAGGGCAAGCAGGGTGCGCATGGACGAAAAACTTAGGTGAGTAGGACGAGACTGGCCGAGGTGCCGATGCGGTCGGCGCCGGCCGCGAGCAGGGCCTGAGCGTCGGCACCGCTGCGAATACCGCCACTGGCCTTGATCTTGATTTCGGGATGCAAGGTAGCACGCAGTTGGCGCACTTGCTCCACGGTGGCTCCGCCGTGGAGGCCGGAAGAGGTTTTGACGTAGTTCGGCCGCACGGCGTTGCAGATCTCGATCAGGCGATCGCGCTCGGCATCGGTAAGTACGCCAAGCTCTAGGATCAGCTTGCAGACCTTGCCCTTGAGGCGCACGGTGGTAGCCATCTGCTCGATCTCGGTGCGCACGTAGGCCCAGTCGGCGGATTTGACGGCGGCGATGTTGATGACGATGTCGAGCTCGTCGGCCCCCTCCTCGATGCTGCGACGGGCCTCGGCGACCTTGATCACCGTCTCGGAGTATCCGTAGGGAAAGCCGATCACGGTGGCAAGGCGCACACCGGTATCCTGTAGCTCGGCCCGGGCGCGGGCGACGTAGTAGGGTGGGATACAAATGGCGTAGAAGCCGTGCTCCACTGCTTCGGCGCAGAGGCGCTTGATGTCAGCTAGCGTAGCCTGGGGGCTAAGGAAGGTGTGGTCGATCAGTTGATTCAATCCTGGGGTTGATTAGAAAACTACTTGCCGTGGCAGTGCTTGAACTTCTTGCCGCTACCGCAGGGGCAGGGGTCGTTGCGCTTCACCTTGGCCGTTTCCCGCTGGAAGGTTTCTACCTTCTGGGGCTGGCTGACGGATTCGGCGGCCTGGCGGGCGGCGGCGGCCTGGGCCTCGGCGCCGACCGGCTCCTGACTGCTGCGGTTGATCTGGGTGGGTGGGGTGACCACGCGGCGGGGCGGGCGGGCCTCCTGGATCTCCTCGGGCTGCTGCACCAGCAGATCACCCGTGGCCAGGTAGCTGGTGGTCTTCATGTTGATGCGGCTGATGAGCTCCTCGAAGAGATTGTAGGATTCCATCTTATATACCACCAGTGGGTCCTTCTGCTCAAAGGAGGCCATGTTGGTACTGGTCTTGAGCTCGTCCATGCTGCGGAGGTGCTCCTTCCAGTTCTCGTCGAGGATGGCCAGGGTGACCGTCTTTTCGATGTCGGATTTGATGCTGCGGCCGTTGGTCTCCAGGGCACGCTCGATGTCTGCCGTAATCTGTAGCGGGTGGGTGCTGCCGTCGGTGAACGGAATGATGATACGCCGGAAGCGACCGGGCTGCTCCTCGTTGACGCGGCGGATGTGCGGCATCACCCGGTCGATGAGGGTGAGCATTTTCTTATCGTAGAAGGCGCGGAACTCCTCCAGCAGTTGATCGGCTACGTCGTTGACGTCCTTGTGGTCAAAGTCGGCGGCCTGGATCGTAGACTCGAAGCCAAGCAGCCGCTGGGTGGCCAGGCGGAAGGTGTCGTAGGTACCGTTCTGCTTGTGGGCGTAGGCGATGTCGTCGATGAGCCCCTCGAAGGAGTTATTCAGGTCCAGGCTCAGCCGCTGCCCGCTCAGGGCATTATCGCGCTTGCGGTAGATGGCCTCACGCTGGATGTTCATCACGTCATCGTACTCGAGCAGCCGCTTGCGGATGCCGAAGTTGTTCTCCTCCACCTTTTTCTGGGCGTTCTCGATCGACTTGGTCACGATGCCGGCCTGGATCACGTCGCCCTCCTTGTGGCCGGCGCGGTCCATCCATTTAGCGATCCGGTCGCTCTGGAAGTAACGCATCAGCTTATCCTCCAGGCTGACGTAGAAGAGGCTCGATCCAGGATCTCCCTGACGGCCGGCCCGACCGCGCAACTGGCGGTCTACCCGCCGGCTATCGTGGCGCTCGGTACCGACGATGGCCAGTCCACCGGCCTGCTTGACGGCCTCGCCGATCTTAATGTCCGTACCCCGGCCGGCCATGTTAGTAGCAATGGTCACCTTGCCGGGGCGACCGGCCTCGGCGACGATATCGGCCTCGCGCTGGTGCTGCTTGGCATTCAGGACGTTGTGCTCGATACCACGGAGCTTGAGCATACGGCTCAGCTTCTCGCTGATGTCTACGGCCGTGGTGCCTACCAGTACGGGGCGACCGGCGTTACTCAGCTCCACAATGTCGTCAATGACGGCGTTGAATTTCTCGCGGTCCGTCTTGTAGATCTTATCGTTCGTGTCGGCGCGCTGTACGGGCCGGTTGGTGGGGATCACCACGACGTCGAGCTTATAGATCTCCCAGAACTCCCCGGCCTCGGTCTCGGCCGTACCCGTCATACCACAGAGCTTATGGTACATGCGGAAGTAGTTCTGCAGGGTCACCGTGGCGTAGGTTTGCGTCAATTCGCCCACCTTGACGTTCTCCTTGGCCTCGAGCGCCTGGTGGAGTCCGTCGGAGTAGCGACGGCCCTCCATCATGCGGCCGGTCTGCTCGTCGACGATCTTGACCTGCCCGTCCATCACCACGTACTCCGAATCGCGCTCGAAGAGGGCGTAGGCCTTGAGCAACTGGGAGATAGCGTGCAGGCGCTTGGATTTGACGCCAAAATCCTGAGCTAGTTTGTTCTTCTCTAGGGCCTTCTCTTCCTTGCTCAGATCGGAGCGCTTTTCGACCTCGGCCATGCTAGTGGCTAGATCGTGCAGGATGAAGAAGCTGGGGTCGTCGTTGTACTTACTTAGGTAGTCAGTGCCCTTATCGGTGAGGTCGACCTGGCGGTTCTTCTCGTCGATAGTGAAGTAGAGCTCGGCATCCACCTCCGGCATCCGTTTGTTGTTTTCCGCCATGTAGGTGTTCTCCGTCTTCTGCAGCAGCACACGGGCACCTTCGGTGGAGAGAAACTTGATCAGGGGGCGGCTCTTGGGGTAGGCGCGGAAAGCGCGGTACAGGGCCAGACCGGCCTCCCCCTCCTCCGGGCCAATGTAGCCCTCGTTGAACAGGCGCTTGGCTTCGGTCAGGAACTTATTGGCCGTCCGCTGCTGGGCGGCGATCAGTTTTTCGATGGCCGGTTTGAGCTCCAGGTAGTCCTGATCGTCGGCGTTGTTGGTGACCGGGCCGGAGATGATTAGCGGCGTACGGGCATCGTCAACCAGCACCGAGTCTACCTCGTCAATCATCGCGAAGTGGTGGGCGCGCTGCACCTTGTCGGCGATCGCGCGGGCCATGTTGTCCCGCAGGTAATCAAAGCCGAACTCGTTGTTGGTACCGTAGGTGATGTCGGCCGCGTAGGCCTTCACCCGCTCGGGACTGTGGGGGCGGTAGAGGTCAATACAGTCGATACTCAAACCCAGGAACTGCATCACCGGGCCGATCCACTCCGCATCCCGCTGGGCCAGGTAGTTGTTGACCGTCACCACGTGCACGCCGCGGCCGCTCAGTCCGTTGAGGTAGGCCGGCAGGGTGGCCACCAGGGTCTTACCCTCACCGGTCTGCATCTCGGCAATCTTACCGTCGTGCAGCACCTGTCCGCCGATCAGCTGTACGTCGTAGTGGATCATCTGCCATTCGATCTCACCGCCGGCGGCCATCCAGGTATTGCTGTAGGTAGCCTGCCCGTTTTCGTCGATGGTCACGTAGTCGCGCTTGGCGGCCAGTTCCCGGTCGGCCGCGGTGGCGGTCATTGTCAGGGGGCCTTCGGTAAAGCGGCGGGCGGCTTCCTTGACCGTAGCAAAGGCGGCGGGCAGAATTTCCTTGAGTACCACTTCGAGCTCCTCGTCACGCTGCTCCTGCAGTCGATCGACTTCCTTAAAGATGTCGTCCTTTTGCCGAAAATCAGGCTCGGCCTCTGCCTCTTCCCGCAACTTTTTAATCTCCCCGTCGATACCGGAGAGGTACTCGGCGATGCGGCTGCGGAAGGTGTCCGTACGTGCCCGCAGCTCGTCGTTCGACAGCGTGCTCAGCTCCGCAAAGATTTCGTTGATCTCCTCCACCACGGGTTGGTAGATGGCAACGTCGCGGTCCTGCTTAGAACCGAAGAGTCGTTTGAGGGCCTTGAACATAACGGGGAAACTTTACAGTAAAACAGGGGCGGGGACGCGGGTGCAAGCTCATTCGTGCGAATACCAAGCCAGCCGCTCGCATCCGCCAATGTGGCACCAAACTTAACTAACGGACTGACACCCCGGACGGTTGTCCTACACCAGCCCCGCCCGCGCCCGATCCAGGATCCGGCCACGTTCGTCGAGCGTCAGGGAGAGCGGTAGTTGGGCAATACCGATGATGCGCCGGATGATCTCTACGTAACAAAACTGCCGCGCTAGCCCCGCATCGAAGCCCGCCGGCTTGGCGTAGTCGGTGTCGATCTGTAAAATGCGCTTTTCGCTGGCGCGGCTCATCAATAGGTGGGCCATCAGCACGCCGATATCGAACTCCGGTCGGCCCAGGTAGGCGAACTCGGCGTCGATGACGTATACCCCACCGTCGGTTTCCAGAAAACTGCCCGGGTAGAAGTCGCCGTGAATCAACGCGGTGCCGGTAGCCAGGTAGTGCCGACCCAGGCCAGTCACCACGCGGCGAAGTTTTTCATCGTGCTGGAAGGGCTGGGCTACCTCGGCCAGTCCGGGATGAATGGCGTCGAGCGAAAAGCCGTTGTCCGGCCGCAGGGGCAGGTCGAACACGTGCGCGTGGTTGAGCGCCTTAAGGGCTGTGTTGGCGGGAAAGCCCGGGGGGTGGAGCCGGTGCAACTTACCGGCGTATTCCAGCAGGGTGGCGAGCTGACCGCGACTCATGCCCTCTCCATCGGTGTAGATAGTGCTTAGGTCCGTGGCGTCCTCCCCCAGGTCCTCCAGCAGTAGTACGTAGTTGGTGGCATCGGACTTAAGCAGCTCGGGCATCTTACCGGTCAGAAAGCGATCGCCGGCGATGGCCCGCTGGAAATCACGTTCGATGAGCACACGCTCCACCGGAGCTTCCAGTTGGGGAAATTTGGCTACCCACGGCCGGCTCTGCTTAAGGATAAAGTGCCGCCGGCTAGTCACTACCCGTAGCGTGAGGTTCATATTGCCCTCGCCGGCCGGTTCCACCTCCGTGACTTCCTCCCCGTCGATCAGGTAGCCCTGCTGCCGGAGGTAGTTGCCTACCCCGTCCGCATCCCCGGCGGTAAGGTAAAACCTACTGCCCGTGGCGGTGGTAAAGCGGTCTGCCAGTTCGTTCATGCGCATTGGTTCGTACAGGGTACAAGGTAGAGCCAAAAAAAGAGCCCCGGCGATGATCGCCAGGACTCCCGAAACAGGTTGCAAAAAAGGAAAGGAGAGCCAGTTGCCCTCCTCCCGTAAATACTCACTCAAAACATGTAGTTCTATCCGGATTGCTGCTTCCGATTGCCTCACAAATTTACGACTTTCCTCCCAAATACACAAGCAAAATAATTCAAATTATTCGTTTTTTCCCTTGATGTAATCATAAAGATTACACGTTGGAGGCAAGTGTCAGCTATTGTACTTTTAGGTCATGGAGCCACGCAAAACGATCGCCATCCTGGGTACCGGCTGGTTGGGTATGCCCCTGGTTCGTGCCCTCGCACACCGGGGTCATGCCGTGCGAGCCAGCTACCGGCGGGAAGCTACCCGCGCTCAGCTGCTCGACCTTGGGGCCGACCCCTACCCCATCGATCTACCGGCACTGAGCGGACCGCTCGAGGTTTTCCTGCGGGACTGCGACGCCCTGGTCGTGACGCTACCCCCGGGTGGGCGGCGCCTGCGGGAGGAGGCAACCACTACCTATTTGGCAGCGTTGGCCCCGCTGGCCGACGTTCTGACCGACGGGCTGCACTTAGTGTACACCAGCAGTACGGGCGTCTACGGCCGGGCGGCGGGGGGTAGGGTCACCGAGGCAACTCCCCCCGCCCCGGATACCCACTCCGCCCAGGCCGTGCTGGCTGCCGAGCGGTGGCTGAGTGACCGGGCCGCGCGGCTCACGGTACTTCGCCTGGCCGGACTGTTTGGTCCCGGTCGCGATCCGGCTAGTTTTTTCGCCTCCGGGCGGACAGTAGCTCAGGCAGATGCCCCGGTTAACTTGGTTCACCAGGCGGATGCCGTGGCCGCCATCGCTCACGTTATTGGTACCGGAGCGACGGGCACCTTCAACGTCTGCGCAGCGACCCATCCGACAAAACGTGCATTTTACGGTACTTTGTCGCAACGGGCGGGCCGCGAGGCCCCCATCTTTACGGCCGGTGGAGCGGCGGGTAAGCTCGTGGATTCTACCGCCCTGCGTACCTTGGGCTGGGTGCCCCGGCATGACGACCTGACCCTTACCTGACTGATGTTTTTCACCTACTGCTATCCTCTCCCGCAACGCCAATGAAACAGTTCGCTTCTCTCGCCTTTTTCCTCCTGCTTTGCACCTGCGGCCCCACCCTAGTGTTTGCCCAGCAGCAAGCCCCTGGCTTTACCATTACGTGTGGTAATGACGGGGATACCACCTTCGTGCAGGACTTCCCCGTGGAGTTTAGGCAGCAGAACCGACCGCTGACGGCGCAGTTCGTGTTTGAGTTTTCCGATAGCGTACCGAGTGAGGCCAGGACTGCCATCCGCTTCGCCGGTGATGTGTGGGGTTCTTTTCTACAGTCCGATGTACCCATCAACGTGTCCGTCGACTGGCGCGACCGCGGGGATGAGCGACTGCTGGCCAGTGCCGGGCCTACCACGCTGTTCGCGGACTTCGTGGGAGCCCCGGATAGCAGTGTATGGTATGTGGGCTCACTGGTCGAGGCCCTAACCGGCGAAAACCAGAACGACACGATGCCGGACATCAACGTAGTGGTGAACAGCACCGCCAACTGGGCCTACAACGTGACCGGGCCGATCTCGCGGGCGCGCACCGACATGGCGACCGTCATGATCCACGAGCTGGGCCACGGACTGGGTTTTCTGAGCAGTATTCGGGTAGATAGCACCATCGATACGACGGCCAACATCGGCTTTCTGGGTGACGACGGGCTGGATCGTTTCATCGTCTACGATAAGTTCCTGGAAACACCGCCGGGGCTCCGCCTGGTGGATACGGTGGAGTTCGGACCTGCGGGCATTACCTCCGCCGGCCGTTTCACGGCCATCATCAGCCAGCTCGACTGGGCCGGCGACAGTGCGGTAGCCAAAAATGGTGGAGAGCTGGTGCCGCTTTTTGCCCCCTCTACGTTCGACATAGGGAGCAGCGTGAGCCATACGGATGAGAGTACCTTCGGCCGGGGCACCCTCGACGCCCTCATGACCCCGCAGATCGCTAACGGCGAGGTGATCCGGGAACCGGGGCAGATCACCCTGGGTATCTTCTTCGATATGGGTTGGCCACTTAACTTCGATGCTACCGTGATCTCTACGGGCAGTCCTACCCTCATTGCCGACCGGCTGGGAATTTACCCCAACCCTACGGCGAGTTCCTTTATCCTGCCGCTGGGCGATGTGAGACAACCCACCGCCGCCATGCTCTTCGACGCCGCCGGTCGGCAGGTACGCCGGTTGAACATTGAAAACGCCGGGGCGCAGGTGACCTTCAGCGTAGAAGGGCTGGCCACCGGCGTGTATAATCTGTTCGTGCCGGACGGGGACCGGGCCTTTACCAGCCGCGTCGTAGTCCGCTAGCGGGCGTAGGCCACCGAGCGGGTCTCACGGATCACCATCACCTTGATCTGGCCGGGGTACTGCATGGTCTCCTGGATCTCCTGGCTGATCTTGAAGCTCAACTCGTCGGCGTGCTGGTCGCTCACCTTATCGGCCTCGACCAGGACGCGCAGTTCGCGGCCGGCCTGCATGGCGAAGGCGGAGTTGACCCCCTCGTTCTTTTTGGCGATGTCCTCCAATTCCTTGATGCGGGTGATGTAGCCCTCCAGAATTTCGCGGCGGGCACCGGGGCGGGCCCCGCTGATGGCATCGCAGGCCTGTACGATGGGCGAGATGATGTTGTTCATCTCGATCTCGTCGTGGTGGGCCCCGATGGCGTTGACCACGATGGGGTTCTCGTTGAGCTTTTCGGCTAGCTGCATGCCGTAGAGGGCGTGGCTGAGCTCGTTGTCCTCGTCGGCGACCTTGCCGATGTCGTGGAGCAGGCCGGCGCGCTTGGCGAGTTTGACCTGCTTTTTGCTCAGTCCCATCTCGGCGGCCATGACGGCACAGAGGTGGGCGGTCTCTACGCTGTGCTTGAGCAGGTTCTGCCCGTAGCTGGAGCGGTAGCGCATGCGGCCCACCATGCGGATAAGGTCGGCGGGCAGTCCGTGAACATCGAGCTCGATGACGGTCTTCTGGCCGATCTCCTTGATGCCCTCCTCGAGCTCCTTACGGGTTTTGGTGACGACCTCCTCGATGCGGGCGGGGTGAATGCGGCCGTCGCTTACCAGGCGCTTCAGCGACAGGCGGGCTACCTCGCGGCGGATGGGGTCGAAGCTGGAGATGACGATGGTCTCCGGGGTATCGTCGACGACCAACTCGGCGCCGGTAGCGGCCTCGATGGCGCGGATGTTGCGGCCCTCGCGGCCGATGATCTGCCCCTTGACGCTATCGCTATCTAGGCTAAAGACCGAGACGGTGTTCTCGATGGTCATCTCGGCGCACATGCGCTGGATGGTATTGATGACCACCTTGCGGGCGTCCTTGGCGGCGTCCTCCTTGGCTTCCACGAGCAGCTCACGGCGCAGGCTCATGGCGTCGGTCTCGGCCTTGGCGCGCACTTCCTCCAGGAGGCGCTGCTTGGCCTCGGACTGGCTGAGGCTAGCGATCTTTTCGAGCTCCTGGGTGAAGCGGTCGTGCTGGGTATCGAGCTCGGTCTGCTTTTCGCGGGTGCGTTCGATCTCCTCCTCGAGCTGGGCCTTGCGGGACTGGATTTCTTCCTCCCGTTGCTGGAAGCTTTCCTTGGCCTTGAGGATCTCATCGAGATCGGCCTTGAAGCTGGCGCGCTCCTCCTTCATGCTGGTCTGCTCCTCCTTGAGGGCCTCCCGCTTTTCGCGGAGTTCTACGAGTTCCTCGGCTTTTTCCTGCTTGAATTCGTCCTTGTAACGGGCGAATTTCTCGCGGCTCTCGGCGATCTTCTGCTTCTTGAAGGCCTCCTGCTTATCCTTGTACTCGGCGAAGGTCTGCTCGGCCTTCAGTTTGGCGTCGGTGTGTTCCTTTTCTGCCTGGAGGCGGGCGTCAGCCAGCAGCCTTTCGGCTTCCTGCTGGTGGGATTGGTCCTGGGCTTTGGCCCTGCCGCCGAAGATGAAATAGGCGACGGTAGCGCCTACGAGGAGCCCGATGACGAGCCCGATGATGATTTCCATGGTGTACTTAAGTTAAAAGGGTAAGGGCACTAGCCGAGCATCCCCTCCACCATCTTGTCCAGCTGGGCCAGGCGCTTACGGAGCGCATCGTCGCTGCCGCTATCGGCCTGCTCGCGGGCACTGCGCAACTCACTGGCGTAGGTCAGCAGCGTCATCACCAGACAGTCCTGCTTATCACGGTCGCGGTACTTGATCTGAAAGTCATTGAAACGGTCATTAATCTCACCCACAAGCGCGCGCAGGCCCTTTTCCTCGCCCTCCGTGACGCGGATGGGGTAGGGGCGGCCGGCGATAACGACAGTGATGGGTTTATTGTCCGGGGCGTTGGCCATGACTTAGTTGCGGTGGAGCCAGTCGAGGCAGCGGTCGATCTCCTCGAGGCAGTAGGCGATGGTTTCGCGCTGCTGGGTGGTATCGGCCGCGGCCGGCGGAGCGGTAGGGGCTGGCTGGGAGGTAGTGGAGGTAGCTCGGGCTAGCTTATCCTGTAGTGCGGTGACCATCCCCTGCTGGCGGTCGAGCTCCCCCTGTAGGCGCTCGTTGTCGGCGACCACGGCCCGGTACTGCGCCCGCTGGCGCTCTACCTGGGCGGTGAGTTGCCGCAGTTTCAGTTCGATGCCGTCCAGTTGGGTTGCCGGTGTCATTACGGATAGTCTAGCGGGGTGAAGGTAGGCATTAACGGCGAACCTCGGCCCCCAGTTGTTTGACCAGCGACTGCTCGACGGACCGCATGGCCCGGTCCACCTCCTTATCCTGTAGGGTACGCTCGGTGCTGCCGAAGACAAAGCTCACCGCGTAGCTCTTACGGCCCGCTCCGAGCTGCTCCTCATTGCGGTACACGTCGAAGAGGTTGACGTCGGTAAGTAGTTTTTTCTCCGCTTTACGGGCCAGGCCTGCTACCTCGGCGAAGGTCACCGGGCCGTCGAGCACCAGGGCCAGGTCGCGGCGCACCGTGGGGTAGCGACCCGGCGTCTCGACCGGTATAGGTTTCTTGGGTAGGACGCGAAGGACGTTATCCCAGTTGAAGTCGGCGTAGAACACGGGGACCTTGACGTCTCCTGCCCGCAACTTTGCACCTGCGACCCCGCCCAAGTCTACAAGTTCTAGCGGACCCTTGTGGTAGCGCAGACCGTACGCAAAGTCCCGTGCGGGAGCCTCCGCCGTGCGGTAATGGTCTACGCCGAGGCGCTGCAGCACGAGCTCGACGGCTGCCCTGAGGGTGTAGAAGGTGGCATCCGGATTTTTGTCGCCTGCCGTGTGCCAGGATTCCGGCTGGCGGCGGCCGCTCAGCGTAAGGCTGAGGTGGTTGACTTCGCGGTAACCTTCTTCGGCGTCCTGGTGGTAGCTGCGCCCGAACTCAAAGAGCCGCAGGTCGCGCTGGCTAAAGGCCTGGTTGTGGCGTACGGCCTCTAGAGCGGACAGCAGCAGATCGGGCCGCATGATGTCGAGGTGGACGTTGCTGGTGTTGTTGATCCCGACCAGGTCCGTGCGCTCGGCGTAGTACCGACTTTCGGACAGGCTCAGGGCCATCATTTCCAGAAATCCGTTGGCGGCCAGCAGGTCACCGATGAGCTCGCGTAGGGCGTTGGGGTCGGGATGCGGGGCCACGACCATGGCCGTAGTGATCGAGTCCGGCTCCGGGATCTTGTTGAAGCCGTACACGCGCAGCAGCTCCTCGATCACGTCCACCTCCCGGATCACGTCCACCTTATTGGTCGGCACGGCTACCGTGAACTGCTGCTCGTCACTGCGCACGATGTCCATATCCATGCTACGCAGAATGGTATGGATGCGCTCGCGGCCCAGATCCACGCCGATCAGCTCGGTGACGCGGCGGTAGCGTACGTCCACTTGCAGTGGCGTCACGGGATGGGGGTACAAGTCTAGGATTTCACCGGCCACCCGCCCCCCGGCCACCTCCTGCAGCAGCAGGGCAGCCCGCTCCAGGGCATAGACGCAGATGTTGGGGTCGCTCCCCTTCTCGAAGATGCGCGCCGCATCCGTCCGCAGCGTATGGCGCATACTGGAGCGCCGCGTGGTACCGGGGTCGAAGTGGGCAGATTCCAGAAAGATACGGGTGGTACCCCCCGTCACGCCACTCTCCGCTCCCCCGAACACGCCGGCGATACACATGGGACGGTGGTGGCCGTCGCAGATCATGAGGTCGTCGTCGGAGAGGTTGCGGTTGATCCCATCGAGCGATTGGAAGACGGTGCCCGCGGGCAGTTTTTCCACGATGATGCGGCCGCCCCCAATCTTATCGAGGTCGAAGGCGTGTAGCGGCTGGCCAAGCTCGTGCAGCACGAAGTTGGTCACGTCGACCACGTTATTGATGGGGCGCACGCCCACGGCCAGGAGACGGGTGCGGAGCCAGTCGGGGCTAGGCGCTACGGTCAGGTTTTCGATCACCAGACCGGCATAACGCGGGGCCTGCGTTGGGTCAACCACTCGGGCGGGGAACGCAGGTGCAGCGCCGGGGGTGAAGGCGGAGGTATCGGGACGGTGCACCGTGACCCGCCCGCCCGCTTCCACACTCAGTGCCGCGGCCAGATCGAAGGCTACCCCGAGGTGGCTGGTGGCGTCGGAGCGGTTGGGGGTGAGGCCGATCTCGTACACGTAGTCGGTCTCCAGCTCGTACACCGCAGCGGCGGGCGTGCCGGGGGCGTAGGCGCGGTCGAGCACGATGATGCCGGCGTGGTCGGTGCCCAGCCCAAGCTCATCCTCGGCGCAGATCATGCCCTCGCTCACCTCGCCGCGGATCTTGCCCTTCTTGATCGTGAAAGGTTTGCCACCGGTGGGGTACAGGGTGGTGCCGACGGTGGCGACCAGAACGTACTGGCCGGCGGCTACGTTGGGGGCTCCACAGACAATCGTTACGGGCTGTTCCTGTCCGACAGCAACGGTAGTCAGGGAGAGCCGATCGGCCCCTGGGTGCTTGCCGCAGGTGAGTACGTGGCCAACGACTACCCCCTCCAGGCCGCCGGGTATGGACTCTACCTTGTCTATGCCCTCTACCTCCAATCCGGTACCGGTAAGTATCTCGCCGACGCGCTCCGGGGGCAGCTCCAGGTCGAGGTACTGGCGCAGCCAGTTGAGTGATACTTTCATAGGCGGGCAAAGGTAGGGAAGTAAATGAATGTTAAAATCTGCGTCGCACGGAGAAAAATCCCCCGCGGGGGATTATTATTAGGACGGTGCTAACCTTGCCCAATCCCTACCGTTGCTATAACACACCCCGCTTTACGCCACCTGCCTATATGAGAACTGTGTACCTACTGCTTGCCGTCCTCCTCGCATCCTGCCTCCGGGCGCAGGAAAGTGGCGTACTGCGCGTGGAACCGGCGGAAATCACCAAGGAGGTCACGGTGGATAACCTGGAGGAGAACTTCGAAGATGTCACTTCCGTGGTGGTGACCAATAATTCCGGTCGTAGCATCCAACTGGTGCGCCAGAGCGTGCGCCGCAGCCAGCCCGCCGCCTGGAGTTACCGCGCCATGGATCGCCTGAGCCGGACTACCCCCTACGTGATGACCGCTAGCGAGCAGGAGACCGGGCGCTTTATTCCCCTGGCTCCCGGCCAATCGGCTACCTTTTACGTCGTACTCCAGCCGGACGGGGTGGCGGGTAGCGGCAGCACGGAGCTACGGTTCTCGGATCAGACCGTGCCGGGGGCTACGCTCGCTACCGCCCGGGTGAGTACGGTGGTGCGGCAGCGTGCTGCCCCGGTGAACGCTGCGCAGCAACAGGAGCTACCCAATCGGGCCCCGACTACAGCGGTGCGGCTGTACCCTAATCCGGCCACGGAGCGTTTTTTCGTAGAGACCCCCCGCGGTACCACCATCGGGCGCATCGAGCTGACCAATACGCTGGGGCGACAGATGATGAGCTTCGACGGGCCGGCCGATGGTAGCGGCTACGATATTCGTAAGCTACCGGATGGCTTGTACCTGGTGTCGATCTACGACAGCAGTGGCAAGAAGATCAAGACGCTACGGCTGCTGCACCGGGAGTTCGGTGCCTGATCGCTACTGGAGCTCCAGGGCGGCAATGTACTTATCGGCCTGGGCGGCTTCGGTACTGAGGCTGTAGTCGGCCTTGAGGCGGCGGAAGGCGGCCAGGGCGTCGTCCGTACGGCCCTCCTTGCGCAGCAGCAGACCGAGTTTATTGAGGTAGTAGCCCCCCGTGACGTAGTTTTCACCGGATGCATCTACGGCCTCCTGGTAAGCGGTAGTGGCACCGTCGAAGTCGTTAAGTTCACTGAGCAGGTCACCGCGTACGCCGGCCTTCATGGCGGGCATCAGCTCGCCGTCGGCGTCGAAGTCATTGAGGTAATCGAGGGCGGCGTCGTACTTACCCAGGTTCAGGTAGCTGACGGCAGCGTAGTAGTTAGCCAGGTTACCGGCATCGGTACTGCCATACTGATCGGCGATGTCCAGGAAGCCGGGGTAGCCCTGACCGGGATTCGTAAGTGCTAGGCTGAAGCTGTCCTGCTCGAACTGGTACTGCGCCTGTTGCATCTGTTCGGCGGCCTCCCGCTCGGCGGGGGCTTTGATGAAGGTCTGGTACAATAGGGCACCGGCTACAATAGCGATCAGGCCGATCACGGCACCAATGATGATTGTGCGATTGCGCTCGAAGAAGTCCAGCCCCTGGTCGCGTACCTCTACGATGTCGACGAGGGTATCGTCTTTCTCGATGCGGATCTGGTTCGTATCGCCTGCTTTTTTGCGTCCGCCCCGGGGGGTGCCGGTGGGGCGACGGCCGATGTTATTCTTTGCCATATCTGGTGTAGCTTCTTGTTCGCCTGCTTTGGTGCGGGGTCGAAAAAGTCGCGCAAAGATAGGGCTTTTGGTATTAGGTCAGGAAGGGATAAGGCTGAGAGTAGTTATCCGCATAAAGATCGGCCCCATCCGGCAGCGGGCTCTCCTCGGCGAACTTAGCGGCCTCGGCGATTTCCTCCTTGATTTGATTCTTGATGGCCTTAAGCTCCTCGGCCGTAGCAATGCCGTTGTCGAGGATGGTGCGCTCGGTAACTTTGGTCGGATCACGGTCCTGGTAGCTCTTCACCTCATCCTTCTCGCGGTAGCGGGCGGGGTCGGAGACGGAGTGGCCCTTGTAGCGGTAGGTCTTGATCTCCAGGTAATAGGGCCCCTTACCGGCGCGGATGTGCTCGGCGGCGCGGCTGACGGCCTCGTGCACGGACTCCGGGTTCATGCCATCGACGCTCTCGCTGGGCATATCGAAACTAGCGCCGAGCTGGCTCAGGTCGGTCACGTTGCTGGTGCGTTGTACGCTGGTGCCCATAGCGTAGCCGTTGTTCTCACAGATGTACAGGGCGGGCACCTTCCAGGTCATGGCCATGTTCCAGCTTTCCCAGAGGGCTCCCTGGCGGGCGGCTCCATCGCCGAACATTACGACGCAGAGGTTATTCGTCCTGCGGTACTTCTCGGCGAAGGCGATACCGGTACCGATGGGAATCTGCGCGCCTACAATACCATTGCCGCCAAAGTACTTGTTCTCGCGGCTGAAGAAGTGCATACTACCGCCCTTGCCCTTCACGATACCGGTGCTCTTACCGTACAACTCAGCCATGGCCTCCTTCGTGCTTACACCCCGGCCAATGGCGGTACCGTGCTGGCGGTAGGCGGTCACAATACCGTCGCCCTCGATCAGGGCGCTTTCGATGCCGGCGGCTACGGCCTCCTGCCCGATGTATACATGGCAGAAGCCCCGCACGTCCTGCTGCCCGTAGGCCATCAGGGCGCGCTCTTCGAAGCGGCGAATGCGCAGCATGAGGGTGTACCAACTCAGGTACTGTTCCTTACTGTACTTGGTCCCCTTAGTCGCCCCGTTTTTCTTGGCGGTCGTAGAAGGGCTGGACGGAGTGGCGATTTCTTTCTGGGCTGTATCCATGCTAGAAGAGCGGAATTTCGCTGATTACGTAAACTTTACCTAGTAAATATAGGCTAGGGCCGGTGATTTTCGGATGGGTCCTTTATAACCCCGTGGTGGGGCGATGGTTTAGGCATCGTACTTATTGCCGGGGGGCGGCACCGATGATGTAGGGAGCACCGGCCTCGCGCAGTTCCCGCTGGAGGGCGGGGATCGCCTCGTCCCGCATCCGTTCGATGCGGGGCATCAGATCGGTGAGTTGATCGGCGGCTATCCGCAGACTCTGCCGGTGATTACCGGTGGGCCCGTAGGTGGTGGTCAGCCCCCGGTTGCCGGCGGAGAAGTGGTCGCTCACCGCCGGAGGGTTGCGCTCGCCGATTTCATTTCGGCTTGTGCTACCGTTTATGCGCTGGTCTAACTCGGCGAACTCCTGCCGCAACTCGTACAGCTTACCACTCAGGGTACCCGGCGCAGTGGCCGCCCGCTGTAGGGCGGTCTCCATGGTTTCCAAGGTCTCATCGGTTTCTTCCATGAATTCTTGCACGGCCGCTAGCCGGTCCTGTATCGCCTTCACCTCAAGTCGGTAGACCTGATACTCCTGGGGGTCGGGCCCCTCCACGGTGGGTTCATGCAGTGCCTTAACGCGAAAGCTCACCGGCCCGGCTAGTTCGCTGACCTCCCCTCGCTCCTGCCTGGACAGTCGAACCGTATAGCTGCCCGGCGCCACCAGGGGTCCGGCCGACCACCGCCCGCCGCCGTCGTCACTCGACTGCCCCGGAGACAGTGCCCGCGTGGAGGGGTACCGCAGGTCCCAGGTCGTACGGTGGATACCTGCAGTCGTTTCCCCCTTCACCTTGCGCACCACCTCACCGTCCTCGTCGTATACGGTGAGCCAGACGATCGGAGCGGTCTGCCGGGCCTCGGCGTCCAGCGCCTCGTAGCCTGGGAAAGCTACATCCTCACCGGCTTCCGTCAGCTCTTTTTCCTTTTCCTGGCGAGCCTTGGCTAGGCTTTCAAAGCCCTCCTTCAGGTGGTAAGTGAAGACGGCCCCGAACGGAGGGTTCTCGGCGGCGTACTGGTCGGCTCCGACCCCCGGATCGTTATCACGTGGACTATACCACCAGGCATCGCGGGTAGCAAAGAGGTGGGCATCCTGGTCCATCGTCTCCTCACTCATCTCGCGCAGGGGGCTGTAGTCATCCAGAATCCAGAAGCTACGGCCAAAGCTTGCCCCCACCAGATCGTGCTCCCGCTCCTGAATGGCCAGGTCGCGGAAGGGAATGGTAGGCGTACCGTCCAGCTTCTTCCACTCCTCCCCGCCGTTCAGCGAGGTGTAGATGCCGTTTTCGGTACCGATAAAGAGCAGCTCCGGCTTCTCGAAGTCCTGGACCAGGCGCCAGACCAGGGTCCGGTCCGTCAGGCTACCGCCCAGGTCGGTCCAGCTGCGGCCCAGGTCGGTGCTCTTGAATAGGTAGGGGGCGTAGTCGCCCTCCTTATGGTTATCGAGCGAAACGTACACGGTACCCGCCTCGAAGCGGTCGGCCTTCACGTCGTTGATGAAGGCCCGCTCGGGTACGCCGGGTAGGCTACTCACCATGATCTTGCGCCAGCTCTCGCCGCCGTCTTCGCTCACCTGCAGAATGCCATCGTCGGTGCCGGCCCAGAGGAGTCCTTCCTGTACGGGAGATTCGGAAAGGGAGGTGATGGTATTGTAGTTGGACATGGCGCGCACGTCCCAGGGGTTGTCCCAGCTCTGTACCCCGCCCATGATGGGTAGGGCCAGGCGTTCCTCGTTGCGGGTGAGGTCCTCACTGACGGGTTGCCAGTCGTCACCGCGGTTGTCGCTGCGCCACACACGGTAGCTGGCGAAGTAGAGGCGGGCGGGGTCGTGGGGGCTCACTACGATCGGCGCGTCCCAGTTGAAGCGCTCTTGGGGATCGCCGGCCCGTGGCTGTGGCTGCACGAGGACGGGCTCACCGGTCTTAAGGTCCACCCGGTGCAGGCCGCCCTGCTGCGTTTCGGCGTAGATGATATCGGGATTGCCGGGTTCGGTGGCCGACTGGTGGCCGTCGGCGAACAGCGTTTTGTACCAGTCGCCATTGCGGATACCGCTCTCGCTGTCGGTACGGCTGGGGCCGCCGTGACTACCGTTGTCCTGGGTGCCGCCGAAGATGTGGTAGAAGGGTTCGCGATCGTCGACGGCCACCTTATAGTACTGGGTGATGGGCATATTGTCGATGAAGCGCCAGTTCTCCGCCAGATCGAAACTTTCGTAGAGCCCGGCGTCGGTACCGACGAGCAGGTAGTCGGGGTTGTCCTGTCGAAACACCAGCGCGTGGTTGTCGCTGTGCTTGCGCTCCTCCTGCATTTCGCGGAAGTTCTTACCGCCGTCATCGCTGACCAGCACGCGCACGGCCATCAGGTAGAGCCGGTCGAAGGCGTGGGGACTGGCGTAGAGCTCCTGGTAGTAGTGCGGACCGGTACCTCCCGGCACCACGTCGCTCATCTTGGTCCAGCTGGCCCCCTGATTGGCGGAGCGGAATACGCCGCCCTTGGTACGATCCAGGGTAATGGTGGCGTACACTACATCCGGGTCCTGCGGACTGATGGCCAGACCGATCTTACCCATGTTCGACTCAGGCAGCCCGGTGGTGAGTTCCTCCCAGCTTTCGCCGCCGTCGCGGCTGCGGTGGATGCCGGAGCCCGGGCCACCGCCGAGGTAGGCGGCCACGGTACGGTGGCGCTGCCAGGTGGCGGCGTAGAGCACATCGGGATTGCGGGGATCGATCAGCAGGTCGGTCACGCCGGTCCAGGCATCGTCGCCCAGGGTACGCTGCCAGCTTTTACCGCCATCCGTACTTTTGTAGCACCCGCGCTGCCCGCCCTCACTCCAGAGTGGCCCCTGTGCCGCTACCCAGATCACGTCGGAATTGCCGGGGTGGACGATGATCTTGGAGATGTGCTCCGACTCCTTCAGTCCCATATTTTCCCAGTGCTTACCGGCATCGTCGCTGCGGTAGATGCCGTCGCCAAAGCCGATGTGCCGGCCGCCCACGTTCTCCCCCGTGCCGACCCATACGGTGGCCGGATTGGTGGGGTCTACGGTGACGCAGCCGGTGGAGTAGGAGGGCTGGTCGTCGAAAATCGGCTCCCAGGTCACCCCGGCGTTCTTCGTTTTCCACACGCCGCCGGAGGCTACGGCTACGTACCAGGTATTCTCGTGCTTGGGGTCTACGGCGATGTCGGCGATGCGGCCGGCCACGAAGGCAGGACCGACGTTGCGCAGGGGCAGCCCCTTGAGGGTTTCGGGAGCCTCCTGGGCAACCGCGGAAAGACAGAGGAGAAGAATACAGCTGGAGAGGAAAGCTTTCAACATGCGGGTAGTTTTGCTGGAAAATACGACACCCGCACGGAAACGCTGGCGTGAAGTCCAACTCAGCCGGTAACGAGCGCGTGCCGACGGATGAAGTCCGGCTCCACCACGACTCCCGCCCCCGGTCCGGTCGGCACCTTCAGCGTCCCGTCCGTAACTGTCATCGAGCTGGTCGGGCAGTCGTAGGGCAGCTCCCGAGTGTTCTCCTTGAACTCGTGGTAAGGGCCGGCATTCTCCAGCGCACTCACGAAGTGGGCCATGTACAGGAAGCCCAGCCCCGAGCCGGAAATGTGCGGCACGCAGATCTTGCCCGCCGCCGCGGCCATCCGCGCTACTCGCATACTGCGGATCATACCGCCGTAGTAGAAGATATCCGGCTGCACCACGTCCAGCACCCCCTCCCCGATCAGGTAGCGGAAGTTGTAGAAACTGGGCTCCTGCTCCCCCCCGGCCAGTGGAACGTTGAACCGGCCGGCGATGTCCTTTAGTTCCTGGTAGCGATCAAAGGCGATGGGCTCCTCGTAAAAGCCGTAGCCGTACTCGGCCATCAGTCGCCCGATCCGCACGGCCTCCTCGGGCTCGTAACCCCCATTGGCGTCGGCGTAAATCGTCATCTCCTCGCCGAAGGCCTTACGGACCATGGGGATCAGCCGCTCGGACCGCCCCGCCGGTGCCTCTGCATCCAGCATCCGCCCCGCTACCTTGAATTTAACGGCCCGGGCCCCGGTGCGGGCCACGGTCTCCTGAATGTTAGCCAGGCTTTCCTCGGCGCTCCTACCCCGGTTGTTGTTAGCTTGGTAGACGGCGATCTTGGGTTGGTAAATTCGGTCGCAGAGCAGCTCACCAATGGGCTTATCGGCAAGCTTCCCCAGCAGGTCCAGGAGCGCGAATTCCACCGTAGCCAGCGGCACCCACAGCGCCAGACTCTGTAGCTTGTAGTTGCTCATGTGGGTGTACACCCCGTCGATCAACGCATCCAGGTCGCGGGCATCCTTGCCCACGAAGTAGGGATTGATGCGCAGTACCTGGATGGGATAGAGGTACACCATCTGGTAGTTGTTGCTTACGCTCAGGCCCTCGGCTCCGTCGGTGGTACGTACCCGGCAGAGGAAGTTGTCCTCGTAGCGTAGCAGCTCTACGGATTCTATGGTGACGGGGTCGGGGAAGAGGTCGCGACGGAGGACGGGGCGGGCGGCGGCGGCATCAAGATCTGGGTAGGCGAAGGGGGGTGCGGGGCCGCGGGTACAAGCGGGATAACTGGCACCGGGGGGAAGCAGCAGGCAAGAGGTAGTGGAGAGAAAATAGCGGCGGTTCATAAAGTGTTTGGTGGCTTGTCTGACTAGTTGGTTGATCGGCGATACAGATGCAAATTAATTGCAACCGATTGATTTGGTAAAATTAGTGGTTGGACAGGCATTATTCTTTGGTTTCTTAGGAAGCTCCATATATATTTGGCGGTGACTTTAAACGACTAGTCACCACTAGTATCACCTCTAGCATCAACCTCCCTACGGCCACTGTACTACTAGCGCGGCCCTCCCATCCGACTTGGACAAGCAGCAAGAGGTAGTATTTGATCAGCAAAAACCATCACTTTATGCAACTGTCATTCTTCAGGTATGTGGGCCTGTTTTCCCTACTGTGCCTGTTCTCCACCTCAGTGTGGGGCCAAATAACCGTCACTGGTACGGTGGTAGACGAATCGGGCTTAGGCCTACCCGGCGTGAACGTTATCGTCGTCGGTACGAGTTCGGGCACCGTGACCGATCTGGACGGTGTCTACAGCTTATCGGCCCCAGAAGATGCTACATTACGCTTTTCGTATATCGGATTTTCCCCCCAGGAGGTGGTAGTAAATGGACAGACGACCATCGATCTTACGCTGGGCTCCGATGCCAATCTCATTGACGAGGTGGTAGTGGTGGGTTACGGGAGCCAGCGCCGCGAGGCGGTCACCGGTGCCATTAGCTCGGTAAACAGTGAAGCCCTAACCCAAGTCATTACGCCTGATTTGGGGGAAGCCATTCAGGGGCGGCTGGCGGGTGTGCAGGTCACGTCCAGCGGTGACCCGGGTCAAGCTCCTCAGATCCAGGTGCGCGGCATCGGCTCGATCAACTTTGGCTCCGGCCCGCTTATCGTCGTCGACGGAGTACCCGGAGCCGGAAGTCTTAACCAGTTTGATAGCCGCGACGTGGAGAGCATTACCGTACTGAAGGACGCCTCCTCGACGGCCATTTACGGGTCGCGGGCCTCGAATGGGGTACTACTTGTGACCACCAAGTCCGGCTCCCGTGACCAACCAATTCGGATCACGGCCGAAAGTACGGTGGGCGTACAAACTCAGCCAGGACGCTACGAAGGGTTTTCCACGGCCGACTACGTTAGTTACGCCGAGGTGCTTTCGGGCATTCCTCTCGCACGAAAGCTCGATGAGACGCCCCCCGGGGAAACCGTACCCTACCGTGAACAGCAGGTTAATTATCAGGACGCGCTGTTTCAGGACGGTCTGCTGACACAAAATAGCCTCCACATCAGCGGCGGTAGTAGCCGGAGCAGCTTCTTTTCCTCCCTGGGTTATCTGAAGCAGGAGGGCGTTATCATCGGGGGTGGCTACGAGCGCTATAACTTCCGGATCAACAGCCGCCACGACCTGGTGGAGAGCGGTCGCTTTCGCTTCATCCAGACGCTAGCGATCTCCAATGACGATCGCAACGATCGGGAGGGCAACCTACTGCGCGATGCCGTACAGAGCATCCCCTACCTACCCATCCGCAATCCCAACAACATCGGAGGCTTCAACGGAGCACAACAGGGTCTAGATAGTGCCGACCCCCGTAATCCAATCCGTAATGCCCTACAGGAGATCAACCGCACACGCACCACCCGCATCTTCGGTACGGTGGCACTGGAATACGATATCTTAGAGGGTCTGACGGCTACAGCCCTTTACTCAGGTAATAATCAAATTTACCGCGGTTACAACCGGGACCCCATCTACCAGGCTACGGTAAGCAATAATATTAACGTCATTACAGAATCGCGATCCAATGACTACTCACCCCTCTACCGGGGGCAATTGACCTACGACCGCATCTTCGGTGACCACAGTATCAACGCCACCGCCGTCGGGGAGGTCCAGGAAACATACAACGGCTTTGCACGTATCCAGGGCAACCATTCAACCAATGACCTAACGAATCTGGAGGGAGCTACCATTACGGCCGGCACCACAACGCGAAACAAAACCGTTCTCCAGTCGGCGATCGGCCGCTTCACCTATGGTTATCGGGGGCGTTACCTTATTAGCGGTAGCGTACGCCGCGATGGTTCGTCGATCTTCGCGCCCGGTAACGGAACGGAAATCTTTCCCGCCGGTGCCGTAGCCTGGCGTGTGAGTGAGGAGCCCTTTATGCAGAACACCCCGGTCTCCGAGATGAAACTGCGCGCCAGCTACGGCCGGACGGGTAGTATCGGGCTAGGCCCGTACAGATTTCAGGCCCCGATTCAGCAGACGATCGGTGCCGTCCTGGGAGGTGACAATACCCCGTCGCTTGGTGCCTACATATCCGACCTGCCTAACACCGGTCTAAGCTGGGAGATCACCGATATGCTCAACGTGGGCCTCGACGTAGGCTTCCTAAACAACCGGCTTAACTTCAGCCTGGAGTACTACGATCGAGAGGTGGATAACCTGATCCTCAACATCCCCCTATCACCCTCTTTCGGGCCTGACGGCACTTCGGTAAATGTCGGCGCCATGCGCAACACCGGATTTGAATTCCAGGGGCAATTCTTTAGCCCCCGTGACCAAGCCTTCGTCTGGAATGTATCGGCCAACGTGAGCACCAATACCAACGAGGTGCTACGCCTGGCGGTAGAGGATGGTGCGATCTTTTTCGGTAATAACGAGGTCGGACAGGGATACACCGGCGAATTTGCCCCCACGATTACCCGCGTTGGTGACCCCGTGTTCTCGTTTTTCGGCTTTGAGACGGACGGCCTCTTCCAGACGGTCGACGAAATCGATGCAGCTAACGCACTAGACGACGACCCAACCACCTCATTTCAGGATAATGCCGCCCCTGGTGACGTACGCTTTGTGGACCAAAACGGCGATGGTAGGATTACCGATCAGGACCGAATCATTCTAGGAAGCTACCTTCCCGACTTCATCTACGGTCTGAACTTCTCGGGCACTTTCCGCAACTTCGATGTGAGTCTCTTCCTACAGGGTAGCCAGGGCAACGACATCTACAATGGGTTCCGTTCGCTGCGCTACCAGACGACGCGCCTTTTCAATGGTGCCCCGGAAAAGTTCCTCGATGCCTGGACGCCAACGAACCCTAATACAGACGTGCCCCGCGTGGCCCTAAACGACCCAAACAACAACCGCCGGATGTCGGACCGCTTCTTGGAAGATGGCTCCTATCTACGTCTGAAGAATGTCACCTTGGGCTATACGGTTCCCTTCGGAGCTGGCTCGGCCATCGCCAACCTCCGCCTCTATGTAAGCGCCCAGAACGCCATCACCCTAACCGGCTACAGTGGGCTAGACCCAGAAATCGGTCAGATCACGGGGGGACTCGTCGGCTTTGATGCCGGCCGCTACCCCGTGGCCCGTTCATTCCTCTTTGGAGCCCAGATCGGCTTTTAGCCGACAAAGTATGCTAAAACGGATACCCACCTTTGTTATATCTTGAGTAGGGCCCCGGTAGCCGGATCGGCGTACTCCACCTTTCTCCTTCACGCCACTAATTTATTTCGATCATGAAATTAAGAATACTCATACTGCTGGGTCTCATCGGCTTCCTGTACTACGGATGTCAGGAGGAAGATCTTACCCAACTGGACCCCAACCGATTCGATCCAGATGACTTCTTCCAAACTGAGGCCCAACTTGACGCAGCCGTTATCTCCGGTTACGCCAGCATGCGTGCGCAGCACCTTACCCTGCGCCACTATTACATCATGCATGATCTGATGGATGACCACCACACGGCGACCTCGGCTATGCAAATCGCTCCGGAGCTCAACCTTGGTCAGCAAAATTCGAGCAGTCGTCACGTTCGCGAACTTTTCGATGCCTTCTATGACATGATCCATCGGATGAATACCGCACTGGATGGCATTACGGCCAATACCACGGTCAGTGACGCTAAGAAGCTAGAGTTCGAGGCCGAAGCTAAATTCCTGCGCGGTTGGGCTTACAATGAAGTTGCTACCCTTTGGGGCGGCGCACCAATCTACCTGACGCGCGCGCTGTCTACCGAGGACTATCAACCCCGCTCCAGCCGTGAGGCTGTCTTTGCACAAGCGCAGTCAGATTTACGCTTCGCCGTTGACAACTTAGCCATTGATCGTACCCAGGGCCGTGGCAATAAGGGCAGCGCGCGGGGCTTTCTAGCCCGTAGTCTGATGCAGAGCGGTGATCTGGAAGAAGCCAAACAGGTCCTGAACGATATCGTCGCCATGAACAAATACGTTCTACTGGAAAACTACGGCGATAACTTCATCGTCGAAAATGACTTTCTCGGTGAGGCACTCTTCGAGGTCATCTTCGCCCCCAATGGTGGCTATAATTGGGACGACTCCGGTGACAGTAGCGGAGGCGGCCCCAATTCCCAGAGCGCTCGCGCTCAGGAGTATGGCCCCTTCTGGCGGAACGCCGTGCCGAGCCAGGCTCTTATTGACCTCATCCCCCACGTAGATAAGGGCGATGATTACACCGACCCCCGGTGGGACGAAATTATCATTTTGAACGGCGAGAGCTACGGCCCAAATGACGAATTCGTAATCGATATTAACGCCAACAGTGCTCCGATCACCTTTGCCGGTCGTAGTGTGCTCGCCAATTTCTACAAGTATGGCATCTACTACCGCCAGGAGGTACCTAGTTTTCAGTTGACCTCCTCGAACCTAATCATCATGCGTTACGCCGATGTCCTGCTGCTGCTAGCCGAAGCCGAGGTACGCAGCGGCGGAGACCTGAACCGCGCACGCGATCTGATCAACCAAGTTCGCGCCCGGGTCGGTGCCCCCCTCCTCGATGAGGCCGGTATTCCCAACGGTTCGGCCGATGAGATTATGGACGCCGTTGTTTTCGAGCGGGCTATTGAACTGGTGACCGAACAGGTCCGCGGTCGTGACCTGCGCCGCTGGCACACGGCCGGTATCGTAGACGCCGAGGCTATCCTTGGCTACAATGAGCAGAAGTTCCTGTTGCCAATCCCTCTGGACGAGATCATCAATAACCCAATGATTACCCAGGCAGATCAAAACCCCGGGTACAACTAGACTAATCTAGCAAGTACTCGTGTCAGTAAAAGGACCGCTCCTTGAAGGAGCGGTCCTTTTCTGTGTGAGGTAGTAAATACTTACCGCCGCTTCGGGTCCCGGTAAGCTTTCAGGGTACCGCCGTTGACTCCCACTACTATGGTATCTCCCATCACAACCACCGAACGGGCATCCGCCCGTACCGACCAGTAGTGCGGCAACACCTCGGGTGCCCCACTGGCATCGAGTGTCAACGCAAAGCCCGTACCTGCATCCAGGCGCCCACCGTGCACTTCCAGTGCGTAGTCATTCTGTACGACCAGAAGTGCGGCCCGGCCATCCGCCAAGTAGTAGCGTACAGCGGCTTGTACTGGAGCGGTTTGTGCAGCCAGCGGTAAAAAGTGGACGGTAAATGTTCCCGTCCCATCGTTTTCCAACCAGGCCGACCGAAACTCCCTGGCTTCCAACTTTACCCCCTGCTCGGTAACCGGCGGCAAGTCCCGCTCCGTCCACCTCCCGTAGCTAGCGTAATCAGGGATTTGCCGCTTGAGCCCGGGCAACTGTCGGCCCAGGGTATTACGGGGATGTACGGGGTAAGCCACTTCGCCGTTGTAGGCGGTTACAATGGGGTCCAGCGCCCCATTGCGATCGTAGTCGTCGGCACGCACGGTGAGTGGCTGCCTTACCGTGGCCTGGTAGTACGAATTCATTCCTAGGTTGCCGGCCAGCAAATCAGTATCGCCGTCGCCATCTAGGTCATTCGGAGTTAGGCTGTACCACCAGCCGGTCAAGTTGTCATCGCTAGGCTGCCGGACCAGCCGGCCACCTTCGTTGAGTGACACCACCGGCGCACTGTATTCCCCTACTACCACCAGATCGGACTGCCCATCGCCGTTGAGATCCTCCCAAACTGCTCCCGTGACCATACCGAGGTCCAGGCTATCCGCTACGGTGAAGGCTCCCCCCTCGTTGCGCAGGATATACGACATTGGTCCCCGCGGATAGTCCCCTGCTTGCAGTCGCGCCCCTACAAACAGATCCTGATCCCCGTCCCCCTCCAGGTCCGCCGTAGCTACTGCTCCAGTCACCACCCTAAGGTCGGGGAGTGCCCCCTCGGCTAACCGGTACGTTCCGGTTTGGTTGATGTACAACTGATCGCGCAGTAGCTCCTCCCGCCCTACGAATTCACTGCTTCCATTACCGACGTATAGGTCCAGATCGCCGTCGCCGTCTACGTCCACTAGTAGCAGCCGCGCAGCCTCCCCCGGCTCCGTTTCGCTCAGCGTCTGCACCTGCGTCCCCGCCTGGATATCGTAGATGCTGACAGCCTGGCCCGCCGCCCCACCGAAGAAGAGCAGCCGGCCATCGGTAGCCAGAGCAGGACCGGCGTGGGAGTTGTCGCGCAGGGCCAGGGCGTAGCGATCAAAGTCTGTGTAGTCCGACTCCCGGTGCACCGGAAGACCGGGTACCTCTATGGGCTGCAACACTTCGGTTGAAGTAGCAAAGAAAGCGTCCACCTTGGGCGGGGCCGCAGGTGCAACGGAGGTGGCGTGGGGAACGGTCAGTACCTGATCTACCGGAAGGTTACTGCGCTCAGTAGTACGCCCGTCGGGCCAGATGACCAGCAGCCGGTCGATGGTAGAATGCCCGCCCAGGCCGAAGTGCAGTGTGCTGCCGAGCGTGGACAGGTAGCCGCGCTGTCGCTGTTGCTCGGCGAACAGGCTCAGGGTATCCGCGCGGAGGTACACCCGGGTACCCAGGCCGTCGGAGTTGCCCGCCGGTCCCTCCAGGTGGATCTGTAAAAAGTGGGTGGAATCGGGCTGCTGCTCGCGGCTGAGGTTGCGGTACAGACCGGCGGGCTCGTTGATGTTATTGGTGACGAGGTCGAGGTCGCCGTCACCGTCGTAGTCGAGGTAGACCGCGCCGTTGGAGTAGGTGGGATCGTCGGGTAGCCAGCCGCTACGTTCGAAGGTGAGATCGCCGCGGTTACGGAATAGGTAGTTGGGCTGGTGTACGCCGCCTACTTCGGCGAGGGCAGCCTTGACGCGTTGCAACTGGGCTTCTCCGGTGCCGAACTGGGTGGCCTGGGCGCTGAAGTCCATAAAGTCCCGGTTGGTAATGTCCTTCGGATAGCCATTGGACACGAAGAGATCGCGCAGCCCATCGTTGTCGAAATCAGCGAGCAGGGGCGTCCAGCTCCAGTCGGTATCGGCGGTACCGGCCAGGAAGGCGATGTCGGAGAAGGTGCCATCGCCGTTATTGAGTTGGAGGGTGTTGCGCAGGTACTGGGTATTGTAACCGCCGCGGGCCTCCTCGCCGTGCTGCCGGAAGGGGATGTCACCGATCATGGTTTTGCGGCGTAGGTTATCGTCGGGGAGCATATCGACGGTGACGATCTCGGACTGCCCGTCGTTGTTAAGATCGGCGATGTCGACGCCCATCGTGTTTTTCGACTGATGGAGCATGCGGCGGGTGATCTCATCGTGCAGTTGCCCCTGCCGGTTGATGAGTAGGAAGTCATTCGACATAAAGTCGTTGCCGATGTAGAGATCGGGGTAGCCGTCGGCGTCAAAGTCCTGGACCCCGATACCGAGTCCCCAGCCCTCACTGCGGATCTGCTCGGTGGGGCGGAAGGCCAGGGGGCCGCCGGGCACGGTGATGTTTTCGTACAGCCGGTCGACGCTCTTACCCCGGCCCAGGGTATCGGTGCCCTTGGCTACGGTGCGGGGGTAGCTTTCCAACGAATTATTGAGCACATAGACATCGAGGTCGCCATCCCGGTCGTAGTCGACGAAAGCGGCCTGAGTACCGTAGCCGGGATCGGCCAGCCCAACCTGACTGGCCACCTCCCGAAATTTGGGAATACTATCTGCACCCTGGGGGCCGTCGTTGAGAAACAGCAGGTTGGGGCTAGGGGTATCGTCGTCCGGATCGAGCACGGAGAGGTACAGATCTTCGTAGCCGTTGCCGTCTAGGTCGGTGACGGCTACGCCGGCTACCCAGACCGAGGTGGTAAGCCCGCCCGGGAGGGTTACGTCGCGGAAGGTGTGGTCGGGTTGTTGCAGGTAAAGCGCTCCGGAGACCAGGTTACCGCTGAAGTAGAGGTCGGGCAGCCCGTTGCGGTCAAAGTCCCCTACCCCGATGCCGCCGCCGTTGTAGAGGTACTCGTAAAGGAGGATGTTGATGGTGTCGTTTTCGGGGATGGTGTTCTGGAACGTGATACCGTGTTTACGGGTGGGCATAAGCTCGAAGCGCAGCTCCGAAGGCTTCTGTCCACAGCCGACAACCAGAAGTATGAGGACAGCTAGATAGGGACGCATAGCGGCGGTGCATAAACGGCAAAGGGACCGTCTCCCTACGGAAGCGGTCCCTTTGTACGCTCGGGATGCCCGATTAGTTATAGCCGGGGTTTTGATCGGCCTCGGTGATTTGCGGATTGGTGATGATTTCCTGTAGCGGTATGGGCAGGAGTAACTGCTTATCGCTCCAGTAATCAAGGTAATCGGCCGCGTCGATGACGCCGGCCTCATCCCAGCGGCGGAGGTCACGGGCACGTATAGCCTCGGAGGCTAGCTCCTTGCCCCGCTCGTCTACGATGGCCTTGATGAGTTCGGCTTGCGTACCGTTAGCTACACAGCTTTCCTCGATGTCGGGTACTCCCGCACGCTCGCGTACCATGTTCATGTAGGTACGGGCCTGTTCCAGATTACCCTGACGCGCCTCGATCTCGGCTAACAGCAACAGCACGTCCGCGTAGCGCATGACGACATAGTTCGTAGTCGTGGTGTAGTAGGCACCGGGGTCTTGCTTGTAGTAGACCTCATATTTATACCAGTTGGCGTAAACTTCCATTCCCTGATAGTTGATCCGTGGGCCGTTTTCATTGATCACCAGGGGGATGGTATTGTCGGGACCGTAGGTTTGATCTTCGAAGATGACTGTCTGGGACAAGCGAGGATCGGTGTAGGAGCAACCGGCGAGTTCGTTCTCGAATAGGTTAGCAATATTGGAAGAGGGGGTGACGTTGCGCCAACTAGGACCGTACTCCTGAGCGCGAACGGACTTGGCTTCGATACCGTCACCGGTGGTTGTTCCTCCCCAGTTAAAATCACCAATGGGTGCGTAGACCACCTCGAAGAGGCTTTCGGGCGTGAAGTCATTCTCCTCGGTGAAGTTGTCGAAAAAGTTCTCGTTGAGGGAATAAGTACCTAGGCCGACTACGGCCTCTAGTGCCGTCCTGGCGGCATCTAATTCATTGCTCTGCATGTAGCTGCGACCCAGAAATCCGAGGGCAGCACCCCGGGTGGCCCGACCGCGTTGGTCGTCCACACGATCCACGGGGAGATTATCGGCGGCGAACTGCAGATCGGATTGGGCCTGGTCGAATACTGCCTCACGTGGGCTGCGGGGCAGGAATTGATCCAGATCGGTAACACGACTAAGGTAGATGGGCGCGCCGCCGAAGTTGGTAGCGATCTCGTTGTAGGCCCACCCGCGTAGGAAGCGGGCTTCGGCTTCCAGCGGGTTCTTTACGTCATCGGTGAGGTTCGTGTTGCCCGCGATACCATCCAGGGCGGTGTTGGCGCGGTGGATCATCAGATAAAGCGAGGTCCAGTGTGCGTTAATCTCCCCGGCCGTAGCGGTCTGCTCCCCGCGGGTGAGGGCACCCCCGGTTTGAAACAGTGCACTGGTACCGATGTGTTGATCATCACGCAGGTCGTTGAGGAAGTAGTACCAGCGCCCGGCGACATTGGGCGAACGCATGGGGGCGTAGGCGCTCAGCACAGCCGACTCGATCTGGTCGGCGGTATTAAAATAATTCTCGGGGACCACGCGCCCTGGATCGAGGCGGGTCAAATCGTCCTCCTGGCAGCCGTATCCGATGACGAGCAACAGCACCAGTAAAGAAAGTAATCTTAATCTCATGATCGAAAGTGTTGTAACTGTTGATATTGGCGAAATGGTCAGTGTTCCCGCAGTTGATAAACGTAATCTACCGGTTTGCTGGTTTTGGAGTTTTTGTCTCCTAGAAGCCTAGCTGTGCGCCAAAGATGAAGGAACGTGCCGCCGGGTAGTCACCATTATCGAACCCTACCGAGCCAATGCCACCCCCAACTTCGGGGTCTAGACCACTGTAACCGGTGATGGTGAACAGGTTCTGCCCCGTAAGGTAGAGGCGTAGATTAGATACGAAGTTGTTGTCTGTCAGGGGTAGCGTGTAGCCGACCGTCAATCCCCGTAGTCGCAGGTAAGAACCGTCTTCGATGAAACGGTCGGATACGCGGCGGTTGTTGTTGGGGTCGTTGAGGGCGATACGGGGCACGTCGGTACTCGTGTTCTGCGGCGTCCAGGCGTTAAGGATGTCGGTGCTGACGTTGAACAGACGGGTGGTCTGCGTGAGCAGCGAAGCCGTACCGTTGTACACGTCGTTGCCCTGCGAACCATTAAAGAACACATTAAAATCAAATCCGAGGTAGCGGGCATTGAAGTTGATGCCATAGGTAAAATCAGGGAGGTAGCTACCTAGAATTACCCGATCGGCGGCAGTGATCGCTCCGTCACCGTTCTGGTCCACGAACCGAATGTCACCGGGGGCGGCATTGTCCTGAAAGGAAGTGGTGGGGTTATCGTCCAGCGCGTTAGCCGCATCGATCTCGTCGAACGTCTGGAAGATGCCGTCGGTCTCGAAGCCGTAAAAGCTGTAGATCGGATCGCCGGCGCGGGTAATGGTGGAGGCGAAGTTGCCCGTATAGGCCTCATCATTATTGGCAAAGATCACGTCGTCCTCGGAGGCCAGCCGCAGCACCTCGTTGGTATTGGTGCTCAGATTAACCGATACGTTCCACTGAAAGGGACTGCTCTGGTTGCCGTAGTACTGCCCCTGGAATTCAAAGCCGGTGTTCTTCATGGCCCCTACGTTCTGCTGCGTCGAACCTACCCCGACGGAGGGGGGAAGCTGGACGCTCAGGATGAGGTTGTCGACCTGGCGGTCGTAGTACTCCATGCTGAAGTTGAGGCGGTTGTTGAAGAAACCAACGTCAAGTCCGATATTGAGCATATCGGTCAATTCCCAGCGGAGGTTAGGGTTAGCTAGCGAACTAATGAACGAGCCGATGGGCTGTTCCGCACCGCCAAAGACCGGCCCCAGACTGGAATTAATGGGGTCCTGAAAGCTGTAGGGGCCGAGGCCAATGGATCCCGTACGGCCGTAGCTAGCCCGTGCCTTAAGTAGGCTAAAGGGAGTATCGTCCATGAAGGGTTCCTCGCTGATGTTCCAGCCGATGGCACCAGCCGGAAAATTTTCCGTTTGGAAGCCCGGGGCGAAGATGGACGAACCGTCACGGCGGAAACTAAAGGTAGCGTAATACTTCCCCTCGTACCCATAGGTCACACGGGTGACGAAGGAGCGCAGCGTCGACTCGCTGGGATTGCCGCTACCGTTGAACTGAGTGGCACCCGTGAGCACGTCCAGCACCGGATTTGGCTGTATGCCACTCAGAGCCAGAAAGTTATTGTTGTTGTCTTGGACCTCTCCAACTACTACGGCACTGATGCTGTGATCCCCGAAAATCCGGTCGAAATTGAGTAGGCCGCGGTACAATGGACTGAAATTGGTGCTTCTGTTTTCGCTAACTTGATTAAGGATTTGCGGCGTGGTCGACTCATATACCGGTGTGTGATTGGTATTCCGGAAGGTTTGAAAATTTGCTCCGAAGAACAACTGAGCCTCTAGTCCGTCGATGATCTCATAGCTGGCGTAGGCGGTGCCCAGGGTCTTGAATACCTGGTCTGTATTTTCTAGGAGGTTAGCGGCTAGCACGGGGTTACCGGGGTCGGCGCTGTCCTGTCCCTGATTCGCACCGGAAAAACCACCGATATTCGTGGGGTTATAGATTGGCTGGTAGGGAATAGACTGAATAGCCTGTAGAAACTGGGTGCGGCCACCTAGGGTAGGCTGAATGCCCCGAATGTCGTTGACTAACAACAAGGTCTGGCCAAATTTGAGGCGGCCGTTCTCGCTGATGTTATGCTCGCTGTTAATACGGAAATTGTACCGCTCGTAGGGCGATCCGATCAGTATGCCCTCCTGCTTAAGGTAGCCGAAGGAGGAAAAGAAGGTCGAGCGATCGTTGCCGCCGGTAATGTGCAGCGAGTTCTGGGTGATGAGTCCATCCTGGAAAATGGCGTCCTGCCAGTTGGTATTAGTTTCTCTGAAGGTTACTCCAGAGCCCGGGTACGTTTCTTCATCTAGGCCACCGTTAAGGGTGCGAGCCAGCGGCATACCGTTGAGGGTTTCCGCGTAGCGGATATACTGCTCTGAGTTGAGTACGTCGTAGCGACGGGGCTGCGTTTGTACGCCTACCGTAGATTCCAAACTGAGGCGGATACCTCCGCTGTTTGAGCCTTTCTTCGTTTCGATGATGATGACGCCATTGGAGGCGCGCGAACCGTATACGGCAGTCGCCGAAGCATCCTTGAGCACGTTGACGCTGGCAATATCGCGGGAATCAAACTGATTGAGTCCACCGGCACCGGGTACGCCATCCACTACGTAGAGCGGACCCGAGCCAAAGCTAATGGAGCCGATACCCCGCACCTGGATCAGCGGCGCCTCACCGGGAGCACCTCCACCCGTGACCTGCACACCGGCCAGACGACCCTGGATGGCCTCACCCAGGTTAGTTACCGTTAGAGCAGAAACCTCTTCTGAGCTAATAGAGGAAACGGCGCCGGTCACAGCCTCCCTGCGCTGGCTACCGTAGCCCACTACGACCACTTCCTCGAGCACGTCCGCACTGGCTCCGAGGGTAACGTCGATTGTGGACTGCCCACTAACTTCTATCTCCTGAGCCTCAAAGCCGATGAAGGAAAAGCGCAGCGTACCGCCCTCGGGTACCGATATATTGTAGGTACCATCCAGATCCGTAACGGTGCCGGTACTGGATCCTACCACAAGTATGTTCACGCCCGGTAGCCCGATTCCATCCTGGTCGATTACGGTACCCGTGACGGTGGTTTGCGCCCAGGCGGCAGTAGTAAGGAGGCAGAAAAAGCCAGTAAGGCAAATCGCCCTGCTGAATAGCATTCGCATAGGAGGAGTCATTGGATACACGATCGTTCAAATTTCCACCAAGGAGGTGGCTGTCGGCAAAAACGTAATATGCTCACGTTTCGCTGCCCCAATAGTAACCGCAAATAAAAAATAGGAACTAGTTCACCCGAAATCTCCTCTGAATTTCCTGCCCCCCCAGATACTCCACCACATGCCGTACCCCGCGCTCCGAAAGCTCCCGAAACGTCAATGACGTAAGACTAGCTGCATGGGGCGTGATCAGCACATTCGGGTGAGCGATAAGCCGCCGCTGCACCTCCCCTTCCCCGGAAAGTAGGTCACTGGCGTAGCCCGCCAAGTGCCCCCGCTCCAATGCATCCAGCAACGCAGCGGCATCCACAATCTCCCCCCGGGCGGTGTTGACTAGGTAGCTACCGGCCTGCATCCGAGCCAGTGCCTCTGCGTCGATGAGGTTACGGGTCTCAGCGGTCAGTGGTACGTGCAGACTCACTACATCACTCTGCGCCAGTAGGTCGACCAGTGGAAGGTGGCCCTCGGCAGTATCGCCGCGGTGCCGCCGGGCGTAGCGCACCTCCATTTGCAGCGCACCTGCGGCCCCGCCCACGCGCTTGCCGATGTCGCCGCGGCCTACGATACCGAGTTTGAGGTCACGTAGTTCCTTACCGGCGTAGGTGGTGCGGTAGTCCCAGTTGCCCTGCTTGACCTCCCGCACCAGGCGGTACATGCCGCGCACCAGCATGAGCATGAGGCCCAGGGTGTGCTCGGCAACGGTGGCCGCGTTCACCCCCGGCACATTGAGTACCTGGACGCCGCGGGTGGTGGCATAGTCTACCTCGATATTGTTGACGCCCACCCCGCAACGCACGATCACCCGCAGGGCCGGGCAGCGGTCGATGAGCGGACGGTCCACCTCGCCCTTGCCGCGGGTGACGATGGCGTTTACTTCACCGTAGTCGGCTGGCTCCCTCCCGGGTAAAATCGCGGTATACTCCTCGGTCGGCAGTAGCGCGTAAGCCGCCGGATCGACGGATTCTAAAAACAGTACGGTCGGCTTCATTCGGGGACGGGCGGGTGGTAGAGGCTAGCATTTTTGGCCTTGTAACCACGAAAGTCGTTGCGGCCACTCACGTACAGCCCCTCCTGGTACAGTTCTTCCCCAAAAATCTTCGGATCGATCTCCGCTTCCGGATACGAGGTTAGCTCCAGCAGGTTACCGGCCGGGTCGCGGATGAAGGCCTGCATGGCCCCGTCGGGCAGTCGGCGCACCTTCCCCCAGGGCGTGATGTCGATGCGGCCCTGCTGCTTGAAGCGCCAGTACATCTCCGAGAAGTCGTCGACGCGCAGACAGAGGTGGCCCCGAAACGACCGCGTATCCTCCCACTCGCTCAGATGCAGTTGAGTGGTATTGGTGATGCGAAAGAAGGCCGTGGGATAATCAAAGACGAAGGCCGGGATGGGTTGTAGGCCCATTTCGTGCTCGTAGAAGGCGGCGGCTTCTTCGAGCTGGTCTACGATTAGGGTGACGTGGTTGATTTCCAAAGTGTAGGGGTTGTTGCGTTTGGGAGTTGTTGGGTTGTTGCGTTGCGGGCGTTACAGGTGTCTACACCCGAAACTTACGAATAAACTCCTCATCCACCTCTACCCCCAAACCCGGCCGCTCCGGAGATAGTATCCGTCCATCCTTCACCACCGGTGCTTCCTTGACCAACTCGTAAAGTAACGGATTGCCCCCCAGCGAGTGCTCGATGTAGTGCGCCGAGGAGCTACTAAAGGCCAAATGCACCCCCGCCATGAAGCTAAATGCCGAGCCCCAGCAGTGGGGGGCTAGCTCGAGCTGATAGGTCTCGGCGAGGGCAGCCACGCGGCGGGCCTCGGTGATACCGCCCACGATGGCGCAGTCGGGCTGGAGGACGTCGACGGCCCCCGCAGTGATAAGATCGCGGAAGTCGAAGCGGGTGAACTCGCTCTCGCCGGCGGCAATGGGCGTGGTGGTGCTACGGCGGATCTCGGCCGTGCCGGCCTTATTGTCGGAGGTCACGGGCTCCTCGAACCAGTAGAGGTCGAGGTCTTCGGTAAGACGAGCGTAGCGGCGGGCCTCGGTGACGGAGAAGGTGCCGTGGGCGTCGACCATGATGTCGATGTCGGGGCCAAGGGCTGCGCGAGCCGCCTCGGTGCGCGCTACGGTATGACGGACGGTGTCATCCATGACCCCCACCCGCATTTTGACACCGCCGTAGCCGTAATCTACGTAGCTTTTGAGCTGATCACCGAGGGCAGTCACGTCGGCCCAGCCGCCGCTGGCGTAGCACTTCATGGAGTCGCGGCAGGCTCCGCCGAGAAGCTCGACCACGGGGACGCCGAGGCGCTTGCCCTTCAGGTCCCAGAGGGCGGTGTCGATACCGCTGAGGGCGGACATGGTGGTACCCCGATTGCCCAGGATAGGAAACACCCGGCCCCGATCGCGGGCGTAGTGGTAGCGGCTACCGTTGTAGACCATGTCCCAGATGGCGGTGATGTTACTGGCCTCCTGTCCGACGAGCTGGGGAGCGAGCTCCTGCTCAATGCAGGTGACGATGCTGGCACAGGCCCCAGTAGCACCTACTGCGGCCTTGGCCTCGCCGTAGCCCATCATACCGCCCTCGTCGATCACCTCCACCAGCGTCATATCGAAGTGGGTGAGGTGGCCGTAGTCCGAACGCCACTGCCGGCCGGCGGGGATGGGGCAGCGCAGCCAGTAGGCGTTGATGGCCTTGATCCTCATAGTAGGGGCAGCAGGGTCTCGGCGGAGGTACGGGTAAGCATGGTGTAGAACTCCTCGGTCAGGGCGGAGCTACCGTGATCCTCCAGGAACTTGCGGGCCTCCTCGGTGAGTCCCTGCGGTTCGGTGTCGATGTTGCCGGGGTAGGGATTGGCGGGGGTGCGGTCGACCGGGGCGGCGAACTCTACGGAGAGGGGGCCGGTGAAGCCTACTTCCTTCAGGGTGTTCAACAGCGCGGGCCAGTCGATGCTACCCATGCCCGGGGCCATGCGGTTATTCTCGGCAACGTGGAAACCTACGAGGCGGTCCCCCATTCGGCGGATCGTAGCGTAGGGGTCCTGCTCCTCAATGTTCATGTGGAAGATGTCGAGGCAGACGCCGCAGTCCGGCCCCGTAGCCTCAGCCAGCGCCAGGGCCTGATCGCCGCGGTTGACGAAGTAGGTCTCGAAGCGGTTGATGGGCTCGATACCAAGTTTCACGCCGGCGGCTTGTGCGAACTCGTAACATTCCTGCATCGATGCTACCGCCCACTCCCATTCCTCCTCGGGGCGGGCGCCGGGTATGATCTTCCCTACCGTGCCGGGCACCACGCTGACCATCTGCCCGTCGAGCTCCTTGACCATAGTGATGATGTCCTTGACGTACTGTACGGAGGCGGCGCGCTCGGCCTCGTCTACCGCCAGCAGGTTGCGGGTACCGAGCATAAGCGTCACTGAGCCCCAACACTTGATGCCGTACTGCTTCAGGAGACCGCGTACTTCCGTGGTATCGTAATCGGCCGGGGTGCCCTGTATCTCCAGGTATTCATACCCCAGCGGTGTGATACGCGCCAGGGTGGCTTCCAGGGGCTCGGCACGCATCCAGTTATGTATGGCTAGGGGCATGTGGATTTACGAGTTTAGATGTACGAAGTACGATTTGTGAGCTGCACGGCGCTTATTCTTCCCGGTAGAGTTTGGCCTTTGTGACGCTGCCGATGCGGTAGGCACGCACCGGAGGGATGGTATCGGTACCCACGGTGGTAGCCCCCGACTCCCGGATGGGATCCACCGGGCCGCCGGTGATTTCGTATTCTAGGGTATCCTGAGCCATGTAGCAGATCCGGGCGAGCAGGTCGCTGCCCATCACGTCGAAGCGGCTGTAGAGGCAGTTATCGACCAAGTACTCGTCGAGCAGGATGCCGTTGCGCTCGTCGATGACGTAGTGGCCGGCGGTGGAGTCAACCGACTGAAGCAGATAGCTGCGCTCATCGACCGGCCGGCCCTCGGGCAGGTAGCGGATGATGTAGTTGATGCCGCCCGTATCGGCCAGGCTGAGCTCGAATTCCATCGGCACGGTATCCACCTGCTGACCGGCCCGCCAGATCGACAGGTCGCCCCGCCAGCTGCCGTACCAGTCGTCGGGGAAGGTCTGGGCGGAGAGCAGTACGCTCAGGAAGAGGCAGCTGCCGGTAAGGAGGGTCTTCATAGGCCGGTCAAGGTAGGCAACATGGGCCTATTCCTCCTCGGTATACACCGTCGGCTCGGGATACAGGTCGCGGAGCCGGCGCAGTATCTTAACGTTGTTTAGTAGCCGGGCGAAGCGCAGGTCGTTGTAGATGACCTGTAGGGTGATGGGCACGAAGGTGTTGGACCTGGCCAGGGCCTGCAACGCCTGATCGGTATCGTCAGTGAGGGCGTAGTACTTGGCTAACTGGAGGTATGCGGTGGCCTTGTCATCATTTTGCGTTGCGTTATTTAGTACGTACTGTAGGTACTTCATCCCCCCGAGGGTATCGCCCGCCTGCACGATTACCAGGCCCTTTTCCGCAACGGCTACGAGCAGCTTAGGGGCATACCGTAGCACGGTATCGAGGTAGCTGATGGCCAGGGGGTAGTCTTCCTTTGCCAGCGCCCGGTCTTTTGCGTCCCACAGTTTGAGTAGGGTTTCCTCGTACTCCCCCCGCCAGTCGACTACTTCCGGGCCGAGCACCGTAAACGAAAAGTTACGGTAGTCGTAGGAGCAGCTCAGGTATACCGAATTCTCCCGCAGGTAGTCATCGCGCTCGGCCAGATCGATGCGGCTCCAGCGGTTGTTGACCTGCACCTCGGCCCAGAGTTGATTTTCGAGCACCGTGCCGAAGCGCAGCACCTTGCCCGAGACCAGGCGGTGCGGGATGCCGTGGTACTGTAGGCCCAGGGAAAGGAGCTCGTGCTTACGGCGGGGGGTGGTCTGTCTGCGGAAGAGGTCCTCGAGCAGGGGCTGTGCGAGGTTGAAGTTGTCCGCATCGCGGACCACCTTGGTGCGGCGTAGGATCTTGAGAAGGCGCTCTACGGTAGCGGTCACATTCTCGCGGGCGGCCTTGCCGAGTGCGGTTTTACCCACCTCCTCACGAGGTAGGGCTGGCAGCACATAGCTGGCTAAATCAGCCGTCTCCCGTATGGTATCCGTAGTTGTGGGTCTACTCCCCCATTCTGGCAGGGGATTGGTCACGATCCGGTAGGTGAGGTGTACACTGTCGGTCGTTGGAGTCTGCCATTCGAAGAAGCTACTGTCTTCGAGTACGGCGGTGGGCGCGGGGCTTAGGGTGATCGCATCGACGGCCTGCCGGAGGGAGGCTAGGGGGGTGCTCAGTCCTACGTAGTAGCCGCTACGGGGGGTGCCGGGGGTGAGGTAGATCGTCTCGGTAACGTCTAGTACGAGCTGGGCGTAGGTAAGTTGGGGAATTAAGCAGGCTAGGGCGGCAATCCAGTACAGTAGGGGCGGGCGGTGATCCGGACGGGGCATACGACAAGATAAAGCCAATGTGGGGGATGCGGCCGGGGCCGCGGGTGCAATGCCGTACCACGCAGTCTACGACTGCGCTGGCAGTGTCACGCCGCAACTACAAGTTGCGTTGCACAGCGCTGCCGGAGGCAGCTTCGTACTTACTTCGTCAGCACTACTGTTTGCTGACCTACTGACATCACTACGCCGGGCACGATTTCCTTCAGGAACCGACCGTAGCCGCAGTCACCATCAGTCTTACGCAGCGGGAACCAAGTGAGCCCGCCATCAGTGGTAATGTGGTAAAGGTGACCGATTTGAAAAGCTATGTCTCCACTGACCTTAAAACGAGATTGAATAATGAAGCCAGTGCCATCAGGAGAGAGATACGCTAAATCTAAGGGACCGGATACACCGTCGTTGCCCAACGTCCAGTTTTGTCCACCGTCGGTGGTTCGGTAGAACCTAACGGGCCGGGGCGAAGTGGAAGGACTGTTATCTATCTGGGTAAGCACACCGGTGGCTACTCCATCAAATAGCAGCTGTGTGCCGCCATCGTCCGGAAAGGAGCGCAGTTCCCAGCTTCCTAACGGTCCGTCCTGCAGGGCAATGCCCCGGGAGCCAAAGATGGCCAGGCGGCCCTCTAGTTGCCGAAATTCAGTAGCCTGAATTTCCTGGGGGTTAAGCGATCTCCCGCCAGCTCACGCCTCCGTCGCCGGTCTGGTATAACCCGGGTTGGTAGTCGAAGCCATCCACCCGCTCGTAGAGTAAGGCCAGTCCCTCCTGCTCAGTAGCGAAGCGGAGATCGGCGGCGGTAGTAAAACTGTCTAGGTAAATTTTATTCCAGCTAACTCCTCCATCATCACTGCGGAGTAACAGGGCGCGGCTTCTTTCTACTGCACCGCTAGTGGCACCTTCCGACGATCCCATAGCGAATACGACGGTAGTTGCCGCTACCCGCGCCAGATTACTAAGTGCGGCGTCCGTGAGGCCATCGGCTACGCGCTGCCAGCTCTCGCCCCCATCGGCTGTGTGCGCGATCAGGCCCCCGCCTCCTACAGCGATGCCATGCTGAGTATCCGTAAAGTCGAGGTCGATGGTCATACTGGACTCTTCCGGAGGGGCGGAGGAGCGCACTTGGTAACCAGGGAAGGCCAAATTACAGCTTACGGTTAGGGCATCGACCTCGGCGTCGGTCATGATGCGGCTGTCCTCCTCATCCGTTACGCTGGGATCGCAGGAAAAGACCAGGGGTAGGAAAATGAATAGACGTAGGTACCACATGGTGTGAATTTCGTAGCTAGACGGTAAGTGGCGGCCACACGTTGGCAGATTACCGTTCGAATTTCATTGCACCTGCGACCCCGCCCAGTTTGCTACATTGCAGACAAACATGTGCCGATGCTACGCTACCTCGTACTGCTGACCGTCCTCGCCGCCTGCTCCCCCACCCCACCCGCCGCGGTGGCCGATACAGCGGACGAATCGCTTGCCTACTACGACAACACCGGCCGCGACGACCTCCTCTCCGGTGGCGTGAAGATGATCCCAATCACGACGCCCAGCGGGGAGTACCGGGTATGGACCAAGCGGGTAGGCAATAACCCCCCGTAAAAAAGTGCTGCTGCTACACGGCGGCCCCGGGGGCAATCACGCCTACTTCGAGGCCTTCGATAGCTACCTACCGGGGGCGGGCATCGAGTACTACTATTACGACCAGCTAGAGAGCGGTTACAGCGATAAGCCGAATGACCGAACCTGTGGACGATCGACCGCTTCGTCAGTGAGGTGGAGCAGGTGCGGACGGCGCTCGGCCTGGATGCCGACAACTTCTACCTACTGGGGCACTCCTGGGGCGGTATCCTAGCCCTGGAGTACGCCTTCGCCCACGGCGAGCACCTAAAGGGACTCATCATCTCCAATATGATGGCCTCCGTACCGGAGTACAAACCGCTACGCCGAGGAGGTGCTGGGCGCGCAGCTCGACCCCCGCGGTGCGCAAGGAGATCCGCGACCTGGAGGCCGCCGAGGACTACGCCAACCCCCGGTACGAGGAGCTTCTAATGACCACCTACTACCCCGAGCACGTGCTGCGCATGCCGGCCGCAGAATGGCCCGAGCCGGTGCTGCGCGGCTTCGGCGACCTGAGCTACGATATTTACCTGGCCATGCAGGGGCCGAGCGAGTTCGGTATCCGTGACGGGGCGGTGCTAGAAGACTGGGACCGCTTTGATGACTTGAAACAACTACAGGTACCCACGCTATGTATAGGAGCCGAGTACGATACGATGGACCCCAAGTATATGGCCAAAATGGCCGAGCAGCTTCCCAATGGCCACTCACTCTACCTACCCGAGGGAAGCCACATGGCGATGTACGACGACCAGGAACGCTACTTCACGGGGCTAATCGATTTTATTAACACGGTGGACACACAGGGGAAGTGAGCGATAGGCGTGAACCATATTCCCATTCAGTCTATTGACATGGTAAACACAGTACCATGGCAACCAACGATACCACCAATCTAGACGCAACCATCGCCGCGCTTGACCAGGACCTCAGTGAGGCCAAAAGCGGTGCCTCCACCAACGTCCGCAACTGGATCGACAACCTCAGCAGCAGCAACGACCAGGCACAGAAGCGCATCGCCGAAGATCTGCAGCAGCTCGAAAGCGCCCTGAGCGCCGATACTGTGAACGGCAATCAGGTCAAGCAGCTACTCAGCTCGCTCGGTCAGCAAACCACCGCCGCTGCCGGGCGTGCCGAGGGCCTGACCTCTAATAAGCTCATGCAACTGGGGCGCAAGCTTTCGGATGCCGCCGAGTCGATTGATAGCTAGCAGCTAACCTTTTGATATCTGATAAATAGTTCACAAAAATCACCTTTGTTTTAAAAAGTTATTTATTTGAACAATAGTTGGAAGAGGAAGCTTAGACTGCAAACAACCCGTATACCATATGGCTAATCAGAACCAACACCTCGACTCCACCATCGACTCGCTCGGCAAAGGCCTCGATAAGGCAAAGACCGGTGCCAGCCGCAGCATCGGCAGCTGGATTGACGCCCTTAATGATTCCGACACTCCCGCCCTAGGAAAAATAGCCGACGAGCTCGAGAAGCTCAAAGAGTTACTCGGTCAGAAAGAGATTGATTCCGCCAAAGTCAAGAAGGCAATGACTTCCCTCGGTAAGCATACCACCACCGCCGCCAAGCAGGCCGAAGGTGCCACCGCCGAGAAGATCAAGGAACTTGGCCAGCAACTGACCGATGCCGCCGAGAGCCTTTAGGCACACCACAGATTTCAGTACCCGAAAACGTAACGAACTATGGCACACACTGCACAACTCGACGCTACTATCGACTCCCTCGATCAGGGATTACAGCGGGCAAAACCCAACGCGTCGACCAATATTAACAGTTGGATCACCACCCTAAACGGGAGCGATGACCCTGCGCTGAAAAACTTAGCTGGCGAACTGCGCGAGCTCGAAAGCATGCTCACTAGCGGCGACGATCCCGATAGCCTGGAACTCCGGCAGAAGCTTGATTCCGTAGGTCAGCACACCGTCGCCTTCGCCGATAAGGCCAGTGGCACCGACGCGCAAAAGATCAGCCAACTCGGTCAGAAACTGATCGAGGCAGCCAACGAGATCTAAATACCTTGCCTAATCATGGTGAAAAAAGGTCCGACACCTCCCGGTGTCGGACCTTTCTCATTTAGGCTCAGCGGATGGCGGTGTGCCCCTCCATCCCGTGTTGCAGATTGAGGTCCTGCTCCGGTTCCTCCTTAAAGGAGCTATCGGCTTGATCGCCCGCGGGGCCCTTACCGATGGTGATGCCGCCGTCAACCATATACACGGCGCCGGTCACGTAGCTCGCCTCGGCGGAGGCCAGAAAGAGGTACACGTTAGCAACTTCCTCCGGTGTGCCGCGGCGGCCCATCAGGTTAGCCTGGTTATTGAGCTTCTCCATCTTCTTGTTCATGGGGCCGGTTTCCTTGTGCGTCCACGCCGTATCGATGGGTCCGGGGCCGACGACATTACACCGCACCCCGTGGGCCGCCTGCTCACCGGCTACCCCCTTGGCGAAGGCCATGTTGAAGGCCTTGGTGCCGCCGTACGCCGCATTCTGTGGGATACCGAGCACGCCCGCCTCGGAGCCGGCAATGACAATATTCCCCTTCGTCTTCTGTAGCGCGGGCAGCGCGGCCTTGGTCATGATGAAGGTAGAGCGCACGTTGTTGCGTAGCATATAGTCGAAAGCATGCTCCGTGTAATCCTGCACCTCGTTGGTCTCGACGAACACGCCGGCGTTGTTGATCAGGATGTCCAGTTGTCCGTAGGTGTCCGTAGTACGCTGTACGCACTCGTTGGCTACTTCCAGGAAGCTAATGTCACCGGTAAAGCCGATGGCATCGCCGCCGTTCTGCCGGATTTCGTTGGCGACCTTGTCGACCGGATCATCGGGTAGGCCTGCGACCACTACGCGCGCGCCCTCGCGGGCGAAGAGTTTGGAGATGGCCTCGCCGATGCCGGTGGCACCGCCCGTCACCAGGGCTACTTTATTGGCTAGTCGGTTCATAGTCAGTTGGTTGGATGTTTATCATTTTACCGGAGGCCTTGGTCATTGGTTCGGCTGCCGGGTACTTTTGGCTACACCCTGTTAGTAGGTGGATTAAACATATTGCCGTTCCTATCGTACCACCACCGTCACCCAATCGTACCCACTATGAATCAGGATCAAGTTCTCACCCGCCTCCAGGAGGGCAATGCCCGCTTCGTCGCCGATAAACTCGACGGCCAACTTCAGGATTCCAATCGCCGCAGCGCACTCACCTCCGGTCAGGAGCCCTACGCCATCATATTGAGCTGCGCCGATAGCCGCGTGGTGCCCGAGTTTGCCTTTGACGCCGGACTGGGCGAGCTCTTTGTCATCCGCGTAGCCGGTAACATCGCTAATAGTTCTAGCATCGCCAGTATCGAGTATGCCGTGGCCAACCTGGGTACGGGCATCATCATGGTGCTCGGTCACGAGAGCTGCGGAGCAGTCACCGCCGCCATGAAGGGAGGCGACAACGGGGAGAACCTCAACCACCTGGTCGGCCACATCACCCCGGCCATCGAGGCGGCCCCCGACGGTGCCTCCGTTAACGAGGTAGTAAAGGAAAATGCCCGACTGACCGCTAAGGATTTGCAGGAGCGTAGTGAGATCATCCGCCAGGCCGTAGAGGGCGGCAAGGTGCGTATCGTACCGGCCTACTACAATCTAGGTTCCGGTAAAGTGGATGTACTGAGCTAGCGATAAATCGGTCTCCAGTCTTCGGGGTACTATGCTTGCTTGGAGATTACCGTTCTGTAGGCATGCGCCAACTATCCTCAGCTGCTAGTACCTCACCACCCAGCTCTTCGGTAACTACCCGGTCGACGATCTCCACCCCCTTGCGCGCCATGGCAGCAAAGGTGTCCACCCCGTTGTTGGGAAAGTTTCGCCGCGTGCGGTTGCAGTGTAGCTGCCGGGCAGTAAGGTCGTAGCCGTCCGCGCTCTCTACCTGGTAGCGTTGGTAAATCGCATCACGCGTTGTCTCCCAGGGCTGTCCCGTCCGGTATTGCGCCAGCGTATAGTCGTACATCTTGGCGGCATAGGAGGTATCCGGCAGGTGAGTGCGTGCCTGAGTTGCGTTAGCCCGTAGTTGTGGGCCGAGCGGTTGCAGCGTATCGACTCCGGCGGCTAGCGCGTACATCACTATGTAGAAGTCGGCGATCCAGGCAGCGTTCTGGCGCGCCACGGTCCGAATCGGTAGCTCAGCCATCCGTAAAGCGACATCAGGACGGAGCGGCGCGTAGAGTCCGAATAGCTCGGTCGTCAGTTGCGCATCGATCATATCGTAATGTTCGTTCCGCTCGGGGTATCCGGTGGCGAGGGGTAGTATGCCCTCGTGCATCAGGTCGAGCGCACGCTGGTTGGCTACCCAGAGGTAATTTTCCTCCTCTTCGGCGATGTGTTTGAGCCAGCCCGCCCTGATCTGTTCGGGAGTGAGCACACTGGTCGCGTGGCTATGGAGTAGTTCCTGGTACATATACTCCAGGTCGGTATCGTCGTCCGAGCCCCACACACTGTCCGGACCTACGAACACGAAGTCGATGGTAGGCGATAGGTCACTCGGTACGCCTTGCCCCCAGATGCTCGGCTGGTCGGGCTTACCCCAGTCGGCGCGGGTGTAGAAGGCTTCGGTCTGTAGCTCGCCGATGTTGCCGATCTTATCCATTTCCGTCACCAGCCCGGTCCAGTTGGCAATACATTACATTGTCCCAACCAAAAGCCCTCCAACTTTTCGGCGTAAGCGGTGCGGGAGATAACTACCCCGGTATCCACCCGAGCGGCAGTTCGGGGAGGGGGCTCGGTAGCAGGTGCGGAGGAACCCGGTGTGGAGCAAGTACACAGTAGGAGACCCAAAGAAAGGAGAAGCAGGCGCATTTGCTAATCTACTTAACATGACCGGGCCATCATCCACCGTGAAGCCACAATGCGTTTGGCACCAGAAATCAGTCTGACCGGTTACTTGAAGTGTCAGACTGGTGGGTGTAGCCTGCCACTCTATAATTTGGTTCGGTGAAGTAGCGGACTCCGTTAGCTATTGACGATCTCTCTCAGACGTTCATTCAGGCGCTCGGCAATGTACTGAGCCCCGTACTTCGTAAGGTGCTCGGTATCCTGACTGATGAGCTTACCCTCGGGAGTAAAGACCAAAATATTGCCGTGTTGATCACCCAGCAGATCGATGAGGTCGATGTAGCGATCCTGCCACTCGGATTTCAGGGCTGCATTGCGTACCGTAGCGTGGTCCTCCATGCGGGTACGGTAGGTGGTGAAGTCGGTATCGGCATCGATCCGGTTATAGTGGATACCGCTACTGAACCCGAAGTCCTTGGTGCCGATGACCCAAATCTTGTTGCGATCGATCTTAAAATCGTACCGCTGCTCGAGCTCGGTGAGCCAATCTTTGCTGAGAGGACCCTGAGCACCAATAAAGATCTTATCGGCCTGTTGCATACGGATGGCTAGGGAGTCGTCGTCCATCGCCCTACCGATCTCGAAGTAGCGCACCTCGAGTTCATCGGCTACCTCTGATTCGAGCAGGATGTTAGCGGCGTCACGGCCGAAGCTGTTGCCCATCACCAGGGTGTTGATCTTACTCAGGTCATCGAAGCCCCGGTCAATATCGCGGATGCGTTCGTTGTAGCGAATGTGAATACCGCCTCCGCCACTGAGGAACTTTTGCTCCTTAGCTACCTCGGCACGGGTAAGCCCCAGTACGGGGTAGTCCCGGATTACCCCGCCCAGCGTATAGACGTAGAAGGCCCCTACCGTAGTGACCAGAAAGGCCGCGGCGGTGGTAACGAGTACCGTGCGCGTAGCCATGACCCGCCGCTGCCGGAAGGTATTCTCGATGCCGTAGTAGGTAGCGATAGAGAGCACGAAGGTGAGGGCGGAGAGCGCCACGGCCCACGGCGGCGTGATCTCGTCCAGGAAAGCGTAGCGGGCGAAGGCGAAAACGAGCTGATGCCACATGTAGAGGCTGTAGCTGATCATGCCGATGTAGCGGGCCACCGGATTTGACATCAAGCCCTGGTAAAGGGCATCCTTATCGAAATACTCCTTACCGACGATCAGCAGACCTACGGTGAGCATTGTAGTCAGCAGTACCTTGACATCGTTACTTGGAATAATGGGGAAATACAGGATCACCGCCACCAGGGCCAGGAGGGCGTACAGCAGAAACCGCCCCGTCCGGTAGTTCTTCACGATCGCGTCCCGAAACAGAATAGCCCCCAGCCCTCCAATGGCGAGCTCGAAAAAGCGGTACTGGATGAAGTAGAATTTAGCCGCCACGTTGTCCTGCAGCAGGAAGGCCCCCAGGGATAGCGCCGTCAGCGCAATGAGAATGTACTTCACCCGGTGCACCTTACTGCCCTTGAAGAAGTAAAACAGAAAGGGGTACAACAGGTAAAACTGCTCCTCGATGCCCAGGCTCCAGGTGTGCATCAGTGGCTTGTAGTCATTCTTCACCGCCCAGTAGTCCGAGGAGGTGATGTACATCAAGATATTGTTGGCCGAGACGTTGGAGGCGACGATGGCCTGGCAGAGGTTTTCGAAGTCGTCGGGTAGCATCAGCCAGAGCCCGAGTACGAAGGCTACCGCCGTAATGAAGAGCACCAGCGGAATAATGCGCCGGATGCGCCGCATGTAGAAGTGCGTGATGGAGAACTTATCCTGCTCCGACTCCCGGTACACGATACTGGTGATCAGGTAGCCACTGATGACGAAGAAGACGTCGACGCCCAGGTAGCCGTTGGGTAAAAACCCCAGGTGGAAGAGGATCACGGAGACTACTGCGAGCGCCCGCAGCCCATCTATATCGGTTCTGTACTTCACGTAAGGGTTTGATTCATAGGGTACGTTAGGGGCAGTTTGGTAGGCGTCTTTCGCAGGAAATGCCGCAAAAGTACAGCTCACCACGTCGGGTTACCGCAATAGAACGGATAAAGTGCGCCGTATCATACCTGCCGGCCCCTCTACTGTTGTGCGCACCTGCGGCCCCGCCCATTTTGCCACCTGGTGCACGAAACCCCACCCCCGGCCCGCTCGTTCCCACCCTATGTCCACGAACCGAAACGAGCAGACGGCGGCCGACCTGCGTACCGCCATTTTTATTAAGGGAGCGAAGGCCAATAACCTGAAGGATATAGACCTCACAATTCCTAAGAACCAACTAGTGGTGGTGACCGGAGTGAGTGGCAGCGGGAAGTCGAGTATCACGATGGACACGCTCTTTGCCGAGGGGCAGCGGCGGTACGTAGAGTCGCTAAGCAGCTACGCCCGGCAGTTCCTGATGCGGATGAAAAAGCCGGAGGTGGACTATATCCGTGGAATCTGTCCGGCCATCGCGATCGAGCAGAAGACGACGACGGCTAATGCGCGCTCTACAGTGGGCACGCTGACCGAAATCTACGACTACCTGCGCCTGCTCTACGCACGCGTGGGCCGTACCTACAGTCCCATCAGCGGGGAGGAGGTGAAGCGGCATACGGTGACCGACGTGGTGGACTACATCACCTCCCGGGAGGAAGGAAGTAGGCTGTACCTCTACGCCCCGGTGCCCCGTACCTACGGTGATCGCACCCTACGTCGGGAGCTGGAACTGCTACAGCAGAAGGGTTACACCCGCGTACTGGTGGATGACGAGCCCCAGCAGATCGACGACGTGCTGGAATCCGACCGGCCGAGCCTGGAGAAGGTGCTCAACGCGCTGGAAACCGAGGAAGAAATGATGGTGCTCGTGGACCGCTTCGTGGTGCGGACCGACGATGAGGAGAATACGAAGCGGATCGCCGACTCGGTGCAGACGGCCTTTACGGAGGGGGACGGGGAGGTGATCGTGAGTGAGGAGGGCGGGGCATGGGAGGCCTTTAACAACCGCTTCGCCCTGGACGGGATGACCTTTCTGGAGCCTTCGCCGGCGCTATTCAACTATAACAATCCCTTCGGAGCCTGCCCGACTTGCGAAGGCTTTAGCCGTACGATGGGCATCGATGAGGATAAGGTTGTACCCAATCCGAGCCTCTCGGTGTACGAGGGCGCGGTGGCTCCCTGGTCGGGCAATACCTACGGGGAGTGGCAGCGCAACTTCTTACGGATGGCCAATCGCTTCGACTTCCCAGTACATACCGCCTACGGTGATCTGACCGAGGCTCAGAAGCGGGAGCTCTGGGATGGTAACCGACACGTGGGCGGTATCCATGCCTTTTTTGAGGACTTACAGAAGAAGCTCTACAAGATTCAGAACCGGGTGATGCTGGCCCGCTACCGGGGGCGTACGCTTTGTCCGACCTGCCGGGGGGGAAGATTACGGAAGGAAGCCGGCTACGTAAAAATCGACGGCAAGGCAATCACGGAGCTAGTGGACCTTCCGATCGACCTGCTGCAACGTCACTTTCAGGAGTTGAACCTCAACGAGCACGATACGACCATTGCCCGCCGCCTACTGCTGGAGATCAACAACCGGCTACAGAGTATGATGGATCTGGGGTTGAGCTACCTAACCATTAACCGGCTCAGCAATACGCTGTCTGGGGGGGAGAGCCAGCGCATCAACCTGACGCGTACGCTGGGTAGTAACCTCACGGCGAGTCTGTACATTCTGGATGAGCCTAGTGTAGGACTACACCCCCGGGATACGGAGCGGCTGGTCGCGGTGTTACGGCGCCTGCGTGACCTGGGTAATACCGTACTGGTCGTAGAGCACGAGGAGGGCATCATCGCCGCGGCCGATTACCTGATCGATATCGGACCGAAGGCTGGAGTATTCGGTGGAGAGGTGATCTTCGCTGGTCCCTACGAAGCGATCTACGACGAGGCCACGGAGAGCCTGACCACGAAGTACATGAATGGCACCATGGCTATCGAGCCCCCGGCCGAGCGTCGCCGCCTCACGAACTGGCTCAAGCTGACGGGCGCGCGGATGCATAACCTAAAGAAGATCGACGTGCAGGTGCCGCTGAATGCCATCACGGTGGTTTCCGGCGTGTCGGGTAGTGGGAAGACGAGTCTGATCAAGGGTATCCTCTACCCTGCCCTACGGCGTGAGCTAGGTGAGGGGACCTCGCAGGCGCCCGGACCGTTTACCAGCCTGGAGGGTGATACGAAGCTGATCACCCAGGTAGAAATGGTCAACCAGAGTCCGATCGGCAAGAGTAGCCGCTCCAACCCGGTGACCTACGTCGGAGCCTACGATGCCATCCGCAACCTGATGGTGAAGCAGCAACTGGCAAAAATCCGGGGTTACAAGCCAAGCTTCTTTAGCTTCAACGTCGATGGAGGCCGGTGCCCGACTTGTAAGGGGGAGGGCGAGCAGGTGGTGGAAATGCAGTTCCTGGCTGATGTGCGGCTGGTGTGCGAAGAGTGTAATGGCGCCCGCTTTAAAAAGGAAATTCTGGATGTGCAGTATAATGGTAAGCATATTGCAGAGATCCTTAATCTGAGCATAGACGAGGCCATTGAGTTCTTTGCCGAGGAGAGTGATGTAGCTAAGAAGCTACAACCACTGCAGGATGTGGGATTGGGCTACGTGACGCTCGGGCAGTCAAGCGCTACCCTATCCGGCGGAGAAGCACAGCGGGTGAAGCTAGCTAGCTTCCTGACGAAGGAGAAGGCGGGGGAGCATATCCTGTTCATCTTCGACGAGCCCACTACGGGACTGCACTTTGATGATGTGCGGGTGCTGCTGACGGCGCTCAATGCATTGGTCGAGAATGGGCATACGGTGCTGATTGTGGAGCACAATATCGACGTGATCAAGTCGGCGGACTATGTGATCGACCTGGGTCCTGAGGGGGGCCGGGATGGGGGGTACCTGGTATTTCAGGGCCGGCCGGAGGAGCTGGCTGGAGTGGCGGGGAGTTATACTGGACGGTACTTATCGTAGAGTCGGCCGCTGCTGCTGGCCCTCAACGAGGGAAGCCCCCCCGCTAGCGTAGCGGGGAGGCTTCCCATAAAATTGGCGGCGACCTACTCTCCCGGGAGCCAGTCCAAGTACCATCGGCGCTGGGCAGCTTAACTTCTCTGTTCGGAATGGTAAGAGGTGAGCCTGCCCGCTGTAGCCACCAAAGTCTTTGCAGACTGCTCAGAGCAGCCGCGTTCCTTTGAAGAACGATCAACAAGTTCGATAAGAGAGCTTCAGGCCTTTTCACCGCCGTGGTAAACTGGCGTACGTGCCTTCGATCCACTACTCAACCGTAGACCGATTACTAAAATTACCTGCTACCTACTTACCGTAGGTAGACTTTTCCACAAGCGTGCTGCCACATACTTTACTTACTACTCATAAGTCCTCAGCGACGGATTATAACGTCACGCGATTCCCTACGAACCTAAGAAAAATAAAGGAAGCTGTCGGGCGATTAGTACTGCTCGGCTCCATACGTTACCGCACTTCCACCTACAGCCTATCCACGCACTCATCTGGTGCGACCCTTCCGGACTCGCGTCCTGGGAATACTCATCTTGGAGTGGGCTTCGCGCTTAGATGCTTTCAGCGCTTATCCCTGCCGTACATAGCTACCCGGCACTGCAGCTGGCGCCACAACCGGTACACTAGCGGTACGTCCATTCCGGTCCTCTCGTACTGGAAACAGCGCTCCGCAATATTCCTACGCCCGCAATAGATAGAGACCGAACTGTCTTGCGACGTTCTGAACCCAGCTCGCGTGCCACTTTAATGGGCGAACAGCCCAACCCTTGGGACCTTCTTCAGCCCCAGGATGTGACGAGCCGACATCGAGGTGCCAAACCTCCCCGTCGATGTGAGCTCTTGGGGGAGATCAGCCTGTTATCCCCGGAGTACCTTTTATCCTTTGAGCGATGGCCCTTCCATACGGAACCACCGGATCACTTAAGCCTGCTTTCGCACCTGTTCGACTTGTCAGTCTCGCAGTCAAGCACCCTTATACTTATACGCTCTTCGCCTGATTACCAACCAGGCTGAGGGTACCTTTGCGAGCCTCCGTTACGCTTTAGGAGGCGACCACCCCAGTCAAACTACCCACCACACACGGTCCTCTCACTTCATGAGAGTTAGCGTCAAAGTATACGAAGGGTGGTATTTCAAGGACGACTCCACAAACACTGGCGTGCCCGCTTCGTAGTCTCCCACCTATCCTACACATCGTATACCCTAACGCAATGTGAAGCTGTAGTAAAGGTTCACGGGGTCTTTTCGTCCCATTGCGGGTAATCGGCATCTTCACCGATACTTCAATTTCACCGAGCTCATGGCCGAGACAGTGCCCAGATCGTTACACCATTCGTGCAGGTCGGAACTTACCCGACAAGGAATTTCGCTACCTTAGGACCGTTATAGTTACGGCCGCCGTTTACTGGGGCTTCAGTTAAGACCTTTGGCTTACGCCTAAGCCCCTTCCTTAACCTTCCAGCACCGGGCAGGTGTCAGACCCTATACTTCCTCTTGCGAGTTAGCAGAGTCCTGTGTTTTTGCTAAACAGTCGCCTGGGCCTCTTCACTGCGGCCCCTCATCTTACTGAGGGGCGACGCTTCTCCCGAAGTTACGCGTCTAATTTGCCTAGTTCCTTAGCCATGAATCACTCGAGCGCCTTAGGATACTCTCCTCGACTACCTGTGTCGGTTTACGGTACGGGCCGCACGTGCTCGCTCTTTCT
>CATQHI010000005.1:0-67500 GCA_958295895.1 Saprospiraceae bacterium | reverse complement strand
AGTAGGTGTGGATATACTCGCTGATCAGCTCATCATAGCCCGCCGTAGTCAGATGGTCGTTGCTGAAAATGGCGATCTCCACCATCGCCCGCCGCATAGTGAAGGGTAGCACATAGAAGAAGCGCGTCTCCCCCTTCTGCGGCGTCCGAAAATCCATCAGGCTGGCCTGCTCGGGGTCAAAGACATCCTCCTCCGTCTCTACAAACCACCCCCGGAAGTGCTGGTCCAGGTATGGTTGGCGTACCTTCCGATAATCCAGCGGGTACGGCAGACTACTAAAGACCCGGTCCGCCGTCACCCTGCGTCCCTCCAGCATAAAGCTCGCCCGGTCCGACGCAGACTGCAGTTCGCTCGCTTTCCCTTGCACCCGCGTCACGCCGCCCACCCTATCCAGTACGGCATTGACGTGCGCATAGAAAGCATCACTCAGGATCACCTTATACGCATACGGGCGGAGGTCGCAGGTGCAATGTTGCTCGAAGTTGTGCAAGCTCACCCGTTGCCACCGCTTATACACTAGCTCCTCAAACGGCCCCGCCCCCCGCTCCCAGAACGACCAAGTGCGGTCGTGCGCCGACTTGCTCCCCTCGGCATCTACCAGCAGCACCCGCTGCCCCGCCAGCTTCCCGGCCCGCTCCAAGTGGTAGAGCAGGCTCAACCCCGCCAGCCCTCCCCCGATCACCGCGATGTCGTAGTCACTCCTCACAGCACCAAGTTAAGCACCACGAAAAAGAACAACTGCGCCCCCAGGTACACCAGCAGTAGCGGACTCCGGAACCGTATCCGCAACACCTGCAACGGCAGCGAGATCACCAGCGCCACCACGGCCCACATCACGTAGTTCCTAAGCGGTATCACCCCCCCACCCCACTGCCAGTAATCCAGCTTCACCGCCACCGGCTCGATCGCCACATCATACAGCGCAATCAACACACTAGCCCCCACCGCCACGCCGAATGACCGCCAGGTCATTCCCCCTCTGTGTCCTCCCTCCAACGCCCCCCCCCCACTCCGTGACACCTCCGTGTACTCTGTGCCCTCTGTGGTTAAAAAGCCCGCCGCAGGCGCAGACCACACCCGCAGCGCCACCTCATTAGCAGCTAGCGTCAGCACACACCAATTCAACGCAATCACAAAAGGCACCCCCAGCCACTGCCACCGCATCGTAGCCCCGTACGCATACTCCCCAAACAAAGCCCCCGTAGCCACCCCCACCGCCTCAGCCGCAAACGTGAAGCAATACGCCACCACCAGCCAGACCAGCAGCCGCCGGTCCTGGTTCCGCTGGTAGATCGCGTAGAGTAGTAACCCATTTAACACCAGTAGCAGGCCATCCGTCGTGTAGCGCGTGATGGGTAGCACCGCCGGCAGCGTATGCGCCAGCGCCCCGCTCGCGAAGGCAAACACCATGAACCAAAGTAGGCCTCGCTCTAATTTCGATTCACCCTGCACCTGCGCACGCGCCCTATTCATAGAAGGTTAAACCGGTGCTTAACGGCGGAGCTAGCCAGCAAGTACACCTTACGACTATCGGCCACCCGAATGCGCGACTCCGTCACATCACGGGCCGGAGAGTTGCGGATCTTCTGGAACAGTTTGGTATAGTAACGATAGGCCAGGTAGACCCCAAAGCGGGCACTGGTGGGCAACTGCACGATGCCCGTATACGCGAAGTCGAAATCGGCTTTGATATCGGCCTCGATGGCCGCCTTACTCACATTGTCGAACTGCTCGTAATCCACCCCCGGAAAATATACCCGGCCGCGATCGTGGTAGTCGGAGCGGATGTCGCGCAGGAAGTTGATCTTCTGAAAGGCTGAACCGAGGGCTTGAGCGGTAGGCTTGAGGCGCTCGTATTCCTCCTCATCACCGTCCACAAATACGCGCAGACACATCAATCCTACCACCTCGGCCGAGCCGAAGATGTACTCCTTATATAAGGACGAGTTGTAGCGGGTATTGTCGAGGTCCATTTCCATACTGTCGAGGAACGGATCGATGAGGTCGCGGCCAATCTGGTAGCGGCGGGCCACCTCCTGAAAGGCCTGCAGAATGGGATTGAGGCTGATGCCATGCTCCAGAGCGTGGTAGGTGTCCTCACGGAACCGCTGGAAGAGCATCTGCTTGTCCTGCTGGTGGAAGGTATCGACGATCTCGTCGGCAAAGCGCACGAAGCCGTAAATACCGTAGATCGGAGCCCGTAGTGGCCGCTCGAACACCCGAATGCCCATGCTGAAGCTCGTGCTATAACGGCGGGTGACCAGGCTGGCACACTCCCGGCAGACTTGTTTGTAGAGGCTAAGCATGAACGGGCAGGGCGCGTTTGATGTCGCGGGCGGCCACCTCCCCACTGATGATGCTGGGTGGCATACCCGGCCCCGGCGTGGTCAGCTGACCGGCGTACCACAAGTTACGGAGCTTTTTGCTGCGGAGCTTGGGCTTGAGGAAGGCCGTCTGCCGTAGGGTGTTAGCTAGTCCGTAGGCGTTGCCGCGGTAAGCATTGTAGTCCTCCCGGAACTCCCGGTGGGCGTAGCTACGGCGGTATACTACGTGCGGACGGATATCAAATCCAACCCGCCGCGCCAGCCGCTCGCACATTAAGTGCCAGTAGTGATCGCGCCGCTCTGTACTATCGTCGAGGTCCGGGGCCAGGGGAAGGAGAAAGAACATATTCTCGCAACCAGTCGGGGCTACGCTAGGATCGGTCACCGAGGGCGCACAGGCGTAAAAAAGCGGATCTTCCGGCCAGACCGGCTCCTCGTAGATGTCGTGGGCATGGCGGTTGAAGTCAGCATCGAAGAAGAGCGTATGGTGGTGCAGCCCGGGCACCTTACGGTCGAGCCCGATGTAAAACAGTAGGCTGGAGGGGGCCATGGTGCGTTCCTGCCAGTAGTCGGCTGAATACATCCGGTCCTGCGGAGCTAGCAACTCCTGCTCGAAGTGATGGTAGTCGGCGGCGCAGACCAAAACGTCAGTTGGGTACACCGTACCGTCCGCGGTGGTCACGGATCGTACCTCTCCATCAGTCGTCGTTACCTCCTGCACCGCGCTACCCGATACGATCTCTACCCCCTGCGCCCGGGCCACGGTGGCCATGCCCTCGATGATCTTGTGCATGCCGCCGAGGGGGTACCAGGTGCCGAGCTTGAGGTCGGCGTAGTTCATCAGGCTGTACAGTGCCGGGGTGTTGGATGGAGTAGCCCCCAGGAAGAGCACCGGAAACTCCAGCAACTGAATCAGCTGCGGGTGCTTGAACAGCCGGCGCACGTAGGTCGCCATATCGGTCAGCATCTGCAGCTTGAACACTGACCTAAATACCCGCACATCGGCAAAGTCCAGGATGCTATGCCCGGGCTTCTGCACAAATTCATTAATGCCCACCCGGTACTTGTACTCCGCCTCGTCGAGGAATTTCTGCAAATTGGCGGAGCTACCGGGTTCCAGTTCCTCAAATAGCGCAAAGAGTTCCTGCGTACTGGCGGGCACCTCAATACGGTCCTCCACGCCAAAGACTACCTCGTAGCTCGGATCGAGCCGCACCAACTCATAGTGCGCCGCGGCCGTACTCCCGAAGTCATTGAAGAATTGCTCGAACACCTCCGGCATCCAGTACCAGCTCGGCCCCATATCGAAGGTGTAGCCCTGGGCGGAGAACTGCCGGGCACGCCCCCCCAGCCCCTCGTTCTTTTCCAGGATGCGCACCCGATAGCCGTCCTGGGCCAAGTAGGCCGCGGCGGACAGCCCGGCGAATCCGGCGCCGACGATGGTGACTTGTGTGTTCAAGTAGACTGGTGTAATCGTGTGAGGGAGTAACGCCGTTTAATCCATCGGGTTTATCGGTTAAACGCGCTCATGGTGTTAGCCAGCCCGTGGGCGCAGAAGCTCAGGCAGGCCTCGCTGGCATCCTTTAGTACGGCCGGCAGCTCGCCGCGCTCCTCCGGATTCCACTCACTCAGCACGTAGTCGGCCTGCTGCCCGGGGTGAAAATCCTTCCCGATACCCACTCGCAGTCGGGCGTAGTTGTTGCCGCCGGTGAGCCGGTCGATGTCCTTGAGGCCGTTGTGGCCGGCATCGCTGCCCTTACCCCTGAGTCGTAGGCGACCGAAATCGAGGTGCAGATCGTCCATCACGACCAGCAGGTTCTCCTTCGGTACATTCTCAGCCTGTAGCCAGTAGCGCACGGCCTTACCGCTCAGGTTCATGTAAGTATTCGGCTTAAGCAGGGTGAGCTGCTTGCCCCGGTGCTTGGTGCGGGCCAGATCACCGTGGGTCACGCTTTCCCACTCGTCGCTGAGTTGTTCTACCACGCGGAAGCCTACGTTGTGGCGGGTGTCGGCGTACTTGGGGCCGGGGTTGCCTAGGCCTACGATTAGGAACTTCATAGCTATGGTTGGGGCAGCGTCAGCTGGGGGAGGGGCCCCAGCTGTAAGTCAGGTGCAGGGTAAGTGGAAGCGGTCAAGGTACTACGTGGAGGCAGTAAGCGCACGATATGGAACCGCAGAGTACGCAGAGAAGCGCAGAGACACACATTGCCACTGCTCTGCGACCCTCCGTGTACTCTGCGGTGCAAAATTTACCTTCGCCCCCCGTGACCTTCGACCTCCAGCACACCGATACTAAAACCGACGCCCGCGCCGGCCTGCTCACCACCGACCACGGCCAGATCGAGACACCCATCTTCATGCCCGTCGGCACCCTGGGCACGGTCAAGGGGGTACACCAGCGGGAACTGAAGGAACAGGTCCGGGCCCAGATCATCCTCGGCAACACCTACCACCTCTACCTCCGCCCCGGTATGGAGGTGATGGAGGCGGCCGGTGGCCTGCATAAGTTCATGCAGTGGGACTGGCCCATCCTCACCGACAGCGGCGGCTACCAAGTCTACAGCCTCGCCCACCGCCGCAAGATCACCGAGGAGGGGGCCACCTTCGCCAGCCACATCGACGGGAGCAAGCACCTCTTTAGCCCCGAAAGTAGCCTCGGCATCCAGCGCTCTATCGGGGCCGACATCGTGATGGCTTTTGACGAATGCCCCCCCTACCCCTCCACCCGGGAGTACACCGAAACGAGTATGCACCTCACCCACCGCTGGCTGAAGCGCTGCGTGGCCTTTATGCAAAAATCGAAACCGCTGTACGGTCATACCCAGGCGCTCTTCCCCATTGTACAGGGCGGCAGCTTCGATGACCTCCGCACCCAGTCCTGCGAGTTCATCGCCGGTCAGGATCAGCCCGGCAATGCCATTGGTGGGCTTTCCGTCGGTGAGCCCATTCCCGACATGTACCGTATCGCTAAGCTCTGCTGCGACATCCTTCCCAGAGCCAAGCCCCGTTACCTCATGGGCGTCGGCACCCCCGCTAACCTGCTGGAGTGCATCAGCCGCGGCGTCGACATGTTCGACTGCGTGCTACCCAGCCGCAACGCCCGCCACGGCATGCTCTACACCCGCCGGGGCATTCTCAACATTCGTAATGCGCGGTGGAAGAACGACCACTCTGTCATCGACGACGATGCTGATGCGGCGCCCACCTCACGGGTGCACTCTAAGGCGTACCTCTGCCACCTGTTTCGCACTAATGAGCTACTTGGGCCACAACTAGCTAGTCTGCATAATTTGGCGTTCTACCTATCGCTGGTCAGGGAGGCGCGCCGGCGGATTCTAAATGGGTCATTTGCAGCGTGGAAAGAAGCTATGGCCCCTGACCTTGAACGGAGGTTATAGACCGGCGCTGCCGCGACCGGGTAGAGGCCTCGCTGGCAAAGCCGGGTCTAATCCCCTTCCGTCTATCTTTGCCCAAACCACCCCCCTCTCATGGCCCTGAAATACCGCCGCATCATGCTCAAACTGTCCGGAGAAACCCTCATGGGCAACCAGCAGTACGGCATCGACCCCACTATGCTCACCTACTACACCAAGCAGATCAAGGAGCTGATCGACATCGGCGTAGAGGTAGCCGTGGTGATCGGCGGCGGTAACATCTTCCGGGGACTATCGGCGGCGGAGTCGGGGGTGGAGCGCACCCAGGGCGACTACATGGGCATGCTGGCCACGGTCATCAACGGCATGGCGCTACAGAGCATGATGGAAACCCACGGGGTGTACACCCGCCTGATCTCGGCCATCGAGATGGCGGCCATCGCCGAGCCCTACATCCGCCGCCGGGCCATTCGCCACCTGGAGAAGGGGCGCGTGGTCATCTTCTCGGGCGGCACCGGTAACCCCTACTTCACCACCGACTCCGCCGCCGCCCTACGCGCCAACGAGATCGGTGCCGAGATCATCCTCAAGGGCACCCGCGTCGACGGTATCTACACCGCCGACCCCGAAAAGGACCCCACGGCTACCCGGTACGACTGCATCACCTTCCGGGAGGCACTCACCAAAAACCTGCGCGTGATGGACCAGGCCGCCTTCGCCCTCTGCGCCGAGAACAATCTACCCATCATCGTTTTCGACATCAACGAGCCCACCAACCTGCGCAAGATCGTCTTCGGCGAACCCGTCGGCACCCTCGTCAATCGCGACTGCGGCCCCGACGCTCGTATTCCAGCATAGCCCGTCCGAGCTTACCGAAAAAGGGCATGCCCACCTCGTCGGTCTCGTACACCCCGTCGTTGTAAATACGGTTGGCGTTGGTGTGGATGGTGCCTACCAGGATAAATTCGACCTCCCCGTCGGTGATGTAGGCCGCATCCGTCAGGTAGCCATAGGCCCAGCCCACCTTATTGAGGATACGCACGTTGTCGGGGATCACCGTCTCCTCCGGCTCATCGCCGTAAATCCAAAACTTGACGTAGTTATCCGGCTCATCGTAGCGCGGCGATACACTCTCGCGCGGCCGCTGCGACATGGCCTCCCGCAGTAGGGCATAGTCTGATTCCGTCAGCTGAAAGGAAGTCTTCACCGCCTCCGGCAGCACGATCCGCACCAAGATATCGTGCAGGTTGCGCACGCTCAGGTAGTTCTTATGGCTAAAGTCGAAAGGTTCGTGAATCAGGCTATCGTCGCTCATGTACCCCACCCCCCGGTACTGTCCCGCCACCCCGGGCAGCGGATCATAGTAGGTATCGTGGCGCTCCCCAATTTGGTACAACGTCTCGTACCCCTCGCCGAAGCGCACGGGATTGAGGTAGGCATGCGTCGTATCGTCAAAGCCCGGTACGCCCACCCGGTGCTGCACTCTTGCACCTGCGACCCCGGCAGCCCGTAACGCCTTATTGATGTAGGTAGGCCCCAGCCATTCGAAAAGGCGGTTGTAGGCGTCATTATCACTAGTTAGGAAAATCTTACGGATGTAATGGGCTATGCTAGGTAGCCCCGTCGTACTGCTTGTGTCACGGCTTACGGCAGTTTGGGGCGCGGACGCAGGTGCGCCCCCCGTGGCAGTGTACATCGGCGTTTCCGGACCCATCCCCACTACGCCGAGCTCATTGAGCTTCTGTAGGGCCAGCGCGGCAACCGGCATCTTGACGGAGCTGGCGGGGTAGAAATACTGGGTGCTGTCCGCCCCCCAGCGGTAGGTGTGCAGGCGGACCGAACCGTCGGGCTGCCGGTCAATCTGGGAGTATAACACCTGCACCTCGAAGCTATCGGGCTGGTCGACCCAGGGGGTGAAGTCGGCGCGGTGCTCGGCGATGACGTCGGCCAGGGGGTTACCGGACTGAGCAGTCAGAGTAGAAACGAGGCAAAGAAGCAGAATAAGCCGGAAGGTCATGTGGCGAAAGTAGATCCTAGTAGCGAATGTTTTGGGTCATCCGCCATTTGGCAGGCTCCTATAGCCGCACGCCGAGTTTAAGTAGCAGGCCACCGTTAGCGTGGGTCTGGCCGAACAATTTGATGCCGAGGAGTAGGCGCCGAGTGAGTACATACGTGTGCTCCAGCACCAGGTTTACGCCCGTCTTGTGCCGGTAACGGAAGACGTGGTCCTCGTCGATTAAGTGGTTGTTAAAAAACTCGGCCCTGGCTACGTAGGCATCCGTAATGGAAGCGTAGCCTACGCCGGCACCGAGGCGGAAATCGTGCCGGCCATCGTTGCCGAAGGGTGACCAAAAAAGGGTGCCGTTGCCCTGTAGAAAGCTGGAAGTCGTACCCACTCCGGTGTTGCTACGGCCAAAGCCCAATTGACCGCTCAGCGCTAGTTTGCGATTAAGGGTGTAATTGAACTCGTTCTCTATCATCAATCCCCGCATGTCCAATGCTCCGGTTCGGTAAATTCCGCTGCCGATACGAAGATCGAAGCGAGACTCCTGACCGGCAGCTGTGGCAGCTACGATGAGTGAGAGAAGTAAATAGAGTAGACGTAGGTACATGGGAATCAGATTATACTGGTCAAATTAACACTGATCTGTGGGCGATTTGCCCTTTTCCACTCACCTTAACAATTCTTTCAGCACGTTTTAACCATACTGTGTTTAATAAACAACGAGCGCCCCCGGAACAAGTCCGGAGGCGCTCGCCGATCACGCGCAGTGAGCTAGCCTACTCTAGCAGTAGGCGCTGGGTGAACTGGATGCTGCCGCTATCGTCGTATACTCTGACGAGGTGGACGCCGGTGGCCGAGCCGGACGGTAGCGTGAGGTCGAAGCGATTAGTGCCGAGGAAAGCATCCTGACGCTGCTGAAGGACAGTACGGCCGGCGATGTCGGTGACGGTCACATTGAGCTGGGGGACGGCAGTGGCTAGATTAACTTCCATCGTGAAGGCCCCACGGGTGGGGTTCGGGAAGAGGCTGAGGACGCCCGTCTGGTCGAGTGCCGTAGTGGTCTCGGTACTCAGGCCACCGAGTGTCTGGGAGCCGGTCGAGTTATACACCAGCCGTACGTCGTCGAGGAAGACGGCCACGCCGGTAGAGCCGTTGAAGAGGAAGAAGCGGCGGTACCAACCGAAGTTCCCGAGCTGGGCCTTGGTAAAGGAGAACTTCTTCCAGGTGGTGGTAATGGCAGCATTAGTGGTGCTGCCGCGATTTCCGTAGGTATCGTCGTAGGAGCCACTGACCTGGAAGGTAGCGCTACCGCTGTAGGTGCGGGCCCAGAATTCTAGCCGCACCAGGTTATCGGACGACAGGCCGCTGGGGTGGCGGAAGGAGATCGCGCCGCCGGCATTGAAGTCGTACTTGAAGCTGTAGCTGCCGTTCTTCTTGATGCCGCCGTCGCGTACCGTGCTGGTACCTCCCCAGGACCAATCTGCCCAGGTATTGTTGAGGTTATCGGTATAGATATTGCGGTTGGTGGTGGGCGTGCCGGTGGGCGGAGGCGTGGTTGGCGGAGTGGTACCGCCGCATACGGAGGGCTGGCTGGCGTTTACACTGCGGAAGTGCGTACGGTTCCACTGGCCCTCGGGGCGAAGTTGCGCGGTCGTCCAGCCGCCGTTAGCCGGAGCGCCGGGCTGGAGACTGGAGCAAGTTTCGTTCTTATTCGACAGGCTCCACTTGGCGTAGGAGATACCGCGGGCATCCATCCAGGCTTCCCAGGTGTCCCACTCGCCGGGGTAAACGGCTCCGTTGGCGGAGGCGTCGGTGCGGCCGCATTCGGTCATGAATAGGGCGTAGCCGCGACCCAGTGCAACATCCCCCTTAGCGCGTAGGTCGGCCTTGTGGGTACCGACGTAGGCGTGGATGGTGTAGGCCACGTTGCCGACGGGGCGGCCCTTGCTGTCCGTAGTCAGCGGGCTTTCGGTGGCAATGTCGACGCGCTGGGAATAGAAAGGGGTACCGACGACGATAAGTCCGTTAGGGTCGTTGTCGCGAATCACGGAAATCACCTCGCGGGCGTACGTCTTGATCCGGCTCCAGGTAGCCCGGGCGGAGGCATCGTCACCACCGCCGACGGGCTCGTTCCAAATTTCGTAGATGATGTTGGGTTTTCCCTTGTAGCGGGCGGAAAGCTGGCCGAACAGCGTCTTCGCCTGGGCGGTGTACTGATCGGCATCGTGGGCGTGGAAGTCGGCAATGGCATAGATGCCGTGCTGCACGGCCCCGTCGATGACCGCTACGGCGCGGTTGTAGTGGGTGGTGGGATCGGTGATGTAGTCATCCTCGCCGCGTACGGCGATGGCGGCCCGCACGATCTCGACCTTCCAGTCGTCGCGCAGCCACTTGACCACATTGGCATTGTAGTATTCTTTGCCCTCCCACTGGCTCCAGAAGTAGGACATGCCCTTGACCTGGGCAACGCGGCCGCACTCGTCTTTGATGCGGTTGCCGTCGACGGTCAGCTGACCGTAGCGCTCGACGATGGTTTGGGCCGTGCCGCCTGCCGTGCAAAGCAGGAACAGCACGAATAAAAGGAGTAGTTTTTGCATGATAGGGTAACAGCTAATGGGTGTGAAAAATGGGTTTGGTCGCCGGGCTCGGTACCCAGCAAATCACCGCGCGTGATCGTACCAAAACTAGTGCGATTCACGATCTGCTGTACACATTCCGATCATAAATTTTTTCTTAAATCGGTTGCAAACCACCATTTATAGGTTTTACTACCGTTTTTTTGAATGCAAGGGGAAATGACACGTCAAATCCCCCACATGCGTTCCCAGAGCGACCCGAACATGGCCCGGCTGTTACCCCGCGGACCCGAGAACTGCTCCACCACCCGTACCGGCCGTACCGTGGTATCGATCGTCCAGCCGAAAAGATAGGCCGCCGGATCGCTGGGGTCCTTGCCCAGCATGCCGTAGCGTAGGTCGCTGAGTTGTACCCGACCGCTGTCAGCCGGTATCACCACGTAGTAGCCGTCGGTAAACCACTCGAGGATCTCCATATCCCGATCCTCGCGGTAGGGGGCGAGCAGATCGTGGCGACCGGGCACTTCGACCAGGGGCTCGAATACTCTCCGCCGGTCGAGCAGGCTGTACTGCCCTAAGTAGTAGGTACCGTCAGTGGTCTCGGCGGTACCCGACCACAGCAGATTGTTGCCCAGGCTCGGACCGATCAACCGGCGCTCGGCGGTGATGCCCCGTTCGGCTAGGCTGGTGCTGAATACGGATCGGACGTTGAAGTGATTGACCAGGGTGAGCAGAAGATAGGAGCTCGAAATCAGGAGCCCCGCCCGGTTCAACCGACGCCGCACCTGCGTGCCCCGCCCGGACCTTGCCGCCAGGATGAGGAGTAGCAGGAAGGGAAGGGTGTAGAGGGGATCTACGACGGATACCGTGTTCCAAGCAATACGCAACCGCGACAGGGGCTCAAAAAACTGGGTGCCGTAGGCGGTAAAGCAATCCAGTAGAGGGTGGGTGACGACGGCCAGAAAGAAGAGCAGCGTCCACTGCCAACCGCCTGCGTTGGGACGGTCGTGTTTTTGTGTACCAGCCCTGCGCCGGGTGAATAGGGCCACGGTAGCACAAAGAAGGACAAAGACCAGCGTGATTGTAGCCGTGATAGCCGGAATACCGTAGATGGGCAGTGGCATGCAGCGGCTACCTACGAACAGCAGTAACCAAAAGGCGAAAATAGCCAGTGGATAAAATATCCGGTCGGAGCGCAGTAAACTCCGGCCCCCATAGATGCGGTGTACGGTAAGTCCGATCAGCGGGGCGGCAAGAAGTGCAAAGGGTAAACTGTGGGTGAACGCCCGGTGGTAGGCCAGGGCGCTCATCGGATCGGTGACCAGCCCGGAGAGTACATCCAGGTCCGGTAGCGTGCCGGCAATGCCCCCCCAGAGTATGGCGCGATTACCGACGCGACGGCCGAGGACAGCCTCCCCGACGGCGGCTCCGAGGACGATCTGGGTGAGGGAGTCCACCGGGGGCTAGAAGCCGGCGTTCCAACCGCGGAAGCCTACGGTGAGAAGGACCGAGACCTGGGTGCGGTCGGTGGTGATAAGGGGTTGCTCCAGGTTGGCCGGTGCATTGTAGGCCGTCTCGAAACCGCTCGCCCCGCTGTACTGGGCGGCGAGGTCGATGAAGAACTTACCAATGCTGTAGCCGGCCCCGGCACTGTAGGTGAGGTAGGCCTCGTCCTCATCGTTGAGGAATAGGGCGTAGGGAACCTGACGGTAGCCGACGCCGGCGCGTAGCTGAATGGGCTTGAGGTTGAGCTCGCCGCCGAGGCGCAGGCCGATGCTGTTGCTGAGGTTGTCGTCGATACTGCGGTTTGTCTCCTCAGCGGCAGTCGCGAAGTCATCGAAACTGATGCTGTTACCGCGGTAATCGGCGTAGTCGGCATCCAGGCTCAGGAAGCCCCGGTTGCCGATGAGGTAGCCGGCACCGAGCATGAAGCGCCAGGGGGTGCGCAGGTTGTAGGTTATGGTGCTAAGGTCGCTAAGCGCAGTACCCCCGAGCGCAGCGCCGTTACTATCTGTGTAGTTGTAGGTAAAACCAGTAGAGAACTGCTCGTCGATGGTCCAGGCCGTAGGCGAGTGGATGGCCCCGGAAAGGCGCAGCTGCTCGGTGGGCAGGTAGGTGAGGCCAAACTTCAGATTGAAACCCGTACCGCTGTTGACCAGGCTCCGGTCAAAGGAGGAATTGTCGAAGCCGGAGATCTCTCCCTGATCATCTACCTCCTCGTAAGAATATACATCGTCATAGGTGAAGAAAGGGATACCGAAGGAGATTCCCCAGAGAAGCTTCTCGCGGTAGTTGCCCCCGAATCCGATGGCCACTTCGCTCATGCTGCCGCGGCGGTCGAAGAGGCCATCGCGACGAACGCGCCCACCGTCATTTTCTGCCAGGTCGAAATCGCTAAAGTACCCCTGATCGTCCTGGAAAAGTGCTCCGGTCTGAAGGGCCAGGTCGCTTCCGTAGGAATCGTTGAAGCCGTCATTCAGGTCAGCGGCGTATCCGTCGATAATACTGCCCTGACTCCGTCCACTAAAGCGCGTTTGCCGGTTATAATCGGCCAGCCGGGTCACGCTGACCCCAAAGTTGAGGGTAGACCAGTTGACCGAGCGGGTGGTGCCAGCAAAGAGGAGCCCTACGCTAGGTAGGTTGAAATTAGCCACCGACTCATTGAGGGGCCCGGAGGCGGCATCGGGTGCTAGGTCCGACTTCACGCCGGTAAAGGTGAAGCCCGGCGTGACCTGGGCCATGTTGTAGCGGTTCCAGCCGATACCGGCGGGGTTGGTATGCAGGGTGGTAGCATCCACGCCCAGGGGGGTGAGGCTACCTCCCGTGCCGGCAAAGCGCGCCGAACCCTGGGGGGTGACGAAGGAAAAGCGGAGCGCGTCGTCGAAGGTTTGTCCGCTCAGGGTACCCGCTAGCAAGATTGCGGCGAGGACTAGCCGTAGGTTCATGTGTCGAAGTGCTTGGTCCCTTAAGAAGGCCGGGGGTAAATCGAAAGTTTGGGCCCGTACTTCGGTTTATGCTTTCTTTAAGCGGCGGCGACGAAAAAAGGGGATGCGTACCGGTGGTACGCATCCCCTTTGAATGATTGTGGATTGCTGACTTAACGGCCGCCGCCCCCCCGGGTGGTGGAGCGGGTACTGGTCGTAGAACGCGACGGACTGGGACTAGAGCTACGCGTACTGCTGCTGCTGGGAGTATAGGAGCGGCTCGGGGTCGCGCTACGGCTCGGGCTGTAGCTGCGGCTCGGGGTAGTAGCACTCCGGCTGGGCGAATAGCTGCGGGGTGCGGTGCTACGGCTCGGCGAGTAGCTCCGGGTCGGCGTAGTACTGCGGCTCGGGGTGTAGGTCCGGGGCGTGGTGCTACGGCTAGGCGTGGCGGAGCGGCTAGGGGTATAGGTGCGGCTGGGTACGGCGGACCGGGTATTCGATCGCGGGTTGACGGTAGTGCGGGCACGGTCGTCACTGCGCAGCGTGCGTCCACTGCTGCTGCGGGTCGTAGTACCGCGGTTGTCGAGCGAGCGGGGGCTCACCGTAGTATTGTCGCGGTTGCGAACTACGCGGTCGGCGATCGAGGTAGTAGCGGCACGGGGCACGGAGGTCACCGTACGGCGAGCGGGAGCATTGCTTACGTTGTTGTTCACTACGTAGGTGTTGCCACCACCCCAGGCGGGGGGACAGTAGTAACCACCGGGGGTAACAAAACCGCCACCGCCAAAGCCACCGTAGCCGAAGCCACCTCCACCGTAGTAGCCGCGGCCAAAGCCACCGCCACCCCAGGCATTACCGTAGTAGGGGTCGTTCCAACCAAAACCCCGGTTCCAACCACCGAAGCCACGATCAACATAGGCAATACCGTAGGGCGTGATAACGGGCTCCAGAAAGGCACTACGACCGAAGCGGTTGTAGCCAAAGCCACTGTTGTAAATCAGCGACGTGGTACCGAAAGGCCGGTAGAACGGATCGTAGTAGGCTGCATCCACGTAGACCGGATCGTAGTAGCCAAAGCCAGCGTAGGGCCGATTGAAGCGGCGAATGCGGCTGGAGTAGGCATAATCGTAGTAATCATCGTCGTAGCTCGACGAAGAGCGGAACGAATTGTCGCGGGGCGCATCGTCGCGCGCGGCGTAATCGTCCTGATAGTAATCGGGTGCGGGCTCTACGCTACGGAACTCGTCCGGATCGTAGTACATATCGTCGTACTGCGCCTGTAAGCTGGTCGTGACGAACAGCAGGGCGAGTAGGGAGATAGCCGCGAAGAGTAGCTTTTGCTTAAGCATGATGTTTGGTAATTGTGCAATCCGTGAGTCTGCCACTGATTCAAGGTCTAAAGTAGTAAGTTTGTGCCCGCCATTTGGTTAAAACGCCCTTAAAAGGTGCCGGCAAAAGCGTTAAACGCCAGTTTGCTTACCAAACGGAAGATACGAAACGGGTGGATATAGAGCGGTCAGTCGTTACTGGCCTCAGCCCCTTATCCACTAATTATCAACGTGTTACCCCACCCCAAAGTTGACCCATGGCCAAAGCAATCACCGCCCGGAACGAGAATTATTCCGAATGGTACCTAGACATTGTCAAGCAGGCCAACCTAGCCTCCAATAGTGCGGTACGGGGCTGCATGGTCATCAAACCCAATGGCTTCGCGATCTGGGAACGGATGCAGCGGCAGCTCGACGACATGTTCAAAGAAACGGGCCACGTCAACGCCTACTTCCCCCTGTTCATTCCCAAGTCCTTCCTGAGCCGGGAGGCCGATCACGTCGAGGGCTTCGCCAAGGAGTGCGCCGTAGTCACCCACTACCGGCTCAAGAACGCAGAGGACGGTAGCGGCGTCATCGTCGACCCCGAGGCTAAGCTGGAGGAGGAGCTCATCGTACGGCCCACCTCCGAGACCATCATCTGGCACACTTACCGCGACTGGATCACCAGCTACCGCGACCTGCCGCTACTCATCAATCAGTGGGCTAACGTGGTGCGCTGGGAACTACGCACCCGGCTGTTCCTACGCACCGCCGAGTTCCTCTGGCAGGAGGGGCACACCGCCCACGCCACCGCCGAAGAGGCCCTCGAGGAAGCCCTAAAGATGCAGGAGGTCTACGCCACCTTTGCCGAGGAGTATATGGCCATGCCCGTACTGCGGGGTGTGAAAACGGTCAACGAGCGCTTTGCCGGAGCCATCGACACCTACACCATCGAGGCGCTGATGCAGGATGGCAAGGCCCTCCAGGCCGGTACGAGTCACAATCTGGGGCAGAACTTTGCCAAGGCCTTCGACGTCAAGTTCAGCAACGCGGATAACCAGGAGGAGTACGTCTGGGCCAGTAGCTGGGGCGTCTCCACCCGCCTGATCGGCGGACTGATCATGACCCACAGCGATGACGAGGGGTTAGTGTTACCGCCTAAGCTGGCCCCCGTTCAGGTCGTTATCGTCCCCATCCCCAAACCTAACGAAACGCTCGACGCCAAGGCCCGCGAGCTCATGGAGCAGTTGAAGGCCCGGGGCGTCCGCGTCACCTACGACGATGATGCCAAGCAGCGCCCCGGCTTCAAGTTCGCCGAAAACGAACTGAAGGGTATCCCCATCCGCCTGGGCCTCGGCAAGCGCGACCTGGAGAACGGCACCATCGAGGTAGCCCGCCGCGATGAGAAAACGAAGGAGAGCCAGCCCCTGGAAGGCATCGTGGATCACGTCGTGCAGCTGCTCGCCGACATCCAGCAGAACCTCTTCGACCGGGCGGTGCGCTTTCGCGAGGAGCACACGACCTACGTCGACACTTTCGAGGAGTTTCAGGAGGTGATCGAGCGCAACATCCCGGGCTTCGTGTACGCCCACTGGGACGGCACCACCGAGACCGAGCTTAAAATTAAGGAGCTAACTAAGGCGACCATCCGCTGTATCCCCAACGACCGGCCGGAGGAGCAGGGGGTGGATATGCTATCGGGAAAGCCGAGTCAGGGGCGGGTGGTGTTTGCTAAGGCGTACTAAAGGATCGAGGCGTTGCACACCGGGTAGATAGCACCTCGGCGTACAACGCCTCGACCTTTTCCGGTGTATCTTCCTCACCCCTAAGCAGATACACGCCATGTCCACTACCCCCTCCGACCGCCGCCACCATCACCTTATCATCGGCGCCGGCCCCTGCGGCCTCGGCACCGCCCGCGGCCTCCAGGAAGCCGGTATTGCCTACGACCACATCGAGGCCGACCGCGAGGTGGGCGGCAACTGGCTGCACGGCGTCTATCCCACCGCGCACATCATCTCCTCCAAGCTCATTACCCAGTACCCCGGCTACCCCATGCCGGAGCACTACCCTGACTTCCCCAGCGCGCAGAATATGCTGGATTACTACATCGACTATAGCCAGCACTTCGGACTGCGCGAGGTCATCGAGTTCAACACCCGTGTCGATTACGTACGACCGATCGAGGACGATTTGTGGGAGGTAACCCTGGATAGCGGGGAGATACGGCACTACGAGGGGGTGTTACTGGCCAACGGCCACCACTGGGACCGGAATATACCTGAATTCGCCGGACAGTTCGACGGCGAGATCATGCACTCCAAGGACTACAAGAAACGGGAGCAACTGGCGGGCCGGCGGGTCGTCGTAGTGGGAGGTGGCAACTCCGCCTGCGACCTGGCTAGCGAGAGCGCCCGGCTGGCAGAGAAGGCCTATCTAAGTTTGCGCTCCGGTGTCTGGTTCTTCCCCAAGACCTTCATGGGTAAGCCCATCGCCGATAGCCCCTTCGCGACCTGGCCGGTGTGGTTTCAACGCCCCTTCATCAAGCTAATGGTGAAGATTGTACAGGGCTCCTGGTCCGATTACAACCTACCGGAGCCCGACTACGAGCCCTTCGAAAAGCACCCCACCCTGGGCTCGGAGGTATTGCACTACATCAAGCACGGGCGGCTCACCGCCAAACCCGGTATCGAGCGCCTTGATGGTAAGGAGGTCGTCTTCACCGATGGCAGCCGTGTCGAAGCCGACCTCATCGCCTGTGCCACCGGCTACCACCTTAGTTATCCCTTTCTGCCGGAGAAGCTACAACGGGTGGAGGGCACCGTGGCCCAGGTCTACGGTTGGTCCATGCTGCCCGACTACCGCGGCATCTACTACCTGGGCTGGTACCAGTTCCGCGGCGGGGTCGGACAGGTCTTCGAGCCCTACGGCAAGCTCATGGCCGCGCACATTAAGCTACAGCGTGAGATTAGTCAACCGGTCGGTGCCGTCTACAAGCACAACGGCGACCGCATCATGGATACTCACCTCATCGACCCCTACGACGTAGTGCGCGGCGTAGCCAAACAGCTCAAGCGCTACGACCGCCTTCGGAAGCAGGCTCGGGCCTACGATCGGACCCACGGTACCCACCACAATGTGCCCATCGCTGCCCCCGCCCACGTAGCACCCCTTGAAGAAGTGTACTGATGGCCACCACTAAACCAAGCATCTTCATTACCGGCGCGGCCGGCGGCTTCGGTCAGGCGGTAGCCCGCAAGTTTGTTAGCGAAGGCTGGTTTGTGGGCCTGTACGATCTCGATCCGGAGGCGCTGGCGATTCTGGCCGCTGACCTCGGGGGACCCGACCACGCCTGCTACGCCCGCCTCGACGTCACCGACATCGAGGGCGCCCGCCAGGCCGTCGCCCACTTCGGGGAGCATACCGGCGGCCACCTCCGCGTATTATTCAACAACGCCGGCATTACCGGAGTGGGAGCTTTCACCGATGTACCCATCGAACAACACCGCCGCGTCATCGACGTCAATCTCTTCGGAGTCATGAACGTAGCCTATGCCGCTATTCCCCTGCTGCGCGTCACTCCGGGAGCTCACCTGATCAACGTCGCCTCGGCTTCGGCCCTCCACGGCAATCCCGAGCTGGTCAGCTACTCGGCCACCAAGCGGGCCGTGCTGAGCTTCTCCGAGAGTCTCGACATCGGACTAGAGGCTGACGGTATCCGCGTCAGCGACCTGCTGCCCATGTACGCCACCACCCCCATCGTCCTGGATTACGTCAACGTACACCGCAAGCTTCGTCCGACCGACATCAAGCTCACCCCCCGCGACATCGCCGAGGCAACCTGGAAGATCGTGCGTACGGGTAAGTTCCGCACCTACGTGGGGCGGGATACGAAGGTGTTTGCCCCCCTAAGCCGGCTACTTCCCTACCGGGTACGTAAGTGGGTGAGTCGTAAGGTGATTGGTTGGTGACCTACCCCGCCAAAATTCTCCTCTTCGGCGAGCACATTATCCTATGCGGTAGCCGGGGGCTGGCGGTGCCCTACCCGAGGTTCACGATCCAGTGGGCGCAGGAGAAACCGGACTCCCGCCTACTCGGCCTTTGCCATTACCTGCGTACCTGCGTCCCCGCCCACCTGCTGGATCATGATAGACTCGCTACCGAACTGCAACAGGGTGCACGCCTGGATGGCAATATCCCTACCGGCTACGGACTGGGCAGTAGCGGAGCGGTATGTGCCGCCGTATTCGACCGCTACGCCACTACAGCCGGTAAGTCGCTGAATATGAGAAGTTTGCGTGGTACGCTGGCTACGATGGAGCGACACTTCCACGGGGAGAGCTCCGGCACCGACCCTCTAGTGTGCTATCTACAACAACCCCTGCTTCTCCAGGGCGGGGACGCAGGTGCGGTGCAACTCGCGCAAGGCTGGCAGCGGGGTTTTTTCCTGGTCGACACCGGGGTCACGCGTAGTGCGAGCGACCTTATCTGGCGGTTCACCCAGGCGGTCGACGGGGGGCTAGTGCCCGATATCCGCAGCGGGTGGATGGAGCCGAACGAGCGGGCCATTACGGCCCTGCTGAACGGTGACCGGAATGCGCTTTACGGGGCGTTTAGCGAGATATCGGTGTACCAGCTCCCCAACTTTCCCTACCTCGTACCGGTAGAGTTTCACGACCTATGGAATGGCGGACAGGCCTACCGGCTCAAACTCTGCGGTGCGGGCGGCGGGGGCATGCTACTGGGGCTTGCCCAGGATGAGGCTAGGGCGGAGGCTATTTTTGGTGATCGACTTTACTGGCTCTGATTACATGCCGCTAGTCATCAGCAGGTCGATGTCAGTGTGGCGCATCTCGAAGCGCTGGCCGAGGTAGCGGTTGGTGAGGCAACCCCGGAAGGTGTAGATGCCATGGCGCAGACCGCTGTGCTGGAAGAGGAAGTGCTCGAAGTTGCGGGCCCCCTCGGCACGGAGTAGGATGGGGGTAAGAATATTGCTCACCGCGATGGAGGCCGTACGACCCACCCGGCTGGCGATGTTGGGCACGCAGTAGTGAATGATGTCGTACTTGACGAAGGTGGGGCGGTCCAGACTGGTGAGCTCGCTGGTGGCGAAGCAGCCGCCCTGGTCGATGCTGACGTCGATGATGACGCTGTGGGGCTTCATGCCACGCACCATGTCTTCGCTCACGACGACGGGGGCCCGACCGTGCTCGGCGTGGATGGCTCCGATGGCTACGTCGGCATCGAGCAGCTCGCGGCGCAGATAGACCGGATTCATGGCCGAGGTATAGAGCTGGCGACCCACTGAGTTCTGCAGTCGCATGAGCTTGTGGATGTTATCGTCGAAGATGCGTACTTCGGCCCCCATACCTATGGCGGCCCGGGTGGCGTACTCGGCTACGACCCCGCCCCCCAGGATGACCACCTTGGCGCTAGGGACGCCGGAGATACCGCCCAGGAGTACGCCGGGTCCGCCGTGGCTGGTGCTGAGCAACTCGGCGGCGGTCTGGATGGCGCTGACCCCGGCCATCTCGCTCATGATGCGCACGATGGGGAAGCTGCCCTCCTCGTCCTGCATGTATTCCATCGCCAGGGCGATGATGCGCTTGTGCTTGAGGCGGTAGAGGTAATCGGCGTTGATGATGGGCAGCTGCAGGGGGGAGATCAGGATGGAGCCCTCCTGCATCATCTCGATCTCGTCGAGGGTGGGCGGGGCCACCTTGATGATCACGCGGGCCTTGCGGTACACTTCCTGGGCGGAGTAGGCGATCTCGGCGCCGCACTCGCTGTAGTCGTGATCGCTAAAGCTGCTGGGCTCACCGGCCTGGGTTTCGAGTAAGACGCGGTGGCCGCGGGTAGTCAGGTTATGGACGCCACTGGGCACTAGGGCAACGCGCTTTTCCTGCAGCGTGATCTCCTTAGGTATACCAATGAACAACTCCTCGGCGCGCGTCTCGATGGCCAGGGTTTCCGTCTGGGTTTGGGCGTAGCCCGAGGTGAGCTCCTTCGGGAGGTCGATCTTTTCCTTATCCTTACTGCTCATGGATTAGCTTACGGGCTAGCCGGTGGTGACGTGGATGCGCCGCCGCCCCTCCCCTGCCGGATCGTGGTACAGGCGCAGAAAAACAACGCCGGGGGGCAATAAGGGTTCTATGACCGCCGGCCATTCTACGAATACGGCACCTGCGGCCCCGTCTAGGAGCTCCTCTAGCCCTGCGTCAATGGCCTCGCTTATATTCTCCAGGCGGTAGCAATCGAGGTGATAGACCACGTCGATGGCTCCGGTGTACTCGTTGACTATGCTGTAGGTGGGGCTTGAGATGGGCTCCTTTACGCCGAGCTGGCGGCAAAGTTGGGTGACTAGGGTAGTTTTGCCGGTGCCTAGCTCACCTTCTAGGGCGTAGATACGAGGGGGTGGGTAGTCGTGGAGGAGCTGGTCGGCTAGGGTGGGTAGGTCGGCTAGGGTGTACCAGTGGTCCATCTAGCAAAGGTAGGACTGGTGGAGGGGTTTGGGAAAGCGGCAGAGGGCTCACCACGGAGCGGCTTTCAGCCTACACAGAGGGCTTCACACGCGTCATCAGGGGTAGGGGGCCCTGATGTATAAGCCACAGAGCCGTCGCGATAGGGAGGTAAGCAGAGGTCAGCACCTAGTAGTGCTGTAGGAGGCATATACAAAAAGAGGTCAGTCACAACCTGCGACTGACCTCTCCTAAATCTGTGATACTCTGTGCTTCCCTCCGTGTAACTGTGTGGTTAAAACCTATCACACAAGAGTGCACAAACTGCACTCACACTACTTCATCGCTACCAGGTTCAGCTTCAGGCCCACCTCGTCGTTAATGATATTGTCCTGAGCGATGCCCTCGATGCCGCCGGAGCCGTACTCCATACCCCACTCGGTGCGGTCGATCACGAAGTCGGGCGTAGTGGCCTCGATGCGGCTGTCGCTCATGGTGACCGTGGCGGGGATGGTGATGCTACGCGATACCCCCTTGAGGGTCAGGTTGCCGGTGATGTCGTAATTGTGGCCATCCTCGGCATTTGCGGCCGGGGTGGCGTTAGTGATGACGAATTTCGCCGAGGGGTGCTGGGCTACGTCAAAGAAGTCGGCACTCTTGAGGTGGCCTTCTAGCTTAGCTTTGCCCTCCTCATCGAGATCGGCGTTTTTCAGGCCGGTGATGTCGAGGGTCACTTCGCCGCCGACGAGCGAGCTACCATCTACCTCCAGGTTGCCCTGGGTGATGGGGATCGTGCCCTGGTGGCCACCGCCGATGAGCTTGGTACCCTCCCACTCGACCGTACTGGCTTGAGCGTCGATGGCATAGGTGGCGGACGCCTGGGCAGCAGTATTCTCGGTCTGGGCATCGGAAGATTCCACCTCGGTACCCGAGGGGCCGCAGGCGGTGAGCACGGCGGCAAAGGCAAAAAGGGATAGGTAGCGTAACATGTGTTGCGTAATTTGGTGAGGACCGCAGCGTCGCAGTCAGTACAGAGCAAACCGCCCAGCACCGGCTAGGTTGAACGATACACTAAAATTAATTGTAGCTACATTGAATTTATAGCCCCGGGTAGTGCTAGGCCTTCTGAGTATCGGTGGGGTCTACGACTCCGGTCTCCTTGGGGCCCAGGCGGTCCGTTTCGTCGCCCGCCTTGTGAATGACCTGGGCGTCCCAGGCGGTGTGGAACACGCCCTTCTGGTCCAGCCGCTCGTAGGTATGCGAGCCGAAGTAGTCCCGCTGGGCCTGCACCATATTCAGCGGTAGCCGCTCGGAGCGGAAGGCGTCGAAGTACTGTAGCGAGGTACTCATACACATGGTAGGCACCCCGCGCTCGCTGGCCTGGTGGGTCACTTCGACAATGGCCTCGCGGCAGTCGAAGAGGTCGTGGCGGAACTCCTCGGTAGCCATCATATTCTTCAGCCCCTCGCGGGTACCGTAGGCGTGGCGAATTTTCTCTAGCATCTCGGCCCGGATGATGCAGCCGCCGCGCCAGATGCGGGCGATGCCCTCCAGATCGAGGTCGTACTTCATATCCACGCTCGCCTCCGCCAGCAGCTGCATGCCCTGGGCGTAGCAGGTGATGAAGCTGAAGTAGAGTGCCTTTTCGACCGACTCGGCCAGTCCCTCTCCGTGCAGATCGGGCAGCTCGGGGTGAATATCGACGTAGAGTTTGCTGTTATCCTGCCGGTACTCCTTGAAGGCCGAAATAGCGCGCATGGTCACCGCGCAGTCGATCGTGGGCACGGGCACGCCGAGGTCCATGGCCGACTGGCTGGTCCACTTCCCGGTGCCCTTCTGCTTGGCCTTGTCGAGGATGACGTCGAGCAGGTGCTCGTCGGTCTGGTCGTCGCGCCGCTTCAGGATGGAAGCGCTAATTTCGATCAGGTAGCTATTCAGCCGTCCCTTATTCCACTTGGCGAAGAGCTCCGACATCTCGTCGTTACCCATGCCGCCCACGCGCTTGAGGATGTCGTAGGCCTCGGCGATGAGCTGCATGAGTCCGTACTCGATGCCATTGTGCACCATCTTTACGTAGTGGCCGCTGCTGCTCTCGCCGATGTAGGTGACGCAGGGCTCCCCGTTCACCTTAGCGGCTACGGTTTCTAGGATGGGCTTCACGACTTCCCAGGCCGAGCGGTCGCCGCCGGGCATGATACTCGGACCCAGGCGGGCGCCCTTCGCACCACCGGACACACCGGCCCCCAGGAAGCGAATGTTTTTGGTCTTTAGGTACTCGTAGCGTCGGTTGGTATCGTCGTAGTGGCTATTGCCGCCGTCAATGATGACATCGCCCTCGTCAATCAGCGGCAACAGGCCCTCGATCACCTTATCGACGATGGAGCCGGCCGGCACCAGCATCATGATCTTACGCGGCTTACTCAGCAGGCTTACGAATTCTTTCTGGGTACTCACACCCTTTACGCGCATCTCCTTTCCCTCCTCGTTGAGGGCGCTGACCGATTCCTCGTTGATGTCGGTGCCGAGTGCGCCGTAGCCGTCGTCGGCTACGTTGAGAAGAAAATTGCGGCCCATTACGCCGAGGCCGATCATGCCGAAGTCATACAGTTGCTGGTCCATGTGGGGTGCTGATTTTAGTGGTAAGGTACGCTAGCGGTAAGGTAAAATGGGGCTGAGTGTTCACGGGCGGGATAGGGGGGCGGGGGCGCTGGTGCGGAGCTAGTGGCAAGCTACTTATAGAAGTAGATAGCTCCGTAATCCGCCCAGCGCAGCGTATCGGCGGTGAGGTAAGACGTTTCGAGAAGAAGGGTGTGCTCTCCCACAGCTAGGTTGTGGGTGGGCACCAGGTACGGAAGCCCTGCCTGCTCGCGGGTGGGGTGATAGTGGAAGCGGGGATCTACTCCCGGTACCGGCTGCCCATCGACGGTGAGGCGGTGCAGACTACCGAGTGCGCGGAGCAGGGCGGGATAGTCGGCCTCGGCGTTGTGTAGCGTACCGGCATTGAAGGCCCCGCGTAGTTTAAGCCCCGCGTAGCGGCTCACCGCCAGATCGGGAAACTCCCGCCGGATGACCCGGTCGTTGTAGATCGGTAAGTACGGTACGAAGAGTTCGACGTAGTTATTGGCGGGGTACTTACCGTGAAGACTCGGCGACCGTAAAATGCCCCCGGGGTCGGGCACGATATCGTCGTAGTTGTTCGCATTAATGGTATGGGTTACCATCACGGTTGTAGGCGGGAAAGTAGGGGGCATCGACGAACTGTAGCGATACCACCAATAGGGCCACCACAATGGCCGCGGGCAGCAACCGCGCGAACCGGCGACCGAAGCGGTTATCGACCAGGTTATGGTACAGCGGCCGGTAAAGACTCGACAGCGTGGCCCAGCCCATGAGTCGGTACAGGGGATAGTACACCCGGGCGGTAAAGCGATTGCGCTTGAAGAAACCGAGCGTAAGGAAATCGATGAAGTAGATAAAGCCCAAAAGCAGCGAAATTAGGCCCACGACACTGCCTCCGAATAGCCCGTTATGCTGCCAGTCGACCTCGCCCCCCCCAGCTAAATACGAAGCGCAAGACCACGGTGACCAGCATGTAGGTCACTAAGCTGAGGAAGCAGAAAATGATCAGGAAAGCTACCGAAAACAGGATGCTACAGTAGCGCTCCAGCCGCTCGATGTAGTCGTCGAAGCTCCCTATGTGGTGGGCCAGCCAGTCAGTAAAGCGGGGCTGGTAACGAAGCTTGGCGTAGTCGATATCTCCCGACACGTACCGCAGGCCGATCGCCGCGATCCAGACGCCGCGCAGCAGTACGTGAATGATGAGGCAGATCAGTAGCACCACGTAAGCGGTGCGCAGCACGTAGTAGGAAATCATGAGGGCACGAAACTGCTCCGACTGCAGCAGCAATCTGTCTAGTGTACCAGACAGCTCGGCAAACGGACCGTAGCCCCCAATGAGTAAGAAAATCGCAAAGCCACTGATGAGAAGCTCCAGCTGCCAGCTCTCCTGCTGGAGGTTATCTAGCCAGGAGCCGAGCTTCTCCGGTCATTGCGCTTTGTTTGAACTCATTGCACCTGCGGCCCCGCCCACTTATTTTTCCAGCTCAGCCACCTTACCCATGCGGCGGAGCTGGCGGGGCAGGCCCTGATACTCCGCCCCCACGAAGTTGTCGAGCAGCTCCTTAGCCAGCGCGATACCGATCACACGGCCGCCGAGGCAGATCATATTCATATCGTCGTGCTCGACGCCCTGACGGGCGGAGTAGGTCTCGTTGATAAGGCAGGCGCGCACGTTCTTAATTTTGTTGGCGGCAATACTGGCCCCTACCCCACTGCCGCAGACGGCTACGCCGCGCTCCACCTCGCCCAATCCGACGGCACGGGCCAGGGGCACCACAAAGTCGGGGAAGTCGTCCTGAGCGTCATAATCGAAGGCACCGAAGTCGCGTACGGTGTAGCCCTGTTCTTCGAGGTACTGCTGGAGCTGCTGCTTAAGTTCGATGCCTCCGTGATCGGTAGCGATGCCGAGGGTCATGGGCGTGGGGTTTTTGTTGTACGGGCACAAATTACCTTGCCGGGGGCGTAAACCTTCTAAAAAGAACCCACCTTTGCAAGGCAAAGACCCCCACAGCATGGCCAACTCCGTACAATCTCACATTCTGATCATCTTCGGTGCCTCCGGTGACCTGGCCCAGCGCAAGCTTATCCCCGCCGTCTACGATCTGTACCGGGGCGGCTACTTGCCGGAGCACTTCGCGTTGCTGGGCGCAAGCCGTACGGACTACACCGACGAGGCCTTCCGGGATAAGGTCGTGTTCGAGAGTGAGTTCTTTACCGACGAGCAGAAGTCCCAACCGCAAATGCAGGAGTTCGCCAAACTGCTTTTCTACCAGGACCTACAGGTGTACGATGGAAAGGAGGATGTGGACAAGCTGAAGGCACGCCTCGATAAACTGAGCCAGGAGTTTCAGACGGGCAGTAACTATATTTTTTACCTTTCCACGCCGCCCAAATTATACAGCACGATCCCGGGAGCCCTGGCCGCCTCGGGCCTCAACAAACCGGAGGGCGGCTGGGCCCGCCTGGTGGTCGAAAAGCCCTTTGGCTACGACGAGGCCTCGGCAAAAAAACTGAACGAGGACATCCAGTCCTTCTTCCCCGAGAACAACATCTACCGCATCGACCACTACCTGGGTAAGGAAACGGTGCAGAACTTACTGGTGACCCGCTTCGCCAACGGCTTCTTCGAGCCGCTATGGAACCGTAACTACATTCAGTCGGTACAGATCACCGCCGCCGAGACCGTGGGCGTAGGCAGCCGCGGCGGCTACTACGATGGCAGTGGGGCCATGCGCGATATGATCCAGAACCACCTGCTACAGGTACTGGCCCACGTAGCGATGGAGCCCCCCATTCGGGCCGATGCCATATCCATTCGGGGCGAGAAGATGAAGTTGTTTCAGTCGCTACGGCCCATCACCGGGGAACAGGTTGCCGAGCAGGTAGTGCGTGCGCAGTACACGGCCGGCGAGACCAAGGAGGGTCAGGTAGTATCGTACAAGGACGCCGAGGGCGTACCCGACGACAGTACCACCGAGACCTACGTGGGCATGAAGTTCTTCATCGACAACTGGCGCTGGGCGGGTGTTCCCTTCTTCATTCGCACCGGTAAGTGTCTGCCACTCAAGGTCACTGAGGTAGTCATCACCTTTAAGAACCCCCCGCAGGCCATCTTCGCCCAGTTCGATGACTACGCGATGAAGTGCGACAACCAGCTCATCATCCGCATCCAGCCCGACGAGGGTATGGCCATGGAGTTCGGCATGAAGGTACCTGGGGAGGGCTTCCGCGTGAAGAACGTCGACATGGACTTCTTTTACCGCGACCTGACCACTAAGGACGTGCCCGAGTCCTATAGCCGCCTCCTGCTCGACTGCATGAAGGGTGATCCTACCCTCTACGCCCGCGGTGATAGTGTCGAGGTGGCCTGGGCCTTCGTCGACCCCATCATCGAGGCCTGGGAAAAGGGCGAAGCGCCCCTAGCTACCTACGAGGCCGGCACCTGGGGGCCTAGCGAGGCGGACGAGCTCTGGGATGATGTGAAGGGCGGCAGCTGGCGGAACCCGGTGGCTTCTCTGGTGGATGATAAGCACTACACGAAGTTGTAGATCGCTTCGCCCGGGCACAGTACAATGCTGCCTCCGGCAGCGTCAGCAAAATGCAGCCTCTGGCTGCGCTGGAAATGTCTGGAGGCGCTGCCGGAGACCGTATTGTAGTTTTCGCACCTGCGGCCCCGCCCCGTATCATACCTTCAACACTCACAACCTCCTCACCCCTTGACCACCGACGTACTCATCATCGGCTCCGGCATCGCCGGCCTCAGCACCGGAATCAAACTGGCCATGCTCCGACCCGAACTACAGATCGACGTACTCACGAAGGTCAACGAACGGGAGAGTAATACCAGCTACGCACAGGGAGGCGTGGCGGCGGTGTGGGATCACGGTACGGACAACTACGAAAAACACATCGAGGATACCCTAGACGCCGGAGCGGGACTGTGCGACGAGCACATCGTGCGCATCGTAGTGGAGGAAGGGCCGGAGCGGGTGGAGGAGATCATCGAATGGGGCACACGCTTCGACCTGGACCAGTTTCAGAAGTACGACCTGGGGCGGGAAGGGGGGCACTCGGAGAATCGGATCCTGCACTATAAGGACCTGACGGGCTGGGAGATCCAGCGGGCGCTGAGTGCGAAGGCGGCCACGCTGGATAACTTAAAGGTGCACGAGCACTACTTCGCACTGGATCTGCTAACGCAGCATCACCTGGGCCACATCGTGACCCGGCTGACGGAGAACATTGAGTGCTACGGTGCCTACGTACTGAATAAGGAAAACTGGGAGATCAGTACGATCCTGGCGCGAACGACCGTGCTAGCGGCTGGTGGCAATGGGCAGATTTACCGGAGTACGACCAATCCAGTGATCGCTACGGGGGACGGGATCGCGATGGCGTACCGGGCCAAGGTGCACCTGGAGAATATGGAGTTCGTGCAGTTTCACCCGACGGCGCTGTATAGTCCGGGGATTGAGAAGCAGGCGTTCTTAATTAGTGAGGCGGTACGGGGCTTCGGGGCAATCCTGAAGCGGCCGGACGGGTCGGAGTTCATGCACGACTACGATCCGCGGGGGAGTCTGGCACCGCGCGATATCGTGGCCCGGGCCATCGACAACGAGATGAAGCTGACGGGGGCGGAGTTCATGTGCCTGGACTGCCGGGAACTGGACGAGGAGAAATTCCGGGCGCACTTTCCGACAATCTACGATAAGTGCATCGAGAACGGCATCGACCCCATGCGGGAGCTGGTGCCGATCAACCCGGCCTGCCACTACATGTGTGGGGGGGTGAAGGTGGACGAGTTCGGGCGCAGCTCGGTCAACCGCCTGTACGCTGCCGGGGAGTGCACGAGTACGGGGTTACACGGGGCTAATCGCCTGGCCAGTAACAGCCTGCTGGAGGCACTGGTCTTCGGTCATCGCATCGCTCACTCAATCGCTACTAACATCGACAACCTGGAGCTCCAGGAGGATATTCCACAGTGGGAGCGCACCGGCACGATGGAGCCGAAGGAGCAGGTACTAATCACCCAGAGTGTTAAGGAGCTCAAAGAGGTGATGTCGAGCTACGTGGGCATCGTGCGTAGCGATAAGCGCCTGAAGCGGGCCAGGGATCGACTGACCCTGCTGCACGAGGAGACCGAGGAGCTGTACCGGAATAGCCTGGTGAGTCCGCAGTTGTGTGAGCTCCGGAATTTGATCTCGGTGGGGTATTTGGTGACTAAGGCGGCGAGTCTCAGGAAAGAAAGCCGGGGGTTGCACTACACGACGGACTATCCGGAGCGGGCGGGGTTTGTGCAGTATTCGGTGTTGTAGGACGCTAGACTAGTCGGGCAAGCTTCGAATCGTTAACTCATCAGCCCGAAGCAGACGGTCGAAGTCGCGACGGTTTTCGGTATAAAGTATATCAGCTTTCGCCTTTAGCGCGGCCTGAAAATGGAGCGCATCGTAGAACACCGCCCCGCTCAGGGCTAAATCCACACAGCGTTCGAGTGCTGTGAAGTAGTCAGCTTCATTAAGGTCGACAGTATTGAGATGCCGCACTACTGCCTTTATCTCGGCAAATACCTGAGGGAGTGTCACTTCAATACCAAGTTGGCGTGCCACGTTTGGAAAAGTTGCATACATTTCGGCAATCACATGTGTACTCAGGCATAGTAAGTCGGAAGGCTTTGTTTCCCGGGCAGCTTGCCGAAGTAGACCGAACGCGCGGTCATGATTGGGGTGTGCGGTAAGTGCGGCCGGTAGCAGGATGGAGGTATCGAAGAAGCACCTCACTTGAGTCCAAACTTTCGGTCTAAGTAAGCTTGACGAATACTTTTTATCAAAGCTGCGGTATCTATCGCCTCTACGGTAGGAGGGCCAACGTCTAAGTAAGGCCAGCCCCATTCGGCATACTTTATATAGGACGAGCCTTCTTCCTGGTCCGTCTGAAGTTTAAGCTCGGCCGTGCCAGTTACTTCATCGACCGTTAGCTCAACCTTCGATCCCGCTTCTAGCCGTAGGGCCTGACGCGCCTTTTTCGGAATCAGTATCCGTCCAAATTTATCCAGCGTAAGTACCATGCAACAACTATTTGGCAAATAAACCCCACTATTTGCCAATAGTTGCTCAACCGCCCCTAGTTATACCCTGGGTTCTGCTCAATATTCGGGTTAGCTACAATCTCGCGGGCGGGGATTGGGAAGACCAGTTCATTGGCATCGTAGGCGAAGGTGCCGACGCTACCCTGTAGGCGCTTGATGTCGTGGATGCGGAAGCCCTCGAAGGCGAGCTCGCGGCGGCGCTCTTCCAGAATAAAGTCGAGGTCTACGTCATCATCGTCAAGATCGTCGAGCCCCGCGCGGTTGCGCAGACGGTTAATGTCTTCGGTGGGGGAGGCACCTACTTCGCTATCGAGGCGGGCGTTGGCCTCGGCGCGGATGAGGTACATTTCGGCTAGGCGGATCACGGTGACATTGGCAAACTGGTTATTGAATTTACCAGTGTAGGTAACGCCGCCGCGCTCGAAGAATAAATCTCCGCGAGTGTCCCCGTCTTCGTAGAGCGCGAGGTGGTTGTCAAGCACTTCGATATCGCCATAGCCGAACTCAGGTACGGAGTAGAAGGTGGTAAGGCTGTTGGTACCATCCTGAGAGCTGACCTGTACGGCGAAGATGTCCTCCACACTATTGCTACCGTTCATGAAGGCCTCAGCGTAGCTCGGAGTGAGAGCAAAAGAACCACTCTCAATGACTGCATCTGCGACATCGCGCGCGTCGGCGTAGCGGTCCATCTGTAGATAGACGCGGGCGAGCAGAGCACGAGCGGCGAGACTTCCGGCGTACACATCATTCGTTGGGGGAAGCAGATCTACGGCAGTGGTTAGATCGCTTAGGATTTGATCGTATACGGCCGCTACGGTGGCTCGGGTCACATCATTTTCGTCACTGATCCCGCGGGTGGGGGTCAGTACGATCGGTACCCCAACTTGGTCATTCGCCTCGCCGCCCTCGTAAGCCTGACCGTAGTACCGAACGAGGTCAAAATACAGCAGCCCGCGGATGAAGCGAGCTTCCCCCTCCACCCGTGCCTGGTCGTCAGCATTAACGACATCGAGGGCAGAGAGGACATTATTGACGATGTTGATGCCTTCGTAGCTTTCGATCCAGCGGGCTTCGGCATCAGCGTTGCCGGTAGTGATCTGCTTACGGGCGATCTCGTCTGGGCTATTGAAAGTGCCGACGAAAAGCAGCTCGCCAGTACCCCCAAAGGAGGTCGGCATCGCGCAGGGCATTACCACCGTAGAGGTCACCGTCGCCGAGTTGATCGTAGGCACCGATGAGGACGGCCTTAACGGTAGCGTCGGAATTCAGGGCGACATCTTCGCCGATGCTCTGGGCGGGCTGGAGATCAAGCTCGTTAGAGCAGGAAAACGTGAGTAATCCCAGACCCAGTAAGGCGATGAAAGTTATGGTTTTCATGGTATAAAATTGGGGAGTGGGAGTAGGCTTACAGACCGACGTTGATGCCGAAGATGATGGTCCGGGGTTGGGGCGCGGTGTAGAAATCGACGCTCGTGCGAATGTTGGGCGAATCGTCGGCGAGGAAGTCGGCGGCTACCTCCGGGTCCCAACCCGCGTAGTTGGTGATCGTCGCGAGGTTTTGGCCCGTGATGTAGAAGCGCAGGCGGTTCACACCGATGCGGTCGATGAGATTGGCCGGTAGCTCGTAGGCCAGGGTGACTGTCTTGAGTCGTACAAAGTTGCCACTGCTGAGGTAGCGACTGCTACGGCCCTGGTCGGCATTGCCCCAGAAGAAGCGGGCCTCGGGCACATCTGTATCAGTACTCTCAGGCGTCCAGGCATCGAGTTGGTCACGGGTCTGGTTGTCGAACCAGCAGCCGCCGCAGCTCTGGAACACCCCGGCGGAATTGTGCACCTCCTTGCCGAAGCTGCCCTGTACAAAGACGTCTAGGCTTATTCCTTTGAAGTTAAATTTGTTGTTCCAGCCGGCGAGGGTGGTCGGTAAGGCGTCGCCAAGGACCACAAATTGAGCCATGTTGGGATCATTAGTGGTGGCTTCGGGACTGATCAGGTTTCCTTCTTCATCGAGCGCGTTAAAGTACAGTCCATCGCCGTTCTCGGGATCTACGCCGGCGTACTCCAGTCCGTAAAAGGCGCCAATACTCTCTCCTACCTTAACGACGTTCATATAGCGGCTACCGCCGTCGTCGATGATGTCCTGTCCGGCCGCCAGTGAGACGATTTTGTTATCGTTGTAGGCGAAGTTCGCACTGGTGCTCCAACCAAATTCATCGTCGAATACCGTGGCGTTGAGTAGAAGCTCTACCCCACGGTTGCGCAGGTCACCCACATTTCGAAACTGGGTGCGAAAGCCGGTCGTACTCGGCACGGGTACGTCAAGCAAAAGATCGGAGGTATTCTTAACGTAGTAGTCAATTTCTCCACTTAGGCGGTTATTGAAGAAACCGAAATCGATGCCTACGTCGAATTGAGCGGTCTCCTCCCACGTAAGATCGGGGTTAGCGATCTGAGTGGGGGCCAGGCCGCTACCCGCATAGACGCGTGCGCCATAGAGGCCCCGGCTGGCGAAGTTGCTAATGCTGGCATTGCCGGTAAGTCCGTAGCTGGTGCGAACCTTAAGGTAGCTCACCGGGCCGGCATCGTTGAAGAATTCTTCTTCACTGACGACCCAGCCAACCGCCGCGGCGGGGAAGAAGGTATACTAATTGCTGGTACCAAATCGCCTTGAGTTCCTCAATTGATACCTAAGCCGCATAGGATATTCACAGATACAGTTAATGTGGCCCGGATGATTTTTGTTGTAACCGGCCAGTATTGCACTCCCTAAACAAACGTGGACAGTCAGATTATTGCGCTATATTATACTCTGATTTAGCTGCTGTATCAAGCACCCACCGTACGTAACGAGTTGCTTTAATTCACTACCACCTTACCTATAAGACTAGAACTTTTGTTAGGAGAATTTAATGTCACGATGTAAATACCAGAACCTAGATTCATAGGACTCAAATCTATCTTTGATGCTAAAGGAATCGTTGAGACCTCACTGCCTAAGCTATTATATATAGTCAAGGTACAATCTGTCATATTGAACAACCGGTCGATTCCCGTAACATTGATAGTGGAGGAGCCCTTTTCAAGCAGCGTCGGATAGATACTTATTTTTGACATATGATCATATATATCTTCATCTCCGATTTGTATATTTGCCGCCAAATTAGGTGATAGCATAGCGCGACTTCCGCTACGCACTGCAGTGACAACTTTGCTCCATGTTTTTGTCTTACCACACTCTACTGCTGTAAATCTGATTTCATAAGTTCCTGGCACACTAAAAATAACCAGCACTCTCGACCCTAACCCTTCAATAGTTGCACCGCTACTAGGTACAACAGCAAATTTACCGGTTCCACTTATACCTAGCTTCTCGGAGAATTGGTAAGTACCGTCTCGAGAGTTAGTAACTGCTATATCAGGTCCCACAATTGATTTCCGTCTCGAATTGAACGTTCTCCTGTATATTGGACTAAACCCGTTATTAGCGTATCTAAATCTTACCCCAACGCTCTGTGTCGTCTCAGCGTTAAAGTTTAGAGTTGTAGAATTACTTGATGTAGTAGCTACCTGCGTGTTTGATGTCCCAATGTACCAATCGAATGCTACAACATCAGCACACCTTGAATCTGGCGGTACAATGGTGGTGAAAGTTGCGCGCCCGTTACAAAACAACGCGTCATTCGTTCCGAAAGTAACTGCCAGGTTGTTTGGAAATACATTAAGTCCTTCTTCTTGTAAATCAATTCCACCTGCAATTTTCTTCGTAACTAGAGAACTACAGGCCGTTGCATTTCGGACGTCCACACATAACCCCTCGAAAGTTCCCTCTACTGCAACAGCAAGCTTTCCTTTGCTGGTAGAAGAAACTTTGTCCCATCGCACAACGACTTGAAATGTGCCGCCTCCAATATTAGGTAGTGTAATAGATGCCTGCGAAGAATTTATTGTACGTACACCTAAAGGATCAGTAACTTGCAATATGACACCATTTTCGGCAGTAAGGATAAGCTTATTACTCAGCACTCGTTGAACAAATGATGTGCAGCCTTCTCCCTCAAACCTGCAATCAAGACCGTATTGATATCTGATCGCATAGGAGGCATTTTCTCCAGGGCAAACTATTCCACTACTACTAGAATTGATTAAACGAACATCTAATGTAGCGAATTGAGCTCCCAAAGACGGAGAAAAACATAATACGAACAGAATTAGCGAGAGGAGTTTCATGCCTATAAGGATTTTGATAGAGCTACGTCATTGTAGCCGCTGCTAAATTACACTGTCCATACGTACAGCATTGAGTAAAATATTGCCAACTTAGGTAGTCTTGAGTCATCTTGGGACAGGAACTTCGGCGTCCTAGTAACGGAAGCCTCACACAGTGACAGGAGGCGGGACATCTTTGCTCCAAGATTGCAATCTAACCATTCAGCTTAGACAATTTCTGATCCTCTTGAAGTGGTAAGATTTAGTTTATTACTCAACGGTCGGCCTCATGTAGCAACATAAGTTTCACGAACTTTTGCCTTGTGTCCAACCCCCCGGCTTTGCAAACCGCAAAAAGTTGCCTACTTTCAAACCCCATCTACCATATCTCACACCGCCGAAAGCTCAACCTAATGGACAAATACTGTACCCGCCAACAGTTAGCTGACACACTTGGTATCAGTCGAAGAACCCTTAGCCGCGTGCTCATTCGCTACCGTATCCACATTCCTTCACGGTGTCTAATTAGCCCTTCTGATCAAAAGAGGATTATAAAGGCAATCTGCCTAGACGCAAAGGACGAAATCTAGCAAGATGAGCTTGCCAGTATAGACGAATACTTGATGCTGCCAATTTCTACTATTTTTACACCTGCGGCCACGCCCCTACCCCATCAACTCCCATACACCTCCAGCATCCCCTCCAGGTCCGCCTTCGTATTCGCCTCCTCCACCGGCTTATCGTGCCGCCAGCGCAGCATCCGTGGAAAGCGAAGGGCCACACCCGACTTATGCCGCGTACTCTTCCGAATGCCCTCGAAGCCGATCTCGAAGACCTGCTTCGGCTTCACCGAGCGCACCGGACCGAACTTCTCCACCGTATTGCGCCGCACCCAGGCGGTGATCTTGTTGAACTCCTGGTCGGTGAGGCCCGAGTAGGCCTTGGTGAAGGGTACCAGCGTATCGCCGTCCCAGACCCCGAAGGTGAAGTCGGTGTAAAGGTTGGCGCGCCGGCCGTGGCCGCGCTGGGCGTACATCATGACCGCGTCGATGGTCAGGGGGTCGACCTTCCACTTCCACCAGTCGCCCTTCTTGCGGCCCTGCTTGTACTCGGAGTCGCGGCGCTTGAGCATGATGCCCTCGGAGTACTTCTCGCGGGCGGTCTCGCGCTCGATGGCCAGCTCATCCCAGTGCGCGAAGTGGAACACCGGGGAAAGCTGGAGGATGCCCTGGGTATCGTACTCCTTCACCAGCCGCTCCAATAACTCCCGGCGGCCGGAAAGGGGCAGCTTGCGGATGTCGCGGCCTTCATACTCCAGTAGGTCGTAGCACATGAGCACGACGGGGGCCTCCTTGAGGAGCTTCTTGCTGACGGTCTTGCGGCCGATGCGGGTCTGCAGGACGTTGAAGCCGAGGGGCTTGCCGTCTTTGTAGGGCAGAATCTCACCGTCGATCACCGTGCCGTTAGGGATGGCCTTAGCCAGGATGTCGTACTCCGGGTACTTATCGTTGACCAGTTCTTCGCCCCGCGACCAGACAAAAACCTCATCATTGCGCACGATCACCTGACCGCGGATGCCGTCCCACTTGTGCTCGGCCTGCCACTCGTGGGGGTCGCCTAGCTCCTCGGCGGGCTGCTCGAGTTGGTAGGCGAGGTAGAAGGGATAGGGGCGGGAGATGTCGTCAGTGGCCGACTCCGAGTGGATCAGCTCCTCGAAGGTGGTGTCGTTGGGCGTCCAGTTGCCCATGAGGCGGTGGGCTAGGTTGGTCTCCTCGATGCCGGTGGCGCGGGCCAGGGCGCGGGTCATGAGCTTCTGGCTTACGCCTACGCGGAAGTTGCCCGTGATGAGCTTGTTGAATAGATAACGCTCCGTAGTACCTAGCCCGCGCCAGGCTTCCTGTACGGCCTCCTTCTTACCCAGCTCATCGTAGCCGGCAAACTGCTCGATGTAGTCGATCCAGTAGGTGAGGGTGTAGTCGTAGTCGGTCTCGGGTGGGGGTAGGACCAGAGCGATGGTCTCGGCCAGGTCACCCACGACGTGGTAGCTTTCTTCCAGGATCCAGGTCGCTACCTCGCTCAGTTCCGAGGCCCAGGCGCGCAGCAGTTTAGAGTTGACGGTACGGCGGGGTCGCCGGTGCGAAAGGAGGGCGACGGTCCAGAGCTTGTCCTCGTCGTCTACCTGAAGGAAGTAGTCGGCCAGGGCGGCTACCTTGGCGTTGATCTTGGTGGTGCGGTCTAGGCGGCGGAAGAGTTCGGCGAAGTTTTTCATGGGTTTATTTTATTACTCCCCATCTGCTACCGCATTTTCCTTACTAGTCTCCTCGCTCCCTTTCGTTTCGATCTCGGCCAGCTCGCCCTCATACTCAGTCTCCAGCTCGACGGCGTTGTAGCCCTGCTCGCGCAGATATTTGGAAAAGATGGAGGTATAGCCGTGGGTGACGTAGATATTGTCGGCACCGGTGAGGTCGATGGCCTCCAGGAGGCTGGGCCAGTCGCAGTGATCGGAGAGGACGAAGCCGCGGTCGGCCCCCCGGCGTCTTCGCGCACCACGTAGGGTCATCCAGCCGGAGGCCGCACCGATGCTGGCGTTGCCGAATTTCTTGACCCAGGGCTGTCCAATGGCGCCGGGGGTGGCGATGACGATGTTGCCGGGATATTCCTTCTTGTTGATCTCGCGGTTGACGCGGGTGGTCTCGGGAAGCTTGATGCCCTGTTTGCGCAGCACCTCGTTGGTATTTTCGATGGCCCCGTGGGTGTAGATCTTACCGATGGAGGTGTCGAGTCCGGCGAGTAGGCGCTGGGCTTTGCCGAGGGCGTAGCCGGTGAGGATGGCGGTGCGGCCCTCGCTGGCGGTCTGGCGCCACCAGTCGTTAATGTCGGCAAATAGCTCCTCCTGGGTGATCCAGCGGTAGACGGGTAGGCCGAAGGTGGACTCGGTGATGAAGTGCTGACACTGCACGGGTTCGTAGGCCTCGCTCAGTCCGTCGTCCTCAAGCTTGTAGTCGCCGCTGGCTACCCAGATTTCCCCCTTGTACTCAACCCGGATCTGCGCCGAGCCGATGATGTGCCCGGCCGGGTGGAAGCTGAACTTGACCCCGTTGATGGTCCTGACCTCGCCGTATTCCACGGCTTCCAGATCGATGTCTCCGAGGCGGTACCTGATCACCGGGGCGGCGGTGCGGGTGCTCAGGTAGTGGTCGTTGCCCCAACGGGAGTGGTCGGCGTGGCCGTGGGTGATCAGGGCGCGGGGCACGGGCTTCCAGGGGTCGATGTAGACGTCGGCGCGCTCGCAGTAGATGCCACGGTCGTTGAAGGTGAGGAGGGGCATTGGGATTTACGATGTACGATTTATAACGTACGACTTACGATTTGTTTGGCAGCTCGCTTCGCTCGTTGGGGTGGAGGGTTGTCAGCCGAGTTCTTTCCGTCCTGACGTAGTCGGACGGAAAGCTCGTCTGCCGACTTATTGACTCAGGCAAAAAGGTCGATATACTCCTGAAATGCATAGAGATTCCTGCGCCCAATACGCTCTATCTGTTTAAGGACACCTAGGGAAGAAAGCTCACTAACCAATCGACTGGCTGTAGGTCTAGACTTTCCGATGATTGTGGCAATTTCCTCAGTTTCCAGAACGGGTTGCTCATAGAGCCTATTTACTACCAAGAGGCCATCGGAAATTCTGTTGCCTAAGGGAGCTAACCGATCTACCATTGAGCGTTCCAGTTGCAGGATACCGTCGAAGGTGGCGATGCCCGCCTGGGCGGTCTGAATGACACCGGTGAGGAAGAACTTAAGCCACTGCTCGATACCCGCAGCTCCCCGCACCCCCGAAAGGTTGTCGTAGTATAGTTGTCGGTGCTTTTCCAGAAAGTCCGATAAGTAGAGGATCGGTCGCCTCAAGATTCCCTTATCGACGAGGAAAAGGGTGATCATGAGCCGCCCTACCCGACCGTTGCCGTCCAGAAAGGGGTGGATAGTTTCGAACTGGTAGTGGATGATCCCGATCTTGAGCAAATTGGGTAGCAAGTTTTGTGGATCATTTGCGAAATGCTCTAGGTCCGACATCAGGCGACCGATCTCGTTGTGGGGTGGGGGTACGTGGCGTGCATCATTGATGGTAGCGCCCCCGATCCAGTTCTGGCTCTGGCGAAACTCACCGGGCATCTTTGACTGCCCCCGTACGCCCTGTAGCAACAACTCGTGGGCCTTGCGGAACAAGCGTGAACTGTAGGGGAGTCGCGTCAGCTCCTCCACCGCAAAATTCATAGCCTCGATGTAATTCTGCACCTCTTCCCAATCCGCGCGGCGGTCCGCCGCAATATCCTCCGCCTTAAGGAAGGTTTCCCGCACTTCCGTTCGTGTGCCCTCGATGCGTGAGGACTGGGTAGCCTCTTTGGCGATATGAAGATTGATGTAGTGGGCTACGTTGACGTAGTGGGAGTACATGTCAAGCCGTCCGAGCTACTGATCTGCCTGGCTAAGTAGATGTAGGATCTTGTTGTCAGTAATCGTCCACTCCCGATTAATCTCGCTTGGAATGAATGCCCTGTAGCAGCCTTGATCAACCGAAAGGCCTGATTTGAACTTATCCATGTTTCAAAAACCTCTTTATAATGCACATTAGTTACATGAATAGTTCACAAACTGACGATTTATGAACTACTCATGGCTGAAGTGTTCAACTCCCGCCGCATGCTAGCCAACATTCATAATAGCCTGTAAGCGCCAATAGCACCTCCCCCTTTATCTTTATTCCCTCCCCGCATCCCCCGCGCCATGACCAAAGCCATCCTTCCGCCCCCCACGAGGAATGCGTTACACTACTAGCCGAATATTTTCGGGATCGCTTCGGTAAACAGTTCCGCTACCGCCAGGAAAATCCATCAGCCTGGTTGAGCTGGAGTCGGAGCCCGAACCCGATTTTGCCGTCGTAGCCGATAAAAGCTACGGAACGTACCGTCCAGTCGCTGAAGATCTCTACCTCATCATCGAGGTAGCCAACTTCTCCTTAGATAAAGATCGCACCCTAAAAGCAGAACTCTACGCCCGCGCCGGACTAGCCGAATACTGGATCGTCAACCTCGCCGACCGGCAGATCGAAGTCCACCTACAACCCCAACCGGAGCAGGGGCGCTACGGCTCGGTGGTTACCTACACCGAGCAGGTCACCTTCACCAGTCCCTTCGCCGGAGAAGTCACCGTGGCCGAGCTACTGCCCGACCCGGAAGAAGACGAGGAAACTGACCCTACCGTATCGGCACCCGCACCACACTAGGATACTCCGCCGAGTGGTGAATCACGTTGCGCGCCACCACGCCCTCGGTTTCCGTCACGTTATCCCCACCCGTATTCAGGTTGCGGTCGAAGCGGGGGAAGTTGGAGCTGCTCACCTCCACGCGCAGCCGGTGGCCGGCCTTGAACACATTGCTGGTGCTCATCGGCGTCATCTTTACCTCGTATACCTCGCCCGGCTCCATGAATACTTCCTTATCGTAGCCCTCCCGGTAGCGCACGCGCTGGATGGTCTCGTCGAGGTTGTAGGCCGCCCCGTCGGCGTCGACGTCGATAAGCTTAACGGTCAGGTCGGTGTCCTTGGCGTCACTGCTGAGGTAGAGAGTCGACTCCACGAAGCCGCTTACCTCCGTATCCTCCGCAAAGGGTTCGGTGGTGTAGACCAGAATATCGTTGCGCGCCTCCATCACCCGCTGGTCGAAGCTGCCGCCCCGGACCGCATCGCCGGTACAGCAGACGTTGCCGCCATAGCTCTTCACGGGGTTCATGGGGTCGTAGACGATCGTATCCGGACGGCTGACTCGTTCCTCGCCCGAAGCACTACGCACCAGCGTCCCCGCCCCGTACATGGTATTGGCATTGCCCTGACTGCTGAGGTAAAAGTCCGTCATTTCTACGTCCGGTGGCGGCCAGGCCGTGGTGGTCTGCCACGCGTTGCTGCCCATGGTGTAGTAGGTAACGCGGGCTAGGGTATCGATTATCTCGGGGGAGTCGCCCCTAAGCCACTTGTCGAAGAAGCCGTAAATGAGGGCGTCGTAATCGTAGCGGGCATCGCCCACGCTGCGTTCGCCGACGATGGTGTTCTGGGTAGCGCGGGTGTAGGCGCAGTGGAGGGTGGGGGCAATCCAGAGAAACTGGTTGTCGCGGGCCTCCTGGCTGGTCGCGTTTTCCCGCACATGGTCGAAGAGCGCCAGGTTGGGGCTGATCGACACGTCGTACCAGCTCGTGAACCAGAAGGTCGGCACGTCGTAGGGCATATCGTCGTGGTACAGGCCGCCCTCGTACCAGGCCGGATCGTTGGGTTTACGCATGATCATCTCCTCGTAGACGCCGGTCGGGCCTTGCTTGGCTTTGATGATGTCGCGCACGGGCAGGGTGGCCAGTAACTCCGTGGAGGAGATCTCCGGGTACTCCGGTGCCATGTCGTAAAAACGGGAGAGCCGCTGGAGGTCGGCCTGGCTCAGTCCCTCCTGCAGTTTCGGCGCCAGCGGATCGTGCTGCACCTGGTAGAGCCAACTGGTGAAGAGCATCTGCTGGGCGCCGCCGCGGTACCAGTTGCCCTGTTCCATAAAGTCCCCCACCCGTCCCACGCCGGCTCCGTAGCCCATGGGTACGGCGGCCTTCAGGGCGGGGTGGCCCATACTCGCCACGGCCATTTGCCACTCGGCCGTCGAGCTACAGCCCAGCAGGCCTACGTTGCCGTTGCTCCAGGGCTGGCTGCTCATCCATTCGATGGCGTCGTAGCCGTCGGTCAGCGGCACGCCGAGGATGTCCCACTCCCCTTCCGAAAAGTAGCGGCCGCGCTCGTTCTGCACCACGTAGGCGAAGCCGCGCTCGACCATCTCCAGGGCCGTCTCGTAGGTCCGGGTCTGCTCCTCCCCGTCCACGTAGCCGTTGAACTGGTAGGGCGTGCGGCTGAAGATGATGGGGGCCTTATCTACGTTTTTTGGCCGGTAGACGTCGGTGGCCAGCCGCTTGCCGTCGCGCATGGGTACCATGATCTTTTGCTCGATGTGGGCAATTTCGGCTAGCTCCAGGTAGGCGTCACTCTCCTGGGCGCGGACGCAGGTGCAAACACTTAGGAGAAGCAGCAGAGGTAGGGCGTGGCGCACGGGAACTGGTGTTGGTCGCCTCCAAGATAAGCGTATGGGGCATTACTGCACGAGCTAGTGTAACACTTCTCGGCCAGTAGCGCATAAACCTCCAAACGCTATCCTTTTTATCACCCGCCTACCCTTTGGGGGGGGCCAAACCATACCTACGCCATGCTTACTCCAGACCTTGACCTCGACCCCAAGAACCCACCTTACGTGCCGGGTGAATTGATCATTACGTTGACCGCCGCAGTCAACGGTGAGGTTATGCCACTCATCCCCGATACGCTGTCGCCTCTTTCCAATGATTCCATCCCGACCCGCTTCGGCCTGGAGGAGATAGACAAGGCACTGGAGCCCAGCCACCCGGTGAGTATCAACAGGGTGCACGGCCTGATGCCCGATTCGCGCGTCAACAAGAATAATGGCAGTCGCGAACTGGCCGCTAGCCTCGCAGCGACCTACCGCATAAAGCTGAGCGAAGGAGCTGAGGTCAAGACGATTGCCACAGAATTAGAACGGCTGCCGCAAGTCGAAGCAGCATACCCTAACTACCTGAGCTTTGCGATGGCCGTGACTCCCAATGATACATTCTACGCCAGTCAGTGGGGTCTCAACAGTATTCATTGCCCCGAGGCCTGGACCCGTACGAAAGGAAGTAGTTCCGTTGTGGTCGCAGTAGTGGATTCCGGAGTAGACCTTAACCATCCCGACCTAAATGACAACTTGGTACAGGGGAGGGACTTCGTCAACCTGCCCAATACTACGAATGTAGGCGACATCATTACCATCAGCGGTCAACAGTGGCGCATTGAGGGCGATATACGCACGGTCGATACTGTGCCACAGGACGAGGTCGGTCACGGCACCCACGTGGCAGGCATCATCGGTGCCGAGTCGAACAACACCCAGGGGGTGACCGGTGTAGCCTGGAACTGCCGCCTGATGCCGATGCGCGTAATGTATCGTTTGGTACGGCTCAGCGACGGCTTTGTTACCGGGTCGGGCACCAACGCCAACATCAGTGCGGGCATCCGCTGGGCGGCCGACAACGGAGCCGACGTTATCAACCTCAGCCTCGGTGGTTTCTTCAACGACCCGGGCCTGAATACAGCCGTTCAGTATGCTATCACCCAGGGCTGTGTAGTGGTGGCTGCCATGGGCAATCACGGCTCCGGCACCCCGGCGTATCCCGCCGCTTTTGCCAACGTGCTTTCGGTAGGTGCGGTAGATAGCGCCGAGAACCGCGCGTGGTTCTCGGCCACCGGTCCGCACATTGATGTGTGCGCTCCGGGAGTCAGCATCCGAAGTACCGACTGGGACGACACCTACTCCGATAAGAGCGGCACCTCAATGGCGACACCCTACGTGGCCGGTCTAGCCGCGCTCATCTTATCCTGTAACGGTAGCCTCACCCCCACCCAAGTGGTTCAGATCATCCGGGACACAGCCAAACCCTTACGCGATAATCCGGGTGACCCCGTGCCGAACAACAACTACGGCACCGGACTCATCAACGCTAAGGCGGCGCTGGATCGTGCCTGCCCCCCGGTAGTTATCAAGCGACCTTGGATCGACGATATTGTCATCAATACGACTGCCTGGTGGGACAACCACGACTGGCGCATTGTTACCTCTCCTATCCGCGATATTGGTTTTGACCGCGACAAGTGGCGTATCCCCGGCACCACTCCCCGTAATGGCGACGTGAAGAATAGCTTCTCCGACAAAGCCCGGGGGCTGGACAAGGCACCAATTGGCGACCGTATCCCCGACCGGGGCGATCTTCCCAGTGGGGCCTCCCCCTTCGTACTAGCTACGCCCCACCACTATACCGATCGCGAGCCTGGAAATGAGGTGAAGCAGCGCTATCAGCAGGTCTTTGCCGAGGCGGCGCGCCGGTTGGCTAGCGGCGACCTCAGCCAGCAGGAAATTTCGGAGATCGACGCCCTATACGAGGAGTACAAAAAGCTGTGACCCATGATTCTCGTCTTCTCCAACGAGCAGGACGTCCACGCTCGGCGGGTGACCGCCGAGCTGGACGCGCTGTCCGCCCCCTATACCCTATACGATACGGCCAGCTTTCCGACTGCTTCCCGCCTCATTCTAGACTACGATCCGGATGCTGAGAGGATCCTTAGCGCAGGTGACCGGCTTATCGACCTCACACAGGTTGCCACCGCCTGGTGGCGGCGGCCGCAGCCCTTTTGCCTACACTCCGAGCTTACCACTACCGACGTACGCAATTTCGCCTACGGAGAGATCGGCGAGGCTTTTGAGGGGATGTACCAGTTGCTCGACGCTTTCTGGGTCAACGATCCGCTGCTCGATCAGCGCGCCGGTCGCAAAGCCTACCAGTTAACGGTAGCCCAGAAGCTAGGCCTCCGTACGCCACGCACTCTCATTACGAACGACCCCGCCCGGGCCCGGGCCTTCGCCGAAACGCTCGGTTGCAAGCGCACCGTTTATAAACCCTTTAAGGGCGCCGAGGTGGCCTGGCGTGAGACTCGCATCCTCAAACGCAGGGAGCTCTCGCTACTCGAGAAGGTAAAGTACGCCCCTGTCATCTTTCAGGAATACATTGAGGCTGTTGCGGACCTGCGTATCACGGCGGTTGGGGGGCAATTATTTGCCGCCGCGATCGATCTTCGGAAAAGCAGCTATCCTCAAGACTTTCGCATGGACCTCGGCAACTGCACGATCGCAGCCACCGAGCTACCCTCCGAAATCGAACACCAACTGCTTGCCCTTATGCGTGAGTTGGGATTGAGCTACGGGGCCATCGATATGCGCCTTACTCCGGATGGTGAATACCTTTTTCTGGAAATCAATCCTGCCGGACAGTGGCTATTCATCGAGCAGGTAACTGGTCAACCTATTACCAGGGCTATGGCAGAGTTGCTGGCAGCCGGGCAGGACAACTGGCTGGCAAAAGGGCGGGGCCGCGGGTGCAAACACGCGCTGATTGGGCGATAGCTGTCTCTCCACCTGATCGTTCGCTGCAGCGCTATCGGTTGGTGATATCCAAATCGCGATGCTTTGTATCGAGTCGGCAGACGAGCGAGGCTCACTCCGTATCCCGTACGTAGAGCTCATACTCCGCATCCCGGCCAGCGAGGTTCCACACCTCCACCGGCAGCGCCTCCCCGGGCCGTTTAACGTAGTAATCAGCCTTAAGGACCGATGTGGTATGATGTCCATCGCGCTGCAATAAATACAACGGATAAAACGCCTCGTCACCCCCCGCCACCCGCGCCCCCGCCGGAACTCGCTCTACCAGCCCCTGTACCGACCGGTACGTAGGCACGATATCGTAATAATAAAGGTACAACGAAAACTGCTCCGGCGTCACCCACACTAGCCAGCCCGCTAGCAGTAGCCAGCCCACCGCCACCCCACGTAGCCACCGTGGACGCTGCCTGGACGCAGACCCACCAACTGAAGTGAACACACGCCCGATAAGCGGCAAACACGCAATCGACAAACCCACGAATTGTAGCTGAAAGATGAGTGTACGGTGAAAGGGTACGGCCCGCATCAATAGCACCGTTGCTAGAGTGACGCTCAGCAGCAGGGCATAGAACGTAGCCAGTCGGCGGAATTTCCGCGCTGGTGCCCACCCGTACACTAGTGGTAGCAGCGCCAGTGCCGGCAATACCCACGGTACCACCCCCGCCACGTCCAGCGCCAGGTAGTTGACGTAGTCCGGCAGGGTGGGCAGAAACTTCGCCGCGAACTCCCCCACCCCCTGCTGCCCGCCCGCCACGTAGCGGTTGCTGGTGATAGACCCCAGCCCCGAAAAGCTGATGGCCGGCAGGTAGAACAGGAATACTGCCACCCCCGCCACCAACTGATTAGCAAGCAGTGTCCAGTCCACCCGCCGCGCCCGCAGCCAGCCCATACCGATCCACGCCAACAGCGCGAGGTGGAGATACAGAAAGACCGGTACGGTAGCATAAGCCAGTAGACAGCAGCCGCTCAGTAGCCACTGCATCCCGCGGCACCGGCCACTCTGATACCGCCAGACCGCCACGAAAGCACCCCAGCTAAATAGCAGCAACAGCATATACCCCCGTGCCTGAGCCGCAAAGCCCCATACTGGCAGCAGGACGGCCAGTAGCACCGCCAACCCAAAGGCCGCAAATCGGTCGTGTAGTAGTGAGCGGAGCCAGAAGTACTGGAGCACCCCCAACGCCAGATAGGCCCCCAGCGAGAGGAGCCGCCCCGTGAGCACCAGATTGTCCGTCCACCACCCGAATAGCGCGCCGTTCAGCACGTTAAATAGGACGTGGTTGTTGGGCAGCATGTAGTAGGTCAGCGCGTAGAAGGGACCGGCCCCGGCGGCGTGCACGGCACTGAACACCTCGTCGTAGGCGGGGGGGAGGAGGTGGTTGGCGTAGGCCCAGAGGCTGAGCTGGAGCGAGGTCAGGGTGACGAACGCCAGTACATCACGCTGGGAGACGTGCAGTTGTAGGGTCGGTGTGGGGTGCCGCTCCATTCGCCGCCAGCAGTAGGTGAGGTAGCTACCGGCAAGCAGGGCTAGTATGATACCTAGTGCGGCAAAGCGATCACCGGCGACCTTGGTTTGGGGGGTGAAGAAGTCGGTGGCCCAGTGGGCGGAGCGGTAGAAGGGTGCCTGGGCGAGATAGGTGTCGCGAAGGATGACGTAGGCCTGGATACGGTACCAGATGGCGTAGATGATGCCGGCCAGAAGAGATACTACAGCTATACCATACGCTATCCGCTGAATCCACCGCACCCAAGAGGCCTTCACCCGCATACCCCGAAGGTATGGTCTAAGGTCGAGGGCTTGCAGCCCGAGCGTCCGGGGCGTGGAGCCCCGGCAACGGAATCGTATGGCCGCCAGAGTGGCTCTCGCACTCGGAGAGTGCATCGGACGGCGCTGCCGGAGGCAGCATCGTACTGCCCTCCCACCCAACCTCCACGCACTCACTACCGTTATGAACTACCTACCTCACCCCCTACTCGCCGATGCGCTACCTCCTCCTACTACTCCTATTTTCCACCGGCCTCACCGCCCAAAAAGCCATCACCCTCGAAGACATCTGGGCCACCTATACCTTCAGCCCCGACGGCGTCAGCGGCTTCAATTTTTTACAGGACGGCACCTCCTACGCCGCGCTGGAAGATAATCAGGTAGTGACCTACGACATCACTACCGGGGAGCAAACGGGTACTATCCTAGCAGACTTCGACGGTCGCATTGATGACTACGAGTTTAGCGCCGATGAGAAGAAATTGCTGCTGAGCAGCGAGACCGAGCAGTTGTTCCGCCGTAGCTCCGAGTCCTTCTACTACGTCTACGATACGGCGGCCGGCACCACCACCCCCGTCTACCCCGAGAAGAAGCACCGCCTAGCTACCCTCGACCCCACCGGCCAGCGCGTAGCCTTCGTGGTCGACAATAATGTGTACATCAAAAACCTAGCCGACGGCCAGCTTACCCAGGTCACCGAGGACGGCGAGATCAACGCCATCATCAACGGAGCCACCGACTGGGTGTACGAGGAGGAGTTTGGCTTCAGTAAGGCCCTGTACTGGAGCCCCGACGGGCAGCGGCTGGCTTACCTCAAGTTCGACGAGCGCAAGGTGCCCGAGTTTACCTACACTGACTTCCACAACAACCTCTACCCCGACTACGTCACCTTCAAGTACCCGAAGGTGGGGGCCGAAAACAGTACGGTCAGTCTGCACAGCTACGACCTCAGTAGCGGCGAGACCAGCGACCTGCTCACCGTCAACGAGAACTCCGAACAGGAATGGCACTACCTGCCCCGCGTACAGTGGACCAACAACGCCGACGAGCTCACCGCCCAGCGTATGAACCGCCACCAGAGTAAGCTAGAGCTCATCCTATTCAACCTCCAGGAAGGCAGCCAGCGCACCCTGCTGGAGGAGGAAAACCGCTACTACATCGACGTCCACGACAACCTCACCTTCCTCGACGATGGCTTCGTGTGGACCAGCGAGCAGGATGGCTTCAACCAGCTCTACCGCTACGATATGCAGGGCGGCACGCCCGAGCGCCTCACCTCCCAGCGCTACGATGTCACCGAGTTCTACGGCGTGCACGACGGCACGCTCTACTTCCAGGCCGCCGGCCGCGATCCCATGGAGCGGGAGGTGTACGCGAAGAGTCTGCGTGGCCGCGACCTGCCCCGCCCCCTGGCTTCCGAACCGGGTTACAACAGCGCGGAATTTTCGGGCACCTACGACTACTTCGTGCTCTCACACTCGACCATCAATTCCCCGGAGACCGTCAGAGTGATGGATGCTGCGGGCTCGCAGGTGCGGAAGATCGTGGACAACGCAACCCTCGCGCAGACCGTCCAGGACTACGACTTCCAACCCGCTGAATTTTTCACCTTCACCAGCGAGGAGGGTACGGAACTGAACGGCTACCTGGTCAAGCCGGCCAACATGGACTCTACCGTAGCTCACCCCCTACTCATGCACGTCTACGGCGGCCCCGGTAGCCAGCAGGTACTCGACAATTGGCGGGGACAGAACATGGCTTGGTTCCAAATGCTCGCGCAGCAGGGTTTTGTGGTGGCCGTTGTCGATAACCGGGGCACCGGCGCCCGCGGCGAGGAGATGAAAAAACAGACCTACCTGACGCTCGGCAAGCAGGAGACCGAAGACCAGATCAGCGCCGCCCGCTACCTCGGCAGCCTCCCTTATATCGACGCCGACCGCATCGGTATCTTCGGTTGGAGCTACGGTGGCTTCATGGCCCTCAACGCTATCCTGCACGGTAACGACATCTTTGCCGCCGCCATCTCGGTAGCCCCCGTAACGAACTGGAAGTGGTACGACTCCATCTACACCGAGCGCTACATGCGCACCTACGAAGAGAATAAGGCGGGCTACGACGAGAATAGCCCCGTTAATTTTGCCGACCGCCTGGAGGGAGATCTGTTGTTGGTACACGGTATGGGCGACGATAACGTCCACTTTCAGCACACCGCGGAGATGGCCAACGCATTAATTATGCACAACAAGCAGTTTGAGACCTACTTTTACCCCAACCGAAATCACGGCATCTACGGCGGCCCCACCCGCCTGCACTTATACACGAAAATGACTAACTTTCTGCTCCGTAGCATCGGCCCCGCGGCCGCTACGAAGTAGGCAAGATTTTTACGCTAACCGCGAACTCCAAAGCTAAGAGGGCCGTTCCCTAACGCACAGTATTATTGAATATCACGAGAGGCTCCGTCATGACCCGGCGGAGCCTTTCTTTTTGCACTTCCGCATGGCTAAAAAGACGAAGGAAAAGGAGTTTGTAAACCGCAAGGCGAAGTTCGAGTACGAATTTATTGAATCCGTCGAGGCGGGTATTAAGCTCACCGGCACCGAGATCAAAAGCATCCGGGCCGGCCACGTCAACCTGCGCGATGGCTACTGCGCCTTCGACCGGGGCGAGCTCATCCTGCGCTCTCTCTACATCGGGGAGTACAAGCAGGGCAACCAGTTCAACCACGAGGAACGCCGCCCCCGTAAACTATTACTCAAACGGCAGGAACTGCGCAAGTGGGAAAAGAAGGTCAAGGAAAAAGGTTTTACCATCGTGCCCTACCGCCTGTACCTCAATGAGAGAGGACTGGCTAAGGTGGAGGTGGCCCTGGTGCAGGGCAAGAAGGTGTACGATAAGCGCGAGACTATCCGGCAGCGTGAAAGCAAGCGTACGATGGACCGGATCAAGAAGCAGTACCTGTAAAACAGGCCACTCGACCTTAGATGTTGGACTATAGACTGGCGAAGGAGCGATAATCATCAAAGTATTCCAGCAGCAGACGCTCCCGCAACTGCTCTAGACTCCACACCGGCGTAACGTAGATCAACCGATCGCCACGTACGCCCAGAAGCATCCGTACCGGATCGAAGCCCCGCTCCTGCGCCAGGGTGGTCGCCAGTTCCAGGTTCTCCTCCGCCGGCAGCTCCACCAAGTTGGGCCGGCCCCAGAGGAACCGTTGCACGGCGGATTTCCGCCCCGCGGGCACCCGCAGCCGGTAGCCCGTCGCACTAGCCGGAATGTAGGCCTGCACGAACATCGGGTTGATCCGGCGCAGGGTGGCCGGACGGATATTACACTCACGGGCTAGTTTGGCCAGACTGATACGATGGTGGACCCGCACGCTTTCCGTACCGGGCAGTTCGTGGGGAATGAGTCCGTGGTCCTCGTAGTAATTGACGGCGTAGGCGGCGGCCAGATAGGCGGCGACGTAGCGCTGAGTCTCGCCCGGCAGATAAGCCTTGACCTCGTCGTACATATCGGATCCGGCGGCCCGGATGGCGCGCCGCACGCGCCCGCCGCCGGCATTGTAGGCGGCAAGTACCAAGTTCCAATCGGTGAACTCCCCGTGTAGAGCCTTGAGCATTAGCACGGCGGCCTCGGTGCTGCGGTGAATGTCTAATCGCTCGTCGACGGTCCCATCCACGCGCAGGCCCATCTCGCGGGCGGTAGCCGGCATCAACTGCCACAGTCCGGCGGCGCGGGCGGAGGAGACCGCACCGGGTACCAGCATGGACTCGGCTACGGCCAGGTACTTTAGCGAGGCGGGTAGCTCGTGCTTGGCGAGGTAGTACTCGAAGACGGGAAAGTAAAGGTTGGCGCGGCCCAGCATGCGCTCGGTATTGCGGCCTCCGGGACCGAGGTAATCCTCGATCTTGCGCTGGGTAAAGGCGTCGGTAACGGTGGTGGGCAGCGGCAGATCGAGACGTTGAAGGCGGTTGGTTAGTTGGGCCTCGGTCCGCTTGGTTGGTTTGACGGGTGAAGAAAGGGTGGCGCTAGCTGTAGTGGGGATCGCTACCAGCAGGTTCAGCAGGAGCCACAGGTAGCAGGCCCGTTGGAGCTTGCTCATTTCATAGTGTTTCGTGAAAAGATCACACCAGGTAGTGCAATACCTAGCGTGTGGGCAGGCTGAGCGGGACCATCGTCCTGCGCCTACGAAAAAGCAAAGGTAGGGGCAGTAACCAACGCCCAGCAAGGGTGGCAGTACGGCCCGGTCTAGGTTTAACTGTTGACCAATCTCCGTGTTTGGAGGGCCGGTCCGACGATCTCAAGATCGTTACCATTGATTGTTTGGCGACAACTTGCATAGTATTCCTTCACCTACACTTTATTCCCAATTGGACAAAATTATGTTGGTCTAACCGGCGTAAGCCCCCCCGATAAAGAACGGGGCAAACGAAACGTTAAACGTCTTCCACCTGCCCGTTTTAACACTTTTCGCCTGCTCCGGGGGTCCGTACGCCGTGCCGTAGCTTTGTCCGAAGCTCTAGCCCCCATGCTCAAGATCGGACTCATCGGCCTCGGCCACCTCGGCAAAATTCACCTGAAGTGCATTCTGCTGGCCGCGGAGGCCTACGACCTGGTGGGTATATACGATGCGGACGCGGAACTCACCCAGCGCCTGGCCGCGGAGCACGGCACCCGGGCCTTCCCCTCGGCCGCGGAGCTCATTGCTGCCGTAGAGGTGGTCGATGTGGTTACCCCCACCACCACCCACTTCCGGGTGGTCAAGGAGGCCCTGCTGGGCGGCTGCCACGTCTTCGTCGAAAAACCACTCACCCATACCCTGGAGGAAGCTAAGGAACTCATTGCGCTCAGTCGGCGCAGCGGCAAGCTGGTCCAGGTCGGACACGTAGAGCGCTTTAACCCCGCCCTGTTGGCCCTGGAGGACGTGCAAGTACGTCCCTACTTCATCGAGGCTCACCGGCTGGCTATGTTCAACCCACGGGGTACGGACGTAAGCGTGGTACTGGACCTCATGATTCACGACCTCGATATCGTACTCAAGCTCGCTGATGACGAGGTCACCGAGGTACGGGCCAGTGGCGTAGCCGTACTGAGCGAGACCCCCGACATCGTCAACGCCCGCATCGAGTTTCGCCACGGCGCGGTGGCCAACCTCACCGCTTCGCGCATCAGCCTGAAGAATATGCGCAAGGTGCGGCTCTTCCAGCGCGACGCCTACATCAGTCTCGACCTACTGGAAAAAGAAAGTCAGGTCGTACGGCTCTTCGGGGCGGATGCCACGGACGTGCCCGAACGGGGGCAGCAGTTCCCCCTCGACACGCCCCGCGGCCCCCGGATCATCCACGTTGATCAGCCCGCCAGCGGGCCGGTAAACGCCATTCAGCTGGAACTCGAGAGCCTCGCGCACAGCATCGAGACGGGCACCGCCGCCGCCGTCAGCATCGAGGATGGCTACCGCGCCCTGGAGCTTGCCGACCGTATTTCCGCGGCCGTACGCCGCAACCAGGAACGCCTCCCTGACCCCGTGGCGACATAGGTTCCGCCCCAGGCCCTGTATTTTCGGCCCCGATGACGCATCCGCTTCCCCCGCCCACCGGCCTCCAGCCGGATACGGCCGCCCGCCGGCGGCGGGATCGGTGGGTGTACGTGGTGGGCGATCTGCTGACCGCCTGGCTCGCCTGGACGGTCTTTTTCTACCTACGGGGGCGGGCGGAGGGCTCCCTGGAAGGACCGGCCGATATGCTCAGCGACCAGAACTACGGCTGGGGCAGCTTCTTTATCCCCCTCTGCTGGTCGCTGGCCTACGTACTCTTCGATCAGTACCGCGACATCTACCGCCTGAGCCGCCTCACTACGCTGGTACACACGCTGGTACTGTCCGGGGCGGGGACGCTGGTGCTCTTCTTCACGGTGCTGCTAGACGATGCCGTGGTGGACTACTCGATGTACGCCCGGAGCCTGTTTACACTCTTCGCGTTGCACTTCCTGTTCACTGCCGGACTACGGATGCTCCTGCTCACCCGGGCCAGTCAGCGCCTCAAGGCCGGCGAGGTAGCCTTCAACACCCTCATCGTGGGCGGCGGTGAGCGGGCCGTCCATCTCTACCAGGACATCAGTGGCCGACCCAAGGGGCTGGGTAACCGCTTCATCGGCTTCGTGGACAGCCGCACCAAGAGCCAGCCGGCCCTGCAGCACCACCTGCCCCGCCTGGGCAGCCTGGGAGAGCTTTCCGACCTGATCGAGGTGCGCAACGTCGAGGAGGTGATCATCGCCATTGATACCAGCCAGCACAGCCGACTGCGGGAGCTGCTGGGCGTACTGAGCGATTACGAAGGGCAGATACTGGTCAAGATCATCCCCGACATGTACGACATCATGCTCGGCACGGTGAAGATGAACCACGTTTTCGGTGCGGTGCTCATCGAGATCCGCCAGAACATGATGCCCCGCTGGCAACGGATCGTAAAGCGGATACTAGACCTGACCACCGCGGTCTTCCTGCTGATCCTACTGTTGCCCCTCCTGCTCTACGTAGCCCTCCGGGTACGACTCTCCTCCCGGGGCCCAATCCTTTACACTCAGGAGCGGATCGGGCTCAATGGCCGTCCCTTTCGCATCATTAAGTTCCGCTCCATGTACCCGGATGCCGAGGCGGGCGGGCCGCAGCTCAGCCGCGACGAGGACGTGCGCTGCACGCCCTGGGGGGCCACGATGCGCAAGTGGCGCCTCGACGAGCTCCCGCAGTTCTGGAATGTCGTGATTGGGGAGATGTCGCTCGTCGGTCCCCGCCCCGAACGGCAGTACTACATCGACCTGATCAGCGCCCGCGCACCCCACTACCGCCACCTGCTGCGCGTACGCCCGGGCATCACCAGCTGGGGGCAGGTGAAGTACGGCTACGCCAGCAACGTCGAGGAGATGGTGCAGCGCCTTAAGTTCGACATCCTCTACATCGAGAACCGCTCGCTGGGGCTGGACTTTAAAATCTTGTTCTATACGCTAGTAGTATTGGTGCAGGGCAAGGGGAAGTGATTATCGCCGCAACGCACTACACAAAATCCCCGCCGCCACCGCCGCATTCAGGCTCTCCGTGGTGCGGCCGGCGGCCCGTGGGATCGTCACCCGGCGATTGATCTGCACCTGCGTCCCCGCCCGGATGCCTGGCCCCTCCGCACCGAGGACGAGGATGCCGGCGGGGGGTGGCGTGACGTGGTAGATGTCTTCGCCGTCCAGATCGGCACCAAAGACGGGCAGGTCCGGGAATGCGTCGGTGAGGGTGGTGAGCTCCGCCTCCCGGTACTGAATGCGCAGGAAGGAGCCCATGCTGGCCTGGATGCTTTTGGGGTTATACAGATCGGCCGTGCCTGGGCCGCCGAAGACGAAGGGAAAGTCGAACCAGTCGGCGATGCGCAGTAGGGCCCCGAGGTTGCTGGGCGACTGGATGCCGTCGAGGTACAGTGACCAGTTGGTGGCTACGGTGGGGGGTATGGCCGGGGGTACTGGTGGGGTATCGACGACGGCCAGCACCTGATGGGGGGTAGCTAGCTGACTGATGCGCCCCAATTCTTTGGGGGTGACGGCCGTTGTGGGTACACCTATCGGCGCCGCGGCCTGTTGTAGCCAGGCGGGGAGTGCATAGAGGTGATCGACGGGGTAGCGGTCTTGCTGGAGGAGTTCGGCGACGATGCGCGGTCCCTCGGCTACGAACTTGTGGTAATTTTGCCGGACCTTCTTCTGACGCAGGCTACTTATGAACTTGATGGTACCGGAGGGAATGGGCATACTAGCGGGAGGTCTCGGCCGTGCGGTGCCGGTGGCCCTGTTGGCCCTGTTCCTGACGGCCTGCAATGTTACGAAATACCTCGACGAGGGGCAGGAACTGCTGGCCGGACAGCAAGTAGAGCTGGCCAAAAAAAGCAAGGTAAGTAACCGAAGTGAGGTAGCCTACGAGCTCTCTACCCTAGCCAAGCAGAAGCCGAACGGCAACTTTCTCTTTCTCTTCCCCCGCGAGCATTTCTACCTGGCCAATAACAAGGCAAGGGACACTACGCGCATCGACCGTTTCCTGCGCAATACCATCGGCCAGCCCCCCACCCTGTACAGCGACAGCCTTTCCCGGCGCTCGGCGGCCCTGATGGCGGACTTCATGCGCTACCGGGGCTACTTCAACGCTACGGCCTACCACGAGGCAGACCGGCGGCGGAACCAGCGGGTGAACCTGATCTACCACGTCGATCCGGGCCGGCGCTACCTGATTGACTCGGTCGACTACAGCAGCCCCGCACCGGCCATCGATAGTCTGCTGCAACTGCTCAAGGCCGGCAGTACCCTGCAGCCGGGGGCACCGCTCGACCTGACCGCCTTCGACGCCGAGAAGGCCCGCCTCAGCACCGCCCTGCGCAACGAGGGGTACGCCTACTTTTCCACTACCTACTTCGATAAGCTAGAGATCGATACCAGTCAACAGCAGGGCTACGCCGATATCTACCTCACCGTACTGCCGCCGCAGGAAGAACAAAATTACCGTAAGTACCGCATCGGGCAGATCACGGTGCTGACCGATTACTCCCCGGCCCGGGACGCCTCCGGGGAGGTTTACCCCGGCGATACGCTGGTGGAGGGCATCCGCTTTCTTTCCCCCTCGGCTACCTTCCGCATGCGGCCGGACATCCTGGCGGAAAATATCTTCCTGGACACCGACAGCCTCTACAGTCGCGAGGCCTACGAGAAGACCAACCTTGCCCTGAGTGGGCTGGGTATCTATCGCTTCGTACGCATCAATCAGCTGCCGGACCCCCTACGGCCTGACGTGCTCAATTATCAAATCCAGCTCAGTACCGATAAGCGCATGGCCCTGGGCATCGATCTGGACGTCAACTATACCAATCGGAGTCAGCTGCCCGGTAATAACACCGTCACCCAGAACAGCAACCTGATCGGACTGAGCCTAAGCCCCAGCTTTCGTAACCGCAACGTTTTCGGCGGGGCGGAGCTACTTACGGTAGGCCTACGTGGGGGTGTGGAGATTAATCCCAGCCCGAGCAACCGAGCACCTTTTTTCAATACCGTCGATCTGGCCGCGGAGACTACCCTCAATCTGCCGCGCTTCAAGGACTTCGGCCTGTACGGACTGGGCCGCAGTACGGGACTGATCTCCGACCGCTTTTACCAGCAGCTGCGGGAGCGGGCGAACACCCGCTATAGTCTGGCCTACGAGTACCTGTTCATCAGTACCTTCTACGCCTACAACATTGCCAATGCCCGCCTGGGCTACGACTTTCGCCGCTCGCCTACTACCCTCTACCGAATCAATCACGCGGCGCTGGATGTGCTAAATTTCAGCGTAGAGCAGCAGTTTCAGGACATACTGGACAACAACCAGCGACTGCGTCTCAGCATCAGTGACCAGTACTTCGTGAGCCTACTCTTCCGGAGCCTGGAGTACAGCCGTACCGGTCGGCCGGATCAGCGGGGGCGCTCGGTCTCCCTAAACGCACAGTTCGAGCTGGCCGGAGCGGAGGTATTTATCGCCGATCGGTTCATCAACGACCTCGACCCCAACAACCGGCTGGCGCAGTTCGCCGTGGGTCTGGTGGATACCCGGTTTAAGAAGCAGTTTTCGCCCCTGCGCAGTTTTGCCAGTCGCCTACTGATCGGGATCGGCCGGCCCTTTAGCCAGGATGAGGAGGTGCCCTACGTCAAGCAATTCTTTGCCGGAGGGGCCAACTCCATGCGGGCCTGGGCCCCCCAGGGACTGGGGCCGGGAGGCTACGTCGATCCCCTTAGCATCGACAACAATGGCAACATCAACAATAACCTGCGGCTTTACCAAACCGGCGACCTGCAACTAGAGCTCAACCTCGAGTACCGCTTCAATTTATTCTCCTTCGTCCGCGGGGCGGTGTTTACCGATATTGGCAACGTCTGGCGGGTCAAGGAGGACCCCGACCGGCCCGGCTCCCAGTTTCTCCTCCGGGGGCGGCTACGGGAGGACGAGGGCAGCACCCCCTTTTACCACCAACCCTTCTACCGGCAGCTGGCCGTGGATGGCGGATTCGGTATACGCATCGATCTGAGCTACTTCGTCTTCCGGCTCGATCTGGCCCTGCCCCTACGGTACAATTATCCCCGCGATGCTAGTGGGTTCCAGGCGGTGCGGGACGCCACCAACTACCCCGAGAGCGCCTACTGGTTGCGCACCTTCGACCTGGGCGAGGTACGTCCGCAAATCGGTCTGGGTTACCCCTTCTAACTAGCGGGCCACGGTAAGTTTAGCGGTCGTGAGGGCCGCGGCTTCCGTGAGCCGTACGGTATACTGCCCGTTGGGTAGACCGGCGACCGAAAAATCGAGGGCACCGCTGCCTTGTTCCACCCGGGTCGTTTGGCGTAGCAGCCGACGGCCGTCGACGCTGAATAGCTCGACCAGTAGCTCACCGGAGCCGGCCGCCTGTAGCCGGAGCTGTACGCGGTCCGTAGCGGGGTTGGGGTACATCCGTACGCTGCGGTTGGTCGGCAGGGATCGCGTGGCCATACCGCTGATGATTTCGCTGGCGTTGACGACCACCCCATACTCCAGTACGCGGGCCGTGCTGGTGTCGCCCCCGGCGGTGGTGAGGGTAGCCAGCCCGTTGTAGGTCAGCAGATCGGAGAGTACCTCAATCTCATCGACCCACCAGCCACCGGCGCCGAAGGAGCCGTCGCTGACGAAGCGATACCGCAGGTAGATGGCCTGCCCCCGATAGGCGGCCAGGTCGACGATTGCCTCCCGGTAGCCCTCGCTATTGCCCCAGAAGGTTGGAGTATCCCGCAGGGGCCGGGCTGCTCTGCCGCTGATGAGCCCGCGGTAGCCAAAGCGTAGGAACTTATCGTCTACGTTCTCCCAGTCCATCCCGTTGGTGCTCACCTCCACGACACCGGCGTCGAAGGCGGCCTCCGTACGGTACTTAGTGAAAAAGCGCAGGGCGGGACGCGGACCGCTGATGGTAAGCGGATCGCGCAGCTGTAGGATTTGATCCTGAGCCGATGCTGTATTGGGCACGAACCAGGCGTGCCGTCCGGCGAAGGGCGTAGAGTCGGAGCGTATCCAGGTGGCGGTGCCGGTACCGGAGACCACGTCCCAGAGGAAGCCATCGGTGGTATCGGCATTGCTGTACAGCAGGCGACTGCTGGTTTTGTCGGGGGCTGTGGTCACCGTGTAGCTTACCGTGTCGCGCGCACCGGCAGCTAGTTGTGGCAGGGTGACGGTGATTGCATTCGGGGTCGGGCTGACCTCGGCATTGCCCTTATTGAGACTACCAGCAATTAACTGGACGCCAGCGGGCAGCACGTCGGTTACCGTGAGGCCGGTAACGGCCGTAGGCTTATCGTTGCGTACGATCAGGGTGTAGGTGATCTCGTCGCCGGGACTGATGAAGGTGGTATCGGCTTGCTTCAGCAACTTGACTGTGGGGATACAGTCGGGGAGAAGATCGAAGGCCTCGCGGTTGTCGCTGCGCAGGTCACCCGAGCCCTGTTCGGCCGATACCCCGAGGCCACGGCGGGTGAATACCTCCCAGATCATACAGGCATTGGCCCCGCCACTGAGTGCCCGATCGGCGACCAGTAGAGCGTCACGGCCGTCGACGAGGCCGGGGCTACAGGGGGTGTATTTTAACCCCTCGACGACCAGGCGGACGGCGGCGTTGTTGCCCCCCGTACCGGTGATCAGGTCGTCGTCGAAGCCGTAAGTCTGCACCATCCGCCAGTATAGGTCCCAGAGCACGGCCGCCCAGGTCTCCCCCACCCCGTGGGGGATGGCATCGGTGATGACATCGTCGTAGGTATGGTTGTTGATGGCGAAGTCCGTGGAGTAGAACTGCGAGCGGAAGCCCCGAGCCCCGGGCTCTCCGGAGGTGGAGTATACCCCGATGCCCCGCTTTTCGGTGCCATTGGGGCTAGGGGTGGCGGACTGCGGCGTCGAGGCCAGCAGGAAGAAATCACTCCAACCCTCCCCCATCTGCTCGTCGTTCTGTAGGCAGGTGTACTCCGAGGGGCCACCGACCAGGCGAATGCTCAATCCGTGGGCGTATTCGTGGGCCACCACGCCGTTGTCGAAGGAGCCATCGGTGGGGGTCAGGTTGTTATCCTGAAAAGCTACCTCCACCGTTCCACCCGCGGTGATGACCTGCTTGAGGGGGGTACAGTCGCGCTCCCGCAGCAGCACGGCGGGGACGGTCACGGGCATATCGTCGCGGTCGTTTACGGCGGCCATCGTGAGTATATCGTTGGCAGGGTTGCAGATGATGACGCCGACCGCACCGGCCTGCTCGGCGTTGAAGGCCTTTTGTTGAAAGGTGCAGTCGCCGCGGTCGATCAGGGCGATCTTACCGCGTACCTCCTCGGGGTTGATGAGCTCGGCGCAGCCCAGGTTAGGCGACTGAGTGCTATCGCGGCCGATGGCTAGCTGGGCGGTCAGCGGCTCCTCCCCGATCCGCGCACCGAACTCGGCGCTGCCCGTGCGGCGATTGCCGGCTAGGTCGTCGGGAGCAAGAACGGTGAGTAGACTGCTGGTGCCCCAGAGGTACATCTGCATGCGGCCGGAGCTTCCATCGCCCCGGGTGCTGAAGTTGGCATTATTGGTTCCCGAGGAATCGTGGGTTTCGGCCCGTACGGGATCCCGGCCCCGCCCGCCGCGGCCGTAATTGTTCTGCTGGTAGTTGCCGGAGGCCTCGTCGAAGCCGTGGTGGTAGAGCCAGTCGTGCAGCATATTATTCGTGTAGAACAGCTGGGTCAGAGAGGCCTCGACGATATCGGCCGGCCGTTGCATCGTGTCGAAAAAGAAATCGAAGTCCAGTTCCGCGCCGCCATCGGCCTCGAAGCCGGGGTCGGGCTCGTTCCGGGTGGTATCGGCATCGCGGTAGGCCCAGATGTTATTGCCTCGAGTGGTGGTGTACTCCGGCCCGGGCTTGCCGTTGGTATCGTGCCAGCCGTAGGGCGAGGCGAGGGTATCGGCGGGCTCTAACAGTAGCTGGCGGGGGCCGTCATTGGGAGACTCTAGGCCGAAGGGGAAAACGTTGTAGAGGGCCCCGTCACCGCGCAGGCCTGCCGCTACGCTCGGGGTCACTTCCATCTGCTTTGCACCCGCGGCCGCGCCCGGTGCCTCGTCGAAGGAGCAGCTGAGGGTGAGGCTAGTTTGGTAAAGTTCCGCGCCGGTGGCTGCGTCGACCAGGTGGAGGGTGGTGTGCTGCTCGGCGTCCTCGGTCACCACTTGCCAGGCGAGCTCCAACGTAGCCCCGGGGCCGGGCAGGGGATAATAGACCATATCGGCTGTGAGCATGCGGGTGCTAGCCGGCAAACCCAGGCGCAAAAAAGCCTGGTCGCCGGTCAACCGGGGCACGGTGGCCTGCCCGCGCCGGCGGATGTCGTGCTCCAGGCTGGAGGTGTGGTAAACGGCCCGCCCCCCGCGGTAGTGCACGGCGGCCTGGGCGTTGTAAATGGGGGTGCCGTAGAGTGACTGACCTACGTAGACGTGCTCGGTACCGTCGGGGGAGGCGTACTGATCGGTGAGGCGCAGCTCCCAGAGGTCGGAGTCGACCAGGTCGAGCCGCTCGACGCGGTCGCGGAGGAACTGCAGGGCGGGCGAGCCGCCCTCCTGGCCGGCGAGGGGTAAACAGCAAATGAGTAAGACGAGGGGTAAAAGTGCTTTCATGAGGATCTTTACGCGGTGGACGTAGCCGGTAGTAATAAGGCTAGAACCCCAAAGCTAAGCCGAAACGTGTACCAGAGCGGCCCCCCGCCGACAAAAGCCCGCGTTTAACGCTCCACGTAGTGGACCTGAGCCTCCCCGAAGAGCGGTTTGCGCTGGTAGCGCAGGAACAATTGGGCGGTGGCCAGTACGTCCTTCTCGCAGTAGGCCGCGATGCGCTCCACGTCGTCCTCCTCCCAGAATACGCGGCCCACGTCGCTGCCGTCGATGTCGTCCTTCGGGCTCGGAAAGCCCAGTACGGCGGCCAGTAGTTTGAGGGAGACGTAGGCCTTGCGGTCGCCGAACTTCCATAGTTCCATGGTATCCACCAGGTGCTTGGTCTCCCAGGGTTTCTTGCCGCTGATGTCGAGTAGGGCGGGCAGCTTCTGCTGGTGGGCCACGATGCGGCGGCACATGTAGGGTACGTCGAACTCCTTGATGTTGTGGCCGCAGATGAAGTACTTGGCAGGGTCGCCGTAGTACTGGTCGAGCATCTCGCTGAACTCCCGGAGTAGCCGGGCCTCGTCGCGGTCGGCGAAGGACTTGAGGCGCAACTTCAGTTGCTTGTCCTTATCGCGGTACACGGCGCCCACGCTGATGCACACGATCTTACCGAACTCGGCAAAAATGGCGGCCTTATCGGTGTAGGACGCCGCGAGTTCCTCCTCGGTGAGCTCCTCGCCGTAGCGCTTGAGGGCACCGGGCGCTTTGTAGGCCCATAGCTGCTGAAACTGTTCGCTGAGTTGCCGGTAGGTGGGTTGGCTACTCACCGTCTCGATGTCCAAAAAAAGAATGCGGGTGATGTCGATCTGCTCTACCATACGTAGCTAAGGTGAGGGCCGAAGATATACGCTAATTAGCGTAACTACAAGTAGATTTGATCAAAAAAGTTACTTTCCTGTCGGATCCAGCCGCTCTAACTGCCGTACTAGGTTGCCTACATTATTGATAAAGACGAAGTCGACACGGCGGTTGCGCGAGCGCCCCTCGGGTGAGGCGTTGGAGCGGGCGGGGCCGTACTCTCCCTGGCTGGCGGCAAGTAAGCGGTTGGGGCTCACGTAGTAGGTCTCGGCCAGTTCCTTGGTCAGGGTACTGGCGCGTAGGGCGGCGTACTTCCAGTTGTCGGTGCCCTTGAGCGTATTGGGCTGGTTGTCGGTGTGGCCCACGATGCGGAGTTTGAGCAGGGGGTTTTGCTGTAGGATCTGGGTGACCACCTTGAGTACCACCTCATTGCCGCGGGCTAGGTAGCCCACCGAGCGGGGCCGGAACAGTACCATCTCCTGCACGCTCAGCACCAGCTCGCCGGGTAGCTCCGCGATCTCGTAGGTATCGGGGGCCAGCTTGGTTTCCAGGGAGTCACTCAGCAGATCGGCCGCCCGCCGAATATCGGCCGAAAAGGCGTTGATGGCCGCCGATTGCACCCGCAGCAGACTATCCACCATCCGGTCGTTGGCCACCAGCGCGGCGCGCAGATCGGTCACCCGCTGGCTCATCTGGTCGCTGGTGCTACTCAGGTTACTTTCTAGCTCCTCGATGCGGTCGTCCTGTACCCCCAGACGGTCCTGTAGGCGGTTCTGGGTTTCGAGCAGCATGTCGTTGCCCCCACGGCTACGTTCCAGCGCCAGAGTGAGATGTTGGATGGTATCGGCCTGCACCCGCGTCACCACCGCCAGGCTATCGATGCGGGGCTGGTAGCGCTCGGCGGCCTTTTTCGGTGAGATACAGGAGCTGAGGCCGAGGCCGGTAAGGGCAAACAAAAGCAGGGTAAACAGACGCATAGGCGGGCTTAGGTCACGGGAGTAGGAGTGAAACGCAGTTTTCCCCCGTGTTCTTTCAGCCAGGCGTCGTATAGTTTGTATTCCGGCAGGGCCCGGCCCACCTCCGCCCAGAAGCGTGGGGAGTGATCGGCGTGCACCAGGTGGGCCAGTTCGTGTACGATTACGGCATCCAGCACCGGCTCCGGGGCCAGTAGCAGGCGGGTGGCCAGGCTGATATTTCCCTTGTGCGAGCAAGAACCCCAGCGACTGTACGTATCGCTCAGTTTGACCTGCCGTACCGGACGCTGGAAGTGCGCTTCATTCAGGGCACGTACGCGCTCGGCTACCCGGGGCAGTTCCCGCACCGCAAAGTGTTTGGCTAGTAGCTTGGGGATCACCCGCGTCACATTTGGGCGGGTATCGCGGGTGCTGAGTGCGAGGTATAGCTCCCCCTCCCCCCTGACCTCGAGCTTATGGTGGGCGGCCGCACACTCCCCGACCTCGATCCCGAACTCCTCCTCCCCCAGCCGAAACACATAGCGCGCCGCCTCCGGCGGCCCGGCGAAGTGGGCGAAGGCTTCGGGCTTTTCGAGGGCCGTCTGCTCGGCCCAGACTATCATCTCGGCGATCCGCTGCTTGCGCACCGCTTCGTCCAGTCCGTAGGGTAGGCGGATATACAGCGCCCGCTGCCGCACCGAGGCGATCGTAGCCCGCCGTCCCCGCTCGGTGATGATGCGCACGGGTACCGTCAACTGCCCCAGCCGGACGGTGGTGCGTAGCTCCTGGGTTTTGCGGCGGCGGGCCACGTCAGTCCCGGTTTACTTTCAAGCCGATTTGCTCCAGGTCACGGTAGAAGTCCGGGTAGCTCTTTTTGACCACGTCGGGATCCTCCAGTGTGATGGCGTGCTGCAGCGCTAAGGGCACCAGGGCCATTGCCATCCGGTGATCGTGGTAGGTGGCGAAGGCGGGCGTACCGGCGGCGTAGTCGGCCCGCCCCTCCTGGGCAAAGTACTGGATGCCGGTCTTACCCGCCATACGGGCGGGGATCTTGTAAAGCGACACCCCTACCTTACCTAACTCCGTTTTCATCGCCTTCACCCGGTCGGTCTCCTTAATGGATAGCGTCTGTAGGCCGGAGTATAGCCCCTGCACCCCCAACGCGGCGCAGGTAGCCATTAGGGTTTGGGCCACGTCCGGGCACTCCACGAAATTATGCTCGAAGAGGGGGGGTGCTACAACTCCGGTGGTTTTCGTGATCCGCACGCCCGTGTCGGTAAAGGTGGTCGTGACCCCGAATTCTTCATACAGCTCACGCACTACCGCGTCCCCCTGTAAACTGTGCTCAAACAGCCCATCGATGCGCAGGTCGGCCTCCTCACTCACCGCCGCCAGGCTGTAGTAATAACTGGCCGCCGACCAGTCGGCCTCCACCGTGAAGTCGCGCGCCTGGTAGTACTGCGGGTCCACCACGATGGTCTGCCCCTCCCAGTGGTGCTTGACGCCGAAGTAGCCCATCAGGGCCAGCGTCATCTTGATGTAGGGCAGGCTCACAATCTTTCCCTCCAGGGTCAGCTTGAGGCCGGTGGGCAGAGTGGGTGCCAGCATCAGCAGGCTCGAGATGTACTGGCTACTGGTATCGGCGGCGATGCTGACTCGAGCGTCGCGGTCCAGGGCACTGTAGCCGATGCGCAGTGGGGGGTAGCCCTCCTTTTCCGCGTATTCAATATTGGCCCCGAGGCTGCGCAGGGCATCCACCAGGATACCGATGGGGCGCTCCTTCATCCGTTCGCTACCGGTCAGTAGCTGCGTACCCCGCCGCCGGCACAGGTAGCCGGTGAGGAAGCGGTAGGTGGTACCGGCCGGACCGCAGTCGAGTACCTCCTCCTCACTTTCCAGTAGCTGCTGTAGGCGCACCGTATCGTCGGCCGCGGCTAGCCCCTCGATGGCAAAGCCCCCCGGCGTCAGGGCCCGGATCAGGAGGGCCCGGTTGGCAATCGATTTGGAGCCGGTAAGGGTGAGGTGGCCGGTCAGGGGTCCACCGGGGTAGCTTAGGGTAACGGAGGGCATGGCGGGCAAAGGTAGTTCGCGCCAGGAGGTCGACTACCGCTTTACGATGCGGTGGGTGCCGGCGCCATGGATGAGTGTATATACGCCAGTGGGAAGGGCACTTAGATCAAGGCGTATTCCCTCGCGGTCCTGCCATCGCTGTATAACTTCGCCGGAGAGGTCCCGGCCCGCAGCATCAACTATTCGTACGTACCCCTCCCCCTCTATTGCTCCCTTAAGGTAAAGTGTTCCGGTGGTTGGGTTTGGGTACACGGTTGCGTCAGGGGCGGCGGATGCATCCATAACTACCGATTTTATCGCGCTATAGCTCCGGCTACCATCATAATCGACCTGTTGCAGGCGGTAGTAAAAAACACCTCCGTGGGGTACCCAATCCTCAGCCTGGTAGGCGGTCAGTTCGTTGGAATTGCCCTGCCCCTTCACCCGGTGCACGGTTTGCCACTGACCAGAGGTAGATTCACTACGCTCAATGGTAAAATAATCATTGTCCCACTCCGAATCGGTTTGCCACTCTAACCCAACCCGCCGGTCGGTCAGCGGAACGGCTTCAAAAACCGCGAGCCGGATCGGAAGTCCCACCGCAGAGGGCCGGCTGCGGAAGACTAAGTTATCCAGTACGGGCTTATTTTCTCCACTACCGTCGATGAGAGTGCCAATTAAAATCGGTGCCCCCCCATCCCAGTATAGGTCCTTACCGGGGGTCTTAGTGGGGTTTGTCCATACTTCGGTACCATCTACGCGCAGGGAGGCGTTGCCGGTAGCCGGCTCGTAGACAAACCGAATGTTATGAAACACCTCATCCGTCCGACTCGTCTCAAACAAACCAGATGAAATGGCATTGAATGACCCATCGCCATTGTCCACCCGGTAGGTCACCGAGGCCCCCTGTGCCTCTCCAAATTTGAAGCCAGACCCGCGGGAAAACAGTGTTCCGGCAGTTTCATCCCGCTGATAGTCCAGCGCAATGTCTATACCCCCTACATCAAAAACGGGATCGGAAGGAAATGTAATATCTAAGTCCGCCTTCTCGCCACCCGGCCCCCTACCAGGGTTCAGGCCGTTCGTCCCGTTGGCACCTCCCGCACTAATTTCAGCGTAGAGGCTTGCAGTACTAGCTTCAAAGCCTGCCGGCCCAATATCGGGCACCGTCACTGAAGTGTTCCAGGAAAAATAAAGAAGGGTGTCTTGCGCAAAAGTTAACTGAGAGGTTAACAACACCCATGCTAGCAATACTAATTGCTTCATGGTCAATACATTTTCGAAAGTTCTGATCGCTGCCGCGCTACGTAAACACACGTAAAACTTGACCCAACAACTCACCCTATCCCTACCCTACAATGATTATTGTAGCGGTAAGAAACTGAGCCCAACAGCATCGAAGTGTCAACGCAGGGTTGAACACCATATTGCCAGCGCTTAGTATTGTACTAACTCCTCCAACCCAATCCGCCCCTCATAAATCGCCTTACCCACGATCACCCCATAGCAGTCCAGCGCCGCCAGGGCATCCAGGTCGTCCGTCGTCGCCACCCCCCCGCTAGCGATCAGCTTCACCTCCGGCTGCTCCCGCCGTATCCGGGCGTAAAGCTCCCGCGCCGTACCCTGTAGCAGCCCGTCTTTACTCACGTCGGTACAGATCGTATACCGCACCCCCCGCTCCACGTACTCCGCCAGAAACTCAAACAGCTCCCGGTCGCTGGCCTCCTCCCAGCCACTCACCGCGATCTTATCTTCCCGCACATCCGTGCCCAGGATGATCCGCTCCGGTCCGTACCGCTCCAGCCAGCCCAGAAATACCTCCGGCTGCTTCACCGCGATCGTCCCGCCCGTCACCTGGTGCGCGCCAGCCTCGAAGGCTATGCGCAGGTCCTCGTCACTCTTCATTCCCCCACCCCAGTCAATCTTCAGCTTCGTCCCCCCCGCGATCCGTTCCAGTACCCGGTGATTCACAATACCGCCGCCCCGCGCCCCGTCCAGGTCCACCACGTGCAGCCGCTCCAGCCCCGCCGCCTCGAACTCCCGTGCCACCGCCAGGGGGTCTTCGTTGTACACAGTCTTACGGTCGTAGTCACCCTGGGTGAGGCGTACGCACTTTCCGTCGATGAGGTCTATGGCCGGGATGATGTGCAAGGGTCAGGTGGTGAGTTACTGGGTTGTTGAATTGTTGCGGGGCCGCAGGTGCAAAGAACGTCACAGCCAACAAACTCGGCCGCCCTTCTACCCCCGGAGGGGCTACCCGCGCAGCGGTCTAACCAGCCGAAGGCGTCTACCTGCCGAAGGCAGTCTACACCACCACGTTCCACTTCCGCACCCACCACCGCGTCACCAGCCCGTTCTTCACGTAGGGGTCCTCACGGGCGAAGGCTTCGGCGACCTCCTCCGATGCACCCCTGAAGACCAGCGCCGCGCCGTCCGCCGGATCGTAGGCACCGGCCATGACCAGTTCACCGGCCTCGGAGGCCTTGCGGGCCAGGGTGAGGTGGGTATCACGGTAGGGCTGCCGTTTTTCTACGTAGCCGTTTACGGTTTCGTAGAAGAGGATGTAGTGGTTCATTGGGGGGTTTAGGTTGTTGAGCCATTGAAGGTACAGCCTCAACGTGTTTCGGGTTTACCACTGCACCTGCGGCCGCGGCCACCCGTTACGCCTGCCGTGCCTGCAACGACGGCCCCGCAACAACTCGCCAATTCAACAACTCACTCCTCAACAACTACCCCCTTCCGTGCGTCCTAGTTGCTTAAACCGAGCACCTTGATGCGCACCTTCCCCTACGTGAGCCTGCTGGCGAGCCTGCTGCTGGCCCTGAGCTGTACTACCACCAAGCCCGCCGTAAGCCCCCCACCGCCGCCGAGCCCGGACGTCACCGAGACTGAGACCCGTAACCTGGATACGATGACCGTGACCCCGGAGGCGAACGGCGTGATCGAGGAGGAGGATATCGCCGCGGCCCCCGATTCTATCCCCACCCAGCGGGCACCTAGGGCGCTAGCCTTTAACCGGGTGAGTGATTTGCTGCATACCAAACTGGAGGTGCGTTTTGACTGGGCGCAGGAGATGGTGATTGGTAAGGCAACGCTACGGCTACGGCCCGTATTCAGTCCCGTACGCAGCGTGGTGCTGGATGCGAAGGGGCTTGACTTCAAATCGATCACCAACCCCGCCGGTAAGGAGCTGAAGTATAGCTACGATGACGAGAAGCAGAAGGTAACGATTGAGCTGGACCAGACCTACGCCCGGGGCGAGGACTTTACGGTCGTGCTAGACTATACGGCCATCCCCCACGAGGGCGGTACGGCCGGCGGGGCCATCACGAGCGATAAGGGGCTGTTTTTTCATCAACCCACGGGGAGAGGACGGCAATAAGCCGCAGCAGATATGGACGCAGGGCGAGACGGAGAACAACAGCCGCTGGTTCCCCACCATCGATAAGCCCAACGAGCGGTGCACGGAAGAAATCTACGTGACCGTAAACGACCGCTATAAGACACTCTCGAACGGTACGCTGGTGAGCTCCACCACCGTGGAAGATAGTATGCGCACCGACTACTGGAAGATGGACCTACCGCATGCGCCCTACCTATTTGCTCTTGTGGTGGGCGAGTTCGAGGTGGTGGAGGACGAGGACTGGAACGGTATTCCCGTGAACTATTACGTGGAAGAAGAGTACGCTCCCTACGCTAAGGCGATCTACCCCTACACCCGGGAAATGCTGACCTTCTTCAGCGAGCTGACGGGGGTGCAGTATCCCTGGCCGAAATTTAGCCAGGTGGCGGTGCGGGACTACGTGAGCGGCGCGATGGAGAATACGACGGCCGTGATCTTCGGGGAGTTCATGCACGGTACGGCGCGCGACCTGATCGACGTAGACATGAACGAGAAGATCGTAGCCCACGAGATGTTTCACCACTGGTTCGGCGACTACGTGACCTGTGAGAGCTGGTCGAACCTGACGCTGAACGAGGGTTTCGCCAACTACAGCGAGTACCTGTGGATGGAAAAGAAGCACGGCCGCGATGCCGCTGATTATCACCTGCTCGAGGAGTGGCAGGGCTACCTGGGCTCGCTACGCAGCAGCCCGCCCCATGAGCTCATCTGGTACGACTACGACGACAAGGAGCAGATGTTTGACGCCCACAGCTACAACAAGGGCGGGGCCGTACTGCACATGCTGCGCAATTACGTAGGTGA
>CATQHI010000004.1 GCA_958295895.1 Saprospiraceae bacterium | reverse complement strand
CGCAAGAACATGGTGCAGATCCTACCGTTGACCCTTCGTAATTCGCTGGTGTGTCCCGCGGTAGCCCGGATCTTTCGGCGGCTGCGGTAGCCGGCCAGATGCACTCGCACATGACCCCATTTTACCGTACGCTTCAGAACTTCTTCAAGCAGGCGGTGCGCAGCGTGGCCTTTTTACCCGTGCCCATGATTGCCGCCGCCGTCCTGCTCGGCTTCCTGTTTTTCTACCTGGAGAACACCACCGGCATCAGCCAGTCGACCATTGACGTTTTCCCTGCCCTGGCCATCACCAGTCAGGACACCGCCCGTACCATTCTGGGCATGTTCATTGGCGGACTCATCACGCTGACGGTGTTCACCTTTTCGCAGATCATGATCCTGCTCAACCAGGTGGCCGGCAGCTACTCCCCCCGGCTGCTACCGAAGCTCACCGGCGACCGGGCGCTGCAATTTGTCATGGGGCTCAACCTGGCGACTATCGTACTTACGATCACCGTGCTCCTCTCGATCCGCAGCAGCGACGATTATAAGATACCCAATTTTTCCATCCTGATCTGTACCGTGCTGGGGATCACCTGCCTGTGCCTGTTCGTTTACTTCGTCACGGCGATCACCAAAAAGATCCAGGTCGATAGCATCGTCGACGCCTCGGCCCGCGATGCGATCGAATCGCTCGCTCACGAGCTCGATCTGGGAGAGTCTGGGTATGCCCAGGGACCCCTCCCCCCGGAGGTCCGGGATTGGTACCCGATTGCCTCTCCCATCGGAGGCTACGTAGGCAGCGTTAACCACCGGGCAATTTCTCTCCTGGGGCGGAAGTACGACACACGATTTTTCATTGGCGTCTGCAAGGGAGAGTACGTACCCCAGGGCTTTCCGTTGCTACAGTCCGAGCGGTTACTGGACCGCGAACAGGTCGAGGATGTACTCGATACGGTGGCCCCCATACGCGACCAGTTCGACGACTGGTACCTACCGAACCTCAAGCAGCTCACCGAGATTGCGCTTAAGGCGATGTCCCCCGGCATCAACGATCCCGGGACGGCCCTCATGGTAATCGACCGGCAAACGGAGGTACTCAGTCAGCTCATGACTACGCCCCTGCACAATTATTTTTTAGCCAAGGAGGGCGAGGAGGTCTGGTTTGCCCGCCACGACTACGGCGATGTACTGGCCGCCCTGATGCAGGAGATGCGCTGCTACGCCAAGCAGGACCCCCTGGTGGTGCGCCGTATGTTTCAGATGCTCTACCACCTGCTGCAAAAGGCCAGCGGCTCGCTGACCCACACCTACTCCGTCATGAGGGAGATCCGGGCCCTGCTGGAGGATGCCCGCGCGGAAATCCCCAACGGGCGCGACCGGCAGCTCATTGCCCGCGATTTGCTGGCGCACCGGCGGGCGCTGCGGCAGTTGGTGGAGCTGCGGGGGGTGAAGGAGGCCCGGCAGCGGGAGGCGGTCAAAGCTTATAATTAGGCGCCAGCCCGCCCCCCCTTCTCATCGTAAAACTCCTGGATGATCGCCAGGACCTCCTCCGGAGTATCCACCAGGGGGATGAGGTCCATGTCCTCGGGGCTAATGGTGCGCTCGCGGGGTCGACATGGTGTCGAAGATCCAGTCGCGTAAGCCGGTCCAGTAATCGGTGCCGACCAGAATGACCGGCACGGGAGTGATCTTCTTTGTCTGGATCAGGGTGAGCACCTCGAAGAGCTCGTCCATGGTGCCGAAGCCGCCGGGGCAGCAGACGAAGGCCTGGGCGTACTTGACGAACATTACCTTGCGGACGAAGAAGTAGCGGAAGTCGATGTCCTTGTCGTGGTCAACGTAGGCGTTGCTGCTCTGCTCGAAGGGCAGGTCGATGTTGAGGCCGATGCTGGCCCCCTTGCTGTCGTGGGCCCCCTTATTGCCGGCCTCCATGATGCCCGGGCCTCCGCCGGTGATGATGCCGTAGCCCTGGCGCACCAGGAGGCGGCCGATCTCGGTGGCCGTTTTGTAGTACTTGTGGTCGGGCTTGGTGCGGGCCGAGCCGAAGATGCTCACGCAGGGGCCGATACGGTTCATCACCTCGAAGCCTCAACGAACTCACTTATCACCTTAAACATAGTCCAACTGTCCTCGCCGAAGGGGGCGGTGTTCCAGCGGCGGGGGGCGTGGCGGTCCAGCCCGGAAAAATCACTCATAGAAGAAGAAAATTAAGCACGCGACGCACGGGCGCGCCGCCGGAAGCAAATGCCTCAACCCCCAGAACGGTTGGCCGACGAATAAATTTTGACCCCCAGGCAACGCATGCCACCACCCCGTCGTTCTTTCCAGCGAATATTCGCTTCTCTAACTCGTGCCAGCCGGCTGGCGGCCCAATGAACACTTGAATGACCACCACTCCCATGGCCGCCGCCGCCCGCTCGGCCTCCCTGATGCACACCCTGAGTACCGAACTGCAGCTACCCGGTGAGCGCCTCCACGGCTTTACCCGCCTGCGCGAGGATCTGTTCCTGGATACGATGGACATCGATCTACTCGTAGCCGGCCTCGAACGCCGCCTGGAATACTACCTCACCGAGGAGGAAGCCAGCCAGATCGAAACCGTCGGCGACCTGCAGCACTTTTTCCTGCGCTAGTCCGTCGGCTGATCTTCGGGAGCGTCCCCACCCGCCGCCCCGGCCCGCTGCATCAGGAAGTTAAAGATATAGCCCTCGATGCGCGCCTGCAGCGTGAGTACGTCGCCCTCGAGGGCTACGATCCGGTAGGTCAGTGGCATTTCTACGCCCTCGGTAGTGATCTCTTCCGCCTCGCGCCGGTACGTGCCCCGTTGGGGAGCATCCGTGAGTAGATTGGTCTCAAACTCGCCTGCGGGGCCAAATACGAGGTAGAGCCCCTCCAGTAGGCCGGTCTTCACATTGTCCCGCCGGGCCTCCACCAGCTCCCAGCGGCCCTCCAGCTGGGCGGCGGTATCCTGGGGTAACTCCGCGTCGGAACCGCAGGAAAGGAACAAAAAGGGTAGACAAAGCAGAAAAAAGAACACGCGCATGGGTTGGAGGAATTGCACTTCCCGAAACAGGTCAGTGGGGTAAAAGTTATGCCGGCGGTGCCGCCGCTCGCCGCAGCCGGTCGTTGATGGCCTGACCCAGTCCGTGGTCCGGCACCAGCTCCACCTCAGCGACTGGGTACCCGCCCGCCGCGAGCTGACGCAGCACCCCAAAGAGTCGCTGAGCTGCCTCCTCCAGCGATCCGGTCGGGCTGAGATTGAAGGTATGCGGTCCACCGGGCCGGTCGGGGCCGAAGCAGACCACGGCCCGTTCCCTCGACCCGCCCTGCACCGGCGCCCCCGCCCGGATACTTAGTTGGATGCCGGGGGAGTAATGGCTGCTGAGCATACCCGGGGCCCGGGGGCGCGAACTGCTCTGGGTGCGTACTTCTACCGGATGACCGAGTAGTTGCTCCAGCTGCTCCACCGGGGTGCCGCCCTTGCGCAGTACCACTACCCGCTCGCCCATAAAGGCCACGATGGTGCTTTCCACCCCCACGCGGCAGGGCCCGCCGTCGAGGATGTAGTCGATGCGCTGGCCGAGCTGCTCGGCCACGTGGGCGGCGGTGGTGGGGCTGACGAAGCCGAAGGGATTGGCACTCGGGGCAGCGACCGGAAAATCGACCGCCTGGAGCACCGATAGCGTCAGGGGGTGATCGGGTACGCGCAGGGCTACGGTGTCGAGCCCGGCGGTGACCAGATCGGGGATGTCCGCCCGGCGGGGAAGGACCAGGGTGAGGGGCCCGGGCCAGCAGGCTTCGGCGAGTTGGCGGGCCTGGCGGGGGACGCTGCGTGCACAATCCAGCGTACGGTCGGTATCGGCCTGGTGCAGGATCAGGGGATCGAAGTGGGGGCGGTGCTTGGCGGCAAAGATACCGGCCACGGCGGTTGGGTTCAGGGCGTTGGCCCCCAGTCCGTAGACCGTCTCCGTGGGCAGGGCCACGAGCTGTCCGGCCCGTAGGCGGCGGGCCGCTTCCTCCGGGTCACGGGCGATGGGGGCGGCGGGCATGGCTCAGTAAAGGGTGTAACTGACGTACGGAATGGGACTAGGGGCAAAGGTATCGCCGTCCAGCAGCTGGGTCGCTACGCCGAAGCTCCAGCGGTGACGACGGCGGGCCAGGCTAAAATTAGCGGTAGGTAGCAGGCTGAAGCGGAAGCTTTCGGAGTATACCAGGGCTTCCAGGTACAGGTGGTTACCGCGTCCCACCTGACTGCCGATGCCGACGCGGTAGTTGGCTACGGTGGTTCTAACGGCGTTGTCGGTGAGGTAGAATAGTCCGGCCCCGAGGGTAAAAAATTGCCGCTGGCTGCCCACGGTGAGCAGGGTAGTGGCGTCGCCGAGCACGGGGAAGGGGTCCTCACCGTACTTCAGCACGGGGGCGTAGATCAGTTCGTTGCTCAGGCCCAGGTGTAACCACTCGGTCACCGAGGTACGGAAGCGTTGGGTCAGTAGTAATCCGAGCGGACCGGCCAGGCCAAGGCCCAGCTGCCAGTGCTCGTCCAGGGCAAAGTCCAGACTGTTGTAAAGCAGCAGCACGGTCTTGAATTGCCGCCGGCCGGGGTAGGGCAGGGCGGTGCGTACGAGGGTTAGATCTCCCAGGGGCGGCGTGGGCAATGTGCTGCGGGGATCGAGCACGATGCGCGGTGTCACGAACAGGCCCAAAAAGCGCAGTTCCCGGGTGGGCAGGTAGCTCCGCGTACGTGCACCGCGCAGCTGCATATGGATGCTATCGGCCGAGATCGCGTAGACCACCCCGAGCAGCTGCGACTGGTTTACCAGGGTGACCAGGTGGAGCTGGGTGGTGTCTCCGAGCCGCACGTTGGGGTCTACGCGCTGTCGCCAGACCTGGCCGGTCAGCGCAAGGGCACTCAATAGCGAGAGGAGAAGCAGGGCGGGGCGCATGGGCGTTGCAATATTAGCCATAACTCAGGCGTCCGAGGCCTACTCTAAAGGGTGAAAGTTCACATCGTAAAGTCCCGCCAGGACCACGCCGCCCCGCCCATCCAGCCGCAGGGCCCCGTACGCCGCCCGACCGAACACTTCGGCCTTACCCTCCTCAAAGAAGTAGCTGTCTGCGCCAATCGACAACTCACCCCGGCTCCATGCACCCGCCTCCTGCCGGCGGATGCGCAGCGCATACTCTCCCTCCGCTAGACCATCGGGGGTATCACTCATGCGCACCAGGTAGCCTACGCCGTTTTCGTCCAGCCGCACGATGGCGAAGGACTCCCCCCGGTCCGGTACCGCGTCACCGGCGAGGCGCAGCAGCTCGTAGCGCAGGTCCATGTAGTCACCCTGCAGCAGCGAGCGCGGATCGACCGGAGCGAGCTGCAGGAGCACTAGCGGGCCACTGCGCAGCGTCCTTTCCTTGTCCAGGCCGTAAATCAACGCATAGCCGAGCACGACACTCAGACAGAGCAGTAGCAGTAGGCGTTTAGTGCGGGACATGGGCGGGGAAGCGGCGTTGCACGATGAAATAGAGCAGCAGGAGGAGCACACCGGAGGCCATGAGCGCCAGGGACTTATTCAGCAGGTCCCAGCGCAGGTCGTAGTAATACTGCCCGGTGAAGTAAACCAGTCCGAGGGTACCCAGCCCAATACCGATGAAGTAGTTGTTGCGGTGGCTTAGTAGCAACAAAAAGACGCCGCCGAGCAGTAGGGGAAGTAAGAGGAGCGGGGCAAGAATGAGCCCGGCGGCTACCGTCCAGCGGGCGCTCAGACTGTACCAGACCGTCACGAGGCAGCAGAGGTAGAGTCCTCCGGCTACCACCACTTCGCTATAGTCACTCACCGCCACCCCGAAGTAGCCCGCCCAGCGGTACCAGGCCATACCGAGCAGGAGACTGACTGCCAGGCCCGCGCGCAGGGGTTGTAGTCTGCGGTCACCTAGTAGGTAATGCTCCAGTAAGTTGACAGCTAGAAAGGCCAGGGCGGGTAGTAACACGGCCAGGGCCAAAAAAAGCGAACCGGCCTCGGTAAAGTGAAGAAAGAGTAGGCAGGTGGGTAGCGACACCGTGGCTACGAAGATCAGAAAGTAGTTGCGTGAGGTAGCCAGGGTAAGTATAGCCACGGCGATGACCGGCAGGACGAGCTGGCGTTCGGTCAATTGGTCGAACATGCTGTAGAATACCAGGGATACACCCACCAGATACGCACAGATAATGGTCGTAGCCAGGAAGGCGGTGCGGGGTTGGCCACCGAGCAGGAGGGCGGCAATCACCAGACCCGCCCCGGTGACCAGGGCGGCTGCTTCGGAGTCGATCACCCCGCTCCACACCAGGAAGATCAGAAAGAGTAGGGTAGCGAATACTGCCCCGATGCCGGAAAGTACCTTTGCGACCGTCGACACCTCATCGTCCTCCAGACGGGCCTCCTCTGCCGTGAGGGCGTCCCAGTCCACGGTGACCGGCTGCGTTGCCCGTTGTTCGATGTAGTCAAGGTGGTCAGTCTGCACGCCAGCTGCGGTTGAGGGATTGTAGGTAGCGGACCAGCAAACTGATACTGCCCACTAGGGCAAATCCGAGGACAAATAGGCCCCAGGCTCCATCGACGGCCCGCAGGAAAAGAAAGAGGACGGTGAAGATGACACTACAACCCACCACGGCCAAATAGAAAACGGAGCGCTCGGCCAGCCCCAGCCGCACCCAGTAGGCGTAGAGCCCCGTGGCCAGCAGGAGCGCCAGGCCCAGGGAAAGGAGGTCGTCACCGAGGCTACCGGTCGCGGTATTGACCGTAGCCACCGTAGCGGTCCACAGCGCGATGAGTTTGATGAGCCAGCTAAAGGCAGTATCGTGCGAGCGCAGGGTGTACACCACCGCCCACGCGATGAGGTTGAAGACAAACACCACGATGCTCGTAGCCAGCACCTCCCAGGCTACGCCTACCTGCTGGGTGTAGAGGATGAGCGTGGTGTTGAGTAGTACGACGAGGATGAGCCACAGCGGAGGATAAGCGATCAGGGCCACCCAGGGCAGCGCGAATACGGACCAGAGCAGGAACAGTTGAAAGCTATTTGCCCCGGTCTGGTACACCTGCCCGAGCACGGCCAGCAACACGCCGATGAGCACCACCGTGGCGGTGAGTAGTACGCGCCGCAGGCCATCGCGAAGGGGAGCGAGTATAGCGATCAGTCCCGTCACGGCCAGTAACCCGCCGGCCGTGCCGAGTTTAGCCAGGCGGGGTAGGGCGGCCCAGTTATAGGCGAAAAAGAACACTACGCCACTGAGTAAAAAGGCCACGCCCGCCCCCAGCAACAAGTAGTGAGCGAATTGCAGCCAGAGATGGCGGTCGGCGTAGACGGTTTCGGTGAGGCTGCGGTGGATATCGGCCGGTCGCCAGTCGCTGTGGCGCGCCAGGCGTTCCATCTCCTCGCGTGAGGGGGGTAGACTACTCCTCATCGGTGCAGGCTATGGGTCACCGCGGTAAGGAAGGCCCGCAGGCGCCACCAGTAGCCGTCATCGCCAATCTCGGTGATGTTGTCGTGGCCGGCTCCGGGGATAATGTAGAGTTCCTTAGTCCGGCTACCAAGGGCCGCGTAGAGCTGCCGGCCGTTGTCGACGTCGATACTCGCGTCGAGCTCCCCGTGCACGATCAGGGTAGGTTGAGTGACCGAGCGGGCGGCCTGCAGGGGGTGTACCTCGCGGTGCGCGTAACGGGCCAGGCGCTCACTGCGGTCGAGCAGGGCATCGGTGAGCCACACGGGCAGGGGAAGGCCCAGCCGCCGGCTGGCGTAGAGGTTGGTGATCTGTCCGAGGTGGGCAAAGGCGCTCTCGACGATGCCGAACTCAATTTCGGTACTACGGGCCATCGCCTGCAGGGCAACGGCACCCCCCATACTGTGTCCGAATACGCCGGTCGGCAGGTTGCCGCCCAGAAAGCGGAGCTTTCCGGTGGCCTGCACCACGTCGCGCCACTCGTGGTAGCCGAAGCTGGTGAACTGTCCGCCACTACGCCCGTGCGCCCGCGCGTCGTAAAGGAGGACGTTGTAGCCGTAGGGGACTAGCTGCGGCAGGTACTCCAAATAAACTTCCTTAGCGCTATCCTTGCCGTGCAGGATCAGCAGGTTGCCGCGGGCCGGCACCGTAGCCGGTACGTAGAAGTAGCTCAGGTCTACCCCCTCCTCGGTACGCATCAGCCCCCCCTCGAAGTGGTAGCCTAAGTCGCTGGGATCGAGGTTACCGCGCCGCCGCCGCGGACGTACGATGGCCTCCGGCAACCAGCTCTGCAGCGCCAGGAACAGTAGTACGGGAAGGAGGAGTAGGAGCCAGTACATGGGGGTGAAGATACGGTGTGCGGCACCAGCGCCGGTGGCTGGTAAACCTCCTACCTTTGCCCCCATGACCCCCCAAGACTACATCGCCCTCGAAGACCGCCACGGTGCCCACAACTACCACCCCCTGCCCGTCGTACTCGCCGAGGGGCGCGGCGTCTACGTATACGACGTAGCCGGCAAGCAGTACTTCGATTTCCTCAGCGCCTACTCCGCCGTCAACCAGGGGCACTGCCACCCGCGTATCGTGACTGCCCTACAGCAGCAGGCCGCCAAGCTCGCCCTGACCAGCCGCGCCTTTCACAACGATCAGCTCGGACCCTACGAGCAGTACCTCACCGACTACTTCGCCTTCGATAAGGTGCTGCCCATGAACACCGGTGCGGAGGCCGTCGAGACCGCCATCAAGCTGTGCCGCAAGTGGGGCTACGAGGTCAAGGGTATCCCCACCGACCGGGCGCGCATCATCGTCTGCGGACAAAATTTCCACGGCCGCACCACCACCATCATCAGCTTCAGTTCCGACCCCAATGCCCGGGGCAACTTCGGTCCCTACACCCCCGGCTTCGAGAGCATCCCCTACGGCGACGCCGCTGCCCTGCGCCAGGCCCTGGCTAATGACCCGGCCACCATCGCCGGCGTTCTCGTCGAGCCCATCCAGGGCGAGGCCGGGGTGTTCGTGCCGGACGACGACTACCTCCCCGCCGTAGCCGCCGCCTGCCGGGAGCAAAATGTGCTCTTCATCGCCGATGAGATTCAGACCGGCATCGGCCGCACCGGGGCCCTACTGCGTATCTGCGGCGACTGTAGCTGTGCGGGACACTGCGAGCGCCAGACTACCTACACCCGGCCCGACATCCTCATTCTCGGTAAGGCGCTCAGCGGCGGCACCTACCCGGTATCGGCGGTGCTGGCCGACGACGCGGTGATGCACGTCATCCGCCCCGGACAGCACGGCAGCACCTTCGGCGGTAATCCCGTAGCCTGTGCGGTGGCCCGCGAAGCCCTACAGGTCGTGATCGATGAGAAATTGACGCAGAACGCCCGCCGCCTCGGCCATCTCTTCCGCCAGCGCATGCAGCAGCTCGTCGAGCAGTACCCAGAAACCCTGGTGCTGGTACGCGGAAAGGGACTGCTCAACGCCCTGGTCATCAATGACTCCGAAGACAGCGACACCGCCTGGAACCTCTGTCTGGCCCTGGCCGATCGTGGCCTGCTCGCCAAACCCACCCACGGTAACATCATCCGCTTCGCTCCGCCGCTGGTCATCTCCGAGGCCGAGCTACTGGAGGCCTGTGGCATCATCGCCGAGGCCGTTCGCTCCCTGGTCCTGGCGGAAATCTAGTCCTCCGTCGGTAGGGTGTACGTACGTAGGGTATCGGTGCCGATCTGCTCCGTACGCACTAACTGTGCCGCCAGCGGCAGCTGGGGAGCGGCCAGTCCATTACCGAAACGGACCGCCCCGGTAAGTACCCGCGCCTCGTCGTAGAGCCCCTGCTCGATGAAGGCCCGCAGGACGGTAGCGCCGCCCTCCACGGTCAGGTGACCCACTTTAAGCTCGTAGAGTTTTTTCATGATGCGTCTAAGCGCTTTCTTGCCGAGCTCCTTCTCGCCGATGTCTATGGTGTCGGCCCGCAGCTTATTCGCCTTGCGGCCGGTGAACACTAGGGGGCGCTGTCCGCCGGACTGAAAGATGCGCTCCTTACCCGTGAGCCGGCCACGCAGATCAATCACCACCGGACGGGGGCTAGGACCCGGAAACAGCCGCGCGGTCAGGGAGGGATCGTCGTCGATCACGGTGCCCGCCCCCACTAAAATGGCATTGGTCTCGGTGCGCCAGCGGTGGGTCAGGCGGCGGCTGATGGGGTTAGTGATCCAGTAGCTGCGGCTACGGTCCTTGGGGCGTAGGAAGCCGTCGCTCGACTGTGCGTACTTCAGCAGTACGAAGGGGCGTCGCTGGGTGGTAAAAACCGCCCGGCCCCGGTTCGTCTGCTCCGTCGGGCCAAAGTCCGGATATTCTTTCACCCGTACGCCGGCCTCCCGCAGGATACCCGCGCCCCGCCCCGACACCTCATCCGTCGTATCCCGCTGCGCGAAGACCACCTTGCGGATGTGCTCCTTCAGGATCAGTCCGGTACAGGCCGGCGTGCGCCCCTTGATGCAGCAGGGCTCCAGACTCACGTAGAGGGTAGACTCCGGGATCAGGTGCCGGTCCGCCTCCCGCACTGAGGCCAGGCAGTTCACCTCCGCATGCGCCTCGCCGGCCTGCTGGTGGTACCCCTCGCCGATGATGCGTCCGTCGTGGAGGAGTACGGCACCCACCCGGGGGTTGTCGCCGACGCGGGAGTCCGCCAAATGGGCCAACTGGGCCGTGCGGGAAAGGAGGTCAATATTTTTCACAGCGTTTATGATTTAGCATAAGAATAGGGTAGTGCTGATGAAGGTGTCTGATATTAGAGAAATTCGCATAGATTCCCGCAACATTTTCCCTAAATTTGGAATAGTGTGAATAACAAAGACATTCCGGAGGCGGGGGTCTAGTTCTGTCGATCAAGTATACCCACTAATACCCAAACCCTATGACACAGCGCATTCTCCTCAAAAACTCTTCCCAGGAAGCCCTACTGGACCAAGACGTCTACGACACCCTTCGCCAGGATCCCCGCCTGATTAAACTTGGCGTTCTGGATAATCTCCGCCTCCACTCCTCTGGCTGCGTCGTGTTCCAAAAAACCCAGAAGTGCGACGGCGGAGGGGGCTACCGCACCATCACCATCTACCTGCATAAGCTCATCGCCGAACGCTACCTCACCGATACCCGCAGCCGCGAGCGCAACCTAGTTGGTAGTCTCAACGGCGACAAACTCGACTGCCGCCTAGCTAACCTCGAGTACCGCAGCCGGTCAGCCGCCAGCCGGCAGCGCCGCAGCTCCAGTAAGCTCGGCTACACCGGCGTGTACCAGGAAAATAACCGCTACCGCGCCGTGATCAGCGTCAACCGCCGCAGCGTCCACATCGGCATGTTCGCCACCGCGGAAGAAGCCGCCCTGGCTTACAACAAGAAATCGCGCGAGCTCTACGGCAAGCAGGGAAAGATCAACAAGGTCACCCCGGCAGCCCCCTCAGACCAGCGCGCGGGTCATCTCGCGTTTACCGATCGGGCCCGGTAGGCGCTCCACCCGAAAGCCGGCCGCCCGCAGGTTGCGTTTGAACTGCCCCTTGGCACAGTAGGTGACTAGCCTTCCGCCCGGGGCTAGCAGGCGGTAGCAGTGCCCCATTGCCGCTACCGTCCACAGCTCCGGTTGCTGCTCGGGGGCAAAGGCGTCGTAAAACACGACCTCCGTTGCATCCTGCGGCCCCGACAGAAAGTCCTGCCGGTGTTTCTGAAAGGTAAAGTTTGGGCACAGTTGGTGAGCGGTGCCCCAATCCGAGTCGTGCAGTTCGTAGAGCCAGGTCGGGGCGCAAGCAAGTACCTCCGGATAGTTAAACTGCCGGGCCTGCCGCGGATCTATGGGGTACTGTTCGTAGGTCATGTAGTAAAATTGGATGGTTGAGTTCAGATCGGCTAGCTGTCTGACTAGGAGGGCATTAAGCCCGGTACCAAAGCCCAGTTCTACAGTACGAATGGACGTCTCCGAAACTAGTAAATCACGTAGTCCCGCTTCGATAAAGACGTGCCGGCTCTCCTGCACCGCGCCGTGGGAACTATGGTAACTGACCCCAAAGTTGGTATCCCGCAGACTATGACTCCCATCGTCGGTCAGAAAAAGGCGGGGCTCCACCTAGGCCGTTTGCCGCAGCTCGTCGACGCGGATGTCGAGGTGGCTGGCATCGTAGATGCTCTTACCGTTCTTGATTACCAAAATCTGTGGCGACTCGTGGCGCACACCGAATTCACTAGCGATGTAGTTGCTGATGTCGCGGTGGCGCAGCAGGTCGAGGTAGTAGGGTTCGAGCTCCTCGGCGGACAGGTCCCACTGCTTTTCCAGCCGGTTCTTGGCCAGGCTACTGATGGGGCAGCTGGTGCTGTGCTTCAGGATCAGGCAGGGCTGGATATGGCTGCGCTCGATCAGGGCCTCGATATCGTGTACGCTGGTGATGTTCGTCCAGTTCATGGGGGAGAGGGGTCAGAGCCAGGGGGCGGGGCCGCCGGTGCAATACTTGAGGAGGGGCACCCCCACCACTTGCTACCAGGGCCACGTAAGTAGACTGCCAACAAGCTCCTGGACGGAAAGGTTGGTCGGGCAACCGAATCCCCGGTTGCAGGAAGAAAGGAGCAGCACAGCCGTGGCGGCCAGGAGGGGGAGGAGGCGGTTGGACTTCTTCATGGGGGTAGGGCGCAAGTGAACGGTACGCAGGGTAAAGGGTTACAGGGGGGTGATGGTTGGCCGCTTTGCCGACCACTGCGTACTTTTGCCCGCCTAATTACAACCCCCTATGGCCCGAAAAATTGCCCTCCGAGACGCCCTGCGCGAAGCGATGACCGAAGAAATGCGCCGCGACGATACCGTCTTCCTCCTCGGCGAGGAGGTCGCACAGTACAACGGTGCCTACAAGGTCAGTAAGGGAATGCTCGACGAGTTCGGGCCGGAGCGGGTGATCGACACGCCCATTGCCGAGCTCGGCTTTGCCGGTATCGGGGTGGGGGCAGCCATGAACGGCCTCAAGCCCATCGTGGAGTTCATGACCTGGAACTTCGCAGTGCTAGCCTTCGACCAGATCGTCAATAACGCCGCCAAGACACTGAGCCAGTCGGCCGGACAGTACTCCTGCCCGATCGTGTTCCGCGGCCCCTCGGCTCCGCCGGTCAGCTCGCCCAGCAGCACAGCCAGACCTTCGAGAGCTGGATGGCCAATACCCCCGGGGCTCAAGGTCGTCTCCTGTACCGACCCGGCCGACGCCAAGGGCCTGCTAAAAAGCGCCATCCGCGACCCGGACCCCGTCTGCTTTATGGAATCCGAGCTCCTCTACGGCTACGAGGGGGAGGTGCCCGAGGGCGAATACCTGGTAGAGATCGGCAAGGCCGCCGTGCGCCGTGCGGGCACCGACGTCACCCTGGTGAGCTACAACAAGATGATGCTCCCCACCATGGAGGCCGCCGAACTGCTGGAGAAAGAAGGCATCAGCGCCGAGGTCATCGACCTGCGCACCATCCGCCCCCTCGACCGCAAGACCGTCATCGAGTCCGTCAAGAAGACCAACCGCTGCGTAGTGATCGATGAGAGCTGGCCTTTCGCCGGCATCAGTGCCGAGGTCGCCTACGAGATCCAAAAGTCGGCCTTCGACTACCTGGATGCCCCGGTCATCCGCGTCAATGCCGCCGACGTCAATTTGGGCTACGCCGCCCCCTTCGTCGAGGAGTTCCTCCCTAACGCCGCGAAGATCGTCCGCGCCGTCAAGCAGGTCAGCTACGTCTAACCCACTAGGGCACCAGCACCACCTTCCCCCGCCGGTGCCTCCCCCGCCTCCACCTCGGTATACGCCCGCTTATAGTCCATCAGCGCGTACTCCCGGCCCACGTGCACCTTCAGGCCGTGATTTTCGACCAGGTCGTAGAGCCGGTGCAGCATGGTGTGGTTCACGGTCACCATCAGTAGATCGTGCTTCTTGTCGCTGACCAGGTTGTTGACGAAACTACTGACGAAGCTGCGCACCCCCGGCTGAATGTCAAGCAGCGTGCCGTGATCGCTCAGCAGCGCCTTAGCCTGTGTCCACGAAAGAGTATCGGCCGCGTCGAGGATTGCATCGAAGGTCTCGCCGGACTGGGTGATGTCCGTCTCCTCGTAATCAATCGTATGGCTAGCCCCCATGTCTTGCATAAAGGTCTGGTGGTGCCCGGAGCCGGTGGCGGTGACCTCGGCGTTGTCCATGCGGGCGATCTGGATGGCCAGGTGGCCGAGCCCGCCGCTACCGCCGTTGATGAGGATGCGTTTGCCGCGGGCGTCGATCTCCTCGCGCATGGCGGTGTAGGCGGTAGCTCCCACCATGGGCAGGGCGGCAGCCTCCTGCATACTCAGAGAAGAAGGCTTTTCGTGCACGTCGCTGCTATCGACCAGAATATAATCGGCCATGGCCCCCATTTTTTTGAAATTGACCCAGCCAAAGACCTCGGAGCCGATACGTACATCCGTCACCCCGGGGCCGGCTGCCGAAACCACCCCGGCAAACTCACAGCCCATTAGGCGGGGCCACTGGTGACCGTCGGCCAGCTTGAAGTGGGCGTTGCGAATCTTCCAGTCTACGGGATTGATGCCGGCCGCCTTCACCTCCACCAGGAGTTGCTGCCCCGTGGGCTCAGGGGTGACGACCTCGGCCAGGTACATCTGCTCGATGCCTCCGTAATTGTCGTAGCGTAGTTGTTTCATGGACTGGGCTTTGCTGCATAAGTACGACTTTCCCGTCTGGGTTCGGCAGTCTTACCGCATTCGATTTTCCAGTACCACCACATCCACACTATCCCCCCGCCACCTTTCCGCCACATCCGCCGGCACCGGAGCCGGATTCAATGTAAACGACCCCAGCGCCAGATCATCATCCCCGTCCCCGTCGTAATCACCCGCCTCCAGAATGAGCCAGCGCCCGTCGGCGGCAGCCGGGGTGGTACGGGGAGTGAAGGCTAGTTCCGCATCCCCCGTCTGCTCCAGGTAGACAAACGCAGCCTCGGGGTCCCGTGCGTAATCAGCAAAATTGCAGGCCACGGCTAGGTCCAGATCTCCGTCCCGGTCGAAGTCGCGGACGACCACGCGGGTAGCACCCGGTAGGGACTGAAAATAGCGCAGGGAGTAGACATCATCGCCTGCATTCTCGTAGATCCGCACGCCGTGGTAGGGCTTGCGCACGTTGCTATAGTCGGCGTTGTCGCCGTGGGCGGTGACGATGTCCTGGTCGCCATCACCGTCGAAGTCTACAAGCTCGAACCAACTCGTGCCCCAGACCGGCGAGAAATGCAGAAGCGGCTGCCGCTCAAAGCTGCCACCGGCTGCTTGGTAGTACACATCGACCCCCTCGTCTCCCTGGGCATGGAGGCTGACGAGATCCTTTAGTCCATCGCCATTCATGTCCTGGGCCACTACCCGAATGCTGCCCGCTACGCCACTCAGTCGCTGCCTGGTGTAGCTGCCCTGGCTGTTCACGCGTAGCAGGGTGAGGGCACCGGTATAGTTGCCGTACTCACAGACTATGATCTCGTCCGTGCCGTCGCCATCCAGATCTTCGGCCAGGAAGTACACGGGCCGGTGCAGGCTATCGGCTACCACGGTTCTACTACCATTCGGTTGGAGGCGGTACAGTGTTCCATTATGTGCCTCGGTGGGGTAGATATTGCCGATCTCGAGCAGTAGGTCACCGTCGGGCCGGGACTGGTAGTGGGTCAGTGGCAGTCGGCCCTGACTGAGGATTACCCGCTGGGTTATGGTGCGCTCCTGACCCGCCGAGAAAGTAGCCAGACTGCCGTACCCATCCCCGGCAATGAGTTGGCCATCTTGGGCACTTAGGTAGGAAACAAGGGCACCTCCCTTGTCTTCCATGCGGAGGGCCCGGACGGAGAATTCAGTCAGTGCCGCCAGCTCCGGCACGGGCACCAGCGGTAGCGTATCCGGTGCCTGCGCCAGGATGTATGCCCTGACGCTCTCCCACTCATCGTAGGTGATGGTGGGCACCTCCGGGTACTGTCCGTTTGCACTGGCCAGGGCAAACTCCGCCTCCCCCAGTACCGTAGCGGGATCGTAACCGTAAGTGACTAGTCCCATGCGCGCCGCCATTTCGGGCAGCACGGACTTGGTCCACACTTCCTTGGGCAATTCTGCGGGGTCGGGGGCCTGGTGGCAGTTGCCGCAGACTGCGACGTACCGCTCTTGTTCAGTTGGCTCCGTAAGGTCCGTAGCGCAGTAGGTTAGCAGCAGCAGTACTAAGAAAAGCCCAGTATGTAAAGACACCCTATGTCTCATAGCTGCCATGTCCGTGCGCATTATTTACGCCCCTGCCGAATGAGAAAGCGCGCCAGAAAGTACAGCAGCGCGACAAAGCTACTAGCTACAAAGAGGAATAGTAAGGCAGTACCGGTATCCGACATAAAGTAGGGAACTTACTACCTACCTACAACGATAGGCGCGAAGTGTTGTCAACTCCTCAAAGGTGCTCGTTTGATCACTAGCCATCCCACCCACCCCTACCTTTCCACCCGCGTCCCCGCCCCCTATATCACCTTCCTTCACTCCCTAGCACCCTTACCCCTTGACCTACCTAGACCTACCCACCTGGCCCCGCCGCGCCCACTTCGACTTCTTCCGCCAGTTCGACGAGCCCTTCTTCGGCCTTACCGTGCGGGTGGACGCCACGGAGGCCTACCACCACTGCAAGGCTAGCGGGCAGTCGTTCTTTCTCTTTTACCTGCATAAGTGTCTGGTCGCGGTCAACGCCACCGAAGCCTTCCGCTACCGGATCGAGGAGGAGCGGGTGCGGGTGTACGAACGTATCCACGCCTCGGCGACGATCGACCGGGCCGACGGAACCTTTGACTTCTCCTACATCCCCTATACTCCCGACCTCACCACCTTTAGCGAAGGGGCCCGGCGGGAGATCGCCCGCATTCAGGACACCACGGGGCTCAACGTAGGCGTAGCCGGCCCCGACGTGATCCACTTCAGTGCCGTACCCTGGCTCGACTTTACCGGACTGAGCCACGCCCGCAATTTTGAGTATCCGGACAGCGCACCCAAGATCAGTGTCGGTAAACTTACCGAACGCGATGGGCGACTGGGCATGCCGGTAAGCATCCACGGCCACCACGCGCTGATGGATGGGCGGGAGGTGGGGGAGTTCGTGCGTGCCTTCGGGGCGGAGCTGACCACCGGGGTGGGGGACTAGTTCTTGCGGACCGAGCCGCCCGAGCCACTACGTACGTTTATGTTGGTGGCTTCGCCACGGTAGCTGACCCGTCCGCCGGAGCTGGCATCGGCTTCCAGGGCTTCGCTGACGTTGATGTCCACACCGCCGCCGCTGCTGGCCTCGGCTTCCCCCCGTTCGGCCAGGTAGTGCTGAGCCGATACGGCACCTCCCGAACTGGCCGCCGCGTCTACTGACTTACCACTTCCCTTTACTTCGATGTGCCCGCCGCTATCGGCCCGTGCGCGCAGTTCCGCCCCGCTGAATTCCGCCTCAATGAAGGCCGCGCTACCCGCTTCGAGCTCCATGCGCTCGCCGGTAAAGGCCGATTGCATTTGTAGCTGTCCGCCGGCCTCTCCACCAATGTACGTCAGGGTGGGTACGGTGACGTAGACCACGATGGGCTCCTTCGAGCGGAAGTTCACGTTGTCGCGAAAGCCGATCCGCAGCCGCTTGCCGGACACCTCCGTTTTGACGTAGGGAAGCAGATTACTCTCCGCCTCGACGCGCACCTCGGTGGTGGGTCCCTGGGTGAGCTCCACGCGCAGATTGCAGCAAAAGGTTAGCTCCTCAAAGTCGTCTACGGGGCGGTTCTCCACGGTTACCTCCCCGTTGCCGACAATGCGGTTGCGGTCATTTTTTCCGTTGCTACCGTAGGTCGCCTGGGCGCCGGCGGTAAGCCCTATGCCGAGACAAAGTAGGATCAGTAGGTACTTCATATTGACTTGTTTTCTCTAAAGACGAGCACCGTTCGCGCGGGTTGCACGCACCTTACCGCCCACGCCGGTGTTGTACGTTTTTGGCCTAAGCCATACTCTATGACCACCAGCGCATTACTGGGCTTTATCGCGGCTATCTGCACTACCATTGCCTTCATTCCCCAGGCGTACAAAACCATCCGCGAGCGAGCCACCCAGGATCTCTCCATCGTCACCTTCTCGATGCTCTTTTTTGGCACCATCCTGTGGTTCGTGTACGGCTACCTGATCCACGATATTCCGCTGATGCTGGCCAATGCGATTACGGCTAGTCTATCGGGGATCATCTTTTACTATAAGGTGCAAGCGATGCGTGCTGGCGAGTAGGTCAGCCCAAGATTTTACCCGCTGCGCACGTTTACCCCATATGCCCCGCTGCTTGCTACTGACACTGCTCTGTTCATTGAGCTTTGCACCTGCGCTCCCCGCCCAGGAGACCCCCGACCGAATGACCGTCGAGGACCTGCCCCGCCTGCCCGAGGTGACCTTTGCCGTAGCCTTCCACTTCGTGGCGCTGGAGGACGGGACCAACTTCGTCACCGACCCGCAGGACTCGCTGGTACTGGCCCACGGCGGACACGAAAAGCTGCGCGCCGATGTGCTGATGTACTACCTGATGCGGGAGATGAACGGCCGCTTCCGCTCCGCCCTGCTGGACTACCCAGGCATGAAGGATACCAAAATTCGTTTCGTCTACCTGAACGGCAAAAAAGAGCCACTGCGTAGTGCCTTTTTTTACGCTGCCCGCCAGCCCATCGCCTACCGGAAGGACGCCCTAAACATCGTGTTTACCGCTTACCGCAGTAAGAGCTCATCCCCGAGTGGAGCTACTACCGGCGTGGGCAGCAACCGCATTTTTGTATACAATCAGTTGCAGCGCTACCTGCGGGGAAGTCACGATACCTGGACACCGGCGCGGGTGATCGCCCACGAGTTCGGTCATACCCGGGGGCTGGATCACACCTTTAAGTGCGATAACCCCTGCAATGGCGTGGACCTGGTCGCCGCCGACGAGTGCTACGGAAAATGCGCGACCAATAACAGCGGCAGTACTACGGCGGGGGTGAACTGCCACGGCGGTAGTGAGCGGGAGCTGATGATGGCCTACGGCAGTCAGGTGTATTTGACGGTGTGTGAGACGGAGCTGCTTTGGAACTATATACTCACGCACCCGGCTGCCTACCAGCGGCTTGAGTGAGTAGGAGGCTGCCCTACTGCTTCACAACACCTCCCGCAGCCGACTCCGTACCGCAAACACCCGACTCTTCACCGTGCCCACCGGAATGTCTAGCGTCACGGCGATTTCCTGGTAAGCATACCCCTCCACGCGCATCTCAAAGGCCCGCCAAAAACCCCAGGGCAGGGTAGCAACCACCCTGGCCGCCTGCTCGGCCAGTAGGGTGTAGGCGCCGTCGCGGTCGTCTACCAGCTGCGGTCACCAGGTAAAGACCCGAATGAAGACTGGATCTGGCTGATCGTACTGGGCCGACTCGAAACGGCCCGTGGAGACTACGTGGCCGCCGAACGGCACCTCAAACGGGTGGGCGAGATCGGCAACCAACTGGGCTTCGGGGACCGCCATTCGGGGGGAATGCTGGGGAGGGTGTACCACCTTCAGGGGCGTTACGCGGAGGCCCAAACGCTGATCGAGGCTAGCATTGAAAACCTACGGCGGGTAGGCTACGAAAACGAGTTGCTGGAAGCGGAAATCTGGCTAGCGCGCTACGAATTCCAACTGGGTCGCCTGGCCCCCGCCGGCACCCGTATTGCCGGCGTGCTGGAACGCGCCGATGCCCAGCAGGACCTCAATCAGGCGGCACACGCCTACCTGGTGGCAGCGGATGTTTACTCCGCCGCGGGCCGGGATGATGAGGCCGTCCGAGCCCTGCGCCGCCACCTGCAGCTGGAGAACAGCCTCCTTAACCGCGACCGGCAGGTAGCCCTGCTAGATATGGAGGCGAAATACCAGAACGAACTCAACCAGGGGGAGATCCGGCGACTAGAGAAGGACCGCGAGATTCAGCTACTGGCCCAGCAGCGGCAGCTTACCCTACTGTGTGGCATCGGCGCCGCATTGCTCCTGAGCGTGGGGGGAATCTTCCTGCTGTGGCGGGCCAACCGCACCATTGCCGACCAGGCTACCACCATTCGCGAGGCCCTGGAGGAGAAAGCCGGTCTGCTCAGCGAGATGCACCACCGCACGAAGAACAACCTGACCATCGTACAGAGTCTCCTGCTGGCGCAGGGCCGTGAGCTCAACGACCCGGTGGCTGCTAGTGCCATTGCCGAGAGCAGCGACGCGCGAGGTTTCGGGCAAAGTAAGTGTAATGTCTCCGGTTAAATCAGCCTCGGGCGAAAACGAGGGCCACGTATTTGGCTATGCGTATGCCTGGAATCCTACTCACGATAAACCCGGTAGGGTGTATAGCCCGTCGACCGGTTTTACGTTCCCGCTGGTGGAGCTGAATGTATAGTCAACTCACTTAAACCACTCATCGTAAGGATTAGGCTCCTCAGGTTTCTTGCGCGGCGGCGGTGGTGTGGGCGAGGTGGAATGGTCCTCCTGTTTCCGCTGCCGGTTGATACTATCCTTATTCGCCTTATAATACTGTTTTCCATCCTCGATGATGTCCTTCATCGCCTGCTTGTCCTGCATGACGTCGTTGACGGCCCGTTCCACATCCTGAGGGCTTACGCCCCGCCAGTCGTCTTCCCAGGCTTTGAGTCCGGCCAGGGCGCGCATGTACACTACGCCGGCGGCCAGGGTGACGCCGTACATCGTGGCGGCCAGCAGCATTCCCCCGCCAATGGAGCCCAGCCCCGGTATGAACTTCGCTACGGTACTCACCGCGAGCACTCCGGCTACGTTCGAGCCCAGGGTAGTGACCACCCCGGTGGCGATGCTTTTGACCACGTTCTTTTCGAAGGGCAGCTCGGCTTCCTTGTTGATGCGCACGTACATCGTCCAGGTATTGGCGGCCAGGGCGGCCAGGTCCAGGCCGGGTACGGGCACGAAGGCACCGGCGATGGCTAGGGAGGCGTGAAGTTTGACGATACCGGTGAGCTCCTCGGTGAGCGTATCATCTGCGTAGCCGGTAGCGGCCTGGACTAGCTTAGTGGCGGCGTCCTGGAGGTGGGTGTTGGGGGCGGTCATAGGACCTGCAAGCTAGGGGTACGCGCGTTGCGCTGCAAATCGAGTGGGGCGCGGCCGCAGGTGCAGTATATTTCCCCCACCATGCAAAGCTTCTGGCGCAACCCCCAAAACATCATCGCCCTCGGCGTCACCCTCATCAGTGTGTGCGCCCTGGTGGTGTCGATCACGCAGACGCGGGTCATGATCCGGCAGAGCGAGCTGATGGATCGGCAGGCGCGGGCCTCGGTACGGCCGATCCTGGACATCGCCGTCAACCGCAGCTATAACCTCTCCACCCGGCGCATTGAATCCCTCTACTTTACGGTAGTTAATAGTGGTGTTGGGCCGGCAGCGATTGATGAGGTCTTGGTTGATTTTGATGGGCACAGATTGACTTCCTGGGGTGATCTCTACCTCGCCTTAGGTCCGCCAGATAGTATACCGAACTATATTAACAATGTGAGACTGAATCATGGAATTATGCAGGCCGGAGAAGAAATTACGTGGCTGGATCTTTCGACTAATCTTGGCTTCGCTGCACTGCTGGAGAACAAAACGGAACAACTGACCTTCACCGTCCTTTACCGTTCCCTCTACGACGACCGCTACCTCTACACCTGGCAGGGCGGTGCCACCTCCAATCGGGTTTTCGATCCGCGTAAGGACGCGGTGGTGGGGGAGGGGTTTGTAAATTGAGCCTGATGTCCCCATTTACCTAACTTTATTTACAAAAACTAGCTTCCGTGAAGGACACCACCTACCACCCCGAACCCTACTGGTCCACCGTAGCCGAACGCATTGGTGCACGGCAAGCAGGTAATCTAGTCGCCGGCGACGATGAGCCCTACTACCGCTACAAACGCGAACGCTTCCTGGAGATGCTGGCCTCTCTTTCGCTAGACGGTAAATCCGTACTGGAGATCGGTCACGGGGGCAACCTTCAGTACATCCTGGATACCTTCTCCCCGAGCGCGCTGTACGGCGTCGACATCTCTCAGAACATGGTCGATCTAGCCCGTAAAAACCTACCGGAGGGGAAGGTGGAGGTGCAAAAGATCGACGGTACGACCCTGCCCTTCGGGGATGATTCCATTGACGTCGTCTTCACCGCTACGGTGCTTCAGCACAATACCGACGAGGCTATGCTACAGGCGATCAGTCGGGAGATCGTACGGGTAGCGAAGTCCGAGATACACATCTTCGAGCGGATCGACGATCCTATTGCCGGCGACGAGCTCTGCCTGGGCCGCCCCGTCACCTACTACCAGCAACTCTTTGAGGTCGCGGGCTTCGAGCTGAGAGACGTGAAGTTCATTAACATCCACTCCAGCTACCTCATGGCCGGGGCCATTCGCAAGGGACTTAATCGGAAAGATCGCGAGGAGGGGGAACCCCTAAATGGCTTTTCTCGGGAGTTGCAGACCCTGCTTTTACCTATCACCAAGAAACTGGACAAAGTGTTGACCAAGCAGCGGGACCTGGCCAGACTGTCATTCGTAAGAAAGTAAGTGCCATACTACCGGGGCGGGGCCGCAGGTGCGGGCGTTGGTCGAAGAAATTCGTGTCCTTACCACCTTCCTCCTAGGTTTGTAACACCTAATCGCCCGCTCAAGCCACCATCAAATCACCGCCCTACTACGTCGGATCCTCCTGCTGGGAGGCTTACTACTAGCCACTCTCACCGTGAGCCACGCCCAGACCACTACCCCCGATACGGCCCGCTTCACCGCCCGGCTCGATTCCCTGCGCACCCACTACCACGTTCCGGGGCCGAGCTACGTAGTCCTGCGCGGGGACAGCATCTTGCTGCAGGGCGGACTGGGCTTTGCCGATCTACAGACATTTGCACCAGCGACCCCGGCGACCAATTACCGCATTGCCTCCCTGACCAAGCCCATCGCCGCCACCATCCTGCTGCAACTACAGGAGGCGGGGCAGTTAGCTATAAACGACCCCATCAAGCCGCTGATACTTGGCTATGAGGACTACTACCGCCAGGTCAGGTATCCTGGCTGAGTACCCCTCCCCCGACGTGAATGCCGGGGCGGGCATCGTTTCCAACGCATCAGACCTTGCAAACTTCGACCGGGCTATTCGCGATCACCGGCTCATCTCGGCCGAGAGTCAGCGGGCTGCCTGGACCAATCAGCTCGACAACGCCGGTGAACCCATCCCCTACGGCCTGGGCTGGTTCGTGCAGCAGGATCCCGCCGGCCGCCGGGTGGTGTGGCACTACGGCTGGCAGCCCGGCAGCTTTTCCGGGCTCTACCTCAAGTATCTTGACGAGGATCTGACGTTCATCGTGCTGTCTAACGGGGAGAATCTATCGGCTCCGTTTGGGGAATTGGGGTATAGGGAGGATGTATTTGTTTCTCCGTTTGCACGCTTGTTTATGGAGACGTTCTTGGGCGATTAACCTTTGCCCACCACTTATATTAGCGGTGTAACCATCAACCTCCTGAACCGGCTATCGCTGATGTCATGATCCGCTCCCTTATCTACACAGTTTTATGTTGCCTGATCGGTCTCAGCGCCCGGGCCCAGCACTATGATCCTTACACCCCCCAGCGGCTGCCCTTTCAGAAGCTCGGTCTGGTAAAGCAGTATGCTGATACAGTCGCGCTCACTGATGACCTGCTCCAACTGCTTGCTACGGATTTAGGCCAGCTAGGACTGAGAAAAGGGGAAGCACCCACCGCAGATAGCCTATCGCCGCTTATTTCCCCCTTTCTATCCATGCAACAGGCTGGTGGAAGCGAGTGGATCAGCGTCTACGCCAATTCCGCACTCGGCGACTCCGTAGAGCAACTGTACGACGACTGGATCGGCCGCTACTCCGGTATGGCCCTGCAGGGTTACACTTTGCACTTCAGGAAGGCCGAGCCGAGGGATGCTGTGCGCTTTGCGTTGCATACCGAGCAGGCTATCGTTCTCTACCACCATGACCTTGCTTTGCCCGCCCCTAACTTCGAAGGGTCGACGCCGGCCGACCGGGTGAGGGAGTACGAGCATCGGTTGCGCCGACTGGATACCGTTTTGAGTGCAGTAGCCGAAGCACTGATCCCCCCTAGTATTCAAGCCTCCGGAATGCTACCTGGTCAGCAACTTACTGCCGCTCAGCGCACCTACGGACTAGTCCGCTTCTGGTCCGAGGTGAAGTACAATTTCGCCTTCTTCAACCAGTTGCCGGAGCTGGACTGGGAGGCGCTACTACCGGAATACCTCTACCTGGCACAGCGCGAGCAGAGCAACCGGGAGTACTACCGGTTGCTGGAGCGACTCTGTGCTAAACTGCGGGACGGACACACGAATATCTACCCCCCGGCCGATGTCCAGCAGCAGTACGGTAGTCCACCGGTGGAACTGCGGGCGTTCGGTGAGCAGATCGTAGTGACTAATGTTGACTCTGCCCTAGTCGATTCCCTACCCCTGGGTACGATCGTGCTACGGGTGGATGGTATCCCCGTAGCCGACTACCTGCGCGATAGCATTTACCCCTACCTCGCCGCCGGCGGTAACCATACGCTGCGGATGCTGGGGGTGCAAGATTTACTGAAGGGACTACAGGGTGGCTCGGTGCGCATTGAGGTCGAACTACCGGGGGGCACCCTCACTGAAAGAACGCTTACCCGGCAGGCGTTCGGAACGGCCAACTGGGTCCACCGACGTCCCAACCGCCCCCCGGCTAGCTTCCGGATGCTCCAATCCAAGATCGGCTACCTCGCTCTCAATACCTTCAGTGATGGATCAGTCGTAGACACTTTCAATACCTACCGCGATCAGCTTGCCGGGTGCGAAGGCCTGATCATCGACCTGCGGGAAAACGGAGGAGGCAACAGCGCCTACGGCTACGCTATCCTGCGCCACTTTACGCACACTCCCTTACTTACCCCGGCCTGGTACTCCCCGGAACATATCCCTGCCTACGAGGCCTTCGGACAGTTCTACAGCCAGCACCCGGAAACGGACACTACTTCGGTGCTTGCCCGAGAGTCGCTTGCCGCCTACCGGGGGCAGCGCTGGTACCGTAGCGAACCCGACACCTTGCTGCCGGCCGATACCGTATACGACATGCCGGTGGTAGTACTGGTCAGCACCGTAACCGCCTCTTCCGCCGAGAACTTCCTGGTGGTGGCCGATACCCTTGCGCAGTTCACCTACGTGGGGGAGCCGAGTTTTGGGAGTACCGGTCAGCCGCTGCTCCTGGACCTTCCGGGTGGTGGCCGGGCGCGCATCTGCACCAAGCGCAACACCTACGCTGATGGACGGGACTATGTAGGTCCTGGCGTACAGGTAGACGTGCCAATACAGCCCTCGCTGGCGGACTATCTACGTGGGCGGGACGTGGTGCTGGACCGCGGACTGGAAATACTAGTAGGACAGTAGAATAGGGCGGGCGGCGGCGCGCGGGTGCAACGACTTACCGATTGCTCTTTTGCGGCTTTTCCGAAAGGAGAATAAGTGAAACCATGACATATGGCTTGTTATATTAATCTGTTCCCGGTGGTCAGTGCGATCCCCCTGGCTGACTTCGCTATAACTAAAAACGTATCCCTGCACGAACTTAACGGGGTAGAACCCAAGGCTAAGGAAGTTAACGGCGAGTTGAGGAGTGACACATCCTACCGGTAGGGCTTGTAGCGGCTGTAGTTCAATTCGTACATCTGCCTGAGAGGAGTCAGGGACTACATGGTAGCGGTTAGCGTACCGCAACATTTTGTACTCAGCACGGTATTCGGCAGCATTAGAAACGTACGCTCTTGGCAGTACCTCTTTCTCTACCGCCTCGCCTAAAGTAGGGATTCGCCGATAGGAAACGCAAGAGGTACACAGTACCACAAGCGCAATACACAGAAGAGTACTGAAACAGCGAGGGATCGCGGTGAGCTCCATCATGGCAATCTAAACGTTTGTTCCAACTCTTGTCGCAATTGGACGTTTTGCACGACGATCGATCGTTCGGCTACTCCACCAGCAGTACCTCTTATTATCAGTTGCGCCACCCATATGAACCCTGTTACTGCTGAATGCTACTTCGTGTCGTTGCTGGTGGTACTACTCACCGGTTGTACCTTCGAAGCCGATCAGTGGACGACCATGATCCCCGCCGTCGGTGCCTCCTCCTCTCCCGTGGCCACGGACCTAAATGGCGATGGCTACCTCGATATCATCATCGGCGGGGCGGCCCAGGAATTCGATCCGGTAGAAGCATCCGTCATCGCTCTCGATGGCATCACCGGCGACATCCTCTGGGAGGTGAAGGGCCACAACCAGGTTGTGGGCACCGCTGTCCTACGGGACGTGACGGGCGATGGCACCGACGATGTCTTCATCGGTGGGCGCTCGGCCTCCTTTAAGGCCATCGACGGCCGCAAGGGTAGCATACTGTGGGAATATCTACCCTACGATACTGGGCTGGACTACGTGAATGACACCACCCTCCTCAATTTTTACACCGCGCAGTGGATCACGGATGCGGATGGCGATCAAGTCGAAGACTTACTTACCGCCTACGGGGGCTTCGTCAAGGCCAGGCGGGGAGACCCCAATCGTCCGGCGGGCTACCTAATGATTTTGAGCGGCAAGACCGGCCGCACCATCAGTAAGGTAGCCGTACCGGACGGTAAGGAAACCTATGTCTCTCCCCTGGTCCACGATTTTGGTGCCGGCCCCGAAGTGATCTACGGCACGGGCGGGGAGGACATCAGCGGCAACCTCTACCGGGTCGCGCTGGATTCCTTACTGGCCGGAAGCCTCGCGTCGTCTCGGATCATCGTTCGGGGTAATAAAAAGGGAATGATCGCCCCCCCGGTGCTGACCGACCTGACGGCGGACGGCGTGGCCGACATCGTCATCGCTACGGTCGACGGCCGGCTGGTGGCTACCGACGGTCACTCCAACCAGAAACTCTGGTCCGCCGGCCCGGCGGGAGATTTCGATACCTACGTCATGCCCGCCCCGGGCTACTTTACGGGCGACGATAACGTACCCGACTTTTTCGCCAGCTTCGGTAAGGGCCCCTGGCCGGATACCGACTACACCCTGCACGTGCTGGTAGACGGTAGCAGCGGGGCAATCGTATCTTCCGATACGTTGGGCACCTTTCAGTACGCCTCTCCGGTAGTGGCCGACTTCGATGCGGACGGTACGAGCGATGTACTGGTGTGTATCAATAAGACGACGGTGATCGGAAGCAAGATTCACTCCGAAACCTACCGGTCGAACGATCTATACGTATTCCCGGGCGGTCGCGGTCCGGCACGACGGCTATTGGTCCCGGAGATCGGCACCAACCTGGGCTCCACGCCCCTACTCACCGACCTCGATGGTGATGGCTACCTCGATCTGGTCACCGCCGGTATGGGCGATCCAATAAATTTTTATTCCTTTAAGCTCCTAAACGTCAAGCGCCACGAGCTCGACGTAGCGGCGGCCACCGTATCGTATGGTGGCTATATGGGGGCAGGCCGGATGAGCTGCTTTCAGTAACGCCGGGTGGGCCCCTGCGACCCCGCGGTGAGGTCGAGATTACCACCGGTTTGGTAGAAGACTGATGCTCGGTATTTTCCTTGGCCGATCATCCGATATCCACCAAAACGTTTAGCTCGTGCATCTACTTCAAATGATGTCACACCCTTACT
>CATQHI010000003.1 GCA_958295895.1 Saprospiraceae bacterium | reverse complement strand
CACATGTCGATGGCCGGCCAGGTCACCACCTGGGAGTCGAAGCCCGTGCCGGGGCCACACAGCGGACCGCTACTGGCGTAGAGCGTACCGATGAGCATGTAAGGCTCGCCGGAGTTTGGGTTGGCCGCGGCCGATTTGCGCGCCATTGCCCGGGCCTGGGAGAAGTTACGCAGGTTGCTGTAGTATACCTTGGCCGCGGTGAGGTAGTAGCGCCCCTTCCGCTCCGGGTCGGTGGCCTCGTCGCCCGCCTGCTCGAAGAGTTTTACGGCCTGGCTGGAGTTGCCGTTCTGCAGGGCATCGTAGGCTTGCCGCAGGATGTTTCCGCCCCCGCCGGAGCTGGGGTTGGCCGCGGCGATCTCCTGCCGCTTAGTCTCGTAGGCGGCCGCTACGGCCTGGAACTCCGGCCGGTCCTCGGCACAGTCCGCCCACTTCAGGCGACTGTAGGCGGTGGTGATCACGTCCACGTCGTCGGGGCTTTCCTGGAAGTCCGGGTAGTATTCCTGCACGTAGTAATCGCAGTCGTAAAAGCCCTTCACCGTTTCGAAGTACTGCAGGCTACTCGGTGCGTAAGCCTCAATGGTTTGCCAGGCCTGACACATTTCGCCCTCACACTCGGCCAGTCCCTTATCGAGGCGGGTCATCAGGGCGGTAGCCACCTCCTTGGCCTCGGCATCGTCGATCTTGTCGGCCTCGTGCATGTCCACCACCAGGCGCGACATTGGGTTGACGATGAAGTACTGGAAATCCTCCGGACCGTCCACCTCGATACTTTCCTTGAAGAGCGCGTAGATCTCCTCGTCCGTCGCCGAGCCGGGGTAGGTATAGTAGCTATCGAAGGCCTGTAGGCCGGCCATATACCCATCACTCGGGTAGCACTGCCGCGCCTGCTCGTAGAGCTGAATGATGGAGTCGCCGTACACCTCCTTCTTGTCCGGATTTTGCTGAATCAGGTAATTGTAAAAGACCACACCGTCGGTATACACGGTGGGGCGGCGGCCGTCCGCGGCGGGGCTTTCGGCGTAGACCTGCCGCCACACCTGCATGGCCCGGTCCATCTCCTGGGCCTTGAGCGCGGCGCGGTAGATGACGTAGTTCGTCTCGGCATCGTCGGGGCTGCGCGCATCGCTGAATTTGCGGCAGCTGCTCAGTTCCTCCTCCCCGGCGGCCGGTGTAGTGGTCGGGGTAGTGGGCGCGGACGCCGGTGCAGCCTCCGTCGTGGAGGGGCCGGCTGCTTTCGGGGTACAGGCTACACTCAGGAGTACGAGGAGCAGATTGGTAGCAAGAAGTGAAAAAGTGCGTTGCATATTGGAACTGCGGGTTGGTGCGACAATATAAGGATGCATTCCGGGCTCGTAGTGGTGCGTTTTCTTCTGCCACCCGCGCTGCACCCGCGTTCCCGCAAAACAAACTTTCCCGGCTCCCCCGCATTTGTCTAATTTCGCCCCACAATTGCATGCCCCATGACCAGCACCAACGTCCTCAAAAAGATTAATTTTAGTGCCGGACCGGCCATCCTGCCCGCCTCGGTGCTGCAGCAGGCCTCGGAGGCCGTAGCCGATCTGGACGGTAGCGGCCTTTCGATCCTAGAGATCAGCCACCGCTCCGATGCCTTTGACAGCGTGCTCATCGAGACCGAAGCCCTGGTGCGTGAGCTGATGCAGGTGGGCGACGAGTACGGCGTACTTTTCCTCTCGGGTGGGGCCAGCACCCAGTTTTTCTACACGGCCATGAACCTGCTCAACCCCGACGAGACGGCTGGCTTTCTCGACACCGGAGCCTGGAGCGCTAAGGCCATTAAGGAGACCAAGCTATTCGGTAAGGTGAACGTGATTGCCAGTTCCAAGGACACGAACTACGACCATATCCCCACCGGGTATACGGTGCCCGAGGGATTGAAGTACGTGCACGTGACCAGCAACAATACCATCTTCGGTACGCAGTTCAAAGAGTGGCCCGAGACGACCGCTCCGCTGGTGGCCGATATGTCGTCGGACATCTTTAGCCGGCCCGTACCCCTGAAAAAATTCGGGATCATCTACGCCGGAGCGCAGAAGAACCTCGGACCGGCCGGTGTGACTCTGGTGATTGTACGTAAAGACCTATTGGGCACCGTCAAGCGCGACCTGCCCAGCATGCTCGACTACCGCGTCCACATCGCCGGCGGCAGCACCTTCAATACCCCGCCGGTGTACCCCATCTACGTCATGCTGCTCACCCTGCGCTGGATCAAGGAGCAGGGCGGGGTACCGGCCATGGAGCGGCACAATGAGCGCAAGGCCAAACTGCTCTACGACGAGATTGACCGAAACCCGAAGTTCAGGGGAACGGTGGCCAATGCCTTTAGCCGCAGCCTCATGAACGTGACCTTCGTGTGCACCGACGAAGCCGATACCCCCCGCTTCCTGGAGGCGGCCGAGGCGGCGGGCTGCGATGCCATCACCGGTCACCGTAGCGTGGGGGGCTTCCGGGCTAGTATTTACAACAGTATGCCGTATGAGGGGGTGGAGACTTTGGTGAATGTGATGCGGGAATTTTAAACGCGCAGCTCCGCTGGTAAGCGGTTTGAACCACAGAGGACACGGAGGGACGCAGAGTTTGCCGTCACGCATGCGTTAGAGATGTAACCTCTGTGTCCTCTGCGCGCTCTGTGGTTGTATAAACGCGCCGCTAGGCGCACCCACGTCTGGGTTTGCTAGATATTCGTAAAAGTCCTATATTCGCAGTCGCTATGCAACCCAAGAAACTCAAACTACTCTCCGTTTTTGCGGTACTCCTCTTCCTGAGCGCTACCTGTTCCGGCTTTTTGGTCGGCCGTACGGTACGCCTGCATGAGGAAGGTAAGTTCGAGCAGCTCCGGGAAGTCAGCAAACCCATCATTGACGCGGGGGCTATCCTACACCGGGGGGTGGAGGTGGTGAAGCGGGTGGTGCTGCGGTAAATGGCAGATCGTAAATTACTGGGGTTGCTCTGCGACCTGGACGGCACCCTGGCCGACTCCGAGCCCCTGCACTGTCAGGCCTGGCTCGATACGCTCTCCGAAGAATTTGGTATCGACTACGACGAACACTGGTTCGAGCAGTGGATCGGTACCAGTGACAAGGTGCTGGCCCGGCACGAGGTAGCGGAGGACGGCTTGCCCATTACGGTGGAAGAGCTGATCGCCAAAAAGCAGAAACGGTACCACGATGCGGTGGCTACGGACGGGAGAACGTTTGCCGGCGTAGACGAGGCGCTGGGTAGGGTAGTGGCGGCGGGCTTTCCCCTGGCGATTGCGACAAATAGCGGGCGCAAGGACGCGGACGTCATGATTGCGGCGGCTCGCCTAGAGCGCTTTACGCCCATCAGCGTGACGGCCTCCGATGTGGAGCACATGAAGCCGGCGCCGGACATCTACCTCCTGGCCGCCGAACGGCTGGGTTTACCGGCCGATCAGTGCATTGCCATTGAGGATAGCGGTCCCGGCGGCGAGGCGGCCCGTGCGGCGGGCTGTTACCTGATCGGACTGACGGACAAGGTGGAGGGGGCCGATGAGCGTATGGACGATAACGCCGGGGCCATCCTTAGAGCCCTCGAGTTGCTGGAGCGTGTGCCCACTCCGCGAGGCTGACGTAAACTTAGTCTAGACGTAACAATAAGTTAACGCACTTCGTACCTGGAGTTCATGGTGGTTGAGGACCTTTGCGGCGGATTAACGCTCAAAGAATCAATACAACTCCTATGAATCAAAGACTTACTCTTCTCCTTGCCGCGCTGCTGCTTTCGGTGGTGGCGTTTGCGCAGGAAACGGTGGTTATCACCGATGCCGACCTAGTTGCCGGCGAAACGTACAACTGGACCAGTGACAACGTCTACCAACTTGACGGCTATGTCTTTCTGGAAGATGGAGGTACCCTCAATATCGAGGCCGGCACACGGATCGAAGGCCTGGCGGACCCCAGTAGTTCCAATGATCTTGCCTCTGCGCTAATTATCACACGCGGGGCCCAAATTTTTGCCAATGGTACGGCCGATGAGCCCATCGTATTTACTGCCGAGGGACAAGACGACACCTTTTCGGTACCGGCCGAGCGCGGCTCCTGGGGCGGCGTTATCGTTCTAGGTAATGCAAGTGTAGGCGATGAAAATGGTCTCGGTACGGCCAACGTCGAGGGTATTCCTATTCAAGACCGCACCATCTATGGTGGAGGTGACGCAAACGATGATACGGAAAGCAGTGGTAGCCTGACCTACGTCTCTGTTCTCTTTGCTGGTGCAACGCTGGCCGATAACAACGAGATCAACGGTCTTACTCTCGGTGGCGTAGGCAGTGGCACCCGCATTGAGTACATCGAAATCTTTGGAAACTCTGACGATGGCATCGAAATTTTCGGCGGAAGCGTGGATATCAAGTATGCCCTGGTCGCATACTGCGGCGATGATAGTTTCGACACCGATCAGGGATGGTCTGGCCGGGGCCAGTTCTGGGTTACGATGCAGTTACCGAATGATCAATCTGGTAACAACCAGAACGGAGGCGAGCACGACGGTTCGGAAAATCCCTCCGAATTCGGACCCGTACAGACGGTGTGGAATGCCACCTACATCGGCATGGGTACCGATGGTGACAACGGTGAGAACAACACCGGTCTTCGCATCCGTAATCAAGCTGCCATTAGCTACAATAATTCCATCTTCACCGAATTCGGCGAGGATGGTCTCCGTCTACAGGACACGTCCCAAAATCGTTACGTAGGGGATGAGTTTCAACTGCAGAACAACATCTTCTGGAACTTCGGTAACGGCAATGAGTTCTCCGATTTCGTACGCGTAGACAATGACGATCTCGCCGACACCATTGTAGCCAAGCTGATCGCTGAAGGCAATCTGGCCGTCGACCCCATGCTCGGCCGTGTGACCTTTGAAGCTTCAGAGGATGGTGGCGCCGATGGAAACGGGGTCGATCCTCGTCCGATGGCTGGTTCTCCGGCCCTGAGCGGAGGCGCTACCCCTCCCACCACGGACACCTTCTACACTGCAACGGCCTACCGTGGTGCTTTTGGGCCCAGCGAAGACTACTGGGTGGACTGGACGTACACCTACGACCGGGGATACTTAATTGAATTGTCAACTAGTACCGTTGATTTTGGCCGCAACAACGGTCTCGTACTGGAGGTACCCGCTCCTAACCCAGCTAGCTCCTTGACTACGCTGTCGATCGAACTGCCCACCGCTTCCACCGTCGATTTAACAATCTACGATCAGACGGGACGCCTCGTCGAACAGACCTCGTTGGGCCGGCGTCCTGCTGGCGTGAATAAGTATACGCTCGAAGTTTCTTCCTACCCCAGCGGTCACTACTTCGTGGTAATGCGTACAGATGCCGGTGCAGTAGCTCAACGCTTTGTGGTTAGCCGGTAAGTTGTTTTTGATCTAGTGCACATCCCGGACCCAAGAGTCCACTATTTAGCCGCTTTGGAGCACTTCTGCTTCAAGCGGCTATTCCCTCATATCAATCCAATACAATGGGACTCAAGTGTTTTCAACCCCTCAGTTTATTCGTTCTACTCTGGTTACTTCCTTACCTAGCCTTCAGCCAGGGCGCTATATCGGGTACCGTTATTGACGAAGCCACCGGTGAGTCGATCATCGGTGCTTACGTAGTGCTACAGGGCACCACCACCGGCACGGCAACCGACTTCGATGGTAAGTATAGCCTCAAGCTCGCTCCGGGCGTTTATAATCTCGAATTCACCTACACGGGCTACCCCACCAAGGCGGTAGAGGGCGTGGAAGTCAAGGAGGGTGCGATCACCTACCAAGACGTTGTGCTCAGCGATGCCGGTGGTGTAGCACTCGATATCGACGTTACCGTTAAGGCTGAACGAGTAACTAACACCGAGGTGTCCGTACTGCTGCTACGAAAAGAATCGGCCGTGATATCGGACAACCTCTCCATTCAGGAAATGTCCCGTTATGGAGCCAGTGACGCAAGTGGAGCGCTACGTAAGGTTACCGGCACCAACATCGAAGGAGGCAAGTACGTCTTTGTCCGTGGTCTCGGTGACCGCTACTCCCTTACCCAGCTGAACGGACTGACGATCCCATCCACCGATCCGTACCGCAACAGTGCGCAACTGGACCTCATACCGACTAATCTAATCGATAATATATCGACGGCCAAGACCTTTACCCCCGACCAGCCCGGCAACTTTACGGGAGGCAATGTCGATATCCGGACCAAAAAAATTTCCCGATCTTCCCACTTTCACGGTAACACTCAGTACGGGGTATAATACACAGAGTAACCTGCGGGACGATTTTCTAACCCACACAGGAGGAAGCGCAGATTACTTTGGTTACGATAACCGCCGGGCTTTGTCTCCGGCATTCGACGATCTCAGCTTTCGGCAACTTCTTACGCGTAGTAGCGAGGGGAGGGCACGCCGCAGTGGTGACGCTGAGTCAGCAAATGCGCTCGACGAAGCCATAAACAGTGTTATTCCCGAAGTGCGCCCGACGCGCAAAAAAAGCTTTCTCGACCACGGCCTGTCGCTCACCTACGGCAATAAATACCAGTTGGGTAACAATACGCTTGGTTTGATCGGTACGCTGAGCTTTAAGCAAGATTACCAGAACCTGGTCAACTACCGCGAGGGAAACTGGGAGATCCTTGATATCACTAGTTCCAATTTACGTAACAACGGCGATTTTGTCGCGAATCGCAGCGTAGAAAATCCGACGCTGTCCGGCTTGGTAGGAGCAGCCTACCGAATCGGCGAAAACACCGAGTTCAACCTTACGGCCATGTACAATCATGGGGCGGAGAAGATCAGCCGTACCATTGAGGGAGAGCGCCCCGATAACCTATTTTCATCCTCGGCTACTCCAGGGGTCCCAGTTGAGTTTTGTGGAGCAGGAGACCGACAATTTCCAACTGGGTGGAGAGCACAACCTTCCTACACTCAATAACACTAAAATTGAGTGGCGCGGCAGCTACGTCAGGAGTTCACAGTACGAACCACAGACGCGATTTTTCGAAAACACCTTCAATATCGAGGAAGGACGGTACGGTTTTGGCGGAGCGGATACCAACAACCCCCTTCTACTTCTGGAGAAACCTCCAGGACCGGCAGTACGTAGGCAAAGTGGACGTTACGATACCCTTCGCCGGACCCGGAAAGCTCTTTAAGTTTGGCGGACTGTACAGCATGAAGGACCGTACGAGCCAGGAGGACCGCTTCCGCCTGGAATCCGGCTTTAATGCCACTACGCTGGATGAGCTAGCGGGTGACCAGAACCGATTCGTCTCCGCCGGTAACATCGGTATCCTCGAGCAGTTGGAGAACGACCGGTACCAGATCGGCAACTACCTCATCGATCAGTCACTGCCCCAGAACAACTACACGGGGCAGGAGAACATCGGCGGAGTGTACGGTATGCTTACCTACCAATTAGTCGACAATCTAAAATTTGTGGGCGGTGGTCGCGCTGAGTTCACCGACATCGAGGTGATCAGCCAGGATACTTCAACCGCAACCGGATCGGTCAAAGAGACGACTTTCTTCCCTCCGCAAACCTGATCTATGAAATTATCGAGGATTTTAATATCCGCGCTTCTTACTCGCGTACACTGGCTAGGCCCAACATGCGCGAAATTTCGGCCTTCACAATCATCGATCCCCTCACGAGTACCTTCGAACGGGGAAATCCGGACTCGCTTGGTCGTACACTCATCAGTAATTATGACTTACGCTTTGAGTACTTCCTGGGAGGAAACGAGCTAGTGGCTCTAAGCGGGTACTATAAAAAATTTACCGATCCCATTATCCGCCAACAACTGGCCTCGACCAACAATGAATTCCAGTTCATCAACGTCGATGACGGATATCTTTTTGGCATTGAATTCGAACTACGAAAGAACCTGGAATTTCTGGCACGGCCACTGGCTAACTTTACCTTTGTTACCAACGCTAGCTATATCTTCTCCGAAACCCAGACCGGTGCGGTTTCTGAATTCGACGTAGCCACGCGACCCTTTATCGGTCAACCCGAGTACATCGTGAATGCCGCGCTCAACTACATTCAACCCGAAATCGGTTGGGACGTAGCCCTATCCCTCAACACTCTAGGAGACCGTACTACTACCATCGGATCCGCCACCCGCCTAGACCAGATCACCAGGGCCCGCACGCAGTTGGATTTTGTAGCTAGCAAGGCTTTCGGCAACATTCGCGCCCGGGTGAGCGCGCTCAATATTTTAGATTCTTCTTATACCGTATTTTCCGAGTATAAAGGCCAGGATTATATCTACAGTGACTTTAAGCGTGGAGTCGACTTCCGGTTTAGTATTACTTATTCTTTCCTCTAGAGCAAAGATTTAACCAGGAGGCTAACCTTTAAGACGCACTAGATTACAATTTGTAGTCCCATTTTCGCGCCCCCCGTACTCGTACGGGGGGCGTTTTTTACGTCGTGCTATGCCTCCTCCCGCGCCTTCTCCGCCGGTATACGTCCAGTACCAGCCACCCGGTCGTGCAACAGCCGGTGCCCACTGCTAAACACCGCGTACAGCAGTAGCCACGGCCAGACGAATAGGGTCACCGCCTTGACTACCGACCGCAGTACCCGCGCATCGAACGTGGGCAAGTCCTCCGTCGCCTGCGTGAGCACCCGACCACGAATACGGGTCAGCGCCGGATGGTAATCGACGATCGTCCAGTACACGCTGGTAAAGACCACCGTCCAGAGTCCGATGGCGGCGTAGTCTTCCAGCAGCAGGGCGAACCACTGGCCAGGGTAGTAAACCATGGGGTCTTCACCCCGGAACAGGTATACCTGTACGCCCACTATGGCGAGCATGATGGCACAGTCGAGGAGGTAGAGGAAGTAGCGGCTGAAAATACCCATGATGGATCGATAGTTAGTAGATGATAAAGATGGCGGTCCACCCCCCACCGACCAAATCTATTCGACCAACGAGCCGTAGGACCAGACGTAGTGTACGCATATTAGTGTAAAGCCCCGCCGTGCCGGTGTGGCGGCAAGAAATAGATAAAATGTTGATTGTGAGAACCTTATGATATTTTGCCGCGACGTTCTAACGTTCCAGCAGTCCGCTGACGGGTGTTCGACTGTCCTTTTTCCCTCGCCCGCCGCGCCAGAACTTTGCCTTCGTCAAAACGCACCACCTATGTCTACTTTACTCTTCCTACGTAAGCGTCATCTCTTTGTATTTCTGCTGCTAAGTTTTACTGTAGGCATCGTTGCCGGATACGTGTAGGCGCTCCCCTCCTAAAGGATTGCACCCGCGGCCCCGCCCCCTGATGCTGCACGCCGTAACTTCGGGCGGGGTCGCAGGTGCCACCCCGGTAAAAACAGACCGGTATGCGTATGTCGCTGTTGTTAATGCTTTCACTGATGGGTAGTCTGCTATTAGGGCAAGAGCTCGGTTTATTTACGACGGCTACCGATGTGGGTAGCGTGAGCCGACCGGGGACAACCCGCTACGATAGCCTGAGCAAGTATATACCCTGGAGGGTGGGGGAGGGAACGTCTGGTTCGACCGCGACTCCTTCCATTACGCCTACCGGGAGCAGGTGGGGGATGTGATCCTGAGGGCCCGCGCCCGCTTCGTCAGCCCCGGAGGACATGCCCACCGGAAACTCGGGTGGATGGTGCGGGCCAGTACCGACTCCGACGCGGCCATGCTAGTGGCTACGGTACACGCCGATGGGCTTACCTCCCTACAGTACCGGCGCCAAACCGGCGCAGATATCGAGGAGCTTCGGGCCGAACTAGATAGTGCAGCGGTCATCCAACTGGAGCGCCGCCGGGATACCTTCATCATGCGCGTGGCCCGGGACGGAGAAGTGTTTGAGACGGTCACCCTGCCCGGAATGGAGTTGTCCGATACAGCATTGGTCGGACTCTTCGTGTGCGCCCACGACGATGCAGCACTAGAGACGGCTGAGTTCGATAATGTGCGGATCGTAGTGCCGCCCCCTGCCGACTTTCAGACGTATCAAGACTATCTGGGTAGCCACATTGAGGTAATGGATGTGGAGACGGGGAGGCGTAAAATCATTCATTCCGCGCCTAATTCACTGCAGGCACCCAACTGGACTCCGGACGACCAAACGCTGATCTACAACAGTGAGGGATTACTATACCGCATTCCCCCCGACGGCGGTACCCCCGAGGAGCTACCCACCGGCACGGTGCGCGCGAACAACAACGACCACGTACTGTCCTTCGACGGCCAGATGCTGGGTATCAGCAGTTCGAGCGATGCGGAGGGAGAGGGCTCGCTGGTCTATACCGTGCCCGTGACCGGCGGCGAGCCGAAGCGTATCACTGCGCAGGGACCGAGCTACCTGCACGGCTGGTCGCCCGATGGGCAGTGGCTGACCTATACGGCCGAGCGTGGCGGGCAGTTCGATATCTATAAAATACGTAGCGATGGCAGCGGGGAGGAGGTGCAGCTTACCGATCAACCTACTCTCGACGACGGCTCGGAGTACAGCCCTGACGGCGAGTACATCTACTTCAATAGTGCCCGTACCGGATCCATGGAGCTCTGGCGGATGCGCCCCGACGGCAGCGAGCAGGAGCAGCTTACGGACGATGCGCTGCAGAATTGGTTTGCGCACGTGTCGCCGGACGGTCAGTCGCTGATCTTCATCTCCTACGGGCCGGAGGTGCCGGCCTCCGATCATCCCTTCTATAAGCAGGTGTACCTGCGGACCATGCCGGTTGACGGGAGTACACCACGGGTAGCTGCCTACCTGTTCGGCGGGCAGGGGACGATGAACGTGCCGAGTTGGTCGCCCCGACGGAAAGCGGGTAGCCTTCGTAAGTAATAGTGGTGGGGTAGAGTAAGCGCCGCACGCCTTACCTTGCACGAGTGAGCCTGACCCACCACACCCTCGACGTCGTCATGATCGGCCGCTCGATCCTGAGTAGCTCCCGCAATCCCGTAGCCGAGCTGTACCGGGGGGCTGATCAATGAGCTGGCCCACCGGGGGCACCGTACCACCTACCTGGAGCCCTACGATTTTGGCGGCATCGCCCACCGCGATATGCTACGCTCGCCCTACTGCGAGGTATGGACCTACGGCGACGTGGAGACCCCTGCTGGAAGAGTATCTGCCGGCCATCCAGTCGGCCGATCTAGTCCTGCTGGGGAGCGACGTGCCCGAGACCGACCGGATCGCGCAGTGGATTTGTACCGAGGCGCGGGGCATCACGATTTACTACGATACCGATCTGGCGCGGACTGCTCGGATACTTGCCTCCGGAGAAGATTGCAGTAATTGTCTGAGCCGGCATTCGGTGGCCAACTTCCATCTTTACTTGTCTACCACCGGCGGACCGGCGCTGGAAGAACTAGCCCGCACCTACGCAATGCCCTGCGCCCGGCCGCTGTACGAGAGTATCGATCCCTTCGCGTTTTACCGCATGGACATCGACAAGAGCTACGACCTGGGCTTCATGGGAAACTTCAAGGCGGAGCGCCACGATCTGATCGAAGGTCTGCTCCTGGCCCCGGCTCGCACCACCCCCAACCGGCAATTCGTACTGGCCGGCGACAACTATCCCGACAGCCAGGCCTGGCCGCAGAACGTGACCTACCTGGAGCACCTGCCGCACACCAACCACGTAGACTTCTACAACCGGCAGGCCTGTAGTCTCGTGCTGGGACGCAACGACCGCCGGAGTCTCGGCCACACTCCCTCCCGGCAACTGCTGGCCGCGGCCGCCTGCGGCGTACCGGTGCTGACTGCGGAGTGGGATGGCATCGGGGAATTTTTCGAAGACGGCCGGGAGCTTTACTGCGTGGCCGGGGAGCAGGATGTACTAGACGTACTCTACGGTACGGACGAGGCTACCCGTCGGAGGGTCGGCAGCTTCGCCCGGGCGCGGGTGCTAGCCGACCACACCACCTCCCACCGTGCCGAGCAGTTACTTAGCTACTGGCAGGAGGTGGCCGACTGATCGACAGCCATCAGATTTTCTCGCGGAGGCGTAGCAGGTAGCGCCGCTTGAGGTAGTAGTCCTTGAGCAGTTCGAGCTGGTCGGGGGTGGCGCTGGCATCATCGTAAGTATCGTATACCTCGGCTACCTCACTGCGCAGATCGGCTTCTAGTTGGTCGATCAGCCCCGTCACCTTCAGCCGCGTCATGGGGTCGTCCTCGAACTCTAGTTCCATCAGCGCCTCGTTCACCTCCATGATCTCCATCAGAAAGTCCTGGGGTACCTGGTTCGTTCCCTCTGCGCCGAGTACGTCCTTCAGTTCGAGCAGGTGCCTCAGGCGTAGGTCCTCGTCGGCCAGCACTTTGTACCCCTGGTTATTCTGGGTGCTTTCTTCCAGTACCTCCTGTTGTGTGGTGGCATCCTCCAGGGTATGGAAGTCGGGGTGGAAGCGTTTGCTGTTGGCGTAGAAGATCCTTTTCAGGGCGGCCTCGTCGATGGTGGGGGCGGGGGGGAGGTGGAAGAGGTGGAAGTAGTTGGTCAAGGGAAGCCGATTTATCACGTAGCGCAGCCAGAGGCTGCATTTTGCTGGCGCTGCCGGAGGCAGCATTGTACTACCCCTTAATCCACCGCCAAATATCCAGCCCATTCGCCAGCACCACCAGTCCCAGTACGATCGCGAAGCCGACCATCGTGGCCCGCTCCATGAACTTATCGCTGGGCTTGCGGCCGCTGACGACCTCGTAGAGCAGGAACATAACATGACCGCCGTCGAGGGCGGGGATGGGCAGGAGGTTCATGAAGGCGAGGATGAGGGACAGCGAGGCGGTCATGTACCAGAAGCGCTCCCAGATCCAGGTCTTACCGAACATGCCACCGATACTGGCGAAACCGCCGAGACTCTCGGTGACCTTGATCTTGCCGGCGAACATCTGCCCGAAGGCCTTGAACTGATCCCCCAGGAAGTTGACGCCCTGGTCGATGCCGGCGGGGATGGCCTCGGCCAGGGTGTATTCCTGGCGCTCGGTGTCGTAGAAATAGTCAGGGGGAGCTACGGCAACGCCCATGGTGCCCTCGTCGGTGAGGGTGAGGTCGACCTGGCGGACGCGCTCGCCGTCCTTGGCCTTTACACCGAGGCGGACAGCTTGTCCCTTCTTATTCTGTAACCGCTCAGTCACCTGGTCGAAGTAGGGAGTGGCTGCCCCATCGACGCTCACAATCTGGTCCTCAAACTCCAGGCCGGCCTCCTCGGCGGGAGTGTCTTCGCCGACGCGAGCCACGACCAGTGGTACGCGGGGGACGAAAAGGCGCGCGTTCTTGTTCTCGTAGCGGGTAAGCAAATCGACCCACTTTGGGTCTACATTGACGATAGTTTCCGAGTCATCACGCTCCACTTCAATAGTGCGGGCGTTGTTGATGGCGATCTCGCGCAGTACAATCCGGTCGTTGAAACGCTCGAAGGGCACGTTGCCGACGCGCAGGATTTTATCCCCGTTCTGCAGCCCGATCTCCTGGCCGAGACTGTCCACCGCGATACCCGCCGTGATGTTTTCCGCCGGAAAGTACTCCTCGCCATAACCAAAGAGCACGAGCCCGTAGATTAAGAAGCCGAGGATGAAGTTCACCGTCACCCCGCCGAGCATGATGATGAGGCGCTGCCAGGCGGGTTTCGAGCGGAACTCCCACGGCTGAGGTTCCTGCTCCATCTGTTCTTTGTCGAAGCTCTCATCGATCATGCCGCTGATCTTGACGTAGCCCCCCAGCGGCAGCCAGCCGATGCCGTACTCGGTCTCACCGATCTGCTTTTTGAATAGGCTAAAGCCGGGGTCGAAGAAGAGGTAAAATTTCTCCACCCGGGTGCCGAACAGTCGGGCGGGAAGGAAGTGACCGAATTCATGCAGCACGATCAGGATCGAAAGACTCAGGACCAGCTGCCCAACGGTAATTAAGGTATCCATGCGGTAAAGTTAGCCGCCCCGGGCTTGGCGTGCCGGGGTGCTAAAGTAACCGCCCTGAATTGGGATGGTTGAGCGTGGCTGGTCTCCTCCCTACCCAGATAATTTTACATTTGCAGCTACGTGTCGACATATCCACCCCCCGGATCACGTTACCCACCCGCTAAACACCGTTTGATGCTACCCGATGCTTTTCCTCTTCTTCTACAGGCGCAGGGCACCGCCGGCCTGGATTCGCTCTCCGCCGCCGCCCCCGTAGCCAACGAAAGTTTGCTCGACGTCCTGTTGGAATCCGGCACGCTGACGATGATCATTGTTGGCATTCTGCTCGTCCTGTTCGTGATTGCGGTGTACATTTTCAGCGAGCGGTACATCACCATCAAGGCCGCCGGCTCCGACGATGAGGGCTTTATGGAGCGCATCCGCCGCGAAATCTCCACCGGCAATATGGCCAACGCCCGCGCCCTCTGCACCACCACCGATAGCCCCGTGGCCCGTATGGTGGATAAGGGCCTACAGCGGATCGGACGGCCCCTACGCGACATCGACGCCGCCGTAGAGAACGTGGGGAATCTGGAAGTTTTCCGCCTGGAAAAAGGACTTAGTACCCTAGCCAGTATCGCCGGTGCCGCCCCCATGATCGGCTTTTTCGGTACCGTGACCGGCATGATCAATGCCTTTTACGAAATGTCGAATGCCCAGAACATCACCCCCGACGTACTGGCCGGCGGCATCTACTCGGCCCTGCTCACCACGGCAGCCGGCCTCTTCATCGGTATTCTCGCCTTCGTGGGCTACAACTTGCTGGTCGCTCAGGTAGAGCGCGTCGTCTACAAAATGGAACGCTCTACCACCGAATTCATGGACTTACTCCAGGAGCCCGGTTAAAACAACACCAGGGGGCGGGGCCGCAGGTGCGGGCGTCCGTTGAAAATCAACCATTCCAATGGGTCTTAAGAGATCGAATCGAGCAAACGCGCAGTTTAATATGTCGTCGCTGACGGACATTATCTTCCTGCTGCTCATCTTCTTCATGCTCACGTCCAACTTCGTGCAGATCCGCCCCTTTGATCTACCGCAGTCGGACAGCCAGACCGTAGCGCCCACGAATATCGTCGTCGAATTGGAGAAATCGGGCGCGTTGCGCGTAAATAATGTCGAGGTCTCCGAGGCCTCCGTACTCGCCGCTCTCGGCGATGCCCTGGAACAGACCAACAACCAGGCGGATGCCACCGTCACCATCGTAGCCGAGACCGGTGTGCCCTTCAGCCGCATCACCCCCATCATGAATCTGGCCGCCCAGCGCCGGGCCCGGGCCATCATCGCCACCCAACCCCGGCAGGGATAACTCAGCTCCTCATGGCCCTCCAGAAACGCTCCAAGGTCAGTGCCGAATTTAATATGTCGTCGCTGACGGATATCATCTTTCTACTGCTGATCTTTTTCATGCTCACCTCCACGGTCGTGGCCCCCAACGCGCTGAACCTAAAGCTACCCGGCCGGGCCGATACGCCCGCCAGTCCGGATACCCGGCGGCTCGATGAGGTCCGTATCGACAACGAAGGGAGCTTGTTCTTCAACAACCGCCGCATCAGCACCGCGGAGCTGGAGGGGCAGCTACAGGGCCGGGCGGGTACGGGGTACAGCATGCTTATTGCCCCGGACCGAGAGGCTCCGGTAGAGGGCGTGGTAACGGTGATGGACCTAGCCATGCGGCTGGACATCAACGGCGTGCTGGCCGCCGAGGAATAGGGAGGCTACTTTGATCCGTCGTTTGAGGGTGATCGATCCTGGGACGCAGGGGCCGTACTCGCTGTTGCCCCACCACGGGCCGGTCAGTACCAACTCTCCCTTGCGGTAGTCAACCCGTAGGTCATACTCCTTCATGCACCAGGAGATGGCTAGCCCCGCTTTGTTGTTGCGCAGAATTTTCGTCTCGGTAATGCGCCAACTCCCGGCGGGAGTTTGGTAGCCACTCAATTTCATCTCCGCCTGTAGCTCTCCTAGCTTTACGAAGGCCGTGCCCTTTACCGCCAGCCCGATCTGCTCCAGGTCGAAGTACAACTCGAACTTATCGGCAAAGCCTCCCTCGTTCTGTAGAAGCAACCCGCTCCAGGTACCCGAGAGGACGATCCTCACTGACCTGAGCGGTCATCTGAGCCGTACAACAAACGATCGTCAGTAGGAGCAGGTAGTAACGCATGAGTTGATTTACCCCGGTAAAGGTAACGAAAAGCGAAAACGCCCCCCAGCCGGTAGCTGAGGGGCGTTCCATTTTGCTTAGGTGAAAGGAGGTAACCTAGTTGCCGTCTCCTTCCATCATGCCCTCGGGGGCGGTGTCTTCGGTGGCATCACCCATACCGGTCAGGAACTCTACGCGGCGGTTCACCCGGCTGCGATCCAGGGGAACGATGGCCTCTTCTTCTCCGCGGTACTGGAGAATGAAGCGTTCGCGTTCGATGCCGCCGTTTTCCACTAGGTGGTCGATGACGTTACGGGCGCGCTGGTAGCTGAGGCGCTGATTGATCTGAGCATTACCGGTGCGGTCGGTGTAGCCGCGCACGATCAGCGTCATACCGGGGTTAGCAGTCATGACGCGGGAGATGCTGGCCAACTGACCGTAGTCCTCGTACTTGATGTCCGAAGAGTTCAGGTTGAAGTAGATCATTGGCAGGTAGATGGCTCCACCGGCGGTGTTGATGCGCGTGGTGTTGTTGCCCATATTCCCCTCGGCGATGGCCCGGGCGATGCTGGTGTCGATCAGTGCCTGGATTTCGTTCTGGGTCAGGGGCGCATCGATGCGCCTGGTGACTACGCCATCGGCATCGACCACCTCGCCCTCCCGGGGGGGGAAGAAGGGTTCCAGGTCGCGGAAGTCGGGTACGCCATCCTTGTCGCTATCCAGGGTACGCCCCCGGCTGTCGACGGGCACGCCGGCGGGGGTGTCGTTTTCCTGGTCTACGCTGTTTACGATACCATCACCGTCGGAGTCGAGGGTAGCATCGTCGACCCGGCGATTGAGGGTGGCGATATCGTCCTTGATGGGCGTAAGGGCGTTGACCCAGTAGCGGGGCTCGCTGCGCTTACTTATATCGCCCAGGTTGATGTTGAGGGATATACCGGCCACGTTCTGCACGTCGCGAAAATCGCTGGTGCTATTGCGGGGGTCGTATCCGTCCACGAGGTCGGCGCGATTGCCTAGGGGTACCAGCGCCTGGTATTCGATGCCGATGTTGACACGTGGGCTGAGGCGACGGTTAATGGCAAAGCCGAACGCAGCGTGCGTCTGGAATTCAAGGTCGACTTCTCCGTTGCGACCCTCCACGAAGGGTTGGTTCGTACCGTTACAGTTGGTGAATCCACTTATCTCGTCCGTGCACTGGAACTCGGTCTGGAAGTAATTGAATCCAGCACCGGCCATGAGCAGCACGTTCCAATCGCGGATGTCGCCCTTGTACTTAAAGTTGTTGAGCGTGACGACCCCGTAGGCCGTCCCGCTGTACCAATCGGTATCGTGGCGGCGGTTACCATCGGTAAGGTCGCCGGCTTCGTTGTCTCCCTTGGAGCGTGCGTAAAGCGCGTCCAGGCGTACGGAGAACAGGTGATCGAGGGACTTACGCAGGTGGATACCCGCGCCGTAGCCTCCCTTGGCGGTGACATCACCGGCAACGAAAGCGTAGTAGGGCGAGATACCGAATTCCAGCATGGAGGGTTGGTTACGGCGGTCTACCGGGCCGTCCATTTCCATAGTAGCGGTACTATCGGTGGTGACGCTGGGTACCGGAGTACCCTGTGCCAGTAGGCGGGTACCGCCCATAAGGCAAAGGCACAGAAGGGAAAGGGAGAATAAGCGCATATACAATGGTCTAAGGGTGGGTTAAGTGAGTGGCCGAGTCGCCAAGCGCACCGTGACGGTAGGTGCAATAGGGACGACAAAGTGACCGGTGCTTGGCCCGGGACGGTCTATTTTTCATTGAAGCTCCAAATGTAGGGGTTGTTTACTAAATAAAGCAGTTTTTATAAGGCCGCCGACCGTGCTACCTTTGGCCGCCGCACGTATGTACACCTCCTGGCTCCGTCCTTCCGCCGTCTCTGTGGATTCCTTAGCTGCTCCCGCCCTTGGCAGCTTCCTCCGCCCACAGGCCTCGCCGCACACTCAAATTGCCCTGATCGGTGCCCACGCCCCCCACGGCCGATGCGGTGCGCCGTCACCTGTATGCCTACCGTTGGGACCACGGGCAGTTGCAAATTGCCGACCTCGGTAATCTGCGCAAGCGGACTACGGAGTTCACCATTCCCTTGCTACGGGAGCTGCACGCCGCCGGCATTCTGCCCGTGCTGTTTGGTGGAGCAGGGGAGGCTACCGCCCGGGCGCAGTACCTTGCCTTTGGTAGTCTGCACCGGCAGATTGGAATCTTCCAACTCGACCAGTACATCCATTTGAGTCCGGAGCCGGGCAGCGATAAGGTACTAGACGCAGCCATTCACCGCCCCGAGCCGCCGCACTACCACCTGGCGCACGCAGGCTCCCAGCGCCACCTTGTCGACCCCCGGCTAGACGAGCTATTTTACCAGCGGCATTTCGAGCGGTACAGTCTCGGGGAGAGCCGGGCGAACGCGCCTGACCTGGAACCCTGTATTCGCGATGCCGATCTAGCCCTGGTCGAGATCGGCTCGGTGCTGCACGCCGAGGCACCGGCGCAGGCTGGCTACCACCCCTCCGGGCTGAGCCTCCAGGAAGCCGGTCAACTGTGCTACTATGCCGGTAACAGCGACCGCATGTCGTCCTTCGGGCTGTACGGGCTGGAGGTGAGCGAGAAGCTTACCCCAGCCGGGGAGCTGACCGCGGCGGCCTGTGCCCAACTCCTGTGGTACTTCCTGCACGGTGTGAGCCGGCGCGCAGGAGATTTCCCCGTAGCTACGACCGGCATGGTCGAGTACATCGTAGACGCGAAGCTTCCACAGCGGCTTACCTTCTGGCGGTCCAGCCGGAGCAATCGCTGGTGGATACAGGTGCCCGCGGACGACGCCCGCGGCGAGCAACGCAATCGACTGGTGGCCTGCAGCTACCAGGACTACCTACAGGCTAGCCAGGAGGGGAGCTTGCCCGAGCGCATCGTACGTGCCTTTAGTCGGTACTAAGTGGCTTGCACCTGCGGCCCCGCCCCCTGGCGTGTGTTAAAGTTTGGGTACGTACGGCAATAAGCCGGGGGGGCAAACCGGTTCTATGATCACTTGGGTAAAGGACCCGAGAATTTGTGTTGTTTTCGGCCCGCGGGCCGCCAGTAAGTATTTTACCTGGTCAATTAGTGCCAGTGTCTCTCAGAAAAACCCCTGGGTTCTGCGCCGGTACTGTGCCGGGCGACCCACTTGCCGCGACCTATCGGTGGCGGGAAGCCCCCTGATGTGGCCCTGACCTAATTGAGCGAAAACACCTCCGTGTGATGTCTCGATTAAAGCTTTTTACGCTACTCATTTTTTCTACTTCCGCCGCGTGGCTCTCCGCCCAGGCCCCGTGTGGGTCCGAGGAGCCCTTCCTGCTTCCGCCTACCAGCACCTTTTGTGCGGACAGTCTGGGCAACGTGACGATCAACTTTAAAATCTACAACAATGGTGATCCGGGAACCTACCGGGTCACCTTTCCCGATGGTAGTGATACGATCTACACCCAGGTAACCAATACGGCCTCGGTGGTCAAGAAATTTTCGTTTGACTGTGGGGCCCCTCCCGGCGATCCTATCCCCCCGAAGGCCGGTGCCCTGTTTTACGAATACCAGAGCGCCCTGGACATCACCCGGCTCGACTGCGTGGATGAGCGGGGCGATAACCAGCGGGGCTCCTACGATTTTCGGGTAGTGCCTAATCCTATCGTAGATATAAAGACCAGCGACCTGACCTGCATTGAGGAGCCCTTTACGGTAGACTTCGAGGGTAAGATGTGTAGTGAAAAACTTGTGGAGACCTACCAGTGGTACATGGACGGCGTGAAGCTGGACGGGGAGGTGACCAAGTTCCTGAAGGGTTTCGAGTTCGACGGGCCGGGCAAGCACGTCGTCAAGTTGGAGGTGTCGACCTTCAAGGGGTGCGACAAGTATATCTACGAAAAACCCTTTGAGATATTCCCTACCCCGGTCATCGACCTAAATTACACGCTGGATACGGCCATGCTCTGTGATCCGACCATTCAGATCTATACTAACAGCACCTACGAGTACGCCGACCGCTTCAGCTGGACGAGCACCTCGCCCGACGTAAGTTTCAGCGATCCCAGTGCGCCTAATCCGGTGATCAATATCAATAACAACCGGGCGGGTGTGCGCACCATCATCGTCAACGTAGCCAATGCCTACTGCGCGGACGTGGCGGATACCATTCGGATCACTACGCTGCGGGGACAGACTATAGAGGTGCAGGAGCAAATCGTGACCTGTACCGAGTACACCCTGGACCTGTGCGACAACCTGCAGTACCTGCCGACGCCGGATAACATCGAATGGACGGCCGACAAGCCCGGGGTAGGCTTCGATGACGTGACGGCCACCTGCCCCTTCATCACCTTTGAATTTCCGGGAGAATACGTACTTACCGCTACCGGTAGTGACGTCTGTGGTGAGGTGTTTGAGATTCCGATTAATGTACGCGTGCGGGACGGCTCGGCCCTGGAAATCGACATTTCGGAGGTGGACACGGTCTGCGTGACCGAGCAGCCCATCGCGCTGCTCGACTACATCGAGCCCAACTTCAAGGTGCGGGAGATCTTCGGCCCCGGGGTAGGGGATAACGTGTTTAACCCCGCCCTGGTGGAGGGCGACGTTGAGGTGACCGTGGTGGATAGCTGTGGGGCCATCTACCCCCTCAACTTTCACGTCATCCCACAGGAATTTTACGAGGGCACGGACGTAGTGGTCTGTGCGGGTGAAACCGTAGATCTGTTCGCCATCCAGGCGGCGGACTACCGGGGGGAAGGTGTTGCTGATAACGTTTTTGACTCCGAGAAAGTAGGGGTGGGGTCCTACAAGATTCGCTTCTTCAGCCGCACCTTCTGTGGGGGGGAGGATAGCCTGACCATTACCGTACAGGAGTTTCCCCGGGCGGCCTTCGAGATCGTGACGGACTCTTGTGCCGGCCCCGGAGCCGGGGGGGGTACGCCGATCTATGCGGGACTGAGTGAAATCCAAATCGAGAACCGCTCTTCGGCCCGTACGCTTTGCTACGAGGTGTTGGAAACGGGGCAGAAGGCCTGCAATCGGGAAAAGGCCGTATTCAAGATCGAGCGGGCCGGGCGCTACACGCTCCAACAGGTCGTGTCGTTCCCGAACGGGGTGTGTACGGACACCACCCAGCGCACCTTTGAGGTGCAATTACCGCCCGTAATGAGCTTTACCTCCCGAATGGATAGCAGCGTCTGTGACTCGCTATTCATCGACTTCTCCCTGGGCGAGCAACCCGAGAACATGGCCTACAACTGGTCGTTTTCCAACTTTGAAACCAGTCAGGAGACCGAGCCCACCATCAATCTGTTGCGCCCCCTGGCCCCGGAGGTACTGGGCGTCGATGCAAGCCTGACCAATGCCTGCTACACCACCGAGGATACCTTTGGTGTGGTGCTGCCGCTGCGCTTCCGGGTGTCGTTTGACTTCCTCAACGACAACAACACCGTCTGCTCGGACGATACGATCTTCCTGTCCAATACCTCCGTCAACGCGGACAATTACCTGGTCACTTACCCCGACGGCCGGGCGGGTACGGAGCTGCCCGAATTCATGATCTTACGGAACACGGAGGAGGACGTACTGCGCTACCCCATCACGCTGCGCGGCTCCAACGTCAGCTGCCCGGACGAGACGGCGGCAGACACTATCTACGTGCTACCCATTACGACCGAGGCGGCCTTCGGACTCAACTTCGACGACGTATGTTCGGCTACGGAAGTTGTACTGGATAACAGCTCGACTCCCGGTGCGCTGACCTTCGTCGACTGGGGGGATGGCTCCACGCCGCAGTTCATCGACGAGTTGGAGAGCCTAAACCATACCTACGATATCAATAAGGATACTACCTATACTATAGGCATGGTCGCTCAACTGTGTGGTATCGACAGCTTTAGTCATTCCATCCGGGTACGACCCACGCCGGACGCCTCCTTTTCGGTACAGGCCGTCGAGGCCAACTGTGTGGATAAGGACATGATTTTCACTCCCAACGGTGACCCCGTGGCCTACGGCCTTAACTGGAACTTCGGCGATGGGGAGGGTGTGAGCCAGGACAACACCCCGACTTACGCCTACCGGCAGGCGGGCAACTACATGGCCTACTGTGAGGCGACCAGTGACAATGGCTGTAGTGCCATGGATAGCCTAGAGGTGGCCATCGGCGAATACGATGGTGCGGATATGGACTTCACGATGCCGAGCACGATTTGTAGCAACGCACCCTTCGGAGCCGAAATCCGGGCACCGCTGACCGGCTGGTGGTTTGACTACGGCAATGGAATAGCGGGGGAGGCACCGGTGGAATATCCCTACTACGAGGTGGGGGACTACCAGATGCTCCTACGGGCAACCTCGGCCAATGGCTGTAGTATCGATAGTACGATGATCGTATCCGTCTTTCCCGGCTTCGAGGCGGAAATACAAACTACGGATACGGACACCATCGTCGATCTAGGCGACATGCTCGACCTGAGCGTCAACGTATATCCGGCCCGCAACATCACGGACATCCTCTGGGAGGGTGACTCGATCAGAAATCCTACGGCCGCTTACACCCGTGCCCAGCCCATCAACGACGGGCTCTACGAAGTAGCTCTGACTGACGAGCACGGCTGCGAGGCAACTGATTCGATCCGCGTACGGGTGGAGAAAGATTACCAGGACCGCATCTATGCGCCTAACGTATTCAGCCCCAACAACGACGGGTTCAATGAAACCTTCGGATTGGAAGTGAAGGATAATACCGTGGCGGCAATTCGCTCCATGCGCGTACTGTCCCGTAACGGGGCCATCGTGTACGAGTGCACGAACTGTGGTACGGGTTCGGTCAACAACGGCTGGGATGGCCGCGTGGGGGGTAAGCCCCTCGAAAGTAGCGTCTACATCTGGGCTGCAGAAGTCGACTTTGTCGATGGAACGAGCCAGGTTTTTACCGGTGATATCACCCTATTGCGGTGACATCAGAGGCCCGGAGTAGATAGTTTTATCTGTTTTTTCTTAGAGGCCCGCCGACTCCGGCGGGCCTTTCTTTATTCGCCTACGGTAGCCAAGAAGACGGTACTATCTTCGGTAACCTCCAGGCTCAGTGTGCTACCGGCCGCTATGAAGGTGGTGCGCGCAGTTTCGTCGAGCGCCACACCATCGCCGGAAAGCTGGCCATCGAGCAGCAGCAGAATGGCGGCACCAGAACGGGTATCTACGGTAATCGAGGTGCCGGCGGCGGGGGTGCTGCGGAACAATTTAAAGTCTGGAGCGGGGGTGGGGTAGGTCTGCCAGCTAGGACCGGCTGCTTTGGGGTGGAGGACGTCAGGCGTTACGGGGCTGAAACGCGTTTTGTCTAGTAGCTCGGGCACGTCGATGTGCTTGGGGGTCAGACCGCCCCGCAGTACGTTGTCGCTATTGGCCATCAGCTCAATACAGCAGCCTTCGAGGTAGGCATGGGGAATACCGGCGTCCTGGAAGATGCCCTCCCCGGGCCGAAGATGCACTAGGTTAAACCAGTAGATGGAGAACATACCACGGTCATGGTGACCGTCGTCGGTGTACTGTTCTACGGCGCGCTGAGCCCAGAAATCGGGCTCCTCCCGGGTGTAAGCCCCTTCCGCGAGGCGGTTGACCAGTGGTTGGAGGAGGCGGTCGATCTCAGTCTGATCGGCATGCATTACCCGGGCGTACAGAGCTTTGGTACCGTCGGTATCGAGGGTGTCGAGCAGCAAATCCCAACCCGGGATGGTAGTCAGCGTTTTGCGGATCGCTGCCGGGGACTGAAATCCGTGTAGAAGGTAGAAGTCGGTGAGGGCGACGCCAAGCTCCGGTTTGTGATTATCGTCGCGGTAGTTGCGGTCGGGGGCATCGCGGCCCGGGCCTTCGTGCTCCTCGCGGGCGAAGCCCCTTTCGGCGGCATCTTTGGTGGGGTGCACCTGGATGCTGAGCATCTCGCGCACGTCCAGAATCTTGAATAGAAACGGCAGCTGGTCATTGAAGCGTCGGGCTACTTCGGCCCCGAGCAGCGTTTTCGGCTCGCGGGCGATGAGCTCGTCCAGCGTATGCTCACTACCACGTAACTGACCCGGTCCCTTCGGGTGAGCCCCCATCCAGAGCTCGGCCCAGGGTTGGTGTTGCGGGTTAGGCTCATCGAGCAGTTCGGGTAGGTAGCTATACCCACCCCAGGCGTAGTGCTGTATAACGCCGTCGAAGGTATAGGGAGTAGGCATGCTCGGGGCACTTTGGTGACCCTGCCTAAAGCGATCCCATCCCCTCAGGTTCACTACTGTTTGCCTACCTTGCGCCACTTTCTGAACAAGCCATACCGTATGCCCTACCTCTTCACCTCCGAGTCCGTCTCCGAGGGGCACCCCGACAAGGTGTCCGACCAAATTAGTGATACCCTAGTAGATCATTTTCTGGCCTTCGACCCCGCCTCGAAAGTAGCCTGCGAAACCCTGGTCACCACCGGTCAGGTGGTACTGGCCGGGGAGGTAAAATCAAGTACCTACCTCGACGTGCAGACCCTGGCCCGCGAGGTGATCCGCAAGATCGGCTACACCAAGTCGGAGTACATGTTCGAGGCCAATAGCTGCGGCGTGCTTTCCGCCATCCACGAGCAGTCGCCCGACATCAATCAGGGCGTGGAGCGACAGACCGCCGAAGAGCAGGGTGCCGGCGACCAGGGTATGATGTTCGGCTATGCAACTAGCGAGACGGACAACTACATGCCGCTGGCCCTCGACCTGAGCCACCGCATCCTGAAGGAACTGGCCGCCATTCGCCGCGGTGGCGAGCGCATGACCTACCTGCGCCCCGATGCCAAATCCCAGGTCACCATCGAGTACGACGACAACCACCGCCCGGTGCGCATCGACAGCATCGTGGTATCGACCCAGCATGACGACTTCGGCACCGATGAGCTGATGCTTACTACCATCCGCCAGGACGTGATCGACTTCGTCATCCCCGCTGTCCGCGACCAAGTGAAGCCCGAGCTACGTCGGCTCTTTACGGACGACATCACCTACCACGTCAATCCCACCGGTAAATTCGTCATCGGGGGCCCCCACGGCGACACCGGCCTCACCGGTCGCAAGATCATCGTCGACACCTACGGCGGCAAGGGCGCCCACGGCGGCGGCGCCTTTAGCGGCAAGGACCCCAGCAAGGTAGACCGTTCGGCCGCGTACGCCACCCGCCACATCGCCAAAAACCTGGTGGCCGCCGGCGTGGCCGACGAGGTGCTGGTGCAGGTCAGCTACGCCATCGGAGTAGCCCACCCCACCAATATATACGTCAATACTAATGGCAGCGCCCGGGTGGACCTGGCCGACTCCGAGATCGCCGAGCGCGTGGCCGAAATCTTCGATATGCGCCCCTACTGTATCGAGCAGCGCCTGAAGCTGCGTAACCCCATTTACCTCGACACGGCCGCCTACGGGCACATGGGCCGCGAACCGGAAACGAAGGAGCTTACGTTTCGTAACGGATCGGGGGAGAGTAAGACCATGACGGTGGAGACGTTTACCTGGGAGAAGCTTGACTACGTCGATCGGGTGAAGGAAGCCTTTGGGCTATCGTAGCCCTACGGGGCCTACGACCCTAGTCTAAATGAGCAGTGCGTTTCCGCATCGCGGCGGCCACGAAGCTTACAAACAACGGATGCGGCGCCTCCACCGTACTCTTCAGCTCCGGATGGTACTGCACGCCCACGAAGTAGGGGTGATCGCGTAGCTCGATGACCTCGACGAGCTCGGTGTCGGGGTTGGTGCCGGCGATGGTTAGGCCGGCATCGCGCAGCTGCTCGAGGTAGGCGTTGTTGAACTCGTAGCGGTGGCGGTGGCGCTCACTAATTGTCGTGGTGCCGTAGGCCCGGGCGGTGTGACTACCGGGGACGAGCTCGCAGGCGTAAGCCCCCAAACGCATAGTGCCCCCCTTGGTGACGATGTTTTTCTGCTCGTCCATCAAGTCAATGACGGCGAAGTCAGAAAACTCATCGACCTCTGAAGAAGTGGCCCCGTCAATGCCGGCTACGTTGCGGCTAAATTCGACCACGGCGCACTACATACCCAGGCAGATACCGAAGAAGGGAATACCGTGCTCGCGCACGTAGCGCACCGCCTCGATCTTACCTTCGATGCCCCGTTCTCCGAAGCCGGGGGCTACCAGGATGCCATCGAAGCGCGCTAAAAAAATCGTGCACGACCCGCTCTTCGCCCTCCAGTTGCTCGGAGTGGATGGGTACTACCTTTACCTGGCACTCGTTGACGGCCCCGGCGTGGATAAAGGACTCGTAGATCGATTTGTAGGCGTCCTGTAGTTCGTTGTACTTGCCGACCAGTCCGATGGTCACCTCGTGGGTACTGTTCTTGAGCCGGCCCAGGAAATCTTTCCAGCGGCGCAGATCGGGGTTGCGGCGGTCCGGGATGCGCAGCTTGCTGATCACCGTAGCGTCAAGCCCCTCCTTGAGCATGAGTAGCGGGACGTCATAGATGGTCTTGACGTCAAGGGGCCTCGACGATGCAGCTTTTTTCGACGTTGCAGAACAGGGCTAGCTTGCGGCGTATGGCATCATCAATCGGGTGCTCGGTGCGTACTACCAGGATGTCGGGCTGGATACCGGTCTGGAGTAGTTCCTTGACGCTGTGCTGGGTGGGCTTGGTTTTGAGCTCCTTGGCGGCGGCGAGGTAGGGAATCAGGGTAAGGTGGACGGTGATGCAGTTGTCCGTGCCGAGCTCCCAGCGTAGTTGCCGTAGGCTCTCCAGGTAGGGTAGGGACTCGATATCGCCGACCGTGCCGCCGAGCTCCGTGATGACGATGTCGTAATCCCCGGAGTTGCCCAGCAACTGGATACGCCGCTTGATCTCGTCGGTCACGTGGGGAATCACCTGCACGGTTTTACCTAGGTAGTCGCCGCGCCGTTCCTTTTCGATCACGGTCTGGTAGATCCGTCCCGTAGTCACGTTATTGGCCTGACTGGTCGGTGTGTTCAGGAAGCGCTCGTAGTGCCCCAGGTCGAGGTCGGTCTCCGCCCCATCGTCGGTTACGTAGCATTCCCCGTGCTCGTAGGGGTTAAGCGTGCCGGGGTCCACATTTAGGTAGGGGTCGAACTTCTGGATGGTCACGGAGAGGCCCCGGCTCTGTAATAGTTTGGCCAGGGAGGCAGCAATGATGCCCTTACCGAGTGAGCTGGTCACTCCGCCCGTAACGAAAATATACTTGGTCATATTCGGTGGTTACGGGGTGTAAAGGTACGTCACAGGGGGTAAAGGCCTCAGGGAGTAAGCGGGCGGGGCCGCGGGTGCCACTACGTAGGAAGCGGCCTGTCCTGCATAGCTATCGAGACGCGGCCCGATGTAGGCTATGGCTGCGCTGGAGCGGTCAAGCACACAACACAACGGCAGATAGTCAGGTTAAAACTTTCATCCAATGTTAACTATATGTAAATAAATAGTTAACTTGCAGTGATCTAGCCTAGCCCAATGTTAACTCAGCACTGTATACTCATCCGTTCCTTTGCCCTACTGGCGCTGCTGGTATGCGGTGTGGAAATGAGTTCGGGGCAGGGTACGGTGGGGTTTCCTACGGACTTCCGAGAGTGCTCCGGGCACGCCTACCAATAAATCGGCCCGGGTGGCGGCAAGCGCGCAGTCGTTCACCTTCGAGCGCAACCTGATCTTTTTTGATGCCCTGGTAGATGGGCGGCCCGGACGCTTCATTCTGGACACCGGCGCACCTTCCCTCATCATGAATGACCGGGGGCAGAGTAGGGTAGCCGGTAGCTACACCGGGTTGGGAGCGGGCGGGGAAGTACGGCTCAGCGACCACCGGGTAGATCACTTCGAAATGGGCGGTCGGCGCGTCAAAAACTACTGGGCCATTGGGCTCGATCTCAGCGCCTTCGAGGAGCGCACGGACCGGCGTATCGACGGCTTCGTGGGCTATGACTTGCTTAACCGGGGAGAGCTGCGCATCGATTACGGGCAGGAGACCTTTGAGTTACTACGGTCCGTTCGTCGGCCGATCCATAAGGGCAGGGCGCCCCGTGCGGTACTGAAATTCTTTCTGCTGGATCATCTACCCGTGGTGCAGCTCGATCTCAATGGGAGAAAATGGTACTTCGCCCTCGATACGGGGGCCGGTGCGAACCTGCTCGACGAAGCGGTCGTCAGCTCCGTTGCGGCACATGCTACGGCGAACGGTATGAACGTACAGGGGCTGGACGGGGCAGCTGCTGACTGTCCGGTGGTGGCTACGCCCCTACCCAGTGGGCTGCCCGTTACGGGGGCGGGGGCGGTGGAGTTTGTGGCGATGGATGTAGCCCATCTCCAACAGCCGCAGGGGGTGCAGTTGGCGGGGGTACTGGGCTCAGCGTTTCTGAGCCGGTACACGGTGGGGATCGACTACCGGCGGCGGCGCGTTTACCTCTGGTAGCACCTGCGGCCCCGCCCCTTGCTGTACCTTTGGGCACTCACGAAGTATATACGCCCCGATGAAATTTGACGTACAGGCCCTGGACCGGAAGTGGCAAGCCTACTGGAAGGAACACAAGACCTACCGCACGGACACGGCTACCGATAAGCCCAAGTACTACGTACTGGACATGTTTCCCTACCCCTCGGGATCGGGACTGCACGTGGGCCACCCGCTGGGCTACATCGGCTCCGATATCGTGGCGCGGCAGAAGCGGCAGGCGGGCTACAACGTGCTGCACCCCATGGGCTTCGATGCCTTCGGGCTGCCGGCCGAGCAGTACGCCATCGACACCGGCGTGCACCCCTCCGAGAGTACGGCGGTGAATACCGAACGGTACCGCGAGCAGATGGAGATCCTGGGACTGAGCTTCGACTGGGACCGCAGCGTGAATACCTCCGACCCGGACTACTTCAAGTGGACGCAGTGGATCATCGGTCAGGTGTTCGCCCACTGGTACGATAAGCGGGAGGAGCGGGCCCGGCCGGTGACCGAGCTAGTGGAGATCCTGGAAGCAAAGGGGACGGTCGGTGTAGAAGCGGCGCAGTCCAAAGCATTGGAATTGAGTGCCGATGAATTCCGGTCCATGACCGAAAAGCAGCGCAGCGACGTGCTCATGAACTACCGCCTGGCCTTCCGCAGCGTGAGCTACGTGAACTGGTGCGAGGCCCTGGGTACCGTGCTGGCCAACGACGAGGTCAAGGATGGGCGCAGCGAGCGCGGCAACCACCCCGTAGAGCAGCGGCCGATGCTGCAGTGGAGTCTGCGCATCACGGCCTACGCCGAGCGGCTGCTGGCGGGACTGGAGACGGTAGATTATAGTGAGGGGCTCAAGGCGCAGCAGATCAACTGGATCGGTAAATCGACCGGTGCGCTGGTGCACTTCGACATCGAGGGGCACGACGGGCAACTGGATGTGTTTACTACCCGTCCGGATACGATCTACGGCACCACCTTCATGGTCGTGGCCCCGGAACTGGACCTCGTGGCAGAGCTCACCACCGCCGAGCAACAGCAGGAAATCGACGACTACCTAGCCTACGTAGGCCGGCGGAGCGAGCTCGACCGGATGAGCGAAAACAAGGTGACGGGGGCCTTTACCGGCGCTTATGCCATCAATCCGCTCAGCGGAGCGCGGCTGCCGATCTACATCGCCGAATACGTGCTGAAGGACTACGGTACCGGGGCCATCATGGCCGTACCGAGTGACGATGAGCGCGACCGGCGCTTCGCCGAGAAGTTCGGGATCGACATCATCGACGTAGTGGACAAGCGCGAGTACCCCGGTGCTACGCTAAAGGATAAGGTGGGCAAGCTGATCAATTCCGACTTCCTAAACGGCATGGAGGTACCGGAGGCCATCGATGCGGCGATCCAGCGCATTGAGGAGCTCGACCGGGGGCAGCGACAGGTCAACTACCGCATCCGCGACCTGGTCTTCAGTAGGCAGCGGTACTGGGGCGAGCCCTGGCCCATCGTGTACGATGCGCAGGACGTGCCACGGCTGGTGCCGACCGAGGAACTACCGGTGACCCTGCCGGAGATGGACGACTTCCGCGCCGTCAGCGGCGCCTCCCCGCTGGAGCGGGCCACCGACTGGCTGACCACGCCGCGGGGGCCGGCGGGAGACCGATACCATGCCCGCCACGGCCGGCTCCAACTGGTACTACCTGCGGTACATGGACCCCCACAACGCCGGAGAGTTCGTAAGTCCGGAGGCGGTGGATTACTGGCAGGACGTGGACCTCTACGTAGGCGGAGCGGAGCATGCGGTAAGCCACATCCTCTACAGCCGACTCATCCACAAGTTCCTCTACGATCTGGGTAAGGTCCCCACCGTGGAGCCCTACCGCAAGCTGCTCAACCAGGGTATGATCGGTGGGCCCATCAGCTACATCCACCTGGGTATTTTGCTGGCCGACGACGGGCAGCGCCACCCCATCTGGGTGAGTAGCGACGTAGCGGAAGGCACGCCGTTGGAGGTAAGCGGGGTAGGAAAGGGCTACCTGGTGCTGGACGAGAGCACGGGCACCCGGCTCACGCCCCTGCGTTTTGTCACCGAGACCTCAGTTAACAACGAGAGCAGCTTCCGGCTCTACAAAGATGCCGTGGAGGAAGCCCAGCAGATGGACCATCAGGACGCGGCCTATTTCCGGACTATCTTACAGCAGGCCGGGGCATTTGCCTGGAAGCCCGACCGAGAGGGTCGTCCCTACCTGGAGCTCAGGCGTAGAGCAGGGTAAGATGTCGAAGCGCAAGTACAACGCCGTCAATCCGGACGACATCACCGCTCGCTACGGGGCCGATTGCTTTAGGATGTACGAGATGTTCCTGGGCCCCATCGACCAGGCCAAACCGTGGAGTGTATCGGGCATTGATGGGGTGTACCGTTTCCTGCGCCGCTTCTGGGGCCTTTTCATCGGCGAGAACGACCGGCTAAACGTGAGTGAGGAAGCCGGCACGCGGGAGGAGATGAAGATCCTCCATACGTTGATCAAAAAAGTCACCGAGGATATCGATAAGCTCAGTTTCAATACCTGCGTAAGTGCCTTTATGGTAGCCACCAATGAACTGAATAAGCTGGGGTGTAACAAGCGCACGGTGCTGGAGCCGACCGTGCGTCTTGTTGCCCCCTTCGCTCCCCACCTGGCCGAGGAGCTCCACCAGGCCCTGGGTGGGGAAGGCAGCGTACACCACGCCGCCTGGCCCGAGGTCGAGGAGCAGTAACCTAGTGGAGGATAGCTTCACCTACCCCATTGCCTTTAATGGCAAGACCCGGCTCACCCTGGACTTTCCTGCCGATGCTTCCAAGGCAGACGTAGAGGCGGGGGCCAGGGCGGATACGCAGGTGCAGGGCTATCTGGAGGGCAAGGCGGTACGTCGGGTGATCGTGGTGCCGGGACGGATGGTTAACTTCGTAGTGGGGTAAGGCGCGATTTGCAGTCGCGCCGTCGCAACCATAGGTTGCGCGGAACATCGCGGCTGCAAGCCGCTTCGTACATGCAAGAATCCGACTTAACCTTCACCTTCCCCCCCGACTGGATCGTCCGCAAGTTCGACGCAACGGCCGCCTACCGCAGCGTGAGCGGCCACGGGCTGAAGGGAGTAGACTTTCTGTGCCTGGTGGGAGCCGATGAAATTTACCTCGTGGAGGTGAAGAATTTTTACCGCCGTGGGAAGCGGCAACTGGCGGTACGGCGCGATCCGCAGGCGCTGGCGGATCACGTAGGCAGGAAATTTGCGGATACCCGGCGGCTGGTCGCTATCGTGCTCCGGGCCATGCAACGGCGGTGGTATGTGCGTATGTTGCTGCGCTACTATAGCCTGCACCGGCGGCCCCGCCCCGGCTCCCACTACTGGTTCTGGGCGGAGGCGGCACGGCGCCTGGCCGTGCCTAGTCACGTATACTGCGTGCTCTGGCTAGAGACGCCGGAGGGGGGTGAGCACTACGAGACGGCTACGGCAAATGGACTGCGGCAGTGGCTGCAGGAGGGCAACCGGTTGATCATAGCAGAGCGGGGGCGTACAGGGGGGCTGCCCATTCGAGTGCGGGCGGCAACCTGAGCTTTGCTTCGACCGTTGTTGCTAAACGAACCCGCGATTATGCCCGCCGACTACGAGCTCGATGACCTAGACCGCAAAATTCTGGCTCTGCTGATGGAAAATGCCAAGCGGCCCTACACGGAGCTGGGGCAGAAGCTCTTCGTGTCGGGGGGCACGATCCACGTACGCATGAATAAGCTCATCGCCGCCGGGATCGTCAAGGGGGCAGACGCTACGGATCGACCACACCCGGTTGGGGTACGACGTATCGGCATTCCTGGGCATCTACCTAAAGGGAAGCGGGCTCTATAACCAGGCGGCGGAGTACCTGAAGGGGATCCAGGAGATCGTATCGGCTCACTACACTACGGGGGTGTATAGCATCTTCGCCCGGGTCGTGTGCCGGGATACCGATCACCTGCGTGACGTACTACAGCGCATCCAGGCCTTCGAGGGGATACAGCGCACGGAAACCTTTATCTCGCTGGAGGAAACCATCGACCGGCCGGTGCAGGTACTGCCCACCGATCTACTCAATGAGCTGCGTGCCGGAGACGCTTAGTCGAGACGGTCCAGTAGAATCTGTCCGGAGAGGTAAGTGACGGCCCGACCGGTAAGCCGGACCTTCTTGCCGCGCAACTCGCACCGCAGCGTACCCCCACGGGTGGAGAGTTGGCGGGCAGTGAGTGATTTTTTCCTGAGTTTCTCGGCCCACAGGGGCGTCAGCACGGTATGGGCCGACCCCGTTACGGGGTCCTCGTCGATGCCGTAGGCAGGGTAGAAGCAGCGGCTCACGAAGTCTACCTCCCGGCCGGGGGCGGTGACGATGAGTCCGCGGCGTTTGAGCTGGGCTACGATGTGGAAGTTGGGCGCTAGGCTACGGACCTGCTCCTCGTCCTGAAGCACGGCGACCAGGTCGTCGGTGCCCCGGTACACTTCCCGCGGCTTAAGACCGGCTAGTGCACCGCGCACTTTTTTGGAGGATTTTACTTTTTCGGGCACGTCAGCCGGGAAGGTAAGACGGTAGGCACCGGCCGCTTCGCCGGGCACGACCGTGATGGTACCGGCCGACGTGGTACGAAAGCGGAGCTTATCCAGGTCCTTACCCCCCGATTTGAACAGCACGTGGGCGGCGGCCAGGGTAGCGTGGCCGCAGAGCCTCACCTCCTGGGTGGGGGTGAACCAGCGGATGTCGAACTTGCCCTTACCCCGGATGACGACGAAGGCGGTTTCGGAGAGGTTATTTTCGGCGGCGATGGACTGCATTAGGTGATCGGCGGGAAAGTCGGGCACGGGAACTACGGCAGCGGGATTGCCGCCAAACAGCTGGTCGGTAAAGGCGTCGACCTGATAGAGGGGAAGATTGTGCATAAGCGTGGGGGGATGAAGCAAGTCGGGGCGGTGAAGGTAGTAAGGGCCCGGGCAAGTGTAGCAAATACCGCAAATTTGGTGTTGGACCAAAAGACTTTTTGGGGGGATAAATCCAGCAAGTCATATTTGTCGTACACTTAAAGGACATTCGGCGTGACTAACCGCCAGGGCTTTCGTCCCAATTGCGTAGACCTTGTGGTCTAGGCAAGTTTTAAACTCAAGCTTCCCCACTGTTATGAACTCCTTTAATTCGCAGTATAAAATGGATCACCTTTTCCTACGAGAAGGCACCACCTACACTAAGATCCCGCTCACCGAGATCCACTACATCCAGGCCGACGGCAACTACGCCTACATCCAGACGAACGACAAGCGCTACGCCGTGAAACGCAGTCTTTCCACGATCGCCGAGGAACTGGAGGCCACCGACTTCGTGCGCGCCAGCCGCGGTCTGCTGGTCAACTTCAGCCAGGTCAACCGGATCAGCTTCGCCGAGGGCGTCATCGAGCTCAACGACCACCAGCTCAAGATGGGTAAGGCCTACCACGCCGACATCAAGAGCCGCATGCCCCGCCTCTAGGCAGTGGACCGGTGGCGGGGCCGGGCGTATACAACGTAATGCCCCGCCGCCCGTTCTTGCTCACGTGAAGTTTATCGTCTACGACATCGAGGCCACCTGCTGGGAGGGTCGCCCCCCGGCCACGGTCCAGGAAACCATCGAGATCGGTGCCTACCAGGTAGATGCCTACGGGCGGGTCGGTCCGTCCTTCTCCCGCCTCATCAAGCCCGTGCTACATCCGCAGCTGAGTCACTTTTGTCGCCGGCTGACTAACATCGACCAGGCCGACATCAACCGCGCAAAGGATTTTCCCCGCGTGATCCGCGACTTCGAGGAATGGATCGGGGTGGATCGGGGTGAGCCCTATACCCTGGCCGCCTGGGGCAAATTTGACGAGCAGCAGCTAAGGAAAGATTGCACCCTGCACCGCCTTGATGATTACTGGCTCGATCACTCCATAAATCTAAAGCAGCAGTACCGCGAGCTGCGTAAGCTACCCAAAAAACGGGGCCTGGCCTCGGCCGTGCGCCACGAGGGCTTCGAGTGGACGGGCGAGCAGCACCGGGCGCTCGACGATGCGGAGAATACCGTCAAGGTGTTTCGTAAGTTGCTGGATGTGTGGCGGTACTGAAAAGCCCCCGTACGGTGTTTGTCCGTACGGGGGCTTTACTAGTTAAGTCGGTGATAGCCGCGGCGTGCCGCTAGCCCATTTACTCAGTGGTTACCGAACCGATGGGGCCGAGGGTGATCTCCCTAGCGGCGATGTCCAGTCCTGGACCACGATCTCCTGTTTTGGGGTCCACTCCGGGAGCGCCCTTGGGCAGGTCGTACCGTTCCCCGACACTGGCCGCGCCGTAGCCGAGGTCACGCATGGAGCCGGCGGTGATGCGGCTCAGGGGGTTGTCGCCGAGGTTCAGGAATCCGGTCATCAGCTCGTTACGCAGTACCGACTCCCGCCAGTGGCTCAGCGCGGTACCGGGGCCACCTATGTTTTCTACGGGTAGCTCGTTGGTGCCCCCCTCCGCATTCCAAAATACATTGGCTTTCTTGCCGGCGAAGTAGGGATTGGTGTCCTCATCTTTGCGCAGGTCCCGGTTGCCAGCATCCCACAGGGTGCCTACGCCGAGTACGTGACCCATTTCGTGTACGATGACTTCGTCGAACAGGTCCAGTTCATCCAGGAACGCCAGGTCGTCTACGTCGAAAAACATGACCCCGGAGAGGGTAAGAAAGTCGCTGGTCCGCACAAAACGGGGGCCGGCCTGACCCAGGATTCCGCCGGGTCCGTCGATGGGCGCCAGGACTATTTCGATCACGATATCGTCCAGCGTGCCGTCCACTGCGGGAGGGAATCCGGTGAATGCGGAAGGGACGGTACCGGTAAAGGAGGGCACATCCTTGATGATGATGCGCTCCCAGCGGCCAGCGGCAGTCTCGAATACCGCTTCCTGCTCGGCGGTAACCGGAACGAGGAACTTCAGGTCAATGTTATACCGACCCCGGTCGTTGCCCGCGGCGCGCGTGGCTCTTTTAGCCTTCGTCAGATCGACGTCTGCCTCCGCCGTGCCCTTGATATCGACCCACTTTGCGGGCGTGGGCGCGAGCTGGATTACGGAGGGCTGAACAAATTCTTCTGCCTGCGGAGCGGTGACCTCGGCCGGGTCTTCCAGACAGGCGGTGAAGAGCAGGGGAAAGAGGAGGAGGGCAGCGGCGGCCCGAGGAAGGGTGCGCAGCAGACGTGCGCTGAAATCAGGTAATGGTTTAATCAGCATAAGGGATTGGGTTGGGTGGTTAGTAGGCTGTTCGTGGTTCGTTGCTCGAACGGGTCCAAAGTACCCAATTATGGCGAATTATGCTACAGAATCGTTCTGGCGCGCAAATTTTGGGAAGGTTGGCGGATCCTCCTACCTTAGCCCATCACCCAGCCACCCCCCATGCCCTCGCCCCCGCCCCCCGGTCCCTGCCAGTCCTGGTTGCCGTGGGCAGTGTTGCTTCTATTCCTTCCCCTCAGCACCTGCGGCCCCGCCCGGGAGGACGAGCCGGTAGATGCCAGCAAGCGCTTCAGTTTGATGCCGGTAATCGACTTTCGTAACGACCTGGTGTATACCGAAGCACTCAACCCTTACACCTACCGCAATTTTTACAACGGGGGCGGGGTAGGTATCGGTGATTTCGACAACGACGGACTGGTCGACGTGTACCTGACCGGTAACCTGGTGGAGAATGGGCTGTACCGAAACCTGGGTGGTTTTCGGTTCGAGGACATCACCGCACGGGCCGGGGTGGCCTGCCCGGATAGCTGGAGTACGGGGGTGGCCGTGGTGGATGTGAATGCCGATGGACTACAGGATATCTACGTCTGTAAGGCCGGTCCACCGGCCGGGGAGCAGATCGCGGGCATGACCGGGGTACGCCACAACGAGCTATTCATCAACCAGGGCGATCTGACTTTTCGGGAGGCGAGTGCGGAGTATGGCCTCGACGTGGTGGGCCTGAGCGTGCACGCCGCCTTTTTCGACTACGACCGCGACGGCGATCTGGACTGCTACCTGCTCAACAATAGCACCCGGGCCACGACCGGCTACGACCTGCGCGCGGGACTGCGGGAGGTACCGGACCCGGAGGGGGGCAACAAGCTATTCAAGAACCTACTCACCGAGACCGGTACGACCCGCTTCGAGGATGTCACTGAGGTGGCGGGCATCTATTCCTCCTCCATCGGCTTCGGGCTGGGGGTGACGGTGGGGGATGTAGACCAGGATGGCTGGCCGGACCTATTCGTAAGCAACGACTTTTTCGAGCGCGACTACCTGTACTACAATCAGCGGGACGGCACTTTCCGCGAGGCGCTGACCGAGCACCTGCCGGAGATCAGTAAGGGCAGCATGGGAGCCGATCTAGCCGATCTGGACAACGACGGGCTGCCGGAGCTCTTCGTGACCGAGATGCTACCGGCCGACGAGCGGCGCTATAAGACCAAAGCCGCCTTCGAGGGCTGGAACCGCTACCAGCTGTACCGCGACCAGGGCTACCACCAGCAATTCAGCCGCAACGTGCTGCAGTGGAACCGGGGTGGGGGGAACTTCTCGGAGGTGGGCCGGCTGGCCGGCGTGGCCGCCACCGACTGGAGCTGGGGGGCGCTACTTTTCGATATGGACAACGACGGGCTACGCGACATTTTCGTCGCCAACGGTACGGGCAAGGACCTACTGGACCAGGACTACATCAACTTCAATGGCTCCCCGGAGGCGGTGCGGCGGATGCTCTTTGAGGAGGGAAAGGGAATCACAGACATCATTGACCAGATTCCGAGCGAGGCGCTGGTCAACGGGGTGTTTCGCAACGAGGGGGGAATGCGGTTTACGGATGTGAGTGCGGAGTGGGGGCTGGACCAGGCTAGCTTTAGTAACGGGAGCGCCTACGCCGATCTGGATAATGACGGCGACCTGGACCTGGTGGTCAACAATGTGAATGACCGCGCGGGGGTGTACCGGAACAATTCCGCCGCGCCTAGCCGGATGGTTCGGCTACGTGGGGCACAAGCTGGCAATCCGGACGCCATCGGCGCTATCCTCACGGCCCGCGACCCCAGCGGTCAAGTAGCGACGACGACCGAGCTGCACCCCATGCGGGGGTTCGAGAGTACGGTGGACAAACGGATTCATGTTCCAGCGGTGGCCGCAACCGCCGATATAGGCTGGCCGGACGGAACCCGTGAAACCTACCCCTTAGTGGACACCGTAGCAGTTATGACCCTGCGTCAGGGCGGGGGTGTCCGAGCAGCTGCCCTGACGCAGGTATCGTCTGCTGCAACGGAAGCAGAAACGCAGGTACCCCGGACCATCACTCTCACCGAGCTCCGCACCGCCGCCGGCCCCATCACCCATCGGGAAGACCCCGCTACCGACTTCGACCGCGACCCCCTCCTCTTCCTCGGCATCAACAACGAGGGGCCGGCCCTGGCCACCGCCGATCTGGATGGGGACGGCCGCAGTGATCTGTACCTAGGCGGCGCGGCTGGCTACCCCGGGCAATTGCTACTAGCGCAGACCGACGGCACCTACCGTCCGATAGCCGAGGACCTCCTAACCGCCGATGCCGCCAGCGAGAACGTAGCCGCCACCTTCTTCGACGCCGATGGCGATGGCGACCAGGATCTTTACGTCGCCAACGGCAGCAATGAGTTCGGTCCGGCCTCCTCCGCCCTACTGGATGTGCTCTACCTCAATCAGGGGGCGAACCGCTGGACGAAGAGCGAGCAGCTCCTCCCCAACAGCCGCCGCTTCGTCGCCAGCTCCTGCGTGCGCGCCCACGACGTGGATGGCGATGGCGATGAGGACCTCTTCATCGGTGGTCGCTTCCAGCCGGGCACCTACGGCGTACCCGCTGATAGCTACCTGCTTCTTAACGACGGTCGGGGACAGTTCACCCCGGCTAAACTTCCCGTGCTACGCGAGCTTGGTATGGTCACCGACGCCGTCTGGCTGAACGTGGACGACGATCCTGAACAAGAACTCGCCGTAGCCGCCGAGTGGGCCCCGCTGCGTTACCTCCACTTCGCCGCCGACGGCACTTACCTCAGCACCGACACCGTAGCCGGCACCCGTGGCCTGTGGACCGCCCTGGCCGCCGCCGATTTCGACGGCGACGGCCGTGACGATCTGGCCGCCGGCAACCACGGCCTCAACTCCCGCCTGCACGCCTCCCCCGACCGGCCCCTGGAGCTGTACGTCAACGACTTCGACGGCAACGGAAAGGCCGAGCAGCTCATCACTCAGTACGCCGCCGACGGCCGCTCGTACCCCCTAGTACTGCGCGACGACCTGGTCAAGCAACTGCCGAGCCTGCGCAAGACCGTGCCCGGTTACATCGACTACCAGGGTAAGGCGCTAGCCGAACTGTTTCCGCCGGAGGTACTGTCCCGCTCCGTAATACACCGCGTGGAGGAGCTGCGCTCCCTGGTCGTGCTCAACCGAGCCGGTGGACCCACCCTCGACTACCTGCCCGACGAAGCGCAACTGGCTCCGGTCTACGCCCTGGCCGCCACGGACCTCAACCAGGACGGCCGGCCCGACCTCATCGCCGCCGGCAACCAGTCGGTCGGCCGACCCGAGCTGGGCATATACGCCGCTAGCTTCGGTAGCCTGCTCATCCATCGCGGCGATGGGGTGTTTACCCCGGTGAAGCCCAGTCGTAGCGGGATGTACCTCACGGGTGACACCAGAAAAATCCTTCCGGTAGCTTCCGGGACGCCCCCGGTTACCACCTGCCTCGTCGCCCGTTCCGGTGGTACCTTACTGAATTTAGAAGTTGAGCTACAATGATCCCACGTCTCCTCCTATTTCTTCCGATGGCCCTGTTTGTGCTCGGTTGTCAGCCCGAGGATACCACCCCCGTAGGCCGCTACCGCACCGCGATCGCCGAGGGGCTCGAAGCGCCCGCCGCGCCCATGGAGACCGTACTGGGTATCGACCTAGGCATCCCGGCTCAGGAGTTCTTCGACCGCTGTACGGCCCTCAACCAGCAGCAGCTCATCACCATGGGCGGCGGCGGCACCGTCGTCGACCACGTCATGCCCAATGACCTAAACCGGCCGGCCCTGATGACCTTTCACCCCGTTTTCATCGGTGAACCGCGCACGCTGCAGGCCCTGGAGCTCAGCTTCCGCTACGACGACTGGTCGCCCTGGAACAGACGGGCCAGCGCCGATACCCTGCTCCCCGACGTGGCCCACTACTTCACCAACACCTTAGGTACCGAGCTCATCGACCTCCAGCACCCACGCCGTAAGCGGGTGTTTGCCGGCGTCGACAAAAACCGTCTACTCACCCTCTGGCGCGAGGACGACAGTACCGTCAAGGGCACGATCACGGACCTCTCCACCCTCACCGGCGACCCCCTGGAACTACTACAGTAAATGAGTTTACGGACGCTACTACGGATTTGGGCGGGGACGCAGGTGCTGTGCTTGCTGGTGAGCTGCGATTCAACGACTGTAGAGAACAATGCCCCTCCCTGGGACGGCCAGACCCGCTTCGAGGCCCTTCCACCAAACGTGAGCGGGGTAGAATTCGCTAACACCCTTGACTTCGACGAGGACTTTAACATCTATACCTACCGCAACTTTTACAACGGCGGCGGGGTAGCCCTGGGGGACGTCAACAACGACGGGCTAACGGACATCTACCTGAGTGGTAACCGGGTGGCAAACCGCCTTTTCCTGAATCGGGGAGATATGCGCTTCGACGACGTCACTGACCAAGCGGGCGTAGCGGGTAAGGCGGCCTGGAGCACCGGGGTGACCATGGCTGATGTCAACGCCGACGGCTGGCTCGATATCTACGTCTGCAACTCCGGCGATATTCAGGGCGATAACCGCCGTAACGAGTTGTACATCAATCAGCAGGACGGCACCTTCGTGGAGGCGGCCGCGGACTATGGACTCGATAACGAGGGACTGAGCACCCACGGCGTCTTCTTCGATTACGACCGGGACGGCGACCTCGACTTCTACCTGCTTAATAACAGCTACCAGGCCATTGGCTCCTTCAATTTGGAAAAGAACGAGCGGCCCAAGCGCGATAGCGTCGGCGGCGATCGGCTGTACGAGAATCGGGACGGCCACTACTACGATGTGAGCGAACAGGCCGGCATCTACGGCTCCATCATCGGCTTCGGACTGGGGGTAACCGTGGGCGACGTGGACCGCGACGGCTGGCCCGACATCTTCGTGAGTAACGACTTCTTCGAGCGCGACTACCTGTACATGAACAACCACGACGGTACCTTCCGCGAGACGCTCACCGACGCGATGCAGTCGATCAGCGCAGCCAGCATGGGTGCCGATCTGGCCGACATCGACAACGATGGCTACTCCGAGCTCTTCGTCACCGAAATGCTACCGTCTACCAACCAGCGCCTGAAGGAGGCCACCACCTTCGAGAACTGGAACCGCTACCAGCTCAATCTGAAGAACGACTACTACCACCAGTTCACCCGCAACATGCTGCAGCGCAACAACGGGGACGGCACCTTCACGGAGATCGGCCGCCTGAGCGGCGTGGAGGCCACGGACTGGAGCTGGGGCGCGCTCATTTTCGATATGGACAACGATGGCTATAAAGACCTCTATGTAGCCAACGGCATCTACCAGGACCTGACCAACCGCGACTTCCTCGATTACATCGCCGACGACGAATTTAAGCGCAAGGTGACTGCCAGCGGCAGCGTCGACTTCCAGGTACTGGTCGATGCCATCCCCTCCAATCCCGTGCCGAATGCGGCCTTCCGTAACCTGGGTCCGGACAGTAGCTATCGGTTTTCGCCCACCGCCGATCGGTGGGGGCTCGACCTAAAGGGCTTCACCAACGGATCGGCTTACGGCGACCTGGACAACGACGGCGACCTCGATCTGGTCATCAATAACACCAACGCCGCCGCCCTGGTGTACCGCAACCACACGGCCGAGACCACCCGCGATAGTCTCCACTGGCTGCAACTGGAATTCCGTGGACAGGGGGGTAATACCTTCGGCGTAGGCACCAAGGCCACCGTGGTGGCGGGCGACCTGCGGTGGTACCTGGAGTACATGCCGATGCGCGGCTTCGAGTCGAGCATGCAGTACCGGCTGCATTTCGGACTGGGGGCCATCAATCGTGTAGACCGAATTGAATTGGAATGGCCCGACGGCCGGCAATCCGCCATCGTAAGTCCTGAGGTAGACCAACTTATCGTAGTGGCTGAGGATCAGTCAATTGCTACTGATCTACAGATCATTAACCGAACGGTTAGACCAGCCCTTTTTCAGGCGAGCGATGCTGTAGCAATCGGTATCGATTTCGTCCACCAGGAAAACCGCTACAGCGACTTCGACCGCGACCCGCTCATCTACCACATGCTCAGTGCGGACGGACCGGCACTGTGCACCGGCGATCTCAACGGAGATGGGAACACGGATGTGTACCTCGGCGGGGCCCGTGGGCAGCCGGGTGCGCTGTACCTGGCTACTGGGACTGGCTTTCGCAGCGTGAAGACCGAGCTACTGGAGCAAGATAAGGGCAGTGAAGACGTCGCCTGTGCCTGCTTCGACGCCGACGGTGATGGCGACCAGGACCTTTACGTGGTCAGTGGAAGTAGTGAGTTCGGCGCCGCCTCGACGGCTCTGTTCGACCGGCTCTACCTCAACCAGGGCAGGGGACGGGAGTGGACTAAATCGGAGCAAATCCTGCCCACCCGCAAGCAGCCGGTAGCTGGTAGTACCGTAGTCCCACACGACATTGACGGCGACGGCGATGAGGACCTCTTTGTGGGGGCGCGCCTGCGGGCCGGCCTCTACGGCGCGCCCGCCGACGGCTACCTATTAATGAACGACGGCCGCGGCACCTTCACCGAGCGCGTCCTACCGGAGCTCGGCATGGTCACCGCCGCCGGTTGGGTCGACGTCCATGGTGACGGCCAAGAGGACCTGGTGGTGGTCGGAGAGTACATGGCACCCCAGGCGTTTTCCGTAACCGCGGATACCGTGCAGTCCATTCCCCTCCCCGAGCGGGTAGCTAGTCTAACCGGTTGGTATACCGCCCTCGCGGTAGCCGACCTGAACGGGGACGGCCTCGACGATCTGGTGCTGGGTAATCACGGTCTGAACAGCCGGTTTCGGGCTAGTCCGGAGAGCCCCGTCGAGCTCTACGTCAACGACTTCGACGGCAATGGCTCGGCCGAGCAGATCACCACGACCTTCGAGAATGGGAGGGAATATCCCACCCCGCTACTGCACGACCTGGTAAAGCAAATGCCCGGCCTGCGCAAGCGCTACCTCAAGTACAGCAACTTCGGTAGTCAGACGGTGCAGGACATCTTTGGAGAGGATGCGCTCGCAGATGGCTTACGACTGGCTGCCACGGAGTTTCGCTCCCTGGTTCTGTTACAGCAGGCCAGCGGTGGGTGGGAGGTCCACTACCTACCCGCAGCCGCCCAGGAGACGCCCGTGCACACCATCCTGGCCGATGATGTAGACGATGATGGTGATCAGGACTTACTGCTCGGCGGCAACTTCTACTACGTTAAACCCGAGATGGGCCGCTACGACGCCGGTCGGGGCCTGCTACTACGCAACGACGGGGCGGCAAACTTTACCGCCGTACCGGCTACCGAGAGCGGTATCAACGTACGGGGGGAGATCCGGGCAATGGCCAAGCTCGGTGCTCACCGGTACCTACTAGCTCGCAATGATGACACTCCCGTTATTCTGCAATGAAGGGGGCGGTCACCATACTCCTCCCGCTCCTACTACTCTGCACCTGCGGCCCCGCCCCCCTGGAAGAAACGCGCTTCGTAGAACGTACGGATACCGGTATTGAAAGTACAAATCAACTACTTGAAAACGAGGGGTTTAATATTGTTGAGTATCTGTATTACTACAATGGTGGGGGAGTAGCTGCTACTGATATCAGCGGCGATGGGTTGCCGGACCTCTACTTCACTAATAACCAGGGACCGAACAAGTACTACATCAACGAGGGCAACTGGCACTTTCGGGACGCTACGGAGGAGGGCGGGGTCGCAGGTGCAATGAACTGGTCGACGGGGGTGAGCGTGGAGGACGTGAGCGGGGATGGGCTGCCGGACATCTACGTGTGCAACGTGGGCGGGTACAAGGTGCTGGACGGACGGAATGAACTCTTCGTGCAGCAACCAGACGGAAGCTTTGTGGAGCAGGCGGACCGTTACGGACTGGCTCTCGGCGGCTTCAATACCCAGGCCTATTGGTTTGATTACGACCTGGATGGGGATAAGGATGTGTACCTGTTGCGGCACTCGGTGCACAACGACGCAACCTACGGGGAGGCCCGCTCGCGGGAAACGGTCGACTCACTGGCGGGGGATAAGCTGCTACGCAATGAGGGGGACACCTTCGTCGACGTGACGGCGGAGATGGGTATCTACTCCAGCAAGATCGGCTACGGACTGAGCGCGGCGGCGGCGGATTTTGACGGCAATGGCTATCCCGATATATACGTGTGTAACGACTTTTCGGAGAACGATTACCTCTACCTGAACCAGGAAGGGAAGGGATTTACGGAAAACATACGGGAGCGCGCCGGACACACGTCTAACTTCAGTATGGGCAGCGACGTGGGCGACCTGGACCGCGATGGCCGGCCCGACCTAGTGACCCTGGACATGCGGCCGGGCGACGAGCAGGTGCTCAAATCTACCGCCAGTGTGGATGATTACAACGTATACCGTTTGAAGCGTCGGGCGGGCTACTACGATCAGCTACCCCGCAATAATGTGCAGTGGAACCGGGGCGGGGGTAACTTTTCGGAGGTGGCCGAGCTGACCGGCCTGGCGACGACCGACTGGAGCTGGTCGGTACTGCTGGAAGACTTCGATCTGGACGGACGGCAGGAGGTCTTCGTCGCTAACGGCATCGAGCGGCGGCCGAATGACCTGGACTACCTGAAGTTCATCAGTTCGTCGCTAGCCCGTGAGAGCAGTAACCTGGCCGTGATCAGTGAGATGCCGGCGGGGCGGGTGGCCAATCAGCTATTCGTAGAGCAGGGGTCGCTGCGCTACGCAGAGGAGGACTGGGGGCTAGGACTGGTGGGTAGCTCCACGGGGGCGGCCGTGGCCGACTTCGACCGGGACGGCGATATGGACCTGGTAGTCAACAATGTGAACGAACCGGCCCGGGTGTACGAGAACCGTACCATCAGCGAGGACAAGCAAGCAGATACGCTGACTTTGGGTAGCAGAACGGTGGAGATGGGCCTACCGCAGCGGGGATTTATGTCGCAGTCGGAGCGGGGGGCGGTGGTGTACGCTACGGCATCCGTACCCGATACGGTAAGCTACCGGGTCTCCGTGGTGGATGCCACCGCGGGGGAGGACGCTTTGGCGGCGGCTACCACCTTCGACCGCGAGCCCCTACAACCCTTTGCAACGGCGGCACCCGGTGCAGATGCGGTGGCGAGATACACCTCAGATGATCTAATCATTGAGGCCGCTCCGTGGCGACCGATCCGGGTGCGGCAGCGTAACGGTGCAGGGGAGTGGGTAACGCAGGAAGTAGTCGGCACCGGCGGCTGGTGGCAATCAGTGAGCCGGGTGGGGGAGGGGGAGTTCATCCTGGGCAACTGGGGGCTGAACAGCAGTCTGGGCGCACCGACTGCGGAGGCTCCCCTGCGCCGCTACCTGGAGGACGTAGACGACAACGGGCGCGTCGACCCCCTGATCACCTACGTGCGCGGGGGGCGGGAGTACAGTCTGGCGGACAAGGACGATCTGACGCGGCAGTTCCCCTCCTGGCGGCGCAACAACCTGAGCTACGGGGACTTCAGCCGGCGCTCGTTTGGGGAGAACTTTCCGGACCTGACTGGTGAGCCGGAGCGGGTAGAGACCCTGGCACACCTGCGGCTACGGGTTGCTACTGATGGTACAATCTCCGTAGATACCCTACCCCGTGCGGCTCAGCTGACGACGCTGAGCGTAGCCCTACTGACTCCCGATGGTATCCTCCTGGGGGGCAACCGCCTGGAGGTGCTACCCCGCGTCGGGCGGCAGGATGCGGCGGCCCTGCAATTGCTGCGGCCGGATGGCACCGTGCAGTTTATCGACCTGGGCGGGGAGCGCAACCGGGCGGAGGTGCGGGCGATCTGGGCGGAGGGGGCGGGCTACCGGGTGAGGTTACATACGGGGGAAGTGCTGGCCGTACAACGGCTCGGCCTATTGTAATTTCGCGCCATCGAACGCCCCGCCCCCCTCCTGCGTAGCCGCATCGCCGTCGGACTCACTTTCGCGATCAACGGCTTTATCTACGCCAACTGGACCAGCCGCCTACCCCGCCTGCAGGAGGTATACGGTATGGACAATGGGCAGACCGGCTTTGCGCTTACCTGCCTGGCCGTAGGGGCCCTGGTGGCGATGCCCCTGGCCGGCTTCCTGATCGTACGCTACGGCAGCCGGAGACTTACCATTTTTTCTACGTTGGTATTCATCGCTACGGTGCCGCTCATCGCCTTTATGCCGGGCTACCTGGCGTTGCTATTCGTGATGCCGCTAGTGGGTGTATCGACCGGAGTGATGGATGTGGGCATGAACGCCCAGGCGGTGGATGTAGAAAAGCTATGGGGGAGGCCCATCACCTCCTCCTTTCACGCTTGCTTTAGCGGTGGCATGTTCGTCGGGGCGGGGACCGCCGCTGCTTTCATTGCCCTGGGGTTAGACGTAGGTCAGCACTTCATCGCCGTCACTATCCTCACACTTGCGGCGGCCTTCTATGCCCGGCCCGGTCTATTATCCGACGATCCGGTAGCGGCGGAGGGTAGCTCAGGCTCCTCGTCTAACTTCAGCACGGCCATCGTCTTGCTCGGCATCTGTTCACTCTGTACCATGATCGGGGAGGGTGGGGTGGCCGACTGGTCCCCGATTTATATGACCCGCGTGACGGGCAGTGCCGAGGCGCTGGCCCCCATCGGGCAGGCGGCGCTGAGTGGGGCCATGTTCGTTGGGCGTGGACTCGGCGATTACATTCGCCTACGCTTCGGCTCCGTCCATGTGGTGCGCGGCGGGTCGCTGTTAGCCTTTTTTGGCATCATGTTGGCCCTACTTTTCCCCCTACCCGGGGTGGCCATCGCTGGCTTTGCTCTGGTGGGACTCGGGGTGGCCAACATCATCCCTGTTGTATTCAGCGAGGCCAGTAAGGTACCGGGGCTGCGGCCGGGGGTGGGTATTTCTTCGGTCAGCACGATCGGCTACTCGGCCTTCCTGTTCGGTCCGCCCATCATTGGCTTCATCTCTGACTACCAGAATTCACTGCTGCCGGAGGGCATGGCGCTCTTTCCGGGCGTCGCCGGGCTGCGGGTAGGGCTGGGGGTGGTAGCCCTGCTGATGCTGGTGCTACTGGCCCTGAGTGTGTTCTTCCTGCAGGTGCGTGACTAGCTAGTCTGTGGCCGATTGCCTACATTTGCCGGCTACCACGATCAACCCATCCCCTACCGATGAAATTCAGCACCGACAAGCAGGAACGCTACAGTGTCTTTACCCCCGATGAGGAGAACCTCAACTCGGCCATCGCCCCGCAGCTGAAATCCGAGTTCGTCATCATGGCTAACGAGGGCATCGCCAACCTCATCCTGGACCTCAGTACCGTCAAGTACGTCGATAGCAGCGGGCTCAGCGCCATCCTCACCGCCCGCCGCCTGTGGAGTAACCTGGGCACCTTCGTGGTCACCGGCGTAGTACACAGTGCCGTAAAGCGACTCGTCGAAATCAGTAAGGTCGATACCGTCCTCACTATCCTGCCCACCAAGAGCGAGGCGGTCGACTTCATCTTTATGGAGGAGCTCCAGCGCGACCTACAGGCCGAGCCCGGCGACGAGTAGGCCTTTCAATCTCCCATGCGCTTCGAGGTCATCATCCTCGGCTCCAACGGGGCTGTACCCACCCCGGAGCGCCACGCCTCGGCCCACTTGCTGCGTAGTGAGACCACCGACGTACTCATCGACTGCGGCGAGGGCACCCAGCTCCAGCTCCAGGCCGCCGGTACCGGGCTGGGCCGCACCGATACCATCCTGATCACCCACCTGCACGGCGACCATTACTTCGGGCTTCCGGGCCTAATTACCAGTCTTTCCCTCCAGGGCCGTACTACACCGCTGCGTATCGTCAGTCCGCCGGGACTACGCGCTAAACTCAGTCCACTGCTCGAGCTCGACCGCTGGCGTCTGCCCTTCCCGCTGACCTTCGAGGAGCATACGGCGACCGAGCTCAGCTTACTTACCGGGAGCGGCGAACTAGAGATTTTTACCTTTCCTCTGCGGCACCGTATTCCCACCAATGGCTACCTGATCCGCGAGCGGCCGCGGGAGCCCAACATTCGCAAGGACAAGATCGTGCAGTACGGTATTCCCTGGACGGCTATTCCCGATATTAAGGGGGGCGGGGACTACCAAACGGTCACCGGGGAGCTCGTGCCCCACACCGAGTTGGTGGCACCGGCGGCCCCGCCCCGTGCTTACGCTTACTGCTCGGATACCGTCTACTTTGCGGAGCTGGCCGACTACGTCCGGGGGGTGGACCTGCTGTACCACGAGGCTACCTTCCTGGAAGATATGGCAGACGAAGCGGCACAAAAGGGACACAGCACGGCAAAACAAGCGGCTCGGGTGGCGCTACACGCCGGTGCAAAGCAGCTCGTGCTAGGACATTTCAGTGCACGGTACCGGAGCGTCGAGGCCCACGAACGGGAGGCGCGGGAGGTATTCGCGAATAGCTGGGCGGCGCGTGATTTGTACCACTTCACGGTGCCGTACGCCGGTCGCGCAGAAGTTGCCGGGAAGTGAGGTGGGCGGTGTAACTTGGCCGCAACAACACCAGCGATCATGCGTATTTCTCTACTTTTAGTCTGTATGGCCGTGACCGGTATGGCCTGCGGGCAGATCACCGACCCCACCGCTACTGAGTTTTACGAACCCGTACCGCCGAAGGTGCAGCCCGGTAGCGAGATGGGCGCCCCGCCCAGCGATGCCATCGTGCTGCTGGGCCCCGGGGCCGATGCGAGTGAGTGGGTCGACGACGATACCCAGGGCCCCGCGGAGTGGACCAGTGAGGGAGATGCGCTGGTAGTCAAACCCGGCTCCGGCTACATCAGCACCCGCCGCAAGTTTGGCGATATGCAGCTGCACGTGGAGTGGAAGTCGCCCGATGAGCCCGATAAGGAGGGACAGGGCCGGGGCAACAGCGGCATTTTTCTCCAGGGCCGCTACGAGGTGCAGGTGCTCGAAAGCGAGGGCAGCGATACCTATACCAACGGCCAGGCCGGCTCAATCTACAAGCAGACGCCGCCCCTGGTCAATGCCCTCAAGCCGATGGGCGAGTGGCAGCGCTACGACATCATCTATTCCGCGCCTCATTTCAGCAAGGACGGCATCGTCGTGCGGCCGGCCTACGTGACCCTGCTGATGAACGGAGTCGTCGTGCTGAATAATTTCGAGATCAAAGGGGCCACGGAGTACATCGGCCTACCCCATTACCTACCCCACGGTGACGATGTGATCAAGTTGCAGGACCACGGCAACCTGGTGTCCTACCGTAACATCTGGGTCCGGGAGCTTTAGGGCGGGGTGCGGATACTGGTCTGTCCGGATAAGTTCAAGGGAAGCCTGACGGCGGTTGCGGCCGCGGAGGCGCTGCGGCGGGGTATCGTCCGTGCCCTGCCCGGAGCGGAGGTGATCGTACAACCGCTGGCCGACGGGGGGGAGGGGAGTATGGACCTACTGCGGGGGCAGGCGGGCCTGCAGGTACGGCGGTTGCGGGTGCGTGGTCCGCTACGGCGCTGGATTACGGTGGAGTACCTGCTGGGTGGTGGGCGGGCGGTGATCGAATCGGCCCGGGCCTGTGGGCTGCAGCTGGTGCCGCCGCAGCGGCGGCACCCGAAGAATACGACCACCATCGGGGTGGGCATGCTGATCGACGATGCCCTGGCGCGGGGGGCGCGGGAGGTGACGCTATTCTTGGGGGGCAGTGCTACGAACGACGGCGGGGCGGGTATGGCGGCTGCGCTGGGGTACCGCTTTATTGGGGCGCAGGGGGAGGACTTTGTCCCCATGGCGGACTCCCTGGCGTGGGTAAATCGGATTGATGCGGCGGGGCGGTTGGCGGCACTCGCACAAGCTACGATCACGGCGGCCTGTGATGTTACTAATCCGCTGACGGGACCGGAGGGTGCAACGTATTCCTACGCGCTACAGAAGGGAGCGGTACCCGGTGAACTCGCGGGATTAGAATACGGTATGCTACATTTTGCTGGCTGTATCCGGCGTGACCTGGGCCAGCAGGTACATGAGCTGCCGGGGGCCGGGGCCGCGGGTGGCCTGGGAGCGGGTGCGGCGGCGTTTCTTGGTGCACACCTGCGGTCGGGTACCGAGGTACTATTTGAAGTATTAGGGGTGCGGGAGTTGGCGGAGGAGGCGGATCTTATCGTGACCGGTGAGGGTGCAGTCGATCAGCAGACGCTACGCGGAAAGCTGGTGGGGGGTGTACTCGGCCTCGCGCGGCCTACGGTGGTCGTGTGCGGGCGCAGTGCACTTAGTGCCGCGGCGCTTGGTGCGGAGGCGGTTATACCGCTGGTCGCTAAAGGAATGGACGAGGCCAGGGCGGTGCGGGAAGCGGCCGAGCGGGTGGAAGAGGCCATTTATGCCTATCTAGTGAGGCGGCAGTAAGTATCGGCTATGACGACCAAGCGTGTTGGGCTCCTGCTGGGGCCGTTGTTCTTTTTTCTGATCCTGGGGCTGTTCCGCCCCGCCACGCTCGGTACGCCTGGGGTGGCGGTACTGGCTACGACGGCCTGGATGGCGGTGTGGTGGATCACCGAGGCGGTGCCCATCGCGGTGACGGCCCTGCTACCGATCATTTTGTTTCCTCTGACCGGGGGGCTCGACCTGGAGACGACAACGGCCGCCTACGGGCACCGCTACGTCTTTCTGTTTCTGGGGGGCTTTCTGATCGCGATGACCATCGAAAAGTGGGACCTGCACCACCGCATCGCGCTGGGCACCATTGCCCTGATCGGCAGCAACGTGCGGCTGATTATCCTGGGGGCCATGGTGGCTACCTGGCTGCTCTCGATGTGGATTTCTAACACGGCGACGGCGGTGATGATGCTACCGATCGCGGCGGCTATCGTGGCCCAGCTACGCGACGATCCTACCACCCCGGAGGTGGACGAGAACGATCAGTTCGGCAAGGCCTTCATGCTGGCGGTGGCCTATAGTGCTTCGATCGGGGGGATGGCCAGCCTGATTGGCACCCCGGTGAATTTGGTATTGGTGGGCGTGGTACAGGAGGCCTTTGGGGTGGAGATCACCTTTGCGCAGTGGTTCACGATTGGGTTTCCCGTTTCCCTGCTTCTGCTCGCGCTGTGCTGGTGGTACCTCACACGGGTAGCGTTTCAGTTTGAGAAGGCGGGCTTTGCCGGGGGGCGGCAGGAAGTGCGGCGGCAGCTGGCGGCGCTGGGGCCGATGAGCCGGGAGGAAAAGAAGGTGCTCGTAGTCTTTACGCTTACTGCCCTGGCGTGGATCTTTCGGACGAGCGTACTGCAGCCCTTTGTGCCCGGACTGGACGATCCCATCATCGCGATGGCGGGGGGCGTCGCCCTGTTTCTTATTCCAGGCCGCTCGATCGACGAGCCGCTACTGACCTGGCAGGAGGCGGTGCGGCTGCCGTGGGGGATCATACTGTTGCTGGGTGGAGGGTTTGCGCTGGCCAGTGGGTTCGGAGGAAGTGGACTGGCGGACTTTATCGGTAACTCACTGCGGGTACCGGAGCACGTGGGCTTGATCGTGGTCATCCTGCTGATCACTACGGCGGTGAACTTCCTCACCGAGATCACGAGCAACGTGGCGACCACCTCGATGCTAATGCCGGTGTTTGCCGCGGCGGCCATTCCCCTGGGCGTCCACCCCTACGCGCTGATGGTACCGGCCACCCTGGCGGCTACCTGTGCCTTCATGCTACCGGTGGCTACGCCGCCGAATGCCGTGGTGTTTGGTTCGGGCTACCTTACCATACCGGATATGGTACGGGCGGGGCTGCGGTTGAACCTGATCTCCATTGTAGTGATCACGCTGTTTTGCTACTTCGTGCTGCCCCTACTGTGGGGTTTTGATGCCGGGGTACTTCCCGATTGGGCGGACCGGTAGGTCAGTGGAGTCGACTAACCGTGTACGATCACTTTGATGCGCTGACGTGCCGTCGCGGTACGTATTTCTACGTAGTATACCCCGGGCGGAAGGTCGTCGGCTATGGGCAATCGCGGCGGGTAGGGCATACCTGGTGCACCACTGTGGATCAGCTGACCGGAGGCGGTGAAGAGGTAGACCCGGGCACTGTGCCGTACTTCGCCCGCGGGGTGGGAGAGGTAAAGGGAGCCATAGGTGGGATTGGGATACACCTGGTAGCCAAGGTCGGTGACCACGTCCGCTGCTCGGGTGGTCGTGAGGGTACCACCTTCCACCAGCGTGTAACGGGCGTCGAGGGTGGGGAGCTGTAGGACCTCCTTTGTCCCCGGGGCTGGCCAAACGATGACGATACTATCTACGGTAGAGCTACTACCCAGGCCGAAATGAAGGACCGGGTCGTGGCTAGACAGGTAACTGCCACCAGCGGTCAGCTCACGGGCTATGGTCCGGTCGGGCGTGTATACCGCGACACGCGCACCGATGGCGGAGGTGTTCGCCTGGGTACCCTGCAGGTGAAGCTGTACCCAGTGGGCATTGGTCTGCACCGTGTTTGTATAGATGAGTGCACGTGCGGTGTGCGCCGGGTCTAGCCGTACGCCGGCCACGACTAAGTCAAGGTCGCCGTCGCGGTCCAGGTCGCCGTAAGCCGCACCCCGGGCCTTGTTGGCTACGGTAGCCGGTAGGATGAGGTCGCGAGATTCATCATCAAACAATAGCTCCTTACCGCGGCTGAGGTACACGCGGTTATACTGCGGCACGTCGAGGGCATACAGGAAGCCCTTATTGACGTATAGGTCTAGGTAGCCGTCGTTGTTAAGGTCCTGTAGTACGGTACCCCAGCTCGAGCCGCTGCCGTCGTTGACGTAGTACTGCCGGGCGCTTTCGGTGAACGTGCCGTCGGACTGACTGAGATAAAGTCGGTTATCCCCGATGTTGGTGACGTAATAGTCTAGTCGTCCATCAGAGTTTAGGTCACCGCTACTGATCCCCATGGCGTTAATGGCCGCCCGCATGCCGGTGCGCTCGCTGACCCGCTCAAAGGGTGGGTTGGACACTCCCCCGGTATTGCGGAGCAGGTTATTGGGCTCGTAGAGGTCACCGAAGTCGTTGAGCACGAAAAGATCAGCAGCTCCATCGTCGTCGTAATCGGAAAACAGGGTAGCAAGGGTGCAGCCGGCTTGCTCCGCAAGGAGGGGAGTGTCGATCAAACTGAACTGCAGTCCCCCCTCGTTGCGGTACAAAAAGTCGGGTTCGGCGCCGGTGATGTGCTGTTCGAAGGGCAGGGCGTTGTAGTTCACGTAGTTACCCACGTAGATATCGAGGTCACCATCGCCGTCGTAATCGGCCAGGGTGGCACTACTGGACCAGGCTCGATGGATGATACCGGCTGCGCTGGACCGATCGATGAAGGACTGGCCTCCCTCGTTAAGCAGCAGATGGCAGTGGTCGCCCTGGCCGGTGGTGAGCAGGAGATCGGTGTAGCCGTCGTTATTCAAATCACCGGCAACTACGCCCATGGTATTGAGGCTACGCAATCCATCGATGCGTCGCTCGCGACTTACGTCGCGAAAGCTTCCATCTCCCTGGTTCTCGTACAGCCGATCCGGATCCAAGCCCCCAGTGAGGTAGATGTCTGGCCAGCCGTCGTTGTTGTAGTCGAATACGGCTACGCCGCCGGCCATGCCGGTGGGGTCGTAGGTGTAGTGATCGATGCCTAGCGATAGAGCCCGCTCCACGAACTGTTGGGTGTGGAGCGGGCCAAAGCTTGTGATGGAGCAAAGGAGGAGGACCGATGCACTGCGAAGCCGCACTAGTAACCGGGGTTCTGGCTCAAGTTTGGATTGGCTTCCACCTCGCCTAGGGGTAGCGGCAGGAGGTCGTAGCGCTCAGGGTATACATTCTCAAACTGCCCGGTTTGAAAGGGCGTGAAGGTAAGTTTCGCCGGATCGAACACGTGCTCCGGTCCATTCTCGGCAGCGGTAGGTACACCGTCGCGTTCTATTTGGATGCCTGTGAACGTAGCGTTGAGTACTTCGGAGGCAATTCCCCAGCGGCGAAGGTCAAACCAACGGTGATTTTCAAACACCAGTTCGATCCGACGCTCGTGGCGAATGCGCTGGCGCATTTCATCCTGTGAGAGGCCATCGGCCAGGGGGGGAAGTGCAGCCCGCCGCCGTACCCGGTTGATAGCCTCGTACACCTTTTCGCTCGGTCCGTTGGCTTCGTTTTCCGCCTCGGCGTAGATCAGTAAGATTTCGGCGAAGCGGATCTCCTGCCAGGCCGTACGGCTGACTCCCTCGGGCGCAAATCCCAGGCTAGGATCGACCCATTTCCTTACTAGATACCCGGTAATGGAAGCGTTGCCGTCCCGCTTCTCGCCTGGCCCCTCGTTGAAGGCATTGTACTCCATGTCGATGAAGGGTGCACCGCGCGAGGGTTTCACCTCGGAGAACTCCGCGCCGTGGTAGAAGATAGAGGCGTAGAACCGTGATTCCCGGTTACTGTACGGGTCCTCTAAAGTATACCCGGAAGCGGGATCGTCAATATCGAGCCCATCGGCGGTCTGGAAGGCATCGACGACTTCCTGCGTGGGGTCGGTCTGCCCGCCATTGTCATTGCGCCAGCGTACGGGCCAGTTGCCGCGGTCGAACTCGTGGGCACGCTCCGGGGGCAGAAAGGTAATCTCGTAGAGGGTTTCCACGTTGCCGCCGTAGGAGAGAAACAGGTCGCGGTAATTCTGTGCGGCTTCCTCGGGGCTTCCCGGTTCGGCCCCAAAAAGTGCCAGACCGGCGTTGTCCTCGCCGGTGACGAGGCGGTCAGCCAGGGCGGCGGCCTCGGCCCACCGTTCGGCATACAGCATAGCGCGGGCATGCAGTCCGATGGCCGCCTGGCGGTTTAGCCCTCCCACGGGAGCGTCGGGTTTATCGGGCAAACCCTCGGCGGCCATGGTGAGCTCCTGGGAGATAAAGTCGTACACGGCGGGCACCGGGTCGCGACTAGGTAGTAGATCCTCACTCTCCAGGGTTTGGACCTCGGTGATGATGGGGACCCCACCGTAGCGACGCACGAGGTCAAAGTAGAACCAACCGCGAACAAAGTGGAGCTTAGCGGCGGTCGTAACCTTAAAGTCATCGTCAAAGTCGCCATCCGGCAGGGCAGCCAGCAGCTCGTTGGTCTTGCGCAGCGCACTGTAGGCGTCGCCCCAAATCGCCAGTCCGCCAAGATTAGTGGGCTGGATGTTACCGGTGCGCACCACGGCGTTGGAGGGTACCCACCCGCTTTTGGAACGGGCCTCATCGGATATGGAAGCAAGTAGGTAAGCATTCCCGTAGCCAGGACCGGGACTGTTATACTGTCCTGCCGGTAGCTCGCCGATGATGTTATTTAGGTAAGCGTTAGCCAGTCCCTGATCGACAAACACCTGGCTAGAGGCTAACTGGTCAGTGGGCTCTAAATCTAAAAAGTCATCGGAACAGGAGGCTGCCAGAAGTAGGTAGGCCGCTAAGAAGAAAATTCCTCGTTGCATGATGTATTGTTTGCTGACGGTGGTTAGAACTGAAGATTCAGCCCCACGGATACTACCTTGGCGATCGGGTAGAACAGCGAGTTGCCGTTATTTCCCTCCGGATCACCGATGGAGACGTTAGTAAAAGTGAGAAGATTGGTTGCCGATACACTTAGCCCCAATCGCTCGATGCCCGCCCGGTCGAAGAAGCCAGGTAGCTCGCTGAAATCATAGGCCAGGCGGGCGTTGCGCAGTCGAAGAAAATTGATATTCTCGACGAAGAAGTCACTACGCTGGTTGTTGTTATTATTTCCGTCGGGTAGGATGCGGGGGTAGCGCGCATCGGTGTTGTCCGGGGTCCAGGAGTCATTGAGCACGTCGAAGTTGTTACCTACGCTGAGCAGAAAGCCGCGGGGGGCAATCTCGCGAGCGTATTGACTTGCTCCCTGGAAGTTGAAATCCAGCGAGAAACCAGCCAGGTCGAAATTAAAGTTGAAGCCGTAGATCATATTGGGTGTACTGCTCTCCCCAATTATTACCCGGTCGTCGTTATTGACCACCCCATCGGGCTGGCCGGTAAGGTTGCCGTCGGCGTCGCGGCCGTTGATGTCGCGGTAGCGAATATCGCCGGGGGCGAGCGTGCCGAACTGGGTAGGGCCCTCGTCAATCTCCTCCTGGCTCTGGTAAAGTCCGTCGGACAGGTAACCCGCGAAAACCCCGATCTCATTGCCCTCCAGACTGGTGGCGGGGTTGGCGCCTTCCGGCTCATCGACGAAGACGATCTTGTTGTTCGCCAGCGTGAGGTTTGCACTTGCCTTGATGCCCAGCCGACCGATGTTATTGCGGTGGCGGGCAGTAAATTCCCAACCCCAGCTGTCTACGATACCGATGTTCTCGAACGGCAGATTAGCCCCAAAAGTCTGTGGAATAGATAGGTTACGCCGCGCCAGGATATCCTCGGTACGCTTCTCGTAGTAGTCCACCTCAATACCATACTTCCCCTCCAAGAAGCTGGCCTCTAGGCCAATGTCGGTGGTCTTGGCCTTTTCCCAGGTTACATCGGGATTAGCAAGTACCGTAGGGCCTATTCCGGGTTGGAACTGTCCATCGGCGACATAACCACCCTGAAATGCGAAGCCCGAAAGGTACTGAAATGGATCGATGCGGTCATTGCCGGTGATACCCCAGGAACCGCGCACCTTAAGAATTTCCAGCCAGTCGAGACCCTGCATGAACGGCTCCTCACTGATGCGCCATCCGGCAGAAAAAGCAGGAAAATACCCGGTCCGTTTGTCAGCGGGGAAGATGGAGCTCTTATCTACGCGAAGGTTAGCCTGCAACAGGTAACGGTTCTTGAAGCCGTAGTCAATGCGGCCTACGTAGCCCCGACGAGTGAGTTGGTTGGCCGAGCCGAAATTCTCGTCGTTGATCGGATTTCCCGCGAAAAACTGCTGAATGGTGGGGGAGATAAAGCCATCCCGAAAGGCGCGAATGAAGTTACCGTCCTGGCTGATCTGCTCGTACAGTGCCAGGAGGGCCGAGAGGTAGTGTACACCCACTGTACGGTTGTACCGCATGCTCAACTGGGTGGTGAGTTGCTTGGAGTTGTTGCGCTGCTCTTCCAGCGAGCTGATGTTGTCGCTCTGGAGACGAATATATTCCCCCGTGGCCTCATTACGCTGGTAGGTTGTATAGGGCGTGAAAAAGGTGCGGTTCGTTACATTGGCCGCATCGTACGAAAACAGACCGCGTACGGCCAGTCCGGTTACGAATGGCAGTTCGTAATTGAGCTGAAAATTGGACTGGAACACGAAGAAATCCTCTTCCCGCGAGCCATTGCGGTTCGCGTCTCCGAAGGAGTTACCGCTGAAGCCGTCGAAACCGAGCGAGCCGGAAGGGAGGTTCTCGGCTCCGGACAGGCCATCCAGAAATACCGGGTTGAGGGGGTTAGCTCTCAGTACGTTGGAGAAGATTTCTGCGTCGTCGTCGGCTGACCGGAGGCGTTCCTCGATCCTGCCCGATAGGTCGAAGCTGAGGGTCAAACCCGGGGCAATGTCGGCATCTACATTCGAGCGCACGTTATTACGGTTGTAACCGGCATTTTCTAAGAAGCCCTCCTGATCGAGCCGCCCATAGGCAAAAAAGTACCGCAGGTCCTCCGAGCCCCCATCCACCGACATAGTGTACTGTCGTTGAGGAGCGGAGTTGGTCAGGGTCTCGTTCCACCAGTCGTAGCTGGGTAAGCGGCCGGCGCGCGCATCATCTAGGAGTTCGCCGAAGGGCAATTTATCATCCGGTGTTCCCTCGTTGGACAGTGCCTGCCGGTAAGCGATCACGTACTCGTTGGCATTCATCAGCTCAGGGCGCCCGGCGGGACTCTGCCGTCCCAGGTTGGCGTTAAAAGTAAAGCGGGGCTTCCCTACCCGGCCACGCTTGGTGGTAATGAGAAGTACCCCATTGGCGGCTCTCGATCCATACACGGCCGTAGAGGCCGCGTCCTTCAAGGCCGTGACGCTAGCCACCTCGGCCGGGTTGATTCTGGAAAAACTACGCTCCACACCGTCCACGAGCACGAGGGGACTGTTGTTGCCCAAGGTAGAGCGGCCTCGTATTTGAAAGGCCGCGTCGTCGAAGCCGGGTTGTCCGGTCGTCTGCACCGCAATGACTCCGGAAAGCTTCCCCGCTAGATTAGCCGATAGGTTTGGAGTTGGAGCCACGTTGATCTCTTCTCCCTCCAACTGGGACAGAGCACCGGTGACGTCCGACTTCTGCTGAGTGCCGTAACCCACCACAACGACTTCCTCCAGTTGGGTTGCATCAGTCACCAGCACTACGTCGAGTACCGTCTGGCCGCCTACGGCTACCTCCTGGGCCGTGTAACCAATGTAGGAAAAGCGTAGGACTGCCTCCGGTCCGCTGACCGTTATAGAGTAATTACCGTCAATATCGGTCACCGTGCCGCTGCTCGTACCGGCTTCCACTACGGTGACACCGATGAGTGGAAAGCCATCCTCATCCAGTACCGTACCGGTAACGGGGTCGGCCACCTGTAGGCCCCCGGCAAATAGAGCAGTAGAACATAGTAAGGTGATCCAGCAGACTAGTACTAGTCCGCGGCGAGTATCGCTTTGCATGAACCTTAAGTTTCAATAGTGAATGATAGAGCGACGCAACTCCCATACACGGCAGTGCATTCGTTTACAATTATAACGAAATGCACTTGACTTAGCCAAAGATCAGAATAACTATTTGCTCAAACGCCTGGCGACGAATGAAGATCGGCTAACAACTGATAGCCGCCAATGTAATTTGGGTAGCACTCAGAGCCGCGTTGTGGCCGAAAATAGTTGGCCGAATGCTTTGGTGGGTGCGGAGTGGGCCGTAGCTTTGCGTCGCTTTAGCAAGAAGCACATCCGGAGACGTGGGTGAGTGGCTGAAACCACCGGTTTGCTAAATCGACGTACTCTAACAGGGTACCGCGGGTTCGAATCCCGCCGTCTCCGCCACGGGGCATAGCGCAGTCCGGTTAGCGTGCCTGCTTTGGGAGCAGGAGGCCCCAGGTTCGAATCCTGGTGCCCCGACTGGGAAAATGAAAGGGATGATCGCGGTAGCGGTCGTCCCTTTGTTCATTAGGGGAGTTCCTTGATCCGCGGAAGTTGCCGCAACATATTCTCAGAACCTAGGTTGATTGCTCAGATCAAACTCAACCTATGACAAATATTGAGAGCCTCTTTTCCTACACCGTAGGCCGTTACGAGGCCGTCGACCACCTGCTCAGCATGGGGGTCGGGGCGCACTTTGCCGCCCTCATTTTCTTTATTCTCACCTCCCGTTTCGTTGCCCCCCGCTACCGCACCGCCACCGCCCTGAGCTGCATCGTAATGGTCTCGGCCGGCACCATCCTGTACGGCCAGTCCAACCTCTGGGAGCAGGCCTTTACCTATAACCAATCGACCGGGCTCTACGACCCCGCCCAGGAGACCTTCTCCAACGGCTACCGCTACGTGAACTGGATGATCACCATCCCCTGCCTGCTCACCCAGCTACTCATCGTACTCAACATCCGCGGTAACGACCTCTTTAAGACCGCTACCACCCTCATCCTGCTGGCCTGGGCCATGATCATCACCGGCTACGTCGGTCAGCTCTACGAGATCGAAAGCCTGGGTACCCTCATGATCTGGGGCGCTATTTCCACCGTCTTTTTCATCGGTATGAACTGGATCGTCGGCACCCGCATCTTCCGGGCCACCCCCGATATGCCCGCCCCGGCCGCCTCACCCATGCGCAAGGTCTTCTGGCTCATGATGTTTGCCTGGACGCTCTACCCCCTGGCCTACGGCATGCCCTTCTTCGAGGCTAGTTCCACCGGGGTGGTTATCCGTCAGGCGCTCTTTACCGTGGCCGACGTAAGCTCTAAGGTTATCTACGGGCTCATGATCACCTACATCGCCATCCAGCGCAGTGCCGCCGAGGGCTTCGAACCCGCCATGCAGGTCACCGATCTACTGCCCCAGCGTGGTACCGTGGCCGCCTAAGCTCCGATGCGCAAAATGCTGCTGCTGCTGCGCGATCTGGTCCGCTCGATCGCCAGCCTTCCTACGCTCATTTTCTTCGCCTTCGTAGCCGTAGCCTTCTACCAGCTTAGCACTACGGACGAGGTGCAGGACCTGCCCGACTGGCTTGCCCCCTACAACCTCTCGGACCTCGATACCATCCGCACCACCCTGGCAGCGGTGATCACCGGAGTGTTCACCCTCACGATTTTTGCCTACACCATGGTGATGAACGTGCTGGACCGTAGCATCAGCTCCTACTCCCCCCGGCTGCTCCCACTGATCCTCTCCGAACGGTACCACCAGGAGATCCTAGGCGTAGGAGCGGGTACGATTGCACACAGCACCATCCTGTTGCTGGGCGTAGCCGAGCCGCCGGAATTTAGCAAGCCACCGGTACTGGCGGCGGCTAGCGCAGGATTCTTCGCTATTCTGAGCCTGGTGCTATTTATCTACTTCATTCACCGGGTATCGCAGAGCATCTTCATCAACGTACTCCTGCGCAAAAGCTATGACTACACCCGCCGCCGCCTCGAACGGCTCGACGAGCAAAGGCTATCGCTCATCACCGCTAGGGACCGACCGGACGATGATCCCCAGCCCCGCATCTTTGCCGACCGCTGTGGCTACCTCGACGAGCTGGACTACGTGGGTCTAGTCGATGCAGCCCACAAGCTACAGACTGAAATCTACCTACTGCCCCGCCCGGGCTCCTTTGTCTACGCTGGCGATCCCCTACTGGGGTGGGGCGATACAACCGCTGCAGATGGGATCGACGTCGATTCCTACTACACCCTTTCCCGGGAGGAGCCCATCGATGTGTACGCCACCGGCTTCAAGCACCAGGTCGAGGTGGCCATTAAGGCCGCCAGCCCCGCCATCAATGACCCCGGCACGGCCATGACCGCCATCAATTACCTGGGCCAACTCTTCCTGCAACTCGCCGCGGTAAAACCCTACAATGCCGTCACCGGTCAGCAGGACGCCGGCGTGCTGCGCCTCAACGACTGGCAAGTGGATACCCTGCTCGACAGCTGCTTTACCCAGCTGCGCTGCTACCTGGATTCCGACCCCTGGGGCGTGGATACCCTGCGTGAAAACCTGCTGCGGATCGAGCAGGCCTGCGTGAAGCACAACCATACCACCGGGGCTTCCGCCGCCCGCCGCCAGCTACAGCAGCTAGTCAGTAAACCGTGAGCCGTCTTCCCGCAGCACGCGGTCCAGGTATTCCACCAGCATTTCCGCATTCTCACGACTGAAGCACAGCGGCGGCTTAATTTTCAGCACACTCTCGTACGGCCCGTCGGTGCTCATTAAGAAGCTCAGCTCGCGCATCCGGTTCACCACATAAGCAGCGGGCGCGGTCGCAGGTGCAAGGCCGGGCCCACAGAGCTCCACACCCAGAAACAGTCCCCGCCCCCGAACGTCCCCCACGAGCGGGTGATCGGACTGTAAGGCAAGCAGGAGCTCCGTCAGGTAACCGCCCACCCCCCGCGCCCGTTCCTGCAACTCCTCTTCCCGCACCACGTCCAGGACGGCCAGCCCCACGGCACAGCTGACCGGGTTACCCCCGAAGGTGTTGAAGTACTCCATGCCGTTGGCAAAGGCCGCGGCAGTGGCCTCGGTACAGACCACTGCACCCAGCGGGTGCCCATTACCGAAGGGTTTTCCGATGGTGACGATGTCCGGCACCACATCCTGGGTTTGAAACGCCCAGAAGTGGCTACCCACCCGGCCCAGGCCCGTCTGCACCTCGTCGGCGATGCAGATACCGCCGCCCGCGCGGATGCGATCGTACACGGCAGTCAGGTAGCCCTCGGGAAGGGTCAGTTGCCCCCCGCAGCTCAGGATGGATTCATGAATGAACGAACTCAGTTGCTCCGGCACGTGGGGCAGGGGGTCGAGCCCCGTACTGTGCAGCCGGTCCGGTAGCGGCAGCAAGTGCGTATGGGGGGGCTGCCCCTGCCCCCCGTGGCGGCCGAATTTGTACTGGCTCACCTCGATAGTACGGCTGGTATTGCCGTGGTATCCCATGGACATGGCCAGCGTGCTACGCGTACCGGTGACCGCCTGCGCCATGCGCAGCGCTAGCTCGTTGGCTTCGCTACCGGAATTGACGAAGTGTACTACGCTGAGCTCCGGGGGTAGGGTGGCGGTGAGGCGCTCGGCTAGTTCTACGATGGCGGGGTGGAGGTAGCGGGTATTCGTGTTGAGCAAACCGATCTGCCGGCTGGCCGCGTCCACCACGCGGGGGTGTTCGTGGCCCACGTGGGCTACGTTGTTGACCGTATCCAGGTAGCGCCTACCCGTACGGTTGTAGAGGTACTGCCCCGCCCCCCGCAGCACGACCAGCGGCTCGCGGTAGGATACACTCAGGCTACGACCGAGCAATTTGCCGCGCCGCCGTTGAATCGTCTGCGCGGCATCTGCATGCGGCACTTCTTGCGGCAGGGGGTGGGGGATGAGCGTGCGGGGGTCCGGACACAGACCCAGCCAGATGTCCCGTTCGTCGGGGTAGGCCACGCCGGGAAAGTCCACCGAGCCCCCCAGCAGATCGAGCATCACCTGAAAGTGAAGGTGGGGAGGCCAGCCGCCGTTGACGTCCGGGGCGCCGATCGTGGCCAGCAACTCCCCGCACTGTACCTGCGCCCCCGCCCATATGCTCTGGATGGAGCAGCTGCTGAGATGCCCGTAGAGGGTGTAAAAAGTGAGCCCGGGGATCGGATCGTGCCGCAGAATGATGGTGGTGCCATAGCCGCCCGGCGTGGGGTCCGTGCCGAAGCTGTGTACGGTGCCGTCGAGTGGACACACTACGGCAACGTTGGCCCGGGGGGTCCAGAAATCGAGGCCGAGGTGGACGCTCCGCCAGCGGGGTCCCTGGTTTCCCGTGCCGCGAAATGCCTCGGTGGTATAAACCGGGCGGGGCTCGCCGTAGCCACCCACGGCCATTTCGGCGCGTTGGTCCTCGAGGTGGCGGCGGATGTGGGTAACGAAAGTGGGTAAGTGCTCAAAGTTTCGGTTCGGGCCGAGGGTGGGGCTGCCCACGCTGAGGTCAAGGGGCAGCACCCGCTCCGGAAAAACGAACAGGGACTCGGGGGCAGCCCGCGCGCACCAACTGTGGTAAGCCTGCCAGCGGGGGTGGGGCGGTAGTCCGGCGGCGGTGCGAAAGTGAGCGAGTGCTAGGGTGGGGTGGACGGTGCGTAATTGTTCCAGCAGCCTCCAGGCGGGGGCTTCCGACACGCTGAGGTACGCGTTACTGGGGTTACGTATACGGTTGTCGGCAGCGGTGGTAACGGTAAGCAGCAGCCGGGCACTAATAAGATCGAAGAGCGCGGCCAGCTCTACCTCCTCGAGGGGAAAGACCGCCCGATAGCCACGAACTACCTCCCGCATCGCGCCGAGGGGATCGGCCATGCCCATGCCGGCGTAGGCACACGCGATGGCCAGCTCACAGACCGTGGCCGTGTAGCAGGCATCGTCAAAGTCGATGACGCCGGTGATTCGGTCCTGCTGGGGTGCAACCAGCAGATTGAGCTCGTGGGCGTCGTTGTAGTTGATGCCCCGCCGGAGCCCGGAGTGGTCCAACTCGCAAATGCGGCTGAAGAAATACTCCGCCAGCATTTTTTGATTTACATTCAATGCATCCATACTTGATCCACCCTCACTTACCCTCAGCGGATCCCAGCGGTAGTTACGGGGTGCGGCGGGGTGATCGAAATCGGCCAGCGCGCGGGATAAGTGCCCGCACGTCGCGCCCCATTGGCGCAGTAGGGTAGGGGTACGGGGGTTTCGCTCGGCCAGCAGGCGGCCGGGTAGCCACGTGTAACGTCTTACGGTACGCGGGCCTGCCGCGGTAGTGACCCGGTGAGATTCGAGTAGCTCCGGGACGGCAAAGGGAAGGGAAGCCTGGCGGAGGTGGCGCAGTAGGTCCCGGGAAAACGCCTCTGCAACGCTATCGGGCGTGCTGACCTTGAGGAGATACGATTCCCCGGAGGGTGCGGTGATACGGAAATTCTCGTTGACTTCGCCGGGTAGTGGCGTTACGGCAGCGGGTTGTACCGCCAGGCCTTCGGTGTACAGCATACCCGCAAAGTACTGAGCCGCTGGCCAGTAGTATGCCCCGGCCGGCAACTCGGCGGCTCAGCGCGTAGTTTACCGACTGCCGCAAGCCGCCCCGCCCATGCCCTCCCTGCACCGCTATCCTCCCACTACCGACCGCAGCCTACGGGTAAGTAGCCAGGCCGACGAGCTATTGCTAGACTGGGCGCGTGAAACGCTACCGACCAATGTGGCCACCACCGTGGTGCACGATCGATTTGGGGCGGTAGCCCTTGGCCTGGACGCGCCCGTGCAGTTCATCGCCAGCTACCACAGTCAGGAGGAAGCGCTGCGCCGCAATGCCGGAAAATCCCTCCCTGTCGCTCTGGCAAGGCTCAACGAGGCACCGCCGGAAACCCACCAGGCCCTACTCCGAGTGCCTAAATCGCTCGAACTATTCGAATTTTACCTAGCCTACCTCGGGGTGAACGCGGTGCCGGGGGCCCGGCTCGCGGCCGGTTTCATGACGCGGCACTTCACCCCGCGGCTGCTCGAGATCTCCGCCCGGTACGCCGGCACGGTCACCCAGTCGCGGGCCCACAAAAAGGCGCGTCTACTGCTGCTCTCGAATTTTTATTCCCCCGCACCGGAGTCGGGCCCACGGCCGGAGCTCCGCAACGTGATCGACTATCGGGGGGTGCGGTATACCCAGTACTACGGCGTATTTTCTTCTCAGCACGTGGATTACGCGACGCAATTCTTACTGGACGCCTGGCCGGACGACCATCCCGCACCCGCCACCATCCTGGATATAGGCTGCGGTAATGGCATCATCGGGGACCAGTTGCTCCGGCGCTACCCCACGGCGCTGCTTACCGCTACGGATGATTTTAGCCTGGCCGTAGCCAGCGCACGGGAAAATTTGCCGGCGGACCGCGCTACGGTACACTACGCGCACACCCTCGCCACCGTAGCCGATGCATCGCAGGAGCTAGTGGTCACCAATCCACCCTTTCACCTAGGGTACGAAAATACCCTCGATACGAGCCTGTCGCTGTTCGGAGAAGTACAGCGGGTGCTGGCTCCCGCAGGGCAGTTTTTCGTAGTCGCCAACCGCCACCTCAATTATGCCACCCACCTGCGGAGGCTATTCCGGGAGATGATGGTGGTGCGGGAAAATGACAAGTATGTGGTGTACCGCTGCGGGCAATCGCCGGGGTTAACCGAATGACTTATAGTCGGTGAGGTAGGACAGGTTCGCTCCGAAATTAGGGATGCGACCCCGTAGGATCTGCCGGCGCCACTTCCACAGGCTACCGAAGCTGAGCATCCACAGCGAGCGGCACTCATCAAGGTAGCGCAGGACGGCGCTGCGCTGGTTGCGCTCCAGAAGCCGCTGGGCCAGGAGCATGCTGGGCCCAAAGGCCTTGAGTTGGCGAGATCCCGGGGTGCGGGCGGAGTTGAGTAGGTACTCCGCGGCGCGGTCGACGTGATCCTGCTGTAGCTCCACCAGTCCCAGTAGGGTGTTTGCCTGGTGAATCGCATTGCCGTAGTTGGTGTGGTGGCGGAAGCGTTCGGCGGTTGCGAGGTAATCGGTCGCCATCTGACTGACGGTAAGGTAGTCGTGCCGGGCGTAGGCCTTTAGTAGCCGGCGGCCCAGTAAGATAAAGTCTGATTCCATGAGGGGTTAGTATAAACGTGCATGATGCGAAGGCGGTGCGGCGAGGTTCCAATGGCCCGGCCGCTCAAGATTTGGACACTATATAATATAGCCAAATTTACAACATCTCACAGTGACCTCGGAAAAAATCTTTAGCCGAATGACTTAGGGTCGAGTAGGTGCGTCAAATTGGCACCGAAGTTGGGGGTGCCACCACCGCGGATCTGTAGCTTCCAGCGCCAGAGCCGCCCGAAGCTAAGTTTCCAGAAGGCACCGCAGTGCTCTAGGTAGCGGAGGACAGCTTTACGACGGCCGATCATGAGTAGTTTTTTGGCTAGCAACATGTTAGGTCCGAAGCTGGTAAGCTGGGAGGAGCCCGGGGTAGCGGCGGCGGCAGCTAGGTAGGCCTCCGCCTGGTCGATCCGGTCGTTTTCCAGGGCGATCAGTCCCAGTACGGTGTTTGCCTGGTGAATGGCGTTGCCGTAATTACGGCAGTCCCGGTGAAGCTCCGCCATCCGGAGGTAGTCCAGGGCTAGCTTACGTACCGTATCGCAGTCGTTCCTACTGTACGCTCGCAGCAGGTGAAGTCCACGAAGAATGAAGTGATCGCCCGTACCGGAGCGCGTGGGCAGGGGAGTGCCCAGGATAATTGATGTATTCATGAGAGAGACGCTAAAACACCGAAACGAACTCAAATATACGCATTAGGATTCGGATCCACAAGTCAAAAGCGAGCAACGCTGATGGCCCCCGCGCTCGTCTACCTTAACACCTGTGGGCGCTGCCTACGGACGCTGCACCTGCTGCCCTGCCCGTATGTTTGTGGGTATGAACAGTAGCGAGCGACTTTTTGCAGCCATACGCAGTGGTGACGCGGACGGACTTAAGCGCCTCTTACAGGCCGAGCCCCAACTGGTGCACGCCCGCGACCAACGCGGCTCCACCCCCCTGGTACTGGCTGCCTACCTCGACCAGCTGGAATGCACCCGCCTACTCATCGCCGCCGGTGCCAGGCCGAACGTAAAGGATGCCGCCGGTAGCACGCCCCTGATGGGCGCCAGCTTTCGGGGCCACGGCGCGATCGTGAGTTACCTCATCGAGCAGGGGGCGGGCGTCGATGTGCCGGGCCCGGACGGCATGACCGCCCTCCACTTTGCCGAGATGGGTGGAAACGACGGGGTCAGGGAGCTGCTCCTGGCCGCGGGTGCCCGACCGGTCGACTAGTCGTGTACCACCTTGATACCTACGGCTACCTGAGCAGCTCTAAAACCATTATCCCGCCGGTAGGCACTACCGTTGAGATCGATACTCTTCAGGTTCCACCCCAGTAGCCTGCGCTGGGTCAGAATGTCGGTGTACGAAACGCCCAAGCTATACTGATTGGCCACGAAGGCGGATAGGTCGTAGTCGGAGGTGTAAAAGGTCTCTCCGGACAAATGCTCGTTGAAGCCGGCGAACTGATCGGCGGCCGTCTGCACGTAGTAGCGGTAGCCGGGCCGTAGGGTAAACAGGGTGCCGAGTTTGACGGGCACCTCCACGTTGGCGGTATGGGAGTTTACGCCCCAGTCGTCGGTGTAGTAGCGGTAAAAGGTGCGCAGCACGAAGCGCTCGCTGAGGTAGGCGTGTAGGCGGCCCCCCAGGGCAATCTTGGTGCGGGAGTCGGGCAGGCGCTCGATGTCATCGGCCAGAGGAAAATCATTGCGGAACCGGTCCGGTACGTCGGCGAAGTATACCCGCTGGAAGGGGGTGGAGAGCAGACCCATCTGCCGCACCAGATCGAGCGACACCGTACCCTGGAGGTTGCGCGACAGGAGCTGCGAGAGGTTGAGCCCCAGGTCGTAGCTCTGGCGGCCGGTCTCATCTAGCAAGGCCTCGTTGCCCCTTAGCTCAATGGGATAAATGAGTTTCCAGCCGTCCTGGTAGGTGCTGGCGCGCAGGGTCAGTTCGGTGTTCTGCTGGTTCATCAGGCGGGTGTAGCTGCCCCCGATGCCGAAGCTGCGGTAGTCGTACTCGTTGGAGCCCGACAGGGTGCCGGACCAGACGGTGTTGCGGTCGGCACTACTGTGGGCGTAGGTGACCGTGGCGTTGATCCAGGTATCGCTACCCGAGGCGCCGGAGCTGGCCTGGAAGGGGTTAGCCGGTTTCTTACCGTCGAAGGGGTCGATGTTGCTGGAGCTAGCCGAGGTGTAGGCCGATACGCCGAAGCTTGCCGTAAGTACGTCGTTGTCGTTCAGCGGCGTGGCCAGGATGACGGTGGGGTGCACATCGGTAAGTTGCTCGGTGCCGCGGCCGCCCGTTACGGCGGCATTACTGCCGTCCTGCTGGTAGTAACTGCTCAGTATTTGCAGCTCACTGGCCTCCAGCACGCGCTTCTGGTAGGTCTCGGCGCCCGGCGTAGTCACCTCCTGGGCGCGAACGCAGGTGCCGCCAAATAGTGCGAGGGCGAGGCACAGCCGGGCCCCGATGCGCTGGGTCGTGTCCATTAGTTACAGCCGCAACCGCCGCCGGTCTTGCCTCCGTTGGCGCCCGAGGCGGCCTCGCGGTAGCTCTGGAAATCACCCTGCTGCACTTCCACCCCCGTGGGGGAAAGCTGCATGTCGGGATCATTAAGCCGGACCATCTCGTAGCCCTTCACGGTGGTGCAGGAGACTAGCGAGCAGGCTAACGGTAGGGTGGCCAGCAGAAATCTAATTAGCGGCGGTAGGGTGTTCGAGGTCGATGCCATTGGAGGTATGCAGTTGGTTGGCCTCGTCGACGATGATGACGTCGATGCCGGGCAGTTGGTTAATGAAATCGATGCCGGTGTCGACCCCCATCACGAAGACGGAAGTCGCCAGCGCATCGGTTAGCTCCGCCCGGGGGGCGAAGACGGTGGCACTGATGATACCCGTGGCCGGATACCCCGTGCGGGGATCGATGATGTGGGAATAGCGCACCCCGCCGAAGCGCACGTACTTTTCGTAGTCGCCGCTGGTCACCACGGCCCGGTCCTCGATCGGCATCCAGGCGAAGGCCTTCGCTTTGTTAAGGGGGTTAGTGATGGCCACGAGCCAGTCGCTGCCGTCGGGCTGTCGGCCCCAGGCATCGAGGTCGCCCGAGGCATTGATGATGCCCCCCTTCACGCCCCGGCCAACCAGCAGGTCGCGCGCCCGGTCGGCGGCATACCCCTTACCGATGGCACCGAAGCCGATCTTCATACCGGCCTCGGGAAGGAAGACGCTGTGGGTAGCTGTGTTGAGGACGATCTTGCGGTAGCCGATCTTACTCACCGAGGCCGCTACCTCCGCGGCGGTCGGCTCACGGTCCATGCTACCGTCGAAGTGCCACACCTTGTCCATCGAGGCGTAGCTGACGTCGAAGGCACCGTCGGTGAGGCGAGAGATACCGTTTGAGCGCTCGATCAAGTCGAACAGTTCCCGATCGACCACCACGGGCTTGCGACCGGCTTGCCGGTTGATTTCGGAGACCTGAGAGGTGGCATCCCAATCTGAAATGAGGTGCTCGATGCGGCTGATCTCGGTGATGGCCAGCTCAATGTACTCCTCGCCCCGTGTCCGGTCCGGTGCTACCACGGTAAGGTCAAACCGACAGCCCATCAGCTTAGTCGTGCGGTGGTACGTACTGTCGGTCTGCGCACTGAGCCACAGGGGTGCCGCTACGAGGAGTAGGAGAGCAAGCCGGGTCATTTCGCCAGGCCTTCGAGCACGGTGAGGTATTCACCGGGGCTCAGCTTTTGGTAGCCGGTTTGGCCCAGCAGCCGGCCCTCGGCATCGAGCACGACTACTAACGGGAAGCTGCCGCGCTGGTTATACCGCTCGGCGAGTTGGGCATTCTCGGTCGCCAGGGCCGGATCGAGTTGATTGTCCTTCTTGCGGGGAAAATCAGCGCGGTAGAAAACGAACTCCTTGCCGGCCTGCTCCTGGAAGGAGGCGTCCTGCCAGATTTCGCGGTCGAGCTTGATGCAGGGCGCGCACCAGTCGGACCCGGAGAACACAAGCACGATGGACTTACCGTCCTGCTGGGCTAAGGCTTGGGCCTCGGCGTAGCTGCTCGTCCACTGCTGGGCGGAAAGACCGATGGAAACGAGCAATGGGAGAAGTCCTAACAGAAGTCTCATACGTAGTACGTACTGGTACCAGGGTAGAACATTCGGCGGGCGAAAGTGGAGGGAGTTTATGCGTTAAAGTTTTAGTGGCCCCCGATTCCCACCTGCATCCAGGTTGGGGTATAGATTGATACCTAACCTTTGTCCGCGCGGGGTGTTGTTCCAACTATGGTGTACCTCGCATTCCCCCAGATTCTCGGCGGTACCGGTCCGGTGGCCTATTTGGTCCTGGCGGGTATTGTGGCGTTGGTTGTCACGCTGATTGTGGTATTCTATCGATTACTGAGCGAGGAGCCGTGATTTTGCTTCACCGGTAGCTTTGCACCTGCGGCCCCGCCCGCGTCCAACGATTTGTAGGTAGTGCCGTTATTGCAGCGATGACGACGGAAGACTTTAAACGCATCGCCGATACCGTGCCCCGCCAGCCCGGGGTGTACCGCTTTATCGGGCCGGACGATACCATCCTCTATGTAGGGAAGGCCAAGGTGCTGCGCAACCGCGTGGCCAGCTACTTCGGCGACCGCAAGGACCGGCTGAACCGTACGCGGGTGATGGTCAAAAATGCGGCGCGTCTGGAGTTCACGATCGTGGAGTCGGAGGCCGATGCGCTGCTGCTGGAAAATGCGTTGATCAAAACCCACCAGCCGCGGTACAACATCAACCTGAAGGACGACAAGAACTACTCCTACATCTGTATCAAAAATGAGCGCTTTCCGCGGGTATTCATCACGCGGCAGGTGTGGCGGGACGGCAGTTACTACTTCGGGCCCTACACCAGTAAGGGGCGGCTGAAGATCATTCTGGACCTGGTCAAGACGCTCTTCCCCCTACGCACCTGCAACCTGAACCTGAGCGAGGAAAACATCCAGGCCGGCAAGTTCAAGGTGTGCCTGGAGTACCACATCAAGAACTGCGAGGGCCCCTGCGTGGCCGAGGAAAGCGAGGAGAACTACAACGAGAAGATCGAGCAGGTCAAGAATATCCTGAAGGGCAATTTCGCCGAGGTGAAGCGGCACTTCCAGGGAGAGATGGAGGAGCTGGCCGAAAACCTAGAATTCGAACGGGCGCAGCAGATCGCCGATAAGCTGAAGGCCTTCGAGAAGTACCAGAGCAAGTCGACCATCGTGAGTACGAGCCTGCGGGACATCGATGTCTTCGGCGTAGCGATGGACGAAAAAGAGGCCTACCTCAACTACATCAAGATCGTCAACGGGGCGGTGATCCACACCCACACCCAGGAAATCGAGATGAACCTGGACGACGACGAGGAATCCTTGCTGACCTACGCCATTCCCGAGCTGCGCGACCGCTTCAATAGCATTGCCCCCGAGATCGTGCTGAGCCACGAGTTGGAGCTGGCCGGCGTGGACGCCTCCGTGACCGTGCCCAAGATCGGGGATAAGAAGAAGCTCCTCGAACTCAGCGAGAAGAACGCTAAGTACATGCTGCTGCAGCGCAAAAAACAGCGCATCAGCAGTGCTAACCGGCAGACGCCCGCCGAGCGCGTACTGCGCCAGCTCCAGACCGATCTGCAGATGGACGAGCTGCCCATGCACATCGAGTGCTTCGATAACTCGAATATTCAGGGTACGAATCCGGCCAGCGCCTGCGTGGTGTTTAAAAACGCGAAGCCCAGTAAGAAGGACTACCGCCACTACAACATCAAGACCGTCGTGGGGCCGGATGACTTTGCCAGTATGCAGGAGGTGGTTTACCGCCGCTACCGCCGCCTCCAGGAAGAAGCCGAGCCCTTGCCGCAGCTGGTGATTATTGACGGAGGCAAGGGACAGCTCAGCCACGCCATGGAAAGTATCGATCTGCTGGGCCTGCGGGATAAGATGACGGTGGTGGGTATCGCCAAGCGGCTGGAGGAGATCTACTTTCCCGACGACTCGGTGCCGATCCACATCAACAAGAAGTCGGAGAGTTTACGGCTCATTCAGCAGTGCCGCGATGAGGCCCACCGCTTTTCCTTGCGCCACCACCGCAACAAGCGCAGCATCGGGATGCTACAGACCGAGCTGACTAATATCCCCGGGGTAGGGGAGAAGACGGTGCAGAAGCTGATCGCTCACTTCGGTAGTACCAAGAAGGTGAAAAACGCCCTGGCCAGTGAGATCGCGGAGGTGACTAACTTAAGTACGGCGAAGAAGGTGATGGACTACTTCCGGCGGCAGGAGGTGGCGGCCGGTGAGGTGCCCAAGGATCGCGGTTAAGATTGGGGCTTCCGGCGATTGCTGATTCCATTCGCGGAATCTTTTCGCTCTCCATTTTGCGCACTCGGGTTTTCCCCGACGGCCCCCTGGCGGGGCGCCTTACCGTCCTTGGGCAGCGGCCAGCCCTCGCGTTGGTGCCCACGGTCGCCGTCGATCTCTTCGGTCTGATCGTGAATAAGATTAACGTGGGTCTCGTAGGGTATGTCGATGCGGGCCTCGTTGAGGGCGAGTTTGATGGCAGTCAGGACGCGGTCGTGCACCCTGACGACGTTGGCGCGCTCGGAGTGCGTCCACCAGCGGACGCGGATGGAGACCCAGCTGGCGGCCAGATCCCAGGTGAGGACGTCGACGGGCTTGCTACCGTCGACGCCCTCGGCACCCTCGACGGCCTTGCGGATGACATCGACGGCCTCGGGAATGCTGTCACCGTAGCCGATGCCTACATCGTACTCCGAGCGGGTGAGCTCATTGGCGGTTTTTACGCGCACGGCATTGGTGTACACATCGCTATTGGGGATAATGGCCTGCTCGTTATTGTACAGGTTGATGATTGTGGCGCGGGTTTCGATGCGTTCGACGGTGCCCTCGAATCCGTTGATGACGATCTGGTCGCCAATATTGAAGGGCTGCCGGAGCAGGATAAGTAGTCCAGCAAGCCAGTTTTGCAGAATGTCCTTGAAGGCAAAACCGATGGCCACCGAGCTGACACCCAGCCCCGCGATGAGGTCACCGGGATTTAGGGTGGGTACCACGATGGTGGCCGCGATGAGAAAGCCGAAGACGTAAATGATCCATTTGATGAAGCCGCCGGCTACGCGGCCCAGGTTTTCGCGGTTTCTGTTGGTCGTGCGCCGCTCGAAGGTCCGGGCCACAAAGCGGGCCAGGAAGATGAAGGCGATCAGTACGATGGTACCGACGACGATATTGGGCACGAGACGGACGAATCCGTCTACCCAGCTGTCTATTTTTTCGAGGATCGCCCCGGGGTTAAGATCGATTTGTTCGGGGACGTCATTGGCGGTGCTATCGGGGGCTTGGGGGAGCATAGGAAGGGCAGAAAATTCGTAGCCCTTACAAAGACCGGAACCGGGATAATGTTTGGTCCCGGTCCCCGGGCGAAGCGCACAACTGTTGACGATTCCGTGCACAAAATCCTGTCGTTGTGGTTAAGATTCCAGAGGCGGACCTTAACGAGCCGCTTTACTGGCTCAACTATTCTCAATCCATCTATATGACACTTTCTACCCTCCGGTACGCGCTTGGTACCGCTTTATTCCTATGCACCTTTCTGGTCCACGGGCAGAACTACGGCTCCGGCTCGGCCCTGCTAAGCGGCCAGCAGCAGGTGCTTCCCGTGGCCACCGAGGCCCGCGGTACCGTCGACGTGCAATTCTCCGATGTTGACGACGATGACGATGACGAGGCCAACGATCAGGTACAGGTCACTGTCAGCGGCTCCTTCACCGGCCTGAGCTCGCCGGTGCTGACCTCCCTACAGGGCGGCGGACACATCCACATCGCGTATCCAGGACGTAACGGAGGCATCATTCAGCCCCTAGTGTTGAACCTAGCTACGGACTCCCTCAGTGGTACCATCGACGCGGAAGACAACACTTACACCATCGCGGCTGCCGAGCTCGAGGGGGCCGACGTAGGGGCGGTGTACGTCAACATTCACACCCGCAACTACCCCAATGGAGAGATCCGCGGCGATATCGTTCGGGAAGATAACGAGGCCTATTACACTAACCTATTCGGCAGCAACCAGGTACCCTCCGTTATCTCTACCGCCCACGGTGCCCTACTCCTCGAACTGGAAAACGACAATACGCTGGTGGTAAGTGGCTCGTTTAGCGATCTAACCTCCACCTACGCGGCCGGCATCGGCTCCCATTTGCACCTGGGCCTTCCCGGACAGAACGGTCCCATCGATATTCCACTCACTCCCACCATTACCGAGGAGGACAGCCTCAGCGGTACTTTCCTTAGCGAGGATAACACCATCGAACTGGACGACGATCAGGTGGAGGCGTTGCGGGCCGGCAATTACTACGCTAACATTCACAGCGTCGAGCATCCCGGCGGAGAGATTCGTGGGCAGGTACTTCCCCCCGCCGATGCAATTCTACGTGCTCACCTCGCGGGTGCCAACGAGTACCCCCCGGTGCTCACTCAGGCACACGGTGAGGTTCTTGGCCACGTAGTCGGCAATACCGTACGGCTGATCGGTAGTTTTGCCGACCTGAGTAGTCCCCGCGACACCAGTGTTCGTGGAGGTACTCACCTTCATGCGGGCTATGCCGGAGAAAATGGCGGTATCATTAAGCTGGTCAGTGCTACCCGGCTTACCGTACTCGATTCCCTGAACGGGACCGTACAGTTGGCGGACAACGTCATACAGCTAAGCGATCAGGAACGTGGTCTCCTGCTGGCGCGCGGCATCTACTTCAACCTGCACACCACGAATCATATGATGGGTGAGATACGCGGACAGATGCTCCCCGAAGCTCAGGCCGTGTTTACCGCCTTTCTGCACGGTAACCAGCAGATACCTTCCGTGATCACCACCGGCCACGGTATGGTGAAGGTCGAGCTGATGGGTACCAGTATGACGGCTACCGGTAGCTATACCGGCCTAGAGAGCGATCTGGACATGGCCCTCCAGGGAGGCGCCCACCTGCACCCCGGCTACCCCGGTCAGAACGGTGCCATCCTGTACCCGCTGGTCGTGGCGGCGGATAGCGCCGCGGGGCGTACCGGTCGCTTCTTCCCAAAGGCGAATACCATTACGATCCCCGAAACGCAGATCGATACGCTTACCGATCGTTTCCTGTACGTCAACGTCCACTCCCTGGAGCATCCGATGGGGGAAATTCGCGGTCAGGTACTGGCGGAGGCTACGAGTTACTTCATCGCTCCGCTTTCCGGTGCCAGCCAGCCGGAGGGTGTGCCCACCAGCGCTACCGGCATGGTCGCTACGGAGGTACGCGATACGATGATTACCCTGATCGGGTCGTTTAAGGATCTGGATAGTGACTTCGACGCGTCAAGAGATCAGGGGGGCATGCACGTTCACCAGGCACTTGCCGGAAGTAACGGGCCCATTCTGTACCCCATCGCCACCGCGCTCGATAGTACCGATCGCAGTGGTGTAGTTCTGGCGGATAGCAACGTCATTGCGCTGGAACCCATTCAGCTACGGGCTCTGCTTGATCGCGAGATCTACTATAACGTACACACGGAAGATTACCCCGCCGGTGCGATTCGTGGACAGGCGCTGCCGTTGGCACAGACCTTCCTGCATACCACGTTCTCCGGAGCTAACAATACTAACTACTTCAATACTACCGCACAGGGTGGACTGAAGCTCGAACTCAGCGATACTATGCTGATGCTATCCGGTAGCGTGACCATGCTACAGGGTGACTTTGATTACTCCGTAGGCGGGGGTGCCCACCTACACCTGGCCCCCGCCGGACAGAATGGTGACATCATTATACCCCTGAGTGCTGACACCCTCAATGCTAGCAAAGCCGCCGAATTTAGCGTCGACAGCAATACCTTCAGTATCACCATGGACCAGGCCACGGCGCTACGCAACGGTCAGATGTACGCTAATATCCACACCACCCTGGTGCAGAGCGGAGAGGCCCGTGGACAGATTCGGGGGGAGCTCAATCTGCCTCCCGATTCGACGCGCATCCTCTCGCCCATGAGTGGTGATAGTCTGACGCTGGAGGGTTCCAATCAGCAGCCTTTCCGCGTGAGCTATGCTCCTACCACTGATCCCGATGGCGACACCGTTATCTACGTGTGGCAGCTGGCGATGGATGAAAATTTTGATACGATCCTTTTCGGTGCCAACACCGGTCGCGATACCTTCTTCGAGACCAACTTCGGCACCGTAGCCGCCCTACTCGACAGCGCGGGTGTCGCGATGGATAGTAACGTTACCTTCTACCACCGAGTGCTGGCTAGTGACGGCAGCAACTACCGCCCGAGCGCGGCCGTAGCTATCTCCCTGAACGTAGGTGAAATCGTGGGTACCCGGGACTTCTTGCCCGCCGGCTTTGGTGTGAAGACGTATCCTAACCCCCTGCGGGAGGGACAGGCCTTCACCTACCAGATCACCACCCGGGAGGCCTTCCGCGGTCGTCTGATGGTGTTCACCCAGCTCGGTCAGCTCCAGCAGGACATTAACGTCAATGCGCTGGTTGGTGAGCAGAACGTATCCGTAGATATGTCTTCGCTTCCCGGCGGCACCTATTTCCTGATGCTACGAAATGACGACGGGCGCCTAATCAGCACCTCGCGGGTAGTTATTCAGTAAGTACTGATCCTCATAGTCTGCGAAAGAGCGGCTTTTCGGCATCCGGGAAGCCGCTCTTCATTTACCGTCTGCCAAATTGTCAAGCTAGTGACATTGCACCCTGCAATTTGGCACTGCACCTGCGGCCCCGCCCGAAAAAGCGGCAGATTCTCCGGTACGGTAGGGCTGGCACGCTGCTTGCATAATTGGGGGCGACAACAGTGTCAACTAACGTAAATAAGCAAATCGTATGAGCAAGATTATCGGAATAGATTTAGGAACGACCAACTCATGCGTGGCGGTAATGGAGGGTAATGAGCCCACCGTGATCTACAACGAGGAGGGCCGCAATACGACTCCCTCGATCGTGGCATTCCTGGATGCCGGTGAACGTAAGATCGGCGAGCCGGCCAAACGGCAAGCCATCACCAACCCCACGCGTACGGTCGCGTCCATCAAGCGCTACATGGGTCAGCGCTTCGATGAGGTAAAGGGCGAAGTAGAGCGCTCGGCCTATAAAGTGGTTAAGGGCGACAACGGCCTGGCCCAGGTAGAGATCGACGGGCGGAAGTATACCCCCCAGGAGATCAGCGCCATGGTGCTGCAAAAAATGAAAAAGATTGCCGAGGACTTTCTCGGTACTGAGGTGACGGAGGCCGTCGTGACGGTTCCCGCTTACTTCAATGATTCCCAGCGGCAGGCTACTAAGGAAGCCGGTGAGGTAGCGGGACTCAACGTGCGCCGTATTATCAATGAGCCTACCGCCGCTGCCCTGGCCTACGGTCTGGATAAGCGGAGCAAGGACATGACGATCGCCGTGTACGACCTCGGTGGTGGTACCTTCGATATCTCGATCCTGGACCTGGGTGACGGCGTATTCGAGGTGAAGTCCACTAACGGTGATACGCATTTGGGTGGTGATGACTTCGACCGGGTACTGATTGACTACCTGGCCGGTGAATTCAAGTCGCAGGAGAATATGGACCTGAAGAAGGACCCCATGGCCCTACAGCGCCTGAAGGAAGCCGCCGAGAAGGCCAAGATCGAGCTCTCCAGCTCCACCGAAACGGAGGTGAACCTCCCCTACATTACGGCCGTAGACGGCGTGCCCAAGCACCTCGTGGTCAAGATCAGCCGCGCCAAGTTTGAGCAGCTGGCTGACGATCTCGTGCAGCGTACCCTCAAACCCTGTGAAAAGGCGATGAACGATGCCGGTATCAGCAAGAGCGAGATCGACGAGGTGATCCTCGTAGGTGGTTCTACCCGTATCCCCGCCATCCAGGAGGCCGTCGAGAAGTTCTTCGGCAAAAAGGCTAATAAAAGCGTGAACCCCGACGAGGTAGTGGCCGTAGGTGCCGCCATCCAGGGTGGTGTACTGAGTGGTGATGTACAGGACGTACTACTGCTCGACGTGACCCCGCTCAGCCTGGGTATCGAAACCATGGGTGGCATCTTCGATACGGTGATCGAGGCCAATAGCACGATCCCCGTCAAGAAATCCAAGGTGTACTCTACCGCCAGTGACAACCAGCCTAGCGTGGAGATCCACGTTTTACAGGGTGCCCGTCAGATGGCTAAGGACAATCGGCCCATCGGTCGCTTTGTACTCGGTGACATTCCCCCCGCCCCCCGTGGCGTTCCCCAGATCGAGGTGACCTTCGATATGGACGCCAACGGTGTACTCAGTGTGACATCGAAGGACAAGGGTACGGGCAAGGAGCAGTCGATCAAGATCGAGGCCGGTACGGGACTCAGCAAGGACGACATCGAGCGTATGAAGGCCGAGGCCGCCGCCAACGAGGAGTCCGACAAGGAAGCCCGTGAGCGGGTTGAGAAACTCAATGCCGCCGACCAACTCGTTTTCCAGACCGAAAAGCAGCTTAAGGAGTTCGGTGACAAAGTTCCGGCCGAGAAGAAGAAGCCGATCGAGGATAACCTCGAGAAGCTTCGGGAGGCGCATAAGGCCGAGGATTTGAGTGCCATCGAAAGCGCTACCGAGGCCCTTACCGCCGCCTGGAACGCGGCTAGCCAGGACATGTACCAGGCGCAGCAGGAGGGCAACCCCACCGCTAATACTAATGGTGCCGGTGCCGGGAATACAGGCCCGGGTGCCGGAAATGCTACTGCCGCCGGAGCTGACGATGTACAGGACGTCGAATTTGAAGAGGTGGAGGGCAAGTAAGCTCCCGCCCTACACGTAAAGTTTCACGCCCGTCGATCTAAAGGTCGACGGGCTTTTTAATTGTTCCTAGCGGGGTGGAACCAAGTTGCTGTGGAGTCCGACGAAGCGGTTTTGCGCACGAAGATGATACACCCGCTCGCCGTATCGAACTGCCAGGGGCGGTTTCCGATGGTGTCGGTATTGATCCACTGCTTCTCGTAGGCGTAGCCTGCCGTAGTGTCGAGCAATTCCTGAAAGGACTGGACGATCAGCTTTTCGTGTAGTGCGAAGGGGGGATTGTCAGCCGCGCCGGTCGTGGAGCCAAAGAGTTTTTTCAAAAAATCCATACGACGCGTGTTGATCGCTGCCCAATATACTTCCTGGAGCAAGGTTTCACCCACCGGCCACTCCCTCCCGAAAGGCTCGAGCCCCTCCCTGGGCGGGATGACGGACGTAGCGGTGGGGTACCGCTAGTCCGTCAAGTACGTCCGCGGCTACGCGGCCAATTGCCAGTACGGTGAGCGGGGCAAAAAGCTGGAGGAGGTGCTGAAGGGGTATCCGGTAGGCCCTGAGTTCTCCGCGGCGCACGGGCCGGTTGCGGTAGGGCTGTCCCGGTCGGTGGGGGTGGGCCATCACAGCATTCCAGAATAGCGGCAAGCGGGGCCGGTCGAGGGCTGCCTGCCAGACGTAGCTTGCGGTCATGCCCCCCCGGTCGGTAGTCACCGTAGGCGAGACGAACCCCTCGGTGGCAAAACGGTCGTTCAGCCCCGAAATCTCGGTGGTGGGCACCAGCGGTAGACCGCTTCGGCGGGTGCCGGTGTGGCTCCCGCTTTCGGCTAGCCAGAGCTCACCCGGGCCCTGTTGCACGAGGCTTTGTAGATAAAGTAGTAGGTTGTTGCGACGCAGACTGGGAGCGGCCGGAAGATCGTGCAGCGGGTCGAAATCAGTGTAGGGATTAAAGCAATCCGGTAGGGCGATCTCGGTGAGCGAGGCAACGATCGTTTCCGGGCTAAGCATCAGCGGCGTTGTAGCGCGGAAGGAACGTGGTGCTGCGGGTTGAATTCCAGGATGCGCTGCATATTCTGTAAGGCCCGTAGGGACGGAAGGTGGGGGATCCGGTCGTTGTTACGGTCCAAATCCCAGAGTCCGCAATTGGAATAGGAGGTTAGGTTGTCCCAGTCCGGTCGGTCGAGCACCGGATAGATGCATACGCCGAAGAAGTCCGACGTTTGGGCAACTACTAACTGCGCCGCCGCGGCAACTTCAGTTAGCCAGCGCGGCCGTTCGTCTCCGAAGTGGCCCGTTTCGCTCAGGAAGAAGGGCCGACGGTAGCGGTGGTAGGCACTCAACAGTAGCTCGTGTAGGGGCACCCGACGGCGGGGCTCTTCCACTTCCGGCCAGGATAGGGGTACTACGCCATCCGTCCACTGTCCGTTGTAGTAGTAATTGAATCCGAGTAGGTCGAGGTAGTCCTCCCGGCCACCGAGCTCGGGGCACATGCGGCCACCGATGATGTCCATGGCCTGAAACTGATCGTTATTCATACGGGCGATGTGGCCGAAGTCGGACCCCCCATGGCCGTGTACGCGAATGAGTGGCTCGATAGTCACAATACGGCAGCCGGGATCGGTGTCCCGTAATGCCTGAATACCCTGAATGGCCGCCCGGCAGAGGTGCCACTTCATGTCCCACCCCGAGTCGGTGGCAAAGGGTACGGTGCCGCGTACATCCCCCGAATGCCAGGAGAGAAAGCTAATCTCGTTGATCGGCACCACGTAGAGGGTCGCTTTGGTCACGGCGAGGTGCCACCGGGCGAAGGCCCGGCAGAGCGCCACGAAGCGGGGGGTGAATTGGGGATGGGTAGGAAAGAGCCCGTCGGGATAACCAAAGTGGCACAGGTCCCAGATCACCTCCAGCCCTGCCGCGTGAGCCGCGCGGAGTCGATTGGCGACTTCGGTGAAGTCAAACTGGTAGGGGGCCGCTTCTACCGCGCTCCAACAGATGCCCTCGCGGACCACCCGAATGCCTACCTCGGCTAGATCTGCGTAGTCTTCCCGTGCCCGTAGGTCGTGCTCGGTGACCTGGTGCAGGTTGATGCGGTGGCCGGAGCGGTTAATGTGGTCGGCGCACTCATAGCCACCCATAAGGAAGGAGGGAAGGTTGGGAATCACTCGGCGGCGACTTGCTCGGCGGCGACTTGCTCGGCGGTTGCAGTAACTGGTACCTGCACGGCAGATTGTCCTTCGAGTTGCTCGAAGAGTTCGAGGGCATTGTGGAAGGCCTGGTCCATATTGAAGTACTTGTAGTTCGCCAGACGGCCCACGAAATACACGTCCTCCAGTGCTTCGGCCTCGGCGCGGTAGCGTTCGTAGATCGCCTGGTTACGGGCGTTGGGCACGGGGTAGTAGGGGTCACCCTCATCGGTGGTGTATTCCTTGACGATGGTGGTCACCTGGGGACCTTCCTGCTTACCGAAGTGGCGGTACTCGACAATGCGGGTGTAGTCGACTTCCTTACCCGGGTAGTTGATCACGGAGTTATTCTGAAAGTATTCCTGCGCTACGGTTTCGGATACGAAATTGATGGAACGGTACTCCAACTTATCGGTCAGGCTGTGCTTGAACTCGAAGAAGCGATCGATGGGGCCGGTATAGAATAGCTTTTCGTAGCCCCGTAGCTGGTCCCTGACGTCGAAGTAGTCGGTACTGAGCCGTACGGTGATGTTGGGGTGGTCCAGAATGGCGGCAAAGAGGCGGGTATAGCCACCCTTTGGTAGGGCCTGGTAGCGATCCGAGAAGTAGCGGTCGTCGAAATTGGTGCGTACGGGGATGCGGTTAAGTACGGAGGCATCTAACTCCTCGGGGTACTTGTCCCACTGCTTTTTGGTGTAGTGGCGGAACATCTTTTCGTAGAGGTCATTACCTACCTTATGGAGGACGGCATCGCGGCCGTTTTTTGCCTCGGGAATGTCGTGCCGGTTGGCGTCGAGCCACCGCTGCATGTCCTTTTCTGTTTTCAGGGATAGGCCGTAGAGCTCGTTCACCGTAGTGATGTTGACGGGGATGGGGACGAGCTTATCGTCCACCTTCGCCAGCACCCTGTGTTCCCAGGGGTACCAGTCGGCAAACTGATTGACGTAGGCCCAGACGTCTTCGTAGTTGGTGTGGAAAAGATGGGCGCCGTACTTCGAGACCAGGATGCCGTTGGCGTCGATGTAATCGTAGCAGTTGCCGGCAATGTGGTCGCGGCGTTCGAGTACGGTGACCCGCTTGCCAGCGTTGGCGTAGCGCTCGGCCAGGACGGCACCGGAGATGCCCGCGCCGATGATTACAATGTCAGGGTTGTTCATACGAGAGGTTTTTCCAGGATACCGTGCATTCGTTCTGCGGTGGATTTCCAGGAGGTGTTGTTCAAAATAGTGCGGTAATCGGGGGCCGTGGCCGCAGTCAGGAAGTCGCGTACCGCGGTCGCGAAGCTGGCGGGGCTATCGACGATAGCCACGGTATCGGCGTACTCGCGTACCACGTCGCGAATCGCGGTAGAGACGATGGGACGGCCGGCGGCCATGTACTCCAGGGTTTTCGTCGGACTGATGAATTTGGTAGCATCGTTGAGGGCGAAGGGCATCATGGCCACGTCGAAGCGCTGCAGATAAGCCGGTAGCTCGGCGTAGTCCTTCATGCCCAGGTAGTGCAGGTTGTCGCGGCGTGGTAGATCGGCATCGTGTATCTTAGCGAGGGGGCCAATCATCACGAATTGCACCCCGGGCAATAGATCGGCCGTTCCGGCCAACAAACCGAGGTCAATGCGCTCGTCGATCACTCCGAAGTACCCCACTACGGGACCCCTGAGGGAGGCGATATCCGCCGGCACGGGTAGACTCGCCTGCGCCCGTGCGAAGTGTGCCTGGTCGACCGAACTGGGAAAGCAGTAGACCGCCGGGTTACGTTCTTTCTTAGCCTCGTACAGCGATCGACCGCCCGTGAAAACGACATCGGCACGGCGGAGCAGGCGGCTTTCCAGATGGACCAGCTCCCGGGGTGCACCGCGAAAGAGGCTCAACTCGTCCATGCAGTCGTACACCACCGTTTCGCACCTCAGGTCGGCCAGTAGCGGGAAGAACGACGGGGAGTAAAACCACACGATTTCCGTACGCCCTTCCGGCAGGTAGTCAGCCAGTACCTCCGGGATTTGGTCGATGTGGTCTACGTTGGGTTGTAGGACGTGTAGTCGGTCACTTTCTTTACGTAGTGAACTGTCCGGCCGCTCGGGCCGCCGCCAGGGCTCCTCCACGAACAGGACGCGGTACTGCTCGGAGAGCCGGCTAATCAGGTGTTGGGGGCGCTGGTAGACAAAGTCCCAACGCAGATGACAAAAGACAAGGAGGTCGTAGGATCCACCGAGCGGAGCGGAGGAAGAGGGCATTCGGCTGAATTATGAGGGTCGAAACTATGCGTTCCCAACTAGAAAATGGGGAATAAGTTCTCACATGTCAGACGACGCGGGGCAAACTACCGGCATTTCGTCAAAGCGGACCGAAAATTGTTGTATTGTTTCACAATTAGGGAGCAAAGCGTTGGCTGTCGACTTCGGGTAGTATCGGTGCTCCGGTTTCCAGGTGATCGAACAGCCAGCGGCTACCGAGGGGGGCCAGACTCGCCCCCTTCGTACCGAGCCCATTGAAAATAATGAGTTGCGGATGGGTAGGGTGGGTGCCGATAATCATCCGGCGGTCCCGTACCGTTGGCCGCACGGCGGCTAGGTGCGCCTCGACGGTAAAGGGTAGGCGAAGTACCTCCCGTAGACGATCGGCCAGGTACTTTTCCGTAGCCGGACTGGCGGCATCATCGGTGAACTGATTTGCGCTACTGGCACCCACCCAGTAGCTCCCCCGGTCGGCCAGGGGTACTAAAAACACGCGGTGTTTCAGCATGCGGTCGAGCAGCGGCCCGTCGGGGCGCACCAGCAGCGCCTCTCCCTTGGTTCCCCCGCGGGGTAGGTGGCCGAAGTAGGGGTTGTCCCGTACCCTCCACCCCTCGCAGAACACGTAGCGGTCGTAGCCCGGGGGAAGCTGGCCGTAATCAAAGGGCTGCTCGCCTAGGCAATTACGCTTCCGTAACCAGGCCCGGTAGGCAGCCGTCAGGGCGGCAAGGTCCACCCGGGCGGTTTGCCGTACCCCTCCGTAGGCGAAGGCAGGATAGGTGAGCTCGGGAATGTTGCCCAGCGGGGGAGTGTCCTCGAGGTACTCGGCGTAACCCTGGTCACCCCCCCGGGCCAGCCAGTCGTTCTGCTCCCCGCGGTTGAACAGGGTGCGCACGAGGGGGGTGTCGTACCACAGCGTCACCCCTAATTCCCGTTCCAACTGCCCGTAGAGCAGCCGGGCCTCCTGCATGAGCGCGCCGAAGCGCCAACTGCGCACGAAACGCCGTCCGGTAATGGGGTTGATAATACCGGCCGCAACGGTACTTGCCGCAGTCTGAGCGGGGGCATCCACGTAGTCTACGTCATGCCCCGCCCGGTACAGCCGGTAGCCGATCAGCGTCCCGGCCAGGCCCTGTCCGATGATGAGGTACTTGATGCTGCAATAACCGAACTATTCGGCGATCCGGGCCCCCACGTCCTGCACCTTCTGGTGTACGGCCACGTGCTGGGGGTCCTGCGCCTGATAACTGGCCCACTGCTTACTCCAGGAGTTGGCCTGCAACCGGTAGCCGCCGTCTGCGGCGGGCTGTACCTCTAGGGCGCGTTGCAGGTCGAAGCTGAGTCGACCGCGCACGTATTCGTTGCGCGCCACGGTAAGTGTGCGCGTAGGAACCCTCAGCACCCCGCGGGCGGCCAGGTCCAGGGGCTGCTTTTCCCCCTTGCTGTTCAGCACGTAGCAGCCCGGACCGCTCCCCTGATCGTCGGTGCCCGGGTCGAGTACGAGCTCGATCAACTGGTAGTCGCCCGAGGCAAGCTCGCCACTGTACAGGATGGTTGCACCCTGCGACCCCGCCGCCCCCCAGGTGACGGTTTTGCGGCGAAAATCCGGTAAGGATGCCCCATCGAGCCGGATATCGGCTACCGTAAGCACGATTTGTTCTGCGGGTGTGGTGGGCAGTTCCGTAATGGGTGCCAGACTTAGTTCGAGCTGGCCAATGCCCAGTAAGTAATCGACCGACTCGGCTGCGGTAGAGCAGCGGGTAAGGAGTACAAATGGCAGACAACACAGCAGGGCGGGGAAAGGTATTTTCATGAGTGGGTCCTGGGGAAAGCTGGCGTCGTCGTATAAGCGACCGAGGCGCGCATTCCGTTGCATAAAACAGTGGATACAGTGGAGTAACGGTGACGGGCCCGCCTGGCGTATGCCGAGCCTGGTAGCTTAGCTTCCGGTCTGCCGCACTGGAGCCCTTACCTTCGCCGCATGCAAGACCTTAGTTTGCGCAAGGGCCGCGAGCAGGCGCTGCTCCGCCACAACCCCTGGGTATTTTCCGGCGCGATTGCTTCGGAACCGCCGGGCCTCACCGACGGCGAGCTCGTGCGCGTACTCGACCACCAGCAGCAGGCCCTCGGGGTGGGGCACTACCAGGCGGGCAGCATCCGCGTACGCATGCTGCACTTTGGTACCGGAGAGCTACCGGAGGACTTTTTCCTGCGGCAGCTCCGCCTGGCCATCGACCTGCGGCGGCAACTCGGGCTGGCCGACGATCCGCTGACCAATGCCTACCGCCTGGTGCACGGCGCGGGCGACGGGCTACCCGGATTGGTGGTAGACCGTTACGGCAGTGTGGCCGTGGTACAGTGCCACAGTATCGGCATGCACCGGCAGCGGCGGGAGATCGCCGAGGCCCTGCTCAGACTGCTACCCGACACCCTCACTACGGTGTACGACAAGAGCGGCAAGACCCTACCGGAGCGCTACCTGAGTGAGGTGTCTGACGGCACGCTGGTGGGGCCGGACGTGCGGGACGTGGTGATCCTGGAAAACGGCCGTCGCTTCCAGGTCGACCTGGTAGACGGGCAGAAGACCGGCTTTTTCCTCGACCAGCGCGAGAACCGCTGGTTGCTGGGCAGCTACGCCAGGGAGCAGCGGGTACTGAATACGTTTTGCTACACGGGCGGCTTTTCGGTCTACGCACTAGCGGGCGGCGGCGCGCAGGTGCAAAGCGTAGATGTAAGTGAACGAGCCACTGTCCTGACGCGGGAAAACGTGGCGAGCAACGGTGACTTTGGCGAGCGGTCCACGGTCACTACGGCGGACGTGCTGGAATGGTTCAGGGGGCAGGGGGAGGAGGCCAGCTGGGACATCATCGTGGTGGACCCGCCGGCCTACGCTAGGAACAAGCACCGGCGGCACCAGGCGGTGCAGGCCTACAAGCGGCTCAACGCGCGGGCGATGCGCGCAATTCGCCCCGGTGGTTTACTGTTTACCTTTAGTTGCAGTCGGGTGGTGGACCGGCAGCTCTTCTACGACACCATCGTAGCGGCGGGCCTGGAAGTAGGCCGGCCGGTACGGGTACTCCACCGACTGGGGCAGGGCCCGGACCACCCGGTCAACCTCTTCCATCCGGAGGGAGAGTACCTCAAGGGACTGGTGGTGCGCATAGATTAATTTGTGCCACCTACCTTGCCGAAGCATCGCTTGCGGGTCCGCGCACCGCGAACACTACCTAATGCGGGGGGTTACCCTCTGATACCCCTCAGTCTAAGTATCTCTCCCTTTGGCCAATAGTACAGCGAAGAAAATCGGTCGGTTCATTTTTTGGTTCGTCGTTTCCCTCCTCGGGCTGGTGGTACTCCTTTTCCTCCTCATTCAGCTGCCCTTCGTGCAGCGCACGATCACCCAGCAGGTCGAACAGATCGCCCGTACGAGCCTGGGTACCGATGTCGGCATCGGTGAACTGTCCCTACAGTTTCCCTCCCGGATCGACGTCAACGACGTATACGTCAATAACCCCGCCGGCGATACCATCGCCCGCCTCGGTCACCTGGGGGTGGGGCTGGACATGTGGGGCTTGATCCGTTCTACCGTAGCGATCAACGCCGTAGAGATCGAGGACATTTACGCCAACGTGGTGACTACGGACTCTACGAGTAACATCGGTTTTCTGCTCGATGCCCTGGCCCCGGTGGATACCCTGGCGGCCAAGGATTCACCCCAGGCCGATTCGGTGGCCAGTAGCTCCGGCGGCTGGCTCATCGATCTAGAGGGGGCTACGCTAAATCTGGACCGGGCCGATATCTACTACCAGGACGATCCGGCAGGACTGCGCGCGGACGTCACGGCCAACCACCTCGGGGGGGAGATCAACCAGGTCGATCTCAACACGATGGACTTTGATATCGACTACCTGGAGCTAGATGGGACCGTGGCGCAGATCGGGCTGGGAGGGTCGACCACTCCGGTCGACACGACGGCCACGACTACGGCTCCGATCAACCTGGCGGCCGGGCGGGTCACGATCTCGGATACCCGGCTGGGACTGGCGATGGACAGTCTGGACCTGGCCACCGAGCTCCCTTACGTCAACCTCGAAGGCGCCGACCTGGTGCTGGGGGATAGCCTTGCCTTCAACGGGCAGCTGTTCCAACTGCGGCAGTTCGCGCTGAGCATGGACACTCCCGCGCCGGCGCTGGAGGGGCCGGGCATCGACTTTAACCACCTGGCGCTGCGTGAGGTAGAGGCTGAAGTTACCGACATCGCCTACATCGTAGATTCACTTCACCTCAATTTGCGGCAACTGAGCGCCACGGAGCGGAGTGGTCTGGCTATTCTGCGCACGGAAGGAATCGTGGAGTACGATCCTACTTTCCTCGGGCTACAGGGCTTTCTGCTGCGTACCAACAACAGCGAATTGCGGAGTGATAACACCGCGGTCAAGTATGATTTCGCCGCCGCCAACCTCGATGAGCTCGTGGCCCGGGCACAACTCGACGGTCATATTGGACTTCAGGACATCGCCCTGCTGGCTCCGGAGCTGGCAACCGAACGGGTCATTCGCAGCAATCTAGCCCAGCAGATCAATTTCTCGGTGCGTGCCGATGGTACGGTAGCCCAGATGGATATCGGTAGGATACAGATCGACGGGCCGGGCATCAGGGTGCGGGCCAGCGGACGGGCGCACAACGTGCTCGATCCCGATCGGGTAGGGGGGCGGCTCGTGCTGCGGGAGTTGAGCGTGACCCCCGGTCCGCTACTGCCCCTACTGCCGGCCGGCACGTTGCCCCCCGACATCGACTGGCCTAAGCGTATCGTGGCCGAGGGTACGGCCAGTTACGACGACGACCGGCTGGAGCTGGACCTCTATGCCCTGGAAAATCGTGTATTTGGTAACGGCCTCAACAGTCGTGTACGCACCAGCGGCATCGTCAATGGCGTGAAGACCTACCCCAATACCCGCCTTGACGTCGACCTAGATACGCTACTAGCCACCAGGGCTACTATACTAGCTTACGTGCCGCCAGGGTCGATCCCCGAGGATTACCGGATCCCGGACTTTCTACGGGGCAGCGGGTCGGTGATCGGTCCGATGGACAATCTGGACGTTAACCTGCGGCTCAGCCTGCCGGGCGATAGCACCTACGCCCGTATCAACGGCAACGTGCGCAACGCCCTGGACGTAGACAACCTGGCGCTGGATGTGGAGATCAGTGATCTGGGCATTAACATCGCGGACGTACGGGCCATTTTGCCGGATAGCCTGCTGCCGGCCAACGTTAATATTCCCAGTCTGCGGATTCAGAACGCGCGGGTATCCGGCTCCCTTACGGACCTCACCTTTTCCGTGCCCGTACAGACTACGAACGGCAACTGGAACCTGGAGGGCATCTACAACCCGGAGTATACCAATGTAACCGCCACGCTGACCAACGTACGCATCCCGGACTTCTTTACCGGGGGCTTCCGCGACACCCTGAAGACCATAGGCTTAGGCCCGGTGGACTTGCAGGCGCAGGTAACCGGCCAGCTCGAGCCGAGCATGAATCTTTCGGTGAGTGCCTTTGTGACCGAAAACGGTGGCGACTCCCTGGTCAACCTCACGGCCCTGGTGTCCGACAATCGCTACTCGGCCGAGTTCGATATTCTGCACCCGGCCTTCCTGGCTAATGGCAGCGGTCGGTACATTATCAATGCCGACAGCACGGTATTCGTGGAGGCTATGGTGGACGTAGATCACCTGGAGCTCAAGCAGTGGGATATCACCGAACAACGCCTCGATGTGGAGGGCTCGCTGGTAGCACGCAGCGAGGGCATCGACCCCTATGACCTGGATGCCTTCCTGCGACTGGATGACTTCATTCTGCGGGGAGCGGACGGCAGCAGTTTTGTCGATAGTGTGCTGTTAACGGCGGCTATGCACCAGTGGGACAACGAGATCTATCTGCGCTCGGACGTGATGGATGGTGACGTGGTTGGTTTTTTCGACCCCCTGAAGACGCCGCAGAAGATGGTGGAGTTTCTGGTGGGCTATGTAGATGAAACGATGGACCGGCCGGAGCCCGTGGAGGACGGCAACTCGGTGGACGTGACCTTTAAACTGAAGCGACCGCAGGTCCTTACCGGAGGACTCATCAACGGGCTCACCCAGCTCTCGCCCATGAGTATATCACTGCTTTACCGCGATGCCGCGCCGGAATTTCTCTTTAACCTCGACTTACAAGAACTGGAGTTTGCCGGACTTGCAGCGCGTGGCCTTAACCTCAAGGCTGTCGGCGATACCGTGGCCCTAAACTTTAACGCCGACTGGGCGGACGTAAGTTATAATTCGCAGATCGAGCTGGGCCGCACCGTGATTTCGGGTGAGACCGTTAATGACGAGCTGCTCGTTGAGCTCAAACTCTACACCCCGCAGGACAGCCTGCGCCACTACCTGGGGGCTTACATCGACCAGACTGGCGATAGTCTCACGGTGAGCCTAGAGGAGGAGCAGATCCTAAACTTCGACGTATGGACCGTGCCGGCCTCCAACGTCATTGCCCTGGCCGGCCCCAACTTGCTCATCAATAACTTCAGCCTGCGCCACGGATCGCAGGCGCTACTGGCCGAGACCACCGAGCCCAACCAGGTCGAGGTGACCTTCGACGATTTTGAGCTGAGTACCCCCAGTCGGCTCGTCTTTTCCGAAGAGGAGGTGGCCGGGGGTACCCTCAACGGTACCGTAGGCTTGGATAACGTGATGACCAATCTGGGGATTCACACCAACCTCACCATCGATAGTCTCTCCTGGACCGGCACCCTTATCGGCGACCTAACCGCTAATGTCACGACGACCGACGAGCAGACTTACCGGCTGGACATCGGTCTGGAGGAAGCCGGTAACGACCTGGCCGTGACGGGTACCTACGCCCTCAACGGACCCATGGATATCAACCTAGACGTGAACCGCCTGATGCTCGCCAGCGCCGAGCCCTTCAGTCTTGGCTACCTCCAGCATACGGAGGGATACATCGCCGGTCAACTCGCCATCACCGGCACGATTGAGGATCCACGCATGAACGGTAGTCTGGCCTTCGAGGATGCCAGCCTGGTCATCAGCCTACTCGGCGAACGCTTTCGTATGGGTACCAATCCGATCACCTTTACGGGGCAGCGTATCACCTTCACGAACGGACTTAGTATCTACGATAGTAAGGGTGGGGATGCTACCCTGACCGGTAGCATCCTGCTCAATGACCTGACGGACATCGACCTTGACATGCTCGTCGTGGCCGATGATTTCATAGCCATCAATTCCACGGACGACGACAACCCGGATTACTACGGCTACATGTCCGTCGATGCCCGGGTCGAGATTGGCGGTACCGCCACCCTGCCCGTCATCGTAGTGGATGCTACCACGAACGAGGGCTCAGATATCACCTACGTCTACACCGTGCCGAGTGCCGGTTTTGTGGACAATGAGGGCATCATCGAGTTTGAGGAGCGGTACCAGTGGGCGGACATCATCCGCCGGGATACCCAACTGGTGGCTGACGATACTCTGGGGGTCAGCCGTACGGGGCTGGACCTGACCCTCAACCTCGAAGTGGATCCTAATCTGCGGGTGACCGTAGTCGTAGATCCTACCACCGGCCAGACCTTCGTGGGGCGGGCGCAAGGGAATATTTCCCTGCAAATTGCTCCCGATGGAAGTCAGACCGCCACCGGACGGGTGGAGCTGGTAGAGGGGCAGTACGACTTCATTTACCAGGTCATCAACAAGGAGTTTCAGGTGGTACCGGGTAGCAGCGTGGTGTTCAATGGAGAGATTGAGAACCCTACGCTGGATCTGACCATCCGCCACGAAGTGCGTACCTCGGCGCTGCCGCTCGTGGAGGGTACGTTAGGGAAGGGTACGGGGGATGCCAGTACGCTGCGCCGCAAGCAGACCTTTTACGTTGTCATTGGGCTCAACGGCGAGCTTAACTCGAGCAATCTGACCACCAACGTGGAGTACCCCGAGGATGCCTACGGCAACCTGGGACTGAGTACGATCGACGATGCGCTGGCGACGCTGCGCCAGGACGACAGTCGACTTACGGAAACGACCTTCCGTCTGCTTGCCTTCGGCGGGTTTAATATTCCCCTGGTCGATCAGGGCGGCGGCGACGGTACCAGCCTGGCTAACACCACGTTGAACAACGCCGTAGGTGGCTACCTCAATAACCTGGCCAACCAGTACGTCGGTTTCGTCGATTTAGACTTCGGTCTGGACAGTTACCAGGACAGCGACGGCACCACCAATACTAACCTGCGGGTAAGTCTGCGGAAGACGTTGTTTGATGACCGGGTGGTGATCAGTGTAGATGGTGTAGCGGGTAACGACTCAGACGATGCGGCGGGTACCGGCCAGACCTACCTGGATAACATCACCGCCGAGTACCTCATCAACGACGATGGCACCTTCCGACTTAAGTTCTTCAACGACCGGGACCGCGATGTCTTAGTGGGGGGCAACGTCGTCCGGTTCGGGGGCCGCCTCACCTTCAACAAAGACTTTAATTCCTTCGGGTGGAGCAACAAGAAAAACCAATGATGCGTCCACTGCGCCTCCTCCTGGTACTCCTCGTCGTATCCAGCCTAGGCTGCAAGGTAACGCAGTACCTGCCTCCCGACGAGTATCTCTACCAGGGTAGTAGTCTGGAAGTGGTAGCGGCCGATAGCATCGACACCGAGCAGCTCGAAACGGAGCTACTCGCTACCCTTAATCAGACTACCAATACGAAGATCCCCCTGGTCGGCTACCGTAACATCTGGAGGTACTACAAATTCGAAGAGAAAAAGCGCGCCAAGCCGGAGAAGTACGAGGACGATCCCGACGAAATAAAGGGCGAGAAACCTATATTTTTCGAGGAGACGGTGGTGGAGTCAGTCAACAACCTGCTCGAAAATCGCGCCAGCAACAACGGCTACTTTACTAATAGTGCGAGCTACACCCTGGATACGGTACAGGACCCACCGGAAATTACTGCCAAGTACACGGTCACCGTCGGAGCGCCCTACACCGTAGATTCCACCCGGTATTTCTGGCGCGACACGGCCGTAGCGACGCTCCTGGATAGCATCAAGCCTAGCTCGGCCATTCGACCCGGTGACCGCTATGATCTGGATGCCGTAAAGGCGGAGCGGCAGCGCTGGCGGCAGGCCCTGAAGGATAATGGCTACTTCTACGCTAGTGACGACGACTTCTTATTTCTCGCCGATACCGTCACCGGCGACCACAAGGTGGCTCTGCTGGCCAAGCTAAAAACGGACGTTCCACGCGAGCACCTGATCCCGCAGCGGATAACGGCCGTTAACGTCTATCCGAATTTTGACGTGGGAGATACTGCCCGACTCGATCGCCTTCCGCTGACCGAAGCAGGGGGATTAAACATCCGCTGCATCGACTGTCCGCTGCGCCCCAGCATTATCGACGAAGCATTTGCCATGGAGGCCGGCGACCTCTACAATCCCGAGCGACACCGCAAGACCCTGCGGCGGCTGGCGAGCTATAATACGTTTCGTTATATCAGTCTGGACTACGAAGAGGTACCCGGTTCGGATTCTACCCTGGTGCTCAATGCCTTTATGCAGCCCCTGCTCAAACGGCGCATCGAGGGTGAACTCGGCCTTACCTACAATAGCGCGCAGTACGTCGGGCCCAACATCCGGCTGGCCTACACCAACCGCAATCTACTGCAGGGAGCGGAGCTGTTCAAGTTGGTAGGAGATTTCAGCTACGCCGTCTTTTTGGGCAATCAGGACCAGATCCGCGTACCCACCTCCGGGACCTACGGGCTCACCGCCACCCTCAACGTGCCCCGGCTGTGGCTGCCGAAGCGGCGAAAGCTGATTCCACGGGTTATGTCGAGTGGCACCGTGATTAGTCTCGGGGCAAAGGTGGAAAGCCTCTCCCTAACGCTCAACAAATTCACCCAGGAGATCACCCTGCAGGGGCTTGACGGGCTGGCCGAAATATTAGAGACCAATCCGGATGCTACCGAGCGGGTAAGTCTACTCCAACTCCGGGCCCAGTACGGCTACACCTGGCAACGCCGCGTCAAGAAAACCCACCTGCTTAATCCGCTTGACATACGGGTGCAGAACCCGGTGATCAGCAATGACGAGGTGCTTGAAATAGCCCGTAGTCTAGGCGTCAGCGGAACCGGCGATGGGGAGGCGCAGACGAGCCGCTTCGATCGCATGGTGGTCTACTCCCCCAACTACACCCTCACGTACGACACCCGGCTCGATGGAGAGGATACCCACAATCTCTTCTGGCAGCAGTACCTGTCGATGAACTTCAACAACGTCTTTCCGGTCGGACCGGGACTGGAGGACGCCGAAACCGTACGTAGTATCTACCCCCAGCTGGAAACCGATCTACGGCACTACTGGCGGCTTAACCGTAGCCTGACCCTGGCCAGTCGCATTCACGGTGGCGTGGCTTTCCCGATTTCCGACCGCGCCATTGTCCCCTATTTCGACCTCTACAGCGTCGGCGGACCGAACAGTCTACGGGGCTTCTACCCCCGGGAGCTAGGGCCGGGCCGTACCGCCCCCGTAAATAACAACCTACTGACCCTCGGCGGCTACGGTAACCTGATGCTGGAATCCAGCGTGGAACTACGGCAGAAGGTCACCTCCCTCATTGAGGTGGCGGCCTTCATCGATGCGGGTAACGTCTGGACCTACAAGACGGAACTCGAGCCGCTCGATACGGACTTCCGGCAGAAGAGCTTTCTCAATGAGCTGGCCATGGACGCCGGTATCGGCTTTCGGTTCGACCTCACCTTCCTCATCTTTCGCCTCGATCTAGCCATGCCGTTCCAGATCCCCTACGAGGAAACCGTGGCTAACTTCCGTATCCCGGAAAAGTACCCCGGCGATCCGGTGGACAAATCGCTCCGGGTCGTCATTGGCTTTGGCTACCCCTTTTAGTAGGTCGGTTGATAACACTGCACACGGCTGAACCCTGCTCTTCCGCTACGGTATAGTAAGAAAACCGTTACATGAGAGCATTGACCTACCACGGGCAGGGCGACGTACGCGTCGACACCCACCCCGACCCCAAAATCGAAAAGCCCACTGATGCGATCATTCGCATCACCTCTACCGCCATCTGTGGATCCGATCTCCACCTGTACGATGGCTACATCGCGATGATGAAGGCAGGAGACATTATCGGTCACGAGCCAATGGGTATCGTGGAGGAGGTAGGCTCCGAGGTAAAGAATATCAAGAAGGGGGACCGCGTCGTGGTATCCTTCACGATCAGCTGCGGGCAGTGCTGGTTCTGCGAGCAGACGCTGTACTCCATGTGCGATAATTCCAATCCGAAGCCGGAGAACGCCGAGGCACAAATGGGGCATTCTCCCGCCGCCGTCTATGGATATAGCCACCTGCTGGGGGGCATCCCGGCGGACAGGCCGAATACCTTCGCGTACCCTACGCCGACCTGGGTACCATCAAGATCGAATCCGACCTGGCGGATGAAAAGGTGCTCTTTCTCTCCGATATCTTTCCCACCGGCTACATGGCCGCCGAGAACGCCCAGATCGTCGCCGGTGACACCGTAGCCATCTGGGGCTGTGGCCCGGTAGGTCTGTTCAGCATGAAAAGCGCTTGGATGATGGGTGCCGGACGCGTCATCGCCATCGATCAGGTACCGGAACGCCTACAAAATGGCCCGCGAACACTGCAATGTGGAGACTATCGACTTCTCCAGTGAGGACGTCCTCGAGCGCCTCAAGGAAATGACCGGTGGCCGGGGTCCCGACCGTTGTATCGACGCCGTAGGCGCCGAATCCCACGCCGCCAATATGGTCTCCGTAGCCGCCGATAAGCTCAAGCAAACAGCCCACCTCCAGAGCGATCACCCCTACGTACTTCAGCAGGCCATCATGTCCTGTCGTAAGGGGGGCACGCTGTCCATTCCCGGCGTGTACGGGTCCACCGCCACTATCCCCATGGGCGCGGCTATGAACAAGGGCCTCACCTTCAAAATGGGGCAGACCCACGTGCAGCGCTACCTCCAGCCGCTGCTCGACAAGATCCAGCAAAACGCGATCGACCCCAGCTTCCTCATCACCCACGTCGAGCCCTGGAAAACGCGCCAATGATGTACCAAAAGTTCCGCGATAAGGAAGATGGTTGCATCAAGGTGGTCCTGAAGCCGTAAGCGTGTGAAGCTGTCTCTGACAGTGCCGTTTCCTGCAGCCTCCGGCTGCGCCCGCCGTGGCCCGTGAAATGTATGCCCGTGCCAAACAGTCCGGTTGGGGACGGGAGGACTTCTCCGCCGTACATGCGGCGGGCTAGCGTCTTACTCTACTTTATTTTACTTCAAATTCAGTCTCGGCCGTAGCCTCACCAGCCTCCAGCACCAGCGTGTAAGTACCCGGCCGGATGGTAGTACACCCCATTATCCGCCGCCTTGATCCTGACCGGTCCGTCATCTTCCTTCCGGTCCTTATTCGCCAGCTCCTCTAGCGTACCGGCCTGCTTCTCATCAAAGCTGAGGTCGTAGGTGAGGGTATTGATGCCGGGAAGTAGCTCGACTTCCCTGGAATAAAGCTCCGTACCGTCCTGCGCCTTTACTAGGAGCGTTGCACCGGCAGCGCCCCGCCGGACTGTATGCCTGAAAAGTGACCTCCGGGGGTGGTCTCGTCGGTAAACCAGCTGTGGCTGCCGTAGCGGCTGGAGTAGCGCTGGGCGGGGATTTCGCTTAGTACTAGACTGGGCTCTGCCTGACCGGCAACCTGCTGGAGCAGTCCGACATTAGCGCGGTAGAGGCTGCGGCCGTGGGTACCGACGATGAGGTCATGGGCGGTGGGCTGTACGACCACGTCGTGCACGGCTACGGCCGGTAGTTCTGTGACGGCGGTGAAGGTGGCTCCGGTGTCCATACTTACGTACAGGCCGTGATCGGTGCCCACGTAGAGCAGGGCGGCGTTGGCGGGGTCTTCCTTGATGACGTTGACCGGCTCGGCGGGTAGATCCCCGCCAATGGGCTGCCAGGTGGCGCCCCGGTCGGTACTGCGGTACACGTAGCTGGCAAAGTCATCGTCGCGGTAGCCATTGAGGGCCAGGTAGACGGTGTTGTCGTCATGGTGGCTGGCCGATAGGCGGGATACCCACAGAACTATCCGGAAAACCACGGAGGCGCTCCCAGTTCTGGCCGCCGTCCGCGCTACGGTGCACCAAGCCGTCGTCGCTGCCCACGTAGAGTAGTCCAAACTGCCGCGGACCTCTCGGTAATAGTCGTCAACGTACCGAAGGCCACATCCCCGCGCCGGCCGCCGCCAGGTAAGGTCACCACCGAGGGTCTCGAAGTCATCGCCGCGGTTGAAGCTGCGGTGAAAGTGACTGGAGCCCATGTAGAAGATGTCGGGCTGGTGGGGGCTGATCAGGATCGGCGTCTGCCAGTTCCAGCGGTTAGGGCCGCTGGCCGAGCGCGTGCTTGGGGGTGATGTAGGTACGGCTACCCTCCTTCGGGTTGAGGCGGTAGTAGTTGCCGAACTGAAAACCGACGTAGACCGTCTCGTGGTCGCGGGGGTCAACCTGCACCTGCATACCGTCGCCGCCGAAGAGCATATCGTAGGGGTAGTCCCCATCCTGCTGCCAGCCCGAACTGGGCTCGTAGTCGTGCGGTCCACGCCAGCTCCCGTTGTCCTGTAGGCCGCCGTAGACGCGGTAGCCGTCCGGGTGATCGTCGGCCGCCACGGCGTAAAACTGGCCTACTGGCGGCATGTTGCACTTGATCCAGTGTGCGCCGCCATCGTAGCTGATGTTGACTCCTCCATCGTTGCCGTTGATGAGGTGGTCGGGCCGGTTGGGATTGATCCACATGGAGTGGTGATCGGCGTGTACGTTATCCCCATTTGCCCCTGACCAGGTTTTACCCCCGTCGACCGACTTGACGATCGGCATCCCCAGGGCGTACACGATTTGTGGATCTTCGGGGTGCACGGCCAGTTGGCCGAAATAGTAGCCGTAGCTATAGTAGACATCGTCGATGTAGTCGGAGTGAGTACGCGTCCACTTCTTGCCGTCGGTGCTACGGTACAGTTCGAAGCCCTTGATCTCCACATCAAACAGTGCGGCGTTGGCATCCTCTAGGTACTCCACCAGTTGGAGCGGCGAGAGGTCGCCGGACTCAACGCGTGTGCGTACAGCCCTTGGCGTCGAGTTCTGCCGGAAAGTCGTTGCTGCGCAGGAAGTCCTCGAGCAGATAGGTTCCAGTCGCAGCAGTCCTCCTTGGGCATGTCGCGTAGCTGGGTTTTGGTCAGCGCTTCATCGTCATCGTCCGCCGGCTCACGGGTACCGTAATTATCGATGCTGGCGTACACCACGCGCTTACCGGCCGGGTCGTAGCTCACCGCCAGTCCGATCCGACCGGCTCCCCGCCCGGTAGGAAAACCACTCTGTTCGGTCGTCATCAGCTCCCAGCTTTTACCACCGTCGCTACTGTGGTATACCCCCGAGCCGGGTCCACTCTCGCGGAAATCCCACGCCTTGCGCTCCCGCTGCCAGGCCGCCGCGAACAGCTCCTGGGGGCGACGGGGATCCCGCACCAGGTCCACCACGCCGGTGCTGTCATTGATCTGTAGGGTATGCGACCAGCTTTTAGCCGCCGTCGGTGGAGCGGTACACGCCCCGCTCCGAGTTAGGACCGTACAGGTGCCCGAGCGCAGCTACCCACACGGTGTTCGGATCACGGCTATCCACGAGTACGCGACCGATGTGGTGGGTTTCGTCCAGGCCCAGGTGGGTCCAGGTTTTGCCGCCATCGCTACTGCTGTACACGCCGTTTCCCGCGTAGGAGCTACGGCTGCTGTTGACTTCCCCGGTACCCACATAGATCTTACCGCTTGGCCAGTGCACGTCGATATCACCGATCGTCATCACGGCCTGATCGTCAAATAGCGGGGTGAACGTCGTACCGTTGTCCTGCGTCTCCCAGAGGCCTCCACTCGCGTAGCCCACGTAAAAAATGCGTCGGGTCATCCGGGTCTACGGCTACGTCCGCTACCCGGCCACTCATGATGCTGGGGCCTATACTTGTGAAGTTCAGGCCACGCAGGGGAGACTGCTCCTGCAACTGCAGGCGCTGTCGGTAGCCCTGTAGGCGTTCCTGAGCGTCAAAAATCTGGGCGCGTACGCCGGTGCAAACTAGGTGGAGAAAAAAAATAACAATTATCGAGCGCATCAATTGGGGGACTGGTAGTCCGCCAAGGTAAGTCATCCCCCCAAAAACGAACAGGCCACCACCCGAATAGGGTAGTGTGCCTGTTCATAAAGATGCTAGGAGAGGCTTTAGTTGCCGGACTCCATGCTATCACCAGACTTCATGGCCGTTTTAGGCATCATGACGGTGTCGATCACGTGGATCACGCCGTTGCTGGCCTCTATATCGGTATCGGTAACAGTAGCTACGTCGCCGTTACCATCGGTAAGGATGACGTTGCATCCTGCATGGAAGCTACCAGGCTACCGCCGCCCATGGTCCTGGATACGGAAGTAACCATTATTGGCCTCGATGGCCTTTGTTAGATCAGCAGCGGAAATCTTAGAAGCGATGACGTGGTAGGTAAGCACGCGGTAAGATTTCCTTGCTCAGTCCCTCGACGGTACCGGAAGGCAATTTACCGAAGGCAGCCTCGGTGGGAGCAAATACGGTGAACTCTCCATCGCTGGCGAGTACGTCTTCCAGTTCGGCAGTCTCAACGGCATTGACCAGTGTGCGGAAGTCAGTGTTAGCGGCGGCTACGTCTACGATCGTGTTGTTATCGGCACTGGTACTCCGACGGGTAGTGTTACCCATGTTGTCGGTGTCCATCGTAGTCATGTCGGTATTATTAACCGAGTCACTCATTTTCCTGATTTCTGCTGGGTTACGTCGCTTCCTACTTCCTGGGTGGTGCGGCGTACGTCCTGGGCGGTCCTCATTCATTTCCTGACCCATTTCGGAGCCAGCTTCCCGGACTTCCTGTCCGGCCTCGGTCATCCCTTCCTCGATAGCCTGTCCAGCTTCCTGGGTGGTTTCGTAGGGCTCCTGACCGGCTTCGGTCATTTCCTGACCCATTTCGGAACCAGCCTCACGCACCTCCTGTCCGGCTTCGGTAACACCTTCCTCAATGGCCTGTCCGGCTTCCTGAGCGGTTTTGGAGGTCTGCTGTTTGGCCTCGGTCATTTCCTGACCCATTTCGGAACCAGCTTCCCGGACTTCCTGTCCAGCTTCGGTTACTGCTTTGGTGGTTTCATCGACTGCACGACCGACACTATCGACAGCACCAAGTTCGGGCTCAACCTCTTCATGCTACCGGCAGTAAGCGCATCTACGTCGACGTTCTCGGGAAGGAGGACTGCATCGATGATGTGAATGACACCATTACTGGCCATGATATCGGCACTGGGTGACGGTAGCAGTGTTGCCCTTGGCGTCGGTGAGTGTGACGTTACCATCCGTTATACTGGCGGTAAAATCGCCGTTCATCGTACCGGCCATGTATTCCCCACTGGTTTCACCTTCGATGGCGGTGGTGACATCGCTTGCGGCAAGTTTGCCGTCAGCTACGTGGTACTTCAGGATGTCCGACGAGGGCCTGACGGTTCTCCGCCTTCAGCAGTGCCTGAAACACTTCCTCGGGTAGTGCGCGGAACGCCTCGTCGGTCGGGGCAAAAACGGTAAAGGGGCCATCACCTTCGAGGGTGCTGGTTAGGTCGGCGGCATTTAGAGCGGCGACTAGAATGGTCAGGTCGTTGTTTCTCGCTGGCGAGTTGTACGATCGTTTGGTCTTGCTCCATATCGTCCTGCGCGCTAACGGTTACTGGCATAAGCAGCATTACCATAAGGCAGGCTAGGAGCGTGAATAACGTAGATTTCATCATTGATGGTTTTGTAGAGAAAAGCTAAGGCGGGCAGTGCAATGGCCCGGTGTGTATTGTGCCGATATAACAGGGTTCGCTGATCTATGTTCGTTTTTCCTTCCACCCCTCCAAATGGCCGGGTTTCGGCCGCACATATCGCCGCTGCCCGTGTATCTATGCCTTAATGGTACCCTTAAAACCGACCGCCATGCTGAGCAATCTGAACCCTACGACTACCCTGGCTTGGAAAGAACTGGACGTGCACGCTCACGAAATGAAGGAGCGTCACATGAAAGACCTTTTTGCCCAGGATCCGCAGCGCTTCCAGCACTTTTCCCAGCAATTTGAAGATATGCTGGTTGACTATTCGAAGAACATCCTATCGCAGGAAACGCTGGATCTACTGCTGAAGCTAGCCGAGGAGTGCGGGGTCAAGGCCGCCACCGAAAAGATGTTTACCGGCGAAACGATCAACGGCACCGAGGGCGAGGCCGTGCTGCACGTAGCACTACGCAACCGGGGTGGGGAAGGGATTATGGTTGACGGACAAGATGTAATGCCCGAGGTCAGTGCAGTGCTCGACCGGATGCAATCCTTCGACCGGTCGCATACACGACGGAACACCACGGGTTACACGGGCAAACCCCTCACTCAGGTGGTCAATATCGGTAATCGGGGGCTCCGATCTGGGGCCCGTCATGGTGACGGAGGCCCTAAAGCCGTACTGGATCGCGGGGCCGCGAGGTTCTACTTCGTTTCCAACATCGACGGCACGCACCTCGCGGAGGTACTTAAACAGGTCGATCCCGAGACCACCGTCTTTTTAGTCGCCTCCAAGACCTTCACGACCCAAGGAGACGATGACCAATGCCCGCAGTGCCCGGCAGTGGTTTCTGGACCAGGGGGGACGGCAGGAAGATGTGGCTAAGCACTTTGTGGCACTTTCCACCAACGCGAGGGAGTGAAGGACTTCGGTATCGCGGAGGATAATATGTTCGGCTTCTGGGACTGGGTGGGCGGTCGGTACAGTCTCTCTTCGAGCATCGGCATGAGCATCGCCCTCACCATTGGCTTCGACCGCTTTGCCGAGCTGCTCGATGCCTGCACAGTATGGACGAGCACTTCGGCGCACCCCGCTGCAGGACAATACCTACCGGCGAAGCTGGCGCTGATCGGCATCTGGTACACTAACTTCTTCGATGCAGAGACGGAAGCGATTCTTCCCTACGATCAGTACATGCACCGCTTTCCGCCTACTTCCAGCAGGGGAACATGGAGAGCAACGGCAAGAGTGTAGACCGGGACGGAGAACCCATCGAGGGACTACGACACCGGCCCCATCATCTGGGGGGAACCCGGCACCAACGGGCAGCACGCCTTTTACCAGCTCATTCACCAGGGCACGCGGGTGATCCCCTGCGACTTCATTGCACCTGCGATCTCGCATAATCCCCTGGGGGACCACCACGCCATTCTACTAAGCAACTTCTTCGCCCAGACCGAGGCCCTGATGAACGGAAAGACCGCCGCGCAGGTCGAGGAGGAACTGGAGGCCGACGGACTCAGTGAGGAGGAAATGGCCAAATTGGTGCCCTTTAAGGTATTCGACGGGAATCAACCTACGAACAGCATTCTGGTCAAGGAGATTACGCCCTATACGCTGGGGCAATTGATTGCCCTTTACGAGCACAAGATTTTCGTACAGGGGTGTGATCTGGAATATCTACAGCTTCGACCAGTGGGGCGTGGAGCTAGGTAAAGCAACTGGCGAAGGCTATTCTGCCGGAACTCAAGGGGAGCGAGGAGGTGACTAGCACGACAGCTCTACCAACGGACTCATCAACACCTTTAAACGCTGGCGGGCCTAAGTTATGAAGGATCGGTCGCTGGCAGGTAGTCTGGCCCTTGCCGGGTTCGAGCTGCTTATCTTATTGGGGGATTGTACATCATTCAGTTCGACGACCGCTTGCTATGGCAGCTGGGCCGGCCGGAGTTCTGGCGGGTGCTGCTGTACTTCGCCATGACGGTGCGGTGCTCAACGTACTGACGCGGTGTCGTCAAGTGGCTGTACCGCAGGCAGAACTACGCCAAGCGAAGGGGGGCCAAGAACTTCGTATACGGGGTAGAGAACATCCGCAAGCTCCTGCTGGCCGCCGTAGTGGTCTTCACGATCTTCTCCCTCATCGGCATCGACTTCCGTACACTATTTACCTCCCTGAGCATCGTGGCGGCGGCAATCGCGATTGTCTCGAAGGACTTCGTGAACGATCTAATCGTGGGCATCTACTACAGCTTCACCGATGTGTTCGAGGTCGGTGACTACGTAAAGTTCTACACCTACAAGGGGCGGGTAGCGGATATCGGGCTGCTGAAGGTGAAGATATTCAACGACAACGACGACGTGGTGATCCTACCCAACGGCAAGGTGTACTCCAACGAAATTATTAACTACACACGGCGTGACGTGCGCCTGATGAGCATCGACTTCGAGATGGACCTCAAAGCGATCAAGAACGTGGACGTGCTCGAAACGGAGCTAAAACAGAGCGTAAGCAGCTACGCCGACACCATCGAGGAAAGTAGCTACCTGCTCAAGATCGTGGAGGTGAAGAAAGACTACATGGAGCTCAAATTTCAGTTTCGCCTCAAAAGCCTTGACCGACCGCGGCAGCGGGAGATCAAGCGCAAAGTGGTACGCGAGATCTTCAGTTACGTGAGCTCACATAAGCCCTGAGCACGCCACCCTAGCCGCTGGGTACCGGGTATCTACTAGTAGCGGACTACGGTGAGGCGGGTGGTACGAACTTCTTAGCGGATGGGTCATTTACCCTGCTAGTAGGATCGGGCATCTGCCCGACAGCTACCAATGCCTCCCGATGCTCACCCGTTGTGTCCTTTGTTCGTTTCTGCTCGTCTGCTGCCCGCTCCTGCGCGCGCAGAGCGGTGTGAGTACTGAAGGATGGACCCTTGCGGAGTGCCTAGACTACGCCATGGCCCACCAGCCGGCGCTACTGGCCGCGCGGGAGGAGCTACGGGTTACGACCCTGGACAATCGCATCGCGTTGAGTGCCTGGCTACCGGAGTTTGCGCTGAGTGGCAATGCGCAGCACTACTTCAAGCGGCCGGTAAGCATTTTTCCCGATTTTCAGGATCCCGACAGCGGGGCCACGACGGAGGTAGAGATCGGCACCATCAATAATTCCACCCTTACGGCCACCGCCCGGCAGACGCTGTATAACCCCACCGTGGCCTCTGCCACACGCCGTCAGGCCCCACTGCTAGAAGTGGCCCGGCTCAACATCGAGGCCGAGGAGATCGACCTGCGCGACGAACTCACCCGCGCCTACTACCAGGCTACCCGGGCGCGCGAACAGTTGGTACTTCTGCGGGCCGACCTGACGCGCCAGGAACGCGCCCTTCGCGATGCCAAGCTGCTGTTCGACAACGGCCTCAACGACAAGGTCGATTACAAGCGCGCTACCATTACGCTGAACCGTACGCGGGTGGACCTTCAGAACGCGATCATCGAGCAGCAGACTAGCATCGTGGCCCTGAAGCAGCTCATGGGCTATCCCGAAGCCACGCCGCTCGAGCTGGTGTACGACCTGGACGTGTTAGCCGCTACCGTTTTCGGTGATAGCCTGCCGCTACTCCAACCCACGCGGCGCATCGAACTGCGGCAACTAGCGGTGCAGGATCGCCTACTGGCACTCGATGGGCTCTTTTACCGGCGTGCGTGGTTACCGGACGTGTACCTGGGGGGGACCTACAATATGAACTGGCAGAACAACGAACTGACGGCGCTTTACGACCGCGTCTTTCCTAATGCTCTGGCCAGCCTAAACGTAAGTGTACCCCTCTTTAGCGGAGGGCGTCGGTTCCGCCAGATCGAGCGGCAGAGCGTACTGCGCAGTCAGCTTTCTTACGACGTCCTGGCCCAGCGCGATCGCATCAACCGCGAGTACCGCGAAGCCTACGGCACCTACGATCAGGCCCGCAACACCTACCTCATGGCCCGGGAGAACGTAGCGCTGGCCGAGGAAATCTACGGGGTAGTCGACCTGCAGTACCGGGAGGGCATCGCCCCCTTCCTGGAAGTAGTCATCGCCGAAAACGACCTGCAGGAAGCGCGCCTAGCCACTGTAAACAGTCTCATTGACGCCGCCCTGGCCCGGGTGAGCGTGCAACTTGCCGCCGGCACCCTTTAAGCTCCCCGCCCATGAAGTTCCCCTACTTTCTTCCGCTGCTACTTATCTTCTCCTGCGGGGGCGGCGGTGATGAGGCGGGGGCAGCCCAGCAGCAGGGACCCCCACCGGCCAAGCCCGTCCGCGTGGCCGAAGCGCAGGAGCAAGACTTAGTTTTCTATGAATCCTTTCCCGGCAGTGTGTCTCCCCTAGAACGGGTGGAGGTACGCCCCCAGGTCAGCGGCTACATCACCCGCGTACACTTCAAGGAGGGCAATTACGTGCGCAAGGGACAGACTCTCTACACCATCGACGTGCGCCGCTACGTGGCCGACGTCAACCAGGCCGAGGCCAGCATTGAGTCGGCCCGCGCTAACGTCGTCCTGGCCGAGAAGAACGTCCTGCGCTACCGCCGCCTGGCGGAGGCCGAGGCCATCGCCACTCAGACCCTCGACCAGGCCGAGGCCGAGCTCGAGAGCCGCCGCCAAGACCTGAACAGTGCCGAGGCTGCCCTCAATTCCGCCCAGACCCAACTGGACTACGCCGTCATTCGTGCCCCCCTGAGCGGACTCACCGAGCTGGGTAGTGCCAAGGTGGGTACGCAGGTGTCGCCCGGCAACCCCCTACTCACGGTCATCACTCAGGAGGAACCCGTGGGGGTGGACTTCGCGCTACCGCAGACCGAGATCCCCCGCCTGTCCCGCTTCGAGCAAATGAGCCCCACCGAGCTCGATTCCACCTTTCGGCTGCGCCTGCCCGACGGTACACTCTACCCCGCTTACGGGCGTGTTTACGCCAGCGATCAGGCCGTGGACCCCCAGACCGGCACCCTCACCGTGCGCCTCCTATTTGATAACCCCGACAACGTACTGCGCAACGGCATGACCGTCAGCGTGGAGCTCATCAACCGCCAGAGTGGCCGGCAGCTCGTCGTGCCCACCGAGGCGCTGGCCGAGCAGATGGGGGAGTTTTACGTCTACCGTATCCAGGACAGCATGGCCTTTCGGCAGGGGGTGCAGACGGGGGCGCAGGTGCGGGGCCAGCGCATCATCCTCGGCGGGCTAGAGGCGGGTACCCTAGTTGCCGTCGAGGGCCTGAAGGGGATCAAAGACAGCACGAAGGTCAAAGTAATGCCGGCTCAGGCCCCCGCCGACAGCACCGCCCGCAAACGCTAAGCCCCGCCACGCCATGCTCAACTTCTTCGTGTATCACCCCAAGGCGGCCATCGTACTCTCGGTAGTCCTGGTACTGGTAGGGGCCGTATCGCTACTCTCGCTGCCCATCACGCAGTTTCCGCAGATCACCCCGCCCAGCGTCACGGTGAGTGGTAACTACATCGGGGCCGATGCCCTAACTGTGGAGCAGACCGTGACCACGCCCATCGAGGTACAAGTGAACGGTACGCCGGGCATGGACTACATCAGTAGCAACAGCACCAACAACGGAGTGACGAGTATCGACGTGACCTTCGAGCTCGGCACCAACATCGACATTGCCGCCCTGGAGGTGCAGAACCGCCTGGGAATCGCCGAGCCCGCCCTGCCCGAGGCCGTGCGCCGGCTGGGCCTTACGGTGCGTAAACGCAACCCGGGACTGTTCATGCTAGTGGCTCTACAGTCGCCCGAGGGCACCCACAACGGGGAGTTTCTGGATAACTACGCTAACGTCTACGTCAAGGACCGGCTGCTACGGGTAGACGGGATCGGCGATGCCTTTGCCATCACCAAGGACTTCAGCATGCGGCTGTGGCTCTATCCCGACCGGTTGGCCCAGCTGCGTATGACCCCCGAGGAGGTGATTGCCGCGGTGCAAACCCAAAACCTACAGGTAGCCGCCGGCTCGGTGGGTGCGCCGCCGCAGTACGATGCCCAGTCCTTCGAGTACACCGTCTTTCTGGACGGGCGACTGGACGACGTGAGCGAGTTCGAGGACATCATCATCCGTAACGACCCGGAGACCGGCGCGCTGATCCACCTGCGCGACGTGGGCCGCGTGGAGCTGGGCACCTTTTCCTACGGCAATCAGTCGCTGGTCAATCACGAGGAGGCTGCCCTGCTTATTCTCTTTCAGGCTCCCGGCAGCAACGCCCTGGCGACCGCCCAGGGGGTGTACGACGCGATGGAGGAGCTGAGCCAGGATTTTCCCCCTGATGTAGACTACATGGTACCCTTCGAGGCCGCCTCGGTGGTGGAGGTATCGATCCGGGAAGTGATTATCACCCTGCTGATCGCGCTGGCTATCGTAGCCTTTATTGTCTTCGTGTTTCTGCAGCGGTGGCGGGCTTCAATCATACCGCTACTGGCCATCCCGGTGTCGATCATCGGTTCACTCATCTTCTTTGCTCCGCTAGGCTTTAATATCAACACCCTGACACTGTTCGGTTTTGTACTGGCGATCGGTATCGTGGTGGATGATTCTATCGTCGTGGTTGAGGCCATTCAGACCAAGCTCGAGGAGGGTGACCTGAGCGTAGTGGACGCTACGGTGGCGGCCCTGAACGATGTGGCGACCCCCGTGATCACGACCTCGCTGATCCTGGTGGCCATCTTCGTGCCGGTGGCCTTTATCACCGGACTTACCGGACAGTTGTACCAGCAATTTGCCATCACGATCTCGGTAGCCGTACTGCTGTCGTCGTTGGTAGCCCTCACCCTAGCACCCGCCCTGGCCGTACTACTCTTCCGTAAGGACCAGCAGCAGCCGAAGTGGCTCGAAACGGTATTTCGCCCCTTCAACAAGGGACTAGAAAAGACCAAAAATGGCTACGGCAGTGCCCTGAGCTGGCTACTCAAGCACTACTATATCGCTCTGGGCGTACTGCTAGGTATCGTAGTGGTTACCTACCTGCTTTTTCAGGTAGAACCGACCGGCTTTGTACCCACCGAGGACGAGGGCCGCATCTTCGTCACCTTCGAACTGCCCGAGGCGGCTGCCAACGGGCGTACCCTGGAGGTGATGGAGGAGATGATGCAGATCCTCGATACCGTCGCTGAAGTGCGTGCCTACACGGCCGTGGCGAGCCTCAACGCCATCACCTTCACTGACCGTTCCAACACCGGTACCATCTTCGTGCAGCTACAGCCCTGGGACGAGCGTACGGAGGACGGACAGGGCATCTTCGCCATGGTAGGTAAGTTCAACCAATACTTCCAACGCATCGTGGATGCGCGCGTGGTGGTCATCCCCCCGCCGCCGATTCCGGGCTTAGGTAGTACCTCCGGCTTCAGCTTCATCCTCCAGGATCGGTCGGGCAACGCCACCGTGAGCGAGTTCGAGACGACGATGAATAACTTCCTCGGCACCATCAATGGGCGGGAGGAGATCAACGGAGCGTTCAGCTTCTTCACCGCCCAGGCGCCGAGCTACGAGCTCACCGTCGACCGCGTACGGGCCGAGCAACTCGGCGTGCCGTTGACTAATATCTACAACACACTACAGACCTACCTCGGTAGCCGCTACATTAACGACTTCACCCTGTACGGCCGCACCTTCCGCGTCGTGGCCCAGGCCGACACCGCCTACCGGGCCGAGATCGAGGATCTGAGCGACTACTACGTGCAGAATGGAGAAGGTACCATGGTGCCTTTGAGCAACCTAATCAGCTACGAGCTAGGCAACACCGCCCCGCTGATTTCCCACTATAACCTCTTCCGCTCCGCCTCCATCACCGGCAACGCTGCCGAGGGCTTCAGCAGCGGACAGGTGCTGGAGGTGCTGCGCGAGGAGGCGGCAAAGCTGCCGGAGGGCTATGGCTTCGAGTTTTCGGGCCTGAGCAAGGAGCAGGCCGAATCCGGGGCCACTACCCTGTACATTTTCGCCTTCTCCATTCTACTGGCTTTTCTAATCCTGGTGGCGCTCTACGAGTCCTGGACGGTTCCCTTCTCCGTACTTATGGCCGCGCCGACCGGCATCTTCGGGGCCCTGCTGACGCTCTGGATTTTACCCGACATCGACAATAATGTCTACGCCCAGATCGGGCTGATCACCATCGTGGGGCTGGCCGCCAAGAATGCTATTCTCATCGTGGAGTTTGCCAAGACGAATGTGGAAGGCGGCATGGACATCAAGGAAGCTACCCTTTCGGCCTCCACCACCCGGCTACGACCTATCCTGATGACCTCGGCCACCTTCGTTTTCGGGATGATCCCACTGGCGCTGGCCAGCGGGGCGGGGGCCAACAGCCGGCAGACCATCGGCTACGTCGTCATCGGGGGCATGGTAGCGGTGACGGCACTGGCCATCTTCTTTGTGCCGGTACTATATGATCGCATCACCCGATTGGCCTACAGCGAGCAGGAGCTCGAGGCTTTCAAAAACGGCGAGGAGGAATAGGCAAGGCGGTACCTTGCACCTGCGGCCCCGCCCTACGTTACGTAACTATGAAGTACGTACTATCCCTCCTGCTGCTGAGCGCGGTCCTGGCCTGCAGCGACCGCCCACTCACTACCCCCGAGACCCGCCCGGTGGAGAACCCCAACGCCGGCAATACCGCCATCTACGATGTCGATGCCGATGACCCCTACGAGATCGGTGACGGCAGTTTTCTGGATATGCGACCGGGGGCGGCTATCGCGGACTTTAACGGCCTGCTGCGCGCCGATAGGTCATCCGACGACACGGGTAGTAGGCCAGTCCACCAGATCGTAGGTCGTAACGATGAGGAGCTTGGCTACCTGTACACGGAAGCCGATGACGGCGAGCATATCGACTACATCGTCATCACCTCACCCGACGTGGTGACCGAGGACGGTATTCGCGTCGGTAATAGCTACGCCGAGTTGGTGGAGCGCCTGGGGGAGGTAGAGGTGCAACGCGGCGCAGACTCTTCGCTTGTCTACGTGAGCCAGGGTCCCCTGCGCTACGGCCTAAATCTAGCTAATAATCAGTACGACCCGGAGCAGACGGATATTGACCCTACTACAGCTATTACCCAGATCGAAATCCACTAGGTGATGCACCACCTAGCCGTAGTGGTGCTGGCCGCCGGACGGTCAAGCCGCATGGGCCAGCCAAAACAGCTGCTGCCGTGGGCGGGGACCACACTGCTGCGCCATGCCGTGGAGCAGGCCCGGGGACTGGACGCCACGGTGTACGTCGTGCTCGGAGCGCACCACGAGCGGCTGCGCGATCATCTAACTGGGACGAGCGTGTGTACCACCATCAATGAGCAGTTTGCGCAGGGTATGACTTCAAGCATCCGGTGTGGCGTAGAGGCCGTAATGGCTACGCATCAACAGCTTGTGCCCCTGCTCTTGATGCTGGTGGATCAACCCGAGGTAAACACGGCGTACCTGCAACGTCTGGTCACCGCCCACCGGCAGTATCCGCAACATATCGTCGCCACCGCCTACCACGACAAACCCGGCGTACCGGCCCTGTTTCCGGCCGCTGACCTAGTGGACCTGCTTGCGCTTACCGGTGAGGCGGGGGCGGGTGCCTACCTTGCCGCACAGGGAGAGCGGGTCCGCCTGGTGCGACCCGCCGCGCCCTTTTTCGACCTGGATACCCCGCAGGACTACCGCCGGCGCTATGAAGGAGATTAGAAACATCGTGGAGCTTTACGACCGCTTCCGCGCTACCGGCACGGCCTGTGCGCTGGCTACGGTGGTGCAGATCGAGGGCTCGTCGTACCGCCGTATCGGCGCGCGACTACTAGTGGGGGCCGACGGGCGCTACACCGGCGGCATCAGCGGCGGCTGTCTGGAGGGGGATGCGCTACGGCGCGCCCAGCGGGCCATCCACGCCGGGGCTCCCTCGAAGCGCATCTACGATACCCTGGACGGGGAGGACCGGGAGATCGGCATCGGGCTGGGGTGTAACGGGCGGATCGAGGTGCTCTTTGTACCCCTCGACGTTGCCGATCCGGCTAATCAGGTGGAGATTCTACGGGAGCGAGTGGATACGCGGCAACCGCTGCTTCTTGTGCAAACTGTCACTGCACCTGTGGGCCAGTCGCTCATTGGGGAGTTGCGGGAGGTACCGTTCGGTTCGGTGGAGCTGGTACGTGGTCGCTCCGAGGTAAAAACCATCACGGATCAAGATGGGCATACCGTGGAGCGACTCTTCGAGGTGTTACGGCCCGAACTACGTCTCATCGTCGTGGGCGACAACTACGACGTCCTGCCCATGGTCACCACCGCCCACTACCTCGGCTGGCGCATTCAGGTGGTCGGTCTCAAGCGAAAATTTTCTGCTGCCCTTGCGGCCCTGGTCGACGGGCTCTACGACTACAGCGAGGCCCAGCAACTTCGGGTAGATGACTGGACGGCCGTAGCCTGCATGTCGCACGATTTTGTCCGCGACCGGGCTATGGTAGAGCATTTTCTGCTGCAGTCGCCGGCCTACCTTGGCCTACTCGGTCCTCGTAAACGTGCCCTAAAGATGGACGCTGAGCTGCACCAGACCACCACCCTGCGCCTACTGGACTACGAAAACCTCTACACCCCCATTGGCTTAGACATCGGTGCCGAGACACCGGAGGAGATCGCCGCAGCGGTGGTGGCCGAGATCATCGCGGTGTTTCGGGGACGGGTGGGGGAGAGTCTGCGGGAGCGGGGGGGGACGATACATGCACGGTAGCCGGCCTCGGCGGACGAACCTTTCGTGAGCGCCCTTGCGCTCACGAAAGGGATTCGGCCGACGAGGATTCCTCCAACTGCTCCGCACAAACTCCGCTTGATCAGGTGATACGTCTCCTTCTGACTCCGAATACTCAGATCACTCCCCCCCCGGTAGTACGTATTTGCCTGCTGGTCGCTTAGTAGCCGTGCCTTAACGTTATCGGCGAGCTGGATATCGAGGATCTCCAGGATGCGGTCCTTGATTTCCTCGTCGTAGATAGGGAAGGTGGTCTCTACGCGGTGGCTTAAATTTCGCGTCATGAAGTCGGCCGAGGAGAGGTACACCAATTCCTCCCCCGCATGGTGGAAGTGGAAGACCCGGGCGTGCTCCAGGTAGCGATCCACGATGCTTACGCCGTGGATATTCTCGCTGTAGCCCTTGCGCCCCGGTACTAGGACACAGATACCCCGGATGATCAGATTAATCCGCACTCCCGCATCGCTGGCCAGGTAGAGCCGGTCGATCATCGCCATATCCTGCAGGCTATTCATCTTCAGCGTCATGGCGGCGGGGCGGCCGGCCGTGGCCTCGGCGATCTCGAAGTCAATGAGGTCCTCCAGTCGCTGCGTAGATTGAACTGCCCCACCATCAGGTGCTGGAAGGGCTGCTCGGGGATCATCACATTTTCCAGGAAGCTGAAGATGCGCGCTACCTCGCTGGTCAGTCGTTCGTCGGCCGTGAAGAGCCAAAGTCACTATATACTTTGGCGGTGTCCTCGTGGAAGTTACCGGTGCTGAGGTAGTTATATAGCTGCTCTTCGCCGTTCTCTACACGCCGTACCAGGGCCAGCTTGGAGTGCACCTTCACCCCCGGAAAGCTATAGTGTACGTGCACGCCGGCCTCTCCAGCTTTTCGCCCCAGCGCAGGTTAGCCTCCTCGTCGAAGCGGGCCTTGACCTCGATGAATCACTCACCTGCTTACCCAGCGTCACCGCCCGCATCAGCGCCCGCATGATGCGCGACCTTACGGGCCACCCGGTACTGCACGATCTTGATGTGGCTCACCAGCGGGTCCTCGGCGGCACGCTCGAAGAATAGCACCACCGACTCGTACTGGTGGTAGGGGTACACGAGCAGGTGGTCGCGCTCGCGGATCGCGGCCCAGTAGTCCTCGGCTTCCTGCAGGCGGGATAGGGCAGGGGCGGCTGCGGCGGATTGAGCAGCTTGGTCATCCCGAAGGTCGGAAAGCCGAAGAAGTCAAAGTTATTGTGGTAGGCGCCCCTCGGTGAGGATGTCGTAGCGGTCGAGCTCGAAGGTCTCCTGTAGGTACGCCCGCAGGCTATCGGGCATGGTGCGGTCATACACAAACCGACTGGCGGGCCCAACGTGGCGCCGGGTCAGGCTCGACTTAATCTTGGCCAGCAGATCGCCCGAAAACTCATCGTCGATGTAGAGCTCCGCATCCCGCGTCAGCTTGATGCTGAACGTTATCCTCGATCTCGTAGCCCGGGAACATCCACGATACCGACGTGCCGTACGATGTCGTCCAGCATGATCAGGTTATGCTCCCCGTCGGTACTCGGCAGCTCGATGAAGCGCGGCAGGTGGTCGCTCGGGATCTTCACGATGGCGTAGGCCTCCCCGGTTCTTGCCCTCCTTTTCGTGCATCAGGATGGCCAGGTACAACTGGGCGTTATTCAGGAACGGCCGCACCATGCCCTCGATCAGCAGCACGGGCTGCACGTAGGGCAGCATGTACTCGCGAAAGTAGCTGCGCACGTACTCCTGGTCCTCCTCCGTCATATCCAACCGCCGCTTCAGAAAGATTTGTGCTTGGCTAGCTGAGGGATAATTTTCTTTTCGAAAATGCGGCTAAATTCCTCCTGCTGCCGGTCACGATTCGCTGGATGGTACGCACCGTTTGCTTCGGGCTGTGTCGAGCTCACGCTTCGTTTTCTTGTTGACCCGCAGCAGGTTACGGTGGTTGGCCATCCGCACGCGGAAGAACTCATCCAGGTTGGAGGAGTAGATCGCCAGGAACTTCAGGCGCTCGAATAGCGGCAGGCTCTCGTCCTTGGCCTCCTGCAGTACCCGGTGGTTAAAGGAGAGCCAGCTGATATCGCGCGGTATGGCCGGGTAATCTTTTTTTCATAGGGCAGGGCTAAAACAAACTCATTTGTTCGGGCCCGGCACGCAGGGGGGCGGGCCGCGGGTGCGGGCAAAATCGAGGGAGGCAATATGCTCGGCTAGCCAGGCAGAGGCTTCCGGGGCCAGCACGTTCTCCGGTTCGTGGGGAAAGATAAACGATTCCGGAAGATTCCACTCCCGCAGCTTTTCGGCCCAGTCTGCCAGTCGTGTGAAGTCACTGTCGATGAGTCCGTTACCCACGAAGCGCACCATCGTACGCGGCGCGGTCACGTAGCCGTGCAGTACGTCGCGCCGCCCGGCCACATCACTGATCACCGCCGCCACGCCGCGGGCGGCCAGGGCATCCATCAGCGCCTCGGTCGCGTAGGGATCGGCGAACCAGCTCGCGTGGCGTACTTCCAGGGCCAGGGGTAGTAGCCGGGGCCAGCGGTCAAGAAAACGCTCTACCACGGGTAGGCGGTCGGCGCCGAAATAGGGCGGTAGCTGAATGAAGGCACAGCCCATCTTCTCCCGTAGGCCATCTAGGGAGGGCCACGAAGCGGGTAAACGAATCACCACTCGCCCCCAGATCATTGACGTGGCTGATCGACTTAGGTAGCTTGGGACAGAAGCGAAAGTCACCGGGCACGGCGGCGTACCAGTCGGCGACGGTTTCCGCAGTGGGAATACGGTAGTGCGTCGTATTGAGCTCAATGGTATTGAATTGCTCCCCGTAGTAGCGGAGAAAGTCGGCGGACTTGGCTCCCGTAGGGTACCACTTGCCCACCCACTGCTTCATGCCCCAGCCGGTGGCACCAAGGTAAATGGCCGGTCGGCCCCTACGCCGGTGCCCACTCGTAACGGTCCAGGCGGGCGCGGTTAGCCAGCGGCTCCACCGGCAGTTGGAATTCTACCTCAGTAGGGTGGGGGACTTGTCCGAACTTCATCGAATATAGTACTGCCGTGGATTTAGTTAAAGTTCACTGCCGCCCCCAAATCTGCCCGTTGAATAAGTGACTGCTTGACAACTCGGATATCCTATCTTCAATCAAATACCTAAACGAGCGCAGCGAGCTGCCTCGCTAAATCGTACATCGTAAATCCCCCATGCACTCACCCTTCGCCGGACTTTTCTGGCTTACGCTGTTTCTCCCCTTTTCCTTTACCGCGCAGTCTACCGGTCCCGTCGAGTTCGGCCGTATATCTGATGCTGACCGCGCCCTGAGCGTACTTCCGGCCGATTCCTCGGCCGAGGCCTACGTGCTCTACGACCACCTCGACCTGGACTTTGAGTACAACGACACCCAGGGCCCCAGTACGATCGAGAAGGTGCACCGGCGGATGAAGCTATTCAAGGCCTCCGCCTACGAACGGGCGAACGTGAAGCTCGAATTCAACCGGGAGTACGTAGAGATCAGTAATGTGGAGGGCTTCGTACACTTGCCCCAGGGCGGTTCCATCCCGCTTGCCGCCGCCGATTGTCCGGACCCAGGGACGGTGAGGGGCTGCGTAAAATCACCAGTTTCACCTTCCCCCGTCTCGGTCCGGGGCGTAACGATCGAGTACCGCTACACGAAGCGTACCAAAAGTATTCTCACCCCTACGGTCCTATACCTTTCAGGAGGACATCCCGGTGCGCTGGGCGGAGTACACCGCCATGATTCCCGCCTACTATGACTACGTCAGTCTGAGCGCCGCGGGGCGCTACACCATCACGAGGCCGAGGTCGTCAAACGAGCCTGGGGTCCTAATTTTTCAGTGGGGCCTACAGCACGACGCCTAAGCTCGACCATACGCAACTCCGCTGGGCCATGCAGGACCTGCCCGCCTACGACTACCAACCCTACACCAATAATTTCGTCGATTACCTCCCTAAGGTCCGGTTGCAACTCCGCGGGGTGCAGTACCCCGGCAGGCCGAAGAACAGTGTTTTCAGTAGCTGGGAGGAAACGGTCAAGGACCTACAGGATCGACAAGACTTCGGCCGCTACTACCGCAACAAGATCAATTACGGCCGACTGTGGCGCGACGCCGAGGCCACCGTCATGGCTGCCGATGACATCCGTGCCCGCATCGAGGCCGCGTACCGCTTCATCATCGGCACTACGAATGGGACGGCCGCTACCGCATCCTCGCCTCCGCTAGCCCCAATAGCACCTACGCCGACGGCAGCGGCAATAGCGCGACCTTAACATCGCCCTACTAAGCCTACTCAACGAGGCCGGTATTGAAGCCTACCCTCTACTCGTATCCCTGCGCGACCAGGGCTCCCCGATCGAGAGCTACCCCATGCTCGATCAGTTCGACCACCTGATGGTGTACACGGAGGTTGACGGTAAGCCCCCACTGCTCGACGCCACGATCCCGATCGCCCGGCCGGCCTGCCCCGCTTTGATGCCCTCAACCACCGGGGGCTGGGTGGCCGATGAAGCTAATCCCCGCTGGGTCGACCTCGACGTGGCCCCCGCCCGCCAGACGACGATGGCGGTGCTGGACGTAGACGGTAGCGGTCGGGCCACCGCCGAGGTGACCGCCCGCATGGACAGTTACTTCGCCTTCTCCACCCGTAGCAAACTGCGCGGTATGAAAAAGGACCAGGACGGACCCCTCGTGGCCGATATCGTCAAGCAGTTCCCCGAAGCCACGGTCCTGGAGCGCGTCACGGCGACCGATGACGATCCCACCAAGGACCAGATTGCCCTTGCGCTGAAGATGGACGTCCCGGCCGGCCAGGCCCTCAACGATTACCTCTACGTCCAGCCCGTACTGCTGCCCATGCTCGACGATGAGCTGGACGACGTAGACCGGCGGCTCTATCCCATTGACTTCGCCTACCCCTGGGTGCAGCGTTACATCGCCCAGATCAATCTGCCCGAGGACTACGTCGTCGATGAGGTACCCGCTTCCATCCGCCTTCGCTCCGACGATGGCAGCCTGGTGGCCACCTACGCGACCCAGGAAAACGCCGACCTGCGCACCCTCAGCGTCAACTTCACCGTACAGCTCGACCGCACCCTCTTTGCCGCCGAGGAGTATGGCCCGCTGCGCGAGATGTTTCACCGCATCATCGAGCTGCAGCGGGCGCCCGTGGTGCTGAAGCGTGCTAAATGATGCGATATCCCATCACTCTGCTTACTTGGTTAGCCCTCTTAACAAGCGGGGTAATTCAAGCCCAAAGGCTAACCCCCACCTCGCTGGTCATCCCTGACTCCCTACGCAGTGGCAGCAGTACCCTGCTCGAATACAGCACGGACATGCAGGTCCTCGACCGCAGCTCCGCCAGCATCAGCTCTCGTCGGGTCATTACGCTGCACGACGCAAACCACAACGGTGACAATGTATTACGGGTCTACTACAGTAAAGACTCGAAGATTACTAGACTGGACGCCGCCTCCTTCGACTTCCTGGGCCGGCAGATCGACCGGGCCAAGTCCGGCGATATCGTAGACCGTAAGGCCTACAGTCAAGTATCGTTCTACGACGATGTCCGCTACCAGGAGGTCACCCTGCTCTGTCCGACCTACCCCTGCACCGTAGTCTTTGAGGCGGAGCAGCGGGTCAGCGACATGGCCTTCGTCGCAAGCCTGCAACAATGGGCCCCCCAACGGCGGGAACAGGCGCTGGTGCATGCCGCACTCAGTATTAGCCTGCCGCTAAACAACGAACTGCTTTTCGACTCGTCTCAGCTCGACGAACCTAGTGTGACGGTAGACGGCAAAGCGCGCAGCTACCGCTGGGAAGTCCACCACCGGGTCGCGCAGGAAGAGGAACCCTACGCACCGCCGTTAGCCGCTACCTTACCTTACTTACGCCTCGGGCTAGCCGACTTCGAGATCGAGGGCTACCGGGGCAGTTTCCGGAGCTGGGAGGCGTTCGGTCAGTTCATGCAGACCATTATGGAGGGACGGGACGAGCTACCGCCCCGCCTGGAGCAGGAGGTCAGAGAAACCGTGTCCGGACTGGAGGACGAGCGCCGGAAGATCGACCGACTCTACCGCTTTATGCAGCAGCGGATGCGCTACGTGGGCATTCAACTTGGCATCGGTGGCTGGCAGCCCTTCTCGGCCGAGTACGTGGAGCAGAACCGTTTCGGGGACTGCAAAGCGCTTAGCAATTATATGAGGGCGATCCTTCAGACCGTAGGCATTTCGTCCTACCCCGTACTGATTGATTGGGACGATCGGCAGGAGTATTCAGTCAAGGAGTCCTTTGCTACCTCCGCTTTTAATCATATGGTGCTCTACGTACCCAGCCAGGATATGTACCTGGAGTGCACCAGCCACGATGCACCCACGGGCTACCTCGGCGAGGGCAAACAGGATCGTAACGTACTGTGGATCACACCTACCGGTGGCGCGCTCCACCGTACCCCCGCCCTGGAACCTACCGAAAACGGCTACACCCGCACGGTAGACGTGACCGTTGCTGCGGACGGCACTACCCAACTTGCCCTGCAATCGCAGTACTATGGCGGTGCCCACGAAATTTTCCGGAGCCTGGTCGATCAGCTACCTAACAGCAAGGACCAGCGTGACTGGCTGCACCGCTACAACTACCTGCCCGACGTATCCGGCAGCGGCTACACCCTGATGGTCGACCCGCAAGCCCCCCCGCGCCGAACTACACTACGCCACTACGGTCAACAACTACGTCCGCAAGCTCGGCACCCGCATGTTCGTGCCCATCAACAGCTACTTCGACTACGATGACATCCCCCCGGCGGATGCTAATCGCGAGCTGCCCATCCAAACCACCACGACGCGCTTCTACGTCGATACTATTAACCTACACCTCCCCGAGGGCATGGAGGTAGAAAGTGGTCTATTCAGCGAGCCCGTACACTACAGCCATCCCAGTGGGGAATATGCCGCACGTATACAGACTACGGACGACGGGGTGCAGTGGATTCGTACCCTCAAGCTGCTCCCCACCGAACTACCCCGGGAAGCGTACGCCGACTTTCGGCAGTTCTTTCTGGACGTAGCGCGCGCCGATGACGCGCAGCTCGTGCTCCGCGAAAAGCGCACCAAGTAGCTCAGGAGCCAATATTGATGCTCTGCTGCTGCTTGTCCCCGTCTATGCCCTTGTAGAGCCACTGCGAGAAGAGGCTATCCATCATGGGTGTAATGACGTAGTTCAACAATGGCACCAGGATGGCCGTCTCACAGATCAGTTTAAACCACAGCGGTTCCACCTTCAGCCACTGGAGGGCGTAGGCAATCACCAGTAGGATAGGAAACAGCCCTAGCCACTTGACCAGCATCAGTTTCCAGGTGGGGGGGGAGGCGCCCTCTTTAGGGTTGCCCATTAGTACCGATAATGCTCCGGCTTAAACGGGCCGTTCTGCTCCACGCCAATGTACTTGGCCTGAGCTTCGCTGAGGTCTTCGAGCTCGACGCCGATCTTTTCGAGGTGGAGGCGGGCGACCTGCTCGTCGAGGTGCTTGGGTAGCATGTAGACCTTGTTATCGTACTTCTCGCTATGCTCCCAGAGCTCCATTTGGGCCAGCACCTGGTTGGTGAAGCTATTGGACATGACGAAACTGGGGTGGCCCGTGCCGCAGCCCAGGTTGACCAGGCGGCCTTCGGCGAGCACGATGACGTCGTTGCCGTCGATGTTGTACAGATCGACCTGGGCCTTGATGTTATCCTTGGTGTGGCCGTAGTTCTTGTTGAGCCAGGCCATGTCGATCTCGTTGTCGAAGTGGCCGATGTTGGCCACGATGGTCTTGTCCTTCATGGCGCGGAAGTGGCGCTCGGTGAGGATGTTGAAGTTGCCGGTGGCGGTGATGACGATGTCGGCGCGGGGCACGGCATTGTCCATACGCTTGACCTCGTAGCCGTCCATGGCGGCCTGCAGGGCGCAGATGGGGTCGATCTCGGTGACGATGACCCGGGCGCCGGCACCGCGGAGGCTGGCGGCGGTACCCTTTCCAACGTCTCCGTAACCGGCTACGACGGCGACCTTACCGGCCATCATGATATCGGTGGCGCGGCGAATGGAGTCGACGGCCGATTCCTTACAGCCGAACTTGTTGTCGAACTTCGATTTGGTGACCGAGTCGTTGACGTTGATAGCAGGCATCACCAGGGTGCCGTTCTTCATGCGCTCGTACAGGCGGTGCACACCGGTGGTAGTCTCCTCGCTCAGGCCGCGGATACCGTCGACCAGCTCGGGGTACTCATCGAAGACCATGTTGGTGAGGTCACCGCCATCGTCGAGAATCATATTGAGCGGCTCCCCGTCGGGGAAGGCGCGCAGGGTCTGCTCGATGGCCCAGTTGAACTCCTCTTCGTTCATGCCCTTCCAGGCGAAAACGGGGATACCGGCGGCGGCAATGGCGGCGGCGGCGTGGTCCTGGGTGGAGAAGATATTGCAGCTCGACCAGGTGACCTCAGCACCGAGCTCGACGAGGGTCTCGATGAGTACGGCGGTCTGGATGGTCATGTGCAGGCAGCCGGCGATGTGGGCTCCCTTCAGCGGCTTGGAATCGCCGTACTGCTCGCGCAGGGCCATCAGACCGGGCATTTCGGCCTCGGCCAGGCGGATCTCCTTGCGGCCCCACTCGGCCAGATTGATGTCTTTTACTTTGTAGGTAGGGCGCGTTTGTATGTCGGGCATGCGTAGAATCTTGGTTTATGCGGCGGCAAAAGTACGTCGCCGTCAGGGGCTAAAGGCAGGGATGGGTAAAATGGTTGACAAGGTGCGGTCGTCGCACCCGTAAAGAACCAAGCCCGGGCACAGGGGTTCAGCCTGTAAGCTTCCACTCCATGCGCAGTTTTCCCTTTACCGTCCAGCCCGGCTTTAATTTCCTGCAGGAGTTCGGCCGCACCTTCGGCACGGAGGTCTACGGCAACCGGCTGCAGCTGCCGGCCAGCCTCGGGGAGGGGGGCATACGCATGGTGGAGTTCTCGCCCGACTTTCGCCTCACCACCCACCGCTACCGGCTACGGGAAGATCTGCTGCTACAGCGTCGCGCTCCGGAGCAGGTCAACGACCTGATCAGTATTATCTTTTACCACACCGATCTTCCTACCGGTTTCAGCGTACGCGGCGGTGGGGCGCGCTCGGGGCAGTATCACTCCGGTATCGAGGTAGCCAGTGGAGACCTTAACGCCGATATCCACTTTCCCGCCCGCGGCGAGATCGTACTCACGGTGGTAGCCATTCGGGCGGCGCTGCTCAAGGAACTACTACAGGACCATACCGCTAACCAGCTGCTGACCACCGTGGTAGAGCCCACCGCTAGTTTCTTCTATCACGAGGTCATGGTGCCCGAAATCGAACAGCAACTCCGCAAACTCAGCCGCATCAACGAGCACGAGGTACTGGGTCGCTTCTACAGTCGCGTTCAGGTGCTGGAGCTACTGTACCTCCTCTTTCACCGGCTCGCCAAACGCGAGGAGCAGGCCCGCCAACCCGTGGCAAACACCGACATGCAGGAGCTCTTCGCCATCCGCCGCGAGATCCTGCACGACCTGAGTCAGCCGCCCAGCCTGCCCCAACTAGCCCGCGACCACCACCTCAGCGAAACCCGCCTGAAGCACCTCTTCAAGCAGGTCTTTGGCGACACGGTGTACAACTACTACCAGCGGGCGCGGATGAAGGAGGCGGCCTTTTTGCTGCGACAGTCTGACCAAACGGTCTCCGACGTCGGTTACGCCCTGGGCTTCAGCAACCTGAGTCACTTTAGTCGGCTGTTCAAGCGCTACTACGGGGCTAATCCCAAAGAGTACGAGTTGGTCGGATAGGACTATTTTCTACTCCAATGCGGCTAGTAAGTCGCACCGCGTGCCCGGACCTTTGCAGTACCAAATGACCGCACCCGCGACCGCGCATGAACATCCTTCTTCGTACCCTTCTCGTCCCGCTGCTCTGCTGCTGTACCGCGACCTACCTTCCCGCTCAGGAACTGGACCTCGATCAGGCCGTGGCACTTACCCTGGAGAACAACTCGGCCATCCTGCAGGGACAGGCCAGTCTCACCGCCAGTGCTGCCGCCGTCGAACGCAGCAAGTCAGGCTACTACCCACAGGTCGCCGCCAACGCCACCTACACCCACATTGCCCCCACCGGTTATGTGGAGTTCCCCGGGGCCGAGGGACTGCGCCGCAGCAGCTTCGTAGCGCCCAATAACTACAACGCCAACCTCAGTTTTTCCTATACCGTGTTTGACTTCGGGCGCACCCGTACCGGGGTGGACCTGGCCAGGGCGGGCCAATCTATTGCCGAAAACAGCCTGGAGCTCACCCGGCAGCAGCTGGCGCTGGCTACCATTCAGACCTTCTACCGCATCCACTACCTGGAGGAGGCCATTCGGGTGCAGGACAGGCAGTTAGCCGCCCTGGACTCCACCCTAGCACAAACCGAGGAACTGCGTGCAAACGGCGAGGCCACCGGCTTTGAGGTGCTTTCCACCCAGGTGCGCATCTCCACCGCCGAGACCACCAGGGCCGGTCTGCAGAACCAGCGCGCGGTAGCACTCATCGACCTCCAGCGGCTCACCGGGCGCGACGATCTGGCGCGCACGGCACTCGTCAACAACTGGGTAGACACCACCGGGGCGGGGCCGCAGGTGCAAGCCGGATCGAACGAGCGGGCCGAACTAGCCATCGCCCGCCTACAGGAGGAGACCGCCGGACTACAGGAACTACTGGCCCAGCAGGGCTACAAGCCCATCATATCGGCTACCGTGGCGGCGGGCTACAAGAACCAGATCCTGCCCGACATTCAGCAGCTACGGGCCAACTACGTGGCGGCCGCCCAGGTCAGCGTACCCCTCTTCACCGGTTACCGCAACCGCTACGCTGTAGAGGAGGCCCGGGCCCGACGGGAGGCCGCTGCCTTCGACCGCCAGAACACCGAGGCCCAGATCGAGGCCGAGGTGGCCCAGGCCGTCACTACCCTAAATACCTCCTACGATAACATCACCCGGGCCCGGCTGCAGGTGCAGCAAGCCAACGAGGCCGCCCGCCTGGCGCGCCTCAAGTACACCAACGGCATCATCACTAACCTGGACCTGCTGGACAGCGAGATCGCCGTCTCCCAGGCCGAGATCGCCCAACTCAATACGGTCTTCGAGTATACCCTCAACACCTATCAGCTCAAACGCGCCCTGGGCGTGCCCCTTTACCAATCCGCCAACTAAGCCATGTCAGAAATCATCCTGCCCACCGTGAGTGAGGCACCCGCGGCCCCGCCCGCCCCCGCCCGCCCGCTGAAGAAGATAGTAGGTTACCTCGTGCTTGCCGCCGCCCTGGGCGTAGGCGGGTACTACGGCATCAACTACCTGCTGTACACCCTGCACCACGAGACGACGGACAATGCCCAGCTTTCGTCCGATGTGTACCAGCTCATCCCCCAAGTATCCGGCCGTATCGAACGTAGCTACGTGACGGACTACCAGGAGGTGGCCGCCGGCGATACGCTCTTTACGATCAACTCCGACGACTATAATCTACGCATCGCCTCGGCCCAGGCCAATCTGCTCAATGCGGAGGCTAATCTAGAAGTGTCCCGCCGCGCCGCTAGCACCTCTACCTCCGGACTGGACGTATCGAATGCCAATATTGCTGCCGCCGAGGCCGCTTACGATAAAGCGCAGCAGGATCTTGCACGCGGTGAGAATCTCGTGAAGGACGACGTGATTACCAAGGCCAGTTTCGACGCCATCCAGGCCCAGGCCAGGGCGGCCGAGGCCCAGTACCAGGCTGCCCGAGCGCAGTACAGCGTGACCGAACGGCAGGCCGGAACCACCAGTGGGCAAATTAAAGCCGCCGAGGCGCTCGTAGCCCAGCGGCAGGCCGATCTGGCCAACGCGCGCCTCACGCAGAGCTACACCGCCATCCTGGCCCCGGCCGACGGGAAGCTCGCCGAGACGAAGATTAAGGCAGGACAGTACGTGCAGGCCGGACAGCCCCTGACTACCCTGATCGGTAAGGGCCTCTGGGTGGTGGCCAACTTCAAGGAGACCCAACTCGGCCAGGTACGGGTAGGGCAGGAGGCCTCCGTGGAGGTGGATACTTACCCCGGCAAGGAATTTGCCGGTAGGGTGGTATCGCTCTCGCCCGCGACCGGAGCTAAATTTTCGCTGCTACCCCCCGACAACGCCACCGGCAACTTCGTGAAGGTGGTGCAGCGTGTACCCGTAAAAATCGAGCTGACCGACAGCATCCCCGCCGGCTATAACCTGGAGTCGGGCATGAACGCTACCGGTCAGTCTACCCATCGAATAGGCCATGGTAGAAGTAGGCATCCGCAAGTGGCTGGTCACGGTCACGGTCATCCTCTGCTCCGTACTGGAGCTCATCGACGTTTCCATCGTCAACGTGGCCCTCACCGACATGATGGGTAACCTCGGCGCTACCCTCAACGAGGTGAGCTGGGTGGTGGCCGCTTACGCCATTGCCAACGTCATCATCATCCCCATGGCGGGCTTCCTTTCGGAGCAGCTGGGGCGGCGCAAATACTTCATCGGCTCGGTAGTGCTGTTTACCATTGCCTCGGTGCTGTGTGGCTTTTCGACCGGAATCTGGGAGCTGGTTTTTTTCCGCTTCCTACAGGGCATGGCCGGGGGGGCGCTGCTGACGACCTCGCAGACGATCCTGGTCGAAAGTTTTCCTCCGGAGGAGCTGGGGTTGGCCAACGGGCTGTTCGGTATGGGGGTCATCATCGGCCCCACGATCGGTCCCACCCTCGGGGGCGTGATCGTCGACAACCTCAGCTGGCACTGGATCTTTTTCATCAACCTGCCGGTAGGCATCATCGCTACCCTTCTGGCCTACAACTTCGTGCGGGAGCGCCCCGCGGTGCAGCGGGCGACGAAGCGGGTAGTGGACTGGCTCGGGATCGGATTGCTGATCTTGGGGGTAGGTTCCCTGCAACTGGTGCTAGAAAAGGGGAAGGAGGAGGACTGGTTCCAGTCGGGTTTCATCACGGGTATGACGGTGCTGGCCCTGATCGGTATCGTGGGCTTCATCGTCCGTATGCTGCGCTCGCCGGAGCCCGTGGTGGACCTGCGCGTACTACGCTTTCGCAACGTGGCGGTGGGCACCTTCCTGTCCTTCATCATGGGCTTCGGGCTCTTCGGCACGGTGTTTGTCTTCCCCATTTTTGCTCAGCAAATTTTGGGGTACACGGCAACGCAGACCGGAGAGCTGCTCATTCCCGGTGCCCTGGTGGGAGGATTTATGATGCCGCTGGTGGGCCGGTTGATTGCTAAGGGGGTGTCACCCAAGTACCTGATTCCGTTAGGCTTCTTCCTGTTTTCCGTTTTTACCTTCATGATGGGGCGCATCATCACGCCGGAAACATCGGAGGCGAGCTTTTTCTGGCCCCTACTGGTACGGGGTATCGGATTGGGTTTTCTGTTCTTGCCGCTCACCTTCCTCTCCCTTCAGGGACTGAAGGGCAACGACGTACCCCAGTCTACCGGGCTCAACAATATGCTGCGGCAACTGGGTGGCTCCTTCGGCATTGCGGTGCTGGCTACCTACCTGGGCAACCGCATCGTCTACAACCGCGCCATGATTGGCAGCAACCTCAATACCAACGATCCGGTGATCATGCAACAGGTCAGTAGCCTGACCAAACGACTGGTAGCCTCCGGTACCAATGTGGTGGAAGCTACTCAGCAGGCCTACATGGTACTGAGCGGTATGCTATCCAAACAGGCCGCCCTGGTGACCTACATCGACATCTTTGAGTTACTGGGGGCCTTCTTCCTGGCATGCATTCCCCTGGTCTTGTTCATCCGCCGGGTCAAAAACGCCGCCGCGACCGGCCCCGTATCTTTACACTAGCGGGTCACGATAGCCCGCACCTGCGTCCCCGCCCAATAAAGTACGGCAGGTGGGCGCTAGTGTATAAGATAGCCTTACCCAGTTATGACCCTCCGACTTGTGCGCCTTGCGCTGTTTTGCCTCGTGCTGCTTGCCGTTTTGTTTCCTACGCCGCCCGTACGGGGCTATCCTATTGATGGTTTTGCCCTTACCGGTATCGAGCGACTGGTGCGACTCACTAATATGGACAGTACCACCTTCGTGCGTACCCTGCCCTACGGCGCCCGGCACGAGCTGGAGTACGTGCGGCTGAACCTGATGGACGATCCCGTCCGGGAACTACCCGAGGTGGATGCGGAACTACAGGAGGAGATTAGCCAGATCTTCCCCAACATGCACCCCTCGTACTCGGTAGCCGTCTTCGATATGACCGAGGGGCGGCCCTACCGCTACGCCGAGCGCAATCCTACGGCCGGCTACCAACCGGGCAGTGTGGGTAAGCTGGCGGTAGTAACGGCTTTCTTTTGTGAGTTACAGAATCTCTATCCCGACGACTACGAAGCGCGCTGGGAGTTGATGCGATCCAAAGTGGTAAAGGCAGGTCCCTTCGGTGTATACGACCACCATACCATCCCCCTCTACGACACTGCCTCGGAGCGCTACGCCCGCAAGCGTGTCGATCAGAGCGATGAGTTCAACCTCTACCAGTGGGTCGACCATATGCTCTCGGTGAGCAACAACGGGGGCGGCCAGCATCGTATGGCGCGAGGCCCTGCTAATGCGTGCCTTTGGGAAGGACTACCCTCAACTAGGCTACGACGGTATGATGACCTACTTCGATACCATCGACCGCAGCCGGCTGCGCGACCTGGGCGAGGACATCGTCAACGGCCCCCTACGCGATATGGGTATTGACGGGGATGCCTGGCGGCTGGGTACCATGTTCACCCGCGGTGCAAGTGCAATCGTACCCCCCAAGGGCGGCAGCACCGGTACCGTGCGCGGCCTGATGCAGTGGCTTACCGCGCTTGAATCAGGACTAGTAGTTGATGCCCCCAGTAGCCTGGAAATCAAGCGATTGATGTACATGACCGACCGCCGCATCCGCTACGCCCACGCTCCGGTGCTCGACTCAGCGGGCGTGTACTTCAAGTCCGGCAGCCTGTACGGCTGCAAGCCCGGCACTAGCTGCGGCAAGTACCGCGGTAACCGCATGAACTACATGAATTCCGTGGCTATCGTGGAGCAGCCCGACGGTGCCCGCTACCTGGTGGCCCTAATGTCGAACGTGCTGGGGCGCAACTCGGCGTACGATCACCAGGTACTGGCTACGCGGATCGATCGGGTGGTGCGGCGAACTGCGGCGGAGGATCCTGGGGAGGGGATTGGGACTGGGGAGTAGGCCCGATGAGGCTAAGCCGGCTGACTAGGCCGCACCTCCACCTTACTAGGCAAGGTCCGAGCAGGCATCTTCAACAAATCCACCACCAACTGCCCCAGGTCCTCGATTTGGATCTTCCAGGCATCGCTGCTATCGGGCGTATTACCGTCGAAGTGGGTGGCCACCGAGCCGGGCATGATCGTGGTGACCTTGATCCCCTGCTGCCGCACATCGAGCATCACGGCCTGGGTGAAGCCCACCAGACCAAACTTAGAGGCATTGTAGGCCGAGCCCTTCGCAAAGAAGTTGGTGCCGGCCAGGCTGGCGATGGTGATGAGGTAGCCCTTAGACTCGGCCAGTCCGTCGATGGTGGCCTTGACGGTGTTGAACACACCGGTGAGGTTGATGTCAATGGTCTCCTGCCACTGCTTCGGGGTGAGCTCCTGGATGGGGGCGAAGTGACCGATGCCAGCGTTGGCGACGACGATGTCGAGGGTACCGAACTCCTGCTTCGCCAGGTCAATGGCACGTTGCTGACTTTCGAGGTCGCGTACATCGGCTTCCACGGCCAGTACCTTACCGGGGTGGCCCACCTTTTCGAGCTCGCCGGCAGCCTTATTGGCGCTCTGCTGGCTGCGGCTGGTGATGATGACGTTGACGCCCTGGGCCATGAGTTTTTCGGCGATGCCGTAGCCGATGCCCTTACTTCCGCCGGTGACGTAGGCGGTCTTGTTTGTTAGATTTTCCATGCTCGTGCCAACGCAGGGTCCGTTTAAAGGTTGGGCCGCAACCGGGGCGGGCGGCGGCTTGTCTTACTGAGGAGTATGCAGGAACTGACCATTTGGAATCACGCTTTCGGGCGGCGGCGCGCGGGGTGCGGCGCACATCGGGGCGCTGCGGGCACTGACCGAGGCGGGCATCGTACCTACCCGCGTGGTGGGGGGTGAGCGCCGGGGCGTTGGTAGGAAGCATGTACGCGGCCGGGGTGAGCTGCGACGATATGATGAGCTTTGCCCTGGAGAGTTCCATCTTCCGCTTCTATAAGATCGGGATGCCGTTGATGGGTCTGACGAGCAGTGACTACCTGAAGGAGCGGCTCGCTACCGTCATACCCGACAATACCTTCGAGGGGCTACGCCACCAGCTACACATCGGAGTGACGAACCTAAATACCGGTCAGCTGGAATGTTGGGATGAAGGGCCTTTGCACGATGTAGTAGCTGCCAGTTGTGGTATTCCCTTCTTGTTCCGCCCCGTGGTCCTTAATGGCAACCAGTACGTCGACGGGGGGGTGATTGAAAACATGCCGGTCCCGGCCGCTACTTAACCAGGCAGACTTTATTATCGGTAGCAACCTGATGCCCTACGAGAACTTGAAGGCGGCGGATGTAAAGACAGTAGTAGGCATTGTCTGGCGCTGCTTCGACCTTTCGATCATGGCCAACACCCTGCCCTCGGCCGAGCTCTGCGACGTAGTGCTCGACCCCCACGACCTCAACGAGTACCACATCTTCAACCTGAACCGGCTGACCGATCTGCACGATATAGGCTACGAGCACACCCGCAAGCGGCTGCCCTTCATCCGGCGCTCGCTGGAAAGCAAGCGCGAGCTGCTCGAAACGATCTCCTAGAGGTATGCTGACCGTCGTCAATTCGCTGTTTAAAACCTACCTGAGCCGGTACCGGCGTGAGCTACGGGGACACTACGAGGAGCCGCTGCACCTGCAGGCTGGGGTGCTACAGGACATCCTGCGCTACAACCGTGCTACGGCATTCGGTAGGGAGCACGACTTCGCCCGGTTGATGAAGGACCCCCCGCCGCTTCGCTGCGGCCGTGCCGGTACGTAGCTACGAAGACCACCGCCCCTACATCGACCGGATCCTGGCCGGGGAGGAGCGGGTCATGACCTACGATGCTCCGGCCTGGATCGCCACTACGAGTGGTACTACGGGTTCAGTAAAGTACTTGCCACTACCCCAAAGTGCCGTGAGCGGTATTCACCTGAAAGGCAGCTGGCTTAGCCTGGCCGCACTCTACGAGAAGGACGACGAGCTACAGGTCTTCAGCCATAAAAACCTACTCATCGGCGGGGCGTACAAGGGCATCGAGGAGCTGTCGGGGCTGCCGAAGGGCGACATCAGTGCCGTCATTATTCGTAGCATCCCGCGTGTGATGCGACCGCTGTACATTCCTGACGTAGAGCTGGCTACGGGGGGTGACTATGAGCAAAAGATCGAACAGATTGCGCAGCTGGCCGCTCACGAGCCGGGTATCACTATCCTGGGTGGGGTACCCACCTGGAACTTGCCGCTGTACCGCCGTATCCTGGAGATCCACGGTGGCGACAATATGCTGGACGTCTGGCCCGATGCGGCGGTATTCAAGCATGGAGGGGTCAATTTCCTCGCCCTACCGCAAGCAGTTCGAGCGGTTGTTTCCGAAGCCGGGCTTCATATTTCAGGAGATTTATAACGCTACGGAGGGCTTCTTTGCCGTACAGGACCGCGATGAGCTGCGTACGATGCTCCTGCTCCTGACCACGGGCATCTACTACGAGTTCATCCCCTGGGCGGACTACCAGCGGCAGGACTACGGGGCGGCCGTTTCGCTTGCCGGTGTGCAGACCGAGGTGTCCTACGTAATGCTCATCACCACAGTGGCCGGACTGTACCGCTATCCCATGGGTGACCTGATTGCCTTTACCGAGACCGACCCCTACCGCATTGTCATTCAGGGTCGTACGCAGGAGTTCATCAACGCCTTTGGGGAGGATCTCCTGCGGTCGGAGGCGGAGCAGGCCCTGGTGGAGGCGTGCGGGGTCGCAGGTGCAACGGTGCGTGACTTTACGGTGGCCCCGGACTACATCGAGGTGGGTAAGGCCGGTCGCCACCACTGGCTCATCGAGTTCGAGCGGGCACCGGCGGACTTGGAGCAATTCAACGCCGCCCTGGACCGCGCCCTCCAGGAAAAGAACTATAACTACGCCGCCAAGCGGGGCAAACGACTACGCCATCGTGCGCCATGGTCTGACGGTGGTGCCTCAGGGGTTTTTTCGGAGCTGGTTAGCGAGTCGCGGCAAGCTGGGGGGACAGCACAAGGTGCCGCGGCTGGCGAATCACCGGGAGTTCTTGGAGGATATGCTGGGGCGGTTGTAGAGGCAGCTAAGCGAACTGCAGAGGTAGCGGAGGGTCGCAGAGGCTTAACCGAACTCAACTCTGCGGACCTCCGCGTCCTCTGCGGTTGCTTATTACCATCACGCTGCTAGGCGGTAAATGCTATACAGCAGCAGGGGGTTAATTACACTCAAGTCCACTTAGCTCGAGGCCAGAAACTTTTAATTCACTTACCGACGCGGTGGTGCCGTGCGCAGCTACTGATTTTGTAATGGCAGCTCGCGAAAGTCCCGCATGCCAGTCCGCGTACCACGACTGTAGAAGGTAACGTGTGGTATCTGACGGACCGGACGGACAATCAGCAAGTGTGTTTAGGTTACGAAAATAAATACCCTTTCCCTCCCCCGCAAAGCCCATGTAGTAGCGGCCTAAATTCTTACTTACCTCGGAGCCGTATAGCACAACCGGGCGGGGCGTGACTTCGATCAGCTCGGCGTAGGCTGCTTTGATGGTTCCGTAACCGAGGGTAGTACCGTAGCGGACTTGCTGGTAGGTAGGGTAGAGGAGGAGTCCAGACGCTACGACGGCGGTAAGTCGGAACCTCCAGGTATCCGCCCGCCAACCGAACACCCGCAGGATCGCTGCTAGGGTGAGTACGCTGCACACACTTAGGATCGGCGAAAATAGTAGAATGTGCCGGGGGTCCAGGCAGACTGGGTTGTAGGAGGTTAGCGAAATTGTCATGAAGTTGATGGACGCCAGCGATAGCAGGGTGGTAACCGGGTAGAAAGCCGCCCCGTGGTACGCCTTACCCCCGTAGGCGACTACTCCGAGTCCGATAACCGCAACGGCTAGGTGGGGCAGCATACCGGCACTCCGGATCAGTTCGTAGAATCCGTAGGTCAGTCGGTTTACGAGCTCCGCCCGCGGGAGGATGTCGTAAGAGCAGGGATTAAGGTAGTGGGTGCCCGCGATGGCCGAGAAGCGGGCGAAGGTCGAGCCGGTCAGCAGGTGTACTGTACCTAAATAGATAGTCAGCAACCCTGCACATACCGCAGTGAACGTCAGCCAAAAACGCCACCTCCCGCGGAGTAGATCATTGACGAGGTAGGCGGCAAACAGCGGAACAAGCAGAATTACCGTCCCCTTAGAGTTAAACGCGAGAAAGAGGCAAACCGCCGCTACCACTGCCAGCACCCGCGGCCCCGCCCGACTATCGGTTCGGTACCGTACGTACGCCGCCCAACCTCCGAAACAAAAGGCGCTCACAAAGATGTCCGGCATGAGCTTGTCGGAGTAAAACAGGTTCCACGGCATACCGAAGTAGGCGACCAGTGCTAGGACCAACATCCAAAAATGTACGTCGCGAAACAGCCGGTAGAAGATGTAAATGATGAGGACCGAGGCCAGCCATGCTGGAAGTGCCGAAGACCAATCAGAAATGCCGAATGCGGCGTAACTCAGCGCCGTAAGCCCAATGGGCACGATGCGGTAGGAGTACTGATTGGCAAAGTTGACCCTTCCGTGCAGCAAGTCACTGGCCAGCTCCGCATAGTGCAGATCGTCGAAGCCGAAGTGCCCGTAAAAGAAGTACGCGTGGTGCCCGATCAGACCCCAGCAGTACGGCCAGCAGCAGGAGCTTCGTGCGCATGGGCCAAAGGTAAGCCTTACTTTAAGCGCCGAACTTAGACCCGCCCGTGACCCGCTACATCCTATTTATTAGTATTCTACTCACCGTTAGCTTCAACCTGCACGCCCAACTATATGGACCCCAAACGGAGCAGTTTAGCGCCGTGGCCACCTGGCTCACCCCACCCGAAGAGGTAGCCGCCCCCAACCAGTGGCTAGAGTGGACGACCACCCTCTCCCTGACCGAAGTACCCGACCGCCTCCCCCTACGTATCGCCACCGACTCGAAGTACTGGCTCTACCTCAACGACTCCCTCATCGTCTTCGAAGGGCAGCTACGCCGGGGACCGACGCCGACCGCCACCTACTTCGATATCCTAGACATTGCTCCCTACGTGACGGAGGGTGAGAACAGCGCGTACCTGCTGCAGTGGTTCTGGGGCAAGGAGGGTTTCAACCACAAGAATAGCGGGGCGGCCGGGCTACTCCTCGACCTGGAAGGCCATCCGCTCACGGCCGCCGACTGGACGGTAAATCGCCACCCCGCCTATGGCGAGACCGGCGACCCCAAACCCAACTACCGCCTTCCGGAATCCAACGTACACTTCGACGCCCGCCTTGACGCAGGTGATCGCAGCAATACTCAGACTCCCGTTACCGCCGGCCCCCCCGGCACCGCCCCCTGGGGCGATCTCTGGCCCCGTCCCTTCCGCAGTGGCTCGACAGTGGACTGGTCCCCCTACGAGCGCCTCGAAGAAGAGGAGACTGATAGCAGTCTGATCGTGCGCGCCTACCTGCCCCTCAACATCACCATCACGCCGTACTTCGACATCACCGCCCCGGCGGAAGGCGAGCTGATTGACCTACGCACCGACAACTACCGCGGCGGCGGCTCCCCCAATGTACGCGGCGAGTACATCACCCGGACGGGCCGGCAGTCCTACGAGCAGCTGGCCTTTATGAACGGTCACTATATGATGTACACCTTTCCGAAAGGCACCGAGGTACACGAGCTTGCCTACCGCGAGACGCGCTACCCCGCCAACTACACCGGTTCATTCACCTGCAACGATAATAGTCTCAACGTACTGTGGGACAAGTCGTTAACCACGCTGAACGTTAACATCCGCGATGCCATCCAGGACAGTCCCGACCGTGAGCGTGCCCAGTGGTGGGGTGATGTGGTGATCGTCATGGAAGAGCTTTTCTACGCCGCCGATACTACGGCCTTCCCGCTCATTCGCAAGGCGATCAGCAACCTCGTCGAGTGGCAGAAGCCGGACGGGGCCCTCTACTCCCCGGTGCCCGCCGGCAACTGGGACCAGGAGCTACCCACTCAGATGCTCGCTTCGGTATCGAGTATGCCGACCTACTTCGCCTACACAGGAGATACGGCCACGCTAGCCTACGTCTACCCCCACTTCCGCCGCTACCTTGACCTCTACGCCATCCTCGACGACGGACTGGTCGAAGAGCGCCGGGGCGGCTGGACCTGGCTTGACTGGGGCGAGAACATCGACTCCACGGCCGTCTATAACGTCTGGTACCACAAGGCGCTGCGCAGTATGCAGCTGATGGAGCGGGTACTGGGTAGGGACACACAGGCTACTGATTCTCTCATCTTGCTCACCGTAGAGCCTTCAACGAGGGACTCGCAACCCCCCGCGGGCTACCGTGGTCCCCGTAAGCAGGGACCGATCGACGACCGTCCGCAGGGTATCGCCGTAGTCGCCGGGCTCGTCCCGGAGGAGTATTACCCGGTGGTGGATAGCGTGCTGCGGGGCCCCTACCACGCCAGCCCGTACTCCGAAAAGTACATCCTGGAGGCCCTCTTCGAGATGCAACAGCCGGAGCATGCCCTGCAGCGCATGAAGGAACGCTACCGCAACATGATCGACCACCCCGACTACACCACCCTCTGGGAGGGCTGGGGCATCGGGGCGGAGGGCTACGGCGGGGGTACCTACAACCACGGTTGGTCGGGCGGTCCGCTCACGCTGCTGAGCAAGTACGTGGCCGGGGTGGCCCCGACCAGTCCGGGCTACGGTAGCTTTCGCGTGGCACCCCAGCCGGGCGGATTGACGCAGGTGCAGGCGACGGTACCTTCCGTGCGTGGCCCCTTTACGGTCAGCTACCGGATCGACGGTGACCATATGAACTTTCACCTCACCGTGCCGGAAGGTACCGAGGGTGAGGTGGTCCTCCCCCCGGGCTACCGCATCGACTACCTTAACCACGCACGTTACCACCCACCGGCGGATGCTCCTAATAGGGTCTATCTGAATAGCTCCTCCCCCCGTGCCCTCCACCTGTGCGCCACCCACACCGGACAGTACAGGATGCGATGACGGTGATCGGTCCGCATATTTCGGGGACTTAACTGTTGGAACTCGATCATATGCAGCTTACACCACCACCCACCGCCCCGGGGCGGACCGTCCTATTTGTTCTTGTTTTTCTCTGCTCGGGCTGGCTGGTCGCCCAGACCGTCGTTGCCGGGCGCGTCCTTGACGAGGACGGCATCGCACTGATCGGCGTGAGCGTCTATCCGGAGAACAATACCGCGGCCGGCACGGTCACCGACCTGGATGGCAACTACACCCTTAACGTTACGCCGGAGGATGAGCGGCTGGTGTTTAGCTACGTGGGCTACGAGACGCGGACGGAAGCCCTAAACGGTCGTACTACGGTCAACATCACCATGGGGGACAATCCCGAAACCCTGCAGGAGGTGGTGGTGGTAGCCTACGGGGAGGCTAAGCGGGAGGACATCGTGGGGGCGGTGGACCAGGTAACGAGTAAGGAGATCGAAGATATACAAGTCAACAGCTTCGACCAGGCGCTGAGCGGACAGGTGGCCGGGGTGCAAATTCGTACGGGTTCGGGCCGGCCCGATGGGGGGGCGGAGCTGCTGCTACGTGGGGTAGGTACCTCGGGCGATAACGCTCCGCTAATTGTGATCGACGGCATTCCATTCGGTAACTACAATGCGCAGGAAAACAACCTGTTAGCCTTGGTCAACCCTAATGACATTGAAAGCGTGAGTGTCATTCGCGATGCCTCCGGTAAGGCACTCTACGGTTCGCGGGCGGGTAACGGACTGATCCTTATCACTACCAAGCGGGGGCGGAAGGGTAAGCCTACCATCAACGTAAATATTTCCACGGCGGTACAGGTCATTCCTGAATTTGAAAAACCTAACGTACTGAACGCCACGGAGCTAGCAACCTTCTTACGGCAGCGTGAGGAGGATAATCCGGCACTCAGTCCCGATGACTACAACGAGGCCTTTGATAATCCGGAACAGTACGGTGAGGGAACGGACTGGTACGATCTTATCACCCAGACCGGTACGCGACAGAACGCCGATCTTTCCGTACGGGGAGGCACGGACGACATTACCTATTCTTTCTCGGGAGGCTTCACCCGTAATGAAGGGGTGATCAAGAATACCGACTTTACCCGCTACACCTTCCGTGCTTCGCTGGACGCTAACATTACTCCCTGGCTGAAATTTGGGGTCAACATCGCTCCGTCGCAGACCGAATCTAATGTAGCCGGAATCGATCCGGGCACCGGGCAGTTTCAGGCCTACCATCCGCTACAGGTAGCACGGTGGGCGGACCCAACGGCGCCAGCCTACGATAGCGTGGGCAATCTCACCCAAACTACCCAGGGTGCGCTACTGCCGTTCTACCAGTCTAACCCCCTGTTTCGGATTCAAAATCAACAGAACACCGAGACCAACCGGCAGATACTCTCCCAGTTTAACGTGGTGGCCAGTCCGCTTGAAGGGCTTCAGTTTCAGGAACGGCTTGGGGTTAATCTGATCTTCAACCGTGGTCGCGCATTCACCCCTTCCTCCGTCCTCGGCGCTGGGCTTACACCGGCGGTAAACCGCGACCCGCAGAGTCGTTCTTCCGCAGCTGCGCGGCGGTACGAAAACCTGCGACTGGTCAGTGAAACTACCGCAGCTTATGACCGTGCGTTCGGTAAGCATTCCGTTGGAGCCCTAGCCGGTTACGTCGTCGAATGGACGCAAGAGACCTTCTTCAATACTTCGGGTGATCGGGTAGTGAACGAGGATTTCAGCTTATTCAATAGCGGCAACATCGCCACGTTCAACCCCGCTAACCCGGAAGAGACCCGGATATTTTTCAACAGCAATGAGTCCATCAGCGAGCAGGCCTTAGTCAGTTACATCGGTAGCCTGAAGTACAACTACGATCAGAAGTACTACGTCACCGTAAACGTACGGCGCGATGCCAGCAGTCGGTTCGGTTCCGGCCTGCAGGCTGCGGTGTTCCCCTCGCTCGGACTGGCCTGGCGCACCAGTAAGGAACCCTGGTTTCCGGTTGGAGGAGTGGTAAGCAACCTACGTTTCGAATTAAGTATCGGGGAGACGGGTAACAACCGCATCGGCAACTACGAGTACCAGGGCCGCATCGGCGGTCAGGAGTACATTCTCGGCAACACACTGGCCCGGGGCTTCTCCGTTACCGATCTGCCCAACCCCTTCCTGGCCTGGGAGCAGATTCAGCAGACCGATATCGGGATCGAAGTAGGACTGTTTGCGGATCGGGTCAATGTAGAGGCTACCTATTACCGCAGCACCACCAATGATTTGCTCTTCGATACCCCACTGCCGGGCATCGCCGGCTTCAATACGATCCGTAGTAACATTGGCAGTATTCGCAACACCGGGATCGAAGTCCAGCTGAGTACTAAGCCGGTGGTGACCGACAATCTGGTCTGGACGCTGGACGCCAACTTCAGCCGCAACGTCAACGAGATTCTCCAATTCGGTCTGGAGAACACTCCCATTTTTCAGACCCGTGCCGGCAACGGTACGCAGATTATCCGCAGCATTCCCGGCCAGGCCGTAGGGGGGTACTATGGACTTCAGCTTACGGGGCTGTTCACGCAGGAGCAACTGGATAACGGAGACATTCCCCGCTACCCGGGGGCTGTGCCTGGTTCGCCTAATTACGTAGACGGCGACGGTGATGGTCAGTTAGAGAACGAGGAGGATTTTGTTTTCTTAGGTAGTCCTTTCCCCGATTTCAACTATGGCATCACCAGCTTCCTGAGCTACCGGGACCTGAGTCTGCGCATCATCGGCTACGGGGAGCAGGGCGGATTGATCTACGACCTGGCCAGCGAGATCGAGCTAAATACGGACGGCGTTTTCAATGTGCGTAGCTCCGTGCTGGACCGCTTCCGGCCGGGCGATACCGACTTCTCGCTGCGAGTGCCTACCACCCAGACTGCGCAGAGCTCCCAGCGCTATCGAGGAGGCACCAGTGCGCAGGTCATTGACGGCTCTTTCTTTAAAATTAGCAACGTCACCCTGAGCTACAAGCTCGACCGATTACTGGAGCGGGTAGAGGCGATTCGTGGACTCACCGCCAGCTTTACGATTCAAAACGCGCTAGTGTTTTCGAAATTCAACGGCAATCCGGAAATCGGTCGCGCTTCCAACGCCTTCGAACGCAACGTGAATTACAACACCTACCCCTCTACACGGACCTTTGCCTTCGGTCTCAATTTCATCCTTTAACCCCTCCTCCATGAAACGGCTACCTCTTTTCCAATCGCTGCTGTGTGGGGCACTTCTGCTCGTCCTTATGACGGGCTGCAACGAAGAAGAATTTCTGAACCGTACCCCACCGGACCGCTACACACCGAACAACTTTTATGAGACCCAGGAGCAGATTCGGGATGCTACGATCGGGCTTTATCCACTGGCTCGCGGCCTATACACCGGCGCCATATTCAACTACGCCGAGCTGCGCAGCGATAACACCACCTTCGAGTTCAACGCCCTGGACCGTGGCCGCCTCAATACCGAAGAAATCGACTATTTCCTGCTCACGGCGAGCGATAATTTTCACGCTAATATTTACGGCCCGCTCTACACCGGCATTGCAAGGGCAAACTACATCATCGACCGCATTGATGCCGTACCCTTCGAGGATGCTACCCTGAAGTCTCAGCGCCTGGCCGAGGCCTACTTCTTCCGCGGCTTCTACCACTATTTGCTCACGCTACACTTCGGTCCCGTCGTGGTGCAGCTCGAGCCCCTAGCGGACGACGGCACCTCCCTCATCGGTCTGCAGCGGCAGCCCATTGAGGAGGTGTACGCTCAGTCCGTAGTGCCGGACCTTAGCTTCGCGATCGACCACCTCCCCGTCTCCTGGCCGAATGAAGAAGTAGGGCGGGTAACGCGGGGTGCTGCGCAAATGGCCCTGGCCAAGGCACACTTCGCCCGCCGCAACTTCACCGAAGCCCTTCCACTGCTGAACGACCTGGTCGCTTCGGGCACGTACCGGCTGCTGGACGATTTCGAGTCTGTGTTCTTTACCGATAACAATGAGGAGATCATCTACGCCGCCCAGTTCGATGCCGGGGCGGGGCAGGGTTCTGATTTTATGTTCGACTGGATTCCGCGCTCGGGCTCGGATATCTCGCTGGATAAGGACCGCGCCCAAACTGGCTTCAATATCCCCACCACCTCCCTCATCGACGCCTTCGAGGAGGGCGACCGACGCTTCGAGGCGACCATCGGCTTTTACGACAGCGACCCCAACAATCCCAATAACGAGGTCATCCCCTACAGCCGTAAGTTCCTGACCATCCCGTTTCCGCAGCAGGGGGGTACAGACGTCGACTTTCCCATCTTTCGCTACGCCGATGCCCTACTCATGCAGGCCGAAGCACTGATCGAGGTCGATGGTGGCCTACCTAACATGGCCTTTGAGAACATCAACCGTCTACGAGCCCGCGCCGGACTGCCCTTCTTCTTTCCGGGTAATCCCGACAGCACGCTCAACATCCAGAATACTGAAGACCTGCGCCAGGCTGTGCGCCAAGAACGGCGCGTGGAGCTTGCTTACGAGGCCTCCCGCACCTACGATCTACGGCGCTACGGCATTTTTGTGGAGACGATGCGCGCCCACGGAGAGGTGCAGAAGGAACTACAGTCGGAATTCCTCGATGCCCTGCCCGAGGCCTACACCAACATCCGCGAGCTGCTCGCCATCCCCGCCCAGGAGGTCCTCCTCTACGGCTACACCCAGAACCCCGGCTGGGAATAATAATCTACCCCACGACATGCAGAAGATCTATACCCTACTTACGCTTACCTGCCTACTGCTGACCTCCACGCTGATCGCTCAGGAAGAACCGGACGGTGGCCCCTTTGCCGTAGAAACCTTCAATAGCTACACCGCCGGTGATACGCTAGGCGGACTTAATGGTGGCAGTGGTTGGAGTAGTAGCTGGATTGCAGCGCCAGCTTCTGGCAGTAGCGAGATCCGCGGCTCAGGCCTTCTCAACAACAACCTTGCCGCCGGTACCTCCGGCAATAGCCTGCGCATCACCGCTACCGGTAGCCTACAGCAGAGCAACCGCTACCTGGAATCCGTGATCGATACGACGGAAAATGCAGATTTTTGGTTTTCGGCTCACCTGGGGGCAAGCGGTACGCCGGGCGGTGCGGTGGGCAACCTGATCCTGGTCGATACTACTAATGCGGCGGCTAACCAGGTCATCGTCGGGAAGCCCTTTCCCGACTTCCGCGTGTTTGCCGGCGGAGCGGGACAACGCGGTGGCAATACCTTTAGTGGCCGCTCGTTTGACGGTTCCGGCGCTAGCTTCGTGGTAGGACACATGACCCGGGATACGGGTGTCTGGTCACTCGACCTGTACGTAGATCCCGACGTAGCGGCCGAAGATCTTGTCGAGGACTCCGCCCAGATCATCAATAAGCCCTACACCTCGGGTAATTTCAATGGGGTAGCGGTACGCATTGATGGACCTAGCACCGAGCTCATCTGGGACGTAGATGATATTTATCTCGGCGCTAGTTACCGAGACGTAGTCCCCGCTGACCTAGAAGCCGTAACCGAAGCGCCCCCCGGTGCGACCGAACCCTTCAGCTACATCGTGGGTACCTCCCTGATCGGGCAGGATGGTGGGAGCGGTTGGGCCGGTCCGTGGGCACTGCTGACGGAAACTGAAGAAGGGACCATTGAAGAAGGAGGTATCGCTTCCTTACCACTGCTGCAAAGTACTGCTAGTCCCAAGGTACGGTTCAATGAATACCTGCGTGCGGTGCGCCCGCTGGAGGGCACCTACGGCGATAACGGCCGTGACTACTGGCTCGGCTGGTGGTTTGACGTCGACGATGGGGGGGACAACGTAGCCCACATCGTACTGGCCGACACCGCAACTTACGGGGCCGAGGGGCCGGGCGGGCAGCTCGCGCAGATCGGTAAATTATTCGGTCAGGCTACCATCGGAGTAGTTGGCGGGGGTAACGCCGCCGGTAGCTCCGCCGAGGAGGGCCACTTCCTGGTCGCTCACATTATCACCGATGGCACCGCTACTAACGATCAGATCATCGTGTGGATTGACCCCGCCCTGGATGCGATGCCTTCAGCGGACACCGCCGATATCACCGCCGGAGCCGACCTGACGAACTGGAACGGCATCGGCTTCAAGTTCGAGGGGGCGGAAGATCAACCCACCAGCGTAGCCTTCGATAACGTTGTCCTCGGCTTCACCTTTCAGGAGGTAGTACCGGCTGACCTCAGCGACGTGGAGCCCCCAAATACCCCCCGAGCGGCCGTCGAGGTATTCGACTACGCGCCGGGACAGGACCTAAATGGGGCTGACGGTGGCAGTGGCTGGGCCGGGCCCTGGGAAGCCATATCCGGTACCGCTGTCATTGCGGAAGGTAGCGTGAACAGTCCCCGCACCTGCCCGGTCGGTAACTCAGCTAGTCTGATGCAGTCCGGTAGCGACAGTCCCGCACTGTACCGCCGGGAGTTCCTCAACCCCTTCGGTACGGACACGAACAGTGAAACGTTCTACGCGAGCTTCGTACTCAACGGCGTATCAAAGGATATCGGCAACAGCGCGCTGGTGAGCCTGGTGAGTGGCGACAACAACGTACTAAGCATTGGCGGCACCCCGGGTCTTTCTTCTCTGGCCGTGATCCGCAACGACGATCGGGCACCCATCACCAGCAACCGCGAGGTGGTGCAGGGTATCAAGTGGTTCGTGGTGCGTATGGACATCAACTCGCTGACTGGCCTAGCTACCGCCTACGTCTTCCTCGATCCGCTCGCGGATGCAATCCCCAGTGATGAAACGGCGCTGTTCGTTGTCGAAAACGTAAGTATCGTAAACGGAATCACGGGTATTACCGTCTCCGGCTCGGGGGCACAAACCGTAAGTCTTGCGGTTGACGATATACGGGTTGGCTTCAGTTACCGTGATATTTCTTGCCAGTTTGGCTCCGATGACCCCAACCTGCTGGCCTACGAGCCCTTCAATTACGCGGCCGGTACGAGTCTATTCGGCGCCGGTGGCGAGAACGCCTTCTGGAATGGGCCCTGGACGGTGTCCGTCGACGACAGTGATAACACTGCCACCGTGACCGAGGGTAGTATCGAGATCGCCGCGCTGGAAGAAGAGGCGAACCGGGTAGAATTTCAGTACACCAACGGTGGCATCCTGCGGGTAGACCGTGAGCTGGCCTTCCCCCTCGAAAGTGACGGTAATACCTACTGGCTGTCCTTCCTAATGAATACCACCGACGGAGCCTCGGCCGATAACGTAGCTAACCTCATCCTGCGGAGTAGTGGTGTATCTGCTGACGACGGGCAGCGCTTCATTTTCGGCCGCTTATTTCGCCAGCGGACGCTGGGGGTTGCCGTGCCGGGAGATGGGGGTGCCCGCCGTTCTGACGTCATCGATGAGGGGTTAAACTGGATTGTTGCCCGCTTTCAGACCAGTGCCACTAATGAGGCAGACACCGTCACGATGTGGATCAACCCCCCCGCGAGTGATACCGCTCCCGATACGACCAGTGCAGGGTTTGCCCTCAACTTTACCACCACTTCCCTGCAGGATGGCATAGACGGTATCCGCCTGCGCACCGAGGGAGGAGATGTACCCTACGTTACTCAGTTTGATGAAATTGCCATTGCCACGCAGTGGTCCAGCATCGTAGGTACGGTAAACTCGATCCAGTGGCAGGTAGCCGATCCATTTGCTGTACGTGCCTACCCAAATCCCTTTGCTACGGTCCTCACGGTAGCGTATACCTTACCGGCGAGCGGTCCGGTCACCGTCGACTTGCTCAACCTGAATGGGCAGGTGGTACAGCAACTACGCAGGGAGGTGCAGCCGGCCGGACCCCAGCGTACCGCGTTAAATGCTGCTACGCTACCGAACGGCGTATACCTGCTACGGATCGACCAGGGCCAGCGCCGCACTACTCGAAAGGTCATTTTGCTACGCTAGGTCCTAAACCATCCTCGGGGGTTGGTGGTCTACCCAGCAGCACTACCTTCCACCGAGCCTATGTTCGTTCGCTTATCGACGGCGCTTGCACTGACCTTCCTTACGAGTTGTATGGGTAGCGGGACGGAGCCTACTCCCACCCCCGCGTACCTGGCACCCGCGGCCCCGCCCCCTGACTTGCCCGTACAGGCGGACCGTTCCTTCGTGCCCGGCGAGCGGTTCGGGGCAATCGAGGCGGGGATGACGGTCGTGGAGATCGAGGGAATCTACGGGGCGGAAAATTTGGTGAGTGAGGAGGTCGACGTAGGGGAGGGAATGACCGAGCCGGCGTACGTGCTCTTTCCGGGTACGCGCGATGAGGCGATCGTGCGGCTGGGGCAGGATAAGCAGCCCGGCTCGGTAACGGTGCGCAACGAGAACGCCCGCTGGTTTGCCCCCAAGCCGGCCTTTGTGATGATGAAAGCGAGCCTGCGGGAACTACAGGAAAGTAACGGTAGGCCCTTCGTGTTCCGGGGGTTCGGGTGGGACCGTGGTGGTACGGTGACCGACTGGCGGGGCGGAAGACTTAAGGGAGTGGGTGCGCGACTGACGTACGCTACGGAGCGGGTCGATACTGGAGGTTTGCCGGAAGAACTGCTTGGCGACGTACCCGTACGCAGCGACGCGGAAGCCCTAGAAAACCTGGACCTCCGCGTCAGCGAATTAGAAATCGATCTTGGTACGGGCGGGAACTAGCCGAGCACCTTTTTAACCTCCTCGGCCGCGTCCTGTAGGCTGACGGCCGAGCGCACGTTCAGGCCGGAGTTGTCGATGAGCTCCTTGGCGATGTCGGCGTTGGTGCCCTGGAGACGTACGATGATGGGCACCTTGATGTCACCGATGTTCTGGTAGGCATCAACCACACCCTGAGCTACGCGGTCGCAGCGCACGATACCTCCGAATATGTTAATCAAGATGGCTTCAACGGCATCGTCGCGCAGGATGATGCGGAAGGCCTGCTCTACGCGGGCAGCATCGGCGGTGCCTCCTACGTCGAGGAAGTTAGCCGGCTCGCCGCCGCTGAGCTTGATGATGTCCATGGTGGCCATGGCCAGGCCGGCGCCGTTGACCATGCAACCGACGTTGCCGTCGAGGTTGACGAAGTTGAGGCCGTAGGATTTGGCTTCTACTTCGGTGGCATCCTCCTCCGACTCGTCGCGCATGGCGGCGATGTCCTTGTGGCGGTAGAGGGAGTTATCGTCGACCGAGAACTTACAGTCGACGGCTACGATGCGGTCGTCACCGGTGTGCAGGCAGGGGTTGATCTCGATGAGGCTGGCGTCGGATTCGACGAAGGCGCGGTAGAGCCGTCCGATGAAGTGCACCATGCTCTTGAAGGCCCTACCCTCCAGGCCGAGGTTGAAGGCCACCTCGCGGGCGTTGAAGGCCTGCATACCGGCCTCGGGGTCGATGTAGGTCTTGTGGACTAGATCGGGAGTGTCTTCGGCGACGGCCTCGATGTCCATACCGCCCTGGGTGGAGTGAATGATGACGTTCTGCTTGCGCTCGCGGTCCATGAGGATGGAGACGTAGTACTCCTTATTGGCGTCAAAGTCGGGGGCGTAGGCATCTTCGGCGACCAGGATTTTATTGACCTGCTTACCGGCACCTTCCATACCACCGGGGGTCTGGGGGGTTTTGAGCTGCATGCCGAGGATGTTACTGATGTGCTCCTTGGCCTCGTCGCGGTTCTTAGCCAGTTTGACGCCGCCGCCTTTACCGCGTCCACCAGCGTGGATCTGCGCTTTGATAACGGCGAAGGGGCTGCCGGTTTCCTTGGCAAGCTGGTCGTATTTGGCCATGGCTTCCTCGACGGTATCGGCGGCGTAGCCCTTCTGGATGGGGACGTCGTAGGTGGTGAGGATGCTTTTGCCCTGGTATTCGTGGAGGTTCATGGGGTGATCTTTGGTGGGGGGGTAAGATAGGGAGAATAGACCGCCTTGGGGGGTAGCGGACTACAGCTCCTCCCGATTTGCCTTTACCCAGGCGGCCCGCTCCAGAATCGCCGTCTGCTCCTCACTACCCTTACGCTCCCACGCCTTGTACATCATCTTCATGCGGAAGTTGCTTTCGAAGCGCTCGCGGTGCCGGTCTAGGAAGTCCCAGTAGAGGCTGTTGAAGGGGCAGGCGTCCTCACCTACGCGCTTTTTGTAGTTGTAGTGGCAGGACTTGCAGTAGTCGCTCATCTTGTTGATGTAGTTGGCGCTGCTGCAGTAAGGTTTGGTGGCGACGAGGCCGCCGTCGGCGCGCTGGCTCATGCCGCGGGTGTTGGTGATCTCGACCCACTGTACGGCGTCTATGTATACACCGAGGTACCAGGCGTCTACGTCGTCCGGGTGGGCACCGAGAATGAGCGCGAAGTTGCCCGTGATCATGAGGCGCTGGATGTGGTGGGCGTAGGCCAGGTCGAGGCTCTGATTAACGGCGTGGGCCAGGCAGTTCATCTTCGTCTTGCCGGTCCAATACCATTTGGGGAGGCTTAGGTCGTGCTCCAGGGCATTGACCGACTCGAAGCCCGGCATCTGATCCCAATATACGCCGCGCATATACTCACGCCAGCCAATGATCTGGCGGACAAAGCCCTCGACCTGGTTAAAGGAAATGTGCTCGGGGTCGTCCTGGTAGGCGCGGATGGCCCGGTCGATCACCTCGCGGGGACTCAGCAGCTTGGTGTTCATCGCAAAGCTGAGGTTGGCGTGGTAGAGCAGGGGGTCGTGCACCGTCATGGCGTCCTGGTAGGTGCCGAAGAACTGGAGGCGCTTGGTGCAGAAATCTTCTAGCGCTTCGAGGCATTCGGTGCGGGTGACGGGGTAGGTGAAGTGATTGTCCTTCATGCGGCCCATCGTTTTGATGTCATGGCGCTCGATGAGCTCAGCGATGTTGGTGGCGTCGCGGGGGAAGACGCTGGCAGTGGGGAAGCTGATGTCGTTGGGTAGCGTGCCGCGGTTCTCCTGGTCGTAGTTCCACTGGCCGGTGGCGGGCTCGCCGTTGGCGTCCATAAGTACGTTGTGGCGGCGGCGCATCTCGCGGTAGAAGGTTTCCATGAGGTAGCTCCGCTTGCCGTGGAAGAGCTTGGTCACATCGTCGCGGGTCGACATGAAGTGCTCGCTGTCGTAGGCTACTCCGCCGACTTTTTCTACATAAACGCTCAGTTCCTGGTCCAGCCGGTATTCATCCGGTAGCTGGTACTCGAAGGTCTGGATGTCGTGCTCGCGGGCGAAGTGGTCGACGCAGTCGGTAATGCCTTCAAGGCCCAGGGAGCGGGTTTCGTCGAGGTTGCGGTAGAGGACCCGGTGACCGAGCTCCCGTAGTCGGTCGGCAAATGCCCGCATGGCTAGGAAGAAGCCCGTGATCTTTTGGATATGATGCTCGCAGTAGCTGGTCTCGGAGTGGGTCTCGAATAGGCAGTAGACCGTCTCGTCGTTAGTCGTCGCAAACCAAGAATGCTGTTCGTTGAGCTGATCGCCGAGTACCAGGCGCAGGCGGCGGTAGGCCATGGTGGAGTTTTTGGTCTAACTTGCTACCAACAATTTGGTTGGTGGCATGGCGGAGCAGGAAAACGAAAATACCCTTGAACGTAGTTTGGGGCTTTTGCCCGCGCTGGCCATTGGGGTAGGTACGATGGTAGGGGCCGGGGTGTTCGTCTTTCCGGGGCTAGCGGGCGGCGAGGCCGGGGCAGGGGCTAACTTTAGCTTTATCATCGCTGGGTGCATTGCCATGCTAGTTGCCCTTTGTACGGCCGAGCTCGCTACGGCTATGCCGCAGAGTGGGGGCGGGTACTTTTTCGTCTCCCGCGTTATGGGCGTACGCCTGGGCACACTCGTGGGTCTGGGCCAGACCATCGGCCTCATCTTCGCTACGGCGTTTTACCTCTCCGGTTTTGCCGAGTATGTGTTGGAGTTGCTAGCGGAATTTGACATTGACATCGGCTCACCGGTGGCGCTACTTGGCGTAGGTATGGCGGTGCTGCTACTTCTGCTCAACCTCACCGGTACGGAGAAGGTAGGGCAGGCCCAGAACTACATCGTGGCCGGACTGCTCGTCATCCTGCTCACGCTTTTCGGCTACGGACTGCTCGATGTGTTTGGAGCGACCGGCGAACAGCGTCTACCCGAAGCCCTGGCCCCCAACGGCGTCATGGCCATCCTTACCACCACTGCCCTGGTGTTCACCTCCTTCCTTGGCTTCGTGCAGATCGCCACCGTAGCCGGGGAGGTCAAGACACCCTACAAAACCCTCCCGCAGGCTCTGGCTGGTAGCGTCCTGATCGCGACAGCGGTGTATGTCCTGGTGGTCTTCGTCACTACGAGTCTCTTTACCGCCGAGGAGCTCAGCGAGCTGGGGGAGACCGCTACGGTAGATGTGGGCCGCAAGCTCGTCGGCACGGTAGGCGCACTAGGCATTCTCTTCGCCGGACTGCTGGCTACGCTGTCCAGCGCCAATGCGTCCATTCTCAGTGCCAGCCGCACCGTCTATGCCCTCGGCCGCGATAAGCTGCTGCCGGAGAAAAGCGGCGAGCTGCACCCCAAGTACGGCACCCCCTACGTGGCCTTAGGCGTTGTGGGTCTACCCATTATGGCGTCCCTGTTCATCGGTCGGCTCGAAGTACTGGCCGAGGTAGCCTCGCTATTGCACCTGATTCTCTACGGGCTTATCTGCATTACCCTGGTGCTGTGTCGCCGCCGCCGGGAGCTATGGTATGCGCCCACCTTTCGTATTCCGCTCTACCCGGTGATCCCGATCCTCGGCGCGGTGGCCTGCTTCGGCCTTATCGCGCTGATGGAGGCCCTGTCGATTTACATCGGTATCGGTGCCATCGCCGTGTCCTTCGGCTGGTTTTTGTACTACGACCGGGGTAAGGAGGTCACCGCCCCCCAGCCTACGCACATTGCCCCGGAGATACGCCGACCGTACATCCTACTGCCCGTCGAGCTGAAGGGCCGCGGCGAAGACGACCTTCCCTCCTTCGACCTGCTTAACAACTTCTCCCGCCTCAAGCTCTTCGTCCTCGGCTACCGCATGATTCCCGAGCAGACCAGCCCCCAACAAGCCCGCGAGCAGGACGACGGCAAATTCACCCAGGAGCTCGAGCGTGACATCGAGGCCATCCCCGTGGAGGGCGAGCGCATCGAGCACGATTTAGCCTACACCTCCGACGCTGCCGATCTGCTGAGCCGCTACGCCGAGGAGAAGCACTGTCAGGCCATCCTCATCCACTCCGGCATCCAGAAGGTCGATCGTCTGGTCCTCCCCCTAAGTCGTCCGGCTGACTTCGGAGTCCGCCTAGTCACCGTTCTCCGCGAGCTAGCCGAAACCCGCAAACGACCCCTGCTCCTGCTACTGCTCGAAACGGAAGAGGAAAGCCGCTGGGAAGATGATTTCGAGGCAAAAGCCCGTACCCTGGTTGCCCGCGCTGGGCTCACCGCCGAGATGACCGTCCAGCACGCCGAGACCGACAACCTCGTCGAGGGCCTTACCAGCACGTTAAACAAGTCCGACCTGGTCATCCTCCGCGAAACGGAGGGTACGGACCGGCACGATTTGTTGGCGCACCTGCGCGACGACATCGAGGCTCCGGCCCTGGTGGTGCTGGAGGTAGAAGAGGAGGATGCATAGGGCGGGGCCGCGGGTGCTAGGCAAATCGAATAAAACACTTACGCTGGTCATTCCGGTTCATAGCTTCTAGCCGCGGTGGTAGCTCCCGTGTGACCTTTAACACCGATTGCAAGTCTGATAGAGAGGTGGGCCGCGACAGACTTTTTTTCGTGTTGTCTACACGGGAGCCGAGTGGATGAACTATCTTTAATAGGGAGGCCATGGGATAGAAGATCGGCAACTCCAGTATGCCATGAGAATGCTCACCACGCTCATCCTAGTTTTGCTGTTAAATCTACTCCCGACAGTTCTATTTGGCCAGTACCAACCGCTCCCTAAAGTAAAAAAATGGAGCGTTATGTTGACCACCAGCGTGGAGCAACACGATAAGCGATTATATGATTTCCCACAGTACCCTTCGGAAAATCTGCTCAGGCGGCAACCTGAGTTTTTTGGGACATATTCTATAGATTTATCATTAAGTCACGTTGTGTTTAACGCATTCGGTCGAGTTCAGGTTAGTTCTGGAATAGGGGCTGCATACCGTCGAGAAACTTTTGAGCGTCCGTATGACCCTCCTCAGCAGAAAATTGATGGAATTCGCATTCAAATTTATTCCTCTAGACGAAACTACTCATCACTCATGGTTCCCCTCAGTACGGAAATAAGAATCACTAACCGAACATCTGCACTAGTATTGGCAAAGGCACACATTAACGTGTACGAAAGAGTCCGGCATGGGTATGAAGCAGCACCAAAGTACGGGCCAACAAATCTATACTCTTTCAAATTTTATCGGGTCACCCTAGACGCAGGCTTGCAATATCACCTCAGCCGCAGCTTCTCCATTGCAGGACAGGTGCGGCTACTGTTCACGGAGCGCAATGACTTTGACTTGATTGTGATCAGAAACTCGAACGTTGCACGTAAACGATTCGATACCTATAACCCGCTCGCGTTGTCATTGACTTTTATCCAGCGCTGGTGATTGTACTATTGATCATACCGTCGGACCGGTATAGTGGTTCGTTGTTAAGATTGCTTGATCCTAGAGCGTGACCTCCGCATAAATCATGTGAATAGGGAGTCTGACGCCCATAGAGCGAAACTCCACCTCATCGTCCATACGGTAGTAAGAGCGCATGGACCAGCTATCGGGTGCTTCGCGATAAAACGCATCTACGCGTACTGATCGACTATCGACCAGGATGTACTCCATAAAGCTTGGAATACTGAAATACGCATGGAATTTCTCACCCCGATCGATGTGCTCAGTACCTTTAGATAACACTTCGACTATCATCGTAGGATTGACTAACTGCGCAATGCTCGCATTTGTATACTGCTGCTCATCGGCGCAAACCACCGTAAGATCCGGATAGTAATAGCGATTAGATGACTCTACGTAGACCGCCACATTACTACCCCTCACCTTACAGTCTCCCCGTCGAAGATAAAGTTCACCCTGTAAGGTGTCATTGATGCTAGCATGCGCCTGGGACCCGCCGGACATCATTCTCAGCTGACCGTCCAGATACTCTATCTTGAACTTACTTGAGTTTAGCAAATCAATGTACTCTTCGTAAGAGTAGTGTCTATCTTCAATTCGTACTGCTCCCATTTCAAATATTTTCTTTCATCAAGTTACGGTATTCGTAGCGATTCTACGTCAGCCGATAACACCGCACCGCCCCCTTACCCAACTCCCCCAGCCGCACTACCTCACCCACCGGTACCGTATGCTGCACCGTCTGCGGCCAGGCGTAAAGCAGATCGGCCTGCTGGTAGGATGTAGTCATCCGAAGCTCCCCCGCCCGCGCCTCCGCTGCGAAGTTGACCACGAAGAGGTAGCTCCCGTCGCCGTAGGTATCCGGCCGCAGCCAGTAGACCAATCCGCTCGCTTCTACTTGCACCGCACCGGCGGCCGCGCCCATGTGTGCCAGACTGCCGGCCGCGAACCGGTGAAGCTCCTGTAGCGCCGCAAAAAGTTCAAAGTTGCCCCCCCACTGCCAGGGGCCACTGACGGACTTCCGGCCACCGCGCTCCTGAAAGACGTAGAGCTTGGTGTACACCTCGTTGGGAGCGGGCTGAGGGTGACGATCACGTTGCTCGAAGCCGAGCGAAAAGTAGAGGGGAAGCCGATCCAGGAAAAGGCCGGTGAAAAGGCGTGCCACCTCTCCGTGGTGGTGAAAATGATCGAAGCGGGGGTCGTCTTTATCCCCGGTGATGGCCGTGAATGCCGGAGTAACGGGGGTGACCTCGGCAATCTCAAGGTAAGATTCCAGCGCATCCATAAACTCGGTCGAGCCGGGGACCATCGATTGTAAATTACCTAAGGTAATATCCGCCTCACTAGCCATAAGGTGTTGTATCTCATCACCGTAAGCCATCACGCCGCTGGGAGCTAGGAAACTCTCGGCGAAGTAGGCGAAGTGGGGAGTGTGGTCCGCGATGCGCCGTTTTGCCGCGCACAGTGGGTCGTAGTAGTCACCAATCTGGTCGGGCACGCCCTGCGGCCGCATCTGTACGTGCGACATGTCGCCGCGCATGAAGTCGAAGTGGTACGTGGACTGCACCCGGGCGTAGTGGCGGGTGAAGTAGTCCCACACCTCGGAGCGTGGCCGGTCGAAGTCGATGGCCCAGTCGCGATTGTCGTCCTTGCGGCCGTAGAGCTTAAAGCGGGTGAGGGGACCGAACACCCGGCTCATCTTCTGCGGCTGGGTGATGCGATAGTCGCGCCAGCGGCGGCCGGCCTCGTCAACGGTCAAAGCGGCGGGGTCGGGGTCGACCTCTAACCCGCGATAAGGCGGGGCCATGGTGGCGGGTACGGGTTCGAGGCCGAGACGGTAGAGGTAGTCGACCAGGTCAACCCGACGCTCACGGCGTTTTGTATAATCTCCGGGCTGGCCGAAGAGGAGGACGAGGCGCTCGGCTTCGGATTGTTGGTGGAAGAACCTGTCTGCCTCGTGCATAACGCCCGGGCTGACGCTGGTGAGCCAGTCGACAATCGCCTGCTCGGCGTCCTTGTGCAGGTTCTCGTGGTGATCGGTAATGGTCAGGTCATCGCGCCGTAGCCACTCGAAGTAGCTGGGGTTGGCAAGCACCATCTCGCTGTAGCGGTCGGTGTGGGGGATGACGTCCATGCCGACGAACTTGCCCATGGCGTGAAGTAGGTTCACGACGACTTTGAGCTGTGCCTCGATGGAGCGTAGCTGGGGGTACATGCGCAGGGCCTCCAGGTCGAGAAACTCCGGGTTGAGGTTCCAACTGGCCATGCCGTAGAGGCTTCCGACTACGCCCGGCTCCCAGATGGGAAGTAGGTGAATGCCGCGGATATGATCGGGTAGCGTGAGGGCGTACTTGAGCACGTTCCAAAAGCTGCCAATGGTACGTACGTTGATGCCTACAGTATTGCAGTACTTGAGCCAGCTGCCGTCGGAGCGGGTGGCGAGGTGACTGGCTACGGTGTGGGTGGGGTCGAGGGCGGCGTCGAATACGTCTTTGCCGAGGCGGTCGCGGAGGATTTCGGCTAGCTCGATGCCGCTGAGTGTGAGGGCGAGCTGGGGGGGGAGGTCGGCAATGTAGGAAGTGAGCCCTTCGGTGTAGGCGGCGGTGGCCTGGTGGCCGTCTTGTTGCCACCACTGTTGGTAGTCTTGGTAGGTGGTTGGGGTCATTGCTCCGTAAGAAAACTGCGACAAAAGTGTTATGCACCGCGGTGACGTAAGGGCTTACGCTAAAGCTGACTTGGTACAACTTTTTATTCAACCGCAGAGTGCGCAGAGGGACGCAGAGCCGTCATTAGATGTGTCTCTGCGGTACTCTGCGCACTCTGCGGTAGATTTTTTACTGCACTATCTGCGTCCGCGAACGATCAGCTATCTAACATACCCCGCAGCAGCGCCTGTGTTTCCTTCGGCTCCGCACTTCCCCCACTACGCCTCATCACCTCGCCCATAAAAAAGCCGATCAACCCCTTCTTGCCGCCCCGGTATGCAGAGACCTTACTGGGGTGAGCGGCAATGACCTCGCCGGCCACCTGGCGGAGGAAGTCGGTGTCGGTGTTCTGGATCAGTCCCAGTACCTCGGCACGTTCTTGCGGATCGCCGGGGCGCTCTAGTAGGTCCGGTAGGAGGCGGGAGGCGGCGTTGGCGGCGCTGACCTTGCCCGCGGCGATAAGTTGCTGTAAGCCGGCGAGCTGCTGGGGGGTAAGCCTGAGCTCCTGCTGCTGCTGCTGCTCCTGCTGCTGGAGGTGGGGTAGGATGCGGTTGATCCACAGCTTGCTGAGCTCGGGTACGGAGGGGGAAGCCGCGGCGTAGTGGAGGAAGGTAGCGAAGTGGTGGCGGTCCTCGGCGATCAGGGCGACGTCCTCTGGAGTAAGGGCAAGCTCGAGGAGTTGCGCGTCGGCCTGCCAGGGGAGGGTGCCCATGTCCGCGCGAAGTTTTTGCACGTAAGTTTCGGAGAGCACCACCGGTGGCAGGTCCGGATCGGGGAAGTAGCGGTAGTCGTGGGCATCCTCCTTGTCGCGTAGGGCGGAGGTGGTTCCGGACTGAGGATCGAACTGTCGTGTCTGCTGCTGTACCGTGTCACCCGCTTCCAAGATACCGATCTGCCGCTCGACCTCGTAGATGATGGCCCGGCGGGCGAACCGCATGGAGTTCATGTTCTTGATTTCGGCGCGGGTGCCGTAGGCGGCCTGTCCGGTAGGACGTACGCTGATGTTGACATCGCAGCGCAGACTGCCCTCCTCCATGTTGCCGTCGCTGATACCAAGCCAGCGCACGAGCCGGCGCATGGCGCTCATGAATGCATCGACCTCCTCGGCGCTGCGGAGGTTGGGCTCGGTGACGATCTCCAGGAGGGGAGTGCCGGCACGATTAAGGTCGACGCGGCTAAAGGGTTCGCCCTCCGCGTGGATGGACTTACCGGCATCCTCCTCCATGTGGATGTGGTGGATCTGCACCTCCCGGTTGACCTCCCGCCCCTCGGCATCGGTGTACCGGATGGGTAGCGCACCCCCCATACAGATCGGCGATTCGTCCTGCGTAATTTGGTAACCTTTCGGCAGGTCGGCGTAGAAGTAATTTTTACGGTCGAAGGTGCTACGGCGATTGATCCTACAGCCGAGAGCGAGGCCGAGCCGCACGGCGTACTCCACCTGCCGCTCATTGAGGTAGGGTAGGGTGCCGGGGTAGCCGAGGCTTACTACACTGATGTGATCATTTGGCACCCCTCCAAAAAGATTAAGGTCGGCACAGAAAGCCTTGCTCTCCGTAGCGAGCTGTACGTGCGCCTCTAGTCCAATAACGGTCTCCCACATAGTATGATGCAGTCTTCCCCTATAGCTATCGGGGCGGCAGGCCGCAAGTTACTCTGCCCCCGGTTCCCCGACGGTTCCCGTAAAGTCTAAAAAGAGCTCCCCCTCGATCTCGTGTACATTATCGGGATCAAACTGGACTTCGATACCATACACCCCGCCTCCGCCCATGTCCAACGGTTGACTCAGCGCGATATAGTCCGGTACACACGTCCTGACCCGAATCGTATCTCCTGAGAGCACATTCACCAGAGCAGCCGTACCAAAGCGTGGCTGGATGCCCGCAATGCGCCCCGGGCCGGTAACTGTCGCAACTTGCTGAACACCCGTATTAAAGCGAATAAGTTCGTTTAGGTATGGGCTACGATGATCCTGATCGCCAGTCGGACGCCGGTCCAATCCACCGATAGCGTAGGTGTCTTCTCTCGGTATGATCGTACGTACGTATTCTAACTCAAGGGAAAGGGGCTGGTACACCTCACTTTCCATAGGAGTGAAACTTAGTAACACTTGTGCGGGGTCAATACCATCCTTTTCGCATCCGGTCAACGATAGCCCAGCGCAGAAAAGTAGAAGAATGGTAGTATAGCTAGATGGCATGGACCGGGATTTACGGTAAGATAGGTTCCTCACCAGTCAGTTCCAAAGTCGCCACGTTAAGAAATAGCTAAAGCATTCCTTCCAACTTCTCCACTACCGCATCCACCTCCTCCCGCGTATTGTGGTGACTAAAGCTAAACCGAATAGTATGCCGCGGCGAATCCGGGTACAAATGCCCCACGACGTGCGAGCCCACGTCGATACCACTCGAGCAGGCCGAACCGCCACTAGCCGAAATACCGTTCAAGTCCAGGTTCATCAGCAGTAGGTCCCCCTTCGGCGACTGGGGAAAGCTTACCGAAAGCACCTTCGCGTGCCCGCGCTGCGGATCGCCATTGAAGGTTACCTCCGGGTAGCGGACACGTAGCTGCTCCATGAAATAGGCTTTGAGCTCGTGCATATGCCTCATCCGTACCTCCCGCTGCTCCACGGCCCGCTGTAGGGCCTTGGCCAGTCCGACGATGCCGTAAATATTCTCGGTACCCCCCCGCATGTTTCTCTCCTGCGCTCCGCCGTCCAGATAGGGCCCGACGATATTATCACTATTGATGTAGACGAAGCCTACGCCCTTCGGCCCGTAGAACTTATGCGCCGAACCGGAAAGAAAACTTACACGGGTAGCTGCCAGGTCGATCGGGTAGTAGCCCATGGTCTGGACGGTGTCGCAGTGAAAGTATGCACCCGCGTCCCCGCACAACTGAGCCACTTCCTCCAGCGGCAGCAGGTTACCGATCTCGTTGTTGGCGTGCATGAGGCTCACCAGTGTTTTGCGGTCATCGCTCGCCAGTCGCCGTTCAAGGTCGGCCAGATCGACGTGGCCTTTACCATCTATCGCTACCATGTCGATCTCGGCTGCCCCCGTCGCCCGGATCGCCTCTAGACTATGTAGCACACAGTGGTGCTCGAGGGGGGAGGAGATGATGCGCCGTACGCCGAGGTCGCGCACGGCATTTTTGAGCGCCATATTATTGGCTTCGGTGCCCCCGGACGTGAAGAATATCTCCCCGATGCTACAGTTCAGGGCGTTGGCGACGGTCTTGCGGGCCGCTTCGATCAGACTACGCGCCTTGCGCCCCTCGGCGTGGATACTGGAGGGGTTGCCGTAGGTGTCGGCCATCACCTGGGTCATGGTGGCGAGTACCTCGGGGTCTAGGGGGGTGGTGGCGGCGTTGTCTAGGAAAATTCTCAAGGGAGGTATGATTTTGTTGGGAGCAGCTCCGCTACAGTTTGTCACCACGGATTTGCCACGGATGGATCACGGATTATACCCTATGAGGTTTGCACCGCAGGTACAGATAATCTGTGGCAAATCTGTGTTCTATCCGTGAATAATCCGTGGTAAACACACTGCGCCGCAGGCGCCACATAACGCTTACCGGAGCTCCAGCAAAATAGGACAGTGATCACTATGCTTAGCCTCGGTAAGGTGCTGCACATCCACCAGCCGATCCAGGTAGCTGCGGCTAAGGCTATGGTAGTCAATGCGCCAGCCTTTGTTATTGTTGCGGGCGTTCGCGCGGTAGCTCCACCAGCTGTACATCTCCCGGTCGGGGTAGAGGTGGCGCAAGGTATCGACGGTGTCCGAGGCAGCGAACCACTTGGTCATCCACTCCCGCTCCTCCGGTAGGAAGCCCGTAGTGGTCTCGTTGCGTTTGGGGTCGTGCAGGTCGATGGGGTGGTGGGCGATATTGTAGTCGCCCACGACCAATAGATGAGGCCTTGTCTTGCGGAGGTCCTGTACGAAGGCCAGGAAGTCATCCAGGAAGCGGTACTTGTACTCCTGCCGGTGGTCGCCCTGCCCGCCGTTGGGGAAGTAGCAGTTTAGGATGGTAAGGTCGCCGAAGTCGGTACGGATCACGCGGCCCTCGCAGTCGTATACGTCCAACTGGCAACCCTCCACTACCAGGTCGGGGGCCTGCCGACTCAGGGTGAGTACGCCGGAGTAGCCCTTTTTGCTCGTTGCACTGTGCCAGGCACCAAAGCGTAGTCCCATCTCAGCTAATTCTGCCATGTCGACCTGCTCCGGGGTGGCCTTGGTCTCCTGTAGACAAAGGATGTCAATATCCGTCTCGGCCGCCCACTCGGCCAGGCCCTTCTTTAGGGCGGCGCGGATGCCGTTGACGTTGTAGGTGACGATCCTCATGGCGTGGCGAAGAGTTCCTGTAGTTGACTGGCCTCGCTCGGCTTCATCCGTCCGGCTAGCACCAGGCGCAGCTCGCGGCGGCGGAGGGCTGCGGCATAGCGCTGCTGCTCGATCTCGGTCAGTGGTAAAAGCTCCGGCACGGGCACCGGGGAGCCGTTGTCCTTATCCAGGGCCACGAAGGTGAAGTAGGCATGATGGGTGCGGCGCGGATGGGTGCCCTGCATGGTGGCGGCAAAGACCTCCACGTAGACCTCGATGCTCGTGTTAAAGGCCCGGGTAACGCTCGCCTCCAGGGTGATCACCTCCCCGTTGCGAATGGCGCTCTGGAAGGCCACGTTGTCGACGCTGGCGGTCACCACCGGACGGGCGCAGTGCTTACCGGCGCAGATGGCGCAGCAGATGTCCATCCACCGCAGCATATTGCCGCCCATGAGGTTATCCTGCGGGTTGGTATCGTTGGGCATCACCAGCTCCGACATCGTGGTGAAGCTATCGGCTACGCGCTTGGGGGCCGGCCGGCTCATTGCTGCATCACTCCGGGGCGATCGAGTACGGGAAGCTCGGTCAGGGCATCATCCCCGATGGTGCCGGGGGCAAACACATAGCGCTTATCGAGCATGTGTTCGCCGTCATTGAAGCTTACCCAGTACTCGTTGCTGATCTCAAACAGATCGGGCTGAATGGGCTCAATCTTCACGGCTTCCCGTGGTGGCAGCGTCTGGTGAAAGTGGCGGAGCACCGTAGTCGTCTTATCCACCCCGTCGACACTCCCGTAACCCTGACTGGTCACGAGTACGTTCTCCAGCGGCGTAGCGCGCAGATTGATGAGGTAGATGTCCCAGAGGTCTTCGGCGTCCTCCTGCCGGGGCACCACGGCGACGGCTACGTCGGTGACCGCGGGGGGGGAAATGTCTTTTTTCATGGGCTCTTGCGCAAATGGCCCGCAAAGGTAGGCATTTCAGAACCCTTTGGTAAGCCCCACTTCGATACGCGTCCGATCCACGTCCAGCCGCTCCTCCCGGTAGATAGGTGTGAAAGTGTGGCTGGTACCCAACAGCACGCCCCAGCTGCGCCCAAACCCGTACCGCAGTTGCAGCCAGCCATCTGCGCCCCAGCGGTGGATGCGGGGATCGAGGTAGGGACCGACCGAATTTACCGGCGAACTAAATGAAGATAGGGCGGCGCTACTATTCAGGGCAGCACGTTCCAGGGCGCCTACTCCGGGTACGCCCGAAACTACCGGTCCCTCACCGGCCAGGGTAAACCGCAGTCCGACCCCGGCACCTAGGGTCAAGCGGGCGCTACGGTCCAGGGCGCGCATCACTCCGGTACGTAGCGATAGCTCGTGGGTGTACAGGACCTCCGAGGCTCCGGCCCTGTTGTTTCCGGCCACGATTCCCGTACGATTGAAAAAGTCGAGCAGCTCCTGCGGCGTCAGCGGATCGGCACTCACCTCCCTGGCCCCGTAGTCGTAGCGCAGGGCCAGCGGAAACTGCCAGCGTCCCCGCACCACCAGGTAGTCTACCTCGGCAAAGCCACCCAGCCGCCGGGAGGTCGTATACGTGCTAGCCCCCAGTGCCACGACCACCCTCACCGGCTTCTCGACGGGGATAATCTCCTCCACAACCACCGGATGTGGTAAGCTGAGCGGAACGTCAAGTAGCGCGATAGGTAGCGTAGGAAGGGCTATGACCCTATTTTCTTCATATGGGAAAACCGGCGGCGCTACGTCCGGTTGGGCGGGGCGCGCCGGTGCAAGCCTGCGCGTAGCTACCCCAGCAACGTGCCCGTCAGTTGGGCGGGTATCCTTCGCGATCCGGTCCCTAGCCTCCGGTTCGGAACGGGGGGCAACAGCTGGTTCTGCAATGTATCCACCAGTTGGCTGGTCGGGTGTCGGATTGGTTGGGGGAGGCGAGACGGCTTCGGCGTCCTGCCAGGACCACTGCACCTGCGTGCCCGCCCCGATCAGTCCTAGCAGCAAGAGGGCCAGGAGGAGCCAGGGGAGGGGACTACCGCGGCGACGGCGGCGGCGCTGGCTGAGGCGGTGGTCCATGTCCTGCCAGGCCTCGTTCCAGAAGGCCTCGTCGGCGGACCAGGTGGGGGGGAACTTATCCGGCATAACGGCTGTGTTGGTGGGTGGATTGGGCGAGGCGGTCGCGCAGCAGTTGGCGGGCCTTGCTGAGGTGCCAGCGGCTGTTGCCCTCGCTGAAGTGAAGTTTGCCGGCGATCTCGGCGTGGCTGTAGCCCTCTACGGCAAAGAGCCAGAAGACCTCCTTACTGGGCTCCGGCAGTAGGTCGATAAGCCTGCAGAGGTCGTCGGCGTAGAGGCGGTGGGTGACGGTATCGTCGGTGGCCTGATCCCAGTCGGCGATCTCCAGGGTAGGGCGCTGCCGCCGGCGGCGGTACTGATCGACGGTGTAGTGAAACACCAGCCGTTTCACCCAGCCTTCCAGGCTACCCTCCCAGCGAAACTGATCCAGGCGCTCGAAGACTCTCATCATGCCACCGTTGAGCAGGTCCATAGCCTCGTCGGGCCCGGGGGCGTAGCGGCGGCAACTCGTGAGGGCGGCCGGGGCATAGCGGCGATAGAAGGCCTCCTGGGCCCGGCGGTCGTCACGTAGGCAGGCGGCTACGAGGCTTCGTTCGTCAGTATAGTCGACGGCCGCCACCTTAGAAGCGGGTGCCGATAGTGAAGATGAGGCGGCGGTAATTGATGCGGCGGCTGACGAGCTCCAGGTTCTGGTTTTCGGTGCGGAACTCCACCTGCGTAAAGCGGTAACCCACGTCGAATAGCAGCGTGCCCCACCGTCCCCGGGGCGGCAGCAGCGCTATACCCACGGCGGGATGCGCCACGTAACCCACGCTCCGCCCGCTGAGCTGTAGGTCAGGGTGGCCCAGGGGAAGGTTGGCACCGGCCAGTAGGCGGACGAGTGGACGTAGCCGTCCGTCACCAAGCTGGTATTCCGCCAGACCCGTAAGCAGGAGGACGCGCTCTTCGTTGCGGGGGCTCATGACCTCGGCACCGCCGCCTATCCCTACGAGCACCTTGCCCACGGGCCGCACGTAGTGGTAGGCCGCCCCGGCCCCGACGTTGAGTTGCCCCCGACTACCGAATTGGTTGAAGGGGAGGGGGGAACGCGAGAGGCCCATCGTAGTAGTAAGCTGGTGCCGCCAACCACGGTCGGGGGCCGCAGTGACGTCCTGTGCCCCAGCGGTAGGGTCGTCCCTGCGCATCAATTCCTCCTGATCCAGGGCAAAGTGTACCCGTACGATACGACGCCAGGGGATGGTACTCACCCGACCGCCCCGTTTTTCAATCGTGACCTGGCGGCCGTAGTCGTATTCGGTCACCGTGCCGCTGCGGTCACGGCCGCCGCGTACCTCCACCCGGTCGGCGTAGAGCTGCCGGTCCTGCGCTACCACAACCGAGACGCTCAGTAGGAAAAGTAGGATGAGGGAGTAGCGCATGGTTGACTGGTGGACTAGGTGAATATACGGATGCAGGATGTAGTAGTACTAAAGTTGTACAGGGCAGATGGAGATATCGCTCACCGCCACGACCTCTCCGGCCTCCGTGTAATCGTACTGCCGGATGCCGGCCTGCTCCCAGCCGAACACGATCAGTTCGGGGCGGTCGTGCCGTACGATGATGTCGCGGGCATTGAAGCCAGGCTCGGTGGTAAGGAGCGGACCGAGGCGGCCGTCTTCCCGTAGGGCAAATACCTTGATGCCCAGGGTGCCGCTGCAGAGGTAGAGGCGGTCGTCCTTTATGCCCAGGCCGTGGCTCTGTTCCATGGGGATAGTCTCTAGCTCGATGGGGCGGCGGGGATTGCTTACATTCAGGACAGTCAGCTGATCGGTGCGGCTACCGCAGTCGCTGCCGCCCCACATAGTGACGTAGGCTACGTCGTCCTGCACCACCACGGGGTCACAACTCAGCACGTGTTCGAAGGTGGACAGATACTCCGGGCGCAGGGGGGTGCTTACGTCGTAAATGTGCATTCCTGAAGTGGAGCCGATGTAGAGCTGGTCCTTGTAGGGGAAGATGGTCTCGATGTCCCACCCCAGGGCGGTGGTGCCGACGAAGGCGGGCTCGGCAGGATTTTCCAGCGAAAACGTGCGCAGGCTTTGCTGGTCTACGGCGTAGAGCGTGCCGTTGGAGATGGTGAAGCGGGCTAGGCTACCTCCTTGCCCTACTACTTCGGTGGTGAACCCGGCGCTGCGACTGCCAGACATATTGTTAGTGATGCTCGTAGAGGCAAAGAAGAGGCCGTCTGCCCAGAAGCTGTTCTCCCTAGCACGGGCCTCGCTACAGCTGAGCTCCATCACCTCGTTGGTGGGTTCATATTCCACGATATACTCCCCGGTGTAGGCCATCTGGCCGGCGAATACCGAGTAAAGCTCGAAGACGTCCTCCGTACGGTGAAGAAATTGCGGTTCCTTGGGATCACTCAGGTCGAAGGCCAGCAGATCGAGGTACTGACTGACGTAAAGGATATTGTTGCGTACGGCGATGCCCTGTCCGCCGGGGATGGGCAGAAAGCTCAGCGGGCGCGGGGCATCGTTATCGCGGTTGTCGAAAATATGCAGGCCGGCGTTGCGGTCCACGATGAGGAGGTAATCGCCGTAAACGTAGAAGCCGGAGGGCTCGCAGACCTCGCCGGCGGCCTCGTAGGTGAAGTCGGTACTACGCCAATCCGCCGCCGAGACCAGTACGGGCTGGTAGCTCTGGTAGTGGACGGTTTCCATACATTCGTCCTCGGTACAACCGGTGAGCAGGAGGAAGAATACCAGGGCGGAGTAAGTAAGTAGTCGCATAAGGGGGGGGATTTGGACCGTCAGACGTAGTAGCGGTACCCCGGCGTTGGTGGCCGGGGTAAAATTCTGCGGAGCAACAAATGGCCGGCCTACCGCTTTTACCCTCCGCCGTCAGTTGCCACCGCCTATGTCCAGCCTGCGCCGGGTCAGTCGCTTTTTCTCTCTCGTCAAGTTCAGCCACACCATCTTCGCCCTGCCCTTCGCGCTGCTGGGCTTCTTCCTGGCTACCCTCGACCACGGCGTACTGAGCCTAGGAAAGCTCCTGCTCGTGCTCGGCTGCATGGTCTTCGCCCGTTCGGCGGCGATGGCTTTTAACCGCTACCTGGACCGCCACATCGACCGCAGGAACCCCCGTACGGCCGTGCGCGAGATACCGGCGGGGGCCATCTCGGCCACGGCCGCCCGCAATTTCGTATTGCTCAATTGTGCGCTCTTTCTGGCGTGTGCCGGGCTGCTTAACCCACTTTGTTTGGCCCTCGCCCCGGTTGCACTAGCCGTTATTCTGGGCTATAGTTACACTAAGCGGTTCACCTACCTCTGTCATTTTGTACTCGGACTCGGACTGGCCCTTGCCCCCGTGGGAGCATATCTTGCCGTGACCGCCTCCTGGGCATTGCTGCCAGTGCTATACGGTGCGGTGGTGCTGCTCTGGGTATCAGGCTTTGACATTATCTATGCGCTGCAGGACGAGGAGTTCGACCGGCGGGAGGAGCTCTACTCCATTCCCGTACAACTCGGTACGGTGGGGGCCCTGCGGCTGGGACGCATACTGCATCTGCTCTGTGCGGCCGCCCTTGTTTATGCCCTGTACTTCCAGCACCAATTCTATCCAGAGTTTGGCTGGCTCACGGTGGTGGCGGGCGCGCTGTTCTTGTCCTTACTAGCCTACCAACATAGCCTGGTGCGGCCGGGCGATCTGAGCCGGGTGAACCTGGCCTTTTTCACTACAAACGGGTTGGCTAGCGTGGCCTTCGGGCTGATCTCGATCCTGGATATCTACGTGTAGCGACGGCTAACCTCCGAAGGAAGCAGCGTAGCTAACCCGTCGCTACAGTACTGAGGCAAACTGCCGCAGAAACCGCACGTCATTCTCAAACATCAGCCGGATGTCCTGAATGTTATACAGCAGCATGGCCTGCCGCTCGATGCCCATGCCGAAGGCGTAGCCGCTGTACCGCTCGGGGTCGATGCCACAGTTGGTCAGCACCTGCGGGTCGACCATGCCGCAGCCCATGATCTCCAGCCAGCCGGTGCCCTTGGTGATGCGGTGGTCGTGTTCGGTTTCCAGGCCCCACCAGATGTCCATCTCGGCACTGGGCTCGGTGAAGGGGAAGTAGCTGGGGCGTAGGCGGATCTTCGTCTCCGGTCCGTACATGGCCCGGGCGAAGTGCAGCAGGGTAGCCTTCATATCGGCGAAGCTGACACGCTCAGCGATGTAGAGTCCCTCCACCTGGTGGAACTGGGCGTGACTGCGGGCGCTGATGGTCTCGTTGCGGTACACCCGACCGGGGGCAATGATACGGATGGGTGGCTTTTGCGTTTCCATGGTCCGGGCCTGCACCGAGCTGGTATGGGTACGCAGGAGCATGGCGGTGTGGTCCGGCCCGGTGGGCATGCCGGCGCTGACGTAGAAGGTATCCTGCATATCGCGGGCGGGGTGGTCCTCCGGCGTATTCATGGCCGAGAAGTTGTGCCAGTCGTCCTCGATTTCGGGCCCCTCGGCGACGGTAAAGCCGATGCGCTCGAAGATGGAAACGATGCGGCGCATGGTCAGCGCGATGGGGTGGCGGCTACCTAGGGGCAGGGGCTCGGCGGGGGCGGTGAGATCAAGGTCGCTCGCTTGCTGGCTTTGCTCCCCGTTTTTGGTGGCTGTCAGTAGATCATCGTACCGCCGCTGGGCCACCTCCTTAGCTCGGTTGACCAACTGGCCGAACTCCGGCTTGCGCTCGTTGGGGATGGTGCGAATTTCGCCCATCAGCGGCTTTAGTACATTCTTACTGCCCAGGTAACGGATGCGGAAGGCCTCGACGGCCTCGGGGGTGGGGGCCGGGGCGGACTCAATCTCGGCGATCAGCTGGGTCAGGCGGTCGAATACTTCCATGGCGGCGAAGATAGCCACGTCGCTGGGTCCGGACCTATCTTGGCGGGGTGAGGCTGCGCGAACTATGGCAAGACCGGGGGTGGCTGACGGTAAGTATACCGGGCATTTTCGTGGGGCTCGTATTCTCGCCGGTGGTGCTTTCGGTGGCTACGATCCTCACGGTCGTCGCCCTGGTGCTCGATCCGCGGCGTGGGATCAACCCTCGGTGGCGTGCCGGTCTTTCCCCTATGCTCCGCTCCTCACTTTTTTGGGGGCTGGCCGGACTCTACCTCGTGATGCTAGTCGGCATCTGGCAGACGCAGGACTGGAATTACCTGCTCGAGCGTTTGCGGATTAAACTTCCGCTGCTGTTGCTACCGATCGCGTGGGCGGCGGTTCTACCCCGTCCCACGCTAATCCGTCCGACGGCTTTCCCCCGCACCGCCCTGTGCGCCTTCGTAGCGGCGGTGGTCGCGGGCGTACTCTTCAACTACGCCCTACACTTTGAGCAGATCAATGCCCTCATCGTGCAGGCCCAGCCCATGCCCGTCCCCCGCCATAACCACGTTCGCTTTTCGCTGCTGGTGGCGCTCTGTGCGGTGATCGGTATACACGGGGGGCTCCAGTACCGGAGTCGCTGGCTTGCCGTCCTAGGGAGCTTCCTCTTTATTGCCCTTCACCTACTGGCAGTGCGCTCGGGACTGGCCACCGCCTACGCCGGGGTGGGGGTGCTACTCGTATGGTGGGCGATCGGGCAGGGACGCTACAGACTGCTTACGGGGGGCCTGGTCGTGCTACTTTCCGTACCCGTACTGGCTTACGTGACGGTGCCCACCTTCCGGACCAAGCTGCAGTACATGCGCTACGAGCTAATGCACCGCGATCCCAGTCAGGACAGTGGTGAGTACTCCGATACCGGCCGGCTGACCAGTATGCGATTGGGCCTGGAGGTATGGCGTGAGCATCCGCTGCTGGGGGTAGGCTTCGGCAACTTGCGCCGAGTGATGGATGATAAGTACGCCGTAGCCCTGCCCGGAGTGCCCGGTAAGCGGCCACACAATCAGTTCGTCACCGCCCTGGCGGCCGGGGGGCTGGTGGGCTTCGTCATCACGGTCGGCTGCTTTCTGCTCATCGGCTTCGGGGGTGGTCGGTGGCGCGATCCCCTGTACTTCGCGCTGTGGACGATGCTCACCCTGAGCTGCCTGGTCGAAAACACCCTGGAGACCTCCGTAGGCGTGACGCTCTTTACGCTGATGCTGCTCGTATGCGCCTATCCTCCGAAGCGGAAACCGGGGTAGAGCATCATGCCCCCGTCAATGTGGATCGACTCCCCGGTAATGTAGTCGCTCAGGTCGCTGGCCAGAAAGATGCAAAGGTTGGCGATATCCTCGCTCTCGCCGATGCGGCCGTAGGGAATGAGCTGCAGCAGCTTGTCCATCGCCTGCTCCGTGCTCCAGGCCGCCTTATTGATGTCGGTGCGAATGGCTCCGGGGGAGATAGCGTTCACCCGGATCTTATCGGCGGCCAGCTCCTGGGCCATCGATTCCATGAGCATCTTGACCCCCCCCTTAGCGGCGGCGTAATTGACGTGACCCGCCCAGGGGATCTCGTCGTGCACGCTGCTCATGCAGATAATTTTGCCGGCCGACGTGCTGTGCGCGTGTATGCCCTGCTTGCGGAATACCCGGGCGGCCTCGCGACAGCAGAGGAACTGCCCCGTCAGGTCGACGTTGATGACCCGGTTCCACTCCGCCAGCGTCATCTCGGTAAAGGCGGCATCGGCCTGCAGCCCGGCATTGGCGACCACCACGTCGAGGTGACCGAAGGCCTCGTTGCACTCGGCAAACATCCGGCTCACGTCGTCCTCCTGCGATACGTCGGCCTGGACGACGATAGCCTTACCGCCCCGCTGGGTGATTTCGTGGGCGGTGTCGTCCGCTTCGTCCTTGCTGCTGTGGTAATTGATTACCACGTTCATGCCCTCGGCGGCCAGTCCGAGGGCGCAGGCCCGTCCCAGCCCGGTGCTGGAGCCGGTGACGAGGGCGGTTTGTCCGGCGAGATCGATGTTCATACTGCGTGGTAGTTTGCCTGCTCAACCGGGCCCCATAGGGGTCGGTTCGTTACCTTGGCCAGATGATCCGGTCTTTGCTCTGTGTACTCCTCTGCGCTGTCCAGAATAGCGCCGCTGCCACTTCCGTTGCACCTGCGGCCCCGGCAGATGAGCCCGTCAGTCTTGCCGCTAACTGGATTACCCATCCCGCCGCCCCGGTGGAGGATCATAGCGTGGTGCTCTTCCGCCGCCAGTTCGATCTTGCCGTGCTGCCGGATAGTTTTATCGTAGGGGTGACGGCCGATAACCACTTCCGCCTGTACGTCAACGGGGAGTGGGTAGCGTTCGGGCCCCAGTTGGGGGATGTCGAGCACTGGCGCTACGATCGGGTAGACCTGCGGCCCTACCTGCAATCCGGCACCAATACCCTAGCCATTCAGGTCACCAACTGGGGCTACCACCGCATGTTTGGCATCCAGAGCGTACACACGGCGCTGCTGGTGCAGGGCTACGGAGCGGCCGAGGTACTTACTAGCAATGGGTACGACGGGAGGTATAAAACTCTGATTAACGGAGGAATTATGCCCCACGAGGTGAAGTGGCGAACCAACAATAATGACATCATCGGCGGGCTGTACGCCAATAACCCCACCGATAGCCTCTACGCCGCGCGCTACCCCTGGGGCTGGGAGCAAACGGACTTCGACGACAGCAGTTGGACGGCCGCCCAGTTCCTCGAACGGGGTAATGAGGTCACCGACGGGACCGGCTTCCGCTGGATGCTACAGAAGCGCACCGTGCCGCCCCAAAGGTTGAGCGAACAGACGTTCCGGCGCGTACCGATTCAGGAAGGGATTACCACATCACCGGGGTGGATGACCGGCGAGGAGGCCGTCACACTACCGCCAGCGGGAAGCTACCGCCTACTGCTCGATATGCAGGAGGTCACCATGGGCTTTCCTACGTTGCAGTGGTCCGGGGGGGCGGGGGCGCGGGTGCAGTATACGTGGACGGAGAACCTCTTCAACGCCGACCGCAGCAAGCCCCACCGCGATAGTACGGCCGGTAAGCTGGTCAAGGGCTACTTCGACGTGCTCCTGCCCGACGGCGGGGCGGACCGCAGCTACGTACCCACCTGGTACCGCACCTTCCGCTACCTGGAAATCCTGGTGACCACCGCCGGGGAGCCCCTCCAGCTCTACGCTCCCGTGCTGCAACGAGTGACGAGTTCCATCCCGTTAGCGGCTACCTGGCGCAGCGACGATGCCGAGCTCGACCGTATCGTAGCCGCCGACCGCCGTACCGTGGAAATCTGCACTCAGGACTACTTCCTCAGCGACGCCTACTACGAAACCATGCAGTACGTAGGCGACACCAAGGTGCACGCCCTGGTCTGGCAGGCGCTGAGCGGCGACGACCGTCACACCCGCAACGCGCTGCTCGACTTTCACCACGCCCGTAATCCGGAGGGGATGCTGAAGAGCTGCTTCCCGCTGCGGCATAATTTCTTCCACTCCAGCTACTCCCTGATTTTCGTGGACATGGTGTGGGATTACCTTCTGCGCACCAACGATACGGCCTTCGTGCGGCCGCTCCTGCCGGGTATTCGGCTGACCATGGACTACTTCGCCCTGCACTACGACACGGAGAGTGGCCTGCTGCGCGATGTGATCTACAAGCCCTTCGTAGACTGGTACCCCAACGGGAACCGGGGCCTGGCCGAGGGCGCCGATCTCGATGCCTCCGTGCCCTACGTCCTGCAGTACGTTCACGCTCTGCGGTCGGCCGATCGGCTCGCCGATGCTCTCGGGGAGACCGGCAACGAGTGGGGCAGTTTGTTTAATCGGGCGGTCATGACCATCCGCAATAAGTATTACCTGCCCGACCGCCACCTCGTGGCCGAACGGCCCAGCCTGGATTTTTTCGACCAACACAGTAGCATCCTGGCCGTACTCACCGGCGTCATTCCCGAAGAAGACATCGACGGTGTTCTCGATACTGTGGTGCGCGATACGAGTCTGGTGCCGGCTACCTACTACTTCCGTTACTACCTACTCGAGGCCCTTCGCCAAAACGAGCGGGCCGACCTAGCCCGCGAGGCCCTCCAGCCCTGGTACGACATGGTCGCTGAGGGGGCCACCACCCAGGTGGAGCGCTTTGAGACCCCCGGCAAGCCCACCCGCTCCGAGGCCCACCCCTGGGGCGCCGCCCCGGCCCTGTTCGTCTATACTTTGCTGGCTGGCATCAATGATGAGAATCCGGAGGGGCCGGTCACCATGGCCCCTGCCTTCGGCCACCTCAAGGCGATGGAAGGCTACTACCCCTTCCTGCGGGGCCGGGGTGGGGTGCGCTTTGCGCTGGAGCGGTCGGGGCCTACGGGGGTAAGGGGTAGCGTGACGGCTACGGGTCGGGAGGTGCATCTGCGGTGGGGGGAGGAGGAAGTGGTGGTGCCTGCCGGTGAATCCCGTGACGTTCACTTTGATTAACCGCAGAGGGCGCGGAGAGACACAGAGTTATTTGACACCCATGCCAAAACACCTCTGCGCCCCTCTGCGTCCTCCGCGGTTCATCCTCCGCAGCGGAGCTGCCCGTCGCAGGCGCATTATACTACCCGGTAGAAAGCAACCGAAAGCTCCGAAAAAACTTATCCGAGGCCTCACTCAATCCCCGCCCACTCAGCGCGAAAGTCTTCAACTCATAGTACCTACCCCCCACCACGAAGGCCAGGGTACGCGCCTGCGCCTCCCCATCTTTATAGTCGATGCGCCAGATACGGCCGGGGTAGCCAAGCACCTCACGGTCGGTGGCGTAGACGACCTCGCCGCGTAGGGCCTCGGCGGCGGATTCTTCGGTAGATGCTAAGAGCTCACGCACCAGCTCGGTGCTGTCCTGATGCAGCGCACCGGCGGGGTAGTCGACGTAGCTGAGTACGTAGATGAGGTTTTCGGCGCGCTCCAGCTCCGGTACCTTGAAGAAGTAGGTGTGGAAGACCTGCTCGCCCACGGCCGTTTCGAGGGTGTCGATCTTGTGTTCTAGCGGCCCCGGAGTCTCGATGCGAAAGCGACCCTCCAAATTGTCGATCTGCTCCCAGCGGTGGTCATCCTCCCAGCTCTTGGTGGGGGGCTTGACGGCGTCTTTATCGAGCCGGGCGGTCTGGGCGGTGAGCGTACCAGAAACAAGCAGTAGAAAGATGAGGCGTAGCATAATGAATAGACACGCCACTCACACCAAGCGTTGTACCTGCGTCCGCGCCCCGATGTGGAAGTGATCCGGCCGTTGACCCTCCAAATCGCGTAGAAGTAACAGCCCGGGCTGCTTACCTACTTCCAGACTACCCAGGCGGTGATCCAGCTGTAGTGCCTCGGCACCATTCAGCGTGGCCCAGCGTAGCAGATCGTCGAAGGGCACGTAGCTCTGGTAGCGGGCGATGGTGCGTAACTCCTCCAGAATGTCGAGCTGCCAGTTGGAGGTGAGGCTGTCGGTACCCACACACACTTTCGCGCCCGTATTGAGGAAGCGGTCGTAGCGCGGTAGGCGGTTTTCGATGTAGAGGTTAGCGTTGGGGCAGGTGGCCCAGTAGATGCCGTTTTCCCCCCCAGGCCTGGGCGGCCAGGATAGCCGCTTCGGTGGTCAGGGTGTTGTGGACGAAGAGGGTGCGTTTGCTGGGGTCCATCCGCTGTAGCGCGTGGAAGATAGACGGAGTACCCGGGGCACTGAACGACGCCAGACTGGCACCGAAACCAGCAAAGAACTCCGCGAAGGGACTGCTTCCCGTCTCAAAAAGCAGGTCTTCGGCGGGTGTTTCCTGGTTGTGAATACTCACCGTCTCACTGCCCGTATTCAAGTGGTTAATAAGGGGATAGAGCGCATCGCTTACGGTGTAGGGCGCGTGGGGTACGGCACTCTTTGGTTCCGGTTGGGCTGCATAGGCCGGTAGGTAGATATCGTAGCTGGCCCGGGCCCGCTCCGGCTGGAGAAAGTCAAACATCTCCACGAAGCTGTAGTAGGTGATCGGGCTATTCCGTTTCACTGCCGCCGTATCCGCCTTGTTGCAAATATCACCGACTGCCTGGATGCCGCGCTCCCACATCTGGCGATCCTGCTCTACGATGGCCTGTTCGATCTCGGTCTGATCCACCTCACGCAGCGTGACCACGTCGACCAGAAAGGGAAGCAGGGTTTTGCCGGTAGCGCTCACACCGCGTAAATGGCTGAGCTCCAGGTGGCAGTGGGCATTGACGAAACCTGGGATGAGTACGCCATCGTACCATTCGGGCGGGGCCGCAGGTGCAACGAAGTCAGCCGCCGCCGGATCCTGGACCCCGATAACCGTCCCACTATCATCCACAGTCACGATACCCCGGCGAATGGGTGGGCGGGCAATAGGATAGATATAATCAGCGGAGTAAGACCTCATAGCCGGCAAAGTACTCAGGGCCCGGCAAGCTGACCAAATGTGCGATATTGACCGCCGAACCAGTCACCCGCCCCATGCGCCCGTACCTCCTGCTGCTGCTCTGCCTCGGTTTTTTCGCCTGCCGCCAGGATACCCAGCCCGCGGACACCGAGCAGACCGTAGCCGTTACGGCCGATTCGCTCGATGCCGAACGCCTGCTGGCGCCCGACGAGCTCTTCGGAGACCTGTTCCGGGAGGTGCAGATGCAGCAGGTATACCCCGACGGAAAAACCTTTGTGGATATGATCCCGAAGCAGTCCGCCCGGGCAATCATGGAGGTCTACCGCACGGAGCGGGCGGAGCAGAGCTTCGACCTAAAGACCTTCGTGGAGACTCACTTTGACCCGCCGGCCAGTCCCGATAGCGGCTTCACCAGCGACGGCAGCCGCAGCATCACCGAGCACATCGACGCGCTCTGGCCGGTACTGACCCGCCGGGCCGGCAGCGACGAGGGCAGCGCCGGTAGCCTCATCGTGCTGCCGCAGGACTACGTGGTGCCCGGGGGGCGCTTCCGTGAGGTGTACTACTGGGATAGCTACTTCACGTTGCTGGGGCTGGCGGCGGCGGGCCAGGATAGCCTGGTGCGGTCGATGGTGACCAACTTCGCCTACCTCATCGACGAGCTCGGCTTCATCCCCAACGGTAACCGTACCTACTACCTGACCCGCTCCCAGCCGCCCTTCTTCGGACTCATGGTGGAGGTCCTGGCCGGTATTGAGGGGGAGCAGGTGTACGCCGAGTTCCTGGAGCAGATGGAAGCCGAGCACGCCTTCTGGATGCGGGGGGAGGGGGAGGTGACCGCCGCCGCGCCCGCCGTGAATCACGTGGTGCTGATCGGTGATAGTACCGTGCTGAATCGCTATTACGACGCCGGCGACCGCCCCCGGGCGGAGAGCTACCGGGAGGACGTACTTACGATCCGCGAGAGTGGCCGCGATAGCCAGCTCGTAGCCCGCCACCTGCGCAGTGGGGCCGAATCGGGCTGGGACTTTTCCGCCCGCTGGTTCGCCGACGGGGAGACTTTATCGACCATCGTGACTACCGATATCGTGCCCCCGGATCTGAATGCGCTACTCTATAGGCTCGAATCCTTGCTAGCGGAGCACACTGAGCTGATCCCCGAGAAAGAAGCCTGGCAGCAACGGGCCGACCGCCGCCGGGCCGCCATAAATGATTACCTCTGGAACGAGGCCACCGGCTGGTACGAGGACCGCAACTGGTCGACGGGGGATTTCACCGGCTACCTGACGCTGGCCGGGGTGTACCCGCTGTTCGTCGAGGCGGCACCCGAAGACCGGGCCGCCACCGTAGCTCGCCGGCTCGAAGCAGATTTTCTTGCCCCCGGAGGCCTGCGCACCAGTCTGCGGCAGACCGGTCAGCAGTGGGATGCCCCCAATGGCTGGCCACCCCTGCAGTGGATGGCCTACGCCGGACTGCGCCACTACGGGATCGACGACCTGGCCACCAGCATCCGCGACCGCTGGATGACTAACAACGAGCGCGTCTACGCAAACGTCGATAAGCTGGTCGAGAAGTACAACGTGGAGGACATCACCCTCGAGGCCGGCGGCGGGGAGTACCCCGTACAGGATGGCTTCGGCTGGAGCAACGGGGTGTACCTGCGCATGGCTACCGATGCTGCTGCGACACCGGAGTAGGCCGTGACTGCAATTGGGCGGCAATACCATCCCAGAGCGCGATACGGCGACGCAGGGCCTGCTCGGCTACGGTAGCCGCTTCCTCCCACTTGGTGGCATCCTCACGCGCAGAGCTCCCGCACCAGGGCTTCCGCCAGCGGTCCGTGCTCATCGCCGTCGACCTCGATGTGCCGCTCTAGGTAATAGAGCAGGCGCGGACACCGCGATTTATCCTCGCCCGATTGGCGGATGATCTCGATAAACATTTCGGGGATCAGGCTTTCGCGGCCGAAGGTGAAGGCGGCAGCGATTTTGTGCGGCTGCCCCTCCCGAATCAAATCGAAGGTAGAGCGGAGAAATTGCTCGACGCCCTGCGGTAACCTGGTACCCTTCAGTGCGGCGTCGACATCGGCGAGTGAGTCAATGTGGGCCAATAAGTCGGTGATGGGCCGGGTATCCGCCCCTACCTCCCGCATGGCCTCGCGGTACAGCTCAAAGTGGCTGGAGGGTACGCCGTTACGGTCCACGTCCGTTTCCTCGCCCAGCACGATCTCATTGATGAAGCGGGCGGTGGCGGCATTGGCTACGGGTTTCCAGGGGAGGGTCGTGCAGGTGAGGTAGTTCTGTAGGCTTTTGAGCAGCGACATGAAGTCCCACACGGCGAAGATGTGGGACTCCATGAACACCCTGACGTCCGGAATGTCGGACAGCAGGTGGTAGAGCTGGTGCTCGGTGAGCTGGCGGCGCAGGAGGGCGATGCGGGCTTCGATGTGGCGGATCTGCATGAGACGGGCTTATGTCTCTACCAAACAACGATGGCTAGTTCTGGTTACGGTGCACCTGCGCCCCCGCCCCTGAGTTGAGCCGTTGCCAGATGAGGAGTAGGCTACCGATGGTGAGCACGGCTACCGCCCCGGCTATGAGTGCGCTGGAAAGGTCGCCGTACAGGTAGAAGCCGGTAGTAAAGAGCACGGAGTAGACCGCCACCGCACCCACCACCATCGCCAGAATACGCAGCGGAAGCTGGCCGTCGGCCGCCGTGTCGATGTGCTTGGTGGGCAGGGAATCTACTACCGGAGCCCAGCCCGGTCCTCCGGGGCGGGTAGTGAGGTAAAAGTGCTGTAGGGTAGCCAAATCGGTAGGTCGGGTCATGAAGGTGGTAGCCAGCCAGCCCACGGTGGTCAGGCCGATGCCGAGTAGGAGCTTCTGGTAGTCCAGCAGTAGGGGTAGACCGGTAGACTCCCAGCTAAATTCTAAGAAGAGCGCCACCACGAAACTGACGAACATGCCCGCGATCTCCGTATACGCATTAATGCGCCACCAGAACCAGCGCAGGATGAAGATAAGGCCGGTACCCGCCCCGATCTGGAGAAGGATATTAAACGCCTGCAGGGCATTGGTCAGCGCCAAAGCGAAGAAAGCCGCCAGTACCATGAGCAGCACGGTGCTGATACGGCCGATGAGCACTAGTCGGTCCTCATCCGCTTCCGGGTCGATGAAGCGGTGGTACCAATCGTGCACCACGTAGCTCGACCCCCAGTTGAGGTGGGTGGACAGGGTAGACATCAGGGCGGCAATCAGTGAGGCGATGACCAGGCCGAGCAAGCCCGTAGGCAGGTAGCTCAGCATGGCGGGGTAGGCCAGGTCGTCGTTGATCACCTTGGCCGCCACGTTGGGAAAGGCGGCGGCAATGCTGTCCAAATCGGGAAAAATCACGATGGAACACAGCGCGATCAGGATCCAGGGCCAGGGGCGCAGGGCGTAGTGAAAGGCATTAAAGAGCAGGGTAGCTCCTACGGCATGATTTTCTCCCTTCGCCGCCAGCATGCGCTGGGCTACGTACCCCCCGCCGCCGGGCTCGGCCCCCGGATACCACACGCTCCACCACTGCACGGCGATGGGTACTACGAACAGCGGTACGTAAAGCGCCGGATCGGTAAAGTCAGGAATCAGGTCGAGCTGCTTGCGCACCTCGGCGTGTGACAGTAGGTTTTCCAGCCCCCCCACCTCGGGCAGGTTCACGATGACGTAGGCCGCCCAGATGGCCCCCACCATAGCGAAGATGAACTGCACGAAGTCGGTGAGGATTACTCCCTTAAGACCACCCAGCGCAGAGTAGATTACGGTGACCACCGATACGATCATTACCGTAGTGATGGGGTCGATGTCCAGCAGCACCCCGGCAATCTTGATTCCTGCCAGGCAGACCGTTGCCATAATCATCACGTTAAAAAACACCCCCAGATAGATGGCCCGAAACTGCCGCAGGAACCGCGCCGGCGCCCCGGCGTACCGGAGCTCGTAGAACTCCAGGTCGGTCATCACCCCCGAGCGCCGCCACAGCCGCGCGTACACGAACACCGTGAGCATGCCCGTAAGGAGGAAGGCCCACCAGGCCCAGTTGCCGGCCACCCCCTGCTTGCGGACGATGTCGGTGACCAGGTTCGGCGTATCGGCCGAAAAGGTCGTGGCCACCATGGATACGCCCAGCAGCCACCAGGGCATATTGCGGCCCGAGAGAAAAAACTCGCTGGTCGATTTACCGGAGCCCCGGCTGGCCCACAGCCCGATGGCCAGGGTGATGGCAAAAAAGGCGAAGACGATGATCCAATCCAGGGAGGTCAGCTGCATGGGGTAGTCCAGGTAAGTGCGGGTAAGGTAATGTATGCACGTTTAGCCCACGTAATACCGCTGGTACACCAGGTACACACTGCTGGTGAGGAGGACGAGACTTCCCCCGCCTACCAGCCACGGTAGTCCCGGCCACGGTCGCTGCGGCCGGTTGAACAGCAAGAATAGCAGCGGACCAATGGGGGTGAGGTACCTGCCCTGAATGGTGCCGACCGTGCCCGAGCCCACCGGTTCCCAACTGAGCAGCTGGGACAGGACCACCAGCAGGTAGCAGCCCACGGCGGCCGTCAGTAATACCCCCCGGTGCCACCAGCCTAGCCGCACCCCCGGAGCGCCGGCCAGCAAGGTAACGACGACCAACCATAGGTAGGCACCCCACACCAGCCCCCGCGGGAGCCGTAAATCAAGCCAGCCAAAGGTGCCGATGTACCCCGGTAGGTACATGCCCGCGGCATCGCGCAGGCTGTTAGCCGCCGCGCTGAGGAGCCGGTGGGGTGCCCGGGCAAGGCGCGCGCCCTGCGCACCGACATCGGCCTGCCGGGGTAGGTGGAGCTCCTGTTCCACCCCGGCATCGTACGCACTGCGGGTGAGGTAAATATCCGCCGAGCGCCCCGACCAGAACAGCATCACCCCCGCCGTCAGCCCCCCCAGTAGCATGGCCGCGGCAACCTTGGGCCCCCAGCCGCCGAAACGCTCCCGCGGAATGAGTACCCCCAGTAGTAAGAGGGGGGTATAGACCAACTTGGTGGATGCAAGTCCGGCAGCCAGCACGCTGAGCACTACGAGCTGGCGCGCGCCCAACCGGTCTGTGCGTCCCAGGGCCAGGTGGAGTAGGTAGGCCACCGTTACGAAGGCCACCCCGTCGGTAAGGGTGTCAGCACTCACTACCGCATGGGTAAATACGCTCATCGGTAGCAGCAGCAGCGCGACGAACAGCCAGCGGGCAACCGGCAGCAGCCACAGCGTCAGTGCGCCCGCCAGCAGCCACGTCAGGAGTCCGGCGGCACGGGCCAGGTACAGGGTGTGCAGTACGCTAGTTCCCAGACGACGTGCCACCCAGAGGCCGCCGGCAGCCGGTAGGTACACCACTGCCGGATACACCGCCGTGTTCGGATAGTCGATGAAGGTGGTCTCCCCGGACCTAAGCGGTACCGTAGCGAAGCGCCGTACCTCGGCTGCGGTAGTCTGCCGTCGGGCATCCCAGCGCAGCAAACGAAAGGCAGCGAACAACTCGACCAGCGATGCAGGAACGGCGCTACCCCGTCGCCGGGTACTCAGGTCGGGCTCCCACTCCCCGGTGCTGATGGCGTAGGCCCGGTAGAGGTGGTTGGGCTCGTCCGGCCCCTGGTAGGGTGGGGTAAGGGTTAAAAAGGCCGCACCGTATACGCTACCCAGCAGCAGGAACGTCAGGATAGCATGTCGCGACACAACGGGTAGGGGATTTGGCCAGCGGAAAAATAAACAATTCCTTTGCCCGCCGGTACCTTACTTCCGTGAAGTGGATCGCTTTCGTGCTGTTGCTAGTCCCCGGGTGGCTTACCCCGTCGCTGCGGGCGCAGGATCCACTACTGACCACCGATCGGGCGCCTACCCCTACGCAGCACCGCGTGGTACCCGCCGCTGCCTACCCCACCTACGGCGTCTACGAAGCCATTCTCTACGAGCTGGCCCGGCGCTACCCCGATCGCTGTCGGGTGGAGGTTTGGGGTACCCTGCCCTCCGGTCGCCGCATTCTGGCTCTTAAGCTCACCCAGGGCATCCGTCAGGAGCGGGCGCGGCCGCAGGTGCTGTGCACGGCCGCCATGCACGGCGATGAGCTGGCCGGCTACTGGGTTCTCCTTCGCCTGGCCGAAGACCTGCTGACCAACGACGAGGGCGGCCTCCTCGAACAGACCGTGATTTATATCAACCCGCTGGCCAATCCGGACGGAGCCTATGCCGCCGGCGATTACAGCCTGGCCGCCGCCCGCCGCGGCAACGCCAACGGGGTCGACCTGAACCGCAACTACCCCGACCCCGACGACGGCCGCTTCCCCGACGGCAACGCCCACCAACCCGAGACCCGCATCTTCATGCGGGCCGCCGAGCGGCGCAGTTTCGACCTGGGCATCAACTTTCACGGAGGCGCGGAACTGTTTAATTATCCCTGGGACACCTTCCGCACCCGCCATCCCGATACCGACTGGTGGCGCAAGGTGAGCCGGGAGTTCGCCCAGCGCGCCCAGCACGACGGCCCCGGGGGTACCTACTTCAAGGACCGGAGTAACGGGGTCACTAACGGACACGACTGGTACCCCATCGCCGGCTCGCGGCAGGACTACATGAACTACTACCACCGCACCCGCGAGGCCACCGTGGAAATCACCAACGCCAAACGCCTGCCGGCGGCGGAGCTACCGACCCTGTGGACCTCGATCCGTCGCGCACTACTGGGCTACCTGCGGGAGGCCACCTACGGCATTCACGGTACGGTCACCGACCGGGTCACGGGCAGGCCCGTACTGGCCCACCTCACCATTCCCGGCCACGATCAGATGCAGAGCTCGGTGTACAGCAGTGCGGCGTTTGGCGATTTTTACCGCTACCTGGCCCCGGGTACGTACCGGCTGCAGGTCTCGGCGCCCGGCTACCGCAGTCGCAGCCTCATCGTGACGCTGGCCGACAAGCAGCGCCGCTACCTGCACGTGGTCCTCGAGCGCGACTCCGACCTAGTGCCGGCCCGCAAGAAGTAGGTTGGCTACCTTCGCGCCCATCGCATTACCCTAGCCAACGCCACATGTCCGACGCCATCTTCCACATCGCCGTACCCCACAACGAACCGGTACTGAGCTATGCCCCCGGCAGCTCCGAACGCTCCGCCCTCCAGGAGGCACTCCGCGTCGCTAAGTCCGCCCCCCGCGAACTACCCGCCTTCGTCAACGGGGAGCGGGTGCTGGAGGGCGAGCGGGTGACCGTACACCCCCCCCACGATATCGGTCATACCCTCGGACACTTCTTCCGCGGCACCCAGCAGCAGGTGCACCGGGCCATCGACGCCGCACTGGCTGCTAAACCCGCCTGGGAAGCCATGGCCTGGCACCAACGCGCGGCCATCTTTCTACGGGCCGCCGATCTACTGTCCGGCCCCTTCCGCGCCCGCATGAACGCCGCCACGATGCTGGGGCAGAGCAAGAACGCCTACCAGGCCGAGATCGATGCGGTAGCCGAGCTCTGTGATTTCTTCCGCTTCAATGCCTACTTCCTCCAGGAGATCTACCGAGAACAGCCCCTGCACAACCCTTCCGGTACCTGGAATCGCCTGGAGTACCGCGCGCTGGAAGGCTTCATCCTGGCCATTACTCCCTTTAATTTTACGAGCATCGCGGGCAACCTACCGGCTGCCCCCGCCCTGTGTGGCAACACCGTGGTGTGGAAACCGGCCGAGACACAGATCTACTCCGCCGTTGTCATCATGGAGCTCTTCGAGGCGGCCGGCCTACCCGCCGGGGTCATCAACCTGATCTATACGGACGGGCCCGAGGTGGGCGACATCGTCTTTAAGCATCCCGACTTTGCCGGCCTGCACTTTACCGGTAGCACCAAGGTATTTCAGGAGCTGTGGCGGGAGATCGGGCAGAACATCGCCACCTACAAGACCTATCCCCGCATCGTAGGCGAGACCGGGGGTAAGGACTTCATCGTAGCCCACGCCAGTGCCGATCCGGAGCAGGTGGCGGTCGGCCTCGTGCGCGGTGCCTTTGAGTTCCAGGGCCAGAAGTGCTCGGCGGCCTCCCGCGCCTACCTGCCGGCAAGTCTCTGGCCGGAGATCAAGCGGTTGACGCTGGAAAAAACTGCCTCCCTGCATATGGGTACGGTGGAGGAGTTTGCCAACTTCATCAATGCGGTGATTGACGAGCGCGCCTTCGATCGCATCGCCGGTTACATCGATGCGGCGCGGGACAATCCCTCCGTAGAGATCATTGCCGGGGGCGGCTGCGATAAGTCGGCCGGCTACTTCATCGAGCCTACCATCCTGCTCACCACCGATCCCCGCTCGACTACGATGGAGGAGGAAATCTTCGGTCCGGTACTGACGATCTACGTCTACGACGATGCTGACTGGGAGGACACCCTAGCGTTAGTCGATACCACCTCGCCCTACGCCCTCACCGGGGCCGTCTTTGCCACCGATCGGTACGTCATCGAGCAGGCTAGCAAGGCCCTGCGAAATGCAGCCGGTAACTTCTACATCAACGATAAACCCACGGGCGCCGTGGTGGGGCAGCAGCCCTTCGGCGGGGCCCGGGGTTCGGGCACCAATGACAAGGCCGGTAGTGCCCTCAACCTGCACCGCTGGATCAGCCCCCGCCTGATCAAGGAGAATTTCGTGCCGCCGGTAGATCACCGGTATCCGTTCCTGGACTAGCCTTACACTACGCCGGCGATCACCTGCTCCACCGCTTCCGGATTCAGTAAGGTGGAGGTATCGCCCAACTGCTCCGTTTCTCCGGAGGCGACCTTGCGCAGAATGCGGCGCATGATCTTACCGGAACGCGTCTTGGGCAGCTCGGCCACGAACTGGATCTTATCCGGCTTGGCGATGGGGCCGATCTCCTGGCGTACCATGGCCACGATCTCCTCGCGGAGGCGGTCGTCGGCCGGTACGCCATCGGCCACGATGACGTAGGCGTAGATACCCTGCCCCTTGATGGCGTGGGGGTAGCCCACCACGGCCGACTCCACGACCTGCCCGTGCTCGTTGATGGCGTTTTCGACCTCGGCGGTGCCCATGCGGTGACCGCTCACGTTGATCACGTCGTCCACCCGGCCCACGATGCGGTACATGCCCTCGGCGTCGCGGCGGGCCCCGTCGCCGGTGAAGTACATACCGGGCACGGTGGTGAAGTAGGTGGTGCGGCAGCGCTCGTGGTCGCACCAGGTAGTGCGCAGGATGCTGGGCCAGGGGAACTTGACGCAGAGTAGACCGCTCTCAGGATTGCCCGTAAGTTCTTGCCCGCTCTCCTTATCGACCAGCGCCATCTGAATACCGGGCAGCGGGTACCCGGCGAAGGTGGCTTTCTGGGGTGACAAGCCGCCCAGACCGGAAATCATCATGCCTCCGGTTTCGGTCTGCCACCAGGTATCGACGATGGGTACCCGTCCCTGGCCTACGTAGTCGTGGTACCACTCCCAGGCCTCCTCGTTAATGGGCTCCCCCACCGAGCCGAGCACCTTTAGGTCGCTCAAGTCATGGCCCTCGACGAATTTGTGGCCGCGGGCCATGAGGGCGCGGATGGCCGTAGGGGCGGTGTAAAATTGGTTTACGTGGTGCTTGGCGCAGACCTGCCAGAACCGACCGGCGTCCGGATAGGTCGGTACGCCTTCGAACATCACGGTGGTGGCACCGCAGAGCAGTGGTCCGTAGAGGATGTAGCTGTGGCCCGTGATCCAGCCGATGTCCGCCGTGCACCAGTACACATCGCCCGGTTGGTACTGAAATACGTTGAGAAAACTGAAGGCGGTATAGACCATATACCCCCCGCAGGTATGCACTACTCCCTTCGGTTTACCAGTGCTGCCGGAGGTATAGAGGATGAATAGTACGTCCTCGGCGCCCATCACCTCGGCCGCGCAGCTACTAGACTGGCCCTCCACGCGCTCGTGGTACCAGACGTCGGTGCCCTTGTTCCAGGCGATCTCCTCTCCGGTATTGCGGTGAACTAATACGTTGCGAACGCTCGGGCAGCCCAGCGCGAGGGCGTCATCGACTACGGCCTTGACCGGGATGTTCTTACTGCCCCGCCGGTTGTAGTCCGAGCAGATGATGAGGCTGCAGTCGGCGTCGTTGACCCGGTCGGCCAGGGCCTGGGCGCTGAAGCCGGCAAAGACGACGGAGTGGATGGCCCCGATCCGCGCGCAGGCCAGCACGCTCACGGCCAGTTCTACCACCATGGGCATGTAGAAGCAGACGCGGTCGCCCTTGCCGACACCGAGCTCGCGCAGTGCATTGCCTACCCGGCCGACCTCGGCGTGGAGTTCCCGGTAGGTCAACTTGACGACCGGATCGTCCGGCTCGTTGGGCTCGAAGAGGATAGCGGTCTGGTCACCCCGCTCGTCCAAATGACGGTCCAGGCAGTTCTCGGTGATATTGAGCGTAGCCCCCTCGAACCACCTCACCCGGGGCTCCTCGAAGTTCCAGTCCAGTACGCGGCCCCAGCCCGTATGCCACCGAAAAGTGCGCGCCTGCTCGGCCCAGAAGCCCTCGGGGTCCGCCACACTGCGGGCGTACACCTCGCGGTACTCCTGAAAACTCTGTATGCGGTGGGGGAGAGGGGTAGTGGGCATGGGGAAGTGTTGGGACCGGCCAATATAGTCTACCCCCCCTAAAACTGCGGTGTAATTGAGTCACCAGACACCCACTGTGAAATAATTTCTCATATAATGGAACAAATGTCTAAATCGCAAACGTTTTCGTACTACGGGCCCACCAGGCGAGGCGATTTTTTTACCGCCGGCCGATCCTTTGACCTCTATCCCATCATTCCACCTCATAACCCAAACAAGTTCACCTATTGATGCGAGCTCTACCTAGATTCTTCAACCTACTGATCTTTGCCCTTTTTCTCACCGATACTGCACCTGCGTCTGCGCAAGGTTCAGCTGCCGGCAACTATCCAAACTGGGAAACGATCGGTAACGCCCTGGACCCCCGTGCGGAGGGGCAACTCATCACCTACCGCGGGGACTACTATCTGTTTAGCGGGTACACGACCGATACCCGGTTTCTTAATCGTAACGAGAAGTACGATCCGGCCACAAATACCTGGACCCGACTGAGTAATCTGCCCCAGCGCAGCGACGGTACCCACGTCTTTTATACCCATACCAGTATTGCGCTGGTGGAGGACGAGATCTGGCACATTGGCGGTCGCTCCGCCGATCCCGGTTACCGGGTGACCCGCGACGTATGGATCTACAACATACCTAACGACAGCTGGCGCCGCGGCCCTGAGTTGCCCAAAGCCCGCGGCGGTGGAGGAGCTGCCCGGCTGGGACGGACCATTCACTACATCGGAGGCTTCGATGAGCGCTCGGCCTGCGATGCCGATGACCACTTCGTGTACGACCTGGACCATCCCGAACTGGGCTGGCAGGACTTCACCGGCACCTCCCCCATGCCCCTGGCGCGTAACCACTTCGGTACCACCACCCTAGGCGGTAAGCTCTACACAGTGGCCGGTCAGCACGGCCACGACGGCTGTGAGAAGGGAAAGAATCTGCAGTACGTCCACGTCTACGACCCCTACACCGACCGCTGGCAGCGGCTGGCCGACTTCCCCCACGTGCAGTCGCACATCGAGCCCAGCACGTTTGCCTACAACGGTAAGATCTATTCCCTCGGCGGCCAGGGACAGGAGAGCGCCAGCGTGGCCGAGTACGATCCGGCGCGTGACGAGTGGCGCATCCTCAGCGAGTTGGAGCTGCCCTACGCCTGATTGCCCCCGGGGCCCGCGTGCATGAGGGCAACCTGGTGGTGATGGTCGGCGGCCGCATCGCCGTGAACTTAGCACGCTCGGAGGTCCGGGTACGCAATTTTTTTCCTAACGAGACCCGAAAACTTGCCTTCCATCCCGGAGAGCTCAAAGCAAGCGGTACGGCCCGTGAGTTCCACGAGATCATCCTGGCAAATTATAGCGCGGAAGATGAAACCACCTATACCCTAGTGACGGACGATCTTCCCGAGTGGATCGCACTAAACAAGACCCAGAGTACGGCCCGGGAATCATATGCGGAAGTGGAACTGACCACCGACCCCCGGGGTCTGGATCCGGGCACCTACAGCTACACCCTGTGTGCTACGGCCCCCGGCTATACCCCCGCCCGAATGGTCATCACGCTGACGGTAGGCGATGATGCTACCGCGTCCGGTGCCTTCTACGGTTACCGTGAGGCGGAGTGTGCCGAGGCCATCGGTACGAATTGGGTGAAGAAATCTTCCACCGACGCAAGCAATGGTAGCTACCTGGAAGTCCGCAGCGGGGCTAACAGTAGCGGCAGCGCACCTACCCGCGCCGAAACGGACCACCTTAGCTTTGACTTCGACCTGCCCCAGGCGGGCAAGTACCAATTTTTTGCACGTGTAGAAGCACGCTCGACCGCGGATGATTCTTTCTGGTACCGCATCAACGGTGGGGGCTGGGAAGAGTGGGGTAGCGGACTGACGACCTACAACAACGGCTTCGACTGGCGCCGTAGCCCCCGCAGCATCATTACGCTGCCGGCCGGTCCGGTCAGCATCGACATCGCCTACCGGGAGGACGGGCTGCGGCTCGACAAGATCCTGCTCAGTTCCCACAGCGAAATGCCTACTAATACCCTAGCTACCGACCCTAGCTGTAAGGAGGATAGGGAAGAGGCCGCACCCGATCCTCCGCCTACTGATGACGTACGGGATTTCTACGTCGAGGCGGAGTGTGCCGAAGCCATCGGTACGAACTGGCTAGAAAAGACCGCCGGCAGTGTCAGTAATGGCAAGTATCTGGAGGTCCGTGCCGGGGCTAACAGCACCGCGAGCGTTCCTACTGTTCCGGCGACGGACCATTTGAGTTTTGCTTTTGACCTTCCCAGGGCGGGCAACTACTATTTCTTTGCCCGCGTCGAGGCCCGTACCACCTCCGACGATTCCTTCTGGTACCGCATCAACGGTGGCAACTGGGTGCGTTGGTACAGTGGCCTTACGACCTACGACCGGGGATTTGACTGGCGGCATAGTCCCAGCAGCCCCGTCACTCTGCCAGCCGGTACCGTACGCCTCGACATCGCCTACCGGGAGGATGGCCTACGGCTGGATAAGATCCTGCTTTCCCTGAACAGGGAGGTACCTACCGGAACTGGACCCACGGAAGCTGCTTGCGATGATACCGAAGCACCGGCCGATCCTACCGAACCCCCCACCACCGGCGTGCAGGAGTTTTGGGGAGATGCGGAGTGTGCTACCTTCGGACCCCGCTGGCGTAAGGTCAACGGCGTGACTGCCTCCAACGGCAGCTACCTCGTCTTCAGTGGCCCTACCCAATCCAGTGCCCCTACTTCCGGGACGCCGGACAGCGAGCACGTCCGCTTCGCGACTACCCTGGCCCAGGCAGGTACCTACTACCTGTACGTTCGACTGGACGCAGCCGACAACAGCCGGAACTCTTTCTGGATCAAGGTAGACAACGGTCACTGGCTGAAGTTCTGGAAGCTACGTGACGGTAGGAACATGATTACCAATGGCTTTGAGTGGCGTAAAGTCACTGACGATACCCGCGAGGTGGCCCTGGACCTGTCGGCCGGTACCCATACCATCATCGTCGCCAACCGGGAAACAGGCACGCTACTCGACAAAGTGCTGCTCTCCCGCCGGGACTTCCAACCCGTGGGGCAGGGGGACCCCGCTTCTAACTGTGGGGGTAGCCGTCCACAGCAGGTCGCTGTTACGGGCAGAAATCTTGCGGTTAATCCGCCCGCCACGGCTAGTCTGAGCGTATTCCCGAACCCAAGCTCCGGTGCCCTGACCGTCGAGTGGCTCGAACTACCCGTACAAACCGCCCGGGCGGGTACGCTGCTGTTGCAGGACATCAGCGGCAGGGTCGTACTGCGCCGGCAGGTCAGCCTCGGCGTGGCGGAAGGTAGGGAACGGCTCGACGTTTCCGGCCTAAGCCCGGGGGTATACCAGCTGCGCCTGATCTACGGGGCAGACCAGCTCAGGACTGCGGTGTCGATAGTCCGCTAGTTAAAAAGGACATGGTATCTACTCCGTCGGCGTAGTCATCCAGCGCCGGCTGCTGGGCCTGACCGAAATCAACGGTCGGCAGGTCCAGCAGCCCGGGGCGGGCTACGGTGAGCTGGATCTCCTCCTGGCGCTGGCGTAGCTGCTGCGTGACGTCCTCCAGGTCGTCGTAATACTCAAAGTACAGCCCGGCGATGTGGCTGGCGATCTCCGGTGATTCACGTAGGATGATGGCCCCATTGTGGTAAAACGGTTCCTTATTGAGCGTGAGCAGCGCGAAGTTGTAGTCGAAGTTATTCTTCCACTTCACGTGGTTTTGGTAGTGCTTCCAGTCGTGGAAAACCTCCAATAATGGATCAAAGTCGTAGCTCCGGGGTACATATAACTTGGACACGTTACGGCAGCCTAATCCAAAGTAGGCAAACACATCATCGCCCAGACGGCGCAGTTCGTCGGTTGTTTCTTTACCCGTCAGCACGGCCACCCCATTGCGGTTACGGCGGATGATGTGGGGATATTTACCAAAGTAGGCCTCGAAGTAGCGCGCACTATTGTTGCTTCCCGTAGCGATGATTGCATCGAAGCCCCGGAGGTGTTCTACCAGTTCGAAGTACTCCGCCGTAGCAGTATCGAAGCGAGCCAGCAACTTAATCAGGTAGGGCAGGACGTAGGGGGCCTTGCTGCTGGGTTTGATCTGCGCACGGTGGCCGGCCAGGAACACGCTCAGTATGTCGTGAAAGCCCACCAGCGGGATGTTTCCCGCCAGTACCAAACCAACGGTTCGCAGGGGCGGGGACGCGGGTGCAAGGTCGGGGTAGGGGGCCAGGTAATCCCGCAGTCGAGCTTCCGTCAAAAAGCCATCCACGATTTGCTTTAGCGCCCGTTCCTGAAACGCTGGGGTAAACCAGCCGTTATGAAACGCGGTCCGTTTTTGTAGGGCGGTGAGATATTCATCCTCGCCGCCACGAAGGTGATCGCCGAGCCGAACAATGGCAGTAATACGCTGGTTATGAGTCATAAGTGTATATGTTAAACTCTTCTTCGGCCCCCCCGGTAGTGAGCTAATTCCGCATAGATAAACGTTGTATTGCGCAGTGGTATACCACTGTACGGCTGGTGGGTTTGCTCTGTTGAGCGAGGCGGCGGCTGTAAAGCAATATTTAATAATCTTCGCGGCCGAATGGTTGGTACCTTCATTTTACCAACACTTTGAACGCGTACACACGCTCTAGCACATGCTTTCAACTCTACTCCGGGAAGGCCATTCGGTCCTGCTTTATATATTCTGTTTTATCGTTTTCGTCCCCCTTTTTGCACAAACTGGTGGGGAGTGGCACTACGAGACGCTGAGTGGCGAGCTGGGCAAACCCCGCGCCGATGCCTCGTTCGTGCGCGTAGGTGAGTATGGCTACCTCCTGGGCGGTACGGGTAAGGTGCCGATCCAGCGCTATGATCCCCGCAGCCAGCGCTGGTCCAATATGTCCACTAGCCTGGATAACCTGCACCACTTTCAGGCCCAGGAATACGGCGGCAAGATCTACATCATCGGCGCGCTGGAAGGACACTACCTCATCGAAGTTCCCCACAAAAGTATTTATACCTACGATCCGGCCGCGGACGTGCTCACCAAGATAGGTAAGCTGCCCGGTGGCCGCGAGCGGGGCAGTACCGGGTTGGTGTTTCACAGCGGTAAGTTCTACCTCATCGGCGGCCACCGGGCCGGCCACCGGGCCACTACCCAAAACGGTAAGGACGCAGGTCCGGTAGCCTGGGTCGATAGCTACGATCCGGTCACCGGTCAGTGGGAACAACTACCCGATGCCCCCCACGCCCGGGATCACTTCACGGCGGCGGTCGCTAACGGCAAGATTTACGTCGCCGGGGGCGGGCGGTCGCAGTACGGAGCCGCTGCGGGGCTGTACGGTGATCTGGAATCAGCGGTGGATGTGTTCGACCCGGCCACTAAACGCTGGCTAGGTGGGGGGGAGGTCCCCGCTGCGCTACCCCGGGCGGCCACCTCGGCGGCCACCGCGCTGGTCGACGGTACCCTGGTGCTGGCCGGCGGGAAGACCTCCAACGCGGGCAACGCCACGGCAGCTACCTATTTGCTCGACGTGGCTACGGGTAAGTGGCGCGAGGGCAAGGCGATGATCCAGGGGCGGCAGTCTGCCGCTACCGCGGTCTTCGGTAGCCGGATGTACGTGGCTTCCGGTGCCGTAGAAGACCCCCGCTCCCGGCTGTCGGGGGAGGAGGTCTACGTAGAGTTCTTCAGCCTGGCCGACGAGCCCGTTGCCCGCTACGACGGCTGGGTGCAGGTCAGCAACTCGCGCTACCCCCGGGCGGAGGGCCAGATGATTGCCTACGGGGGGGAGTTCTACCACTTCAACGGCTTTGATGTCGAACTCCAGCTACAGGCGACGAACGAAAAGTACAATCCTGCGACCAACTCCTGGACGACCCTTGCGCCCCACCCGCCCGGGCCGGACGGCGAGGAGATTGCCGCTACCCACACCGGAGTGGCCCTGGTGGGCGACGTAGTGTGGGTGGCCGGAGGGCGGATCGGCAGCCATCCGGGTCGCGTGACGAATGCGGTGTACCTCTACGATATTTCCGACAACAGCTGGAGCGTAGGGCCCGCCCTGCCCGTGCGTATTGGTGCCGGAGGACTGGCCCGGCTAGGTCGTAAACTGCACTGGGTGGGCGGTTTTGACGAGAACGCACAGTGTAACGTCGACGACCACTGGGTGTACGACCTCGATAAGCCGGAGGCCGGGTGGCAGGACTACAGCGACACCTCGCCAATGCCCGAAGCCCGTAATCACTTCGGCACCGTGGTACTCGGGGGAAAGCTCTACGCCGTTGGTGGGCAATTCGATCACGATGGGTGCCTGGTGGGTAAAAATCAGCGCTTCCTGCACGTGTACGATCCACTCACCGATAAGTGGACCCGCCTGGCCGATCTACCCGACGATCAGTCCCACACCGAGCCGAGCACCTTTGCGTACAACAAAAAAATTTACTCCCTCGGCGGTCAGGGCGGCCGGAGCGCGGAAGTGTGGGAATACGACCCGGCCCGGAACAACTGGACGGTGCGCACTGATTTGGAACTACCGCTACGCCTCATCGCCCCCGGTGCCCGGGTAGCTCAGGAACACCTCTACGCGATGGTAGGCGGCAGGGTAGCGGTCAACGTTCCGCAGACGGAGGTACGCAAGACCTACTTCGGTAAGCTTACCAGCCAGGAGCTCGCGTTTTATCCGGCAAGTCTCGCAGTCTCCAGCCAGAAAATTTCTACCTCCGAGGTACTACTCGTTAACTATAGCGCAGAGGACGAGGTGAGCTACCGGATCGCAACGGACGGCCTGCCTAGCTGGCTCAACCTAGACCGGAGCAGCGGCACCGCCCGGGAATCCTTTGAAGAGGTAGCGGTTTCGGTCGACCCCAGCGGACTGGCCAACGGGGAGTACAGCTACACGCTGCGGGCGGAGGCCGCCGGATACCGGGCCGGAGAACTGCGCATCGCCTTTACGGTCACTGACGGCGTGGAGTCACCCGTAGAGCCTGATTCTCCGGTCGATCCGACTCCGCCAACTGACGATGTGGTCAGTGAGCTGGAGTGTGGTACCTACGGGCAAGCCTGGGCCGTAGTGCGTCATGCGGCGGCTTCCGGCGGCTACTACCTCACGCCCGCTCCCGGCCGGACCTCCAAGGCCGCACCGCCGGCTGATGTAGCCGACAACTTGATCGCGATCCCCCTGGCGGTACCCACCGCGGGAAGCTACTACCTGCAGCTACGCGCCTCGGCCACCGGTAGCCTGGATGATTCCTTCTACTTCCGGGTAAACGGTGGGGAGTGGATAACTTGGGGCAATGGACTGCAGTCTATGGGACGCTTCGCCTGGCAGGCGTATCCCTCTGCACTACAGCTCACGGCCGGGACGGTGCGTATCGAAATAGCCTACCGGGAAAATGGCGTTCGACTTGACAAAGTGCTCCTGGTGCCGACTACTGATCTCCCTACGGGTAGGGGTCCACAAGTTGCGGCTTGCCCTCTTTCCAATCCACAGGCCCCGCAGCCGTCAGCACCGTGTACTGATGAGGACTGTGCCACAAGCCTATGGGCGGAGGCCGAGTGTGCTACTACGGTGGGTGATTGGCGTACGGCACAAGACCCAGCTACGGGCGTAGACTACCAAATTTTCGTTGGCAAAAGTGACTATACCGGGCCGAGTGGGGCGGAGCAAAACGCGTTACGCTTTACACTGGACGTAGCGACGTCCGGCACTTATTACCCCTACCTACGGCTGAACGCGCCAACTAACTCTAGCAACTCATTCTGGATACGGCTGGACGAGGGGCCGTGGCTGAAGTTCTGGAAAAATGCCGATGGTAGCAATATGCTTACTCAGGGCTTCGAGTGGCGACGGCTCAACGACGATACCAAGCCGATTGCGTTTGACCTCAGCGCCGGGCAGCACATCCTCACGGTCACTAACCGGGAAAGTGGCACGGCCCTCGATAAGATCTATGTGGGCCTAAATGGAACTTCGCCCAGTGGCATTGGTGAGAGAGGCACTAACTGTGCTAAGGGCACAGCTACTGCTTCCTCAACCGGCACGCTGCCTCAGTCCGACCTGGCTAGACCAACGGCAGCATCCCTTACGCTAACGCTTTACCCCAACCCCACCGGCAACGAATTAACGGTGGATATGGGTGAAGACGTGAAGGGGGAGGTCGAGGTACGGATCCTGGACCTCCACGGTCGTCTGCTGTCGCAGCGTATCTACGTTAATCCAAGGGGTGAGTTTCGGCAGCAGGTAGACGTGAGCGCTCTGCCGCAGGGTATGTACCGCCTGGAGGTTCGCGCCCGGGGTCAGCGTCAATTGAGCACCTTCGTGAAGGGGCGTTAAGCATTAGGAAACTGTTAAAGTGCCGGAGGTTTTCCGGTTTGGGGGTATTTTGCGGCATCATATTCACGTCGGCACCCCCGGGTCCCGAACAAACAGCATGTATGCACCTAGCTTTACCTCACCTACTGACACGGTTTTTTACCGTCGTCATTCTTTTTTCGCTGTCGCTCCCTACTCACGCACAATCCGATACCACTTCTACCCTTCCCTTCAGCGTCTACCTGGAGGCAGAGTGTGGAACCCTGGGTAGCAACTGGCGGGAAATGACTGATTCGACGGCCTCCGACTCCGCTTACATCGTTATCCGACCCGGCCTGGTATCGAAGGATACCCCGCCCGCGGATGCGGACTCCAACCTCGTCACCTTCACCCTCAGCGTACAGGAGGCTGATTCCTTCCGCGTCTGGGGGCGGGTACTGTCTAACTCGCCCGACGAGGATTCCTTCTGGGTCCGGGTGAACGGCGGCACCTGGCAGCAGTGGTCTAACCGCCTACGTAAGGACGGCGAGTGGATCTGGCGCGAGGTAGCCGGCAGCCCCTTCTTCATGGCCCCCGGTACAGCCACCGTTGATTTTGCCTACCGCGAGCCCAATACCCTGCTCGACAAGGTCTACGTCAGCTCGCTCAGGGCATCGCCCCGGGGCATTACTGCCGATGCACTCAACTGCGAGGACAACGACTGTGCTAACTCTCCCAACGGCTGTAGCGATGAGGTGTGGATCGAGGCCGAGTGCGGCACCCCGGGTGACGATTGGATCTACACCGTCGATACCGAGGTGAGCAACGGCGGCTACTTTTCTGCCATGCAGCCTAGCAACCTGACTGTACCCACGGCCACCGACCTGCCCGATCAAGTGAAGTACGAAGTGGAGGTAACCGAGACCGGCACCTACTACATGTACGCCCGTATGGCTACCCCCGACCTGGGTAAGAACTCCTTCTTCGTGAAGATTGACGAGGGCGACTGGGTGGACTTCAACGCGGAGCTCGACGGTAGCGACCTAGTCACCGAGGGCTTCGAGTGGAAGCAGGTCAATAACATGGGCGATACGCTGACCTTCGACCTGGAGGCCGGTGGTCACACCATCTACCTGGCAAAGCGCGAGGCCGGCACCCAGATCGATAAACTTCACCTACGGCAGGATACGATCGCCCCTACGGGCTTCGGCAAAGTATCGCTGAATTGCGTCGGATCGGATTTAACGCCGACCCGTGCCCCCCTCGATCTGCGCAGTGCACTGGATGTGTTCCCCAACCCGGTTGGTAACCAGCTTAACGTGCGGTTCTCCACCGCCGAAGTCACCGGTCGGGTACAGCTACAGGTCATCGATATGACCGGTCGCGTACTCTCGCAGCAGTCGTACAGCAAGCTTACGACCGAACTACAGGCCGAAGTAGCCGTCGACGCGCTCGCCCCCGGACTCTACCGCGTACTGCTCACCTCGGAGCGCGGGGTGGTCAGTCGCCCCTTCGTGAAGCGATAAGGCCGGGTTGATCCCGTAGTAGCCGCGCATTGCGTTCCGGAATACCCTCCGGATCGGGATGCGCGGCTACTGCTTTTGTGACACTAGCTACCCGTAGCAACTGGAGGGTGGGGTAGGGGGACTGATTAGTGGCGTTGGCCGGATCGTCAGCCGGCACCCCGGCAAAGCAGTACTGCGGATGAAAGTGCGCTAGTTGCACCAGTGCGTCGGCTCCACTAGCAACAAGGAATACTTCGACTTCGGCGATGAAATCCAGAAAGTCGGCAAAGTTTACGAAGGGGGTACCGGTAAATATGAGCAGGCTCGTCTCCACGATATCCGGCGGCTGTTCGACCAATGATTGCACCTGCGACCCCGCCCGGTAGAAGGCCTGTTCGGCGGTGCTGTCATCACACTCTACGCAGTGTACTTGCTTTCTGCGCAAGGGACCGGCCGCGAAGGGACATAAGTTAAGCCCCACCACTACCCCGTGAATCCACGACAGGGTGCGCGCGGTGGCTATACTCACTCGTCGAGGGAGTTAGTCAGGCGGCGGTGACCGACGTAGGTGCGCCAGCGGTCCAGGGCCGCCTGCATATCGTCGGGCAGCCCGCTGTCGAAGTGGACGCGCTGGCCCGTGGTGGGGTGAATGAAGCCGATGCTCTTGGCGTGCAGCGCCTGCCGCGGACAGAGCTCGAAGCAGCGCTCGACGAAGGTTTTGAATTTGGAGTACACCGTGCCCTTTACGATGCGGTCGCCGCCGTACTTGCTGTCCTGGAAGACGGGGTTACCGATGCTCTTCATGTGCACGCGGATCTGGTGGGTACGGCCGGTTTCCAGCTGGAGCTCGCAGAGGCTGACGTAGTACAGGTCTTCCAGGGTACGGTAGTGGGTCACAGCGTGCTTGCCGGCCTCGGCCTCGGTGTACACGGTGTAGTTCTGCCGGATGCGGGGGTGGCGGCCGATGTGTCCCTCGATGGTACCGTCCGGCGGGTCCGGCGTACCCCAGACGATGGCCTGGTAGGTACGCTCGATGCTGTGGTCGAAAAACTGCCGGGCCAGGGAGGCCATGGCGCGCTCGGTCTTTGCGATGACCAGTAGGCCGGAGGTGTCCTTGTCGATGCGGTGGACCAGCCCCACGCGATCGCGGTCGTTGCCGGGTAGTACCGGGATGTCTTCTTCCCTGCCGAGGTAGTAGGCCAGGGCGTTGACCAGGGTGCCGTCGGGATTGCCCACGCCGGGGTGGACGACCATGCCGGGGGGCTTGTGGACGATGAGTAGAGCCTCATCTTCGTAGCGGATGTCGAGGGGGATATCCTGGGCCAGGAGGCCGGCCTCCCCGTCCCCGTGGGTAGGCACGACCAGGCTGATCAGTTCGCCGGGGGAGATTTTATGGTTGGGTTTGACCTGCTGGCCGTCGACCAGGATGGAGCCATCGCGTAGGCCGTTCTGGATGCGGTTACGGCTTACCCGGGCCAGCTTGTCGGTCAGGAACTTGTCGATGCGGATGGGAGACTGTTTGGGGTCAACCCGGATTTCTTGTACCTCGTACAGGGTCTCGTCTTCTTCCACGTCCTCCATGCCCCAAAGGTAGGGAAGTGGTATCTTGGGCCCCGTCTATGAAACTCGCTAGTCTTGCCGTTCGTGACCCCCGGGTGCGTCACTACAATCCGCCCCACCAGGTGCCGCTCGTAGCGGCCTCCAGCTTTGTGTTTGACTCCATCGAGCAGGGCATGGATATTTTTGACGGCAAGGAGGAGGGCCATATTTACGGCCGCTTCGGGAACCCTACGATCGACGCCGCGGCCGAGAAGATTGCTGCCCTAGAGGGCTACGGAATGGAGGGAGATACCTACGGGTTGTTCTGTAGCAGCGGCATGGCGGCTATTTCGACTGTCCTACTTGCCCTGTGCCAGCCCGGTCACGTCATCCTCACCCAGGGCGATCTGTACGGCGGCACTAGTAGCCTACTTGACCAACTGGAGGGGCGGGGCGTAAAGCGAGTAGTAGCGAATCTGCGCGACACCGAGGAAGTCGAGGACCTACTCAGTGAGTCGGCAGACCTCTGCGTGATCTACGTCGAGACGCCCTCCAATCCGACCCTGCGGTGTACCGACCTACAGTACCTAGCCGATTTAGCCCATCATTACGGTGCGCTGCTGGTGGTGGACAACACCTTCGCCACCCCGATCGTACAGCAGCCCCTTACCCTGGGGGCGGACGTGGTCGTGCACTCCACAACTAAATACCTGAATGGTCACGGTAGCGGGGTCGCAGGTGCAATAGTGTGTCGCGACGAGCGGATGATGCGGGACCTACTGACGCCCACCTACCGACTATTCGGGGGCTCCGGCAACCCCTGGGATGCCTGGTTGGTGCTCAATGGCCTCAAGACGCTGGCGCTGCGCATGGAGCGGCACGCGGAGAATGCCCTGCGGGTGGCTAATTATTTAGAGGAGCACGCCAAGGTCGCGGCAGTAAACTATCCGGGCCTACCCGACCACCCGGATGCCGCGCTGATCGAGCGCCAGATGCATACCCACGGCGGCATGCTGAGCTTCGAACTGGACGGCGGACTAGAGACCGCTAAGCAATTCATGAACCGCCTAACGTTCTGTACCCTCACGCCTACCCTAGGGGACGTGGATACGCTGGTGCTGCATCCGGCTACGATGAGCCACCGGGGCATCCCGCCGGAAAAACGGCTGGCCTACGGTATCACCGATGGACTGGTAAGGCTCAGCGTGGGCATCGAGGCGGTGGAGGATATTTTGGGGGATTTGGAGCGGGCGATCGGGTAGGCACCATCTATTGCATTAGCTCACCAACGTTGTGCCGGTAGGTACCGTCTACCTTACACTAGGCCTATTCTCCCAACGTGAATTCTATGAGATACTTCATCTACATTGCTTTTCTCGTATTCGTTTACGTACCAGCCCACGCCCAAACCGATCGTACTGAGATTAGACTAGGGCTTGGAACAGGGCTTCATGTAGCAGAGCGCGACGGCGGCCCCACAGCGGCACTTGAGATAAATTACCGCGTGGGGAAAGTGGGCCGACTTACCTGCGGCATAGGGGCCGGCTACCTGCACCAGCGTCTGGCGGTCGGAGATGGTGAGATGGACCTGATTTTACTTAATCGCTTGATCGATGGTCTATTCGAAAATGATCAAGTAAGTACGGTGTATAACCTGAACCAGTCCGTGATCTACCTAGCTTCTTACCTCCGCTTAGCTACGGGGCGGTTCCGCCACACGGTATCCGTGCAACCTACGTACTTAGTCGGTGCGGAGATAACTGCAAGAAACTACCGAAAGAACGGGCAGGGGAAGCCAGTGGGACCGCCGTTCGTAGAGGCTACCGCTGAGCTTGGGGAACGTGTCTTTGATACAGCCACCTCGGAGAATTATCGCCAGTTTGACCTCCACCACCGATTTTCCGCCACACTGGCGCTATCCTCGCAGTACGACTTATCCCCACGCTTCGCAATCGGGCTGGACTTGCGCAGTCTACTTCGTCCACGTAGTTTACGTATCGATAGAGGCCTAGCCTGCGATGGCACAAACCGCTGTTTCAACAGCGGTCTACCGTATATCCGTTGGGAAGCAACGACTTCTGTTCCCACCCTGCTACTGACTGCGGCCTACCAGCTCTAAGCAATGCACCTATCTTTGCCGGCCCCAACCAAAGACCATGTCCGCCAAAGAAGCCTACAACAGCCAGCAGGTAGAAACCAAGTGGTACCAGCACTGGATGGACCGCCACTACTTCCGCAGTACCCCGGACGAGCGCGAGCCCTACACCATCGTGATCCCACCCCCCAATGTGACCGGGGTGCTGCACATGGGCCACATGCTCAATAACACCATCCAGGACATCCTGATCCGCAAAGCTCGCCTAGACGGTAAGAATGCCTGCTGGGTACCGGGCACCGACCACGCCAGCATCGCTACGGAGGCGAAGGTGGTGGCGAAACTGCGCGAGCAGGGCATCAAGAAATCAGCTATTGGGCGGGAGGAATTCCTGAAGCATGCCTTCGCCTGGAAGGAAGAATACGGGGGCGTGATTCTCCAACAACTGCGGCTATTAGGAGCCAGCTGCGACTGGGAGCGAACCCGCTTCACCATGGAGCCGTCGCTGTACGAAGCCGTCATCAAAGTATTCGTCAAGCTCTATAAGTCGGGCAAGCTCTACCGCGGCCTGCGCATGACCAACTGGGACCCCGAGGCCCAGACCGTACTGAGTAACGAGGAGGTCATCCACACCGAAGAAAACGGCAACCTGTACCACGTCCGCTACCGCGTGGAGGGCACCGACGATCAGTACATCACGGTGGCTACCAGCCGGCCGGAAACGATCATGGCCGACACCGCCCTGGCCGTTAACCCCAACGATAAGCGGTACGTGCACTTTCACGGGCGTAAGGTTATCGTGCCGTTGGTACATCGGGTGGTACCGGTTATTCCCGATGACTACGTCGACCACGAGTTTGGTACCGGTGCCCTCAAGATCACTCCCGCCCACGACCCGAATGACTACGCACTGGGCGAGAAGTACGGCCTAGATGTCATCGACATTCTTACCCCCGATGGTAAGCTTAATGAACTGGCCGAAGTGGCCGTTGGGATGGACCGCTTTGACGCCCGCGTCGAGGTCATCAAGCAGCTCAAGGCCGGCGGTGACCTGGTCGAGATCAAGCAGTACCGTACCAAGATTGGCCGCAGCGAGCGCACCAGCGCCGTCGTCGAGCCCCGCCTGACCCTCCAGTGGTTCATGAAGATGGAGGCCACGGCCGCCACCGCCCTGGAGGCCGTCACGGGGGGTGATGTTTGCTTCCACCCCCCGGGCATGGTCAACATGTACCGCTCCTGGCTCGAGCCCGACAACGTGCGTGACTGGTGCATCAGCCGCCAGCTCTGGTGGGGACAGCGCATCCCGGCCTGGTACCACGGCGAGGAGGTCTATGTGGCTGAGACCTTCGAGGAAGCGCTCCACGACGCCCGCATCAAGCACCCCGGTCTAAAGGCGGAGGAACTACAGCAGGACGAGGACGTGCTCGACACCTGGTTCAGTAGCTGGCTCTGGCCGGTGTCGGTTTTTGATGGCTTCGCCGAGGACAAGACGGAACTGCGCTACTACTATCCCACCAACGACCTGGTCACCGGCTGGGACATCATGTTCTTCTGGGTCGCGCGTATGATCATGGCCGGCTACGAGTTCAGTGAGGACCTGCTGGGGGAGGAGTTTGTGGAGCAAAAGGGGCGCATGCCCTTCCGTGATGTCTACTTCACGGGCATGGTCCGCGACGAGAAGCGCCGTAAGATGTCGAAGTCACTGGGCAATAGTCCCGACGCCATGGAACTGCTACGCACCTACGGTGCCGATGGCGTTCGCTACGGTATGCTCTCCAGTGCCGCGGCCGGTAACGACATCGTCTTCGATGCCCCAATTCAGGACGGCGAGGTGCTCAACGAAAGCCAGCTCTGCGAGCAGGGGCGCAAGTTCTGCAACAAGATCTTCAACGCCAACCGGCTGATTCAGTCCTTCGAAGTCACCGACCGCGCGCCCGACCCCGCCGCCGCCCTAGCCACCCGCTGGATCGAGGCCAAGCTCAACGAGACCATCACCGAGGTCGATCGTCTCATGGCCGAGTATCGTCTGAGCGAGGCGATGGTCACACTTTACCGCCTCATCTGGTCAGACTTCTGTAGTTGGTACCTCGAAGCCATCAAGCCCACCGACGGTCAGCTCAGTCAGGTCACCTACGACGCGGCCATTTCGGTGTTCGAGCGGATGATGATCCTGTTGCACCCCTACCTGCCCTTTATCACCGAGGAGGTATGGCATCAATTACGGTCACGTGAGGCTGGCCGGGACTGTATTGTCAGTTCGTGGCCTACCGCAGAACCATTTGATGGTGAGGTACTAAGGACGTTCGACCTACTGCAGGATACCGTGACTCAGGTGCGGGACATTCGCAATCAACGTGGTATATCCCACGGTCAGTCGCTTGATCTAGCCGTTTTACGCTCTCCACGGATGGAACAGCTTATGGGCGGGGACGCAGGTGCAAGCCAGTTTGTGCAGCAGGCAGGCAACCTCTCTGCCCTGACGCTAGTGGATAGCGCACCCGAAAATGGTCTACCCTTTCTCATCGGTAACGATACGGCCTACCTCATGCTACCCGGCGAGGTCGACCTAGCTGCCGAGCGGGCTAAAACGGAGGAGGAGCTCGCGCGCCTGCGGGGTTTCCTTAAATCGGTAGAAAAGAAACTGAATAACGAACGCTTTGTCGCCAATGCCCCCGGTGCGGTAGTCGAGCTAGAACGCAAGAAGCAGGCGGACGCTAGGGCTAAGATCGCTAGTCTGGAAAAACTGTTGTAGAACCCACTTGTAGGAATCGGAACCATTCTGCCCCTGGCGGCGTACCTTACGTAATGCTCCTTGACCAACACGGCCGTCAGCTAACCTACCTGCGCCTGGCGGTCACCGATCGCTGCAACCTGCGCTGCCGCTACTGCATGCCGGCCGGAGGCATCGACTTCGCACCGCGCAGCGAGCTACTTACCTACGCTGAAATCCTCCGTCTGGCGGATGTACTAGCTGAGCTCGGTGTGACCAAGGTGCGCCTGACCGGTGGCGAGCCCCTCGTGCGCCGTGACCTGCCGGTACTGGTACGTGGACTGGCGGAGCGCTTCGGAAAGCTAGCCATGACCACCAACGGTGTGCTGCTGCCCAAGTACCTTGACGAGCTTGCAACCGCCGGCCTTACGACCTACAATCTGAGTCTAGACACGCTACGCCCGGAACGCTTCTTTGCGATCACCCGCCGGGACGAGTACGCCGCTACGCGTCACGCCTTGGAGTTACTTCTCGAGTGGGGTTACCGGGTCAAGGTCAACGTCGTGGTCATGCGGGGACAAAACGAGGACGAGCTACTGGACTTTGTGGCGCTGACCCAGGACCATGCACTCGATGTACGCTTCATCGAAGCCATGCCCTTCAATGACGATGATGGCAATCACGACGTTTTTATACCCTACGGCGAGATGCTAGAGCGCATCCGGACCATTCACCCAGATTTGCTGCAGTGTGAGGATCGGGGTAGTAGTGCCGTTACCTTTCGGGTGCCGGGCGCACGGGGTAGGGTAGGCATCATCCCCGCCTACAGCCGTAGCCTGTGTGGTAGCTGTAACCGTCTGCGCCTGACTCCGAAGGGCACGATGCTCAACTGCCTGTACTCCACCAAGGGGCTCGAACTTCTTCCCCTTCTCCGCGCCGGCATCGGACACTACGAACTAGCCGAACTCATCCAGGCCTACGTACACGGCAAATACGCCACCGGCCACGAAACCGAGCGCCGGGAGCAGCAGGGTAATATCTTTGCCAGCATGACCAGTATTGGCGGATAAACCACCCCTTACCATGCCCCTATCCCACCTAGACGACGCCGGCCGGCCTGCTATGGTCGATGTAAGTGGTAAGTCAGTCACCAAGCGATCAGCCACCGCAGCGGCCCGGGTTGTATTGGGTAAGCAAATCATGCAGGAGCTCACCGGCAGCGACTTCGTAACTAAAAAAGGTTCCATTACCCAGACAGCCATTATAGCGGCTACGATGGCCGTCAAACAAACTTGGTCGGTCATTCCCCTCTGCCATCCGCTACCCATTCAGGGGTGTCAGGTTACCGTCGACCCGCTGGACGAGGACAGTCTACACATCACCTGCACCGTCACCACCGAGGGAAAGACGGGGGTAGAAATGGAGGCACTACACGGAGCCAGCGTAGCCGCGCTGACCATCTACGATATGTGTAAGGCGATGTCGCACGCCATCGCTATCGACGGGCTACGGCTAGTGCAGAAGCGGGGCGGCAAAAGTGACTTTGATGGCAAGTGAACGGTACAGTCGACAGGTCATTCTCAACGGGGTGGGGGAGCAGGGCCAAGCGCGACTAGTCGCCGCCCGAGTAGTGGTCGTTGGTTGCGGTGGACTCGGTAGCCCCGTAGCCGCCTACCTGGCCGGAGCCGGCGTCGGTCATCTGCGCCTCATCGATGGAGATAAACCGGAAGTGTCCAACCTACACCGCCAGGTATTCTACAGCATGGACCAGCCAGAGAGTAAGACGGAGCAGCTTGCCGCACACCTTCGGCGCCTTAATCCTACCGTGCGGATACAATCCCTCGCAACGCACCTGAATGAGGGTAACGTACGTAAGCTACTAGCCGGAGCCGATCTGGTGCTGGATTGCACGGATGACGCGGTCACCAAACACCTCATCAGTGATGCCTGTGTGGTGCTTCACACACCATTAGTGTACGCCGCCGCCCAGGGCTTTACCGGTTACCTTGCCCTGTTCGAGAACGAGCCGGGGGGTATTCACCTGCGCGATGTGTACCCAGAGCCCGATCCCAGTCTGCCGGACTGTGCTACGGCAGGGGTATTACCTACGGCAGTGGGTATCGTAGCGCTACTACAGGCCAACGCGGCGCTGTGTTATTTGCTGGGTATCGGCGATCCGCCCATTGATCGTCTGCTCACCTACAGTGCACTCGATAACAGCCAGCACCGGGTAAGGCTACAGAAGACCTACCGAGACCCAATCGTCCTGGAACAGCCGGCAGACACTGTTACGCGTAATGCGCTGGAGGTGATGGCCGATAGCCTTACGCCTAGTGGATTCACGGCAGTCTTTAGTATGCTATCCGAGGCACGGGAACCGGAGCTTCCGCCCGGGGTGGTGCGGCTCGACGGTAAGAATCCGGTAGGAGAGTGCATTACCCGCATGGAGAATGGTGGGCGCTACCTAGTCTACTGCAACTCCGGAAAGCTTAGCCTAGTACTGGCGGCTCAGGTGCGGAAAGCTCGACCGGGGGTGGAAGTGTATAGCTTAAAGGGAGGAATCAAAGGGGTGTCCGTGTAGCGACGATTAGAGTTGTCGCTACTAGGGCCGCGCATTCAGCCAGTGGCTGCCATCCTCCCGAAATTCTTTCTTCCAGATCGGCACGGTCTTCTTCAGCTCGTCAATCACAAACTCACAGCCCGCAAAGGCTGGAGCGCGGTGCACACTGGAGACAGCTACGATCACGGCGGCATCCCCGATTGCTAAATCCCCCTTGCGGTGGTGAAGGGCCACGGCGTAAAGATCAAAGCGTTCGCGAGCAGCCCCGGCGATCTTGCGCATCTCTCTAATTGCCATAGGATCATAGGCGTCGAACTCTAAATGAGTGACGGTCTGCCCCAAATTCAGATCCCGGATGTTACCGACAAAGAAGCACAGGCCGCCACAGGAGGGGTGACTGACGAAACGGGCGCACTCATCAAGATTGAGGGGGGTATCGCGCAGGGCTACGTCGATCATATCAACCTCCACTTACGGGGGGAATGATGACCAGTTCGTCACCGACTGCAATGACCTCCTCGTCGCGGGCATAGACCTCGTTGCGTGCTACCGCGAAGCTGATAAGCTCACCTAACGCGGGGTAGGCTGCAATCAGGCGGTGCTTTAGGTCTGCGACCGTAGCCCCCTCCACCCCCGGCAGGTCCAGGCTAGGCCCACCGGCAATCTCGCGGGCAATACCAAAGCAAGTAATTTTCATAAGGTGCCGAGGATGAAGGCGTTAGCCCATACTAACCGCAGCCCCACCAAAAGGATGAGTGCAGCCGCTAGTTTCTGAATTGTAGTGGGAGAAAGCCGCCGTAGCGTAAGCCGGGTACCGAGTAATCCCCCCAGCAGTACGGAGGCAAGTAATAGCCCCGTGAGCAGGTAGTCGAACGCGACGCCTACGCTGAGCTGACCGGCCAGTCCGGAAAGGGAGTTAAGCGCGATAAACAGACTCGTTGTAGCGGCAATTTCGCGCGCCGACGCCCAACCGGTGAGGAATAGCAGCGGACTCAAAAAAATTCCCCCGCCAATCCCCACCACACCGGAGACAAAGCCAACCACCCCTCCGAACACCATTGCACCTGCGGCCCCCGCCCCCCGGTTGTGCCTGCCCCTCCTCCGTACCGGCCTTTTTACGCAGCAGCATGAGTAGGCCGGCTACGACGAGTAAACCACCGAGCAGTAGCAGGTACTGTTCGCGCGGCAGCTGTACCCGCCCACCAAGGAATGCCGCCGGGACACTAGTAATGATGAGTGGTAGAGCCCGCCGCCAGGGAGTGACCCCCGCCCGCCCAAAACTGACGGGACGCCGTGCCGGTCACCACGAGATTGCACAGCAGTGCAATGGGACGGATCGTACCCGGCGGTATCCCAGTCAGCGCTAACAGGGCCAAGTAGCTGCTCCCGCCCCCAAAACCCGCCGCGGCGTAGAGTACGGCCACGCCGAAGAAGGCCGTGCAGAGCCAGAGATAATCCATGGCGGGGGTAAACTTTGGGGTAAGGTAGCAACATCACCAGAGCATGACGCTAGCCGAACGGGCCCTACTGATTGATGAACGGCTCTGTGCGGAGTACGGGGCGCCCTTTATCCCCTTCAGCTACCGCGACCCGGTGAGTGAGTTAGTGGGATCGCTGCTGAGTCACCGCACGAAGAATGCCGTGACACGGGGTGCCTTTCAGCGCCTGACGGAGGTGTATCCTACGTGGGAACAGGTCATTGAGGCTCCTACCGGGCGGGTCGAGCAGGCGATCGCCGCGGTGACCTACCCCGAAGTGAAGGCCCCCCGCATTCAGGCGGCTTTGCAGCAAAATAAAGGACCGGTGCGAGGGCCAACTATCCCTTGACTTTCTGGCGGACATGCCCGTACGTGAGGCGCGCGACTGGCTAGAGGTTATACCCGGTATTGGGGCGAAGACGAGTGCAGCAGTGTTGAGTTTTAGTCGCCTGCGGATGCCGGCCCTGGTGGTCGATACCCACCACCAGCGGGTGGCGCAGCGGATCGGGATCGTACCGGCCAAGGCGAGTCTTGAGAAATGCGCGCTACTGCTGCAGAGCTATATCCCCGAGGACTGGGACGGCCAACGGGTCTACGATGCGCACCAGGGCTACATGCGGCACGGGCAGCAGGTGTGTCATTGGCGCAGCCCGGACTGCAGCCGCTGCGTGGTCCGCGAGTGGTGCGACTACCCGGACAAGCCGGAACCGGCATAGGGGCTTATCTTCGCCGCCCAAATAGAGCGCCCCCATGATCGTACGCCAGGAAATCAAGCCACTGCTCGAACAACCCCCACTGGGGGAGGAAGTGACCGTAATGGGCTGGGTACGGGCCTGGCGGGGCAACCGCTTCATGGTGCTCAACGATGGCTCCGGGGCGGAGAATCTGCAGGTGGTTGTGGATCAGGATAAGTTCTCAGAGGAGACGCTGCGGCAGATCGGCTTTCATACCTGTGTAAGCGTAAGAGGGCAACTGACCGAGAGCCAGGGCAGCGGGCAGTCGGTGGAAGTCATGGCTGACCGACTGGAGATACTGGGGGGTAATGACCTGAGCAGCTACCCCCTCCAGCCTAAGAAGCAGACCATGGCGTTTCTGCGCGACAACGCCCAGTTCCGCATGCGCACGAACACCTTTAGCTCGGTCTTCCGGGTACGCCACGGGGTAGCCTACGCGGTAAATAAATACTTCCACGACCGGGGGTACTACTACCTGCATACACCCATCATCACCGGCAACGATGCCGAGGGGGCGGGGGAGATGTTCCGCGTGTCGACGCTCGACCCCGTAAACCCACCGCAGAACGAAGACGGAAGCGTCGACTACGACCAGGACTTTTTCGGCAAGGCCACGAACCTCACCGTCTCCGGACAGCTACAGGCCGAGATCGGTGCCCTGGCCCTCGGCAAGGTCTACACCTTCGGCCCCACCTTCCGCGCCGAGAACAGTAATACCAGTCGGCAGGCCGAGTTCTGGATGATCGAGCCGGAGATCGCCTTTGCCGACCTCGACAACGACATGAACTTAGCGGAGGACTTCGTGAAGTACCTCATCAACTTCTGTCTGGAGCACTACCAGGACGATTTAGAGTTTCTGGACCAGCGTATCCAGGACACGGAGAAGAACATGAGGGCCGCCGACCGTCGACCGATGGGGCTGGTGGACACCCTTAAGTTCGTCGTAGCCAATGACTTTGCCCGGGTTACCTACACCGAAGCGTTAGATATTCTGCTGCGGTCTAAGACTTACAAAAAAGGCAAATTTGAGTTTCCCCTTGAGTGGGGTACCGATCTACAGGCCGAGCACGAGCGTTACCTGGTCGAAAAGCACTTCGAGCGCCCGGTCATCGTACGCGACTACCCCAAGGATATCAAGGCATTTTACATGCGCCAGAACGACGACGGTAAAACGGTAGCGGCCATGGACGTGTTATTCCCCTACATCGGCGAGGTCATCGGCGGTAGTCAGCGCGAGGAACGCGAGGACCGCCTCCGGCAGCGCATGCAGGAAATGGATGTGCACACTGACGAGCTGGCCTGGTATTTGCAGCTGCGCACCTTCGGGGGCTGTCCGCACGCTGGTTTCGGGCTGGGCTTCGAGCGGATCGTGCAGTTCATTACCGGTATGGGGAATATTCGGGATGTGATTCCTTTTCCGCGGGCGCCTCGGCTGGCTGATTTTTGAGTTAGTAGTATTCCAGCGCGGCCGGAGGCCGCATTTTTCTACCGCTGCCGGAGGCAGCATTGGACTGTAGACGTAACGACTATGAAAATCGGTACCCGCGGCTCCCGCCTAGCCCTCTGGCAAGCCCACTTCGTACAGGCCGAACTGCGCAAGCACGGCATCGAAAGTGAGCTGGAGATCATCAAGACCCAGGGCGACCGCGTACAGCACCTCGGTTTCGATAAGCTGGAGGGTAAGGGCTTTTTTACCAAAGAGATCGAGGACGCACTGCTGGCCGGACAGATCGACTGCGCCGTACACAGTCTCAAGGACCTACCCACCAATCAGCCGGAAGGACTCGTGCTTGCCGCGCTAAGCTACCGCGCTTCCGTGGAGGATGTCATTCTGGTCCACCAGGATAGGGTAGTAAAGGGGAAACCTTTTCAACTCGGGGACGGGGCCACCATCGGTACGAGCAGTAATCGCCGCAAAGCTATTTTACATGATTTGCATTCGGGGCTTATACCCGTCGACATCCGCGGCAACGTACCTACCCGCATGCAGAAGGCCGTCACCGGCGAACTTGATGCCGTTGTACTAGCCGCCGCTGGGCTCGAACGCCTGGAAATGGACTTCACCGGTCTTGCCGTCATCCGCCCCTCCCCCCGTGAGTTCGTGCCCGCGCCTGGGCAGGGCGTCATGGCCGTACAGACCCGGGAGGAGGACATCGAGATGCGTAAAAAACTGTCACTGCTGCACCATCCGGTCGTAGGGGAATGCACTAATGTGGAGCGCAGTGTGCTTAATCTCATGCAGGGCGGCTGCTCCATGCCCCTGGGCGTATACTGCGAAAAGGACCAACTCGGAAACTTCCACGTCTGGGCGGCCTACGCACCCTCGGCTAGTGATCCGCTGGTGCGGGTGCAGGTCAGCCAGTCAACCCGCGCCGGCCTACCCGATCGCGTCGTAGAGGATCTACTCACCGCGAAAGTGTAGCCACCCGCTCCCGCTCCAGTTCGCGCCGCCGTCCGCTGCCGAGGGGTACGACCAGTCCGGCCCCGGCCCACCCCTCGGGGGAGGCGACCGGGGCCAGACGGATGCTCAGATCGTCACTGATGTCGAAATCCCGCAGGTGCGCATCCGTAAAGGCTTCCACGGCCTGTAGTACATACACGGCGATGATGCCGAAGTAGGCCGTTTGGCGGTTGCGGTTGGCCCCGTTACGGGCATTTACCAGCGCCTGCGAGCTCACCAGGTCTTCCGGAAACTCATTTTCCTTTACTATACAGGTGGCATTGGGTACTATCACCACATTACCATCCCCCAGGCAGCGGGCCTCCAGGGCAGTGACGAAGCGGCTATACTGCGTCTGGTTGTAGTCCGCCACGGCAATCACGCCAAGTAGTCCGCTGTACACCAGGGGTACCTTCCACCAGGCCTTGTTGTAGACCTGTCCGCCACCGGGGATGGCTGCCCAGAGTAGTGCCCGTTTGGGCCCCCGATTGATCTCCCGGAGGGTGCGTACGCTATCGGGCGCAACGGTTTCTTGCGCGGCCGCAGGTGCGGCGTACATCGTGAGAAGCAGGATGAAGACGGTCGCTAGCTTGGATGTCAGGGACATAATTACACGGGGATAGAAAGAGCCTCGACCGAAAGACACAACAAGTACGGATGCTGTTGCCACGAACTACTCGACCGCCTTATAGAACTGGTCCAACTGTTCCTTGCTTTCAAAGCGTAGGGTAATGGAGCCCGAGCGGCCCTCCCTGGAGTCCACCTTCACTTTCACCTTCTTAGTACCGAAAAACTCGGCGAAGGCCTGGGCCACGCGCCGGGCATCCTCGTTCGTGGCGGGGCTTCCCTTGCCGACCTTATTCTTGTTTTTGTACACCCGGCTCTCGCGCTCGATGTCGCGCACCGACCAGTTGGGGTGGGAGAGAATATCGTCGAGGAAGGTCTCCTGCTGGCCGATGTCCTTGATGCCGGAGAAGGTCTTGGCCGCCCCGATGCTGATTTTGCGGTCCTTGATGGCCTGGCGCACCCGGTTGGAGGTGCTCAGGATGGTGAGGTAATTGGTAATGGTAGAGCGCTTCTTGCCCACCCGATTGGCGAGCTGCTCCTGCGTCAGATTGAACTCTTCCTGGAGGCGGAGGTAGGAATAGGCTACCTCCATGGGGTTGAGGTCCTCGCGCTGGATGTTCTCGATCAGGGCCATCTCCAGCAGCGTCTGGTCGTTGGCCGTGCGGATGAAGGCGGGTACCTCCCGCAGGCCGGCGAGCTGACTGGCGCGGAAGCGGCGCTCCCCGCTGATGATCTGGTAGGTGCCGTCGCCCATGTGCCGCACGGTCATGGGCTGGATGATGCCGTGGACGCGGATGCTATCGGCGAGCTCCCGCAGGGGCTCGTCGTCAAAGTCCTGCCGGGGCTGATCCGGGTTGGCTGAGATCGCCGCGATGGGCAGCATGGCGAAGTTGCGGCTGAGGGTCTTGATGGTCTCCTCCTCATTGGCTTTATCGAGGCGCTGTCCGGGGAAGAGGGCGCTCAGGCCATTGGAGCCTCCGATCTTGGTGAGGCTGGATTTAAGGTCGTTGCTACTGGGCTTGCCGCCCCTGAATTTCTTAGCCATGGTATGCAGTAAGGGTCGCACAAAGATACCTTGCACCCGCGGCCCCGCCCCCCCGTGCCGCGCCGCGCTGTTTTCGGTACCCAACCCTTTGTTGCAATAGCGAACCTAACGACCCGTGGGAGGTTGGGTAAGTACGCGCTAGGATGCGTGTCTAACCCATCACCTTGACCACTTCATGAAGATCGCATTTCTTGGCAATTACCCCCCGAAGGCCTGTGGCATTGGCACCTTTACCAATAGCCTGGCCCGGGCCGTACTGAGCAACCTCAAGGCCACTGCGATCGAAGACTATGCGGAGATCATTGTAATGGAGGACCCCAACGACGCCCACGCCTACCCGCGCGAGGTGACGCGGCGCATCCGGCCCCAGGTACCGCAGGACTACCGCGATGCGGCCGATTACCTGAATACCGGGGGGTTCGATCTGCTGCTGCTACAGCACGAGTACGGCATCTTTGGGGGGGACAGCGGCACCTACATCATGCACCTGCTGGATAAGCTGCGCATCCCCCTGATCGTCACCTTCCACACCGTGCTGAAGGACCCTAGCTTTTCCCAGCGGGACGTGCTAAGCCGCATCGCCGAACGCGCCCAGGCCGTGGTGGTCATGACGCAGCTGGCCAGTCGATTGCTGGTGGAGGTGTTCAGCGTCGGCGAGGAAAAGATCCACATCATCGAGCACGGTGTGCCGGTCATCGAATCGGCCCCGCGTGAGGTGCTGCGACAGCAACTTGGCTGGTCGGACCGGCGCGTACTATTCACCTTCGGACTGCTGGGCCGCGGTAAGGGAATCGAGACCTCCGTCAGGGCCCTGCCGGCCATCGTTGAGAAGTATCCCAACACACTTTACGTCGTGCTGGGGAAGACCCATCCCCACGTGATCCGCAACAACGGGGAGGAATACCGCGAGTACCTCCAGGACCTAGCCGCGGAGCTCGGGGTGGGGGATAATCTGCAAATGATCAGCAAATTTGCCTCCGAGCAGGAGCTGTTCGACTGCCTGCGGGCAGCCGATGTCTACGTGGTTCCCTACCCCAACGAGGCCCAAATTACCAGCGGTACCCTGGCCTATGCCGTGGGCGCCGGTGCGGGCATCGTAAGTACGCCCTTCTGGCACGCCGCCGAATTACTGCAGGAGGGTAGGGGTAAGCTCTTCCCCTTTCACGGGAGCCAGGCGCTGGCTAGGACGGTGATCGAACTCTTCGATAATCCGGCGGAACTGCGCGCCATACGGGAGCGCGCCGCCGCCTACGGGGAGAACCTCCTCTGGCCGAAAATCGGCAAACAGTACCTGAAGGTTTTTGGCGAAGCAAAGGTGGCCTTCAAGGAATACCAGCAGCAAGCCACGAAGGGCGTCGAGCTGCCACCCCTTCACCTTGACCACCTGGTGCGTATGACCGATGACTGCGGGCTCCTGCAGCACGCCAAGTACGCCATCCCGAATCGCTACGAGGGGTACTGCCTGGACGATAACGGCCGCGCGCTGCTGGTGGTAGGGATGCTAGCCGAAACAGGACTGGCCGACTACCAGCTGCTGAGCCGCCTTTCGGATACGTACATCAGCTACATTCTGCACGCGCAGAACCTGGACGGCACCTTCCGCAATTTCATGGGTTACGACCGGCGGTTTATCGAGCGGCACGGCTCGGAGGATAGCTACGGCCGGGCCATCTGGGGGGTAAGCTACTGCCTGGCCCACCCGGTGCGCGCCGATCAGCGTCCGCTACTGCACGAGGTCTTCATTCGTGCCATCGGGCACCTGGAAGGAATGCGCAGTCCGCGTACGATCGCCTACGGGGTGCTCTCACTGAGCTACTACCTGGATTACCAGCCGACGGACGAGCAGATGCTCGACCTACTGGACCGTATGTGTAACCGCCTCATCGATCACTACAACGATAGTCGCGCGGAGGGTTGGAATTGGTTCGAAAATTACCTAACTTACAGCAACGGCATCCTGCCCTTCGCCCTGTTCCGCGCCCTCAACCACCTCAATAAGGAGACGATCCGCAAGGTGGCCGTGGAGTCGACCAGCTTCCTGGCCGAGCAGACGATCATCGACGGGGTGCTAAGCCCCGTAGGTTGCAAACAGCCCTTCGTGTTCCGCAACGCCCGCGCCCGCTTCGACCAGCAACCGGTCGACGTGATGTGCAAGGTGCTACTGTTCAGCGAGGCCTGCCGCCACCAGGATTTACAACCCCACTGTGCCAACGTGTCGATCGCCTTTGCCTGGTTCACTGGGCAGAACGAATTGAAAGCTCCGATGTACAACCCCGAAACCGGGGGCTGCTTCGATGGCCTCATGGAGACCGGCGCCAACCACAATCAGGGCGCCGAGAGCCTGATCGCCTACCTGATCAGCCGGGTGGAAATGGAAAAATTTACGCAGCACCAGGCCGCCGTGCGTGACCTCGATGCGACGGACGGGGACAGCGAGCAGGCCCTGAAGGTCATGCTCAACGGCTTCGCCCTACCGAATACGGCAGGGGATGTGCCGGCGGAAAAAAAGGCTACCGTGTGAGGGTAGCCATGTTAGCGCCCATCGCCTGGGCCACACCCCCGGCCGCCTACGGACCGTGGGAACAAGTAACTAGCCACCTCACGGAGGGGCTCGTGCGTAGGGGTATCGACGTCACGCTGTTTGCCACGGGCACCAGTAAGACGGCCGCAAAATTAGTAGCCACGGTAGCGGCAGGCTACGCCGAACAAGCAGGACAGAACGCTAAAGTTCTGGAGTACCTGCACATTAGTCAAGTCATGGGTGCAGCTAACAACTTCGACCTCGTCCACAACCAATTCGACTTCATGCCCCTGGGCTTTAGCGCCCTCGTGGAGCCGCCCATGGTGACTACCGTGCACGGCTTCAGCAGCGAGCAGATCGTGCCGGTATACGAAAAGTATAACGACACTACGGAGTACGTGGCCATCAGTGAGACCAACCGCGACGAACGGATCGACTACATCGCTACGGTGTATAATGGCATCGATACGGAGCAGTTCACCTTCGTGGACCGGCCGCAGGATTACCTGCTGTATTTCGGCCGCATCCATCCGGAAAAGGGGGCGGCGGAGGCCATTGAGATTGCCCGCGGGGCGGGTAAGCGCCTGCTGATGGCCGGTTTGATCCAGGACCAGGCCTACTTTGACGAAGAGATTGCCCCCCACATCGACGGCGATCGCGTCCGGTACCTGGGTAACCTGGGCCCCGAAGAGCGTAACCGCATTCTTGGTGAGGCCACCGCGCTGCTGCATCCTATTTCTTTCGAGGAGCCCTTCGGCCTTAGCGTGGCCGAGAGCATGATGACCGGCACGCCGGTGATCGCCTTTAACCGCGGCGCGATGCCCGAATTAATTGACCACGGCAAGACCGGTTTTCTGACTGACGACGTAGCCGGAGCCGTCGATTTGGTCAGCGCCTGCGGAGGCCTAGATCGCTGGCACGTGGCCGAAGTAGCCCGTGACCGCTTTAGCGTCGAGCGGATGGTGGATGGGTACATCGAGGTGTACAACACTATGCTGGACCGCCGCCACCGCCGGCCCTAGCCTCCCGCCTCCAGGGTATCGAGGAGTAATTCCAGGTCGACGGTAGCAAAGCGGGCCGCCTCGTCGGAGATACCGTAGGGAATGAATACCTGACCGTTATGGATGATGCTACCGCAGCTGTATACCACGTTGGGCACGTAACCCTCCCGCTCATCGTCCATGGGGCTGATCAGGGGCTCTTTGAGCTGTCCGATCACCTTCGTCGGATCGTCGAGGTCCAGTAGCATCGCGCCCAGACAGTACCGCCGCATGGGGCCTACGCCGTGGGTGATGACTAGCCAGCCGCGCTCCGTTTCCAGGGGGGCGCCGCAGTTGCCGACCTGGTAGAGCTGCCAGGGGTAGCGCGGCTCGCTGAGCTTGACCGCATCGTCCCAGACCTGTAAGCGGTCGCTCTTGATGATGTAGTTGTTAATGCCGTCGATGCGGCAGAGGACGTAGTAGCTTCCGTTGATCTTACGGGGGAAGAGGGCGTGGTTTTTGTTCACCGCCGCATCTCCGTAGACCGGCCGGATTGTGAAGGCATAAAAGTCCTCCGTTTCTATGATCATGGGGCGGATCTGGCGGCCGTTATAGGCAGTGTAGGTACCGTAGTAGATCTTTTTCCCGTTGTCGTTGACGAACTGCAGGAAGCGGGCGTCCTCCATACCCTTCATCTCGAAATCGATCATGGGGTAGAGTACCCGTTCGCTGATGTCGGTATCGAGGCTGAAGTGTAGCTCGTAGTAGCGGTCGGCTACCGTCATGAGGTGGTTGAGCTGGTCGCGTTCGGCACTGTCTTCGGGGTACTTGAGCCACAGCTGCCAGTAGCGTTCGTAGAGCTCCCGGTGGTTAAAATTATCGGGTAGGTCCTCAATCAACTCGTTGTAGATGTCCTCGTCAATCGCCTCCTGTTCGTGGCAGCGCCGGTAGAAGGCTGATTTGGTGTACTGGCTGTAGTGGATCCGCTCCGCGAGGCCCACAAACTGGTTAGTGGGTTCGGCCAGCGGCGTATTGTCTTCACTCAGGATGATGTTGCGGAACACAATGGAGGAGGTGTGCCCCTCGCCCACGGCGCGCATACTCATCACGATGCGCTGCTGCCCGCGCTGCAACCCCGTCTGGTCCAGGGCCGGCACTACCGAGGGGTTAAAAAACGCGGCCGACTCGATGCTGTATTCGTGGGTGAAGTAGGCGCCGATTAGGGCCTGTTTTTCCTCGCTGAGCAGCAGTACCTTTTCGCGCTGCTCCGGCACCCGATCGAGGGCGGCGTTGAGGTGGCGGCGGAACAGGCCGATGGTGTTGCGGTGGCGGCGGGCAAAGTCGCGCAGCGTGCGCATCAACGTATCGTGGGTCTCCTGATCCCCCAGGTCGATCACCCGGTCGATGAGTTGGTAGGCCCGGTCCTTTCCAGCCCAGAAGAAGCGACCGATCACGCGGCTGGAATCGCCGTACATGCGCAGGGGCTTGCGCTCGATGGGAAGTTGCATAGGGGTGATTCTGCTGAGCGGGGGGTAAAGCTTTGTCATAGGGGCTTGAAGGAGTACACGATGCGCAAGTAACGAACTAAACTACCGACCTAGCATAAGCGGGCGGCGGTGCGCAGGTGCAAACTATACTGTGTAGACTCAATCTAAACAAGAACTCCCTTTCGCAACAAGTTTGTTAAAGAATTGTCATCAAAGTATCTTTGCGCAAGCAGTACGGGGGCCGGAAGCCTCCCGTACTGCCCTCCTTAAAATGTCAATTTTGCAATGACATACCATACTAAAATCCCCCAGTACCTCCTGCTGCTGATTGGCCTCTTTGCCTTCGGTGGAGGTGCTGTTTTCGGTCAGGACTCGACCTCCCAGGCCATTACCCCCGGCTCCGTGCTCGAGGGCAACCCGGCTACGACGCCGGCGGCCAATGCGAACAATAACGTCCCGACGGCCGATGATGCCACCGCTCCCGCTCCGGACGGTGCAGTAGCTGAGGGGGCCGGCGATCCGGCCCTCGGTAAGGACATCTGGAAGACGGTAGGCTGTGGTCAGTGCCACGCCGCTAACATGAAGGACAACATGACGGGTCCGGCCCTCGGCGGCGTGCAGGAGCGCTGGGCCGGGGAGCCCCGGGACCATATCTACCGCTGGATTAAAAACTCCCAGAAACTGATCGGCACCGGCGAAAGTGCCCACGCCCTGGACGTATGGAACCAGTGGAAGCCGACCCAGATGTCGGCCTATCCAAATCTGAGTGACGGTGACATCGAGCACCTACTGGCCTATATTCAGGGTGTCTACACGGGGACCTACGGCCGTACCGACGGTATTGGACCCGGACCCGACGCCGCGCAGGCCGTAGAAACCGACAACACCTGGCTATTTGTCATCCTGGGCGTATCGCTACTGCTACTGTCGCTTATCCTGGCCCGCATCACCAGCAACCTACAGTACATGGTGGCTTCTTCAGAGGGAGCCGCCCCCCGCCCGCCGCACCCTGGTGCAGGTACTGACCAGCCGGGGCGTAATCGCCTTTGCCGTCTTCGCCCTGGTGGTACTCTTCGGTTATACGACCGTCAATCACGCCATCGACCTGGGCCGCCAACAGGATTACCAGCCCGGCCAGCCCATCAAGTTTAACCACCAGGTGCACGCCGGTATTCACAAGATTGAGTGCCAGTACTGCCACGACGGTGCTCGCCGCTCGAAGCACTCCGTCATTCCCGCCGTGAATACCTGTATGAACTGCCACCGAGCCATCAACTACGGTAGCAACTACGGTACGGCCGAGATCACCAAAATCTTCGCTTCCATCGGCTGGGACCCCCTGGAAGGTGCCTACATCGCCAACTACGACCAGATGACCAACGATCAGGTCAAGGACGTCTACCGCAAGTGGATCGCCAACAAGAACCTGACTGAGGGCGTGGAGGCCGACGACATCGAGAACATCGTCGAGGAACAGTTGGAGGGAATCGAAAAAGCCCTGACCAATGAGTACACGGGGGATGAGCGCATTGCCGGTCCCATCGAGTGGGTCCGGATCCACAACGTGCCCGACCACGTCTACTTCAATCACGCCCAGCACGTTACGGTCGGTAACCTGAAGTGTCAGAACTGTCACGGGCAGGTCCAGGAGATGGAGGAGGTATACCAGTACAGCCCGCTGAGCATGGGCTGGTGCATCAACTGCCACCGTGAGACGCAGGTACAGTTTGACGACAACGAGTATTACAAGTCCTACGAGCGCTACCACGAGGAGATTAAGGCCGGCGTTCGCGACGGGGTAACCGTGGAGGACGTAGGCGGTCTGAACTGCCAGCGCTGCCATTACTAAACTAGGTTTTACACAGCCAAACTTCGTATGAAGAAGCAGAATGATAAGGTCTGGATCGGCACCGATCAGCTCCAGAACAGTGCCGCCTACCGCGCGGCTACCGACACGGAGGTCGCCGCCGAGCAGCGCATTGAAAATCCCCGCCTGGAGGCTACCCGCCGTGACTTTCTTAAGTACCTTGGTTTCGGTATGACGGCGGCTACCATCGCCTCCTGTGATATTCCGGTACGCAAGGCTATTCCCTACGTCTCGAAGCCCGATACTATCGTGCCCGGCGTGGCTACCTATTACGCCTCTACCTTTATTCAGGGCGGCGACTACGTTCCCGTTCTGGTCAAGACCCGGGAGGGCCGCCCCATCAAGATCGAGGGCAACAGCATGAGCCCCATCACCGAAGGGGGCACCAGTGCCCGTGCCCAGGCCAGCGTGCTGACGATGTACGATACCAGCCGCTTTGACGGACCGGCCCGCGTCAGGGGTGGAAGAGCCCTGCGGGAGCGGGTCTACGCCGATAACCCCAGTTGGGAAGTCCTCGACGACGAAATTGGTGGTCGACTGCGGAATGCCCGTCAGATTCGCATTGTATCCCACACCATCCTGAGCCCTTCGCTGAAGCTAGCGATCCGTGATTTCAAAAACCGGATGCCGGGCAACACCGTGCTGGTGCAGTACGACCCCATCAGCTCTTCGGCGCTGCTCGACGCCCACGAGGCGGCCTTCGGCGTACGGGCCGTTCCCCATTACCGCTTCGATAACGCCGACGTAATCGTGGGCTTCAACTGTGATTTTCTCGGTACCTGGATCAGTCCGGTCGAGTACGGACGTCAGTATATCGCCGGTCGCCGGACCGACGGTCGCCGCATGTCGCGCCACGTACAGGTGGAGAGCCACATGAGCCTGACCGGATCGAATGCGGACAACCGGATCATGGTCAAGCCGAGCCAGCAGGGCCAGGCCATTCTTGCCCTCTACAATGCCGTTGTGGGCGGGGGTGCTGCGGCCAATCTGAATGCCACCGCAGCGGCTAAGATCCAGGCGGTTGCAAATGAGCTGCGGGGTGCCCGGGGTGCTGCCCTGGTGGTGAGTGGAAGTAATAACCTCTACGAGCAGCAGCTGGTCATCGCCATCAACCGGGCGCTGGGTAGCTACGGCAGTACTATCGAGACTAACCGCTGGAGTCTACAGCGGCAGGGTAGCGACCAGAATATGGCCCGCTTTATTGCCGAGCTCGAAGGGGGTGAGGTCGACGCCGTCATCGTATTGGATGGTGCAAACCCCGCCTTCGACAATGCCTGGGCCGGACAGTTTACCGCCGCCCTACAGGCTAATGACCCTACCTTCCGTAACGGCGAGTACCTGGATCCACGACGCATCGACGAAAACGAGGTGGAGGACCGGGGGGAGCAGGCGGATGCCAAGGAGGAAAACGACGGCAATCGCGACGAGTCGGTGTTCAAAGCCGATGCGGTGTCGCGTAACTTCCGGCGCGTTCTTGCCATCAGCACCAGCACGGTACCTACCGAAACGACGCAGCTCTGTGAATATGTAACGCCCAATCACCACTACCTAGAAAGCTGGGGGGACGCGGAGGCCGTACAGGGCGTCTACTCGCTGATCCAACCGACCATCGTGCCCATCTTCGGTGCCGTCAATCGCTACGGCACCCGGCAGGAGGGGGAGAGCCTACTGGTGTGGTCGGAGGAAACCGAGCGCTACGATCCTACCGCCACCCAACCCTACCTGAATTACGTGAAGCGTAACTGGGAGGAGGGTGTGTTTGGTAGTCAGGGACGGTTTACCTCCTTCCAGGCGTTTTGGGACAGTGCCCTACACGATGGGGTGTTTAACAACGCGTCGACCGGCAGTGTGAATGACTACGGTTTGGGCTATGATGCCACGGCCACTGCACCCGCGGCCGCGCCTGATGCCACAACGGATGCACCGCAGGAGGCACCTGCGCTTACCGAGGTCCAACCCACCGCCCGTACCGTAGACTACAACGCCGCCAGCCGCCGTATCCTGGCACCGGGCGAGGCCGAAAACGAGATTACCTTCTTCGAGACAGTCAATATGGGTAACGGGGTGTACGGCAACAACCCCTGGCTGCTGGAAGTGCCCGACCCGGTCGCACGTACCACCTGGGGTAACTACCTGAGTATCCCCGTAACCTACGTGGACGGAAACAGCTACACTGCCTACAAAGACCTCAATCCCGAGGAATACAAGGGTAAGGCCGATAAGGTGACCGTTGCCGTCGGAGGCGAGAACCAGGCTCCGGAGACCGTTACGGTCGTACGGCAGTTCGGACAGATGCCCGGTACCTTCGGACTGGCCATCGGCTACGGCCGCCGGATGACCGGGGCGGTCGGCAAGGCCATCGGAAACGAGGTGGGGGTGAACGTTTACCCCTGGCTCACCGTCGACGAAGACGGCTACGTGCAGTACTACAGCGGTGAGGTGGCTATCTCGGATAAGGTGGACAGCGAGGAGGAATTCCCCAGTGTGCAGTACCACCACACGATGGGCCTCACGACGCACAACGAGAACGGCAGGGTATACTACAACACCGTGACCGGGGAGAACGAAACGTTCGACCGGGAGCTGACGGAGGAGGAGAGCGAGTACCTACAGCCCTTCCACGTCGACGAGAAGACCGTGATGGAGCTCGGCGAGGGGATGCAGGGGGGGCTGACCAAGCGGTCGATCATCTTCCAGGGCTCGTTTGCCGAACTGCCGGAGCTGCGCGAGGAAATCGCCGAGCGGCGTGTAGAAGCCCAGCACCTAAACGAGCAGACCCTCTACCCCTACGAGGAATACGTGAAGGACATCTACAGCCAGGGCCACTGGTGGGCGATGCACGTAGACCTGACCTCCTGTATCGGATGTGCTGCCTGTGAAGTGGCCTGCCTGTCGGAGAACAACGTGCAGGTGGTGGGTAAGTACGAAGTCTGGCGCCACCACGAGATGAAGTGGCTGCGTATAGACCGCTACTTCTACGGCGACGTGGAGAACCCCCGGGCGGTGTACCAGCCCATGATGTGCCAGCACTGCGACAACGCCCCCTGTGAGAACGTCTGTCCGGTAGCCGCCACGCCGCACAGCGATGAGGGGATGAATCAGATGATCTATAACCGCTGTATCGGCACCCGCTACTGCGCCAACAACTGCCCCTATAAGGTGCGGCGCTTTAACTGGCTGGATTTTTCCACGGCCGACCTATTCAGCAGCAACGAGCCGGAGCTTAACGATGAGGAACTGCCCTTCGGTGCCGATAACCTCACCCGGATGGTGCTTAACCCCGACGTGACCGTGCGTAGCCGTGGCGTGATCGAGAAGTGTAGCTTCTGTGCCCAGCGGCTGCAACAGGGTAAGCTTACCGCCAAGATTGAGAAGCGGGCCCTACGTGACTCCGATGTACGGGTGGCCTGTCAGACGGCCTGTCCGACCGGTGCGATCACCTTCGGAGACCGCAACAATAAGCAGGGTGACGTAAGCCGCAAATTAGAAAACCCCCTCAACTACCTCGTATTGGAGGAGACAAACACCCAGTCGAGTGTCTTTTACGCCGCCCGGGTTCACAACTCCATCGAAGCGCTCGAGGCCTAAAATCAAGAATTAATGAGTGGACATATAGCGCCGGTACGGCAGCCCCTGATTACGGGCCATAAGACGTACCACCAGATCACGGAAGATATCTGCCGGCCGACCGAGACGGCGCCCTCGCTGTCCTGGGTGGTAGCCTTTATCGTCGCCGTGACGCTCCTCGGGTTGTTCGTATTCAGCGTAGCCTGGACCATCTGGGTGGGTATCGGGTCATGGAACCTGAACCGGACCATCAACTGGGGTTGGGACATCACCAACTTCGTCTGGTGGGTAGGTATCGGTCACGCCGGTACGCTGATCTCGGCGATTCTGCTGTTGTTTCGTCAGAAGTGGCGGACGGGGGTAAACCGGGCGGCGGAAGCGATGACGATTTTTGCGGTTATGTGTGCCGGTCAGTTTCCCCTCATTCACATGGGCCGGCTCTGGATGGCATTTTTTATCTTTCCCTACCCCAACACCCGGGGCCCGCTGTGGGTAAACTTTAACAGTCCCCTGCTGTGGGATGTATTTGCCATTTCCACCTATTTCACCGTATCGCTACTGTTCTGGTACGCGGGTCTGGTGCCCGACCTAGCTACGGTACGTGACCGGGCGGTGGGACTGCGCCGTAAGATTTACAGTATATTTAGTTTTGGCTGGAACGGATCGGCCAAGCACTGGCAGCGGTGGGAAAGTCTATCGCTGATCCTGGCCGGCCTGGCTACGCCACTGGTCCTTTCGGTACACACCATTGTATCCTTTGACTTTGCCACCGCCGTGATTCCGGGCTGGCATACGACCATCTTCCCGCCGTACTTTGTGGCGGGGGCCATCTTCTCTGGTTTTGCGATGGTACTGACCCTGATGCTGATCGCCCGCAAGGTGCTGCACCTGGAAGACTACATCACCATCGAGCACATCGAGTCGATGAACAAGGTGATCCTACTGACCGGGTCGATCGTAGGGGTGGCCTACCTGACGGAGTTATTCATAGCCTGGTACTCGGGCTATATCTACGAGCAGTTTGCCTTCCTTAACCGAGTGCTTGGTCCCTACTACTGGAGCTACATCGGCATGATGCTCTGCAATGTGGTTTCGCCGCAGATTTTCTGGAGTAAGCGGCTGCGCACGAGCCTGTTCTGGACCTTTTTTATGTCGATCTTCATCAACATCGGGATGTGGTTCGAGCGCTTCGTGATCATCGCCACTACCCTGGCCCGTGACTATCTGCCCTCGAGTTGGAGCTACTACGTACCCTCCTGGGTGGAGATTTGTATTTTCATTGGAACGCTGGGACTATTCAGTACCCTCTTCCTCATCTTCACGCGCGTTGCTCCGGTGGTGGCCATCGCCGAGATCAAGCATATCCTGAAGACCGCCGGCGACCAGTACATCGGACCTAACGCCCTGGCCCACGCCCACGCCGGTCACGCCCACGGGCAGACCGTACCCGCCGAGATCAACGACCTCCAGGCCGGAGGAACCGTTGACATCGACGGTGAGAATGATAAACCCCTAGACTAACCCCAGCAAAGCGACCGCTACATGGCAACTATACGCATTGAACCTACCATTGGTGATCCGGCTACGGGAACGGATAAAGAGGAGTATGCCCGCGCCACAAACCGCGATATCTTCTTCGGACTCTACGACGATGAGGTCAAGTTACTTGACGCCGTTCGCGCAGCTAACGAGGACCATCTGGCGATCGACGATGTGTACACTCCGTTTCCCGTGCATGGACTTGATCCGCTGCTGGGACTGGAAGAAAGTCGCCTACACGTGGCGGGCTTTGTCTTCGGTAGCATCGGCTGCTTGTTCGGCTTCGGATTTATGACGTGGGTGTTTACCCGTGACTGGCCGATCATCTTCGGGGGTAAGCCCTACTGGTCGGTGCCGGCGTTTATTCCCATCACCTTTGAGTTGACGGTGCTCTTTGCCTCCGTCGGTATGGTGACGGTGTTCTACATCATTAACGGACTCGGTCCCGGCGCAGAACCCCGCCGTCTTCACGACCGGATCACCGACGACAAGTTTTGTATTGCGTTTGACGTGACGGAGTCCAGCGACAGTGAGATCGACCGGCTGCGTCAATACTTCAATCGTACCGGGGTAGAGACGGTACACCGCAAACTGGTGGCCGCCTAGTGTCTAACCCTAGCAAATATTCTAGCATGAAACATCTACATATCCTTGCGCTTTCGCTTACGCTAGCCGTCCTGCTGACGGCCTGTAGCGAGCCGGACGGTGAGTTTCCGGGTAGTGAGTACATGCCCGACATGGTGCACTCGGTGGCCGTGGAGGCTAATGCCTACAACTATTATTACTACAATACCTGGAACGACCGTTCGACCGTATCACTAGGTGAGCTCGTGTATCCTAAGTATACCGTGGAGGGCGTCGTGCCGCGGGGGTGGGCCGGACAGTACCTGCCGGGAACCCCCCCCCTTATCGCAAATCCAGAGCGGGACGAGGAGGTCGCCGAATCCATGCGGGGGTTCATGGTGGACGCCGGCAACCCCAACGCCGTTCCCGTACCCACGAACGGCCACGTCCCCTACTACTATGAGGATACACCGGAGGGGCACGAACAAGCCTTAGCCGATCTCAGCGTGAACCCCTTTCCGATCACTGACGACGGGATGGTACGGGGCGGTAACATCTACAATATCTTCTGCGCCATTTGTCACGGCGAGGAGGGTAACGGACTGGGCTACATCTACGATACCGATAAGAACCCGCAGGCAAAGTACCCCGCCGCACCGGCTAACCTACTGCGGCCGGAGTACGTCGAGTCTTCCAACATGCGCTACTACCACGCCATAATGTACGGCTACAACGTCATGGGGGCCTACGCCGACAAGATGAGCTACGAAGAGCGCTGGCAGGTAATTCACTACATCCGTAGTCTACAGGCCAAGGATGCCGGACTGGAGTACAATCAACTGGTCAACACCCTCGACCCCGCGCTGGCCAAACCACTCGGTGTGACCGACCCGCTGGCCCAGCAGGTATCGGACGATGAGCCGAGTCCGGATAGCCCGCTCATCAGCGATGCGGCCTCACCCACCGGCCGTCTGCAGCCTGCCCTGCGCAAGAAATAATCAATTCCCCCGCACCCTACTACCCCGAGCCCATGGCATCGATACGTATTGAAGAAAAGAGCCAGGAGAACTTCGTATTTTCCTCGCGCGCCAAGACCACCACACTCGTTCTCATGGGTGTGGGGCTTATCTGCCTCATTGCCAGCTACTTTGTAGACGGGGGGGAAGGCCACCACATGCGGTTCTGGACCAACCTGCTCCACAATTCTGTTTTCTTCCTTGGAATTGCCGCATTAGCGGGCTTCGCACTGGCTGCCTTTACTACGGCCTATGCCGGCTGGTTCGTCCAGTTCAAGCGGGTATGGGAGAGCTTTGCCTCCTTCCTCTTACCGGGCCTCTTTCTGATGGGGATACTTATCGTTGGTCTTTTTCTTCACAGCCACCATATCTATCACTGGAACGATGAGGCGGCCGTTGCCGGAGATGAAATCCTGACCCACAAGTCGTCCTTTCTCAACAAATTTTGGTACGCCGGTGGCACTATCCTCTTTGTGGGTATTTGGTATTTCCTGCTGGGTAAGATGCGGAACATTAGCATCGCCGAGGATCTGGACGATCAGGATACGGAATTCAGCTACTACCGTAGCTACAAGAAGTATGCGGCGATCTTTCTGCCCATCTTCGGCTTTACCAGCGCAGCTTTGATGTGGCAATGGATCATGTCGATCGACAGCCACTGGTACTCGACGATGTTTGCCTGGTACGCCACTGCCTCGCTGTTCGTGGCGATGACGGCCCTGACCATCATGCTGCTGATCTACCTTAAGAGTCGTGGGTACTTCCTGGGGGTCAACGCCGAGCATTTCCACGACCTCGGTAAGTACCTCTTCGCTATTTCTATCTTCTGGACTTACCTATGGTTCAGTCAGTATATGCTCATCTGGTACGCGAACGTGGGGGAGGAGACGATTTACTTCCGCGAGCGACAGGACAATTACGCCGTCTTGTTCTGGGCTAACCTGGCGATCAACTTTCTACTGCCCTTCTTTATCCTCATGCGCAACGACACCAAGCGTAAGATGGGTACGCTATTCTTTGCCTCGGCCTTTGTCTTCTTGGGTCACTGGCTGGACTACTTTCAAATGATCAAACCCGGTGCCCGGCTAACCCTGATCGAATTAGAAGAACACACAACCACCCACGATGGAGAGGGGGAACACGCTACCATGGAGCATACCGACGAAGCGCATGCCGCCGATACGGAAGATGACGTGAATGCGGAAGAACTCGTAAGTGAAGATGACGAGGTACCCGCAGAGGAGAAGTACGCCGATGCAACTGACGTAGAGGAGATTGATAACCTACGCACTGAAGGACAGAACGTGAACAGCGCCGGACTACCCGTGCCCACCGATCCTAACAATCCTAGACTACAGGTAGGGGCCCAGACGGTCAGTGACAGCAACGACGTACCCCTGACTACGGAGTTTCGTGGTGGCCCCCCTGAGGGAGAGGGCATAGACGGCCCCCGTGAGTTTGCGGCCATCATGGAGCGCAATGAGACGGACGTCTTTGAGCCTAACCATTACATTCAGGAGCAGTACGTAGACGACTCGGAACTGGAGATGGTAGGGCACCTGGAGGCGGCCGGTGGGCACAGTGAGGAAGACCATACCCTGGGCTTTAAATCAGGCTATACACTGCCCGGGCTCCTGGAAATTGGCACGTTTCTGGGTTTTCTGGGTGGTTTCCTGTTCTTTACGTTGGGGCAACTCACAAAGGCACGGCTGGAACCCCGTCACGATCCGTATCTTGAGGAAAGCTTGCACCACCACACCTAGTGCTTGCTTAGACTAAGTCTAAAGAAGGTGCCGTGGTGTAACCCTCCCCGCAGTGTACCGTTAAATTTGTATCCGAAACAAACCGTTGGGTTTGTCGATTTTTACCCCGCTAATTTATTCCGATGACCACGTTGATCGTCTTTTTGTGTATCGCGTTGTTGCTGCTCATCATCGTCCAGATCGCCCGCGTGCGTGACCTGGCCAAGCAGTTGCGCGGTAAGGAGGAAGTAGATGCCTCCAATGTCGCCACTACGGGTAAGGGGCTCCTCCTATTCATGATCGTATTCCTGGTGGCTACTACTGCCTCGGCGTACTACTACAAAAACTATATTCTGGGATTTGGTCCCCAAGAGTCCGCTTCGATACACGGGGCGTCGATCGATACCATGATGAAGTGGACCCTGGCAGTCACCTACACGGCCTTCTTGCTGACCAACTTCGCCCTTTTCTACTACGCCTACAAGTACCGCACCCGTAAGGGACACAAGGCTATGTACCTGAGCCACAACAATACCGTGGAGCTCGTATGGACCGGTATCCCTGCCATCGTGATGACCTTCCTGGTAGTAGGTGGCCTCGACGCCTGGAACGACATCATGAGCGATGTAGGAGCCGACGATCAGTACATGGAAATCGAAGCTACCGGTTACCAGTTCGCCTGGCAGATGCGCTACCCCGGTCCCGACGGTCTACTAGGTCGCAAAGACTTCCGTTTGATCTCCGGCGCTAATCTTCTAGGTCAAGACTGGACCGATCCGAAGAACCTCGACGACATTCTAGTGAATGACGTTACCCTGCCCGTGGACCAAAAAGTGCGTGTGCGCATTACTGCTAAGGACGTGCTCCACGACTTCTACCTACCCCAGTTTCGCGTCAAGATGGATGCCATACCGGGGCTGCCCACCTACTTTGTTTTCACTCCCACCAAGACGACTAAGGAGTGGCGTCAATCGCTTTCGGAGTATCCCGAGTACCAGGGTCTCGATCCCGAAAACGACGAGGGCAAGCAACTCTGGGAAACGCGTAATATGGAGCTAGCCTGTGCCGAACTCTGTGGTAAGGGACATTACTCTATGGCTCGCACCGTGACCATCCTGGAGCAAGAAGACTTCGACACCTGGTATGCCGGACAGAAGTCCTACTACCTGAGCAACATTAAGGGCACCAAGGATGACCCCCTGTTTATGGCCCAGGTGAAGGAGCGACGCCAGGAGTTCAACCGCCTAGCCAATAACGCTATTGCTACGCCGAGCAACGACGACAACGTGCTGAACCTTGACTACGTCACCTTCGAGACCGGCTCCGCTACCCTCACCGATAGTAGCGAGTACCAGCTCAACGACATAATTGGTTTCCTACAGACCAACGAAGATGTTGGGGCCATGCTTATGGGCCACACCGACGATACGGGAGATGCAGCCGCCAACCAGACACTGAGCGAGCAGCGTGCCCGGGCGGTCCGCGATTACCTGGCCGCCGGTGGCATCGCTAATAATCGCCTGATGAGCAAGGGCTACGGAGCGGAGCGTCCGGTCGCCGATAATACAACGGAAGAGGGGCGCCAGCGCAACCGCCGTACTGAATTTTACATTATAAGAGGAGCACCCAGCGAGCCCCAGTTCGCCCAGGAGGAAGCTTCTAAATAGTTAGGTCAACACACGTTATAATCTAGGTCCCATGGCTACTGCAGTTCTTACTACGGCCCCCGTCAAGCGCGACGACGCGCTCATCGAGGAATTTGGGTACGACGACCATTTTCACGAGCACCACCACGGTGACAAGTACCAGTCGAATTTCGTATCCCACTATATTTTTAGTCAGGATCACAAGATGATCGCCAAGCAGTTCCTGATTACAGGAATGATGTGGGCGATCATCGGTGGCGCTATGTCGCTCGTCTTCCGTATGCAGTTGGGCTTCCCCGAGGAAAGCCTCGCCTGGCTACAGCCCGTACTCGGTAAGTGGATTGCCATCAATGAGGACGGCGTCGGTACGCTGGTAGCTGACTTTTACTACGCCCTGGTCACCATGCACGGTACCATTCTGGTATTCTTCGTGCTTACTGCCGGACTATCCGGTACCTTCTCCAATCTCCTGATTCCCCTGATGATCGGCGCGCGCGATATGGCCTCGCCATTGCTTAACATGCTTAGTTACTGGTTCTTCTTTATATCCGGTAGCATCATGTTCGCCTCGCTGTTCCTTTCTACCGGCCCCTTTGCCGGTGGCTGGGTAGCTTATCCGCCGCTTTCCGCCCTGCCGCAGGCGATGGACGGCTCCGGTGCCGGTATGACCCTCTGGACGATCTCGCTGGTGCTCTTCGTAGTCTCCGTACTACTGGGTGGTATCAACTACATCACCACGGTGCTTAACCTACGCACTAAGGGCATGAGTATGTGGCGTCTTCCACTGCCAATTTGGGCCTTCTTCGTGACGGCCATTCTGGGTCTGCTGTCCTTCCCCGTACTTACCTCGGCCTTTTTCCTGCTGATGCTGGACCGTGGCATTGGTACTAGCTTCTACCTTAGTGACATCTACATCGGTGGTGCAGCGCTTGACCACGTCGGTGGTAGCCCTATCCTCTACCAGCACTTGTTCTGGTTCCTGGGTCACCCGGAGGTGTACATCATCATTCTGCCGGCCTTCGGTATTGTCTCTGAAGTACTATCGGTCAACAGCCGCAAGCCGATTTTTGGGTACCAGGCCATGGTGTTCTCGATCCTGGCGATTGCCTTTCTGGCCTTCATCGTCTGGGCGCACCACATGTTCATGTCGGGTATAAACCCCTTCATTGCCAACTTCTTCGTCATCTTCACGCTGATCATTGCCGTACCCTCGGCCGTGAAGGTGTTCAACTGGATTGCCACGCTTTACGGGGGTGATATCCGCTTCAATCCCGCTAGTCTATTTGCCATCGGCTTCGTGTCGATGTTCATCAGCGGTGGTCTGACCGGTATCTGGCTCGGTAACTCCGCCCTGGACATTCAGTTGCACGACACCTACTTCGTGGTAGCTCACTTCCACATCGTGATGGGAGTCGCCGCCTTCTTCGGTATGTATGCCGGGGTATACCACTGGTTCCCCAAGCTGTACGGTCGCTTTATGAACGAGACCCTCGGTAAGTTTCACTTCTGGGGTACGCTCATCGGTGCCTACTGTGTCTTCTGGCCCATGCACTACCTCGGTATGGCCGGTGTGCCCCGCCGCTACTACAGCTTCGATAACTTCCAAACCTTCGGTCACTTCGACGGCATGAACAAGTTCATTACCATTGCCGCGATCATTACCTTTGGTTTCCAGTTGCTGTTTGTCATCAACTTCTTCTGGAGCATTTGGAAGGGACGTAAACTCACCGTAAAAAACCCCTACCAGGCCAATACGCTGGAGTGGACTACACCCATCGAAACCGGCCACGGCAACTGGCCCGGTAAGCTGCCTACGGTACAGCGGTGGGCCTACGACTACAGCAAAGATGGTGTGGACTATATCCCCCAGATTCAGCCCATCATGGAGGGGGAGACCCACGACCATTAATCCATACTACGAAGTTTCATCCCGTTGATTCTTCCCGTGACGACCCGTAGTTCGTAGGCCCGTCGCCTTGGACTACGGGTTGTTTTTTACCTCAGCATGAAAGCATCTAGCAAACATCGGATCGCAGCAGGTGTGTGGAATCACCGCTTGGCCGATCTATCCGCGCTGGTCAAATTCCGGTTGTCCGCCACCGTGGTCCTTTCCTCCGTGCTGGCCTACCTAGTTGCGCTATCCGCCGGATCGTTTAGCTGGTGGGCAGTAGGGGTACTGACTATGGGGGGCTTTCTTACTACGGCAGCAGCCAATATCATTAACGAGGTACTGGAAAAGGACTACGACCGGGAGATGGAGCGTACCAGGCTCCGCCCCCTGGCCGACGGTCGCATGGGCAGCAGCGAAGCACTTCTGCTGGCCGGTTTTGCTAGTATTGGTGGGGTGACCCTGCTTGCGCTCTTTAATCCCTGGACCGCGTTTCTGGGCATGGTGTCGCTCATCAGCTATGCCTTTGTGTACACGCCGCTCAAGCGCGTCGGCCCAATCGCCGTATTGGTCGGGGCCATCCCCGGTGCACTGCCCGCATTGATCGGTTGTGCGGCGGCGGAAGGGTCCATCACGGCGCTCGGCATTACGCTCTTCACCATTCAGTTTTTCTGGCAACTGCCCCACTTCTACGCCATCGGGTACCTCGGTGCGGCGGACTACCGCAGGGCCGGTTTTAAGCTGGTACCGGAGCGGGGCGGGGACGTAGATGCAGCGTTGCTGGGAAGGGACTCCATCGTCGCTACGGTAGTCCTGCTGCCGCTTTGCGTCCTCCCGTACTTTCTGGGAGTGACGTCTGTGTGGATAACACCCCCCGTTGTGCTGGCGAGTCTGGCCTTTTGCTACTTCGCCTACCGATTTTGGGTGCAGGCCGGGCGACGTACGGCTCTGTACATGATGTTCTACTCATTCGCCTACCTGCCGCTGGTGTTTACCCTGTACTGGGCGGGTAAAATGTTTTGGTTATGAGTGCAGTAGACACACGGGTCGATCAGCGGATGGAGGCGGTAACGCGCCGCAATAAGATCCACCCCCACAAGATGGTGCTCTACATTGGGATCACCAGTCTGGTAATGATGTTTATCGCCCTGACCAGTGCCTATATCGTTCGGCGTGCTTCGGGTAACTGGTTGGAGTTCTCGATTCCGGGCATTTTCTACATCAACACTTTGGTCATCCTACTTAGTAGTCTAACTTTGCAGCTTGCGTACCGGGCCTTCAAACGAGAGCGGAGCGGTGCGTATAGGGGTTGGATCACCACTACCTTCGTACTCGGCATTGCGTTTCTGTTCCTCCAGTACCTGGGGTGGGAAGAATTGGCGGCCCAGGGGGTGCCATTGAAGATCAACCCCGCCGGTGATTTTGTCTATAGTATCAGCTGGCTGCACGCTGCCCACGTGGTGGGTGGTATTGCCGCCCTTGCCGTTTCGCTGGTGTTGGCCTACGCCATAAAATTACGCCGTACTCCGGTGCGGCAGCTGCGTCTGGAGCTCATCATGATCTACTGGCACTTCGTCGATGGCCTCTGGCTTTACCTGATCATCTTCTTAAGTTTGCAGCGTTAGTCACGCGCCTCGCTACGTATTCTACTCAACAACGAACTACCCATGACCGAAGAACGCGATACCGATATTATTGTCGCCGAGGACCAGAAGCCGGAACTCAACAGCGACTGGTCCGGTGGTGACCGCAAGCCGTTCCGTACCTCCTACGGGAAGCTAATGATGTGGTACTTCCTGCTGTCAGATGCCTTTACCTTCGCCGGCTTCCTGATCGCCTACGGTGCCCTGCGCTTCAGTAGTCCGAGCTGGCCGGTACCCGACCGGGTATTTGCCACCGCACCCTTCGGCATCAACGAACTCTTCCCCAACGATCAGGCCCCGCTGATCTTTGTGACCTTCATGTCCTTTCTGCTCATCATTAGCTCCGGTACGATGGTACGGGCCGTACAGGAGGGCGCACTGGAAAACAAGCGGGGCGTAGTGTTCTGGATGCTGCTCACCGTGCTGGGTGGAGCGGGCTTTCTGAGCTGCCAGGCCTGGGAGTGGAATAACCTGATCGGTAAGGAGAACATGACCGTCACGACTAATCCGTTTGGTACCTATACGGAAGATGGGTACTACCTCGATCCTGAAACCGGTGAGATCACCCAGGAGGAGGTCCTAGCCGGCGATACCTACCTGCTGCACGTGGCGGGCGAGGTACATGAAGACGCGGTCGGCCACGATGGTGAGGAGCACTTTACCTTCAGTGACGTACCCGGCGAGTATCCTGGTTACGTGGTGGATGGCCTACGCCCTGATGGATCGGTGAACCCCGCGGCCAAACGCTTTATCCACCGTAAGTACGTCGCTACGGATGAGACCGACGGTAAGCAGTACGTGCGGGTACAGCAGTTTGGCCCTACCGCCTTCGGGGCGCTGTTTTTCGGCATTACCGGCTTTCACGGCTTTCACGTAGCTACCGGAGTTATTTTTCTACTCATCATCCTGATCAATTCGGCAAGCGGCGTGTACGTAGCCCGGATGAACGGCTACGAAATGGTGGAGAAAATTGGTCTCTACTGGCACTTTGTAGACCTGGTGTGGGTCTTCGTATTCCTCGTTTTCTACCTTCTCTAATCGTACTCATTGTCACCCCAAGTAAGCAACTAAGTCATGGCACAACATTTAAGCTACGAAGAATCCGTAAGCGGCGTTTGGAAGGGACTCGGCCTGCTGGCCGCCGTGACGGTAGCGGAAGTTATTCTATCGCTACTCAAGGCAGCTGAGTTTGTGACCGACCTACGTCCGGTCATTTACGTAGCCTCGCTGTTCATCATCGGGCTTTCTATCTATAAGGCCTACTTCATCATCTACGAGTTTATGCACATGGGCTACGAGGTGAAGGGGCTCGCTATGAGCGTACTGCTGCCCACCTTCCTCCTGCTGTGGGCGCTGATCGCCTTTTTCAACGAGGGGGATGCCTGGCGGCAAAAGCGTGAGAAGATTGAGTATAAAAACGAGTTGACCGTCCCGGAAGGGAATACGGTAGGGCAGATCGACGCCCATGATGCCCAATCTTACCGACTGCCGGGCTAGCTTTGGCTTACCGTAGTGCTTGCACCTGCGGCCCCGCCCGTGGTTTCATACTTTGGTCACAATGGGGAAGGGGATCATCCGAAGGCGGTAGGTGGGGGTTTACGTAGCACAATCACCTACGCATGGCCAAGACGAAGAAGCTGTTCAGCTCGGCAATTTTGCTATTTATTTTAGTGGGGCTACCGGCAGTTTCGTTCATTTACCTGCGCAGCGGGGCCAACTACCGGCGTAGTGCCATCGCTACCATGGGAGATTTTGGGAAGATGCCGGATTTGGGTGATCTGCCCCCGGTACGCGGTGAGGTGCCCGACGACTGGCGGGGGGCAATGACCGTAGTGGGCTGGCTCGATCCTACGAAAGCAGAGGGAACCAAGGTCTACGGGCATATGCTCGATAGCCTGTACCGGCAGTTCCAGGATAGCCCTAATCTCTACTTTACTACCATTGTGCTGGCGGAGGATCCGGTCACTGCCGTGGAAGCGTTTGCCGACACCTACCACCTACCGGAGTCCAAGATGGTGAGCTTCCTGCGGGCCGATGAGCGTGACTTTGCCGCTACCGCTAAGGCGTTTAAGCTGCCGCTCGGCACCTATGACTCCCCCGGGGTACAGCCGGTAGTAGCGCTGGTGGATAGCTCGCTAACCATTGTAGAGCACTACGATTTGGCCCGGCGCGACGATGCGATCGGTCTGGTGCAACTCATTTCTCTCATCATCCCGCTTCCCGCGAAGCAGGACATAATCTTGGACCGTGGCAAAGAACTCTAGCCTCACCCTAGAAACGAAACCCGCTCCCGAGCGACGGGCGCATCCGGAGCTTCCGATCTATCCGGAAAAGGAACGCCTGCTGCGTACTGCCACCTACATTTTTTCGGCCGTCGTACTCATCCTGGTATTCGTGATGCGGGAAGTGACGTTGGAGGTAGACTGGAACGTCAATTTCCTACCGGCCGTCAATGCTACACTGAACGGACTTACCGCCGTGGCGCTGCTGTTTTCTCTCTACTTCGTTAAGCAGGGGGAATACGTGAAGCACCGTAACGCCAATGCCACCGCCCTGGGGCTTTCGGTGCTCTTCCTGCTCTGCTACGTCGCCTATCACTTCACGACTCCCGAAGTGCTGTACGGCGATGCCGATCAGAACGGCGTGCTCTCCGAGGCGGAACGGCTGGCCGTGAGTGGTAGTCGGCCCTGGTACCTGGTCATTCTCATTTCGCACATCACGCTGGCGGGCATCCTTTTGCCCTTCATTTTGTTAACTACGGTAAGAGCCCTCGCAGGAAAGTGGACGCTGCACCGCAGGATGGCCCGTTGGGTCTGGCCCCTGTGGCTGTACGTGGCTATCACCGGTCCCGTGGTCTATCTGATGCTCCGTTCGTACTACCCCTAATGCTACAGCCATGAAGCGCTTATTCACATTTAGTCTGATCCTGGTTCTGCTGTTCTTTACCGGTAGTGAGGTACTGGCGCAGTGCCCGATGTGTCGCGCTACGGCCGAGAGTAACCTAGCGAACGGTGGTACCGAGGGGGAGGGGCTCAATCAGGGTATTCTTTACCTACTTGGTATGCCCTACGTGCTGGTGGCGACCGTAGCCTTCATCTGGTGGCGCAACCGGCGCCGGGAAACTGACATCGTATAAGGACCCCCACTATGCCCGCCATCAATATCGCCCAAAAGTTTAGCCTATTCAGCGATCACTGGTCGCCCAAGGTCGTGGCGGAGCTCAACGGGCAGGCCGTCAAGCTGGCGAAGGTGAAGGGGGAGTTTGTGTGGCACGACCACGCCGGGGAGGACGAGCTGTTTATGGTCTTTAAGGGTACGCTGTTCATTGATTTTGAGGACCGCGACCCAGTGGTGATTCAGCCGGGTGAGTTGTTTGTGGTGCCCCGGGGGGTACGGCACCGGCCGCACACTAAGGATGGAGAGGAGGTACAGTTGCTCCTACTCGAGCCCATCGAAACCAAGCATACGGGGGAGGTGGACCACGAGCTGACGGTGCGGACCTACGATCGACTGTAGCGTGACGGCTGAAGCCGTCGCTACAGCTACCTTCGTGAAATGTCAGAAGCGAAGAACCCCTGGACCACCAAATCTACCCGCACCGCCTACGAAAATCCCTGGATCAAGGTCGAGCACCATGAAGTAATCACCCCCGGAGGTAGCGACGGTATTTACGGACTAGTGCGGTACAAGAATCACGCCATTGGCATCGTACCGGTGGATAATGAGGGCTATACCTACCTAGTCGGACAGTACCGCTACGCCCTGGGCGAATACAGTTGGGAGATTCCGGAGGGCGGCTGTCCGGTAGGTACCGATCCGCTCGAGACCGCCCAGCGCGAGCTCCGGGAAGAAACCGGACTGGAGGCCGGGGAGTGGACGCGGCTCATGGAATTTCACCTCAGTAACTCCGTCTCCGATGAGTGGGGCGTGGCCTATTTGGCTCGCCAGTTGCGACAGGGACAAGCCGAGCCGGAGGACACGGAAGACCTGCGGCTACGCCGCGTACCGCTCGGGGAGGCGGTGGCCATGACGCTGGACGGACGAATTAAGGACGCCCTCAGCATCCTGGCGCTACAGCGAGTAGCCCTGCTGGAAGGTGGCAAGGTAGCCGACGGAAAGAAATTTCAAAATATTCGGCAGTCTCTTTAGGGGGGCACGGCACATTTGGGGTCTTAAGGGCACAGGGACAGTAGGAATAGCTGGCCCGAAGCGCCGCCGGCGAAATTGCTCTAACCCTAATGTCAACCGTCATGGATACCGCCAATAAAATTACCCTCCTCGAGAACTTCGACCTCTTTGACGGTCTGACCGCCGAGGAAAAGAAGCGTCTTGCCGAGACGATGGAGTTCAAGACCAAGCCCCGCTACTCCGTCATCTACCAGCCCGGTGAGGCCAGCGACCACATCTACCTGCTCGCTAAGGGGCCCATCAAGATCAGCACCCACAGCAACGAGGGTAAGGAGGTGATCAAGCAACTCATCCACCCCGAGGCCATCTTCGGTGAGCTCAGTCTCGTCGGCGAGGAGAAGCGCAACGAGACCGCCCAGTCCCTCAAGGAAGAGGTGCACTACTACACCATCCGCGTGGCGGACTTCCAGCGCATCGTTTTCGGTAACCCCGCCATGAGCCGCAAGCTCCTCGGCCTGTTCGGTAAGCGGATGATGGCTGCCGAAAATAAACTCGAGAATCTAATTTTTAAGGACGCCCGCAGCCGCATTGTCGGCTTCCTGCACCAGGTGGTCACCGAGCGTGGTCGCCGCGTAGGCTACGAGATGCTCCTCAAGCACAGCCTCACCCACCAGGACATCGCCAACATCACCTGCACCAGCCGTCAGACCGTCACCCTGGTCCTTAACGAGCTGCGCAAGGAAAACCTGATTTACTTCAATCGTGGCCGTATTCTGGTCCGCGATATGGACGAACTACTGGCCAGTGCCGCCTAGGCACTCTAGCCTTCTATAATCCCAACTACTTCCCCTCCGGTGGCAACGCCGGAGGGGATTTTTTCGTCTTAGTACTATGCGCTACCTCGTCCTTTTGCTACTGCCGATACTAGGAATATCCTGCTACTCTTTCCGTGGCATCTCTATTCCGGAGGGAGTACAGTCTGCTTACGTACCCAACTTCAAGAACAACGCGCTCACTGCTCCGCCCACCCTCTTTCTCGATGCCACCGAGACCCTACGCGATAAGGTCCGCGACGAGGCCCGCCTGGTCATCACGGACGAAAACCCCGATATCCAGCTCATCGGCACCCTGGTCGACTTCCGCGTCACCGCCGAGGGAGCTAGTCCCGCCGGCGACGTAGCCGCCTTCTCTAAGCAGAACCACCTAACGATTGTCGTCGCCGTCGAGTACAAGAACCTGCGTGACCCCTCCGACGAGGGCTGGAAGAGCAACTTCTCCGATTTTTACCCCTTCGATGGCAACGTGGCGCTGGCTGCCGTGCAGGATGAGGCGATCACTACGATCCTGGAAAATATTAATGAGAAGATTTTCAACCGGGCCTTTGCCGGGGAGTGGTAGCTAACACTCCGGTAGCGCCACCGACACATGCACCGCCAGCCCCCCCTCCGCCGTTTCTTTAAACTTGGAGTGCATATGCTGGGCCGTCTCCCACATGGTAGCCACTACCTCGTCGAACTTTACCACCGCGTGGGTCGCATTTCCCGCCAGCGCTAGATTACTCGCCGTGATGGCCTTCATCGCCCCCATGGCGTTGCGCTCGATGCAGGGTACCTGGACCAGCCCGCCGATGGGATCGCAGGTCAGACCCAGGTGGTGCTCCATGGCGATCTCGGCGGCCTGTAGTACCTGTCGCGTACTTCCCCCAAGTACCTCGGTCAGGCCCGCGGCGGCCATTGCCGAGCTCACCCCCACCTCTGCCTGACAGCCCCCTACGGCCGCCGAGATCGTCGCCCCCTGCTTGAACAGCGCACCGATCTGTCCGCTGCTGAGGAAAAACCGCAGCAGATCGTCTTCACCGAAATTACCGAATAGGTAGTGGTACAGTAACACCGCCGGGATCACCCCCGAGGCCCCGTTGGTCGGTGAGGTCACTACGCGGCCCAGGGCGGCGTTTTCCTCGTTGACGGCCAGGGCGAAGCAGCTAATCCACTGGTTGACCGTAGCAAAATCGCGCGGACTCTTGCGAATCGCCGCTAGCCACGACTTGCGATCGGGGTAGCTTTTGCCCGCCAGTAGTTTCTGGCTCAGGCTAGCCGCGCGGCGCTTCACCCCCAGTCCTCCGGGCAGCACGCCCTCCGTGTGGCAACCCCGGTATACGCAGTTCAGCATCACCTGAAACAGAGACTCCACTCGATCGTGAATTTCCTGACTGGAGTAGATACACCGCTCGTTCTCGTAGAGCAACCGCGTGATCGTCTTGCGCGTAGTGTGCGATAGCACGATCATCTTCTCGCCCGACGATACATCGTAAATAAAGGGATACTCGATCTCCACGCCCGGAGCCGCCCCCTCCCGCTCGATGAAACCTCCACCCAGCGAGTGGTACGTCTGTTTAATCAGCCGACCGTCGGCAAGTAAAGCGGTAAACGTCAGCGTATTAGGGTGCCCGGGGTGCGCCGTAGGTTGAAATACTAGATCGTGACGTTCATCGAACGGTAGGTCGCCTCCATTGACTCGTAGCGTACGTTCACTGCGTACGCGCGCGATGATCTCGGGGATGTTCCGGGTGGGTATGGTCACGGGATCGTAGCCCTGTAGGCCCAGTAGTACGGCGACATCCGTGCCGTGACCGATACCCGTTTTCGATAGGCTACCAAAGAGCTGCACCCCCAGGCTTTGCACCTGCGATCCCGCCCTGCTTAGTTCGTCCACAAAATCGAGCGCCGCCCGCCAGGGCCCCAGGGTGTGGGAGGAGGATGGACCTACGCCGATCTTATAAATATCGAAAACGGAAAGCCGGGAAGCCATACGGGATCAGATTTACAAGCATAACGCAAAAAGGGCGGGGCCGCGGGTGCGATCAATCTCGCCAGACAAACGGAAACAACACGACCGCCACGGCAATCGCCAGCAGGTCTACCGCCAGGATCAGGTACACCGGTCGCAGCGGATCGTCAATGCCGGCATCCATAGCGTAGGTGCCCGCATCCACCAGCAGCTTCAGCAGCGGAATTACCAGGGGAAAGGATAGGACGGCCATCAGCGTACCATTTCCTCCGGCGCGGGCGGCTAGGGCGGAGACGAAGGTGAGAATAGCGGCAAGACCTACACCGCCGAGCAGCGTGGCCAGGAAGAGAGGTAGGGGAGCGGGAATACTCACCTGGTTGGCGAAGAGCTGGAGTAGCAGAAAGGTAAGTCCGCTGATGAGCCAGATGACCAGTAAGTTGTAGACTAGCTTACTGAACAGCAGGGCCAGCGGATCGGCCAGGGTGTAGTAATAAAGATGACGCCGCCCGCCCTCCCGTAAAAAGCTGCGCCCTGCGGCGACCGTAGCCCCAAAAAAGAGGATGATCCAGTACAGGGCGTTGAAGGTGTCGGCGTTGAGTCCCTCAAGCAGCGCCAGGTAAACAATAACCACCGTGGCCACGACGTAGAGTAGGACACTTCCGAGGGCGTACTTGTCCCGCCACTCCAGGGTGAGTTCCCAACGCAGGAGTTTATAAATTTGCCGGAATAGGGACATGCTGCCGGCAAAGATAACCGGCCTGCCCCCGAAACCTTCCGGCATGCTCGTCGCTCACCGCCAACTTTTACTCTTCGTGCTCCTGCTAGTCGCTACGGCAGCCGGTGCGGCAGAGTACCTGAGCGTGGAGGTGCGGCGGGGCGATGGCGTCTATTCCCTACTGCGCCGCTACGAGCTGGTCGACTACGCCTGCAACATCACCGAGTTTCGCCGGCTCAACTACCTCAACCCCAACAGCAAGCTGCTCGTCGGCCGCCAGTACCGCCTGCCCATCGAGGTGCTGCCCTACGATGGGGAGAGCATCCGCTCCAGTACCCGCGACCAAAATTGGGACCGGGCGGTGGCCATCAAGGCCTACAATACGCGGATGCTGGAACTTGGGCTACGTAGCCGCGACTACCGGGAGGACGGACTGCTCTACGTACCCTACCACATCGACCACTGTAGTACCATCGGGGAGGTGAGCCCCGCTACGGTAGCCGACGAGGAGCGCCCCACCTTCGAGGTGCCGGAGCAGAACACCACGGTAGCCCCCCGTACCTTCAATATCTTCGGGCCGGCCTACGCGGAGGTGCCCCTGATCGACCGCACGCTCGCCGGCCGGATCTTCTACATCGTGTCCGGTCACGGCGGGCCCGACCCCGGTGCGGTAGGCCGGCGCGGCGGGCACATGCTGGCCGAAGACGAGTACGCCTACGACGTGGCACTGCGCCTGTGCCGCAATATTCTGGAACACGGCGGTACGCCCTACATGATCGTGCGCGACGAAAACGACGGCATCCGCGACGAGAAATACCTTACGCCGGACCGGGACGAGACCGTCTGGGGCGGAGCTAGCCTGCCCCGTAACCAAAAGCTGCGGCTGTTCCAGCGCTCGGATATCATCAACGCCCTCTACGAGGAGAACTTAGCTAAGGGGCTCACCGACCAGACCATGATTGCCATCCACATCGACAGCCGCCACCGGGGGCAGCAGCTCGACGTATTTCTGTACTATCCGGAGGGAGACTTAGTAAGCCAGAAGCGCGCCGACCGCATCCTGGAAATGCTAAAAGAGAAGTACGATGAGTACCGACCGGGACGGGGGTACGCCGGCACCGTCAGTCACCGTGACTTACATATGTTGCGGGAAACCAAGCCGAGTGCGGTCTACCTGGAACTGGCCAATATTGCGAACACCAGCGACCAGGTGCGCATCGTAAGCGCGGCGAACCGGCAGTTGTTGGCCGACTGGTTGCTACTGGGGTTGTACGATTGAGCTACACCCCCTGGTCAACGACATCGAGTACGGAGCGGAAGGTGACGAAGCTACCCTTATAGCGTAGGTCGTGCATTTGCTGGTGGCCGTAGGCGAACTTCTCCTGGTAGATATCGAAGGCCGGGCGGCTGGAAACGGTGAACTGAAGGGCGTAGGTGATGCCGTCGGATTCATCCACCCCCAGTAGCCGACTGAGCTTATACTCCTCGAATACGCCGCTCTCCATGACGTGGGGGATGTAGGCCTGCTGCATCCACTGTAGCCACTCGTCGTGCACGGCGTGGTCAATCTTATTGGTGATGTTGTATAGTAGCATAGGCCTATTCCCGGACGATCTGCGCACCCAGTGCTTGCAGTCGGGTATCGATATTCTGGTAACCGCGGTCGATCTGGTAAATGTTGTCAATGCGGCTGGTGCCCTCGGCGGAAAGTGCGGCGATGAGCAGACTGACCCCGGCGCGGATATCGGGGCTGGTCATACGAATACCCCGTAGCGGCGTCCGGCGGTCTAGCCCGATGACGGTGGCCCGGTGGGGATCGCAAAGAATGATCTGCGCACCCATGTCAATGAGCTTATCGACGAAGAAGAGCCGTGACTCGAACATCTTCTGGTGAAACAACACGGAGCCCCGTGCCTGGATGGCTGTTACTAGGGCAATACTCATCAGGTCGGGCGTGAAGCCAGGCCAGGGAGCATCGTAGATGGTGAGGATGCCGCCGTCGAGGAAGTTCTGCACCTCGTAGTTGTCCTGCGGTACCACGCGGATGTCATCACCCTGGTACTCCAGTTGAATCCCGAGCTTTTCGAAGGTGCGCGGGATAACGCCTAGCATATCCAGGCGCACGTCCTTGATGGTGATATCGCTTTGGGTGATGGCGGCCAGTCCGATGAAGCTCCCGATCTCGATCATATCGGGCAGCATGCGGTGGGTACAGCCGCTCAGGCGGTCGACCCCCTGGACGTTGAGCAGGTTGGAGCCGATGCCCTCGATCTTTGCACCCATGCTATTGAGCATGTGGGAGAGTTGCTGCAGGTAGGGTTCGCAGGCGGCGTTGTAGATGGTGGTTTCCCCCTCGGCGAGCACGGCGGCCATGAGCACGTTGGCCGTACCGGTGACGCTTATTTCCTCCATGTGGATGAAGGTGCCCTTGAGTCCCTCGGTCTCGAAGGCGTAGATATTCCGCTCGCTATCGAAGTTAAAATCGGCACCCAGGGCCTGTAACCCAAGCAGGTGGGTATCGAGGCGGCGGCGGCCGATCTTGTCACCGCCGGGCTTGGGCAGACTGGCGCGGCCGTAGCGGTTGAGCAGGGGAGCAATAAGCATCACCGAGCCGCGGATACGCTGGGCGTCGCGGACGTAGTCGGCACTCAGTACGTAGTCCAGGTCGATGTTAGTCGCGGTGATGCGGACGGTGTGCCGGTCGATGCGGTCTACTTCCGCTCCGAGGCCATTAAGTAGGCTAAGGAGCTTGTTGACGTCCTCGATGTCGGGCAGGTTCTGCACCAGCACCGGTTCTTCGGTCAGGAGGGTAGCACTGAGGATCTGGAGGGCTTCGTTTTTAGCGCCCTGGGGGGTGATCTGGCCGCTGAGCTGGTGGCCTCCTTCTACGATAAAAGTTCCGTTCGTCGTCATTGCCGGCAAGGTACGAAGTGGTCTACGACCGTGCTGTTGACCGCTGGCTCCGGCAGCGGAGTGGGTGCGTTCAGTACAATGCTGCCTCCGGCAGCGGTAGAAAAATGCAGCCTCTGGCTGCGCTAAACCACCGTGATTTTCGTAACCTGCACTATGATTCCATTTCTACGCTACCTCGCCATTGCAGTTCTACTACTGTTTTTAGAAAGCTGCTCCAATGAAACAAACACAACTCAAGACACTCCCGCCACCCTCCTAGTCCACAACGCCACCATCTGGCCCGGCCAAAACCTCCCCCCCGCCACCGCGCTCTTGGTAGCCGCCGATGGCACCATCCAAGCCATCGGCACCGATACCGCCGAGTGGTCAGACGACCTGGCCCCAAACACCACCCGCATCGACGCCAAGCAGGCCTTCCTCATGCCCGGCTTCATCGAGGGCCACGGCCACTTCAGCGGCCTGGGTAGTAGCCTACGTAACCTCAATTTCCTGCGCTCCCGTAGCTGGGACGAGATCGTAGCCATGGTCGCCGAGCGCGCCGAGGAGACGCCCACGGGCGACTGGATCACCGGCCGCGGCTGGCACCAGGAAAAGTGGGACCGGCCCCACGACCACAGTGTAGGCGGCTACCCAATCCACGACGAGCTCAGCGCTATGACGCAGGAACACCCCGTGGTGTTGCGGCACGCGAGCGGACATGCGCTGTTTGCCAATCAGAAGGCGATGGACCTCGCGGGCGTTTCGCGGGAGACTCCGAACCCACGCGGCGGGCGCATCTTGCGCGACCCGGTCGGCGACCCCACGGGGGTGTTCGAGGAACGGGCTATGGACCTGATCACCGACGCCTACCAGAATTTTGTACAGACGATGACCCCCGAGGCCCGTAAGGACGAGTGGCTGGCCGGCATCCGGGCGGTACAGGAGGAGTGTCTGCGTAACGGCATCACCTCCTTTCAGGACGCCGGCACCAAGTTTCAGGAGGTAGAGTGGTACAAAGAGCTGGACGCCGCAGACAGCCTGCGCTTAAATCTCTGGGTCATGCTGCGTCACTCCTACGATGAGATGAACGCCAACATGCAGGGCCTGCCGCACTACGGTGACCGCTTCGAGTGCTCGGCCATCAAGTCGGAGCTCGACGGTGCCCTGGGTAGCTACGGAGCCTGGCTCCTGGAGCCCTACTTCGATAACCCAGGGTTTACCGGACAAAACACCACCGAGGTAGCCACCGTCGATAGCATCGCGCAGCTCGCTCTCTCGCACGATATGCAGCTCTGCGTCCACGCCATCGGGGACCGGGCCAACCGCGAAACCCTCGATCTGATGGCTAAGTACGTCACCCCGGCCGACGACCGCCGCTGGCGTATCGAGCACGCGCAGCATATTGATCCGGCCGATATTCCCCGCTTTGCCGAGCTCGGCGTGATCGCCGCCATGCAGGGCATCCACTGCACCTCCGATGCCCTATTTGCCGAGACCCGTCTGGGCACTGAACGGGCCCGTACCGGTGCCTACCCCTGGCGCAGTCTCCTCGATGCCGGCGCGGTAGTCACCAACGGCACGGATGCCCCCGTGGAGGACGTCAACCCCATCGAGTCCTATTACGCCAGCGTCACCCGCGCCCGGGCGGATGGCAAGGCAGTTTTCTTCCCCGAGCAGGCTATGACGCGGGAGGAGGCGCTACACAGCTACACGGCTGCCGCTGCTTACTCAGCCTTCCAGGAGGATGTGCGGGGAACGCTGGTGCCGGGACTGGCCGCGGACTTCGTGTTGCTTTCGAATGACCTACGTAGCTGTACGGATGCTGAGGTGCTAGAGACGGAAGTGTTGGCGACGTATGTGGGGGGGAAGCGGGAGTATATGCTGGAATAGTGCTGCTAAAGCCACAACTAAGAAGCCATGATAGCGGCCGCGTAGTTGTCCCAGCTCATCTCGCTGGTAGTAGCCCGGATATTCTCCCGGGGAATGGGCTCGGTGATCGCACGTTCGAGTTGCCGGGACATATCCCCGATGTTCTCGGGCTCGGCGAGGTAGCCGTTAAAGCCATCCTTGATAGTCTCGGGGAAGTGACCGACGCGGGTGGCTACAGCGGGCAGCAAGAAATTATAGCTGATACTCTCCACGCCGGAGGGGGTAGCGTAGGAGTAAAAGAGTACCACCGCATCGCTGGCCTGGAAGTACTTGTGCACCTCCTCATTGGCCACGAACTCGTTCTTCACCATCACACGGTCACGGATACCGAGGGTGTCGAGCAGCTCCAGGGGGCGGTAATCGCGCTCGTCGTCGGACTTCGCAAGGAAGAGTTTTTTGGCGAAGCCGAATAGGGCGTTTTTTAGCTTGGTACTCCACTTGTCGCTCTGTAGCGTATCCCAGAACGACTCGCCACAAATAATGAGACTTACATCGTCGCGCCGCCCAGCCACCTCAGCGAAGGCCCGGATGACGTTGTGCAGTCCCTTGTACTTACGGATGAAGCCGAAGAAGAGAAAGACGTGCTCCCGCAGCCCGTTTTCCTGCTTGAACGCCTGGACGTCAAAATCAGGATTCGGCGAAAAGAGGTCGTAGATCGGGTGGTATAGCTTGATTACGGTGGTCTGCCCCTGCACCCGCGTCCCCGCCTCATTGACGGCGAAGTCGCGCCGGGAGAATAGCGTTTTGAGCTCCTCAACCGTCTTGTAGGCATGAGCGATGTAGGTGGTGGCCGCTGCGATACCGAAGCGGGTGAAGCGACGGTCGAGGCTACTATTTTCCTTTTGGATCACGAAGTGCAGGTCGAAGATCACTTCGATCTCGGGGTGCTTGCGCAACTGACGGGCAATATAGCCGAGCGGCACGCCCTGAATGGCAATGGCCCACTGAAAGATGACCTTTGCCGGGCACAGGGCCACGATGCGGCGGTAGGTCTCCCGCCAGCTCAGGGGGTTGTTGTAGTTAGTAATGTACTGCACCTTGATGTCCGTACCAGCCAGCAGATCGACCTTGCTGGTCTTGTCGACAAATTCCCTCGGGATGATGGCGGGGTACTGCTGCGTCCAACTCACGATGTGAACGTTGCAGTCTCCGCGGCGGTCGAGGGCCTTCGCCAGAGAAGTGTTGTAGTTGGAAATACCGCCCTTGAATTTGGGCCCCGGCCCAAAGCAAACGATAGTTTGGCGTTCCATACTAGCTGGCTTTCTGTTGCCGCTTCTGTGCTTCGAGTACCCGGCGCATCCCCTCCCGGACCGAGATCGTAGCCCGCCAGCCCATGTCGTGCACCATATCCATTTTCGAGTAGCGACTGAATACGCCCACGGGCTTATCCAGCAGTTGCTTGATCTCGGGGGAGTAGCCCTCGATATCGCACATCGTGTGGATAATATCGATGAAGCTCAGCAGCTCCCCGCGCCCGATGTTGATGGCCGTACCGTCGGTGACGCGCTCCATGGCGAAGAAAATACAGTCGAGGACATCGTCGATGTGCACGAAGTCGCGCCCCTGCCGGCCGGTACCCCAGACCTCCACGGGATCCTCGCGGCGGGCGATGCGGGCGGCGATGGCTGGGATGGGGTAGGAGAGGTCCTGGTCCTCCCCGTAGCCGCTGAAGGGGCGGATCACGGTCACCTTGAGGTCGTAGTGCTCGGCGGCCACCTTAGCCAGGAACTCACCGGTCAGTTTACTCCAGCCGTAGGTCATGTCCGGCTCGCCCATCTTCTTGAAGTTGATGTCGGATTCGGCCAGGGCAATGGCATCGCCCTCGGTCTGTAGGTCGATGGGGTAGGCGGCGGAGCTGGAGGGGTAGAGGGTGCGGTCGGGCTGGTGACGGGTGACCCAGTAAAAAAACTCCGCATCAATGCTGAGATCCAGAGCCACCTTCATCGGATCACCCTCGATGGTGGAACGGCCACCGACGATGGCGGCGAAGTGGAAGACGTCGCTGAAGCGGGTAAAGTCCGGCGCGTAGGCGTTGGTAATGAAGTTGGTGTCGTCGATAATGTCGCGCAGGAATTTGCGGAAGTCCTGGTGCAGGAACAGCAGCCGCTCGTCCGGTCCGTACACCTCTAGGTCGCCCTCCTTACGTACCTGATCTACGTCTAGCCAGGTGCTGGGGTGGGTGCCTACGCTGAGGTTATCGACGAAGATGATCTTGTCGGTGGTGGTGCGGTAAAGCCGTTTGACCATATTACGGCCTACGAAGCCGCAGCCGCCGGAAACAAGGTGGTAACGCATAAACTAAATGGGTTGCAAATCGAAGGTAATGCCCTGGGCCAGGGGCAGCTCGGTGGAGTAGTTGATGGTGTTGGTCTGCCGGCGCATGTAAGCCTTCCAGCTGTCGGAGCCGGACTCGCGGCCGCCGCCGGTCTCTTTTTCCCCGCCGAAGGCCCCGCCGATCTCCGCGCCGCTCGTGCCGATGTTGACGTTGGCAATACCGCAGTCGCTGCCGGCGGCGCTCAGGAAGCGCTCGCTATCGCGCAGGTTGGTTGTCATGATGGCGGAGGAAAGACCCTGGGGCACGCTATTCTGGATGGCGATCGCTTCTTCCAGCGTTGCGTACTTCATCAGGTACAGGATGGGGGCGAAGGTTTCGCGCTGCGCCATCTGGCTGTCGGTACCGACCTCCGCGATGCAGGGTTTGACGTAGCACTCAGAGCCGAGGCCTTCAAGGCGACCGCCCTCGATGACCATAGTGCCGCCCTCAGCTTTGATGCCCTCGATGGCCTTGAGGTAGGTTTCCACGGCATCGGTATCAATCAGCGGACCGATGTGGTTGCCCTCGTCGAGGGGGTCGCCGATGGCAAGCTGTCCGTACGCGGCGGCGAGCTTGTCACGCACCTCATCGTAGCGACTTTCGTGGATGATGAGCCGGCGGGTGCTGGTGCAGCGCTGTCCACAGGTGCCGACCGCACCAAAGAGTGCACCGGTCAGTACCAGGTCCATATCGGCCGAGGGGGTGATGATGATGGCGTTGTTTCCGCCGAGTTCGAGCAGCGTTTTGCCGAGGCGACCGGCCACCGTCTGGGCCACGATCTTACCCATGCGGGTGGAGCCGGTAGCGGAGAGGAGGGGGACGCGTTCGTCCTTCGTCATCAGCTCGCCGACGGTGTAGTCGCCGTTGATGAGGCAGGAGATACCCTCTGGTAGGTCGTTAGCGGCGGCTATCTTGGCCCAGATCTTTTGGCAGGCTACGCCGCAGAGGGGAGCTTTTTCGCTGGGCTTCCAGATGGTGACATCACCGCAGACTAGCGCGATCATGGCGTTCCAGCTCCAGACGGCCACGGGGAAGTTGAAGGCCGAGATGATGCCCACGATGCCCAACGGGTGATATTGCTCGTACATGCGGTGCAGCTTGCGCTCGGAGTGCATGGTGAGTCCGTAAAGCTGCCGACTCAGGCCGACGGCGAAGTCGCAGATGTCGATCATCTCCTGCACCTCGCCCCAGCCCTCCTGTAGGCTCTTGCCCATTTCGTAGCTGACCAGGCGGCCGAGGGCGTCCTTACTGGCGCGCAGGGCATCGCCGTACTGTCTTACGATCTCTCCCCGCTGCGGGGCGGGTACCATACGCCAGTGCTGAAAGGCGCGGGTGGCCGTGGCCACGATTTGTTCGTACTGCTCCGGGGTGGTGACGCTGACCCGGCCAATGAGCTTGCCATCGACGGGGGAATGGCTCTCCAGGTGGCGGTCCGGGTTATGGGCACCCTGCTGTCCGGTGCTGCTGCCGTCGTTGTCGTCGGCGAGCCCCAGGGTGGTGAGGAAGTGTTTCATGCGGCTTGGGTGGTTGGGCGGGGCGAAGGTAACACTACGCCGGCCAAGCCGTATTGAACCGCCCCGGCGGGTAGGGGTGTTATCTAAGCAAAGCCTCACTTCATGCGCTACTTGCTATTGTTTAGCCTTTCCATCCTCTTTGCTTGCAATTCCACTACTCAGACCACAGTAGCTTCCGGTGATGTTGCCGCTAGCCCCCAGCAGGACCGCCCCGACTACCGCTACGATCCGCCCGCCATTGAGGGTCAGATAGAAAAGATTGACACTACCGATAGCTACTGGGAGGAGCTACTCACTAATCAGGAGTACAATGTGCTACGCGAGGACGGTACGGAGCGCAGCTTCAGCAGCCCGCTCAACGAAGAGAAGCACGCCGGGGTATTTGCCTGCCGTGCGTGTGGATTGCCACTATTTAGTAGCGAGACGAAGTTCGAGTCTGGCACCGGGTGGCCGAGCTTCTACGAGCCCATCAATGCGGCCTATGTCACCGAGGACAGCGACTTCCGCTACGGCATGAAGCGTACTGAGGTAAGCTGTGCGCGCTGCGGGGGCCACCAGGGGCATATATTCCCCGACGGACCCGAGCCCACCGGACTACGCTACTGTATTAACGGAGTAGCGCTCAACTTCGTCCCGGCCGAGGACCTGTAGCCAGGCTGGGTAGTATATTTGCCCCCCTACCGGTCCGATCACCGAGCCCCATAGTTCAAGGGATAGAACGTTGGTTTCCTAAACCGAAAATGCAAGTTCGAGTCTTGCTGGGGCTACTTCGACTCGTTCTTCGGGCGGTGCCCCCAGGTCTCGTACAGCGGCCTATCGTCGCTACTCACCCCCGTATGGTGCCACTCGTCGTTGCGGATCTTGTAGTCGAAACTGAGTTGCTTGCCCACCCGCTCGGGGTCACGGCTGAAGAAGCCGATGCGCTCGATGTACTGTCCGTCATCCGCTGAGTAGGTGCCCCCACCGGTGCCCAGGAACTCGGCGGTTTCGGTGTTGTAGGCAATCCACTGAAAGCGGCTACCGGAGAGAATCTTCATCGTGCGGCGCGGACCGGTTACGGGCCGGCGGCGCATTTCCCCGTCCTCCTTGCGACCGGTAATCTCCCAGGCACCGGCTAGCTCCCCCGTACCATCGTCGAGGCGCTGCCAGGCCTTGTCGGCGTTAAAAACTAGCAGGCTACCCGTCACGGCGTAGGGCATGGCTACGGTGCGGCCCACATTCTCCGGCGTGGAAGAGTCGAACTCGTAGGTCACGAAAAAGGTATCGGGGGTGACGGTGTAGCTTCCGCCCAGGGTGGCGATGAACTGTCCGCTCGTATCGCCGTAGGCGGTCATGGCGAAGTAGCCGTCCTGCACGATCATGCTCAGGGTGTTCTCGGCTCCGTCCGCAGCGGCAAAGGAGCTTTCCCAGGCGCCCTCCAGGGAGGTGTCAGTAGACTGCGCTAGTAGGCACAGCGGACTTAGCAATAGTAAAACGGTCAGATTCTTCATTACGGTAGCTTATGGCGAGGTAACGATACGGCACCCACCAACGTTTACCTTTGTGAACCTATTGCCGAGCGCACCACTTAGGTAGCTGAACATATACTGTATGGGACTCCGTAAAAAAGCCCGCCTGATTATTTACCGGTTTCGCGAGCGTGGCCTGGAGGTCTTTCTGACCCAGCAGTCCGACGAGTGGGGGCTCCCCGAGGGCGATCTCAACACCGATAGTCCCGACCTCATCGCCCTGGAACCCGCCGCCGACCGCGAGGAGGCCGTGGCCGTAGAGGGTGACTGGCACGAGATCCCCAGTCTCAAACAAATGCTCTACGAAGACGCCGGTGAGCTCAAAGAGCGCCTGAAGGAACTAGAGTCGGGTACCTTTCTGACTGTAAAGGATGCCCTGAAGAATCGCCTCAGCCCCGGCCAGGTACAGTTTCTGCGGGAGTTGCTGGAAGTGGTTACGGATCGGAATTCCGTGCGCGACATCTGACCTCCACCACCCGGGCCCGGAATAACTCCCGTACCTCTGCTTTGCACCCGCGCGCCGCCGCCCGCTCTGCTGCCTCGCTTGCTTGCCGGTAAGTTACTGGATCCGTCGTCACGTCGAATAGTATGGTGTAGGCGTCAGCCTCTCGATCAAGTAAAGTGGTACCTACCGGTGTGGCCCGGTACCGCGTCACCGGATGAATACGCGCGTAGTAGTCGACCACCGGCACCGCACTCGGATGTACGTAGGTATCCGGTAAACGGGCTAGCGCCGCTAGTTCACGTCCATCGCTCGTGCGTTCGGGCGACCAGTACTTGCTCCACACATTGCCGCCGCCCGCCATGAGTAGCGATAGCCCGACGATGGCCCACGAGGGTTTACGGCCCACCTTACCAGCTAACGCTTGCGCACTCGCCGCTGCGAATAGCCATACCCCCGGCAGAACGAAAAGCAGTAAGCGATCGATGAGGCTGTAATATTGGAAGCTGGAGACCAGTGCAACGAGCAGCAGTGGCAGTAACAACCATGACAGTCGCGGACGAATAAATAGGCCAACCAGCAGCAGCACCGCCCCCCATACCTGCGCCACCCAGGTCACCCCAAAACTCAGGCGCAAAAAGCGGTGGCCGATGCGTCCTAGCCGCGCCAGTCCCTCCCCATCCAGCACCAGCGGTAGGAAGTAGTCGTGGTGAAAATCGTTCAGGTAGTCGCTGCCCACCGAGGGCCGCAGCACCGTCACGTACAGCAGCCCGAAGGACAGCAGCCAGCCTACGATCGGACCGATCCACCGAGGAAAATTATACTGCAAGCCACGCAGACCCACCATCGCCAGCACGAATACGCTCGGTAAAGACAGCCAGGGACACACCATCCCCACCACTAACCACAGCCAGGGAGAAAATGCGCGCGCCCGCAGGTGCAGGGCAAGTAGCAGGGCTGCGATGCCAAGATCCAGGCCATAGGGCTTTACCTCGCTGACGTAGCGCAGCACGAGGGGGTTACCGAACAGCAGCGCAAGAGGTAGCAACGCCCAGTACTCATCCAGAATTTTCTTAGATACCTTCCATACTCCGTATACTCCCAGCCAGCCACCCAAGAAGATCGGAAAGCGAAGTACGAGCTCCCGGTAGCCAAAGGTATCGGCCAGCGCTTTGGTCAGTATTAGGTAGAGCGGCGGCGCGTACTGCTCATGGTCGAGCGGCCGGAATAGCCCGGCGTAGCTCCGATCAAATAGGTTCCGGGCCACATTGGCCTCGTCGATGAAGAGGGGGCGGTTGTAAACTAGGTTGATCGTCCAGAGCGTACCGCCCGCGGCAAGTAGTAGGTACAGTAGTGCGGTGGGGCTGGGGCGTCGACGGAGGAGGATGGCGGTAGGGTAGGGCAGGGGCCAAAGATATAAAACGACGAAAGCCGCTCCCCCGGAGGGAAGCGGCTTCGTCGAGTTTGGAGCGGATGACCAGGTTCGAACCGGCGACCTCAACCTTGGCAAGGTTGCGCTCTACCAACTGAGCTACATCCGCGTCTGCTGGCTGCTCAGCCATGCTTTATTGCTAAAGCGGTGCAAAGATAGCAGGGTAGGGGAATGTGTGCAAGGGAGAAGGAGAAAATCTCTTAAAGCTGGTAGTGAAAGCTAAGCAACACATACCGTCCCAGCCCGTCACTGATCGTCTCCGAGGTCACGAAGGCCTGGGCCTGGCGGTTGATGATGGTGTTCTGATTGAGCAGGTCCTCGCCGGCAATGACGAAGTAGTGGCCACCCGTTTTAAAGGGACGTAGCTCGAAACTGGCGCGCAGATTGGGGATGTTTGTCTGACCGGCAAAAGCGGCGGCCTCGAAGATGCGGTAGAGGAAGCGACTTTCGAAGCGCCAGGTATCGCCCAGCTCGAGCTCGAACTGGGTGGCGATGTCGTGGGTCACGGTCACTATGTCGACGCTCTCCTCGTCATCGAAGGTATTGGCGTTGCGGGCGTAGGTGTAGCCGGCCTTCAGAAACGACTTCTCGTTGAATTCCGTGGTCAGGTCGATGGTGCCGCTGTAGTTGGTAGTAATGTTGGTACGGGCCACCCCGTCGACGAAGCCCTGGCCGCGGCTGCTGCCGCCGTTACCGTTGATGCGTAGCTCGCCACGGATGAATTCCATGCCAATGGTGGTGCCGAGGTATAGGCCGTAGTTCCAGTTATGGCTTACGTTGATAGTCTGGTACACCTGCTGGCCGGGGGTAAAGGTCAGGCTGTTGCCGAAGGCATTGTCCGTGTAGGAACCGTACACGTAGCCGTTGGCGCTGATGGCCCGGAACTGATCGTTGTACCAGGTGTTGGCGCTGAAGTTATGGCGTACGGCAGGCTCCAGGTTGACATTGCCGACCGTAACGCGACCGGTGACGGAGGGGCGGGCAATGGTCTGCAACTGGCTGACGTCGGGCACCTGCACATCGGCATCGTAGCGAAGACCGTAGAAGCCCTTTTCGCTGCGGATACGGTAATTAAAATTGGGTAACACATAGTTAAAGGAGGCCTCACGTACCGTGTCTCCGCTCAGCGCCAGGGTAGCTCGCTGAAAGTCTGCACCCAACTGCACGTTGTTGTTCTTTCCGTAGCGGTAGACCAGACTACTACCGGCTTGTACCGCCGTCCATCGACGGTTGAGCAGGTTGGCAGTGCGCTGCTCGTTGAGGCGAAACGCAAAATTGCCCTCATCTTCGTCGTATTCGTAGCCCACCTCGGTCTCCAGTCCCAGTTTTTTACTTAGGGGCTCTACGTAGCTAGACTGTCCGCTGAAGTTGAACGAATTCGTGCGGCGATCCTGGAATTGCAGGCCGTTGACCAGTGAGCCCACGAATTGGGGCGTGGCGTCGGGGTCTTCGTTCAGGCCCCGCGTGAGGACTTCGAGGTCGGTTTGGTTTTCCCGGTAATTACTGTTGAAGTTGATACCGAAGGTCCGGCCGGCCTTTGAGCCCAGGCGGCGGTTGTAACGCGCGTATACGTTGCCGCCGGGGGAGCTGCCGTCGGTGAGCTCATCGACCGTGTAATCACTGGTTTCCCCACCTGCATTACTGATTTGGGTGCGGGCCAGCCCCCGGTTTTCGTTGCCGGTGATGAAAGCCGCTCCCCCCATAGAAAGCCGCGAGGTCGTGTCCAGTTCCTGCTCGTACTCAAATCCAAGCCGGTGGCTGTAGTTGCTGGAAGCATCGGTCTGGGCCGACACGATCTGCCGTTCCTGATCGGCCCGCGTAAAGGCCTCCCGCTGGGTGAGGGACTGCGTTTGCCGCCGGTCGAAGAGGGTATAGTCAAGACTGAGCTGACCGTTCTCGCCGATGGAGCGGCCAAAGTTGACGCCCGTAGCGATGCTACGATTTTGCCCGGGGGTCTGCCCGCCGTCGTAGTAAGGCAACTGCCCACTATCGCCCCAGCTGATGAACCCTCCCCGACCGGAACTACGGTTAAACCCCTGAATTTCATCCCCCGTAAAGCCCACCCGGTTTACATTATTGATCGTTCCCAGGATACCGATCTGCGTCACGTCGCTGATGCGAAAGAGTTTACCCCCGGCGTCGTATCGCGGGTCGGCTTCATCACTACTCGCCACACCGCCCCCGGCATACAGCTCGCCGAATACCTTGGCCTTGAACTCATCCTTCATCTCCAGATTGACCGTCGTATTTTCTTCGCCATCCTCCACGCCGGTGATCTCCTCGGCATCCGATTTCTGGTCGAACACCTCGACGTTCTTGATCGCTTTGGCATCTAGATTCTGGGTTACCAGGGAGGCATTACCCGCAAAAAACGGCTTGCCATTGATCATGATTTCCTGCACGGGCTTGCCCCGCCAGGTTAGCTGTCCGTTGGCGTCGATACTCATGCCGGGCAACCGGCGCAGCAGGTCCTCCACCTTAGCGTTTTCGCCCACGGCGAAGGCCCCGGCGTCGTAGAGCATGGTATCGCCCTTCATGCGGATGGGGATGCGATCGGCCGTCACCTCCACGCCGCTCAGGAGGAATCCGGCGGGGTACATCGTGAGCTCGCCGAGGCCCAGGAACTGATCCGAGGCGGTGATCGTGATGGCCTGGTCCGGCCGCTCGAAGCCGAGAAAGCTCACGCGTAGGATGTACTCCCCCGCCGGCACCTTTTCCATCAGAAATTCCCCCTTGGCATCCGTCGTGCCGAAGGAGGTCAGTAGGGTATCGGAGGTGCGCAGCAAAATAGCATTCGCCCCCGGCAGGGTGGTGCCGGTGCTATCCACCACCGTAGCGTTGATATCAGCGGTCTGGGCGTAAGCCAGGGTAGTCAGAAGGCAAAACAATAAGGTAGTTAAGTGTCGCATAGCAGGGTGGATGGGTAGGCCGTGGTTAGTAGTCGCGTTCCCACCCCCGCCGGCGCCGTTCCATGGCTTCCTGGCGTTTGGCAGAGATCTTTTCGAAGCGTTCGCGGGTGATTTTATCCCCCTCGGTGGGTTTTTTCGAGGGTCAGTTCTGGCGGATTGGGCTGCATGGTAGCCATGGTATACTCGGTGTAGGCCCCCTCGTTTTCCACCTTCAGGTACACGATGGCCCCGGGTAGGCCGCCGTAGCCCCGCGGACCGATCCCGAACGGGATGGTTTCCGTAAAGTAGGCCGTCAGCGTATCCCCCTCCGGCGAGACGGTGAAGGCCAGTTTGCTCGGCAGGGTATAGGCCATATTGACCTGCTGGTCGGCGGGGATCTCCCACTCCGGCACCAGCCACTTATCTTCCATGATGAAGCCGCGGTCCATGATCTGCCGCTGATCGGTCACCAGGCTATCGGTAAAGCTAGTGTAGTACACGTCGGGGTTTTCGGTATCGGCTCCCCACCAGCCACGGCGGTTATTGGGGTCCGGAGCCTTGGGCAACTGCTGGTAGCTGAAGGCCTCTCCGGAAAAGGTCAGCCGTCCGGTCTGGTCAAAGGCCCCCTCCGCCTTCATTTTCTCGACCCGTTTTTTCTGGTCCACGCTCATCCCGTCCCAGACCTCAAACTCCCGGTGCTCTACGTAGTCGATGGTTCCGGAACTGATTTGGGCGCGCACGCAGGTGCAGGCCACTAGGAGAAGGGCAAGGAAGAAAAACCGGGGCATAGAGTCGCGTATTTGCTGGGCACCGTAATATAATGGTTTGATGCAGGATGAGCACGTTCTGGCGTAACAATAATGTATTTTTAACAATTATCTCACTCGGCAGCGGTCTAGGACATACGCCCCATACCACCAATCTTGCACCTGCGGCCCCGGCAACCTTATGCCCGGCCTAGATTGTTTACATTTGTTACCAAAGCCGCCCCGACACATGACCGTAGCCGAACGACAGGACCTGATTACCCGCGTGGATGCCGCCCTGGATGAGGTACGCCCCCACCTGGCCATCGACGGCGGCAACATCGAGGTGCTGAGCGTGAGCGACGAGCAGATCGTGCAGATCAAGTGGCTCGGAGCCTGCAACGGTTGCTCCATGACCGCCATGACCATGAAGGCCGGCGTGGAGCAGACCCTGAAGAGCCGTCTGCCCCAGATCAATGGGGTGGTGGCCGTGAACTAGGGTGGGGTGCAGCTTTTTTACGATCCGGATATAGTAACAGGTCCTCATGTCCTGCGGGAGGTAGAGGCGCAGCACGCCGCGCGGGTACTACGTAAGCGCGCCGGCGACACGCTAGCTTTAGTCGATGGTCGGGGGGGCTGGTACCGGGCCGAAATCAACCAGATCGATAAACGGAGCTGTCTACTCTCCGTCGAGCAGACCCGCCAGGAAGCCGCCCGTGCAGCGCACCGACTGACCCTGCTCGTAGCTCCCACCAAAAACATCGACCGCTTCGAGTGGGTGCTGGAAAAAGCTACCGAGGTTGGGGTGGACCGGATTCAGCCCATTCTGACCGAGCACTCCGAGCGTACGCGGCTACGCAATGACCGGCTGGAGCGGGTGCTGGAAGCGGCCATGAAGCAGAGTCTACGGGCATGGTTGCCTGAGCTGGGTGAGTTATTACCCTTCGCAGAGGCGGTGGCAAGTCTGACTGGTGATCGATTTTTAGCCTACCTGGGAGAGCGGGGTAGTGGACTGCTGCGTGATTTGGCGCGCCCGGATATGGATACGGTGGTGGCCGTCGGTCCGGAGGGGGGATTTAGCGTAGGGGAGGCGGAGCTGGCGCGGACGGCGGGGTTCAGGTTTGCCAGTTTGGGGCCGCAGCGGTTGCGTACGGAGACTGCGGCCGTGGTGGCGGTGCATACGGTGGAGTCGGTCAGCTGGTGAAGTGTAAATCACAGCAATTTTTGTGCCCGGCGGCACTTTAATTTAATCACAGAGGACGCGGAGAGACGCAGAGTTCCGAGTAGTCATGTCTCTGCGACCCACTGCGCCCTCTGCGGTCGATCACTTCCGCCTGAGAAAGATGTGGCCATTAGATTACCACCTGACTAGATTGAGTGATGTTTGACTACATCTACCTGACCATCCTGTGCGTTAGCAAGCCATGCGCCTCATTGTTCTTCTCCTTACACTGGCTCTGACCGGCTCCGTTGCCACTCCTACCTCCAACCAGCTTCGGCTGGGTCTACTCAAGTACAACGGCGGAGGTGACTGGTACGCCAATCCCACCTCCCTGCCCAATCTGGCGCGCTTCTGTAACCAGGCCCTGGGTACCCAGCTTGACCCCGATTACGGCACCGTAGAGGTAGGCAGTGCCGAGCTCTACGACTACCCCTGGGTGCATATGACCGGCCACGGCAACGTGGTGTTTTCCAGCGCCGAGGCCGAAAACCTCCGCAACTACCTCATCGGCGGCGGTTTTCTGCACATCGATGATAACTACGGCATGGACCCTTACGTGCGAGTGGCGCTGGAGCAGGTCTTCCCGGAGTCGCCACTGGTAGAGCTACCATTCGATCATCCGATCTACCACCAAACTTATGAGTTCAGAAATGGACTGCCGAAGATTCACGAGCACGACGGCGATCCGGCGCAGGGTTACGGTATTCTGTGGGAGGATCGGCTGGTGGTGTTTTACTCCGTTAGCTGCGATTTGGGGGATGGCTGGGAGGATCAGTCGGTGCATAACGATACGCCCGAGATTCGCGCCGCGGCCCTACAGATGGGGGCCAACCTGGTGCAGTACGCGTTTCAACAGTAGGCCGGGCTACTTCGTCGTTTCGGTAGACAGGGGGATACGCTGTCCGGTAATGGTGCCCCGGTAGGCCGCCCCGTCCTCCAGGATGAGTACCTCACCTACGCTCCCGAATTTAATACTCGAGTCGACTGCGATAATGCGGTTGTTGTAAAAACCCTGTACGGCGGTAAAGCTGGTGTGGCCGACTACGATCCGGTCGGCGCTTGTCTTGCGCAGCACGTACTCCAGATCGCGCTCGGTGAAGGTATTCTTGCTGAAGTAGCCGCGGTACCACAGGGGCCCGAGCCGGCCGTGGAGGAGGTTCATGCGGGGGCTTTCGCTGATGACCTCGTTCATGTCTTCGGCGTCGATCAGGTAGTCGTGGTACAATTGATTGATGCGACCGATGTCGCTTACCTCGCGGACTACCTCCCGGCTTAGTCCTCCGTGAATAAACACCGTGCCGTTGATCTCCACCGCGAGGGGTAGCGAGCGTAGCCAGCGACCCAGGTGGGTGTCCGGCCCGTACAGCTCATGATAGAATTTGCCCAGCAGACTGGTCGTGATCCGGTACTTGGCGTTGAGGTAGCGGTCATCGCCCTCCAGCACCATCGTTTCGTGGTTGCCGAGTAGGAAGTGGACCATGCCACCCGCTGCCGTAGCCTGCACCTGGAGGTTGTAAATGAGCCAGAGCGTTTCGGTGACCTGATCGCCGCGGTCGAAGATGTCACCCACTACGACGAGGTGGCCCGTGCCGAAAGTCCAGTTGTTATTCCGGTCGATTACGCCGTTGGCCAGTAGTAGTTTACGCCCCGTTTCGAACTGACCGTGAATATCGCTCAGCGCTACGATCTTGCTCACTCCCGTGTACTGCTTAGCGGGTAACGGCGAAAAGTCGCGATCTAGGTCCACCAGCTCCGGTCTGAAGGTCGTAAAATGGGGTAGGGTGGTAGCAGTTGCTGCGGTGTATGCCTGCTGCTCGGCGGTGTGCTCCTCGGTGTTCGCCCAACGGGCTACTACGCCCTCCTCGCCGTAAAATAGGTAGGGCCCGTCGAGTGCAGCCGGTGGCACCGTGTCGGCGGCGGCGGAGAGGACCAGACTAAGCGAAAGCATGAGGCAGAGCAATGGGGGGGCGTTGAGTAGTCCCAAAGTTAACCCTTAGTAAGTTAGGTAGTTTGGTTTGATGTGTTAAGGGGTTAAGGCCCCCCCCCACACTTCCACACCCAACCCCGCCGTTAAAGCGTTACCGGTAAAACCTTTTCAGCATGCGAATTTTTGTGTCGGTTATCCTGCTCGTATTGTGCCAGAGTCTAAGGGCTCAGTTTGGTGTAAGCAGTTTTTACAATATGAACGAGCTGCGGACGCGAGACTACCCGGGCATGGTGCGAGATCAGGTACTACCCTACGAAAACAGTTTGGAGGTAGCGGTTCACTACTGGTTTCGACTGCCGAAAAAGCGGATCGAGTTTCAGCCTACAGTATACTTTGCTAAGCAATTGCACGACAGGCTATTTGACGCTAACGAATTTGGAATTCAGTTCAAGACTAATGTATACGTATTTGATCTTGGGGCTGATTGTAATTGTCCGACGTTTGGCAAGCAGGGTCCGCAGTTGCAGAAGGGGCTATTTATTCAGCTAAGTCCCGGTGTGGCTTCCCATCAGTTTAGTGGTCAAGATCGTAGTACCCTATTCACCGTGGGTGGGGGAGTGGGGCTCGATTTTGGCGTGAGTAATTTGCTGACGCTCACTCCCATTGCATCAGTACGCTATGGGATTTCGAATGTGCCGACTGGAATCACGTTCACCGACGATACGAACACTCCGCTAGAAGACGTAAAGACCCACCTGACGACCTTCCAGCTAGGCCTCCAGGCTACCTTCCGCCTCGACAAACGCCACTATTAGGCACGGGCGGCCGTCGTAAAATTGAGCAAAGGCGATTCGAAGGGCAGCCCCCTGCCTGTGTACCTTGTACCCCATGCTTCGCCTCCTGAATCACTACAGCCGCAACGTCACCAACAACCCCGAACAACCCGCCGCCCGGGCCATGCTGTACGGCATCGGACTCTCGGATGCGGACATGGACAAGGCCCAGGTCGGTATCGTCTCCACCGGCTGGGAGGGTAACCCCTGCAATATGCACCTCAACGATCTGGCCGCCGAGGTCAAGCAGGGGGTGAACGCTGAGCACGAACTGCTGGGGCTCATCTACCATACGATCGGCGTCAGCGATGGCATCAGCATGGGAACCGACGGGATGCGCTACAGCCTGCCGAGCCGTGATGTAATCGCCGACAGTATCGAGACCGTAGCCGGTGCCCAGTGGTACGATGCCCTAGTCACCGTAGTCGGCTGCGATAAGAATATGCCGGGGGCCATGATGGCCCTCTGTCGGCTCAACCGTCCGGGTATTTTGGTGTACGGTGGAACGATCAGTCCGGGCTGCTACGAAGATGAAAAGTTAGACGTGGTATCCGTCTTTGAGGTACTGGGTAAGTACCAGACCGGCCAGGTAAGTGAGCGGCAGTACACGGAGGTGATCCGCCACGCCTGTCCGGGTGCCGGCGCCTGCGGGGGCATGTACACCGCCAACACCATGGCTACGGCCATCGAGGCCATGGGCCTGGCGCTTCCCTACAACAGCAGCATACCCGCCAACCACCCCGATAAGCGTGCCGATACCGCGCGGGTGGGGGAGTACATGCTGAACCTCCTGAAGCAGGACATCAAGCCGCTCGACATTCTAACCAAAGAAGCCTTCGAGAATGCCATCGTAACGCTCACCGTGCTGGGCGGAAGTACGAACGCCGTACTCCACCTCCTGGCCATCGCGCGTACCGCCGGCGTCGATCTCAGTATCGATGACTTCCAGCGCCTCGGTGACCGTACGCCCTTTCTGGCCGATTTAAAGCCCAGCGGGAAGTACGTGATGGAAGACCTCTACTACGTGGGCGGCGTACCGGCGGTGATGAAGGAGCTGCTCAAGCAAGGGATGCTCCACGGCGATTGTATGACGGTGACCGGGAAAACACTAGCCGAAAATCTGATCGAGGCGGAGTCGCTGCGCCCCGGACAGGAGATCATCAAGCCGTTCGATGCTCCCATTAAAGCCACGGGGCACCTACAGATACTATACGGCAACCTTGCCCCCGAAGGTAGCGTGGCTAAGATCACGGGCAAGGAGGGCACCCACTTCATGGGGCCGGCGCGGGTGTTCGACTCGGAGGCTGAGGCCAACGAAGCCATCAGCCACAAACAGATCCAGGCCGGTGATGTAGTAGTAATTCGCTACTGCGGCCCCCGTGGTGGCCCCGGTATGCCCGAGATGCTTAAGCCCACGAGTCAGATCATGGGACAGGGATTGGGAAAGCAGGTCGCGTTGATTACTGACGGGCGCTTCAGTGGTGGCACTCATGGCTTCGTGGTCGGGCACATCAGTCCGGAGGCCCAGGTGGGCGGCCTGCTGGCCCTGATCGAAGATGGCGACATCATTAATATCGATGCCGACCGTAACCTCATTAACCTGGAGGTAGCGGAGCAGGTGCTCGCCGACCGCCGCGCCCGCTGGCAGGCTCCCCCCCTCAGGGCCACCTTCGGTGTCCTCAAGAAATACGCTAAGTGCGTTAGCAGTGCCTCGCTGGGCTGTGTCACGGACCTTTAGCAGGAGTAAACTACGCAGTATGAATTCCCTTGCCACCCGCCCCGCACCCGCGTCCCCGCCTAAATCCACCGCCGTCCGTATGAGTGGTGCGCACGCCCTGTTGCAGTGCCTGGTGAATGAAGGAGTCGATACCATTTTCGGCTACCCCGGCGGCGCGATCATGCCCGTGTACGACGCCCTGATCGACTTCGAGGAGCACATCACCCACATCCTGCCCCGTCACGAGCAGGGGGCCATCCATGCCGCGGAGGGGTATGCACGCATTAAACGACAAACGGGGGTGTGTATGGCCACCTCCGGACCGGGGGCCACCAACCTGATCACCGGACTCTGTGATGCCCAACTCGATTCGCTACCCATCGTGGCGATCACCGGACAGGTGCCTGGCTTCCTGCTCGGTAGCGACGCCTTCCAGGAGGTAGACGTGGTGAATAGTACCATTCCGGTGACGAAGTGGAACTATCAGATCACGAAGCCGGAGCAGATCGCTCCGGTACTGAAGAAGGCGTTCTTCATTGCGAATAGTGGCCGCCCCGGTCCGGTCGTGATCGACATCACGAAGGACGCCCAGTTGGCGATGGTCGACTTCGTTTATCCTAAGACGCTAGCCATCCGTAGCTACGTGCCGCACACCAAACCGAAGCGTAAGCAACTGCGGGAGGCCGCCCGTCTAATCAACGGGGCCGAGCGGCCGATGATCCTGGCTGGACACGGTATTCATATCGCCCACGCCCAGGAGGTCTTCCGGCAGTTCGTAGAGAAATCCGGCATTCCCGTGGGCGTAACCTGTCACGGACTCAGTACCATCCCCAACGACCATCCGCTCTTCACCGGGATGCTCGGCATGCACGGCAATTACGGGCCTAACCTCCTGCAGAACGAGGCGGATGTCATCGTAGCCATCGGTATGCGCTTCGACGACCGCGTGACCGGGTTACTGGCGAAGTACATTCCCGATGCTAAGGTCGTGCACATTGAGGTCGACCCCGCCGAGCTCAACAAGAACGTGAAGATCGATGCCCCCGTACTGGGCGACGCCCGCGAGGTATTGGAACTGCTACTGCCCATGATCGAACAGCGCAGCTACCCCGACTGGGTGGCCCGCTTCCAGGAATGTGCCCGCATCGAGCGGGAGCGCGTCATCGATGAGGCGATCACGCCTACGGCCGACGGACAGATCCGCATGGGCCAGGTGATCCGCGAGGTGAGCCGGCAGACCGACGGTCGGGCCATCGTAGCCACCGATGTCGGGCAGCACCAGATGATGGCGGCCCGCTATTACGAATACAAGGGTCATGATCAGTGGGTCAGCTCCGGCGGGGCGGGCACGATGGGCTACGGCCTGCCGGCTGCCTTTGGTGCCAAGTACGCCGATCCCAGTCGCGAGGTGGTGGCCTTCATCGGCGACGGCGGCTTCCAGATGACCATCCAGGAGCTCGGCCTCTGCGCGCAGTGGAACGTGGGCGTCAAGATCGTGCTGCTCGACAACAACTACCTCGGTATGGTACGCCAGTGGCAGCAGCTCTTCCATAGGCGCCGCTACAGCGCGGTCGAATTACAAAACCCCGATTTTGTCACCATCGCTAAGGGCTTTGGTGTGCCCGGCCGTAGTGTACGTAACCCGGCCGAGGTCAGTGAGGCTATTGCCGAGATGCTTGCCCACGAGGGCCCCTACCTGCTGCATCTGCACACGGTCAAGGAGGATAATGTGTTTCCGATGGTGCCTAGTGGGAAGGCAGTCAGTGAGGTTATACTGTCTGCCGAAGATCTGTAAGCCATGTGGTGGCGACCCGCCACCCCGTACCCTGCAACTCCCATGACTAACTATACGATAACCGTTTTTACCGAAGACCAGACCGGCCTGCTCTCCCGCGTTGTGGGCATCTTCAACCGGCGCAACCTGAGCATCAGTAGCCTGACGACGAGCGCCAGTAGCGACGAGTCCATCTTCCGCTTTACCATCGTGGTGAAGGTGACCGAGGAAATGGTCGTCAAGCTGGTGGCACAGTTGGATAAGCAGGTGGACGTGCTGAAGGCCTTTTATTACGAGGACGCCGACATCGTCTACCAGGAGATCGCACTCTATAAAGTACCCATTGAAGTCTTCACCAACGGGAGCCGGGTGGAGGTGATGATCCGCCGGCACAATGCCCGGGTGCTGCTGATCGAGCCCGAGTACGTGGTGATCGAGAAGACCGGCCACGAGTACGAAACAGAGGCGCTACTGACCGAGCTGCGGCAGATTGGGCTGTACGAGTTCGTCCGCTCCGGCCGCGTGGCCATTGTCAAACCCATGGAGCGTTTGAATAGCTACCTTCAGGAGCTACAGGACGAGTTCGAAGACTAGCCCCCGCGTACTATCTTGACGCCATGGACTACGAAAATCTTCTCCTCGACCAGCAGGACGGTATCCTGACGATTACCCTCAATCGCCCCCAGGCCCTCAACGCCCTCAATACCAGGACACTCCACGAGCTGCACAGCTTCTTTAGTAGTGATTACCGCAGCCAGGACCAGTTCCACGGCATCATCCTGACCGGAGCCGGTGATCGGGCCTTCGTAGCCGGAGCCGACATCAAGGAATTTCTCAGTGTAGCCGAAGATGGTAACGGCACCGCCATGGCCCACCGGGGGCACGAGATCTTCTTCCAGATCGAGCGCTTCCACGTGCCCGTTATTGCCCTAGTCAACGGCTTCGCTCTTGGGGGTGGCTGCGAGCTCGCCATGGCCTGCCACCTGCGCATCGCCACCGAGCAGGCCAAATTCGGTCAGCCGGAGGTCAACCTCGGTATCATCCCCGGATACGGCGGCACCCAGCGCCTCAACCAGTACATTGGTAAGGGCAAAGCCACGGAGCTCATCCTCACCGGCAACATGATCGGTGCGCAGGAAGCACTCCGTCTAGGGCTAGTGAATTACGTCTTCCCCAGCAAAGAAGAAGCCCGGGCCAGGGCCGTAGACCTCCTTACCACCATCGGACAGAAGGGCCCGGTAGCCGTGCGCGAATCCATCCGCGCCATCAACGCCTACTATGCCAACTCCGAAGCCTTCGCTACCGAGGCCCAGGCCTTCGGTGCCGCCACGATGACGGAGGACTTCAGGGAAGGGGCCGCGGCCTTCGTGGAAAAGCGGCCGGCAGTGTTTCGGGGGAAGTAAGAGGGCCTAAAGCACTTCCTCCAATTCCACGTAAAACATTAACTCGCTACCCGGAGGAATACTGCCATCGGGCGTACCCCCCTCTCCGTACCCGAGCTCGGCGGGGATGATGAAGGTTGCTCTGTCGCCGACTTGCAGTAGATCGATGCCCTCATCCCAGCCCGCAATCACGCGCTGCGCACCGAGCGGGAATTGGATGGAGGAACCGCGCTCGAAGCTCTGGTCAAAAATTTCACCGTTCGAGGTGAGCCGACCGATGTACTGCACCGAAACGGTCTTACCGGGCTCCGCCTCCGTACCGCTACCCTCCTCGTGGATGATGTAGCGCAGGCCACTGGGCGTAGTCTGAATTTCCCCGTCGAGCTTACCGGCCTTGTAGTCCTCGTAGACCTGCTGACTGAAGGCCATGCGCTCATCCATACGACCGCGCACTTCCTCGGCTTTGGCCTGCGCCTCCTGGGCGGCCTCTTCCTGGCGGGCGTTGAATTCGTCCTGGTCGATGACCTCGGTCACCTCCAGGTCGTAAAGCAGTACGGAATCGTTTTCCATTCCCGGGGGCTTGCGGGGAAAGTTCTCCAGGTTAGCGCGGATGAGCACGCGCTCACCTACCCGGACCTTGCGCAGCACGTCCTCCACCGGACCGGTATCGGCATTGACGGTGGAGTCGGACAGGGCCTGGATCACCGGGGGTGGGCCGCCGGCCGTTTTCGTGTCGATCAGTACGCTATCCCCCTCCGTTTTCAGGATGGCGTTGAAGTAGATGAACTCGCCGGGTTCCGCGAGCTGACCCTCATCATTGGTGGTCAGGTAGGTGTAGCGGTTGCCCGCCTCGGTAGTTTGCATGCCGTCCTTGCCCGCCTCCGCGTTACAGCCGGCAGCCAGCAGCGTCACCGCGGCAAGTAGCGTGAATAGTAGATTGCGCATAGTCTTCATTGGTTGTTGAATTCGTGGTAACTCGCTTCGATCTCGGCGGCGTAGCGCGGCAGAGCTTTTTTGAACCGGTTGATGGTTGAGCCCAGCGGGGCGAAACTCGCCCCCCCGGCCGCATTGCGGTGGCCGCCCCCGCGAAAGAGGGCCTTGCAGATTTGCTGTACGTCCATACTCCCCTTGGAGCGCAGACTTAGTTTTACGATGGTGGGCTGCTCGTGGATAAAGGCGCCTACCATCAGCTCCGGCATGCGCAGGATGTAGTTGACCACCCCCTCGGTATCGCCGCGCTGAATGTCAAAGTGCTCGTAATCCTCCTTGGTCAGGTAGATCAGGCCGGTGCGGAACTCCGGGAGTAGCTCCATGCGATTGGCCAGGCAGTGACCCAGCAGCCGCAGCTGCTTTTCGGACATATTGTTCCATACGTGGTCGGCCACCTTGTAGGCATCCGTACCCGCCTCCAGTAGCCGGGCCACCGTGCGGAAGAGCAGGGGCGAGGTGCTGTACTTAAACCCTCCCGTATCGGTCAGGATACCGGTGTAGAGGCAGTCCGAAATCGTACTGTCTACCCGGGCCGCGTCGCCTAGCTCATCGATGAACTCGTAGACCATCTCACAGGTCGAACTCCGCTCCGGCCGGCTAAATACGGGGTCGGCGATCGGCTCCGGATGCAGGTGGTGGTCGATCATGATCCGCGGCCGGTCATCGCCACTCATACGCTCGGCCATCTTGTCCACCCGGTCGAAGGAATTGAAATCCAGGAGAAAGAATAGCGTCGCGGCATCGATACAGCGCTCGGCCAGCTCCGGCTGATCGTCGTAGATCAGGATCTGCTGTACGTCCGGCAAGAAGCTCAGAAACTCCGGATAGCCGGAAGGTAGCAGAATGGTCACGCCGTGGCCCCGGCCGCGCAGGTAGTGTAGCAGTCCGAGACTGGATCCCACCGCGTCACCGTCCGGATTGCGGTGGCTGAAAATCACGATGTCCTGGCGGGTAGCCAGTAGGCGGCGAGCGGCCTCGATGGGCTGAAGCATAGGGGAGAATACGACGAAGGCGCAAAGTTCCGAAAAAATGCCGGCGTGGCCAAAACTTCCTACTTTTGCGGCCCTTACCAAACCACCCCTGCCCGCATGGCCACCAATCGTACCTTCACCATGATCAAGCCCGATGCCGTCCGCAACGGCCATCTCGGGGCCATCCTTGCTCAGATCAACGCGGCGGGCTTCCGGATCGTCGCGCTCAAATACACCCAGCTCAGCACCGATAAGGCCGGAGAGTTTTACGCCGTCCACCAGGGCCGTCCCTTTTACGATGAGCTGGTACAGTTCATGAGCAGCGGCCCCATCGTAGCCGCCATCCTGGAAAAGGAAGATGCCGTAGCCGACTTCCGCAAGCTCATCGGGGCTACCAATCCCGCCGAAGCCGAAGAGGGTACCATCCGCGCTAAGTACGCCAGCAGCATCGGGGAGAACGCCGTACACGGCAGCGATAGCGACGAAAATGCCGCTATGGAGGGGCAGTTCCACTTCGCCGGCACTGAGGTGTTCGCCTAGCACCCGCGTGCCCGCCCTGCCCGATTTCTCCGCCCTGCGCGTCCTGGTCGTCGGGGATGTGATGATCGACCGCTACCTCAGCGGCCGGGTCGACCGCATCAGCCCCGAAGCCCCCGTGCCCGTGGTGCTCTACCAGGGGCAGGAGGACCGTCTGGGCGGCGCGGCCAACGTAGCTCTCAACGTTACCGCTTTAGGTACATGGGGCGCGGTCGCAGGTGCGGTGGGCGTGGATGAAAACGCCGAGACCTTCCGCCGACTCCTCACCGATCGCCGACTTTCCCACGATTTTATCGTGGTCGATCCCGACCGACCCACCACCGTTAAGACCCGCGTGATGAGTCAGGATCAGCAATTACTGCGCATCGATCGGGAAAGTACCGCCGAGCTGGTGGGCACGGCAGCCCGGGAGTTGCACGACTCGATCGCCGGGTGTATGGCCGGTCCCGGTCTGGACCTCATCATCCTTCAGGATTATAACAAGGGGGTGCTGGGGGGGGCGCTCATTACCCAACTCGTTGCCCTGGCGGGCGAGCACGGTGTGCGGATCGCGGTCGACCCTAAAGCCACTAATTTTTGGGCCTACCGGGGAGCCGACCTCTTCAAACCGAATCTGCGCGAGGTGCAGCAGCAGCTGGACTTTGCCGTGAAGCCCGTAGTGGCGGACCTGGACCGTGCGGCAGCCGTGCTCTTCGATCGACTGGAGTGTAAGCAGGTGATGATTACCCTATCCCAGCACGGCATTTATACCCACGACGGCGAGCGCTCGGCCATTCACCCGACGCGGGCGCGGCGGATCGCCGACGTGAGTGGAGCCGGCGATACGGTCATCGCCGTAGCGGGTTGCGCCCTGGCCGCCGGTATGTCCCTGCCGCAGGGCGCCGCGCTGGCCAACTTGGCCGGTGCCCAGGTGATTGCCCGGCCGGGGGTAGTGGCCGTGGACCTGGAGGAGCTGCGCCGCGACTGGGCACTAGGGGGTTGAACACACCGTTTCAAGCATAGTTATATACCATCTTAGTCAACGCACCCTATGTATTTATTTGAATTATTCGGGCTCGAGCTCGACTTTCAGCCGCTTTTCGATGAGCTACGACGGTGGTGGGCGCTGATCCTGCGTAACCTGCCTAATCTACTACTAGCGACCATTGTCATCGTGGTGGGCTACGTGGTCACGGGCTTCATGAAGAAGTACTTCAATAAGATCAGCCGGCGCTTGATCCACGATACTACGGTAGCCGGCCTGCTGAGTTCAGTGCTGACTGCGCTGCTGGTGCTCGCCTTCATGTTCCTCACCCTATCGGTGCTCAACCTTACGGGGGTAGTAACCAGCCTACTGGCCGGTGCCGGGGTGATCGGTCTAGCGCTGGGTCTGGCCTTTCAGGATCCTATCCTCAACCTCTTCAGCGGAATTCTGCTTTCGGTACGTAGCTTATTCCGGGAAGGCGACCTCATCGAGGTGCGCGATTATTTCGGCAAGGTACAGGAGGTGACCCTGCGGCACACCACGCTGATGACCCTCCAGGGGCAGGACGTCATGATCCCCAACAAGATCGTGGCCCAGGAGCCCATCAAGAATTATACGAAACTGGGCATGCGCCGGGTAGACCTCTCCTGCGGTGTGAGCTACGGGGATGACCTAGAGAAGGTACGACAGATTACTATCGCTGCCATCAAGGCTAGGGTCGCCTACGATAAGGACCGTAAGGTGGAACTTTTCTTCAACGAATTCGGCGATAGCTCCATCAACTATACCCTACGGTTCTGGCTATCCGACCGTAAGAGTGGTCAGGCTGATTTTCTCGAAGCACAGAGTGAGGCCATAATAGCCATTAAGCGCGCCTACGACGAAAACGACATCATGATTCCCTTCCCAATCCGCACCCTGGACTTTGGGATCAAGGGCGGCGAGAAGCTCTCCGAGATGCTTCCTACCGAACATCCCGAGTGATCTCCTGTTTTTAGCGGTAGAGAGTGCAACATACTCAATCAACCAAATCACCTTACCACCGCGCCCCGCACTCGGGCCCATCTACTAATCAAAGTATTACATTATGAAAATGCGTATTATCACCCTGGCTCTACTCCTTAGCTTTAGTGGCCTATTCTATAGTTGTGCCGAAGGTAGCCCTGCGGACAACGCCTCCGACGAGGTAGCTGCTGAAACCGAAAATGCCGTTGCTAACATGGGCTCAGAAGTCCGCGACCAGAGCAATGAACTCGACCGAAACTTTCGCGACGCACGCGCTAATATCGATGCCCGTATGACGGAGCTCGAGCGCGACATGGAAGGTGCCGACGACGAGATGAAGGCAGAGATGCAGGAGGAGTACGACGAGCTGGGAGGTTACCGTAGCGATATCGACGACCGGATGGACCGGGTCGGTAACAATATGGAAGCCGGCTGGAAAGACTTCAAGGGTGATGCCAAGCAAGGCTGGACTGACTTCAAGCGCGAATCCGACGATCTGCTCAAGAACGTGGAGCGTACCTTCGATCCCGAGGGTGACCTGGAGTAAGCACTAGCGATTACCACAAGTAACCACCCGGTGGAGTTTGGCTAACAACCGGCTCCACCGGGTTTTTTTTATCCCAAAACGACACAGCGATGATCCGCAAAGGAAGCAAGGTGAAGTGGAAATACGGCAACGGTGAAGCTACCGGCACTGTCGAGGAAACCTACACCGAGGAAATCACCAAGACCATCAAGGGCAGCAAAATTACCCGTAAGGGAGAAAGCGGAAACAAAGCGTTATACATCAAACAAGATGATGGCGACGCCGTATTGAAACTAGAATCAGAAGTAGAAAAAGCCTAAACTCCATGGACAACAACTCCGATATTAACAAGTCAACGTACGAAGTTCGGCCCGAGGGTACCGACGCAGTCATCAATGAAATTGCGATGTTGCACCGCCAGAGTGCCAGCTACTATCGTGATTTTGCCACCGCGCTGCGGCCCGATGAGGAAACTCCCGCCAACTACTTTGATGAGCTGGCCGCTTACCACGAGGCCATGCTGGAAAAATTGAACGGCATCTTGGCCGATATTTCCGGTGGGGTACATACGCCCTCCCGCAGTTCGGAGACGGTGTTCAAGAAGCAGGAAGCCGCCCTCAACCGGGCCCTGCAGGCGAAGAATGTGGTGGAGCTGGCCAGTATGGCCCACGATAATGAGGAAGCGCTGAGCCACTCCTACGAGGAGGCACTCGGTAATACGCAACTACTTGACTTCGCCGAAGAAATCCTACACGCTCAGCACCAGGAAATTCTGATCTGGGTCAACCGCGCCGATCGCTACGCCACGGTGCCCCAGGACCGTAACGACCACTACGACGACCAACACAAATCCAACCAATGATTCGCCTCACCTTTTCGCTGTTGATTTTTTGCTCCAGCTTTGTTTCCGCGCAGCAGTCTGCTACCGTCACCGATGGCACCACGACCTACGACAAGATGACGCTGCCCTCGATGTCAATCCAACTTGACGCACCCGTAGACATCGTGTACGACATCTGGGATGATTTCTGGGACGAACGCTACGACATTGATATCGACCGCACGGATAAGGATGGCGACAACATCGCCTACCTCGCCGAGCAGGTGCCGGTACGCAGTCTGGGAGATAAGAACCTAGATGTGTATTCCAGTGTGGGGGGCAACGAGCAACGGACGACGGTGAACCTCAGCCTGGCCTACGCCGAAAATGACGTGATTACCCGTACCAACCACGAGAGCGACTACCAGACGGCTTCGGCGATCTTACAGGAATTTCGGACGTATTTCTACCAGCGCTACTTCGACGAGAAGCTTACCGATACCCGCGACGAGCTAGCTGATCTACGGGACGATTCGCAGGACGCATCCAAAGACGCCGAAAAGGCCCGCAAAAAGATCGAGAAGTACGAGGATAAGATTGATAAATATCAGCGAAAGATTGAAGATGCTCGCGAAGACGTAGGCGATGAACTCCAGACCGCTGAGGAAAAGAGCGAGCGGGTCCGCCAACTCGAGCAACAACTTCAGGAGCTTGAACGCACGCGGAAGCAGTACTTAGGCTAACTTTACCCCCGAACGTAATCGAACTACACCCGTATGGCCCAAACAACCGAGACCACTCCCCACGAAAACCCACCGCACCTGGATGCACCCGTCGCCCATAATTTCAACGTGAACAAGGAGGGGCGCAAGTACGGTGTGATCCTGGGTATGGCCGTGGCGATCTACCTGCTCATCGTCAATGCCCTGACCGTAGAGCTACCGCTGAGTGTGCGCTTCGCCAAGCACCTGCTCATCATCCCCGTAGTTTGGTATGCGACCAAGCAGTACGCCGAGGCGATCTACAGTAGTAATGCCATTTTTAAGGCCGAGATAGGCCTGCTGTTTCGGATCGGAGCCTGGGCCACCATTGTACTAGCGGTCGGTAATATCACCCTGGCGGCGATTAATCCCGATTGGGCCTTCGAGCAATTCCTCAACGACAACGATAGCTTTGGTGATGCGATGATGAATAGTTTCTTCGTTGCTATGGAGACGCTGGTCTTCGTGCTCATTATCGGGTTTGTCTTTATGCAGTACTACAAGAGCGGCGGTTCACCTGAGGATTGATGCCGCACCCCCCACCATACACCCAGCCCCCCGGCAAGACCCCCCACCAAGGGGTGAGCTTTCAGCGCATCGCGCACTTTTTGATCTGCCTGAGTATTGTGCTTTACGCACTTTACGCAGGCAGTTCTTTTTTTATTCCCCTCACCTACGGCATGTTTTTTGCTCTGATGCTACAGCCCGCCTGCCGCTGGTTCGAGCACATCATTCACCACCGTATGCTGGCGGTGATTCTTACCCTCACCGCCGCTACCATTCTGATCCTCGGGGTGATCATGTTTTTTTTCAATCAGGTGCAGGCTATTCTTGCCGAAGCCGATGACATCTACGCCGGTCTGCAAGAGACCCTTTACGAGTGGGCGGAATACGGCGGGGGCACCTTCGGGCTTTCCGGTGAGGAGGTTGAAACCTACATCGATCAGGCGATCACCAGCGTGAGTGCCGAACCCCTGGGTATCGTCTCCACCGGTCTTTCCACCAGCGGCGTGCTGCTCGCTAACTTCTCCCTGGTCGCCATTTACACCTTCTTTTTTCTACTCTACCGTACGGCCGTAAAGAACTTCGTACTCGGACAGCTTAGCGACGGCGACCAGCAGGAGGGCCTGCAAACCCTGAACGAGGTACAGCAGATCGCCAAGAGCTACCTCGGGGGGATGCTGCTGGTGATGCTAATCCTTGGTATCCTGAATAGTGCCGGCCTGTTTGCAATCGGGCTTGATTACTTCCTGGTTTGGGGCTTCCTGGCCGCGGTGCTTGGTATCATCCCCTACATCGGTACCGTACTCGGGGGCCTGCTCCCCTTCGTGTTTGCAATCGCTACTACCGAGAGCGTATGGCAACCCTTACTGGTGGTAGTGCTGTACGTGACGGTACAATTCGTGGAGGGAAACTTCATTACCCCGAAAGTGCTGGGCGGAAGTGTGAAGATCAATGCGCTAGCCGCGATCATAGCCGTCATCATCGGCAGCTTCTTCTGGAGTATCGCCGGTATCATCCTGGCTATCCCCCTGCTAGCCATGGTGCGGATCATCTTCACCCACATTGAGCCCCTACGCCCCATTGCCTTACTCCTGAGCGACGATCTTTACGAGCGCTCCGGAGAGTTTCTCAGTACCTACAATGGCCCCCGCTTTCGGTTAGCGAACCTGTTCGGCGGTAAGGCGCGTATCAGCAGCCCGGGCACGCGTACCCGCCTAAGCAAGAAGACCGCGAAGCAACCAAGCCACCCCGATGCCGAGGTAGTTGCCAACCCCGAACCCCAGTAAGGAAACACCCAGCGCCGTGGCGAGTAACCGACGGTTGCCAATAGCGGCGGCAACCTGTACCACGAATACCGGTCCGTACACCGCCGCCACGTAACTGAGAATGAAGGTGTCACGATCCACCCGGGCCAGTTTGGCCAGTAGCAAGTGCAGTAAGGTAGTCAGACCCAGCGCTACTGCGGAAAAGTAAAGCAGCTCCAGCCCGCGGTCGACCAGGGTGCGGAAATCCGCCAGTAATCCGATAGCGACGCAGAAGATCAGCACGAAGTACTCACCCAGGGGGTAAGTGTTGCCGAGCCAGCGGGGCAGTGGCGTAAGTGTTAGTAAGAGCCCCAAACTGGTCACGGCCAGCACCAGAAAGGTGGGGGAGGTAGCCCTGCCGGTCATGAGGTAGCTCAGTCCGGCCCCGGTGGCAGTGATCGCTGTGGCCGCTACTAGCTGGATGGCTCCCCGTAGGAAGGATACCCGCTCCTCCACTTCGGTGGCACCCGCGGCCCCGCCCCCGGTATGCTCTGGCGTGGGGGGGAAGAGGCGGGCAAAAATGGACGGAAGAAAGGTGATGAGCGCTAGCAGATACGCCCCCCCCAGCAATACATCCGCCGCCTGAATCAGTACCAAGTAATCGGCCGGCGCCTCCAGGGCCAGACCGATAGCCTGCACGTTGGGCGTGCCGCCGGTGTAGAGCCCGGTAAGCATACCGGCCACCTTCCAGCTGTCGGGTACGGTGTCGGACAGGAGCAGGGTAGCACAGATGGTGGCCGTAAGGCCGGCCAGGCAGCAGAGGCTGAACGATAGCAGCATCCGGGGTGCATACCGCAGTACCTCCCGGGGGCGCACCGCCAGTAGCAGCAGGGGTAGGCCGATCAGCATGCTACCTCCCGCGAGCTCTTCCAGTAGCCCGGCGGGGGGAGTCAGCAGGCGTAAATTAGCCAGTAGGATACCGGCGGCATAGCAGAGCACGATGCTGCTGCACCAGGCCGGTAGGTACCCGCGGCGCGCGGCAAGGGTAGCTAGTAGGGGAACGGTAAGGGCAAAACCGTAGGCAATGAGCGACTGCAATCCGGCCTAGTAGTGCAGGTGCAGTAGGGTACCAGGACCCGAGCGGGGCACCGAGGCGACCAACAAATTGCCGTAGTCTTCTTCACTGATCGCTAGCCGGGCGTCGCTGCCGAGGAGTGCGTTGAGCAGTTGGGGAGTCGTGTTACTGTGGCCGACGACCAGCACCGTTTTGCCGGTATAGTTGCGGCGTAGGGTGCCGGCGAGTTGGTCGAGTGCGGCCGGATCATACGATTTGGTGTCCAACCCCTGGGCGGCGGCCGTGGGGTCGGCGGTGGCCCGGGTGCGCCGGGTATCCGTTGCGTATACCGCGGCCAGTTCTGCTTCCCGTAGCATGTCACGCAGCCGTTCCGCCCGGGTGGTGCCGGCGGCGGTCAGCGCGGGATCGTCGCCCGCCTCTTTTTCGGCGTGGCGTACCAGGATCACGGTGGCGACCTCGCGGCCGGTAGTTGCGGCGGGGTCGGTAGTAGCAGGTTCGCCGGGGCCGCAGGATGCAGCGCTGAGGAAAAGTAGGACGGGCAGGAGCAGGTAGTGGATCATATGCCTTCCTTCATCTTCTCGGCGTTTTCGGCCACCTGGAGGCCCTCGATGATGGGCTCGAGGTGGCCGGCTACGATCTTATCCAGACTGTGGAGGGTGAGATTGATTCGGTGGTCGGTCACGCGGTTCTGTGGGTAGTTATAGGTGCGAATCTTTTCGCTGCGGTCGCCACTGCCGACGAGGGACTTACGGGCGCTGGCCAGTTCACTAGCCGCGGCGGAGTCCTGGGCATCCTTGATGCGGCGGTAGAGCTGCGCCATGGCGATCTCCTTGTTCTTGTGCTGGCTGCGACCGTCCTGGCTCTCGGAGACAATGCCGGTGGGCAGGTGAGTGATGCGAATGGCGGACTCGGTCTTATTGACGTGCTGCCCGCCCGCTCCCGAGGCGCGGAAGGTGTCGATCTTGAGGTCAGCCTTATTGATGTTGATGTCCTCTTCTTCCATCTTGGCCAGGACGGCCACGGTGGCCGCCGAGGTGTGGACGCGGCCCTGGCTCTCGGTCTTAGGGACTCGTTGCACGCGGTGCACGCCGGATTCGAACTTGAGGCTGGAGTAGACATCGTCGCCGTGCACTTCGAAGACCACCTTGGAGTAGCCACCGGCGGTGCCCTCGTTTTCGTCGATCACCTCGATCTTCCAGCCCTGGGTGTCGACGTAGCGCTTGTACATATCGAAGAGGTCACCAGCAAAGATGGCCGCCTCGTCGCCGCCCGTACCGCTACGGATCTCCATGATGATGTCGCGCTCGTCCTCCGGGTCCTTGGGGATGAGCATAACCTTGACCCGCTCGTCGAGTTCGGTTTTGGCTTCGCGCAGTTCTTCGTATTCTAGTTGAGCCATCTCGCGCATTTCCGGATCGGGGTCCTTGCGCATGGCTTCGGCGGTGGCGAGGTTGTCGGTGAGGTCCTGGTACTGTAGGTAGGTATCGGCGACCGGCCGCAGCTTCCCGTACTCTTTATTGACCTTGGTGAAGCGGTCCGGATCGGTGATGATCTCGGGATCGGAGAGCTGCTCCTCCAGGTTTTTAAAGCGGTGAAAGATGGCTTCGAGCTGGTCGATCATAGGGGCGCACTTGGCTGGGGCGGGCCAAGATACGGCGGGGGGCCTACAAAAACTCCAGCTTGCCCTTGACCATGCGAACCCGTACGGCGGGGGCCGAGTCGAGGTCCTCCCGCTGCCGCCGCTGCACGGTAAAATCGGATGCCCGCAGGACGTCGGAGCGGATCTTGCCGAAGCGCGTCGGTAGGCCGGAGCCCTCATCGCCCATGGCCAGCACGGCCGCCAGGGGCGCCTCCAGGTCTTCGGTGAGGCGGTAGCAGAAGGAGTCCATGGCCAGGCGCACGGCCACCTCGTCGTGGTGGTTGACAAAGGCATCCGGCACCAGGCTGGTCGCGGGGGTAAAGATGGTCAGGGTGCGGCCGTGGTAGCTCAGCAGGGTATCGAGCTTGGGGTGCAACTGCGGGAACCAACCCAGCAGCGCGTCGCGGTCACCGAAGATGAGCTCCGGGTGGTTGGTGGCCGTAGGGGGGCATACCTGGAGCAACCGTTTGACGGAGCTGAACTGCCGCGCATCGGTGACGAGTTGCCAGAGGTTAGTGGTGGGGAGTAGCACCAGACCACCGGCGCGCAGGGCAGGCAGGGCACCGATGCCGCGGGGCGGCATCCGGGGGTGCATGGAAGCGGGGGTAGAGATTCCGATCATTCGGATGGGTTATACCTTCATCCAAGAGGATAAAAGGTGGTGTACAGAACGTGCCGTGGGCCAAAAGACCCGGCAAATGGAGTAGCGACGGCTGACCGACACCCGCCGGCCGACTGATGCCGTTCCATTCAGGAAATCAAACTGTATTTTGCAGCTAAGATTGCTTTGGTCCCTAAACTTTCACAGTGCGTCCCATTCCTTGCCGCTTGTTTCGCAGCGCAGCCGTGGCCAGCCTCCTCCTGCTCTTCGCACCCGCCGGGTTGTGGGCGGATCACATCGTGGGGGGCGAGTTTCAGTACCTTTTCGTAGGGTGGAAGAACGACGATCCCAGCACCGGTATCCGCCGCTACCACGTTTTCCTCAATGTCTACCGCGACTGCATCCGGGGCGGTGCGTGCTTTGACGGAGGGGACGAACTACCCCGGCAGCTTCCGAAGGAAACCTGTGTGGTACTGCCGGGAGAATCGCAGAAATCAGCTCCGATGCATATCACGGTGTACGATGGCGACCAGATAGTCACCCAGTACGCAAGTCTTGCAGTACCCTTTACCGGTTTCAAGGACGTAGCGGTCAATCTGGGCAATCCGTGCCTGGTACTGACCGAGCCGGTCTGCCAGGAGCTGGCGACCTACCAGTTTTTCCTGGAACTTCCGGTATCGGCCAACCCCTATACCATTGCCTACCAACGGTGCTGCCGCAACGAGAGCATCCGCAATCTACTCAACGGCAACAGTATCGGGGCCACCTACTTTATCCAGATACTGCCGCAAGCTCAGTTGACTGAGAACAGCAGTCCGCGATTCAATATCTTCCCGCCCATCGCTATCTGTATCAACGCCGATTTTCGTATTGACCTGGGGGCCGCCGACAACGATAATGACAGTCTCGCTTATAAAATGTGTGATGCCAAGGTAGGCGCGGGGCAGGACGGACTCAATCCCCCCGCTCGCACGCCGACTACCTTCGATGACTTGGCTCCCACCATAGAGAGCCCCTATCCCTATACCTCGGTCACCTATCTCGCTCCCCGGTACGACGTTAACAATCAACTCGGCATCGGAAGTCAACTTCGCATCGATCCCCTCACCGGCGAGCTATCCGGCCGGCCCCTCTACCCCGGCACCCACGTCATCGCGGTCTGCGTGGAGGAATGGAGCCGCGATAGTATTCCGGTGCTACTGAGCGAGACGAAGCGGGAGTTTCAGCTCAGCGTCAGCCGTTGCGGCTCTACCGTCGAGGCCGATTTGCTGGAAACGGAACTCGATGAGCAGGGGCGGTTCTATATCACCCAGTGCGGCTTCGGGCCGAACACCATCGTCAACCAGAGCACCCTGGAGAGCTCCATCACGTCCTACGACTGGGAGCTACGCGGCCCCGGCGGTGGGCTGCTTACCGGTACGAGTCGCAATTTCGTCACCAGTATCGACCAGCGTGGAGTGTACGAGGGCAAGATGTTCCTCAACCGCAGTTCCTTCGCCGATAACTGTAAAGACACCGCGGAGTTTTTCCTGGAAGTGCTGCCGGGTCTCGACCCCGACTTCGAGGTCAGCGAGATCGTCTGCGACCCCGAGCCGGTGCAGTTTACGGACCTGAGCACCACGGAGTCCGGACAGCGGATCACCGGCTACAGCTGGAACTTCGGCGACTCCACGGCGCGCAGCCGCTCCATCAGTCCCGAGCCAAACTACCAGTACCAGCGGGGCGGCAACTTCAGTGCGGTACTTACCGTCACGGACGAAAATGGCTGCGCGGATAGTATCACCAAGCAGGTGCCGTATTTTCCCAGTCCCCGCACCCTGCTGTTGGAGCCCAATAACGGCTTCGGCTGCGCCCCCTTCACCAACTTTTTCGTCAACCGCTCGATCCCCATCAGCGACGCCTACACCTTCGAGTGGCAGTTTGGCGACGGGGGCAGCTCCGATGAACGTGATCCTACCCATGAGTACGCCCTGCCCGGTCGGTACGATGTTTACCTGGGCGTGACTTCCCCCATCGGCTGTTTCGTCGATACCATCTTTCAGGAGGTGGTGGACGTGCGGGAATCCCCCGTCGCAGACTTCGAATTTTTACCCGAGCAGCCCACTAATGCCTTTCCCGATTTCCGGGTCACCGATCGTAGCGTAGGAGCCAACAGCTACCGCTACACGATCACGGATAATGCCGGCGATGAGCTCTTCACTACGCCCCTGGCCGAGTTCGACTACCGCCTGCGGGATACCGCCACCATCCACATCAATCAGTTGGTGTCCCATCCCAGCGGCTGCCGCGACAGCATCACCAAAAGTATCAACCTCTACCTCACTAACGCCATGACCGCCCCGAATGCATTTACGCCTAACGGCGACGGGATCAACGATCGGTGGATGCCCGAAGGACTCTGGGAGGGCGCCAGCGACTACCGCCTCCGCATCTGGAACCGCTGGGGGGAGATGGTCTTCACGACGCGCGATTTCGAGGGCTCCTGGGACGGCACCTTCAAGGGCTCCAATAGCCCGGGCGGTGGTTACCTCTGGGACGTCACCTACCGCAACTCACAGGGCGACGTCGAGGCCTTCAAGGGGGGGGGTCGTACTGATTAGGTAGTCGCCACCGCTCCAGATCAAGGCTATCCGGCAGCCGTACGATCGTTTCCACGACAAAACCATTGCGGTACAGCGCCCGGCGGGAGGGGACATTATGGGGCTCCACGTGAGCCAGCGGCCAGCAGCCGTCCGCCCGCAGTAGGTCCACACAACTTCCGATTGCGACCGTTGCTATACCCCGGCGTCGGTATGCGGGCGCTACGTTGTAGCCCAATTCTACCTCGTCCTCGTCCTCCAGCAGGCCCTTTCCTCCGATACTTCCGACGACCATTTCGTCAGACACAATCAGAAAGGGGGCGGTCCAGCGGTACGGCCGCTGCGCCGTGCCCGGTAGCCGTAGCGCCTCATCCGCTACCGTGCGGGGGGGCAGGGCAGCGGTTGCAAGGGCATACCCTCGGAAGGGTTCTCGTTCCGACCACAGTAGGAGCTTCCGTAGTTCCTCGCGCGTCGGCTGAAGTAGGCTGATCATTCGCTATCCGGTGGGGGCAGTACTTCGGCAGCACTCAGCATCCACTGCCCGTCCTCCCAGCGCCAGTGGTGACGGTACCCCTCCTGAAAGCTGCCGGGCTGACCGGCGTAGGTCCAGGAAAAGGTACGTAGACCACTACCCACCGGAGAGGTATCGTCACCGGTGAGGGTGAGGCTATCGACGTGAAGCCGCAGATTAGGAAACACGGTGCGTAGCTCGGAGAGTTCGCCAAGGAACTGGTCCTTACCCTTTGTGACCGGAGGCGTCTGGTAGGTGATCGTAAAGTCCGCGGCCAGGATACGGTCCAGCACGGCGGCATCTAACTGCTCGTAGGCGGCATGAAACAGTGCTTCCCGCTTAACCAACTTTTCCCGATCCGCCCCACCGTCATTACCTTGGGCGGGGCCGCAGGTGCAAAGTGAATGAAGGACCAGGAATGCTACCAGTAGATACCGCACGCTGCGTTAACGCCCCCCGGCCAAAAAGGTAAAATGATGCGACCACTTCTTGCGGCGATCGTGCTGGCCCCACTCGCTCTGCTTTGCACCTGCGGCCCCGCCCCCGCTAACCCGGAACACGCTGAGTCTCCTACAGCAGAACAACTCATCGAGCGGGCAATCTCCACCCACGGGATGGACGGCTGGGATACCCTGGCACGGCTGACCTTCACGTTTCGCGACCGCAGCTACGGGGTCGATAAGCGGGGCGGGACCTTCCGATACACGCGAGAATTTATGGACTCGACGGGTAGCGCAATCAGGGATGTACTCACGAACGAGGGGCTGGAACGCCTCCGCGATGGACAACCTGACCCGCTTACTACTAAGGATAGTTTGGCCTACGTCGGATCGGTCAACTCGGTACGCTACTTCTTCATGCTACCCTACGGACTGCGTGACCCGGCGGTGAACGCCGAGCTTCTCGACTCGGTAGCGATCGACGGTAAGGTCTATGACCGTTTGGAGGTGACCTTTGACCGGGAGGGTGGGGGTACGGACTTCGATGACGTGTACCACTACTTTTTTGACCGCAGTAGTGGGGAGCTGGACTACCTGGCCTACAATTTTGCCGCGGAGGAGGGGGGAGTACGCCTTCGCAAGGCGATCAATAAACGGCGGGTAGGGGGCGTACTGGTGCAGGACTATATCAACTATGGCGTCGACGGACGGCAGCGGGCGATCGACGCCGCGCTGGAGCGGTACCTGGCCGGTGAGCTACCCGAGCTGAGCCGGATCGAAAATACGGAGGTACGGATCGAATCCGGGGGGTAGCAAATCGGTCACGAAGGCTCGCTGCCGCCACCAGGGGTGGGGGAGGCTAAGGCGGTAGTCTTCGTAGCGGATATCATTCAGAAAGATGAGGTCGATGTCAATGGTTCTCGGCCCCCAGGGCTGATCGCGCACTCGCCCTAACTGAGCCTCGATCGACTGCGTGGTATCCAGGAGACGGTGCAGATAAGTAGGGTCAATAGCAGATTGGCCAAAAGGACGTAAAGTGCAGATTACGAGCTGATTGAGAAAGTCAGCTTGGTGGGTATTTCCCCAGGCCCTGGTCTCAATGATTGCACTCCGGTAGGTGATGGTCCCCAAGCGGAGGTCGATCGCCCCGCGGGCGGCGGCCAACAAGTCGCTGCGTGCGCCGAGGTTCGATCCGAGCGAGAGGGTTAGTTTTGCCATTCCCCAAAAGTACGTATGACGCTTCCCCCCTTTACCGTGATCGAGGGCAATATCGGAGCCGGTAAGACGACGCTGGCCGAGCGGCTGGCCGCGCAGTTCGGTCGCCGGTTGATTCTCGAGCAGTTTACCGACAATCCTTTCCTACCTCTCTTCTATAAGGACTCCGCTCGCTACGCCTTTCCGGTCGAGCTATTCTTTATGGCCGAGCGACATAAGCAGTTGGAGGCGGAGCTGGCCCACCGCGAACTGTTTACGCAGGCGGGCACGGTGGCTGATTACCTATTCGTAAAAACCCTGCTCTTTGCGCGCAACAGCCTCTCGGAACAGGAGTTTCGGCTATTCAACCGGCTGTTTTCCGTGATGGATGCCGGCTTCCCGGACCCTGACCTGGTGGTATACCTGCACCGGCCGGTGGCGGCACTTCAGGCGAATATTCGGCGGCGGGGTCGACCCTTCGAGGTCGGTATAACGGATGCCTACCTGGCATCGGTTCAGTCAGCGTACTTCCGCTACTTTCGGTCGGTGCCCCAGCTGCCGGTGGTGGTGCTTGATGTGGGGGATACCGATTTCACGGAAGCCGGAGCGTACGACCGCCTCGTGCAGTTGGTCACCCAGCGCAACTACGCTCCGGGAATGCACACGGTCACTCCCTTCGCTCGTCCCCGATCATCTCTTTAGGCCAGCGCACCTTACCCTTGAGGCGGTAAGTGGCCAGGCGGTTGTGGTAATAGTAGAGGAGGGAGAAGTTGTCGCTGATCAGCCGCCCCCTGGTATCGTAGTGTAGCGGCTTATCTATGTGGTAGTTGCCGATGCTGTCGATGGCGTGGGCGAGGATGCGGTCGGGCGTCTCACGGAGCTCACTGGAGACCTTGGCCTTACCCTCCAGTTCCATAGCCAGTAGTCGGTCGCGGATTTGGGTCACTACCTTGACCAGGGCATCCTTGCGGAAGTAGAAATCCTCGGCGGGGAGTCGTAGAATAGCGTACAGGTCGTCCTTGATGAACGTGCGCTCGAGCATGGCAAAAGCGGCGTAGCTGACCAGGTGGCTGGGTAGGACGATGCCATCGGCGTGATAACGCTCTACGATGCGGTTGGCGAGTAGGCGGGTATACTCGCTTTCGCGCTGCAGGTCCTTGTTGATCGTACCGTGCTGATCGCGAAAATACTCGCGGGTACTGACGTGTCTTCCGCTGAGGGCGTAGCTTTTGCCCTGGACATCTACGCGATTACCCACGACATCCAGGGGTTGCCCCAGCGAGATGGTGATCTGGTTACCCTTACTGAATACTCCCCACACAAACTTGAGGATGCTACGTAGGGAGTGAAAGCTGTCCTTGGCCTTGATGTACCGGTCCTGGCCCTCGCTGCGCAGGTGTTGTTCGATCAGGAACTGCGCCTCGAGTACGAAGGGGTAACTCAGGATGACCGGCACGATGAATACCTTGTCGTTGCGCCCCTGCTGGTAGCGTGCGCGCTGGGCTTCGACGGCGGTGCCTAGTAATCCCAGCTTGAGTTTTGTCTCCAACTCCCCACTACGCGAGCGGGTGCCTCCGGGGAAGAACAGGGAGGGCACCCCCCGCTGGATGAGTAGCTTGCTCATCGTTTTCAGCGTAGTCATGTAGATGGGGTTGCGCTTGCGGCGATCGACGCGGTAGGCCCCCAGGCGGTTCATGAAGTAGGCGGTGTAGCCGGTATTGTATAGGTTCAGACCGGCGCCGAAGGACATGGCGGGAAGGCCCGCCACCTGATCCAGAGCGTAGCCGATTAGGATGCTATCGAGGTTACTGAAGTGGGTGGGTACCACTACCACGGTGCCCAGTTTGCTCAGCTCACGTACCTGCTCGACGTATCCCCGCACGATGAGCTTTTCCTGCAACAGGACCTTTTTAGAAAATAGGCTGGTGAAGGTGCGGCCGCTGGCGGCATTCAGCAGGCGGCCGAAAAAGAAGGTCAGGAAACGCCGGGCGAAGCGAAAGGTGGGGATTTTGAAAGTGCCGACGATTTCCTCGGCGTAGCGACTTACGATCCGGCGCAGGATAGTTTTGGCGGCCTGCTCGGCGGTGGTGGGTTCGTCCTCGTCCAGGCTCTTCGTCGCCAGCATTTTAGCTAGGCGCTTCCAGTAGGCACGTTCCTGGGGGGGGTCTACCTTCCAGGGCTCGGTGCGGGTACGTTCCTGCTCGCTGAATATGGTCTTACTGAGTACGTCCGGTAGCGCATCGCCACTTTCCTGCTGGATGCGCTGACAGCTAGCGGCCTCTAGAATATTGACGAATTGCTCGCGGTCTTCGCTTAGCTTATAAATGGCCCAATCCTGGATCTCCGGCGCGGTATGGTCGTACCGCTTTCCCTCCCGCTCGAAGTCGGGTGGGGGTAGGAGAGTTTCGGTAGGGTTAGCACTCATGGTCCGTTAAATTACCATAATTCGGCAAAGGAGGCAAAGGTAGCGGTCAGAGCCATCAATTCGGCTCTCCGTAGAAGGGCCAGGGGAGGGAGAGCAGGGTAGTTTCTATGAACTCCAGTATTTCTTCGCGGCCGGTTTCCCTGGTTGCGCTGGTCAGAAAGATTGGGGGCAACTCTTCCCAGCTTTTGAGGAGTTCGGACTTAAAGGCATCTACGCTGCCTCCCTGCCGGCTTTTCTTCCGATCCGTTTTGGTGAAGGCCAGTACGAAGGGTACGCCGTGCTCTCCAAGCCAGTTGACGAACTCGAGGTCGATGGCCTGGGGCGGCACGTTGCTATCGATGAGGACGAAGGCGGCAACTAGCGTCTGCCGGTTCAGGAAGTACTTCTCCGTGCGGGCCTCCCACTTACCGCGGGTCTTTTTACTCTGCACCGCGTAGCCGTAACCGGGCAGGTCAGTCAGGTACCAGCTGTGGTTGATGAGAAAGTAGTTAATGAGCTGAGTTTTACCCGGCTTACCACTGGTGTGAGCCATTTCCTTACGTCCAACCAGCATATTGATGAGGCTGCTCTTGCCGACATTGCTACGACCGATGAAGGCAAATTCCGGCCGACCGTCCTGTGGGGTTTGCACCACGCGGGCATGGCTGGAGGCGAAGGTGCTGGTTTTGATTTGTGCCATGGGGGCTAGCTCTCAGACGCTATAAAACACCGACGCCCATCCGAAGCGATCGGATGGGCGTCAGTAAGTCATCGTAATACGTTAGGCGTCGTTTTCTGCTTTAGACTTCGACTTCTTTTGTACCTTCTTCGGACTGATGATGACGTTCATGCGGCGGCCCTCCATCTTCGGCATGGCCTCCGCTGCACCCAGGTCCTCGAGCTCCTTCATGAAGCGTAGCAGCAGCAGCTCCCCCCGGTCCTTGAAGACGATCGAACGGCCGCGGAAGTGTACGTATGCTTTTACCTTGGCCCCGTCTTCCAGGAAGCCACGGGCGTGGCGTACCTTGAACTCAAAGTCGTGATCGTCGGTATTGGGCCCGAAGCGGACCTCTTTGATGACGGTCTTAACTGCTTTGCTACGGATCTCTTTTTCCTTACGTTTCTTCTCGTAAAGGAACTTCTTGTAATCCGTTAGACGCACTACCGGCGGACTGGCGTTCGGGCTGATCTCCACGAGATCGAGTCCGAGGTCGCGGCCCCATCCTTTAAGCTCACGAATATCGAATACACCGCTCTCGACCTTCCGGCCGAGCTGCTCGCCGATTTGCTCCAGGTTATCGCCTACGAGGCGTACCTCGGGTACCCGGATCATATCGTTGATGCGGAATTGGGGGGTGGGTTCTTCTCTGCGTACGTAACGATTGCGGCCGCCGCCTCTTCTCTTAGCCAATAGCTTGGTGTTGTGTGATAGAAATGTAAGGGGGTAAAGGTAAAATTGTTTGAACTAGTGGTTAAGTCGGCAGACGACCGGAGACTACTCTTCGGAAGCCACGGCCTCCTGCTGCTCGATCACCAGCCCATCGGCGGACTCATTCATCTTCGCCATCAGGTGGGCACCGGTCTCGGGATTGTTGTTGAGGATGAATTCCGCAAGCGGGTCTTCGATGTACTTCTGAATCGCACGGTGAAGCGGGCGGGCACCGAACTGCGGATCGAAACCCTTCTCGGCTACAAATTTCTTCGCGGCCTCGTCCAGCTTCAGGCTGAACTCTAGTCCGTTCAGGCGCTTGTACAGATCGCTGAGGGCGATGTCGATGATCTTAAAGATCTCCTCCTGCCCCAGGCTATTGAAGATCACTACGTCGTCGATCCGGTTGAGGAACTCGGGCGAGAAGGTGCGCTTCAACGCGTTGTTGATCACCGCCTTAGAGTTTTCCTCGGCATTCTCCGTGCGGGCCTTAGTGGCAAAACCTACGCCCTGGCCGAAGTCCTTCAACTGGCGGACCCCGATGTTAGAGGTCATGATGATCATGGTGTTTTTGAAGTCCACCTTACGACCCATGCCGTCCGTGAGCTGGCCGTCGTCGAGCACCTGCAGCAGGATGTTGTACACATCGGGGTGGGCTTTCTCGATCTCGTCGAGCAGGATCACGCTGTAGGGCTTACGGCGTACCTTTTCGGTAAGCTGTCCGCCTTCTTCGTAACCCACGTAGCCCGGAGGCGCTCCGATGAGACGGCTGACGCTGAATTTCTCCATGTACTCCGACATGTCAATACGAATCAGGCTCTCCTCGCTGTCGAAGATGTAGCGGGCCAGGGCCTTGGCGAGCTCCGTCTTACCTACCCCGGTAGGGCCGAGGAAGATGAAGGTGCCAATGGGCTTGCTGGGATCCTTGAGGCCGACGCGGTTACGCTGGATGGCCTTGGTCACCTTGGTGATGGCGTTGTCCTGCCCAATGATCGCGGCCTGTAGGTCGCTTTCCATGCCCACGAGTTTTTTGCTCTCGTTCTGGGCTACCCGGCGGACGGGAATACCGGTCATCATGCTGACTACCTCGGCAATATCTTCTTCGCCTACCGGGTACCGCTTGGTTTTGGCTTCTTCTTCCCACTGCTTTTTGGCGTCCTCCAGGCTGCGCTGCAACTTGGATTCCTGGTCGCGTAGGTCGGCGGCACGCTCATACTGCTGGTTTTTGACCGCAGAGTTCTTCTGTTCCTTGACCTCTTCGATCTTGGCCTCTACCTCTTCGATGTGGGCCGGAACGGTGATGTTCTTCAGGTGGGTACGGGCCCCTACCTCATCGAGCACGTCGATGGCCTTATCGGGCAGGAAGCGGTCGGTGATGTACCGGTCGCTCAGTTTCACGCAGGCTTCGATGGCATCGTCGGAGTAGTCCACGTTGTGGAACTCCTCGTACTTCGGCTTGATGTTATTGAGGATGTGTACGGCCTCGTCGGCGCTCGGCGGGTTGACAAGTACCTTCTGGAAGCGGCGGTCGAGTGCTCCATCTTTTTCAATGTGCTGCCGGTACTCATCCAGTGTGGAGGCGCCGATACACTGTAGTTCACCCCGGGCCAGGGCTGGCTTAAAGATGTTGCTGGCGTCCAGGGAGCCGGTAGCACCGCCGGCACCCACGATGGTATGGATCTCGTCGATGAAGAGGATCACGTCGCGACTTTTCTCGAGCTCGGTCATGATGGCCTTCATCCGCTCCTCGAACTGTCCGCGGTACTTGGTACCGGCCACCAGGGCGGCCAGGTCCAGCATCACGATGCGCTTGTCGAAAAGGGTGCGGCTTACCTTACGGTCGCGGATGCGCAGGGCCAGGCCCTCCACGATGGCGGTCTTACCCACGCCGGGCTCGCCGATCAGGATGGGGTTATTCTTTTTGCGCCGGCTCAGGATCTGGCTGACGCGTTCGATCTCGGTTTCCCGGCCGATGATGGGGTCCAGGCGATCTTCCTCGGCCAGGGCGGAGATATCGCGGCCGAAATTATCCAGCACGGGGGTGCGGGATTTAGAATTTCCCTGGCCGCGGCCGCCGCGCTGTCCGCCGCGCCCACTGTCATCATCCTCAAAACTTTCCTCCCCAGCACCGGGGGCTTGGTTCATCGGTAGGGTATCGTCTTCGGTAAAATCTTTTTCGTCTTTCACGTAATCGAGTTCTGCTTTATAGATTTCGTATTCTACCTCGAACTGCCGCAAGATCTTGGTTGCGGGAAGCTCCTTGTTGCGTAGAATAGATAAAATGAGGTGCTCGGGACTCACCTGAGAAGTTTTGAGCGCCTTGGCTTCTAGGAAGGTGACCTTGAGCACCCGGTCGGCCTTGTCACTCAAGGGTAACCGAGAGATCGAATGGCTGCTAGTTTCGCCCCCGTTGCGTTGGATATTCTCACGGAGCGTGTCGGCTAGCGCATTAATATCCACGGCTAGGTTCCGCAGTACGCGGGTAGCTAGGCTAGAACCCATGCTCAGGACGCCGAGCAGTAGGTGCTCTGGGCCAACGTAGGTGTGGCCCATTTTTTCGGCCTCCTGTTTGCCCCGGGCCATGGCCTGTTTTATTTCCGGGTTAAATTCCCGTTGTGGAGGATGTGGCATTTAATGATATTGGAGTTAGTAGTAAGGCGGGCGGTGCCGCGTTGCTACAGCTAGGCCCTAAAGTTAACACCTATGGGGAAGAACTGTGCCAGTGCGGGGCGACTGCCAAAAAAGCCTGACAAAACGCCGATGTACGCCAACAATATTCGGCCGTTGCGGGCACTTACATTACGGAAACAAGGCCAAACCTATTTGGTTGGACCCCGCGGCGTACCTTCGTCCCCGCCTTAGTCCCAACGTCCGCTGCTGTGACCCAGTACATTTTCGCCGCATTTCTTACCCTCGGCCTCCCGGTCAGCGCCGGTGCCACGGGTGATAGTTTGTACTTTCTGCTTCCCCGAGACACGGTCGTGCTACGCCACGATCCCGCCTCTGGTCTACTCCTGTTCGACCACTACCTGGCCCCCCGCCAAACGCTTTACGGTGCGGCCCGCTTCTACGGCCATACCCTCGACGAGATCTACCGGCTCAATCCCACTCTGCGCAAGGGCTACACTCCCGGCACCCGCGTCACCGTAGCTATTCCCCCCACCGCGATCCGCAGTAGCTTCAGTCCTGACAGCGTGGCGTGGTTCGTACCCGTTCGCTACCGCATGGCCCCCGGGGAGACCCTTTACGGCCTTACCCGCCGTACCCTCAATCAGGACGACGACCGGCTTATTCGCCAGCTTAATCCCGAGGTAGACCCCCAGCACCTTAGTCCTGGGCAGGTGCTCAAGATCGGCTACCTACGCCTCGACGGCGTACCCCGCGATAGCCAGCGCCGCGTCGAAGACCCCTACATCCTGCGTAACTATACGCTGCGCTCCGAGTGGGAAGCTGCCGCCGCCGCCAATTCCCTACAGGCCGCCAACGGTAAGGCAGCCTGGACTAAACGCGGCGATCCGGGTAAGTTCATGGTACTGCACCGTACGGCTCCCATCGGTAGTCTGGTAGAGGTGACCGACCCGCGTAGCCGCAAAACCCTCTACGCCCGGGTAGTGGGCCGCATCCCGGAGCAGGCCTATGACCCGCGGGTGATCGTAGTGGTGAGCCCGCTACTTGTTAAAGCCTTCGGGGTGCGGGACCGGGAGTTCTACGTGCGTACGCGCCACCTGTAGTCGACGCCACACGTACCTTCGCCCGCCATGCGGCTGAAGCAACTCGACATCAAGGGATTCAAAAGCTTCGCAACCCAGACCGTGGTCAACTTCGATGCCGACGTCATCGGTATCGTAGGGCCCAACGGCAGCGGCAAGAGCAATATCGTCGATGCCATCCGCTGGGTGCTCGGCGAGCAGAAGGGTAGCGAGCTGCGACTCGATAAGATGGCCTCGGTCATTTTCAACGGCACCAAGCAGAAGAAGGCAGGGAACCTGGCCTCCGTGAGTCTGACCTTTGCCAACGACAAGGACCTACTACCCACGGAGTATAGTATGGTCACCATCACCCGTATGCTCTACCGCAGCGGCGACTCCGAGTACCGGCTCAACGGCGTGCAGTGCCGACTCAAGGACATCCGTAACCTCTTCCTCGACACCGGCATCGGGTCCAACTCCTACGCTATCATCGCCCTGGGGATGGTCGACGACATCCTGGCCGATAAGGACAACAGCCGCCGCCGCATGTTCGAGCAGGCCGCCGGGGTGAGCAAGTATAAGAATCGCAAAAAGGAAACCCTACGTAAGCTCAAGAACACCGAGGACGACCTCGACCGCATCGAAGATGTCCTCCACGAAATCGCCGGCCAGCTCAGTAGCCTCGAAAAGCAGGCCCGCCGCGCCCGGAAGTACCGCGAGCTCAGGACCCAATATCGCGAACTTAGCCTGCTACTGACCGGCATCCGCGTGGAAAAATTACGCATCGATCAAGCCCGCCTACAGCAGGAAACCACCGAGGCGGAGGACGCCTACCGAGCCGTAGATACCAAGATCACTACCCTGGAAGCGCAGCTGGAAGAAGCGCGCGCCAAACACGTCGACAAGGAGAAACTCCTCGGCGAGCGGCAGCGCAAACTCAACGCCCTGGTCGGTGAGCTCCGTGAACTGGAAAACGAAAAGCAACTCCTACAGCAGCGCAAGACCTTCGTAGCCAGGCAAAGCAACCAGCTGGAAACGGAGCTGACCACCGCCGCCACCCAACTCGAGGAGCAGACCGGCGAGATCGACCAGTTGCAACAGCAGCTCTCGGCCGCCGTAGTCACTCAGCAAGAACGGGAGACTACTCTCCAGCAGGCGCAGGCCGGACTGGACGAGGTACGTTCCGGCCACGCCGGCGTAAAGTCACAGCTCGACGCCAGCCTTCGTCAGCAGCAGGAAGAAGAGCGCCGCATCTTCGAGCTCGAAAAACGCCGGGCCATCAACGGCAACCAGGTGCAAAATTACCGCTACCAGATCGAGCGCAACACCGCCGATATGGCCGACCGCCGCGGCGAGCGCGAAAGCCTACAGGAAGCGCTACGGCAGTTGAAAGCCGACGAGGCCGTCCGGGAAGCTGAACTTGGGCAACTCGAACAAAAGGAAGCCGAACGACGCGCGGCCATCACTACGGCGGAAACCAACAGCGAACACCTCCAGACCGAGCTCGGCCGCATCAACCGCACCCTCGACGCCCGCCGCAACGAGTACACCCTCACCAAGAGTATGATCGATAGCCTGGAGGGCTTCCCGGAGTCGATTCGCTACCTGAGTAAACAGTCCGGCTGGACCAAGGACCCCCAGCTGCTCTCCGACCTCCTACTCGTAGAACCGGCCCACCGCGCCGCCATCGAAAACTACCTGGAGCCCTACCTGAATTACTACGTGGTCGCCACCGCCGCCGAAGCAGTAGCGGCTATCCAACTGCTCAGCGAGCGTCAGAAGGGGAAGGCCAATTTCTTCATCCTGGAAGCCATCCCAGCGTTCGGCACTCAGGAGCCCAGCCGGAATACTCCGCCGCCGCCGCCCGCCCAGCCCGCCGTCGCACTGGTTACCGTCGATCCCCCCTACCAACCCCTCGTCGATCGACTCCTCACGGACGTCTACCTCGTCGATACCGAAGCGCTACCCGACCCACCGCTGCCGGGGCAGACCCTACTGTCCACCGATGGCCGCTACATCCGCCGCAACTTCACCCTCACCGGTGGCTCCCTCGGCCTCTTTGAGGGCAAGAAGATCGGCCGGAAGAAAAACCTCCAGGCCCTGGTTAAATCCATCAAGGAAGCAGAAACTACCGCCGCGGGACTGGAGCAGCAACTACAGACCGAGCGTAAAACCCTTCAAGAACTTCGCCAACAGCGGCTGGACCGCCAGATCCAGGAACAACAACGCGGCCTCAGTAAGCTCCAGCAGCAACGCGCCGGACTCCAGGCCCGCGTAGAGGGGTTCACCCGCTTCGATACCGATACTACGGCCACCAACGAACGCCTCAGCGGAGAGGTCGAAACCCTACAGTTGCGCAACACGGAGATCGAGGCCGAGCTTGCCGCCCTCACCCAGCGTATCGATACGTTGCGCGAAAGCGTCTCTGGCACCGACGAGACCTACCGCCGTATGAGCGAGGAACTCAGTGCCGCCAGCGCCCGGTACAACCAGGAGAACATCCGGTACATCCAGCAGCAGAACCACGTCAAAAATCTTGAACGCGAGCTCGGCTTCCGCCACAACCGCCGCGAGGAGATCGCCCGCCAGGAAACCGCCAACCGGCAGCAACTCAGGGATCTGGCCCGCGAGGCCCGCCAGTTCGAAGACCAGGAGGTGAATCTGCAGCGCAACCTCGAAACGCTCTACGCCGACAAGGCTGAGTACCAGGCCACCCTCAACTCCGCCGAGCAGGCCTACTTCGCCGCCCGCACCTCCATCAACGGGATGGAGGACCAGCTGCGCCGGGAAAACCGCCAGCGGCAGGACGCTCAGGTACGCGTCAACCAACTCAAGGAAAAGCTCACCGATGTGCGCTTCCGCATCAACGGCGTCGAGGAGCGTCTCCAGATCGAGTTCAGCCTCACGCTGCCGGAGCTGGCCAGCATCGAGATCGAGGAGTGGATCGGCACCGTGCCCGACCTGGAGCTCAAGGTAGACCGCCTGCGCAGCCGCATCGGCAACTACGGCGAGGTAAATCCCATGGCCGTCGAGGCCTACGATGAGATGAAGGAGCGCCACGAGACCATCAGCGGACAGCGCGACGATATCCTGGCCGCAAAGGATACTTTGGTAAAAACGATCAAGGAGATCGAGGACACCGCTACCGCCCAGTTTCTCGATGCCTTCGATCGCGTGCGGGTGTACTTCATCGACGTGTTCCGTAGCCTTTTCACCGAGGACGATAACTGCGACCTCATCCTCCTCGACCCCGAGGACCCGCTCGAAAGCGGCATCGAGATCGTGGCCAAACCAAAGGGCAAGCGCCCGCAGACGATCAACCAGCTCAGCGGCGGGGAAAAGACGCTCACGGCCACCGCCCTACTCTTTGCTCTTTACCTCCTCAAGCCCGCCCCCTTCTGCATCTTCGACGAGGTCGATGCCCCCCTCGACGATGCCAACATCGCCAAGTTCAATCGTATCGTCAAGAAGTTCAGCCGGGATAGCCAGTTCATCATCGTGACCCACAACAAGCTTACGATGGAGGCCGTCGATAGTATCTACGGCGTGTACACTACCGAGCAGGGCGGCTCCGGCGTACTGCCCGTACAGTTTACCGAGCTAGCCGGTAGCACCGCCTTCTCGGCCGTCTAGGGCGGCGCGCAGGTCGGTGATATCCCCCAGATACTTACTCAGGAACGGAAGCCAGGCCGTGAGTCGGTCGAGCTGGGCTGCATCCTGCGGCCCCGCCAGAAGGTCTGCGTAGTAGTGCCGTGCGCGCTGCTTTAAAGCGGTACCGTTTCCTACCCGCCGCATGGCCGTAAGGACCACGAAGCGATAACGCGACCCGACGCTGATGGCCATGATCGCGTCTAGCATCAGCTCCGGCTCCCGTAGTATGGGAGTGGGGCGAGCGCCCAGAATATTCATCACCTCCACGTAGACTTTGTCGTAGCGGGACGTCAGCAACTCTCGCAGGCGGCGCTCGATGGGGTAGGGGAGCGGGAGGTTATCGGTGGCCTCCTCGCGGTAGGCTTTGAGCTGTAATACGGCGTTGCGCTGTAGGCGGGGCACGGGGGAGTCGAGGTACTGAGCCACCACCTCCATCACACTACCATAGTCAGTGCGGCGCAGTAGTTCCCGCCAGCCTGCTTCCAACTGCTGTGGCCAGTTTACTGGGGGCAGGTCGGTGTAGGCCGGGGCCGTGAGCTTTGCGTTGAGGATAGCCAGGTCGATGGCGGGCATTTGCGAAATACGGAGACTGGCCTGCAAGAGATCGTCCAGCACGTAGTAGTCCTCCTCGCGGGCGAATTGCGCCGTGAGTTGCTCCTGGATGTAGTGCTTCCCCATCCTGAAAGATTGCCAGACCTGTAGGATGGCGTCTACGTAATTACCGTGTGCCGCTAGGATTTCAAGCAAGTGGGGTAGCACCGCCGCTCGATTGAAGCGTGCCAGCCCCCGCACGTACTGCCCCACTCGCTCCCCGGTGAACTTATCCCGGTGATAGACTGCCTGTAACCGCGGTAACGTATCCTCCCGATCGCCAAAATGTTCCAGCCCCCGCAGCAGGTCGGCGGCAAAGGGGTGGCGGCCCGGCCGTTCCAGTTCCCCCAGCAGGTAGTTGCGAGCGCGCTCGGTGCGAAAATTACCGATGACTTGGTACACCAGTTCTGAGGTCTGGGTAAATTCCAGGCCAAGTAGCAGAACCAGAAAGTCAAAGAGATGGATTTCAAGTGTCTGTAGCTCGCTTACGTTCTGTAGTTTTAGGACTTTACGTAGTGTCTGGTCGACGGTCCGCTGCTGGAAGGCAAACACCCCCTTCCACTGTTCGTGCGCGGTCCAGTAGCGGGCGTAGTCACTTTTGGGTAGTTCCGCCCCTCCGTCATTCCTAAAGTGAGTAACCAAAGCGTTTAGGTCCTCATGTCGGGTACGCGTAAACAACATGGCTTCAATCCGATAGACCAGCGTAGCGCCAAGCCGCTCGAAGTAGGTTCGTGCATCCTGCCACCCGCTCCCGTAGGTCAGTTTGTACACACTTTCGGGCAGGCCCACTAGTGGTAATTGTATCTCCTGCACCCGCCCGGCATCATCCAGCGTGATGGCGAAAGCGGCCTGCCCGAAGGGCGTGGAAAGGGTAAGGGAGTAGGTAGGCAGCAGCATAGCAGTGGGTCAACAGCCGCCACCGCATTTTAGATGATCACTATCCGGTCCTTTCCAAACGGTGGATCGGGGGGTAGCTTTACGGTCTCGCCGGCCGTCCGGAAAATGCCAAACACCACCGGTATAGCGTAGGCCGTAGCGGGGTAGTCCGTCTGCCCGTCCGTCAGTACCAGCACCACGTCGGGGCGGGGCCGCAGGTGCAAAGCTGCCTGGATGCCGGCAGTCATGTCCGTCCCGCTACCGCCCGGCAGGTAGTTGAGCCGGTAGGCCTCCTCGACCGCGACCAGGCGCACCGGTTCGTAGGCCCGGATATCACAGGGGATGATCGTTACCGGGTACTCGAATTGCCGCATCACGGCCGCAACCTCAGTGAGCGCCCGTTGTAGATCGGCAGCTTCCATAGACCCCGAGGTATCCACCACGATAACGATGCGCGCGGTACGGTTACCCGCCAGACTGGGAGGTAGGATGGGGTGGTACACCGCCTGCCGCCGGCTCGGACGGGCGTAGCTGTAGTCGGTGCGCGCGCCCATGCCCCGCTGTATCGCCACACTCATCCGGTGACCGAGCCGCTGCCGCCAATTGGTACGGCTACCGAGCACTCCGGCGGCCCACTCGCGCCAACCTGCCGGTAGGCCACCCGCCTCGGCCTCGCGGATGCGCCGGGCTACTTCGCGCCGTAGGATCTCCTCGTCGAGCGGACTGAGCTCCTGCCGATTGCCCTCCTCCCAGGGGCGAGCCTGTCCGTGCACGCCGCTACCCTCGTCGATCCGAAAATCGTACGTCTGCTTACTCGCGTCCATTGCCGCCAGGTAGTGCTCGGCCAGCTGCCCCCGGGCAAGGCCGAACTTTTCGGGCAGCATGCCGGGGTAGGCAGCGGGCATGTGTAGCCCCCCCCAGTCGGAGTCGTTAATCTCGAAGTCGCAGGCGATGTTCCAGCGGCGGGCGTCGCGGCCCGGGGCCCGCTCGGCGTGCTGCCGCAGGCGGTGACTGATCTCGTGCACCCACAGAAAGGCCAGTTCACTCAGTGCCCGCAGCCGGTCGCGGCCGTGCCAGATGTCGGCTACTACTTCCGGATTCCAGTACACATTGTAGTGCAGGTCGATGGCCGCCACGTCCACCCGCGGCGTGACGATGATGCGGCAGCGAAACAGGGCGGGGGCAAACCACGGCAACTGCTCGGCGGCGTAGGCCCGGGCAAAGCGAATGTGCTCTACCAGCTCAGCAGAGGAGTTAGCTGAGGACATCGACGAACTCACTAAAGGCTGGATCGCTAAATACCGCGCTGATCTGCTCGATAATGGGTGTACTGCCGTTCGATTGACCCTGCACCTGCGACCGCGCCACTAGTCTATTGAGCCAGCCGGCGCGGGCCAGTTCCTTGAGGGGCACGAAGATGATGTCGCGACGGCCGTCCCGGAAGACCTGCTCGGTGAGCGCTAGGTAGCGGCTGGAGTAGGGTAGGAGATCGTCCATACCAAATGCGTCCACCAAGTGGGCATTGAGACCGAAGAATACCACGTATAGTTCGGCATCGTCGAGCGTGCTTACGTCAAGTTTAGTTTCGCCGGCCAGTACGGCACGGGGCTCAGGGAGGCGGAGATTGGTGAGGTACTCCAGCAGGGGGATGGCGGTGGCCTCTCCCAGGCAGCCACTGAGTAGGTTGAGAATTACGGTCTGTGTTTGAGCCGATCCGGAACCAAGCCGGTAACCCAGCAAATCGCAAGCGCAGAGTAGCGCGGCGGCAAAATCCCAGCTGCGGGGACTGGCAAAGCCGTAAGGGTTGTCTTCCGGTGAGCTGTGTAGGCTGTTGGGACGGAGCCGCAAAAAGGCACCGATCTTCAGTTTCCAGTCCGGCAGGCGGCGGCGGTGCTCCGCGGGGTCGATCTCGGGTAGGGTGCCGGTCTGCCAGCCCTGGGTGAGGGAGCGGATGTAGAGGTCTTCGGGAATGTCCCACTGCAGGTGCACGAAGCGGTTGCGCAGCGGCGGAGAAAGCTCCCAGCCGCCGACCATCAGATCGGGTGGGTTGGCGGCGGCTACGATGCGCACCCCCTCCGGTAGATTCTGAAAGCCCACGCGGCGCTCGAATACGACGCGCAGCAGGGCAGACTGTACCGAGGGCGGAGCGGTGCTTAGCTCGTCCAGAAAAAGGATTCCGGCGGGGTAGTCCGCGAACGCACCTACCCATTCGGGTACGGCGTAGCGCACCGCCCCCTGGTCCAGGATCGGTAGGCCACTGAAGTCCGTAGGGTCGTGGATGGAGGCGATGAGGGTGGTGACCCGGAGGGTATCGGTAGCCAGGCCCTCGATGAAGCTGGACTTACCCACTCCGGGGCGGCCCCAGAGTAGTACGGGAATGCCCACGGGGCCCTGGGGGGAAGGCGTAGCCAGGGCGATGAGTAGGGCTTCGGCACCGGTGGGCAGGTAAGTGACGGTAGCGATCAGTGGCTGAGTTCGGGGGTGAGCTGTTCGGGGACGGTACCGGCCAGGACTTCGGCTACGCGGGTCCAGCGGATGACGGGGTAGCGGTCGTTGTCCAGGTCGTGCAGCTTAGCCCGGCCGCTGAGCATGTTGCGCATGTACTGCATACCCTGCCAGGCGGGGTAGGTCTGATCCCGGCCGGGGGCCACTAGACGAGTCACGTCGATTAACGTAGTCAGGGCCCCAATGCCGCCGGCCCAGAGTGGTTTGTACTTCGTACCGAAGGCCTCACTGGCCGCATCAGCCAGCTGGCGCGGAGTCAGGGTGTCGCCTGCCACGCGCAGGTAGCGGGGGGTATCGGGGTCAAGCGCAGCCAGGGCGGTGTAGTCGGCCGTGTTGGCAATGGTGGTGAAGTCGAGGGGTTGGTCGGCGTCGCCCCAGTAGAGGACGCGCTTGATCTTCTGTAACACCAGTGGAGCCTCCCCCGTCAATAGATCGGCAAACATACCATTAAGGACGGAGGTAGCCCGAATGGGCGCTGCATTGACCAGATCGCGGAACTCCCGGCGGAGGTCGAGGTTGCGGTTCGTGCCGCGGGGCAGCCGGGTGAAGTCGATGCTGAAGTCGGAGGGGATGAAGCGGGGGACACCGGCATCAACAGCCGCCTCGAGTAGGTTAGTCTGAGTGTCAACGATCGTCTCCCGGAGCCCGGCCAGCGCAGAGACCACGCAGCCGCCGCCCCGACAGGCCTCGGTCAGTTCGGTGACTTTAGTAAAATTCACCTCGCGAATCTCCGCACCCGCCCTGCGCAGGTCCGCCGTGCGCTCCGTAGCGGTGCCGGGTCGTACGATCGCCCGCAGCGTGCCGCCGGCCTGGAGGATGGTGCGGCCGATCTGGCGGCCGAGATTGCCGGTGCCACCGGCAAGGATTACGGGGGAGGAAGGAACGTTCGCGGATGACATACCATAAATCGGCTGCGGTGGGGTAAATGTTTTACTCGTTCGTGAAGCGATATACGGCCGTCAGGGCCACGGCGCGAGCACTGAGGCCGGCATCAAATCCGATGATTTGCGCGTCCCCGTTGCCGTACTCCGTACATTGCCCGTCAAACGTCCCCCCACCTTGGCTACTTACAGCATCGGCTACGACATCGGCTCCTCCTCCGTAAAGGCCGCCCTGGTCGATACCTCCACCGGCGAGGTGCTAGCCCGGGTCCAGGCCCCGCAGGAGGAGATGGGTATGCAGGCCCCCCAGCCGGGCTGGGCCGAGCAGGACCCGGAGTTGTGGTACCGCTACGTCATAGAGTGCACCCAGGACATACTGGCGCGGACGCAGGTGCAGGCCCCGTCGATCGAGTCCGTCGGCATCGGCTACCAAATGCACGGCCTCGTGCTGGTAGATGCAGCGGGGGAGGTGGTGCGACCGGCGATCATCTGGTGCGACGGGCGGGCGGTGGAGACCGGGGCGCGGGCCTTTGCCGGCATCGGTGAGGACCGCTGCCTGAGCCACTGCCTCAACAGTCCCGGCAACTTCACGGCCGCTAAGCTGAAGTGGGTAGCCGACAACGAACCGGATAATTATGCGCGTACCGCCCACGCCATGCTCCCCGGCGACTACATTGCCCTGCGGTTGACGGGCGATGCTACCACGACCATTACCGGACTCAGCGAGGGAGTCATGTGGGATTTCAAACGCAATGAACTGGCCGGACTGGTGCTGGACGAGATGGCGCTCGATACCGCCAAGCTGTGCACCCGCGTCCCCGCCGTCGGCGTGCAGGGCAAGGTAAGTGAGCAGGGGGCTAAGGAAACCGGTCTGGCTGCGGGCACCGTCGTCGGCTACCGCGCCGGCGACCAGCCCAATAACGCCATCAGCCTCAACGTGACCCAGCCCGGAGAGGTGGCCGCGACGGCCGGTACCAGCGGGGTGGTGTACGGGGTGACCGATAAACTTGCCTTCGATCCCGCGCAGCGAGTCAACAGCTTTGCCCACGTAAACCACGACAGCGGGCAGAACCGCATCGGTATCCTGCTCTGCATCAACGGCACGGGAAGTGCCCACCGGTGGATCCGGCAGCAGGTGTGCGGGGAGCATACCACCTACGATCAAATGGAAGAACTAGCCGCCTCGGTGCCGGTGGGTAGCGACGGGCTGTATTTCTTACCCTTCGGCAACGGGCCGGAGCGGATGCTCCAGAACGAGGACATCGGTGCCCGCCTCGGGGGGCTCAACTTTAACCGGCATACCCGCGCCCACCTGGTGCGGGCCGGGATCGAGGGGGTAGCCTTCGCCTTTGTGTACGGCATGCGCATCATGGAGGAGGTAGGAGTAGACCTCAGCACCATCCGGGTGGGTAATGACAATATGTTTCAGAGTGCGGTGTTCGCCGAGACGGTGGCCACCCTGACCGGAGCCTGCATCGAGGTACATAATACCAACGGGGCGGTGGGTGCGGCGCTGGCGGCAAGCGTGGCGGCGCGCGGGAGTGAAGATTTAGCTACCGCCGTCGGACGACAGGACGTGGTGGTGTCGATTATGCCCGACGGGGGGCGGCGGGAGGACATGCAGCGGGCCTACCGGGGGTGGGAACGGGCGCTGGAGCGGGCCCTAGCGGAAGGGTAGCGGAGCCACTAGCCCTTCACGGCGTAGCTGACCGGCGCATCGGTATTGTAGAAAAAGAAGCTCCACATGTCGGTCTGCTCCTCGATCGACTTGCTGATGGGTTTGCCCGCCCCGTGGCCGGCGTCGGTTTCTACGCGGATTAGCACGGGCTTATCCCCCGCCTGATCCGCCTGCAGTTTTGCCGCGTACTTAAAGCTGTGGGCCGGTACTACGCGGTCGTCATGGTCGGCCGTGGTGATCATGGTGGCGGGATAGTCGGTGCCTGGCTCCAGATTATGCAGCGGACTGTAGGCGCGCAGTACGGGGAACATGCTGGAGTCCTCGCTGCTCCCGTACTCCGGGATCCAGCCCTTGCCGACGGTAAACTTGTGGTAGCGTAGCATGTCCATCACGCCCACGGCCGGGAAGGCCACGGCGAATAGGTCGGGCCGCTGCGTCATGGCCGCCCCAACGAGTAGTCCACCGTTAGAGCCTCCGGCAATGGCGAGCTTCTCCTTACTGGTGTACCCCTGCGCGATGAGGTACTCGCCGGCGGCAATGAAGTCGTCAAATACGTTCTGCTTGTTCTTGAGCATTCCCCCCTGGTGCCATTCCTCTCCGTACTCCCCGCCGCCGCGCAGGTTCGCCATGGCGAATACGCCGCCGTTTTCGAGTAGTGGGATGCGCATGGCGCTGAAACTCGGTGACAGACTGATATTGAATCCCCCGTAGCCATACAGGTAGGTAGGGTTTTCACCGTCTAGCTCCAGTCCCTTTTTATGTACCAGGAACATGGTCACCTCCGTCCCGTCCTTGCTGGTATAGGTCAGCTGCTTTTCTTCGTAGTCAGCGGGGTCGAACTTGAGCTCCGGCTGAAAGAAGGGCTTGCTCTCGTTGGTATCTACGTCGTAGGAAAATATCGTGGGCGGGTAAATGAAGCTGGTGTAGACGTAAAAGAGTTCCTTTTCGTCCTCCTTACCCCCAAAGCCCCCGGCCGAGCCCACACCGGGCAGCTCGATGACGGTCTTATCGTCGCCGTCGTAATTGAGCCGGTAGTAGCGGTCGGTGGCCTGCTCTAGGTAGTTAGCGAAGAGGTAGCCGCCGCCGGTATTGACGCCCTGTAGTAGATTCTCCGCCTCCGGGATGACCTCGGTCCAGTTGCTCTTCCCCGGTTTGTCTAGGTTGATTTTGACCAGGCGGTAATTAGGGGCACCGATGTCGGTGTGTACCCAGAAGTCGCGGCCGGCAGTGTGCACGACCTGACTCTTATTCTTCGTATCCGAAAACAGCGCGATGGGTTCGATCTTCGCCGGGAGGGTACCACTGCCATCAAGCGGCAGGTAGTAGGTCGCAAAGCCGTCGGTGCCCGGGGCGGCGTACATGATGAAGTAGTCCTCGTCCTCGCTGGTACCCCCGTAGTGGTAGTAGTTGGGGTTAGCCTGGTCCTCGTACACCAGGCGGTCGGTGCGCTGGGGCTCGCCCAGGCGGTGAAAGTACACCGAGTGGTTGGTATTATTGCCCTTGAGCACCTCCCCCGCGGCCGGGGCGGGGTAGCGGCTGTAGAAAAATCCGTCGCCGTACCAGCCCGCTCCGCTGAATTTAACCCACTCGAGCTCGTCGTCAAGGTCCTGGTTAGTGGCGATCTCGCGAATGTAGATCTTGGTCCAGTCGCTGCCGGCATCGCTGCGGCTATATGCCATGTAACGGTTCTGCTTATCGGCGCCGAGTAGATTGATGCTGGTCGTGCCCTCGGCGTTGAGGGCATTGGGGTCGATGAAGACCATCTCGGGGCCGTCCATACCCTCCTTGTAGTAGATCACCGACTGGTTCTGCAGTCCGTCGTTTTTGGAGTAGAAGTAGTACTTGCCCACCTTATAGGGACTGGACAGCCGTGGGTAATTCACCAGCTCGGTCAGCCGCTCCTCGATGGCCTGGCGGAAGGGGATTTGCTCTAGGTAGCCGAAGGTAGCCTTATTCTCTTCCTGGACCCAGGCCTTGGTCTCGGCACTGTTATCGTCTTCCAGCCAGCGGTACTCGTCGGGTACCGTGGTGCCGAAGTAATCATCGGCCGTGGAGTCCGTTCGCGTCTCGGGGTAGGAGACCGGGATGGCGGGGTAGTCAGCGCTGCGCATGGTGGTGGATTTCGTTTCGGGGGTACAGGAAGCCACTAGCAGCGTACAAAGCAGGAGGGGGAGGAATAGTTTATCCATCCGCCTAAGTTAGAAACTATACCGCAATCCATTGCTCCATTCGTAGGTCGTGGCCGGTACGTCCTCCAGTCCCTGCACCAGTAGCGCGTCGTGGGTGATGCTGTATTTGGTATTAAAGGCTAACCGGTCGGTCAGCCGCACACTCAGGGAGGTAATACTCGACAGCCGCGGCAGCCGGAAATCCGGGATCACCGGTTGGTAATAGGTCGTGTTGTTGACCACCACGTTGGGCAGGGGAAAGAGCGAAAAGCTCAGGTAGCTACTCAGCCGGTGGTCGCGGTAGGTGATGGTGCCCTCGGCTACCTCATCGTATTCGTACATGTACAGTATCCCCAGGTAGACCCGATTTTTCCCGCTGGAAATCAGCTTAAGCCGTGGGCCGGTACCGATGAGTGTACGCAGACCCAGGCGCAACTGCTCATTGTACTGCACCTGCGTAAAGGCCTCCCAGCGCCATACCTCGCTCAGGTAGCGCGCGTAGCGTAGGTGCAAGAAGCCCGCATTTAGGGCGTTGTTTCCACTTACCTGTACCAGCCGGTAGTCGGCCAGCGCCAGGAGCGCCTGATTAGTCCCCTTACGGTCCACGCGCACGTTGCCGTTTAGACTCACCACTTTATTCTGGTTGCGCGTCAGGTTGCCGCCCAGGTCAATTTGCCCGTACCAGCCCAGGGTATCGAATCCCCGCCGTTGGTCCTCTATGTTTACAATCTGGGCGCGTACGCAGGTGCAGGAAAGGACCCCCGCCAGCACTACGACTACCCACCAGCCGCTCCACTTCATAACCCCTAGATGCCCTCCGGTTCGGTGATGGGGCGACCGGTGAAACTCAGGTAACGCGCCCCGCCGAAGAGTACACCGGCGAAGAAGAGGTCACCCGCCAGGCTACTGAGAAGGAAGGGAAGCCCTGCGGCGTAGGCCGCCAGCAGTCCCGCCACCGACTGTGGATAGAACGACGAGCCCAGCCAGGTGCCGAAGTTAGTGAGCAGAAAAAACAGTAGCGTAGTCCCTAGTATCACCCCGCCCAGCCGCAGCCAGCTAAATTCCCTACCGCGAAGCAGGCCAAAGCTCAAAGCTACCGTGAGGGAAAATCCCAGGTACACCCCGCTATTGAAGCCCCAGTAAAATCCGGTGTAGTATTCGCTATACAGCACGTTATTCAGCACCAGGTCACTCAGGTAAAGGGCCAAAAAGGGTACCACCCAGGCCATCCACTTTCGGGGAAAAGTCGCTGCTCCGAACAGAGCCATCGCACCGACGGGTCCGAAGTTGGGCCAGTGGGGGAGGAGCCGACTGGCGGCGGCGAGCACGATGAGCCCGATGAGTACGGATACGTAAGTACGGCGGCGGGGTTGGGGTGTGGGCATACGTCAGTCTTGCGAGTCGCAAAGATAGGAAGGGATGCCCTATACAGCTTCGGGCCGCTGGATCGGTAGGTGACTAACTTACGTCGGCGGCATTTACCGTCTTGCCGTCAGCGGAAAGCGTGAGGTCATGGGTCCGACCCAGTGTACCCCCGAAGAAAGCCGCCCCGGCACCTGCCAGCAGGCCGAGAAATCCGAGAATCGAGGCGGTAGCCAGCGTGTCGGCTACATCACCCCCCACTTCCTCGGCCGTCTGACCCAGCTGTTCGAGCTTTTGTCCGGCGGCGGCCCTTGCTTCCTGGTACTGCTGCGCCCAACCGTCGACGGTACGGCGAGCCTCGGCCTCCGTTTGATCGGTGCGGGCTACGATGACATTCACCAGTGCATCCTTATCGGCGGCGTTGACCACGTTTTCCCCGCGTTGGGCGATCCGGTCGATGACGTCGTTAATCTCACGACCGGCTCCGTAGGGGCTACTGGCTACGTCACCCGCGTTACGCTCTACGGTGTTGGCTGCAGCCTGGGCATCCTGCTCCAGGTTGTCGGGATCGAGAGCGGGCTTTCCCGTGTCCTCTAGGAGTTGAAAGGCCTCACGGCGGATGTCCTGCAGGCTGATGTCCGAATTCTGTAGCCCCTGCTCGATGCGCTGGCCGAGGTCATCCGGTACGGCAGCCCCCACCGCACTACCCGTAGCCGAGGCCACGGTGGAGATGGTGGAACCAACAATGTTGAAGACGCGGCCTACCGCGGAATTGAGAATGTACAGGCTCAGCAGGGTGAACAGCGCCCAGGCCAGTACCCCGTGTAGTCCGGCCGTAGTCTCTTTGGGAAATCCCGCGAGTCTGCCGGCTACGTACCCCCCCACGAACAGCGCAATCAGGTTAGCGATGACGTACCAAATGATAGCCCCGGTGCCAATGCCGGAAAAGGGGTTGGCCTCGGTGGTCGGATTGATGGAGCTTAGCCCAATACCCACACCCAGCAGGTTGAGCGCGAAGCTTACCGCGATAGCGATCAGCGTACCGGCGATGATGGCCCCCCAGCGTACCCGATTGAAGGCAGCGTATTCGAGGGGGTAGGTCTCGGCGGTGTCGCGAATGGGGCGGCGCGGCGCGGGAGCAGGTGTGGGGTTAGTAGAAATGGCCATAAGGGAGAGAATGGTGGTTGTGAATAATAGTGTTTGGGTGGTTCCTCTATTCACAATAGGTGGGTTCGTGGGTATTATGTTCACCCGGCTAAAAAGTAAGGCACCGCCTAGCGCAGTGACCGCGACGAGAACACTTGGACTTGGTAGCTGATTCTCAGGCCATACGCAAAAGCGGGAGTCAAATTACCTTCGCACAAAATTCGATCTCCGTGCCACAAGCTTTCTACCGCCTGTTCCTCCTGCTTTGCACCTGCGGCCCCGCCCTTTTGTTTGCGCAGCCCGACCGCTGGCAGCAACGGGTGGGGTACGTAATGGACATTGACTTCGACGCCGCCGCCCACCAGTACGCCGGTACCCAGCGACTGACCTACCACAATAACTCGCCGGATACCCTCGACCGGGTGTTTTACCACCTGTACTTCAACGCCTTTCAACCGGGGAGCCAGATGGACCTGCGCAACCTTACCCTGCCGGATGCCGACGACCGCGTGAACGACCGCATCAGTAAGCTCACTCCAGCTGAGATCGGCTACCTGCGGGTAAAGACGCTGGAACAGGACGGGCAGGCGCTCACCTATAACGAAGCCGAAACCATCCTGGAGGTGACCCTGGCCGAGCCGATCCTGCCGGGAGATAGCACCGTATTCACCATGAGCTGGGACGCCCAGGTGCCGCTGCAGATCCGCCGCAGCGGCCGCGACAACGCCGAGGGCATCGACTACAGCATGGCGCAGTGGTACCCTAAACTGGCCGAGTACGACTACCAGGGCTGGCACGCCAATCCGTACATCGGCCGGGAGTTCTACGGGGTATGGGGCGATTTTGACGTGACCATAAATATCGATAGCAAGTACGTGGTCGGGGGTACCGGCTACCTGCAGAACCCGGAGGAGATCGGCTACGGCTACGCGCCCGACCCGACTGAGCGGCCGACCCGGCTAAGCTACCATTTCGTAGCCCCCAATGTGCATGATTTCGTGTGGGCGGCCGACCCCGACTACGCCCACGATACGCTGCGGCGGTCGGACGGTACCACGCTCAACTTCTTCTACCAGCCCGGTGAGGAAACCACCGAAAACTGGCGGGCGCTGCCGCCGATCATGGACTCGGCCTTTGCCTACATCAACGCCCACTACGGGCCTTATCCCTATAAGCAGTACAGCTTCATCCAGGGGGGCGACGGGGGCATGGAGTACCCCATGGCCACGCTCATCACCGGGCAGCGCAGCATGACGAGCCTGGTCGGCGTATCCGTGCACGAGTTGATGCACACCTGGTACCAGATGCTGATGGGCACCAACGAGAGCCTCTACGCCTGGATGGACGAGGGCTTCACGAGCTGGGCCAGCAACGAGGTGATGAACCAGCTGCGGGGCGAGGGGCTCCTCCCGGGAGAGGTAGCCGAAAATCCGCACGAGCGCACCTACGAGAGCCTGCGGGGCTTCCGTAGCACCGGACTACAGGAGCCGCTGAGTACGCACGCCGACCACTTTGCCACCAATGCCGCCTACGGCGTGGCGAGTTACACCAACGGAGCGGTCTTCCTGGAGCAGCTGCGCTACATCATCGGCGAGGAGGCCTTTGCTTGTACCCTGAAGCGGTACTACCACGACTGGCGCTTCAAGCACCCCAACCCCAACGACTTCATCCGTGTGGCCGAAAAGTGCAGTGGGCTGGAGCTAGACTGGTACCGGGAATACTGGATCAACGGCACCAACTATGCCGATTACGCCGTGGCCGACGTGGTCGATGTGGACAGTAGCGGTATCCAGACCCGCATCGAGCTGCAGCGGCTGGGACGGATGCCGATGCCCCTGGAGGTGACCGTGACCCTGAAGGATAGTACGGAGCAGTACTACTACATCGCGCCCCAGATCCTACGCGGTGAAAAACCACGGCCCGCCTATGCGACAAACTGGACGGTTCTACCCGACTGGGGGTGGACGGCACCGAACTATTTCTTTACGCTCGACCTTGACCAACGAGCCATTCAGTCCGTGCGGCTCAATGCACGGGGCAGGATGTACGACGACGACCCCGCCAACGACCGTTGGGAATAATTTTGCGGCGGGGCAACGTTTGGCTACCTGTGCTTATCAGAGTGTACAGAAGACCTTCGCCCCGCCACGCCACCCTAGTATGAACCTACTCGTCCTGACTAAGAAGTTTCCCTTCCCCCTGAAGGACGGGGAGAGCCTGGCCATCCACGGACTTACGAAAAGCCTCAGCGAGCTAGGCTGTCGGGTCAGCCTGCTGGCGATGAATACCTCCAAGCACTACTTCGCCGGTACCGATCTGCCCGAGGAAATGGATCACTACCAGGAGGTGCGTACCGTGGCGGTCGACAACGCCATCAGCCCCGTCGATGCCGTAGCCAATCTGGTACGGGGTACCTCCTACCACATCAGCCGCTTCGACCAGGATACCTACCGGGAGGCCCTGAGCGCCTGGCTCCGGGAGGCCACCTTCGATATCGTCCAGCTCGAAACGCTGTACCTAGCGCCCTATCTGAGTACCATCCGCCGGCTGTCCAACGCCCAGGTCGTCATGCGCTCCCACAACGTAGAGCACGAAATCTGGGAGCGCTGTAGCGAGAATATCAGCTTTGCCCCCAAACGCTGGTACCTGCGCCACCTCACGAAGCAGTTGCGGGACTACGAGCGCAGTCAGCTCAATCAGTACGACCTACTGCTGCCGATCACGCCGCGCGATAAGAAGCACTTCGAGCGACTGGGCTGCCGCAGCGAGACCTTCGTACTCCCCATCGGGCTGGAGACCAAGTGCGGTCCGCCCACCTACGACAGCTACGCCACGGCGCCCAGCCTGCACTTTATCGGCTCGCTGGACTGGCTGCCCAATCTGGAGGGCCTGCAGTGGTTTTTGAACGACGTCTGGCCGCAACTGCACGCCCGCTTTCCGGACCTGGAGTTTCATATTGCTGGCCGCAATATGCCCCACGCCATTCAGCAGCTGAGGATGGACCGGGTCGTGGTGCACGGCGAGGTGGCCGATAGCTGCTCCTTTGTCTCGGCGCACAGCATCAGTATCGTTCCCCTGCTCAGTGGAAGTGGTATGCGGGCCAAGATTCTGGAGGCCATGTCGCTGGGCCGTACCGTTATCACGACCACCGTGGGGCTGGAGGGCATCCGGGCGCGCAACCGCCGCGACCTCTTCATTGCCGATACGGCCGCCCAGTTTCTGCTGGCCATCGAGGACTGTATTCGCCGCGGCCGCAAGTTGGAGCAAATCGGCCGTAACGCCCACGCTGCCTTCTACCGGCATTACGATCGCCGCGAGCTAGCCCAGCGGCTGCTGCAGCGTTACGAGCAGCTTATAGTGGCCGAGCGGGTCTAGGCGGGCCTCGTACGGGGGTACTTATATTGTGGCACACACACCCATCGCCGATCATGCCTAGTTACGTACTCGCCCTCGACCAGGGCACTACCTCCTGCCGCGCCATTCTCTTTCGCCACGACGGCACCATCGTAGGTACCGCCAGAAGGAGTTCACCCAGTACTACCCCCACCCGCCTGGGTGGAGCACGATGCGAACGAGATCTGGACGGCCCAGGCCGCCGTAGTGCGCGAACTGCTGGAGCGCACCAACTCCACTGCTTCGGACATCGCGGCCATCGGCATCACCAACCAGCGGGAGACCACCCTCATTTGGGACCGGGCGACGGGTGAGCCCATCCACCACGCCATCGTCTGGCAGGACCGGCGCACGGCGGGTCGCTGTGATCAGCTCAAAGAACGGGGGCTGGAGGATCACGTACGGCAGACCACCGGATTGGTCATCGACGCCTACTTCAGCGGCACGAAAATCGACTGGCTCCTGGAAAACGTGCCGGGGGCGCGGGTGCGGGCTGAGCGCGGAGAGCTCTGTTTCGGCACGATGGATAGCTGGCTGGTGTACAAGCTCACCGGTGAAAGGCACACGTCACGGACGTCACGAATGCCGGCCGGACCATGCTCTTCGATATCCGCAAGCGGGACTGGGACGAGCGGCTGCTGCAGGAATTGCAGGTGCCCCGGGCGCTGCTGCCGGAGGTGCGGTCGAGCAGCGAGGTGTACGGACAGACGGAGCTGTTCGGTGGTTCGATCCCGATTGCGGGCATGGCCGGCGACCAGCACGCGGCGCTGTTCGGTCAGGCCTGCTTCGAACCCGGTCAGGCCAAGAACACCTACGGTACGGGCTGCTTTATGCTACTCCAGACCGGTACGGAGGCGGTGCCGAGTAAGCACGGTCTGCTGACGACCATCGCCTGGGAGATCGACGGCAAAACGGAGTACGCGCTGGAGGGCAGCGTATTCATTGCCGGGGCGGCCATCCAGTGGTTGCGTGACGGCCTCAAGCTCATCGACGAGGCCCCCGACAGCGAATATTATGCCCGCAAGGTGGAGGATACGGGGGGCGTGTTTGTGGTCCCTGCCTTTGCGGGGCTCGGGGCACCTTACTGGGACATGTACGCCCGCGGGGCTATTTTCGGGCTCACCCGGGGCACCTCCAAAGCCCACATCGTGCGGGCCACCCTACAGAGCCTGGCCTACCAGGTCAAGGACGTACTGGAAGCGATGCAGAAGGACGCCGGTACGGAGCTCAAGACCCTGCGCGTGGACGGGGGCGCCAGCGCCAATAACTTCCTGATGCAATTCCAGGCCGACATCCTGGGGACGAGCGTGGAACGGCCACGTATCGTAGAAACTACGGCACTGGGGGCTGCCATGCTGGCCGGGCTCGCCGTAGGCTTCTGGCAGCGCAGCGACCTGGCCGCCACCTGGCAGCTCGGGCAGGAGTTCACGCCGGAGATGGGCGAGGAGGAGCGCAGCAAACGGTACGCGGGCTGGCAGAAAGCCATTGAACGTACGAAAGCGTGGGAGGAGGCGGACGTGTAGCGACGGCTCAAGCTGTCGCTACACCTCAATAGCCGCTAACAACTCCTCCAGCACCCAGGAATCTTCCACTCGGTACGGGCCTACCGCCGTGCGTCGCAGCGCCGTCAGGTACCCGCCACTACCCGCCGCCAGCGCCAGATCGTGGGCTAAAGAACGGATGTAGGTCCCCTTACTACAGCTGATCGCGAAATCAACCGACGCCCGGTAAAATTGCTGAGGTCAAACTGACTCACCTCCACCGTACGGGCTTTCACTTCGACGGTCTCCCCCCGTCGGGCCCGCTTATAGAGCGGCTGGCCGTTAACCTTGATGGCGGAGTACATAGGCGGCACCTGCTCGATAGCGCCGGTAAACTGCTGAGCGTGCTCCCGGAGCAGTTCGAGGCTAAGGTGGTCGGTAGGGTAGTGGGCATCCTCCTCCGTCTCGGCGTCGTAAGACGGGGTAGTAGCCCCCAGCCTGATCGATCCGGTATAGCTTTTACCGAGGCCTTCCAGCTCCTGGAGCTTCTTCGTCCAGGGGCCGACGCAGAGAGTAAGTAGGCCGGTAGCCATGGGATCTAGCGTGCCGGCGTGGCCGACCTTGAATTTCTTTACGCCCAGGTGCTTGCGGATGCGCCAGCGCAGCTTGTTGACGACATCGAAGCTGGTCCAACCCCGCGGTTTGTCGATCAGAAACATGGTCCCCTCCCGGAAGGCAAAGGGGGGGCTGGTCGTAGGAGAAAGCATAGGGAAATATAGGTACCGGACCTAAGCCGTAAGCGATTTAATCGCAAGGACGATAAGGGCTACCGTGAAGCAGTAGTAAGCGAAGTACTTCAACTCTGCCTTTTTGACCAGTTTGATCATCCAGACACAGGCAGCAATGCCCGTCAGAAAAGCCGCCACGAAGCCTACCGACAGCTCTACCGCCGAACTGGTGGCCGTAAAGTCGCCATCGAGTAAGTCCTTAGCCATCTTGCCCAGGATGAGTGGAACGACCATCAGGAAGGAAAAACGTGCCGACTTCTCCCGGTCGATGCCCAGCAGTACGCTCGTAGAAATGGTGGCGCCCGAGCGACTGATACCGGGTAGGATGGCGATGGCCTGAGCGATGCCGATGAGTACGGCATCCTTCCAGTCTACACTCTTATCGGTGCGCCTGGCGCGATCGGCTAGGAAGAGAAGTAAGCCGGTCACCACTAGCATCAGGGCTACGAGCACGATCTGGCGGTCAAATAACGTGGTGAGTACGGCGTCGAACATCACCCCCACAACGGCTGCCGGTACCATACTCACGATGATGAGGAGCGCGAACTTCGTGCCCCCATTCCATTCGAACTTGAACAGGTCGGCGAGTATCTCGGCAATGTCCCGCCGGAACACCACGATGGTGGCCAGCGCCGTAGCCGCGTGGAGCGTCACGGTCATGAGCATGCTGTCCTGGGCCAAACTGGTATCGTTGAAGAGCCACTTAGTCAGTTCCAGGTGCCCACTACTACTTACGGGCAGGAATTCGGTGAGGCCCTGTACGATGCCCAGGACCAACGCGCGCAACAGATCCGCCACAGCCTACTTTTTAAAGATCGCGTAGATTACTACGGCGAGCCCACAGAGAATGATGATCGGTGCCAGGGTGATGCGCCGAAAGCTGTAGATGACGCTCTCGTCGAATACCGTCGGGTCATCACCACGTCCTCCAATCATGAATAAAAATCCGATGACCACCAGTAAAAAGCCGCCGCCCAGCCAGAGGTAGGTAGCGCGACCGAATACCAGGGGGCGAGTGCTACGCTCTGCATTCGTTGTAGTTGCCGCCGCCGTCGCCGCCCGCCGCTCCGCGGTCACCTTTGGCGTGGCCACCACGCGGATCGGCTCGGCCGCTCGGGCCGGCTCGGCCACGGTGCTGCTGCTACGGCCTTTTTGCTTTTTACGCTTACTCATGCGGGTCGGTGGTTCGGTTGGGCGCCCGCAAAGGTAAGGGAATGTGCTACATTCGCCGTATGCCACGATTCATCCTTCGCCTTTTGCTGTTCGTTTGCACCTGCGGCCCCGCCCTGTTACTAGCTCAGATGACGGATGCCGCGCCCCGGGGGGACTACGGGGAGGGCCCATTTAATCAGCTAATCATTCGCGGGGTGACTCTGATCAATGGGAACCTGGCTCCGCCGATCGGACCGGTGGATATTGTGATCGAGGGCAACCGCATTGTCTCCACCAGTACGGTGGGCTTTCCGGGGGTGGCCATCGACTCGGCCAGTAGACCGCCACTCCAGGCCGGTGGACGGGAAATCGATGCCACGGGGATGTACGCCCTGCCCGGGTTCGTGGACATGCACGGACATACCGGAGGCCGGGCCCAGGGTACCACCCCCGATTACGTGTATAAACTCTGGCTCGGCCACGGTATCACGACGGTACGGGAACCGGGTAGCTTCAATGGACGGGAGTGGACGCTGGCGCACAAACGGCGGTCGGAAGCCAACGAGATCGTCGCGCCGCGCATCCAGGCCTACGTGGGCTTCGGCATGGGCCGGGAGGAGCCCTTTACTAGTACCGAGGAGGTAGGTGAATGGATCCGTTCCAACAAAGCGGCCGGAGCCGATGGCATCAAACTATTCGGTCTACGCCCCGATCTGATGGAGGCCGCGCTGTCCGTAAATAAAGAAATTGGATTGCGTAGCGCCTGCCACCACGCCCAGCTCAACGTGGGGGAGTGGAACGTCCTGAAATCCGCGCGTGCCGGTCTCACCACCATGGAGCACTGGTACGGTCTGCCCGAGGCACTCTTCGAGGACCGCAACGTGCAGGACTACCCCGTAGACTACAACTACCAGAACGAAGAACACCGGTTCGGGGAGGCCGGAAAGCTCTGGGAGCAGGCCGCCGCCCCCTATAGCGACCACTGGAACGCGGTGATGGACGAGCTCATCACCCTGGACTTCACCATCAACCCCACCTTCAATATTTATGATGCGAACCGCGACGTGATGCGGGCGCGTAACGCCGACTGGCACCAGGAGTACACCCTGCCTAGCCTGATGAAGTTTTACGCGCCGAGCCGCGTGAGCCACGGCAGCTACTGGCACCACTGGGGCACGGAGCAGGAGGTGAGCTGGAAGCGCAACTACCAACTCTGGATGACCTTCGTCAACGAATACAAGAACCGGGGCGGGCGGGTCACGGCCGGCTCCGACAGCGGCTACATTTACCAGTTGTACGGCTTCGGCTACGTCCGCGAACTAGAACTACTGCGCGAGGCCGGCTTTCACCCCCTGGAGGTGATCCAGGCCGCGACCCTGCACGGGGCCGAGGCCCTCGGGATGGAGGACCGGATCGGTACCATCGAGCCCGGCAAACTGGCCGACATCGTGCTGGTCGCCGATAATCCCCTGGCGGACCTGAAGGTGCTCTACGGCACCGGTACCACGCGCCTGACGGAGGATAACGAGGTAACCACAACCGAAGGCATCCGCTATACCATTAAGGATGGTATCGTATACGACGCCGTCGAGCTACGGGAGGCGGTGAAGGCGATGGTGCGGGAGGCGAAGGCGCGCTAGGTGTCGGCCCCGGCTGACGACCATCCATGATCACTCCTCATAATCGAACTCCGCCTCCAGCTCCCCCCACCATCAGACGGAAGGTGCCCGGCTCGGTCACCCACTCGTTGTCACGCCCGACGAAGGCGAGGTCTTCGGGGGTAAGCTGGAAGCTCACGGTCTGCGACTCTCCCGGTTCGAGGTGGAGCTTGGTGAATTTACGCAGCCGCTTCACGCTGGGGGTGATGCTGGCCACCAGGTCGCTGGAGTAGAGCAGCACCGAGTGCCGTCCGGCGCGGTCCCCGGCGTTGGTGACGCGCAGGCTGACGGCCATGGTGTCGTCCGGATTGAGTACGCGGCTGCTAAGTTCTAGGTCCGCATAGGTGAAGTCGGTGTAGCTGAGGCCGTAGCCGAACTCGAAGAGTGGATTGTAGGTGCCGTTGCGGGCCTCGGTAGGTTTGTGGTCGTACAGCACCAGGGCGTTGGGCTCGCGGGGGTAGGTGAGGGGGAGTCGTCCGCTGGGGTTGACCCGCCCGGAAAGAATGCCGGCAATGGCATCGCCGCCCCGGGGACCGGGGTAGGGGGCAAAGAGCACGGCCTCGGAGCGATTGGCCATGCCGGTCATCAGACGGGGCCGGCCGGCGGCCATAATCAGTGCGATGGGTTTATCGAGGCTATCCAGCGCAGTGAAGAGCCGGCGCTGTACGGCGGGCAGCACCAGGCTACTGATGTTGCCGGGGTCCTCGGTGTAGGAGAGCTCTCCCACGCAGAGGACGATGATGTCCGATGCGCGGGCCAGCGACACCGCGCGGTCGATGTCAACGAGCGTATCGAAGCCCACCCCCTCGGTGTAGGTCACCCGGCCGGGGAATTCCCGCTCCACCGCCTCGCGAATCGTATGGTACTCCTCCAGGTAGGTATCCGCCTCCTGCCCCTGCCAGCTGTAGGTCCACCCGCCGTTGAGGCTGCGCATGTTGTCGCTGGTAGGGCCTACCACCAGGATGCGTTGTTCGGGCTTAATGGGCAGCGGTAGGCCATCGTTCTTGAGCAGTACGATGGATTCCTCCGCAGCCTGTAGCGCCCGCCGGCCGTGCGCCTCGCCCCCGAAGTCCGGAAACGAAGCTGGATCCCAGAGGTACTTATCGTACAGCCCCAGGGCCACCTTCACGGCCAGGATACGGGCCACGGAGGTATCGATGCGTGATTCCGTGAGTTGCCCCTCCTGCACGAGTTCTACGACGACCTGCGGGAAGTCGGTAGTCACCGCCGTCATACTCATGTCCATACCGGCGTCGATGGCCATCCTGACCGCTTCCTTCAGGTCTCGGGCCACCATGTGGCGTTCGTAGAGGTAGCGTACGTCCTGCCAGTCGGAGACCAGTAGGCCCTCGAAGCCCATCTCTCCGCGCAGGATATTGGTCAGCAGTTCCTTACTGCTGTGGACGGGCACTCCGTTGATTTCTCCACTATTGATCATCATACTCAGCGCGCCGGCGTCAATGGCCGCCTGGTACTGCGGCAGGTAGTATTCCCGGAGCTGGCGCTCGGGCAGGTAAGCCGGCGTGCGATCGCGTCCGCTAAGCGGCGAGCCGTAGCCGGTAAAGTGCTTGAGGCAGGCCGCCACCTTCGTCGAGTCGGCCACGTTATCGCCCTGGTAGCCCCGTAGCATGGCTAGTCCGAAGAGCTTGTTCACGTAGGGGTCCTCACCGAAGCTCTCGTAGTTGCGTGGCCAGGCGGGCTGGCGCCCCACGTCCATGGCCGGACTGAAGTTCCAGGGGATGCTGGCCGCCTTCATCTCGTAGGCGGTGATCTCGGCCAGCTCCCGGGCCAGGGTGGTGTCAAACGTAGCCGCTACGCCGAGCGGTTGGGCGTAGAGGGTGGCCCCCCTGACGTAATTTACGCCGTGGATCGCGTCCTGCCCGTAGAGCACCGGTACCCCCGTGGTGGCCATGGCCTTTTCCTGGATCGCGCCGATGTACTCCCTAAACTCGGCCGGCGTGGGGTAGGTCCGGCTCGGGTGGTTGAGTATGGACCCGATTTCGAGCTCCCCCACTACGCGGTTCAGGCGTTCTTCGCTCAGGACGGGGGGTACGGTGAGTACGTAGGTCGGCCCTTCGAATACTAAGTCAATGGCCACCTGGGTCATCTGCCCGGCCTTTTGTTTCAGGGTCAGCCGTTCTACTTCCTGCTGCACGAAGGCATTCTGCTCTTCGCTCAAAAAGGAAAAGGTTTGGGCGCGTACGCAGGTGCAACACAGTAGGCAAAAGCTCCATATCACTCGGTAATACATAGGCTCGGTCTAGTTCGCCGCTAAGCTAAGGAATTCCGCAGGGCGTCCGCTATTTTGCGGTCGTTGGCCAGGCGGGGTACCTTGTTTTGCCCCCCTAGTTTACCCTCCTCCTTCATGTAACGGCGAAAGGCCCCGGCGGGTAGGGGCGTCACGACTAAAGGGCGCAGGACTTTACCATCGATCAGGTCCCGGTAGTAACTATTGGCAGCTATCATGGTGTGGTCGAGTGCTGCGGCGAAGCCGGCAGGATCGGTAGGTGGCTGGCTGTACTCCACCAACCACTCGTGGTAGGGGAGGCCGGCAGCGGGATTGACTTGCGGGGCCACGGTAAACTCAGTGACCTCCACCCCGTACCGGGGGGCTACGGCGCGCAGTGCTTCCTCCACCTCCTTTCCGATCACGTGCTCGCCGAAGGCCGAGATGAAGTGCTTGGTGCGTCCGGTGACGCGGATACGGTAGGGATCGGTACTTACGAATTCGACCGTATCACCGATGTTGTACGCCCATAGCCCCGCGGTCGTACTTAGGATAATGGCGTAGTTGACCCCTAGTTCTACCTCCCCGAGCGACAGTCGGGTGGGCCGGTCACTGCCCATCTCTTCGGCGGGCACGAATTCAAAAAAGATACCACTGGCCGTGTTAAGCAGCAAACCCGGTTTGGTCTGGCTATCCTGAAAGGCCAGAAAGCCTTCACTGGCCGGGTAGGTTTCCACGCTCGCAGTGCGCTCACCCACCAGCCGTTCCAGGCTATCGCGGTAGGGCTCGAAGTTAACGCCTCCGTAGACGAACATCTCCAGGTTGGGAAAGACTTCCTTTACGGTGGCTTTGCCCGTGCGGGCCAGTAGCCGCTCGTAGTACATCTGTACCCAGGGGGGTATCCCACTGACGAGGCGCATGTCGGCCGCCAGGGTTTCGTCGACGATGCGCTCCAGTTTGGTTTCCCAGTCCTCGATGCAGTTGGTCGCGTAGCTCGGCAACTGACTGCGGCGCAGCCAGGCCGGTACCTCGTGATTGACGATGCCGGAGAGTCGGCCGGTGGGGATACCGTTGGTGTCGTCCATCTCCGGGCTCCCGCTCAGGAAGATCATCTTGCCGTCGAGCCAGCGGCTGTGACCGGTTTCGGCTACGTAATTGAATAGGGCATTGCGGGCCGAGCCGAAGTGGTTGGGTAGGCTTTCGCGGGTAAGGGGGATGTATTTGACGCCGCTGGTCGTACCGCTGGTCTTTGCCAGGTAGCGCACCTGACCGGGCCAGCTCACGTCCCGTTCGCCGGCCTTGATGCGTTCGGCGTAGTCGCGAAAGTCCTCGTAGTCGCCGAGCGGCACCCGCTGCCTGAAGTCCGCATAGGTATGGATGGCCCCGAAGTCGTGGTCGCGCCCGAAGGCGGTATGCTGGGCGGTGCGTACTAGGTCACGGCGGATTTCTTCCTGTAGTTCCACCGCCAGTCCGGCCTGGAAGAGGAGGCGGCGGCGGGTATAGTGGGCGTAGGGCTTGAGGAGAGTGGCTAGCATGGGAGAAATATAGTGGAGTAGTGGGGCTAAAGCCACGACTACGGTAGGGGAATGCGCACCTCGTACCGCTTACCCGGGCGTACGGTCAGGCTCCCGGAGACCAGCCAGGGGTTGTACAGTTTAAGCATCCGGTAGGTGGTACCCTCGGCGCGGGCCAGATCGCCCAGGTTGGATACGGAGTTTGTAATCGTGACGGTACGGTAGCGGTCTAGGGCCGGGTACTCGTCCTGCGACTCAAGGTAGTAGCCGAACTTCTCGGGATGTTGGAGGATCGTTTTGAGGGCTACGATGCGAAAGAGGTACTGCATGGTTTCCCCGTTGATGTCGAGATCCACGAGCTCCTCGGCGCGCTGCTTTTCTAGCCATCGCTTAAGGTTTGGACCACCCATATTGTAGGCAGCGGCCACCTTGTGCCAGTCGCCGAACTGCCGGTAGTAGTCGTGAAGATAGGCTGCCGCGGCCCGGGTGCTCTTTTCCAGATCGAGGCGCTCGTCGACCTCATCGGTGACCTCCAGTCCGAAGGCGCGGGCGGTCGGGGCCATGAACTGCCAGACCCCCCGGGCTCCGGCGGGGCTGCGCACGTTATCCAGTCCGCTCTCCGCGGCGGCCAGGAATTTGAGGTCGTCCGGTAGGCCTTCCGCCTGTAGGATCCGCTCGATGGTGGGAAAGACGCGGCGCCGCCGTTTGAGCAGTAGTAAGGTGTTGCGGTGGAAGTAGGCGTTGCGCATCAGCTCTAGGTCGAGCCGCTCGCGCACATCGAAGTTTTCCAGGGGCAGGGGCTGGCCGGCAAAGGAGAAGGGGCCATGTAGATCCATGGGGTGTACCCGCTGGGGCAGGGCATACGTTAATGTATCGACAGCTGCTGCGTGTGCGGCAGCCGGCTCGATCGCTACCGAGGCACGTTCGTCGTGGGTACTGAGGAGAATTAACCAGCCTAGTAGAAACACCAGGCCAATCCCAATACCACCGAGAACCGCTTTCATGCGTAGCTTTTTTTCATCCGTGCGTAGGTTTTTGCCGGCGCACAAAGTACTCCAACGGTGAAGGGGGCGTCTGAATTCGCGCCCGAAAAACTTTATTTCCCTTGGTCAGCAAAAAAAATAACTTACTTTGCACCTGCGCCACGCCGCATTAATTTTACCCCCTAGTATGCCCTCACCGGCCAATCAGGATAAGCAAGACACCCTTCTCGAACTTCTGCTACGGAAGGACGAGGCCGGTATGCGCTACCTTTTTGACCACTACGGGGGCGCCCTCAACAACATTATCGGCCGGATCGTCACCGAACCACAGACCTGTGAAGAAGTGTTGCAGGACGTGCTGTTGCGCATCTGGGAAAACGCCGACACCTACGAGCCGGGCAAAAGTCGGCTCTTCACCTGGATGGCGCGCATCGCCCGAAATGCGGCCATCGACCGGGTGCGCTCCAAGGGCTACCGACAAAATGGCAAAACCGATGGGATTGACGCCATCGTAGTTAACCATACCACCTTGAGCGAGACGATGCCCGTGGAGCACATCGGACTCGCTAAGTTACTTGACGCTTTGGACAACAACTACCGGTCAATAATTGACCTGCTCTACTTTAAGGACTACACGCAGGCCGAAACTGCCGAGGCCCTTGATCTGCCCCTGGGTACGGTCAAGACCCGGTCACGCCGTGCCCTGCAAAAGCTACGCGAACTGCTCAAAAACGAACTCATCATTCTCCTGATCATCTCCTTATTCTAATCTAACTACCAACCTTCTCTTTAACGACCTGTGGACATCCAAGCATACATAAACTCCGGCGTTCTGGAACTCTACGTTCTCGACCGCCTCAGCCCCGACGAGCGTCGGCAGGTGGAGACGTATGCCGAGCAGTACCCCGATGTACGGCAGGAGATCGAGGAGATCGAGCTAGCGCTGGAAGAGTATGCCCTCCTCAACGGTCAACTCACCCCACCGCCGCCCACCGCGCTGACGGCCGTGCTCATGGCACTGCCCAACACGGCCGCCGCCCAGCCCTCCGCCACAAAGGATGATCCGCCCTCAGCCGCCCCACCGCCCAGGCGTCCTAACTGGCCGCTCTGGTTACTCGCCCTAGCACTCGGTATGGCCCTCTTCGGTCTATACTACTTTTACCAACAGGCGCAGAGCCGTGGTACTTCCATCGGCGAGCTGCAGCAACGCTTTACTACCCTCGAACAGGACTGTGAGCGCATCCGCGACAACAACCAGGAGAATCGGCAGCAGCTGGCCCTGCTCAGTGATGCGGACACCCGGGGAATCGTGCTGGCCGGATCGGATAACGCCCCGGACAGCCGTGCGGTCGTCTTCTACAATCAGCAGGCCGGTGAGGTACTTTTTTCCGCCGCTAACCTGCCCGCCCCGCCTACCGGTAAGCAATACCAGCTCTGGGCCATCGACGCCAACGGTCCGCAGGATCTCGGAGTCCTCGACGAGGAGCTGACCAGCGATACCCTGCTCGACGTGCGTTTCATACCCGATGCCGCCGCCTTCGCGGTCACGCTGGAAGATGCCGGGGGTAAACCCAGCCCGGACCTTTCACAGTTGCAGGTAATCGGTGAGGTACCCGCCGCTCCCTAAAAAAACTGCCCCGGTCCGCCTAAAGGCAGCCGGGACAGTCCACACACTATGAGAACACCCATTAAATTCTTGCGGGCGTAAGCGGGCCGCGCCGCGGTATACCATAAAGACAATTGGGGACCAAAAAAGTATGCATCTTTAGCTGGCTACTTTGGTTAAAAAAGCCTTAAGGCTTCTGACCGTCAGCGAGTTATGGATCCGGTTATGCTACTGTCTGACACTCAGCCGACGATCTAAGTGCGTACCTTTACGCCATGATCACGGAAGACAGCGTACGGGAGGTAATCGACTCCGCCCGCATCGAGGACGTAGTAGGTGATTTTGTCAACCTGCGGCGGCGGGGGAACAATTACACGGGCCTGTGCCCCTTCCACAATGAGAAGACGCCCTCCTTCAACGTTAACCCCGCCCGCAACATTTACAAATGCTTCGGCTGTGGAGTAGGGGGCGACCCGGTAAAGTTTCTGATGGAGCTCGAGCAGCTCTCCTTCCCGGATGCCATCAAGTGGATCGCCGGGAAGTATAATATTCAGTTGGAGGAAAAGGAGGTCAGCCAGGAGGTACGCCAGGAACTACAGGAACGCGAAAGCCTCCTCATTACCAACGATTTCGCCCGCTCGTACTTCGCCGATCAACTCCTCCATACGGAGGAGGGCAAGAGTATCGGACTGAGCTACTTCAAGCAGCGGGGCTTTCGCAAGGACACTATCGAGACCTTTGGCCTGGGCTATGCCTCCACCCAGCGTGACGGCCTGTACAAAGCCGCCACCGCCGCCGGCCACAAGGAGGAGCAACTTGAAAAGCTCGGACTCGTGCGTAACCGCCGCGACTTCTTCTTCGACCGCGTGATATTCACCATTCACAACGTAGCGGGTAAGCCCATCGCCTTCGCCGGCCGCATCCTCAAGCAAAACGTCAAGGCACCGAAGTACGTCAACAGCCCCGAGACGGAGATATACCACAAATCGGACGTACTCTACGGCATGTACCAGGCCCGGCAGACGGTGCGTAAGCTCGACCTAGTGTACATGGTGGAAGGCTATACCGACGTCATCAGCCTGTACCAGAACGGCATCAAGAATGTCGTTGCCACCTCCGGTACGAGTCTGACGAGCGGCCAGGCCCGGCTAGTGAAGCGCTTCACCGAAAACGTAACCCTGCTCTACGATGGTGATAAGGCCGGCATCAAAGCGGCCCTGCGCGGCGTGGACGTACTGCTCACAAATGACCTCAACGTGCGGGTGGTGGTCCTACCCGGTGGCCACGATCCGGATAGCTACCTGCAGGAGGTAGGTACCACCAGTTTCGAGACCTACTTACAGGGTACGGCGCGGGACTTTCTCTTCTTCAAGGCCGATCTGTTGCTGGAAGAAGCCGGCGACGACGTGAGCAAGCGTACGGAAGCTATCCGCGATGTCAGTAGCACCCTAGCCCTAGTCAACGATCCGCTCAAGCGAGCCGGCTACCTGCAACAGTTCAGCGCCCGCCTGGGCCTCGACGAGACCCTCCTGGTCAATCTAGTGAATAAGGCCATCGGCGACCGACGCAAAGCGCAGCGCAAGGAGCAGGAGCGGGAAGCGCGGCGCGAGCGCCGCACGGGCGGCGGCAACACCTCCGACGGAGCACACGATGACGACTGGGCAGGTTTACGGGAGCCGGGTTGGGCCGGCGATAGCGATACTGCCCCGGAAGCTCCGCCCGCTGCCCGGCAAGATTCCGGTGCACCCGCTACCGAGGCCCCTTCCCTTTCCGCCGGTCATTCCTTTCAGGAACGTTACTTGGTCGAATTGCTCGTACGGCACGGTCACCAGTGGTACGATGAGGAAGCGGGCGTAACCATTGCTGCTTACCTAACCAGTAACGTGGCGGACCTCCTCCAGTCGTTCGACGCTCCGGCCTACCGAGATATGGTAGTCGCCGTGACCGAACGGGTACGTAGTGGACAGACCCCTGCCCCGAGCTGGTACGCCAGTCAGCCCGATCTTGCACTGCGCAAGCTGGCCGTAGACGCCGCGGTAAGTCCCTACACTTACAGCCCCAACTGGAAGGAGATGTACGGCCTGCACCTCACGCAGAAGCTACCGGAGAACAACCACCGCCTGGCCGCCGAGACCTTTTTGTATATTTTCCGCATGGAGAAGATCGAGCGTAAGGCCCGCGAAAATGCCACCAGGATCGCAGAACTCGAACGGGAGGGTAAGCTCGATCAGCTCCGAACCCACCTCAAGGTGCAAATGAAACTGCAGCAGCTACGGGCTGATCTTGCCAGGGAGTTGGGTACCGTGGTACTGCATAACTGATCCCATATGAGCATTGTACTTGACACCCCCGAAACTACTCGATCTACCGGACCTCCGGCCGGATTCTGGATACGGCTGGGCGCTGCGCTGGTTGATTTCCTGGTGCTACTACCGGCTGGCCTGCTCATCCTGCTGGTCAATGCCTATATGCAGAATCTGGTTCTGGTCATTTTGCTGAGTCTAGCAATCGCCGCGTATAAACCACTTATGGAACACTACTACGGTGCCACACTAGGCAAGATGGCGTGTAAACTGCGGGTACAAAACGAGGATGGTACCAAGCTGACCATGTCCGCCGCCTGGGTGCGGTACCTGCCCTGGCTGATCGGGTCGGTCTTCGGACTATACGTCACCTACGTGATTTACCAGGATCCTGACTTTTCGCGGGTGGACGGCTACCTGAGTTACGTACAGCTCATTTCCCAAGACGCCGATATAGCGCGCATCAGCCGAATCCAGCAGTGGGTAGGTGTGCTACCCCTTTTGTCGGCACTTGTCCTACTGTTTAACAAACCAAAGCAGGCCGCACACGATATACTAGCTGACAGCTACGTGGTCTACCGCGATCCCGCCTAGCTGCTGAAGCTAGCCACGTGATCACTACCAACAGCTACACCGACCTGCCCGACCCGACCACGGTACCCACCGTGGGATTTCTGCCGCGTTTTCTGGCCTGGTTCATCGACCAGGTCGTGCTACTCGTCCTCGTCTTTCCCACCTACTACGTCATGGTGGTGCGGCCGAATCTAGGTGTTGTCGTTGCCATCTGGGTGCTGCAATTTATTTATAAGCCCCTGACGGAAGCCCGCTTTGGCGCCACGGTGGGCAAGTGGCTACTCAAGCAGCGGGTGGTCGACCGGCACACTTACCGCCGTATCACGCTCAATCAGAGCTTTGTGCGCTACCTGCCCTTCGCCGTATCGCAGTTCGCCTCGCTGTTTGTGCTCATCCGCGTGTTCGACTCCCCGGAGCTTGCGGAGGTAGTTGGACTACAGAGTTATGTCAATTTTATCACCTATTACCCGCTGAACCAGAGCTTTGCCGTCAACCTGTGCAACAACTTTCCGGTGTTCTCCTCGGTCTGGATGATTCTCGATCCCTGGAGTAGAGCCCTGCACGACCGCTGGGCGGAAACCTTCGTGACCCGTAAGTTGCCTACTGTTGCCATTCAACGTGATCCCCTAGAACGAGGCGACGAGTTGTAGGTCAAGTTGCACCGAGGTATAGCCAGCGAATATGCCCAACCCGCTGTTCACGTTGTTGAACAAAATGATAGGCTCCTGTAGTCCCCCGCTCACGCCACTCAGATCGGGCCCGAGGCTGCGTTGAAAGTAGTAGTATTCGGGACTGACCGTACGTAGCTCCGCAACGATCTCACCGAGTAGTTCCTGCCGCGGGTCGAGGTGACTCCGCAGATGCACCTGCACCCCGCCGTTCGGTCCGCGATCCTGCAGCAGCACGCTGATCGTTTCGGCCTGGCTGGCCTCGTACGCTGGGGTACTCACCGTCTTGAGGTAGGGCGACATCCGGATCGTGTCCCCGCCGTCGCTTAGCTTATACGGCGTCACCCGCTGGTACACGCGCAAATCGTAATAATTGACCTCGTGGTCCGGATCGGCGTAATTCACCAGAAGCGTAAAGTCATAGGTCAGCTTATCGTCCGCCACGGCGCTACTGAGGGTTACGATCTGTAGTCCGGTCAGTTGTACCGGTTCCGGTATACTACTGACGGCGGTTACCGGATCGTATCCCGGCGCCCTGACGTGCACCGTGTAGCGCTGACCTACCTGCGGTCGAAAGTGCTGCGTGCGGTAGTGGCCCCCTTGGCGCCCGCTCTCATCGGTGTAGTAGTCAAGTTCCTCGGCCAGTTCATCTCCCTCGTAGAGGGTGACTACTGCATCGGTGATTGCGGCGGCCACTGGACTACCAACCGGCCGCGTGGCGGATATCCGTAGACTGACCGGTTCGCCGGGAAAGAAGTTAGAGTTGATTACCAGCCGGCTCCTGGCTTGGTCGATATTGAGTTCAACCGGCTCTTCACACGATAGAAGTACCAGGCCACCCACAAGGGCGGCCGCCACCCGAATAACCGCAAGGAAGCGCGCTGGCATGAAAGTAAAAATACGCCTTTGTACGCTATCTTCCAAAGACCTACCGTCCGCTCCCCGAAATGGTGAGTTGGTAACTCAGCGCGGGTAGTAGGGGGGCGATGTAGATCTGCAGGTAGCTCTGCGTCTCCTCCGGGAGCCGATTGTCCCTCACCGTCCATTCCCTGCGCGTGTCGTAATACACCGGGTTGTGCCGGTCGTAGGCATTGTAAAGCCCCACGTCCAGCGCATGGGTAAAGCGACCGCTTTTGCTACCCAATATGGTGTGTAGGTTGATGTCCAGGCGGTGATTGGGCTTAAGGCGGTAGCCGTTACGCTCGTTCGTTACGGGCAGATCAGGACCGTTCGGATCGTTGAAATTGTCGACCAGCTCGGTGCTCAGGCTATAGGCCAGGCCGGTCTCGAAGCGCCAGCTGCCGGTCAGCGTCGTGTGCTCTCCAAGTTGATAAATTAAAAGAACGTTAAGGGCGTGCCGGCGGTCGTAACGGAAGGGAAAGGGATTACCCTGGTTGATCTCGCGGCCGAACCTGCGTTCACTCCGCGCCAGGGTATAACTCAACCAGCCCCGCAGTTTGCCCCGATTTCGCTGCACGAGCGTCTCCAAGCCGTAAGCTCGCCCCCTGCCCTGGCTGAGGTTAGTTAACCAGCTCATGCTGGTCTGTGCCCCCTCCGCATACGACACTAGATTGCGCATCCGCCGGTAGTACAGCGACCCCTCTAGACTCCAGGCCGCATTCACTCGGTGCTTCAGTTTTCCACTAAACTGCTGCGCGGTCGCCGGTGCAATGCTGCGGGTGGAGGGCACCCAGAGATCGCTGGGCAGTCCGATGATGAAGCTGTTCAGTAGGTGGACCTGCTGCACAGTCCGGTCGTAACTCAGCTGCCAGTCGGTCCGCTCGCTCAGCGGTCCGGCCAGCAACGCGCGGGGGGAAAGCGAAAGAAAGCTCTTGCCGTCGTTGCGCCAGACGCTGGTCCTTAGGCCGAAGCGGTAGTGTACGTTGTTCAGCCGGCCCTCCTGCGAGCCGTAGGCTACCAGTTGCAGGGGGCGGTGCACGGTATCGGCCAGGCTCTCCCGGGCGGTAGCAAAGGTTTCCAGGCTCACTTTTCCACTGGCGAGTTGTGGGTCGAAGCGATGGGTCGCCGCTTCGACACCAAAGCGCAGTAGGCTGTTGCTACCCAGGGTATGCTGCCCATCGAAGGCTAGGCCCAGTTGACGGATCCCCGAGTCATAGTGGCCACTGTAGATCGAGCCTGCTACGTCGCGATTCTTTACCTCGGTGAGGCTATCGTAGCGCTCAAAGGCCGACTCCGTGGCAAGATTGGAGTAGCTCAAGCGGAAATTGCCGAAGGTGCGGTCGTTAAAAACATGATTATAGCGTAGGGCCGCGACGGTGGTGCCCCACTGGACTAGCTCCCGGCGGCTATATACTTTGGCGTGTTTGAACACCGTCTCTCCGGAAATCACCGGTTCCAGGGTATCGTGTTGCACACTAAGGTTAGCGTAGTCATCGAGCCCGGAGTAGACGCTGAGGTACACGCGTCCCCGCTTGCCGGCACGTTGATTGACCTTTAGATTTAGGTCGTACACCGTGTAGTCCGTAAAGCCGCTTTTCCCCCTTCTGAATTTATACTCCTCGCTAAAGCGCCGCAGTAGGTTGCCGGCCCAGAAGTAGCGCCCCGTCAGCAGGAAGGAACTTTCGCCCTCCTGGATCGGCCCCTCCGCGGCTACCTGTGTGGACAACAGCGTGGTGCCGATCGTAAACTCGTTTTGGTAGAGATTACCGTCGCGGGTGTGCACGTCCAGTACGCCACCGATGCGGCCCCCGAAGCGGGCGGGTAGGGCGTCCTTGTACAGGTCGATACGGCGAATGGCCTGGTTACTGAATATGCTCAGTAGCCCGCCCGCGTGACTTAGACTGTAGACCGGTACCCCATCGAGTAAGATCAGATTGTGCCCCGCTTCACTGCCGCGGATGAATACGCCGCCTACCCCGTCGGATCCCGAAGTGACACCGGGCAGCAAACGAGCGAGTTGAAGGGGGTCGTCTTCACCACCCGGGCCACCGAGTTGGGCTACCTCCGCCCGCCCGATGCGGGTACCGGTTTCCAGGTAGGAACCGGTTTCGGAGACCGTCCCGTTTGCCGTCACGATGATCTGGGGTAGCTCGCGGTTCTGTATAAGCCCTAGCTCAAGTAGACTATCACTGCGCAGCACGAATTCCAACTCCACGGGTGAATAACCCACGTAGGTGACCCGCAACCGATGCCGACCGCCGGGGGTCGGTAGGGTATAGAAGCCGTATTCGTTGGTGTGGGTACCGACGGCCTCGCCGGCCAACTGGACAGTTGCACCGATCAGCCGCTCGCCACTGCGCGTATCCGTAACCGAACCGTAGAGATTAAAGGATCGGCTGTGTAGGTTAGGGTCAAGCAAGACCAAGTAACCAGCCGCACCCCGTTGGTAACTCAGTTCGGTATCGCGGAGCAGAAAATTGAGCCAGCGGTCAAGGGTACGCTTGCCGCCGGGTACGCGAATCGCTAGGTTCGGAAGCTGATCGGGTCGGTAGCTTAGATTAGCTCCCGCCTCATTGAGTCTGATCAGGGCTTTTTCCAGGGGCATGACCCGGCGGGGGAGGCCGTACCGCTCGCTATCGGACTGCGCGGTAAGGAAAAGGGGGACGACCGCCAGCAAAAGCAAGAGTAAGCGGGGCCGGATCATGGGGTAGGGGTTTACTCCGTACAGGGACCGCTCAGTTCGTAGCGCTTACCGGTAGCGTCGAGGGCGCGCAGGGTGGCCCCACCCAGCTTTGCGATGTCCGCCAGTACGGCACCCGCGTCCCCGCCCCGGTAATTGCCGCTTACCGTGTAGTGGCAGGCCTGATCGTTGGCCCAGGTACAGCGGATGGCCCAGTTGTCGTAGAGAAAGGTAAGGGCCTCGTCAATCGGCGTATGATCGAACTTGAGCTCGCCCGTACGCCAGGCGTGGTGGTTTAGATTGGGAGCGGGTTTGTGGACCATGGGCTGACCGGGAGCGATCAGGCCGCATTCGTTAGCGGCTACCTGCATGGACTTGCCGTGCTGCTCCAACATGACGGCTCCTTCGGAAACTTCCACCTCCATGAGCTCCCCATCGGTACGCAGGTTGAAGGCCGTACCCGTAACGCGAAGCTCTCCCTCACCGTGCTGCACCAAAAAGGGGCGGGCGGCATCGGGGTGCACCTCGAAGTACGCCTGACCACTCAGCTCCAGGTCTCGCGCACTCACATTGTAGGTGGTGGGGTCGTAGCTGGCCGTCGCGCCCTGCTGGAGGGTGATGCTGCTGCCGTCGGGTAGGGTAAAGATGGCAAGGTCCTGATCGGGATTACTCAGGTGGGTACGACCGTCGCTCTGAAGGAAAAACACGGCCACACAGGCAACAACCACGGCTACGGCGGCGGCAAAACGAAGGAAACGACGGCGGGAAGTGGGCCGGGAACGGGTGGGCAGCGGACGCACCACCGTCATCTCCGCACGGAGCCGGCGGAGCCCCTGCTCGACGTCGGGGGTAAAGTCCTCCCGGTAAGTGGTGACCAAGCGGTCGATGTCATCATTATTCAGGCTCATAACGCGGTGTGAGTGGTCGCTTCACGGGTAGGACCCCAAAGGTAGCTGCTGCCCCCCAAGGGGTAGGTCGCTTTTGGCCGGCTTTGGTCCGTTGGCTGACGGGGCGGTAGCAAATTAGGCATTCTGTGCGATTAAAAGGAGGACGAAAGCTAGCCATTCCCGGAGGAACTTATAGGCACGGGTCATCTGATTTTCTACGGTCTTGACGCTGATGTCGAGTCCCTCGGCGATTTCGCGGTGGCTCATCTCCTCGACTTTGCTCATCACGAACACCAGTCGGCAGCGCTCCGGCAGCCGGTCGATGGCGTGGTGCAGCCGGTGGCTGAGCTCTTCGGTCTCCAGGGCCGCCCCGGGCTGGCTGCGCTCGTCGGCCGAGACCTCGGGCAGCTCGCCATCATCGACCGGCATGCGCTGTTTGTCACGCAGGTAATTTAGGCTGCGGTTGCGCACGCTGCGGCGCAGGTAGGGGCCGACGGCGGGAATTTCATCGGGTAGCTTGGTGCGGCGTGTCCAGAGCTTGGTGAACATTACCTGTACGATATCTTCGGCAGCTGCCTCATCGCTCACGATGCGTAGGGCCACCCGGCAGAGGTCGACGTAGTGGCGGCGAAAGAGCGCATCGAGGGCCGCCGCCTCCCCCTGCCGCAGGGCGGACAGGAGCTCGGAGTCGGTGGCGGTAGGGGCAATGGGCATAGCGGGGGCGTAAGGTACTGGCTTCTACGCAAAAGCCCCCGGGGGCGGTTTGCGCCTTTTGTATAAGTTGCTACCTTGCGCGTTTCCCACACTATACACTCCGCATGTCCCGACGTCTCCTTTCCACCCTCCTATGTATTCTCGGACCGCTACTGGTATTAGCGCAGGAGGACCCCGAACTGATTGAGGAGGTAGGTACTCCCGGTACGACTATCGACGAGCGGCTACAGGCCATCTTTGAGCCTGTAACGGCGGTGGTGGAATCCATCGTGTTTTTCACCGTACCGGTGGGGGGAATTGAGATCCCCTTTGTACTGCCCTGGCTCATCATTGGTGCCACGGTCTTTACCGTATACATGGGCTTCATCAACATCACGGGTTTCAAACACGCCCTGGACGTGGTACGTGGCAAGTACGACGATCCCGACGACCAGGGGGAGGTGAGTCACTTCCAGGCGCTTACCGCGGCGCTTTCGGGCACCGTAGGGGTGGGCAACATTGCCGGGGTAGCGTACGCCGTAGCACTCGGCGGCCCGGGAGCTACGTTCTGGATGATCGTGGCCGGCCTGCTGGGCATGACTTCGAAGTTCGTAGAATGTAGCCTGGGCGTGATGTACCGCGATGTCCACGCCGACGGTTCGGTATCCGGCGGACCGATGTACTACCTCGACAAGGGACTGAAGGAGAAGGGCCCCGGCTGGGCCACGCTCGGCAAGGTGCTCGCCGTGATGTTCGCCATCGCCTGTATCGGCGGTAGCTTCGGGGGCGGCAATATGGTGCAGATCAACCAGGCCACCCAGCAGCTTACCGAGGTCACGGGCGGCACGGAGAGCTTCTTCTACGGGCGGGGCTGGATCTTCGGGCTGGCCATGTCCATCACCGTAGGCCTGATCATTCTGGGCGGCATCAAGAGTATCGCCAAGGTCACCGACAAGGTGGTACCCTTCATGGTCGGTATCTACGTACTGGGTGCCCTGGTCGTACTGGCCTACCACATCACCGATATCCCGGCGGCCTTTGCCACCATCCTCGGGGGAGCCTTCAATGCGGATGCCCTCTACGGTGGCATCATCGGCGTACTGATCCAGGGCTTTCGGCGGGCGGCCTTCAGTAACGAGGCGGGCGTGGGGTCGGCCTCGATCGCCCACTCGGCCGCTAAGACCGACGAGCCGATCAGCGAGGGGGTCGTGGCCCTGCTCGAGCCATTCATCGACACGGTAGTGATTTGCACCATGACCGCCCTGGTCATCATCATTACCAACTACGGCGGTTACGGCGCCGAGCTGGCCTTCGAGAATAAGGTGAACGACGCCGTAGGTGACATCACCCTTACCTCCGCAGCCTTCGAAAGCGTGATCAGCTGGTTCCCCCTGGTGCTGGGGGTAGCGGTCATTCTCTTCGCCCTATCTACAATGATCAGCTGGTCATATTACGGCCTGAAGTGCTGGACCTACCTCCTAGGCGAGTCCAAAACCAACGAGGCCATCTACAAGGTGATCTTCTGCATCTTCGTCGTGATCGGCTCGGCGATCTCGGCCAGCGCAGTATTCGACTTCGGGGACGCCATGATCTTTGCCATGTGCTTCCCCAACGTCGCCGGCCTGTACATCCTGATGCCGAACGTCCGGCGCGCCCTGACCAGCTACATGAGCCGGATCAAAAGTGGGGAGATTACCCGCTTTGAATAAGCCACCTATTTTCCAGTAGCTTCCTCCGCGGGCAGGGCCTCCAGGGTGAAGGTACGGCGCACGGGATTCAACGGAGCATCCACGATGCTGTCACCGCGCATCAGCGTGAGCGTCACCGTATTTTCACCCATCGGCAGTCCCTCGATAAAGTAAGGCTTCCATTCGTCGATCATGAACTCCTTGCCGTTGATGGTAGCCTGGACCTGGTACTCGTCTCCAAGCTCCACGTTGATGGGGTAGAAGTCGAGCATAACGTTTTCCGTTTCCTTTTTACCGACGTAATTGCCCTTGGGTCGGCTGTAGAACAGCATCGGATCGGTGATCTCAGCGGGCTGGTCGAACCCTCCGTTCATCACGTTGGCCATGACGGCACGGTGGGCGGCGGGTGTTTTGATGGATTCATGGTAGCTACGGCTCAGGAAGGTGAGAATATAGTGCTGGCCATCGGGCATGTCCTGCTCGAACGTTGGCTCGTACTTGGCGATGTAGGGCTCGTTGTCGATAATGAGGTGGACGTGCTGCCCCTGGGCGGAGTTGGCGCACATGATCTCATCGGCATCCGGGGTTTGCTGAGCAAACTCGTAGCCACTGACCTTGTAGTCGAAGGTGGCACCTTTGTACGTCCAGTCATCAATACTGGCGTTGGGAAAGTCGGTCGACTCGGGGAAGTCTGTCAGGGTGATATTCTCGCTGCCGGGATTGCCGTCACCGATCAGGTCGCGGCCGTTCTCTTCCTCGACACCGCCCTGGTCCATGTCCATTTCCTTGGTGTCGCCACCGCAGGCGTAAATGAACAGGGCTAGGAGTAAGAATAGGGGAGATAGCGTCTTCATGTGCTGTAGGTTGTAGTAACTGTTTACGCCCGTGGGGCGTTCCCAGTAGAAAGCAAATTAATCGCTTTAGTTCGTGAGTAGCCGCACCGACATCGTAGAACTCCGGGTAGACGGGATGGACTGTAACAATTGCGCGCAGTCGATCCACCGCTACCTCGAGCGCCAGGGACTAGAGGACGTTCTGGTCAATTTTCAAACCCGCGAGGTACGTTACCGCCGCGATGACGCCGCCGCCGACGCCGCTACCATCCGGGCGGGTATCCACAAGCTCGGATTTCGGGTGGTGGACGATGCGGCCTCCGAATCGGTCCCTTCCCGGGGGCTCACCACGCAGCAACGGTTGCTCATCTGTGCTGCCCTCACCCTGCCCCTCCTGCTCGGCCACTTCCTCATGGTGGCCGGTCTTAACGTATCCTGGCTGGAAAACGGCTGGACGCAGTTTGCCCTGGCCCTACCGGTCTATCTCATCGGCGGACTTCACTTCGGCCGCTCCGCCCTCTCCGGATTGCGCGAGCGCCTGCTCAATATGGACGTGTTAATCTTTTTGGGCGCCACGGCTGCTTTTATTTACAGTGTGATCGGGCTGGCACTCCGGGAGCCCCGCTTTTACTTCTTCGAAACCGCCGCTACCATTATCACCCTGGTGCTGGTCGGCAACTGGTTGGAGGCCCGGGCCGTGCAGCGTACCACCACGGCCATTGGTGCCCTCACCGCGCTACGTCCCGAGCGTATCACCGCCGTCATGCCCAGCGGCACGTTGGTACAACTCCCCGTCGAGCAGGTGCGGCCGGGGACGCAGGTGCGGGCCAATATGGGCGACAAAATTCCGCTCGACGGCCTCCTCCGCCAGGGTGGGGTGGCGGTGAATGAATCCATGCTCACCGGGGAAAGCCTACCGGTAGAGAAAAAAGTTGGCGATACACTGCTCGGCGGTAGTCTGGTGGTCTACGGGCAGGCCACCCTGGAGGTGACGCGCGCTTACCGCGACGGCACCCTGGCGCGGATCATCGAGCTGGTCAAGACCGCCCAGGCGGACAAGCCGGAGTTGCAGCGACTGGCCGATCGGATTAGCGCGGTTTTCGTGCCGGTAGTGATCGCCATCAGTGCGCTGACCTTTCTGATCGGCTGGCTTACGGGCTACGCCACTGCCACCCAGGCGCTGATGAATGCCATCGCGGTGCTACTCATTTCCTGTCCCTGCGCCATGGGCCTAGCCACTCCCACCGCCGTAATGGTTGGGGTAGGGCGACTTGCCAGGGCGGGCGTGTTGATCCGGGGGGGGAGCACGGTAGAAAAGCTGGCCGGTATCAAAACCATGGTTTTCGACAAGACCGGCACCCTGACCACCGGGGCCCTTACGGTCGGCGACTACCGGGTAGCCCGGGGAGCGGATCCTTCGCTGGTCGGTAGACTGATCTTCGAGCTCGAAGGCTACAGTTCCCACCCCATCGCTAGCTCCATTCGCGACTTTTTGGGGAAGCAGGAACTGGCTCACCCGCAAACTGAGGCCTACCGAGCCTTTGCCGGTGCGTACACGGTACACGAGACGGCGGGTAGCGGCATCACGTCCGGCCCCTTTTTCCTGGGTGCCTCCGGTGGCGTTGACGAGCAGGCCGATGTGGCGCTTACCCGTGACGGCGAGCTACTGGCTTCGTTCACCCTCGTAGATGAAGTGCGGGATGGTGCCGGGGCGGTAATTGACTCCCTGCGCAAGGAAGGCGTCGAGGCCGTCATGCTCACGGGCGATCGCCAGCAGAAGGCCGACCGCCTGGCCCGCACCGTCGGTATCGAAACGGTGCACGCCGGCCAGCGCCCCGACCAGAAACTCGCACGTATCACCGCGCTGAGCCAATCGCAGCCCACCGCTATGGTAGGTGACGGAATCAACGACGCTGCCGCCCTCAGCCGGGCCGACCTCGGCATCAGCCTGGGGGGCGCTAGCGCCGTGGCCCTTGACGCAGCCCAGGTCGTGCTGATGCGTGATGATATCTCGCTGCTGGTGCAGGCCCGTCACATCGCCGCCCTGACTGTCCGCACCATCCGCGAGAGTCTATTTTGGGCCTTCAGCTACAACATCGTGGCCATTCCCCTGGCAGCCCTAGGTTACCTTAATCCCATGTGGGCGGCCCTCTTTATGGCCTTTTCCGATGTGGTGGTGATCGGTAACGCCGTCCGCCTCAAACACCGGCAATAGGCTTCGGCCCTTGGGCGTTGGACGCTTTGAAGCTTCCACCGCCCTACATGCGTATACGCCCTACTCTCGTTGCACTCTTACTTCTGTTGGTTACCCTGCCCGGCCTACTTGACGCCCAGCGCCGTCGCAATAGGGACGAACCCACCTGGCCCCCGGAGCGCGCCTACAGCCGCTTATCTCTCGGTGGCGCGCTCCAGGATGTATTCGCCCGGCACTACGACTTCTGCGGCTTTACAAAAGCCGACGGCAAACGCGATTATACTCCGCCCACCATCGAACGATTTCTCGGCCAGCGCAGCCTGCGCACCCGGGTGGAAAAGGCCGATATCCACGGCGGCAGCCTGATGAACTACGTGTTTACCGAGCGCGAGATTAGCGCCCCGCTAGATGCTATCCGCTATAGTCCCAGCAGTCTGCTCTACGTAGCTGACGGTGAGACCGGTACGCTACCCGAGCCCCGCGATGGGTTCGATAGCTTCGTGCTCACCAAAAACTGCGGCGGCTACCTAAAATCCGCCCTCGACGCCGGGCTCAAGCCCCCCTACGCCGCCTTTGCCGCGGCCCTGGACACCGATGCCAAACGCAGCAGTAGCGTCCTGGCGATGGCCGGCTCCTTCCAGAGCCCACTATCCGAGCAGCTCAGTGCCGGGGACGAGCGCACCACCGCCCTCATGGCCCGCCTCTGGCAATTTTACCTGGAGCACCCCGAGTTTCGTGCCGGGGCCTACTACCTTCGCCAGTTCGAGGGTGTACTGATCAAGCACCTCACCGATGCCGAGGAGGTGATCGCCGCCGAGCAGTCCGTAGGGGTCAACGTCAACCTGCCCCTCAGCGCCAGCATCAACAGCAGTCTCACTCACCGCCGCGAGAACCAGAACAGCTTTTCGGCCAGCGACTGGGAAACCATCGTCTACACCGACTTCACCGGCCCCTATACGCGCGAGGCTATGTTTGCCGCTCTGCCAGGCCCGGAGCAGGTAGCCGCCTATTTTGCCAATTTACCCGCCGTAAGCGCCACTGCCGTGCCCCTGCGCGAGGCCGCTACCCACCGCCACTCCGTTGAGCTCGTCGGCCTGCCTGATGCCCTGGCCAGTGCCGGCTGGACCATCGCCGATGTACGCGGCGGCGCCTACCGGGAGCGTCCCGAGTTATCCGTACTAGCCACCGAGGCCGGGCTCAACTTCACCGTACAGGGCCAGACCGAGCCATCGCTCTTTCAGGAGGGGCAGCAGGAACCGGTTACTGTCGCCTATGACCTTCTTCTACCCGCCAGGGACGGCATGCCGGAACTCCGCATCCCCGTCCGGCAGCGCATGAATACCTCGGCTCACCCCCTGGTGGAATTGGCCGGCACCCGCTTCGAGCTACGCCGGCGCAATAGCGGAGAGTACGCCTTTCAGTGGCACCTGACGGTCAATGTAGAGGACCGCGAGAACCCCCTCGACGGCAGTGGGAACTTCACCGCCGGTAGCCTGCAACTGCACGGCAACCGGGGAGAACTGCTCGCAGCCCGGGTGGTCAAAGCGAGCTACGATGCCCGCCGTACGGTACTCACCGTCACCCTGGAGAGCGAGCGCAGTTGGCCGCTACGGGAGATTGACGACCGCCACATGCAGTCCCTGCCCATCGAGACTGAGCTCATCCTGCCGGTAAAGGACGGATACAGCGCCTGCCGCCGGCTCATCACGGCCCGGCTCGCCGTGCCCCGCATCGTGGTGGCACCCGCGGCCCCGCCCCTGATACTGCCTAGCCTGCCTGCGCTGGATCCTGCGCAAGGTTAAAGAACTCGTCAAGGGCGGGGGTGATGACGATCTCCGTGCGCCGGTTCATGGCCCGGCCCTCGGGGGTGTTATTGTCGCCTCGGGGATCGTTGTCGGCCCGGCCGGCGGCGGTGAGGCGGAAGGGATCTACCCCAAACTCACTCACCAGCATACGGACCACGGAGGCGGCCCGCATGGTGCTCAGCTCCCAGTTGTCCTTCACCGAGCCGGTGTTGACGGGTACGTTATCGGTGTGGCCCTCCACGATGACGTCGATATTCTGGTGGTCGTTGAGCACCCGGCTTACCTTGTCGAGCACGTTGGCCGATTCGGGGCTGAGCCTACTCGATCCGCTGGCGAAGAGCAGCCGGTCGCTGATACTCACGAAGACCTTACCGCCGCGCACGTTGACCTGCACGTCCTCATCGTTGATGTCATCGAGACTCCGCTTCAGATTCTGTACCAGCGCCAGGTTTAGACTATCCTTTCGCTGGATGCTCCGGTTCAATTCGTTGACCCGTTCGGTCTGGCTGCTGAAGCCCTTAATGCTCTCGCGGATGCTGGTGGCACCCTCCTTGGAGATCACGCTGAGGTCTTCCATACGGGCCAGTAGATCGCCGTTGGTACGCTGCACGTTTTCGAGCTGGCTACGGATGAGCTGGTTTTCACTCTCGGCGCTGGTCAGTTTGGTCTCCAACTCGGTAATTTTGGCCTTATTGCAGGAGCCGAAGGCGAGCAGCAGGACGAGGTAGGGGAGGACTTTCATACGGTATCGGTTAGGTTGGGGCAAGTTACGATTCAAAGAGTACCTCGGTGGCCCCGTAGCCGTAGCGCGGGTGGTAGCTGTTGTGGAATTTGCGCACGAAGGGCACCGTTTCCAGCCGCTTGTGAATGGCCGCCTTGAGTACTCCGTCGCCTACGCCGTGGATAATGTAGACCTGCTTCACGTCCAGCCGCAGGGCCTGATCGATGTAGTGATCAAACGCCCGCAGCTGGGTGGCGAGTACCTCCGTTTTCGGAATTCGGGCGGGGTCGTCGACCAGAGCAGCCAGGTGTAGATCGAGAGCATCCCGAAAATCTACCCGCGCCTGTAGACCAGTAGCCGGGGCCGCAGGTGCAACGGTCGTAGCGGCCTGCTTTTTTACCTGAGCCCGCGTTAATTCCCGCAGACTGGGCCCCGTACTGCGCTCTGCTACCGAGCTAGAATCGATGCGGGGAAACACCGTGTACAGGTGAGCACCCCGGCTCAGCTGCGGCACCGCGCGGTAGCTGCTAAAAAATTGCTTGGGCTTGATCTTGAGTTGCTGGTAGTGCCGGGGTCCGGTACCGCCCTCGACGGCAGCGCGCACGTCAAGGTCGACGGTAAGGCGTTCGTTCAGCCAGTGGTAAACCACTTTTGTCAGTTGTAGTTTTTCACCGGCGGGTAGGGGACCGAATTTGTTGAAGCGGGCGGTATCGCCCGTACGCACCTTTACCTCAAAGAGAATTTTATGGTCCGAACCGTTGAGCAAATAGAGTTGGTAGCTCTCCGGCTCGCCCTCCTGATTGAACACGGGGTCGAAGGCCAGGTGGACCCCGCCCGCTTTGGTGGTTTTGTCATTCATCGCTAGATATTTTTGTGGGACAGCTGCCCTACAGTAAAGGCTCAGCGGTGAATCGATGTTGCATCCCACCCCGCACCGCAAAGTCAATACCTTACGCCCGATGAAGTGGCTTCCCACCCTCCGCTGGCGCACCGCCCAGTTCCTCGAACTACGCTGGTGGCAGTGGTACCTCCGGGGGCAGACGCCGGCGCACTACCTGAGCAGTAAAAAAGCCTACTGGCGGCGGTTGCTCGATCAACTGGACATTACGGCTATTCCCGGTGCCCAGGTACTCGATGCAGGCTGCGGACCGGCGGGGGTGTTCACCTTACTACACGAGCGGCAGCGGGTGACCGCGCTCGATCCGCTGCTACCACGTTACGGGCGACTGCCCGTATTTGCCGCCGGCGATTACCCGAGTGTGCACTTCGTGCCGGAATCCCTGGAGCGTACGGAACTCACCACCCCCTTCGACGTGATCTACTGCTTCAACGCCATTAACCACGTAGCCGACTGGGGAAAAAGTCTCGGTACCCTAACGCGCCTGGCCCGGCCGGGTACCCAGCTCATTCTCTCCACCGATGTCCACCGGTACGCCTGGCTGTTGCCCATCTTTCGTGCCCTACCCGGAGACGCGCTCCACCCCCAGCAACACCTCGCCCATCACTACAGTGAGGCTTTAACTCGGCGTGGATGGATCGTTGAACGCGAGGTGGAACTGCGAAGAGAACGAATCTTTAGTTACCGGGCCTGGGTCTGCACCTATGTTTCCGCCCCGGCCTTGTCCTCCGACCGGCGCGTATAACGCTCGAATTGCTCCCGAAACTTCGGACTCTCCGTCCCCATCCAGTAGTCCCAAAAGGTAAAGTACAGTCCGAAATTGTAGCGGGCCTGCTTGTGGTGGGCATCGTGGTGGGTAGCGCCGATGAGTCCGCGCAGCAGCGGCAGTCGCGCCCAGCTGGCGGGAAAGATTTCAATGCCGGCATGGTTAATGGTGGCCGATAGCGTCATCACGGCCAGAAGCGTCAGAAAGGCAAAGGCGTGCATGGGAATGACTAGCACACTAACGGGCAGAAACACGGCCTGCAGCACCGCCTCCGTAGGGTGAAAGCTGAATGCCGTCCAGGCGGTAGTCTCGATGCTATCGTGGTGCCAGCGGTGTACCCGCTCGTACACGCCCGGGCGGTGCATCCAACGGTGAATCCAGTAATAGTAGGTTTCCTGGGCGAGCAGGAACACTGCCGGGCCGAGGAGGAGCCAGACCCACTCCCGTGCCGTGCCGAGCTCCAGATAGAGCTCGGTCCACCCCTGTTGCCAGAGCACTAGGACGGAAATCCCGAAGGCAGCGAAGATCAGGGACACCACCGCAGACCTTCGTACCTCTGTTTGCACCTGCGCACCCGCCCCCACCTCATAGTGAAAGATGCGGTGCCGGAAGCGATCTCGCATTCGGTCGCGCAGCAGGTAATGATACCCCCCGCTGAAGGCCACGTAACGCACAAAGATGATGACGAACAGGGCCGCTACCCAAAAAAGCCAGTGGCCGAGCATAGACGTTACTCTTTTTCCATTACCTCCTGCAGCCGCTCGCCGACCCGGGTAGCCATCGTGATACCCCACTGCTGGCCGGCGGCCATACTTTGCTGCATGATCGTGCCCTGCTTGGCCACGATCTGCTGCCCCAGGGGGCTGTCGAAGTAGGCGATTTGGTAGTCAATCTCTTCTTCCGTCATATTGTTGCGGTACACGGCGGTTAAATCCGGCAGGATCAGCCGCCAGCCCTCCTCGTGGATCTCCTTGCTAAATTCATCCCAAAAGTCGGCCGGCACCGCGCCGCTATCCATCTGCTGGCGTTGCATGGCCATCATGTTGTCAACCGCGCCCAGAAACTGGGCCTCGGCCCCGCTGAGCTCGAGCAGGCGAGCTATCTTGGCATCTATACCATTGGTTGCCAGACTGTCGCTGGCCTGGGCCGAAACGAAACTGCTACCGGCCAGTAGAAAAACAAGAACGACGAAGTGCTTCATGGACTCAAATATACTGCCCTCCTGCTTCTGCTCTGCTGTAGCTCCAACCGTCAGGCCATGTCGGTGACCCAGAGCAGTTCTCCCTTCGACTGGCAGGGTCACCGCGGGGCCCGTGGGCTGCTCCCGGAAAACACCATCCCGGCCTTCCTCCGTGCCCTGAGCTACCCGGAGGTGGTCACCCTGGAGCTCGACGTGGTCATCTCGGCCGATGACCGGGTCGTCGTGAGTCACGATCCGTACATGGAGCCCACGATTTGCCAGACGCCGCAGGGAGACTCCATCACCGGACAGATCAGCCTACGCCAGCTGACCGCTACGGAGATCGCTGCCTACGACTGCGGACTGCGCCCTCACCCCCGCTTCCCGGAGCAGGCCCGCCGACCGGCCACCAAGCCTACCCTGGCCGCAGTATTTGCCGCGGTAGATCAGTACTGCGTACAGCAGGACCGCCCCTCCCCCCGCTACAACATCGAGCTCAAGTACCAGCCTGACTGGGAGCCGGAGCTGGTGCCCGACCGGGCTACGTTCGTCGATCTGGTGGTGGAGGATGTTCTGGCCTGGGGCCACCCGGACTTGGTTACCCTCCAGTGCTTCGATCCGCCGACCCTGGCCGTCATTCACGACCGCGATCCCAGTCTACAGCTGGCCTACCTCGATGAGGCACCGGGTGGAGTAGCCGCCAAAATGAAGGCGCTCGGCTTCGTACCGGCGATCTACAGCCCCTGGGAGCAGCCCCTTACCCCGGCCGTGATCGCCGAGGCCAGGGCGCTGGGCATGCGCATCGTCCCCCTGGACGGTCAACGGAGTGGCACGGATGCGCGAGCTACGTGAGCAGGGCGTCGACGGCATCATCACCGATTACCCGGACCGGATCGCCGAAGCGCTACGGGAGCCGTGACACGGTTGCTGCTATATCTCATACTGGCGCTATGCGGGATCGCGGGTGCGATGCAGTGTACCCGGCAGGCAATCCCACTCACCGAAGGTAGGGTACCTCTCGACCGTAGGACGGTGCAGCGAGCTAATCTGCGGGCCGTTACGTGGCAGCTGATCGTTTGTTCTACCGACACCGCGCTACTCGACTGGGCCCGGGAGACGCTACGCCAGCGGCCACGGGACAAAATCCTCGTGCTCAAGGAGTGCTCGGACTATGATCCGACCTTGCCGGCCCTCGTTATCGGGACCGAGCTACCGCAGGAATTGGGGCGAGCCCTCGGACCTATACTCGGCGACTTGGGCTACACGGCCGGAGAACATTTAGTTATGAATAACTTACTGAGTCCCCTCAGCGCCTCGGATACCATGCCCGTGACCATCGGCCTGCGGATTGGTGCGGACCCCTCGGGGCTTGTACAGGACTTACGCAGGGCCGCGTCAGAAAACTGGTGGAGCATCTTCAGCGGGCAGTGGGCCTACGAGATTACGGATAGCGATGGGACCTTACGACTCGGAGATTACGCCAATCCGGGCTGGTCCTATGACCCCCACCGCGCAATAACTCTTCCGCCACCGGGCAGGCCAGTCAGGCGGGTAGATAGCCTGAGCTTTTACGCGATGGATGGGGCAGCGGTAGACGTGATCGATAGCCTTTTACCACGCCTAGTAACTTATCGTGACTCTGTCCCCCACCTACGCGATGTGTACCTCTATCCCTCAGTGGAACGCATCGGCCTGCGGCGCGGTAATATGGCTGCCGTGCAATTCGGGGCGGGTGAAGTACACCTGGTAGCCAATCAGCTACTAGGCACCAATAAGGTGGAAATACAGTTACCCGCCTTCTACGCCGGCATGACCTTTGCCCACGAGGGCTACCGGGTATACAATGGCTACGGCGGCAGCGAGGTGGCTCCTTCATTCGATAGCCTCATGACCCTGAACATCACCGCCGTGTCTATCGTACCCTATACCTATATGCCCGCTGCCGATCGCGTAGGCACACTGCTCGTGCCCACGGATGCAGGCTCCGAAAACGATGGGGCCGTTACCTACTCCATTCGGCAGGCGCAGGCACGTGATCTCGCCGTACTCCTCAAACCCCAGATATGGGTGGGGGGAGCCTGGCCGGGGCAGGTCGACTTCGCCACCGAAGCCGAATGGATCACTTTTTTACCACCTACGAACGCTGGATCACTCACTACGCCCGCATGGCCGAGCGCGAAAGGGTGGCTGCCCTCTGCATCGGTACCGAGCTCGTCCACGCTACCCTAGAGTATCCCGATCGCTGGCGCGAGCTGATCGCGCGATTAAGGAAGGTGTACAGCGGTCAGTTGACCTACGCCGCAAACTGGGGACAGGAGTTTGAAAACATCACCTTCTGGCGCGACCTCGACGTGATCGGACTCAACAGCTACTACCCCCTGGCCGGTACCGCCTCCGCGACCGACGAGCAACTTACCGCAGGTGCCACACGCTGGATGCACCTAGCCGATAGCATCAGTGCCGCTGCCGGCCGCCCCCTCTGGCTCACCGAGGTGGGGTACCGTTCGGTAGCGGGCGCCTGGATCAACCCCCACGCCGAGGCCGCGGACCGACCCGCCAGCGTGCTCGATCAGGAACGCAGTTACCGGGCCCTGCTTACCGCCGCTAGCGCCTCCAGTCGCCTCACCGGTATGTTCGTCTGGAAATGGCCCAGCTACCTGGGCTACTCCGACCGCTGGGATAGCGAAGATCGCGGCTACACGCCCGGCGGGAAGCCCGCGGCCGAGCTACTACGCGGTTTTTATCTTGACCGCACCTTGTCTAATCGAGAGTGACGATCACCAGATTATCCATGATCAATGGGGGCTGGGCCGCCCCACCGTTCCATTCCAGTACCCCGACGGCGTCGGCTCCATCCCAGGGGGCACGTGCCTGAAGCTTGACCCTTCGCTGGGGTTCCGCATTTAGGACCCGGTGCAGTCGGACAATATTCTCCTTGACCGGCGCCCCGTCCCGGTAAAACCGCAGCACCAATTGCGCGCTGTTGTGAATATTCCAACGGGGTCCGCTGCTGAGGAAGTCCGCCGATACCTCTACCCACTGACGGCGCGCCAGAGGAACTTCAACTTTGAACTCCGGGGTGTTCTGAACCGAGTCGGACACGCAGTAGCCTGCAGACCCGGAAAAGGAGGTTAGCTGCGGACAGAGGCGGCCATCCCCATCCTCAAAATCATTGACGTATAGCGTATCTATTCCGGTGGGCCGCCCGCGGTAGTATTCGGGATTATCCAGTAGCAAGAAGTTATCGTTGTCCCGCTCGAAGGTGAGCAGAGTACGCCAGTAGTACGCGCCGGTCATCCACTCCGTCACGAATAGCCCGCCCCGGTGTGCCTGGTGGGTAAACCAAAGATTATGGGCTACAAAAACGAGGCATACGGCCGTAAATAAGCCGCGCCAAACTGCCCGCCGCTCGGCCACCCAGGCTAACGTCGCGGCCAGCGGAAAGGCGAGTACCGGATAGGCCTGCACCAGGGTTCGCTGTCCCAAACTTCCCCCGTACCACCAGATGCTCCAGGCGAAGGCCACGTAAATAAATAGGCCCGTGTGGAGCACCGGTGCTAAAAAAGTACCCTGCCGCCGCCGGTAGAGCGGTAAAAACCCGAGCAGCGCAAACCACATCACCGGCGTGTAGGTCAGCCAGCCCGCTTTGTAGCTAAACATTCCTTCGCGAATGTGCGGACGCAGCCAGTCAAATCCTGATCCTGGTAGCTGTACACGATCCAGTCCCCGGAAGCATAGTGCCAGTACACTAGCTGCAGTGAGCCCACCGCTAGACATAACGCAGCCGCCAGCCCAATCTTCGTAGCGTGCCGCTTTAGGAACGCGAATCGATCCAGTAGGGCCTGCCGATCAACCGATACCCCCCAAAACACCGGAATCAGTACGGCAAGTATCTCGGTCGGGCGCACCAGGGCCATCAGGCCCACCAGTAATCCGATACTAGCAAATTGAATCCAGGCGGGCCGACGCCGACGGTACAGCCGGTCGCTCAGAAAAATGAGCAGCGCGTAGAGTGTGAAGAGGTAGTTGTGCGTCAACGCTCCGTCGATCGCGCTGTAATTGAGGTAGTTCGTCGCGAAGGTGATCAGCAGCAGCGTCGTGGCTACCACCCCGTCAGCGTAGTACCGACGCAGCACGCGGCACACTAGGTAAAGTCCTAAAAAGCTGAAGCATAGCGCACTGAGCGACACGCCCAGTTGGTAGGGTAGAGAGAAGCCATCTGCCGGATAGGCCCCGCTCACGGTAGCGAAAGCGTGGGCCAGGCCAAAGAAAGGAGCATAGAGTAGCGACTGCCCCAGGCTGTACTTCATCACCCGGTGTCCCTCGGGCGTGGTAAAGGCCTGATACGGATCGTCAGTCGGCCGGTAGTCCGCTATAATCTCCGGCAAGAATCTTAGCTCCCGTAGGTCGTGGTAAATAAACACCGCCGGTAGGTACATATAGTACCCCGACACATCGTAGCTAATCGTAGCCTCTCCCGCGGGCTGCTGCCACTTCGGATAGTACAGGTGGGTAGCTACAATAAGCAGATAGCAAACCAGCAGGGCGGTACGGGATCTACGCTTCACAGCCCCGAAGGTAGCGGACCAAAGTTACTTTATGGCCACCCCCTTATTGCTGAGCTGGGTCAGGTACTGCTGCCGATCGGCCGCGTCGCGCAGTACTTGCGCTGCACCGCCATCACCGCCGGTCAGGCGATTGAGTAGGTAAGCGGCGGTAAAACGGGGAGTAGTGGATGCCATGGTAGTGTAGTGTGCCATAAATGTAATTATTTGTTTTATAAGTACGAAGCATGACACAAAATATTTTATCTCGTATGGGTTACTCCCGTGCCACTCATCCAGGAAAGTATTGTCACCCGAGCTGTCACAACTAACTAGCAAACCGCGGTGATACTCAAGTACCCTCACCACTTCACCACCCTAACTGCCGGTCTCCCCAAACGCACCACATACCCCCCACGCGGCAGCGCCGCCCCAAAGTTAATCCGCCGGCTCCCCGCAGGTACCTTCACCTGCTCCACTCGCACCCCCCCCACATCGTACACCTCCAGCATCCGTCCGGTAGCTAGACCCGCCGGTAGTTCCAACGTAAAGTAGGCCGCACTAGGATTTGGATACACCCGCAGCTCGACCCGGTCGGAAGTTACCTGCCCAACCGGCGAAGTCAGGTCTCCATCCCGAATCAAAAAGTCGTCAAAGCCCGCCTCGATCCTGCCGTCCGCTCCCTGCTTTTTCACCGAAATTTGCAGCTGTAGAGAGTCGGATAAATTTGCCATTCCAGTCAGGTCAATACTATCTTTGCGCCACTCGCCCCCGGTGCTCCCGTACACTGCAAGCAGCACCGCACCGGCCGGCCCCGCCAGCTCCACCCGTAGCGAGTCATCGGGCGCAAAAGGAGCTTCGTTTGCCACGTAGTACGAGTAGGATAGAATGGGATTGTCCCGGTAGGCCCTCAGATCAATGTACGGTGACACCAGTACGGTCCGCCTACTACCCACGATGGTATCACCCGCCAACGAATCCACCGGCCCGGTCAGGTAGGCTATGTCTTGTACATCCCCGGCAGGACCACGCTGCCACGCCCCGGCCGTAGTATCCCCCGTGACCGACCAGCCCAGGTCACTAATGAAGCTATCCGCGTAGCCGCGCTCCAGGTAGAGCACCGTATCGGCTAGCGCGCTGATTTCCACTTCCGGAATACGCAGCTCCCGGTAGCCCCAGGCCGTAGCCGTTAGTTGGTAACCCTGACTTGGTACGTCGGTGAGCGTCACCTGCGCCAGCGTATCACCCACCGCACGATACTGTAGACTATCCCGTACTAACACTATCTGTCCTAGCGCGATGGGCGCATCCGTGACGCGGTCACGCAGGGAGAGCGTCGTAGTCGCCACAATCTGTGGTTCGAGCGCGACCGATCGCACCACCTCCTGCCCGCTGGCCAGCCGGACACTCACCGTATCGGCGAAGTAGCCCGGAGCGCTCACCCGCACACGGTAGGTATCTGTTTCACTGACGACCACCCCGGTAGCATACCGACCGGCCGCATTCGTAGTACCCCGATTTAGGTAAGCATCCAGAATTACCACTTCCGCCCCGTTGATTGGCCCTCCGGTTACCGCATTGCTGACCGTTCCGGCTAGCCGCGCCGCCCGCTGGTAGTCTACGTCGATCACGTAGAGTCCGGTCGCCCGATCCGACACCAGGGTAAGGCCGCTAGGAAGAAAAGGGTAGGCCCCCCAGTCTCCGTTGAACCCCCCATCCGCTCCCGGCCAGGTATCGTAGTTGGCCACCTCGATCAGGTTCGCCGGATCGCTGGCGTCCACCACCCGCAGCCCGTCGGTGTAGTAGCTGATCGACAAAAAGTCGTCGATCACGTGCACGTTGTGGGGGATGGTGCGCGTATTCAGGCTGCTCAGCGGACGGTACTCATCCAGCAACCGGATGTCCCCGTAGTCCGACAGGTCATAGGCCGCCACCGAAGCATTGGCCCGCTCATCGGTAGTGAAGACCGTCTGCCCGTCCGCCGTAGCCCAGGCATTATGCGTGAAGGAGAAGGGCGTGGAAGTTACCCCCAGCTTGGTGATTTTTGTCAGGTCGGTGATATCGTAGACAGCTAGCTCTCCCCGGTAGATTTCCGAGGCGTACATCACTCCGTCCTGCACGTACACATCGTGGGCGTAGGTCTCTGGCCCTACCGCCACTAACGGTGGGGCCAGCGGATCAGCCGCCGCATCGAAGACCAGGATACCCCCGTCGTTCAGGTTCCGGTCCCCCCCCGCGGCGAAAATCAGGCCGCGTGCGTTATCCACGTACAGATTGTGCGCCCGCACGAAGGCTCGCCCAAATCCCGGCACCGTATACTGCCGCGTCGTATAGGACACGCTGTCCGGCAGACTCCGCAGATCGATCACGGTGAGTCCGGCATCCCCCTGATCGGCCACTACGTAACCAAAGTCTCCGTAGGTTTTCATATCCCGCCAGTTGCTATTCTGCCCCCTTACGCGGCCTACCTCCACGGGATTGGCCGGGTCGGCCAGGGAGATCACCGCTACGCCGTCGTAGAGGCCCAGCAGTGCATACTCGGTTCCGTCCGGTGCCACGTAGCCCCACACGTCATTTACATCGACGTCGTAGTCCAGGTTGCCGACAAGTTCCGCGTTCAGTTGCGCCCCGAGACGTAGTAGGACAATCACCGCAAGTAGCAGGGTTAGAATATGCTTCATAAACATATATACGCTGGATGTCTACTTTCGCTAACCATCCCCGCCACTTCCTTAGTCCGCTCTCCGATATACGATTGTTTCGTTGCTCACGCCCAGTAGTTGCAGCTCCAGTAGGTCCTCATCCAGGCGCACGATGCCGTAGCAATCCGTCTGCGCCGGTCCGGAGATCGTAAAGCAGGGCTTGCCCGTACTTACCCCCCCCGCTACAGGCATCGGGGCATACGCCGTGAAATTCCATATTTTCCTCCACCAGCAGTTCCCCTTCGTAGTAGGTTTTGTAGTGGGTGGGCGTGAGTTCCACCTGTTCCTGCCCGTCCGCGGTATTGACCCAGCGTCCCCTCAGCAGTTGTTGGGCCGCGGCCGCGGGTGCAGTCGCAGTTGTAGGGGCGGCCCCCTTACTCTCCGCGTAGTTTTCTCCTTCCTCGTCGATTTTCAGTCCGTAGGGGGTGGGGTGCGTTCTCCCCGCTGCCCGCGACCGTGTCATTATAGCCGGCATCCGGTAGCGGAACGGTATCGGGCTCGGCCATCAGCGCCTGGCTGGCGACCTCGGGCTGACCGGCCACCGCGTAGGTACTATCGATCAGGGCGTCGTCGGTCGCGTACTCGGAGGCACAGGCGGTAAACAAATAAGCAACGAACAGAAGGCTCACAAAGCGCATAGGATCCGGTATTGGTCCTGAGGAAACGACAACGTAGCGCATTAAGTGCGGAACTGCCGGTCGAGGACCAGGATTTGGGGTAGTAGCAGGGTGCGCCCATCGTTGGTAATGAGATAGTCCGCCGCCGCTTCCTTGCGCTCGTCCGACCACTGTTTAGCAGCGCGTTGCTCGAATTGCGCTGCACTGATTCGGTCGCGCTCCATGACCCGCCGGCGTCGTTCCCCTACCGGACAACTTACCACCACGACCTCATCGTAACTGGCGGCAGCGTCGATTTCGAACAAGATGGCCGCCTCGTGGAGGGTGTAGGGATGCGTCTGCCGCTCGTGCCACGTATTCCCGTCGCGGCCTACTACCGGATGCACCAGGCTATTCAGATCGGCCAGTGCCAGGGCGTCACCAAACACGCGATTGCCGAGGTAGGCCCGGTCGAGGCCTTGGGCCGTATACACCCGCTCCCCGAAACGGTTAACGATGGCCTCGCGCAGTACGGCATCTTCCACCATGAGGCGCTTGGCCCGATCGTCGGCGTAGTAGACGGGTACGCCAAGTCGTTCGAATTCCCGACAGACGGTGGTCTTACCCGCCCCCATGTTTCCGGTAATACCGATCCGCTTGGGCATATGCGTTGGTTAAGACCGGTAAGATAGCACGGTGTTAGGCCGGTTGATCTACCGCTACCTTATAGGTGGGGTCCTCGACTAGGTTGACCTCAATAATAGCATCGGCTTTATTGAGTAGCCGGCGGGAGTCTTTGCTCAAGTGCTGTAGGTGTACCTTTTTACCTACCCGGTGGTAGCGTTCCGTGAGTTTATTGAGTGCTTCGATAGCCGACATATCCACCACGCGGCTCTCCCGGAAGTCGATTACGATCTCGTCCGGATCGCCCAGCACGTCGAATTTCTCATTGAACACCGCCACCGAGCCGAAGAAGAGCGGACCGTAAATCTCATAGTGCTTCACGCCCCGCTCGTCCACGTGTTTGCGGGCGCGGATGCGCTTAGCACTCTCCCAGGCAAAGTTGAGCGCCGCGATGATCACGCCTACGATGACGGCCAGGGCCAGGTTGTGCAGGAAGATGGTCACCAGGGTCACCAGTACCATTACAAGTAGGTCTGACTTCGGCATCTTACCAAAGGTGCGCAGGCTCGCCCACTCGAAGGTACCCACGGCCACCATAATCATCAGTCCGGTAAGTGCCGCCATCGGCACCAGTTCGATCAGGCTACTACCGAACATGATGAACACCAGCAGCATCACCGCCGCCACGATCCCCGATAGCCGGGCTCGTGCACCCGCACTGATGTTGATCAACGACTGGCCGAGCATCGCACAGCCGCCCATGCCGGAGAGAAAGCCCGATAGTATGTTGGCTGCTCCCTGAGCTACAGCTTCCTTGTTCCCGCGTCCCCGTGTCTCGGTGATCTCATCGATGATATTGAGGGTTAGCAGGCTTTCAATCAATCCCACTCCGGCCACGATCAGCGCATAGGGGGCGATTACGCTCAGCATCTCGAAGGTAAGCGGCACCTGCGGAATGTGAAAGGGCGGAAAGCCGCCGGCAATACTCGCTAGATCACCCACCGTCGTGGTCTCGATGCCCAGTGCAGCTACAATACCAAATACAGTTAGGATAGCAACCAGTGAGGCCGGCACCGCCTTAGTAAGCCGCGGCAGACCCCAGATGATAGCCATAGTCACCAGCACCAGAGCACTGAACATCAGCAGCGACGGCCCCGTCAACCAGGCCCCGGTGTCCGGATTCTTGAACTGGTCCAGCTGCGCCATGAAAATGATGATGGCCAGCCCGTTCACGAAGCCGAAGATGGCGGGGTGGGGCACCAGCCGCATCAGTTTTCCGAGCCGCAGAAAGCCTGCGATCATCTGAATTATTCCCGCCAGCACCACGGTAGCAAAGATGTACTCGATGCCGTGCGACTGGGCCAGCGACACGATTACGACGGCCACCGCTCCAGTGGCTCCCGATATCATGCCGGGCCGGCCGCCCAGTACCGCCGTGACGATACCCATCACGAAGGCGGCGTAGAGTCCGGTCAGCGGCGGCAGGCCCGCCAGAAACGCGAAGGCCACCGCCTCGGGCACCAGGGCCAGGGCAACGGTAAGTCCGGAGAGGATCTCGATCCGGTAGTTCACCTTCTGCGAGAAATCAAATAGGTTGATGTACTTTTCCATGGGGTAGTCGACGGAGTCGCCCGACGGCATATGCCGCTGAACTTCGGTTTGTGGGGTGGTGTAGATCGACTCGCTTACGCTAAACGGCCGCAAAGGTACGCTATATTTGCGCCCCCAAAAAGCCTTTCCCGCCATGCCCGAGCCCGGTAATATCCTCCTCACCGTCATCGACCGCGTCGGCGAGGCCCACGAACTCGAGGCCCCCACCGACATGAACATGAACGTAATGGAGGTCTGCAAGGCCTACGAGCTACCGGTCAAGGGCACCTGCGGCGGCATGGCCCTGTGCAGCACCTGCCACTGCTACATCCTCACCGATACCCCCCTGCCCGATATGAGCGACGACGAGGAGGACATGCTCGACCAGGCCTTCTTCGTCGAGGACAACAGCCGCCTCGGCTGCCAGCTCCGCATCACCGATGCCCTGGACGGTCTGCGCATCCAGCTCGCCCCCGAGGCCGAAGATTAATTTTTTCAAAAGCTGTAGGAAACTTTTGCCGTTCGTGGATTGTCTCTATCTTTGCAACCCGTTACGATGGTAGCGTGGTACAAATTACATCGCGGGGTGGAGCAGTTGGTAGCTCGTCGGGCTCAAGATTGTAAGTTTAACTGGCCGTGTCAAAACGGTTTTCGTACGGTGATACCCACCGCACGCACTGAATAACTCTCAGCAGCTTTTCTTGCTTGGGCTGCCTAGGTGGAAACGCCTGGGTGAACATTCATCAAATTCGGGGAAGCCTTTCGTATGGTAATCCCGAGCCAAGCCTGGATCTTTTCTAGGAAGGTGTAGAGACTTAATGGTGAACACCGTAGCACGACCGTAGTCGTGCCGGTGAAGAGAAAGTCCAGACCATCAAATCCGTCTATTTTGTAGGCGGGCGTAGCGAAAGCTATAGTGGTACGCATAACCCGAAGGTCGCAAGTTCGAGTCTTGCCCCCGCTACATTGGCATAAGCCGCTACGAACCGAAGTTCGTAGCGGCTTTTTGCGTTTATACCACTTCCTGTATATTTTCGGTCTATGCTGACGAAGCAGCGTGGCGACATCGCGGAGCAAGCCGTAATCCTAGAAGCATTAAAACGTGGATGGGGCGTGTGTAGACCCATCGGCGATTACCTGCCTTACGACCTCGTACTGGACATCGAACAGTGCTTATATAAGATATAGGTAAAGTACGCCTGGTATGATCAGGCTAAAAAGAACTACGTCATAGACGTGAGGCGCACCAAGACGAATCGTCGCCAGATGGTTCGGAGCAACTATCTTCCTGAGGATTTCGACTTTGCCATCCTCTATATAGAGGATACCCATAACTTCTACGTTATGCCGGCTGATGTCTTCAGCTCCTACGGCAGCGAAATCCACCTGGTAGAAGATGACAAACGCCAACGCCAAACCGAGGTCAGCAGCGTACCGGAACGCTTGGGAGCTCCTGGGTGAAGACTAATCACTCTCCTCCACCATTCTTCTTCCGCTTAAACGGGTTAAACTTCTCCAACTCCTTCTTCACGTCATCGACCGCATCCTGGGCGGCGCCGGGTAAGGCGAGGCTGTCGGCACCAGCAGTTGCTGTACTATCGCGACCCAGTCCAAGGGCACCACGTAACTTGTTCGCGGCCTCCTGTTCCAGGCGTTCCGCCTGCTGGGCGGCGGCACTACGTAGGCTATCCTCTACGACCTGGGCGCGGGCACCAGCTAGGGCCTTCGCGCTATCGACGCGGGTTGCTAGCTCATCACGCACCTGCTCCTTGCGGGTTTCTAGTTCCTCCTGTACGCGGTCCTTTACCGCATCTTTGACAGAGCCCGCCAGCGATCCGTCACCACCACCGCCCTCCGTACCCAGTAGGTCGAAGCCGGCGCGCGGATCGGCAAGGCTGCCGGTAAGCTTGACGTTCAGATTAAGGGTATCGCCGGGGGTAATATTAAGGCCCAGCTTTCCGGCCTGACCGGCCAACTTATCAAGGGCGGAGAGCGCTGTGCCGGTCACGATATTACCCTGGATGAGCGAGCGGGGTACGGCGGCGCGGATACGGTAGTCCATATCGGTGTCGAGTCCGTGGGTGCCGCCTAGTTGCATTGGGATACCCGCCAGTCGGAAATCGAAGGGCTCGACCGTTACTTTCCCGTCGTTGATCTGGAAAGCGGCGATGATATCCTTCAGGGTAGTGCTGTTTTTTAGCTCGTTGACATTCAAAGCGTTACCGATCACCTGCAAGGGTTTGAAGGAAGCGATGCGGGCCTCAGCTGTACGGAGTAGTCCCTTAGCATCTATGGAGCTCAACTGCGGGAAGAGATCAGCACCAAGCTTACCCTCCATCACGAGTTGGCTACTGAAGTTACCGGAAATGAACTTACCCACCGGAGCCAGGATCGCAAAGGTGTTGAGCGCTCCGAAGACCTGCGAGAAGTCCATATTTTTCATGTCGTAGGAGAAGTGGAAACCTGGCTCCTGGCCCTCCGCCGTATCGTAGGAACCGGTGAAGTCCATGGCGCCGCCGAGCAGATTGGCATTACCGTCTTCAATCACTATCGCACCATCGCGCACTAGCATAGTACCCTGCACGTCATTCATCGTGATATCGGTGTACTGCACGCGATCGGCGACCATGTCGACCTTCAGGTTGATATTACGCGGCACGGGGATGGGGGCAGTCTCGGCGGTAGCGTCGGCAGCGGGCGGGGTCGCAGGTGCATCGTTGGTAGTGGTTACCCCCTCATCCTCCATAAAGTCCGCCACATCAAAGTAGCCGGAGCGCACGGAAAGGTCCCCGGTCAGTACCCCGTCGTCGAAGGTGTAGTCGAAGAGGTTGTTGACCACGCCACTCATGGTGAAGTTGCTCTGCTCCAGGGTGGCGGCAGCGTTGGCAATTTCGAGCCGATTGGGCTTGATGTTGCCGACTACGCGCAGGTCTTTTGGTCGGTACGTGCCATAGGCGAGTTCCTGAATCTCAGCGTCTACGTCGAAGTCGAAGCGGTCGAACACCTCAGTTTCCGCTTCGGGGGCGGGGGCAGGGGTGGCCGTGGCATTCAATTCCGCTGGGCTGCTCACCCGCTCGCTGTCCTCCTCGGTCATCCACTCGTCGGCATCGAAGTAATTAGAACGCATCGTCACGCTGCCGCGCATGGTCTGCTCGGGGCTAAAGTAGGCCAGGATGTTGTTGACCTTGGCGGAGGCCGAAATGTCGCTGCGGCCTAGGGTGGCGGTAAACTGTTGAAGGTCGACATACTGGGGGGTGAAGTCGGCTTTGGCCTGGGCGATGCGTACCGAAGGAGTACCCTCTGCGGTGTAGACCAGGTTACTGACCAGCAGGTCGCCGGCTAGGTTCACCTCAGCGTAGCGGCCGGCGTCAATGGCGCTCTGGCGCACGTTGTCCATCGTGATGTCCGCTACGATGCGGCCGGCCAGCTCGCTGACGCCCTCCAGCGGAATGGCGCTCGACCACTTCTCCAGGTCGAGCGTACCCTTCAGCCGGGCATCCACACTGGGATCGGAGAGCGGCGAGCTCAGACGGAACCGCCCCGCGAACGGATCGCCACCGAGCGTGAAGTCAAATCGTGGGACGTCAACTACTAATTGGTCGAGGTCGCTGGAGGGGCTGTTCACGGCAAGCGCCGCATCGATACCAGTGATACCGACGGGGCGGCCGGGATACTGCACGCTGCCGCCGCTGATATTGCTGTTCACAGTGAAGGCGGGGTAGACCTCTTTATCTCCATTGTAGGTACCATTGACCGTACCCTGTAGGGTGAAGGTACCACCGGTCTGCACGCGCTCGTAACCTTCAGTATATGCGGCGGGAATGATACTCCAAAGTTGCTTAAAGTCATTGGCTGGAGCCTGGTAGGTAAGGTTGAAGTCGATGTCGTCATTATCCTGAAGATCAATGCTTCCGCCGAATTCGAGGGCCAGGGCGTTGAGGGTCACGCGATTGTCCTTGAAGGTATAGCGCATGGCATCGGCGTCGATATTGACTATGGCATCTGCATCGAGCGTAACTTCATTTAGATAAGTGACTCCCCCCTGGGCAAGGGTAAACGCATTTGCTTTGGCTACCGTATTGAGATCGAACACCGAGGCGGTGAAGTCGCCATCGCCGATAGCTTCAAGACCGCTTAGTTTAAGGTAGGTGGTAGTGGTGCGGTCATCGTACACGAGGCTACCGTCGTTGACCGCGAAGTGATCGAGGGTGATGAGTGGATCGGCGCCTTCCTCGGACGTTGCACCGGCGGCCCCGCCCGCTTCTTCAGTTTCCGGGACGATGAGGTAGTTGGCTAGTTCTGGCGTTAGAACCAAGAGATTGATGCTGGGGGCATCAAGGGTGACGGCTTCAATGTTGTAGTTGCCATCACCAGCGACGACGGACCAAAAGCCTAAATCTACGCTGGCCTGACGACCGGTCACCAGGGGAAGGCCCGCAAAGGTGTCGATACCTACCACGCTATAGTCGTCGACGGCCAGGGAGATATCGGGAAAGCTGCGCAGGAAGCTCACGTTGGCGTCGGCAAAATCGACCTTGGCGTTCAGATTATTGTTGACGGCCGACTTCACATTGGCTACGATCTGGTCCTTAAACAGGATAGGAGCGGCCAGGAGGAAGCCGACGAGTAACACCACGAGGACCAGCAGGCCGATGAGCAGACGTTTGGCGAGTTTCATACGGTAAATTTTAGCGGGAACAGCTTGGCGGGCTGGGGGGTTGGCTGTAACCTTTGCGGTAACAAGACGTTAAGCCCCGTATAGTGACCCGCGCGGTATGCGTACGTCACACCCTAAGTAGCCGCTACAATGGACGGCTACCTGACCTGAATCACCTCTCATGACCGCAGCCGGTATCGATTACACCTTCATTAATACAGCCGAAGGGCTCCACGACTTCAACCAACAGCACCGCGATATTGACTGGATGGGCTTTGACACCGAATTCATCGGCGAGAAGCGCTACCACACCCTGCTCTGCCTGATTCAAATCAGTAGCGTGCACGGTTACTTTCTGCTCGATCCGCTGGCCATCGACGAGCTGGGCCCCTTCCTAGAAATTTTGCAGGACCCGGCCGTAGTCAAGATCACCCACGCGGGCGACAATGACTACCGGCTGCTGTACCGGGCGCACGGCATCACGCCCACCAACGTGTTCGACACTCAGGTGGCGGCTGCCTTCATCGGTCACCGTTATCCCACCAGCTTCGCCAAGCTCGTAGAGGCCGAGACCGGCGAGCGGGTAGGTAAGGGCTACGCAGTCACCGACTGGTCGCGCCGCCCCATGAGCGAAAAACAGATCAAGTACGCCCTCTACGACGTGGTGTACCTCCGCCAACTGTACGACACGATCACGGACAAACTACGCGCTAACGGCCGGCTCGACTGGGCCCTCGAGGAGTGCGGGCTGATGACCGACCCCGACTACTACTACCGCGATCCGCACCACGAGCTTCTTAACAGCAACATCGCGCGCTCGGGTAAGACCAAGGAGCGGATCTTTCTGCTCCGCCTGTACGAGTGGCGCCGGGCCCAGGCCGAACAGCGCAACTATTCTAAGGAAATGATCCTGTCCAGTAAGCTCATCGGGCAGCTCGTGCGCGGTGTGCGCGGCGGCAAGGAAAGCATGCAGGAGAATCGTCGGCTGCCGGGTAAGACCGTGGGCCGTTACGGAGATCTCTTCGTCGACTTCTATACTACGCCGGCTACTCCCGAGGAGTTGGACGTAGTAAAACAGATCCAGCGTTCCAACCACGATGATGAGGACGACGATATGATCGTCGAGCTACTGTATTTGCTCATGAAGTACCGCGCCGCCGAGGCCGAAATCAGTCACGCCCTGGTGATGCCCCGCAATGCCATTAAGCGTATGAAGCAGGACGAGAGTGTGCGCCAGAGCATCCTCGGCTCCGGCTGGCGCCGCGAGCTGCTCGGCGAGGACTTCGTGGGCTGGCTGAAGAATTTCGACCGGCTGAAGCTGCGCATCGAGGGGGGGAAGATTAGTCTCGTAGGCTAGCTTCAAGAGCTAAATAAATCTTCAATAGCTTCCCCTCCTCCCGCTCCCAGCAAAGCTCCCCCGCCGCCGTCCGGCAGTTTTTCCGTAGGTGCACGTAGGCATCGGGGTGATCGAGCAGGTACTGAATGTGGGCGGCAAGCGCAGGTGCGGCAAGCTCGGAAAGAAGCTCAAACACTTCGTACTGCTCGTTGATCGTGCGGTACTCCGGATAGTCCATCTGGATACTCGGCAGACCGGCCTGAATGTAGTCGAGGGCCTTATTGGCCAGGCTGTAGTAGTAGCTGGGGCTGGATCCTTCGAGGAGGTTGAGGCCCAGCCAGGCTTTCGCCGTTAGCTCGGGTAGCTTGGCGGGCGGGTAGAAGCCGGCGAACCACACACGGTCGGTGAGCTCCAGGGTGGCGGTGAGCTGCTTTAGCGCTGCTTCTTCGGGGCCGGAACCAACGATCCACAACTTACAGTCCGGTAGAAGAGTCAGGGCGGTGATGGCGGTTTCCAGACCGCGACCTGGATTCAGCATGCCCTGGTACAATATTACTCCTTCGATATTTTCTTTATTTGTAATCTTTCTTTGCTTGGGTAAGTTTTTTACTACTGAAAACGGCGATTGGTAATCTTCCTGCAATAGTCGGGCGAGTTCCGGGGCCACAGTGTAGCGGGCATCGGTTTTCGGTACGAGCCTTCTACCCAGCCGGCGCCAAAATCCGCGGGTGGCGGGGCGGTCGACCACCTCCGGAGTTTCACTGAACCACTCGTGGGCATCATAAACGACTTTGACCTGATGACTACGTAACAGGCTAGCGGGTAGTAGGGTATCTAGGTCGACTGCGCAGATTACATCGACCGTCTGTCGCCTTAGATAGCGGTACAACCGGTAGTTGAATTCCAAGTAGAATAATTTCCCTGCGGTGTACCTACAACGGATACGGAAGGTGGCATAAGTCCGGTCGGGTAGGGGAGTGCTGCCGGGCAGTAAGCGACCCACCAGCAGTACCTGGTGACCCGCGCCCTCGAGGGTATTACAGATGCGGTGCATGCGCTGGTCGTGGCTCAGGTCGTTGGTGACGGTGCAGATGATCCTCACGGATGGCGAAGTTTGTCGCCGTCCTTGACGATGATACCCTCATTAATTAATGCCTGGAGGTATCCGGACACGGTATGGCTGGTCATGCCGTTAAATGCCCGGAGCACAGTACCGATAGTGACCTCACCCCGTGGCTGTAACAACTCCATGACCCTATCGTACACCTGTCGGTTAGTGGGGGGTGTCACGGACTGGCGGCGGCACACATCGCAACTCCCGCAGGCGGGCGGATCCTCTTCGCCAAAATAGCGGAGCAGCTGCTGGGATCGGCACCGCTCGTTGCCCTCGCAGTAGGCGATCATGGTATCGATACGGTGGCGGGCGCGTTCCTTGAGAAAGTTGTAGCGGGCTTCATCGATACGCAGGTTATCGGGGTCGATGCGTTCTTCCACGAAGACCACCTGCGGGCCCTGCCGCTCGGGGGTGTAGTCGATGACGCCATCCCCGCGCAGCTTGACGAGGATGCGGCGCAGTTCTTCGGCGGAGAGTTGCAGGAAATTGGCCAGTGAACCCTCGCGCAGCTGTACCGGGTTGACGAAGGCACCCTGGGTGGTGCGTAGGATGGACTTCACCATCTTGTCGACCCGTGGATTCTTGAGCTGGTAGTCGTAGAGCCGTTCCTTAGGTACGATGAACTGCAATTGGGCGGCCTGCTTGAGGTCCTCGGTGAGGATAATGTAGCCCGATTGTTCCAGCGCCTTGAGTCCGCTGTATGCCTGGCGGATGTCGAAGCCGAAGTTTTGACTGAAGCGCGTAAGATCGAACTCAAAGGTCTCGCCCTGCCCGCCGCCCACGGCCAGTTGCAAGTAGCTGCCCAGGGCGCGGTACATGCGCTTTATCTCGGGGATGGGCGGATAGCTATAGGTCCAGTTGCGCAGTAACCGCTCCCCGTCGCTCGGATGATACAGCATAACGGCGTAGCTTGGATTGCCGTCCCGCCCCCCGCGGCCGGCCTCCTGGAAGTAGGCCTCGGGGCTGTCCGGCGGACCGTAATGAATCACTGTACGCACGGCCGGCTTATCGATGCCCATCCCGAAAGCGTTTGTAGCCACGATGACGCGTAGCTTATCGGCAATCCAGTCGGCCTGCCGTTGGTCCTTTTCGGCCGGCTCGAGGCCGGCGTGGTAGGCTGCGGCGGGAATGCCGCGGCGGCTGAGCTTGTGGGCGATCTCTTTAGTGAGTCCGCGACTACGCACGTAGACGATGCTGCTACCACTCACCCCCTCCAGTACCTTTACGAGTTGGTCTTCCTTCCCCGGGGGGTGCCGCACGATGTACGAGAGGTTCTCCCGCGCAAAGCTCTGCTGAAACACCCCCCGCCGCTTCCCGAATGATAGCTTATCCTGAATGTCCGTTACCACCTCGGGGGTAGCCGTGGCCGTCACCGCGATCAGTGGCACCTTTGGGTGGTACTCCCGTAGCTCCGCAATTCGCAGGTAAGCCGGCCGAAAGTCATAGCCCCACTGGCTGATGCAGTGCGCCTCGTCGACGGCGATCAGTGAAACTGGCATACGGCGGATGCGCTCCTTCGCCAGGTCGGTAAGCAGACGCTCGGGGCTTAGGTAGAGTAATTTGGTGTTGCCATACACGGCGTTATCCAGGATGCGATCAATGTCGCTGGTGCGCAGTCCGCTGTAGATGGCCTCGGCCACGATGCCGCGCTCCCGGAGCTGGCGCACCTGGTCCTTCATCAGCGCGATGAGGGGCGATACCACCAGGGTCACGCCCTCGAGTGCAAGCGCGGGAATCTGGAAACAGAGGCTCTTTCCCCCACCGGTGGGCAGCAGCGCAAGGGTATCCTGGCCCGCCAGCACGCTGGTAATGATCTCCTCCTGGAGGGGGCGGAAGCTAGGGTAGTTCCAGTACCGTTGCAGGATGTCTCGGGGGGTAGGCATGCTCGGGGCTAAACTACCACTTCCGCCGCGCCAGGCTCAGCACCGTTAGCAACAGAAACAAGCCCGTGACGCTCAGGAAGTAGACCACGTCGCGCGTATCGATGAGGCCGCGGCCCAGGCTCTGAAAGTGCTCCTGCATGCCGAGACTGCTAATGAGGCGGTCGCCGTTGCCGTAGAAGACGGGCAGAGAGGCCAGGTAGTCGAAGCCGAAGTAGCACCAGAAGCAGAGGGCCAGGGCCAGCAGAAAGCTGACAACCTGGTTGGTCGTCAGCGCGCTGGCGAAGAGTCCGATCGCTACGAAGGCCATGCTTAGAAAGAGCAGCCCGATGTAGCTGCCGATGGTGCCGCCGGTGTCAATATTGCCAACGGGCTCGCCGAGCTGGTAGACCGAGTAGTAGTAAAGTATAGTGGGTAGCAGCGCGATCACCACCAGCGTCACGCAGGCCAGAAACTTACCCAGTATAATTTGCCAGTCGGTCAGCGGACGGGTCACCAGGAGCTCGATAGCGCCGGTCTGTCGCTCCTCGGCCAGGGCGCGCATGCAGATGGCCGGGATCAGAAAGAGCAGCACGTTCGGGGCCAGGGTAAAGAACGGACCCAGGCTCGCGTAGCCGTAATTTAGTAAGCTGGTCTCGGGAAACACGAAGAGAAATAGCCCCGTCACGATCAAAAACACCCCGATCACCACGTAGCCGATCAGACTGGCGAAAAAGGCGTTGATCTCCTTGCGGTATACGGCAAGCATCTAGGGGGTACGATCTTGGGTAGGCAGCAGCAGCGGGTGGCGCTCGTTGTAGAGCTCCAGTGCGCGCAGAAGCTTCGGGGTATCGTCCGGCGAGGTACGCTCCAGGGCGGCCACCAGGTCTTCTTCGCGGGCTACCAGCCGCATCACGGTGGGGTGGTCGAAGGACAGTCGCTTTCCGGTCGCGCTATCCAGTATCCGATACAGGCGCCGCTGCCGGTCTCGCTCCACGTAGCCCTGCCGAAAGGCCTGACCGTTCACGGGGTTGTAGGCCTTCATCAGTTGCCGGCTGTAGATCAGCGTATCGTACTGCAACGTAGCGTAGCGCCCCACGCTGCGTAAACCGGCGAATTCGTGAAAACCCCGCTTGCTGTCTTCCCGGACGAAGTAGTAGGGTAGCCCGTCCAGCGCAATGGCGTAGGGGGGAGCGTAATCGCGTTCGCGGTAGCCGAAATTGTCGACCTGCACCCGGTAATCATCCGGCAACTGTACCATCTCACCGGTTATCCTCTCCCAGGAGACATCCGGCCGGTTAGCCAGCAGGCTAGCGTTCGAAAGGTACACACCGTCGGCGAAGCGAAAATCCGCGTCGAAGGTCCGGTCCTGGGCCAGCAGACAGAAGGGAAACACCAGTACCACGAGCCACTTCATCACGGGCTAAAGGTAGTTATCCGGCGGTAGTGAGGGCCCGGAAGACCTCCTCCACGCTCAGCACCTCGGGGGTGAGGGTCAGCAGAGTAAGGTCCTGCGCCACCGCAAAATGAAATACGGCGGCCCGCACTTCCGTGTCCTGCTCCAGATACAGGCGGTAGCGGGCGGGTGGGGAGACGGTGGCTACCCGCTTCACCCCAGGAATCCGTTCTAGCGCATCGACATCCGCCGCCCGGTCAAACTCCACCAGTAGCGACCGCTCCCCCCGTAACCTTCGCTCCAGCCGCTCGATGGGATCATTGGCTACTAATTTGCCCCGGTCGATAATCACCACCCGGTCACAGATTGCCTGCACCTCCTGCATGATGTGGGTACTGAAAATCACCGTCTTCTCCTTCCCCAGCTCCCGGATCAGCGCCCGGATCTCCGCCAACTGATTGGGGTCAAGCCCGCTCGTCGGCTCATCCAGGATCAGCACCGCCGGATCGTGCAACAGCGCCTGCGCCAGCCCCACCCGCTGCCGGTAGCCCTTCGAGAGCGCTCCGATCTGCTTGTGTGCTTCCCGCCCGAGTCCGGTGCGCTCGATGAGGGTAGCGATGCGCGCCTTGGCGTCAGTCACCCCGTTCGTATGGGCGGCAAACTGTAGGTACTCCCGCACGTACATATCCCGGTACAGTGGATTGTGCTCCGGTAGGTAGCCCACCGCCCGCCGCACCGCCAGACTATCGGTAGTCACGTCGTGGCCCGCCACGGTGGCCGTACCCTCGGTCTGGCTCAGGTAGCAGGTCAGTATTTTCATGGTGGTGGTCTTACCCGCTCCGTTGGGTCCGAGGAAGCCTAATACCTCACCCGGTTTGGCCCGAAAGCTGATGCCATCCAGGGCAAGCTGATCGCCGTACCGCTTCGTGAGTCCCTCTACCTGTACTGACATAGTCGCTGGTTAGTACCCAATGTGAAATAACGCATCCCCCTGTCCCACCAGCGCCGCATTGTTATGACCGATGATGAAGCCGTTACGCGGTGCCAGGATGCGCTTGTTCGGCCGTACCCCGTGCGGATCGAAGATGGTGCCGATCGGCTCCCCCTTTCGGACCGGGAACCCGCTCCGCTTCGTCCACTGAAATAGCCCCGCCCGACCGGCCCGCACCCAGCTGCTATTGGTGATACGTATGGGCTGCCGCTCGTCTATCCCATTCACGGGGGCCAGCATCTCCCGGGCCTCAAGCAGCCGCCGAATGCCGGCCATCCCTTCGGAGATACTACGCCCGTCGTAGCGTAGATTTTCCCCGCCCTCGTAGGTGAGTACGGAGAGGCCCAGCGACTTTAGGGCCGATCGCCGCAGCGACTTCACCGGGGCCCGCGCGGCCAGCAGCACGGGCGGCGCGAACTGCTCGGCGGCCTGCAGCGCACCCTCATCGTCCGGGGAGTAGCGGATCTGCGGAAAGTTGAATACGCCCCGCCCGCCGGTGTGGAAGTCCACGGCCAGGTCGCAGTGCGCCAGTAGGTTTTTGCTCAGTCCGTAGGCTACCCGACTGGCCAGCGAGCCGGTGGCACTGCCCGGGAAGCTGCGATTCACATCCTTTCCGTCCGGCACGTCGCGCCGAAAGTTATCGAAACCGTACACATTGAGTAGCGGTACCACCACCGCGGTACCCGCCGTGAGGCTGTCGAATAGCTTTAGCTTCAGGCCGCGCCGCAGGATCTCTACGCCGTTGATCTCGTCGCCGTGCACCCCGGCCAGAAACAGCAGGGTAGGCCCCGGCTTGTAACTCCGAAACACGTGGGCCTTGATCGACACCGGACTCCCGCTCGGTAGCTGTCCGGCCACCAGCTCCACCACCCCCGACTGACCGGGGTAAAACTCGCCGTTGGCGACCGTCAGGGGGGTGATCTCGTTCATACTTTACTGGCTGCGTGTTCGATGATGGCCCCGGCAATGTCTACCCCCGTAGTGCCCTCGATGCCCTCCAGGCCGGGACTGGCATTGACCTCCATCACCAGCGGACCGCGCTTGCTGGGAATCAGGTCGACCCCCGCTACCTCTACCCCGATCAGCGCCGCAGTGCGGAGGACCAGGGCTTCATCGGCCTCACTCAGGGTGGCCGGCACCGCCGAGGCCCCCCGGTGCATATTGGCGCGAAATTCCCCCTCGGCGGCCGTCCGCTCCATCGTGGCCACGATGCGCTTACCGACCACTAGCGCGCGGATGTCGCTGCCCCGTGATTCGCGAATGTATTCCTGCAGTAGCACCCGGTCCTGCAGTTGCAAAAAGCCCTCCACCAGCCGCTCCAGTTGGTACATGTTGTGGGCCAGCGCCACGCCGACCCCGTGGGTGCTTTCCAGCAGCTTGACCACCACCGGGAATGGGGCTAGTTTTTTAGCGATCAGCCGCGCCTCGAAGATCGAAAAACAGAGCACCGTACGCGGCACGTCGATCCCCGCCGCCGTCAGTTGCTGCAGACAGCAACTCTTATCGCGCGCCAGTAGGAGCGCATCGGCCGGTAGCGTATGCGGCACGCCGAGTACATCCAGCTGCCGGATGATCGACACGCCCCGACTCGTTATGTTGGCCCCGATACGCGGTATGGCCACCTCACCCAAGCGGAGCGGCGAGCCATTATGGAGCAGCGCGCTCTTCCCCCCGCTCAGGTACATGCTGCACAGGGCGTGGTCCACCACCTCCACCTCGTGCCCCCTTTCTTCCCCGGCTTCCACTAGCCGCCGCGTACTGTACAATCCGGGCCCCCGGGAAAAAACGGTCATCCGCATGGCCGCAAAGGTAAGTTCGCTTTTGGCTATCTTTCCCCCGTCCGGCGTACCCCGTTGCAGACCGATTTTGCGGGCGGGGCCGCCGGTGCAACCTTCATCGAACTACCTCACTAACGCGCTCGCGCTCCTGCCATCCATAGTGCACCCGCGACCCCGCCCGACTTAACTCACCCATCCATGCGCTACCTCAGCTTTCTCTTCTTGCTCACCCTGTACGCCTGCGGCAACGATGGCCCCGCCGAAGCCGAATCGACCGACGCCGTGGGGGAGCAACAACCAGCCATGACCTTCACCAGCCACGAGATCATGGACACGGCCAATACCTGGTGGGCCCTCACAATCGGGGACGTCACCGGCGACGGACTCATGGACGCCGTGTACATCAACAACAATGCCCACGGCGGCTACCTGGCCTACCGCAGCGGACAGACCGCCGACGGCATCTGGCAGGAGACGATCATTGCCGAAGCACCCCCCACCGGCGGCACCTTCGCCTCCGGTGACCTGGAAACCGGCGATATGGACGGTGATGGCGACGTGGACGTACTGGCCGTCAAGCACACCGGTGAATGGGACGATGCCGCCGCCCCGGCCGAGGTCTTCTGGTACGAGGCACCCGACTGGACGCCCCACACCGTGGGTGATGCGCAGGGGGCGGTGAAGGATCTGAGTATCGCCGATTTCGATGGCGACGGCCGTAACGACCTGGCCGTACTCACCTACGAAAAACACAACCTGCGCATCCACCGGAGCAACGAGGATGGTACTTCTACGATGGTGGCCGATCTGACGGCCCCGGGCCTGCACGAGGGAATGGACGTAGGCGACCTGGACGGCGATGGCGACGTGGATGTGGCCGTCAATGGCTACGTATTCCTGAACCCCGGCGGCGACCTGAAGGGAGAGTGGGCCCGCGAGGAACTCAACGCCCGCTGGCACGATCAGACCGGCGACTGGAGCGCCGATGGCACCAAAAACGCCGTAGCCGATATGGACGGTGATGGCCGCCCGGAGGTCTTCGTGACCCACAGCGAGCGGGCCGGCTACCCCCTGGCGATGTACGCGCGGGGAGACGATGGGCAGTGGACTGAGACTATCATTCTCGACAGCATTCCGGCCGCCCACACCCTACAAGTGTTCGATATGGACCTGGACGGAGATATGGACATCGTGACCGGCATCAATAAGGGCCGCGCAGTCAATCTGAACGTGGATCACTTCGAGGTCATGGTACTGGTCAACGACGGCAGCGGCAACTTCACGGAGGACGTGATTGCTCAGGGCGGCATCTACAACGGCCGCGTAGCCGACTTTGAGGGCGACGGTGATTACGACATTTTCCGCCTACCGGAACATGAGGCTAAGACGCTCTACCTACTCCGCAACGAGACAAAAGGTAGCAAATAGATGACTAGGAAGTACTACCGCTACGCCCTACTACTAGCCGCCGCCTACCTCTGCTTTGGCTGCGGCAATCCTGTGGAAGATTTTAAACGCGGCTACAACGACGGCATCGGGGCAGTCTACGGCACCGATGCGTCTTCCGTACCGGACGTCTTACCCACCGACAGCTGGACCTACATCGAGGTAGACAGCAGCAAAGCCATGTGGGGCGACTTCGATGAGCCGGAGTGGTTGCGCTACTTCGGCCTGGCCGCCGGCGATCTGAACGACGATGGGTACATGGACATCGTCTCCGGGCGCAACGTCTACCTGAACCCCGGCGCTGATATGACCGGGACCTGGGAAAAGCTCGATCTAGGCCGTAACGTAGACGCTAACCTAATCATCAACTACGAGGGAAAGCCCGCTATTCTAGCCGAAGCGCTGCCGAATGTGTACCTCTTTACCGGTAGTGACGACGGTGCGGACTGGACCAACGGACGGGTAGTCGCTCAGGTACCCGCTACCGGCCACCACAACGGGCAGGGCTACAAGGTGGCGGATGTGTTTGCCGGCCACGGGGGGGATGAGGTGATCTATGCCAGCTTAGGGGGGCTCTTCATTTTGGACCCCAGTAGCGACATGCCGTGGACTGTGACGCTAGCAGGTAAGGACGCCTCCGATGAGGGCTTCAGCGTGACCGACATCGACGGCGATGGAGACCTGGATCTGATCAGTGGCTTTCGCACGGAAGGCGGCGATCCTGAAGTTCCTACCGTAGTCGTTTGGTTCGAAAACCCCGGCACCATTACCGATGACTGGCAGCGCCACGAGATCGGAACCACCGTCTATGCCACCGACCGGGTAGAGGCCGCCGACCTCGACGGCGATGACATGACCGACGTGGTGATTGCCGAGGAGCGCTACCCGGGCCTGGAGCCCGATGCCAGTCTGTTCGCCTACTTCCAGCGTGACACTGGCTGGCTGCGCGAAAAGATCGTGACGCAGTACAGCATGAATAATTTGAGTCTGCCGGACCTCGACCAGGACGGCGATATCGATGTCGTCACCAGCGAGCACAAAGGCGAGGCACTTAGCCTACAGGTCTGGCTTAACGACGGCAGCGGCACTTTCACCCGCCAGGAAATCGACCGCGGGAAAGAAAGCCACCTCGGAGCTCAGCCCTACGACATGGACGGCGATGGTGATTTGGACCTGATCAGCATCGGCTGGGACCAGCACCAATTCGTACACCTGTGGCGCAACGACGCGATCCAGTAGCGTATGGAAAAACTCAGTCCCGCGGAGTACTTTGCCCTACCGGAGCAGCCGGTACTGCTGGACGTACGCAGTCCGGGCGAGTACGCCGCGGGGCACATCGGCGGTGCGGTGAGTCTGCCGCTCTTTGATGATGCGGAGCGGGCTGAGGTAGGTACCCTTTACAAGCAGACTAGCCCGGATGCCGCCCTGCTGCGTGGATTGGAGCTGGCTGGAGGTAAGATGCGGCGGCTGGTAGAGCAAGCTCGGGCGGCGGCCCCGTCGGGTAGGGTAGTGGTACAGTGCTGGCGGGGCGGACAGCGCAGTGCCAGCGTGGGCTGGCTGCTGGAGCAGGCCGGGATGCAGGTAGCCCAACTCTCCGGTGGCTACAAGGCCTACCGGGCCTACGTGCGGGCCTGGCTGGGGGAGGCCCACCATGAGCTACGGGTACTGAGTGGACCGACGGGTTCGGGCAAGACCCCGGTACTGCACGCCCTCCGCAAAATGGGGGCCTCCGTAATCGACCTTGAGGGATTAGCTAATCACAAAGGTTCCTCCTTCGGCGCACTGGGCGAGGACCCCCAACCCAGTTCGGAGGCCTTCGAAAACATGCTCTTCACCGCGCTGCGCAAGCTACCCACCGACCGCCCCGTGTGGGTGGAAGACGAAAGCCGCATGATCGGTACGGTCTGCCAGCCCGACACTTTTTACGAACGGCTCGTCGTCGCAGCGGTCGTGGAACTAATGCAGCCCCTGGAGTGGCGGGTCGATAATCTGGTGCAGAATTACGCCGGCTACCCGAAGGAAGGATTAGTTGCTGCCTTTACCCGCCTGCGCAAGAAGCTCGGCGGACAGCACCTCCAGGGCGCCCTTGATGCGCTAGATCAAAAAGATTACACTGCTGCCTGCCGGATCGCGCTGGTGTACTACGATAAGGCCTATGCGCACTACGCCGAGCGTAAGGCAGTGACCCCGCTGCGCCGTATTGTGGCCGCCTCACCCGATCCGGTTGCCATTGCTCGCCAATTACTCGCCGGTGAATAGGCTGGTGCACGGGATCGAAGCGGTCGTCACCTGGCTAGGCCGCTGGGCCGGCTACCTCAACCTGGTACTGATCGTACTGGTGGTCGTGGACATACTGCTACGCTGGCTATTCGCTCTCACCGCCGCCTGGGTCATCGAGTTGGAGTGGCACCTGTTCTCACTGATATTTTTGCTGGGTATTCCCTATGCGCTACAGCAGGACCGCCACGTGCGGGTCGATCTGTTCTACGAGCGTTTTGGGGAGCGGGACAAGCGTACGGTCAATCGCATTGGTGCGCTTTTTTTTCTCTTGCCCTGGGCGGTGGTGCTCTTTGTCACCAGCGCCCGTTACGCCGCCGAGGCCTGGGCGGCGGGGGAGGGGAGCCCTAATCCGAATGGCATACCCTATTACTTCCCCATCAAAGCCGTAGTGCCTCTAGCTGCGGCACTCCTATTCCTTCAGGGGGTTGCGCTGCTCTGGCGCGACCGTAGACCGACTGCTGCGTGAGTCTGGCAGTCATCGCGCTTATTCTGTTCATCAGCATTTTCCTGCTGGTGCTCTACGGCTATCCGGTAGCCTTTACGCTCGGAGGGCTTAGCCTGCTCTACGCGCTCTGTTTCCTGGACTTCAACGTGCTTTCTCTGCTTCCTAACCGGGTGATGGGCGTGATGGACAACGCCGTGCTGCTGGCCGTCCCGCTCTTCGTCTTCATGGGTATCATGCTAGAAAAGAGTGGACTAGCGGAGCGCATGCTCTCCAGTATGGCGAGCCTATTCGGATCGGTGCGTGGCGGCATGGCTGTATCCGTCGTTGTAGTCGGGGCCCTCCTGGCTGCCTCTACGGGTATCGTCGGGGCTACCGTCATTACGATGGGGCTGATCAGCCTGCCGCCGATGCTGCGGCAGGGGTATCCGGCTCCGCTGGCTACGGGCGTCATTGCTGCCTCGGGGACGTTGGGGCAGATCATTCCGCCTTCGGTGGTCCTGGTGCTGCTGGGCAGTGTACTGCAGGTCAGTGTGGGGGCGCTGTTTCGGGCGGCGCTGTATCCGAGTCTGTTGCTGGTGGGTGCATATATCGTCTACATCCTGGTACTGGGGGTGCTTCGTCCGCGGCAATTTCCTACCCCGGACCGGCAGCGCGTATGGAATCGGGTCATGCTGCTCAGCGTGGTTCGGAGCCTCTTTCTACCCCTGCTGCTGATTGTGGTGGTCCTGGGCAGTATTCTTGCCGGCATTGCATCTCCCACGGAAGCGGCGGGGGTCGGGGCCGCCGGTGCAATCCTTCTGACGGCGCTCCAGGGTCGCCTGACGTGGTCCGTCACGAAGGACGTGTGCCGCGATACGACCCACCTGACCAGTATGGTCTTCATGATTCTGCTAGGGGCTACGACCTTCTCGCTCGTATTCCGGGAGCTCGGGGGCGACCGCTTTCTGGTCCGCCTGATCGAACGCAGCGACCTGCCGGAGTATCAGTTTCTGGCCCTGGTGATGCTGGTCGTGTTCGTAGCCGGCTTCTTCATCGACTTCATCGAGATCGTCTTCATCATCGTGCCGGTAGTGACGCCGGTTTTTGTGGCTTACGGGACGGATCTGATCTGGTTGGGTATTCTTCTAGGCATCAACCTACAGACCAGCTTTCTTTCCCCTCCCTTTGGCTTTGCGCTGTTCTACCTCAAGGGGGTGGCTCCGCCGGAAGTGACCACGGGGCACCTGTACCGGGGCATCGTGCCATTCCTCATCATTCAGGTGGTACTGCTGGCGGTGGTGGTGTTTGTGCCGCACTGGTTGGGGGTGGGGGGGTAGCGTCCCTGGAAGGGGCGCCCTACCTCGCAAGGGCTGCCAGGCCTTTGCGAGAAAAGCAAAGTCAAAAGCTACGGCTCAAGTAATAGGCTCAATAGCATTCTTAGGCACCGCAACGTCCACCACCACATCATTATCATCCACAATCAGGCAGAGCAACCCGGCCACCAAGAAAGACACCGCCCCGATAACCAGCGCATAGATTGACACATTGCCAAAAAAGGTGCGCAGGATGAACCCCAGGATACCCGCCGCCACGATCTGCGGAATGACGATGAAGAAGTTGAATACCCCCATATAGTAGCCCATTTTCTCGGCCGGCAGGATGCTGGAGATGATGGCGTAGGGCATGGATAGAATACTGGCCCAGGCAATGCCTACCCCAATCATCGACACGAGCAGCAGCGTAGGGTCGCTGATAAATAGCACGGAGAGCAGTCCCAGGCCCCCGCAGTACAGGGCCAGCAGGTGAGTCACCCGGCGGCTCAGTCGTTTGGCTACCACGGGCAGCAGGAAGGCCACCAGAGCAGCCACGCCGTTGTAGACCGCAAAGCAAACGCCTACCCAGTCAGCTCCCTCGTTGTACAGGGCAGAGTTCGTGTCGGTAGTGCCGTAGACGTAGCTGGTCACCGCCGAGGTCATGTAGATCCACATCGAGAAGAGGGCGAACCAGGAGAAGAACTGTACCGCCGAAAGCTGTACCATCGTCTTCGGCATTTTGAAGATGCCCATAAACGACTCCTTAATTCCATCGTAAATACCGACGGCGGCGTTTTCGGCACGCAGCTTGTTGAGATCATCCGGAGGATATTCTTTGGTGTTGAACACCGTCCACATCACAGCTAGAAAATAAGCACAGCCCCCGAGGTAGAACGACCAACGCACTGCGTCCGGGATAGCACCCTCTGGTGCCGTATTCGTGACGCCGAGCCAATTGGTGAACATCCAGGGAAGGGCCGAGGCAATGACCGCCCCCGTACCGATGAAGAAACTCTGCATCGCAAAGCCACTGGTGCGCTGCTCATTCGGTAACATGTCGCCGACGAAGGCCCGAAAGGGTTCCATGCTGATGTTGATGGAGGCATCTAGCAGCCAGAGCATGAGCACGGCCATCCACAGGGCGGTGGAGTTGGGCATCAGGAAGAGGGCTAGGGTAGCCAGTAGGGCCCCTGCGGCAAAGAACGGTCGCCGACGCCCCCACCGCTCGCTCCAGGTACGGTCGCTGTAGTAGCCGATGATGGGCTGTACGAGCAGCCCGGTCACGGGGGCGGCCAGCCACAGGATGGGCAGTTCGTCCTGTGAAGCACCGAGGGTTTCGAAGATGCGACTGACGTTGGCGTTCTGCAGGGCGAAGCCGAACTGAATGCCGAGAAAGCCAAAGCTCATATTCCAAATCTGCCAGAAACTGAGCCTGGGCTTGTACGAACCGATCGATACCTGCGACATGGTGGGTAAGATACCCAGAGCCGTTCCACTTCACGAAATTGTTTGCACCTGCGGCCCCGCCCACCTGCCCCGCGCGGGAATGCTGTACGTATCTTCGCCGGTGCAAATCATTCCCCGCATGACGACTACCACGACCTCCCTGCTCTCCGACCGCGTCCAACAGATGGAAGAATCCGCCACCCTACGCATGGCTCAGCTCGGCCGCGAGGTGAAGGCAAAGGGCTTCGATGTGATCAGTCTGAGTCTGGGCGAGCCCGACTTCGACACCCCGGAGCACATCAAGGAGGCCGCAAAGGAAGCGCTCGACCTGGGACTGACGAAGTACACCCCGGTGCCCGGCACCCCGGAGCTGAAAAAAGCCATTTCCGATAAGTTCAAACGGGAGAATGGGCTGGACTATGCGCCCTCCCAGATCGTGGTTAGTACCGGTGCCAAGCAAAGTATCGCCAACGTTTGCTATGCCCTACTCAACGAGGGGGACGAAGTGGTGATCCTGGCCCCCTTCTGGGTCAGCTACTCCGCTATGGTGGAGGTGGCCGGTGGGAAGTCGGTTATCGTTGGGACTGGGATTGAGGATGACTTTAAAGTAAAGCCGGAGGCAATCGCCGCTGCGATCACGGAGCGGACCAAGTTCATCCTTTTTTCCTCGCCCTGCAATCCGACCGGCTCGGTGTACACGGCCGATGAGCTCGCCGCGATCTCTCGAATGCTCGCCGACTACCCCGATGTCTATGTGGTGTCCGACGAAATCTACGAGCACATAAACTTCACCGGAGCGCACGCCAGTATCGGTACCTTCCCCGAGGTGAAGGACCGCACCATCACCGTGAACGGCTTTTCGAAGGGCTTCGCCATGACCGGCTGGCGGCTCGGTTACCTGGGGGCCCCGCAGGACGTGGCCGACGCCTGCAGTAAACTACAGGGACAGAGCACCAGCGGAGCCAACAGTATCGCGCAGTACGCAGGTGCAGCGGCCCTGAACAGCGACCTGGGCCCAACCTACGCGATGAAGGAGGCCTTCGGACGCCGCCGCGAGCTCATCATCGAGGGGCTGGAGCGCATCGAGGGGCTTAAGGTGAACCGACCGCAGGGCGCCTTCTACATCTTTCCGGATGTAAGTGCTTTTTTTGGTAAGTCGAGCGGAGAATACACCATCACCAACGCCGACGATCTGGCCGAGTATCTGCTACTGAATGCCCACGTGGCCACCGTGACCGGCGATGCCTTCGGTGCCCCGAACTGTCTGCGGATCAGCTACGCCGCTAGTGAGGAGCAACTACGCACGGCGGTAGAGCGGATTGGGGAGGCGCTGGGGGCGCTTGCGTAGGGTCCGGGCGGCGTATGCCGAACAATAAATTGTTGCGGTTTGATTATTGGGCTTGCAACTATGCCGCGAATAGTCTACATTTGTAGAACAACAACTACAAAAGTAGATGGAAGCCTTATCGTCCGCCGAAGAACAATTGATGAAGCACCTCTGGGTGCTGAAGCGCTGCTTCATGCGCGACTTGCTGGAGGTGTTACCCGAGCCGAAGCCGGCCAAAACTACGGTGGCCACGCTGCTACGACGGATGATCGATAAGAAGCTGGTAGGGTACCGGACGTACGGGAATAGCCGGGAGTACTATCCGCTGGTGAGTAAGCAGGTCTACTTTGGGCGGCAGCTGCGGGGGATGGTGAGGGACTTTTTTAGTGCTTCGCCTACAGAGCTTGCATCCCTCCTTACGGGGGAAGCTAAGCTGAGTCGGGAGCAGCTACGGGAACTGCAGCGGTTGATCGATGAGAAACTCGAGGAGCAATGAGCTGGTCGCTGTATCTACTAAAGGTAGCCGCCGTGCAGGGGCTGATGCTCGCCTTTTACTATTTGCTTTTTGATCGCCTTGCCCTCGGGCACTTCAAGCGAGCCTACTTGCTCATTGCCCTGGCTTTGAGTTTTCTGGTGCCCGTGATCCCAGTCGTTACCGTCTTTATTGAAGATGCATCATTACCCAACGTCATGAGTCAGTCCACTACTTATCGGGTAGATGGTAGGGAACCTACTGATACATCCTCCGGTGGCGCTGCCTGGAGTGCAATCGCGCTAACGGTCGCGTTACTCAGGGTAGTCTACCTGGTGGGCGTATGCTATGGGATAATTCGTCTGATTTCCTTTTTTCGGACCTTCCGGATGCAGATACAGGCTGGCACCCAACACTGGGTGGATGGAATCCAGTTGGTCGTATTGCCTTACGCAGTTCCGAGCCATTCCTTTCTGCGCTGGGTGTTTTGTGCGGAAAACATTCAGCCCAGTCGTGCTGTGCTTGTCCACGAATTCACTCACGTCCGGCAGTTACACTCCATTGATCGCTTGCTAATTGCGGTACTAAAAATTGCGTGGTGGTTTAATCCTCTAATCTGGCTGTACGAGCGGGCGATCAAGAACAACCACGAATTACTAGCCGACCGCAGCGTCATGCGCGCCGGATTTGATCCGTACGCTTACCAACGGGAGCTTTTTCACCAGCTGCAGCTACAGTCGGAGGACTATACCCTGGTAAGCGGCTCTTCCTTCCACCTGACTAAAAAGAGGTTTATCATGATGTCCACTCAAGCTCCACCACTGCGCCGTGTCCTGGCCCGCTGTCTACTACTCATCTGCGGCGTAGCCCTAACCATCTTAGCTATGGGGGGTAAAGTGTACGCGCAGCACACAGGCCAAACCGATTCCGTTGTAAATACTGACCAGGTAGAAGATACTACCGTGCCGCGCACATCGAAGCAACCGCCATACTACGCGACTTCCCTGAGCGCACCGGATATAAAGGATGCATTCAGTTTGACCGGCGACGGTGAGGGCGGTTATTCATTCACCCTTTGCGTACCACCGGAGACTAGTATGACGGAGTGGCAATCTCCTAAGTACCAAGTCTACGTCAACCGACAAAGAATGAATGCTGACCAACTCTCCGGGTACAATGGCAGAGAATTTGCTCATTACTACGTCAGTCCCGAGCCTGGAGAAGTGACCCGTGTAGATATTTATACCGAGGCGCAGGCCTGGCGTGAACTACGGAGAGATGAGGGCCCTGCCCTTCCGCCGCCTCCGGTAACCTCGCCGCTGGGAATAGTCGATACCGTCGCACCGCCACCAATCGATCTTACGCAGGTAGAGCCCCGGGCTCCCTCCGACGCACAATTGATGGAGTGGACCGGATCGACAGCATACGGTATGTGGGTGAACGGTCGAGCAATGCCTGCCGACCAAGTAGCTAGCTATCCGGCCGGCACATTTGTGCACTATCAGCTGTCGAAGTTGATGCCTGGTGCGGTCAACTACGGCAAGCAGAAGTACCAAGTCGATCTCTGGACCGCCCCGCAGTTTAAACGAGAATTTCGGGAGGAAGGTGGGGCACTTCGGCCTAACATTCCGCCGCCACCGCCGCCCTTATTGAAAAAGGTTAATACCCCGCCACGTCATCATCCGGGTTTCGCCCATCGGCCGCCGCCTGTAGGCTACCGTCTTCCAGTACCCGAATGGCTTTGACCACCGCCATGGCTTCTACCTCACGAAACTGGTAACCCAGCGCGGCAAGACTGTCTAGCGTACCCCCGCCAAGGGCACCGCTTTCGTACAGGATTTGGTCCGGTAGCCACTGGTGGTGAAAGCGGGGGGCGGCTACGGCCTCCGGCAGGGTCATGCCGAACTCGGCGACGTTGAGGAAGGTCTGTAGGACGGCGGTGATGATGGTCGAGCCCCCCGGAGCTCCGAGCACCATAAAAAGCCGGCCGTCACGCTCGATGATGGTGGGCGTCATACTAGAAAGCATCCGCTTACCCGGCTGAATGGCGTTGGCTTCCTTACCCACAAGCCCGAACATGTTGGGTACGCCGGGCTTGGCGCTGAAGTCGTCCATCTCGTTGTTGAGAAAGAAGCCCGCGCCGTCGACCATCACCTTGCTGCCGAAATTGCCGTTGAGGGTGGTGGTGATGCTGACGGCGTTACCGAGGCTATCGACGATGCTGATGTGGGTGGTTTCGAAGGTTTCTTTCATCGCCATCTGCCCAGCTACGATGGCGGTGCTGGTGCCGGCAGAGTCGGGGCGGAAATCAGCCATGCGGGCGCGGAGGTAGTCGTCATTCAGGAGGCTATCGACCGGGACGGGGTAAAAGTCGCTATCGCCCAGGTACTCGGCCCGATCGGCGTAGGCACGGCGCATGGCCTCGACCATGAGCTGGGTAGCCCGGGGACTCTGGAAGCCGTAGTCGGCCAGGGGGTAGCCTTCCAGCATCTCGGTCATCTGGGCCAGGGCTACGCCGCCGCTGCTGCTGGGCGGCATGGAAATGATGGTGTACTCCTTGTAGTCCTTGGTGATGGGCACCTTCCATTTGGGCTCATAGGCAGCTAGGTCCTCCAGGGTGATCAGACCGCCGCCGCTGCGCATTTCCGCCGCAATGAGCTCGGCAGTCTCGCCCCGGTAAAATCCGTCGTGGCCGTCGGTCTGTATTCTCAGCAGCGTTGCCCCCAGTTCCGGTTGTTGCACCTGCGTGCCCGCCACCATGTTGCTGTCGGAAAAGGGTGTAGTGGTGTTGAGGGACTCGAAATCAGCGTGGTAGCGTTTGATCCGGTCGATTTCGGTTTCGCTGAGCCGGTAGCCGTTCGTGGCGTAGTCGATGGCGGGTTGGACTAGCTCGGACCAGGGTAGGCTGCCGAAGCGCTCGTGCATAGCCGCGATGCCCGCTACGGTGCCCGGTACCCCCACGGCGAGATGGCCCAGGGTACTCAGTCCCTCCATAACGTTGCCGGCGGAGTCGAGGTACATGTCGCGGTTGGCGGCAGCGGGTGCGGTCTCCCGGTAGTCGAGGGTGATGGCCTCCCCCTCGGCCGGACGGTAAACCAGAAAGCCCCCGCCCCCAAGGTTGCCCGCCCGGGGGTAGACCACCGCCATGGCAAATTGTACGGCAACGGCCGCGTCGATGGCGTTGCCGCCCCGGCGCAGTACTTCGGCCCCGACCTCAGTTGCCAGGGGATGCGGACCGACTACTGCCGCCGTAGGGTAGATCGCTTCCTTCTGTGCCTCGTAGTCCACCTGCGGCACGTCGCGGCAACCGTACAGGAACACCAGGAGCAGCGGGAGATACTTCATGCTATACATTTGCGTGTAAAGTACAGCACCGGCCACCAGGTCGGGCCCTAAGTCTATGGAACAGCAGACCACCCACCACCTACTGATGGTTCGCCCGGCGAACTTCGCGCGCGCCAGCGAGACCGTGGCCGATAATTCCTTTCAGGAGCCGGTGGCTAACGAAAGCTTTGCTGCCATCGGAGCGCGGGCGGTGGGGGAGTTCGACCGCTTTGTGGAGCTGCTGCGGGAGGCGGGAGTGAGTGTGACCGTAGTGGAAGACACGCCGACGCCAGTGAAACCCGATGCCGTTTTTCCCAACAACTGGTTTTCTACCCACACCGATGGTACCCTGGTTACGTACCCGACCTTCTGGCCGCAACGCCGGTTGGAACGGCGGGAGGATGTAGTGGAGCGGTTCCAGAAGGAGTTCCAAATGAGGGAGCACATCGATCTGTCGGTTTGGGAAGACGGGGACCGGTACCTCGAAAGCACCGGCTCCCTACTGCTCGACCGGCAGGCGCGTATCGCATATGCCTGTTTGTCGCAACGGTGTAGCCCCGGGGCGGTACACGAATGGTGCGAGCGGATGGATTATAAGCCGATCACCTTCCACGGCTTCGACCAGCGCGGCGAGGTGATCTACCATACGAACGTCATGATGGCCCTCGGTACCACCCACGCCGTGGTGTGTTTGGATGCCGTGACCGACCCGGCGGAGAAGTCGAAGCTTACCGAGAGTCTGGTTCTTTCCGGTAAGGTTATCGTTGGGCTCTCGCTCGAACAAGTAGACCGTTTCGCCGGCAACATGCTGGAGGTGATCACCCCGCAGGGACCGTTGTGGGTGATGTCGACCGCCGCTCATACGGCGCTGGATCCGGCCCAGGTAGCGGCTTTGCTGGAGCCCGGAGGAATGCGTATCCTGCACACCGATTTGGGTACGATCGAGCGCTACGGTGGAGGTAGTGCGCGCTGTATGCTCGGCGAGATTTTCCTGCCCCCGCGGCCTTAACAAACCTTAATTCACCTTAACCCTACCATCACACCTACGCTTTGTCCGCCGGCCTACTTTTGTCGTAAACGTAAACGTACACGACATGACCCGCCCGTACTACCTTCCATCGCTCCTTCTGCTGGGACTGTTGGTCCTGGCGTTTCCAGCCTGCACTTCCGTACAGTCACTCGTCGAATCCGGCCACTACGAGCAGGCCATCGTGCTGGCCCAGCGCCGGCTCACGGGCAAGCAGAAGAAAAACCCCAAGTACGTGGCTGCCCTGGAGCAGGCCATCAACCGGGCCAATGAGGCCGACCTCAACCAGGCGCGGTACCTCACCGAGACCGGCTCGCCCGACTGGGTGCGCATTCACGGCATTTACGACGACATTATGCGGCGGCAAAATGCCCTGCGTCCCTTGCTTCCCCTGATCGACAAGAAAGGGCGCAAGGCTAACTTTCGTTTCGTGAAGGTGGAAGGGCTCATCGTGGAAGCAAATGCCAAGGCGGCCGAGCAGCTCTACCGGCAGGGACTGTCCCAGCTCGAGGCCGGCCGGAAGGGGCAAAAAGCCGCCGCCCGCGCTGCCTACCGCTACCTGGATCGCGTCGACGACTACCACCGGGGCTACCGGGATAGCCACGAGCTACTCGCCGAGGCCCGCGATCTGGGTCGGGTATATGTTACGCTAGAGCTGATCAATGAGAGCGGGGCCTATCTCCCCCGTGAGATTCAGGAGGAGTTGCTCCGCCTACGGCCCGGCGAACTGGACGACTTCTGGCGCGAGTTCGACCTGGAGCCCCGGGCCGACCGCCAGTACGATTACAGTGCCCGCATCGTGCTGCGTGACGTGGCCGTGAGCCCCGATCAGCTCTCCGAGCGCCGCTACGTCGATGAGGCCAAGATCGTTGACGGCGAGGAGTACGTACTTGATGAGAAGGGTAAGGTAGCCAAGGACACACTCGGCAATGACATCACCCAGCCCCGCGAGGTCAGCGTACAGGCGGAGGTGATCGAGGTGCTGCAGCAGAAATCAGCCCGCGTCATCGGAAGCATCGAGGTGTACGACCTACGTACCGACCGCCTGGTTGATGAGGAGGATTTATCCGCTGAGGCCACCTTCGAGCACTACGCCAGCACCTTTCGGGGGGATGAGCGGGCGCTGACCTCCGACAGTCGCAACCGCATCGGTAGCCAGCCGCTGCCCTTCCCCTCCAACGAATTGCTAATTTTTGATGCCATCAACCTCCTTAAACCCCAACTGGCCGATCGGCTAGCTAGTAGCAGCCGGCTTATTTGATCCCTAAAACTGTTGGCTATTCCGTAGTTAAGGTTGCGCTCCCGCCCCGTTCCTATTCGGTGGCGGGAGCTTTTGTGTCGGCCAGTCCCGCCCGGTCCAGCACCCAGGCGTAGTCGCGGGCGACCTCGCGGATGGCCTCGAAGCGTCCCGAGGCGCCGCCGTGACCGGCCTCCATGTTGGTGTGGAAGAGCACGTCGTTCGTGTCCGTTTTAAGCTCACGTAGTTTGGCCACCCACTTGGCCGGCTCCCAGTACTGTACCTGGCTGTCGTGGAGACCGGTGGTGACCAGCATCGGTGGGTAGTCCTTAGCCTCCACGTTGTCCAGGGGACTGTACGATTTGATGTAGTGGTAGTATTCCTCCTCATTCGGATTGCCCCACTCATCGTACTCGCCGGTGGTAAGCGGGATGGAGTTGTCCAGCATGGTGGTCACCACGTCCACGAAGGGCACCTGGCTCACAATCCCGGCCCAGAGGTCGGGGCGTAGGTTGGCTACGGTACCCATTAGCAGACCGCCGGCGCTTCCCCCCATGGCAAAGAGGTGGTCGGTGTTAGTGTACTTGTTTTTTACCAGCCACTCGGCCGCATCAATGAAGTCATTAAAGGTGTTTTTCTTCTTGAGCAGCTTGCCGTCCTCGTACCAGTGGCGACCCATTTCCTCCCCGCCCCGGATGTGTGCGATGACGAAAATCATACCGCGGTTCAGTAGGCTCAGCCGCGTGATGCTAAAACTTGGGTCCAGACTGTGGCCGTAGCTGCCGTAAGCATAAAGCAGTAGGGGGGCGGTGCCATCTAGCGGGGTACCCCGTTTATACACGATACTTAACGGCACCTGGGTACCGTCGCGCGACTCGCTGAATCTCCGCTCGCTCCGGTAGTTCGCCGGGTCGAACTCCCCCAGCACCGGCTGCTGTTTTAGCAGCGTTTGCTCCCGCGTGCGCATGTTAAAGTCGTAGGTACTCGGCGGCGTGGTCATGCTCTGGTAGCCGTAGCGTAGCACCTCGCTGTCGATATCGGGGTTGACACTGGTGTAGGCCATGTAGGCCGCATCCTGGAACTCGAGGTAATATTCCTCGCCGGCAAAGGGACGGACGCGCAGTAGCGTAAGTCCGTTCTTGCGCTCACTCAGCACGAGATAGTCTCGGAACAACTCCAAGCCCTCCAGTAGCACGTCCGGGCGGTTCGGGATCACCGTCTTCCAGTGGTCCTTCCCCGTTTCACCTTCCGGGGTGACCATCAGCTGAAAGTTCTTGGCCTGGTAGTTCGTCAGCACGTAGAACCGGTCATCGATGTGCTCGATGCCGTACTCCAGGTCGCGCTCCCGGAGCTGAAATACCCGTGGTTCGCCCAGGGGGGCCGTGGCTTCCAGTAGCCGGTACTCGGTGCTTACGGTTTGTGCGGCCCCTACGATAATGTACTTCCGCGATTTGCTCCGGTACACATACACCCGGAACGTTTCGTCCCGCTCTTCGTAGACCACCACGTCGTCCTGTGCCGCGGTGCCCAGTTGGTGGCGCATGATCTTGTACGGCCGTAGGGCTGCGTCCTTGACCGAATAGAAAAGATACTGTCCGTCGGCACTCCACACGCTACTCCCCGTGGTGTTAGGAATCTGGTCCGGCAGGTTCTGGCCGGTGAGCATATCCTTTACGTGAATGGTATAGATGCGCCGGCTCACGGTATCCTCTCCGTAGCTTACGTAGCGGTTATCGTCGCTTACGCTCAGTCCTCCAATGTTATAGTACTCATGGGGTTGGGCCATTTCATTTACATCAAACATGAGCTGCTCCTCGCCCTCCTCTACTGGCTTGCGGAAGTAACGGGGATACTGATCCCCAAGCTCGTAGGCGGTGCGGTACACGAAGCCCCGTTTGGTGTAGGGCACGCTGCTGTCGTCCTCTTTGATCCGTCCCTTGATTTCCTGGAAGAGCATTTCCCGAAAATCTTTTAGGTGGGCCATCTTCTCTTCGAAGTAAGCGTTTTCGGCCCCGAGGTGGGCGATCACTTCGGGGTCTTCCCGTTCGCGCATCCAGTAGTAGGGGTCGGTGCGGGTGTCGCCGTGGAGGGTGAGTTCGTGGGCTAGTTTCTTAGGCTTTGGTGGGGTCATGGGGTGGTGTTTTTTTGGGGCGGGGTCGCAGGTGCAAGGTAAGTCGTGCGGTGCAACGCTGTCTACGACAGCGCCGTGCAACGCGACTTGTAGTCGCGGCCCCAAGAGCACCCAGCGCAGTCGGAGACTGCGCGGAACAGCGCTGCTGCAAGCAGCGTCTCACCCGAAGGCCGCAAAGATGCCATACTCCGCAAAGAACAACAGCCAGATATTCTGATAGAACCGAGCGATACTAGCCTGCTGTCCCAGATCAAGCCGCCGCGCCGCCACTTCGAAGCCCAGCAGCAACACCAGCTGCCCCACCCAAATACCGGTAAGCTGTCCACGAAGCGCCACGATCGCCACCCCAATCAGCGTAGCCCGAAACACCCAGGCCCCCACCCGAAACACCCACCGCTGGTCCTTGACTAGTGAAAGCGTTCGAATGCCGTAGGCCGCATCCCCCTCCGTATCCGGCAAGTCCTTGAACCAGGCAATGACCACCCCAAAGGTGAAGATAGCCGCCGTAAGGAGCCAGACCGTATCCGGCACGACGGGGTTTGACCCCAGCCACCAGCGGAAGTGTACGTACAGGAGGAGATTGACGATCAGTCCCCGCACGACGATGATGCAAAAGGCGGCCCAGAAATGGAAGCGCTTGAGGCGGACCGGTGGTACGCTATAGGCCGTGCCGATTACCAAACTTGCGATCACGGTTGCGGGTAGGAAGGGAGGGTAGGCGAAACAGGCAACCAGAGAAAGTATGAGACCTAATCCTACGATCAGGTAGCCGGTGGTCATCGTGTAGGCGCCACTGGCAAGCGGGAGGTAGGGCTTGTTGATGCGGTCGATCTCCACGTCCATCAGTTGGTTGAGTCCGGTGATGTAGACGTTCGCGCAGAGGCAGCTAAAGAGCGTAACGGCGAACATGCCCCAGTCGTGGGTATGCAGGTGACGGCTAGCCATTAGGTAGAGGGCCAGTAATGACAGGGTGGTACCCACTACGGTGTGGGCCCGGGCAAAGCGCAGAAGGGTGATCAGAGCTTGCATCGGCTAGTCGACCAGGGCGATGCAGCTGATCTCGACGTTGACGTATTTGGGCAGGTTGGCTACCTGGACCAGGGCACGGGCCGGGGCGGTGGCCTCGTCGAAGTAGGTAGCATAGACCGTGTTGATCCGGCCGAAGTTCTCCATATCACTGACGAAGACCTCGCACTTTAGTACCCGGTCCATGCTACTACCTCCGGCCTCTACGATAGCTTTAAGGTTATCGAGCACCCGGCGGGTTTCGGTCTCGATGTCCGCCGTGATGAGCTCACCGCTGGCGGGATCGAGGGCGATCTGCCCACTGACGTAGAGTACGCCGCCAGCTAGCGTAGCCTGATTATAGGCACCTACCGGGGCGGGGGCTTGATCGGTCTGGATGATTTGTTTGCGCATAGCCGGACTTTGGCCGCAAGATAGCCGCTACGGTATGAACAGGAAAAGCCCACCGGCACGGGGCCGGCGGGCTGCAGCGTTGATTAAGCTCGGGGGCGGGGACTAATCTTCGTCCTCCGTGGTATCGTCGGATTCCGCCACAATCTCTGGTGCCTTGACCAGCAGATTGCCGTTGTAATACATATTGCCCTCACTGTCGGTGTACGCCCGGTGGGGCTGGTGAATCTCGCCGGTGGTCTGACAGGTGGTCAGGGCCGGAGCGGTGGCCTTGTAGTGGGTACGCCGCTTGCGCTTGCGTTGCTTTGAGATCCGGGACTTAGGATGTGCCATGGCGTAAAGGTATGTAGTCGTTAGTTGTTCTTATTCAAATCTTTGAGCACGTCCCAGGGGCTGGGCTTGTCCTCATTTTGCTCGCCTCCCCTTGGAGCCTCCGCAGCGCTGGCGTAGGAGGCCTCGATCCGCCTGAGTAGGTCCTCATCGCAGGGGTAGGGGGGCTCCCCCTCCCGGCAGGCGTAGGTTTTGATCATCGGCACGGCCAGCACGATCATCTCGTACGCGTAGGGCGCGAGGTTGAAGTCGTTGGTGTCGGGGTGCAGGTACACAATGTCACCCTCATCCACTGGCGCTTCTGCTTCGGCCGCAAACTTTACGATCAACTGCCGACGGTCGGCAATGGGCAGGTCGATATCGGCCAGGCAGCGGTCACAGGCCGTAGCCACCGTTCCGCTAAGGTCGAAGTCAATCATCAATTCGCGCGCCTGCTTGTCGACCGTCAGGCGTAAATCGACGGTAGCAGACTGCACCGGGCTCTCCGGAAAATCCGCGAAGAACGACCGGTCGATGCTTAGATCGTACGCGTACAATCCTTTACCAAGCCCCTTGAGGGGTAAGACAAATGCTGCGGGAGTGGGCATAAGGCATACGGTTTGAACCGCAACAGCACCCGTTGGTGCCACAGGGACGTTTCAAAGTGGGCGCAAAGGTACGGAAAACTTTTAAACGCAGCTAACTGCCGCCTTAACGTGTCTCTCCCTCACTCCGGTAAAATGGGGTGTAAGTCACGCGCGCTTTACCGGTCTCCTCGTGGGGGTACTGACTGGTGACTTCTAGGAGATTAACACCCCGTCGCAGGGTGAGATCCGAGATGTAAACGTGAAAGCCATCTTGAGAAGCAGCCATATTGACCCGGTACTGCCGTTTGATCGTGTAATCCTTCACCGGCTGACCATTGATCGCAAAGCTGAAATACTCCCGCGCACAGCTCAGCACCCGCAGCCGGCTGAGACTCCTCCGCTCCTCGCGCTCTAGCGCTTCGTCAATCTCCGGCTCGCTGCACTGCTGTTCCAAAAACACCCATTCCCGTTCCGGAGTGGGTATCCAAAAGGCCAGCGCAGAAATTGAAGCCTCGCTGATGAGGGGACTGACGTATACTCCGTCGTAAACTAGGTCATCGGCGTAAGCAGCTGGTAATCGGGTGGAGTCGCTGCCCATCCGGTGGTAGGCCTGATCTACGAAGTAGGGGGTATACCTCGCATTCAGCAGCGTGGCCATCACAATGACCATGAAGCCGATGAAGCCCCCAATGAGGTACCAACCAAACCCCTTACTGTCCGCATAGTGCGAACTCACCATATTGGAAGAGGTCATGACGTAGCGCCGTCCCACAAGGTAGGAAATGCGAGATACCGCGGTGCTGACCAGCCAGAGGTATCGCCGCGCTAACGCTCCTTCCTTAAAACGCTCGGTTTGTAAAACCATAGCGCCTACAGACAGCAAAAACAGCGGTAGGAATACGATACCCAGACCGATGAATATCCATCCAGAGGGCACGTCATAACTCACCAACCAACTGTGGAGGTACACCAGTAAGGATCCGATCAACCCGAAATTAAAGAACACCAGCGCCGTAGCGAAGCTCACCCCAAACACCCCACTACCCAGACGGTCCAGGCGCTCGATAAACCCGTCAATGTCGCCATACTCCTCCTTTAGCCGTTCCTGGAAGTGGGTAGCGAAGCGTTTATTTGGCTTGAACCCATCGGTGTACACCGAATTCAGCCCCACCATGCCGATCCACAGGGCCCGCACGATGAAGTGAAACACGAAGGCCGCAATCAGGCAGTAACTCAGAATGCGCCAGTAGATCAATGCCAAGTAGCAGAGAAATAGGGTATCCCGGTCAAAACTCAGCAGGCAGTACACTTCGACCCGCTCCAGCAACCCGGGCAACTGCAAGCTCCCCAAGATCGCAGCACCGGAAATGATCAGCTCCGCCTGCCAGCTCTCCCGCTCTAGCTTCCTTAGCCATTTAGGCTTGACCGACATCACCGAAGTAGGCTAACCTGACCTTCCTCTTCGACCTCCACCCCGTCCTGCCGGAAGCGGGCCAGGTAGAGGTAGACGTCCGCATTCTGGGGGGTGCCGTCCTTGGTGCCATCCCAGCCCTCGGTGGGGTTGTCGCTCGTAAACACCTTCTGCCCCCACCGGTCGTACACGATCATGGTGTAGTCACTGATCTGCCCGTTAAAAAACATCCGGAAGCGGTCGTTGCGCCCATCATTGTCGGGGGTGAAGAAGTCTGGAATCTGCACCTGCGACTGCTCTACGTTCAGCGAGTAGGTGTCGGTAAACGTGCACCCCCCATCTTCGCTAGTGACCGTGACGGTGTAAACCAGGTTCGTGGGCTGCTGCCCGTCCGGCACCCGCGGAATGGTCACCGTAAGTGGGTTGCCAGTGCCCGTAGCCGGCTCGTAGTTGCCCGACCAGGAGTAAGTGAAGTTGCGATCGGCCGGTAGATTGGTGACGCTCAGTTCTACCGTGTTGCCCCCAAATACCGTCCCTCCCGACGCGAGGACGGTACCGTCAGCAAGTGCCCCCTGTACGATGGGAACGATATCGTCATCAAGTATCTCCACGCTTAGGGAATCCGTCGACGAACCGCAACCGTCGGCATCGCGGAAGGTGACGCCGTAGGTGCCCGCTATCGGATCCGTCACCGTGATCTGCTGTCCCGTCTGTACGACGCCTCCCGGAAGTGCCCAACTGTACGTCCCCTCCGTTGCGGGATCCACGCTAGCCGTTAACACCAGATCTTCTCCGGCGCAGATCGTCTCGGGACCGCTGGCGGTTACCGTATAATCGCCGCCCACCACCAGGGTAATCTCGCGGGTAAAAGTGCCACAGTCTCCCGTCGTTTCGATAGTGTAGGTGGTCGTCTCGGTGGGAGCTACCAGGCCAAGGGGATCGGTCAGTTCCACCCCACCACCGGTGATGCGGTAGCTGCTCGTGGAATCGATATTTCCGACGATCAGCTGCCGTGAGTCGCCCGGGCAGATATTGACCGCATCGGTCAGGATAGGGTTGACCGCCGGGTCCACCGTGATGGCATAACTCAGGTCGGAGGCGCACTGCGATCCGTTAGAAGATACCTTAACGGTGTATTCGATGTCGCTGTTGACGGTAGCTATGGGATCAAGACAGTCCGTGCAACTGAGCGTACCCATCGCCTCCTGCCAGTCGAGGGTCCCCTCCCCGGACTCGAAGGTGGCCGTGATCTGCAGCGGCTCTCCGGGACACACTACGGGGTCGATCGGGGAGAAAGTAACCACCGGCGGCTCCACCACATTGACCAGCACCTGGGCGGTATCCGTACAGGCACCATTGCGGGTGATCCGGGTGAGCAGGGCGGTGTCCTGGGCCACGAATACCGCACTTAGCAGCTCACGCGGCGACTGTAGCCCGGGGGCCTCCACCCAATCCGATTCAATGAGCGGAAAGTCGCCCACATCGAAGGTGGGGGTGCGGACATAGAACGTATCCCCCTGACAGTAGGGATCCTTCTCGGGGTCGACCATGAGGGAAAGATCGGTCGGCAGGCTGTCCAGACGCACGGCCACGGAATCTACCCGGTCGCACCCGTTGATGGTGGTGCGCGCGAAGTAGGTGATATCAGCCGTGGGCGCTACGGTAAATGAATTACCCTGTGGCATGCCGTTGCTAAAGCGGTCCGGCGACCAGGTGATGATGCGGTCCATGGCCGGCGTGTCGATGACCGTCAGGGTAATCGAGTCGGTACCTAGACACGCAAACACCGTATCCTGGGGAATATCGAAGAAGCCGTCGATCACATTGATGGCTACTGACTGCCGCTCGGTACAGCTCCCATTTTCAGAGGTAGCCACCAGGGTGTAGGTGGCGGCACTATCCACCTTAATCCGAAAATTAGGATCCTCGCCCCGGCCTAGCGTATCGCCCCCGCTGATTAGCAGGTAGGTCGTGTTACCAGCATCCGTTACCGGCGTACGCAAAATATTGATTCGACTGCCCTGGCATACGGTCTGTGGCTCGATGAGCGCGGGTACGACCAGCCGGTCGACATCAATAAAGATGCTATCGCTGATCACGCAGCCCGCCGGCCCGCTGGCCGTGACCCCGTAGAAGCCACTGAACTCGGGCTCTATGGTGGGGCTGGTACTACTTACTTGATCGCCAAAGGCAGCAGCCGGCGACCAGGTCACGGTAGCGCCGGGTAGATCGAGGCTAAGCCGCAGCGTCACCTCATCGCCCTGACAGATGGCCAGCTCGTCGGCATTGCTGATGGAAACCAGGCCACAGGGATCCACCTGGGCGGCGATCGTAGGGCTAAACCAAACAAAGAGCGTAATAAAGCAGAGGAAACGTAGAGCCATAGCGTAGCACCGAGTGAGTGGAACGGAGGCCAAAGTACGCAATTATTCGGCCAGCCAGCCCCGCACCTGCTCTACCGTCACCAGGGGTACCTCGTTGCCCCAGGCGGTGTGCACATAGTTCATGATGTTGACGATCTGAAAGTCCGTCAGCTCGATGTTGCCCGGCATCTCGTGGTCGTAGGTGACTCCGTTGACCACCATCGGGCCCTGCATACCGTAGCGAATACCGCGGGCTACCGCAGCGGGGTTTTCGCGCAGGTAATCCGCCCCGGCCAGCGGGGGGATCAGCCGGCGTAGGCCCTGTCCCTCTTCTAAGTGACAGTTGTTGCAGTGGGTGGCGTACAATGCTTTTCCCTGTAGGTGCTCGGTCTTTCCGCAGGCAGTCACTAGCCCACCGAGTAGGAGGGCCAGTACCGTGAAGTAGAACAGGGGGGAGCGCAGCATCGGAGCGTTTGGAAGAAAACCACGCCCACCGGTCAGGGTTGCTCAGCCGCGTGTCAAAACCTAGAGCTCCCCGGGTCCGTCGCCCTGCCCGGCCCGGATACGCCGCTCCAGGTCCGCCAGGTCCTTCTTGATCTCGTCGTTGGTCTCGATCAGATCGCGGACCGTCTTGATGGAGTAGAGCACCGTAGAGTGATCGCGGCCGCCGAAGAGTCGCCCGATGGCCTTCAGGCTCTGATCGGTAAACTGCTTGACCAGAAACATACTGATCTGCCGGGCCAGCACCACGTGTCGGCGCCGGGTGGCACTGGCCAGCTTGTCCACGTCCAGGTTATAGTATTCGGCCACCGTGCGCTGGATCACCTCCGGGGTCACCTCGCGGTTGATCTCGGTGACGAAATTACGCAGCACCTGCCGGGCCAGCTCCAGGTCGATCTGCTTACCGTTGTTGACGCCGCTGTGCAGCACCAGGTTGTTCAGTACGCCCTCGAGCTGGCGGATGTTATTCTGGATGTGGTAGCAGATGAACTCCATGACCGGAGGGGCAATGTCTACCTCGTTGGCGCTGGCCTTACTAGCCAGGATGGCCATGCGGGTTTCCAGCGCCGGGGCACTCAGGTCGGCGGTCAGGCCCCACTGAAAACGACTCCGCAGCCGCTCCTCGATGTCGAGCTCGATGATGGGCCGGTCGCAGGTCATTACGATGGCCTTGTTATTTTGTCGCAGTACGTTGAAGAGGTTGAAGAACACGTCCTGCGTCTTCTTGCGCTTGATGAGCTGCTGGATGTCGTCGACCAGCAGCACGTCCACGTTCTGGTACCAGTTGACCAGTTCGTTGGTGGTATTACTTCCGATGCTGGTGACCAGCTGATTGGTGAACTGATCGGTCGTCACGTAGAGCACCGACTTCTGGGGGTACTTCTCGGTGATGCGGTTACCGACGGCCTTGAGGAGGTGGGTCTTGCCCAGGCCGACCGGTCCGTGAATGACCAGCGGATTGAAGGCCGTATTACTGGGATTATCGGCCACGGCCTTGGCCGCATTCCGGGCCAGGCTGTTGCAATCGCCCTCGATGAAGTTGTCGAAGGTGTACTTCCCGTCCAGGTTACTCTCGATGCGCGGTCGGGTCATGCCCGGGATTACAAAGGGGTTGCTCGGCGTGGGGGCCTGGTGGCCGACGTTCTTGCCGACGGGGAAGTCACCGGCCTCCTGCCGCGCGGGTTTAATACGGTACTGAAGGCGACCGGCGGTACCCAGGGCGGCCAGTAGGGCCCGCTTGAGTACGTCGATGTAGTGCTCCTCCAGAAACTCGTAGAACAGCCGGTGGGGGACCTGGATGGTCAGTTCGTTACTATTCAGCGCGATCGGCCGAATCGGGGCGAACCACGTTTGATAGCTCTGCGGATCGACGCTCTGGCGTATGATGAGCAGGCATTTTTCCCAGACGGCGGCATGATCCATTTGTGTTCCCAGTTGCACAGTAAAAGGTCTTTTCCACGGCGGGGCGGTCGCCGGGGAGAGTAAGTAAAATCGAAGTTCAGTGATCAGTAAGCGGCCTGCGACAAGCGTACAGAACTGGGGGCAAGGTGGGGGTCCGAGTTCATAGGTTGACCGGTAAACGGTCGCTGCTTGTGAAGTTGAAAGCCCCCGGAGCGATCCGGGCGTGAAGCAAATATGAGACTTCCAACGGCACTATGGCAAACGATCGTGCCCTTTTTCTCACAAAATCTTGTTTGGCATGCCGCATTTGCCCGTGCCTGAAATTATGGCATAAGCAGTCCGTGTGGACCGACCGCCTATACCCGCAAATTGCTACAAGCGATGCACCTGCGCGCCCCGCCCCCCGGAAACGTCAGGTCCAGCCGCCCCAGCCGGAGCCCCGCAAAGCCGACCTGGTTGATGATCACCGGGTCCCCCTCCAGATTGGGTACGGTCACCGGCTCATCGAGAAAGGTATGTGTGTGGCCCCCCAGGATCAGATCAATGTGGCGCGAGGCAGCGGCCAGGGTCACGTCACTCACCTTATCGTCCTGGTAGCGGTACCCCAGGTGACTCAGGCACACCACCAGATCACACTTTTGCCGCGTCCGCAGGTGCAAAGCCGTCGAGTTGGCCCGTTCGATGGGGTCCTGATACGTGGTCGCGCCGTAGAGCTTCTCCGGAACTAGCCCCGCCAGCTCGATCCCGAGTCCGAAGACCCCGACCCGTAGCCCGCCCCGGTCGACTATGCGGTGGGGCTCGACGCGACCGTCCAGTGGGGTACGGCTAAAGTCATAATTGGCACTCAGTAGCGGGAAGTTGGCGTGCTGCAGCTGGGTAGCCAGGTTCTCGATGCCGCCGTCGAAGTCGTGGTTGCCGATGGTAGCCGCGTCGTAGCCCATCTGGCTCATCAATTTCATCTCCAGTTCCCCCAGGAAGAAATTGAAGTAGGGGGTGCCCTGGAAGATATCTCCGCTGTCGAAGAGCAGTACGTTGGGCTCTGCGCTACGGATCTGCGCGATCAGATTGGCGCGGCGTACGGCTCCGCCCTGGTTGGCATTGCGGCTCCCATCATCTGGGAAGGGATCGATGCGGCTGTGCCAGTCGTTGGTGTGCAGGATCGTGAGGCGGGGCGTAGCGCGGCGGCTGGTGGCGGCAAGTAGACCGGGGACCAGCAGCAGGCCGCCCCCGACGGCAGTGCGGTATAGAAAGTTGCGGCGGTTCATTGCTCGAATTTGATGCGGCTGCCGTCGGGCTGTACCGCGATGGGACCGGTACTGCGACCGGCGTAGTCGATGAGTAAATCGCGAATCATGCGCCCACTGGCTACCTAGGGCCGGCCGACCAGCATGGCCGCATCGTCGCCGCCGTTGGCTACGTAATCCGGTGCGGCTACGTAATAGGTGGTGCCCGGGTCGATGGGGTGGCCCTGCACCAAGATGGTAGTCTGCACTCCCCGCCGGCTGATCGAGAGCCCCTCGCTCACCGGCCAGCCCCCGTCGGCCAGCATGTGGGCGATAAAGGCCTGTAGGGTAGCCCCGTCCAGCTCCACGAGCACCAGCTCGTTGTCGAAGGGCATAAGCTCGTAGAGCTCGGACACGGTGAGCGGACCGGTGCCGATCTCGCTAAGCCGCAGGCCGCCGTAATTCTGCACCGCGAAGGCTACCGGGTAGTCCACGAAGAGGTCGCGGGCGGCGGCCAGGAGTACGTCGGCCGTCCAGTTGCCCAGACTGCTCTCCGGTTGGCCCTTGGTGAGGGGCAGGCTGACGTCGGCCAGCACCCGGTTCATTCGCTCGGCCAGCTGGGCGGAATAGGGCGCGATGGTGGCGGCGATGGCCTGGCTCTGTACTGCGGCGGAACTATCCGACTGCTGCCCGGTAATGGCGTAGAACTGGGGCTGAACGACCGCAGGTCCTACGGTGCTCCTACAGCCACCCGCCAGAGCTAGGAGGGTTAACGCAGACAGTAGGTAGCGCATAACGGGCATCGGTCTAGGTGGTGCGCGGACTGGGTGCCAGGAACAGCGCCACCCAACCGCCGATGAGTAGTAGTCCGCCAACGGGTGTCACCGGACCCAGGAAGCTTACCGGTAGCCCGTGCACCTCCCGCAGACTCAGCAGGTAGAGTGAGCCCGAGAAAAGCAGGATGCCGAACAGCCAGAGCCAGGCCGCCGTGCGCAGGCGGTGGATGTTTATGGTGGGCAGGTGGTAGGCGACCGCGGCTAGGCCCAGGGCGAAGGTGTGGTAGAATTGGTAGCGTACCCCGGTTTCGAAGGTGGCAAGCTCGGTGGGTCCGACGAGTTGACGCAGGCCGTGGGCGGCAAAGGCCCCCAGGGCTACGCTGAGCGCGCCGAGGACTGCGGTGAGGCGCCAGAGGCTTTGCTGGTTCATGAGACAAAGGTACGGCCTGGGGGAGGGGGGTAGGGCGGTATCGAATGGCTTTTGACGGGATTATTGCGGGGATGGGGTACCTTGGCGCTGTACACAAACTAAGCGCAGCCGGAGGCAGCATTGTACTGCCCCTAACCCCCTAACTTCTTTATTACTTGACCACTGCTTACGTATTTCCCGGACAGGGTGCCCAGTTCCCCGGAATGGGCCGCCAATTGTATGACCTGAGTGGCACGGCCAAGGCCCTCTTCGAGCAGGCCGATGAGGTGCTGGGGTATACCCTGTCGAAGGTGATGTTCGGGGGAAGCGAGGAGGAGCTGCGGCAGACTAAGATCACTCAGCCGGCCATCTTCGTCCACGCTACGGTCACCTACCTGACTGCGGAGGAACCGCCGGCTCCCACCGCCGTGGCCGGACACAGCCTGGGCGAGTTCTCGGCCCTGGTGGCCGCTGGGGTGCTCACTTTTGCTGATGCCCTGCGGCTGGTCAGCGAGCGGGCGGAAGCTATGCAGGCGGCGGCCGATGCGGAGCCCGGTACGATGGCCGCCGTGCTCGGGCTGGACGACGCCATGATCGAATCGGCCTGCGCAGAGCTGAGGGAGGTGGTGGTGCCGGCAAACTATAACAGTCCTGGTCAGCTCGTGATCTCCGGTACGGAGGCAGGCATTGAACAGGCGACCCGGGTACTTACCGATCTGGGGGCGCGTCGGGTGGTGCGCCTACCCGTGGGCGGCGCGTTCCACAGTCCGTTGATGGCACCGGCCCGCGATCGGCTGAAGGAGGCAATCGACGCTACGCGCTTCGGTCCGGCCGGCTGCCCCGTATACCAGAACGTAGATGCTCAACCGAGCGTGGAGCCGGACGTGATCAAGCAGAAGTTGATCGAGCAGCTCACCGGCGCGGTGCGGTGGACGCAGACCGTGCAAAACATGCAGGCTGCCGGCATAGATCGCTTCGTTGAGGTAGGCGGAAAGGGAGGGATACTATCCGGGCTGATCCGGAAGGTAGACCGCAAACTAAGCGTGGAGCAATTGGGCTAGGGGCGGGGCGGCTTAGCTCTTCTTGCGCTGTTTGATTTCATCGCGGATCTGAGCGGCCCGCTCGTAGTTTTCCTCGCCAAGGACCTCTTCGAGCATATCGTTGAGCTCACCGACGGTATAGCTGCTGAGGTTGTCGGAGCGACCGGTACGGCGGTCGTCACCCTCGGCTACGTCCTGCATTTGCATGTTTTCCTCAGTATCTCCCTCCAGGACGATACCTGCATTCTGTAGAATGAGCTCGTAGGTGTAAATCGGGCAGTCGAAACGGGTGGCCAGCGCCAGGGCATCACTGGTGCGGCTATCGACTTCGATGATTTCCCCGTCACGATCCAGGACCAGGCGAGCGTAGAAAATGCCCTCCTTGATGTCGCTGATGATGATTTCGCGCAAATCGGTACGCAGCGTTTCTAGGGTATTTTTAAACAGGTCGTGGGTCATGGGGCGGGGGCCGCTCATGCCCTCGATGGCAATGGCAATGGCCTGAGCCTCGGTGCTGCCGATGATGACGGGCAGGCGGCGGGGCCCGTCAAGCTCACCCAGGACAACGGCGTAGTTAAGCGACTGGGTGACGCTGCGGCTGATGGCCATAACTTTGAGCTCGATCTTATCCATGCTACTCCTGGAGTTCCGGTTAGATGTTGTGTAACGAGTGGGTCCCTCACTTGGTTTTAGCTCCCCCCCTCAGCCCTAAGGGGCGGCGAAGATACTTCGTTTTTTGCTTCCTGCCACAGCCGCTCCATTTCGGATAGCTTCATAGCCTGCAGCCCGCCCTCTCCGGCCCGGCCCTCTACGTACTCGAAGCGCTGGCGGAACTTGCGGTTGGTACGCTCCAGGGCGGTTTCCGGATCGATCCCCCGCCAGCGGGCGTAGTTGATGAGGCTAAAGAGCAGATCACCGAATTCCGCCTCCCGATCCGCGGCAGTATCGGCCGTGCGAAACTCCTCCAGCTCCTCACGGACCTTATCCCAGACCTGATCGACGTTGTCCCAGTCGAAGCCGAACTGCGCCGTTTTTTCCTGCATGCGCATCGCCTTGACCACGGCGGGTAGGGCAGTGGGTACCCCGGAGAGCACGGTCTTTTTGCCCTTTCCTTCGGCTAGTTTGATCTGCTCCCAGTTGCGCTTCACGGCCTCCTCGTCCTCGGCCACGACGTTGCCGTAGATATGGGGGTGACGGTTGATGAGTTTTTCGCAAACCGTGTGGAGGGCATCGGTAATGTCCCAGGCCCCCCGTTCGGAGGCGATCCTGGCGTAGAAGACCATGTGTAGGAGCAGGTCACCGACCTCCTCCTTGATACCGGTAAGGTCTTCGTTCAGTAGCTCGTCGGCCAGCTCGTAGGTCTCCTCGATGGTGAGTTTGCGTAGGCTCTGGAAGGTCTGCTTGCGGTCCCAGGGGCACTGCTCACGCAGTTCGTCCATGATGGTGAGCAGGCGCTGAAAGGCGGTCAGGGCGGGGGTCATGCGCGCAAAGGTCCGCATTTTTCTGCGTCCGCCTTACCTTGTGGGGGCTTAACCTACTCACCTTTACTTGTCTTGCTACGTTTACTTTTGCTGTTGGCATTTACCAGTAGCGCACTTTGCGGTCAACTGTACACCTCCGACGTAGCCACCCGTGCACTGGGTGGAACCGGACTTGCCCGGGAGGGTGGGGAAGCGGTGTGGACCAACCCGGCCGGCATCGCCCACACCACGGCGCCGGCCGCCCGCGCTACGGTGGAACAGCGCTTTGGACTGGCCGAGTTGCAGCTGGCCTCCCTGGCGGCGTCTTTTCCCGGCGGCCTGGGTGTACGGTTAAGCCACTACGGGTACGCAGGGTTTTCCTCTACGCTGGTCGATGGGCTTTACGCCCGTAGACTGACCGACCGTATAGCGCTCGGTATCGCACTCGGCGTACACCGCATACGACCGCCGCAGCACGAACCCCAGCACACGCTTCGCACGGGTATCGGCCTACAGTACCGCCTCAGTGAGCGAGTACGGGCGGGGGCGGTGTGGCGCCGGGACCGGACGGACCTAACCGAGAACAGCTACGCCTGCGGAGTCTCCTACCGACCGAGTGAGCTAATCGACCTGAGCGCCGAGCTACACTTCGCCGCCGAACTGGGGTTACACGGTCGCTTCGGGATCAGTTACCAGCCCGTCGACGTCGTGGTGCTGCGATGGGGACTCAATACCGCCTCGAGCGAGCTGAGCGGCGGAATCGGGTACCGCCTATTCCAGCGGTGGGAGGTGGCGGTCGCTGTAGCCTACCACGAACAGCTGGGAATAAGTCCACTAGCCGGACTGATACTACGTCCTGACTAAAGACTACGCCGGTTACCAACCTCCTCCGGCATATCGTGTTTTCTTGCCGAATGGTGCAGCGCCGTTCGTTCAAGCTATTGACATGAAAGACCTCGGAGGCCCCGCCGCCCAGTTTCCCCTCGCAGAGCGTGCCCGCAAGGCCTGGAACGCGGAGCAATCCCTACCCGATTTTACCGACACGGAGCTTACCTTCAGTCACCTGGATGACCGGCGGCTACGGGGTACGCGCCGCCTCTTTCGCCTCATGGGTTACCCCTGGCTTACTCGCCTTATGGGCTCCCTGGGGATCAAGACCGTCAACTGGGGGCTACCCGGGGCGGAGTGGCTCGTAAAAAACACCCTGTACAAGCAGTTCGTGGGGGGCACTACCCTGGAGGAGGCGCAACGGGCCATTGCCCGGCTGGCAAGTCGCGGAGTGGGTAGCATTCTGGACTACGGAGCGGAGGGTAAGGAGACCCCCGCAGGGCGGGAAGCTGCCTTCCAGGAATGCCTGCGGGCCACCGAATTTGCCGCCGCTACGCCCGCCGTGATCGGCTCGGTGGTTAAACTGACCAGTCTAATACCGTTCGAGGTGCTGGCGCGCTACAACGATACGACGCTGGACTTCGCCGCACTGCCCCATCCGGATCTACGGACCGGCGTGCAACGGCTCGAACAGATCTGTCAACTGGGGCGGGAACGCGGGTGCGAGGTGTATCTAGACGCCGAGGAAAGCTGGATCCAGCACAGCATCGATCAGATCGCCGAGTACCTCATGCGTCGCTACAATCGGGAGGGTCACGTCGTATTTACCACCTGCCAGTTATACCGGCACGACCGCCTGCCCTACCTAAAGGCTGCGCACCTGCGGGCCCGCCAGGAGGGCTACCTGTTTGCCCTCAAGATCGTACGGGGGGCCTACATGGTGAAGGAGGGACGGCGGGCGGAAGACCGGGGCTACCCTACGCCCATCCAGCCGAACCTAGCTTCCACCCACCGGGATTTTGACGCCGCCGCTGCGTACTGCCTGGAGCACCGGGAGGAGATCGCCTGCTGCTTAGCCAGTCACAATGAGCGGAGCATCGTCAAACTTCTGGAGGCAATGCAGGAGGCGCAGATTCCCCGCGATCATCCCAATATCCGGTTTTCCCAACTGCTGGGTATGAGTGGTAATCTTACCTTTAACCTCGCCGAGGGGGGGTACAACGTGAGCAAGTACATGGTGTACGGACCGGTACGTGAGGTGCTGCCCTACCTGGTGCGGCGGGCGCAGGAGAACACCTCGGTTACCGGCGAGGCGGGTCGAGAGCTACGGATGCTTCAGGAGGAGTGTCGTCGACGGGGGCTTTAGCCGCAGCCCGGTTCGGACTGTCCTCGATGACGGCCCGCTGGCCGCCGTAATCGCGGCCCATCATTTCCCAAACGGTGATAAACAGCGCCGCTACCGTAGGACCGATCACAAAGCCGCTGAGGCCGAACATGGCGATCCCGCCCAGGGTGGAGATGAGGACCAGGTAGTCTGGCATCTGGGTGTCGCGACCGACCAGCAGGGGACGTAACAGATTGTCTACCAGCCCGATAATCAGGCTACCCACGACCACGATGATGATGCCGGACGTGATGTTGCCCTGGATAAACATGATGATGGCTGCCGGTACCCAAATGATGGCACTACCGCCCACCGGGAGTAGTGCTAGTAGCATCATGGCTACCCCCCACAACAGGGCGGCGGGAATGCCCAGAAAGGCGAACATGATGCCCCCAATGGCGCCCTGTACGAAGGCTACGATCAGGGTACCCTTGAGGGTCGCCCGGGCCACCTGGGCGAAGCGTTTGAAGAGGGTGCGCTCGCGGTTGTCGCCCATCGGGATGGTGTGTACCAGGGCGCGCTCGATCTTCCATCCGTCGACCAGGAAGAAGTAGAGCAGGTAGATGACCAGGGTAAATTGAATCAGGGTGTTGAGCAAGCCACCGCCGAAGGCCAGGGCCCAGTTGGCGGCGTACTGTCCGGCCTGTCCTACGGCCTCGTTGAGGTTGGCGCGTAGGTCGGTGGTGCTGACGCCGAAATCGCTAAGGGCGGCCGCCACCCGGGGAAGATTCTCGTCCACAAAGTCGAAGATGACTTCGGTATTGAAGGCACCCGCTTCGATGTCGTTGTAGACCGCGATGGCCTGCTCCACCAGCGCCAGGGTAAGCAGGGCCAGCGGTACCAGAAAGAACAGCACCACGATCAGGGTGGTGATCCCGGCGGCTAGCCCGTCCTTGCCGTGGAAGCCTACGCGCAGTTTACGGTACACCCCGAAGAATATAATGGCTAGCACCGCTCCCCAGAAGCAGGTGAGCAGGAACGGCCCGATGAGGCCGAAGAAGCCGACGGTCGTCAGCGCGACGAGCATGAAAAAGATAGTGCGCTTGACCCGGCGGGCAAGTTGCCGGGGGGACTCGGTGGCCATGGAGGCTGTTTAGCTTACTAGTACCGCAATGCCTCAGCGGTGTTCGCTGCGCCGCCGACGGGCCACGGATATTTCGGCCGGTGTATCCAGTTTGTTCCCTGCCTGGGTACCGTGCCGGACGGTTTTACGTTACCACCTTATTTACCTTGCCCCACGTATGAAACTAACGTTACGATTATTCCTGCTGTGCGGTCTGCTTACAGCTTCTGTAGGCGCGGTATACGCCCAGAAGTACAGCAATGAGTTTTTGACCATCGGGGTCGGTGCCCGCGCCCACGGCATGGGTACGGCCGTCATCGCCTCCCAGCAGGACGTCTACGCCGCGGCCTGGAATCCCGCCGGACTGGCCGGTCTTGAGGCCACGCGGGGCCTAGAGCTGGGAGCCATGCACGCCGAGTGGTTCGGGGGGGTAGGTAACTACGATTACCTGGGGGTGACCCTCCCCTTGAGCAGTAAGAACCAGCGGCTGGGGTTCAGTCTCATCCGTTTCGGCATCGATCAGATTCCGAATACGCTTTCCCTCTACGAGGCGGATGGCACCATCAACTTCGACAACATCACGGAGTTTTCGGCTGCTGATTACGCCTTTCTGGGTACCTACGCCCGGGCCTATATCCGGGGCAAGCAGACGCTACGCGTGGGAGGTAACGTGAAGGTGATCCACCGCAGCATCGGGGAGTTCGCTTCGAGCTGGGGCTTCGGCCTGGACCTGGGTGCGCAGCTACAGCGAAATAATTGGACATTTGCCCTGCTGGGGCGGGATATTACCACGACCTTTAATGCCTGGAGCTTTTCGTTTACCGATACGGAGCGGGACGTGTTAGCGATTACTGACAACGATATACCCATCAACAGTGTAGAGACCACCAATCCCACCCTTATTCTTGGGGTGGCTCGCGCGCTCACCCTCACGGAGCGCATCGGTCTTACCGCCGAGTTTGACCTCATCGCCACCACCGATGGCAAGCGGAATACCCTGGTGAGTGCCGACCCGGTCAGCCTCGATCCTGCCTTCGGACTGGAGGCGGACTACGGCAAGTTTGTTTTCGTGCGGGCCGGAGTGAGCCAACTACAGCGTATCCGTGACTTCGACAACGTAGAGGCGATCAACTCCCGTCCCTCCCTGGGCCTGGGCCTCAAGGTCGGTCAGCTATTTGTGGATTACGCCTACACCGACCTGGGGGATAGCGATGGCCGCTCCACCTACAGCCACATCGTGAGCCTGCGTCTGGGTATCAGCCCCAAACCGCAGAACAGCAAGTAAGCGCAAACGACAAACGCCCCTTTGCGCGGAGCAAAGAGGCGTTCTAACGTAGTGGGGTGGAAGACCGGGTTCGAACCGGCGACCTCTGGAATCACAATCCAGCGCTCTAACCAACTGAGCTACAACCACCAGCTAGCGTACCCTTCCAGAATACCCCACAAAGGTAACTAGTTCCTCCTTACTAGGAAACTTCGGGCAGGAATTTTTCCAGTGCCCGCTGCATTTGCTGCTGTAGCTCACGGGCAGCCCGCCCCGGGTCATCGGCGTAGAGGATGCCCCGGCTACTGTTGACCAGCAGTCCGCACCCTTTATTCATCCCGTGGCGGCAGACCGCCCCAAGATCACCCCCCTGAGCGCCGATGCCCGGCACGAGGAAGAAATGATCGGGGGCAATACGGCGTAGCTCGGTAAACTTCTCGGCCCGGGTGGCCCCGCAGACAAACATCAGCCGATCGGGTGTGCCCCACGCCATCACCCGCCGCATGACTTTTTCGTACAGCGGTTCGTCACTACCGTCCTGTAGTGTGTGCTGAAAATCGTCTGCCCCGGCATTACTCGTCAGCGCCAGCACGATGGCCCACTTACCGGGGTAGTCGAGAAACGGCCCTACGGAGTCCTGCCCCATATAGGGCGCTACGGTGATCGCGTCGGCGCCGAGGGTATCGAAGGCGAATTTGGCGTAGTAGCGCGAGGTGTTGCCGATGTCGCCACGCTTGGCGTCGGCGATGATAAAGTGGTCGGTACCGATGTAGTCGATCGTGTCCCTCAGCACCCGCATGCCGTCAAGTCCGAGGGCTTCGTAAAAGGCGGTATTGGGCTTATAGGCCACGGCGTAGTCGCGCGTAGCATCGATGACGGACCGGTTGAAGGCCAGCACATCCCCACCAAAAGAGGCTGGAAGGCGCTCCGGGTCCGGGTCGAGGCCGACGCACAGAAAACTCTGCCGCTGACGAATGAGGGAAAACAGGGCCGCGCGATCCATAGGGTAGGGATTCTCGGCGGCGAAGGTAGGGCTACTTGATCAAGGTAGACGGAATCGGCTCGAAGGAGGGCTCTACGCGGCGAAAGCTGTGCTGCGCCTGCACCTTGAACCGGATACAGACGTCGGGGTAGGGAGAGCGTACCAGCTCTTCAAACAGCTCGGGACTGACATTCTGGTAGGCGATGGTGGTAGTCTGACCGGTGAAGGTCAGGTAGAGAAGCCGTTGGTTCGCCTCGTAGGCAGCAAAGGTGATCAGCTCGCTGGAGCCGTCGAAGTTGTGGTGTTGCATGATGTGGTGGTTAGGCGCACTGCCCAAACACCCCGAAGGTAATGATCGTTCAATCCAACGGATAAATTCAATAGATAAATCTGTTGAGACTGATATTATAAAATTGAAAGCATACTTAGGGTGAATATCCCAAATAATGTATGCACACTAAAAGGTTGGACACCTTACCCGTTGCTTACGTCGGCTTTCCGTTGTATACACTATACTCAGCTCGAACCCCCCCCGGCTGGCGGTTGTCTGCCGTAACGCACCGACCACTAAATCGTAGCTGAGTCCTAGCTGGAACGCATCGTACTCCAGTCCTACCAACACCACTATAGCCCCTAGCCCGATCTTTTCATTCCGGCCCCTGGTCCACTGCAAGAAGGAGCCAAAGCGCATCGCAACCTCCCGCCACTGCCGCTCCGTATACCGCAGCTGTCCGCCCAGCAGCGCACTCACACTCGGTCCCTGGACCATCACCCGGGCGGCCGGCAGCACACTCATGTATCCCTTCCCGAGCGGCAGCTCCCCCCCGCCGTGTACCACGTAGCGCCGCAGCAGTAGGTCTTCCTCACCGGGTAGGGGCGATATATTAGCTCCGTTCAGATGGTATACCGCACCACCTACGTACACGCCCCGCCGGTCGCCCAGACCCGCAAAGTAGGCCACCCCGGCATTCACGTCGAGGTACAACTGGCTGCCCTGTCCCCCGAACGGCTCCCCGCTCGGCAGCCGGCGATCAAGATAGGCAGCCCGGGTCACCGGGTTCACGAAGTACTGATCGGAGAACCACAGTTTGGTCAGATCGTACCCCCGCTGACCCACCCCCAGCTGGGCCCCGCCGCTGATGAAGTGACCGGGCGCTATCTGTTGCTGGTAGCTACCGGATACCAGGCCCTGGCTACGTATAAAATCGCTGCTACCGGCCCGGTCGTGTTGCAGCTGCGCGGCGAGGCCCACAACGTTTTGCCGTCCGAGGGGTCGACGTACCTCCACCGCTGCGGCCACACTGCGAAAGCCCTCGGTATCGTCGAGCGTCATAAAGTGGGTCTGGTAGTTTAGGGTCATCCGCAGGCCGGCGTTCATCACCCCGGTCAGGGCAGGATTACTCAGCAGCTGCGTAGCGTGCAACTGGCTAAAGCGGGCATCCTGGGCGCGTGCGCAGGTGCAGAGTAGTAGGCACGAGACCAGGACGAGGAGGCAGCGGGGATGGTGGGCTGGACTTACGGTGCACATACTAGCGGATTAGGGTAGTTTGCCCGCTCAGCGTTTCCCGGCTGTTGTCGGGGTAGATCACGGTGAGTTTGTAGATGTATACCCCGGCATTCATGGCTTTAGCACCGGGGCCGCGGCCGTCCCAGCCGCGGGTGGGATCGTTGACCGCCCAGTCACCCGCCGCATCCCGGTAGACCTGTCCGCCCCAGCGGTCGAATACCCGGAGCTCCTCCACCCGCGTACCCGGCCGGCCGTGGACCAGCAGCCGATCGTTGCGCCCATCGCCATTTGGGGAAAAGCCGGTCGGTACGGCTACCTCCCGGATCTTTTCCACGCGTACAGTGATCGCATCCTCCGCGGTACACCCCAGGGTATCCACCACGCTCACGGTGTACTGTACTAGGTAGGGGGGCAGGGCTACGGGAGCCGGGCAGATCAGACAGCTTAGCGTACCGGGATCGCTTTCCTCCCAGAGAAAATCTACCGGACCGGTCGCTCCCGTGATGATCGGGTTGAACCGTACACTATCCCCGAAGGACAGGTCGATGTCTTCACCTAGGTCCACCCGCAGCTCAGGTCCGCTCTCGAGCACAACGCTGGTACTGGCCGTACAGGCCGCCGCATCCCGGACCGTTACGCGGTACTCGCCTTCATTCACACCGGTGAACGAGGGGGTAGGGCCGAACTGGGCCCCATCCAGGGCGTACTGGTAGGGCGGCTGCCCCCCGGAGGCCTCCAGGTCGATGCGTCCGCTAGCCTCACCCCCGCAGGTGCCGGCCTGTACGGTAGCGGAGAGCGTGATTTCACCGGGGCTTTCCAGCTCCAAGGTGGCGGACTCCCGACAGCCATTTGCATCCGTGAGCTCTAATTGGTAGGTACCCGGACCTAGACTGTCTAAATTGGACGCCGTCGCACCGGTCGACCAGTCGAAGCGGTAGGGCGGAGTGCCTCCGGAGACGGTAGTGCGAATGCTGCCGTCGCGCACCGCGAAGCAACTGATGTCACGTTTTCGGGTCTCGAGAATTAGTAGCTCGGGCGTACCGACGGTGAGGGTGGTATCTAGCCTGCACGCTTCCCCCTGACGGATGGTGAGCTCGTACTTACCCGCGAGTAGCTCGGTGACCGTAGGGCCGGTAGCAAAATCGGTGCTTTCGCCCCATTCCAGATCGTAGGGGCCGGACAGCGGGCCGGCAATGTCGCTAACGGTAATGGATCCGGTCCGCGTACCAAAACAGCTCACCGGGGTGATAGCTGCCGTAAACGAAACCGCTGCTGGTGCACGGTACACGAAGGTATCTACACCGGTACAGCCAGCGGTAGTTGTCACCGTTACGGAATAGGTAGCCCCGTCCACCAGGTCGGTTACGCGGGCCGTCGTATCCCCGGTCGACCAGCGGTAGCGCGCGTAGCTTTTTCCAAGCTGGAGGTAGCGGGGCACGGTGGCATCGCAAAGATTGGAAGTGGCAAAGCTGATGGTAGGTTGAACCGGATCGCGTTCGCCGAGGGTAAAACTGAGGTCTTGCCGGCAGCCGTTCTCGTCAGTTACCGTGACACTGTTTGGCCCCGCTGCCAAATTACTGGCCCGTGCGGTCGTTTCTCCACTACTCCAGGCGTAGCTCACCGGTTGCGGGCCACTGGCGAAGACCGCCGCCTGCCCGTTAGCTTGTCCGGCGCAGGGAGGCAGGGTGTCCACGATGATGACCACGAATCGCTCGTCGGGCTCCCGTCACGGTAGCCGAAGTATCAAACGTACAACCTGCGGCGTCCGTGAGGGTAAGTCCGTACCGTCCTGCCGCCAGGTCCCTTAGTTCGGAACCAGTCCAGGCCGGTAGACCAGCGGAAGGTGTACGGGGCGGTCCCCCGCTGCCGGTTGCTGAGAGGGCCCCGGAAGTGCCGTCGCGGCAGGCGTCGGCGTCTCGGTGAGCGTAGCGGTCAGCGGTAAGTGTTGGGTGACTGTGATGGCGGTATCGGTGCTACAGCCACTGGCGTCCGTCACGGTGAGGGAGTACGTTCCCGCCGGGAGGGCACCTGCGGCCCCGCCCGTGCCGATGGACGGATCGCTCCAGCGGTAGGTATAGGGTGGCGTACCGCCGCGGCTGCTGGTCGTGATGCTGCCGTTAGACTCCCCAAAGCACCTTGCCGGCCTATTTCTCCGTGACGTTCACGACGATCGGATCGGGCAGGGGTACGGTGTAGCGGAAGGAGTCCTGGCATCCGTTGGGGGCTGTAACCATAAGGGTGTAGGTGCCCGGGGAAAGATTGCGGATGTCGCGCTGCGTGGCCCCGTTGCTCCACCGGTAACTGATGTCGGTGTCGGACCGGTCCGGCGTGAGGGTGATGCTGCCGTCGTCCTGTCCCGCGCAGCCAGCGAAAATATCGGCCGTGTAGTCGATCGTGATATCCTCGACCGTGACGTTGATGCTAGCCGTGCCGCTGCAGCCGTCGGCGGTGGTGGCGCTGAGGGTATACGTCCGTCCTGGGTGGGCGTGATGGTGGGCGCGGCGCAGTCCGTACAGCTCAGCTCGGGACCGGCCGGGTGACCAGCGGTAGGTGATGGCCGGCTGGCGCACGAGATCGAGGGACCAACTTACCAGCGTACCACGGTTGCCGGAGCTGGTATCGCTGACCTCCAGTATCCAGTCTCCGTTGACGGCTTCCCCGCGCAGGGCCGTCCAGGGGGCACTTTCACCGGGAACCAGGCAGTTACTGAAGCTACGGTCACTCACCTGCCCGGGGCTCACGAGGGGAAGTCGACTACCGGCGGGAGAGACCAGGGTAATGGCCAATCCGGAGAGCGGATGAGCGGCTCGGTAGTCGATGCACACGGCGGTCAGGATAGCGGAGGGTTCGCTGAAGCTGGTGGGTACCTGGTCGGTAACCGTAAGTCGGGAGCGGAAGGGCGCTGACGGGGTAGCGTTGAGCAAACTGATGCCCTGGTTGGTGCTGGCCCGCCAGCGGACCGTGTCGATCGCGCTTTCGATACCGGGGTCTAGTCGGGCAACGAAGCTGCTGCCGCGGCAGATGCTGGTATCGACCGGTGGGCGGGTGACCGGCGGGGGGCAGCTGAAGCAATCCACCGTGTAGGGGGAGCGGACGGTGACGGGAATCAGGGTATCGTAGCTACACCCGAAGCTATCGGTGCTGGTCAGGATCTGGTTGACGAAGCCGGGGGTAGCGCCCGTAAAGGTGATGCGGTCGGCGGCGTAGGAACTCAGTTGGCCATTATCGCGGAACCGGCTTGCGGTGAGGGGAACGGTGAACGCTTCGTTGGGGGGTAGCAGCTTTTCCTGAAATTCGATGGACCAGTTGAAAACGGTGCCGCCATTGCCTACGCCCAGATCGCGAACGTTAAGTTTCCAGTCGCCGTTCAGCACGCAACCGCTGAAAATTGCTGAAGGTGCCGGCGGCGGGTCGGTAGCGTATCTCCTCCGGCATCCGCTGACCGTTGGGAACCGAGCGGGCTACCTCGTCGATGGTCGGCCCCCCGAGGCTGATCCAGCAGTAGGTACCGGGAATGCCGGGGTCCGGAGAATTAGGCTCGGTACTTGGTTCACCAAAGAATTCTCCCGTGCCCCCTGTTCTAACGGATCGCGTACCATCAGATCTACCCGGCTACCGTCCGGACACGTTACCCACATGGATAAATCGCCAATGTAGTCGTGCTCGATGTCGACACAAATCTCTACGATGCCATCTCCGGAGCCTAGCCGCTCCCCTTCCGCAAACTGTCGGATCGGTAGCCGGGAGATCACCGTATCATTCGCTGTCTCCGGGATCACCACCCGCTCCGCCCGGGGCTCGGGGGTGCCAAAATTAAATGTGCGGGGAGCGGCGCGGTAGGTCACGGCTGCACCGTCCGTACCGTCGAGGCCGAGTGCGATGGTTTCGTCCGGACACACCACTAATTCCTGCCGCGTACTAGGGGTGACAATCGGCGGCCCCGACACCCGTACCCGCTGCGCGATGCTGTTACGGCTGGTACACCCCCGTTGGTCGGTGAGTACGACTTCGGGGAAGTAGCCTCCCGCTTCGGTATAGCGGTGGGTAACGGTTGCGGCCCGTGCGCTCGGTACCGTCCTGGAAGGTCCAGGTAAAGGTAGTGGTGGCATCGCTCTGGGGGTAGACGGTGCCCGCTTCCGGATACACCCCCCGGGCCCGGGCGGTAAGGGTGACCGGATCGCCGAGGCAGAGGTCGATGGCCCCGTCCGCGCCGGAGGAGGGCGCCGGGGTGCTACTCACTAACTCGGCAGTGATGGGTTGGCAGGCCGCGACACAGCGGATACCCGCTTCCCAACCGCCCTACTTCCCGTGCTCTCGAACTCGACCGTCAGGCAGCCGGAGGCGTTGGCCGCCGTTGCCACGACCGTGATGCGCTCCGAGTTGTTTGGCCGCGGTAATACGGCGCAGGATCGGGGCGGTCGCTGACCGGCCGTTGCGCACCGTCAGGGTACCGCTGAGGTCAATGACGTCGAAGGAAAGCTCCACGTGTGAATTTTCGGCCGACGGGGCCGTCCGAGCAAATCGTGATGGACTGACGACTACCCGCCGCCGCGTGGGGTCCGTCTACTCCGCCACTGTCCACGAAGCGACCGCTACACGCCCGGACCTCCCGCTGCTGAGTACCGATACGCACGACTTCCTGCCCCGTGACGAGGCAGGTAAGCAGACAACACAGCACGGTGAGTAGAAGTCGGGGGTAGTGGTGCAGCATAGGCGAGGGGTAAGCTAGGACCGGCGCTATCTTTGGCGCAAAACGTAGAAGCGAATGCAAGTATTGGACGGTAAGGCCCCTGGCGCAGACAATTAAGGAGGAACTCAAGGAAGAGGTCGACGCCATCCGTCAGGCTGCCGGCAAGATACCACACCTGGCCGCCGTGCTGATCGGAGAAAACCCCGCCAGTCAGGTCTACGTTCGCAATAAGGTGAGCAGTTGCGAGGAGGTGGGCTTCCGCAGTAGCCTCGTCCGCCGCCCGGAGTCGGTGACCCAGTCCGAACTACTGGCCATCGTCGAGTCGCTTAACGCGGACCCCGACGTCGACGGGTTCATCGTTCAGTTGCCACTTCCGGAGCACATCGATGAGGACGCGGTGAACCTAGCCATCGACCCCCGCAAGGACGTTGATGGCTTTACCCCGTCAACATCGGCCGCATGACCCTGGGCCTGGATGCCTACCTACCCGCCACGCCCAATGGCATCATGGTGATGCTGGAGCGCTACGGCATCGAGACCAGTGGAAAGGAGGTGGTGGTACTGGGGCGCTCAAATATCGTCGGTACGCCCATGGACCATTCTCTGCTGAGCCGCAAAGGGTCCCCCGGCAACGCCACCGTCACCCTCTGCCACAGCCGTACCCGGGATTTAAAAGCACATACCCAGCGGGCCGATATCATCGTAGCCGCCATCGGCATCCCGGAGATGGTCACCGCGGACATGGTCAAGGAGGGTGCAGTAATTATCGACGTGGGCATCAACCGGGTGGACGACACCAGCCGCAAAAGCGGCTACCGCCTGGCGGGCGACGTAGACTTTGCCGGCCTGAAGGATAAGGTCAGCGCCATGACACCGGTGCCCGGCGGCGTAGGCCCGATGACGGTAGTGAGTCTGCCTGATGAATACCCTCCAGGCCAGCAAGCGGCGGGGCTAAACTAAATCACCCCTTTTTCGCCCAGGTAGGCGTTCCGCATCCAGGGCGGCCATGCAGCCGGTGCCGGCTGCGGTGATGGCCTGGCGGTATACGTGATCGGCCGCATCCCCGCTTACAAACACCCCCTCCACGTTAGTGTGGGTAGAGTTGGGCTCGTGCTTCAGGTAGCCGCTTTCTTCCATCTCGAGCACTCCTTCGAACAGTTTGGTGTTGGGGATGTGCCCGATGGCTACAAAGAAACCGGCGATGGGAAGCTCGGTCACCTCATCGGGTCTGGTTGTTGCGCACGCCGTACCCCGGTCACCTCAGCATCGCCCAGGATCTCCTCGGTCTCGGTATTCCAGTGCACCTGGATGTTTTCCTGCTTCAGCACGCGCTCCTGCATGATGGCCGAGGCCCGCATCTCGTCGCGGCGCACGAGCATGTGCACCGTGGGGCAGAGATTACTCAGGTACAGTGCCTCCTCACAGGCACTGTCGCCCGCCCCCACGATGGCCACGTCCTTACCCCGGTAAAAAAAGCCGTCGCATACCGCACAGGCACTCACCCCCTTATTGGCCAGTCGCTGCTCGCTCTCGATCCCCAGCCAGCGCGCACTCGCTCCGGTAGAAATGATCACACTGTGGGCCGGTATCTCCTCGCCGCTCTCCGTAAAGATCCGCTTTACCTCACCCGAGAAGTCTACCCGGTCCACTAGCTCGTACTTAATCGCGGTACCGAAGCGCTCGGCCTGCTGCCGCAGGTCTTCCATCATCTGCGGACCCATGATGCCCTCCGGGTACCCCGGAAAATTCTCCACATCGGTGGTAATCATAAGCTGTCCGCCCGGCTCGCGACCGGTATACAACACGGGGTTAAGATTAGCGCGGGCGGCGTAAATGGCGGCGGTATAACCCGCGGGTCCGGATCCAATAATGACGGTTTTCAGGGGCTCTTTTCCCATGGGGGGGGTCGTTTCGGGCTGCAAAAGTAGGTTAATTACCTAACACCTCTCCGGTGGCTCAGTTGCATCTTAGCGCATCACGCGGGCGGGGGCGCGGGTGCGAGCGGTGGGTCGATCAGCCGGTACTGCCCCACCGGTAGTTCCCCGAGGCGTACCCGTTTGAGGGTAAGCACCGAATATCCGAAGAAGGCGCACATGCGGCGGATCTGTCGGTTGAGCCCCTGGGTGAGGATAATGCGAAACGCCCGCTGGCCGAGGCGTTCTACGGCGCAGGGGGCGGTGCGGGTATTCAGGATGGGTACACCGGCAGCCATTCCGCGCAGGAAGGCGGGCGTGACCGGACGGTCTACCGTGACGATATATTCCTTTTCGTGCTCGTTCTCCGCCCGTAGGATCTCATTAACCACATCGCCATCGTTGGTCAGTAGGATCAAGCCCGTCGAGGCTTTGTCCAACCGACCGATGGGAAAGATGCGCTGCGGGTACTTGAGGTAGTCGATGATGTTGTCCGGGTCCTTAGGATCGGTAGTACTAGTGACCCCGGGGGGTTTATGGAAGGCTAGGTACACGGGGGCGGGGCGGCCGCCGACGGGCCTGCCGTCGAGCAGCACCGCGTCACCCACTTCCACGCGGTTGCCCCTACGGGCAACCGTGCCGTTGATGGTGACCCGCCCGGCCTCGATCCAACCATCGGCTTCCCGGCGCGAGCAGATGCCGGTGCTGGAAAGGTATTTGTTGAGGGAGATAGAGTCTGACATCGGGGGGCAAACTACGCAGTCTGTAGCACCTATCTTTGCGGCCGCAACCCTACCCGTTTATGAGCAGTCCCCTCGATCAACTCGCCTCCGAAAGCCGTATCTGGATTTACGGCGCCGAACGCGCTCTTACCGCCCAGGAGACTAAGCTCGTCCGCAGCCGCGCCCAGGAGTTTGTGAGCCAGTGGGTGAGCCACCAACAGTCGCTAACCTCCGCCGCCGACGTACTGCACAACCGGTTTTTAGTACTTGCCGTCCGACGAGACCCAGGCCGAAGCCAGCGGTTGCTCCATCGACGGGAGCGTACATTTCGTCAAGGAGCTTGGGGCCGAGATCGGCGTAGACTTTTTTAACCGGATGCGCTTTAGCTACCGCGACGACCGCGGCGCCATTCACACCGTCGGCCGCGAAGAATTTAAACTCCTCTACGCCCAGGGGCAGCTCACCAATGATAGCATCGTTTTCGACCCCTCGTGAAGGAACTCGGGGAACTGCGCCAAATCTTCGAGCGCCCCCTGGAGGACAGCTGGCACAGCCGCATGGTCTAAAGTGGACAGAGGTATGTAAACGTATTTATTCGATTATAAACGCAAGTATGCGAATACTTGACGATTGTTAGTTGCGCTGGGGCGGAGGTTTGTGGCATCACCAACTCTTCCATCCCATGGTTTTACACAATTACATCCAGCTTATCGGACGCGTCGGGCACGATCCCGAACTAGTCACGCTCTCCGATGGCACGCCGCGGGCTTGCCTGCGTTTGTACCAGGATACCGGTGCCCCGGACGGTGGCCAGGACACCCAGGTGCACAGTCTAGTGGGCTGGCACGGCCTAGCTGCGCAGCTGCACCGGCGCGTCAGGCGGGGCGATACCCTCCTGGTGCACGGAAAACTAGTAAACCGCAAGCTTACCGTCAACGGTACCGTACTGGTCAAGGCCGAAATACACCTTTCGGAATTCCGCCTCCTATCATCTCGTTCCATCACCCGTTCCGTCGGCATCGCCGCCGAACCCGTTCACCCCTTTACCGTCAACCATGAATAGTCTAACCCTTATTGGTGAGGTTGTCTCCGATCCCATCTACTTCTGTACCGAAAAGGCGCAGGACCTCACCCGCATTCAGATCCGTACCACCGACGACCGGGGGCAGACTACCCTCCACCACTGTCAGGCCTGGGGACCCCTTGCCCTCGATCTGCACCGCCGCCTGCGTAAGGGGGAGTGGTTCATGGTCAGAGGACCGCTGAAGTACCGTCCACTACGAATCGGTGACCGGCGGGTGCAGCTACCCTACATACACATCGCGGCGCATAGCTATCTCGGCAGGGTCACCGGAGTGCGCCCCCCTACCGATCGGCCGCAGCTACGGGTAGCCGCCGCCGCGTCCTGATGCGGTACACCATACTGATGAGCAGTCCCACCATCATCGCGATGGTACCAAACCAAAACAGGTTGATGCGGGAAACTCGATGGCCTGCAGGGTAATGTAATCGGTACGGTAACTGCGCGGTGCGACCGCCAGGGGGATCGATAAGCGGGTACCGGGGTCGCGCTGCGCAATGCGGAGGGTAGCTTCATTGGTATTCGGGTTGATACTCACCAGGTGAGCGTAAAGGCCTAAGCTGGTGATCTCGTCCCTCACACCGCTCGGTTGCTTGCCCCGGATCAAGAACACGGGTTGCATGGACTGGCCGTCAGGGGTAGTCAGCAATGCGCTCACCCAAATGTCTTCGTCCTGCGGCTGGAAGTGCTCCACCTGCGGCTGGGAAACGAAGCGCTCGAAGGTAAGCGTCTGGTCACCGACCGTGACCGTACTGCCCGGCTCCACGGTGTACTCCTGGTAATTCAGGTCGCTGTCGCGGACGAGTAGTTGCTCGAAGACCGACTCGTCGATCTTCACTCGCAGCGACATATCATTGAGCTGGGCGGGGTAATGGTAGAGTAGTCCGTCGCGTAGGATCAGCGCCACCGTGGCCGTGGTGTCGTGCGCGCCAATGCCACCGGTGCGTTCTGCGTGAACCGCCGCGCTCAGGCCGATGTCCCCCGGCTCCGGAGTATACTCGGGGTGAGCGGGCAAGCGGGAAAAATCGGTCAGCTCGATGCCATAGGTATAGATGACAGAACTGTTGCGCTGGGGGACGGGTACCGTGTCGCGGAAAGTCGCGCGCTCGCCTACGTTCAGCGGCAGGACCCGGTACTGTAGACTATCCTCGGTTTCCTGGCGAATCTTTACACTCTGCTCTTCGGGCGGTAGGCCCATAATTACCGTGAAAATGTCCTTGTTCCAGTAGTGCTTGGTGCTGGGATTGGTGATGGCGATCTTCTCGAATCCCTTGTCGTAGAGTACGTTGGGCGCCAGTTGGAACTCCTCCACGGGCCTGCCGGATTTGTCCACTCGCTTGTAATCCATAAAGTACCGGCGGTTCAAGCCCTCGATCGTGTCACCGGTAAAGTTGACCACATAGTCCTCCATGCCGAGGGGCACGTTCTGGTACAGGCGTACGGTACTCCGGGCAAGTTGCTCGTCCTCCGTGAGCCCCTCCATGAGGAACTGGTTCTGGGAGATGATGCGCTTGTTACCCGCACTGGCCATGATGCCGATGAGCATGAAGCCGAAGCCAACGTGACTGATCACACTACCCGCTACCCGCGTATCTTTTCGCACGAAGAAGAGTAGGTAATCAAGGTTGGTCCAGATCGCAAACCAACCGGCAAACACGAGCAGCTTATAGGCGATGCTTGGAGCCTGGATCCAGAGCAGCGTTAGCGCGGTGAGCAGTCCGGCACCCGCGATGGCAATACCGGTGCGCAGGGCAAACTTGCCGAAGTAGTTACCGAAGTTGCGCTCCCGCCAGCGCAGGTACTGCGCCACCCCGCTCATCAGGCCGATGAAGATGCCGATCCAGATCTGAAAGCGGTTGTGGTGAGCTTCCGGCTCGGTGAGGGTGAGCCCGTCGAAGGCCGGATTGATCCACTCCCGGATCTCGTTGTACACCGGCAGACTCGTAGCTCCCAGAATCAGCACCACCGACATGAAGAGCGTCAGGCTACCGATGAACATCCAGAACTCCCGACTCGTGGTAGCCTCCTCGCGCTCCGGCACGGGAATACTGCCCCACCGCCAAATCATCAGACCCAAACTCAGGAAAAAGTAAAAGGCAAGAAAGAAAAGAAGCTGGGTCTCCAGGCCCATCTCGGTAAATGCGTGCACGCTAGTATCGCCGAGCACGCCGGAACGGGTAAGGAAGGTGCTATAGACGATCAGTACAAAGGTGAATAAGTAGAAGAGGTAGGTGGCGCGAATGCCCTGTCCGGTGGCCCGGCTGATCAGATTAGTATGGATACCCGCCACCAGCATCAGCCAGGGGACCAGACTGGTATTTTCCACCGGGTCCCAGGCCCAGTAGCCCCCGAAGTTGAGCGCCTCGTAGGCCCAGGCCGCCCCCATCAGAATACCGATACCCAGAATGCCGGCACTAAACAGGCTCCACCGCAGTGCGGGATCGAGCCACTCCCGGTGCCGACCGGTCCAGAGTCCGGCCACCGCGTAGGCGAAGGGAACCACGGTGCTGGCGAAGCCCAGGAAGAGGGTAGGGGGGTGGATGGTCATCCAGTAGTTCTGCAGGCTGGGGTTAAGTCCGTTGCCGCGTAGCAGCTCGACGTAGTCGGCCTGCTGAAAAATGGGGGCGTTGACCGTTTCGCGCAGTAGCAGCATGGGATTCGAGCCCAGTTTGATCAGGGCATCGCCGAAACCAAAGTGCACCCCCAGTAGCATAGAGACGATCACCACCTGTACCGAGCAGAGCACCGCCATGACCGGCTTTTCCCAGCTGCGGGCCACGACCATAAGCACGTAGCCCAGCATAACGTGCCAGAACATCCAGAGCAGAAAACTACCCTCCTGTCCCTCCCAGAAGGCCGAGAAAATGTAGCGCTGTTGCAGCTCCCCGTCGACGTGGGCCGTCACGTACTGGTACTCGTAGTACTGGTTGAGCATCGCGTAGAAGATGCACCCGATTACGGTGAATACGGCCGCACCGTGGGCCAGAAAGCTCAGTTGACCCAGCCGCTGCCAGTTCCGGCTGCGCAGTACTTCCCCCCGGGTCTGGGTGGCCATGAAGTAGCTTCCCGTACTGAGGATGGCGGCGAAAAAGGCCAGCACCACGGCGAAGTGCCCGATGTAGCGGGGACCGAGGTGCTCGTTCAGATACTGTATATCCATGTAGGCTTAGCTCTCCGTCAGGTTCTTAATCATGGCCTCCTCGTCCTTGTACTTGCTGGGGCATTTCAGCTGAATGTCGCTGGCGATGAAACGCTCATTCTGCATCCGGCCGGTGAGCACAATGCTCTCACTCATCTCGAAATCCTGAGGCTTGCCCATCAGCAGCACGACCTCGCGCTCAGCCCCCGCTAAATCCTCCAGGTAGAAACTGAAGTAGTTGGGATCCGTCAGCGGATCGTACACCGTCGGCTTATCCTTGACGTAGGTGCCTACGAGTTGCACCCGGTTGCCGGTCTCGGCGGCCCGGGCGAAATCGGCGTATTCCGAAGTCGCGTTACCGGTTTGCCAAAAGAGCACGACGGCTACGATGACTAGAAGAATAGCGAGAAGGTAGGATTTTTTCATACGGCGACAACTGATCGGCAAGAACGGTACGCTAAGAACACGAAGGTAGGCCGGTCGTTGCGCGGCCAGGTCAATCCTCCGTCAAACTCCCCGGGCCGCTGTCCGCTGATAGACAACTATTTGCAGCAATTCCCTATTTTACAGCAAATCCCTCCGGGGCACCCCCTATGCACCGCTGCTCCCTCGTCTCCGTTCTCGTCGTCCTTGCCGCGCTGCTTGCACCTGCGCTCCCCGCCCAGAATAGCGTAGAGGAGTTCAAGCTCGGCGGGGTCGCACGTATTCTGAATGAGGAGTGTATCCGCCTTACGCCCGCGGAGGCTTATGTCTCCGGCTCAGCCTGGTTCCAGAATCCGCTGGACCTGGAGTACCCCTTCGAGCTCACCGTCGATCTGGTGCTGGGCGAAAACGATGAGCTGGGGGCCGACGGCATCGTGTTCGTGTTCCACCCTACCATGCAGACCGGCTACCGGGGCGAGGGCATGGGGTTTGCCGGACTTTACCCCTCGCTGGGGATCGAGTTCGACACCTACCAGAATTTCCATTTGGGTGACCCGGCGGCGGACCACGTGGCCATCATGGCCCACGGACAGCTACACCACGCCCGTTCGCTAGCCGGCCCGGTGGATGTGGGCAATCTCGAAAACGGTGCTAAACGCCCCCTGACCGTCAGTTGGAATCCAGGCAATCAAACCCTGAATGTGACCCTCGACGGAGCGCTGCGTGCTAGTTATACGGGAGATGTTATCAACGAGATCTTCGGCGGTAACTCAAAGGTGTACTGGGGGGCCACGGCGGCTACCGGGCGCAAGATGAACTATCAGGATGTGTGTATTCGCAAACTGGTGTATGCGCTGGTGGAACTAGTCCGTGAATGGCGTCAACTTAGCCGGTAGCAATTGATCGACGGTTATCTCTCCTAGTACCGGGTGCTGGAAGGTGGAGCCTTCCGCATATGTACGTACGTCTTGGTAGGCAGAATGTCCATCCGGCTCCCGATAAACCTCGAACTGGCGGTCCACCAGGTTTACAATCCAGTATTCCGGAACACTTGCCTCAGCGTAGAGCGCCAACTTCAAGCCTTGGTCTTTATCTAGCGAGCTATCGCTTACCTCAATGAGTACGATGATACTTTCGGAAGATGGATGGGGACTGGTAGCGTAATTATCCTCACTGCGCCGAGCGATGACAAAATCGGGCTGCGGTTCCGAGATAGGAAGAATAGTAATCGGGTCCTGAGTGCGGTAGGTAAATCTGCGGCCGAAGCGAATAATGAACTCCTCCTGAATGTTGCTCACACACGCTGCGTGAGGACTGCCCACTGGGCTCATAAGTATAATTTTACCGAACAAAAGTTCTACAGGTTTCCGCTCATCGAGAATACCCGCTTTGGCCATAGCATGGTACTGCTGCACGGTCCAGTCAATAGAGTCGAAGGCTGTCTGGTGTGGATACTTACTCATGGCTGCGGGATCGTCTGTCTCTTAAAGATAGGGATGTGTGGGCGTATTTACCGCGTCAAGTACATACTCCGGTTCCGGTCCAGCTCCCGGAAGAAGGGGTCGGTCATGTCCTTGACGAAGCGGATGGCCTCACCGGTAGACTTCATTTCGGGGCCGAGTTGCTTATCGACGTTGGGAAACTTGTTGAAGCTGAAGACCGGTACCTTGATGGCGTAGCCGCTGGGCTGGGGGTTGATGTCAAAGTCCGATAATTTGTGGGTGCCCAGCATCACCTTGGTGGCGATGTTGAGGTAGGGCACACGGTAGGCCTTGGCGATAAAGGGGGTAGTGCGGGAAGCGCGGGGGTTGGCCTCGATGACGTACACGATCTCCTCGCCGGTTTCCTTATCCGTCTTGATGGCAAATTGAACGTTGAGCAGTCCCTTGATCTTCAGGGCGAAGGCAAGCTTTTCGGCGTACTCGCGCATCTTATTGACCGCATCCACGCTCAGCGAGTAGGTCGGCAGCACCGCCGAGGAGTCCCCGGAGTGAATACCCGCCGGCTCGATGTGCTCCATGATGCCCATGATGTGGACCTCTTCGCCGTCGCAGATGGCGTCAATCTCGGCCTCCTTAGCGCGGTCGAGAAAGTGATCTACGAGCACCTCGTCGTCCGGGGCTTTTTTGAAGATAGAGAGCACGTGACGTTCCAGCTCGGCGTCGTTGATGACGATGCGCATGTCCTGGCCACCAAGTACGTAGCTGGGCCGTACCAGTACGGGGTACTTCACGCGGTGGGCGACCTCAAGGGCCTGGTCGGCGTCCCGGGCGGTGCCGAAATTGGGGTAGGGAATAGCGAGTTCCTTCAGCAGCCGGGAAAAAACGCCCCCGGTCCTCGGCCAGGTCCAGGGATTCGTAGCTGGAGCCCATTAGTTGAACGCCGCGATTGCTGAGCTCCTCGGCAAGCTTGAGGGCGGTCTGTCCGCCGAGCTGTACGATGATGCCCTCCGGCTTCTCCAACTCGATGATCTCCCAGAGGTGCTCCCAGAAGACGGGCTCGAAGTAGAGCTTATCGGCGGTATCGAAGTCGGTGGAGACCGTCTCTGGATTACAGTTCACCATGATCGACTCGAAGCCCGCCTCCTGCACCGCTTTAAGTCCGTGTACGCAACAGTAATCGAACTCAATACCCTGCCCGATGCGGTTGGGACCGGAACCCAGTACGATAATCTTTCGATTGTCGGAAACCTCGCTTTCGTTTTCGCCGTCGAAGGTGGAATAGAAATAGGGTGTTTTGGATTCGAACTCCGCCGCGCAGGTATCGACCATTTTGTACACCCGGCGGATACCCAATTCGTAGCGGCGCTTGGTCACCGTTTCCTCATCGACCCGCAGTAGGTAGGCAATCTGCGCGTCGGAGTAGCCCACCTCCTTAAGCTGGCGAAAGAATGGCTCCGGGAGATCATCGGGGACGTTATACTTCAGCACCTGGGCGTCCAGGTCGACCAGCCGCTTGATCTGGTTGATGAACCAGGGGTCGATCTTGGTGAGCTTCTGGATGGTCTTGCGGGGTACCCCCAGGCGCAGGGCATCCTTGAGGCGGAAGATGCGGTCCTCACTGGCATGTTCGAGCCGGTGCAGGATGTCGTCGGTCTTGATCCACTCTTTAATGTCGGAGCCCAGTCCGGCGCGCCCGTTTTCCAGCGACTGACAGGCCTTCTGCAGGGCCTCCAGGAAGTTGCGGCCGATGCCCATGACCTCGCCCACCGATTTCATCTGCAGCCCCAGCTTATGGTCCGCCCCGGGAAATTTATTGAAGTTCCACCGTGGAATCTTTACGATCACGTAGTCGAGCGTGGGCTCGAAAAAGGCCGAGGTGGTCTTGGTGATTTGGTTCTTTAGCTCATCGAGTCGGTAGCCGAGGGCCAGCTTGGCGGCGATCTTGGCGATGGGGTAGCCGGTCGCTTTGGAGGCCAGGGCGGAGGAGCGGCTCACGCGGGGGTTGATCTCGATGACGATCAGTTCCTCCGTCTCCGGATTCTGACTGAACTGGATGTTGCAGCCCCCGGCAAAATTGCCCATCGAGCGCATGGCTAGGATCGCCTGATCGCGCATGTCCTGGTAAGCAGTGTCGCTAAGCGTCATGGCCGGGGCCACCGTGATGGAATCGCCCGTGTGGATGCCCATCGGATCGAAGTTCTCTACGGCGCAGATGATCACTACGTTATCGGCGGAGTCCCGCAGCAGCTCGAGCTCGAACTCCTTCCACCCCAGTACGGCCTGGTCGATCAGCACCTCGTGGGTCGGACTCGCGTCGAGTCCCCGCCGCAGCATCTCGGGGAATTCCTCCTCGTCAAAACAGAATCCGCCACCAAAACCGCCCAGCGTATAGCTCGGTCGAATCACAAGCGGGAAGCCGATCTCCTGGGCCGCCTCCATGCCTTCCAGGAAGGAGTTGGCGATCATGGCCGGGGCACATTTAAGTCCGATGTGTTCCATGTGCTTACGAAAAAGCTCCCGGTTTTCGGCTAGCTCGATGGCTTCCAGGTCTACCCCGATGAGCCGACAGTTGTACTTATCCCACAGGCCTACCTCGCCGCATTCGATGGCCAGGTTCAGCGCCGATTGTCCGCCCATGGTAGGCAGCACCGCATCGGGCTTGATCTCCTTCAGGATTTGCTCCACGCTATCCGTCGTCAGCGGTAGTAAGAACACGTGGTCGGCCGTCATCGGATCGGTCATGATCGTGGCCGGATTCGGGTTTAGGATGCTCACCTCGATACCCTCTTCCCGCAGACTCCTGCTGGCCTGCGTCCCGGAGTAATCGAATTCACAGGCCTGGCCAATAATGATCGGGCCGGACCCGATGATGAGTACGGAAGAAATGGAGGTATCCTTAGGCATGGGAGAGTGGTTTGGGTAAACTGGCGCGAAGGTAGTAGATAGTAACTATCTTCGCCGCCGATTACACCATCACCAGGAGGAATGGCAGAGTGGTTTAATGCACCGGTCTTGAAAACCGACGTGTCGAAAGGCACCGGGGGTTCGAATCCCTCTTCCTCCGCACTACCGGCTACTTAGCTTTTGCCCCGCCGCAACTTGATGCGTTTGTAGCCGAGCTGCTCCACGAGTAGCTTCCACAGCAGGTCGTAGGGAATGAGCTCCATGTAGTACTCTAGTTTAGACTCCTCCAGGGGGTAGCGGGCAATGGCGCGGACGTACTTTGCGGTGTGGCGCTCCACGGCGGCGCGTTGAAAGCCCTGCTCGGAAAGCCGGGCGAGTGCCTTGAGGAAGTAGCGGATCCGTTCGTAGCCCTTACCCTTTAGGTACCGCTGGACGTACTTGCCCACCGCCTCGATTGAAAGGGCGGACTGCTGATGGCGGCGCTGTACGATGTCGTCTACTAGTTGGATGATGAGCAGGTGGACGTTGCGGTGGCCCTTCTCCTGGGGGGCATGCTCGAAGGAGTTGAGAAACCGCTTGATGCGAAACCGACAGAAGGTGGTGTCACCAACGGCAGGTTTGATTTGCCCCATCTCCACGAGCAAGTAGAGGTAGGCCTCGATGATACGGAAGGTCTCACGGTAGTAACTGGCCATATTTGATTCCAGCGCCTCCTTGTCAATGCTGTGGTAAATTTCGTAGGCCCGGTGAAATTTTCCGGCGCGCAGTGCCAGGATAAGCATAAGCTCGTAAACCTTAAAGTAATTATGCTCCCCGGTGGTGGTCTTACTCAGCATGCGCCGGGCGAAGGTGATCCCGTTGCGGTAATCGTTGAGCTGGGCGTAGGCTACGGCGAGGTTGGCCTCGAAGACCTGGTACATCGTCGGTAGCGACTGCGGGCGGGCTTCCAGGTACTCCAGCGCCGCAGTGGATACCCGGATTACGTCTGCATACTCATCCTCCACCAGGTAGAGGTTCACCTCCAGCAAGAAAACCAAATAGGAGACCATCGTTATGTCATAGTCCGCCACGCAGTGCGCGTGACGGGCGAGGGACTCCTCGGCGAGTTGCCTTATCTCCTGGGTGGGAGCTCTGGCGTTACGTAGGTAGAAGATGTCATTGATGGCCGTCACGATGTCGTGGTAGTCCCGTACGACCCGGCGGTAAAGTGCGGAGCGTTCGCGGTAGTACTGGTACTTGTCCGCGTCGTAGTAGCGGTTGGTGTACTGTCGGCGCAGCATCACGGCACACAGGTAGGCCGCCTCCACAAACTCGAACTCTTCCGCCCGTCGGTAAGCATCCTCCAGGTAGGGTAGGAGTACGTCGCTACCACCCCGCTTGCGCAGTTGTTTACCTACTGCGATCACCTTCCAAACGTAGCTAAACTCCCGATCACGGCGGTGGGCCTCTAGGCCGGGATGCTCCAGGGAGGTGACGGCATCCAGGAATTTGAACTTCAGGCGGTCCTTCAGCGCCCCAAATTCGACCGATGCGCCGTCCAGTCCGAAATGAGCCGCCGCGGTAGCCCCATCCACCGTGGGGTGCCGTCGCAGCATATCTAAAAGTTCGAGGGCTTCCGCCTCAGCAGGTATATCGTCCTGGGTACACAGGGGAATAGTCGTGTCCAGGAGCGCAGTGAGTTCGCTCAGGTCTCTCATCGTTCAGCAAAAGCCTACCTATTCGCACTAGCTTACGAATAGGTACAAAATCAAATAGGAGTAAAGTAGCTCCTTGAAGATGGGGTAAGTGTCTTTGTGGTACCAAGCTAGGTCATTTGACTGGATAGTGCCGCCCCCCGCAGCGCCGTAGTACCGACCGGCACCACTTCCCGAGCACAGTGCATCGCCAAACTGAGTATCTAAATCACGCTTGCTGCGGTCACTACGGACACGCTGTGCACGCCATAGTCATTTGCCGCCGTTTTACGCCACGGTTCTTCCCGGACCGGTGCGGCTAGGAAATTTCACTTTGCCCTGGCCACCGTCGTGGTAGCCAGCAAGTTTTCCATCCACGTCCAGATGTCACCGAGCACCTCCTCTCGCCCCGGCTCATTGTGCAGCTCGTGGTAGAAACCAGGATAGCTACGCCACTGTACGCCGGCTGGGTTCCGCGTGGCGAAGGCTTCCGTAGCGTCGTGGGCCGTAATACCGTCGGCGCTGCCGTGTAGCAGTAGCGTCGGTACGGTCAGCCCATCGGCGTATTCCTGTAAAAACTTCGCCCGTTCGAGTAGGTCAAGGCCGACCTGGGCACTGAGGCGCTGGTGATTGAGGGGGTCGGCCGTGTACGCTCGCTGTACCTCCGGATCCCGACTCAAACGGGTCAGGTCCAGCTGATTGTCGAGTGTCTGACTGGGCCGCACCCGCCGCAGTAGTTTCCCCAGACCTACGACCAGCGGGTTCGGTTTAAAGCCGGTAGCGATGTGGGGGGAGGTCACTACGGCGCCAGTGATGCGCGGCTTACGCTTGATGAGGTAGGTAAGAAGCAACTGCCCGCCCATGCTCTGACCGTACAAAAAGACCGGCAGCTCCGGATACCGCCGCTGGCACTGCACGAGCAGCTGGGCCACCCCATCCAGGTAGTGGGTGTAGCTGGCCGCGTGCCCCCGCTGCCCCTCGCTGCGTCCGAACCCCTGGCGGTCGTAGCCCACCGCGGCCACCCGGTGCGTATGGAAGAAGGCCGCCAGGGCATCGTAGCGCCGGCAGTGTTCCCCCAGCCCGTGGATAATGCCCACCACGGCCCGCGGATCGGGCGTATCCCAGTCTACGGCATAGATGCGGTGGTCCTGCTCGTTGGTCCAGTGGAATTCTTGCATAATCGGTGTACTCGCGGTGAGGGGGCATAAAATACGGCCAAAGTAACGGCTGGGGCTATCTTCGCCGCTGCCCTCCCACGTAAGCTGCACCTGTGGCCCCGCCCCAATGACCGAATCTACACCACGCATTGTTTTTATGGGTACCCCGGAGTTTGCGGTGCCCTCCCTGCGCCGACTCGTGAAGGCGGGTTACCCGGTGGCGGGTGTGGTGACGGCCACGGATAAACTAGGCGGGCGGGGCGGCAAACAACTGCTAAAATCGCCGGTCAAAAAGGCCGCGCAGCAACTTGGTATTCCCGTCCTGCAACCCAAAAACCTAAAGGCCCCGGAGTTTATCGAGGCGCTGGCAGCCCTTGGAGCCGACTTACAGATCGTCGTAGCCTTCCGAATGCTGCCCGAGGTAGTGTGGGCCATGCCCCGGTTGGGTACCTTCAACCTGCACGGTTCACTGCTACCGAAGTACCGCGGCGCGGCCCCGATCAACTGGGCGGTGATGCGGGGGGAGCACGAGACCGGTGCCACGACTTTTTTTATCCAGGAGGCCATCGATACCGGTGATATTTTGCTACAGCACCGCATGCCGATTGACGAGAACGAAACGGCCGGTGACGTACACGATCGCATGATGATGGAGGGGGCCGAACTGGTGCTGGCTACCGCGCGCCTCATCGAATCGGGCGACTACACGCTGCAACGGCAGGACGATAGCGCCGCCACGCCTGCCCCGAAACTGAGCCGCGAGATGTGCCGTATCGACTTCGACCGGCCCGTACAGGAGGTACATAACTTCGTACGCGGACTGAGCCCCTGGCCCGCTGCCTATACCATGCTGAATAACGCCCAACTCAAAATCATCCGTTGCCGGGTGGTACCGGGTGAGCACCAGCTAGCAGCCGGTACGGTGCTCACCGACGATAAGACCTACCTCCGCATAGCCTGCCCCGGGGGCTACCTGGAGGTGCTCAAACTGCAACTCGCTGGCCGCAAAAGGATGGGTACCGAAGATTTCCTGCGCGGGGTGGCTCTGCCGCCGGACACCGTGCTGGGTTAGGGCTGGATCACGACCAAACCCTCCCGTAGCGGATCGAGCTCCTCGATCAGGACCCCGAAGAGCTGCTCCCCCTCCTGTAGATAGACGTTGAGGAAGCTGTCGTACCGCTCCTGCAAACCGCCCTCCGGGAAGAGTTTCTCCCGTAGCGTACGGATCTGATTCATGGCCGTTTCAAAGCGTTGCTTCTCGGTTCGCCGCAGGCGACCCTCGAGGTTTTCTACCGTTTTGGCCTGCCGCGCGTGCTCGCCCAGGACGGCCTTGGCCAGAGTGGGGTCGATGCGCTCAGCCTTCTCCGCGATGCCCCGAAACAGGGCTTCGAGCGCGCCGAGCTCCTCGGCCAGACTCAGTTCGTTCTCTGACTGCTCGGCCACGTAATCGCGGATGATCAGGTCGGCATCGCGGAAGAGCTCGCGGTAATCCAGCTCCAGCTTTGCCAGTTTCTTCTGGTTGCCGCCGTCGATCCAGAGTACGGAGTTGCGGCGCACGAGCATCGGGAAGTTGAGGCCAAAGGCATCGAACTGGGCCCTGCGTTCGAGCCAGTAGGCCAGCTCGCCGCCACCGCCGATGTAGGCCAGGTTGGGAAAGATCAGCTCCTGGTACAGCGGCCGCATCACCACGTTGGGACTGAAGCGTTCCGGGTGCTCGTGTAGCTGCTGCCGGAGCTCCTCCTCCGTAAAGCGGTGCTCGGTATCCAGTACCCGGTAGGCTCCCTCCCCGCGCACGATCCGGTCGCGCCGCCCCGGGCTGAGGTAGAACAGGTTGATCTCACGGGCGTGGGCCTGACCGGTGTAGCCCAGGGGCCCCAGCTTGCGCTGCGCCTCCTCGATCAGAGGCTGGCTTACCGAGTCGAACAGCTCGCGCTCCATGATGGGCACGAAGGCCCGTTTAAAGGCCGGGCGGCTCATGTCGGCCACCACCAGTCCGTACTTGGCAAATAGCTCGTGCACCAGCGCCACCGAGGCCGCCCCGTAGGTAGCGTGCTGGGTGTGGGTGCGTTCGATGATCTCATAGATCTCCGTGGCCGTCGGCCGGTCGCCGAGGATGTCCTTCAGCTGGGCCAGGGCCGGGGCAAGGGTATCGGTCGCCATGGCCCCCACCGGTCCCCCCGCTTCGGTCTGCCACTCAATGCGGTTACCGTACACCTGGGTGTGATTGACTTCGGCAAAGTCGTGGTCTTCCCCCCCGGTGATGAAAACCGGTACGAAGGTGTAGTCGGCGTAGCGCTGCTGAAGCTGCCGCGCCAGGTTGATGGCCGAACAGATCTTTAGGATATAGTAAAACGGACCGGTAAAGAGGGCCGGCTGGTGGGCCGTAATGACCGTAAAGGTCTGCCGCGAACGCAGGTGCTGCAGAGCGGGTGGCGGGGCAACATCGGTGGAGAGCGCCGCGTACTGTTGCTCCAATTCATCTACCAGAAGGGCCCGGTCGGTCGGTTGGGCGGTGCGGTCCCACAGCACGTCCGCGAAGGCATCCAGCGTGACGGGGTACTTATAAAAGGGGCGCAGGTCCTGCCGGCTGGTGGCGTAGGCAACGTCGCGCACGGAAAACTGGGGTACCTCGGCGTAGGGGATGCGGGCTATTTTCATGGTGTAGGGTACGCGGAAAGGCAGCAAAGGTTTGCCGCGTACTTTTGCACTATGCGTCGTACGTGGAAGTTCCTGCGCTGGCTGCTCCTGCTCCTGCTCCTCTACGTGGGGGGGCTACTGGTGTACGGAACCGTGACCGACTGGCAGCCCCGGGGTACCGCCGTCCTACAACCCAGTCACGCCCCGGCGGGCGCGCCGCAGGTGATTCAGGATAGCCTGCTTACCCTGACCACGTGGAACGTTGGCTACGGCGGTCTGGGGGCGGAGGAGTACTGGTACTACAACCGCGGCGATTTCTTTTGGACGGAGCTCGGCAAGGCGCGCGCCACGCGGGAGCACGTCGATAGCTACGTAGCCGGACAGCAGCTCACACTGCAGAATACGCAGACCGATTTTTGGCTACTGCAGGAAATAGACAGTGCCAGCCGCCGGAGCTACTACATCAATGAGCTGGCCCAGGCCCGCAATGCACTGCCGGACTACGTAACCTATTACGCCCCGAATTTCCAGGTCAGGCGGGTACCGTTACCGGTTTTTCAGCCCTGGGATCACTACGGGGCGGTGCAGAGCGGGCTGGTGACCCTGAGTCGCTACCAGCCCACCACAGCCGAGCGGCTCCAACTCCCGGGGGAGTTTCCCTGGCCCACGCGACTGTTTCAGCTTGACCGCTGCGCCCTACGGCAGGTGTACCGCACCAGATGGGGTAAGGAGCTGGCCCTGTACAACGTCCACCTTTCGGCCTACGACGAGGATGGCTCCGTGCGGCGGCAGCAGATGGCCTACCTGCGCGAGCGGGTGCTGGCGGACTATGCGGCGGGCCGTTACGTCATCGTGGGGGGGGACTGGAATCAGCTTCCCCCGGGCTTCAACTGGTTCTCGCTCAATCCGACCGTAGAGGAGACCCAACTGCCCCCCGGTATTGCCTTTGACTTTTTACCCCCGGGGTGGACGTGGGCCTACGATCCGGGCATGGCCACGGTACGCCGGAGTGACGATGTCTTTGACCACCACCGGAGCCAGGTCAGCCTCATCGATTTCTACCTCGCTAGCCCGGGTATTCGGTTGCGGCAACTCAAGACCATCGATCAGTCCTTCCGCTTCAGTGACCACCAGCCAGTCTATCTGGAGGCCGAACTACTCCGGTAGCCTGCCGTTATGGCCTGCATGAATATGCACTACACCACCTTAGTATTCAGTCTACTACTACTACTGCTTGCCGCCTGCCAAACCAATCCCGCCGCGGGGGACGGCACGGGGATCGTGCCGGCCACAGCAACTGTAGCCGACGCAAATCCGCCGGCCGACGGCTTCGACGCTGCGGGCTCGGATGAGCGGGCCATCGCCATCGCCGATAGCGTCGTCAAGTACCACGGCGGCCGGCGGGCCTACGACGACGCTCGCTTCTTCACCTGGAATTTCTTCGGCGTGCGTACCCTCACCTGGGATAAGGAGGAACAACGCGTACGCATCGAGGTGCCCGAAAAGGATATCGTGTACCTGCTCGACTACAGCAACGACGATCTCACGGGGGCGGTGCGGAAGGAGGGCGAGGAGATGACCAACCCGGATAGTCTCTCGCTCTACCTACAGTCGGCCAATTCCATGTTCATCAACGATAGCTACTGGCTCGTGCAGCCCTTCAAGCTAAAGGACAGTGGGGTCACCCTCAAGTACGTGGGGGAAGAAACCGACCCTCTCAAAAATCGCCCCTCCGAGGTGCTCGAGCTCACCTTCCGTGACGTGGGCGACACCCCGGGTAACCGCTACCGCCTCTTCGTCGACCGGGATAGCTACCGCATCAACACCTGGCAGTTTTTCCGCGACGCCGCCGATGCCGAACCCAGTATGGAAACGCCCTACGACGGCTACCGGGAGTACGACGGGATTATGCTCAGTGGCGATCGTGGAGGCCGCTTTCAACTGGGCGATATCGCAGTGACCAATAAAATGGACGAATCGGTATTTACGGAATTTTAGGCTAAAAGCCAATCCGTTTGCGCTGGATGGACAGCTCCCGGGTATCGAGTTTTAGGTGTTCGACGTCCACCTTCAGGATCTTTACCGAGGGGGCCCTTCCCCCTGCGGGCACCTCCTCGGCTTTGCGTAGGTCATGACGGCGCAGGATGTCGATCACCAACTGCCGCACGGTGCGGGCATTGCCAAAGTAGGCATCCCGGAACTTGTGGAGGAAGCGTAGGTAGCTCTCCAGGTGGGTGCGGGCCGAGGCGGTGAGCTGCGCCCGCTGCTGGCGAAACATGCGGTCGGCGATCTCCAGGAGCTGCTCCGCACTGTAATCCTCAAAACGCAGAATCTTGTCGAAGCGGCTGCTCAGTCCCGGGTTAGCCTTCAGAAACGACTCCATATTGTCCGGGTAGCCGGCCACGCAGACGAAGAACTCACCGCGCTGGTCCTCCATACGCTTCAGCAGCGTTTGTACGGCCTCGTCCCCGAAGTCGCCGCGCTGCGAGGTGTTGGACTGTGTCAGGGCGTAGGCCTCGTCGATGAAGAGCACCCCGCCGATCGCCTCCTCGATCACCTTGGTGGTCTTTTCGGCCGTCTGCCCCACGTAGCCTGCCACGAGGCCCTGCCGGTCGGTCTCCACGATGTGTCCGCGTTCGAGGATGCCAAGGGCGCTGTAGAGTAGGGCAAGGATACGGGCTACGGTAGTTTTACCGGTGCCCGGATTACCGACCAGCACCGTGTGGAGCTGGAAGGCGTTGAGCACGTCGCGGCCGGTCTTGCGGTAGTACCGCACCAGGCGTACCAGCTCGTGCAACTGGCTCTTGACGCTCTCCATACCCACTAGTTGATCCAGTTCCTCCAGGGTGGCAGTGAGTAGTGCTTCGTTTACGGGTATGGCGGGCCGTTCGGTGCTGCGGATGGATTTGATGGCCCGCACGTCCGCTAGCTGAATGGTGCTCAGGGCATCATCGGTGTGCGAAGTACCGGATTCGTCACGGGACATTAGCCGCAGGGCCATTTGCACCTTGGCTTTTTCCAGCAGGTCATGGACGTAGCGCGCATTGCCGAAGGAGCGATCGCGGCTGCGGAAGGCCTGGGTAATGGTCTCGTCCAGTAGCGCTTTGGCCTCCAGGGTAGGATGTACCCCGAGCTGCCCGGCGGCGTAGTCCGCAATTTGACTAAGTTCCTGTGGCAGGAAATTACGAAACTCGTAGTGGTGCTTGAAGCGCGATTTCAGCCCGGTGTTGCTGTCCAGGAACCGGCTCATTTCCTCCGTATAGCCGGCTACCACCACGGCCAGGTCGCCCGGGCCGTTGGACATTTCCTTGACGAGGATCTCGATGACCTCGCGGCCAAAGTCCTTGCCGTCATCGTTGCTGCGGGCCAGGGCGTAGGCCTCATCAATGAACAGTACCCCACCGCGGGCGCTTTCGATGACCTCCCGGGTTTTGGGGGCGGTCTGACCGATGTACTCCCCCACCAGGTCTACCCGGTCGGCCACCACGGTGTGTCCCCGGCTCAGCAGGCCCATCTTCTTATACAACTGGCCCATCATGCGCGCTACCGTGGTCTTTCCCGTACCGGGGTTGCCGCTGAAGACGGAGTGGACCTCAATACCGGTATCCATGGCAAATCCACGCTCCTGCCGCAACTGTAGAAATCGGATGTAGACCGCATGGTCCCGCAGTTGCTTCTTGACCTCCTGTAGGCCGATGAGGGCGTCGAGCTTGGCCATGATGTCCTCGAAGGTGCTGTTTTCCTCCGGTTCCGCTCCCAGTACGGTCCCCCGCTTTTGTCCGGGGAGTAGTACGGCGGGAAACCCAACCTGGGACTCGTCCCCCACCGTAAAGGGCACCGAGGCGATCAAACTATCCAGAAAGACAATGTCTGCCGTGTAGGCGTTCTCGCGCCAGAGGTTGGGGGTGGCCGCGCCCCAACCGGCGGTGAGTTTAATGGTTTCCTGTCCGGCCTCCACCTGCTGTAGGCGGGCTACGTGGCCCTTCAGTTCGCGGGCCTCGTTCAGGAACTTGGTGAACAGTTCGAGCTGCCAGGCGTGGGCCGGTTGCTTATTTTTGAACTCGAGCTCCAGGTAAACGTAGCGGGTATCCTGGCTGGCAAAACTACGCAGGTACACCCGGTCGTCGGCCGTCACGTCGTCGTAGGGGCCCTCGTAGAGCTTGACTGAGTTCAGCTCCAGGTAGTCATCGCAGACGCGGGATTTCCGGTTACCCCCCCGGTCATCGCTCTCCAGCGAGCTTTCTTCCGACTCGATGAGGTAAAAGTACTTGGAACCCACCCGCTGGCCATCGATGTAGGCCTCCCAGAAGTAGGTGCCGGCCTTCCAGAAAGAGCCCTTTTTCTGATTGCCCCAGCCCTCGCGCAGGTACACCACGGCATCGAACTTGCTGACCTCCTTGTCGATGGTGAGGCTACAAACTTCCTGCCTGCCCTTTTCCTCCGTGCGAAAGCACTTCAGGTTGACGTGCAGCGACCAGTCGGCCTCGTCGAAGCGCTTGTTGAACACCGAAAGCTCGGCATAAACGTAGGCCGTCTCGAAGCGGTCAAAGACCTGACGGTACTTCTTGTAGTTACCCCACAGGTACTCCGTAGAGTTGTACACCTTCAGCTCTTTGAACTTGAAGGGGACCGTCGAAGTGGGTTGTTCCTGGCTCTCCCGCATACCGGGTAAAGTAAGCGTTTATTGGGCGAAGGTGCAAAAGCGGGGTAAATGTCGGAAACTTAACCCTCCAGCAACTTTCGGCCGTACCCTATTGGTTATCTTCACGCTACGCAAGTCCCCAAATGCCACACCGATGAACACTAAGGCTCTAACGGATATGAAGTGGCGCCGTTACGACGGCCGCCGGATCGAGCAGCCCATCGCGGAGGCCGTCGAGGCCACCGTGGTCAAGGAGCGCGCCGACGGCCACCGCCTCAAGGTGTGTATCGGCACCGATAGCCAGGTACGCGGCGGCACCGTCGAGTTTGCCACCGTGATCGTTTTTCTGCGCGAAAAGCGCGGCGGCTTCATGTTCATCGCCAACTACAAGAGCGAAACTAAGATGAGCCTGCGCGAGCGCATGATCCTTGAGGTAGGCCGATCGGTGGAGATCGCCTACGCCCTCTGTAGTATCCTGGACCGTCACGAGGTGGAACTGGAAGTACACGCTGACATCAACACCGACCCCCACTTCCAGAGCAACGTAGCGCTGAAGGAAGCCATGGGCTACATCCTCGGCATGGGCTTCGTGTTCAAGGCTAAACCCGATGCGTTTGCCAGCTCGGCCTGTGCCGACAAAGTTTGCTGAGGTGGGCCGGTAGGCGCACCGTATCTTCGGTCCCCTAACCGAATGACTACCGATGCGCCTACTTATCTTTTTTCTGCTGGGTATTACCCTTCCCCTCTGCGCCCAGACTGACTACGCCGCCACCGCCGAGAGCGCCGACGCCCTGGCCGACGAGGTCATTACCTGGCGCCGTCACGTACACCAGTACCCCGAGCTCAGCAACCGCGAGACCGAAACTGCCAAGTACATCGCCGCTCACCTGGAGCAGCTCGGTCTGGAGGTGCGCACGGGCGTAGCACACACCGGCGTAGTGGGTATCCTACGGGGTGGGCAGCCCGGAGGGGTAGTAGCGCTTCGTGCCGACATTGACGCCCTACCGGTAACCGAGCGCGCCGATCTGCCCTACGCCAGCAAGGCTACCGGCGAGTACCGCGGCGAGGAGGTAGGTGTGATGCACGCCTGCGGTCACGATACCCACGTCGCCATGCTCATGGGAGCGGCCGAGGTGCTCAGTGCGCAGCAAGCTAGTATCCCCGGTACCATCGTGTTCCTGTTTCAGCCCGCCGAGGAGGGGGCTCCGGAAGGCGAGGAGGGCGGCGCTAAGCTCATGGTGGAAGAGGGCGTGCTCAAAGATTACGGCGTGGAAGCGGCCTTCGGTATCCACATCAATTCCCAGACCCCCGTGGGCCACGTCAATTACAAACCAGGCGGGGCCATGGCGGCCAGCAATAGCTTCCGTATCGAGGTGAAGGGTAAACAGGCCCACGGCTCCACCCCCTGGGCCGGTGTCGATCCCATTACCGCCGCCGCCCAGATCGTGGTGGGCCTCCAGATGATCGTAGCCCGACAGACCGAGCTGACCAAGGAGCCGGCCGTGATCAGCGTCGGTAAAATCGAGGGTGGCGTACGTAGCAATATCATTCCCGAAGAGGTCACCCTGATCGGTACGATTCGCACGCTGGACGAGGAGATGAAGGAGGAAATCTTCGAACGGATCCGCCAGACGGCTACCTCCATTGCGGAGAGCAGCGGGGCCAGCGCTGAGGTATCCATCGACGAGGGCTACCCCGTTACGTACAACGATCCCGCTATGACCGCCCGCATGCTGCCCACCGTACAGGCTACGGTAGGGGAAGAACATGTTCATTTGGTCCGCCCCATTACCGGTGCGGAGGATTTCTCGTTCTACGCCAAGGAGGTGCCGTCGCTATTCCTGTTCCTAGGGGGCATGGATCCCGAGATGGACCCCGCCGAGGCACCCGGTCACCACACCCCGGATTTTGTGATCGACGAACGCAGTCTCACCTACGGGGTACAACTTTACACCAATCTAGCGTTGGACTACCTGAATGGACAGAATGGTAAGTAGGTGGTGGGTAAGGGTAGCAGTGAGCCTAGTTTCCTTACTGCTGAGTGTTCCCCTAGCCGCCCAGCTTGACTCTACCTTTGTAGAAACCTTCGGCAACTACAGCCGCATCAACGGCGGGCTGCGCTACCGGGATAACTCCGCCGTGTTCTCGGTGGCCGATCAGGAACAACTCAACTTCACCAACCGCAGTCTTGACCTCCGCCTGGGGGGCAGGTACAAGTGGTTGGGGTACACCTTCAGTATCCCCGTTAGCGATCTGGGTACCGGCTCCGACCTGGGGGATGCCAAATCGTTGGGAGTCAATTTACAGGTGTACCGCGATAAAGTATACGGTAACCTGAACGTGCGCCGTACCACCGGCTTCGAGCGCGATATGGTAGGCGAGGAGCCGGTGTTCCAAAAAGATATCCGCTTCATCAATGCGCTGCTGTACGGCTTCCGCATTCTCAATTCCGACCGCTTCAGCCTGCGTTCCAGCTTCCGGGTACGGAATCGACAGCTTAGGAGTGCCGGCTCTCTCCTGGTCGGTGGGGCCGTGGCCCGGCAGGTACTTACCGCCGACAGTCTCCGCCTGCCGCTGCGCGACGTAGGCACTACCGACATCAATCGCTTCGCCCAAACCAAGGTGGGTGCCGGTGTGGGGTATGCGTATACCTTTATTTTCGGTCGCTTCTGGTTCATTACGCCCATGGTCATTGCCGGGCCGGAGCTGCGCTTTTATCGACTACGATCCACTGGGTAGCGACCGCGAGATCGAGCGCGTGCGCCTGAGCGCCCGGGTACGGAGTCGGCTGGCCTTTGGGGCAAACGGTCACAAGGTCTATGCTTCCATTATTGCGGCTTACCTGCCGAGTATCGATGAGAGCGACAGCTTTGATACCCGCGTCAGCGAAACCCAACTCGAGCTCGTCATCGGCCGCCGGCTGGGCGTCGATAAATAGGTCCGCCATGTACGTACTCGTTTATGTTTTTGCCGCCGTACTGCTCCTGGCCGGACTTTATCATTTCATTAATCCGCAGTTCTACCACCCCTTCATGCCCGACTGGTTCCCTAAGTCGCTGGCCAACGCAGCGGGCGGACTGGCGGAACTCCTCATCGGCATCGGGCTATTCATTCCCGCCACCCGCCAGCTCAGTCTGTACGCCGCAGCCGCGCTGATGCTCGTCTTTCTGCCCCTACACGTCATCGACCTGGCCCGCGCCCGCCCGGTCATCGGTAGCAAAGTCATCGCTATCTTTCGGCTCCTCCTGCAGGTTGTGCTGATCGCCTGGCTCTACCATACGGCCAGAGCATACGGGGCGGGGCCGCAGGTGCAATAAAATAAAGCGCGCCGTAGCACGGTTGTGGTTACCGAGCGCAAATGATACGATGCTATGGATTCGACACTCAGCGAAAGCGAACTGCGGGGCGACCGGGTAGGTAAGATTGCCGCCTTCGTCGCACTGGTCTTGGTGATTATGTTACTGATCGCTAAGCTATTTTCTTACCAAAACCCGCCGCCCGGTCAACCCGGTATTCTGGTCAACCTTGGTTTCGTGGATACGGGGCAGGGGGATGATAATGCCGCGGCGCCCACTACACCGCGGCCCGATCCGGTGCCCGAACCCACGCCGCCCGTACCCGCGGCCCCGCCCCCTCCGCCCATCGCCGTGCCCGAGCCCAAGCCACAGCAACGCGAGGTCGTCGTAACCGAAGACCCCGCCGCCATCGCGCTGCGCAAGCAAAAGGCCCGCGAGGAAGCCGAACGGCAGGCCGAGCGCCGCCGCGAGCAACAGGAGGCCGCCGAACAACGCCGCCGCGAACAGGCCGAAGCCGCCGAACGCCAGCGCCAGGCCGATGCCGCCGAGGCCGCCCGCCGCGCCGAAGCCGAAGCCGAGCGCAAACGGCAGGCCGAAGCCGATGCCCTCAAGGGACAACTCGGAGGCGCCTTCGGTACCGGAAGTGGTAACGGCAACACCGGTAAGCCCGGAAACCAGGGCGTGGACGATGGCGACCCCAACGCCGACCGCCTCAGCGGTATCTCTACCGGTAGCGGACGCGTCAGTGGCGGTCTGGGGGGCCGGGGCGTGCTAGCCTCTCCCCCCGTACGGGAGAACTCCCAGGCCTCCGGGGTCGTGGTAGTGGACGTGTGCGTCAATCCCGACGGACAAATAACCAAGGCCAACTACACTCAGAACGGCAGTACGACGGCCGATCCCAGTCTGGTGGCCGCCGCCATCAAGAATGCCCGGCAGTGGCGCTTTGCGGCCAATACCCTAGCTCCCGCCGAGCAGTGCGGACGCATCTCCTATAACTTCAAGGTACAGTAAGCGGCTTACTCGAGTTGGATCACTACTACTTCCTTACCGGCAAGGCTGACGCGTTGTAAATCAATGGGTTGCATAGACTGAGTGATAAGCTTGCCCAAGGTGTAGCCGGCCAACCGTCCTGCGTACGGACTGAGATCGATCGCCTCGCGCGCCTCGCTGTTGCCGTTGAACACTACCATCAGTTGCTCGTCACCGGCCTGGCGGAAGTAAACGTAGATACCATCCACCGGCACAAACTGGGTGAGGCTGCCCTCGGTAAGTGCCTTGCTAGTTTTTCGGTAGTGGGCCAGGTCGCGCAGGTGCCGGAAGATGGCCGACTCTGTAGCGGTACGGTTACCAGCGTCGAAGAGGGTGGCCGTGTCGCCGGCAAAGCCGCCGCGGAAGTCAATGCGCCCCCCCTCGCCGAAGCCGCCCCCGGAGCCCTCGAAGGCAAGCTCCGTGCCGTAGGTAATCATGGGGATGCCACGTAGGGTTAGCAGCAGGGTAAGGGCGGACTTCATTTTCGTGGTATCCTGTCCCAGGCTGGTGAATAGCCGCGCGATGTCGTGATTGTCGAGAAAGGTGACGTTGTTTTCGGGCTTGGCGTAGAGGTAGTCCTGCGCCAGGGTATAGTACAGCCTAAGTACGCCGTCGGTCCAACCGGGCTCCGTGTTCAGGGCCTCATGGATGGCGTAGTAGAGTTGAAAGTCGGTGACCCCGGGCAGGTGGGTGTCGAAATCCTGGTGGATGCCGCGGCCGCCGGCGAAGTAGGCCTGTACGGCGGGGCCGTGTACCCACGTTTCGCCGAAGATGCCCAGGTCGGGGCTTTCCTCCAACAGGCGGCGGTTCCACTCGGCCATAAAATTGGGATCGGGGTAGGAATAGGTGTCGATGCGGAATCCGTCCTGGCCACTGTAGAGCGTCCACCAGAGGCTGTTCTGGATCAGGTAGCGGGCCAGATGGGGATTTTGCTGATTGAGATCGGGCATGTGTTTATCGAACCAGCCGTCGGTCATCCGGCGGCGGTCGTAGTCGCTCACGTGGGGATCGAGCAGGGTGGTGGCCCGGTAGGTCGTCTGGGTGTATTCCGGCCACTGGTGGATCCAGTCCGTGCTGGGGAGATCGAGAATTTGGTAGTGTCGGTCGCCAACGTGATTGAAAATAACGTCCATAATGACCTTGATACCCCGCTGGTGGGCGGCCTCGACCAGCCGGCGATACGCCTCATTGGAGCCGAAACGCCGGTCGATGCGGTAGTGGTCCGTGATGGCGTAGCCGTGGTAACTCTCATAGGGTTGGTCGTTTTCGAGCACGGGATTGAGCCACAGGGCGGTGACGCCGAGGTCCTGCAAATAGTCGAGGTGCTGCGCTACGCCGGCCAGATCGCCGCCGTGGCGAAAAAAGATCTTGTTGCGGTTGGTGCCGGTCTGCGCCATACCCGCGACGGTATCGTTCGTAGGGTCGCCGTTGGCGAAGCGGTCGGGCATGATCAGGTACATAAAATCAGCCTGGCTGAGCTTGCTGCGCCCCTGAGTATTGCGGGGGTGGGGAAGTAGCGCGTAGTCTATGGTGCGGCTACTATCCTCGCCGGTAAGTGTAATCGGAAAACTGCCCGGCGCGGCGCCCGGTCCGATCTGTAATCCGATAAAGAGGTAGTTAGGGTTCGCTTCCCGTTGGACATAGACGACGCGGACACCGGGATAAGCCACCTCTGCGTTAGTATAAGCGGCCACGTTACGATCGTACACCAGCAGCTCTAGCTCCGGCGACTGCATGCCGGTCCACCAGTTAAGTGGCTCTACCCGGGGTACGGTGACCTTCTCCAGCCCTACGGGCTCGCGGATAATGTACTCGGAGTGCTCTACCCCCAGCGGTAGCCTCTGCATGGGATCATCGTTGTAGATGTCCGGATGTCCGCCTGAGCGCTAGCTATAAATGAGGCAAGGAGTAGATAGGCCAGGTAGCAGTAGCGCATGGATCGGTCTTTAGCACCAAGGTAGCCAAAGGCGACCGCGGGGAAGTCGTAGTCCTAGATTTCGACCTTCTCGCTACCCAGGCTAGCACCGATGTACTGGCGGTTGAGCCGCGCGATGTGCTCTACGGAAATGGCCTTGGGGCACTGCGCCTCGCAGGCGGTGATATTCGAGCAGCGACCGAACCCCTCGGCATCGTGCTGGGCGATCATACGCTGTACGCGGCTGGCGGCCTCGACCTTGCCCTGAGGAATTTGTGCCAGGTGGCTCACCTTGGCGGCCGTGAAGAGCATGGCACTCGCATTGGGGCAGGCCGCCACGCAGGCTCCGCAGCCGATACAGGTAGCCGCATCGAAGGCGTGGCTGGCCTGGTCCCTTCTCGATGGGGATGGCGTTGCCGTCCTGGGCCTGACCGGTATCGACGCTGATGTAGCCACCGGCCTGGATGATGCGATCAAAGGCATCGCGGTTGACGACCAGGTCCTTCACGATGGGAAAGGGCCCGTGAGCGCCAGGGCTCGATGGTGATCGTCTCGCCGTCGCGGAAGTGGCGCATGTGCAACTGACAGGCCGTAGTTTGCTGCATCGGACCGTGGGCGTAGCCATTGATGACCAGCGAGCAGGTACCACAGATGCCCTCGCGGCAGTCGTGCTCGAAGGCGATGGGGTCTTCCTTGAGGTTGATGAGCTTTTCGTTGAGCACGTCCAGCATTTCGAGAAAAGACATGTGGTCGTTTACCCCATCTAGGTCGTAGGTCACGAACTGACCCTTGGCGTACTTGCCGCCCTGGCGCCAGACCTTGAGTTTCAGTTTCATATTATCCATGACCGGATTATTTGTAGGACCTGGTTTTCAGCTCCACGTTTTCGAAAATGAGTTCTTCCTTGTGTAGGATGGGATCTTTGTCGTCCCACTCCCAGGCACTGACGTAGGCGTACTCGTCGTCGCGCCGCAGGGCCTCGCCCTCCTCGCTCTGGTACTCCTCGCGGAAGTGGCCGCCGCAGCTTTCGTTGCGGTCCAGGGCATCCAGCATCATCAGCTCGCCGAGCTCCAGGAAGTCGGCCACGCGTAGGGCCTTTTCGAGCTCGGGGTTGTATTCCTTGATCCGTCCGGGCACGTATACATTGGACCAAAACTCCTCGCGGAGCTCGCGGATCATCCGCCGGCCCTTCTGCAGGCCCTCGGCGTTGCGGGCCATGCCGCAGTACTCCCACATGATCTTGCCGAGCTCGCGGTGGAAGGTCTCGGCGGACTTCGTTCCGTTGATCCCCATAATCTTGTCGATGCGGGCCTGGGACCTAGCTTCCTGCTCCTTAAAGGCGGGACCTTCGGGGTCGACTTTGGGATTGCGGATTTCCTGGGACAGAAAAGTGCCGATGGTGTAGGGGAGGACAAAGTAACCGTCGGCCAGTCCCTGCATCAGCGCGGAAGCCCCGAGGCGGTTAGCGCCGTGATCGCTGAAGTTAGCCTCCCCGATAGCGAACAGGCCGGGAATATTTGTCTGTAGGTTGTAGTCCACCCAGAGCCCGCCCATGGTATAGTGGACGGCGGGGTAGATCTTCATCGGCATCACGTAGGGGTCCTCACCGGTGATTTTTTCGTACATCTCGAAGAGGTTGCCGTACTTCTCCTCGATCACGCCGACGCCCAGTTCGCGGATGCGCATGTCGTCGGCATTATACTCGTTCAGGCTGTGCGCCCGGGACTTACCGTAGCGTTCAATGGCAGCGTCGAAGTCGAGGTAGACCGCCAGGCCGGTGGGGCTCACGCCGAGTCCTTCATCGCAGGCAGTCTTGGCGGCGCGGCTGGCAACGTCGCGCGGTACGAGGTTACCGAAGGCTGGATAGCGGCGCTCGAGGTAGTAATCACGGTCGGCCTCGGGAATTTCGAGTCCGGTCTTCTTGCCCTCGCGGATGGCGGCGGCATCGTCCTGCTTTTTCGGTACCCACACACGGCCGTCGTTACGCAGCGACTCCGACATCAGGGTCAGCTTCGACTGGTACTCACCGCTGACCGGAATGCAGGTGGGGTGGATCTGTGTGAAGCAGGGGTTTGCCATGTAAGCCCCCCTGCTTGACCGCGCGCCAGGCCGCCGAGCCGTTGGAGTTCATGGCGTTGGTCGATAGGTAGAAGACGTTGCCGTAGCCCCCCGGTACCCAGCACGACGGCGTGGGCGGCGTGACGCTCGGTCTCACCGGTGAGGAGATTGCGGGCGATGATGCCGCGGGGCCTTGCCGTCTTCCATTACCAGGTCGATCATCTCGTGGCGGTTGAAGAGTTGGACGTTACCCAGGCTGATCTGGCGCGAGAGCGACTGGTAGGCACCGAGTAGGAGTTGCTGACCGGTCTGGCCACGGGCGTAGAACGTACGCGACACCTGTACGCCGCCGAAGGAACGGTTCTGAAGTAGTCCACCGTAGTCGCGGGCAAAGGGTACGCCCTGCGCTACGGCCTGGTCGATGATGTTGACACTGACTTCGGCCAGCCGGTGCACGTTGGCCCTCGCGGCTACGGTAATCACCGCCCCTTGATGGTGTCGTAGAACAGGCGGTAGACGCTGTCCCCCATCGTTTTGGTAGTTCTTGGCGGCGTTGATACCCCCCTGAGCGGCGATGGAGTGGGCGCGGCGGGGGCTATCGTGGAAGGTGAATACCTTGACGTTGTAGCCCAGCTCTCCGAAGGTAGCGGCGGCGGCACCTCCGGCCAGTCCGGTACCGACGATAATGACCTCCAGACGGCGCTTATTGTTGGGCGCCACCAGGGGCATGGACGAGCGGTACTGCTTCCATTTTTCGGAAAGCTCACCCGGTGGGACGTTAGGCTGAAAGGGCATGTATCGGTGGGTTGGGGGGGGTAGGGAAGGTGAATTTAGAGTACGCCCTCGTGGCGCAGGTACATGATCACGGGGATAACCGCAAAGCCAAACGGCACGAGCACGGCGTAGGTCCAGCCCAGGGCCTTGATGAAGGGGGTGTACTTTTTGTGGTTGAGCCCCAGGGTTTGAAAGGCGGAGCGGAAACCGTGCCAGAGGTGAAAGGCAATGAATACCATCGAGGCGACGTAGAAAAGCACGATCCACGGATTTTCGTAGGTCTGACTCACCAGCGCGTAGAGGTCTTTGGCATCCGCATACCCTTCGGCGGTAAAGGCACCGATGTTGTCGGTAAAGTGCATCTGGGCCCAGAACTGCACCATATGGACAATGATGAAGGCCAGAATCACCAGCCCCAGGGAGCCCATGTAAATCGAGTTCTTGCTCTCGCCGGCCGTGCGGTAGCGCTTGACGGCGTAATCCACGGTACCACGGGCCTTTTTGTTCTGAATCCAGAGGTAGGTCCCCTGAATGGCGTGCAGTAGGATGAAGGCGTACAGCCCGTAGGAGGTAAGCTTAATGACCGGGTTATTGGTCATAAAGTAGGCGTAGGTATTAAAGCTGTAGCCCTCGTCGTTGGCCATGATGAGCTGCAGGTTACCGATCAGGTGGACCACCAAAAAGGTGATCAGAAACAGCCCGGTCAGCGACATGATCACCTTCTGGCCGATGCTGCTGGATAGGAACCTACCCATCCAACCGATTTGCGAAACGCTGCGAGTTGCGGTGCTTGAAGCCATGCGCTAAAACTATATTTTGTAGAAGGAAAGCAAAGCTACTAGTAAATCGCTATACCACCGGACTGGTTGCCCGCAGGGGCCCGGAGGGCGGGCTATTTAGATCACATCCATATAACAACGAAGCCCCGACACTGGACGAGTGCCGGGGCTTCGTATTTAGCGGATGGGCGACCTAGGCTGCCTGCAGTTGAGCCTCAATCTTTTGGGCCAGGGCCTCCTTAGTGGCGAAGCCTACGTGCTTGTCGACCACCTCTCCGTCCTTGAGGATCAGGATGGTGGGAATATTACGCACGCCGTACCGCTGGGTAAGCTCGGCGTTTTCGTCTACGTCTACCTTGGCGATCAACGCTTTGCCGTCGTAGTCCTTGGAGAGCTCCTCGACCACGGGGCCGATCATTTTGCAGGGACCACACCATTCGGCCCAGAAGTCGACCAGTGCAATGCCCTTCTTTTCGAGGACCTCCTGCTGGAAGTTGCCGTCGGTGAGTTGGAATGCCATTGTGCTATAGTTTAAGTTTTGTGCAAATCGCACGACACTTAAACGCGAGGCTACCAACATTGGTTGAGCCCCCCCGCCGTGTTGGCCCACCGTACGTGACGCATTCCCATTCCCCCCTGCACCAGCGCCCCCCGCCGCCCCCTGACGTTCCTGCTGCTACTGCTAGCAGCGAGTGTACTGTTACGGGTCGTGCTTCCCCCCGCGCTAATCGAAACGTATTACAGCCGGGGGCTTTTCGTGGCCGTCCGCTTCCTGCTGGACTATACGCTGGGACTGCTGCCCGTTCCGCTGTTCTACCTCTTCTGGCTCGGGCTGCTGGCGTGGCTCATAGTGCAGTGGCGGGGCTTCCGGGGCTGGCTGCGGTTGCTGCGGCGCACTGCCTGCGGGCTACTAGTGCTGATCTTAGTCTTCCTTTGGATCTGGGGATACAATTACGGTCGCGTACCGGTAGAGACGCAGCTCGGTTTTGCGCTCTACCGGCCCAGCGTAGGAAGAACTGCGGGAGCGCGTTTATGGTACGGCCGAGTCACTAGCGAAACTTCGCGCCGAGCTTACCCCCGATACCCTAGCGCTACAGGAAAATCTATTTCCGCAGGATCTGGAGATGGCGGTTCGACCGCTCGTAGCAAAGACACTGCGCGCGCATGGCTTCGGCGCACCCGGCCGACCGCGGGGCTGGCAACTGCTGCCACGGGGCATTCTTCTGCGCTTAGGTACCCGCCGGCGTGTACTGGCCCCTGGGCGGGGCAGGGTAACATCGATGCCGGACTCCATCCCCTGCAGCGACCCGCCGTGCTGGCCCACGAACTCAGCCATGCCTATGGGTTTGGCGACGAGGGCAGCTGCTCCTTCTGGGCAGTGTTGGCGGCCGAGCAGACCCGGGACACCCCCCCTGCTCAGGTACACCCTCGAACTAGCCTACTGGCGTACCATTGCCGGCCTGCTCCGCTACGCCGATCCGGAGGGCTACCTGGCCTGGCGCAGCGAACGACTCGACCCCGGCATCCGCAACGATCTGGAGGCCATCTACGAAAACGGGGCGCTCTACCACCGATATCGCACCCGTCCTGCGCGACGCCACCTATACCGTGTACCTGAAGGCCCAGGGCATCCACGAGGGCCTGCTCAACTACGGTAGGGGTGGTGGAGTTGGTGGAGGGGCTACACGCCGCCCGCGACCTAGGGCGTTAGGGTAAAGACTAGGTCGGTACCCCCCCGGCGGCTCCGTAGTAGCCCGTCCCCCCGGCAATAAGCCGTCCAGGATCTAACCCGAGGCGGGCCAGGTGCAGACCTTACCGCTGCCGCGCGCTGCGTACTGCGCCGGTAGGGCAGCGCGCGGATCCCCCCCCCCTGACTATCCACGTGGCCCCACTACGAGTACCCGTGTCCGGGGGTAGGCGCGCAGCGTGGTGGACATCTCCCGCAGGAGTTGCTCCCCCGGCCAGCGTGAGGGGTATCGGACGCACCGAAGAGCAGCTCGTCGGCCAGCGTAAGGGGTGACCGCCGGCTCGGTCGCCGAGGCTGGTGAAGGGTGTAGCCGGTATCGGCGGCGGCCAGCAGCACCTGCCGCAGCTCTTCGGCCAGGCGGTCGCGGTGTCGCGGCGGGGGCCATGGGATCTTCCTCCCCCCCCTTGGTCTGTACCGTCGCGGCGGTAGGTAGGCTGGCCAGTCGGGCCTCCCGGGCGGATAACTCCCGCTCGCGACGTTCGAGGGCGGCCTGCTCGTCGGTGAGCTCAGCGCGTAGTTCGGCCAGTGCGCGCTCCGACTCGGGGCCGGGGTGGTAGCCAGCTTGCCCTGCTGGGCGACCAGCTGCTCGTAGCGCTCGCGGAACGTACGTAGCTGCTGCTCCAGGACGCGGTTGGTCGCCGTAAGGTCCTCGATCTGTCGTAGCTCGCTGCGCTGGGTGCGGTCGGTTAGATTGACACTATCGCGCGACGTCTGTAGTGCTACGCCAGCCAGGCTATCGGCGGCCAGGCGCTGGTTGCGGTAGTAGTTACGCTCCGTAACTAGGGTGTCATACTGCGCACGGGGTACGCAGGCCGTAAGGGCAAGATACAGGGTAAGGGTGTAGAGTAACTTCATAGCATGCAATTAGCGGGGGCTGCGGTCGAGCTCCACGGCAAAGCCCGCGATGCCGTAGCGCTGCTTCAGGCTGCGGGCGTAGTGCTGCGCACTGGCCTGATCGTCAAAGGGGCCGAGCAGCACCTTGTAGCTAGCACCGGTACCCCGACCGAGTTTATGCAGGAGCACGTCATCGAAGTACTGCCCCTGGAGCTGTACTACTCGCTCCATCGCCGATTCCAGGGAGGCGTAACTGCCTACCTGTACCCCGTACTGCCCCCGCGCGGGCTGGTCTAGCACAACCTTATATATCCCGGGCCCGAAGGTAGCCACCGGGCGGCGCACCGGCGGGGTAGGAGCGGCCGGTCGTGGGGTGGTTGGCGGCGGATCGTAAGCCGGTGGGTCGTCGAAGGCCGGGGGCGTTTCGACTACGGGCCGGGGCGGCGGGTCGGGGCGTACCTCGACGCGGGGCTCGGGGGCGGTAGGCGGACCTACGTTTGGCTGGTCCGGCGTAGAGAGTAGCGTGACCTCCACCGGCGCGGTCCGCTCGCCCAGCATGCCGAGCTCCCGGGCTGCCCGTTCGCTGAGCTCGATGATGCGCCCGCGAATGAAGGGGCCCTTATCGACGATGCGTACCGTGACCGTGCGGCCGTTGTCCTCGTTGCGTACCCGTACGGTGCTGTTATAGGGGTAGGTCTTGTGGGCAGCGACCAGTTCGGTTTTATCGTAGACCACCCCGTAGGCGGTCTCGGCGCCGTCGTACTCCGTAGCGTAGTAGCTCGCCAGGCCACTCTGGGTATCGCCTACCAGTTGGGCGCAAACCCAGCCCGGCAGTAGGGACGATAAGGTAAGTACGACTAGCAGTTTCATGCCATGGGGTAAAGTGCCCACTAGGGGCTTTGTTCTTCAGATCAGGTCCTCTAGCACGAAGGTATAGTCCTCAAGCCGCCCGCCGCGGTACACCCGAACGCGGATGCGCTTACCGGCCTTTCCCTCCAGCTTACGTACGATGCTTTCCAGACTCATTAGGCTGGTAGGAACGCCATTTATTGCTCGCAACCGGTCGCGTACCAGGATGCCCGCGCGGTCGGCCGGACTACCCGGCACCACGCTGCTCACGCTGTACTTATTGAGGTTGTCCCCGCCGGCCAGCACGCTGATGCCCGAGCGGTCGTAGGTGAACTTTCGTTTGTAGGCTCTCCCCTCGGGGCGCAGGTACACCCGCTGACTGACGTAGTCGACCACGACGGTAAACCGCTTCAGGATGCGGTTGCCCAGGATGCCCTCGCGCTGGTTGAGGAATTTCATCTCCGTGGTATCGACCTCCTGAAAGTAGGTAATTACGTTGCTTAGCCGGCGGTCGGCCAGGTTGACCACCCGGCTGCGGCCCACGCTACCCTCCATGGTACCCCCCAGTCCGCTAGCGATGTAGGCCGGGATGGTTTGCTCCGGCAGATCGCTACCCATGGCCTGGGGATAGGTATGCATCAGCAGGCTCAGGCCCGCCCCGGTGTCCATGAGCAGTCGGCGGACGGTGGTGCTATCCCGTAGCACCCCCACCTGGATGTTCAGGTAGGGCCGGTTGCGGATAAAGGTGGTAGGCACCTCGATGAATCTCCGGCGAATGCGAAACTTGCCCGGATCGTGCAGCGTCATCACCTGCCGCCGAAAATTGAACTCCACCACGAAGCGCATCAGGAAGTCTCCCCCCAGGATGCCATGAATGTTCGTGCCCGTGATCCGCTCGAAGTTAAAGTAATTCTCCTCCAGCACCAGTACCGTTCGATTGCGGGCCAGCAGCCGATCGGCCAGGCGCAGACTCACGCCCGTGGCCAGGTGGGCCGTAAGCTCGGTATTTACGTCCGCCCCCCGCACCTGGAAGCTCCGCCGGTAACTGACCTGTAGGGCGTCGGTCATGGTGCGGTCGAGTAGCACCGTGTTTTCCGCCCCCGTGTCGACGATGAAGCGCAGCGGCATCTTGCCGTTGAGCAGCACCGAGATGACGATGAAGTCATTCTCCAGATCGAAGGGAATCTCAATGTCGCGGTAGTTGCCCAGCACCTTCATGTCCAGTCGCTGGGCCGGCAGCACCGTTACACCACAGCATAAGCCCAGCAGCATAAGCAGACGGGCGGGGACGCGGGTGCAAAAACAGGGGTAAGCGGGCGGCATTCAGTGTGGCGGAGTGGTAACTGGTTAGGTAAAAGCTAAACAATAGGCAGCGAATGGAGTTTTTGCACGTTAACGAGATGTTAATAGTAGTGCCCGCAGTGGAAATCCCAGGTGGTCTATTTGACGTACCTACACGAAAATGTGAACGTCTTAGTAAGACAGCCGGCCGAAAGGTGCGACCTTGCCTCTGGCTTCGGGTACTGGCTTATTTCAATCATGCAAATCTTAGTGCGCCTTGCGTAGCGTATCCCTGGGCTCCCTGAGCCCCTCCCAGGCCGGAACATCATGGCAGCTCTCCGCGAGCGCCCACAGTCTTTGTGCATCCCACATTCCATCATTCACATTTACATCCTTAAAGTATGAAGCTTAACCTAGACCATGCCTACCGTGGTTGCCTCTTCCTGCTGCTGGTGCTATTCACCTCCACGGCCGCCCTGGCCCAGACGAGCGTAAGTGGTACCATCACCGATGCGGACAACGGCGACCCCCTCATCGGAGCCAGCGTGCTAGTCACGGGTACCTCCACGGGTACCGTCACCGACTTCGACGGCAACTTCACGCTGAACGTGCCCGAGGGCTCCGAATCGCTGACCATTTCCTACACCGGCTACGCTACCCAGACGGTGCCCTTCACCGGGCAGACCACCGTCGATCTTACCCTAACTTCCGGCGAGCTCCTCGATGAGGTCGTCGTGGTGGGCTACGGTACGGTGACGCAGCGGCAAGTGACTAGTGCGGTGACCACCATTGAAGAAGGCGACTTCAACGCCGGTAATATCAACGATCCTACCCAGTTAATCCAGGGTAAGGTCGCCGGTCTGACCATCTCCAAGCCGGGGGGCAATGTCAATGGTGGCACCACCATCCGGTTGCGTGGCCTCTCATCCTTTGGAGGTAACCAATCCCCTCTCGTAATTATCGACGGCGTCGTTGGTGCCGACCTGCAAACCGTTGACCCTAACGACATTGAAAGCATCAATGTGCTTAAGGACGGATCGGCAGCCGCTATTTACGGTATCCAGGCCTCCGCCGGTGTGATCATCATCACCACTAAGCGGGGACGCACGGGGGATGCTGTCATCGACTACCGGGGCTACGTGTCGGCCGAGTCAATTGCCAAGGCTCCATCTGTTGCTAACCGCGAAGAATACCTTAGCGAATTGGAGCGGGTAGGGGACCTATTCCGCTCGCGAGCGAGCAATCCTCAGGATTTATCAACCGGTGCCGAGGTGCGCGCCAACAATGATTTCGGTGGTGAGACAGACTGGATCGACGAAGTGACTCGGACTGGGTTCAGCCACGTGCACAACCTAAGCTACTCCGGCGGATCGGGTAACACGACTTTCCGCGCATCGGCCAATTACCGTGACATCAAGGGCATTGGGATTGTCAATGACGGTTTCCGCCAGTTGAACGGCCGGGTGAATTTTACCCAGCGAGCTCTGGACGATAAATTGCAGTTCACCCTGGACATTACGGCTACGGACCGTGATGCAGACATTTTTAATAACAGTGCCTTTCGCTACGCGATCACCTATAACCCAACCGCCCCGGTACGTGTCGACCAGTCCGGTTTTGACATCAGCGAGAGCATTACACGAGCTAGCAGTGTAGGCTACGGAGGTTACTTCGAGCTGAATAACTTCGACTACTTCAACCCCGTAGCCATCGCGCGACTTACCCGGCGCAATCAGCAGACGAGTACCATCCTATACAGTTTCGGCGCGACTTACAATATTTTACCCAACTGGCGCGCGGAGGTACGGTACAGCCGCAATCATGCCCAACGCAGCGAATCCTTTAGCGCAACCCAGTCCAGTCGGTTTGCCGGTCAGGCCAACGAGCTAGGTAACCCCCTTACGGCCGGTTTCGCCCAACGACTTTCGTCTAACAACCGCAACGATCTTCTAGAAGTTACTTCCACCTATGATGTCGCGCTTGGAGATAACAGTCTTGAACTTTTGGCCGGTTACAGTTGGCAGGAGTACAACAATCAGGATTTCAACTCCGGCGGTTTCGGTACGGTCTCCGATGCATTCGGTGCAAACAATCTCGGCCAGTTGACGGCGATCGGCTTAGGCACGGTGCAAACCGGATCGGGTCGCGGCTTATATCGCGTCATCGGCTTCTTCGGCCGGGCTCGCCTGGGTATTGGTACCGCTTATAACATCACTGCATCGATCCGTCGCGACGGTACCAGCCGCAATAGCGTTGATAATCAATATGATTGGTTTCCGGCCATCTCTGCGAGTGCCGATCTGGTCGATATATTCGATCTCACGGCAGCTAACGCGCTTAAATTGCGTGTGGGTTACGGTATCACCGGTTCATTACCACCCGGCAACTATGACTTCATTGAGCGTTATCGGGGAGTAGGACAGTATCCCAACCTTGGTGCGTACGGCACGGCCGTCGGCCCTGTGTCGAACGCTAATAGTGCACTACGCTTTGAGAAAAAAGGTGAGTTCAACGCTGGCATCGATTTTAGTTTGCTCGACTACCGGCTCACGGGTACGGTAGACTACTTTATCCGTAGGACGCGCGACCTTCTCGTGACTGCCGAAGTTCCCAGCCCGCCCTTCCTCATCCCAACCGTGCAGGCTAACCTGAACAATGCTGACCTCGTCAATAATGGCGTCGAGGTGTCTCTAGGCTATCTAGTCAACTTCAGTGACAACGCTACCTGGGAACCACGCGTAGTTTTTTCCTCGATCAACACTCGCCTAGAGGACAATGGCGAAACTCCCGACTTCAGCTTTAATAACAACCAGGAGATTCAATCCACCACGCCGGGTTCGCCAGGTCAGAACGGTGACCCCATCAGCCGACTCGTGTTCGATGCGGATTTTGGAGGTATCTACACCCGTCAGCTCGATGTCGCTGCTACCCTAGCCGAAAACGGTAATAACTTCGTCTACCTAAACGATGGTGCCAAGACGCTAGTTGGTAACGGTCTACCTGACTTCAGTTTAGGTATTTCCAATGCCTTCACCTACGGCAACGCTGACCTGAGTTTCTTCCTGCGGGGAGACTTTGGGCACGATCTGGCTAACCTTCCCCGCAACTTTTACGGGCAGGCCGGTAACGTAGCAAGTCGGCCGGTTGACAACATTATACTTACCGATCTCTACCAGCCGAATATCACCGCTGCGCCGCAGTTTAGTGATTATTTTGTGGAGGATGCTAGCTTCTTGGCGCTTGACAACGCTCAGCTCGGATATACCTTCAATCTTGGTGGCACTTCCGGTTTCCGTAACCTACGCCTGTATGTATCCGGTCAGAACCTCTTCTACATTACCAACTACACAGGAGTAGACCCCAATGTCCGCTTCTTCGATGATGTAAATGGCAACGGCTTCCTGGATGGAGGAGAGAGTGCATTGAGCCCCGGCATCGACCGGCGCAGTACCTATTTCCGCACCCGGACCTTCACATTTGGGGCAAATGTTGGCTTCTAATAACTAGCTAGCTAGATCACAAAAACACCAATCATGAAATTATTAATCAAGAAAGGATGTATCGGTCTTACCCTCGTGGTGGCTCTGGCACTTCCCTTCAATTCTTGTACTGACCTCGATCCCGTACTTTTTTCGGATCTATCCGAGGATAACTTTCCTTCGAATCAAGGTGATATCATCGGGCTTTATTTATCGGCTTACACTCGATTGTTGCCAATGATGAATCATAACAGTTACATGAGCATCCAGGAGGTTTCCTCCGACGAGATTGCTATTCCGGTACGCGGCTCCGACTGGTTCGACGGGGGCATCTGGGTACGCACGCATCAGCTCACCTTCGATCCAACCGATGCGCAATTCAATAATGCCTGGGTATTTCTCTACCAGGGAGTCCAGCAAGCCAACCTCGTTTTACAAACTATCGAGGAAACGGACGCTATTGCAGAGGAGGAGAAGGTAATATTTGTATCTGAGATTCGTAGCCTACGTGCCTACTGGTACATGCTGCTGATGGACGCCTTTGGTAACGTGCCCTTGATTACCGAAGATTCTGATCTTACCGATCTGTCTCCGCAGCAAGCTTCCCGTGCGGATATTTTCAACTTCATTGAAAGTGAGTTAGAATCCTCCGCCGCCGGTCTGAGTCGTGACAAGTCGACCTCTACCTACGGTAAAGTCACCTATTGGGTAAACCGTGCCCTGCTCTCCCGCCTATACCTTAATGCCGAGGTATACGTAGGCACGGATCGTTCCACAGACGCAGAGATAATGGCCGACGAGATCATCGATAGTGGCCTTTTCTCCCTAACGGACAATTACTTCGCCAATTTTGCCGCTGACAACGATCAGGGCTTTAACTCCACAACGGAGAACATGTGGGTCATTCCCTATGATGCGCCCGCAATTGCCGGTGGATTCAATATCGCTCAGCAAACCCTACACTACAATAGTCAGACCACCTTCAATCTACAGGAGCAGCCCTGGAACGGCTACTGTACGATCTCCAGCTTTTACAACAGCTACGATTCAACCGATCTCCGCAAGGGTGAGTATGGCAACGCCACCGTCCGCGGCAACTTCCTTGCTGGCCCTCAGTACACTACTCCCGGCGGCACCGACCCCATCATGGATGGTACCGCGGATGATCCGGGTGGCGAGCCCGTGGTGTACACTCCGGTTCTGAATGCCTTAGAGCCTAACGCCTTCCGGCAAGCCGGAGCTCGGGTATTTAAGTTTGAGATTCCCGCCGGTGCACCTAGCACGATTCCCAATGACTTCCCCATCGTTCGCTTCGCCGAGGTGCTCCTCAATAAGGCTGAAGCCCAAATGCGTCAGGGCAACGACGGAGGACAGATGTTCATTAACATGGTCCGTCAACGTGCCGGACTGGAGGAAATGGAATCCTTTACCATGGACGATCTACTAGCAGAACGGGGCCGCGAATTCTTCTACGAAGGTCTGCGTCGTACCGACTTAATTCGTTTCGGCCGCTTCGCCTCCGGAACGTGGGACTTCAAAACCCCACAGCCGGAAACCCGCAATTTGTTCCCGCTGCCCTCAGCACAGCTTAATGCTAATGGCAACTTGATCCAGAATGACGGTTACTAAGGGGTCAGTCTAGTAACCCTTCCCCGAAACGCTCCGCTTCCTCTAGGAAGCGGGGCGTTTTTATTCCACCCAGGTGCCAACCCAACCCAATGAACTTCTGCCCCCACTGCGGCTCCCCTAACCTCACCCACCGCATCCCCGAAGGCGACACCCACCCCCGTCAAATCTGCACCACCTGCGCCACCATCCACTACAGCAACCCCAAGATCGTCACCGGCTGCTTACCGGTCTGGCAAGACAAGGTGCTTCTCTGCCGCCGCGCCATCGCACCGGCCTACGGGCTGTGGAACGTGCCGAGCGGGTACCTGGAAAATGGAGAATCTGTACGGGAGGGGGCCCGACGGGAGGTATGGGAAGAAGCCAGGGCAGAAGTCAGACTAGATTACCTCATTACCCTCTACGACATCGAGCGCATCCAACAGCTGTACTTACAGTACGTAGGCGATCTAGTGGAGGGGCGGTACGCGGTAGGCGAGGAGAGCCTGGAGGTACGGCTCTTTACGGAGCAGGAAATTCCGTGGGAAGATATCGCATTTACCTCTTCGGCCTTTACGCTGAGAAACTACTTCCGGGACCGGAAAAATGGCACTAAGCAACTCTACCAGAACTCCTATCCGGCTACCGCGAGCTAAGCAATTAGCTTGCGGGCGGCCTCAAGGTCTGCGGGGGTATCGATACCAATTGATACGTCATCGGTCAGGGCCACGTGGATGCGGTAGCCCGCATCCAGCCAGCGGAGCTGCTCGAGGGATTCAGCGCGCTCAATTGGGGCGGGGGGGAGCTTGGTGATCTGCTGCAGCACCTCCCCACGGTAGGCGTATACGCCCAGGTGCTGTAGGTGGTTGCCCTCCTCCAGCCACCGACCGACGGGGACGTCGCGGAGGTAGGGAATGGCGTGGCGGCTAAAGTACAGGGCGCCGCCCCGGGCATCGCGCACCACCTTCACCACATTCGGGGAAAGAAGCTGGTGCTCGTCCGTAATCGGCGTAGCTAGCGTAGCGATGGCTACCCCCTCGTCCGCAAAGGCGGAAAGTAAGTCACGCAACTGACCCTCGCGCACGAAGGGCTCATCCCCCTGCACGTTGACAACGAGCTCAGCTTCGGGATACGCCCGACTCGCCTCGGCCACCCGGTCCGTGCCGGAGGGGTGATCCGGGGAGGTCATGATCGGAGTGCCACCAAAGCGTTCTACTTCGCGGTAGATGCGCTCATCGTCCGTTGCCACCACCACCGCAGCGAACAGGGCGGTGTCAGTCACGGCGGTGTAGACGCGCTCGATCAGGGTACGTCCGCCTAGGTCTGCTAACGGTTTGCCGGGAAAGCGGCTACTGGCATAACGGGCGGGAATGACGGCCAGCCGCATTAGCCCAGCCGCATTTCCGGCACGTCATTGGGCACGACCAGCCGGCCGGCCGTTGCCGCCTGAATCTCCGCTACGCTCACCCCGGGGGCACGTTCCAGCAGCCGGAAACCGTCGCGCTCAGTCACCTCAAGTACCGCCAGATTAGTGACGATCTTTTTGACGCAGCGTACTCCGGTAAGCGGCAGGCTGCACTCGCTAAGGAGCTTCGACTCGCCGGCGCGATTGGTGTGCATCATCGCTACGATGATATTCTCGGCGGAGGCAACCAGGTCCATGGCCCCACCCATGCCCTTGACCAGCTTACCGGGGATCTTCCAGTTAGCGATGTCTCCGGTGTCGGACACCTCCATCGCCCCCAGCACGGTGAGCTGGATGTGCTGACCCCGGATCATCGCAAAACTAGTGGCACTATCGAAGATGGCCGCGCCGGGCAGGGCGGTGATCGTCTGCTTACCGGCGTTGATCAGATCGGCGTCCTCGTCGCCCGCGTAGGGGAAGGGCCCCATGCCCAGGATGCCGTTCTCGCTCTGGAAGGTCACGTCGATCCCCTCCGGCACGAAGTTGGCCACGAGAGTAGGGATGCCGATACCAAGGTTGACGTACCAGCCGTCGCGAAGTTCCTGACTGATGCGGCGGGCGATGCCTGTCTTATCCAGCATGGCGGGGGCGGGTTGTGCGCTGCTCGATGCGCTTTTCGTAGTTGGTGCCCCGGAAGATGCGCTGCACGAACACTCCGGGCGTGTGGATTTGATTGGGGTCGAGCTCACCGGCCGGCACCAGCTCCTCGACCTCGGCTACGGTGATCCGACCAGCCATGGCCATCACCGGATTAAAGTTGCGGGCCGTGCCCTTGTAGATGAGGTTACCGTCGGTATCCCCCCTCCAGGCCTTTACGAGGGCAAAATCGGCAACGAGAGCTCGCTCGAGAATGTGGGGCCTGCCGTTGAAGTCCCTAACTTCTTTGCCCTCACCCACTTCGGTGCCGTAGCCGGCGGGCGTAAAGAATGCCGGAATGCCCGCCCCCCCGGCCCGACACCGCTCCGCCAGACTACCCTGGGGAATGAGGTCCACCTGCAGCGACCCGTCCAGCATCTGCCGCTCGAATTCACCATTCTCCCCTACGTAGCTAGCGATCATCTTTTTGATCTGCCGGCTCTGGAGCAAAAGCCCAAGTCCGAAGTCATCGACGCCGGCATTATTGGAAATGCACGTCAGATCGGTGAGGTCAGTGGCGGCCAGAGCGGCAATGCAATTCTCCGGTATGCCGCAGAGACCAAAGCCGCCGAGCATCAGCGTCATACCGCTGCGGATGCCCTGGATGGCTGCGGAGGCGTCGGCTACTTGTTTTTGCATGAATTATCGAGTTTATACGTGGTGTAGCTATTCTTCTTCGGACAGCAATCCCGGATCGAGCCGCTTCTTCGTGCTCGCCCCCAGCTTACGGATCCGCTCGGCCCGGCCCAAGATAGTAGCTCCCGGCTTACCCCCCTGGCTGAGCTTGCGAAAGGCGTCGTGGTAGGACTGCTGCGCCTGGTCGAGGCGGTGGCCGATACGCTCCAGGTCCTGCACGAAGCCGACCATGGAATCGTACAGCAGTCCACTCTGGCGGGCGATCCTGCGCACGTTGCGTTTCTGGTCGTCCTGTTTCCAGAGGTAGCTCACGGTGCGCAGGGTGGAGAGTAGGGTCGTGGGGGTCACGATGACTACGTTGCGGTTTAGCGCCTCGTTGAAGAGTGTCTGGTCGGTGGTCAGCGCCAGTCCGTAGGCCGGCTCGATGGGAACGAAGAGGAACAGGAAATCGGGGGAATTAAGCTGATCGAGCTGGGTGTAGTTCTTGCCGGCCAGGTCGGTGACGTGCTGGCGCAGGCTGCGCAGGTGGTCGGCGGCGTGCTGGCGACGCTCGGTCACGTCCCCATCCTGGCAGGCGCAGTACCGTTCGTAGGCCACCAGAGAAACCTTACTATCTACCACGAGGTGCTTATTCTCGGGCAGGTGGATGATGCAATCGGGCCGCTTCTGCCGCCCCTCGGCATCGCCAAAGCTGGCCTGGGTGCGGAAGTGTACGCCGTCCTGTAGGCCGCTCGCTTCCAGCAGGCGGAGGAGCTGCCATTCGCCCCAGTCGCCCTGGGTCTTAGTATTGCCGCGCAGGGCACCGGCCAGGTTGTTGGCTTCCTCGCTGAGCTGGCTGTTGAGTTTGCTGAGGCCTACGATCTCCTGACGCAGGCTCACAGTATCGCGGGTTTGCTCCGTAAAGCGCTCGTTGATCTGCCGCTCGAAGTCCTGAATGCGCTCGCGTAGCGGGGTGATGAGACTACTCAACTGCACGGAATTCTGCTCGGTCATGCTACGTCCCTTTTCCCGGAGCAGCCGTTCGGCCGTCCGCTCGAAGTGCGCCTCGGAGGCACGCTGCAGACGGGTCATCTCGGCATCCTGGAGATCGAGACGCTGGCGGAGCTGCTCGCCGGCAGACTTACTCTGGTTGAGGGCAATACGCAGGTCGGCAAGTTGCTCCCGTAGGGCGGCTGATTGCTGACGGGCGGTGGTCAGCTCGGTGCGCAGGGTGCTATTCTCCGCGAGCCGGGACTCCTGCGTGGTGCGCAGGCTACTAAGTTCGACGCGCAGCTCCTGCTCCCGTTGTAGCGTAGTTACCTCAGCTTGCTGGCGGAGGTAGAGGTAGGCACCGAGTGCTCCCACCGCTACGCCGAGTACGAGTACGGAGAAGGAAATCCAGAACGGGTCCATAGGCGGGGGGGACAGGAGTAAAGGGGCAAGGTAATGTTACCGTTCGGGGTAGAGGTAATGCGGGTACGCTGGAACCGTTAGTATAGGTATGGCAAAGTGGTTTTTAGTGTTAGCGACTGTTCTATTTTGTTCGGGAACGGGTTGGGGTGCCGGGGGGGTCGAGCCTGCTCGGACTAACAATAGTGAGATGACCGTCGAGCGGAAGTTGCGCCTCGTCTATCACCCACGGTGGCGACCGGACCGGCTGGTGGCGCTCAGCAGTCTCTTCGGCGAGGTGCAGCCTATTGCCCTTACCACTCGTATTGCACCTGCGGTCGCGGCCGCCCCTGCGCTGCCTACGGTGGTGGTAGTGAGTGATGGCGTGACGATGAAAACCGCGGGATGGTACCGGGCACTGTACGGGCTTGCAAACGTAACGGTACTGCATTTTGGCAAGCGGCCCCTGCGGGACGATCTGCCGGCTAGCTGGACGGTGGTGCGGTGTGGGGCAGGGAAGCTGGATGCTGCGGCCGTGGTGGTGCAACGTTTGCTGGGCACCACGGGACTAAGTCAGGCGACGCCGCGGCGGAAGGGCACGAAGCGGCACAGCCCGAGCTCCTCCTGAACGGTCTTGTCCGCCGCTACTTTGGTGATGCGGAGCAGTTGCTGATCATCCTCCTCACCACCGATCGGGATGACCATCAGGCCCCCTACTTCGAGCTGATCGACGAGCACCTGGGGCACCTCTACGGCACCGGCGGTGACCAGGATGCGGCTGAAGGGGGCCAGCTCCGGTACCCCCCGGTGGCCATCCCGTAGATAGAACCGGATGCCGCGGTCGAGCCGCAATTTTTTGAGCGTCAGCTTAGCCTTCTGATAGAGGGGTTTGTGGCGCTCGATGGTAAAGACTCGCCCGCCCAGTAAGGACAGTACGGCGGCCTGGTAGCCCGAACCGGTGCCAACCTCCAGGACCTTCTGGCGGGGGAGTAGCTGTAGGGCACTACTCTGCCAGGCTACGGTAGAGGGCTGGGAGATGGTCTGCTCACAGTCGATGGGGAAGGCCTCATCGCGGTAGGCCCACTCGGCGAAGCTGCTATCTAAGAAGGCGTGGCGGGGCAGATTGGCCATCACGGAGAGTACCCGCTCATGGTACTCCCCCTGCTGGCGCAGCCGATCAATGAGGCGCTTGCGCTGACCGCGGTGGCGAAAGCCGTCCTGCATCTTATTTGAGTTGGGTGGCCAGGTCGGCCGGTGAGTAGTGGACGTTCTTGAGCACCTTGTTGTCGGAGCTGCGGTAGACGAGGTAGGCGTCGCCGGAGGGTGTGACGTGTCCCTCCTGGCCCAGAGCGCGGTAGTGTGCCAGGGTGGCCTCGGCTTCGGCCGGTGTGGCGCAGGTTTTGCTCATGTTGGAGCGGTGGACCTCCCGGAACAATGCGGCAAAGCGGTCGGCCAGCCCGAATTCGAGCACCGCGCCACTCAGTACGTACTGTAGATCGACCAGCGCATCGGCTGCCTCCACCAAGTCATGGCTGGCGATGGCGGCGCTGAGTTCATCAAGCTCCTCCTGTAGCAAGTTCAACCGCAGGCGGCAGCGGTCGGCCGGGGGGAGGGTGGGGGAGGAAAGGACCGGCAGGGCGAAGGTGTGGTGGAATTCCGCTACGTCGGTCAGCGCCCGGGGTTCCTCATAAACTGGCTTCGGCATGGGGTGAAGATACTCCATGCGCCGTGATTTTCGGACAGGTGTGCGGGCCAAGTTTGCTCCGTGGAACATTCAATGCAGGACTGGGAAGAACTGATAAATTTAGGTGTAGGTACAAATATTTATCTGGCGGGGAAAGGATGCTATCTGTTTGTTTAACATCATTAATAGTATGCCGTGACCTTTACAAAGAATTTTTATTGAGCTCATTGAGTAAATACAAAATTAATAATTTTGAATATCGATTCTGTATAGCGGAGTAACACTGTTTGACGGTAGGTTGCTACCGAATCAAACAGCCGTGGAACATTGGAAATGTTTCCCGTGTAAACTATCTTGGCAAACCGGAGGGATCAAATCCCACGCCCCAAAAGCCTATTAGCTAGATGCAATACCAACACACCACGCCCCGGCAGCCCGGCCTGTACACTCCGCAGCTGGAGTCCGACGCCTGTGGTACGGGCTTTATCGCTAACCTGAACGGGGAGGCCCGCCACGGTATCGTCAAGGACGCGCTGACCATGCTGGCCAGTATGGAGCACCGGGGTGCCTGCGGCTGCGAGCCGAACTCGGGCGATGGGGCCGGTATTCTCACCCAGATTCCGGACGAGTTTTTCCGCCGCAAGCTCTCCGAGATGGGCAGGGAGCTGCCGGCCTTTGGGAAGTATGGGGTGGGTCAACTGTTCCTGCCGGCCGAGAAGGAGCTTAGTCAGCGCTGTCGCTTCATGTTTGAGGACTACTGCGACGAGCTGGGCTTCGACGTGATTACCTACCGGAAGGTACCCCACGACGCCGAGGAGGTGGGACCTACCAGCGTGGGCGCTCAGCCGCGCATCGAGCAAATCTTTGTGGCGCCGAGAGCGGAGCTTGCCCCCGCCGACCTGGAACGAAAGCTCTACGTACTGCGCAAGTTCGCTACCCACCGGATCCACGCTACCTACCCCGAGACCCGCGATCAGTTTTACCTCTGTAGCTTCAGCTACAAGACCATCGTGTATAAGGGACAGCTTACGACCTGGCAGTTGCCGGGCTTCTTCGCCGATCTACAGGACCTGGGGTACAAGTCGGCCATCGCCCTCGTGCACAGTCGCTTTAGTACCAATACGGTGCCGAAGTGGAAACTGGCCCAGCCCTTCCGTATGATCGCCCACAACGGGGAGATCAACACCGTGCAGGGCAACGTCAACTGGTGGCGCTCGAAGGAGAGCCTGATCCGGCAGACGGCCAACTTCTCCGAAGAGGAGCTCAACATGATCTTCCCCGTGTGTGGAACTAGCCTATCGGACTCCGCCAACTTCGACAACGTGCTGGAGTTTCTGACCATGAACGGCATGAGCATCCCGCACGCACTCATGATGATGATCCCGGAGGCCTGGCAGCACGACGGGGACATGCCGGACTACAAAAAGGCCTTCTACGAATACTCCAAGGCGCTGATGGAGCCCTGGGACGGCCCGGCCTCCATCTGCTTTACGGACGGTATTTTGGTCGGGGCCACGCTGGACCGCAACGGCCTTCGTCCGAGCCGCTACTGCCTACTTGACGACAACACCCTCATCGTAGCCTCCGAGGCCGGCGCCCTCAGGGTCGATCAGCGCCGGGTGGTCAAAAAGGGACGGCTGCAACCCGGCCGCATCCTGGTGGCCGACCTGCAGGAGCACCGCATGATTGGGGATGAGGAGCTCAAGGCGATCATCTGTCAACGACTGCCCTACCGCGACTGGCTCGACACCCATAAGCAGGACGTCAAATCGCTACCTCTGTCGCGCAAGGCCGAGATCAGCATGGACCAAAAGACGCTCTTCCGTCGCCTGCAGCTCTTCGGCTACACCAAGGAGGACCTGAGCGTGATGCTCGAGCCCATGATTAGGGAGGGTACGGACCCCATAGGTAGCATGGGCAGCGACACCCCCCTAGCCGTACTGAGCCTCCAGAGCCAGCACATCGCCAACTACTTCAAGCAGCTCTTCGCTCAGGTGACCAATCCGCCCATCGACCCCATCCGGGAGCGGAGCGTGATGTCGCTCTACGCCATGCTCGGCAGCTCGGCCAACGTCATGGAACCCGGTGCAACTAACGCCACCTACATCCACCTCGACACGCCCATCCTGTCCAACGACGAGGTGGCCAAACTACGGGAGCTCCACCACCAGGACTTCCGCGCCGGGGTGATCAACATCCTCTTCCCCGCCGACGGGCAGGAGGGCCGTCTGCACGCCGCCGTGGAACACATCAAGGCCCAGGCCGAGAGCATGGTGCGCAGCGGCTACAATATTCTCATCCTGAGTGACCGGGAAGCCAACAGCCACAACGCTCCCGTACCTAGCCTACTGGCCATGGGCGCCGTACACCACCACCTCGTGGAACATGGCCTGCGGGCTAAGACCTCGGTGGTGGTGGAGGGAGGCGATATCCGTGAGACCCACCACGTCGCTACGCTGATCGGTTACGGGGCCAGCGCCGTGAACCCCTACATGGCCTACGCCGCCCTGGCTGACCTGCACGCGCGCAACGTTTTCGACGAGGAGGGTTATGAGCTGCGCGATGTGATCCGCATTTACCGTAAAGTGGTAGGTAAGGGACTGCTCAAGATTATGTCCAAGATCGGCATCTCTACCTTGCAGAGTTACCAGGGCGCGCAGATATTCGAAATCCTGGGCCTGAACCACAAGGTGGTCGATGAGTGCTTCCGCGGTTCCATCAGCCGCATCGAGGGAGTGGGATACGACGGACTGGCCGACGAGGCCCTAGTCAAGCACGAACTGGCCTATCCCAAGGAGTTTGTCACTAACCCTAAACTGGAGGTCGGTGGCATCTACCAGTGGAAGCGCCGTGGCGAGGCGCACACCTTCAATCCGAAGAGTATCCATTACCTGCAGGTAGCCGCCCGCAAGAACGACGCCGAGGCCTACGGGAAGTACCGCGACGTGATCAATAAGCAGACCGAAAAGGCACTTACCCTGCGCGGCCTGCTCACCTTCCGCAAGACCGAGCCCGTCCCGATCGAGGAGGTAGAACCCGCCGGGGAGATTATGAAGCGCTTCGCCACCGGAGCCATGAGTTTCGGCTCCATCAGCTGGGAGGCGCACACGACACTGGCCATCGCGATGAACCAGATCGGTGCCCGGTCGAATTCCGGCGAGGGCGGCGAAGATGAGGTGCGCTTCAAGCCCGACAGCGAGGGCCGTAATATGCGCTCGGCCATCAAACAGGTCGCCTCCGGCCGCTTCGGCGTCACGAGCCACTACCTGACCAACGCAGATGAGCTACAGATCAAAATGGCCCAGGGGGCAAAGCCCGGAGAGGGAGGGCAATTGCCAGGTCACAAGGTTGACGACTGGATCGGACGGGTACGTAACTCCACCCCCGGCGTTGGCCTCATCTCGCCCCCGCCCCACCACGACATCTATAGCATCGAGGACCTAGCCCAGCTCATCTTCGACCTCAAGAACGCCAACCGCCGCGCCCGCATCAACGTCAAGTTGGTCTCGAAGGCCGGGGTGGGCATCATTGCCTCCGGCGTAGCCAAGGCCCACGCCGATGCCATTCTCATCAGTGGGCACGATGGGGGTACGGGTGCCAGCCCCCTGAGCTCGATCCGCCACGCCGGACTGCCCTGGGAGCTCGGTCTGGCCGAGAGCCACCAGACGCTGGTCAAGAACAAATTACGTGACCGGGTGACCCTACAGACCGACGGGCAGATTCGCACCGGCCGCGACCTGGTCATCGCCACCCTGCTCGGGGCCGAGGAGTACGGCGTGGCCACCGCCGCCCTCATCGTGGAGGGCTGCATCATGATGCGCAAGTGCCACCTCAATACCTGTCCGGTGGGTATCGCCACCCAGGACCCCGAGCTGCGCAAGCGCTTCAATAGTGATCCGGAGCACATCATTAATTTCTTCCGCTTCCTGGCCGAGGACATGCGCTCCATTATGGCCGAGCTCGGCTTCCGTACCGTCAACGAGATGGTGGGCCGCGTGGAGTTCCTCAAGATGAACAGTGAGGTCGAGCACTGGAAGTACCGCAGCCTGGACCTTAGCCCCATCCTATACAAGGAGGTAGCCGATGAGTCCGTAGGCCTCTACAAGCGCGTAGAACAGGACCACGGTATCGCCGATGTGCTGGATCGCCGACTCATCAGCGCCGCCAAAATTGCCCTGGAGGAGATGGAACCGGTCACCGGCTCCTTCGAGATTAAGAATACCGACCGTAGCACCGGCACCATGCTCAGTAACGAGATCAGCCGCCGCTTCCACGGCGAGGGGCTGCCCGACGGGGCCATCAAGTTCCGCTTCCGGGGCTCGGCCGGACAGAGCTTCGGGGCCTTTGCGGCCAAGGGCATCGAGTTTCTGCTGGAGGGCGAGGCCAACGATTACTTCGGCAAGGGACTGAGCGGGGCACGCCTCATCATCGTGCCGGACCGGCTGTCGACCTTCGATCCTCACGAAAACATCATCATCGGCAACGTAGCCTTTTACGGAGCTACCGGCGGTGAGGCCTACCTAAAGGGCATGGCCGGCGAGCGCTTCGCGGTACGTAACTCCGGGGTGAAGGCCGTCGTAGAAGGGCTCGGTGATCACGGCTGCGAGTACATGACCGGTGGCGTAGTCACGGTGCTCGGTCAGACCGGCAAAAACTTCGGTGCCGGTATGAGCGGTGGCATGGCCTACGTCTACGATCCGGACCGCAGCTTCCACGGACGGCTCAATACCGAGATGGTCGACCTGGAAGACCTCACGGACTTCGACCGAAACTTACTCCAACAAATGGTGCGCAACCACTTCAGCTACACCAGTTCCAAGCGCGCCCTCGACATGCTCAATGATTGGTCTAACCACCTGGGCCACTTCGTCAAGGTCATGCCGCGCGACTACCGGGCCGCCCTCGAACGCAAGGGCGAGCAGCCGAACGTGCAGCTCAAGGTGGCCCAATTCGTTTAACTCCCCCCAAAAGAACTACCCCATGGCTGATCCCCGCGGATTTTTGAAGTACGACCGGGAGCTACCCGGCAAACGCCCCGTGCAGCTGCGCAAGACCGACTGGCAGGAGCTCTACGAGCCGATGTCCGAGGAGCGCACGGTTACCCAGGCCGCCCGCTGCATGGACTGCGGCGTGCCCTTCTGCCACAGCGGCTGCCCGCTCGGTAACATCATCCCCGAGTTCAACGATGCGGTCTACGAAGAGGACTGGCGTGAGGCCTTCGAGATCCTGAGTAGCACCAACAACTTTCCGGAGTTCACGGGCCGTATCTGTCCGGCCCCCTGCGAGGCGGCCTGCGTACTGGGAATCAATGCCCCCCCGGTAGCCATCGAGCACATTGAAAAGAGCATTGCCGAGGAGGCCTTTCAGCGGGGCTACGCGCGACCTAGTCCACCTACCAGTCGCACCGGTAAGACGGTAGCCGTGATCGGTTCGGGCCCCTCGGGACTGGCCGCCGCCGCCCAGCTCAACAAGGCCGGCCACACCGTCACCGTGTACGAGCGCAACAGCCGTATCGGCGGACTACTCCGCTACGGTATTCCCGACTTCAAGCTTGAGAAGTGGGTGATCGACCGGCGCATCGAGCTGATGGAAGCCGAGGGCATCAAATTCCGCACCAACGCTGAGGTGGGCGGGAACGTAGATGCTAAGCAACTCGTACGGGACCATGACGCCGTGGTGCTGGCCGGGGGCTCCACTATCCCCCGCGACATCCCCAGCCCCGGTCGTGAAGCCCAGGGCGTACACTTCGCCATGCAGTTTCTCGAACAAAATAATAAGCGCGTAGCCGGCGATGATCTATCGGACACCTGCGAGATTCACGCCCGCGATAGGGACGTGATCGTGATCGGTGGTGGGGATACCGGAGCCGACTGTGTGGGCACCAGCAACCGCCACGGCGCCCGCTCCGTGACCCAGATCGAGATCATGCCGATGCCACCCACCGAGCGCAGCGCCGATAGCTGGCCCAACTGGCCGATGGTGCTGCGCACCTCCACCAGCCACGAGGAGGGCTGCGAGCGCGAGTGGGCGGTGCTGACCGAGGAGTTCGTGAAGGATGAGGAGGGTCACCTGCGAGGCGTAAAGACCGTCAATATCCGCTGGGGCCGCGACCAGACAGGCCGCAACACCTTCGTGAAGATCCCCGGCACGGAACGGGAGCTACCCTGTCAGTTGCTGCTGATCGCTGCCGGATTCATGCACCCCCAGCACGAGGGACTGCTGCACGAATTGGGGGTCGGACTGGACAACCGTAAGAACGTTGCCGCCAGCCCCGAGCACGACTACCAGACCTCGGTACCGAAGGTGTACGCCGCCGGTGACATGCGCCGTGGGCAGAGCCTGGTAGTGTGGGCCATCGCCGAGGGCCGGGAGTGTGCCCGTGCCGTTGATGGCTTCCTGCGGGGAGGGCAATCGGTACTCGAAAGCCGCGACGAGGGCCGCCTCGAACTCGATTTCGCCTAATCTACGTCGCACCTGCGCCCCGCCGCCCGGTTAGAGGGGAAAAGCAGACGAATGAAGTACCGCAGATTAGGAAAGACCGGATGGGACGTAAGTGAGGTGAGCCTGGGCACCTGGCAGGTGGGGGGTACCTGGGGAGCGCCGTTCGACGATAAGGAGGCCGAGCGCATCATCAACGAGGCGATCGATAGCGGCATCAATTTTATCGATACGGCCGATGTATACTCCGATGGGCTCAGCGAAAAGGCCGTTGGCAGGGTGGTGCGCAGCCGCTCGGAGTATATCTATGTGGCCACGAAGTGTGGCCGCAAGATCAGTCCCCACACCAACGAGAACTACACCGTCAAGGCGCTACGCAAGTACGTCGAGGAGAGTCTACAGCGGATGCAGATTGAGCGCATCGATTTGATCCAGCTGCACTCCATTCCTAACGATACCTACTACCGACCAGAAATCTTCGGACTCTTCGACCGGCTGCGGGAGGAGGGAAAGATCCAGCACCTGGGCGTGAGCGTGGAGAAGGTGGAGGAGGCGATCAAGGCTATGGAGTACCCGAACGTGGCTACGGTACAGATCATCTTCAACCTGTTCCGGCAGCGGCCTACGGAGCTCTTCTTTGAGCTCGTGAAGCGGCACGACATCGGCGTCATCGCACGCGTGCCCCTGGCTAGCGGACTGCTGACCGGTAAATTCACCGAGCAGACCACCTTCGGGGAGGGCGACCACCGCCACTTCAATCGGGAGGGGGAGGCCTTTGATAAGGGCGAGACCTTCAGCGGTGTAGATTATGAGCTCGGACTACAGGCCGTGGATCGACTGAAAGCTTTGTTTCCCGACGAGAAGAACTTAGCACCCATCGCCCTACAGTGGATACTGAGTTTCCCGGAAGTAAGCTGCATTATTCCCGGCGCATCGAAAGCGGAGCACCTGCGGAGTAACGTGGCGGCCGTGGACCGTCCGTCGCTGAGTCAGGAACAACTGTTGGAAATGAACGCGATTTACGACGAGCTGGTGAAGCCCACCGTCCACCAACTCTGGTAACGAAAAACGGGTACGCTACATAAGGTAGCGTACCCGTCCGGTAAGGGTCACACACTAGATTAGTACGCTAGGAGGAAGGCGAGTAGGAGGATCAACAGACTACCGGCCAGCGCAATGGCTACGTCGGAACGGTGCGCCTTGGGAAGTTCGCTACGGCGCGAGGCCAGTCGCAGGCCGTCGGGATTGCCGAGCTGAGAGGCCGCCACGGCGCGGTTGAGGCGGCGGTTTAGCAGGGTGCTGCGGGTCGGGCGCGGGGTTTGTGAAGTTTTCATGGTCAGGGGGGGTTACTGAGATACTCAAATTCACCGCAAAGGTCGGGGTATTCCGTGTAGCGCGCAACAGTACCGGCGAATATGATTCGGCACAATACGTACTGAATCGACTGTTTCGGAATAACATTTGGTTACTAATGGGGTCTCAGGATACTCGGGGCTTTCCTGTAGGTACACGCAATTATCTTCTTCCAATAATTTGTGTTAAAGTTTAGCCTTTCCTGCGGCCCTTCTTTTTTCGCATCACTTCCTCCGTTTCTGCGAGTAAATCCTGTAGTCCAAGACGGTCTAGTTTCGTGAGCGTCAGTGTTTCACGGTATTCACTACGGTCCAGTTCCACCACCCGAATCGGGGTGCCGGTATAGGTTTCGATAGCCTGGAGCAGGGGCACTTCCTTCGGCGCGCAGAAGCTGTAGGCTACCCCGCGCTGCTTCCCGCGTCCGGTGCGTCCCACCCGGTGTACGTAGTAGTCCGGCTGCTCGGGCAGGTCGTAGTTGATCACGTGGGTCACGTCCGGAATGTCGATGCCCCGGGCGCTCACATCGGTAGCCACCAGCATGCGCTGCTCGCCGGACCGAAAGGCGGCGAGGGCGGCTTCCCGTTCCGCCTGCTGTAGTTCTCCGTGCAGGAGTAGGGCTGGAAGGCTGACGCGGGCCATGGCTTGCACCAACCGTTCGGCCCGCACCCGCGTGCGCGCAAACACTAGTAGTTTGGCCTCCGGGTTCTCCTTTACGAAGCGTTCGAGGAAAAAGCGCTTGTCGTCCATGGCAATAAATACCACGGCGTGATCGACGTTCTTGCTTACCGGGTCCTTCGGTGACACCTGAATGCGGATCGGATTGCGCACTAGCGAGTAGGCCAGTTTTTTGATCTCCTCGTTGATGGTGGCAGAGAAGAATAGCGTCTGGTGCTTCCGTTTAAGATGACCGATCACCCCCCGGATATCTTCGATGAAACCTAGGTCTAGCATCAGGTCGGCCTCATCAAGTGCCAGTATGTCAACGCGTTCCAGCCGTAGTACTTTTCTTCCCAGTAGATCATACATCCGCCCCGGCGTGGTGATGAGCACGTCGAGCTCCTTAGTGAGCCGGGCGATCTGCGGCTCGATTTCCACTCCCCCGGTTAGGCCCAGAATGCGCACCCCCGTCCCCTGCGCCAGGGCGGTAAACACCTCGGTCAGTTGCAGGGCCAGCTCCCGGGTGGGTACCATGACCAGGCAGCCGATGCCGGTTTCCCGCCACTGCGTTTCCTTGCGCTCCTGGAGCTTTTGGAGGATCGGAATGGCGAAGGCCGCCGTCTTTCCCGTCCCCGTCTGCGCGATCGCCAGCACGTCTTCCCCCTCCAGGATCGGGCGGATGGCCCGGTACTGAATGTCCGTCGGCCGTCGCCACCCCTGCCGCGCAATACTGGCCTTCAGGGCGGGGGAGAGGGGGTAGTCGGTGAATTTCACGGAGCGAGAGTTAAGGGGGGCGGAACCGCGGGTGCGGTGGATGTGGTGAGGGGACCAGCAAAGGTAGGGCCTATAATTGCGGTGAATTGCCACCGGGTTCCAAGGTCGAGCGGCCTCCGGTCCGAGCAGCGCCGCTCGCCATCACGTATTCTCGGGCCAGAGGCCACTCAACCTTCGTCTTTAGGTTAGTTTTAAAATTAAACTATCTTTGCACCGTTAACCTCACAGCCATGACCGCCCTTATTCTAGTAGACCTCCAGGTAGATTTCATGCCCACCGGCATGCTCCCCGTCCGGGAAGGCGACCAGGTGGTGCCCATCGCCAATCGACTGATGCCACACTACGGCATCGTAGTGGCCACCCAGGACTGGCACCCCGCCAACCATGGTTCCTTTGCCGCCAATCACCCCTGGCGTAAACCCGGTCAGGTGATCGAGCTCGACGGGCTGCCGCAGGTGCTCTGGCCGATTCACTGTGTGCAGGAAAGCTGGGGGGCAGAGTTGGTACCGGAGCTCGATCAGACCGGCATTACCAAGGTCTTTCGGAAGGGCACGGATCCGGGCATCGATAGCTATTCCGGCTTCTATGACAACGGGCACCGGAAGTCAACGGGACTGGCCGAGTGGCTGCGGGAGCAGGGGGTAGATACGGTGCACGTGATGGGACTAGCGGCCGACTACTGCGTGAAGTACACCGTACTGGATGCACTCCGGGAAGGCTTTACCACCGTGCTGCTGGAGGATGCCACCCGTGGCGTAAAGCTGGCCCCGGGGGATATAGACGCTGCCGTCACGGAGATGCGGGCGGCCGGTGCCGAGATCGGAACTTCCGCAGCCGTACCGTAGCTTACCGGCAAAAGCTTACCCTCATGTATAGTATAAGCCGCCGTTCCTTTATCTACCAGTCTGTACTTGCCGCCGCTGGCTTTAGCCTACTGGGCTGTGGCGGTGGGGATAGCACCCCCACTGATACCACCGCAACCACGGATACCATGGCAACCGACGAGATCACCACCGCAGTGCCCTATCTCGATACGCTCGGTATTCAGCTCTGGACGGTGCGCGAGCAGATGGCCGCCGACCCCCGGGCTACCCTGAAGGCACTGGCCGACCTGGGCTACCAACAGGTGGAACTGATGGACACCCGCGACATCACCCGCCTCAAGCCGATCTGCGATGAGTACGGACTAGCCGTTAACAGTAGCTTCATTCAGTGGACGGCCATCACCGGGCGCTGGGACTTACTCCCGGACGCCCCCCGCATCACGGTGGAAGAGATACTCGAACAGGCTAATGCCGGCGGGCTCTCCCACCTCATCTTCGGCTACATGCTTCCCGAAGAGCATAAGACTGCGGATGACTGGAAGCGGCACATCGAATCGGCCAATAACGCGGCGGCGAAGGCCCAGGCGGCGGGACTCAACATGGCCTACCATAACCATAACTTCGAGTGGGAGCCCGTGGACGGCACCACCGGCTGGGAGCTGCTGAAGGAACACATGGACGGTAGCCTGGTCCCCTTCGAACTCGATCTTGGCTGGGCGGCCATGGCGGGGCAGGACCCGGCGCAGGTGCTCGAATCGGTCAGCGACCGCGTGAGCCTACTGCACATCAAAAACCTCGTCGATCTGCCCCAACCCTACGTCACCATCGAAAGCATGCCGGCGGATAAGTTTACCGAATTGGGGGCCGGTAAGTTGGACATCCCCGCCCTGATGCGACAGGGGCAGGAGGCAGGGGTCACCTACTGCTTTTACGAGCAGGACAACAACTGGAAGCCCGATGCCCTGGGCAGTGCCGAACGGAGTATTGAGTTTCTGGAGGGTTAGGGTGGGCCCGGCATTTGGCGTACCTTTGCGGCCGCTAAGCGCGAGTGCATGAAAACCAAGACCTTACGGCCGGATAAAGTGAATGTGGTCACCCTGGGCTGCTCCAAGAATCTGGTGGACTCCGAGAACCTGATTACTCAGCTGCAGGCCAACGATTACGCCGTAGCCCACGACAGCAATGAGGCGGCCAACATCGTGATCGTCAACACCTGCGGCTTCATCGACCTGGCGAAGGAGGAGAGCATTACTACCATCCTGGACTACGCCGACCGCAAGTCGCGCGGCGAGATCGAACGGCTCTATGTGACGGGTTGTCTGAGCCAGCGCTATAAGGATAATCTGGAGGCCGAGATCCCCGAGGTCGATGCCTACTTCGGTACCATGGAACTCCCCGGGCTGCTCGCCCGCCTGGAGGCCGACTACCAGCACGACCTAATCGGCGAGCGTTTTATTACCACGCCCGAGCACTACGCCTACCTCAAGATCAGCGAGGGTTGTAACCGGACGTGCTCCTTCTGCGCCATCCCGCTCATGCGGGGCGAGCACGTGAGCCGGCCCATTGAGGAGCTCGTCCGCCAGGCCGAGCACTTCGCCCGCACGGGGGTCAAGGAGCTGATCCTTATCGCCCAGGAGCTCACCTACTACGGCCTGGATCTGTACAAACGACGCATGCTTCCGACGCTGCTCGAAGCCCTGGCCGCCGTAGAGGGCATCATCTGGATCCGGCTCCACTACGCCTACCCCTCGAAGTTCCCCCGGGATATTTTCGATGTGATGGCCGCCCAACCCAAGGTGTGTAACTACCTGGACATTCCCCTACAGCACGGCTCCAATGCGGTGCTCCAGCGGATGCGCCGCCAGGTTACCCGCGCCGAGACGACGGAGCTCATTAAGTACGCCCGCCGCGTCGTCCCTGGCATCGCCATCCGGACTACCTTTTTGGTGGGCTATCCCGGTGAGACCGAGGCTGAGTTCGAGGAGATGTGCGACTTCGTGCGGCAGATGCGCTTCGAGCGGCTCGGGGTATTTCAGTACAGCCACGAGGAGGATACCCGGGCCTATGCCGTGGACGACGACGTACCCCCCGGGGTCAAGGCCGACCGGGCCAACCGCCTGATGGCCATCCAGCAGCAGATTAGCTATGAGCTCAACCTGGCCAGGGTGGGGGAGGTAGCCACCGTGCTCATCGATCGCAAGGATGGGGGCAGCTACGTGGGGCGTACCCAGTACGATAGTCCGGACGTAGACAACGAGGTACACCTCGCGGCCGGGGAAGCCTACCTGCGCACGGGTGACATGGTGACGGTACGCATCACGGGGGCAACGGAGTATGATTTAATGGGCGAACTCGTTGCGGGCTAGCTGCGGCTTGATTATCGACGGGTTGGTAGACGTGTGCCAAAACTTTTTAATGGGCGAACTCGTTGCGGGCTAGCTGCGGCTTGCCTACTTTTGTGCCGTATTCGTACCGGCCGCTATGGCGGAATTGGTAGACGCGCTGGATTCAAAATCCAGTTCCTCCGGGAGTGTGGGTTCGATTCCCACTGGCGGTACGAAAGGAAGGGCCGAAAAAGTCGGCCCCTTTGTTGCATACATGTAGCGGCGCACTATCTTTGCGCCCCGTTAGACCCGCCGGAGTGGTGAAACTGGTAGACACGCACGTTTCAGAGGCGTGTGCTTTTGCGAGCGTGGGGGTTCGACTCCCCCCTCCGGCACCGAACTTCCTAAGTTCTATTCTGGCCTCGATCTTTTACCGGGTCGGGGCCTTTTCATTGGGGCCGCCGCTCCGCTCCGTTGACCCGGCTGACAAAGGCCTCCGGGGTATACCGGGCCTGCACCTCGTTCAGCACCCGTTGCAGTTCTGCCTCGTTGCCGTAGCGCAGACGTAGGCCCACTCGCGTATTGCGGCCCTCCCGACTGGTGTACGGCACGTAGCCGGCTGCCTCCAAGCGACCTACTTGTTTGCGTACGTTACGCTCCCGGCCGTAGAGTCCGATAATAATGACGGCCTCGTTTTTTGCTACCGGAATTGCAGCGGCGGCAGAAGGGGGTAGGCGGGGGGCCGGGGCGGGGGCAACATCCTCCGCGGCAGTATTCCGCGTGAGCGGTTCCGCCTCGTCTTCGAGTAGTATACCAATGGTGCCCGCCAGGCGGAACACCAGGAAAATGGCAAGCAGCGTGCCTACGATCGCGGCCAGATACCAGGCCCAGGTGGGTGGACGGCCGGCCGGCTGGGAACCGGCCGGCTACCGAGCGGGTACCCACCTGCCGGTGCTTGCGGCGATCGGTGCTAGCTGTCTGTGCGGCCGCCGGACCCAAACGTTCTTTACGAATGATGGGGTGCACCTCTACGGTGGGTAGGCCGTAACTCCCCTTGCTAAGATTGTTGGCACCCGGGATAAAGCGAATCGTGTGCCGGTCCTGCTGGTAGAGCTTGCCGATGCCCGTCACATAAAGGGCTTTTCCTCCCCCAACGCCGTTTGGATTTCCTGGAGGTAGCTCGTCACCGCGGCGGGGTCTCCGCATTCCTGGCGCAGTCGGCCGTCGTCGGTAATCAGGTTAGCGTTAAAGCTGACGTACTTAGAGGGCGGAGAGGCCCGGCCCTCCATCAGACTGACCAGGGCGGGCTGGGCTTCGACGACCAGCGTACCGATGCCGGGCAGGCACACCCGGCCTTCCTCCATCAGCAACGTGCGTAGGGCGGCCTCGATCATGGAGTGGCTCATAGACCAAATGTACCACGGGAATCGACATGCCTAGTTGAAATGTACGTCCTCGGGCATCTCGGCGATGACCGAAAAGGTGTTGCCCTTGTTGGACATCACCTGCGACCAGAGCCGCTCCGGGCGCGTCTTGAATAAGTAGTTGGGGTACATCGTGGCGGGTACCCAGCTGCCCCCCTGGAGCTCTTCGAGCAGCTGCTGCGGTGACCAGCCGGCGTACCCCACGAAGAAGCGCACGTCGCGGCTCGTGAGTACCCCCTGCCCGATCAGGGCCTTGAGCTGTTCGTAGTTGCCGCCCCCAGAAGATGCCCCGCGAGACCTCCTCGCTACCCTCGATCAACTCTCCCTTGCGGTGTAGGTAGTGCACGGTGTCGGTGGCTACCGGCCCCCCGTAGTAGACGGGAGCATCGAAGTCCGGAAAATCATCCACCAGCCGGTCCACGCGCATATTGACCCTGCGGTTGAGGATGAACCCCAGGCTACCCTCGTTGGTGTGCTCGACCAGCAGCACGGTGGCCCGCTTGAAGTTCGTATTAAGCATGAAGGGTTCGGCGAGGAGTACAATACCGGTGTGGAGATCAAGCGCCATAGGGGGGGGACTACTATTGGGATGTAAAGTTAACCCCCGGGCGGGGGCCTTGGTTTGTGGGGTGTCATTTGTCCGCCACCCTGCCCCCAGGGCGGTACGCCGGCCGTAAATTTGCACCATGGAACGATTAATGCGGCAGCACTGGTGGAAACTACTCAGCGTAGCGATCCTGGTCTACGCCCTGGTGGCCGGTCTGCTCGTGCCCCTGAAGCCCAACCTGGTGCACGTAAGCCCCACCGCGGCCGAGCTCGGCCAGAACCAGTCCTTTGAGCTGGTAGGCTACAATACACGGTTTCTGGAGGACGGGGGTGCCACCAGGGCCTGGCTGAATGTCTCGCTGGACGATACGCTGTACTCGCTGCCCGCCGCATCGGTTACTGCGGTCGATGACCGGCGGGCCACGGCCACCTTCCGCTTCCCCGATTACCTGCCTAGCCCGGAGACGAGTGCCCACGGGATGTCGCTGATCGTGAGTGGGCCGGCCAACGGAACGTTCGTCGTACCGAATGCAGTCACCGTTCGCCAGCGGCTTGCACCTGCGGCCCCGGCCCGCTACCGGGAAGCGTGGCTCCACGATGGGTTACGCGGTGATGAACTGACGAAAAATACCGCCTTTACCTTTCCCTACCGGGGCTTGCTGAGCGAGACGATCCGCAATACCTACTTCCACGTGAGCCTCTGGTTTGCGATGCTGTTTTTGTTCATCGCTGCGGTGGTGTACGCCGTGAAGCACCTGCGCATCAAGGCGCGCACCGATGCCGGGACGCTGCCCGCCACCGTATCGCTAAGCGAGCTGAGCCGGCTGGAACGTACCGATCACTGGTCGGTAGTTTTCACCGGGGTGGGTATGTTATTTGGCGTACTCGGCCTGCTCACCGGCGCGGTGTGGGCTAGGTACACCTGGGGCAGCTGGTGGAACTGGGACATCAAGCAGTTCACCACCCTGATCGCGCTATTGATCTACGCGGGCTACTTCGTGCTGCGGGCGGCCTTTCCCGATCCGGAACAACGCGGCCGGCTGGGGGCGGTGTACAACATTTTCGCGTTCGCCTGTCTGATTCCGCTGATCTATATCCTGCCGCGGATGTCCTCGACGAGTCTGCACCCCGGCGCGGAGGGTAATCCGGCCATGGGCGGGGAGGACCTGGACAATACCATGCGTATGGTGTTTTACCCCACCATCATCGGCTGGACGCTCTTTGGCGGCTGGATGGCCGGGGTGGCCTACCGGGCCCGTATCGTGGGAGAACGCTTACTGCGGCGGAGTGAGCTGTAAAAGCAGCGTGTCAGCGGTGGGGTTAGTCATGCTCTGCTACTTCATCGGGGCGGGAAGCGCAGGTGCACAGCAAATCGCGACCGAACTGCTCTGTGATTGGAAATCAGCACCTACGGCAGGTCAGCGCGCGCTGTGGACTTCCGGGCAGGCCGAGCGGCTGACGCCCACCCACACCCTGCTGCGCTTTACCGAGGCTGACGAAGCCGCACGGGTATATCGGCACCTGCGGTTTCACCCGGAGCTGGTGACGGTGCAGTACAACTGGGCGGTGCAGCCGCGCCGCGCTCCGGACGACCCGAACTACGACCGACAGGATAACCTGCAACGGCTTGGGTTTTTGAAGCTCTGGGACCAGACGACCGGGGGTAATCTACCGAACGGTGTGCCCATCGTCACCGCCGTGCTCGATGCCGGGTTCGATGCCGAGCACGAGGACCTGCGCGGCAATCTCTGGGTGAATGCCGGCGAGGTAGCCGGTGATGGAGTGGACAACGATGGCAACGGCTACGTCGACGATGTCCACGGCTTCAACTTCATCGACACCCTGGGGGGCGAGTACAACATCGATGCCCACGGCACCCAGGTGACGGGCATCGTGGGGGCCGTGGGCGACAACGGCATCGGGGTAGCCGGTACCAACTGGGAGGCCCGGCTCATGCTCTTCAGCATACGTACGGTGGCCGACATCGTGCAGGCCTACACCTACGTGGTGGATCAGCGGCGGGCGTTTAACAAAAGTAGGGGAGCACGGGGCGCCTTCGTAGCCGCCACCAATGCCAGCTTCGGGGTGGAGGGGGCTACGTGTGCCGATTTTCCGGTCTGGGGGGCCATGTATGACCGGCTGGGGGAGGTAGGGGTACTCACCGCGGCTAGCGTAGCCAACGCACCCATTGACGTCGATCTCACGGAGGATATGCCGACGGACTGCCCGAGTGAGTTCCTCCTCACGGTGACCAACCTGGGAGTGAATAATGAGCTCCAGCCTACGGCCGCCTACGGACAGCGCCAGGTCGACCTAGCCGCTACCGGCGAGGGCAGCTACACCACCCGGCCCGGGGACCGTTACGGCCCCTTCGGCAGTACGAGCGCCGCGGCCCCCTACGTGACCGGGGCCATCAGTCTGCTTTACGCCACGGCGTGTCCGGAGCTGGTAGCAACCGTATTCGACCGGCCGGCCGTGGCGGCACGGTTGGTGCGTGATGCCATCCTGGGGGGCACCGTCGCCAACGCTAGCCTTAGCGGCAAAACCGTCACCGGGGGCGTATTAGAGGTAGCTGCGGCAGGTGAATTGCTGACCGCTTCCTGTCCTGCTCCGGACCCACAGGATTTATTGGTAAGTTCCATAAGTCCTAATCCCACGACGGGCTCGCTTACGCTATTAACTAATCAACTCGTATTACCTGAGGGCCTGAGTGTCAAAATATTAAATGCAGTAGGCCAGTACATAACTGAGGTTGTCTACGAACCAGTCTTTGCCGGCACGGCCGGGGTGCGGTTGGACCTCAGCGGGCTTCCCGCGGGTTACTATTTGATTTCGCTAGTCGGTAAGACACTACACGCACACGCTGCCGTCGTTGTACATTAGCGTTTACGACTGTCCGCCGGCGTACCAAATCCCCGCTGCGGCAACCAAATACTCTCAACCGCTTATTATGCAAAAGATTACCCTTCTTCTTCTCATGCTTACCGTGGGACTTTCCTCCTGCGTGAGCAAAAAACAGCTGGAAAGCGCCCAGGCCGAGGTGGCTAGTCGCGACCAGTTGCTCGCCCAGCGCGACCAGGAGATCAACCGCTACGCTCAGCAACTGGCCGAGTGTGAGCGCAAGGAACTCCAACTGTCTAACCAGGTCAAGTCCGCCGAGAGCCAGGCCAACCTGCGCCAGGAACAAATCGAGGACCTGCGCAAGCAGCGCGATGCCCAGCTACAGCAGGTTGGTGACCTGACCGTCCTCAGCCAGGGTGCCAACGCCAACATCTCCAACACCCTCTCGCAGCTCGAGGGCAAGGATAAGTACATCCGCCTGCTCCAGGAGGCTAAGTCCAAGGCTGACTCCATCAATCTTGCGCTGGCCGTCAACTTAAAGAGTGTTCTCCGCGAAGGCATCGAAGACCAGGACGTGGACATTAAGGTCGACAAGACCGTCGTGTACATCAACCTGAGCGACAAGATGCTCTACAAGAGCGGCAGCTACCAGATCACCGATCGCGCCGGCGAGGTACTGGAAAAGATCGCCCAGATCGCCAAGAGCCGCCCCAACCTGGACCTTATGGTCGAAGGCTACACCGACAATGTGCCCATCAACACCGCCTGCGTGAAGGACAACTGGGACCTGTCCGTGCTTCGTTCTACCGCCGTAGTGAAGGCCCTTCAGAACAAGTACGACATCGACCCCAACCGCCTCATCGCCAGCGGCCGCGGCGAGTACAACCAGCTGGTCGCCAACGATACGCCCGACAACCGCTCCACCAACCGGCGTACCCGTATCATCCTGCTGCCCCGCCTCAACCAGTTTTACGATCTGCTCGATCCTACGAAGGTGCCCGAGTAAGCTCACCGCACTTTACAGACCAACGGGCCCCGGAGTACCTAGCGTGCTTCGGGGCCTTTGTGTTGCCAGCTGATCCTCAGTACGCGCTCATCCTGGGGCAGTACTTTAGCTGGCTCCGCGATACAGTGCCCTAGGATAGCTAATATAACCCCGTCGGCCGTGCAGAGCAGCAGTTGCTCCGCTCGTTCGAGCCCAGTCAGTTCCAGATCCTGAAAGACTTTTTTTAGCTTTTTCCGCTTTCCCTCCATTCCAAGCGGAGCCATCCGGTCACCCTTTTGGCGGGGCCGCAGGTGCAGCGGAAAGTCGGGCGGGTGCAGGTACAAGAATTCAGGATGATTAAGCTGGTCGGGCCGCTGCACCTCTTCGAAGAGGTAGTACCACTCCGTCGTTTCGTGCACGAAGGGTAAGCGGGTAAAACTTACAGACCGTACCTCCCGGGCAGCCGGTAGGGGGGTGAAGCGAAAAGTCGTGGGGGTGACGTGGGCTAGGGTGTTTTCCCCTGGTATCTGTCGGGTACCCTCGACCGTAACCATCTGCCGGTACTGCTCCGGGGTGAAGCCGGCCCGGCAAAGGGGGTGGAGTGTCGGAGTAGTAATTCAGTCGTGGCGGCAGACATAGGATCGAAGTAATTGCGGTCCACCAACGTTTCTTCCCCCGTACGCTGCACCACCTCGGCCGCCCAGGATGCTAGCGCTGAGTTTAGAAGTGAGGATTCGCTGCGTAGCCGGCGTAGGTTGCGCACCAGTACCGTTGTTGTCAATCCTAACTCGTCAAACACCGGAAGCAGTTGGTGGCGGACCCGGTTGCGTAGATAAGCATCGCCTGCGTTGCTGGCATCTTCCCGCCAAACGATGCCGCGCTCCCGGGCGAAGGCAGCGATCTCAGACCGTGAGCTACCCAACAGAGGCCGAACCGTATTGTGGTACTTAGGGTCGATACCCTTCAGTCCCGCGAGTCCCGTACCCCGCAGAAAATTAATTAGGAGGGTCTCAAAAGAGTCTTCTAATTGGTGGGCGGTTGCAATGACCGCTTCGTAATTATAATACTCATCCAAAATTTTCTCAAAATGAATATATCTTAGTCTTCTGGCTGTCATTTGCACACTCTCCTGAGGTAGAGCCTCAGTCGAAAGGTCGATATCCGTTACGTGGATTTTCAGCTCGTGGGGGCTCGCAAGATCCCGTACGAACTGCTCATCCAAATCAGAGTCCTTCCCCCGCAGATGGAAATTGCAGTGAAGTAGCGAGATAGTGTATCCTAGTTCACGTAGCAGATGAACGAGTACCGTACTATCCTTCCCTCCGCTGACGGCCACGAGCAGGTGAGTATCCAGGCTGAATAGCTTTTCCTCACGGACGAAGTGCTTGAACGAACGGATGAGGTCCTGAGCACTCATGGGTTATGGTACTTCTCGTTACGTAGGATGGTCATGGCCCGGTACAATTGCTCGGTTAGAAAGAGGCGAACCATCTGGTGGCTGAAGGTCATGCGGCTAAGACTGAGGTTGGCATCCGCGCGGTGGTGAAGTAGGGGAGCGAAGCCGAAAGCACCCCCAACCAGAAACACTAGCCGGCGGGCGGGGCGCTGTAACTCGCGGTCGAGCCAGGCGGCAAATTCCTCACTGGTAAACTGCTCCCCCCCCTCATCGAGTAGGATCAGGCGGTCGGTGGACTGTAGTCGGGTGAGCACCGCCTCAGCCTCTCGCTCGCGCAGTTGTTCTACCGGTAGCTTACCGCCGCCGCGCACGTCGGGGACGGTCTCGAAGGCGATGGGCAGGTAGTGGCCCAGGCGTTTTTGGTACACGGCTTCCCCCTGCTGGAGATACCGCTCGGCGGTTTTGCCGATGTATAGGACGAGCACCTTCACGGGGGGAAGGTACGGCCCGCTCGACCTACCTTGCACCCTGCGGCCCCGCCCCAGTTGTTGCCTATGCCCGACTACACGACCTACACCCTGGTCTGCTCCGAGGAGCACCGCGAGCTACTCATTGCGCTGCTCGCCGATGCGGGTATGGAGGCCTTTGAGGAAACGGAAGAAGTGCTCATTGCCTACGCCGCCGACACTGCGGGTACTGACTGGCCGGTAGTTTTTCGGGAGCTACAGCGGCGGATCCCCTTCGCCTACGAGGCGCGGCGGCTGGTGCAGCGGAACTGGAATGCGGAGTGGGAGCGGGACTTTGCGCCCATACGGATTGGGGATCGGCTGTCGATTAGGGCAAGCTTTCACGCGCCGCAAATCGGCGTGGCGCGGGAGCTCGTGATCGACCCTAAAATGGCCTTTGGTACGGGTCACCACGCTACGACCCACATGATGTGCGAGTTGCTGCTGGACTACTTTGCCGCGCAGCCGCAGGGGGTCAGCGTACTAGATTATGGGTCCGGCACCGGGGTGCTAGCGATCCTCGCCAAACAGCTCGGTGCGCGGCGGGTAGATGCCGTAGACATCGAGCGGCCCGCCTACGAAAGCACGCTCGAAAACGCGGTGCAGAACGGGGTGAAACTGGACGGGGTGGTGCACGGTGAACTCGGCGATGTGCCTGCCCATCGGTAAGCCCTACGACCTGGTGCTGGCAAACATCAACCGGAACGTACTACTGGCTACCGGGGGGGCGTTGTACGGGCGACTGCGGCCGGGTGGGACGGCCCTGCTGAGTGGCGTCCTTGCACAGGATACCGCACGGCTCATCGACCACCTGCAGCAGCTCGGCTTTCGGCACCGACAGACATCGGCAGTGGATGACTGGCGGGCGTTTGCCTTCGAACGCGATTGAACAACTACCCGGTATGCGGCGCATCATCTTTCTGGCTTTGGTATTCTGGTCGGCCCTGGCTACGGCGCAGCTGGCCGAGCTATCGCCGGATGCCCCGGTGGCCGATTTCGAGCTGCAGTTAGAAGAGTACATGACCGCCTCGCGCAATACGCGGGCAAAGGATGCTTACGCCAACTTTACCGGTGTATTCTACGGTGGCGGACTCGATACCGTGCAGCAGCGGCGAATCGTGCAGTCGGCGACTAGCCTGGCCCGGCTCAAAATTGCCCCCGACAATGGCATGGCCGACTTCCTGGACCTACACGCCTACCTGGAGGGATCCGATAAAGAAAAGACGACGCTCTTCGCCGAGTTCCACGCTATGCTGCAGGCGATGCTTGCCGACCCGGAGGTATCGCCCGCCGCGGTAAACGCAGCACTGGCCACCACCGAGGTGTACCTACGCAACGCCCGGCTCGACCGCCGCGAGGGAGCATACGGCTGGAAGGTGGCCGGGGGCAGGCCGCACTTCGAGTACGCGGAGGGCCCGGTCCTGCGCATCGACACGGTGCAGCAACTGCTGGGAAGTACGACGGGCGATTCGATCATGATCCAGGAAACGAAGCTGCTGGTCGATCTGGGCAGCGGCCAGGTGACCGGTAAGGGCGGCCGGACCGACTGGCAGCGGGTGGGCCTGCCCAGTGATATTTTTGTGCGCCTGGTCGATTACCACTTCGAGGTAGACCGGCAGCTCATCACCTCGGATAGCGCGCAGTTTCAGTATCCGGCCTACTTCGGGGACCGCATCCTGTACGGTAGTTTCAAGGACCGGCTGCAATCGGGTGGGCCCCGCGTACAGGGCGACGTGCCGGAGTTCGTATCGACCAACGGTCGCGTACTCGTGGATCAGGTCGGGGAGGGCATGAGCCTGGAGGGGCAGTTCGAACTGCGGGCCTCGCGGGCCTACGTACTGGGCGGGGAGGGGCGTAAGGCCGTGGTGACCCTGGACATCCGTGATGGACGGGACGAGCGCAAGGTGCGCGGGCTCGGGGAGCTCTTCGTGGTAGATCCCGGCGAGCGCATCACCGGACAGAAGGTCGATATGACGATCTTCTTCGGACGGGATAGTCTCTACCACCCCAGCATCAGTATTGACGTGGACGTGCCCAACCGGGTCGTAGAACTCAACCGCAGTAAAAGTAGTGCCTCGGCCGCACCCTTCTACCACAGTGGCAACCGCTTCAACATCGATGCGACTAACATCACCGTGTACCTGGCCAGTGACAGTGCCGTAGTGGGCCGCCGCACGGCTTCCTTTCAGGAAAAGGGCGACGTGGTCTTTGAGAGTGAGGACTACTTCAGTAAGCAGGAGTACGCCCGCATCAAGGCCCTGGCCGGGGGTGATCCGCTGGAAGCGATTTACCGCTACCGCGCTGCCCTGTATCCGGCCTCCGATACGGTCGGCATTGAAGGACTGGCCCAGGAATTCCAGGCGGGGCTGACGGGGCGGGATATCGAGTCGGTCATCTACGAGCTGCAGGACCGCGGATTTCTGACCTACGACGAGGAGTCCGGCAAGATCGCCGTGAAGGGCAAACTGGACCACTTCGTGCTCTCGCAGCGGGAGGCCAAGGATTACGACAACCTACGGATCGTATCGAGCACCCCGACCGAGAATGCCTTCATTGATCTGCGCAAGGGGACCATCCGCGTGGTGGCCGTGCAGCCCATCTCGCTGAACCGCGACAAGAAAATCGCCATTAAGCCCAGCAACGAGATCATCGACATCGTCGGTGACCGCAACCTGGATTTTGGGGGCACGGTATACGCCGGTAATACCATCGTGACGGCGGATAGCTTCCACTTCAAGTACGCCCCCTACTACATCACCTTCGATTCGGCCGACATCGATGTGTTTCTGCCGGAGGGGGGCAAGATGAGTGATGACGTCAAACTGCTCTCGACGGCCAGCCGCATCGAAAACGTGAGCGGCTACATCCTGCTTGACGCGCCCAAAAATAAGAGCGGCTCGGAGGACATTGCCTACTTCCCCAGTATCCAGACCCGGGGGCCCAGCTACGTTTACTACGACCAGGGGGATACCAGCTCCCTGTACTCCCGCGATAGCTTCTACTTCGAGCTCGCTAACCTGAGCATCAACAACCTCGACTCCCTCACGGAAAACAACCTGGCGCTGGAGGGCGAGCTGGTCAGCGGGGGCATCTTCGGCCGGATCAAGCAGACGCTGCGGGTGCAGGAAGATGGTAGTCTTGGATTTGTGGGCGATACCGATAGCACCGGGCAGGCAGCCTACGGCGATCGCGGCAACTACTCCGGTCAACTGAGCCTGACCAACCAGGGCCTGAGCGGTAGTGGCAAGTTAAACTACCTCGAGGCAGAAATTGAGAGCCCTACCATCACCTTCGGGGTGGACAGCACGACTACGACGACGGAGACCTTCCGGCTCAAGCGCTCCATCACCGATCGGCGCAGCGTACCCACGGTGCTGGGAGAGCGGGTGAATATTACCTTTCGGCCCTACGGTGACTCACTGATCATCCAGCCCGAGCGCGGCTACCCCTTCGAGCTTTTCGAGGAGGGGGACCATAGTTTTACCGGCACCCTGGTCCTGACGCCTACCGCCCTGCAGGGTACCGGTACGCTAGATTGGTCCAAGGCCAGTATCAGTAGCGAAGCCCTGAGCTTCGGTGCCGACGGGGTGGCGGCGGATACCTCCACGGTGCGCATCAAAAGCGTGCAGGATACGGCCAACATCGCCCTGGCGACGAGCAACGTCGCTACCGCGGTGGACTTTGCCGCCGGAAAGGCTACCTTCCGTAACAACGGTAGTGAACTAGCCACCGAGCTGCCCTACACGGAGTTCATCACCAGTGCCAATGAGTTCGAGTGGGACATGAAGCAGGGCAACATCGTGTTCAACACCGCCGACGGCAAGGACCGCTTCACCAGTACCAACGTCGACCAGGATTCGCTGACCTTCACCGCCCAGTCGGCCGTGTACGATAACCTGGCCAGCCAGCTCGAGGTCGGGGGGGTACCCTACGTGATCAGTGCCGATGCGAAGATCATTCCGGGCGACGGTAAGCTGGTCGTCCAGCCCGGCGGTCGCATTGCGCAGCTGACCGACGCCCAGATCGTAGCCGATACGATCAGTGAGTACCACGTCATCAATCGCGCCACGGTAGATATCGCCGGGCGCAAGGAGTATACCGCCTCGGGCTTCTACGAGTACAACGTGGGCCCCCACACCCAGGAGTTCGAACTGCAGAACATCGTGGGTACGCGCATCGGTAAGGGAGCAAAATCAGAAAAGAACACCGCTACGCGCGCCGAGGGAGAAATCGCCGAGGACACCCCCTTTTACATCGACAACAAGACCCGATTCTTCGGTACCATCAGCCTGGACGCCGGTAGCCCCGTACTCGGCTTCGACGGCTACGCCAAGATCGAGGCGGAAAATCTGCCCTCCGCCGAATGGTTCGCCGTGCAGAGTGAGGGCGACAAAACCAACCTGGTGCTCAACACCGCCGGTGCCGTAGGTCGCGACGCCAAACCCCTAAACACCGGTTTTTACCTCAGTAAGCCCGAGCGGCAGATCTACCCCAGCATGGTACAGACCCTGCACCGGCGGCTGGATCACCCCATCCTGGATGCCAGTGGGGTGTTCCTCTATGATGAGGAGAATGATGCCTTTCGCTTCGGCGACAGTACGCGGGTCAAGGACCCCACGGCCACCCAGGGGAATCTGATGGTCTACGACCGCCCGAACGGCAAGGTGACCGGAGACGGCCTCCTCGGCATCGGCGGGCGGCTCAAGTACATTAGTATGACCAGTTACGGTACCATCGCTATGGACCTGCCGGAGCAATCCGCCGCCCCGGAGCTAGACCTTGTGGAGGAGGAAGACGGGGATAACTCGACTGACGATGTAGCGGATAGCGCGACCGACAGCTCCGGAGTCAAGCCGGCCGAGACCCTGACCGACAATATGTTCCTGCTCGAAGAAGAAACCGAACCCACCCCCGTGGCCGGCGGTGAAGCCGAACTTACGGAAGAGGAAGCCGCCGAGGCCGCTCGTACCGAAGCCGAGAAAAATTACCCGACCACGGAGGTGGAGCTGATGACCGCCATCGACCTGATCCTCCCCGAACAGCTTACGCAGATCATGGCCACCGACATCGTATCCAGCGGCTACAGCGCGCCCCAACTGGGCATCAACGAGCGAATACCGTTTGCCACGGTCGGCATCGAGGCCCTGTTCCCGGCCGGACCGCAGCGCGAGGCGGCCATTGCCGGACTGGCCGCCGATGCCCTGGACCTTCCGCCCGCCATCAACCGCCACACCTTCCTCTTCAGTGACCTGCCCATGCGGTGGAACGCCGATTACCAGTCCTGGGTCAGTACGTCGGCCAGCAATGGCCTGGCCTCGGTGGGCGGACAGGCCCTCAGCCGGCGCATCGAATCCTACCTCGAAGTAAAAATGACCACCGGCGACGAAGACCGCCTGTACCTGTACATCAAATCACCCAGCGAGACCTACTACTTCTTCGGCTTCAAGGACGGTATCCTCAATGTAGTAAGCAACAACAACACCTTCATGAATACCCTGCGGGGCATGAAGGCCAAGGAGTTGGTACTGGAAATGGACGACGGACAGACCTATGAGATCCTCGAGGTCACCCCCGGCACCGCCGCTACCTTCCTGCGCCGGGTGGAGGAGGCCTTCGCGGAGCAGTAGGCCCTACCGCATGCGGGCGCGCTTCACGAGGTACTGCTGGAGGATGGGCCGGTAGCCTGCCTGAATATCGGCCTCCACGTAGTCGATCTTATACTGCAGGCACTTCATCCGTAGCCGCTCCTGATAGGCCGCTACCTGCTCCACGTAGTAGGCCTTGACCTGCTGGGGCTGTAGCTTCACCCGCTCGCCGGACTCCAGGTCGATGAACTCGTAGGGCCGGTTCTCGAAGGCAAAGTCGATCTCCTTGCGCTTGTCTACCGTATGGAACAGCACTACCTCGTGCTTAGCGTGCTTGAGGTGCTGCAGGGCCGCGAAGAGGTCCTCCTCGCGCTCCGTATCTCCATCGAACATATCGCTGAAAATGATGACCAGCGAGCGCCGGTGAATACTGTCGGCGATCTGGTGCAGAGCGGCTGCCGCGGCGGTGCGCACCTCGTGGGTGGGCTGGTCGATCAGTCGCTGGAGGTAGGTCAGCATCAGCCGGTAGTGCGTGGTGCTAGACTTGGGGCGGGTGTGCAGGTCAACCCCCTGGTTGAAGAAACTGAGTGCGAAGGCATCGCGCTGCCGCTTCAGGAGGTTCATCAGGCTGGCGGCGGCCAGGGCGCTGAAGCGAATCTTATTGACGTGGTCGGCCGACTTAGCGTCGACCTCCGGAAAGTACATACTACTGCTGGAGTCGACCACGATCTGACAGCGCAGATTGGTTTCCTCCTCGTAGCGCTTGGTGTACATCTTATCGGTACGGGCGTAGACCTTCCAGTCGATGTTGCGCGTCGGCTCGCCCTGGTTGTAAATACGGTGCTCGGCGAACTCGACGCTAAAGCCGTGGAAGGGGCTTTTGTGTAGCCCGATGATGAAGCCCTCTACCACCTGGCGGGCGAGAAGGTCGAGGTTGCCGAGGTCGCGGACCTGGTCGTTGGTGAGCAGCTGCATGGGCTAACTAATGGGCCCCCGGGGGCGTTTGTCGAATAGAACGGGTGGTCACCCGGCTAACGCACTAAGTTTGCCCTATGTTAGGTAAAGTAAAGCAGTGGCTCGGCATCGAGGGCGTCAAACTGGAACTCATCCTGCCCCCCGGCTTTAATCCCCGGCAGGGTAGTGTTAGCGGTACGGTACGCCTCACCAGTAAGCACCCGCAGCGGGTCTCGGCCATCAAGATTGTCCTGGTGGAGAAGTACGCCCGCGGCAAGCAGGAGCAGCAACTGGTAGATGAGTACGAGCTCGGTCGTCTGCTCCTCACCGATCTGATTGACGTGCCCGGGGAGGGCGTGACGGTGGACGTGCCCTTCTACCTCAAATTCAGCGAGGTCACCTCCGCAGTGGATGATTTCGGGGATAAAAACCCGGTCTACGGCGGCCTGGCCTGGGCCGCCAAGAAGCTCCGCCGCGTACGCTCTGAGTACCGGCTGGAGGCCGAGGCGCAGGTGCAGGGCGTGGGGCTTAACCCTTTTGACAAGCAGATCCTGGCTTAGTCGGACCCTACACTGGTTAAAGAATACCTAAAAATTTTGGCGACCGTAGGAATTTGGGGGATAGGACTTAATTTAGGTTAAGTCAAGTAACCGACCATGCAGCAGTTCTACTCCCTCGTTCTCGTCGCCCTGATAAGCACCAGCTGCGGTCGACCACTCCAGCTGGTGCGCATCGAACCGGAGTCGGAAGCGACCGTCGACCGCTACTTCTACGGCAACGCCATCCAGCAGCTGGAGCAGGATGGCATCACGGTGGAAACGAACTTTTACGATGCTACTCCGGACTACGTCATTTTCGACGTCATGGTCCTCAACGATGGGGCAGAAGAAGTTCTTTTTGACCCCGTAGCCACTATACTCTACACCGGGGAGAACCAGGGCCACCACGCGCTGGACCCCGAAATCGAACTCTTTTCCCTCGACATGGAGGTGCTGCACCGTGAGCAGGGCCGGCGCACCATGGCCTGGGTGGGCGGCGCCCTGGTGGTGGCCGGTACGGTCTATGCAATCGCGGAAGGGAGTAGTCCCACCGAAACCCCTACCGCCTCCAGTCGCACGGCCGATCTGGTCGGCGACATCTCCATTTCCCTCTACGATGCGGCCTTTTTCAACATCCTGGACACCGAGCAGCGCCTCCGTACGATCGCAGTGCCTACCGACGTACCGGGCCCCGACAACCGCTTTTTCTGGCTCGATCACGCCCTGCGGCGCACCACCGTAAGGCCCGGAGAGCGTGCGGTGGGCAAGCTCATTTTTTCCCGCTCCGATGAAGTTGATCGCCTGCGTCTGTCGGTCAGCGTCGAGGAGCGCCGGTTTGACTTTGCCTACCAGCAGCGGGTGTACCGTCCGGGACCGAACCGCAGTGCACAACAGTTGAGGCGCAGTCGGTAGTACTGAGGCGGGGGCGCAGGTGCAATACAACTTTAGGACTCGTTGTATGCTTCTAGTGGGTCTATTGGTTATTTCCATTTCCATCTATGACCCTCCGCGACGCCGTACACACGGCTAGTAACAGTGTTTCCAAAGTCTCCCGCGCGTTGGCAGCCTTAAGCGCCGATGATACCGTACCCCGATCAGAGCGGGTGGCCGCCTTTCGACAGCTGACCGCCCGCGACGTTGGAGCTACCTGGTTGCGCCGATCCCGCGGTCTCGAAAGGGACTTTGACAGGGAAGGGATTTACCTAAAGTTTGAGGGAGATAATCCTACGGGTACCCAGAAAGACCGCATCGCCTTTGCCCACGCGGAGGACGCCCTCCTACGAGGAGTCAATACCATCTCCTTTGCTACCTGTGGGAACTACGGAGTCGCCGTGGCGCTTGCGACTCGTCTAGCCGGACTGCAGTGTATGATCTACGTACCGGCCGGCTACCACACCAGACGACTGGCAGAAATGGAAGCACTGGGCGCCACTATCTACCGACCGGTGGGAACCTACGAGGAGGTCGTAGCCTACAGTACCACGGAGGCGGCTCACCACGGTTGGTACAGTGCTAATCCCGGCACCACCAACTCAGCGCTGCAACTGCGGGCCTACTCCGGAATCGCGGATGAGCTGGTTGCGCAACTCCCGGCGGTGCCCGTCACGGTGGCGGTGCCCGTTTCGAATGGCACGCTGCTAGCCGGTATTTTTCAGGGTTTCCAGCGGCTTCACACAGCGGGCCGCATGGAGCAACTGCCCCGGATGGTAGCCGCCTCCTCCACGCACAAGAACCCCATCGTAACCTCCTTTTTGCGGGGGAGCCGAACGTGTCTCGACCTTGATCCCGCTAAAATCACCGAAACCGACGTGAACGAACCGCTGATCAACTGGCACAGCTTCGACGGGCAGGAGGCCCTGGATGCACTCTACGCGAGTGGGGGAGGGGCCCGGCATATCTCGGACGCCAAGATGCGCAAGATGTCCACCTACCTGCGCGAGAAAGAAGCCCTACAGGTACTCCCTGCCTCCACCGCCGGACTCATCGCCCTGCTTGAATCCGAAGCCGACGAACAAGGACCCCACGTAGCGGTACTAACCGCCAAACGATAATACCCCATGTCAACCACCCCCCTAGACGGACCCGCAGTCGTGTACTGCGAAGGTGCCTTCAATACCCCCAACGGCAAGACGGCCCACGGCCTAGCCCGATTTACCTACCGGTATACGGTCCTAGCCATCATCGACAGCCGCTACGCCGGGCAGGATAGCGGCGAGGTGCTCGACGGAAAACCGAATGGCATACCGGTAGTAGAAAATCTGGAGGAGGCGTTGCAGTTCGATCCTACCTACTTTGTCATCGGACTGGCCCCGGACGGCGGCCGCCTACCCGCCGCCGGTTGCCGCGTCGTAGCCGACGCCATTGCCGCCGGGCTCAATGTGGACAGTGGCCTGCACGACTTCATCCACAAGGATGCCAGTCTGATGGCCGCCGCCCGCGCCCACGGAGTACAGGTACGCGATATCCGTATGACGCCGGACCGCGACCGACTGCATTTCTTCACCGGCGATATCGAGGGGGTAGACTGCCTCAAATTGGCCGTACTGGGTACCGACTCCGCCATCGGCAAACGCACCACCGCCTGGCTCATCGTGCAGGGGCTGCAACGGGCCGATCGGCGTGCGCAAATGATCGGCACCGGTCAGACTGGCTGGATGCAGGGGGCGAAGTACTCCATGATCATGGACAGCTGCATCAACGATTTTGTCTCCGGCGAGATCGAGCACGCCGTGGTGAGTGCCTACCGCAACGAACAGCCTGACGTGATCGTCATTGAGGGGCAGGGCTCGCTGATGAACCCCGCCTATCCGGGCGGTTTCGAAATTCTGGCGGCGGGCCGGCCGGATTACGTGATCCTACAGCACGCCCCCACCCGTAAAGAGTACGATGGCTTTGCCGGCTACCGGCTGCACGGCCTGTCCGAGCAGATCAATGCCATCAAGGTGGTGTCGGGCCGCGACGTACTGGCCGTGACCCTGAACCACGAGGGGATTAAAACCTCAGACATCCCGGCAGCCTGCCGTGCGATCACCGAGCAGACCGGGCTACCCTGCTACGACGTACTAGCCGATGGTCCAGACCAGCTGGTGGAACTAATCCTTACGAAGCTGAAGTAGTCCGCGGCGGCCCGGGCTACCTTCACCGGATGAAGATCATCCACGTCGAGTACGAGCGCTACGAGTTGGAGCTTACCGAGCCCTATACCATCGCTTACCAGACCATTGGTGCGGCGACCAACTTCGTGTTGCAGCTACACACCGATACAGGACTGGTCGGCTACGGCTGTGCCGCGCCCGACCTGGTGGTCACCGGCGAACTGGCCGCCGATGTGGAAATGGCCATCACCGATCTGATTGCACCTGCGCTGGCCGCCCAGAATCCCTTTCACTACGCCCGCCTGCTGGAGGAGCTCCGCCCCAGTTTGAAGAGCTCCGCCCTGGCGATGGTCGATGCTGCGCTCTACGATCTGGTGGCGAAGGCCGCCGGCGTACCGCTGTACGAGTTTCTGGGGGGCTTTCGGCCCGAGATCGCTACCAGCATCACGATCGGCATCCTACCGGTAGCCGAAACGCTGCGCCGGGCACGGATGTACGTAGCTGACGGCTTTGACATCCTCAAGATCAAGGGGGGGCTAGATTACCGGGAGGATATCGATCGACTGAAGTTAATCCGCCAGTATTTTCCTAAAGTAACACTACGATTCGACGGGAACCAGGGCTACAGCCTGGACCAGGCACTGCGCTTTATCAGTCTAGCCCAACCTCTGGGCATTGAGATCCTGGAGCAGCCCACTAGCATTGATGAAGAGGCCGTAATGGGCACCCTGACCCGCGATTCACCTATTGCCGTGATGGCCGACGAGAGTCTGAAGACGCTCACCGATGCCTTCCGCCTCACTCAGCACGAGCTCACCGATATGATCAACATCAAGATCCAGAAGGTGGGCGGTATCTGGGCGGCTACGCACATCAACTCGGTGGCCAAATCAGCGGCTAATGAGGTCATGGTCGGCTGCCTGGACGAGTGCGGGCTCGGTATTGCCGGCGGACTCCACTTTGCTCTGAGCCGGCCGAATATTCTCTACGCCGACCTGGATGGTCACCTCGATTTTGTCGATGACCCCTTCCGGGACTTGTTTACGCTCAAACGGGGTATCCTGCGGCCGAATGGCTTACCGGGTCTGGGCAGAAAGTAGCACGATCAGCTGGGCGCGTGCGCGGGTGCAAACGGCGCGGGGAGGGTGAACGACAGGGCCCGCTTGGTCACCGGATGCGTGAACTCCAGCTGCTCGGCGTGGAGGTACAACCGGTCGCCGGGCTGGCCGTAGAGATCATCGCCTACGATGGGGGCGTTGAGTCCCTCGGGGTGGGCGGCGTGGACGCGCAGTTGGTGGGTGCGGCCGGTGACGGGCCAGAAGCGGACGGTCGTAGTGTAGGTATCGCGCGCCGCGACTTCCCAGTGCGAACGGGCTGACTTGCCGTGGGCGCTGCACACGATCTGCCGGGGCCGATCTTCCAGGTCCCCACGCAGGGGCAGGTCGATCGTGCCACGGTCTTCCTTCACCTGTCCCGCTACCACGGCAACGTAGCGTTTGCTGACCGACCGCTTGAAAAATTGCCGCTGCAGGAGCTTGTGGGCCTCTTTAGTTTTTGCCAGTAGCAGTAGGCCGCTGGTAGACATATCGAGCCGGTGTACAATGAGGGGGCCAGTAGCCTCGGGGTGGGTAGCCCTTATGCGGCGCTGCACGGAATCGGAGATCCGCTTACCGGGTACGCTGAGTAGGCCGGCGGGCTTATCGATCACCAGGATGGTTTCGTCTTCGTAGACGATGTCAATTTTCGTATCGGCACCGGGATTGTCCAGTAGGGGATTAGGATCGGTGGGTAGGCCCCCTAACATGTGTCCGAGGATCGGCTCGCACTTACCCCGGCAGGCGGGGTAAAAGTGGCCGTGCTTACGAATGGCGGAGGTGGGAGACTCGCCCCACCAGAACTCAGCCAGGGCTATAGGATGCAGCCCGTGCTGGTAGGCAAACTGCAGCAGCTTGGGTGCGGCACACTCTCCGGCTCCGGCGGGCGGAACGCCAAACACCGTCTCACGAAAAATGCTACCCAAGGATCGATCCTTTCCCGTCGCATTCAAAAAGGTGTACCGCTCGAAGATACGCTCCTGCAGAGATGCGGATAGGGCGGCGCGTTCGTCCAGTAGATTCTGAATGGTACCATTATACTCATCCAAAATTTTCTTTTTTTGCTTTACTTGGCACTTTACTACTCCACACATATCCTTCAGTCCGTAACTCTCTCTTATGCTTTCCTCCCGTAGCTGTTCCTCTAGTTCCTGCACGTCTACGGTACTGAGATACCGGGCGGCGGTGCGCTGGGCTTTCCTTCGCTGTTTTCCCTCCTTGACCTTCTTCCGCTCGGCGGCAAGTTCTGCTTCCGTTCGCCCCAGGGTAGCGGTGTAATCCGCCGTAGCCTCCTGGTATTCGGGGGAGTTGCGAAGCGCTTCGATCCGTAGGGTGAGCTCATGCACCTCAATCTCGCCGGCCTTGTAAAACCCATCCGGCTCCAGTAGATCGAACACCGGTGGCACAAATCCCGGCAAGTGATTGCTATCCGCAAGCTTACCGGAGTAAGCAGCCAGGTAGCCCAGGCTGCCCTCCGCGCGCCTCACCACCAGTACCCCGAACATCTTTCCCCGCCCCCCGGTAGGCCGATCCGACGCCAGCCCAAAGTCATAGTCCCACTTACGCTCCCACAGTAAATGCTCCTGTAGGTCAGCCGCTGCTGCCAGTGCTAGCGGGTGGGGCCGGTAGTAAAAGGGGTAGGTAAAGCGGGCGGGGCCCGCCATTCCGGCAACTGCCGGGGGTAGGGGATGTAGGTAGGCGGACAATTCCATGGCGGTGGCGCAAAGGTAAGCTGCCATAGCTAGGGGAAACAGCAGTGGTAACGGGTAAACGTCTGGTCACCGTACTGGTAAGGGGGTCTTCCGGTAAACCTGTAGCGCCTGACCCTGAGCGCCGAATATTAGTTGATCGTCCAGGTGAATTACGGATCGTACCGCTCCCCGCAGATTGAAACCGGAGAGAACCTGGGGCACGTAGACAAATTTTCCGGCCCCCAATCCGCGCAGAAGTATCCCTGTATTAGCGTCGCTGCTGCCCCTGCGCAGGCTGGCACGGATTTCATTTCCGGCCAGCAAGATATCCGTGATCCCGTCCCCGTCGGCGTCGAGGGTAAGAATAGTGTGTATCGGCGCATACTGCGCCTGAATGGGTAGGGGAGAGGCCAAGAATTTGCCGGTCCGTGGGTCACGCAGGTACATCGTCGTACGGCTGATGCGGGCCGTGAGGGCGCCCTTAGTAACACCCAGTTGAGCAAGTAGATCACCCGCGGTCGTCCGGGCGTAGGAGGCGTAGTCCGTGTAGAGGGTGCGCGCTTGGGGCACCTGGGCCAGCAGCTCGTCGCGGGTAGGGTCCGGATAAGCGAGTGTGTCGGTACCGACGGTGAGAATGGGGTCGATGGAGCCGTTGCCGTCAATGTCGTCCTTGAATAGATAGGCAGACCGGTGCGGACTGAGGGGATAGAGGTGATTATCTCCTTCGTTGCCGACGAGTAGATCGGTAAAGCCATCGCCGTTGAGGTCTGCCAGATGAAGGACGTTCCACCAGCCTTGCGTGGGTTGATCGAAGAAGTGCTCGCTTGACTCAGTCAATTTACCATTTGTCAGGTTGAACACGCGTATGGGCATATACTGCCCGACCACGATGAGCTCATCGTTACCATCCTGATCAAGGTCGTGCCACTCCGCATCGGTTACGATGCCCAGATCAACGAGAGCGGTGTTCGCCGTTGCGGAGACATCCCGCCACGCCCCCCGCTCGTCACGACGTAGCAAGCGACTGGGTGCCGCAAGGGGGTACTTTCCAGGAATTACGCTGCCACCCACGAATACGTATTCGGGTATCTTTTCCCGGCTGATGGCCACGCTGCCGGTACCGCTCGGCAGGACGGGTAAGCGTGGTGAGGGACCGGTGAACGATGCCTGCCCGTCGTTAATAAATAGTTGATCGGCGAGGGCGGGGAAGTGGTCGGAAAAATCGTGGTAGCCGGCGTTGGCAACATAGAGGTCCAAGTCGCCGTCTGCATCCATATCCCGCAGTACGAGTTGACTGGTCACTCCAGCTGCCGTAGCGGCAAAGGCAGCACTGCTTTGGGGCTTAAAGCCGCCATCGGTCCGCTGTAAATACACGCCCACTTCTTTTCCTTGGGTCCCTCCGATCACCAAATCTGTTAGACCGTCCCCGTTGAGGTCACCCGTGGCGAGTATTGGACCGCAGTCCGAGAGGGATTTCGGGAGTAAGGCCTGACGGTCGAAATCCCGGAATGGCGTAAGTTCGTGGGTGTAGTCCACGGGTGATGGTGCCGCCTCGTAAAGAGCTACGGGTGGGGGCATATTGGCGGTCGAAGTGGAAGCCACCGCGTCTTCCTTCCGTAAGGAAATCCGCTGATTGGTGGGTAGATCGGTCAGAACTTGCTGTGTCCCGTCGGGCCATTCGACGGTGAGGCTTTGCACCTGCGTCTGCGCCCCTAGACCGAAGTGGAGCAGGGTAGGACCGGTGGAGAGGTAACCTCGGTTGGGGTACAGTTCCTGAGTTTGGGTGAGGCTATCGGCGCTTAGGGTCACCCGGGCTCCGGTCGCCGTCTGCCCCGGGAGAACTGTGAGCTGAACCTGCAGAAAGTGCCGGTCCGCCGCGTTATTACGATAGATGAGAGCTGCCTGATTGATAGTATTGACCACCAGGTCGAGATCACCGTCCTTGTCGAGGTCCACGGCGACGGCACCGTTGCTGGTGGATGGGCGATCGAGGCCCCAGGACTGAGTAACGTTCTCGAACGTACCGTTTTTCCGGTTGCGGAAGGCTTGGTTGCTCACGTTAGAGGCCGGCATTTTTTTTAGCAGTTCGAGTACATCAGCGCGCTTCAGTCGACCGTGATCGGCCACGAAATCGTCCATGTACTTGATGAAGTCCTGATTGGTGTAATCGCGGACGTAGCCGTTGGTGACGTGGAGATCCTTGTAGCCGTCGTTGTCAAAATCGGCGAGTAGGGCGGACCAGCTCCAGTCGGTCGTAGCGATGCCGGCAAGCTGTCCGACCTCCGCAAAGGTCTCGTTGCCGCGATTGAGGTGAAGCATATTGCGCATGGTCTGCTCGTGGAACCCGCTGGCGAGGCTGAGATCGTGCTTGCTGCGGTTGTCGTCTGCCATCAGAAGCTTGCGACGCTCGTTATCCGCCGGCAGCATATCGAGGGTGACGATGTCGGGCAGTCCGTCGTTGTCGACGTCAGCGATATCGCTGCCCATCGAAAAGTGGCTCGTATGGGTGAGCTGCTCGGCGAGCCGGTCGGTAAAGGTGCCGTCGCCGTTGTTGATGTAGAGGTAATCCGGTACTTCATAATCATTGGAGACATAGAAGTCAGGTAGGCCGTCGAGATTGATGTCGCTGAGGGAGAGACTCAGGCCGTAGCTCAGTGCCGAACCGTTGATGCCGGCGGCTTCCGTAACGTCGGTGAATCGATTGTCCTGGTTGCGGAGGAGGCGTAATCCTCGGTCTGGGTCCGGTAAGGCAAGCAGTTGACGAGTTTGTTCGACGTTAAGAATGGGGAGCAACTTGGGGTTGTGATTGAGTAGGAGGGCATCGAGATCGCCATCCTGGTCGTAATCAAAAAAATAGGCCTGGTTAGTAAAAGATGGTAGGTCGAGACCGTAGAGCGGTGCCTCGTCCCTGAAGGTTGGGACGTCATTGGGACCGATACCCTGGTTGATAAAGAGTTGATTACGACGCTTATTGGGGGGAAGCATGCCCGAGTACGAAAGATAGATATCGTCGAGCCCGTCGAGGTTGATGTCTACGACGGCGACCCCGGTCTTCCAGGGACCCGCCCGCCCGCTTGCGCCACTCTCGGTAGTTACGTCCCTGAAGGACAGTCCGCCCTGGTTTAGATACAGCTTGTTGTCCGCCATATTAGCGACGAAGTAAAGATCGGGTAGGCCATCGCCGTTGAAGTCTCCCGTACCTACACCACCACCATTATAAAAATACTCGTATACGAGCAGATTGGTGTTGGGCCCCTCAGTCAGTGGGTTCTCGAAAGCTACTCCGGTTCTGCTAGGTGGCAAAAGCGAAAAAAGTGTACCATCGTCGTGCACTCTTCCGAAGTCTTCTTTTTTCAATTCTTTGTCTCCACAGCTCACAAAGAGTGCAAGCATTACGAACACACCAAGCATTACTAATGGGAGCCAGTGTTTAAGGGGGAGCATTGTACAATTAAATAATACGAGAAAACCCGTCCGGCGGTAAAGCCGGGACGGGTCTCCAAGATAGGGTAGAGGAATTGGCTAGTAACCCGGGTTCTGGATCAGGGCGGTGTTGCGGCTCATCTCATCTCGATCGATGGGCCGGTAGAACATTTTATCTACCCACCGGCGGGTCTCATTTTCTGTATTCTCCACTACAGTATAGGTGTAGTTGTACACGCTGGGGTCGTACTTATAGGGCACACGGGGCTGCTGACCGGGCTTAAGATCTGCACGGATATCGATAGTTTCGATAAGCTGTCCCTGGGTTTCTTCGGCGATAAGCCAGCGGCGCACGTCGTGGTAGCGGTGCTCTTCGTAGGCCAGCTCAATGCGGCGCTCGTTGCGGTAGCGATCCACCAGGGCCTGCCCCGTATCGTCGATGGCGGGCATCCCGGCGCGGAAGCGAATGCGGTTCAGCCACAGTCTGGCCGCTTCCTCATCTCCCATTTCGAGACTGGCCTCGACATAGTTGAGGACCATCTCGGTGTAGCGTAGGAACGGCCAGGGAATGATCAGCGGATTAGAGAGGTTATCGCGCACGCCCGGATCGGGGTCGATGAACTTACGAACGTAGTAATGCGTACGGCTACCGTTCCAGTCCTCAATGGGCGATTTACGGGTGTCGATGCCGTTGATCGTACCGCCCGTGCCGTCGTCGTAAAAGCCAGTCTGGATCTCATCGTATGGCTCGAGTCCTTCGACGTCCGAGGGGCGGGGCTTCCAGTCGGCACCGTCGAACATAATGCTGGCGTAGAAGCGCGGATCGCGATCGGTGTAGGGGGCGGCGGCCTTGGCGGGATCATTCCAGTCGAAGGGGGTGCCGTCCATCATCTCATAGTCATCCACTAGCTGGCCGATGGGCGTGTTGCCGGCCCAGTTGTGGTAGCCGTTCGGGCCGTTGTACATACCGAAGAGGGTTTCGGACAGGTCTGCACTGACCGAACGCTCAAAGATCAGCTCGGAGGTAGCCGCGGCATCGCCGACGGCACTGGCTCCGCCCATGGCGATGGATACGTAGTTATTTTCCCCTTCGGCCGGCGAAACCGGTGCGTCGAGATCCAGCTTGTACCCGTTTGTGGCTTCTACCACGGCCAGCGCCGCGTCGCGGGCAGCCTGCCAGCGGGCGGTGCGGTCTCCCCCGGTGTACGCCACCAGATCGAGGTTACCGTAACCGGACATCGTACTAGAGGCGGCGCTAACCGTCGGGCCGTCATGGAGATCGGATGCGGTATAGAGTAGTACGCGTGATTTAAGCGCCATGGCGGCAAGCTGGGAAGCGCGACCCTCGGTGCGGTCTTTTCCCTCGAGCAGACGAATGGACTCATCCAGATCGCTTACGATAAAATTGATCGTTTCCTCCCAGTTCGAGCGGGCGATGTTGTAGTCCTCATCCAGGCCGTAGGGGGTAGAAATGAGGGGAACGCCGCCGTAAAACCGGGCGAGCTGGTGGTAGTAGTAGGCGCGTAGGAAGTGTGCCTCACCCATGAGACGGTCGCGGAGACCTTCGTCGTCGAAGGTAGAATTGGGTAACTCCTGTAGGGCAATGTTAGCCTGACGAATGGCCAGGTACATTCGACCGTAGCGGTAGGTATCGCTAGTCCAGGCTATGTTGTTCGGATCTTCCGAGCCTTCGGTGAAGGTGTTGATGTTACGTCCCGAGTGGGTAAACATCGCTTCGTCGGTGAGCGAGGCGAGCATCTGCTCGTCAAAACCGCCCCGGCCGAGGTAGGAATAGACGTTATAGATGAAGGCTTCGGAGAGCGCTGCATCGCCCCAAGTAGCGTCACTGGAAATACTATTGAGGGGCTCGGTATTGAGAAAATCGTTGCTACACGTAGTGAGCAGTGTCCAGGCTAACACTGTCGCAGGTAGGAGTCGAAACACTCTTCTGTTGAAATATTGCATGATGGTAGATTCGTGTTCTAGTTAGAACGTGAGGTTAAAACCGACGTTGATAATGCGAGACTGGGGATAATATTGTCCTCCCTGGTTATCCGATTCGGGGTCAAAAAAGTCTAGCTTATCAAAGGTGATCAGGTTAAGTCCATTGACGTAAGCCCGGATTCCACCCACCTTAAAGCGGCTGGTGAGCGACACGGGCAAAGTGTAACCGATTTCGGCATTCTTCAAACGGATATAGTTTTTGCTGAACAGCCAGTAGGTGTTGTTGCCAAAATTACCGCCGGTGTAATACGTGTCCCCCCGGCTAGCCAGGCGCGGGTGCTCACTACTGGGGTTGTCGATCCGCCAGCGATTTTGGTAGCTGTACTGTAGGTAGTTACCAATATCACCCGACTCGGTCTGTACGCGTAGGGAAGCGCCCGTAGCGCCCTGCAGGAGAATATTCAGATCGAAGCCCCGGAAACTGGCCGTCATCGTGGCTCCGTAATTGAAGGTGGGAGTACCGTTGTCATCGATTCTGACGCGGTCGTCCCCGTCAATCTTACCGTCCCCATTGACGTCCTTAAAGCGCATATCACCCGGTAGCAGGCGGGAGGTCACGCCGCTGTAATCGACCTCGTTAGCCGCAATGGCGGCTTGGTCGCGGAATACGCCATCGCTCTGGTACACGAGGAATCCCCCGATGGGCTTTCCTTCCTGCAGTTGATACTCGGGTGCTCCCGGCACCTCGTCCTGAAAAACGACCTTGTTCTTCGCGTAGCCTCCGTTGACGCCAAAGCGCCACTGGAAAGCCCGGTCGGCACTGCCGTTCACGCCGAGATTGAACTCGAAGCCCCGGTTGTCTACCCGTCCGGCATTCACTGGTGGTAGCAAGCTACTGATACCGGAAGAGGAGGGCGTAGAACCCGTTTTCTGGATCAGGATCTGATCGCGCTTGTTGTAGAAATATTCTAGCGTCAGGTCGATGACGTTGTTGAAGAATACCGCATCGAGTCCGAAATTAAGATTGTTAGCGCGCTCCCAGGTGAAACTAGGGTTCGCCAGTCTACTCTCCCGTAGCGTGGTTACGACCTGTCCGCCGAGGGGGTAACTGCCGAAACTGTAGGTAGAGAGGAAAGCGTACTCCTGGAGCTGGTTGTTATAATATACTTGGTCGTTGCCCATCTGTCCATAGCTAGCGCGCAGCTTAAGGAAATCCACGCCAGGCACGTTAAAGAAGCTTTCGTTGGTCAGGTTCCACCCCAGCAGGATGCCCGGGAAGAAACCGAACCGCTCGTTTTCCGGGAAGATGTAGGATCCGTCGTAACGGAAGATGAACTCGGCCAGGTACTTCTCGCGGAAGTTATACTGCGCGCGGCCGTAGTAACCTAGGCGAGCGCGATTATAGGCCGATCCACTGATGTTTTGCTGCAGGGGGCTGCCGGCGAAGAGCTGATCGACGGCGGGGGAGATGTAGTTGCGGCGATAGGCGAAGTAATTATCCCCGTCAAAAGTTTCTCGCGTCACGCCGGCCATCAGCCCGATTGAATGATCCCCGCCGAGCTCGGTATCGTAATTGATGCGGGCCGAAAGGTTGGTATTCAGGTCATTTCTGGTATTCTGCTCCAGGCGGGGATCCCGAAAATTGGAGCGGATGGCCGATTCTAGTCGGGGCGTTACCCCGTCATCTTCGTACGACACCCGGTCCCAGGAATAGAGAGACCAGGGGGTTTCCCATTTTTTGCCCTGTGCGGTCGTATTGTCTACCGCGCCGGATAGGGTAAGGCCCAGTCCTTCCACCCAGGGGTTAGTGAAGGTGACGGAGGCCTGCGACTGTAGGTAGTCGACGATTTGGTCATCGTATCCCGTAGCGTTGGTCGTGATAACAACGGGGTTCTGACCGTTCTCGATATCGGGACCGGGGAGGCCGTTGGGCCAGACTTCCGGTTCCGTAGGCCGGCCACGCATCAGCATCCGAAAGATACTCCCAGCGCTCTGCGTAGGGTAGCGGCGGTTTTCCCGGCGGGCCACGAAGCCCAGAGAGGTTTTGATGTACTGGCTGATATCGGCATCCAGGTTGATGCGAAAGTTGTACTGCTTATATTTGGTGGCGGTGTTCTTATAGATGGCTTCCTGGTTGAGGTAGCCCACGGAGGCCAGGTAGCGGATGTTCTCGGTACCGCCGTTGATCTGCAGGTTATGTCGAGTCTGGGGGGCCCAGGTGCGGAAGGCATCGCCGAACCAGTCGGTATTTGGGTGCCCCCAGGGGTCACTACCATCAGCGTAGAGAGCTACGTCCTCCGGGCTAAATTTGCCGTTGATCGTGGCTACTCCATCGGTAGGGGAGTCATAGGTACCCGTCTCCTGGATGCTACGCCAGGCCGTTTCCCATTCGGCAACGGGCACGCTTTGATAAATCGGCAGCTCGTTCATGATCGTGGCGTACTCTACAGCGTCCGACATTTTTGGGGTGGTTGTCGGCTGCCCCCAACCCTGGTTGAAGTCGTAGCTGATGCTCGGCTTACCCGTGGTACCCCGCTTGGTGGTGACGAGTATCGCTCCGTTAGCCGCCCGGGCACCGTAGATGGCCGCCGAGGCGTCCTTAAGTACGGAGATCGATTCGATATCCTGAGGGTTGAGTCGGGCAAGTCCACCGGCCCGGTCGGGTATTCCATCGATGACGACCAGGGGGCTGCTGTTTCCGAGGGTATTGGTACCCCGGATATTGATCCGCGCATCGTCGGAGCCCGGTTCTCCACTGGGTTGCACCACCACCACGCCCGGCAAGCGGCCGGCCAGCGAAGCTCCTAAGTTGATGGAGGGAGATTGGATGAGGGAAGCGCCTTCTACCCCTACCACCGCTCCGGTGACGGTTGCTTTCTTCTGCTTGCCGTAGGCGACCACGACGACTTCATCCAGAATTTCCCCGCTCGTGAGCGGCATGGAGATATCGTCCGTTTCACCGACCCTAACTTCCTTGGTGCCGTAACCGGTATAGGAAATGATGAGGGTCTCGCCTTCGTCGGCAGCGACGCTGTAGGAACCGTCCACGTCGGTGACTGTTCCTCGGGTGGTGCCCTTGACTAGTACACTGGCGCCGATCAGTGGCTCACCGGTACCACCGTCGGTGAGCGTACCGGTGATAGTGCGCTGCTGAGCGCTGAGTTGAGTAGAGAGGAGAAGGCCTAACAGCAGTAGGCCGTTCCTGACTAACAGGTAGACTTGTTTCATATTGTTAAACTGTAAGTGATGATCAACTAATGAGCTGCCGTCAAAGGATGACGGAAGTTGTGGGTTACTTCTAAATTGCACTTCGTACAGTAGAGGATACCGTACTGAGGCCAACCGCAACCGGTTGGAGACAAGACGGCATAAATATAGACTGCCAAGTTTGGTTTCCCTAACTAAATCGATTTTTTTTCTGACGACGTGAAATGTTGGGGCTCACGACATCGAACCGCCACCGGTCCATCCCCGATCATAGAGGTCCTGAGGGTCGTCGTCAGGGTCGGCCAGCCGTAAATAGCAGCAGCCGCATCAGGAAGTAATAGCGGTGCAGCCACTGCTCAATGGCCCCGGAAGAGTTGGCGGCGTTCTTGACTATCTTCCCACCCTGGCAGTCCGGGCAGATGAGCATTCTTCTTGTGTTTCATCACCTTTAAGATAGTAACTCCGCTCGGCTACCTTCTTCTCCCCAGCTCATCCTTATATCTGATACACCACCTATGAAACACCCACATATAATAACTCAAACTACCATGCGGACAGTTTGGATCCTGCTGGTATGGGCGGTAGTACTAGGTTGTTCAGGTGATGCCGACAATTCTTCTAAGATAGGAGCAGATGCTGAAGTGGATTCAACAATTTACCTAGCTGACCCTACCATCATCCATCACGAGGGTAACTACTATTTATACGGCACGGTAGCCCGCGATGCCGATCAGGGCTTCCTGGTCTACACTTCTTCGGATATGCGCACTTGGTCAGAACCTCAGGGTGCTAAAAAAGGGTATGCGCTTAGGAAAGAAGATGTGTACGGTGACAAGGGCTTTTGGGCACCTCAGGTCTTTCTCTATCAAGACAAATTTTACCTGGCCTATACAGCCAATGAGCAAATCGCCATTGCGGAAAGCGATAGTCCGCTGGGGCCCTTTACGCAAGCAAAAAAAGATTCGTTAGCTGCTCCTACGAAACAAATTGATCCATTCGTATTTATTGATGACGACGGCAAGAAATACTTATACCACGTACGTCTGACTGAGGGTAACCGGCTGTTCGTAGCAGAAATGGCGGATGATTTTTCTGCCATCAAACCTGAAACGCTGCAAGAATGCATTACCGCCGATGAACCCTGGGAAAACACCGCGGGAGCTGAATGGCCGGTCGCCGAAGGCCCATCGGTGCTGAAGCATAATAAGCTTTATTACTTCATTTACTCGGCCAACGACTTCCGGAACCCGGACTACGCAGTAGGCTTTGCGGTTGGCGAAAGCCCCTACGGACCCTGGAAGAAGTACAAAGGAAACCCTATCATTAGCCGAGCCACCATAGGGGAGAGTGGAACCGGACACGGAGATATTTTTCAGGATGATCGGGGCAATTTACACTATGTTTTTCATACCCATTACTCTAAAAGTTCTGTAGGTCCTCGAAAATCAGCGGTGGTGCCAGCACGTTTCACGCCAGTTCAAACCGATCAGGACACCATGGATGTGCTAACCGTAGATGAAGAACATTTTTATTACTTAAAGTTAGGCACCCACCTGGGTCAACGGGAATAGGTACAAATCGGCGAGTCGGAATTCCCAATTATCCTAACGCATCACCATTTATCCTATGCACATTCTCAGCGGGTCTCTCGGACAGCAGCGGCGCTTTACCCACGTAGCGATCATCGCGCAGGCAGTCCACCATGAACTTAGCCAGCTGCCGGCGGCTCATCCTGAAGGGTGAGGGCGTGGTCTGGTAGCTGACGACTAACTCCCCGCGCTGCTCGTTGTCGTTCAGGGCTACGGGCCGGACGATGGTCCAGGCCAGGTCGGATTGCCGCAGCAGGCCTTCCTGGGCGGCGTGGTCGGCGAACGTCAGCTTGAAGTTGGTCAACTTAATGGCTAGGCGCATGTACCATGGCGCGTAGGGCCACGAGTCGGCCACCCCAATGGAGGAGAGCGTGACGATGCGCCTGATACCCAGCTCCTCCATCGCGGTGATGGTGTGGCGCATGGTGGTCTCCAGGGTGTGGGGCGCGGCCACCCGCCGGAAGGAAAAAGCTTCCGATTCGGGCAGGGCGCTGAGTGTGCTAATGACAAAGTCGCAGCCGACCATGGCCTGGCGCACGTCGGCGAGGTTGGTTGGCAGGCCCTTAATGACCGCCAGGTGGTCATCTTGGACCGTGAGCTTTTCCGGACTGCGCACCAGTGCCGTAACGGCGTAACCTTGTTGCAGGGCATCGTTAAGAATGAGGCCGCCCGTGCGGCCGGTAGCTCCGTAAAGCAGGATTCGTAGCATGAATTTGGGTTATTCAGCCGTGTGCAATAACCCGGCCGATGGCTCCGGGCCGGTGGGGACCCACTGCAACGTTTTGGTCAGGCTCATTACTTCATCTTTTCGGGTAGAAAGCGCAGGGTGTAGGTAAGGGCACCGTCCTGGTTATTACCTGGATAAGGAACTTCGTACTGTGGCAAGCAGGAGTCGGAGAAGCAGCTGTTGTTACCAATACCACGTTGCCAGTAATCGAAATGTGCGAACACTTGATCGTAGCGAGTAAGGTCTGACCAGTGTAAGCGCTCGTAATGTGTGGAATGATTCCACATGAGTTCGTCGTAGTGGCTGAGTGAGAAAGAAACCGGCCCCTGAGTCTCAATGTGCAGCTTCACCTTAGCAGCCTTGTTGGTAAGAATAAGTTCGCGCAATGCTTGGCGATCGCCATAAGTTTGCGGATGCACATACTCTTCCACCATTTCATCCACGGTGGTGGAATAGCGCCCTAAGTACGAGCCTGTCTGGCGGTCTTTGTAGTTCGACCACGGACCCTTTGCGTAGTACTCCACATCTTCAAAGCCAGCGGCAAACTGCATACCGAGACCGAGGCGACGAAGACCCCTACGTTGTGGGTCGAACTTCACTTTCATATCCACCACACCGTTGGGGTAGATTGTATAATCAACGGTGTAGTTGGTCTTCCAACCGGTAGCCGTCGATGAAATGCAAACATTGTTGCCCTGCTTGCTGAGATTGGAAGTGATGTTATGACCGGTGATGCCGGTAGCGGCATAGTCATACTCATAATCGCCGGCATCCCCGTTGTTTTCCTCATACTGCTTGCCTTCGGTGTCGTTGTCCATACGACGGAAGTCGTTGTATTCGGGGGCTTTGGCAATAAGTTCCTGCCCACCGAACGTGTAGCTTTTCAGGGCGCCATTATCATCGAATTCCACAGAAAAGTTTTCGCCGGTCACCTGCCGGCCGTCGATGGTGAGGCTGCCGTTTGCACTGATGGTTGGCAAATTCTTGCGGTTTTTCACAGTAAATTGTTCGTCGGCCAGCGGATAACCGGACGCTGCCCAAGGAGTGGCCTTTTTCAAACAGAGACCTACAGCTACGGTGTATTCAGCGTCGTCGTCAATCACCTGGGTGAACGGGACGTTGATGAGGCGGGACTCTCCCGACGGAATATCTACCTCCTGCACCTTTCCTTCTTCAATCACGCGGCCATCTTTGCGTACCATGTAGGTCAGATAGAATAGCTCCGCGAGGTTATTGAATGGATACTTGTTCTTAATGCTAACCTGCTTGCTGTCGGCTGTCAAACCCGAAAACTCAACATATTGATACACCTTCTTTACCTCCGTGAGTTTAGCGGTCCAAGCGCGGTCGGCAGTGACAATACCGTTACTTAGGTAGTTTCCCTGGAACGAGTGATCGTTGTACTGTCCGGGATTATTGATGACGTAATCGTCATAATCGTAACCGGTAGTCCAGGCGTGAAAGCCGTCCTTGTCTACCAACGCGCCTTCTTTAATCTTAACGGGATCGTAGATCGCTTGGTCAACCCAATCCCATATGCAGGCACCGACGATACCGCTACTGTTTTCGATGACCTTCCAGTAGTCCTCGAGGTTGCCCACCGCTTGTCCCATGGCGTGCGCATATTCACAAATGAAAAACGGTTTTCCATTTCTACCGTTCTGCTCGCGTCTTGCCGCATCTACACTGGTGTACATTTCCGAATGCAGGTCCGAGCTGCTTTCGTTACCGTGGCAGTGCACGAGGCGACTGTCCAATTTTTTGACCGCATCGTAGCACTCGTTCATGTTGTTGCCCTCACCGTTTTCGTTGCCGAGCGACCAAAATATGACGCTTGAATGATTGCGGTCGCGGAGTACCATTCTCACGTTGCGGTCCACAAAAGCGTCTCGCCAGCTTGGGTTTCTCGTTAAGCTGTTGTTGCCGTGACATTCAAGGTCAGCTTCATCCATTACGTAAAGCCCGTAAGCGTCAAACATAGCATTCATTTTTGGTTGACGCGGATAGTGACTGGTGCGGACGGTGTTGACATTGGCCTGCTTCATCAGGGTGATGTCTTTCAACATGGTTGCTACATCCACATACCGACCGTAGAGCGGGTGCGAGTCGTGTATGTTGGTACCCTTGAAGAAGATGCGCTTGCCGTTGATGGTAACGTAATGGTTGTCGCCACTATCCACCAACTGGATGTTATGGAAACCATATTTGGTAGAGAACACCATCTCTTCCTTGCCGTTGGCCGTCTGGCTGATAACTACGGTGTAGAGGTAAGGATTATCGGTATTCCAGGGAGTAAGCCCGGTTAATGTTTCGGTAGTGAGGTTAACCGTTGCAGCGGTATCTGCAACATTAACTGTTTGCTCCTGAGAAGCGACAACACTCCCGTTCGCATCAAGCAGTTCAAGCTTAAGGTTCTTGGTGACTTCCTCTCCATCGCGATTGTCGATGTCGAGTGCTACATTGAGTTTACTGCTGGTGCCATCTTCATTTTGATTCGGTACGGTGATGTAATGATCGCGAACGAAGGTTTTTGGGGTAGCAACCAGATAAACGTCACGGTGAATACCACTCAAACGCCACTGGTCCTGGCCTTCGAGGTAGGAGCCGTCGCACCAACGATAAACACGGACGGAGAGTTGGTTAGCACCCTGTTTTGCATAATTGGTGATGTCAAACTCTGCATCATTGTTTGACCCCTGTGAGTAGCCAGCAAACTTGCCGTTCACCCAAACTACGGCGCAACTGTACACTCCGTCAAAGTGCAGGAACACGCGCTTATCATTCCAACTCTCAGGGACCTCGAAGGTACGCCGGTAAAAACCGGTGGCATTATGGTCTATCACCCCGTGGTCTTCATAACCTGCGCGTGCATAGGGCGGTTCGTTTTCAAAGGGATAACCGGTGTTGTTGTAGGTCGGTTTATTGTAGCGACTGTCCATTTCCCAGTTCATGGGCACGCGGATCTCATCCCAGTTGCTATCATTATAATCGGCTGCTTGAAACTCACTCGGGCCCGGACCTTCCTTCGTGCCTTTTACCCACTTGAATTTCCAGGTGCCGTTCAGATCGAGTGTCATGGCCTTAGTGGGGGTATGCCAAGGTTCACGGTAATTGTCATCTGATTCCATGGCTGCCCTAGTGGCATAAGGAATAAACGTGGCGTGTCCTTCCTCCTTATTTACCGCAAACACTTTTTCGTTAGCTATCCAATCTATATCGAACGCACTTGCTTTTTTACTGGTGCCGGCAAATTCCGCCTCGTCTTGCGTTATAGCGGGACTGAACGGCAAAAATAGGAGTAAGAAAATGCAGTGAAAACTATATCTTTTCATGTCACAAGTTCTTTTGTAAACGCTTTTGCGTTGTTGTATCGATCATAGCAAACCACCAGGCTGAAATGCAGCAAAATACGTGGTAACACGTACCGCTAAACATTTGGCCCGGGCGAGTCTCCCTGAATCCAACAGCCTGAGGCAGCTACTTTTGGGGTCGACCAAAACTTCCTTCAATGAAGTTCAAACTGTTGCTCCACAAACTTACGGTTAATTCGCTGCACTGGCTAACGATCAACGGGAGCGCTGGAAAAGTCCGGTCCTGACCGCAGCCCGCCGGTTCTACGCGGCGAAGTAGTTTCCTTGCGCTAGGTCGGTCAGTAAATCTGGCTGGCTGGGATGCCAGTCCAGGCGCTGCTGGGTAAGGGCGCTGGAAGCGGGTGCATCGACCTGGAGAAAAGCGCCGAGCCACCCGAAGTGGTCAGTGGCTTCCGCCACCGGCTTCGACACAACCGGGAGGTTTAGGTGCTGGCCAATTACCTCGGCGATGCGGCGGACGGGCACACCCTCGTCGGCTACCCCCGTGGTAGCGGGCTCCGGGGGTGCCCCGCTCGAGGGCCAGCCGGAAGAGTCGCGCAGCATCAAGGCGGTGCACGGCAGGCCAGCGGTTCTGGCCGTCGCCGGGGTAGGCCGATACCCCGCTCTCACGGGCAATATTGATGAGCGTAGGCACGAAAGCGTAGTCACCGTGACCGTGTACCGACGGGGGCAGGCGAACCGCCGAAGCCCGCACGCCCCGCGCCGCCAGGGAGTCAATGACCTCCTCGGAGGGAATGCGGGGAGCCGAGGCGGCAGTCGGGTCGGCCGGGGCGTCCTCGGTGGCTAGGTGGCCCGGTGTGAGCACGGTGATCCCGGAGGTGATGACCAAGGGGCGATCGGAGTCCACGAGGGCTTCGCCCAGCGCCGCCACAGCCCGCCGGTCCGTTTCGCCGGCGGTGGCGTAGGCGTCGAAGTCGTGTACGAAGGCCAGGTGCAGGACGCCGTCCGCCGCCGCCGCACCGCGGCGTAGGCTATCCAGGTCCTCCAGGGTTCCCCGGTGGGCTTCCGCCCCCGCCGCGGCCAGAGCCCGCGCCGACTTATCGGAACGGGCCAGGCCGACGACGCGGTGGCCTGCGTTGTGTAATTCATGTACGACGGCTGCGCCAATGTAGCCCGTGGCGCCGGTAACGAATACTCGCATGGAGAATGATTTTAGCGTGATACTTTTTTTGCCTTACAAAGGTCCCGCATCAGCGAGACACCCGAGCTGCGCGAGTCAAAGTACCTACTGTATCATTCAAACAATCGTGTTATCCCCGGAGATTTCCCGGCACCTGCCCCGTCTGCCGCTTAAAGAAGTTACAGAAGTGCGCCACGTCAGTGAAGCCCAGGCAGTCGGCAATTTCCGAAACGTTCCAGTGGGTTTGCTTGAGGAGCAGGCGCGCTTCCTGCGCTATCCGGCCGTTGATTAGGGCCGTAGTGGTGTGGCCGGTAGCGCCCTTGAGCACCCTGTTCAGATGATTGACGTGGACGGATAACTGCTGGGCGTAGGCAGCGGCCGTACGTAGCTTCAGCGACTGCTGCGGGGTAGCCAGGGGAAACTGCCGCTCCAGTAGGTCTGTAAATGACTTCACCAGCCGCTGCGCCGCATTCGTTACGGGGGGCAGTGTGGGGGCGGGTTGCATCTTTTGCGCGAGGTAGATCAACTCCAGCAGGTAAGCCCGAAGTAGGTCATATCTGTAGGCGTAGCCGGATGCAATCTCTAGGGTCATGTTGTGAAAAATAGCTTCGATAGCCCCGTATTCCTGGTTCGTCAGCGGCAACACCGGGCAGTTGCCTGGCTGGAAGATGGGCAGTTGGTTCAGCACGACTCCACCGTTAGTAGGCAGCAGGAATTCGTCGGTAAACAGGCAGAAGTATCCCGTTTGTGCCGGGTCGTGCGGCACCCAGCGGTAGGGTACCCGCGAAGTGGCAAACCAGAGGCCGTACGGATCTACTTCTACCGCCTGGTCGGCGTACTCCACACGGCTGCGTCCGCGCAGCAGGCTGATTTTATAGAAGGGGCGGCGGTGGAAAGCCATCGGCGGCTTGGCATGGTAGCCACGCATTAGGTCGGCTACGGCAAAAACGTTGAATTGCCCGGCTTCGATGCGCGCATCCAGCGGTAGCGTAACGGATAGTTCGGCGTAGGAGGTGGCAAGGGGGGTTGTCAACATGGGGAAGAACTTGTACCAATCAAAGATAGGCGTTTATCCCACCAGAGGCCCTACCGATTCGTTCAGCTGATCATTCCATCACCACCGTCTCTTCGGCAACGATGCGACCGAAGGCGGACATGTCCATGAAGTTCTTGTGGTCGGGATCGACTTTGGTCAGAAAGTTCTCCGAAAAGTACAGCGCGTTCATGTCCTCCATGCTGTCGAACCATGCCTCGACGACTGAGTTGTAATCCGGACCAGAATAGTCTGGTGAGGAAATCGGGTACGATACTACGAACCGCCGGATATAACGCCGTGACTCAGGGATCGACATCAGGAGTGGTCGGTGAATTTCACGCTGATAATGGAGGAATTCCTCATGGCTTAAGCCTTCTCGACGCTTTATGGTGATGATCATCTTTATCATAAAAGTATCCTTTTGAGTAAGGCCTACATGGGGGCAGTTTGCCGAGCTGTTGGCCAGCCCTGATACGCTAGCGTTTGAGTGTCCGGTACGGCCCAGGTAGACCAAGGGGTTTGTGGTAGTGCCTAAGCGCTGGATGGTGGAAAGAAGCTTCGCCGGGCTGAATTTCTATCGGCGAGTCACCTAGTTCCACTTATAATCCTGGAGCCGCTCCAGGTACAGGTAAGATTCGACGAACTTCCGGTGGTCCGGACTACTCATCTTTTCCAGCAGGTGTAGGGCCGAGATGTAGCTGGTGAGGTTTCCGTTCGAGGAGCTAAACTTGCCGTCCTCCACGTAGGTGACCTGGCTATCGTCCTGCACCTTTAGGTTGGGGTAGTCTATTTGCAATTGTTCACCCCCTCCAATCCAGGTAACAATTTTGTGTCCGTCCGCGATGTGGGAGGCTCCAATCAGTTGGGCACCGGCACAGTTACTCACCGTGTAGGTAGTTTCCTTATTCTTATCGCGAATGAATTCTACGATGCGTTCATTGTGCACCTGCTCGTACATATCGTAGGCACTAGGTACGAAGAGGGCCGTCAGGGTAGGGGAGTCCTCGAAGGTGTAGTCCGGAACCAGTTTAAGGCCCTCCTCGGTGGTGATGGGCTCGGTAGACTGCGCGATGGTGACCACATTAAAGAGCTGCTGCCCGTCTTCGGTAGGTTTGCCGAATACATCGGAGGTGGCCACTACTTCACTCTGTAGGACGCCGTCGTACATGAGTAGTCCGATGGTCGGCAGGTCTTCCCGGAAGGGTTTTATGTGTTTGCCGGCGGTGGTAGGATCGCCAACGGTGGCCTCGATGGACTGGTCCGCAGGAGTCTGTGCCGGGCGGGTTTCCGAGTCGCAGCTAGGGAGAGCGGCGGCAACGACAATTAGCATCCCGATGCCTAGCGCTCTGGTGAGGTTGATGAGTTTCTCCATGTGGTAGGTAACACCGGGACGAAACGGTAGGTTAAACGGTACCAACATTTCCCGACTCCCAGTCCCACCCCTGAGTAGCCTAAGCAAACAGCTAAATTAGCCGGACGTTCCTACCGTCGTACTCACAGGCACCTGCGTTTGGAAAAGGTAAAATCGCTACTTTTGGCCCGGCCACAACCGGTTTTTTGAATTGTACCTACCAAAACGCTACAAACAAAATGAAATTTCCATTCCCCCTCCTCTGGTGCTTATTCGTCGCTTTCACCCTTACCTCATGGGTGCATGCCCAGGAAGAAACATTCGATCTTTCATCGCCGAACGGCCAACTAACGATAGCAGTCACCGTTGGTGACCAGATAGAATACACCATATCGGGCAACGACGAAGAACTGCTTTCCAACAACCGACTGACGCTTGATGTCGATGGCACGCTGTTGGGAGAAAACCCTGACTTGCTATCTACAGAAGAAGGGGAAGGTGACGAAGTGATCGAGCCGTACATCAGTCTCAAATTCGCCTCGGTACGCAATAACTACAATAACTTATTGCTGACGTTCGAAGGTGATTACGCTGTTGAATTTCGCGCGTTCGATGATGGGGTTGCCTACCGCTTCATCCTCAGTAAAGAGGGTGAGGTCGAAATTCTAGACGAAGGCTTTGCCATCAATTTTCCCGCAGAGTACGCTCTTGATCTGCAGCAAGCCAACGGCTTCAAGACGTCCTATGAGGAGCCTTACTCCCACCTGGCCTCGACTGACTGGGACGCTTCCGACAAAATGTCGACCCTTCCTGTTTTGATGGATACCAAACGCGGGTACAAGATCCTGCTCAGCGAAGCGGACGTCGTTGATTATCCCTGTATGTTCCTAAAGAGCAACGGCCAGAACGGAGCCGAGGGCACCTTCCCAAAAAATCCGCTGGAGTTCGGACCGGATGGCGACCGTAGCCAGGAAATACTTAAAACTGCTCCGTATATCGCTAAGACCACCGGTACGCGTTCGCTTCCCTGGCGATATTTCGTCATCACTCAGGATGACAAGCAGTTGATGGAAAACACCATGACCCTCAAACTGGCTCCTGAATCGGTTATTGCCGATCCGTCATGGATCAAGCCGGGACAGGCTAGCTGGGAATGGTGGAACGGTGCATCCCCCTACGGGCCGGACGTCAACTTCGTGTCGGGTTACAACCTCGATACGTACAAGTACTACATCGACTTCGCGTCGAAATACGGCATCAGGTACATCGTGATGGATGAAGGTTGGGCCAATAGCACGACTGACCCCTATACGCCGAATCCAGACGTAGACGTGCACGAAATTATTCGCTACGGCAAAGAAAAGAACGTAGATGTCATTCTCTGGTTAACCTGGTTGGCGGTCCACAATAACATGGATCTATTCAAAACCTTTCAAGAGTGGGGCGTAAAGGGCGTAAAAATTGACTTCATGGACCGCAGCGATCAGTGGATGGTGAATTATTACGAAGACGTTGTAAAGGAGGCCGCAAAACATGAGATATTCGTCGACTTTCATGGTGCATTCAAACCGGCCGGACTGGAATACAAGTATCCCAACCTGATCTCGTATGAAGGAGTGCGGGGCATGGAGCAAATGGGGGGTGCCGTGCCCGACAACAGTTTGTACTTTCCCTTTATGCGAAATGCAGTTGGTCCAATGGACTATACCCCCGGAGCAATGATCAATATGCAACCGGACCGCTACAATGCGTCACGCCCTAACTCAGCCAGCCCGAGTACGCGCGCGTACCAGTTAGCCCTATTTGTCGTGTTCGAGAGCGGTATTCAAATGCTGGCCGACAACCCGACGCTGTACTACCGGAACCCCGATTGTACCGAATTCATCACGTCCGTCCCCACCACCTGGGACGAAACAAAAGCCTTGGCCGCCGAGGCGGGTCAAGTAGCTGTGGTAGCAAAACGGAAAGGCGATGAGTGGTTCATCGGTGGTATCACCAATGGAGAAGAAGAAACTCGGGACATCGAGGTTCACTTTGACTTCCTGTCTGAGGGCAAAAGCTACACCATGACGTACTTCGAGGATGGTATCAATGCCGGTCGTCAGGCCATGGATTACCGCCGGAAAACCAAACAGGTAAAATCGGGCGACGTAATGACCATCAGAATGGTTCGCAACGGCGGTTTTGCCGCTATACTGCAGTAACAAAGTGGGCAAGTTAAAATGCGTTGCCCCCGCCCCTCAGCGTTTGCTGAGCCGGCCGTCAATCACCGTAGTCAGGAGCGCGCCGTCCAGACCGAAAAATTTGAAATTTGCCGGAGCCCCGATGTCGAGGGTGCCATCCAGCTCCATGCGCTGCCCGGCCGCGTCGTAGCGATAGAAAGCCCCAAAGGTGTGCAGATCGCCGAGGTCGCTGACGTAGGCCGTAGGGGTAAATTCCCGGTAGTCGGGTCCAGTAGTACGCTCACGGATACGTAGGCCGACATCCATGACGTAGGTCTGCCCGTCCCGCTCCACGGCCACGTTTTCTAGGATTACCTCGTGCATGCCATTCGACTGGTTTTCGGGGATTTGCCAGTAGTCAGCTAGGGGATAACTTTCGTAGGCCCCGGTGGCGATACCGTGTAGACCGGCGATGATCCCCAGCAGATTTTGCCGCCTTATGCGCTGCTTCTCCGGGTCACTAGCCAGTCCGCCGGACTCGATCAGGATAGTGCGGGTACCCCACTTCTGAAGGTTATCCCCAAAGGCCCGCGGCTCGAAGTCGTCGTTGTAGCGGCCCACCTGAGCGGGCAGACTGTCCTGCCAGTAGTGGTTCATGAGGGCGATGAGCTGGGCGGCATCTTCGCGCTTCGGGCCCATCGTTTTTTCCCAGTCGTAGGCTGGGGCCAGGATGGAAAGCGCGCAGCCTCGTTCGGCCGGAAAGCCGGCCGAGTAGTAAATACCCTGATCGTGGAGATTAAAGCCCCAGGCGGCATCCAGTCGGTCGCGTTCTTCCTTCAGTAGGCGTGCCTCGGGACTGGTGAGGTGCAGGGCATCTCGGTTAAGGTCGATGCCCAGGGCGTTGCGCCGCTGGTAACGTGCCGCGCCGTCGGGGTTGAGCATCGGTAGGAAGGTGAGGTGTAACTCCTCGCGCAGCAGGGTACGCAGGGAGTCCAGTTCCGGTTCCGTTCCCTCCAGCCAGTTGAATAAGTCAAACAGGGCCGCCGTAGCCGTGGGTTCGTCGCCGTGCATTTGCGACCAGAGTAGCACCTGCGTGCCCCCGCCCCCCCAGCTTACGCGCCAGAGCGGACGGTCCTCCACCGAACGCCCCGCCGTATCGACGGTAAAACCTTCCGGAAGTGCCCGGAGGAGCGGCTCCAGATCCGACTGTTTGAAGCGCCGGGTCGTGATGGTTTGCGTGCGGTAGCTGTCAAGGGATGCCCGCACGGCAGCCTCCGGGAAGGGATCGGGCGCGGCCGCAGGTGCCAGCGTATCGGAACTACTCCCAGCCCCACACTGGAGGCCCGAAAGGGCGTAGCACACCAGAAATAGAAATCGTAGCATGGGGCAAACTTACTCCGTCAAATCGAGCAATTCGATGCGGCGAAAATCGATGCCGTGACTTTCGGCCTGGAGGGCAATGTAACCCTCGGTGAGGATTTCTCCATCGCGGTCGAGCCAGGCCTGGCGCGTGGTGGTGATGCCGGCCTGCTGCCAGTCGGCCTGGTCCGTACTGCGGTAGATGAAGCCGCCGCCGATCTGGGGCTGAGTAAACTGCAGTACGGTGTCGCCCTCGATGAGAAAGTCCATTCCTTCACCGCCCCGCACGATGGCCTCGGCGCGTATCCACCCGTCGCCGTCGTAGGTAGCGCTGCTGGAATTGATGCAGTGGCGGTAGTCGATGGTATCGCCCTGGAACACAACCGCCGTGCCGGGGGTGCAGACGTTACCGGTGGGGCGGGGCTGGCCGTCGCTGAGTCCGCCCAGGAGCTGGAGCTCGATGGAAACCGGGAAGGTCTGGGCCAGCTCATTACTCTCGGCCGACTGGGAGTGGAACATCACACCGCTATTGCGCACGTTCCAGGTTTCGCCCCCGGGCACCTGCTCGCCCACGAAGCGGTACTCGAAGCGAAATTTGTAGTGGCTGTAGGGCTGGCGGTAGTAGAGGTGACCGTAGGCACCACCAAAATTGTCGTAGTCCGCGTAGCTCACCCGCAGCATAGCGTCCTCCACGCGAAAGGTGTTGCGAAAATTGACGCCTACCTCCTGACCGGCGAAGTGGGGGGTCCAGCCCGTAAGGTCACGGCCGTTGAAGAGCGACTGCCAGGCGGTGGTAGCAGCTGACGGGGTAGGGGAGGGGGTGGCTGCCACCGCGGGGGGCGGGCTACAACGGGCTAGACAGCCGGTGAGGGTGAGCATTAAGACTATACGTAGCGGGTGTCGGAACGCGTTTTTCATACGATAAGCGATCGGTTGAGGAACTAATGTAGGTCATTTTCCGCCCGGGTGGCTATCTTACTTCTTTGTCCGCTTTATGCTCGCCCCGGTCCGTCTGCTTTTTTTGCTCCTCCTGTGTGCACTACTTCCCCCCGAGGGTAGGGCGCAGAACACCTCCCTGGCCGGTGCCCGGCTGCTGGCCGGTAGCTGCCTCCTGGACACCGCCGGGCGGCTGTCGATTGATGAGGTGATGGCACGTCGCGACTGGGTCACGCCCGGTAAGCAGGATCAGGCGCGGCTCACGGACTACTACGTCTGGACAAGGATGGGAATGGATAACCCCACCGACCATTCGGTAGCCGAACTGCTGCTGTTGAACCGGGATGCCGATAGTGCGTGGGTGTATACGCAGCGCACGGGGGCGAAAATCGAGTACCTCGGCCTGCGGACTGCCTCCGGTAGTCGGGCGCACTACGCAAGCTTACTGCCGGCTACTTACCCGGTGAGTCTGCGTCCGCACGATTCGGTGACGGTGTACGCGCGGCTGCACTTCCGCGATCCCTGGCCGCTGGTTACCATTGCCGCGGCCACGCGTCACGAGATGGGGGCGGTCATGAACGCCCAGCTCTCCTCCACGGCCTGGCACTTTTTTTACGCCGGTATTATGCTATCGATCAGTCTGCTGAGTCTGTTCGTATTTGTGATGTTCCGCGACCGTTCGCTGGTACTGTTTGCCTGGGTGACGCTGAGCTTCGGGGCCTATTTTTTGGTCGTCAACGTCATGACCGACGTGCTGGGCCTCCCCTCACCGATCAGCGTTGGGGTAGGCAGTTTACAGTTGGTGATCACCTCGCTGGTGGTGTCTATGTCGGGCTTTATTGCACGCTTTGTACGCCTGCCCTGTACCTACCCCATGTACAATAGATTCTACTGGCTGGTGGTACTCCTTACGGTGGCCGCACAGTTCGTACCCTACCTGCTGGGTTGGCACCTGCTGTCGATCATACGGCTCGCCAACCTCCTGCTCCTCGTGTGGATACTCACCATACTGGCTCCCATCCTGGTACTGAGCCGTAGGGGGGACCCGGCGGCACGGCAGCTACTAATCTCCTCGCTCATGCTGGCCCTTCCCGGTCTGGCCTACATCAGCCAACTGATGCTGACCAGTGCGCTGAGCAACTGGTTACAGTACGGCTTACAGTTCGGTAGCCTCTCCTTTACCGCCGTGCTGGTGCGGGCGCTGGCCCGGCAGATCCGCGATATGCGCAGTACGACCGAGCGGCTTACGGAGCAGACGGAGCTTAAATCGCGGTTTTTCGCCAACATTTCACACGAGTTCCGTACCCCACTTACCCTGATTATGAGTCCACTGGAGCAGTTGCTGGAGCGTCACCCGCCGGATCAGGAGGGGGCAGACAACGACCATGCGTTACTCACCCTGGCCCATACCAATGCCAAACGCCAACTCGAGCTTGTGAACCGCATCCTACAGCTTTCGCGCCTGGAGGCCGATGCGACCGGGCTGGATCTTGCCGTGGTCGACGCGGTGAGCCTGGTGGAGACTACGGTGGCCGATTTCATCCACCTGGCCGAACAGCGTAGGGTATCCCTGCAGTGCGTCGCTACCCCCGAGCGGATACTTGCACGCCTCGATGCCCAAAAGATCGAGGATGTACTGCTCAACCTCATCACCAATGCCATCAAATTTACCCCCGCCGGTGGTGCGGTAACGGTCAGGGTAGGGGAGCGGGGTAGCGATGTGCGGATTGCGGTCTGCGATACGGGAGTAGGGATTAGCCAGGCGCAGCTTTCTACCATCTTCGAACGCTTTTTCCGGGCCCCGGACGCCGAACGCGGGGAGGTGGAGGGTACTGGCCTGGGGCTGTCACTGGTCAGGGAACTGGTACGCCTGCACGGGGGCACGGTCCGGGTAGCGAGCCAGGTGGGGGAGGGCACCACCTTCACGATTGACCTCCCGAATGCCGTAGTAACCGACGAAGCATTAGAAACAGCGCAGCATGACTCAGTTGCCGATCAGCTGAATACACCGGTGGCGCGTACTGCGCCGGAAAGAGTAGCCGCGCAGGGGGATCGGCCGCTGCTCCTGCTCGTAGAGGACAATGCTCCGCTGCGCGAACTACTCCAACTGACCCTACGGGATGGGTATCGGATTACCGAAGCGGAGGACGGGCGGGCCGGACTCCTTGCCGCCAAGCAGGTACACCCCGATCTCATCATCAGTGACGTGGCCATGCCGGTCATGGACGGCTACGAACTGGTGGAGGCCATCAAGCAGGACGTCGAGGTAAGTCACATACCGATCATCCTACTCACTGCCCGTGCCGGTAGCGAGGACCGCATCAGTGGATTGCGGGTAGGAGCGGATGCTTACCTCACCAAACCCTTCAATCACCGGGAATTACTGGCCCGGGTGACGAACCTGCTCGAATCGAGAAAATTGCTGCGGCAGCGCTACGCTACCTCGATTGCGCTCAAGCCCGCGGAGGTAACTACCACACCCGCAGACTCGGACTTTTTGCAGCGGTGTCTGGACGTAGTGGAAGCCCACCTGAGCGAGGAAGAATTTCGGGTGGCAGATTTGGCCGGTGCCGTCAGCATGAGTCCGGCCAGTCTGAACCGGAAGCTCCGTAGCCTGCTGGATCAGTCTACCAATCAGTTCATCCAGTCGGTGCGGCTACAGCGGGCCCACGATTTACTGACCGCCGGCGCGGCGGTGACCGTGGCCGAAGTGGGTCACGCTACCGGCTTTAGCAGCACGACCTATTTCGTAAAGGTGTACCGGGAGAGGTACGGGGAGACGCCGGGGAGTGTGTTGCGGGGGGCATGATATAATTTTTCCTATTACGTATTACTGCCCACCCCGATCAGTACGACTGAAATTACCAGAAGAAGGAGCGCTAGGTAGAGTAGCCGGCGCGTGGCACCGTCTACCGCCGCCCACTCCTGAAAATAGAGTCCCCACAGATTACTGAAGAAAATAATGAAGGCCATATGGATCGACCAGCTTGCAAACTCATAGGCAGGGCCTAGGTATGACGAACCCATTCCGTAGAACATAAACTGAAAGTACCAGATCGATCCCGCCAGGGCCGCGCAGGCGAAGTTACCCACCTGATGACCGTTAAAAGCTGCTGTACACCGGCAAGCGCCATTCCGGTACCGCAAATCAGTAGGCCGAGCAACACCAGCCCCCCCCCTGCCGAAGCAAAGCTCTGTAGCAACCGGCCCTCGACCAGTGGTGGGATGAGAATACCGAAGGCGGTGCTAAACCCTAGCGCGACGGTTGTACCCAGTGCCACGCCTAGGTAGCGGATGGAAAGCCCGAAAGTGAGTCCGCCAATACCCCACATTAAGCCAGAAATAAAGGTGTAGCTTGCCGCTACCGGCTGGTCTTCCATTGACCGCCCGAGTACGGCCAGCGTACCGGGTACGGTCAATAATGCTACCGTGAGTGGCAGCAGAATCCAGGCCGCTACATCGCTGACTAACCAGCCGCTTTCCCATGCCCAGCCGCGCACCCGCTTTAGGGGGATATAAAAGCTTCCGGCCGCAAATCCACCTACGGCGTGTAAGCGCGCCCATTAGCAAATCTGGTGTACGGGTAGCCGTAGTAGCGCTCCTAATTTGTGCAGCTTACCGGCAATGTGCCCAGCGCCAACGGCGCAGTGGTGAGCTGGGCCTTTGGCGTTCCAAGCCTCAACAAACTGACGTACTCCGGGCGAGAAGCGGTACCGACTGTTGGTGTTACCTATTTCTAAGATTGGTCCTGCTACGGACTCTCCCTCGGCTATTAGTAATGCCAGCCCGGCCGCCGACTCAATTACAGATAGTAGGGTGACTGGACCATGCCGCACCGACATCTCAATGCTCAATCCGTGACCAACCTTGCCATGGTATACCTCCAACGGCTTCACTTTTGGCCTGCCTTCGGCGATGGCCGAATGACCAGGCCCGTCGTGACCCATCAATACGACATCGTCGGTGAAGTCCAAGGCATAAAACTCGGTAAATGAGCCCCCTACTCCGAAGCCGTCCAGTATTTTCATCGCCTGGGCATTCTTGATCTCGTACTCTCCGGCCACGGGTATATGGCGGGCGGTCAGTAGCGAATTACCGAGGATCACCGAGCTCATAGTATCGAGGTTTTCGGCGCTCCCCACGCCCTTGTAGTAGTAGGCAATGGATCCTAGCTTGTACTTTGCTACGAGCCAGTCAAGGGCAACACTAGTGCGGGCAGCCCGCCGCAGTTCGTCTTCCGTACAGTCAGGTTGCACGTCGAATACTTCCCTAAACTCCGTAACCCGCGCCTCAATGGCGGCCTGGGGCACCTGCCGCCGGAGCGCCGCCAGTTCATCGACCTCAATCAGCTCAAAGTGTCCCCCGAAGGTAGCCAGTTGCAGCGTGGTATCGGTATAGATATCAAGCATTCCGCCGTAATAGTGGCCCATGCAACCCATCCGGTTAAGCGATAGCGTCTTGGCCACCGTAGCGGCTTCTACCCACCCCTCAATCTCTGTCCAACCTACGGGGTCGTTTTCCAGGACTCCGGTTACCTGGTGAAACGGAATCCCGGCCCGCCGAAACACATTAGCGATCTCCGGCACCGGACAGGCGGCGCAGTAGGCAAGCCACTCCCCGGTTATAATCGTCCGGTTGCCTAGCGCATTGAAGCAGGCGTAGTCAATCGCTGGCTTGGGCGCTAGGTTCAGCACAATTACCGGCACCCCTGCCCGCTGCACCACCGGAAGTACGGTGCCAGACAGCGCGTAGGTCGTTACGTACAAGAATAGTATGTCCACTTCCTCGCGGCGACAACGACTGCCCGCGGAGAAGGCCTTATCGGTGGTATCAACTAGGCCTAGTTCTACTATTTCGCTCCCGTAGGTTGCCAGGCGGGTTCGCACTTTCGCCAGGTAGTCCAATAGCCGCTGTTCCAGTCCGGGAAATTGTGGCCAATATTCCGCCAAGCCGATGCCGAAAAGACCGATACGAAGTGGTGGGATCATGGGCTGGTGGGGGGAGTGCCCCGGTGTGTTATGACTTCGTAAAAGTACGGTTGCCCCATCTTAGGAAACAGCCGCTGTAGAGCAAGAACATTAGGTTGTAGCCCTTGGTGTACGCGTATTTAACCTGTTTTTATCAGTCGCAACTACCGAATCAATTGACTCCGATTAGTTGTACTTAACTCAAAGTAATAAACTACACTCCCTTCCTGAGTTTGGTATAGTATTTTACCAATTGATCCAACCATCCTTTTATACAGTAGGGGGATTCGGTTTTGTCGGACTGCAGGGTCAAACTCCGGATTGTCGATAAAGGGTACTTAGGCGCGCGGATTAACTCGGTCGAATACAGGAGGGGGGATGGTTGACTTACTTTTCTTTCTGAATAACTGTCTGAAACTTGAATGTTTGCCTTATTTTGTCTGTTTTGGACACTCCGTTTTCACTTTGATTCGGCGTCCGACGGTCGGTTTGCGTTTTCCCAGCTGTGTAGGCTAAGCCGTAGCAACCCACGGTAGCCGCTGAACGAACTTGGAGTACGTAGTGCTCTCCTGCCGAAACACGCAAGTTGGGCTGAATGATTCGATTCCGGGCCGCCCAACTGATCGAGTCTGTCGGCAAAAGCACACTGTAGAGAGGTTGTGCGGTGGAGTCTGAGGTGCTTTCCTCCGAAAATATGGCCAATTCAAGGGGAGCATTAGGATCATCTTTCTTAAATGCCGTTACGGAAACCTCCGATAGGAGGCCGGTCTGGGAAGCAACGAATGATTGGCTCTGCGCGTTGCCGTCGACGACACTGCATTCAATGGTGTACTCAGGTTCTGAAGGTTGCGAAACGGAACGTGACCCACGGGCAGCAGATGTTTCGTTCCTCGACTGATCAACACGAATCGGCAGGGCGGGGGTTTCCTCGCAGGCAATGGGTAAAATGGAGCCATCTGCCGCGAAACTCAGGGGAGTCCAGAAGTAGTTGGCAAGTGCTTCGTTGCGAGCTGCATCATTCCATAAATCACTCCCGTAAATATACATGGAGTCTTCGGCTAGGTGAAAGGTAGAAACGAAGGAAGGCTGTCCACCACATGATTTGTCACTGATAGCTCTTCCTTCCGACCAGGGCCCCAGCGGGGACGGGGCCGTGCGATAGGACGTGCCGGTACCCGAACAATACCCACAGTTGGGATCAGAGTACGTAACGTAGTAGATGCCTCTGCGCTCAAATAGTCCCGGAGCCTCCGTTCTCTCGGGCGTTACTGAGTTTACGTACCGGTTGGTTCCCGAGAGGTAGTCCTCCGTTAATTGTTCGATAACGATTGCTCCTTTGACCCGCCAGTCCGTATACGCGATGTATCCTGTTCCATCCTCATCGATAAAAGTATCGTGGTCGCCGTTGTTTAACCCGGCCTTGGGTGCGTCGCGATTGATGGCCAGCGTTGGTTCGTCCACTTCTGTGAAGGGTCCCGTAGGGGACGAACTAGTAAATACCCGAAAGCCTACCACATTGTCATATACGTTAATCCACAGTACATATTTACCTGTCTTTTGATTGAAAATTACGTGGGGGCGAAAACAGCCATACGTGTTTCCATCGCAACGTGTCTGCCACACAGGAGTGGTAGCGTCAAATAGGTACCCCTCATCCGACCAGGTAACCATATCGCGCGAAGAATATACTTTGAAGCCGCAAAAGGGAGCTTCCTCATTCTGCCAAGCAAAGCCGCAATCGTAGCTAGTGCCGTATAGGTAGTAGATTCCCTCAAAGTAGGCGATTTCTCCATCGTGAGCATCAACGGCATCGCCCATGTCATCAAATCGAGTTATTTGGTCGCCCTGCTGTGTAAAATTACGTAAACGAACGGGGGATGCGGCCTCCATATTCGTGTCTTGGTTCAACTCTGTGGCATCCGAATGGCCCACCTGGGCAAACATTGCCTGGCTAAACAAGCCAAGTAATAGGAGCAACACACACGTCATGCGCAATGGAGTATTGATTACCATTTAAACTGTATTTATGATTTGTTTATGCTTAGCAGAATTCTTAAACTAAGGTGGAGGAAATTCAAAGACCGATCACTTTTGGACAATAACCAGCCGGGTGAGAAAATTATAGCTACAGTTAGTAGCCGGGGTTCTGAGTTAGATCGCTGTTCAGGAGTATTTCGGGAGCAGGAATCGGCAGATAGTATTCGTAGTCACTATAGTCATAATCCTGGGCGGTGAAGGAAATACCTCCCCTGGAAACGGTTGGATTGGCCTTTTCTCTAGCACCATAGGCATTCATGAAAGCGGCTAACTCCGCCGGTGTCATAGTTCGTTTAAGGTCAAACCAGCGCTGGTTTTCAAAAGCCAACTCGACGCGCCGTTCTTTCATCACAGCTGTTCTGAACGCAGCCTGGTCCAGGCCGACTAAATCATCCAACCCCGCCCGTCTCCGAACCTGACTTAGGTATCCAAACGCTTCCGATGTAGGGCCTGATTGCTCGTTTATGGCTTCTGCCAGCATCAGCAGTACATCTGCATAGCGCAGCACCGGCCAGTTGTTGTCTGTCCGTCCACTTATGGTATGGGGGTAGGTGAACTTAGTGATGTAGGGAACATTCACTACTGAATCGTTGAGCATGTAACTTGTTTGCAGGGAGGCATCCTTCCTTAAGTCACCGGGCTCATAAGCGGCAATCAAATCATTAGTCGGTATGTTCCGGCCGCCGGGTGGTGTATTGGCAAAGCCGGTAATTGCTCCCTCCGAAGCCCGGGGAGCAAATGTATAGGCAAAACTGCTCCACTCCCCTAGATCATTTCCCCCCTGGTACTGGACCTCGAATATGGACTCGGGGCCATTTTTACTCGATGGATCAAAGTTATCCGCGTAGACCGGGGTTAGGGAATAGCCCGTTACCTGCTTTAAGGTTGCTATGGCCTCATCGTATTTTTTCTGCGTTAAATAGACCTTCCCCAGCAGCGCTAGTGCTGCACCCTTGGTGGCACTACCTACCTGATCGTCTGGATAAGTTGCTGGTAAACTGGCGGCGGCATCCGACAAATCTGTTTCAATCTGGGCCCATACCTCGGCTTGCGGTGAACGGACGAGATCGAAAGCCTGGTTAGGATTGTCTACCGTTGAGGTAACCAGTACCACATCGCCAAAATACTGCACCAGATCGGAGTAAAAGTAAGCACGCAAGAATTTTAGTTGACCCTCTATTGGGCCTTTCACGCTCGGATCGAGATCACTCTCGGTCAACCTTTCAAGCGTGTAGTTCGTGTTGTACAGCGCCGAATAATACTGATTCCAGAGACCACCGATTTCTGTATTTCCGGCGTTTACAGTTGAAAATTCAAATGCTTCCCACCGCACCGCATTTCCCCGGTCGAGGGGATTGAGATCGACAGTGGTGTTGTCCGAAGGCAACTCCTTGAATATGTAGGCGGAATTCGTGATGGACTGTAGTTGACCGTACACCCCATTGAGTGCCTGAAGGAATTGCGTTTCATTTTGGTAAAAGACTTCAGTGCCAATCCGCGTCGGATCAGTGGTTGACAAAAAATCCTCCGTACACGAGAACTGAGTCGTGCATACAAGTAACGCTACAAGAAGAAGCTTTTGGTTCATGGTGGTTAGAAGTTAAGTTTGAGGCCAGCGGCGATTGTTCTAGGCACGGGATACGCCTCATCATCAATGTTAGGTTCGGTCGTACTACGGGTGCTTACGTCGGGGTTGCTACCCGGATATTTGGTAAATAAAAATAGGTTGTTGGCAGTAAGGAAGATACGGGCATTACTAAGAACTGAGGTAAAACTGGGTAGTGTGTAACCAATAGTTACGGTTTTCAGCCATACGTAGCTCGCATCATACACGTACCGATTGCTACTCTCGCGTGACCATTTAAAATAGCTAGTTCCCCCCTGTGAGTGTACATCGGATGGATCTGGCCCCGGATTTTCGGCGGATCGCCACCGGTCCTTTGCTTTTGTCTGCACATTGAAAACCCCGTCCATATTCATTGTTGATGACTCGATGTTGCGGTAGATATCAAAATCGTGGGCACCTAAAAAGAGCACACTGAAGTCGAACTGCTTGTAGTCGCCCCCTAAGGTCCAAGCCCAGTTAAAGGCTGGATTGGGATTGCCAATTTCTACCATATCTTTTGTATCGTAGGAGATAACTCCATCTCCGTTCGTATCGGCAAACTGCATGGCGCCAGGAATAGCACCATCCTGTGTTGGTGCGGCTTCAATCTCTTCCACCGTGTTGAATATGCCAATTTTCTCGTAACCGTAGATCATACCAACCGGGCGTCCCACTTTCTGGACGCTATATCCACTGTAGAATTCGCCGTAATAAAGGGCATCGTTAGGTCCCTGGATAGCCAGAATCTTGTTACGGTTGATACTAAGGTTGGCGTTGGTCCGAAGGTTGAACTGCCCGAGGCTGGTGCGGAAATCAGACCCTATTTCAAAACCGTGATTTTCTACTTTGCCGATGTTAGCCAGGCTATTGGTAAAGCCCGATACTGCAGGTATTGAGACCGGCAACAGCATATCATTCGTAATTTTTCTGTAATATTCGAAATTGAACACCAGCTTATTGTCGAATAGCGCCAGGTCTAGTCCAATATCGACTTGGTTGGATTTCTCCCATCTCAAATCTTGGTTAGCAAATGAACCAACGATCTTGCCTGCAGCGAATGAGTTGCCCAGAATGTAGTTATTACCCCCCACGAATGCCAAACTGGGATAGTTGCCAATAGCGTTATTTCCCGTTATGCCCCAACTTGCCCGGAGCATGAGGTCGGAGACCCACGGGATTTCTGGCATGAATGGCTCCTGGCTTATACGCCATCCGGCGGAGGCTGCCGGAAAACTGCCGTACTGGTTGTTGGTACCTAAGCGGGAGCTGCCTTCCCTGCGAAACAGCGCCGTCAACAGGTACTTGTCTTTGTAAGAATAATTTACCCGACTGAGAAAGGCCAGCAATGACCATCCGAATTCGTAAGAATTAGCCGACCGAATGGAGGCTGATCCCAGGAACGGGACCAAATCATCGGGGAAGGTATTACCACTACCTATTAGGCCCCGCACTTGTTCCTGCTGTGCTGTATAACCTACCAGCACGTCAAGGCTATGGTTAGAGGACAGTTCTGGTGTGAAGGTAAGGAGTTGATCGAGCGAATAATTTGTCAATTCTTCCGTTTGGTCCGTCTCCGATGCGTTCCTCGGTGGCGCTCCCGCCGAGCCTGGGGTTACGGCCAAACCGATGGTTGAAGGAATAAACTCCTTAATTGTATTGTCCCTACGCCGAATGTTAGCGGACGTCCTGAACGTAAAATATTTGAGAAACGAAAGTTCAATAAATCCGGTCGTTAACAGCTCAGAGATATTCCTGCGCCGTTGCACATTCTCCAGAACATACAGAGGGTTAGGAAAACCGAAAACGCCGTCTACTCCGTCGATGTATGGCACCAGAGAACCATCAGGATTGTAGGCCGCTGCCCGGGGATCCATGACCAAAGAACTTCCGACCACACCCCCCCGCCCCGTAGTGTTTGCTAAGTTCTGGCGGGTATAGGAGGCGTTAATATTTAAGCCAAAATTCATGATATCGTTCAACTGCCCCCCCAAGTTTGTCCGAAGGGAAAATCTATCATAATCGGTACGCTTGACAACACCATCCTCTTTATAGTATCCTGCTGATACTAGGCCTCTAACGGGGCCAGTTCCGGAAGAAATAGTCAGGTTGAGATCTGAGTAGGGTGCGTTGTCGCGAGTAATTAGATCATACCAGTTGGTCGAATGTTCAGTTTGTTCCGGAAATCGATACCCAATTGGCACCTCGTCTTCTGTCGGTTCCCGGTTCTGGAGAATCCGGATCTGGTCCATAAAAACGTCCTTCTTGAACTGAGCAAATTCGACTCCGTTCATCATCGACGTCCGTCTTGATTGTGGGACATTCTGAATGCCGTAGTCGAGGGCTAAATTCACATTTACCACTCCTTCCTTGGCTTGCTTCGTTGTGATCAACACTACCCCATTTGATCCCCTGGCTCCGTAAATCGCGGTAGCGGCAGCATCCTTTAGCACCGAAACGCTTTCAATATCGTTTGAATTGAGGTTTTGACCAACCGAGGTGCCCACTACGAATCCGTCGATCACGTAGAGCGGATCGCTACCCGCACCTAGTGAACCAATGCCCCGTACCCGCACCTGAAACTCGCCGCCCGGTGCTCCGCTTGTCTGCTTAACGACAACGCCGGCTGCGCGGCCCTGGAGAATCTGATTTGGATTGTTAGCAGGCTGCTCACCCGCATCGCGCAAATCGATGACCGAGATGGCCGATGTGATGTCCCGCCTACGTCGTGAGCCGTATCCCACTACTACCACCTCGTCTAGTGTCTGGTCATCGGGTAAAAGTGTAACCGTTAGGAAGGTTTCACTTCCAACCGTAACTTCTTGCCTTGCGTAACCAATGAAACTGAACGCAAGCACCGTGCCTGGGCCGGGAACGGTCAGGCTAAAACTACCGGTCTCGTCGGTTGTAGTGCCCTGAATAGAACTCTGGGTTGAGTCCATGATGATAACATTGACCCCCGGAAGGTCAACTCCCGTGTCGTCTATGACTTTGCCCGACACTACAATTTCTTGCGAAGATAATGAGTGGGGTGCCGGGGGGGCTATGAGGCTGGTGCCAGCATACAGCAGTTTACCCGCAAAAGAACGCGACTCTAGGGCTTCCGGACATGTCACACATCCCAGACCGCTGGCCGATGTTGCTAACATGACAAGGAACACGAAAAGATGTATTTTTTTCATAGTATAAATTATAGTGGGCAGCAGTGTTTGTGACGTAAGAGCAGTGGCATTAGTGTCAACTCGTTGCAAATGTCAAAAAGAACAAATCGTGGATGTGAAAACCTACTGAATTTACGGTGAGGGTGTTCAAGAGTGGGGGCATCTCCTCGTGTAAACAATCTTGAAACCTATCTCCTTCTGGTTCAAACCCATTATGACGAGCTAATAGTTTGCCTCATTCATGATATGGAATATTTAAGTTGGTGTAAATTTATGCATCGTTAACGGTGACACCAATGGTGAAAATGATACATAGTTTAACCATTTTGGTATGAATACATACAGAAAGTATTTTGACGAGAAGCAGCTAGGCGACATATCAACGCAAAGCCCTAGCTGGGGGATAGACATCTTGACAATCGGACATAACGTACACCGTGCCCGCAGCCAGTATCCGGATCACAATCATCCTAACCAGTACTTCTTCAACTGGAACGAAGGGCGCGTTTTGAACGAGTTTCAATTGGTCTACATCACTAACGGGCAGGGCATATTTGAATCTAGGACCACAGCTCCTACGCTAGTAGAGGGTGGTACGGCATTTTTATTATATCCGGGGGTGTGGCACAGATTCAAGCCGTCAGATGGCACAGGTTGGGAAGAATTTTGGGTTGGTTTTCGGGGACACTACGCTGACTATTTGATGCGTCAGGAGTGCTTCGATCCATGTCGCCCGCTGATAAATATAAGCTTTCGGCTGGAACTACTAAGTGTGTTTACCCGCCTGATCGATACACTCAAGTATGAAGGAACAGCTTACCAGCAAATTGCTACTTGTCAAATCATTCAACTGTTAGGATTGGTATACTCATCGGCCTTATCGAGCCACACGAGCCAAAACCGCCGCCAGCAAATTGTGTATGAAGTACGCTACCAAGTTCACGGAAATTGGGAGCGTTCGATTGATTTTAAGGAGCTAGCTAAGGAAAGAAATGTTAGCTACGTATGGCTGAGAAAAGCGTTTAAAGATGTGATGGGAGTAGCACCGGGTCAGTACCACTTGAAGATAAAAATTGAGAAGGCTGCTCAAATGCTTCAGGAAACAGACCTTACCATCACGGAAATCGCTCACCGAACAGGATTTGAATCCCTCTTTCATTTCTCGAGACTATTCCGAAAGAAAACCGGTGTGCCCCCCTCCCAATACCGCGCCAAGAAATTGTAATAGTCCGGTGAAAATCAAGTTGACGGTGTAGCACAACAGTGGTCTGTGATGGGACATTGATGCATTTCAGGCAGGTCAAAATTACTCAGTTGTGAACCACAACGCTCCGTCCTTTTGGCTAACACAACCGGCATTTTGGCTAACGCTGCCGGGTAAGCCGGGGCGACCTTTGTGCCATCATCAACCAACCAAACCAACAAATTCGTTATGAAGGCAGTCAGGATTCAGACCTTTGGCGGCTCCGAGGTCCTGCAAGTAGAAGACGTGGCGCGCCCGGTGCCGGCACCGGATGAGATTTTAGTTAAGGTGGTTGCCAGCGGCGTCAACCCGGTCGACTGGGGTATTCGGAAAGGTAGCAATGACGCCATGAGGTCGCTGTTTAACTTGCCGCTGACCCTGGGCTGGGATGCGGCCGGCGTGGTGGCGGAGGTCGGCAGCGCGGTGAGCGGGCTGCAAAAAGGCGATGCCGTGTACGGGGTACCCAATTTCCCCGGCGATGGCAGCTACGCCGAGTACTGCGCGGCCAAAGCCAGCCAGTTTGCTCTGAGATGGTCTTCCCAGGGGGGACACAAAAACTTTGTAGATTCTCCCGACTATGGAAGCAAAAAAATTCACCAAACCGGGCAGGCGCGCCTACCGGCGCTACGACGCCAACTTCAAGGCCGAAGCCGTCAAACAACTCGAGCGCGGCACGTCGGTGACTGAACTGGTGGAGTCGCTGGGGGTAAAGTCCAGTCTGCTGCACAACTGGAAGTCCCAGGCTAAACAACCGGCGGCGATGCTGGAGGAAGTCAAGCGACTGACCAAGCAGCTCAAGGCCCGCGAACAGGAGATCGACATTCTAAAAAAAGCCTTGCGCATTTTCAGCCAGACCGACTAGACCGTATGCAGTTCATTCACCAGCAGCGTCGGCACCATCCGCTAAGCTTGCTCTGTGCCGCGATGGACCTACCACGCTCGGCCTACTACCGCTGGGTGACCCCGGCGACGAACTCATCGTTCACTCCGATGGGGGCGGCCAGTACAGTTCGATTGCTTTTCGCCAGCGGCTGACGGCGGCCGGCCATCGGTCCAGCAGGACGCGCCGCGACAACCACTACGACAATGCCCAAGCCGAGTCGCTCTTCAGCCGCTTCAAAAACGCGGTAGTACACGTTTTCTTTGCTCCAGCCCCCTCCGGAGTCTTTTACGGGGCTAGACCAGAGAAACTCCCGCTACGGAACTAAACCCGTCATCTTAGCAAAACTCCTTTTCAAAACTGTCCCATTTAACCCGACCACCTCACCATATCACATCAACGCCAGGTCATGCAGACGAAAATTCATTCTTTACGCAAGTTAGCCGCATTAGTATTGCTCTACTTCGTTTGTTGCGGTGCCAGCTACGGACAAGTCATCACGTTTGATGATTTCACCTATACTGGGGTCAACGATAGCCAATTGCTCAACTTCAACAAATGGAGCATCGTCGATGGCCGTAGCGGACCGCCCCAGGGGGCTACGTACCGCAGGGACAACATCGGGTTTGTTACTGACCCGGATGATGCCAGCAACAAACTGATGACGGTGAGTGCCACGGTGAATGGCACGACCAGAGCCGTCACGAATGCCCGAATAGAAAACAGCTTTGAGTACTTCACGGGTACCTACGCCGCCCGGGTGTGCTTGAGCGATCTACCGAGTAAGTACTCGGATGGCAACGTGCAGACGTTTTACACCATCGTGAGCTCTAGCCTGGCCGACGACGGCAGCAAGTACAGCGAGTTGGACATTGTCGAGTACCTGGCCTCGGACAAGTGGGGCCTATCGCCGGATAAGCCGGTTCTGTATACCACCTCGTACCACAAGTACCAGACCGAGCCATGGAGACCTTATAAGACCTACTTCCACTCAGATACATCGTGGGCGGGCTGGCACACCTTCATTGCTTCCTGCACGGATGGCGTGAACGTCAAGTACTGGATCGATGATACTTACCTGGGGGCGCAGTCCGTGACGGACAACGAAACCCAGGCGGGCCTGCCGGTGTATCCGCGCGCTCCCATGCAAATTGCCTTCGCCAACTGGATTATTTCTGAGGGTGGCGTCAGTCAAATAGGCGAGAGCACGGCCAACCGCACTACCACTATGCAGGTGGACTGGGTCCTGTTCGTGAAGGACCAGGAGAAGAGTCTCTCACAAATCAATGCGCTGGTGAGTGACTACCGAGCGCAGGGGTTGCAGAGACGTAACCTGGCCGGGCAAACGGTGATCACCACCGACGGCGCGGCCACCCGGCCCGGAGGCACCCGGGGGGAATAAGCGCGGCCGGGGTGATAGCAGGACTCCGAACTTGCCCAGGCTGGGGCCGGCGGACTATCGCCGTAGCAACTATTGTTTGATTATCGATAGTATTGGTTTGATTAGGGCTAGTAGAAAGCTTGCTTCTGGTAAGACCTTTATGGGGCATTAATCGTACTTGCGCTAACCGAATTTAAATTAAACAAAAAAGATATGAGAAGTATTTTGATCGTGGGAACTGACAAAGGATTGGGGTTGGCATTAACCCGAAAATTTCTCGACAACGATTGGCGGGTTACCGCGACGGTGCGGGAAACCGACGACCAGCAAGAAATAAATAAGTTGCGGGAAGCATTCGGCGGGGCGTTGACTGTTATGTTTCTCGATACGATCCAAAACGACTCCGTAGTCACCTTTTGCGAAAAGCTACCCGAGAGTACCTCCTTTGATATCATTTACATGAATGCCGGAGTATGGGGCCCGTTACACCAATCAGCCGCTGAGGTGACCGATGCTGAGCTACATCAGCTCTTTATGACCAACACGATTGGCCCTATCCGCCTGGCCCGCAGGCTGATGGACCGGTTGAAGGACAGGGGCACACTCTGTTTTATGTCTTCTCACCGCGGCAGCGTAGACAGGAACATCGAAGGAGGGTTGGAGCTATACCGAGCGTCTAAAGCCGGCCTCAACATTATGGCGCGTGGCCTCTTCTCGGAATTCAACCGGAAGAACATTACGGTCTTGCACATTCATCCCGGTTGGGTAGCCACGGAGATGGGGACACTGGACGGAACAGTATCGGCGGAAATATCCGTTGCTGAAAGCATTGACGGGGTGTATGCGGTAGTGCTCAGGAATATGGAATCTAAAAAGAACCTGTACCTCGACTACAAAAACATGGAGTGGGCCTGGTAGCGTAACTACCGCCGGGAGCACCTACCACCCATTGCTGGGTTTGGCTTGGCTTGCGGTGGTCTGCGAATTCACCATTCGCCCCGGGCCGATTAAAACACACAGACCGTTACCGATACGTGCCATCACACGGCTATCTACACCGATACGGCACCCCGGGGAACAGTCCCCCCAGCATAAGCACTTACGGGGGAGTTTATAATTATACCACCGATGGTATATTCAACTATAAGATCACATTTTAAACGAGAAAGTTATGAGTAGGACAAATTCCTTCAGGCTACTTTTTTTACTAGTCTTCCCCTTGTGTGCGAGCTGCTACGGTCAAACAGACAGTCTTGATAAAGAAAGCAAAGAAATGGAAATCAAAGAAACGATCGAAGAGACCGGAGCGTACGTAGGCCTGTGGGTAACCGAAGACGGTCGTATCCGTCACCATCTACTGCCCGATGGTCGTTACGACGAAGCTCGCGGCGATCGGGAAAGCGCCTATCAAGGCATCTACTGGGTGGAGGGCAACCATATCGAGTACAAGGACGACACCGGCTTTACTGCCGATGGGGATTTTAAGGATGGTGTACTGTACCATGGCGGGATGATCCTTTACAAAAGCGAGCAATAAAATCAATTCTATGAAGAATAATATCAAGATCGCGCTGGTACTAAGCGTCTGCGCGCTTTCGGCCTGCGAAAAGAAAGCATCCCAAGGGGACGATTCCAAAACGGTGACACTTGACTTACGCGATGAAGAACGAAACGATATCACATCAATGAACGACGGGACAACGGACAAAAATCGAAAAATTGTCGAACGCGCGTTTGATGACTGGGTCGAGGAAAAAGGAAGCCTTTTTGATTTGCTGGACGAAAACATGGTCTGGCAGGTAACCGGGAGGGCCCCTTTTTCGGGGGTGTACCGCGGGAAGCAGGAATTCATTGACAAGGCGGTAGTCCCGATAAATGACTACTTAAGCACTAGCATAAAGCCCGAGCTTATCGACATTAATGCATCCGGAGATGTGGTATGGTTGCAGTGGAAGGGGGCCGCTACCGCCGTCAACGGCGACCCTTACCTAAACGAATATGCCTGGAAACTCAGGTTTGGCGATAGCGGAAAGATTATAGCAGTGGATGCCTTTTTGGATACGTATACCCTCAGCAAATTGGTGGGGGAGTAGGGATGAAAAGAGTTGAGTAATAGAGGATATGCATAAGAATTTTACAAGTTCGCGCGTACACGAGCAAGTCCCGATTCGTAGGTTGTTTGGCGGCGGCTTACCCGCAAATTATGTAGCCCTGCCGCGATCAGGGCGCTCAAGTCAGTCTGTTTTAATCTGAACCGTCTGCGTTTATGCTTTAAACCTCGTAACTTCTTTAGGCTGCCAATCGTGTTTTCCGATACTGCGCGTATTGATGCAAGCCAGGTATTAAATTCCTTTTGCATTGCTGTGCGCAGCATGCCTCTTCTTTTCTTGTATGGTTGCATGCAGTGCACTCCACCGGGTAGGTATCCTTGATATCCGGAATCTTTTGTAAACCAAAGTTCAGCAAATACCCCGTAGTTCAAGTGAGGCAGTTCTTCTTCCAGAAGCTTTTTGTCGTGAATAGCACCCCGATGGGTATATCCTAAGAAGTGAATAAACTGAAATTCATCGTTGATCACAGTGTTCTTCACACAGTGTTCTTCACACAGTGTTCTTCACACAGTGCTTACCCTGCTTGCCCGAGTAGTCATAGCGCTGGGCTTCGTAGTCTACGTTACGGCTGATCTCACGCTCGGTAGCGTCGGCATGGAGCGTTCTGGCTGCTGGCTTATCCACCACCGACGCGGACCGTTGTCGGTTTCTGAATAATCGGATTAACTCGTCTAAATTCCTGGCGGGGTGCAGGTGTAGATCGACAATCGTTTGCTGTAGTACCGGTTGCAAGTACTTAATCCACCGGCTGGTTTGACTCTGGCTAAGTTCGAAGAAAGCTGCTTCGGCAAACTGAATGGCATCGATTTTGAAATGGTACAGGATAAACAGTAATTTGTCAATTGTTCCTGGCAGCGTCTTAGTGGGACTAGTGATTGCTCTAACGCTAAGGGGCTTTTTCCTTCTTTTACCCGTCATGCCGAAATGCTTGTACTTCTGCTCAAAGCGGTGGGTGAAAATTGGTAGAAGCTCCTGGAACTCCGACGGGTTCAAACTCGTAAGAGCCTGTAGTTGACGGTCGTTGGTGATTATTTTTGTAACATCCATCCTAGAATATACGAATCTTCAGACAATCCTCGCGCAAGGGCGCGGTCTGAAAATAGCATGCATATCCTCTAATTCCCAAATGGCTACAAAATTGTAGCGTAACGTGAGGTTAGGGGTGTAACTGCTTGGGGCCTGGGCTTCGGTCACGGCCTGCACGTACTTGGTGGAGGGCAGGCCGGTACCGGTAGCTTTGCGGATTCACCACAAAGTTGTTTTCTTCCAAAAAGTAAGTGGTGATTTCCGCGCTCGCGCGGTCGAAGTAGCAGACCCGGAAAACTCCCTGTGCGATGAAGCCGACCTCCTGGGCAATGCGGCCGGCCTCCAGAAAAAGCCCGCTCCTGCCTGGTCATTCCCGCCGGCCTCCTAAAATGCTGTTAAACAGAACAAAGCTGGTAGCTAGCCGCTAAAAGTTATATGGCTTATATTTGCCCAGGCGAAAAAACCCCATTTTAAAATGATTCACCAGCTAAAATTGACTGACTATTATGCTGATAAGCCCGCGCAGCGGCCCGGTGCTAAACTGGCCGACCGGGGGGCACTTTCGGGCGTGGCGACTGGAAGATTTCCTCTCCGATTTTGAGCTGATGGGCGTCTACAGCCGCAAGGATTTTTTTAAAGTCACCCTGAGCTTCGGGCCCGCTACCTACCACTACGCCGACCAGCGCCTGGAACTGGCCTCCGCGGAACCCGCGCTGGTGTTTACCAATACACAGGTACCCTACGCATGGGAGCTGCCCGACGCAGCTACCTGCCACGGGTACTGCTGCGTTTTTACGAAGGATTTGTGCCCACCCGCACGCTCGTGCAGCCCGCCGACTGGGCCGTTTTCGCGCCCGACCGGCCCGGCTTTTTCGCCTTACGCCGGCCCAGCACGCCCAGTTTAGCCCGCTTATTCGAGCAGATGCTGGTGGAGCAGGATTCCGACTACCCCGCCAAGGACGAATTACTGTACCATTACCTGATGACATGCATCCACGGGGCACTGAAATTTGCGCCCTCACAGGTGCTGCGCGCGACAAGTGGTCCGGAGCGCTTGTAGCCGCATTCCACGCGCTGCTGGCCCGCCAGTATCCCATTGTCACTCCGGCCCGGCGCCTGCACCTGCGCACCCCGGCTGATTTCGCCGACCGCCTGGCCGTGCATGTCAACTACCTCAACCGGGTGCTGAAGGCAGCCACGGGTAAAACCACTACCCAACTGCTGGCTGAGCGCCCTGGTGCAGGAGGCCCGCACCTTACTGCTGCATACCGACTGGCCCATCAGTCGAATCAGCTACTGCCTGGGCTTTGACGAGCCCACGCATTTTGCCCAGCTTTTCCGGCGGGTGGTCGGCTATACGCCCTCGTCCCTGCGGAAGATTTGATTGGCGTCAGTATTGGTTTGTCCTGGCGTTAGCCAAATGCTGCTTGACACCGTGACCTTTGTGGCATACTTAACCAATAGTCTTATGAAAAACGTGGTTTATCACGGGTACCTCCTCCGGCTTCGGCCGGTTGTTAACCGAAAAACTGTTGGCCCGTGGCGCACGGGTCGCCGCTACCTTGCGCCAACCCGACGTGCTTAACGACTTGAAGGCGCAGTACGGCGACCTGCTCTGGGTAGCTCCACTGGACGTGACCGATACCGCCGCCGTGCGCCGCGTAATAAACCAGGCCTTTGCCGAGTTGGGTCGTATCGACGTCGTCGTCAACAACGCCGCTTACGCCCTGTTCGGCGCGGGCGAAGAAGCGACGACGACCAGATTCAGCAGCAGCTGGACACTAACCTAACCGGCTCGATTCAAGTTATCCGCGCCGCGCTGCCCACCTGCGGGCTCAGGGTGGCGGGCGCGTGCTGCAACTCTCGTCGGAGGGCGGGCAGATTACTTACCCCAATTTTAGCTACTACCACGCCACCAAGTGGGGCATTGAGGGCTTCGTAGAGGCCGTGGCTCAAGAAGTCGCGCCGTTCGGCATCGAGTTTACGCTGGTCGAGCCCGGCCCGGCCCGCACGAGCTTCGGCAGCGGCCTGATCCACGCGACCCCCCTGACCGTGTACGAGGCCACACCCGCCGGCGCCGTCCGGCGCGGTATTGGAGACGGCAGCTTTACCGTAAACGGTGACCCGGCTAAAATGGTGGACGCCATGCTCCATTCCGTGGACCAAAGTCCGGCTCCGCGGCGGCTAACGCTTGGGCGCGGGGCCTACGCCAAGATTCGGGCAGCCCTGGTCGAGCGCCTGGCCGCCCTGGATGCGCAGCAGGCCGTGGCTTTTGCCGCGGAGGCGGACGATTGAACATACAGCTAGTACAATTTTTCTGACGACTGAACCCCAGCAGCATGTCCACTTACCTGAAACGAGTGCAGTTAGGAGCTACTTTAGCCCTCGTCCTGGCTACGTCGGCTTGTGACCAAGCCCAAATCCAGCAAATCGAAAACCGCCCAAACAACGTGGCCGGTACCTGGCGTATGGTGTCGGCACAGATTGATCCGGACGGTCGAAACCTGCCCGCCTACGGTGCCAACCCTAATGGCCTGCTCGTCTTTGCTGCCAATATGCACTTCGTGGAAGTGTTGACCGATTCGACGATTCCCAAATTTGCGTCTAACGAGCGCGGCAAGGGAACCGCGCAGGAAAATCAAGCCGCGATGGCGGGCAGCCTCGGCCTTTTTGGCACTTATACTGTGGACGAAACCGGGGAGTTCAGCGGCAACCGGGTCGCGGGCGCTACTTTCCCTAACTGGGTTGGAAGCGTGCGTACGCGCCAGGAACTGCAAATGGTTGTGGACGGCGACCGGATGCTGGAGACCTTCACGCGGCCGGAAGGCACCAAAATCGTCATTGTGTGGCAGCGCGTGAAGTAAGCCAGACCAGCATCCCTCGTCCAGACTTTCGTGCCAATCCCAGTTGTGGGCGGACGACGGACCCTTTATGCAATCCAGCTTATGGCTATTCTCATGATCGGCGGCACTGCCCGGCGTCGAGACCATGTTTCTGCTCAACGCCGTCTCGCCTTCGGAGCTGATGCAAGCGTTATTCGCGCTTGATTTGGCCCAGGAGGCGCAGGTCCGGCAGGTCGTCTGTTTCTCGCGGCGTACCGAATGTCGGTAGTACCGCGGGCGTAACTGCTTTTCCAATTGCTACTATGGCTGTCAAGTGGGGCAAAATGTTTGATTAGGGTAGGTATCCGTTCGAAAAGAATAAGCCAGGGACTGCGGAGCCCCTTTACCTTTAATGGGTACTAGTTCTATCTAACATGGACACTTCCCAAACCTGGTTTATTACCGGAGTCTCGCAGGGACTCGGGCTGGCACTGACGCAGCAATTGCTAGCCGCCAACGCGGGCTACGGCCTGGGGGGGGGGGCAGCACGGAAGAACTCACGACCGACGAAGTCCGGTAGGCGTTCGATGTTAACGTGTTCGAAGGCCTCGCCCCTGGGCCGGATGGCCCTGCCTGCCGACGTGGCCAACGTCGCGGCGTTCTGTTTTTTGAGGAAGCCAGCTTCGTGAACGGCCACCATTTGGCCATCAACGGCGGCTCCTCTATCTGATGGCTACTCCTGAGTGCTCACGCACCGGAGCCGGACCGTAAAGGGCGAGTTGGCGGAACTTTTTACTTCTTTTTTGCCGATGACAATTCTTTATTCATCAACACTTCCACAACCATGAACTACAATCTTTTGGGCGACACCGGCCTGCTGGTGTCCGAGCTGTGCTTGGGCACGATGACGTTTGGCGGCAGCCACGGCGGGGTTTTTGCCGAGATGGGCAAGGTGCAGCAGGACGACGTGAACCAGCTCGTGAAAGCCGCCGTGGACGGGGGCATCAACTTCATCGATACGGCCAATGTGTATTCCTTAGGGGAGGCAGAGCAGCTGCTGGGCCAGGCCCTGAAAACCACCGGCATTGACCGCAACCAGTTGGTGCTGGCCACCAAGGCGCGGGGCCAAATGCAGCCGGGGCCCAACAACGTGGGCCTCTCGCGCTACCACGTTTTCCACTCGCTCGACGAGAGCTTGCAGCGCCTGCAAGTTGACCACATCGACCTGTTTTACGTGCACGGCGAGGACGCCTTTACGTCGGTCGAGGAAATCATGGCTACGCTCCACGACGTGGTGGCCAGCGGCAAGGCGCGCTACGTGGGCGTGTGCAACTGGCGGGCCTATAAGGTAATGCAGGCGCAGGCCGTGGCCGAGCGCCACGGCTGGAAGAAGTTTAGCGCCCTGCAGTACTTCTACTCGGCGGCCTGCCGCGACATCGAGGCCGACGTGCTGCCCCTGGCTCGTGAGCTGCATTTACCGTTGATGCCCTGGAGCCCGCTGGCGGGGGGCTTTTTGAGCGGTAAATACACCCGCGACACCGCTAAGGCCGGCAACTCGCGCCGCGACACGTTTGACTTTCCGCCCCTCGACAAAGAAAAAGCTTACAGTATCGTGGAGACGCTGCAAGGCATTGCCGAACAGCACCGGGTGTCGGTGGCCGAAGTGGCCCTGGCCTGGGTGCGAATGCAGGCCGGCGTGACGAGCACCATCATCGGGGCGCGCACCTCCGAACAGCTGCGCTCCAACCTGGCTTCTGTGGACGTGCTGCTGACGGCCGACGACCTGCGCGCCATCGACGCGGTTAGCCAGCGCCCCGTGCTCTACCCCGAGTGGATGGTGCGCACGCAGGCCGGCGACCGGAAATAGTTGCCCGGCCTTTCGTTTTCCTATCCCCCTGCTCCGGTAGCGGGGGCCGGGCAGCCGCGCGCCGCCCGGCCCCGAGTTCCGACCCGAAATTAGTTTTGATGCAAAGCGAGGACCTCTCTAACTCCCAACTCTGGCTGCTGGCCGTTGCGGCGGGCGTTTGCGTGGCCAACATCTACTACAGCCAGCCGATTCTGCCGGCCATTGCCGCCGACGTGGGCCTGCGCCCCGAGCAGGCGGGCAATTTGCCGGTGCTCTCGCAGGTGGGCTACGGGCTGGGGCTGCTGCTGCTGACCCCGCTGGGCGACAAAGTGGCGCGCAAGCGGCTCATCATCGTCTTGCAGGGGCTGCTGCTGCTCGTGCTCGTGGGCCTCACGCTCGCGCGCACCGCCTGGCTGCTGTACGGCCTGAGTTTTCTACTCGGCTTTTTTGCCGTCGCCACGCAGGTTATTATGCCGCTGGCGGCGGCGCTGGCCACCACCAACAAGGGCAAAGTGGTGGGTACGGTGTTTTCCGGGGCGCTGATTGGCATTCTGGGTGCCCGAATCGTGAGTGGCTACCTTGCGCAGTGGTTTTCCTGGCACTACGTCTACGGCTTGTCGGCGGGGCTGTTGCTGGGCACCACGGTGCTGATAGCACGGCTGGTGCCCACGGTGCCCCCGCGCTACACCGGGTCGTACGGGGCGCTGCTGGCTTCTACCGTGGCGCAGCTGGGGCGCTTCCCGCTGCTGCGCCGCATTGCCTTGCTGGGCGCGCTCGTGTTCGGGGCGTTCTGCTCGTTCTGGACCACACTCACCTTTCACCTGAGCGGCGCGCCGTTTCATTTTCAGAGCGACGTTATCGGGCTGTTTGGGGTGCTGGGGGTAGGCGGGGCCCTGGCCGCGCCGCTGGTCGGGCGGCTGGCCGGCACCGGCAACCCGGCCCGCACGCAGGTGCTCACAATGGGGCTGGTGCTGGTCAGCGTCCTGCTTATGCAGTGGCTGCCGGCGTCGCTGCCGGCCTTTATCGTCGCCACGCTGCTGCTGGACGTGGGCGTGCAGGCGACGCAGGTAACCAATATCGCGCAGGTGTATTCGCTGGATGAAACGGCCCATAGCCGCCTCAATACCATCTACATGACGGTGGTCTTTGTGGGGGGCGCGGCCGGAACCTTCGCCGGGGTGCAGGCCTGGAAATGGGGCGGCTGGAGCCTGGTGTGCTGGCAGCTGCTGCTCTGGCTGCTGGCGGCGCTGCTGCTGACGCTCCCCGGCCTGACCCGCCCCGCCCGCGGGGTAGGGGTAGGCGACCATTGACAACTTAACTACCCGAACCCGCTGCTCCGCCCGCCGCCTGACCGGGCGGCGGCCCGGCGGCAGTTCAATCATTTAAAACTTAATAGCCATGACCCCTTCCCCTTCTTCCGCCGCGCCGGCTTATTTCAGCGCCTACTCCACGCTGGCCCTCAGCCGCACGGCGTCCGGCGTGCTGACGCTGCGCTTCCACACCCACGACGGTCCGGCGGCTTTCTCCGGTCCTATGCAGGCGGAATTTCCGCAGGCCCTCTACGAGATAGGCGAGGACCGCGCCAACCGCGTACTGGTGCTGACCGGCACCGGCGACCGGTTTATGACGGACGTAGACAAAGCCAGCCTGGGCGACTTGACGCAGGCCGCCACCTGGGACGGCATTTTTTCGCGGGGACGCCGGGCCATGCAGCGGCTGGTCGACCTGGAAATGCCCGTCATTGCCGCCGTCAACGGCCCGGCCAGCATTCACAGCGAATGGGCGCTGGCCGCCGACGCCGTGCTGGCCGCCGACACGACGGTGTTCTCCGACTATTCGCACCCCGCGTTCGGCACCGTGCCCGGCGACGGCGTTGCCCTGGTCTGGGAAGAGGTGCTGGGGCTGAACCGCTCGCGCTACCTGGCCCTGACCGGCAACTCCTTCACCGCCGAGCAAGCGCAGGCCTGGGGCGTGGTGGCCGAGGTGGTGCCGCTTCGGCAGGTGCTGGCCCGCGCGCAGGCCCTGGCCGAAACGCTGGCCGCCAAAGACCCGATGCTGACCCGCTTTCTGGCCGTCACGATTCGGCACCGCCTCAGCCGCCGCATTGCCGAAGGCGTGCCGCTCGGTCTGGCGCTGGAAGGCTTAGCGGCCTCTGCCAAGACCCAACCTTGAAACGGTTTGGCCTAATGAACTCCGCGCGTCACGCTTGCGTGCCCGTTTTTTGTCCACTAAATTTCTCGCGATTACGATGACGAATTTCCGCTTTTCACTCCGCTCCCGCGCGGGCTCCCAGTCACGGCCAAGCCGCGCGGGCTGGCCGTGGCTGGTGGGGCTGGTAGCCCTGCTAACTTTTACTCTTGGTCGGACTCTTTCCGCGCAGGCACAAGCTTTGCCGCCGGGCTATCAGGGGAAGCAGGTGCAGGCCGTCGGCTACAGCGACCTGAATGGCCGGCCCGCCTTCAAAATGTCGATTCGGGAGCACCGGGGGCGGTGGTACCTGTACCTGGGGCACTTCTGGCACCGGGGCTGGAGCATTGTGGACGTGACCGACCCGGCGGCACCAGTCGTAGTCAAATTCGTGCCGGGGCCGGCCAACACATTCACCGGGCAGATGGAACTGTCCGGCAACATGATGGTCACCGCGCTGGAAAAAATTCTGCCCGGCTTCGGCGGTGATTCGACGCAGGCGCACCGGGGGGGCGTGCTGCTCTGGGACATTACCGACCCGGTGAACCCGCAGCAGGTGGGGGCCTACCGCACCGGCGGCACCGGCACGCACCGCAACTTCTACGCCGGGGGCCGCTACGTGCATCTGGCCGCCGGGGTGCCCGGCTACGAAGGCAACATCTACGTCATCCTGGACATCAGCAACCCCGCTAAGCCCGTGGAAGCCGGCCGCTGGTGGGTGCCGGGACAGCACACGGCCGGCCGGGAAAAGCCCGCCGAACCCGAAACCTCCCTCCACGGCCCGCCCTACGTGCTGGGTAACCGCGCCTACCTGCCCTACGGGGCGGCCGGCATGATTACGCTCGACATCAGCGACGTGCACCGGCCCAAGCTGGTCGGCCAGCTCGATTTCAGCCCCCCGTTTCACCGGAAGTTCGGCGTGCACACCGTGCTACCCGTGCCGGAGCGCGGGGTGGCCTACGTCAATTCCGAGGACGTGTCTTACGGCAAAGGGCCGGCGCACTACGCCGCCATCGTGGACCTGGCGCGCCCCGAGCAGCCGCGGCTGCTGGCCACGCTGCCCGAGCCGGTGCCGCCGGCTGAGGTTCCGTACCGCAGCTTCGCCGAAAGGGGCGGGTGGTCGGGACCGCACAATATGTCGATGCTGCTCCACAACCCCGCGGTGCAGCCCCAGGGCAACCTGCTCTACATGGCCTATTTCAACGCCGGGCTGCGGGTGTTCAACGTCGCCAACCCGCGTCAGCCCACGGAAGTCGGCTACTTCCTGCCGCCGGAGCCCACCAAACGCTACGGCCCGATGCCGCAGGGCCAGCTCGTGCTGCAGTCCGAAGATGTGCTCGTGGACCGGCGCGGGTTTGTCTACCTCACGGATAAAAATCAGGGCCTGTGGATAGTCCGGTACACCGGCCCCGTTCCGTAGGGAGACTTCTTCCAAAAGAGCAAATCTACCCACCAAGCCATCCAGCGGTACTTTACCGAAACAGGAGGTAGGGGGAGGCGGCACCCCGTGAATGATACGATACACGAATCTGAAACTCGTCCTTAAGGCGGAACACGAGGCCAAAAGCCGGCAGATAAAGTAGTTAACCGCCCTTGCTTCGCGCTGCGCCACCAAGCCCACGAGCTTTGAGAAACCGGTTACAGTATCTACAGCGGTGCGCAGCTCCTGCGGTAGGTAGAGTCCATAGCGCTGTCGCCGAACGTCGCGCAGACGGTGCCGGGTGCGCTACCAGCCTGTTATCGAAGCCCCGATTCACCTCCTGTTAGAGCACCTGGTCTTTATTCAGGATAAAGCCCCCTGGAGCTACCGCTTCAGCTTGGGTTGCTTTCAGATTCCGGCCGCGGACTTTGACTTGATTCGTGTAGTAGGTGCGTGATGGCCGGTCCGGGCCGCTTGCCGCTGTGCTGCGAGCAAAACTTGTGGAGCAACACGGAGTCAAACACCACGGTAATGGCTCAATAGGGGCCGGTTGATACCGGCTGCTTGGTAAACCTGGCCAGAAAGTTCTTCCGGGCAAACAGGAGGCTGCCCGCGACGATGTAAGCTTAGCCCGTGTACTGGCACGCCCAACCACGGACGGGCGGCTCGAAACGGCGGTGCGCATCGGCGACCTGTATGGCCTAGGCACGGCTCGGGTGCGCGCTGTGTAGCCCTGGCATCCCTGCTACGAGCTCAGCGCTCGTTTCAACGACGGGGGGATGGCGGCGCGCTTCGCCCGCCTGGGCCGCCCTGGCATTTACTTTCGGGTGGAGGAGCCGGGCACGGTCCGGGGCGGCCACCTGCTCACCCTGCTCGAAGCGGTGGCCACCACCGTCACCATTCACGAAATTTCGCAACTGCTGCTAGTGCGCTCGGTCGCGGCGGACCGGTGGGGTGGTAGCTATTTATCCAGCAGTTCTCACTATCGGTCATCTTAGCCAGGGTTGCTACTTTTGTTTATGGCCGGCCCCGATACGTCTCCGCTCAGCGAACAGCTCAGCTTCGACCACCTCTACAACCAATTGATCGTCCCCTTTTTCCGCTCCCTAGATGACGGCAGAGCCTTCAACGCCAGCTATGCGCTGCTGGATGCGCTCAAGGCTGCCTTTGCCATCTACTCGCTCAAGATACCCTCCCTGTTTCAGTTCCGTACGATGTCCCAGGCCGAAGATCACAACCTGAGCACGGTCTACAAAATCGGTCGTATCCCCAGCGATAACGGCCTGCGTAAGCTGCTCGATGGGCTAGACCCGGCCGCTCTGCGCGCCGGCTTTGCTCACCTGGCCGAGCACGTCAAGGCAAGCGGACTCCTCCAGCGCTACCACGTCTACGAGGACTACGTGGCCGTCAGCGTGGACGGGGTGGAGCACTTTTGCTCCAAGCAGGTCTCCTGCCCGCGTTGTCTACAGCGGCGTCACCGCGACGGGAGTGTGTCCAACTACCATGCCATGCTGAGTGCGGTCATGGTCAAACCCGGACTGGCCGAGGTGCTGCCCTGGGACCACGAGCCGATGACGCAGCAGGACGGAGAGGTCAAAAACGACTGTGAGCGTACGGCCGTGCACCGGCTGCTGGCTAACTTCGAGGCGACCCACCCCGAACTGGCGACCATCTTCGTGCTCGATGCGCTCTACGCCTGTGCCCCGGTGGTCCAACGCATCGGCCAAAACGCACACTGGCGCTACCTCATCGGCGTCAAGGACAAGGGCCACGCCCACCTGTTTACCCAGTTCGATGAACTGGATAGCCAGTACCAGGTCCCCTGGCAGGAGTGGAAGACGAAGGCCGGGGAGGACTATGCAATAGGCTACGCTAATGGGCTGGAGCTGAACGCCACCAACGCTGAGGTGGCGGTCAACATGCTCTACGCCATTATCCGCGACGCTAAGGGTAAGGAGACGACCTTCACCTTCATCACCAACCTGGAGCTGAGCCCCGACAACGTAGCGGAGTTATTGGCCGTGGGGCGCGCGCGCTGGAAGATCGAAAACGAGACGTTCAACACGCTCAAAAACCAGGGCTATCACTTTGAACATAATTACGGTCACGGCCAGCAGCATCTCTGCACGGTCATGGCCTACGTGATGCTGCTTGCCTTCTGGGTCGACCAACTCCAGCAGGCTGCCAACCGCAAGTTTTGGGCCCTGCTCACTAAACTCAAAACGCGCGTCAAGTTATGGGACGCCACCCGTGCGGTCTTCCGGGTCGTGCCCGTCCAGTCCATGGACGCTCTGCACGATCAGCTCATCGACCTGTACTGCGTCAGGCTCATCTGACCGATAGTGAGAACTGCTGCTATTTATCCTAAGCGCCTGTCCTGATAGGTCGTTATTTCCCCCGTTGGGTGTTAAACAAATAGGGAAAACCTCCGACTCGGGCGCACAGCCGCCTAATTTCCGTAATTAATACCCTGTTTGACAGTATGTTACCCAGGCATGTGGCCAAAACGCTAGTCTTAACGCTCGTTTTCGCTATTCTCCTTCAATAGCATTAAGGGACGTGTAAAACTATCGTTCCTCGCTACTCTTGTGGCGCGTTCACGCCTTATCAGTAGCATTAGCGCTATTTGGTTGCTGAGTCGGAGGGTTTCCCCTATTTGTTCAACAACACCCTAAATGCGTTTAGTCTGAGAACCATAGCCTAAAAACCGGATTGCCCTGTCAGATTAACAACAAAAAGCCCTGACCGCATCGGTCAGGGCTTTTTGGCACCAGAAGCTAGCGGCCTAGGTCGTTAAGTGGGCATCGAGCTTTTGGGCCAGCACGTGCTTGGGCACGGCCCCTACCTGCTTGTCTACCAGCTGGCCGTTTTTGAAAACCAGCAGGGTAGGGATGCTGCGGACACCGTATTTAATCGGTACCTGGGAGTTGGCTTCCAGGTCCAGCTTGCCGACAATGGCGCGGCCTTCGTAGTCGCCGGCCAGCTCTTCCACCACCGGGGCCACCATCCGGCAGGGGCCGCACCACTCGGCCCAAAAATCCACGAGCACCGGCTTATCCGACTGGATAAGCTGCTCAAAGTTGGCATCGGTTATCTCTATTGCTTTGCGAATCATGCAGTTATAAGAAGTTAAATGAGGGTACTTATAGGTTGTTGAGCAGTCCTTCCAGGTCCCGCTCGCCGGTCCGCGTTTGGGCGCCGGCCGCCAGCGCCCGGCCCGTGCGCTCCACGGCGGTCGAGGTCTGGAAAAGCCCGCCCATCAATGTGTTTTCTTGCGCGAGCCCCTCCGGCAGCGGCCCCGATGCCGCCCGCACTGCGGCCTTGGCCGCCGCCGCTACGCCTGCGGGCAAGGCCGCAATCCGCCGGGCCAGCGTCGCCACGAACCCGTCCAGCTCGTCGGCCGGCAGGGCGCGGTTAATCCAGCCGTAGCGCTCGGCCAGCGCGGCATCAAACAGCGCCGCGCCGAGGATGGCTTCCAGAGCGCGCGGCGCGCCCGCCAGGTGCGTCAGGTACTGGGTGGCCCCGCCGCCGGGAATGATGCCCATCAGCACTTCGGGCTGGGCCAAGCCGGTTGGCCCGAGGGCGGCGAAGCGCATATCCAGGGCCAGCAGCAGTTCGTTGCCGCCGCCACGCGCCAGCCCGGCAATCTTGCCTATCGTGATTTGGGGCAGCGTGCGCAGCTGCTCGTGCAGTTCCTGCATGGGATTGAGCGGCGACGGCGCAGCATCGGCCACGAACGCCGCCACCGATGCCGGGTCGGTAATGAAGTGCATGTCGCCGTGGGCAATGAAGAACTCCGGGTCGGCACTCTCAAACACGATGACGCGCACCCGCTCGTCGGCCCGCACGGTGGCCGTGAAGCGCAGCAGGTCCGTGATGAGCGGAATGTCGAGCACGTTCAGCGGCGGATGGTCAATAGTGACGGCGGCCAGGCCCTGGTCGAGCGCAATGCGCAGGGCCTGGTAACCCTGGTAGCTGGCCGCAGCTGGAGCGGAAATGTTTTCTGACATTATATTGAAAATCAATAAGTAAAATGATAGCGTGCGTAGCCTCTAGCACAGGATTGATTAGGCACCACAAATTTCGGCCGCTTTGCATTGGCAGACAATCCCGGATAAACTTATCGCCTATAGATACTTTTAGCCCTTAGGGCTACATTTGTCCTTATGGCCCGTCATGTGCCCCACCACCAGCCGCTACCCAATTTGCGCGTTATGTATCAGAAAAAAATAACTCAATCCTTCGACTGTGGCCTGGCGCTGACCAAGGAAGTGCTCAATGGCAAGTGGAAACCCTCCCTGCTCTATCAAATCTGGCGGGGCGTGCAACGGCCCAGCGACCTACAGCGCCACATCCCGGAGGCTACCCGGCGCGTGCTCAATGTGCAGCTCAACGAGCTGGAGCGGCACGGCCTTATTAGCAAAAGGATTTATCCTCAGCTGCCGCCGAAAGTTGAGTACAGCCTGACCGATTTTGGCTGCACCCTGCTACCCGTCATCGAAGCCATGAGCAACTGGGGGACCGAAAACCGGCCTCGCCTGGAACACCTTCTACTGGCCGAGGAGTAGGACGCTACGCACTCCCCCATTGCGTAGCGGGGACGTAGAGCCCCATTTTTTGCTGTTCTCCCCCGTTGGTCGAAAGGACGTTCGCTCTTTGGCCTGATTGGTTCGGCGCTGGTTGCGGCGGGCTCCCGGGCCGGCGCGGCGGCCGGCTTACTTGACGGCGGTAACTTCCAGTTCCACTTTCAGGGTTTCAAACAGGCTGTTTACTTCCAGCAGCGTCGTCGTTTGCTTGAGGCTGTGTTGGGCTACCCACTCCTGGAAGACGGCAAAGCAAGCCATAAGCTCCGCGGTCGAAGTAGTGTAAATGTTTAGCCGCACGATGTGGCGGGGCTCGTAGCCTGCCTCCCGTAACACCCGTTCTACATTCTCCAGGGCCTGAACGAGTTGCGTGTTCATGTCGGCGGCACTCGAATGGCCGGCCCCGTCGACGGCCGCCTGCCCGGCGCAGTAGAGCGTACTGGTGGCTTGCTTGACTTCTACGGCCTGCACGTAGCTGCGTTGGTCCTGCCACTGCCAGGGGTTGATCGCACGTTTTTCCATTTGATGGTTAGTTTTGTGGTTGAGAAGGACTGAGCCAACGCGGGCACGGTGGCGAGTAAGTCGAGAGGCAGGAGCCAGCTACCACCGTACACGCGGGGCGGGTAACTGAGCGGGCAAAATTAGGATGCCGGCCCACCGCAAATGTGTGACCTACCGCACTATTACAGTGTGCGACAGGTCACACCGGCGGGAGCTGCACTAGGCCATCAGCCGGCTCAGCGTTTCGCGCGACACGCCTAGGTAGGAGGCCAGCAGGGTTTTCGATACCCGTTGTCCAAGGGCCGGGTACTTGTCTAGTAACTGGTAGTAGCGCTGCTGGGCGGGGGTGGTTAGTAGCGAGAGCAGGCGCTGTTGGGTTGCAATGGATCCCAGAACAGCTTTGTGCAAAAAGAAGCGCGCCAGCTTGGGCAGCTCGGCGCAGAGCTGGTGGTAGTCCTCCAGCGCCAAACAATACACGGCCGTGTCTTCCAGGCATTCCAGCGAGAGCGTGGCCGCAGTTTGGGTATAATAGGCCTGCAAGTCGCTTTCCCACCAGTCTTCCGGCGCAAACGCGAGCAGGTAAGGCTTACCCGCCGTATCGGTATACACGAGCTTAAGCAGGCCTGACACCACGAAATAATTATAGCGCACCAGCTTGCCGGGCTGGATGAGGAACTGGTGCTTTTTAAAGCGCCTGAGCGTGAAGCGGGCCAGCATCTGGGCAAACTCCTCGTCCGTAAGCGGGAAGATCGTTTCGAAGTGCTGTCTAAGCAGGTGCGCTGGAAGTGGTTGCTGCATGGCACGGGGGGGCGGTAGGAGACTACGGGCGCTACGGGACGTTTGCCGCCACGCCGGCTCAGCAGCCCAAGTGGCCCGCTGAGCAAAGCAAATTTGGCCTTTTAAACAAGGTAGGTTGGTATTGGGCCACCTACCTTTGTCGAGTCAGGTAGCGCGGGCCACCGCCGCAAGCTACCGTGCCAGCCGCTAACCGCCCTAAGTTATGCCAATCAAACAGGTAAACCCCTACGCAGACCTGGTGGCTGTTTGCCAGGGCGACCGGCGCTACGGCCGGGAACTGGTCTGCGACGATAACGTGCTGGTGGGGGTGCTGGCGGGCGAGTTGAAAGTGGTGCAGGCCGACCGCACGCACTACTGCGGCACCGGCGACACGCTGCTTCTGCCCCGTCTACAGCCCGCCACGCTGCTCAAGTATCCCACCCAAGACGGCACTGCGTACCAGGCCGTAGTGCTGAAGCTGCCCCTGGCCCTGCTGCGGGCCTACTACGCGGAAAACGCCCCGGCCCCGACTCCGGCCCGGTCGGTGGCCCCGGGCCCGCTGCTGTTGCCCCAGAGCCCGCTCCTGCGAAGCCTCTTCGCTTCCCTGCTGCCCTACCTGGGGCTGGAGCAGCGCCTGCCCGACAAGCTGCTGGCCGTCAAAATGGCGGAGACGTTGGAAATTGTGCGCAGCCTCGACCCGTGCACCGATGCTGTACTGGCCGACTTCACCGAGCCCGGCAAACTGAATCTGATTGAGTTTATGGAAGCGAATTACATGTTCAACCTGCCCCTGGCCAAATTCAGCTACCTGACCGGCCGCAGCCTGACCACCTTCAAGCGCGACTTTAAGAAAGCGTTTGCGCTAAGCCCCCAGCGCTGGCTCACGCAGAAACGGCTGGCGCTGGCCCACTACCAGCTCACGGAAAAAAGCCGCCGGCCCGCGGAACTGTACCTGGAGGTAGGCTTCGAGAACCTAGCGCATTTCTCCTATGCGTTTAAGAAGCAGTATGGCTACTCCCCATCGACCCTGGCCGGGCGAGGCGCTTGACACGACACCAATAATCATCTCACCGATGAGAATACGCTCTTAGCCTGCTTTCTCAATTAGAAGAATCTTATCGGCTCGTTTTTCATCAATTCAACCAACTCAACTCATGAATTCAGCATTAGTAACCGGCGCCAACAAAGGCATTGGCCTACAAGTCGCCCAATTACTCGCCCAACAGGGCTTTTTCGTGTACCTCGGCAGCCGCAACCTAGCCAACGGCCAAGATGCCGTGCAACGGCTCCGCACCAGCGGGCTCACAACCATGGAAGCCGTCCAGCTCGATGTCACGGACCCCGCCTCCATCCAGGCCGCCCGCGCTGCCATTGGCGCGAAAACGCCAGTGTTGGATGTGCTCGTTAACAATGCTGGCATCAACGGCGGGATGCCCCAGACGGCCCTGAACGCCACGCTGGCACAGTTTCGGGCCGTGTTTGAAACCAACGTGTTCGGGGTCGCCGGCGTTACGCAGGCGTTCGTGGACCTGCTGGAGCAAGCGCCGCAGCCGCGCATCGTGAACGTGAGCACGTCGATGGCTTCGCTGACGCTGTACGCTGACTTCGCCAACGATACCTACGCGTATCGGCTGCCGGTATACCAGGCATCGAAGGCGGCCCTGAACATGTACACCATCCAGCTGGCCTACGAGCTGCGCGACAAGCCCTTCAAGGTTAACGCGGTGTGCCCCGGCTACACCAAAACCGACTTCACGGGCCAGCAGGGCAGCAGCACGGTCGAAGAAGCCGGACAGCGCATCGCCAAGTACGCGCTGCTGGGCCCCGACGGCCCCACCGGCCAGTTCTTCAGCGAGGAATACTTCCCGGCCCCGGCGACGTGCCCGTGGTAAGCCGCCAGGGCGGCACCTGGTCAACGAGCCGCGGGCAAAAAAACTGGCAACGGTGCCTAAACCAGGACCAAAAAGAAAAGGGCTGTTTTCGGAGCAGCGGACCGCGCTGCCCGTCAGTTGGGCGTGGCGGCCGAGCGGCCGAGGTTTCTGCGCACCCGGCTCAGCGACTGCGGGGTAATGCCCAGGTAAGAAGCCAGTTGGGCCAGGGGAACGCGGTTGGCCAGGTGCGGGTAGGTGGTTAGAAAGTTCTGATACTTGGTGGACGCATCTTCGTGCCCGAGCGGACTCACGCGGTTTACTTTTTCCAGCAGCGCCCGCGTGATGATGTTGCGCTCCGTTTCGGGCCAGCCCCCGATGGTCTGGCCCAGCGTCTGCCAGTCGCGGGCCGCGAAGACCAGCACCCGGGCCGGGGTAACGGCCTGCAGATACTCCGTGGCGGGCAACTGGTATTGGTAGCTATTCAGGTCGGCCATGAAGCGGTGCTCCTCCAGGAAGTACTTCGTGATTTCTTCCCCGTCCTTATTGAAATAGGACACCCGAAAAATGCCCTCCAGCACGAAGCCTATTTCGCGGGCTACCCGACCAGCCTCCGAAAAATACGCGCCGGCCGGATAGGGTTTTTCCGTCGCCTGGTTGGCAATCAGGGCCAGCTGTTGCGGCGTAAAGGGCATAAATTGCAGCAGGAAATTTTCTAAGGCAGGGTAGCTCATGCGGGAGCAGATGGGAAAGATGATGGCTCGGCCAAAAGCGTACTATGGCAGGTCTTAGCGGTGAGGACCCCCCAGGGCCGGCTGCACTGCTAGCAGCTGTTCGGTGTCTCCCCAAAGTTCGGCCTACAGCTTCGGCTGGCGCGATAGTGCGGAGGAAGATACGGCCTGACGGCCTTCGAAGTACTTGCCCGTTACCCCCGCCACAGCGGGGCTGGTGGCCAGCCACGCCAGGTGGCGGCCAGAAGTCTTGGTGGAATTGACGCCCGGAAACAGCCGCAGTACGGGCAGCACGTTTTTCCAGGCCCAAAGCGCCGCCCCCGTATTGGCCCGACCCAGCCCCGTGCCGGGCATCAGGCCGGGGTCGAAGGTGGTAACGGTGACGCGGGAGCCTGCGGCCCGCAGGCGGCGGTCCAGCTCGTACATGTACATCAGCGTGCAGAGCTTAGAGGTGGCGTAGCGGAACTGATTGGCGGGGGCGCTGGCGGGTGGCAACGCCGCGGGCACCTCGCCGCGGGCCAGGGGCGCCACGCCCAGGTACTGCGCGGGCGGCATCCCGAATATCGCGGCCGTCCAGATACGGGGCGCGTCGAAGTGGGTGCCGCTGCCGACCAGCACCAGGCGGCCCGCCGGCTCCAGGGCGGGGAGCAGCCGCTCGACAAGAACGAAATGCGCCAGGTAATTGACGCCAAAGGTTTGCTCGATGCCCTCCGCCGTCCAGTGCTGGCCCTGGGCAAACTGAATGCCGGCGTTGCACACCAGAACGCGCAGCGGCAGGAGCGTGCCGGCGTGCAAGCGGGCCAGCAGGTCGTCGGCGAAGTGGCGCACGCTGGCGAGCGTGTTTAGGTCGAGCGGCAGGATGGTAATGCGGTCCGGGGCCCCCAGGTCTGCGGTGGCCTGCTCGGCTGCCTGCCGCGAGCGGGTCGCCCAGATCAAGTGGGCTTCCGGAGCGGTGGCCAGCAGGTGGCGGCTGGCGGCAAGACCGAGGCTGGTGTGGCCGCCGGTAATCAGCAGGGAGTAATCCATGAGGCGATGCTAGTTAGGATGAATAAGGCAAAGATCTCCCGACGGCGCAAGACGTTACTGAACATTTGGTAAGAAACGAGGCCACTGCCCATACAATCTCTATCCGGCCGCCGCGGCTGGCGGACGCGGCCCAGCGGCGGCGCCAGGGTACGTTTAAGTAGACCGGCTGCCCATCGAACCGGCCGCCATTTCCGTAGTGCCAGCCTCTAAACCCGACGTTAAATCCCCCTTTTTGCTTAGAGCAATACGTTTGTTTATCGTAGCTTCGCCGCATGGTAGATCATGTCAGCCTGGAGCAGTTTTACCGCGACAAGATGCAGTGGATGCCCGCGAACCTGCAACAGGACCTGGGCCATTTCAACGTGTTTCGTACGGAAGAGTACGTGGGGCCACACGCCCGTCCGGTGCCTTACAGCCGTAAGGATTTTTATAAAGTCAGCCTGATTTTGGGCCGCAACCGCTACCACTACGCCGACAAGGTAGTGGGCATTGAGGGGCCGGCGCTGCTGTTTGCCAATCCGCTCGTACCCTACCACTGGGAGCAACTGGAAGGTCCGCAAGGTGGTTTTTTTTGCATTTTCACCGACGCCTTTTTGCCCCTTACCCCGGCCGGTACGCGAACCGTCTTCCCGGTATTCGAGCCGGGTGGCCAGCCCATTTACGTGCTCACAGCCGACCAATGCACGGCCACAGCGGCTATCTTCGAGAAGATGCTGACCGAGATTGAGTCGGCCTACGCCTACAAATACGACCTGCTGCGAGCCTACCTGGTGGAATTGATACACGAGGCGCAGAAGCTAGTGCCCGCCTCGGTACTATACCACAGCAGCAGCGCCGCCCTGCGCATCACCTCGCTATTTACCGAGCTGCTGAGCCGGCAGTTTCCCATTGAATCGCCGCAGCAGCGGGTACGCCTGCGTACGGCACAAGCCTTTGCCGGGCAGCTGGCCGTGCACGTCAACCACCTCAATCGGGTCCTGAAAACCGTAACCGGCAAAACAACTACGCAGTTGCTGGCCGAGCGTCTGGTGCAGGAGGCGCAGGCTCTGCTGCGCCACACCGACTGGTCTGTGGCTCAGGTGGCATACTGCTTAGGCTTCGAGGAGCCGGCCCACTTCACCACCTTTTTCCGCAAGCACACGGGGCGGGTGCCTTCGGCGGCTCGGATGGTTTGATTTTCGAAAGTATTGGTTTGAGTAGAACAAGCCTATTGAGGGTGAGTTAGCAGACCTTTGTGTCAAACCAATTACCTATTATGCCTACCCCAACCACCGAATTAACCGGCAAAGTCGTGGCCATCACCGGAGCCAGCAGTGGTATCGGCGAAGCCGCCGCCCGCTACCTGGCCGCCCAGGGGGCTCATGTTGTGCTCGGAGCCCGCCGCACCGAAAAGCTGGCCACCATCGTAACCGAGCTAGAAGCCGCCGGCGGCACGGCTCGCTACCGGGAACTCGACGTCACTAATGCCGCCCAGCTCGCCGCCTTTGTGGCGTTTGCGCAAGCCGAGTTCGGCCGCCTCGACGTGCTGGTGAGCAACGCCGGCGTGATGCCACTTTCCTACTTGAAAGACGGCAAAGTGGCCGAGTGGGATCAGATGGTAGACGTGAACCTGAAGGGCGTGCTCTACGGCATTGCCGCGGCGCTGCCCGTGTTCGAGGCCCAGCAGGCCGGCCATTTTGTGCACATCACATCGGTGGGCGACCGGTGGGTGGGGCCGACGTCGGCCGTGTATAGCGCCACCAAGTTCGCCGTGCGCGCGCTCACCGAAGGGCTGCGCCAGGAGTGCCCTCCCAGCATCCGCGTGACGCTCGTCGCGCCCGGCGCCACCGAGTCGGAGCTGCCCAACACCATTTCCGACCCGGCAATGAAGAAGGCGGCCATCGAGCAGTTTCGCATCCACCTGCTGCCGGCCGAAGCCATTGCCCGCGCCATTGCCTACGCCCTGGCTCAACCCGCCGACGTGGACGTGAACGAGCTGGTGGTGCGCCCGGCCGGGCAGCGGTCCTACTAGCGAAGTAGCCCCGCCAGGTTTCCGCCCCGACTTCGGTAGCAACTGCCCGTAGCGAAGCGTTTTCACTTCTCTTCTGCCCCCAACGACAGGCCCCGGCCTACCCCCCCGTATGGACCAACCTCCCAAGCCCCCCACCGAAATGACCACCCCCACCCCCCAGACGTCCTACGTGGGCATGTGGGTGACCCAGGATGGCCGCGTCCGCCACGAGCTGCTGCCCAACGGCCGCTACGACAAGGCCCGCGGCACCCGCGAAAGCGCTTACCAGGGCCGCTACACCATCACTGGTGACCATATCGACTACGTGGACGATACGGGCTTCACGGCCGATGGCGACTTCCGTGACGGCGTACTTTACCACGGCGGCATGGTGCTCTACCGGACGCCGGGCCAACTGGCCGCCCTGACTGCCTCCGCAAGGGAGGTAGCCGCGCTTCACCGGGAATGGATTTTGGTGGGCTGGGAGCAGAAGGCCGGTGACGAGCCGCTCGACTTTCGGCAGAAACTCGGAAAGTACTATGACTTCACCGACCCAAATTTGCTGCTTTACGACGACTTCGACCCGCAGCACCGCGTCGTGCGCAGCGCCGCCGCGTACGGGGCCATCTGGGAGCCGGCCTTTTCGGCACTGCGCAGCGCCCGGCACCAGGTTTCCATCGCGCCTGCCGTGCTGGTAGACGGTGCCCTGGCTACCTCTGCCCTCCAGTTTGAGGCCCGCCTGGAATCCAAGGCCGGCAAGGTGACGGGGATTCGAACGCTCAGCTCTTTGGTGTGGCACGCCACCGGGGCCGGCTGGAAAATCGTGCGCGAGCATAACTCCACGGTGGAAGTGCCGATCAGCGAGGTGGAAGCAAACCTGAACGCCGATGGCGGCGGGTGATGTCGGGCGGAGGGCACACCGCGTTCAGCCCGAGCCCGCATCTGTAAAGTACTATTAAGCAGTTTGTTGCCATAAAAAAAGGCACGCTGCTGCCAGCAGGAAACCTTACCAATCTTCTTTACATACATGAGCGATTCCCTTTTTTCTTTCTGCCGCCGGCACGCCCTGGGCGTGGTGGCGGGCGTGAGCGCAACGCTGCTGCTGGCCGGCTGCACGTCCCGGGCAGGGGATGCCCAGGCGGTAGCGGCCACCGAGGCGCACAACAAGCAACTGATTGAGCAAGCCTTCGACCAGTGGGCGGCCGGAACCGGCAACTTCTTCGACCTGCTGGCCGACGACGTGCAGTGGACCATCACGGGCAGCTCCGCCTATTCCAAAACCTACTCCGGCAAGCAGCAGTTTCTGGCCGAGGCCGCCGCGCCCCTGACCGTGCGGCTGGCTACCCCCATAGTGCCCACGGTGCACAAGCTGTACCCCGATGGCGACGTGGTAGTAGCCTTTTGGGATGGCGTGGCCACGGCCAAGGACGGACAGCCCTACCGCAACACCTACTGCTGGGCCATGACGCTAAAAGCAGACCGCATCACCCACGCCACGGCGTTTCTGGATCTGATTCCCTACCTGGACGTGCTCCGGCGCGTTCCGGCGGAATAAGCCGCGCCGGGGGGGGGGTCGCCGGGCCAATCAGCCGGTCCAACGCGCCCGTTTTCTTTTACTCACTTACTTACTCACCCACCATTCCTTCTCATGCCTTACGTTCAGTATAGTAAAGTTATCGAGGCTCCGGCCGCGCAGGTCTGGGCGCTCGTGCGCGATTTCGGTGCCCTCGACCGCTGGTTTCCCTTCGTTTCCCACTGCGAGCTGAAAAACGGTGCCACCGCGGCCCAGGTTGGAGCCGTGCGCGTCAACACCGTGGCCGAGGGGGCGCTTATCGAGGAAACCTTGCTCGAACTCTCCGACCGCGACCGGCGCATCATGTACGCCCTCACCAAGGGCGACGTGCCGACCCAGAACTTCAGCGCCACGCTCACCATCCACGAGGTGCAGGCCGACGGCCGCACCTACGCCGACTGGACGGCCAACTTCGACGTGAGCGGCGACCCCGCCCCGGTGGTGGAGTGGGTCCGCCACGACATTTTTCAGATATGCTTGGAAGAGCTGGAGTGCGTAGTGCGGGCCCAGGGCCAGTAACCAAACCGGCTGCGCTGCTATATAAGGAGGAGGTAATGTACCCGCCGCGCTGACAACGATGGCCCTGGTTAAAATTTTGGTACAAAAGTTAAACGAGCGATTTGTCGTGTAGCTCTTTGTAGCCGGATGATTTAGCTAAAAAAGCGCCTCAGAGCAGGGCGCTGCCTTGCTGCTCGCATGGGAGGACTCGGGCTTGAATTAGATTCGTCTAGTTGCCCGTCAGCTTGCGCAGCCAGGCCACGTACCGCTGAAACGTGCGCGGGTCGGGGTACTCGTGGCCTTTGTCCGGCGCGAGATTCAACTCGACTTGGGCGCCGTGCTGCCGGAGCTTGGCGGCCGTTTTTTCCAGCAAGGAGTACGGAATGCCGTCTTTTTTGCCGTGGAAAATAAATACTGGCGTGTTCCGGAAGCCGGCCAGGTAGCGATCATCCAGAAAGTTGGGTAGGTGCTCGTCTCCTGCCAGAAGTTGAGCAGGTCCGGATGACCGGAGAATACCGCCACGCCCTTGAACAGCTGCGGCTGCTCGTAGTAGGTGCGCAGGGCCCCGTAGCCACCCATGGAAAAGCCGCTGATAATGACCTGGTTTTTGTCGACGGCAAAGTGGTGCTTGACGTCGGCAATGGCTTCGCGAATGTCGGCCTGCGCGGCTTTGGAGTCGTAGCAGCCGTAGATGTCGCGGCCCAAGGGAGCCAGCTCGATAAAGGAGCCGTCGCTCCAGGCTTGGTTGAGCATATTTTCCTCGCTCACCCCACTACCGTGGAGTACGACCAGCAAGGGGTATTTTTTGGTAGGGTTATAATCGGCCGGCAGCTTAAGGGAATAAGGCTGATACGTCCCGTCCAGGTTCGAGCGGTAGGCCCGGCGGTGGTTCTGGCGCAATCCGGCGTAAGGGTCGTGGCCTTGCTCAAAGGCCTTTAGCCGCTGCTGAAACTGCCGCTGCTGCTGGTACAGGGCCTCACCGCTATCGTAGGGCTTCAGGCGGCTGAGCTTGTCCGTCACATCCTGCAAGGCGAAAATTAAGCTGTTGCGCGCGCCTTGCAAGGCGGGCTTCGGATTACGGGCCAGGGCCTGCTGGGCCGCCCGCCAATCTACAGGGGGAAAAATGGTGAGGGACGCGCTGCGCGGGCGACTGTCCACGCCTACCTGGGTAACGACGGTGTAGGGGCCGGGAGGGAGCTTTTTCAGGTCGAGGGCAATGCGCTGACGGGCAAAGCGCGGCGTACTGGTAATGCTCGCTCGTTGCTGGTAGACCGGCTGGCCGGCTGCGTTTTTAATGAGCACGCGCAGCTGGGTGGTCGTTGTTTGGGGCGCAATGCTGGCCACCGCTAGCTCCACCAGCTCGCCGGTTTGGCTGTGATGGCGCGTAAGTTGACTGTGGAGCCGCAGCCGGTTGGTTTTTTCGGGTAGGGCGAAGGCTTGCTTAACGGCCCGGCGCTTCACGCCCTCGTCCCACAATCCCTCATCAGCGTACATAGCGTAGCCGTTGGTAATCGTGTCGCCGATGCCCTTGGCAAAGTATAGGTTCATCCCGATTTCTGGGGTGAACCAGGGGTGGTAAGGCTTCATGTCGCGCCAACTGACGAGAAATTCAAAGCCGGTGCGGCCCGGCTCGCTGTGCGTGGCAAAATCCGAGTCGGGGCTCAGGTCGCGCACCACGGTTTCGACATTGTAAGTCCAGATGCGTTTACGCTCCCAATAGTTTTGCTTGCGCGAAGGCGAAAACACGAGTTCATAGAACTCATCCGTCAGGCTGTCCTTGGGCATACCCACGAGTAGCTTAGCCCCATCGCCGGCCGTGAAGCCCCGCTCGCGGTGCGTAATGCTGTCGGCGGCGACCTCAAGGTAGACATACAAGTAGTCCTCGTTGTAGGCCAGCCGGTAGCTGACGGGGATGGTGTCAGTGGGTGGGTTGTTGAATTGAGAGAAGTAGCCAAACTGCCGGCTAGGTAGGGCGGCCAAGGAAGAATCGAGCACCCCATCCAGTTGGGGGGTGAACCCCAGGTAGTCTACCGGCTTTTCGGAAGAAATGGGCTGGGAGCAAGCGAGCAGGAACGCTAGCCCGGAGAGTAAAAGCAAGCGTTTAGGCATAGGGTGTGTATTTTGGATACAAAAGTGGCCTACGTATTTCTGTCAAAAAGTGTGCCCAGACGTGGCATAGCTTTGAGGTCTGAAACAGAAAACTTCACCAGTCTGGGCACGCTTCAAAGTACGATCCAGCAGCTAAGATCGCGGAGAAAAGATCGTACCCAAGAGCGGCGTAGGCTTAAGGAGCAACTCCGTCACCGTGATCGAATCATTGCTCGACAGCGTCAGGAAATCGAACACCTGCGTGCCGTTGTTGACCCGCAAAAGGTGTTCAACTGTAGCTATCCGGCCCAAATGATGGCCCTGGCTGTTTTCGTGGTCCTCCATGGTAGATCATTGCGCTGCGCGGCGGCTACGGCCGGCTTTTACGCCGAGCTCATGGGCTGGAGGTTCTCCGCCCCGGCCTTCAAGAGCATGAGCAACTGGGTGGAACGGTGTGGACTGTATGCCCTCAGGCTGACCAAGACCCTCAGCGGGGAATACGTGGGCATCCTCGGCCCCAGCATTCAGATCAGTAAAGAACAATTGTTGCTGCTGCTGGGGGTTAGGGCGGAGCACGCCGCGAGCTTGGACCGCCCGCTAAGGGGAGCCGATGTCGAGATCTTGGGCCTGGAGGTCCAGTCTTCCTGGAATGGGGATGAGGTGGCTGATTTTATGCGTCGCACCCTGGCTGAGCGTCCAGGCCTGCGCTTGCGCTACGTGGTCTGTGATCGGTGCGGCAATCTGCTGGCAGCCCTGCGTGCCCTGGCCCTGCCGATGGTTAGTGACTGCAGCCACGTGATGATGAATCTGGTCAAACGAATCGTCCGGGACGACACCGCGCTGAGCAAGCTCTGCGCCCAGATCGGTGAGTTGCGCCAACGTTTACTGCTGACCGACTATGCCTTCGCCCTACCGGCCACCCTACGCGATCGTGACCGCTTCGGTCGCATCTTTACCCTGGTGCCCTGGATGGATTGCATCGACCGCTACGCCGCTGCGGGACTGAATGCCGAACTGTATGGCCGACTGAGTGCCGGCCGGAATCGCTGACTGGACCTACGCTTGCGACAGGTCTACGAGTTGCTGGTTCTGACGGCTAAACTGGTTAAGCATGAGGGGTTGAGTCAGAGTAGTTACGACAAGTGGTTGCTGCAGATCATTGCCTTCGTTCAAACACAAAACTGACCGTACCGGCCAGGGCTTTCATCGAGGGTATAATCGCCTACTTCACGGAGCATGCGGCCGCTTACGCCACGGACAATAAACTGCTGTGCTGTTCGGATATCATCGAGAGCATCTTCGGCCGCTACAAAAACAAGGGTGGCATGAAGGCCATCTCGGCCGATGTGCTGACCATCGCCCTGTACAACCAGCCCCTATCGATCCCGTTCGTGCAAACGGCTATGCGGCAGGTCAGTGGCCCACAACTTGAGCAGTGGCGTAACCAAAACATATGCCACAACCGCTACGGAATCCGCAAACGGATGGAGCGGGAACTGCTAAAAAACGGGGATGGGTAAAGGTATCAGATTACACACCCTACGTTTAGGCATACCGTAACAGTTATCGCAGTAAACTGCTCGCCGACAGCCGGCGCGGTCCTAATATAAGCTAATCGGCTCAGCTCAGAAGTATTAGAGCCCCCTTATTCATTCTCTCTCCGGCGCTAAACCAATTCGCACCACGCCGGTGAGGACCAACAGCGCGAGCTACGTGCGCGTAAGCGGAGCGAACGAAGGCGCGGCGGATTACTTCGACGGCCTGGCTCTGCCGGTGATGGACCCGGCCACGCTCCAAGAGAACCACTACGACCCCTGGGGCTTGAGCCTGGCCGGCCTCGACTACCGCCCCCCTGGCCTCAAAGCCCTCACCCAGTACCAGTATAACGACAAGGAGAAGCAAACTGAACTGGGCTGGGCTATGTGCAGCACCGCCGGAACCGGTATACCCCTCAACGAAGAAGTGTTCAGTTAAACGCTATATCGGGAGCAGCAACCCGGAGTGAATGAGATTGCCCAGCGCCTGCGCATTTCCAAACTCACCCTCTACAAATACTTACGCCACCGCAAAGTGGTCATCCACGCCCACCGCAAACCTGCCCCCAGCCACCCGCCCGTTTAACTTTTGTACCAACCTTTTAACCAAGGCCAACGACGCCCCACTTTGCCCACCAGGACAAAACCTACGGGTTCTGCTCGAAGGGGTGCAAGTCCGTGTTCGTAGCCAAGCCGAGCCTGTACGTCTGGTGAGCCAGGGGGGCGGGATAAATGACGCAGGGCGCTAGACCAGGGCCACCACCAGCAGGGCCGGGTCGTCGGGCCGGCGGGTGCCGACCACGGCTTCGTGGTGCAGGTAGCCCCAGTCGCTCAGGGCCTGCACCACGCCCAGCAGCGTGCGGCTGTGGGCCGTGCTGGCGTACTCCACCGTGATGGGCCGGGTGTCGCACACGGTGCGGCTGACGAGCTGGTGGCCTTCCATTTCCTGCAATTCTTTGGACAACACGCGCGGGGAGATGCCGATTTCGCGGCTTAACTCCCGGAAGCGGCCAGACGGCGCCAGCTACTCGATACGGCCCTCGTGCTGGTGTGCGAGGAAGGAGCTGATAGCCTGACGCTGGGCCGCCTGGCGGCGCGGGCTGGGGTTTCCAAGCCCATCACGTACGAACACTTCGGTACCCGGTCGGGTCTGCTGGCCGAACTCTACAAGTCGCTCGACCAAGCGCAGGTGTCAGCCTTGAAGGAAGCTTTGCAAAGCGTGCAGCAGAATCCGGGGGAGACGGCCGATGTGCTGGTGGCCGCCTACATTCACTGTGCTGCAGACACGAATGGCGAAATCTACGCAGTGGGCGCGGCGCTGTCGGGCAGTGAGGAAATGGGGGCGGTGCACCAGGAGGTGCTGGCGGGATACGCGCAGCTGTTCGCCGCGGCGCTGGCACCGCATAGCCCCCTGCCGCCCGACGAGCTTCAGCGGCGCTGCGTCGGGCTGGTCGGGGCAGGCGAAGCGCTCTGCCGGGTGATGGTGCAAGGGCAGTGCAGCGAGCCAGAAGCGGCGGCGGCGTTTTTCTCCCTGATTCGGGGCGGGCTTCAGTCCTTTTCGACCTATCCCTAGCCGCGCACTCAGGCGCACGCGGCCGTCGAGGGTAGGGACGGGTAGCAACTCGGGCATTCACTGGTCGGCTACCCCTTGGTTGTCGCTAGTCGGGCACTTCGGCGTGGTTGCCGGGCCCGGCGGGGCTCACGCTACTGGAAGGAAATTGAGGAAGTAGCGAAAAATGAGCCCGGTCCGCGCCCGGCCCGCTCGGTTGCTACCACGGGATGACACCCGTTTCCGGCGCGCTTTCCTCGCTGAAAAACTGGCTGGTCAGGCCATCCGGGCCTAGCAAAGCGGCTTTCACCACGCGGGCGGCGGCCTCAGTCACGGTGCCAAGCCCACTGTGATGGTTGAAATCGGTGGCGGTGTAGCCGGGGTCTACGGCATTCACTTTGAAAGGCGTATCGCGCCGCCCGTACGCCAGCGCGTGGGTGCGGAACTGCTCGCGGGCATACACATTGAACTGGGCCGTAGCCACGACGGACGGCAGCGTAGCGGCAGGGTTTTGGTCCCCAGCCCGGGTAGGCGAAACTAGCGGCGTTAGGTTTGGCAGCGGCATCTACGAAGATAAGCAAATCAACCCAGCGCGGGCGGGCCACGAGTTGGCCCACACTAGGTACCAGCCGCTCCGTTAATGCCCTGGCGAGTCATCGTTAAAAACCGGTGCGTAGTCGTGGGCAAACGTGACGAAGGAGCGCGGAGGCTGGCCGGTGGCCTCCTGCACGCCGAGCGCAACTTCGGCGGCCTCGCCGCGGTGGTAGTGGGCATAGTCCTCCACCAGCCCCTCTGCCATCCAAGTATCCATGCCCGTTTTGCGCAAAAAGGCCAGCAGCTCTGCTGGGCCCACATCCACAAAGGCTACGGGCCGGTGCAGTGCGGCGCTGAGTTCGGCGGCCATCTCGCGATGGGTCAGCGCCTGCGGGCCCGTCAGGTTGTAGGTTTTGTTGGCGTGGCCCGGTTCGGTGAGGGCCGCCGCTGCCGCCGCGGCAATGTCGCGCACGTCCACCACGCTAACTTTCGCTTCCCCGATGGGGGCAAACAGCTGACCCTGCGCCTGGATGCTCTGCTTGAAGGCCAGCAGGCCCTGCATAAACAGGTTGGGCCGCAAAAAGGTATAGGCCAGGCCGCTGTCCTCGATGGCCTGTTCGACCACGGCGTGGTAGCGCAGGAACCGCACCGGCGACTCGGCGCTGGCAGCCCACTGCGACTGCTTGATTAAGTGCCGGACCCCGGCCTGCCGGGCCTGCTCCACGAAGCTCAGTTGTTGCGCTTCTGCCTGGGCCGAGGAGTGGGTGAGCAAAAACGCCCGCTCAATGCCGCTCAGGGCCCGCCCCACGCTGGCCGGGTCGTTGAAGTCGGCGGCCACCAATTCCGCGCCGGACAAGTCCCGCAGGCCCTGGGCGGACTTTTCGTCCGGATTGCGCACCATTGCCCGGAAGGGCACGCCCCGGACGGCGAGGTGCTTAGTTAGTTCGGTACCGATGTTGCCCGTGGCCCCGCTAATGAGTATGGTGGGGGAGGTACCGGTGGCCGGCGCTTGAGGACTTGTCATGTGAAAAGTTAAATGGTTATGTGGGCAAAATTACCAAGCCCCCGCCCGCCCATATTTGTGAGAGAACGAGGCTTCCTTATTTAGGTTGTTGTCAAACAAATAGCATAAACTGCCAACTCGTTGCTACGCGGGTTTGCTTGGTGGCTTGCCAGGCTGCAATCAGGTTTAGGCCAAACGGAGCCCTATTCGGCGAGGGTGGGTCGGAGAGGTTGTATTCCCCACAGGCCAAAACGCTGCCGTGCGATTGGCTGAGTTGGAGGTGTTGGCCAGCAAGTCCTACGCCGCCGGCCAGGGCAAATTCGCCAGCGTTAGGTTAATAAGGGTTGAAATTGTCCCGAACGCGGCTCAAGAAACCGGTAACTAGCTTGAATTTAATAATTTTGCCGCATGGCTCAATCTGAAACCCTGCCCGAATTCTATCAGCAAAATTTCCGGACGTTGCCCGTAACTCCGCCCGCGGCCATAGGACAGGTGAACGTATTTCGGCTGGAAGACGTGCTGGCCCCTAGCGCTGTACCGGTGCAGTACAGCCGCCGCGATTTTTACAAGATCACTCTCATCCGGGGGGACAATGCCTACCATTACGCCGACAAGAGCCTGGAGATAGCCGGGCCGACGTTGCTGTTTTTCAACCCCCAGGTGCCCTACACCTGGCAGCCGCTGTCGGCCGACGCGACCGGATTTTTCTGCATTTTTCGGGAAGAATTTCTCCAGGCACGCGACGGCGCTAGTCTGCTTGATCTGCCCCTTTTTCGGCCCGGCGGCAACGTGACCTACCCCCTCACAGATGTCCAGGACGCAGAGGTGAGCGCGCTCTACGGAAAAATGCTGGCCGAGCTGTTCTCGGACTACCCCCTAAAACACGACCTATTGCGCAACTATGCGGCTGAGTTAGTGCATTACGCTCTCAAGCTGCGACCTACCACGGCCCGCTACCCCCATCCCGATGCCCGATCGCGGCTAACGGCCGTTTTCATCGAGCTGCTGGAGAGGCAGTTCCCGATTGAGTCGCCTGACCACCGATTCACCCTGCGTTCGGCCGGTGACTTTGCCCAGCAGTTAGCCGTGCACGTCAACCACCTTAACCGCTGCGTGCGGGCCACAACCGGCAAAACCCCTACTGCTTACATTGCCGAGCGTCTAGTCGGCGAAGCTCGCGCCCTGCTGCGGCACACCGACTGGAATGTGGCTGAGATCGGCTACAGTTTAGGCTTCGATGAGCCAGCTAATTTCAACTAACTTTTTTAAGAAGCATACGGGCGTGACACCTTCGACTATTCGGCGAGCTTCAATTACTTAACTCAAGTTGCGGCGTAGGCGCGTAGCGCCGTTAGGTCTATAGTTTAGGGCCGTGCTAAGCTATAAAGAGCCGCGTAGCAGCGGTATTGGCGGGCCAATATGCCCAAGCCTGATTCATTGCCAGGGCCGCTAATGACTTCGGGCAGGCTCACGCCGCGGTTCTACCTACTACCGCCGGGCGCGTGTTCCCGCAGCCATTGTGCAACGTCCACTACCTCAATTCCCTGTTGAAAGTTGAAGGTTCGCGCGCGCTCCCATGCCACCCCTACGCCTTCGGCGAAAACAACCCGGTATTTTCGCATCTCGTCGTCTGGACTTTGGGCTAGCTCCTGCTTTAGGTGTGGGACGCTCCAACGCTCCCGTTGGACCTTTCGGCCTGAAACCGATTCTATTACATCGGCCAACTGCCCGTAGGATACCGTGTCGCCCGCTGTGTAAACGATGCAGTTGGTGAAGGGAGGCTCTGCCAAGAGAATGGCCGCCGTTAACCTGCCAACGTCTTCGGGAGTGGTGACGGTAACGGCGATGTCCCAATCGCCCAACGCCCGCACGGTAGCGTGGGCCAGGTCAACAACGCCAAAGGCCGGCTCGAACAAAAAGCTGGTGAACATCCCGGTGGAGATGATGACCCAGTGCGTACGGTCCTGCGACCGCAACAGGTCGCGCACGTCCAACTGCTCGTCGAAGAGGTCCTGCGCGCTGCCCCGGCCAATCAGGTCGTAGTCAACGCCAAACTGCCAGGGAATATAGCGGGCCACGCCGGCATCGAGCACGGCGCGGGCGAGCTTGAGCTGCGTGCCGCGCCCGCCCACGAACCCCGTGCAGCCGATTACCGTGTGAAAGTCCGCAAAGAGGACCGCCAATTCTGCCGGCGAAACAGCCGCCAGGTCGCCGGGGAGAAACTGGATGCCCAAGGACTGGAGTTCGGCTAATTTCCGCTGTTTGGCCGGCTCTTCGGAGGCCAGCGTGGCGGGCCGCAGCAGCACGGTGAGCGCGGTGCCGGGAAGCTGCGCCGTGCGTTGGGCAACGTGGCGAAGCACGGCCATGCCGAGTTCGCCGGCCCCTAAAACAAGAATGGAAGTACTACCCATGCACTATGCAACTAGTAAGAGAAAAAGAAGCAAATAAGATGGGGCAAAGGTACCGGGGTCCCGCAGCGAGGGCCCTGCGAAAGGCAATCAATTACTTACAAAAATCAAATAATTCCGCTGAAAGGACGAGAATCCCGCCGAAAGGATATGGGCGTGACCTGCGCGTTCTTCTTGAAAAAATTGGTGAAATGCGACAATTCTTCAAACCCCAGACACCACGCGATTTCTGACACGCTCCACTGCGTGTGCATCAGCAAGACCTTCGCCTCTTGGGTGAGGCGCGCGGCTATCAAGGCCGAAGTGGTTTGCCCGGTTATGTCCTTTAGCACTTTATTCAAATGATTGACGTGCACGGTTAGCTGACGGGCAAACTCCAGGGGAAAGCGCAGGCGCACGCGCTGTTCCGGCGCTTCAATGGGGTATTGGCGCTCCAATAATTCCAGAAACAGAGTGGCCAAGCGACTGGCCGCCGTGACGGGCACGGGGCCCGCCGCCACCGGCTGCAGCCGGTGGGCCCCGTGCAGCAAGTCCCGGACGGCGTTGCGCAGCACGTCGTACTTGAAGGCGTAATCTGCCTGCAGCTCCGCTATCATGTGCTCGAAAATGGCGGCCATGGCTTGGTACTGGCTATCGGTAAGCGCAAATACGGGCTGGCCGCCGGGGCGAAAGACAGGGCTTTCTGCCAACGGCATCGACGCGAACCGCGGCAGAAAAGCATCCGTGAACACGCAAAAAACGGCGGCCTGCTTTTCCCCGTGGAAATCCCAATGGTACGGAACCAGCGGATTGCTGAAGACCAGGGCGTTTCTTTCGACCCGAATGGACCTGTCGGCGTAGTGATAAGTGCTGCTACCCGAGAGGAGGCTAATTTTGAAAAATTGCCTGCGCCCGTAAGAGGAGCATTTCGTTTCCGCCTCGGCCACGTCCGCCAGGCGAAACACATTAAACCGGCTCATTTCCGCCTGCACAGGTGCCGGAATCAGATTCAGGTACTGCTCCTGGAAAGCCGCCAGGGTTTGGGGTTTTTGCATCTCACGAAGTTACGAATATCACATCAGGGCGCGCGCCCGGCTCCGGCACACCGATTGGAACCTGGCCGAAATCGGCTACAGCCTGGACTTCGACGAGCCGGCCAACTTCAACTACTTCTTCAAGAAGCAGACCGAGCTAGCCCCCTCGGCTTTCCGGCGGGTTTGAATTTCATAAGTATCGGGTTGAATTTGATAAACTCTTGCCGGGGTAGCTGGCTGACCTTTGTACTCATTAGAACGCGCCCCGTAGGCGCTGTACGAATGTCAATCCCTACCCCCCAATGGACAATCCAGCAAAAAAAACCCAAACTTGGTTTATCACCGGCGCTTCCAAGGGCTTCGGCCTGGAAATAGTGCAGCAACTGCTACACGCCGGCCACCAGGTAGCCGCCACCTCCCGCGACCTCAACGAGCTACGCCAAGCTGTTGGCAGTAAGTCAGATAAGTTCTTACCGCTGGCCGTGGACCTGACCACCGAGGCCCGCGAGAACTTCGACGTGAACGTATTCGGCACGCTCAACGTCATTCGCCACGTCATGCCGCAGTTGCGCCGGCAGGGCAGCGGGCACATCTTCAACTTCTCGTCCATTGCCGGCATTCTAGGCGGCTTTCCAGGCTGGGGCGTGTACTGTGCCACCAAATTTGCCGTGGAAGGGTTGTCGGAGGCGCTGGCGGCCGAAGTCGCGCCGTTCGGCATCCGGGTGACGGTGGTGGCCCCCGGCTACTTCCGCACCAACTTCCTTAAGCCGGGCCCCCTGAAGCTGGCCAATGAAAAGCTGCCCGAGTACAAAATCGTGCGCGACAACGAGACGTATCATGACCAGCTACAGGAAGCCAACGGCCAACTTGGCGACCCGGCCAAAGCCGCTGCGGCCATCATTGCCGTAGCCACTGCGCCCAACGCGCCCCTGCACCTGCACCTGCACCTGCTGCTAGGCGAAGATGCCTACAGGATGGCCGACACCAAAATCAAGAACCTGCAGGCCGACATGGCGCAGTGGCAAGCCCTGGCCATAGCTACGGCCGCTGAGCCGGACCACGCCTGAGTTGGGCCCGGCGCGGGACCTGCTCCTTCCATCGCCACCGCCTCCTGCTTTTCCCTTGAACCCCTATACCGTCCATCTACATCAATTGCCCAGAAAATACGTTTCCGGCGGCGGAAAAAAATGCCTGGCCGTCAACTTCCAGCCACTGCCGCATCGCCCAAATATCCGTCGTTGAGCAGGACTCTATGGGCAGGAGGCGTGTAAAGGGGACGATATGTAAGCCGAGTGGGGGCTAATAGGATAGTGACTACAAGTGGCTGTAAATGAAGCAGCATTAAAATAATTTCGGTTCTAGATGGTTATAGTGCGGCAGTATCTTTCGGTGGTTAAGACAAACACAAACTGCTTATATTCAAACATCTAAGCTCGCCTGGGGCGGAGAATAGACTAGCGGTAAGCGCGCGACTAATCGGCCGTTTTTTGTTTGTGGTAGTAACGCAGGGCTTTGGCCCTCGTGCCGCACGCGCTGCACCAGATCCGACCTCGGTTTTTGGTAGTATCGTAGAACAAAATGGAGCAGGCGGAGTTAGCGCAGCTTTTAATGCGCCCGGCTTCGTCCGCTAAGAGCAAACTGGCCAGTGACTCGGCTACCGGAATGGTCAGGGCCGCCGGCCGCGGCAGCGCGAGGCGCGAGTGCAGTTGCCAGCCTTCCGCTCCCTTTACTAGGGTGGATGAGCGGCTGCTGCTTTGCAGCAGCGCCTGCAAGCGCGCCAGCTCGGCCTGCGGCAACGGCTGCTGCTGCTGCCAGGCGGTTAGCAATTGCCGCATATCCGCTCGCAGCGCCTGAAAAAGAGCCAGTAGCTCGTAGGGCACCTGCTGAACCCAACTTTGCAGGCGCGCCTGGTCGGCGGGCTCCGCGAACAGGCCCTGGGCCAGGAGCCAGTCCGCCACCTGCGCGGCCGTCGTCAGCGTCTCCACGCGGGTGTTCTTCAGCGCATACTCGGTGTTCAAAAAGTCGATGCAGAGGTACTTGTTCGGGCTGGGCGAGTCGGACACGAGAAGGGAACTAAGGTGATGGAAGCCAGGCTAGTGGCCGTCTGGCAAGGTACGCTGTGGGAAGATAAGCGGCCAGCAAAAATACTTTCAGACGGTAAAGTTGACCCATTACAACCTTTAACTAACCGTTTAACAAAGGGTTAGCAAATCCGTGTTACTTTACTTCAAAAATAATTTTTGGTGGTAGGAATAGTTACTTTACCTTTGGACCACCTAAAATTATTTAGGCGGTAAAGTCAATACCATTACTTCATGGAACTGCACCACAACACCGTCCTCATCACCGGGGGCACCAGCGGCATCGGCTACGAGTTTGCCGCCCAATTGCTTCAGCTGGGCAATACCGTGCTGGTCACGGGCCGCGACCAGGCCAAGCTCGACCAAACCAAGCAGCGCCTGCCCCAGGTGCACACCTTCCAGAGCGACCTGCGCGACCCGGCCGCCATCCGGGAGCTGTTTGCGCGGGTAACCGCGCAGTTTCCGTCCCTCAACCTGCTGATTAACAACGCGGGCGAGTTGCGCAAGCTCAACCTGCAAGACTCCGAAGTCGCCGACATTACGCGGGAAGTGGACATCAATCTGGCGGGGCCGATTCACATGGTGCAGCAGTTTCTGCCGCACCTGCTTCGGCAGCCCACGGCCGCCATCGTGAACGTGACTTCGGGGCTAGCCCTGACGCCTTTCCCGCTCGCGCCCATCTACGGCGCTACCAAGGCCGGCCTGCGCTCCTACACCCAGGCGCTGCGGGTGCAGCTGGCGCAGACCCGCGTGCAGGTATTTGAGTTAGTACCGCCGGCCGTAGATACGCCCATGAACGATCGGTTTGCTGGAGGCGAGGACATGACCAGCCTGTTAACTCCCACCAAATTGGTTGCCGGTGCCCTTCGGGATATCCAACGCGACAAGAAGACGATGTATCCCGGCCTGGCCGGCGTCCTACGCATCATGAGCCGGCTGGCACCCGGCTTGGTACTCAAGCAGCTCAGCAAGGGACTAGAACCGGCGTTAGCTAATCTCTGAGCTGTCGGTTGCTAGCTGTTATACTCAAGCGCAATTGATGTTCAACCTCGTTCAACGGGCGCCTCATACCATAGCCTTAGAGTTGATAAGTGTGATTCTCTCAGCCACAAAGAGCCGCTACCTCCATCTAAATTCTTCAAGAATCATGTTTTCAGCTCAACCGTAGCAGCCGTTCGGCGTTACCGTGCGCGATTTTCGTCCTATCAGTTTCCGACAGGGGCGCGGTTTCCAGAAAGTGCCGGGCCAGGCCGTCGGGATGGTACACGAAGGGGTAGTCCGTGGCGTACATTACCCGATCGATGCCCATAATCTCAATGGCGCTCAGCAGGTAAGGTAGGTGGTAAATACCGCTGCCGGCAACGTAGAAGTGCTGACGGAAGCAGTCGGCCACCGATTTACGGCCGGCGGGCAGCTGCGACGTTAGTAGGTTGGCCCGCTCCAAAAAGAAAGTTACCGTCTCGCCCCAGTGACCCAGAATGAGCTGCAAATCAGGATATTCGTCGAATACGCCCGCCACAATCAGGCGCAGCGCCCCGATGCCCGCGTCGATGTGCCAGCCCCAGCCGCCGGCGGCAAACACGTTGTCGAGCTTCTCACCAAAGCCCTCGTAGTATACCTCCCGCACGGAACGGGGTGGCATCTGCGGGTGCAGGTACAGGGGTACCCCGAGCGCGGCGGCCTCGGCCAGCAGGGGCCGGAAGTCGAGGTGGTCGAGGTACCGCTCGCCGGTGCGGCCATGGAGCATGGCCCCCACAAAGCCCAGCTCCTGCACGCTGCGCCGCAGCTCCCGCACGGCGGCGGCCGGGTCGGGCGTGGGCAGCGTAGCGAAGCCGCTAAAGCGGTCGGGGTGGGCCCGCACGGCGGCGGCTAGCCGGTCGTTGGCCTGGCGGGCGAGGGGTACGGCTTCGGCCGGGGGCAGGGCCTGGGTGGCGGGCGTGGTCACGGAGAGCACCATCCGGTCCAGACCAATTAGGTCCATTTGCCGCAGCCGACCCTCGCCCAGATCCAGCAGCCGGTTCCGCGACTCCTTGTCCTGAAACAGCAGCATCGTGTCGTCGTTGGCGCGCCGAAGCGCGGCCATCAGTTCCGGCGTGTGAAAATGCTCTTCTAAACCAATGATTTTCATATTGTGCGATTAGGTTAATCTGCCGCAGCGCTGGCCCTGGCTCTGCTACTGCTCCAGCAGTGTCTGAGCAGTCGTAAGTTCGTAGCGCCGGATGATAAAGCGCTGCCCATCATGCTCCACGCGCCAATTGGCCCGGATGAGGCGGTTGAAGTAGCGGCCCGGTGCGGGAGAAGCATCGTGCGGCGGCTGGTCGTGCCACTCCCCAACGTGGTGAATGAAGAACTCCGCCGCCCAGCCGCTGGTCTGGGTGCCCGTCACGTGCAGGTCGAGAATATCGTGAAAATCCCAGGGAATGTGCTCAAGCGCATCGGCGAACCAAGCACGAAAGGAGGCATGGTCGTGGGCCAGCACCTGGCCATCCATGTTAAAGGTCATGTCGGCATCGTCCCAGTGGGCCAGAAAAACTCGGTGGGCTCAATATGGTCAAAGCCGGCAAACCACGCGTGCACGAAGGCGCGCAGGTCGTTCTGATTGGGAGCCTTAATATCGGCGGGGCGGAAGCGGGCCACCTGGCGCTGTGCGGCAGTGAAGGCGGCGGGTTCCGGGGCGCTTGTCTGGGACATAGCAGTACGTTTGATTAGCGTTGAATGATGAAGTCTAAGTACGTCAAGTTTTTGCAGTAGTTAGGCTTTCAGCAGCGCACGTAAACTGGTAGCCAACTGATCCAGATGAACGGGTAGGATAAACACCGGCGTTGCGATTCCGACAGCATTAACGCCTCGGTAGTTAACGTTTCTGTTCCTGTAGTTTTCTATTGCCTGCACGACAATGCCGTCCTGCTTCAGCAACTGCTCTTTGATCTGGCTGGCTCGGTGCCCCTGTACCGTAAAAAAACCAATGCCGCACGAATGCTCCGGAGATTGATTCGTGACGATCTTGACCTGGGGAATCCGCTGCAACGCCTCCATCCCGTACTCTTTCAGGAACTGCATCCTTTCCCGCTTAGTAGCCAGCCCCATCGTCCGCCAATAGGTAAGGCTGACACTGGCGGCGGGAAATACGGGCGCTAGGGCACCAAAATTTTCAAACTTCTCGATTCGGTCGGAGTCGGCTGCATAAGCATAATGGCCGGCAAGCGGGTAAGTTTGCGCTATGTGCGTCCTCTTAACGTACAGGAATCCCGTGCCGAGTGGACCCGCGCACCACTTATGTAACGCAGCGCCTAAGTAGTCGCAGTCAATTTGCCTCACGTCAATAGGCAAGTGGGAGAAGCTCTGAGCCGCGTCAATCACCGTCACGATACCCCTGGCACTGGCCCACTGACACAGTTCCTGAATCGGGTAAATTTGACCGCTAATCCAGACGATGTGCGATATCAGGAGCATTCTAGTTTTAGGCGAAACGCGCCGCTTGAAACACTCCACAATCTGTTCCGGGGTAGCCGGCTGGTAGGGCACTTCTACCTGTGTCACCACGATGCCATCCCGCAACTGCCGCTGGTATAAGCTACCGAGCATGCTGTCATACTCGTGGACGGAGGCCAACACTTCATCCCCTTTCTGAAACGGGAAACCCATCAAGGCATTATTGAGAGCGTCCGTGGTGCTGCGCATAAGGGCAATTTCCTCCGGTAGGCAATTTAATTCCTGCGCGATTTGCGCGCGTACCGTATCCTGATTGCCCGCTGCCGGCTGATATCCCCGTAGTGAGGGAAGCTGCTGGATGGAGCGGTAGTCGTCCGTTAACCGGTTCATCGTCACCTTCGGCACCGGACTGGAGGCAAAGGCCCGAAAATCCAACCACTGCTCATCCAGATAAAAATCCCGGCGAATCCGCTCCCAGTAAGATTCATCAGTTACCATACTGCCCGCTAGTTCATCCGTCGCACGCCGAGCTTGCCGGGCAGCGGCCGACAGAACGGGTAACCCGGCTAGCGTAGCGATAAATTCTGTTCTATTCATAATGCACACCTTTCAGAGGCTAAATACGCAGCAGGAGGTTGTCCTACTATATTTCTCGTCTGCGAAGTATCAATGGTTCGTGGAGGTTTGAGTCGGCCGTTGGGGCAGCAGGTATAAAAGCGGACAAGTCACTATCTTGGTAGTAACCACACTTGCCACGATATGACTTGTCCTACGAAGACCAGAGCCCTCGCTCATTCAATACTACAACAAATGGATGGCATTGGTGCCTGGCAGCGTGACTTTTTACTGGACCTGTTCGATCTGTGGTTGTGTCTCCACGGGCGGTATAACTTCACCCACCTGGCCCGCTACGGATCGCGGCACGAGAGCACCTACCGCAGCAACTTTGCCAAGCCCTTTGACTTTTTCGCGTTCAACTTTTTGCTGGTCAAGCAGCACCTCAGCGACCAACTTGTGCTGGCCTTCGACCCCTGCTACATCACCAAAGCCGGTAAGCACACCCAAGGCGTGGGTCCCTTCTACAGTGGGGCGGCCGGTCAGACCAAGTGGGGCCTGGAAGCCAGCGGTATCGCGGCGATCGATCTCAAGAACAAGGTAGCCCTGCACTTGGATATGGTGCAAACGGTAGGCCGCGAGGAGGACGAGAGCTTACTGGACTATTACGCCAGCACCATCGTAGCGCGTAGCCAGCGACTCGGTCAGCTCTCCCAGTATCTGGCCGTAGATGCCTTCTTTTCGCGCCGACCCTTCGTGGATCGCGTACGCAATAGCGGCCTGCACCTCATTAGCCGTTTTCGCCACGATGTGAGCCTACGCTACCTTTACCGGGGGGGCCAAGCTCGGGGGGACGGGGACAGCCAAAAACGTTTGATGGCCCCATCAATTGCCGAAGCTTACGGCCCGATGTCTTCACCCCCTGTGCCCAGGACGAGCGGGCTAAGTGGATTGCCTACCAGGCGGTAGTCAATGCCAAGGCCCTCGGACGCGATCTGGCCGTGGTCGTAGTGCATGACCTGGACGAAGCGGGACTCATCCGGCAGCACCGGGTCTACCTATCCACCGATGCGAGCCTGGACGGAGGCGAGATCCTGCATAGGTACCAGTGCCGTTTTCAGCAGGAATTCCTCTACCGGGATGCCAAACAGGAACTCGGCCTCGAGCACGGTCAGGCCTACACCTGGCAGAAGAACGACTTCCACTTTAACACCGCCCTGACGGTGGGTTCTCTGGCTAAAGTCGTCTACAATTTGCGGGCTCCGGGAGAGGCTACCGAACCCTTTTCTATCGCCGATGCCAAGACGCGCCACCGTAACCGTCTTCCAGGCCCGTCGAATATTAAAGCTGTGTCGAGTACACCTACACGAAGACTTAATTACGCAGGTATGGGATGAGGTAAGTAATTTCGGACTACGACACGCTGCCTGACCCGCAAATTCTCCACGGACCATTGAAGTATACGACGCTGAACTTAAACAGTTGTTGAATCGACCAGTTGAAACCGTCTTGCTTCCCGGATCCCATGTATAAAGCGATATAGTGGGGCGGGAGGGTGGCAGGGCAGTTCTTACTTCGCGGGCCCAAACACCTTCTCGCAGTACTGGTGCAGCAGCTCCGGCTCGTCAGCGGGACCCCGGAAGGCCACGTGGCCATCGGGGCGTACCAGCACCAGCGCGGGCTTGCCTTCGAAGCCGAAGGCCGAGTGGGCGTGGCCGTCGCGGTCAGCCAGGCGAGTGGCGGTGCTGGCCTCGGCCTCGGGCGTAAGCGGGGCGGCCAGCACCAACCGCGGGCGTACCCAGTCCCAGCCGCCCACGGTGGCTATGGCCGTGAGCAGCGCTGGCGTGGCCTCGGCCTGACGACCATCGAAGGCCAGGAGGCTCCAGCCGTAGCTTTGGCCGTCAGGATTGTAGATGCTAGAAAACAGCGTAATGGTGTCGCCCTGCAGGTCGGTCACTTTGGCATCGGGGGCGCGGTCGCCAGCCTTGGGCGCGCCGGGGTGCAAGAGTTGACGTATCTCGAAGTGGTCTTCGCTCAGGGGGCTTTTGGGGTAGCTAATGGAGAGCTGCTGCAAGTCGTCGCTGCCGAAGAGCTGCGAGCCGATGTTGGGCACGGCCTTACCCACGGCGCTCAGCAGCGCGTCTTGCACCCGGTTACGGTACATCAGGCGCTCAAAGCCGGTGGCCTGCCGCTCGTCCAGGTCGGCGTGGGTGCCCTGGTGCTCGGGCGAGTAGCTGTCGAGAACAAGAGGGCTGGCGTGGCCCTGTAGTGTTTGAGCCAGCCGCCAGGCCAGACCCACCGCGTCGTGGAAGCCCGCGTTCATGCCCTGCCCACCGATGGGCAGCGTGAAGTGGCCTGCGTCGCCAGCCAAGTATACCCGCCCTTTAGAATAGGCGGCTGATACGGCGTGCTGAAACTTGCTGTGTGAAAGCCAGATAGGATCGGTGAGTGTAAGCGTGTCATCGCCGGTCACTTCGCGGGCGCGCTGCTGAATTTCCTCAATAGTGGGGTCACGGTCGGGTACTAGCTTTTCATCCTCTAGAAAGAACAAGCGGTGATAGCCGCCCCACACCGGCATTACGCCCGCGAAGCCGTTGTGGTAAGTGAAGAACCAGAGCTGGTTGGGCTCGGTCGAGCGTTGCCAGCTCAGCTTGGCGTCGGCTTGGTGGTTGGCGCGGCCCTCAAATTTCTTAGTCTTGAAATCAAGGCCCAATGCCTTGCGCACGGTACCCTCGGTGCCATCGGCCCCCACCAGGTAACGGCAGCGGATGCGCTCGAACTCGCCGCTGGGTGTGTCTCTTTCTTCAGTGGCCGTCACCAGGACGGTTACGCCTTTTTCGTCAGACTCCACGGTCACGGCTTTGCGCCCGCGCTCCACGTTCACGCCCCGTTTTTCCAGCTCCTCGGTGAGCGTTTTCTCCACTACGTCTTGGCCCGAGTAGAGCGCCTCGGGAAAGGGACTGGCTACCTGGTCGTGCTTGACTTCGTCGAGTGGCTGTTCGTCGATGAAGACGTTAATCGTGCCCACCAAGTAGGATTTTTCGGCCAGTGGCCCGCGCAGGTCGATACTATCGAGCAGTTCCTGGGTACGGGCCCAGACGTTGTTGGCCTTGGAAAACTTGCTGGGTTCCGGTTTTTCTTCCAGAATGCGGCACTGTACGCCGTGGTGGCGCAGCGCGTTGGCGGTGGTCAGGCCGATGGGCCCGGCTCCGATGATGAGCACATCAATGTCGAAGGGTTGTTTGTTCTTGGGGCTTGTCATATAGAAAATTAGGTAAGGATAAATTACTCTGAAGAATGACTTACCCAAGCTACCCGGCGGAACAGAGCAGCACTGGCGGCGGCCGGTCCTTGGCCGGGGGGTAGTTCACCTAGTGAAACTAAAGGGGTAGGGGAGGGGGTTCGCAACGGTATTTGATTTGTTCTTGTGGCGGGTGCTTCCTTTAGTCTATCCTCGTAGAAAACTTCAGGGGATAAAGCTAGTGGAATGACGGTAAGCTGGCATTATAGTAGCCCTCTAAGTAGGCGGCGTGCTCCGCTGCGGCTCGAGTAGTAGACAGGGTAGGGTAGGGGGGGGTGGACCGAGCGTATCTTCGGCACATGAAACCGTTCAATCCACTCCTGAGGGCCCTGCTCGGAGATGTATTCAGGAGAAGTGAGTGGCAGGGTCGCCGTGGCCTATATCTGCCGATGTATTATGCTACCTGATTTCTAGTTGGTAGGTGCCGGCCTCTAGCTGATACCGCTGCACACTACTAGTTACGGTTGCCACGGGATTGATGCCTCTCTGCCGAACGGCATCTACGTCCTGGCCGTCGTCTGCATACAGGCGCTGTCCGGCTGCTACGGGCAGCAGCAGCGTGGCCGTCGTGTTAGGTGGCACGGTTACGGTGTAGGCAATAGCGTTGCCCTGGCGCTGCCAGGCCGAGCGAATTAAGCCATAGGGACCTTGATGAGTGGCTTCGAAGTGATCGAGGCCAGCCACGAAGTGGGGGGTCAGTACTGTGTTTTTGAACCCCGGTTGGTCGGGATCGGGCCGGATACCACCCAAACCCTTGTAAAGCCAGGCCCCGATTTCTCCGAACATGATGTGGTTCATAGAAATGTCGCGGGTAGCGTTAATGGGCCAGTTTTCATAGAGTGTAGTGGCCCCATTCACTATCCACCAGCCCCAGGAAGGGAAGGTTTCCTGCGCCGCTAGGCGGTAGGCTACGTCGCTCTGCCCATTGTCGCTGAGCGCGGTCAATATGGCCTTCGTGCCGAGCAGACCCACATCAAGGTGGTAGTCGTCGGCCGCCACCCGATGGGCCAGATTAGTCGCAACCGACGCGCGCAGTTCATCAGGTACCAGGCCCCAGTAGAGTGGGGCGCTCAACTCAGTTTGCAGGCCGGTGCCGTATGAGGCGGTCAGGGGGTCAAGATACTTCGTATTGAATGCCGTGCGGATCTTGGCAGCCAGGGCGGTGTAGTGAGCGTAGTCGTTGGGATGACCAAGGAGTTGAGCGGCCTGGGCCAGGATGGAGACGTCGGCAAAGTAATAGACCGTGGACGTCAGCTCGACGGGTGTTTCCGACTTTACCGGAACCCAGTCACCGAGGCCCCAGTCGGTAAGGCCGGAGGGGCTGCGGGCGGTGATTTGATCTATGTAGCGCTTTAGATTATCGTAGCAATCGGCCAGTGGCTTACTGTCGCCGGAAAACAGGTATAGGTTCCAGGGAATGATGGCGATGGTGCTGGTCCAATCGGGGCCATTACCCCATTCGTAACCCCAGCCACCGGTAGGGATGATGGAGGGTAGCACGCCATTGGGCTGTTGCTCATCACGGTGATCGGCCAGCCACTTTTCATATACTGTGAAGCCGTCGAAGTTATACAGGCCCGTTTCGGAGGCAATGTGGGCGTCGCCGGTCCATCCGTTCTTCTCCCGCTGGGGGCAGTCGGTGGGGTAGCCGAATAGGTTGGAGAGGTATGAATTATTAGTCGCTGCCCAAATTTTATTGATTGTTGGGTTCGAGCAGTTTACCCGGCCCACCGCGGGCACATCGCTGTGCATGAAGTGCCCCGTCAGACTTGCCGCCGTCAGCGTCACGGGCTGGCTGCTGGTTACCTCTACGTAACGGAAGCCTTTGTAGTTGAAGCGGGGCATAAAGGTCTCCGTACCGGTGCCGGCCAGGGTATAAATGTCGGTCTGAAACGGATCGCTTCCGTCAGTGGGCCGGTAATGTACGTCAATGTTGGATAGGTCGACGTGACCGTCGGGATAAAGTCGCTCGCCGTGCCGCAGGTGCAGCACCGTACCTGCCGGCGCCCGGACGGACAGCTCGCTCACGCCGGCGATGTTACGACCCAGGTCAAAAACGTAAGTAGTATCGTTGAGCTGATGCACGGTCGCGGACGGTACCCGTTCTACGTTACGGATGGGTACCAGCGACTGGGCCACGATGTTGGTGGAGGGTGCATCACGGTAGATCACTTCCTTCCACTGGCCATCGTCAAAGGCGGCAGTGTGCCAGCCGGGCTGCTCCAGGCGGGCGTCGTAATGCTCGGCGGTGTAAATACTATTAAAGACCAGTGGCCCGGTGTCTGTTTTCCAGTCTTTGCCCGTCGTCACGGTTTCCGTAGTTCCGTCGGCGTACTTCAAGCGCACGTCCAGGCAGAAGGCGGGTCGATTGCGCCAGGGCGCGTCGTGAAAATCCCACACGGCTGTAGATTGGTGGTTGTACCAGCCGTTGCCCAGTAATACGCCAATGGCGTTCGGGCCGGGCTTCAGGTAGGGTGTTACATCGTACGTGACGTAGAGTGTGCGCCGGTCAAAGCGGGTGTACATGGGGTCGAGACGGTGGTTGCCGACCTTTTTGCCGTTGATGTACAGCTCGTAGAGCCCCGCTACAGCAATATAGGCCCGGGCTGACTGCACCGTTTTCGGTAGCGTTACTACGCGTCGGAAGTAGGGGGCTGGCTTCTCCTCCGGGTCTTGATTGTCGCTGATCCAGGCCCCCTGCCAGTTACCTCGATCCATCATACCCGTCTCAAAGCGGGCAACCTGGCTGGCGTGCGACTCTTGGTTTTGGTCCCAGGTACGCACCTGCCAGTAGTAGGTTGTAAAGGGCTGTAGCGTCGGCCCGGCGTATGAGATGAGCTGATGGTCGGAACTAGCTTTGGTGGGGCCCCAGGTGTCGGCTCGGCCCTGGCTCACGGCCGCTGAGTCGGTACCCACAACCACTTGATAGGCTGTTTGAACGGCTCCGCGGCGGGGATCAGCCAGTTGCCAGGATAAACGGGGATGGGCCACATCCAGGCCTAGCGGATTCTCCAAGTGCTCACAGCGCAGTGCCACTGCCATGCCTGACGGTTGGGCGCGAATGACGAAAGCAATGAGCAGTAGGCCGATCACGGTAAGGCTGGCGGGACGAAGAAAGTGCATAAGAAACAGATGGTGGACGGGAAAAAACAGCGAATACCAAGTGGCCGAACTGCTGGTCGACAAAATTAGTTAAAATGGGCTCATCCGCCACGGTAAGCAAAACCATCGCTATAAGATTTCGCCTACGTTAATCAGACAAGCACTTGAACTCTGCCTTCGCATCGGACAATTGAGATGACAGAATTTAACTTTCGAGGCGAAAATAATTATGCCCATAATTTATATTATGTTAAGTAGGGGGTTTGGGTGCACCCCTACTCATAACTGGACAAAACTGAAGTGCAGATCATGCTATCTGGTTTGTCTACTCAATACTGACCTTCATCCAAAAAGCTTGTTCTGATTCGTTCGTAGATCCATCTTGACCTTATGATCGCCTCCTATATCTCTTTCCGCTACCTCCGTACTTATCTGCTACTTATGCTCTCTGGGCTATGCTCCTGGCCTTCCTACGCTCAGTCGAATCCGACAACTGTGTCGAAAGATTCTTTGCTGGCGATACTAGCGCGCAATGAGGTACCGGGGGCTAGCATCCTGACCTTTTCAGCGGAGAGCATCGATCAGGAATTTTACCTTGGCTCCGCTGATATAGCTGGCGACCGTCCCGTCACTTCCGAAACCCGATTTTGTACTGGGTCCATTGCTAAGTCTTTTGTTGCCGCTGCCGTTTTGAAGGCACACACGGCGGGTATCCTTGACGTTCATCAGCCCCTCAGCGAATTAGTTCCTAGTCTAGACTATGACAATATTTGGGAGGCTAACTCTCCGATTACACTAGTCCATTTACTCGAACACACCTCTGGATTTGATGATGCCCATTTTGATCTGGAGGCCCGCGCCAACAGCCGTACTCCCCTAGCTGAAATCGTTGCCCTAAGTACTTCATCACTGCATGCACAGTGGAAACCGGGAACTGCTAATGTATACAACAACTTGGGAGTAATCGTAGTGGCTCACATACTAGAATCCGCTACGGGTAGTGACTTAGCAACCTACCTGGATCGGCAGATCTTCAGTCCACTCGGACTAACCAGCGCTACCTACCAGCCCGGCGGTGCACAGTTTGCTACCGGCTACCAAAATAAGGATGAGGTCGTACCTTTTCCCGACGTGGCGCAGTGGCCGGTCGGTGCCCTCAGCATGACCGGAGTGGACCTGGCCCACTTCGTACGCATGTTGCTTCAGGGTGGATCGCTGCACGGTAAACGAGTGATGCGAGCCGCAGAAGTAGAAAGTATGCAGCGCCCCGAGTCTTACCTCGGTGCGTCTTACGGCTTAACCTTTGGTTACGGTAAGGGCCTAATCCATACACTAGAGAAGAGTCAACACTTTATCGGTCATACTGGTCAGTATGGGGGATTCGCTTCTGAGTTTGGCTACGCTGAAGAGCTCAATTTTGGCTACGTCATTCTACTCAACAGTCGGGACGGTAGCCAGGCCATCAAGGAGCTAAAGCAAGCCATCATTCCGGAGCAACATTCCGCTATCACAGCTTCGGTTCCATACGTACCCGCCGGCGACTACTTAGACTCACTTACGGGCGGCTACCAGCTTACCGGCAGTCCACTAAGCCTGCTGCATCCCTTCCTCCGCCTGGCCGACATTCAATTGTTGCGCAGTGAAGAGGGTCAATTGGTCCAACGCAGTATGCTGGGTGGTGATCGAGTCTTGGAATTTGTCAATAAGCATGTACTCAAAGAACTACACCAGCCAGTCGGTACGGGTTTAATCGTAGCAGAGGTCGGGCAGCAGGTGCTGCGGAGCGATGGTACGGATTACCATCGGATCGGCACCGGTTCGGCCTACCTACAGTTTTGGCTTGCTGCAATTTGTACAGTAAGTTTTGTACTGGCACTGATTGTAGTACCCATCCAGTTACTGATTGCCTGGCTTCGCCGCTCTCCCACTGCGTGGCCGCTACTGGTTGTTTACCTACCCTTCGCTGTACTTGCCCTTGCCGTCGGTCAGTGGCTGATACTCTATGATACAACGGTCCTCTACAGTCCAGGCGCAGTGCTTTACCTCATTCTTAGCTGCGTGTTTGGGTTAGCCGTACTAGCCAGCGTTTACTTTGCTGTTCGTTACCTGGTCACACTGCGGTTCAGCGTCTTTCTCAGGATTGAATTGCTCATGCTGACACTAGTGAGTATGACGATTTTCGTATATCTCTTTTACTGGGGTCTAATCGGACTGCGTTTGTGGAGCTACTAGCGAATGAGTGGTAAGCTGAGTAAGTTGATGACGGTGCTTCTCTATTCAGTGAAAAATCATAAGTGGGGTTATGTTAAGTAGGAGGGAAATTAGCGATTTGTAAGCCTACCCTCCCCCACCCCCACAATCAAACAGCCCTTTGTATTTTGGCCATCCACCCAAGACCCTATGGCCAAGAAAAAATCCACCACCCCCCGTAAGTCCATGGAAGAGTCCCTGTGGGACAGCGCCAACAAGCTGCGCGGCAAGGTTGAATCGAGTGAGTACAAGCACGTGGTGCTGGCGCTGATCTTCCTGAAGTTTGCCAGCGATAAGTTCGTGAAGCGGAGAAAGGAACTGATCGAGCAGGGGATGGAGAAATTCATCGAGCAGCGGGAGTTCTACAATGCGGAGAACGTCTTCTATCTGCCCGAGGAAACGCGTTGGTCCTTCATCATGGACCACGCCAAGCAGGACGATATCGCCGTGAAGATCGATACCGCCCTCTCCAACATCGAAAAGAAGAATCCCTCGCTCAAGGGGGCCCTGCCCGATAACTACTTCAGCCGCCTCGGCATGGACCCGGCCAAGCTCGCCACCCTGCTAGACACGGTCAACGACATCGATACTCTCGCCGACGGCAGCGGGGAGGACGTGGTCGGCCGCGTTTATGAATACTTCCTCGGGCGCTTCGCCGCCGCGGAGGGTAAGGGCGGAGGAGAGTTCTACACCCCAAAGTGCATCGTCAACCTGCTGGCCGAAATGCTGGAGCCCTACAGCGGCAAGATCTACGACCCCTGCTGCGGCTCGGGCGGCATGTTCGTGCAGTCCGTCGACTTCGTGCAGAACCACCACGGCAACAAGAAGAACGTCAGCATCTACGGGCAGGAGTACACCGCCACCACCCGCAAGCTGGCCAAGATGAATCTGGCCGTCCGCGGCATCAACGCCAACCTGGGTGACGCGGCCGCCAATACTTTCCAGCAGGACCAGCACCCCGATCTCAAGGCCGACTACGTCCTCGCCAACCCGCCCTTCAACCAGAGCCAGTGGCGGACCGACAACGAGCTTGTCCAGGACCCCCGCTGGTCCGGCTACCCCGTGCCGCCCACCGGCAACGCCAACTACGCCTGGATCCTCCACATCCTATCCAAGCTGAGCGAGAGCGGTACCGCCGGTTTCGTACTCGCCAACGGTTCGATGAGCTCCCAGAGCAGCGGGGAGGGCGACATCCGGCAGAAGCTGCTCGAAAACGACACGGTCGACTGCATGATCGCCCTGCCCGGACAACTCTTCTATACCACCCAGATCCCGGTCTGCCTGTGGTTCCTGACCCGCGACAAGGCGGCCGTCCACAACAGCCACCAGCGCGACCGCCGCGGTGAAACGCTGTTCATCGACGCCCGCCAGCTGGGCAGCATGATCGACCGTACCCATAAGGAGTTGACCCGCGACGACATCGGTATCATCACCGACACCTACCACGACTGGCGCGACGAGAAAAACGACTACGAAGACACGGCCGGCTTCTGCAAGTCGGCTACCCTGGAAGAGATCGCCAAGAACGACTACGTCCTCACCCCCGGCCGCTACGTCGGCATCCCGGACGAGGAGGACGACGGTATCCCCTTCGAGGTGAAGATGGAGGAGCTGACCACTACGCTATTTGCTCAGATGGCTGAGGGGGAGCGGTTGGATGCAAGCATACGTGAGAACTTAGAATGGTTGGGCTATGCTGAATAGTGATTTTGTCCAACTAAAGACTGGACTAAAGGCAGTCATTGATTACCGAGGAAAAACCCCGCCGAAAAGCAAAACTGGTTATCTCACTATAAGTGCCGCTAATGTCAAAGCAGGTAGACTTGACTTCTCCTCTCCTAAACGCATCAGTGTAGACGACTATAGGAAATGGACTACAAGGGGCTTTACTGAACCAGGAGATGTTCTAATTACTACAGAAGCACCAGTCGGCGAACTGGCTTTGTACCCGGAAGATGGAAATACCTATTTGATAACTAGAAGAGTTATCGCATTACGAGTCAATCCTGAGGTCTTAAACAATAAATATCTATTTTACTACCTTCAGAGTCGGCCAATCCAACAAGAATTGCTGTCGAGGAGCGGCCGAGGTTCGACAGTACCCAGGGTGTTGAAACCTGACATTCTGGAGCTGAAGGTGCCAAATTTGTCGATTCTAACACAGGCAAGAATAGCCGGAGTCCTGGCAAAACTAGACCTACTCCGCCGCCAAAACGCCACCCTGGAGGCGATGGCGCAAACCCTCTTCCACAGCTGGTTCGTGGACTTCGACCCGGTGATCGACAAGGCCCTGGCCGCCGGCCGCGAGCTACCCGAGGCGCTCGCTAGCCGGGTCGCCAAGCGGCGTAAGGTGCTGGCCCACGACCACTATCCCCACCTGCCCGAGGATGTACTGGCCCTCTTTCCCGACCGCTTCGTGTTTTCGGAAGAGTTGGGGAAGTGGGTGCCTGAGGGGTGGTGTTGCAGAAAAGTTGGTGATTTGGTGAAGTTCAATCCTGAAAGCTGGTCACACAAAACATTTCCTGATGTAGTTAATTACGTTGACCTAAGTGGAGTAAACTCTGGCAACATCGATTCGGTGACTCTGACAAATAAGAGTGAAGCCCCCTCTCGAGCCAGAAGAATTCTGAGGGTAAATGATATCATATATGGATTAGTGAGACCTGGAAATAAGTCTTACGCCCGAGTCGACAGAAAGGGATTGACAGGAAGCACAGGATTTGCGGTTATACGTGCAAAAGAAGCTACTGAACAGAATTGGATCTATAGCTTTTTGACACTTCCTGAGAGCGTCAATTATTTTGCCCACATAGCGGACGGGGCTGCTTACCCTGCAATACGTCCTGACCAAATTGGAGACCTATCAATTCTGTATTCCACTCCGGATCTCGTTAGAAAATTTGATAAGAGTATGGGTTCGTTCGTTGAAAAACTTCGGTGCAACAATCAGAAAGTTATTGCCTTGGAAATGATGAGAGATACTCTCCTCCCACCCCTCATCTCCGGCAAACTATCCGTAGAAAACTTCACGACCACCGAAGGCGCGGTAACCGACTAAAACAGGGTCATGGGCGCTATTCCTCAGAGGAAGCGGCCAGGGGCTCGACGTGGTGGGCTTCGGCGTACTGCTCGATCTCCTCTACTTCTGAGAGGTCCAGGTAGTACCCTTTAAAAGCCTCGTACAGGTTCTTCCAGGCGTAGTGGTGTTCCGGCTGCGTGATCTTGTTAGGTTCCGAACTGACGAGCCAGTGCTTGGCCTCCGGAGTGTCGATCAACAGGCTGTTGAAGGCGTGGGCATCCTGGTTGGTGAAGCGGGTGGGTCGGTCCGTATCCACGAACTTAGCGACCGTAAGTAGGTCATTCTGGCCGGCCAGGTCCACTCTGACGGGAATGCGGATTTTGGGGGCAACATCGCGGTCGATGGTGACATCGATGCGGAAGTGATCGCGAATGTCCTCCCGGCTCTTAATCTCCGCGAATCGCCGTTCCTGCCGGACCCGTTCAGCTTTCCAGCGGCCGGTAGCATCGACATTACGCGCGTAGAGCTTGTTGAACAATTCCTCCGTGGCGGGGAGGCTGATCCTGCGTGGAGGATCCACGATCAGCAAGTTGTTCTGGTAGGACGACAGGTACTTCAGGTACCGTTCCGTAAAGACCGACCGATGAAAACTCTCCTCCTTAAACAGGGCGAGATCATCCCGTTCGGCGGTTAGCTGCTGCTGCGCCTTGAGGAAGCCGGTCAGCGCCCACTTGAGGTTTCGGCTGGCGGCGGCTCCGTTCAGTTCGGTGACGATCTTCAGCTTACGGCGCGAGTAGTCGGCAATGGCCAGCCCCGTTTCTTCCGACACCATGACCATGCCGATGGTCAGCCGCTCGTGGGTCGCGGCGTTGAGTTGGGCGTAGAGGATGGAGTAGAAGGTAGACATGATTTAACGTCTGGCGGCGCTTTCGAGGAAGCCAAGGTAGGTCTCCCAGGTCGTTGCTAACCATTGGTCGCTAAAAATAGTTGATTGCAGGTCGTGGTGCAAGGTAGGTTTGGCAAGCTGCCATGCTTCCGGCATTTGAGCGATGATATCCTTCAGATTAGTCTTACAGGCCTCGGCTTTTTCGCGGAAAAGTGCCCGCCGCTCAGCGGCACCGTGACCGAAGTCGACCATTTCCTTTCTGGTCACGAAACGATCGAAAACCGGCGAATCACTTAGGTTGTCGTTTTCGGTCTGCCGTTCCGGGTCATTTCCGTAGTCAATACTATCTAGCGTCAGGCCATGATCGATGGGTAGGAACTTAGGAGCTTCAGCGGCGGAGTACATTAAATTGTAGTGATTCGCATGACGGTCGTTGTTGGAAATCCAGACGTCGAACAGGGCTAGCCAGATCAGTTCGCCACCGATACCGCTGAGGTTGCGCTGGTAGTCATTGGGGGTCTCCAGTAGCTTACTGACCTCCAGCGCATTCTCTTCCGCACGGGATGCGAAGGCGGGGCGATCAAAGTGGTACGGCTGGTAGTCAGGATGGAAACCCACCGGAACGTGCTCCGGCAGTATTTGTACAACCGTAAAATCGGGAACCGGCAACTCCCAAAGTTTGAGAAAGTGAGCGGCCAGCCACTCCTTCACGACCCCTGCATCCTGCTGGCTTCGCTGCACCTTGACGTAGTAATCGTTGAAATCGGATGCCAACAAGCGGATGGGCTTGGTGAGCGTATCTGCCACTACGTCGGCCGGTCTGAGTTCCTCTATGCTCGTCAATGTAGGGGGTATGTACATATCGTGGGGGACTCCAATATACCGTACTACGCCACCCCCGCTAAAATCTCAGAAAAATAACTTTACATTAGTGACCCTATCCGAAGCTATTGCTTTACGCCATAACCCCTGCACCCGCGCCCCGCCGCCCATATGTCTAAGCCCTTCAACGAAGCCCAACTAGAAGCCGCGGTCGTCGAACTACTGGACGAACAGGGCTACCCCCACGCCCTCGGCGCTACCCTAAACCGCCCCTCGAAGGAGAGCGTACTGCTGCGCGACGACCTCCACGCCTACCTACGTAGGCGTTACGGGCGTGAGGGGCTGACGGAAGCGGAAGCCGACCGCATCGTCCGTGAACTGGAAGTACTGCCGGCCTCTGACCTATACGCCAGTAACCGGACAATCATCCGAAAGGTGATGGACGGATTCATCCTGAAGCGCGACGACCACCGGGCCAAGGACCTCTACATCCACCTGCTCGACTTCACGGACCTAGACCCCCACTACGAACCCGTGCCGGCGGGGGACGAGACGCAAACGAACGAAGTTTTCTACGAATACGGCGAGCGCAACACCTACCGCTTCGTCACCCAGCTGGAGATTCTGGGGAGGGACGATCAGCTGCGCATCCCCGACGGCATCCTGTACATCAACGGGCTGCCCCTGGTGGTCTTTGAGTTCAAGAGCGCGGTGCGGGAGGAGGTGCAGCTGGTGGAGGCCTACACCCAGCTCACCGTACGGTACAAGCGCGACATCCCGCAGCTGTTAAAGTACAACGCCTTCTGCGTCATCAGTGACGGCGTGAATACCAAGGCCGGCAGCCTCTTTGCCTCCTACGAATTCTTCTACGGCTGGCGGCGGGTGGAGAACGACTTCACCGACCGCGACGGTATCGACGCCCTCTACACCATGGTGCGGGGGATGCTGGACAAGCGGCGGCTGCGGGACATCGTCCGCAACTTCATCTTCTTCCCCGATACCGCGCCGCCGGACCACAAGATCCTCTGCCGCTACCCGCAGTACTACGCGGCCCGCGCCCTGTACGAAAACATCCTCGGCCACCAGCGACCCCTCGGCGACGGAAAGGGCGGCACCTACTTCGGGGCTACAGGGTGCGGCAAGAGCTACACCATGCTCTTCCTGACGCGGCTGCTGATGAAGAGCGTGCACCTGCGCAGTCCGACCATCGTGCTGATCACCGATCGTACCGACCTGGACGACCAGCTCAGCGGGCAGTTCGAGTCGGCCCAGCGCTACATCGGCGACCAGAGCGTGCGCAGCGTAACCAGCCGCGCCGACCTGCGCGAGCAACTGGGCGGGCGGAAGAGCGGCGGCGTCTTCCTTACCACCATCCACAAATTCAACGAGGATACCGACCTGCTCAGCGCGCGCACCAACATCATCTGCATCAGCGACGAGGCCCACCGCAGCCAGATCAACCTGGACCAGAAGGTGACCGTCACCGAGCAGGGGGTCCGCAAGCGCTACGGCTTTGCCTACCACCTGCACGAGAGCCTGCCCAACGCCACCTATGTCGGCTTCACGGGTACGCCGGTGGACGCTACGCTGGACGTATTCGGTCCGGTGGTGGAGAGCTACACCATGACCGAGTCGGTCAAGGACGGCATTACGGTCGGTATCGTACGCGAGGGCCGCGCCGCCCGGGTCGCCCTCCGCAACAGCGAACTGGAGCGCATCGAGGAATATTACGCACAAGCAGCGGAGGAGGGAGCCAACGAGCACCAGATTGAGGAGAGCAAGCGCACCACCTCGGGCATGAGCAGCATTCTCGGCAATCCCGAGCGCCTGCAGGCCCTCGCGGAGGACTTTGTCGCCCACTACGAGCGGCGGGTCAGCGAGGGGGCTACGGTGATCGGCAAGGCCATGTTCGTCTGCAGCACCCGCCAGATTGCCTACGCCTTCTACCAGCAGGTCATTGCCCTGCGGCCGGAGTGGGCGGAAGTGCCCGGGGAAGGTGCGGAGGAGGGCGGGGACGCAGGTGCTGCGTCAACGGGGGGAGGGGCCCCCGTTGTAAGCCCAGCTACCGTAAAGCCCATGACCCGCGTCAAGATGATCATGACCCGCGACAAGGACGACCCCCATGAGCTCTACGACGCCCTCGGCACGAAGGACTACCGCAAGGAGCTGGACCGCCAGTTCAAGGAGGCCAAGAGTAACTTCAAGATCGCCATCGTGGTGGACATGTGGCTGACGGGTTTCGACGTGCCCTTCCTGGATTCCATCTACATCGACAAGCCGATCCAGCGGCACAACCTCATCCAGACCATCAGCCGCGTCAACCGGCGCTACGCCGGCAAGGAGAAGGGCTTGGTGGTCGACTACATCGGCATCAAGCGGCAGCTGAACCTGGCCATGGCACTCTACGGGAAGGGGGAGGAAAAGAACCTCGAGGAAGTGGACCAGTCGATCGTCGCCCTGCGCGACCAGCTGGACCTGCTGCGGCAGGTGTTCCACCGCTTCGACAGTACTGATTACTTCCACGGCACCCCCCTACAGCAGCTGGAAGCACTGCGCCGGGCGGGGGAATACGTGCAGGTTACCCAGCCGGTGGAAAAGCGGTTCCTGGAACTGGCCAAGCGCATGAAGGCGGCCTACGACATCTGTACCGGCAGCGAAGCCCTGACGCAGGAGGAGCGCGACCACGTACACTTCTACCTGGCGGTACGCTCCATCATCCACAAGCTCACCAAGGGCGATGCCCCCGATACTGCCCAGATGAACGCCCGCGTACGGGAGATGATCGACCAGGCCCTGGCCAGCGACGGCGTGGAGGAGCTCTTCACTTTCGACGGGCAGGACGGCACCCAGGACATCTTCAGCGACGACTACCTAAAGAAGCTCGAAAAGATCAAGCTGCCCAACACCCGCATCAAGCTGCTGCAGCAACTGCTGAAGAAAGCCATCGACGCCTTCCGCAAGGTGAACCGGGCGCAGGGCATCAACTTCAGCGACAAGCTGCGGTCGCTGGTCGAGCGTTACAACGACCGTACAGAAAACGACATGTGGCGAGGCGAGGTGATGGACGAGTTTACCGACGAGATCATGGACTTAATCCGCAAAGTCCGCACCGAGTGGCAGAGCTACGAAGACCTCGGCATTGACTTCGAGGAAAAGGCCTTCTACGACATCCTCCAACAACTCTGCGCCAAGTACGACTTCAAGTTCCCGGAGGACAAGCTGCTCGTGCTGGCCCGGGAGGTCAAAAAGGTAGTCGACGACAAAGCCAAGTACACCGACTGGCACGATCGCGCCGACATCCAGGCCTCGCTCAAGATGGACCTGATCATTCTGCTCGCCAATCACGGCTATCCGCCCATCGACCGGGATGAGGTGTACCGAGAGATCTTTGAGCAGGCGGAGAGCTATAAGCGGAATCGGTGATCTTCACACACCTCTTTTATCTGGTACACTCGCTAGTACATCCACCCTTTTCAATTGAGCCCATCCCTAACACCGGTACCACGGTTCCTTGACTAGCCCGTACGTGCGCCTGTGGTAGAAGATACCTACCGCTAACGTTTTTTCAGAGAGATCCTAGATTAGTGATTTATGCTGGTAGTTGGTACGGGTTAGGAACAGCTTACTGATTTATAAAAGCGCTAAAGCTCAGGTCCGACCATCCCCCCGCAGGAGTTGAAGGCTTAGAAGGTGTGGACGGCTTTGCCGGTGTGGATGGCTTTACGGGCCGGGATGGCTTTGCTGGACGGGGCGGTCTACTAGAACGCGTAGTTCCTTTTACACGGTGTGAAGGGTTCCAAAAAGCAACCTTTCCGCTTGTGTCTAGTATGTTCAAGCCATTAAGTGACCCACACCAATTGGTGCTGTTTGAGGACCAGACGTGACCATTTTTTATGTAGGCGACCCAGTTCATGGCAGTATCGAAAACGTGGTTGCTTTGATCATCAATCCATCCAACTAAGGTAGAGTCTTTGCTAAATAATGCGTTCATGGTAGCTTATCGAATTTAGGACTTAAGGGGGGGCTGCTCAGGCGGCATCATCATCAGTACAAATATAACACAAATAGTTTTATTTTAGAGGTCTGTACTGCCTAACCTCTTGCTCTACAACTCGAAGCATCTACTGTCACTAGCAAACTTATCATGGAGACCACTACGTTCTGCCCTGGTTAAAAACTGTGGTTTACAGGGAAAGGTAAGCGCTAGAAATTGTCTCCTGCGTCAGCCCAATGTACCGCCGCGTCACCCCTATATCCCGGTGGCCAAAGATGTGTGAGAGCAAGATGAGCGCGTGCTCGCTCTGCCCGTTGTTCTCGTAGATGCGCCGGCCGAAGGTCTTGCGCAAGGTATGAGAGCTGGAGTTCTGCGAATCAATCCCGTAGGTCGCGAAGGCTTTTCGGATGCGCTTGTTGGCGGCGGTCACCGAGATCGATTTTTCGAGGTCGCCATCACTCCGCTGGTGGACGAAGACCAGGCCGGTGTGATCGGCGGAGATTTTCAACTGTCCCCCTACCCTCCTGGCCAGCTTCAGGAAGTTGCCGTGGACGTCGACCATTCTTTCTTTCCCGGTCTTGCCCTCCTTCAGGACGAACTGATCCGACTGGATCTGATCCCACCGCAGCTGGAGGATGTCCCCGATCCGGAGGCCGAAGTAGATGCCGGCACCGATCAGGAGGGCGGTGTTGTGACGGCGGTCGGCCATCAGCCCCTTGATGAGGGTGTTGGCCTGGGTCCACCGCAGGGGGGCGGTGGCGCTCTTGCGTCCTGGTTTTGCCATGCACTTAAGGTACGGCCGGGAGGTTATAAAAACCGACGTCCGCGCAGGCAAACGTAACCTAGAAGTGAAAGTGCTAAAGCCTATTTTGTCTAACTAGCTGAGCAACAGCAAATTAATTCTTTTTTCTAGGTTACACTTCTACAGGAAGTATAACCTACGTCAGGTAGTCACATCAGCAAGTAAGGCGGTGAACTTAGTAAAAACGTTTGGCGAAGGAGCACTAAATTTGTGCTCATCGGGATAGCTTCACACTAACCCAGTGTGCCACACCAAATTTGATAACCCAGAACGGTATAAAAATATCTATATGAACTTCAAAGTATTCTATGTATCGTTAGCTCTCTTGTACTCCAGTTCAAACTTCGCTCAGGACGTCGCAACTCATGATTCAGCAAAAGCGGAATTTGTGACTTCAGATATTGCCAATTTTTGGCAAATGTACGATAGACTCGAAAATGCCAAGTCTACACAAGACTCACTGATTATATTGAGAGAGGACTATCTTGACAAAGCCAGTGAGGGGTTAGAAAAATATCTTGCAGTAGAGAATTATGATAACCAGAGAAGCCCAGAGGACATTCAAATGGCATATTTACGTATGATGGCGAGCTATCCAAGATATCTAGCATCTATTCGAAAAGCTACAGAAAGCGTAGATAGCTTAAAGCCAGAGATTACGGTAACCTTCAACAGGTTGAAGGAGCTTTACCCCGCCTTCAAATTTCCGGACGCTTACTTCGGTATAGGTTTCATGAACACGGGTGCTAGAAGTTTCCCGGACGGAAAAATGTACATAGGAGCTGAAATATTTGCTATTGCTGACTCTCCTGATTACACTGAATTTCCTGATGACTTTTGGCTGAAAGATTTGGCAGGTCCGGCAAGTAAGTTAAACCAAATATTAGCCCATGAATATACTCACGGACAGCAACGGCTACCGCCGCCAGGAAGTAATGAGTTGTTGTCGTTAGCTTTGATGGAAGGTGGTGCGGTGTTTATAGCGGCCCTAGCTACGGAAGGAGAAAGTCTGATTGGTGGAGCAGGTGTTAATCGGCGCGCCTTCGCCTTCGGGGAAACCTACGAGGAAGAAATCTGGAAGAGATTTCAATCTGATATGCAGGAGTCAAACGCTTCCGATTGGTTCTACAACGCCAGCACGGAGAGCTTTCCTAGCGATATGGGTTATTATGTGGGTTATAAAATTTGTCAAGCCTACTACCAAAAGGCTGAAGACAAAGCTCAAGCAATCAAAGTGATTGTTGAAATGAATGACTACGAAGAATTTCTCGCCAAGAGCAACTATGGCGACACTTTTAAGTAAGTTAGATCACATAAGACGCCGCTGAATATTCTTAGTTTCCATAGAATACGTACTCACTTCGGCGTTGCAACGCTATTGGTAAGAGTGTTTCACCAACTTCTAGGACACACCTTCACAGAAAACGAACCCTCGTTGCCCCCCAGTGGCATCCGCTGTAAAAATCAAGCCCCCCCCTACCCTACCACCCTCTCTTACTCCGAGCTCGCTCTAGCACGTATCGCTGTGATCTAGCCCCCCTACGCTCCGCTGCCCAGTCAGCCATAACCTTCGACCCCGATAGTATTTTAGTTGACGGCGCTGGCCAAACCAAAATACTGCTCGTCGGCTCTTTCCACTTCGATTACCCAGGACGAGATGACCATAAGACCTCGAAGGAAGACGAGATAGATGTGCTGACCGGCCGCCGTGCCGAGGAAGTCACTGAGCTTAACGCCTACATCGCGCGCTTCCGCCCTACCAAAATCATCGTAGAACGGGACCCCGGAAGTTCCGTAAACGAAAATTACCGCCGCTACCTGGCGGGCAACTTCGAGCTATCGCGCGACGAAATCCACCAGATCGCCTTCCGGCTGGCAGAGCAATTTGGCATCGACAGCCTTATTCCTGGTGACGCGGACAACCTTGCCTGGGAATTGTACTATGGTCCGGACTCCACCCTGCTGCGCCCCTTAATCGACGGTTTCTACGTAGCTGCCGAACCCGGTGCCGACACGACGATGAACGCGAAGTACTTTGAACTATACACCCACGACGACAAACTGCTGAAGGACCATAGTCTGCTGGAGGTTTTCAAGTACATGAATTCCCCAAAACGCATTCTACGTGGACACGGTCACTACCTGGAGTTCACCGCCGACCCCGATCCCGACGGACTGGCGATCGGTTGGTATTCCCGCAACCTGCGCATCTATCGTACTATTCAACGAGCAACTACTTCTACTGACGACCGCATTTTGGTACTCTTCGGAGCCGGTCATTTGGGCATTTTACGGCAGCAGTTTGAGAGTTCGCCCCGGTATGAACTGGTGGAGTTCAATGGTTTGTAATAGATTAGACCATCACTCCCCTGGCGGCACTACCGGAGAAGACGCCCCCAAATAAACAAGCCCAGTAAACTGCTGCAAGTACCGATCCACCTCTACCGGCTTCCTGCGCACCTGCGCCCCCCGCCCCTACCATAGAACGGTACGTCTGATGCGTGTAGTCACGCTGCGCGGGATCCTGATGAGCAGCCCCGTAACGGCTGCGCAGGTGATGATACAGTACCTGATAAGCGAAACTAGGCTAAACGTAATTTAAGAACAATACTATCTTTTCGAAGTAGGTAGCAAAACCAAGGCTCGCTGCCCCCCGCAAGTGCTCTCCCTCAAAGGTGACGAGTTGTCGGTTTGTCTTCATAGCCACGACGGCTCTCGCGTCCCGATCGGTGGTGACCTCATCATTCGCTGCAGAGAAGAGGAGCATCGGTACGTCAATCTCGTGTACCGCGGCAGCATCGTCCGCGTAGCCTTCCGGCAATTTGAGGTTCTTGCCGTTCAGCTCGTGTGTTCGGCGGATATTGCTGCGGGGAGAGAGTACAAACCCCTCCGCGATCAGCGCATCGTAAGCCGTATGCTGATAACCGCTACTTGCAATGAGGGTGCCCATGGAGAAAGCTAGCACAGCCGTCCGATTTGTGGCAAAGTGAGTTTTGCTGAACTGCAGAACGCCGGTAAAATCCTGGATGTACTCCCGATGATAAAGGTTATCGGGGTGATGCTCGAAATCGGAGCTAGCCCCGAATCCACGATAATCGAACGTAACCACGTCGTAACCTGCGCTAAGCAACTGCCTGGCGTAGGGCAGCGAAAAGCCCATGTTACCGGCATCGCTACCGGCAATCACCACGGTCATCTGCTTGGACGCGGCGGTAGAATCACTCATGATCCACACGTTGAGATCGGCCCCTTCAACTCCTACCCTCACCTCCTGGTACGAAATGCCAAATTTATCCGGCGTCATGGTGTACTCCCGTAACGGGTTTATCGCGAGGACCCAATAGCCCAGAAAAGATAGCAATACGGGGAGAAGGAACTTTTTCATGCAGTATATCGCTTTGCCATACAATCAGCCTACCGGGTCGGCGCTTCTAAATAGACGATAAGAGGTGCCCCCCTGCTGTAAAGTTACATGGGTTACTTTTTAACCGCTCCAGTAACCTTTCTCGATCAAAGCGGGTAGTGATAAAGAGGCGCTCGAGTACTTATGCAGTCTGCAGTTCGGAGGTAGAGACTACTCGTTTGCCCAACATTAGGCCCACACGTACCCCAAGGTAACTCACCATGCGTCCAGTCGATCTAGTCATCGTGATACTCTTTGTCACCGCCTGCGCGGACACCAGAGAGGTAGAACACATCACCTTCAAGCCAGTCTACCAGTTCGATGCTGACATCAGCATGAGATTGACAGCGATACCAGCACCAGTTCTCACTTCAACGGCTACAAGTACCAGCGGGCAGCGTCGGCTTACGCCATGAAGGGAGACCATAAAAGTGCCCCTCACGAACTGGGACCTCGCCATGGGTAAGTCACTGGGACGCACCTTCGCCAATCACGAGATAGATTCATTGAAGGGTATTTACAGACCGGTACCGGCAGTCAATTACATCCTAGAGGCCGCTAGTCGAGGTCGAACCGGGAGGTCGTGAGGTCTTTCTAGTACTGAAGGAAGATAGATATAGTATGGTGGTAGTCGACGGCTAAGGGGGCAGGTAATCGATTCGGGATTGAGGTGAGATGACGCTGAGATGCAACCCTGCAATACGCTCCTCGTCATTGTAAATACGTCAACCGTATAAGCCTTGTCCACCACCTTCAAAACCTTCCGGCCCGCCGATCCCACCGTAGCGCGCTACGTCGACTACTACTACCTGGATCGCAAACCAGTTAATGAGGTGACCACCTTCGAGTGCTTTCCGCATTACAACACGACCATTTCGCTCTACGCCAGTCACCGGATGCCGGGCGTTGGTCAGATTGTCTATGATGCCGTTGCACCCCCTCTCCAGGTATTTACCCCTTTGCGAGACGACGTCCTACGGGTGACGCAGACCGGGCCGGTGCATCGCGTCGTGATCGTCTTTTGTATCCTCGGCGTACAACAGTTTTGGCCCGACCTATCCTTTACGGACTACCTTATCGGACATCCCTTTTTCTCGGAGAAAGAGCTGTGTCAACTTTTTGCCACTGATGATACCGAGCTGCTCACACAGTGCCTTGATGGCCATCTGAAGGCACGTTACCGTCCCCGAGCTTCCAATTTGGTGGCGAGTGCGGTGAGCTATGTTTTTGCGCACTCCGGAGACTTCTCGGTAACTAGAATGGCCGAGTCTATGCAGCTTAGCCGCCGGCATCTCCACCGCGTCCTTTAAGGGCACCCTTGGCGTTTCGATCAAGAAATTTCACGAGATCGTCGTACTGCGTAGTGTTATCGACCGTAAGCTATCGGGTGAAGCAGATGAGAATTTTACCCAGCTGGCCTACGCGGCTAACTATAGCGATCAAGCGCATATGATTAAGGTTTTTCGCAAGCTGACCCACAACGCGCCCCGGCAATTTTTCACCAAGGGTAAACTGCTCGGTCAGGCAGATACATTCTGGCACCGGCTGAAGTAGGCATGTCCCATTCGTTCAATTTTGGCGCGGAGCACGAGGTTACTTTTGTAGTAAATCCTTACCGATGCGCCTATTTTACTTGTTCTTCTTACTGCTGCTAACGACCAGTCTGGGTCACGCCCAGAAAATAACGGAGCATACCATTCACAGTGATGTGCTTGACATGGACCGCGAACTCCTGGTCTATACCCCCTGGCAACTGGAGGAATTCGACGACGCCAAAGTGAACGTGATCTACGTCTTCGACGCCCAGGCGCGGTCGTTCTTCGACTTGGTACATGCGACAGTCGATCTCTACGGTCCCGGCCCTATGCCATTCTTGGTTGTGGGGGTGAAGAGTCCCTACATCGCGGACCGGCAGTGGAACCGGAACACCGAAATGCTACCCGCCCCGGACAACCCCGAATGGATCGAACGGTACAACGGCTATGCCGGTAAGGCGGACAGTCTACTGCTCTTCCTGGAACGGGAGCTTCTACCCTGGGTGGATGACAACTACCCTACCCTCCCCCGCCGGGTCGCCGTGGGCCATAGCAATGGGGCGAATTACGTCAGCCGCGGCAGTGAGGGGCCCCGCTACCGGATTTAACGGCTGGGACACCGCGGCGGACGCCGGCTGGGAACGCTTAGATAGCCTAAGCCAAACCGGCAAAATGGGCATCGTTATGGAGGCCTTTCCGGAGCAAAGCCACATGAAATCCTTCGTACGGGCGCTACCCTCGGCACTGGAGCACTTCTTCGCCGGTGCGTTTCAGGACGGAGACAACGCGGTAGCTTATCTGAAGCAGCTGGAGACCGAAGGACACCGCTCGCTAAATCCGAACCTTGTGAACGGTATGGCCTATTTCGCCAATAAGGATGGCAATACCGAAGGAGCCCTCACCATCCTCAATTTTGCCGTAGCACGCTTTCCTGACGACAGTAACCTACGCGATAGTCAGGGAGAGATGCTCCAGTCCCTCGGCCGGATCAAAGAGGCGCGGTTGGCGTACGAGGCGGCCATTTCCGTACTTGCCGCCGGGCGCTCCGGGATGGAGGAAGAAGAATACTTGCGGACGAAAGCTTACTACGAAAAGCACCTATTAGACTTGAAAAAGTAGCTTGTTAAAATACACCCACGTCGCAGCCAAGCTAGCCGCCCACTGCTCGCGCTTGGCGGGGTAGCTCTCGACAGTCGTACGTACTAGCTAGTTGTCACCCCGACAGACGCTGCACCTGCGGCCCCGCCCGATACCTTAAGAAAACACGGTAAATGGTGCAACATGCGTAGACTAATTTATTCGTACCTTAGGTGCAACGCGCAGTAGCTATCGTAACGGATCGCCGCTTGCCGCCACCGGACAAGACCGCCGAAGATCTTCACCCGCCCCGGACTCACCTAGTCTCATTCTTTAACTGCTGCTCCCATGTCCATTACAAACGCACCTCCTCCTACCGTACCCTCGATCGTGAGGGGAATGGGTGCACGCCAACCCGATGCCCACGCTACTTGTCACTAAGGACCTGGAGCCCCCTGGCGGTCAATGAGGCGTTCACGAAGCTACTGGCCCAGCTGGTGCTGGGAGCCAAAGAATTACTGCGCGGTCACCTTTCCGAAGATGATTTATTTACCCATCTTGAAAAAGGAAACTGCGCGGTCCGCTACCTCACGGTGGGGGAGCATGAACACTATACCTTCCACTTGATCAGGCTGGATCTGTCGGCCTGTAAGTCCTGCATATGCTGTATGCTGGTGCCGAACGGAGAGTCGTGGAACAGTCATCCTACCGAGTTCCTCTCCTTTGAGGAAAATCAGCGCAGCTACCTTACCTGCGTGCTTAAGCGCACTGACGGGAAGGTGAGTGGGCAGGGTGGAGCGGCTGAAATACTGAAGATGCACCCCCAGACGCTCTTTAGTAAGATGAAAAAGTTGGGGTTGAAGCGGTAGGTTACAGCGCCGGTGGCTCGACCCGGCAAGTGATTTTTGCGGGAACGCGGGTGCATTACCTTTGGAAAAGTGCAAACAGTATTCACAATGCTGAGTACTTTCTACTCAACATTGGGATAGTTCTACGGTTTTTGCTTAAATATCAGTAAAAACAGCGCGGAGGCTAGTGTTTCTCAATTTGCACGTCCAGTAACCGGTGCTGTAATTCCTCTTCCCAATTTGACTTCGAATGATGTACGTATCCCTAACTTCTGTAGTTCTTCTCAGCAAAACTAGTATATCCCGATTCCTCCTTCTGGCTACGGTAGCCGCGGTACTGGCCGGTTCGCTGACCGGTTGTGACGATGATGACGATTTTAATCCGTTCACGGGGGATGAACTGGTTCAGCCTACCGGCCCCAAACCCAGCTACGCTCCCGATATGGACGACCAGATGTGGGCCGTGGTCGAGCAGTTCGTGGCCTTTGGGGATCCGCCACTACCCACCCTTACGGCCCGGCAGGCCCGCATGACCCATAGCGTAACCGATGCGGTGAATACCCTGCTGGCGAAGAATAACCTTTCGGCTCCCGCGCCCGCCGTTACGACCGATCAGCGCGTACTGCCACCGAACTACACGCCGGGCTCGGCACCCGACGGAGTACCCGTGCGCATTTACACCCCTACGGAAGGGGCCACGGGGGCCCGCCCCGGGATTGTGTACTACCACGGCGGCGGTTGGGTGATTGGCTCCCTGGAGGTATACGAACCCTCGGCGCAGGCCCTCGCTGAGCGCACCGGGGCGGTGGTCGTGTCGGTAGACTACCGCTTAGCTTCGGAGACCATGAATAAGTTTCCGGCCGCCCACGAAGATGCCTACGCCGCCTACAAGTGGGTACGTGATAGTGCTGCCAGCATCGGTATTGATTCCACCAGAATTGCGACGGCCGGCGAGAGCGCGGGCGGCAACATGGCTGCCGCCGTTTGCCTACTGGCTAGGGATCGCGGCGTCACCCTACCCGTCCACCAATTGCTGGTGTACCCCGTAGCCAACAACGATCTTACTACGGAATCCTACCAGGAGTACGCCAATGCCCAGCCGCTAAATAAGCCCAACGTAATCTACTTCACCGAGCGCTACTTCAGCTCGCCGGCCGACGGCGATGATCCCCTGATTTCACTGGTAGATGAGGCCGACCTGAGCGGCCTGCCGCCCGCTACCATCATTGCGGCTGAGATCGATCCGCTGCAAACCGAAGGTAGGTTACTAGCCGACCGGCTGGAAGCCGCCGGGGTCACCACCACCTACCAGCTCTACCCCGGCACTACCCACGAGTTTTTTGGAACCTATGCCGTGGTACCTCCGGCCGATGAGGCGCAGGATTTTGCCGCCGACCAGCTTAGGGCTGCGTTTGAATAGTAGCAAGTTAGAGTCATCAAACAATCCGCCACGGTTGGGGTATTAGCAGCCTAAGCCCCTGCTATGTTCGATACCATTATTGCCTACCTGGAGTCCATCGACCCCATCCTAGCTGCGTTCTATGCCTCCCTCTTTACCTGGATCCTGACCGCACTTGGCGCAGCGCTAGTTTTTCGCAGCGCTAGTTTTTCCCTTTTCGGGGCATGAACCGCACGCTGCTCGACGGTGCCCTGGGCTTTACTGGGGGGGTGATGGTGGCCGCCTCCTTCTGGAGCCTGCTGGCGCCGGGTATTGAGATGAGTCCGGGGGAGGGATTCGTCAAGGTGATCCCGGCGGCAGTGGGGTTTGGGAGCGGGGCACTATTCATCTTCGGACTCGATAAGGTGCTGCCCCCACTTGCACCTCTTTAATGACATGAGCGAGGCGGAGGGCATCCACTCGCCCCTGGCGGCGCACTACCCTACTGGTGCTGGCGATCACGCTCCACAACATTCCGGAGGGACTGGCCGTGGGCGTGCTCTTCGGTGGGGTGGCGGCCGGTATGCCGGGGGCCTCGATCGGGGCGGCGGTGGCCCTGGCCATCGGCATCGGCATTCAGAACTTTCCCCGAAGGACTGGCCGTATCGATGCCCCTGCGGAGGCAGGGGGTGAGTCCATTCAAGAGCTGGTGGTACGGACAGCTCTCGGCGGTGGTGGAGCCGGTGGCCGCGGTGACGGGCGCGCTAGCCGTAACGTTTTTTACACCGGTCCTTCCCTACGCGCTGGCCTTTGCGGCCGGGGCCATGATCTTCGTGGTGATCGAGGAGGTGGTGCCGGAAACGCAACTGGAGGCAAACACGGATATCGCCACGTTGGGCTTCGTACTGGGCTTCATCGTCATGATGACGCTCGACGTAGGCCTGGGGTAAAAAAGGCGCGCAGCACGGATCTCGTGCTGCGCGCGGAAGTGTTTGTAAATAGCGTCTCAATCTAGAATACACAGTCCCATGGAAGGGACCAAAATAGCCGTGGGTGGAAGGGAGTAAACGCTCCCGTCGCCAATTGGTACAAAGATGGTGTGCATACACCAATTGGGATAGAGATATCCACGCAGTCCGCGGTAAATTCCAATCAAAGCCAGTGTTTTCACCAAAAACCGCTAGGTTGCGGCATGGAAATTAGCAATAAGACCGCCCTCATCACTCGGGACTCGGAGAGGCTACGGCACGCCACTTTCACCGCCTTGGAGCCCGGGTGGCGATCCTGGATCTGAACGTCGAGCGGGGGCAGCAGGTGGTGGAAGAACTGGGTAGCGACCGGGCGGCATTCTTCGCGGTGGACATCACCGGTGGCGAGGCCGTGCAGGCCGTAATCGATGGCGTTGTGGGCCGTTTTGGGGCGCTACACATCTGCTGTAATTTCGCTGGCGTTGCCCCGGCCGTGAAAACGATCGGACGCGACGGACCGGGGGACCTGGAGCTCTTCACGAAAGTCATTCAGATCAACCTCATCGGTTCCTTTAATGTAGCGCGCCTAGCCGCCTGGGCCATGGCTAAGAACGAGCCCCTGGACGAGGACGGCAGCCGCGGCGTCATCCTCCACACCGCCTCCGTGGCGGCCTACGAGGGCCAGATCGGCCAGTCCGCCTACAGCGCCTCCAAGGGGGGAATCGTGAGTCTGACGCTGACTATGGCGCGCGACCTGGCCCGCAACGGCATCCGCGTCAACGCCATTGCGCCGGGATTGATCCACACCCCGATGTTCGATGCCTTTCCGCAGGAGGTGTACGATTCGCTAGCTAAGCAGCCCCTCTACCCCGTGCGCCTCGGCAAACCGGAGGAGGTGGCCCGACTAGCTCAGCACCTGGTCGAGAACAACTACATGAACGGCGAGTGCGTGCGGATGGACGCGGGCATCAGAATGCAGGCGCGCTAGGTTTTAGGACTGTTTTCGGTTTATTTCAGTAGGTTGTCCCCCATGCAGTACACGGTTACGGTCGGTGAAAACAACACGCACGAGATTTCCGCAGCAGAGCTGGCGGCGTTGGACGCGATAACATTTACTGAAAGTGAGGCTCACCTGATCCGCAACGGAAAGGTCTACCATTGTGAATTACTGATTTATGATCCTAGTGACCTAAAGCTTGACTTGAAGGTCAACGGAAGAATTTTCACGGTGCGTATCGACGGGCCGCTCCAGCAACTCGTGAAGCAGCTGGGCTTTGCCACCACGGCGGCTAGCGCCGATACGGACATTACCGCACCCATGCCGGGCCTCATCCTCAGCATTGCCGTTGCGGCGGGGGATGCCATCGAGGCCGGCACGCCCCTGGTGGTACTGGAAGCAATGAAAATGGAAAATGTAATCAAGGCAAGCGCCCCGGGCACGGTGAAGGCGATTCACGTCACCCAGGGACAGGCCGTCGACAAGCGGCAGCTCCTCATCGAACTCGCATGAAGAAACTACTGGTAGCCAACCGCGGTGAGATCGCTCTGCGCGTGATGCGCACCGCCCGCCGCATGGGCATCGCCACCGTAGCGGTATACTCGGAGGTGGACCGCGACGCACCCCACGTAGCCTACGCCGACGAGGCCGTGCTGCTCGGACCGGCACCCTCCGCGCAGTCGTACCTGCGCATCGATAAAGTAATTGACGCCGCCCGGCAAACGGGGGCCGATGCCATCCACCCCGGCTACGGTTTCTTAAGTGAGAATGCGGAGTTTGCCCGGCAGGTAGAGGCCGCTGGGATCACCTTCGTGGGTCCGCGACCGCACGCCATCGAGGTGATGGGTAATAAACTAGCGGCAAAGGCGGCGGTGGCCGACTACGATATCCCCATGGTGCCGGGTATTGATGAGGCGGTAAGGGACGTGGCCCAGGCTACGGCCATCGCGGAGGATATTGGCTTTCCCATCCTCATCAAGGCGGCCGCCGGGGGGGGTGGTAAGGGTATGCGGGTGGTAGAGTCTGCCGGAGAGGTAGCCGAACAGATGCAACGGGCCATCTCGGAGGCCGAGTCCGCCTTCGGCGACGGGGCGGTATTCATTGAGAAGTACGTAGCCGCCCCCCGCCACATCGAGGTCCAGGTGCTGGCCGATACCCACGGTAGCTGCCTGTACCTCTTCGAGCGCGACTGCAGCATCCAGCGGCGGCACCAGAAGGTTGTGGAGGAGGCCCCCTCGGCCGTGCTCTCCCCGGAGCTGCGTCGCCGTATGGGCGAAGCGGCGGTGCAGGTGGCCCAAGCCTGCGACTATGTGGGGGCAGGAACGGTGGAGTTCCTGCTCGACGAGGCGCACAACTTCTACTTCCTGGAGATGAACACCCGGCTTCAGGTGGAGCACCCGGTCACGGAGCTCATCACGGGCGTGGACCTGGTCGAGCAACAGATCCGAGTTGCCCGGGGCGAGCGGCTCGCCTTTTCGCAGGAGGAGCTCTCCATTACGGGCCACGCCCTGGAACTGCGCGTCTACGCCGAGGACCCGGCGAATAACTTCCTACCTAGCATTGGCACACTGACGACTTACCGCCCGCCCGCGGATGCCCGCGTAGACGGGGGCTTTCGTGAGGGCATGACCGTACCCATCAACTACGATCCTATGATCGCCAAGCTGATCGTACACGGGGCTACCCGTGCCGAGGCGATCGAGCGCATGCTCGCGGCGATCAATGACTTTACCATCACCGGCATCGAGACCACCCTACCCTTCGGCCGCTTCGTGTGCCAGCACCCGGCCTTCCGCAGTGGGGCCTTCAGCACCAATTTCGTAGCCAAGTACTTCACCCCGGAGGCCGTAGCCGAGCAGGACCGTGCGGTCGAGGAGGTTGCTGCCCTCTTTGCCGCCTACGTACACCAGAGTCAGCAGGACCAACTCACCGTACCCACCCCCTCGGCCGCCTGGCGTGCCCGCCGATAGCCCCCGCCCATGACTAAGAACGAGCTACTCGCCCAGAAACTCGCCACCACCCAGCTCGGTGGCGGTCAGAAACGCATCGATAAGCAGCACCAAAAGGGAAAGCTTACCGCCCGCGAGCGGGTGCACTACCTACTGGACGAGGGCAGCTTCGAGGAGATCGGCGCCCTAGTTACCCACCGCACCACCGACTTCGGGATGCAGGAGCAGGTTTTTCTCGGGGACGGGGTGGTCACGGGATACGGAAGTATCGACGGGCGACTGGTCTACGTATTCGCCCAGGACTTCACCGTCTTCGGGGGCTCGCTATCGGAGACCCATGCCGAGAAGATCTGCAAGGTGATGGATATGGCCGTCAAGGTAGGCGCTCCCCTGATCGGGCTCAACGACAGCGGTGGGGCCCGCATCCAGGAGGGGGTGCGCTCGCTGGGGGGCTACGCCGATATTTTCTACCGCAACGTGCAGGCCTCGGGGCTGATTCCCCAGCTCTCGGCCATTATGGGTCCCTGCGCGGGGGGCGCGGTGTACTCCCCGGCCATGACCGATTTTACCATCATGGTGGAGCACACCAGCTACATGTTCGTCACCGGTCCGAACGTAGTAAAAACCGTCACCAACGAGGAGGTCAGTAGCGAGGAGCTCGGCGGGGCCAGCGCGCACTCCACCAAGTCCGGCGTCACCCACCTCACCGCCGCCAACGACGTACTCTGTCTGCAGCAACTGCGCCGGCTGCTCAGCTACCTCCCCCAGAACTGCGAGGAGCAGCCCACTACCCTCCCCTACACCCTCGGCACCGAGGTACGGGAGGCGCTGGAGTCCATCGTACCGGACAACGCCAGCCAGCCCTACGACATGCGCGAGGTGATCGCGGGCATCGTGGATCAGGAAAGCTTCCTGGAGATCCACCCCCGCTACGCCGAAAACATCGTGGTGGGCTTCGCCCGCCTGGCCGGTCGCAGTATCGGCATTGTGGCCAATCAGCCCTACAGCCTCGCCGGCGTACTGGATGTAGACAGCTCCAAAAAGGCGGCTCGCTTCACCCGTACCTGCGACTGCTTCAACGTGCCCCTGCTGGTGCTGGTCGACGTACCCGGCTTCCTCCCCGGCACCGACCAGGAGTGGAACGGCATCATCACCAACGGTGCCAAACTGCTCTACGCCCTGAGTGAGGCTACCGTGCCCCGCATCACCGTCATCACCCGCAAGGCCTACGGCGGGGCCTACGATGTGATGAACTCCAAGCACATTGGTGCGGACTTCAACTTCGCCTGGCCCGGAGCGGAGATCGCCGTCATGGGGGCCAGGGGGGCCAGTGAGATCATCTTCAAGCGGGAAATCGACGCCGCCGCCGATCCCGCCGCCAAACTCGCCGACAAGGAACGGGAGTACGCCGACACCTTTGCCAATCCCTACCGCGCCGCCGAGCGGGGGTTCATCGACGAGGTGATCTATCCCCGCGATACGCGCCGCAAGCTCATCCGCGCCTTCGCCAGTCTCGAGCACAAAGTGGCCATACTACCCAAAAAGAAACACGGCAACATCCCACTTTAGGCCGTGCGACGCCGGCGCGCTCCACCTCCCAGGATACCGAGGTCCAGCAGCACGGCGACCACTAATCCCACGGTCTGTACGGTACCGGGGAAGTACACCTCCGAAATACCGTACCAGAGGGTGGTCAGGGGTAAGAAGATAAGTCCCAGCAGCGGCAGTAAAATTCCACCAAAGGCATCGCGAAACCAGCCGGTGAAAAACCAGAGCAACACGATAATGAGGCGGGGGAAGAAGAACCCCAGCAGTAGGACGAGTAATGGCATAGCAGAGGTGATTTGACGCAGTAATCTGACACCACTAAGGTAGGGCCGATTTACCTAGCCTCCTCCGCGCTGACCCGCCATACAATGCCCGACTCGTCGTCGCACACCAGCAGATCGCCCTCCGGCGTCTGGCTCACGCCCACGGGACGCCCCCACACCTTACCCGCATCCCCGTCGGCAATAAATCCGGTCAGGAAGTCCTGGGGGGGCTGCGGTTTACCCTCGGCATCGAAGGGTATATACACTACCTTATACCCAGCGAACGCCGAGCGGTTCCAGCTGCCGTGCTGGCCCACGAATGCCCCGTGCCGGTAGGCATCGGGAAAGGCATCCTTGGTGTAAAATACCAGTCCGAGCGAGGCCGTATGGGCACCGAGCGGCACGTCCGGCACGATGGCCTGCTGCACGAGGTCCGCGTGGGGATCCTCCGCCCAGCGCGGATCGCGTAGTTGTCCGTAGTAGCTGTAGGGCCAGCCGTAAAAGCCGCCCTCGTGCACGCTCGTCGCGTAGTCCGGTACCAGTCCGTCGCCGAGCTCATCGCGCTCGTTGACCGCCGTCCAGAGCTCGCCCGTCACGGGGTTCCAGTCCATGCCGACGGGATTGCGCAGGCCCGTGGCATACTCGCGCATGCCGCTGCCGTCGGGGTTGATTTCCAGGATGTTGGCCCGATTCGTCTCGGCTTCCATGCCATTCTCCCCTACGTTACTGCCGCTGCCCACGGAAACGTAAATCTTACTGCCGTCGGGGCTGGCTAGCAGGTTGCGCGTCCAGTGGTTGTTGTACCCCTGTGGCGGGGTCGAGAGAATCTTCTCTCCGCTGGCCGGATCGAGGTGCTCCTGCCCCTCCGTATAGGGGTAGCGCCAGGTGGCATCGGTATTAGCTACGTAGAAGTAGCCGTCTAGTACCAGCATCCCGAAGGGCTGGTTCAAGTCATCGATGAACACCTGTTGCTCGTCTACCCTTCCATCGCCGTCCTCATCGACCAGCCGTAGGATGCGGTTAGCACTGTTACGGGTGTTACTTTCCACCACGAAGGTTTCCCCCGCCGGAGAGATGTAGGTGCTGCGGGGATGCTGTAGTCCGTCGGCGTAGCGCTCCACCCGAAATCCCCGGGGGGCCTGGGGCGTCCGTCCGGCGGGCCAGTCGATCACCTCGCTCGACTTAGCGACGGAGGGGGTGCTGTAGGGGCTCGGTAGGGTCAGCGGTCCGATGGTGGTGGTGACCGTATCGGCGGCTTGCTGACCGAGCGTGTCCTTGCGCTCCGCACTTACTTGTGAGGCGCACGAGCTCGTCGCAAGGCCAATCAGTACCGGTAAAACCAGGGCGATCATTTTCATACCTAGCTAAACAACCCGGGCGGGGCCGCAGGTTCAAGCTTCTGCGGAAGGTAGCTGACAACTGCATCGCCGTCATAAATTTCTTCACCCACCGGTCCACTTGCTAACATATTTCTGAAAGGGATAAGTACGACAAATTTTATCCGTATAACAAAAAAATTACCGAAACATTTGGTTTTTATCCTTAGAGACCTAACTTGCAGCACACCCGAAAAAAATTTGACACCTTACGTCTTTCGTTTACCCTCGAATAAACCCATACCGTAGCCAGTTGTGGCTGCCCCCCCCCCCCGCGCTAAGCCCCTTATTTATTATCGTGCTTATTCACCCCCTGGCGAATGATGCGGTCCGGCCCTGCCGTCAGCGACCATCACTGCCTGGGTTCACCCATACCTTATTTATCATGACGCTACGTCTCCTTCTTCTCCCCCTCCTCCTCGGTGCCCTGCTCAGTTCGTGTACTGAGGACAGCCTCACCCCCGAGGTCACCGAACTGCCCACCGCCACCGGCTTCCTCATCGATGAGGGCGAGGACGGTCACGTGCAGGTAGCCGATTTGGGCCTCGAAGCCCCCATCCGGGCCCACGTCGACGGCCACTCCGCCCGCTTCGCCGATGCCCGCCTGATCACCGAAACCCGCCCCGACGGGACCACCGAAACCCTCTACCTCGTGGACGAGGACATTGCCCTGACCAAGGAGCAGCTCCGCGAGCTCAGCGCCATGGACGCCACCCTCGAAAAGCAGTACCGTACCAACAATTTAGTATCGCGCAACAATATCACCGTGATCGGCTACACCGGGGGGAGAAATGCCCTGACCGAAAAGATGCGTACCGCGCTACAGTGGGCCGTCAATAATTACAATGCGCTCACAACGAACAAGACCTTTACCCTGCGTTTCGCAAATGCGACCAATGCCGACATCGTCGTGTACCGCAACCCCGATAACAAGGGCGCCGGTGGGGTAGCCGGGTTCCCGAGCGGCGGACGGCCCTACAAATGGGTGCAGATCTACGACGGCATGAGTGGCTACGACACCAATACCAATGAGCACGTCATGACCCACGAGATGGGCCACTGCATGGGCCTGCGGCATACGGACTGGTTCAGCCGCCAGAGCTGTAATGGTACCGGCGAAGGTCGTGACCCCGACGGGGCGGTGCTGATCCCCGGCACACCCTCTGGATTCGATGCCAACTCCGTCATGCTCTCCTGCTTTGGTGCCAACGAAGACGGCGAGTTCGGTTACTACGACCGCGTGGCCCTGGAGTACATCTACTAGTCGGAAGACGACCCAATAGCACAGGCCCGCTTTCCGTTAGGGAGGTGGGCCTTGTTTGTTATTCCGTTGGAAAAGCCCCATTTTTGCCGCCCTTCCCCCCTAAACGTTGCACCTGCGGCCCCGCCGGACTGCTTCTTAACCCCCACTACGTATGACCCTCGCCACCGCACAGCAGGAAATGAAACTTAAGCGCATTTTCATCCAGAACCAGACACCCGACGAGCTCTCCGCCCTGACGCGTATGAGCCATAATATCCTCTGGAGCTGGATGCCGCGGGTGGCCGAGCTGTTCCGTAGCATCGATCCCCAGCAGTTCGTCGAGCTGAACTACAATCCGGTCGCCCTCCTCGAAACGCTGGCCCCCGCCCGCCTGCAGGAGCTGGCCGCCGACCAGGACTTCCTCAAGCGGGTACGCGCCGCAGAAAAGCAGTTCGATGCCTACCTGGCCGAACCCATGAAGCAGGACCTGCCCCGGGTGGCCTACTTCAGCATGGAGTACGGACTGCACATCAGTCTCAAGCTTTACAGCGGCGGGCTGGGCGTGCTGGCCGGTGACTACCTCAAGGAGGCCAGTGACAGCAACGTCGATCTGTTTGGCGTGGGCCTGCTGTACCGCTACGGCTACTTCAACCAGGGGCTGAGCATGAACGGCGACCAGATTCACCACTATCCGGCGCAAAAATTCACCCAACTGCCCGTCGAGCCCGTGCGCGGCGACGACGGCAACTGGCTGAAGGTACCGGTGAGCATTCAGGGGCGCATCGTACAGGCCAAGGTCTGGAGCCTGGCCATCGGCCGCATCAAGCTCTACCTACTCGATACCGATCATGAGGACAACACCCCCGAGGACCGCGCGCTGACCCACATGCTCTACGGCGGCGACAACGAGCACCGCCTGAAGCAGGAAATACTACTCGGCATCGGTGGGGTACGGGCCATTGAGGCGATGGGCCTTGCCCCCGACATCTACCACCTCAACGAGGGCCACGCCGGCTTCCTTAGTCTGGAACGGCTCAAGAATTACGTAGACCAGGGGCTGAGCTTCGCCGAGGCCCGCGAGATGGTGCGCGCCTCGAGCCTCTACACCACCCACACGCCGGTGCCCGCCGGCCACGACCACTTCCCGGAACACCTCATGCGGGGCTACCTGTACAACTACGCCGCCGACCTGGGCATCGAGTGGGGGGACTTCATGGCCCTGGGCCGGCTCAACGCCGACGATGCGGGCGAGGACTTCAATATGTCGAAGCTCTCCATCCGGCTCTCCCAGCGCGTCAATGGCGTATCGAAGCTGCACGGGGAGGTGAGTCAGGAGATGTTTACCGACCTCTACCCCGGTTACACCGCCGAGGAAGTGCACATCGGCTACGTCACCAACTCCGTGCACTACCCCACCTGGGTGGCTGACTCGATCCACGAGCTCTTCTCTACCGAGTTTGGCAAGGACTGGGTGCGCGATCAGAGCAACAAGGACGTGTGGCGCAACGTCCACAAGATCGATAACAAGGAGCTTGCCGATACCCGACATGCCCTTAAGGTGCGATTGCTCAACTACGTAAAGGCTAAGTTACAGGTCGATATGCGCCGCCGCGGGGAGTCGCCCCGCATGACCTTCGACGTGCTCAGTAAGATCAACGAGCGGGCTTTGGTACTCGGCTTCGCCCGCCGCTTTGCGACCTACAAGCGCGCTACCCTTCTGTTCATCAACCGCGACCGCCTGCGCGAACTGGTCAACCGCAAGGACCAGCCGGTGATCTTCCTCTTCGCCGGTAAGGCCCACCCGGCCGATCAGGGCGGGCAGGACCTCATCCGCCAGATCGTACAGATCAGTAAGGAGCCCGACTTCGCCGGTAAGATCATTTTTCTGGAGGACTACAATATGGAGATGGCCAAGCTCCTCACCCAGGGCGTTGACATCTGGCTCAACACGCCGACCCGCCCGCTGGAGGCCTCCGGCACCTCGGGCATGAAGGCCGCCCTCAACGGATCGGTCAACTTCAGCGTGCTCGACGGCTGGTGGGCCGAGGGCTACCGCCCCGACGCCGGCTGGGCCCTGCCGCTGGAACGCACCTACGAAGATCAGCACCTGCAGAACGAGCTGGACGCCGAGACGATGTATAGCGTGCTGGAGGACGAGATCATCCCCATCTACTTCGACCGCGATCAGCGGGGGGTGAGTGAGCGCTGGATGAGCTACGTCAAGCAGATCATCGCCGAGGTGGCCCCCACCTTCACCATGAAGCGGATGATGGATGACTACTACGCACGCTTCTACCTACCACTGGGCAAAAGTGCCGCTGCCGTCCGCCAGCAGGATATGCAGGCCGGCAAGGACTACGCCGCCTGGAAAGAAGACACCGCCGGTAAGTGGGACGGCATTGACACCGTCGAAAATAATACCCTCGATACCGTCAACCACGCCCTACCGGTGGGCGAGAACTTCAGCGCCGAGGTGGTCATCGCTACCAACGGTATCGATCCCGAGCACCTACTGCTCGAGGCACTCTTCTACCAGCGCATGAGCGAGGAAAAGATCGTACTACGGCGTACCCAACCCTTTAAACTGAAGGATAGCTCGGAGGGTAAGGCCACGTATAGTATCTCCATCGATCCCCACCTGGCCGGGGTGTACGAGTACGGCTTTCGCCTGCGTCCGCAGCACGAGTTGATGCCCCACGCTCAGGACCTGCCTTTGGTCTACTGGGTATAAGTTAGCTGACACGATGGAGACCCCCGCTACCGTACAGATGCTCAACCTCCGCCTGCCGACCGACCCGCGGTGGGTGAACCTGGCGGAGATGGACCTGGGCGAGATACTGACCGACCACGCCTACTGCGAGCAGAAGGCCGCCACCAGCTGTATCTCCCTCATTCAGGGCTACCCCGAGCGGCACGAACTGGTCCGCGAACTTGCCCCCATCGTCACCGAGGAGTGGGGGCACTTTCGCGCCGTGCTGGCCGAGCTCGACCGGCGGGGGCTCCCCCTGGGCCGCCAGCGGAAGGATGAGTACGTCAACGGACTGCTGGACTTTTCCCGTAAGGGGCGGGGCCGGGATGCGGCCCTCCTCGAGCGCCTGCTCATCTTTGCCCTCATTGAGGCACGCAGCTGCGAGCGCTTTCGGCTCATGAGTTTGTACGTCAGGGATGCGGCCCTCCGTAAGTGGTACCATAAATTCATGGTGGCCGAGGCGGGCCATTACGTACTCTTCATCGAGCTGGCGCGCAAGTACTTCCCGCGGGCAGAGGTCGACGCGCGTTGGACGGAATACCTAGCTTTCGAGGCCGAGTTACTGGCGGGGCTGGAGGTGCGGGGGGACCGGATGCACTAAGCCTCATCCGCCTTACGCAACGCCCGTAGCATGCCCACCACGCTCATGTAGGGGGGATTGGCCGCTAGGTAGGACTGTAGGTCCTCCTCCCCCACCCCAAGCTCCCGTAACTCGCCGGTTACGTAGCGTTTGAAGAGTGGTTCGACCATCGCTGCCTTGCTACCATCCCGGTAGTAGGGTTCGATCCAGGCAAAGTAGTCGGTGAGGCGCTGCGCCAGCTCCTCCAGGTGGTGATCGACATCCGTGACCCTACCAAAGTGGGTCAGGTAGAAGGCGGAGGCCCCTAGCTCGCTCAACCGGGCTAGGGATTGGGCCCATGCGTCCCGGTCAATATCCGGCGGGGGAAGTGGAGGCACCACCGGCCCGGAACCGATCCGGCACCCCCCTACATCACCCGTAAATACCTCACTGCCGAGTTGCCAGGCGATGTGGTGGGAGGCGTGGCCCGGGGTGTGGTGGGCGATCCACTCTCGTCCACCAATGGTGAGTTGCTCCTGGTCCGCTACCGCCGTGATCCGGTCTTCAGCGATGGGGCGCATCTCTCCCCAAAGTTCCTCCATACGGTCGCCGTAGATCTGACGGGCCGACTCGTACAGACGCTCCGGACTGATCATGTGCCGCAGTCCACGGGGGTGTACATACACCTGTGTCCCCCGCTCGGCCCACCACCAGGCGGCTCCGGCGTGGTCAAAATGGATGTGGGTCAGGAGCAGGGTGTGAATATCGCTAGGGTCGACAGCTAGTTCATCCAGCGCCTCTAGTAAGGTTTTGTGGGTGGAATATGGACCGGATTCGACGAGGGTGTAACCGTCGGTATCCTCGACCAGGAAGGATGCTATTGAATGACTTGTACGTAGAAACTGTAGGTCAAGTATTTTAGTCATAAAAAGAAAATTTTGGATGAGTATACTCTATAGCTTTTGTACCTCCTTCATTATCTGCTCCGCAACCACACCCTTCGTGTCCCCTGCATCAATCACCACGATGCGCTCTCCCTCTCCGTAGACCGCAAAGGCCTGGTGAAAGTCCTCCCGCACCTGCCGCAGTTTTTCCAGCGTTTCAAATAACTCGCTGCCCTCACCCCGGCCGGCAATGCGCTGCATACTCACCTCGGGATCGAGGTCCAGGAAAAGGGTCAGATCGGCCGGTAGTGTCGCTTTTGCCAGGCGGTTAAGACTAGCCACCCAGGCCGGATCGACGTACTCGCTCTGGTAGGCCAGGCTGCTGAAATAATACCGACTACTGATCACGTGGTAGCCAGCTGCCAGCTTTGCGAGCATACCCTCCGTGGCGTGAAACAGGTGTTCTACCCGGTCGGCGGCAAAGAGCGCGGCCAGGGTACGGGGATCCACACGTTCCTGACCGCGCAGTACCCGGCGGATAAACGTGCCCGTAGGCAAATCGGTAGGTTCAGCCGTAAGGTGGCACGCCTCCCCGCGTGCCTGGAAGTAGTCGCGCAGATGCTTGATCTGGGTAGTCTTGCCGCTGCCGTCCAGTCCCTCGACAACAATAAAGTAAGGTCCGTTTCTCATGGGTTGATTAGTCGTTCGGAGCGAATCGATCGCGGCCGCTGCGATCTACCACCGTAGAGCTCGCCTGCTGGGTGCCCTGGAGCACCATGTCCAGGACATTCACGTGCGGCGGCTGATTGACCATAAAGGCGATGGCCTCCGCTACATCACTGGCCCGCAGGGGCTGGAAGTCGTCGTAGATCCGGGCCCGCTCCCGATCGCCGTCGAAGCGCACGACGGCAAACTCGGTTTCCTCCACGTGGGCCGGACAGATCTGCCCTACCCGGATCCCGTGCTTCACCAGGTCGAGGCGCATGGCGTAGGTCAGCGCATCCACGGCGTGTTTCGTAGCGCAGTATACGTTGCCGTTGGGGTACACTTCCTTACCGGCCGTACTGGCTACGTTGAGGACCATTCCCCGGCCGCGCTCCACCATACCCGGGGTGACGGCGCGCGTCAGGTAGAGGAGTCCCCGCAGGTTTACATCGATCATCTCGTCCCAGTGGTCGAGCTGACCCTCCTGGATCGGATCGAAGCCCTTCGCCTTACCGGCGTTGTTGATCAGTATATCTACCTGTTTCCACTCCTCTGGTAGCTGGTGGAGCAGCTTCCCTACGGCCTCCCGGTCGCGAACATCGACCTGCGCGCGGTGACTGAGCGTACCGTGTGCCTCCCGGAGTTCGTCGTGCAACGCATCGAGCAGTTCCTCCCGGCGGCCGAGCAGGATCAGTCGGTAGCCATCCTCGGCCAGACGCCGCGCCGTCGCTTTTCCAATACCACTCGTAGCCCCCGAGATCAGTACGGTTTTTTCGCTCTGCTCCCCCCCCGACTCCGCCTGCTCCCCAAAGGCAGCCTCGTTGGCCGGTGTGGCAAAGGCCGGCTCCAGGCCAGCAGCCCGTTCGAAGTACTCGCGGGCCTCCGTGCGCCGTCCCGTCCGGTAACTGAGCACGGCTAGTTGGTAGTACGCAGGCGCATAGGCTGCATCCTGGGCCAGGCAGCTAAGTAGGATTTCTTCCGCCCGCGCGTGTTCTCCCCGCGCTTCGAGCAGCTGCGCGTAGGTGTATAGCCCGGCTGCACGGAGCTCCCCCCGCGCCTCCGCTTCTTCCAGGTACTGCCTGGCAGTTACTTCCTGGGTGGGAAAATGCTCGGCCACCAGGACCCCCAATTTTTCCCGCAGTCCCGGCGTGTCGGGGGCAAATTCATAGACCCGCTCGTAGTCGTTACGCGCCCGTTCGGTAGCTCCCGCCGCGGTATAAAGCTCCCCGCTTAGCAGCAGGGCACCGGGGTGGTAAGGGTCGTCATCCAGCACCTCATCGAGTACTTCACGTGCAGCCTGTCCGCCGCCGCTGCGATCGGTGAGTGCCAACATCAGCGCATACTGGTACCGTAGCTCGATCTCCTCGGGTAGGCGCGCTGCTGCCTGCTGTAACATACCGAGTGCCGTACGCTCCTCCCCGCGGTCATAGTACTCCCAGGCTTCCTCCATCGCCTCATCACTCCTCAGTTCATCAACCCGTCCCACATTTTCCGGCAGGGGTTGGGCCGGGGCCGCGGGTGCGGGGCTGGTGAGAAAGGCTTCCAGTTCACCGGTGGCGCCGGTGGTCGGTTCTGCCCACTGCACACTCGGGAGTTGGCCTAAGCGGTCGAGCAGGCTGGGCACCGCGATGCTGGTCTCCCGGATCTTTTGCAAGTACCGATCAAAGGCGAGTTGTTCCGATTCCCCGTAGGTATCCAGCCCCCGCCGCAGGTCGATGTAGCGGTCCTGCCAGTGGCTCACGAACCGTAGCCGGTCCCGTCGACTACTCAGGTCCACCCCTTCTTGCACGCCGAAGTAGGCTCTGCCCCCCGTAAGCACATCTTCCAGTCCCAGCAGACAGTTCGGGTTTGTTAGAAAGGCCGTGGTGAGCAGCAGGACGGCCGGTCCGCCCACCGCTCCGAGCTGCTCGGTTAGCAGGGGTCCCTCGTTGTCCCTACCGATGGGTATGTGTACCGGTACGGCACCACCGCCCACCAAGGCGGCGATCTGCCGGGCGACCGACTGGTCTTCGGCGCTATAGGTAAGGGCAAAAGCGGACATAGGCGGTAGCTGCTGGGGGGGGCCAAAATAACCAAACAATCGGCGGAGCGGCTAAACTATGCGGTATCTTCGCACCTTGTGCTCGCGTATGGAAAACCGCCCCGCTACAATCTGGACTCCCCTGGTATACAGTCTACTGCTTGCCGTGGGGCTGGTGGTAGGGTATGTATTAAACAGCGATGCCCCGCTCGTCTCCCTGGGAGGTAACCCAAGTGGCCAGCCCGGTAACGGCAACGGCCGGGTCGAGCAACTGCTTAGCTACATCGAGGCCCGCTACGTCGATGAACCCGATCCCGAGAAGTTGTACCGCGCGGCCATCGATGCGGTCCTGAACGATCTGGATCCCCACAGTAGCTACATCGCCGCCGACGAGTTGCAGGCCCTCAACGATAATATGGAGGGTAATTTTAAGGGCATCGGTATTGAGTACCTGGTGATCGACGATACCATCACCGTGGTAAGCGCCCTGCCCGGAGGACCCTCCGAGACCGCCGGTATCCGTTCGGGCGACCAGATCATCTACGTCGACGATAGCCTGGTCACCAACGTCACCGAAAAGCAACTCGATCCGGCCAGTCTCATGCAGGGACCGGAGGGTAGCGAGGTGCGCATCCGCCTGCGTCGCGATCCGGAGGATGAATTAATTTCCCTCAACGTCAGCCGTGCCAGCATTCCGCTCACCAGCGTGGATGCAGCCTACACCATCGACCCCGACATTGCCTACGTGCGCATCAACCGGTTTAGTAAGACCACGTACGCGGAGTTTATGGCTACGCTGGAGGAACACCTCGAACGGGCCGGGGCCAAACACCTGATCATCGACCTACGGGGCAACCCGGGCGGCTACCTACAGGAGGCGACCAAACTACTCAGTGAGCTGTTCGTAGAGCGCGGCGTGCTGCTGGTGTATACCCAGGGAAGGAGTTCCAGCCGGCAGTCCTACAAAAGCAGTGGCCGGGCTCGGTACAACATTCAGAATGTGGCCATTTTAGTCGACGGTGGCTCGGCCAGCGCCAGCGAAATCGTGGCCGGCGCGGTACAGGACCACGATCGCGGGATCGTAGTGGGGCGGCGTACGTTTGGCAAGGGACTGGTCCAGGAGCAGTATCCCCTCAGCGACGGCGGGGCGCTGCGTTTAACGGTCGCACGCTATTACACACCTAGTGACCGCAGTATCCAGCGAGACTACCACGACGGCGCGGACTACCGGGGTGACCTGAACCGCCGGTACGAAAGCGGTGAACTGACCGGCCGCACCGCCGTTGCCGTCGATAGCTCCCAGCTATTCTACACCGATAGCGGACACCCGGTCTTCGGCGGGGGAGGCATCACCCCCGATCACTACGTACCCCTCGATAGTAGCCTGAACCAGGAAAACTTCCTCCAACTGCGCCAGCAGGTGCCTACCTACGTATTCAGCTACCTGCGCGATCATCCGGAGGTAAAACAGCTCGCCGATCTGGAGGCCTTTCGGCGATCGTTCCGACCCGACATGCGTGAGGTAGTCAACGGGCTGACCAGGCTTGCCCATAAGGAGTACGGCAGTGTAGAAACGGTGCTTACCCCGGCGTTGCAGCGGGAACTAGCCCTCTTTTTTCGTGCGCGCACGGCGCGCCAGCTCTTCGGAGCGGCGGCGTACTTCCGGGTGTACAATCAGGAGGACGAAATCGTCCAGCAGGCCCTGCGACTACTACGTAACGCCGACCCCCTAGCGGCAGCGCGCGGCGCAAGTAACAAGATTTAATCTATCCGATACCCCGAAACAGTTGCCAGATTTGATCGTCGCGCGGAGGTTCGGCCGTGATTTTAACCTGCTCCTTCTTTACGGGGTGTAGGAACTCCAGGCTACGGCTGTGCAGATTGATGTTCCCGTCCTCATTGGCCTGGCGGAAGCCGTACTTTAGGTCGCCGCGGATCGGACAGTCGAGCTGCTGGGCCAGTTGCACCCGAATCTGGTGGGGCCGGCCGGTCAGCGGGCGTACCTCCAGGAGCACGTTCGTGCCAATGCGACCGAGTAACTTGTAGTCGAGCACGGCTTCCTTGGCCCCCTGGTGGCGGTTGCTATTCGCCTTGGGTAGCAGTTTGCTGAGGTTCTTCTTAGCGTCTTTGTAGATGTAGCCGGTGAGTCGCCCCTCGATGGGGCTCGGCTGCTCAGTAACGATCGCCCAGTAGGTCTTGGTCACCTTACGGTCGCGAAATACCTGCGTCATCCGCGAGAGGGCCTTCGAGGTGCGGGCAAATAAAATTACTCCGCTGACCGGCCGGTCCAGCCGGTGGATAGAGCCCAGGAACACCTCCCCAGGTTTGTCGTACCGCAGTTTGATGTATTCCTTAGCCAGGTCCATCACCGTCACGTCACCCGTTTCGTCGCCCTGACTCAGGTAGCCGGCCGGTTTGTTGACCGCCAGCAGGTGATTGTCTTCGTACAAAACCTGGAGTTGCATGGGAGTGTCTTTAGGGGGAGCAAACGGTAGGGCGAAGTAACGATATAATTTACCGGCGCTCTCCCACCCCCTCCACCCTGCTTGCACCCGCGACCCCGCCCATGAAACTTAGCCTTGGCTTCAGTCCCTGCCCGAACGATACCTACATTTTTGACGCCCTGGTCCACGGCCGGATCGACACCGAGGGGCTCCAATTCGACGTGCTGCTAGCAGATGTGGAGGAACTTAATGAGCGGGCATTCAGAGCAGAGTTAGACGTGACGAAGCTGAGCTACCATGCCTTCGGGTACCTCACGGAAACTTATCGGCTGCTGCAGAGCGGCAGTGCGCTTGGAAGAGGTGTGGGTCCATTATTAGTTACGAAAAAAGAAAATTTCGGAGGAGTAAACGAAGACAGTCAGGTCGCGATTCCCGGGAGGTACACAACGGCAAATTATTTACTGGGGCTTGCCTACCCGCAGCTTACCCAGAAACGGGCGGTTCTTTTCAGTGACATCGAGCGGTTGGTGCTGGAGGACGTCTATGACGCCGGCGTGTTGATCCACGAAAACCGGTTCACCTACGCGGAGCGGGGGCTACGTAAAATTGCCGATCTCGGTACCTACTGGGAGGAGACGACGGGGCTACCCATACCGCTCGGGGGGATCACCGTAAGGCGAGGTCTGCCGCGGGAGGTGCAGCTAAGCGTTGACCGGGTACTGGCGCGCTCGGTGCGTTACGCCTTCGCCCATCCGCAGGCCAGTGCCGCCTACGTTCGCGCGTACGCGCAGGAGATGGATGCCGGGGTGAGGCGCAAGCACATTGCGCTGTACGTGAATGAGTATACGCTGAAGTTGGGTAGGGATGGCCTGGCGGCTGTGGACTACTTCTTGACCGATGGGCGATCGAAGGGCATCATCCCCCCGGGGAGCGCCGACTACATTGTGTAGCTTTTCGTTTCTTTGCGCCCGTACTAACTACCCATTCTGCTATGGCTAAGCCCAGTTTTCGCGCCGGTGTACTCTACGGTGATGAAGTAACCGACGTATTCAACCACGCCCAGGCCAATAATTATGCCCTGCCGGCGGTAAATGTAACTAGTAGCAGCACGATCAACGCTGTTCTGGAGTGCGCCAGGGATGTAAATAGCCCGGTGATCATCCAGCTGAGCAATGGCGGGGCACAGTTCTACGCCGGCAAGGGGTTGGACAATAGCCAGCAGCAGGCTTCGATCGCCGGCGGACTCAGTGCGGCCATGCACGTACACACGCTGGCCGAGGTTTACGGCGTGCCGGTCATACTGCACACCGATCACTGTGCGAAAAAACTACTGCCCTGGATTGATGGGCTGCTCGAGGCCGGAGAGAAGTTCTACGCCAAGCGCGGTTTTCCACTGTACTCTAGTCACATGCTCGACCTGAGCGAGGAGCCGCTGGAGGAAAATCTGGACATCAGCGCCAGGTACTTCGAGCGGATGGCTAAAATCGGCATGACGCTGGAGATCGAACTCGGCGTGACTGGCGGAGAGGAAGATGGCGTCGACAATTCGGGGGTAGAAAGCCACCGCCTCTACACCCAACCCGAAGAAGTATTTGAGAGCTACCAAAAACTGAATGCCATCAGCGATCGGTTCACCATTGCCGCGGCCTTCGGTAACGTACACGGGGTGTATAAGCCGGGGAACGTAACTCTACGACCCGAGATCCTGAAGAACTCCCAGGAGTACGCTAAGCAAAAGCTTGGGGTAGATAAGGATCCCATCCACTTCGTGTTTCACGGCGGGTCGGGTTCGAGCCAGGAGGATATCCGCGAGGCGATCGGCTACGGCGCCATTAAGATGAACATCGATACCGATCTGCAGTGGGCCTACTGGGATGGGGTACGTAAGTACGAGGCCGGTAAGCGCGATTACCTGCAGGCGCAGATCGGTAATCCCGACGGTACGGATAAGCCCAACAAAAAGTCTTACGACCCGCGCGTCTGGATACGTAGCGCGGAGATCAGTTTCGTAGAGCGGCTCAAGCAGGCCTTCACCGACCTGAACTGCGTGGACGTGCTTGCCGAAAAAGCGGTCGCACAGGAGGTCTAGCCTAGCGCTTGCGCAGGATATTGAGCACTGCCCGTAGGCTCTTCACCCTGGGGTACTTATCCGGTGGCCATTGCAGCAGGGTACGCTCACCGATGATTACTTCGATAGTCTGTAACAGGGGGTTGCGCAACTGCGTTAGCGACCGGTAGTTTAACTCCACCAGTTCTAGCTTTTCGCCCAACTGAAAGGCGGCCCAAAGGGCGTTCTCGTCGCTGCACCGGATTATGAGATCGTTGGCTTCACTAGTAGTCACGTCGATGCGGCCGCCACCCGGAGTGTCCAGTCGAAGATCGGCAGTGATAGCTACCTTACCGAGCAGGGCGTAAGCCGCATCGAGCATGATCTAGGACTGCTGCTTGCTGCCGTCGCGCGAGGTGTGGTCGGAGGTACGGATGCGCAGCGTGCCGTTCATCTTCCAGTGCGCGGATTCGTCACTATTGGTGCCGCTGGGCACATCGAGCTCGAAGTTCTCAAATTCGTAAGCGATCTCGGCGCCCCGGCCGGTAAGCTTATCGAAGAGTCCGATGGCCAGCTCGGGCCAGGTTTGGGTGTCCTTGAGGGTTTGCTTGTCGTTAGCAGCCATGGTACGGGGGTGGTTTGTGTACGGGCCTAACGCCGCCACGGTGTAAGTGTTCCAACTAAGGCGGTTGCCCTTCGCGCGTAGCGGTTACCTTTACCGGGTGGAGTGGGTGCTCGTCGGTACGGTCGGAATAGGTACACTTGCCATTGTGCATACTTACCTGCTCTACCCCTGGTGGATCCTGCGGCAGGCGGCATGGTACTCCGCCTCCCCCCCTACCCCCGACCCGGTAGACTGGCCCCCGGTAGCGGTACTGATGTCGGTGCACAACGAAGCCCTTGTGCTCAGGGAAAAGCTGGATACCCTGGCCGAACAAGACTATGCCGGTAGACTGGACGTCTACATCGGAGATGACCTGAGCACCGATGCCACCGCCGGTATTCTAGCGCAGTTTGCCTTTTCCGCCGACAATCACCACCTATACTATAGTCGGAACCACCACCGGCTCGGCAAACCGGGTACGATCAATCGTTTAGCGCGACAGGCGGCCGGCGACCATTCCGTATTTATCCTCACTGATGCAAGCGTTATGCTGCGCAGCGACACGATCCGCGAACTCGTCCGCCCCCTACTTACCGATGCCGGACTTGGCCTCGTGGACAGCCGCATGGTCCACACCGGGGCGCTGGCCAGTGGCATCGGCCGTACGGAGGAGGCCTACATCGACCGCGAGGTAGCCATCAAGCAGGCAGAAGGGCGGGTCCTGGGCTACCCCATCGGTCCCTTCGGCGGGTGCTGGGCCCTGCGCGCGGAGGCCTTTACGGCGGTCCCGGACAACTTTCTGGTCGACGATTTTTACCTCTGCATGAGCGCGTACCGGGCCGGCTGGCGGGGCCTGAGTAGCGAGCGGGCGGTGGTGTACGAAGGGGTGGGCCAGCGGCTCGATCAGGAGTTCCGGCGCAAGGTGCGTATCGGCAGCGGCAACTGGCAGAACCTCGTGGAATTTGCCGATCTATGGTGGCCACCCCACCGTGGGCCACTGGCCTTTGCGCTATTCAGTCACAAGATACTGCGGTGGTTGACTCCGCTGTTTCTGCTATTGCTGGCCGTCTGCCTACTGCTACTGTACCGGGCGGGGGGCAACTATTGGGCGGGGCTACTGTTGACAACAGCGGTAGGTATGACGCTGCTGACCGTGCTGCTCGACGGAGCGCTTAGCCGCTGCGGAGTCCATCTTGCCCCCCTGCGCAGCCTGCACTATTTTCTGGCGATGAACGCCGCCCTGCTGGTGGGTTTTGCGCGCTACCTCACCGGAATCCACTCCAATGTCTGGCAACCCTCTTCCCGACTCCCCCCCCGCCCTGACGGACCGCCGTGAAATACGGGCCAAACTCAACACCATTGAGGAGGCCATCATGGATATCCGCGCCGGCAAACTGATCATTGTCGTCGACGACGAGGACCGGGAGAACGAGGGCGACTTCATCTGTGCCGCCGAGCGCATCACCCCGGAGATCATCACCTTCATGGCCACCCATGGCCGCGGACTGATCTGCACACCCATCGAGGAGCGCCACGCCGACGAGCTCGATCTGCCCATGATGGTGAGCACCAATACCGACATTCACGAGACGGCCTTTTCGGTCAGCATCGACCTGATCGGCCACGGTTGCACCACCGGCATCAGTAGCTACGACCGGGCCACCTGCATCCGGCGGCTCACCGAGCGTAGCGCCCGGCCTTCTGACTTTGCCCGCCCGGGACACGTCTTTCCGCTGCGGGCGGTCAAGGGTGGCGTGCTGCGGCGCACCGGTCACACGGAGGCCGCCGTCGACCTGGCCCGTATGGCCAACCTCTTCCCCGCCGGCGTGGTCGTCGAGATCCTCAAGCCAGACGGTACCATGGCCCGCCTACCCGATCTGATCCGCCTGGCCGAGCAGCACCAGCTCAAGATCATCACCATCGAGGACCTGGTCGCCTACCGCCTGCGCACCGAACGGCTGGTGGAAGCGGAGTTCACCATGGACCTCGACACCCGCTACGGCCCCTTTCGGCTCACGGCCTACCGACAGACCACCAACGAGGACGTCCACCTGGCCCTCACCCACGGCGAGTGGCTGCCGGACGAGCCCGTACTCACCCGGGTGCACAGCAGCACCAGCAGCCGCGATCTCCTACACAGCCTGCTGAGTGGTTACAGCACCGGACTGCACGGTCCGCTCGAAAAGATCGCCGAGGCCGGTAAGGGCATCCTGCTCTTCATGCGCCCCCACCAAGATGCCAACGACATCATTGCCGGCCTGCGCCTGCTCAAGAGCCGGATGCAGGATGGTAAGTCCGTCCGCCCCACCGATCCGCGTAGCGAGGAACAACGCGATTTTGGTATTGGTGCCCAGATCTTACGCGATCTGGGGGTATCCAAACTCCGCGTGCTCAGCAATGCTCCCAAGACCCGTATCGGGCTGGAGGGCTACGGACTGGAAGTCGTAGAGTTTGTGTCAATGTAGGTAAGACTACACCGCCGGCCCGGGCCCACGGTTTATCTTTGCGCAAAATTCAGACACTGCATGGGACGCGCATTCGAATACCGGAAGGCCCGCAAGTGAAACGCTGGGCCGGTATGGCCAAGGCCTTCACCAAGGTAGGACGGGAGATCAACATCGCCATTAAGGAAGGCGGCCCGGACCCCGACTATAACCCCCGCCTGCGCCTGGCGATCGCCAACGCCAAGGCCGTCAATATGCCCAAGGCGAACGTAGATGCCGCCATCAAGCGCGCTACGGATAAGGATTCCACCAATTACGACGAGGTGACCTTTGAGGGCTACGGCCCGCACGGTATTGCCGTTCTCGTGGAGGCCACTTCCGACAATAACAACCGCACCGTAGCCAATATTCGCCACGTATTTTCGAAGTAACGGCGGCAGTATGGGTGTCAATGGATCGGTCGACTACATGTTTTCCCGTAAGGGACAGTTTCGGGTCGAGCGTAGCGCCATCAAGGACGATTTGGAGGAGCTGGAACTGGAACTGATTCGATGCCGGTCTCGACGGGCATGGAACAGGACGAGGACGAGGTAACGTTCTACACCCGCCTTTGAAGATTTCGGGACGCTTTCAACAGGAGCTCGAGCGGCGCAAGATCGAGGTGGATAGTGCCGAGCTGGTGCGCCTGCCCAGTCACACTAAAACACTTTCCGACGATGAAGCGGAGGCGGTCATTCGCCTGATCGACATGCTGGAGGAGGACGATGACGTAGCCAACGTCTTCCACACAATGGATGAGGGTGAAGCATAGCACCCCCCCCCACCCTTCCGCCCCACCTCACTGCTTACCTGGCATCGCTTCCGGTGGCCTCCGGAGAGTGGACGATTCGGATGCGCTCCCCGGGTCGCATCAATCTCATCGGGGAGCACGTCGATTACACCCGGCGGACTGGTAATGCCGGCGGCCATCGACAAGGCCATCTACTTCGTAGCCAGGCCACTATCTACCCCCGAGTGGCGACTACACGCCGTCGATCTCTCCGAGCAACACACCCTGTCCCTACCAATTGATGGCCGAGCCCGAAGCTATGGGTCAATTACCTGGCCGGTATCGGAGTACAGTACCAGGATCAGGGACAGTTTCTTCCCGGTTTGGAAGTAGTCTTCGGAGGTAACCTTCCCAGCGGCTCCGGAGTCAGTAGCAGTGCGGCGCTCGAGGGAGGTATGGCCTTCCTGCTCAATGAGTTACTCAATACGAAGTTGAGTCGTCCGGAGTTAGCCCAGTTGTGTAAACGCTCCAGCAATACCTTTCTTGGCATTCCCTCCGGCATCATGGATCAGTTTGCTAGCCTCAACGGCCTGGCCACCGGACCGATCGTACTCAACTGTCATACGCTGGAATTCGAGCCGGTCAAGGACGCGCTCACCGATTATAGCCTCCTGCTCATCAACTCCATGGTCTCCCACGACCTCAGCGACGGGGCCTACGCCGAGCGGGTAGCGGAGTGTCAGCGTGCACTTGCCGCCATCCAGCAACGGACGCCGGAACTTACTCACCTGAGCGCGGCTACGCTAGAGCAGTTGGAAGCCGTAAGCGGGCGGCTTGATGAAGTCGCCTACCGCCGGGCCCACTACGTGATCGAAGAAAACGAGCGGGTACGCTCCGCCATCACCGCGCTGGAGGCGGGCAGCAGCCACGAGCTCGGCCGGCTACTCAATGCGACCCACGCCGGACTGCGCGATGAGTATGAAGTAAGCTGTGAGGAGTTAGACTTTTTACAGCGCGCTGCCACCGCGCTCGAAGGAGTAGCCGGCGCCCGTATGATGGGGGGCGGCTTCGGCGGGTGTACACTCAACTTAGTTCGGGAAGATCGATTGGATGACGTACAGCAGACCGTATCCGACGCCTACCGGGCTACCTACGCCATTGATTGCCAGTGCTATCCCGTCCGACTAGCGGCGGGTACCTCACTGATCTAAAGCAACCCCTGCAGGGCTTGCTCAATCGAAGCGGCCCCCCGCAGTCCGATCTCCGCAATGTTTCCGTCGCGGTCGATCAAGAAGGTGGCCGGGATGGCCTGCACCCCGTACTTCGCCGAGGCCTCTCCGCCCCAGAACTTCAGTTCACTGCCGTGGTGCGGCCAACTCAGACCGTCCTGCGCGATGGCGTCCACCCACTTCTGCCGCTGGTTTTCGGTGGCCTCCGCAAGCTCCTCCGGCGTGAAGCGCGCCGCTTGTTCCGGCCGCACGCCATCCAGACTCACGCTGTAAATGGTAAAGCCCCGGTCCTTATACCGCTCATATACCTTTACCACGTTGGGGTTTTCGCGCCGGCAGGGGCCACACCAGGCTGCCCAGAAGTCGAGGAGTACTACCTGTCCCTTCAGATCAGCGAGAGATACCATCTCGCCATCGGGACCAGGGAGCTCCAAATCCGGTGCCGGCTGTCCGGGCTTGATCAACTGCTGCGCCTTCTGAAAGGCAAGTTGCTGCTTCAGCTGAGTGATGTAGGTGGAGTAGGTCGTGTAGCTATCCGCATCCTTGGGTAGCCGCTCTAGTACGGCCTCGTGGATCGGCAGGGCCTGCTCCCCGGCACGGAGTAGGGCATTAAAGGTGACAAAGGCGGCAGTGTAGGGATTTTTGATTTCGTCCACCAGTGATTGGAACTCCGCCAGCTCCCCTAATTGCTGCAATTGTTGCATGGTCCGTACGGTCTCGGTCGCCGCCTCGCTACCGCTGACCTCCACGTCGTAGTTACTGAAGCTGGCCAGCTCCCCGGTAATGTCGACTTCCGAATCGGCCGCCTCCAGGGCAAAGGTGGCTTTTTGTGCCCCCACCCTGATTTGGTACAGTCCATCCCCGAGTGCCTGGGGGAAGCTGAAGCTGAAGTTACCCGCCTGATCGATCGAGGTACTCTTGAGCATCTCCTTTTCCCCACCGATGGTGATACGGTCCAGGTTTGCGGAAAGGCCACCCGCCTGGGCGAGTTGCACCCTGATGGTGGTTCCGCCGGAAGCACTCCCCCCATCCGGGGTACACGACGCCAACACGGTAAGTAGCGCACAGAGCGGAAGAAAAAGCAGGCGGTACATAGGCAAGAAGTCCTTTGGGTAAAAAAAGCGTAGCCCGCCCCTTTGGTTGACCCTAACCCTCCAGGATCATACCGAGGGTCTGGCTGTGACGCAGCTCCCACTCCATCAGCTGCCCCCAGTTCTCCCCATCTACCGTCAAATCGTCCCCCTCCACACGCCCAGGACCCGGAACGCGACGCCGTGCTCGTGCAGCACCTCCTCCAGGCCCGCCGTCTGCGATTCGTCCGCGCTCACCACTACCCTACCCTGCGCCTCACCGAACAGATAGGCATCCGTGCGAAAGTTTCCGTCCGTTTCCACGGTAAAGCCGTGTCCGCCCGCGATGGCCGACTCACACAGGGTCTGAAACAGCCCCCCGTCACTGACATCGTGCGCACTTTTGACGTCGCTGCCCGCGAATCAACGCCAGAATGGCACGCTGCAAGTTGATCTCCTCCTCCAGCTTGAAGTAGGGTGCCGGGCTGTACTCGATGCCGTGGACGGTGCGTAGGTATTCCGATGAGCCCAGGTCATTGTGGCTTTCCCCCCACCAGGTAGATTACGTCGTTCTGATCCCTAAAGCCGAGTGTCATAGTCCGCTTGATGTTATCCACCACGCCCAGCATCCCGATAGTGGGCGTCGGGTACACCGGCTCGGTGCGACCGTCCTCGTACTGCGATTGGTTGTAAAAACTCACGTTCCCTTCCCGTCACCGGTGTATTGAAGGCGCGGCAGGCTTCCCCCATCCCCTTGATGGCGTGCACGAACTGGTAGAAAGCCTCCGGATTATACGGATTACCGAAGTTCAGGCAGTTGGTGATCGCCACCGGCTCTCCTCCGGCACACACGATATTACGGCCGCTTCGGCCACGGCGATCATCGTGCCCACGTAGGGGTCGGCGTACACGTAGGCGGAGTTACAATCCGTGGTTACGGCCAGGGGCCCTTGGTGGTTCCCTTCACTCGTACCAGGGCGGCGGCGGCGGGCTGCTCCTCGGTCACGCTATTGGTCCGCACCGTACCGTCATACTGCTCGGTCACCCACTGCTTACTCACCAGGCTCGGCGCCCTGAACAGGGTCTGGCGGCGGTGCGCAGGTCCGACGGAAGTGGTACGGAGGCTAGGTCGAAGGCTTCTACCCGGTCGAGGTACCGAGGCCGCCGGGTCTGCCGCTCGTACACCGGAGCCCCCCCGCCGAGGACCAGCGGCTCGGCCGGTACATCAGCCACCACCTCGCCCCCCGCCAGGAACTCCAGTCTCCCGGTATCGGTCACCTCGCCAATCTGCTCACACTCCAGGTCCCACTTGTCAAATACCGCCAGTAGCTCCGCCTCCCGACCGCGGTGGCACACGATCAGCATTCGCTCCTGACTCTCACTCAGCAGGATCTCCCAGGGCTTCATGTCAGCCTGACGGGTCGGCAACCCGGTCCAGATCGATGCGCATGCCGGTACCGGACTTGGCACTCATCTCGGAGGTCGAGCAGGTGATACCGGCCGCGCCCATATCCTGCATGCCGACTACGGCTCCCGGTTGCAATGACTTCCAGACTCGCCCTCCAGTAGAAGTTTTTCCTGAAAAGGTCACCTACCTGCACGGCCGGTAGGTCCTGGGCGCTGTCTTCGGGTCAGGTCGGCCGAGGCGAAGGTGGCCCGTGGATGCCGTCCTTCCCCGTAGCGGAGCCTACGATAAAAAACCGGATTGCCCGGTCCGTCGGCCGAGGCGGATACCGTCTGCCCCACCCGTACGATGCCGACCGACATCGCATTGACCAGAATATTCTGGTTATAGCTGGGGTGAAAATATACCTCGCCACCCACGACCGGGACACCAAAGCAATTGCCGTAATCGCCGATCCCCTTGACCACGCCGGCCACCAGGTGTTTGGTGTGGGCGAGTTGCGGGTCGCCGAAGCGTAGACTATTGAGGGAGGCGATGGCCGGGCACCCATGGTGAAGATGTCCCGGTGGATGCCCCCTACCCCGGTAGCCGCCCCCTGGTAGGGCTCGATGGCCGAGGGGTGGTTGTGGGATTCGATCTTGAAGGCGCAGGCCAGCCCGTCGCCAATGTCCACCAGTCCGGCGTTTTCCTCCCCGGCACCCACTAGCAGCCGCTCGCCGTCCCGCGGCAGCGTTTAAGCCACCTGATGGAGTTCTTGTACGAGCAGTGCTCGGACCACATCACGAAATGCTCAGCTCGTTGAAGTTCGGGGTCCGACCCATAATCTCCACAATCCGGTCGAACTCCTCGGCGGTCAGCCCGAGTTGCTTAGCTACGTCTGCATTTACTGCGGGGGAGGGGGCCGTGGCCATAGGACAAGGTGGTTAGGCGGCAAAAGTAGTCAACGGTAGGGACACACCACCGGCTGCACCCACTGTCCGTAGTCTGACATTTTGACCGCCGGCACCGGGTGGCACAGTCTTAGCAACGGCATGCGTGTCAGAAGGCCTTTCGTCCGCTGACCGGAACAACCCAATTTTCATTAACCAAATCATACCATACATGAAGCCGATCAATGATCGCGTAGTGGTCAAGCCCGCTCCCGCCGAAGAAAAGACCGCCGGTGGAATCATCGTCCCCGACACCGCCAAGGAAAAGCCGCAGCGCGGTGAGGTTATCGCCGTAGGCCCGGGAAAGGACGGTAACAGCATGACGGTCTCTACCGGAGACATTGTTCTCTACGGTAAATATGCCGGACAGGAACTCAAGCACGAGGGACAGGACCTGCTCATCATGCGGGAAGACGACATCCTCATTATCCTGTAGGATGGCGGATAGTCCGCCCATCACCATTTAACTAACTCTAAAATTATAATTTAACATGGCTAAGGAAATTAGCTTTGACCGTCAGGCACGCGAAAAACTACGCAGTGGTGTAGACGCACTCGCCAATGCCGTAAAGGTCACCCTAGGACCCAAAGGACGCAACGTCGTCATCCAAAAATCATTCGGTGCCCCCCAGATTACTAAGGACGGCGTCACCGTAGCAAAAGAAATCGAACTCGAAGACGCCGTAGCCAATATGGGCGCGCAGATGGTCAAGGAGGTCGCCAGCAAAACCGCCGATATCGCCGGTGATGGTACCACCACCGCCACCGTGCTAGCCCAGGCTATGATCCAGGCCGGACTCAAGAACGTTACCGCCGGTGCCAACCCCATGGACCTGAAGCGGGGCATCGACCTAGCTACTAAAAAGGTCATCGAGCACCTCAAGGGACAGAGCGAAGTAGTCGGTGACGACTTCGATAAAATCCAACAGGTCGCTGCCATCTCGGCCAATAATGACAACGAGATCGGTAGCCTCATCGCCGACGCGATGCGCCGCGTGAGCAAGGACGGCGTAATTACCGTAGAGGAAGCCAAGGGCACCGATACCTACGTCGAGGAGGTAATGGGTATGCAGTTCGACCGCGGTTACCTGAGCCCCTACTTCGTGACCGACACGGAGAACATGACTACCGAGTACGAGAACCCCTACATCCTGATCCACGATAAGAAGATCAGCAACATGCAGGATATCGTGCCGATCCTGGAGCAAGTGATCCAGAGCGGTCGTCCGCTGCTGATTATTGCCGAGGACATCGAGAGTCAGGCCCTCGGTGTACTGGTAGTCAACCGTCTCCGCGCTCAGCTGAAGGTGGTAGCCGTGAAGGCTCCTGGCTTCGGGGATCGTCGCAAGGCCATGCTGGAAGACATCGCCACCCTGACCGGTGGTACCGTCATCAGCGAGGAGAAGGGGTACAAGCTGGACCAGACCACGGTCGACCTCCTGGGAAGTGCCGAAAAGCTTACCGTAGATAAGGACAATACTACCATCGTGAACGGTGCCGGCTCTACCGATCAGATCACCGGTCGGGTCAATCAGATTAAGCAGCAGATCGAATCCACGACCTCTGACTACGACCGCGAGAAACTCCAGGAGCGCCTGGCCAAGCTCGCCGGTGGCGTAGCCGTACTTTACGTAGGCGCTGCTACCGAGGTAGAAATGAAGGAGAAAAAAGACCGCGTTGACGATGCTTTGCACGCTACCCGTGCCGCCGTCGAAGAAGGTATCGTAGCCGGTGGCGGAGTCGCCCTGGTCCGCGCCATCGATAGCCTGGAGGGTCTCGAGGGCGAGAACGAAGACCAGAAGATCGGTATTCAGATCGTCCGCAAGGCCCTGGAATCTCCCCTGCGTACCATCGTCGACAACGCCGGCGTGGAAGGTAGCGTGGTACTACAGAGCGTACGCTCTAATAGCGGCAGCTACGGCTACAACGCCCGCACCGGAGAGTACGAGGATCTGAAGGCTGCCGGTGTGATCGATCCCACCAAGGTGACCCGTATCGCACTGGAGAATGCATCCTCCATTGCCGGCATGGTACTGACCACCGAGTGTGTCATCAACGATATGCCGGAGGCCGAAGGTGCCATGGGCGGCCATAGCCACGGCGGCGGTATGCCCGGTGGCATGGGCGGCATGATGTAAACTAATCCTACCGACATCAACTACGAACCCCGGCCGAGTCTGCTCGGTCGGGGTTTGCTATGTACGGGCTAAATGCAACTGGTGGTTAAACCAAGCCACGCGCAAGTACCTTACCCCACTATGGAATTGCAAGAGGGAAAAGATAAGTTTATCGAGGCCTGGGGGGCGCTCGGCAGCTCCTGGGGCGTGACCCGTACCATGGCCCAGATTCATGCACTTCTACTCGTCGCCAATGATCCCCTCAGTGCCGAAGACATCATGGAGGAACTACAGATTAGTCGCGGTAATGTGAATACGACCACACGGATGCTACTAGACTGGGGGCTGGCCCACAAGAAGTTAATTCCCGGCGAGCGAAAAGAATTTTTCGTGGCCGAAAAGGATATGTCAAAGGTGGTCAAGAACATCATCATCGCCCGCAAAAAACGGGAACTCGAACCCATGCTGCATTTACTCGATGACCTCACCGGTGTCGAAGGAGACACTGCCGAGGCGGAGGAGTTTCGCGAGGTGGTCAAGGAGCTAAAGCTGTACAGTCATAAGGCGGATTCAGCACTGGCTGCCCTGGTCAAGGTTGACTCCAATTGGTTCTTCTCGACCTTTCTTACGATGATTAAGTAGCGAGGCACGGAGAAAAAATAGAGGTATACAGTCGAAAGGTTTGAACAATGTCTGAGAGAAAGCTTGTAGTCGCAGTAGGTGGGAGTAGTGGCTCGCTGTACGCAAGAGTTTTGTTTGACCGCTTAAAGGAATTAAAACCAAAATGGGAAAATGTTGGAGTAGTAATCACTGAGAACGGTAAGTACAACTGGCAATTCGAGCTGGGGGACGAGGGGTGGCGGGACTACCCCTTCGACTACTACGGGCAGCGGGACTTCACAGCTCCCTTCGCCTCCGGCAGTGCCCACTACGATACCATGCTGGTCTGTCCGTGTAGCATGGGGCTGATGGCGCGGATCGCCTCCGGTGTGTCTACCGACCTAATCACCCGGGCGGCCGACGTCGTTCTGAAGGAGCGCCGCCGGTTGATTGTGGTGCCGCGTGAGGCACCGTATAGCCTCATTCACCTCAGGAATATGACGACCATTACTGAAGCTGGAGGAATAATTTGCCCGGCCGTACCCTCCTTCTATTCGGGAGCCACGACGGCTGAAGAGATCGTACGCACGGTGGTCGACCGCGTACTCGACCTAGCCGGCTTCGAGCTGCCCGATGCCTACCGCTGGGGCGAATCTGAACCCCTCGATGCCATGGATTAGCACCACCTTTGCACCTGCGTCCCCGGCCAACCCTTTACTCACCCTTATTACAATTCATGGCTACGCTTGATCTCGCCTTCCCTACCCTAGCCGGACTCGAAGAGGTGCTCGCCGCGGAACTGCGGGAGCTGGGAGTGACCGATCTGCAGACCGGACGACGGGTAGTAACGGGTCGAGGAAACAGGGAACTGGTGTACCGCGCGAACCTCGAAGTACGCACGGCGCTGCGCGTATTGATCAACATCGATGCCTTTCGGGTGGATCGGGAGCAGGAACTCTACGACCGACTGCGGGCCACCAACTGGCGAGCGTACCTCAGGCCGGAGGGGACGCTCTATGTCGATGTAGTGGACCCGGGGCGGTGGTTTCGCAACACACACTACATCGCCCAGCTAGCCAAGGACGCCATTGTGGATCAGATGCGCGATAAGTACCAGACGCGGCCCTCCGTGGATAAGGGCAACCCCGATTTGCGCATTCACCTGCGGATCCACGGAGAGGGGGAGGTGGACCTGAGTGTAGACTCCTCCGGCGCGGGCCTGCACTGTAGGGGGTACCGCCGCCGCACCGGGGAGGCACCCATCAATGAGGTACTGGCGGCGGGAATGCTGGCCATTGCGGGCTACACGGGGGAGCAGCCCTTCGTCGATCCCATGTGCGGTTCGGGAACCATTGTAGCGGAGGCGGTGATGCGGGCGACGAATCGTCCGCCGGGGCTACTGCGGAGTTTCGGCTTCGAGCGGTGGCCGGACTTCGACCCGGCTGAATGGGGGAGTTTGCGACAAGCGGCTATGGATCGGATCGTGCCGCTGCGGCAGCCGATCCTGGGAGCGGACATCGACGGGGTCGCCATCGCCATTGCCCGAGCTACGCTGGACCGCGCTGGCGTACTGCCGCTGGTGGAACTACGTACCTCCGCCTTCGCTGACCTTACCCCCCTGCCCGCATCACTCGAGACGCCTGGCCTACTGGTCACGAATCCACCCTACGAATTCCGGATGGAAACCGGAGATATCGAAGCATTCTACCGCGGCATCGGAGATACGCTCAAACAGCACTGGACTGGCTACATAGCCTGGCTGATTTCGGCAAACGCGCGGGCGGTCAAGCGAGTGGGCCTGCGTACGAGTCAGAAGGTGCCACTGATGAACGGTCCGGTGGAGACGCGCTTCTGCAAGTACGAACTCTACCGTGGCAGTCGATAATTACCGCGAGGCGTGAATCAGTCCACCACCCACGACATCATGCCCCTCGTAGAACACCGCACTCTGGCCCGGAGCCACGCCGCGTACGTCGGCGTAGAACTCGACGGAAAATCGGTCGGGGGCGAACTGATCCACTAGGCTAAGGGTACCGGAATCTTTGTAGCGCACCTTGGTGACCAGCTCCAGCCCACCGGCGGGGAGCTCGGCGTACTTCTGGAGGGTGGCACCGCCTACGAGCATACCATTCTTCACGAGTGCGTCGACCGGACCGAGGGTCACGGTATTCGTACCGGCGTCAATTTTAGTGACGTACATGGGTTGTCCGAAGGCCTGGCCAAGTCCCTTACGCTGACCGATGGTGTAGAAGGGGTAGCCATCGTGGGTACCAATGACCGCCCCGCTGGTATCGACGAAACTCCCACCGGCGACTTGCGCTTCAAGTTCCGGGAGGCGACGTTTGAGAAAGCCGCGGTAGTCGTTGTCGGGCACGAAGCAGATCTCGAAGCTTTCGGCCTTTTTGCTAAGTTCCTCATAACCAAAATCGTAGGCGAGCTGGCGCACCTCCGGTTTGGTCATCTGACCCAGCGGAAAGCGGCTGCGGGCCATGCACTCCTGGCTAAGTCCCCACAGGACGTAGCTCTGATCCTTCTTATCGTCGGCACTTTTACGTACGTGCCAGCGACCGGCGCCGGTCTGGCGCAACTGGGCGTAGTGGCCCGTGGCGATGAACGCGCAGTCCATAGCATCGGCGCGTTTGAGCAGGGCACTCCACTTGATGTGGGTATTGCAGAGCACACAGGGGTTCGGGGTACGACCGGCCATATACTCATCGACGAAGTTGTCGATCACGTGATCGCCGAACTCCTCGCGGATGTCGATGATGAAGTGGGGAAAGCCCATCTCGACGGCCACCGAGCGGGCGTCGTTGATGGAGTCCAGGCTGCAGCAGCCGGTCTCCTTCTTACTCCCGCCGGAATTGGCGTAGTCCCAGGTTTTCATGGTGATACCGACCACTTCGTAGCCCTGCTCGTGCAGGATCATGGCCGTCACCGTGCTGTCGATGCCGCCGCTCATGGCGACCAGCACGCGTCCTAATTTGCTCATACGGTTGATTTTCGCGCGGGTTGAAGGGCCCGGCCAAAATAAAGGAGCCAGTCTAACGGTCTTATCTTCACCAAAGTTCTATGCGTTTGACCTACTACCAACAGTTCGAGGAGATGGACTGCGGGGCGGCCTGCCTGCGTATGGTGGCCAAATACCACGGGCAGGACTATGGCCTGGAGGAGCTCCGGGAGCGCACGCGGATCAGCCGGGAGGGGGTAAGTCTACTCGGCATCAGCGAGGGCGCCGAAAGTATCGGGCTGCAAACCCTGGCCCTTACCGTTGGACTACCCCAATTGGAACGGGAGGTGCCCCTACCCTGCATCCTGCCGTGGCGGGCGGACCACTTCGTGGTACTGGAAGATATTACGGGCGGCACCTTTACCGTTGCTGACCCCGATCCGGCGGTAGGCCGCACGGAGCTGGGCCGACTGTCCTTCATCGAGGCCTGGTCGCATTCCCTATCCGAGGCCGGCACCTTTGCCGGTAGCGTGCTGGTACTCGAACCGACCCCCGGCTTTGCCACCCGTACCGGGAGCCCACCACTTACCGGCGGACTGCGCTACGTGTGGCAGTACATTCGGCAGTACCGCAGCCTGAGCCTTAATCTCGTGGCCGGGCTGGTACTCACCCTCCTGCTGGCCCTACTGCTTCCCTTTCTAATTAAGAACCTGGTGGACCAGGGCATCGTACTCAACGACCCGGACCTGATCGTGCTGATCGTCATCGCCCAGGGTGTACTGCTGTTATCCACCACCGTGCTGACGGCGCTACGGCGCTACGTACTCATCCACATTGGAGGCCGGATCAACGTCAGTCTGGTCAGTGCGTACCTGGCGAAACTCGTGCGGCTACCCATGGAATTTTACGACAGTCGCAGCCGGGGCGATCTGTTTCAGCGGCTGCAGGATCACAGCCGGATCGAACAGTTCCTTACGGGCAGCACCCTACCCCAGGTATTTAGCATGGTGAGTTTCGTAGCCTTCGCGGCCGTGCTCCTGCTCTGGAATCCCACCCTATTCGCGGTCTTCCTACTGGGTACGGCACTGCAGCTGGCGTGGGTCATACACCTGCAACGGCGCAAGCAAAATCTGGACCGGCTGCACTTCGAGCAGTCGGCCAACAATAGCGAGCTGCTGATGGAAATCATCGACGGCATGGCCGAGATCAAGCAGCACAACGCCGGGCAGCAGCGCCGCTGGGCCTGGGAGCGGGAGCGGGCCACGCTTTACCAGACTACCGTAGCGCTCAACAGTCTAGAGCAGTCGCAGCGCACCGTCGGTACCCTCATCAACCAATCCAAGAACCTATCGATCACGCTGCTAGCCGCTCTTTCGGTGGTGTCCGGTGATCTATCCATCGGTGCGCTGGTAGCCATTCACTACCTACTGGCCCAGCTCAATAGCCCCATTGAAGAGCTGGGTGACCTCGTGGCCGCCTACCAGGAGAACCGCATCGGCATGGAGCGGATCCAGGAAATTCACCGCAAGGACGATGAGCAGTCTACCGCCACGCCCAAACTACGCGTGATCCCGGAGCGGGGCCAAGTCACGCTGCAGGATGTCACCTTTCGGTACCGCGTGCCCAATGCGCCCTGGGTGCTACAGGGTGTCACGGCGGCCCTACCGGTGGGAAAAGTTACCGCGCTGGTGGGCTCCTCCGGCAGCGGAAAATCAACGCTCCTGAAACTACTGGTGGGCTTTTATCCTCCGGAGGCCGGCGAGATCCGGGTGGGGGGCAGTAGTCTGTCGAGTCTGGATCTCACCTTCTGGCGCGAGCACGTCGGCATGGTCAGCCAGGAGGGCTACCTATTCAGCGATACCATCGCCCGTAATATCGTGCTGGGAGAAGAGCGCGTGGATCAGACCAGGTTGCTGGAGGTGGCCAAAGTAGCCCAGCTCGACCGCTTCGTCGAGGGGCTACCCCAGGGCTACGGCACGAAGGTGGGGGCCAGCGGCATGGGACTTAGCCGGGGACAACAGCAACGCATCCTGCTGGCGCGGGCCATCTACCACCGGCCCCGTTATTTGTTCCTGGACGAGGCCACTACCGCCCTGGATGCCTTCACCGAGCTGACGCTGATGGATAATCTCCTGACCTACATGGAGGGATCGACCATCCTACTGGTCGCCCACCGCTACACCACCTTTGAACGGGCCGACTACGTGATGGTACTCGACGGGGGCCGTATCGTAGAGCGCGGCACCCACGCCGACCTGATGGCCGAAGGACGTACCTACTACCAACTGGTCCGTAACCAGACCCTGCTCGGACAGTGACCGACCTGCGCCATAGCCCTGAGGTGGAAGCGGTACTGGGTCGGCCGGCGCCCTGGGTAGCCCGCCGTGGCATGCTCGTGCTGGGTTTGCTGATCGTAGCGCTCCTACTTCTGAGCGGACTCTACCGCTACCCCGCAACGCTACGGGGCGATCTCGTGCTGACGACCGTAGACCCGCCCCGGCGCCTACAGTCACCCCGCGATATGACGCTGGAGCGGGTGCTGATCACAAACAGAGATACCGTGCAGGCCGGACAGACGCTGCTCCTTGCTACCGACGCCCGGGCGCGCTTCGAGCACGTGCTGGCGCTAGAGGACCGCCTCCTCGAATTCAGAGGTAGTAGTCCGGCCAGGCTCCTCCAGCTGACCGTGTCACCGAAGCTGCTCCTGGGACCCCTCCAGGATGCGGTCAATGTATTCCGGCAACGGCAGGAGGTGTACCGCAATCTCGCCGACCGCAGACTCGATGGGTACACTTCCGCTGAGTTAGCGGACATGATTGGAGCTACCGAACGGGAGGTCCGGCAACTTCGCAGCGGCCAGACCGCGCTCGAGGACGCTGCGGCGCGTGCACAAACCGAGCTGCAGCGGGAACAAACTCTACAAAACGAAGGCCTCCGCAATACAGATCGCCTAGCCTGGGCCCAAGAGCAATCGGTACAAGCCGAGGAAGCCCTACAGGAGCGGGTCAGCGCCCTGCGTGCGGCGAGTCTATCCGTCGAACTGATGCGCAATCAGATCGAAGCCTACCGCAGCGGGCAGCAGGGCAGTAGCCGGCTGGCGGCCGACGAGCTCAGCGGGGCCTTCGGACAACTACAAGCCGCAGTAGCTAGCTGGAAACGGGAGTTTACCGTAGTGAGCCCCGTTACCGGCACCGCAATCCTCCAGCCGGAGATCAAGGACGGGACCTACGTACGCGAGGACCAGCTGCTTGCCACCGTGTTACCGAGTGACGCCGGCACGACCGTAGGGCGGGTAACGGTACCCGTAGCGGGCAGTGGCCGGCTAGCGGTCGGCCAGGATGTGGTAGTGGCATTCGACCGCTGGCCCACGCTGGAGTACGGTTCCGTCCACGGGCAGGTGGCCTCCATCGGACTAGTGCCGGTAGAGGGTCAGATTACCCTGGAGGTAGCTTTTCCGGATGGCCTGGTGACCAGCACCGGCGGCCGGATTGAAGGTAGCCCCCTGATGCAGGGGCAGGCTACCATTGTCGTGGATCGGCGGCGGTTACTCAGTCGACTTCTGGACCGGGGCTAGGCAAACAGCGCCTCGAAAAGCTCGCGCACGGTAGCTACGGTATGGATGCGGATGCTGTAGCGGTCGGGATCGAGGCCCTTGGTATTGTACTTACTGACGTAGATACCCCGAAAGCCCAGCCGGTCGGCTTCCTGGATGCGCTGTTCGATGCGGGTCACGGCGCGAATCTCGCCGCTTAGTCCTACCTCTCCGGCAAAGCAAAGATCCGGTGGCACCATCACGTCCTGCGCCGAGGAGAGAATGGCGGCGATAATGGACAGGTCGATGGCCGGGTCATCCACCCGTAGCCCGCCGGCAATATTGAGAAACACGTCCTGGTTGCCCACCGACAGGCCGGCGCGTTTTTCCAGTACGGCTAGGAGCATCGACAGCCGGCGCAGATCGAAGCCGGTGGCGGACCGCTGCGGATTGCCGTACACGGCGGCACTCACCAGGGCCTGGGTTTCGATGAGCATCGGTCGCATCCCCTCCAGGGTAGCGCAGACGGCGGAGCCCGACAGGTTCTCGTCGCGCTCACTCAGGAGCAGCTCGCTAGGATTGGATACCTCCCGCAGTCCGGAGGCTTCCATCTGGTAAATCCCCAACTCGTCCGTGGAGCCAAACCGATTTTTGAGCGTCCGCAGGATGCGGTAGGTGTAGTTGCGGTCGCCCTCGAACTGTAGTACCGCATCCACGATGTGCTCCAGCAACTTTGGCCCGGCAATACTGCCCTCCTTGGTGATGTGTCCGATGAGAAAGACCGGAATACCGCTCTCCTTGGCGAAGCGTTGGAGCTCGGCGGCGCACTCCCGGACCTGGCTCACCGTACCGGCCATGCTTTCTACGTGGGGACTGGCCAGCGTCTGGATCGAGTCCGCGATGAGCAAGTCCGGCTTCAGCGCTGCGGCGTGTTTGAGTAGGGCATCGGTGTTCGTTTCGGTCAGTAGGTAGCAGTGCTCCCCCGCCCCCCCGAGTCGGTCGGCCCGCATCTTGATCTGCTCCTCGCTCTCCTCGCCACTGATGTAGAGCACGCGCTTGCCCAGCCGCAGGGCCAGTTGCAGCAGCAGAGTCGATTTACCGATGCCGGGTTGTCCGCCAAACAGTACGATACTTCCCGGCACGATCCCCCCCCCGAGGACCCGGTTAAGCTCGCGGTCAGGTGCGATGAGCCGTTCGACCTCCCCGGCCGTGACGTCGTCCAGTAGGACGGGCCGCGGCCCCTTACCGATGGGACCGGCCGCCGCTGCCGCCGCCCCGGTACCGACCTGCCGCCAGTCGGGCTTGTTTTCGAGGCGGTCGTTCTTGGTCTTGACCACCTTTTCCTCCACCAGGGTATTCCACTCCCGGCACGCGGGGCACTGCCCCATCCACTTGGGGCTCTCCGCACCGCAGTTGGTACAGAAGAACGCCACTTTCACTTTTGCCATGCTGCTGTTTTCGCGCCCTAATATACTACAAATTGTTTTAACTACCGTCCCCTGCTGCGTCCGATCACTACCACTCCACTGATAATTAATGCCGCCCCGAGACCCTGCAGTAGGTTCATGTGCTCGTGCAGTACCACGTACTCCAGCACAATGGTCGCCACCGGCCCCACGGCACCGATGATGGCCGCATCTCCGGCACCGAGTCTACGAACCCCCTCGGTAACCAGGTAACTCGGAATCACCGTACAGAACACCGCCATCACGCCACCGTAGATGTATACCGCTACCGGCAGCCCCAGCAGGGGATCGCTGCTGAGCATCACGTGCAGAATCACGCTCAGGGAAGCTGTAATCAGCGCCAAGCTCGTAAACCGTACGTTACCAAGGCGGGGCGCCAGACGACCGCTACCGATGATGTAGGCGCTATACAGCAAAGCACTCAGGAAAATGAAGCCCGCCCCGGTCGTAAACCCGCTTCCCACCCGGAGGTCAGAACCACTAAAGGCCACGACGATACCGAGGTAGCAGATGCCGGTCGCGATCCACTGCACCCTGCGAATCAGCGTGCCGAAAATCAGGCGCTGTAGTAGCAGCACCATCGTGGGATAGGTAAACAAAATGACCCGTTCCATTCCCGCGCTCAGGTACCTGAGGCCCAGGAAGTCCGTATAGCTGGCCAGGTAGTAGCCGACGACCCCGAGTGCGACGATGGTGAAAAAATCGGCCACCGTCATTGGCGCACGCGTCGCCCGGTCGCCACTACGGAAGTAGGCGATCAGCAAGAAAAGCGGCAGCGAAAAGATCATCCGCAGTCCGAGCAAACTGATACTACTGACCTCGTACCGGTAGGCCAGCTTGATGATGATCCCCTTCGAGCTAAACAGTACCGCACCCAGCAGCAGGCACAACAAACCAATGCGGCGGATACGGGCGGGGTCGCCGGTGCGGAGTAGGTCGGGAGACATCGAGTTAGAGGGCCGTAAGGTAAGCCACCCCCATGCCCGCGAGGACGACCAGGAATTTCCGGACAGAAATTCCGTGCTGGTGACTGCCGTCGGCTTCGAAAAGAATAGTGGTCGAAATGTGCAGAAAACTTCCCACCACCAGGGCAAGGATGTGCGTCCGCCAGACGGGATTGATACTCGCCACCTCGGCCAGTGCTGCACCCAGCGGAGAGAGTGACCCGAACACCACCAGGCACCCCCACACGAAAAGCGTACTGTAGCCGGACCTACGCAGTAAGAGCCCCAGGGCAAAGGCGGCGGGCAGTTTGTGCAGTACGATACCGAAGAGCAGATGGTCCCCGTGGTTTGCACCCGCGGCCCCGCCCCCTGCCCCTAGCGGTAGCCCCTCCAGTAGTGCGTGCAGACCCAGGCCGATCATCACCTGAATGCCGTAGCCGTAGCGCGCCTGCCGGTGGACGTGTACGTGGCCATGCTCCACGCCCTGGCTGAGCCCCTCCAGAAGCAACTGAATGAAAAAGCCGAGGAGGAGGAACAGCCCCGGTGACCCCAATTCGTGCGCGCCAAATACTTCGGGCAGTAGCTCCAGGGCGGCAATAGCGAGTAAGTAGGCCCCACTGAAGGACAGAAGCGTAGGCAGTTGCTTACGGGCGCGTTCCTCCCCGAGGAGTGCCAGTCCGCCGCCAACGATCGCGGTACTGAATAATAATAGGTACTGCCAGAGGGCCATACGGGAGTGCGTGGTGATGCAAACGCCGGGGCGCGCGGATAAGTTAATCGGCTGCCGTAGGGGGCGTGCCGATAGCCAGGCGACCGACCAGGCGGTGGTAGACCATGACGCCGATGATGGCCACCGCAGTACCCAGAAACGCGCCGGCTAGGACGTCACCGGGGTAGTGCTTACCGACGTAGACCTGCGCCAGACCGATGGACGTTGCCCACAGGAATAGCGCCAGTCGCCCCACAGTACCGCGCACCCACGTGAGACTTAGGACCACCGCCACGGCGAAGTGGTTGGTGGCGTGGTTGGAGGGAAAGCCGTAGGCCCCGCCACAGCTGACGAGCTCCCGCACCCGACCGGCCAGGCTCGGCTCGGCGCAGGGCCTGAGGCGACCGACCCAGGGCTTGAGTAGTGTGGCGGCGAGCTGATCGGCTACGGCGATCACTGCCGCTAAACAAAGGATGAGGTAGAGCGAGCGCCGCCAGCCGTAGCTGCGCACGAGGAAAAACAGGAACAGTAGGTACAGGGGGATCCAGGTCGTCTTTTCCCGGTAGATCGGTAGGACCGCGTCCAGAAAGGGATTGGCGAGCTGGTGGTTGAGGAAGTCGAACAGGGTCTGATCCACGGGCGGAGCTTAAGTGGAAAGCACGGCCACAAACTTGAACGTAGCGGTGCGCCCATCGGGGTGGAAAAGGTTGACGAGCAGCACGTAGGGGCCCACAGGTTGTAGGGCGCCCGTGGAATCCCGGCCGTCCCAGCTGAATGCACCCTGGGTACCCAGCAGCTCGGTGCGCGGCTGGGAGGTGACGGGGCGGCCGGCGGAGTCAAACACGGCAAACTGGGCCAGCCAGCCCGGACGAGCGGTGCGATAGGTGACCGTAGCCGAGCGCTGCCGACCACCGGATGCTGGATAGAATACCGGCTCAGAGAGCTGTACGTTAGGCTGAGTGACTGCCGTTACTTCCCCCTGGGAATTTGGCTGGGTAGGGGTACCGTAGCCCGCGCCACTGGCGGCACTGTGCCAGTTGTCCTTCGTATCACTCGCGAGGTTAAAACTGCGCCGCTCGAGGCTTACCCCCTCCGGGTCGATCAATGTGCTGTGCATCGACTCGTCGTAGTCGAATCGGTCGAGCGGCACCCCGTCTACCGTCACGATCTCGACGGTACCCGACGTATTGGGTAGGGAGGGTAGATCTAGGTCCAGTATAAAGTTGGAATCGGCGTCGGGAAAGCGCATCAGAACATTCCGGGGATCGTCGGTGAGCACGACGTAAGCGGCCGGGGGTAGCAGCCGCTCGGTAGTAAGTTGGCGCGTCGTCCCGCGGGCATTGACTAAGTGGAGTCCGTCGAGAGACAGGGTATCCGAGGAGGCGTTGTACAGCTCCACGAAATCGGCACCGTCCCCCACCGGATCGAAGAGTAGTTCGCTGAGCAGCAGATTGCCCGGGGCGAGCGGGGCCTGGGCAGCAAGGCCGAGCGATAGAAAAAGAAAAATGGGGAAGAGCAGCCGCGGCATAGCACAAACATACCACACCGGGGGCGTTTGTGCGAACGCGGAACGAGCCGTACCTTTGTCCGCTAAACTAGAAAAGCAATGCAAAAGGAGCTGCACCCCAATAGTTACCGCACGGTAATCTTCCGCGATATCAACGCCAACGTCAGCTGGCTGGGACGCTCGTGCGCTAAGACGCGCGACACCGACACCTACGAGGACGGTAAGGAGTACCCCCTCATCAAACTCGAGATCTCGAGCGAGAGCCACCCCTTCTTTACCGGTAAGATGCAATTTGTCGACACGGCCGGCCGGATCGATAAGTTCAACAAGAAGTTCGGTAAGAGCCGCTTTGCGAAGAAGACGGCGGAAGAGACCGCCCCCGCTGAGGGTGCCACCGCCGAAAAGGAGGAGGCTTAGGTCTGTACGTTCAGTGCAATAAAAAAGCCCCGACTGGATTGTATCCAGTCGGGGCTTTTTGGATCAGGAACTCACGGTACCTCGGCGGACGAGGTTACAGATGAATGACCTCATCGTAGGCCGCAGCCGTAGCCTCCATCACCGCCTCGCTCATGGTGGGGTGCGGGTGGACGGTTTTGATGATCTCGTGGCCGGTGGTTTCTAGCTTACGGCTGGCCACGACCTCGGCGATCATTTCGGTGACGTTGGCCCCGATCATGTGGGCGCCGAGCCATTCGCCGTACTTGGCGTCGAAAATGACCTTAACGAAGCCTTCCTTGGCACCGGCGGCGCTGGCCTTACCGGAGGCGGAAAAGGGAAACTTGCCCACCTTGATATCGTAGCCGGCTTCCCTGGCGGCCGCCTCGGTATAGCCTACGCTGGCTACCTCGGGCGAGCAGTAGGTACAGCCCGGAATATTGCCGTAGTCAAGGGGCTCGGGCTTCATACCGGCGATGGCCTCGACGCAGATGATGCCCTCGGCGCTCGCTACGTGGGCCAGGGCCGGACCGGGGGTAATATCACCGATTGCGTAAATACCCGGGACGTTAGTACGGTACTCGGCGTCGACGTGGATGAGGCCGCGGTCGACCTCAATACCTAGTTCTTCCAGTCCGATATTCTCGGTGTTGGGGGTGATGCCGGCGGCGGAAAGGACTACGTCGCACTCGATGATCTCCTTGGCCCCTGACTTACGGTTCTTGGTGGTGACCTTGAGCACATCGCCGCTGGTGTCCACCTTTTCCACGCTGGTATTCGCCAGGGTTTTGATGCCCTTTTTCTTGTACACCTTGGCCAGCTCCTTGGAGATGTCGGCGTCTTCGCGGGGGACTAGACCCTGCTCCATATACTCTACGATCGTCACCTCGGTGCCGATGCTGCTGTAGAAGTAGGCGAACTCAACACCGATAGCTCCGGCGCCCACGACCACCATGCGCTTAGGCTGGGTGGGTAGGGTCATGGCCTTACGGTAGCCGATGATCTTCTCATCGTCGATGGGCAGGTTGGGCAGCTGACGTGCGCGGCTACCTACGGCCAGGATGATGTGCTCGGCATCGTAGGTGGTAGCCTTGCCGTTTTCGTCGGTCACCTCTACTTTTTTGCCGCGGACCAGCTTCCCGTTACCGGCGAGGACCTCGATCTTGTTCTTGCGGAAGAGGAAGTTTATGCCCTTGCTCATTCCGTCGGCCACCCCGCGGCTACGCCCGATCATTTTTTCGAAGTCGGCCTTCGGCTGTTCGACCTCGATGCCGTAGTCGCCCGCGTGGCTGATGTATTCGAATACCTGGGCGCTCTTCAGTAGAGCCTTAGTGGGAATACAGCCCCAGTTGAGGCAGATGCCCCCGAGGCTTTCGCGCTCGACGACGGCGACTTTCATGCCCAGTTGGGCGGCTCTGATTGCGGCGACGTAGCCGCCGGGGCCACTTCCGACGACGATGAGATCGTATGCCATGTAAGTTGGTAGGGTTAGTTGGGTAAAGGGGTGTAACGCGGGAGGCTTGGGCTTAGTTGGAGCGGGGGAATTTACCGGGTAAATCGTACATCCACGTGAACGTCCGTCGCGCCAATCCTTTCTATGCCTTTATACGTCCCCAAAGAACCAGTATGCAGAATCGTACCATAATTGACCACGTCAACCCCCAGATCAACAACGGCAGATTTCCGATCAAACGGGTGGTCGGCGAGCGGGTCGAGGTGGATGCCAAAATATTCGGCGATAGCCACGATTACCTCCGCGCTGTGCTGGCCTACCGTAAGGGGGGGGCAAGTGAGTGGCAGGAAATCGAAATGGAAGAGGAGGCCAACGACCTCTGGCGGGGCAGCTTCACGGTAAACGAGCAGGGCATGTACGACTATAAGCTCGTGGCCTGGGTCGATCACCTGAAGACCTGGTACCGGGGGTTCAAGAAAAAGCAGGCGGACGGGCAGGACATGTCCGTAGAACTCCGGATCGGGGCCAACTTTTTGAGCGAGGAGGCCGACACGCTGAAGGGCAGCGGTAAAAAGGAAGTAACTGCGGCCATTCAGCAACTCGGGGGTGAGACCGAGACGGCGGTTGACTACGTGCTCGGCGATGCCTTTGCCGATGTGCTGCACCGGTATCCCCTGCGCCGCCACGAAACCACCTACGATCTGAACCTACGTGTAAAGGTAGGCCGCATCAAGGAACGCTTCAGCAGCTGGTACGAGCTCTTCCCCCGCTCGACCTCGCCGGACCTCAACCGCAGCGGTACCTTTAAGGATGTAGAAGACCTACTGCCCCGCATCCAGGAGTTGGGCTTCGACGTACTCTACATGCCGCCGGTGCACCCCATCGGCTACCGCAACCGTAAGGGCCGCAACAACGCTACGGAGGCCATGGAGGGGGAACCCGGTAGCCCCTGGGCCATCGGCGCCAAAGAGGGCGGCCACAAAAGCATCCTACCGGAGCTGGGCACGATCGATGACTACACGGACCTACTCGCCAAATGCAAAGAGTACGGCATGGAAGTCGCCCTGGACCTAGCCTTCCAGTGTGCCCCCGACCACCCCTACATCGAGCAGCACCCCGAGTGGTTCATCTGGCGGCCCGACGGATCGATCATGTACGCCGAGAACCCCCCGAAGAAGTACCAGGACATCGTGCCCATCAACTTCGAGACCGAGGACTGGGAGGCCCTCTGGGAGGAACTGCTCAGCGTCACGCTGTACTGGTGTGAGACCGGAGTGCGCATCTTCCGCGTGGACAACCCCCACACGAAGCCGTACCGCTTCTGGGAGTACATCATCCGCGAGACAAACGAGAAGTACCCCGACGTCTTCTTTCTGGCCGAGGCCTTTACCCGTCCGGCCATCATGGCGGAGCTGGCGAAACGGGGCTTTCAGCAGAGCTACACCTACTTCACCTGGCGCACCACCGCCGGGGAGATGCGCGAGTACCTGGAGGAGCTGACCACCACGGAGCTGTCCCAGTTCATGCAGCCCAACTTCTGGCCCAATACCCCCGACATACTCGCCTACGAAATGATGGGTGCCGGAGAGAATCAGTTCGTCAAGCGTCTACTACTGGCCGCTACTCTTTCGAGCAGCTACGGGCTCTACGGTCCCAGCTACGAGATCCAGGAGAACCGCGGTAACACCAACGGCAAGGAGGAGTACTACGACAGCGAGAAGTACGTGGCCCGCCACTACGACTGGTCGTACCGTAACCGCGTCACCGAAACGTATAGCCGCATCAACGCACTGCGTCGCGATCACCCCGCCCTGCAGCAGACGAACAACGTCGTCTTTACCGACACGACCAATCCGCAGCTCCTGAGCTACGTGAAGTACAGCGACGACCGCAGGAGTATCATCTGGTGCGTGGTGAATTTCGATCCGGATCAGCCACAGGACGGCTACTGTGCGGTACCGAAGAAGCTACTCGGCAGCGCCAAGAGCTTCCGCGTCAACGAGCTGCTCACCGACCAAACCTACTGGTGGAACGGGGAGTCGAACTACGTGCGCCTGGATCCGGGGTACTGGCCGGCGCACGTGCTGGAGGTGGTGCTATAGGGCCTACCGCGCCAGGTTCCGCACAAACAGATACTGCGTACTACCCCCCGTAGTGCTGGCATTGCCCTCACTGGGCAGCACCATGGCCTCGACGTACGTCCAGCCGTTAGCGATGAGGTAATTGACGGCGTGCATCACGGAGTTGAAGCGGATGCGGTCGCCCGTGCTGGGGTCGATGACCTCCATGCGGTTGCGGCTACCGCCGTTGATGGTCTGACCGTAGTCGATGAATATGGTGACTTTGTTGGACAGAAAGCGCTCCTGGGCAATCATGCGCACCATCTGCACCTCCTCCAGATTGTTGATGTTGACGCCATCGACGACGACCTGGGAGAAGGCAGCGGTGGCCGTGCCGAGCATAAGGGTAAGCGCGAATACAAGCTTTTTCATTAGGAATGGCTTTTGCTAGGAAGAATGCACCTGCGGCCCCGCCGTATGTGCCGCTGAGCAAGTATAGGAGTTCCTTAACGAAATAGTGACCCCGTCGCGACGTTTACCCCCCATGGCGTACCTGATGTTACTGCTGCAGTTGGTTGCTTTTCCGCAGGCCGAGCCCGTGGAATGGCTCCAGGACATGACCGTGGCGGCCGGCGATACCTTCCAGCACGAACCGGTCACCTACACCTTCCGCTACCGCAACCTGACCGACGCGCCGCTAATCGTCGACAATGTACGCGTAGGCTGCGGCTGTACGGCGACCGAATGGCAGGAGGCGCCGGTAGCCCCCGGGGAGGTGGGATCGATCAACGTCACCTACGATGCGACCAACGCCGGCTACTACCGCAAGTACGCCAAGGTCTACTTTCGCGGCCACCGGGGGGGACACAAGCTCTGGCTGGAGGGCTTCGTCGAATCGGCCGACTAAGGCCCCCGGCGTAGTGTACCTTCGCCGCTAAACGACACGGTATGACTTGGTTGACCCTGGTCCTTTTATTCGGTTACCTCGGACTGAGCCTGGCGCTTTCCCGGCTATTCCCCTACGCCGGCCGACCGGCCCGGCACGGACTCATCCCGGGGTACAACATGTGGGTGGTGGCCGAGCTGGTCGGGCGTAAGGGGAGCTACAGTCTGCTGCTGCTCATCCCCTGGTTCAACATGATCTGGTTTGCCGGACTGATGGTGGACCTGGCACGCAGCTTTAACCGCTTCAGCTTCTTCGAGCACGTGGCTGCCGTGGTGGCCAGCTGGGGGTACTTCGGCTGGTTGAGTACGACGGAGCCGCAGTACCGGGGACCCATCCTGGTGGAGGAGCGCGCCTGGCAGGCCAAGCTCGCCGCCGCAGAAAAGGCCAAGGACGAGCGGGAGGTGCGTAAGCTCCGCAGCCAGGCACCGTTTGCTAAACCTATTCTACGGGACTGGGCCGAAGCGGCCATCTTCGCCATTTTTGCCGCGGCACTCATCCGGCTGCTACTCATTGAAAGCTACATCATCCCTACCCCCTCCATGGAGGGGAACCTTAATGTGGGGGACTTCCTCTTCGTGTCGAAGGTGAACTACGGACTGCGGCTACCGGAGACGATCCTGATGCTACCCCTGGTGCACAACCGCGCCCCGCTGGTGGGGGGTGAAAGCTACATCGACGGGGCTCGCCTGCCCTACCGCCGCCTGCCCGCGCTGGAACGGATCGACCGCTACGATCCGGTGGTATTCAATGTGCCGGCCGGCGATAGCGTCTACATTTTCCCCTACCGTACCTACTCCGCCTCCGATTTTGAGATGGGGAACATCGACCCCAATGCGCAGCGCGCGATCGAGACGGACCGCGCCGACCTGGTCACCCGGCCGGTCGATAAAAAAGACCACTACGTAAAGCGCGCCGTGGGGCTGCCGGGAGAAACGCTGGAGATCAAAAACCGTAAGTTATTTATCAACGGCACGCAGGTAGAGGACCCGAAGAATATTCAGTTCCTCTACGACATTACGTTCACCGGTCCGCCCAACAAGTCGCGCTGGGCCGATATCGGCATCAGCACCGACGACGTAGCCCAGTCCCAGGGCAACCGCTACATCATTCACCTCAGCGCCGAGCAACTCGAATTTTTGAAACAAGGTGACCCCGGCGGCACCTTCGACTTTCTGGACCAATCACAGCCCAACGGCGTACGGCTCTACCCCCACAGTGCCAAGTACTTCGGCGACTGGACGGTAGACAACTACGGCCCCATTCAGATACCCGCCCGGGGCCAGACCATCAAACTTGACGAACGCAGCTACGAGCTCTACTGGCGGCCCATCAAGGTGTACGAAAACCACCCGAGCCTTGAGCGACGGGGGGGGTAAATTCTACCTGGACGGTCAGGAGATCACGGAATATACCTTCCGGCAGGACTACTACTGGATGATGGGTGATAACCGCCACAACTCCGAGGACAGCCGCGTATGGGGCTTCGTACCCGAGGATCACATCCTGGGCAAACCGTTATTTATCTGGTTCAGCATCAAGGAGGGCAGTCTGTTCAACGGCGTCAACTGGAACCGCATCTTCCGATCGGCCAGCAAACAGGGCGACTAGGTTTGGACGCGCCCTTCCTGACTCACCGCCTGGAAGCACTCCGCGAATCCGGCACCTACCGTACCCTTCCGGGGCAGCGGAAGGGGGTAGATTTCTGGTCTAATGACTACCTAGGCTTTGCGCATACACAGCGGCAGCAGGGGGTGTTCGCGTCAACGCGCGTGTTCGCGTCAATCGCTCCGGGGAGTAGACTTATCTCCGGCGACCACGGTGACATTACCGCCCTGGAGCAGCGCATCGCGCACTTTCACGGCCACCCCGCCGCCCTCTTGTTCGGCAGTGGCTATACGGCCAACCTTGGTGTGTTGAGCTGTCTGGCCAGGCGGAACGACACCATCATCTACGATGCCCTCATCCACGCTAGCATCCGCGACGGCATCCGGCTCAGCGGGGCGGCGGCGCGCCGGTGCACGCATAATGATGTGGAGGACGTGCGCCGTCTGCTCGCCGCAGCCTCCACGGAGGGTGAACGCTTCGTGGTTACGGAGTCGCGCTTCAGCATGGACGGCGACGTGGCCCCCCTACGGGAGTTAGCCGAGGTGTGCGCCGGTCACGGGGCTCACCTGATCGTGGACGAGGCGCACTCGATCGGCATTGACGGTAGTCAGGGCGCCGGACTCGTTGCCGAGCTCGGTCTACAGGAGCACATCCTAGCTACCATCACCACCTACGGAAAGGCACCCGCAGCGAGTGGTGCGACCGTACTGGGTAAGGAAGCGCTACGGGACTACCTAATTAACTTTAGCCGCCCCTTCATTTTCACGACCGGTCCGCGGCCGGAGCAATTGGCCGCCATTGCTAGGGGATACAATCTTCTGGCTAGTGAGCAGATAGAGGCGCGTGACAATTTAGCCGCGGTGATCGAACGGTTCTGTACCAACACCTTCTATCAGCGGGTCCAGGGGCCTACGTCGCAGGTGCAGGGACCCATTCAGTTAGTGTACCCCAGGGGCAAGGGCCATGTAATGGACCTGGAAGCCGACCTGCTCGCTGACGGTTACTTAGTAAAGGGCATCCGCTACCCCTCCGTAGCCCGCGGGGAGGAGCGGCTCCGCATTTGTCTGCACGCCTTCAACACCCTGGAGGAGGTAGACGGACTATGCAGCTCCCTGCGCCGGCACCTGGAACGGCGGATGTGATGCGAGTAGGAATAGTCGGCATGGGTACGGTATCGGCGGCGGGTACCGATGCTGCAAGTAGCTGGAACACCTACGAGCAGAAGCTAACCACCTGGAAGGTAGACAAGGTGACTGGCCTGCCAATCTACCCCGTAGCACAGCTTCCCGCTCGCCCCACCATTGCTACATTTACCGCCGGCTACGCGGTCGATCGCACAGGGTTACTGGCCCTGCACGCTGCGGATCAGGCGGTGGCGGCGGCGGGGTGGTCCGGTAAAGATTTTTCAATTTTAGTGGGCTGCTCCCGCGGTCCTACCCAGGCGTGGGAGAAAGGCTACGGTACATTCAGCCGGGAGGGGACGGTACCGCCCCGCACTTCGCCGGCTACCACCCTGGGAAGCATTGGCTTTACCCTGGCGGAGTATTTTGGGGTAGAGCAGATCGCGTCCAGTCTAAGCGTGACCTGTTCGTCGGGTCTGCACGCGCTGCTGCACGGAGTGGCGCTGCTCCGTTCCGGTATGGCGGAGCGGGTGCTGGTTGGGGGTACCGAAGCGCCCCTAACGCCCTTCACGCTGGAACAACTACGCGCCCTACGCGTGTACGCCTGGGTTGACGCGAACACGCAGTATGCCTGCCGGCCCCTGGCTAGTCCGCCATCAGGTATGGTGGTCGGTGAGGGGGCTGCCTTCTTGGCACTGGAGTTGGTAGGGGCAACTGCTTTGGTCCCTACCCTGGAGGTAGGGTTTTGCCGGGAGGCGGGGGTAAGTAAAACCGGTATAACGCCTACGGGTGAAGGTCTACAACGGGCTATGCACCAAGCAATTGGGATGAGTGAGCTTCCTGACATAGTGATTGCCCACGCGCCGGGGACACGGCGGGGGGATGCAGCGGAGCGGGCGGCAATCGGCGCGGTGTTTGGAGAACGCGGGGCTGATCCGACCGTTACGTCCCTAAAGTGGGCTACGGGGCACACCTTTGGGGCGAGTGGGCCGCTGGGGTTGGTGGCGGGGGTGCAGATGCTGGAGGCGGGGCGGGTGGTGGGCTTGCCTTATTCTGCGGCGGTGGATGAAAAAAGCGATCTCGCCCCGAATAGCATACTGGTGAATGCGACTGGGTTCGGGGGCAATGTGGTGAGTGTAGTGGTAGAAAAAGCGTGACTCGCAGTCGTAGACTGCGCTCAACATCGCTGCCGGAGGCAGCATCGTACTAGCTGGCGGGGCCCTTGACGACTAGGATGCCGCGCATAACTTTGTAGTGGCCGGGGACGGTGCAGATATACTCGTAGGTGCCGGGCTCGGTGGGGGCGGTGAAGTAGATGGTGTCCTCGGTTTCGGGGGCAACGAGCTGGGTGTGGACGAGCACTTCCGGCATATCGGGGATGTAGTCGGAGGCGGCACCCTTAAGTCCTAGATCAGCGGCGGCAAGGCCTACCTTATCGCCCATCTTCCCGCTCGTAAGCACGAAGTTGTGCTCCATATCATCGGGATTACGAAAGGTAAATTTAATCTTAGCCCCGGGGGTGGCGGTCAGGTACTGCTGCTTGAAGCGCATACCGAGGGCGGATTCGAGGGTAATCTCCTCGTCAAAGGTGCCGTTCCAGTCTGCGGGCATGCTGGTGGGTCGCTTGCTGGCGGTTGGGTCCTCGGCTACTTCACCGGCAGCTGCTAGTGACTCCCCGCTACCCCCACCGGGAACGGCATTTAGTGTGTAGTAGCCGTAGTCATGGAGTAAATTGTCGTTGTCCTCGCTACGCAAGCCGGAGACCTTCATCTCATAGATGTAGCCGGCGCGAAGGCCCTCTACGTTGAGCCGAACCGTTTTGCCATCATCCAGCAACTGGGCGGAAGTGATGGCGTTGTCCTCGATATCCACGACCGGGCTACCGTAATTGTGGTGGTAGAGGTAGGTGAAGTTCTGGATGGCGAAGGCGGAGGGTCGGACATCACCGGCGGCAATGGGCTTCGTAAATTCGATGTCGAACCCATCGGCGGTGGCCCGTACGGCATACATTTCAAAGGGCGTTTTGCCCGTCCACTTCAGTCGTTCCAGGGCGTACTGTTCGCCACCGGTGGCCGCCCAACCGCGGGCGGTCTGGCCGGCGTACAGCGTATTATCGGAGGCAAAGTTTAGTCGGATCAGTCCTGAGCTGAACCCTTCCCGGAAGGGAAATACGACGCCCTGGTACTCCCCGTCCACCTTCTCCAGGGCCACACGCATGATTTTACTCTGCCCCTGATCGCTCACCAGCAGCTGCCCGGCAAAGGGACCGAAGGCGCCCTCCGTGCGGTCGGCAATAACGGCGGCAGTAGATATGCCCAGGATACCGTGCGGAAACCATACGGCGGGGAGTTTGACCTTGCCTAACTTTTCGCGAGCATTATACATGGTCCGAAAGTCATCGTTCAGGTCCTCCTCCTTCAGCTCGACGGTGCTCCCCTCCGTGCCACTCCAGCGCAGGCTGGCCGGGTGACCGGCGAAGTCTCCCTTATCGAGGTGGGTGATGCGGCCGGAGCCGATCCAGTCTCCCTGGTTTTCGGCCACGAAGATGTCGCCCTCCAGGTTGGTGCCGAAGCCGGCGGGGCTCCGCATACCCGCGGCGTAGGGAATGAGCTTATTACTGGCCGGATCGTACTGCATCATCCAGCCCCGGAATTCGGACTTACTGACGCCGCGCCCTTCCCACCCAACGTTGCGGGTCGTCATCATGCTGCCGTCAGGGCGGAAGAGGGGGCCGTAGTGGTATTCGTGGTAGTTGCCGGTGAGCGGAAGTTCGTTGACCCGTTTCGTACACATCGGCCGTTCCATCGCCGTCGCGGTCGGTCAACCGGGTGATCTCACCCCGCTGTGCAATGTAAATAGCCCCATCGTGTGCCGTCAGACCGAGCGGTTCGTGGAGGCCCCGGGCAAAGAGCGAGTAGTTGGCAGCCCCGGCGGGATCGCTGATCATGAACACCTCCCCCCGACGGGTGCAGACGGCAAGATCGCCGTTGGGCAGAAAGTCCATACCGCCGACCTCGAGCTTGATCTCTTCGGGGATAGCGATCTTTTCCAGGGCGTAAAAGTCCGACTCATCCTGGGCCACAAGCTGGAAGGCACAAAGCAGAAAAACGGTTAGGCGAAGTAGTTGCATGTCGATCAGATTGAATACCCTATAAAATGAAGCAACGGCAGCTGGTTGTGCTGCCGACCTTACCAGTCGATGCGGTAGCTGATGTGCTCCCCGGCGGGTAGCTCGGCGACCAGGCGGCTCGTTCGATCCCCCTGTAGGATACGGAGGCCGCCGGCAGCCAGGTCCTGAACGGAAATGGCAGCGCCCGGGCCCTGAAGTTCGAAGGTACCCGGTCCGGTCTCCCGAATTCCACGCGCGGAGGCGAGTTGGGTGTAGACGGTGCCCTCTCCGCCGGTGTTGGTCAGCGTACGGAGTAGGCCCGCCCCGTCAGGTAGGATGCGGTCGGTGACCGTGCTGCCTTCCAGGTCAAAAAAGAAGGTGGGCCGACCGGTTTGGTCGAGCTCGTACCGCAGGTGGCGTAGCTCGGCCAGGGTATCCGGCCATTCGTTTCCGTCTTCGGACCACTGCGGCCGACCGTCGAAGGGCCACGACACTACCCAGGGCCCGGGCGGTTTGCGGCTCGCCCCGTCCGACCCACATATCGCCTACGTCCACAAAACCGCCCCGCCACATTTGCAGTAGACTTCCGTTGTGCAGGTCGTAGCTGTAGTGGGGACCGCCGGCCTCACCGACGTTCACCACGTGGGTGCGCTTTTCGGCAAAGTCATATATCCGCGTGGGTGGAAAGTTGAGGAAGCTACGCAGCAGGTAGGGCCGTTCGTCAGTTTCCAGCTCCAGGCCCTCCCCCGCCGGCGGAGTGGTAACCGGGCGTCCCTCCGGCAGGTCGTTGAAGCTCACCGCCTCTCCCTTACCGTTCAGGTAGGCCAGGTTCAGCCGGTTCCAGCCGCCGTACTGGTAGTGGTCAATACGTACCTCGTGGGTGCCTTCGCTGAGCTGAATGGAGCCTTTGCCCTCGAATTCGTCACTACGCCCCCCAAGGTCGACCACCGGCCGATCGTCAATATAAAAGCGGGTACTGGAGGGGGAGAACATCGTAAAGGTGTACTCACCAGCCCTGGGTACGTCGAGCTGTGAGGTGAAGCGCACCGCGTAGGCCGTGGGGCGATCGCGGATGGCGCCCAGGTCGAAGCGGCCGATGTAGCCCTCCCGAGTAGGCGTCATGGTCCCCCAGTTCGTCACGTCCTCGGGCTTATCGTCGATGGGATAGTAGGCGTAGTGGATCAGTGGCAGGTTAAGCTCGACCTCCCCGTTGCTCGCCAGGCTGGAGGATTTGCCCGCCCGGTCGGAACTCCGTAAACCCGTAATGGACAGCGTGCCCGACTGTAGGTTTAGCACCAGCGGCCCGTCACCCTGCCCACCGCTCGCCAGCGTTTCCTGGTAGTACACTAGATTGCCGTTTAGGTAGGCAGCCACCAGCAGGGCGGGTGCCTCGCCGCGGGCGGGCTGGTAAGCTAGCTCCAGGTCTTGCCACATTCCCGGCGAGGGTGCCGTGTTGCTGCGCCGCACGGCGGAATCGCCCAGCTCCAGCGCCGGCAGCTGGATAGCAAAACTGCTGTCGAGCAGCAACTCGGCCTGCGCCCCCGCATCGTAGCGAAAGCTGAAGGCCAGGGTCAGCGCACCGTGCTCCGGCAACAACTCGATGGTCGCGGGGCCCGTAGCGGTAAGTACGCCATTTTCCGCGGTCCATCCTTCTCCACTGGGTAGTTCCGCCAGCGCGGTCAGTCCGTCGGTCGTTGCGGTCTCCTCCGTTTCGATGGTCTGTACGTCCAGAGGGTCGGAACTACACGCCAGTAGGCAACTCAGGATAACGAACGGGAAAAACTTCGGCATGCCCAAATGTAACGGAAGTACCGATTTATTTACTAGCTTGGCGTAAACTCGTCGATATGAAACGCCGCCACGCCATCAAACTAACCGGAGCCGCTCTGGGTCTTTCTCCCCTCGCCTTCGGAGGCTCTTCCACGCAGGCTGCACCCGCGGCCCCGCCCTTCACCCTGGCCTTTGCGCCCCACGATGGGATGTTCCGGGCCAGCGCCGGAGCCGATGTTCTGGACCAGATCAACTACGCGGCCGATCTCGGCTTTCACGCCTGGGAGGACAACGGGATGCCCAAGCGTGAGGTGGCCATGCAGACCAAAATTGGCGAGCTACTCGCCCAGCGCGGCATGAGCATGGGCGTGTTCGTCGCCAATACCATCAACTGGACCGAGCCCACCCTGACCAACGGGGCCGGCGAGCACCGAGATGCCTTCCTAAAGGATATTGAGGCGGCCGTGGAAGTAGCCAAACGCTGCAACGCCAAGCACATGACCGTCGTGCCGGGCTTCGTGCAGCTGCGCCTGGAGCCCTTCTACCAGATGGCCAACGTGGTGGAAACCCTGAAGCAGGGCGCCGCCATTCTGGAACCCCACGACCTGGTGATGGTGCTCGAACCCCTTAACTACCGGGACCACCCGGGACTATTCCTGAATAAGGCCGCTCAGGCCTACGCCGTCTGCCGGGCCGTGGGTAGCCCGAGCTGTAAGATCCTCTTCGACATCTATCACCAGCAGATTCAGGAGGGTAACCTGATCCCGAACATCGATGCGGCCTGGGAGGAGATCGCCTACTTCCAGATCGGGGATAACCCCGGCCGCAAGGAACCCACCACCGGAGAGATCAACTACAGCCGCGTGCTGGAGCACATTCACGAAAAGGGCTTTACCGGCGTGTACGGCATGGAGCACGGTAATAGCCTGGAGGGTGAGGCCGGCGAACAGGCCGTGCTCGAAGCGTACCGGAAAGTGGATATTGTGGCGAAGTAAACGCCCTATGTACCGACTCACCTACTTCCTACTAGTTGTTTGCTGTTGCTCCTGCGGTAACGAAGGCACTCCCCCACCGCCTACTTCAGATACGGAGGTGGCCGGTCCCGGCCTCAGCAGCGAGGCCGGCGATGCCAACGCACAGCGCAGTTTCGCCCAGCAGCGGGTCGACCGGGTAGACCGGATGTACCTGGAGGGCAGACTACGCTGTGATACCATCCGCTACGACTGCGCGGGGCAGGAACGCGGTGGCGTATTCACCCGCTGTTACCTCGGAGATGACCTGGTGAAAGCAGACCACCTTGCTACCCCACCCCAACCTACGCTGGTCTACACCGAGGTGTATTACCTGGAGGACGGCGAGGTGTACTTTGCCGCCCTGGCCAGCGATCCGCCGACGGAGCAGGGCAGTAGCCTGCCGACACTAGAAACTAGGTACTACTACGAGGGGAAGCTCATCGAGCAAACCGGACCGGAACTCCGCGGAGCGCTGGGTCCGCAAACGGTCCTTCAGGTGGGTAAGCAGGGCAGCTATAGCTGTGACTAGCTACTTGGCCGGGTACCAGTTTTCTAGCCGTACCTCGATGTCCGGATTTGCCTCCTGCACCATGCGGCGGAAGGCTTCGACGTCGCTCTTCGTCTCGTCCTGATTGCGGTAGTGGTAGGGGTAGACCACCCGTGGGGCAAAGTCCGCAACGGCGCTGGCGGCCTGTTCGATATCCATCGTGTAGGGCAGGTTCATGCACACGAAGGCTACATCGATGTTTTCCAGCGCCCGCATCTCGTCCACGCCCTCCGTATCGCCGCTAAAGTAGTAGCGTTTGCCGCCCATCTCTACTACGTAGCCGTTGAATTTGCCCTCAGGATGAAAGTTCTCCTTGGGCGGCGGATTGTAGGCCGCTACGGCGGTGACGGTCACGTCGTCCGTGCTAAAGTCTTCGCCATTAGCTAGTGCGTAGGTTGCAGCAAAGGGGTTATCGGTCAGTGCGTCGATCACGGCCTGGGGGGCAATCAGGGTAGCGGCACTGAGGTCGAGTCCGGCTAGCGTGGCGGTGTCCAAATGATCGGGGTGGGTGTGGGTGATCAGCACCATATCGGGCGCGCCGTAGCTGGTGTAGCGCGCCGCCCCGTTGTAGGGGTCCACGAAGATCACTCGGTCCCCCTGGGTGAGCACCGTCGAGGCGTGGAAGATCGGATGAATCGCCACGGTATCGGCCATACTGCTACCCTGCGGAGGAGTAGAAAGGGCAGTGTTGGCAGCGGTAGCGTTGGGCTGCTCGCCACAACTCAGGGTAAGGAGGGCGAGTGCGCAGGTGCAAAGGAGGTGGTGGGGAGATTTAAGCATGGGGGGGTTAAGTTTAATGTACCTACAACGAAAGTGGGGGGTTGGTGTTGCTGGCGGAGCGCAACCTTACATGCCGGGCACTATCATCACCGCGTTCTGCATCAGCCGGCTCGGTCCGCGCCAGAACATGCGGTAGTGAGGATTGTCCAGGAGGTACACAATCTTTCCCTGGCCGAGGGTACGCACTCCGGCCCAGGTATTGCCCGCCAGCCGGTTGAGGTTTGCCTGGCTGGCGTAGCCGGCGGCCAGCAGCGCGGTGGAGTCTGTGGCGTAGCGCCCTACACTCTGTAGCTCCGCCGCCGGCACCAGGGCGCTGCTGCCAAACTTGAGGGTGTAGACCTCCGGTTTCAGGCCGAATCCAAGGGGGTGGGTGACGTCGACGGAGGCGTTCAACGCGGTGCCGGGCACGGTCTGTTTACCGAAATAATTAGTGCGCTCGGCAAAGGTCAAGTCGGCGGCCACCTGGCTGGTGTCCCGCTCGGCCTTACGCACCTCCTGTTCATTGAACTCGGAAGTCTTGGTGAAGTACTCCGCGGTGGAGCCCACGGTGACCAGGGTACCGCCGGCGGAAATCCACACCTTAAGCTGCGCAAGCTCCTCCTTTCCAAAGACAGCTTCGAGGTCATCGGCATCGGGCAGGATCAATACGTCGTAGTCATTCAGGTTGGCGTAGCCGTAGCGGCTGCCGAATTTTGGCACTGCCGTCTGCCGCAGTAGCGAGGTGCGGATGCGGGTTACGGGGAGGTGGGTCTCCCAGTCGAAGAGAAAATACACCTGGCCGCTCGTATAGGTGTCGAAGGGCGGCTCTACCAGCATAGCTACCCGAGGGTTACGCAGCGGGAAGTTGCGGGTGCTGGCCAGGTCGTTACCCGCCCGCATGCGACCGGTAGCGAAGGCGTGAATTTGGAGTCCGTGGTCGTCGGCGAGTTGGCGCATTAGCGCCGGAAGGGTGTTGGCGTGTTCCAGGTTACGCCCCCGCAGTACGATGAGGGTACCGGCGGAAAATGTACGACCATCGTCAGCGGTAAAGGGCTCCAGTGCGGCGCGTACCCGCAGTCCCGCTTCCCACAGCGCGGAGAGCGCCCGTGGTGCCTGCCGCTGCGACCAGTCGATGGCGTAGGCGTAGACCGCCCCGGGATCACCGAGTCCGGTCACCTCTCCCCGGCGCTCGATCACAGTCACCGGTTCGGTATCTACCTGAATCGGACGGCTAAAACTAAAGGCTTCCAGGTTGTACGCCAGCGGCGCCGACCAGGTGCTCATATCGTACATTACACTGTCTTCTATCTCCAGCGAGCGGCTCATAATGCTGTTGAGGAACAGGTGGCGGGCCTGCTCGGTGGCAACGATAAGACTCCCGGCGGGATGGGTACGCTCCCTAGCCGTGCCGTTGCGGTAGCTTACGCCGGTGGCGGTGAGGTCCTCCGTAGTCCGCTCTACCTCCACCCCGTTCAGCAGTAGCATCTGTACGAAGTCATCCACGTAGTCACTTCCATCGTTTTCGATCAGGTAGCCGGTGGTGCCCTCCTTGCTTGCCAGGGGGTTCCAGGCAGCTAGACTGTAGTCGATCAGCGCACGTCGGTTGGCGGCCGCGGTCTTCACCTGGGCGATACTGGTGGTGTAGTGGTCCCAGATGCGCTGCCGTAGCGTGAGTACGTAGCCGTCCTCGGTTTCCACGGCCCGGCCCGCCGCAATCCCCCCTTGCTCGGTGAGCATACCGATGGCGCCCATGACGGAGGGGTAACTGCTGCCGTAGCTGGGGTAGAAGAAATCGAAGCGATCGCGGGTGAAGTAGCTCACGCCCTGGGCATCGAAGCGGGCGATGTTAGCCCGGCCAAAGGTATCGGCCCAGCTTTCGTAGGCGTCGGGGAGCAGTAAGTTACGCGGCGTGGTGCCGGGCACGGTGAAGTAGTTACCATCGTAGCCCTGTTCGTGGTAATCGGTATGTACGCTGGGCATCCAGCGCTGGTAAACTCCGGTATGGCCCCGGCTCTCGGGGTGCACGCCCCACACCCAGTCACGGTTCAGGTCGAACCAGTAGTGGTTCGTTCGCCCGTTGGGCCAGGGGGCGTGGTGCTCCAGGTCGCTGGGGTCCTCCCCGCCGGTGGCCCGCGCCATGCCGTTGTACCAGTAGACGTAGCGGTCGCGTCCGTCGGGATTGACACAGATAAAGAGGAGGATAACGCTGCTATCCAGGGCGGCCACCGTGGCGGGGTCCTCGCTGGTGGCTAGCTCGTAGGCTACCTGGAGGGCAGCCTCGGTACTACTGGCCTCGTTGCCGTGGATGTTGTAGCTGTAGCTATTGATGACCGGCTGATCTTGCAGCAGCCGTTGTACCTCCCGTTCATTTCCGCCGCGGAAGCTATTGACCAGCAGTTGTTGGTTGCGGCGGATCTCCTCTAGGCGATTCATATTGCGCTGGCCAGTCACCGTGAGCAGCACCAGGGGGCGTCCCTCGTAAGTGCTTCCGTACCGCTCGGATCTGATGCGCGGGCTTTGCTCCGCCAGGTAGTCGAAGTAACTAACCGCGGTGGCGTACTCAGTAAACCGTTCCCCCAGTCGGTACCCCAGAAACTGCCGTGGTGTGAGTACCTCCGCCGTACCCATATTGTCGGGAAATTCAAAGCGCTGGTAGGGGTCCAGCTGAGCGGAAACATAATTATAACAAATAAAGAAAATTACGACTGAGTAAAAACGCATAGACGGTCAGGTAGTGTAGGATCGTAATGTACACAGCAGGCAGGTATTCGATTAGGTAACGAAGGGTGACCAGCACGCATAACGAGCTGACCGTTTACCCCGGTAAAGCTACCGTTCCGTTAAAGGGCAGCTTGACGGCGGGCAAAAGGTGCAATTTTAGGGTAGTAACTGCTGCTATACCTGCATCTCTCATTAATTTGGTTCTCAGCGTCTCTCTCCACACAAATTTAAGTTTAGCCTTTGATCTTCAAGTTTACCTACGGATGTACCGTCTGCCTTGGCTAGCTACTTGGGGCATGCCTATATACCCGTTCCATCCCATTACGGAATGGGAGGAGTTTCACTGATACCAGCACATTCACACACGTCAAACATGTTAAAACTCAAGATTATGGCCTGTCTGCTGCTCCTTGCAGCTACGGGCTTCGCCCAGGGCCGGTGCCAACGGGGCAACTGCTATAACGGGGAAGGAGTACTTCGCTTTGCGGATGGTGCCCTGTATTCCGGCACCTTCCGCGCCGGCAAGTTCGAGGGCACGGGTACCCTCACCTATCCCGATGGGTCGATCTACACCGGTAACTTTGCCCAGCAGTTGCAGCAGGGTCAGGGCAGACTGGTGGACGCAACCGGCAACCGCTACGAGGGCAGTTGGCGGAGCGGAAGGCGCAATGGGAAGGGAGAGCTAGCCTACATCGACGGTAGTCGTATCGTAGGTACCTGGCAGGACGATCAGCTCGAGGGGGAGGTGACGTTCACCTTTGCTAACCGCGACTACTACCGTGGCCACATGAGTGGCAATCTGCTGCACGGCCGCGGCACGATGCAGTACGCCAACGGCGATGAATACCAGGGAGAGTGGTCCGAAAACCTGCCCCACGGCAAGGGTAATATGCGCTACGCTAACGGCGTGGAAGTGAGTGGTGACTGGGCGCGCGGCGAGCTACAAACCAACTGGGCCGCATTAGGCTTCACCGGGACCACGGACGGCCTCGTCTCCTGCAACGAGGGCTGCCCGGACGGACCGGGGCGCTTCACCTACTCCAACGGCACGATCTACGAAGGGCAGTTCCGCAACGGCTCGCCCGATGGGGCCGGCACGGTGCGCTTCACTACCGGCGATACCTACTACGGCCACTTCAGCGGCCACCGGCCCAACGGCCTGGGAGTGATGCATTACGCCAGCGGTCAGATCGAGGGTGGTATCTGGCAGGATGGCTCGCTCTACCGCGAACTCTACACCTCCAGTACGGAACCGGCCGACCTGGCGGTGACCGCCTTTGACCCCGAGGTTCGGGTTTGGGCGGTAGTTGTGGGCTGCGCCTTCTATCAGCACATGAAGACTCTGCGCTACACGGATGACGACGCCTACCAGGTCTACGCCTTCCTTAAAAGCGTAGAGGGAGGTGCCCTGAGCGATGACCAGGTCCGGGTGCTGATCGACGAGGAGGCCACCCACGACAATATTCTGGCCGCCATGCGCGAGACGTACCGGCGGGCGGATGAGAACGACGTCATTCTATTCTACTTCAGCGGTCACGGACTACCTGGGTCCTTCCTCCCCGTAGACTACGACGGGCAGCTCAACGCCCTACGCCACGAGGACGTCCACGACGCGCTGCTCGAAAGCCGCTCCCGCCATAAGCTGGTCATCGCCGATGCCTGTCACAGCGGCAGCCTGGCCGCCCGTAGCGGCGGCAGTAGCAGCGAAACACTATCCAATTACTACTCCGCGCTGACCGATGCCCAGGCCTCCACCGCGCTGATGATGTCGAGTAGGAGCGAGGAAATCAGCATGGAGGACGGTGGACTGCGCTCCGGTGTCTTCAGCCACTACCTGATACGTGGCCTGAAGGGGGAGGCAGACGAAAATGGAGACCGCCTGGTGTCCATCCAGGAACTATTCGCCTACGTACACCGGGAGGTGCGGGGGTACACCGGCAACATCCAGACGCCGACCCTCACCGGAACCTACGATGAGCTAATGCCGGTTTCTGCGGTACGTGACCGTTACTAATTGTCGCGGCGGTAGACGTAATACTCCACAGCCCGCGGAGCGAAGGACACACTCTTGATGGACTCCGGTACCCGCGTCAGCGTCAGGGGGATGGTGTTATCCTTACCGGCCGTACGCATCTGACTCAGGTCCGCCTCCACGCGAAAGTCGATCATCGAGTACCGACCGAACTCACTTTCGGGGATGGTGAGGGTCACCGTAACATTATTCGGATACACCCGCACGGAATCGCCGGGCGGCGCGTGGTCCAGGGCAATCGGTACGCTGAGTTGCTGCTCGATGAATGCCTCGACGGGAAGACCTATTCGCACCTCCTGGTAGTTGAGGGTAAGCCCCGGGGGCGCTTGCATCAGCGGGGCAGTCACTACCGTATTCTGCTCTAGGTTCTCCAATACTACCTCCTGGGTAGGCCAGCCGCTAATCTCCGCCAGGGCATCGGCCGAGCCATTTACGGTGATGCTATCCGGTAGCACGGTGGGCCGGTCGGGACTGAAGTAGCCCGGAACGTAAGTTGCCCGGACATCGGCTACCACCGGCACCCGTTTCCCATCGCGCGGGGTGGTCAGTAGCTGAGCGGATTCGTAGCCCATGCTGACCACGGTTACATCGCCACTACTTAACTGCCGGCTTATTTCCTGCCGCAGCAAATTACTACTGAGCAGCAATTCCTGCTGGTCGTCCACATCGATGGTGACATCCAGCGTACGGCCCCGCATACTTTCCCAAATCAAATTCCAGCCCCGGCCGGCTACCTGAACGGGCACCGACTGCGGCGGCGTACCGGCGATCACCCGCTCGGGACTCACGACGTAGCTCAGGCGTACGTCCTTACCAATCTCATACTCCTGGGAGAGATTCAGAATGAGCCAAAACACGAAGGCCAGCCCCATACAGATCAGCAACATTTGCCGATCCGTGGTGGCCATATTGCGCAGGGGCAGCCTATGCGTCAGTCTTTGCAGGATAGATCGCATCGGTAAGCTCCTTGGAGATGGCATTCTTGGTGACCTGGAGGTACGTTTTGTTGCCGACGTTGAGGGTCACGACCTGCTCATCTACCTTATCGATAATGCCCAGCAGACCACTGGCGGTCACCACCCGCTGGCCCTTGGCAAGTCCGCTCATGAACTCCTTTTGCTGCTTACTGCGCCGACGCTGGGGCAGGATCATGGTAAAAACGAGTACCGCCAGCATGGCGATCATGAAAAATCCGTTCGTGAAAAGGCCTCCGCCGGCCTGTAGGTATAACATACGTTCGAGATTTAGGGTACCACCTCGCCGCTAAGGTATAGCGTAGTTTGGGGTGGGGCGGTGTTAGCGTGCAGGACCACCGCACGGTGTTGATGCCCGAGCGTGGCGGAGGTACGGAAAGTCACCTCTACATTCGCACTCGCGCCGGAATCGATGGGTTCGGTCGGGTAACTACTCACCGTACATCCGCAGGAGCTCGCCACCGCACCGATGCGTAGCTGCGCCGGTCCTTCGTTGGTAAAGGTAAAATGATGGCGCACGGTTGTACCGAGCCGCACGCGGCCGAAATTAAAGTCCGTGTCCGTGAAAGTCAGGGTGGAGCCGCTATCAAGTACGGTCGCCATGGCTGGCTCCGCCCGACGAACGTAGGTAGCCGTGGTATCCGCCATATTTGGGGTAGCTACCACCTGCCGCTCATCTTCCACCGTACCACAACCGAGACAGATTCCAACAACCCCCAGCAATAACCATTTTACCATTCTCCTAACCACTCATGAGGGAGCCAAGATACGGCAGGGCCCGGGGGCGGTTCGCCCACATGCCCTACCTTAGGACCCCACCACCTATGATTCGTACGCACCGCCGCGCCTATGCGATTATTTCTCGTTGGCTTCATGGGGTCCGGAAAAAGCCACACCGGGCGAACCTTGGCCGAACTGATGGGTACGCCCTTCATCGATCTGGATGACTATGTCACGGCCAGGGCCGGCATGTCGATCACCGAAATCTTCGCCCAGCACAGTGAGGGCTACTTTCGCGAGCTGGAACGCGAAATGCTGCTCAGCCTCGCTACCCTACCCATGTTTGTGATGGCCACCGGTGGCGGTACACCCTGCTACCACCAACTGATCGAGGAGCTGAATCGCATCGGCACCACGGTCTTCCTGGACGTTGCGCTCGAGCTGCTACTCGAGCGCCTCGGCCCGGAGGCCGCCCACCGCCCCCTACTCGCCTCGGCCACCGACCTCCGGCAGGCCATCGAAAGCAAACTGGCCGAACGTCGGGGCTGTTACGAAAAAGCGCAGCTTAGGGTTCGTATTGACAACCGGACTACGGACGTAGCGCGTTTGGTTTACGACCATCTGCTCCGCTCCTCCCCCATCTGATTCTATGCGCCTATTATTTCCTCAGTTACTGGTCCTGTTAGCGACCGGCTTCCTTTCCGCCCAGGCCACTACCGGCACCGGACTTTACTTCATTGGCTTTACCGATAAAGCGGTGGACGAGGCAGACTACCCCTACAGCATCGATCGTCCGGAGGAGTTCCTCAGCGCACGTGCCCTCGCCCGGCGCCAGAAGCACGGGGTGGCCGTAACGGAGCTCGACCTACCGGTCAATCCAGCCTACGAGACGGTCCTCACCGAGCGGGGCCTACCCATCTGGCTACGCAGTAAGTGGATGAACGGCGTCGTCATCGCCGCCTCTCCCGAGCAGTACGCCGGCGTGCGGGAGCTTCCTTTCGTCGACACCTCTTTTTATGCGGCTCCGCTTCAGTACGAGCGCGCCGGTCCGCTGCCCGTTCGTCCGCAACTCGACCGCCCCGCCCCGCGCGTCGATCCCGTACCCGTAAACGAAAAATTCTACGGCTTCGGGTGGAAGAACCTGGCCCACCTGGGCGGCGATAGCCTCCACCAACTGGGCTTTCGTGGCGCGGGCGTGCTCGTCGCCGTTTTCGACGGCGGCTTTCCGGATGTCGGCTACAAGGATTTTCTGGGCTACGATCAAGCCGAAGCCGTGCCCGCTAACTATGACCTGGTGGAGCAGGATAGCACCGCCCTGGACGGCTCCACCCACGGAGCTACGGTACTCAGCACCATGGCGGCGCACCATCCCTTCTTCTTCATCGGCATGGCCCCCGAGGCCCGTTACCTTCTCTTCAAAACGGAGAACAGCCGCGGTGAGCACCGCATGGAGGAGGTCAACTACGCCATTGCCCTGGAGCTGGCCGATAGCGCCGGCGTGGACCTGGTCAATAGTAGCCTGGGGTACACTACCTTCTCCGATACCACCATGAACTACCGCTACGCGGACCTGGACGGCCGGCACAGTCCCGCCTCGGTGGCCATCGACCGGGCGTTTGCCCGGGGGATGATCGTCGTGACCAGCGCCGGCAACAACGGAGCCGACGCCTGGAATTACATCGGCACCCCGGCCGACGCCACCCAGGCCTTCAGCATCGGGGCCCTGGACGATACCGACGAGCGCGCCTATTTCAGCAGTTTTGGCCCCACCGCGGACGGCAGGATCAAACCCGACGTGAGCGGGCCCGGCGTCATGGTGGCAGCCGTTGCCGCCAACGGTCAGGGCCTCACCGGGGCCAACGGTACCAGCCTGAGCGCCCCCCTGATCAGTGGCCTCGTTGCCTGCCTTATTCAGGCCGTTCCCCGCGCCACCAACCAGCAGCTACTTGACGCCATTCGCGCCACCGCCTCACAGGCTCAGTCGCCCGATGACTCCGTCGGCTACGGCCTACCCAACTTTACGGCGGCCTACCGCTATCTGCGGGCCGAGCTGGAATAAGTTTGTGACTTTTTGCCCGCGGCGCTTGCGGCTCCGGCCCACTCTTCCTATTTTTGGGAAATCACAGTACGACGGGTCCGCCCCGTCACCACTTGTTTTATTTGGTATCAGTAAGTTGGAACGAGCCCCGGCCCCGCAAGGGATGACCGGGGTTCTTTAGTCCACCCCCTACCGGCGAAAGGCCAGCCGCTCCCCACGTACCGACTCATCAACCCGCCCGCCGGCGTAGGCCAGCCGCCCGCTCACGATGGTCTCCCGCACCCTGCCCCGGAAGGTCTGCCCCTCCAGCGGCGACCAGCCCACGTGGTAGCGGATGTTGTGGGGAGCCACCGTCCACTCCGTGCGCGGGTCATAAACCACCACGTCCGCCCACATGCCCGCATCGAGGTACCCGCGCCGGTCGATCTGAAAACAGACCGCCGGGGCGTGGCACATTTTTTCTACGATGCGCTCCAGACCGATCTGGCCGGCCTGCTCCAGCCGCATCATCATGTCCAGGCTGTGCTGTACCAGGGGTAGACCGCCGGGAGCCTTAAAGTAGTCACGCTGTGCTTTTTCCTCCGCGGTGTGCGGAGCGTGGTCGGTAGCGATCACATCGAAGTGATTGTCGAGTAGGGCCGGCAGGAGGGCCGACCGGTGGTGCTCGGACTTGATGGCCGGATTGCACTTGATCTTGTTGCCCAGGCGGGCGTAGTCATCGGCATTAAAAGTCAGGTGGTGCACGCAGACCTCGGCCGTGATGCGCTTTTCTTCTAGGGGGATATCGTTGCGGAACAGCCCCACCTCATCGGCCGTACTGATGTGGAGAATGTGCAGGCGGGTGTTGTGCCGCTTCGCCAGCGCCACGGCCAGCGAGCTACTCCTCAGACAACCCTCCGCCGAACGGATGTTCGGGTGCTCCCAGACGGGGATGTCCGTACCGTACTTTTCGCGGGCCAGGGCGGCGTTGTGGCGTATGGTGGCCTCGTCCTCGCAGTGGGTAGCGATAAGCAGGGGGCTCTGGGCGAAGAGCGCATCCAACGTTTTTTCGTTATCGACCAGCATATTGCCGGTGCTACTTCCCATAAAAATCTTCAGCCCACAGACGGTCTGCGGATCGGTGCGCATCGCCTCGTCCAGGTTATCGTTCGACGCACCCATGTAAAAGCTGTAATTGGCCACGCTACCGGCCGCCCCGATGCGGTATTTTTCTTCCAGCAGTAGTTGGTTCAGCGTGCTCGGCTTGGTATTGGGCATCTCCATGAAACTAGTCGTGCCGCCCGCTACGGCCGCCCGTGCTTCGGAGGCAATGGTGGCCTTATGAGTGAGCCCCGGCTCGCGGAAGTGCACCTGGTCGTCAATAATACCGGGCAGCACCAGACAGCCATCGGCGTCAATTTCCCGGTCGGCCGCCACGTCAATCGTTCCCCCCACCCGCTCGATGAATCCGTCGCGGATCAGGAGGTCACCTACCTTCCGCTGTCCCCGGTTTACGATCGTTCCGCCCTTAATGAGGATACTTCCGCCTGCCATTTGTTCCCTTTTCGCGCCAAAGTACCCCACGCCCACCGACTTTAGGGAACCATTAATACATCCCTCACAAAATTTAAGAACCGCCGGTGCAACCTTTGGGATACGGCGGCCGCCATTGTTGATAAAGTGGGCGGGGTCGCCGGTACAACCCATTTAGAACAGCAAAATTCCTACGACATGAGATCCTTACCCACCCTCGTTTTATTCCTTGCCCTTGGCGGACTGCTCCGGGCCCAGGACTCCCCCACCCTGGCCCTAGCTGACGATGGGCCGACTAGTGTTCATGCCACAACCACTACTAGCACGGTCAGCACCCGCTACAGCCTGCGGCGCGAGCGCACCCTCTTCGGTGACCTCGACCTGTCGGGTCTGTGGGGCGGTCCCACCTATAATTACTCCGCCACCGGCGACGACTGGGCGCTGGTACGCGGCGGCTTCGGCGGACTCGAGCTCGACGACGAGGTGTTCATCGGCTACGGCGGCTGGTCGTCACGGGATGCCTTCACCACCGATGATGCACTGCCCACGGGGGACCGACCCACCTACGACTTCCGCCACGGTGGTTTTATTGTCGCCTACAGCCCCGGGGCGGACAACACCATCCACCCACGGATCACCACCATCCTCGGCCCCGGTCGTATTCAGGGCAGCTATACCGGTGAGAACGGAACGGTGACGGACTTCCGCGAGCGTATGTTTGTCGGTCAGGTCATGGCCGGAGCGGAGTTAAATCTGTTCCAGTGGTTTCGCCTGGGCATCGAGGGGGGGTACCGCTTTGCCAGTGGTGTGAATGACGTTCCGAACGTAACGGCTAACGACGTGAGTGGCGCAGTGGTGCAGATCGAGGCCCGTTTCGGGATCAGCTGGTAGCGCCGCTATGACCGTTGCACCGGCGTGCCCGCCCTAAGTGTTTTTTACGATCTTGCGCGCCGCATGGAGCATAGTAAGATTAAACACGTAGCGATCGCCGGTAACATCGGAGCCGGTAAGACGACCCTGTGCCGGCAGCTCGGGCACCACTTTGGCTGGGAGATACACTACGAGAGTGCGGAGAATAATCCCTACCTCAGTGACTTCTACAACGACATGAAGCGCTGGAGCTTCAACCTCCAGGTCTACTTCCTGCACAATCGCTACAAGCAGATTCTGGAGATACAGGATGGCAACCGCACCGTAATCCAGGACCGGACGATCTACGAGGACGCAAACATCTTTGCCCCTAACCTGTACGGGATGGGCCTGATGACGGAGCGGGACTACGAGAGCTACTCGGAGCTGTTTCGCACCATGACCAGCCGCATCGAGCCCCCCGACCTGCTGATCTACCTCCGGGCCGGCATCGGTACGCTCGTAGCCCACATCGAGAGCCGCGGCCGCGACTACGAGGGTAGTATGAGCCTGGACTACCTCAAGCAGCTGAACCGCCGCTACGAGGACTGGATCGCCGGATACACCGACGGTAATATTCTGATCATCAACGTCGATGAGGTCGATTTCGCCAACAAGAAAGAGGACCTGGGGCGGGTGATCAATATGGTGGACGGGAAGCTACACGGCCTGTTCCGGTAGCGATGGTGTAGCCGTCGCTACAGCGCCGAGGCCAGGTCGATGTACACCCCCTCGCGTACCGGTGGTGAAATACGCTGCAGGTACTCCGAGCGCTGCGCCTGGCTATTTTCGACGAAGGGGCGGATCTGGAAGAGCCAGATCTTACCATCCTGAAAACCAAGCTCCACGTCGTAGGGCCCCTCGGAACTAACGCCGGGGGCGGTCGGCATGACCTCCTCGATACGCTGCCCGAGCTGGTAAAGATCGACGAGATTTTGCTGGTTGAGGATAGGCCGGTCGAAGGAGGCCGGCACCATCACGCTGCCCCCGGTGGCGGGTAGGCGGCGGTGCAGCCGCTCGCGGGCGGGGGCCTGGAGGGTGAAGCGGCCGGTGTGGTCGAGCAGGTAGGACTCGGCGGCCTGTCCGTCGACGGCCCCACCGGCGCCCCGGCTGAAGGCTACAGTGATATCGTCCTGGTTGCCGGTGGTGACGCCCTTGGTGATCATGACGCCCGAATAGTCGACGTCGACACTGGGGATGATGAGGATGCTGGGAAACACATTCTCGGGATTGAGTAGGTAGCGCTGCCGCCAGCGGTAGCTTCGCTCGGTGTAGGGACTGGCCCAGACCTCCTTGATGCCGTTGAGGATGGCCGTTTCCTTGACAACGTTGAAGACGGTTTTGTTGAGCCCGGCGCCGGTGAAGTCGGCCAGGTCCTCCATATTGGTGTCGGAGCGGAGGAAAACGGGCACGGCCCCAAAGCGGTCGCCGAGTACCTCACTGAATCCGCTACGCAGTTGGGCAATCAGCTTTCCTTGAATCCTTATTTCGGCGATAGCCTCGCGCAGCGTAGCCAGCTGCTCCAGGGTGTAAGCCTCCACCTCGGCCTCGGTACTCCCCTGCTGTTCCATCGCCCTGGCCCGAATAAAGCGGTCGTTGAGAAAAGTCCAGTAGGAGGTGCCGGCCGGCTGGCCCGGCATCTGCTGGTCGAGGTGCTCACGAAATACACCGAAGGGGATGACGAGCCCTTCCACCACCTTATCGGGGAAGAGGCGCTTGAGTTGCCCTAGGTTGGCGGCCTTGGGTCCACAGCGGACGCCGCTGTCCTCACTACCGACGTTGCGCATATTAAGGATGTCGCGGGTGCTGAGGTCGATGCGGTCGACGGGTACCCGGATGCGTTCCTCCTTCCGTTCCTTGACGGCGAAGAGTTCGCGCTCCGTGTCGTTCATCTCACCGACCGGCTTCATGATCACCGCGCCGGAGGGCGAGACGGCGTAGAAGACCTCCTGGCCGGCGTAGGGCTGTAGCTCCTGAAATTGCTGCTCGGTGAGTACGGCATTCGGGATGCCGAGGTTACGCGCCAGCAGCTGCACGTGACTGACCATATTGCCCTCGCTGACGGTCAGGATACCGCCTACGGGTTTGAGGTCGGCCGGGGGGCGGCCGAAGACGAAGATATCGCGGTTGTTGACCTCGACCTCATCGGGGGCTCCCTCGATGAGGTGAAGCACGCCGCGGGCGTAGCCGGCGTTGAGTCCGCGGGCCTGGGCCTGGGTGGCAATATCGAGGATGGCGTTACCGGACTCGCTGTTACTGGCCAGCCAGTCGCCGAGCTCGCCAACGGCCTGTCCGAGCGGCAGCAGCACCGAGGCGCGGATGCGATCGTCGAGAAAACCCAGCACCTTCGGCTCGAAGGCAGCGTAGCGCGCTACGACGTCGGCGTAGGTAGCGCGGTTGGTGGCCGTGCCCCACTCGACGAAGCGACGGGCGTTGTCTAAATAGGCAGTCAGCATGGCGGGCCACACGTACTGGTAGTTCGGATCAGCCAGTAGCGGTCCGCCGGCCTCGTGTTCCCAGAGCTCCACGAAGCCAGCACCGGTAGCCGCCTGGCCCAGGTAGCAAATCTTCTCCATCTGCTCGCGGGCCACGGTGGGCTGCCAGTTTCCGGCGCTGCGGAAGATCAGGTCACCGAGTTCGTTGTTGATATCCAGTAGGGTGAGCCGGTGCGCGGCGCGTCGATCGTCGCTGGCAAGACTACTGCGAACGGCCAGGCTGAGCTCGGTGGCAGCGGTAAGGCGAGCCACGGAATGGTCCCGTCCGGCAGGGTCGGATTGGGTGGCGAGGAAGGTAGCGATACGGCCGTGTAGCGTATCGGACTCCGGCAGGCTGGTGAGTAGATCGGTGATGCTCGCCAGGCCGCTACCGCCGTAGGCATCGTCGATGTCAGAGGCCAGTTCGGCGGCGGACTCGTATAAGTTATTATCGCGGAGCTCACCTTCGTGGGCGGTCATGAAGTCGCGGACGGCCGCGGCGTCCTCGGCACCCGGGCGACCGTGGATCTTGATACGGAGATCCATAAAGGCGGGGTAGCCATCGGCGATCTCCTTGGAGCGTGCGCGGATGCGCTGGTTGAGGTCCGTGTCGCCGCGGTGGGGGATATCGCGCGCAGCCTGCGCCACCAGGTAATAGTCGGTGCGCAGTACCTCCTCACGGGCCAGGAGCCACCGGAAGAACTTACGGCCCCACTCCTCCTCGTCCTCTACCTGGAAGGCCCCACGGTAGAAACGCGCCTGTTCGAGGATCCAGCCATTGTCTACGCCGACCAGGTAATCATTCAGTTGGTACTGCTTGAGGCGGTCGTGGTCCTGCTCGGCATCCCAGAAGGCAGCGTAACGGGTATCGGTGAGTAGCTGTCCGAAGTACAGTTGCTGATCCCGCATCAGCCGATCGATCGCCGGCTTATAGTCGGCGTGCTGGTGGGCCCGCGGGTCGTCGGGGCAGGGGTCGCGGGCCGCGCGGGTGCTGCCATCGGAGCAAAACCAGTAGATCCCCCTGTAGGGGCCGCGCGCATCGCTACGGTATTCAGTAATCAGTTGCCCTATTTCAGCGTTCGTAAGTGGCTCCTGGGCAAGAACGATTGTAGGACCAAGAAAGCAACAGAACAGACCGACGAACCGACTTAAAACAGCGGGGCAACACATGATGAGAGTACTTTGGGACGTAAAACACTTAGGCGGTACAAAAATACGCTATAGGGCTAACCGTGGGCATCCTGCTATATTGCACTCCCACGGTAGAAGCCGCAACCCGAACATTTAGCACAACAACTACTTTTTACCGATTAAACACACACCTATTCTGTGCTCGCACTCCGAATAATTGCCTACGCGCTTGGCTTCATTGGCGTAGTGGGTACGCTCTTACCCTTTCTAAAATACGACGACTGGTGGATTCGCGGCTTTGACTATCCTCGTCAGCAACTGGTAATCATTCTGGCAGGGTCCGCCGTGTTCTGGTTCGTCTCCCGCCATTACAGCCCGACGATGAACTGGACGGTAGGCATTATTCTGGCCGCCGCTACCCTCTACCAGGCCTTCCGTATCTATCCCTACACCCCCCTACACGAAACGGATGCCCGCAACGCCGAGCGCACCGAACAGACCGACCGGCACCTTACCCTGATGATCTCCAATGTGCTGCAGACCAATAAACGCACCGACCTGGTGATCGGCGTCATTAAGGAGAATGACCCGGACATTCTCCTTACCGTGGAGACCAACGACTGGTGGGAAGAGAAGCTTACCGAGGGCATCGGGGAGGACTATCCCTACCGCGTACCCGTGCCCCTAGACAATCTGTACGGCATGCACCTCTGGAGCAAGATAGAGCTCATCGACCCGGAAGTGAAGTACCGCATCAAGGACGATATACCCAGCATCGATACCCAGGTAAGACTCGGGAACGGGCGCGTCGTCGACCTCCATTTTCTACACCCCATGCCCCCTAGCCCCTCCGAGGCGTACGCCAGCACGGGGCGCGACGCGGAACTCTCGCTGGTGGGGCTCGAAGTGCGGGACAAACCCGACCGTACGACCATCGTAGCGGGGGATCTGAACGACGTGGCCTGGAGCCACTCCTCCCGGCTGTTTCAGCGGCTGAGCGGCCTGCTCGATCCCCGTAGGGGGCGGGGTATGTTCTCGACCTTCCACGCGGACTACGCCCTGCTACGCTGGCCCCTCGACCACGTGTTTCACTCCAGCGACCTGACGGTACTGGAGCTGAAGCGGCTACCCTACGTCGGCTCCGATCACTTCCCGGTGCTGATTCGCCTGAGCTACGAACCCGAGCAGGATGCTAAGCAGGGCGAGTCTCCCGAGGAGGATGATTTAGAGGAAGCAGGTAAGACAATCGAGCTGGGCCGGCAGAAAAAAGATGACGCGGTCATCGAGGGTCAGCACTAGTTCGCAAAACAATGTTACTTCGCGCCTGCATCACCGTGGTCACTACGGTCGGGCACGTATATTTGCCTTCTCCAAACCGCCCTTCATGAAAAATGTCGTTTCTCAGCGCTTCATCAAATGCCACGATAAGCTCAAAGCGGAGAAACGCATTCGGTCAAGCCGCGCCTTTGCCCTTTCCCTGGACTACCTCCCGCAGTCGCTCAGTGAAATTCTCAAGGGACGCCGGGATGTCACCATCGAACTACTGCGGCAGGCCATCGCCAAGTATAAGCTCAACCCCGTCTATATCTTCACCGGCGACGGTCCGATGTTCATGACCGAGGAGAGCAACCAGAACTTTCGGGTCCTGACTACCATAACTACCCCGGACGCCGACGAGCTTATCGTGCACGTGCCCCTTCCGGCCCAGAGCGTCTACGCCGCCGAATTAAGCGATCCGTCGTTTGTAGAAAGCCTACCTACCTACAGCCTGCCCGACTATAAGTACAAGGTGGGCACCCACCGCAGCTTCGACGTACCCGGCGATAGCATGGAGCCTACGCTGTTCGAAGGGGACAAGGTGGTCTGCGCCTTCCTCGAGCCGACGCTCTGGCAGAGTGGCATCAAGGACAATTATGCCTACGTGATCGTAACCCGTAGCGACGTGGTGGTCAAACGGGTGCGGAACTACCTAGCCGACAGCAAGGAGTTGGAGGTCATCTCGGACAACAGTTTCTACGACACCTACCGTATCCCCCTGAGTGATCTCCGCGAGATCTGGTACGTACGCGCCCGCATCACCCCCTTCCTGCCCTCGCCGCAGAACATCCAGCGCTACGTGCACGATGAGATGAGCGAGCTCAAGGCCACCATCGCCCAGCAGGGCAAACTGATCAGCCGACTAGGTGTGAGCGTGGAAAAGGTGCTCAACCGTAGCCGGGATTAGTCAACCATCACCCGTCAGTGCAGCCACTGGTCGTCATTGAGTACCCGTAGCGTGTACACCCCGGCTAGTAGGCCACCCCCGGTGCGGGGATGGCCTTCCAAAAGCAAGGAGTCAAACTGACAAGTTTACCGGACGGTGAGGCGGGTGGTCACGGTGCGGCTTCCATCGCTGACCCGCACGGCATACATACCGGCCTGGAGATCGGCGGTGGGCAGGAACAGGCGGCTGTTGCCCGTAGCCCGTATTTCCCGGACGAATTGCCCGGCGACGGAGTAGATCTGAGCGGTCACCCGATCGGCGTTCCAGTCGCGACCAAGTTGCAGGGTCACATCCGACCCGTTGGCAGGGTTGGGGAATAACGTAAGGGCGAGTTTGCTGCCACCAGCATCGACGACGATCACATCGGAGAAGGCCTCGGTGCCGTCGAAGTCGACCTGGCGGATGCGGTAGTAATTCAGTCCCGAACTGTAGTCGTAGTCGCTGAAGGAGTACTCAAGGGCAGTTTGACTATTGCCGGCGCCATCGATTTGTCCGATGGCTACGAAGGCACCGCCGGCCACGCTGCGCTCGATCTGGAAATAGTCGTTGTCAGATTCGGTGGCGGTGGAGAAGGCTAGGTCGATGCTGCCGCTGCCGAGGGCGCCGGTGAAGGCTAGCCATTCTACGGGGGCGGCGTTTAGGCAGCCTTTGCCTGGTTCGTCCTGGCAGTTAGAAACGAAGGTAGGCTTGTCTTCACAGCCGCCGGTGTTACCACTGATCAAGACAGCATTGTTCGTGCCGTCAACTTGCTGGCCGTTGACAATCAGTTCACAGGCGATCTCGCAGCAATCGCTAAGGTTCGGGTTATTAGTGATGGTCAGGAAATTGGCCAGCGTGTCAAGGCTCCGAATTCCGGATAGATCGGAAACCAGTCCGATGGAGTTAAGGATCAGCGACTGCCCTTGTGTCAATCTTCTAAACCCTTCGAGGGTGGTCAGTTGTGGGTTATTTTCTACACGGATATCACCGGCCACGGTGCGCAGTCCGTTTTCGGGTCTGTCGCCACCCAAGCGGACAAATGTATTGAGAATAGCGTTGTCAAATATGGTCAAGTCACCGCTCAAGTTAGTGGTCGCAGCAAAATTACCAGGTCTGGTTAAGTTTGGATTCGCCGATATATTGAGGTTACCGGTTATATTAATGTTTTGACCGCCTAGGTTGTTAAGGTCTTGATTGTCAGTGACGATATAATCGCCAATAGTGAGCATGTAGTCACGATCAAATATTCTGCCGGCAGAAGTTAGATTATCATTGTTGATGATGCGTACCGCGGAAAGAGTCATATCACCACCGGATATTCCTCCCTGCACTTCAGTGCTAATCTCAGTTAGAGCAACATTATTGCTGATGATAATGCTATCCGTGACGCGAAGCCGTATCACGTTCGGACCAGGGGTACCACCTAATGTTTCAAGCTCGGGATTATTTTCTACTACCAGGGCGGGGATGTCGAATCGTACGTTGCTAGAATTAGCGAAACCATCAATATTTGAAAGCGTACCGTTGTCACGAATGAAAAATCCACCGGAAAAAACCGAGACTTGATCAAAATTGTCTAGATTCGTCAGTGCATCATTATCAACAATACGGAAGTTCCCGCCAATAGTGGTGAGAGCGGGCGGTGACACACCCGGGAGGATGGGGTTGTTTCTAATTATGAAAGAAAAACTGACATTAGTCAAGGATGGAAAAGTAACAAGAGTGACTAATTTGTCATTATTACCAATTTCCAGGATACCATCTACTATACGAAGACTGTCATTACTCAATCCAGTCAACCCGGAGTTAAAGGTCACATTATCAAAAACACGAAGTGATCCAATGCTATCGATATTGATAAATTGAGACAGTGGGTCACCAACGGTCTGTTCGCTTTCGTAATTATCAATTCTCAATTCATCCGCGATTGTGACTAGGTCCGCAACGTTGGAAAAGTCTGTTAGCACCTGCGCGGCAGTTGGGTTGTCCACCGGACGAATGATAAAACTACCCTCAACGCGATCATAAGTGCCGCCCCCGGGAGCGACAAAAGCATCCAGATCAGCCTGGGTAGAGATTGTTACATCGCCAGGAAAAGTCTGGGCTAGTATGGATGAGGACATCACCAGGCCCAATAAGACCGGCAAGTAGCGCAAGAAATGTAAGGAGCAAGGGTAAAGTGTTCGCATAGCGAGTGTTAATCTGGTGGGTTAGAAAAGCTAGACCTGCCGTGCAGGGACGGGGTGGACAGGAGAGTCAGTACACCTACGCGAAAAAGAGGTGTTAAGAAACAATGAATGCGCAAGATCGACGTCTTTACCGCATACACCATCACTCCGTCACCGCCTTAGAGTAAGCGTACTATAACTAATAAAGGCGAATACGGGGCCCGTGTTCACCCGTCAGTGGGGGGACGCTACCATCATAGGGTCAGCGCAAAGCTACTTCCTGGGAAGCAGCCGACAAACTTTTGTGGGGAAAACTTAATGCAGGGGCCCCAGTAGCGTAACTACCTGATAGCGAAGAGAATCCGGCTCCAGGCCCGGTAGGGGTAAACGTTCTACCCGATCGGTGGGGACCACATAGACACGGCTCCGGTGGGTGGCGCCACCGAAGTCTACCTGGGTGATGCGGTAATAGATCGTCACATCACTGCCGGCACAATCGAAAAAGTTGTATTCGTACCCCGTTTTGGTGGTTCCGTGCCCCGTCACCCGTCCTACCACGGTAAATGTGACCCCCCCTTCGGAACGCTCCACCAGGTAGTGCTCGTTGTCGCGTTCGGGTAGGCTGCGCCATTCGAGGACGATGTAGGGGGAGCTACTGCGCGTAGCCTGGAAGGACCGCAGTTCGAGGGTATCGGCGGGTAGCTGATCGGCCAGGTCTTGCTCGCTCTGACCGGCTACACAACCGGTGAGGAACAAAATAAGCCCCGTCACCAAAAGATGCGGCAGTGTGTGAAAGGTGGCAAGCATTACTTCTTCAACGTGATGGTGCGGTACCTATTACCCCCACCCCACCCCATGCGTTACGCGGTAAGCTCGTAGGTCCAGCTGATGTTTACCCCACCCGCCTGGAGCATCATACTGACGCTGCAGAGTTTTTCCATACTGAGCCTACACGCCCGCTCCACTTTTTTTGCATCCTGCGGCCCCGCAAACTGGTAGTGCACCTGGATGGCGGTGAATACCCTGGGTACGGTCTCGGCCCGCTGCCCGGTCACGCGCACCCGCAGGTCACGCACCTCCTGCCGCTGTTTTTTGAGCAGCAGCACGATGTCGATGCTGGAGCAACTCGCCACGCTGGCCAGTACGAGCTCCATGGGCCGCATTCCCCTCCCCTGCCCGCCGATGGCCGGACTGGCGTCGGCGAGTACGGTCAGTCCCTCGGCGTTGGTGGTCTCGAAGAGGAAGGCTTCGTCGCGGCGGTGGAGTTCTACGGTCATCACTAGGGCTGCACGGGGGTTTTGCCGAAGATCGAGCGCCCGTCGTTGACCTCGATCCAGTAGCCGTCCGGGTCCTGGAGGTACACCTGCTGCACGCCATCCGGTCGGCCGTTGGTCTCCAGGGGTGCACCCTGCCAGCTTTCGAACGGCACGTCCAGGGTGCGTAGGCGCTCCACAAAACCGGTAAAGTCTCCCAGGCTAATGGCCATATGCACGCCCTTTTGCAGTTTGACCTGGCTGCGGTCGGACTCAATGATGTGGAGGGCCATACCGTCACCCAGGGCTAGCCAGCGGATATTGTCCTTGCCGGTACCGTCGTATACCTCCGGTAGATCGAACACGCGCTGGTAGAAGGCCACGCTGGCATCCACGTCATCCACGTTGATGGCGTAGTGATCGAAACTTGCTTTAAACGAACCGGATTCTACACCAAACAGGGGCGGGCGGGGCGCGCAGGATGCAAGACTCAGAAGGAGGGCAACAAGGGGTAGAAAGCGCATGGGGCAGGGGCTTGAGGGGGTGTTATACGAGTAGTGCGGGCTCAGTGTCTAGGGTGATGCGCTCCTCGGCCAGGAGGGTGCGCTGGAGGCCGGCGGTACGGGTGAAGACGTAGGTGAAATAGTAGCGGGCCGTCTGAAGTTTGGAGCGGTAGAAAGCCCGTTCGTCGTCGCCCAGGGCGGGCTTGCCGACGGTGGCACCGGTGTCGAGGGCGCGGGAGGCCACGGTCGCCTGCCGCAGCCAGCACCAGGCTAGTACGTGGAGGCCGAAGTAGTCCAAAAATACGGTGGCATCGGCGAGGAAGACCCGGGCATCTTCCCTACGGGCCAGTCCGAGTAACCGTTCCATCACCGCCTGCAGGCCCTGGAGGCTACTGCTGAGTGCGGTGGCTAAGGGGGCTACGGCGGGTTGGGTGGTGGCTTCCGTTACCGTAGCCAGAAACTCCTCGTTGAGGTAGCGCACGGCCAGTCCGTTTTGCATCAGCACCTTACGGCCCAGCAGGTCGAGCCCGTGAATGGTGGTGGTGCCCTCGTAGATGGAGTTGACGCGGATATCGCGGAAGATTTGCTCCAGGGGGAAGTCATCCGTATACCCCGCCCCGCCGAGGACCTGCATGCCGGTACTGACGGCCTCGTTGCCGTATTCGGCCGGGAAGCTTTTAGCGACGGGAGTAAGTAGCTCCAGGAGCAGGTGGGCACGCTCGTCGCCGCTCGACCGGTAGCGGTCCTCGTACAGACTACACTGAAGGAGCAGGTGAATGCTGCCCTCGACGACGGCCTTTTGGAACAGCAGCATGCGGCGTACGTCGGCGTGCTCGATGATCGTGACCTGGGGGGCGTTGATATCCTTGTTGTCGGGGTGGCGGCCCTGGGGGCGTTCCCTGGCGTACTTGAGACTGGCGTAGTAGGCGGCCGAAGCTGAGCCGGCGGCCATCATGCCGGTACCGATCCGCGCTTCGTTCATCATCAGGAACATATGCCTGAGGCCGCTAAATTCCTCGCCGACCAGGTAGCCGCGGGTGGGGCCCTGCTCGCCGTACATGAGGTGGGCGGCCACGTAGCCCCGCTGCCCCATCTTGCCGTAGATGCCGGCGGTGGTGACGTGGTTGTCCTGCTGCCCTTCGGCTTCCGGCAGGTACTTCGGTACGACGAAGAGGCTCACCCCCTTGACGCCCTTCGGCCCATCCTTCTTGCGCGCTAGTAAAAGGTGCACTACGTTTTCTACTCCGGTATGGTCGCCACCGCTGATGTAGATCTTTTGTCCACGGATGAGGTAGTGCCCCTCCTCGGTCTCCTCGTAGGTAGAGGTGATGTCGCTGAGCGAGCTCCCCGCCTGGGGTTCGGTCAGTGCCATGGTACCCTGCCAGCGGCCCTGGGCCATGGGTTCCAGGTAGGTGGCCTTAAGGTCGTCGCTGCCAAAAGCCCGGATGAGGTTGGCCGCCCCGGTGGTCAGAAAGCCGTAGGCGGCCAGGTTGCCGTTGGCGGCCTGGAAGATCAGACCGCCGGCGTTGTGGACGGTGAGGGGCATCTGCTGCCCGTTGTGCTCGAAATCCCAGTTGGCGCTCAACCAGCCGGCCTCGCCCATAGCGCGCATCCCCTCCCCTACCCCGGGGAGCACGTGGACCTGACCATCCTGATAGTAGGCCTTGTTCCTGTCCATCTCCCGGTAGATGGGATACAGGTATTGGTCAGCCAGTTGTTTGGCCGCGTCGAGGCTGAAGTCGATGGCTTCTTCGTCAAAATCCTGAAAGCGCTCGAGTTGGCGCAACTGACCGAGATCGAGCACTTCGTGAAGCACGAAGCGGAGGTTACGCGAGGAGATGTAATCCATGACCGGCAAGATACGAAAAGCCGTAGGGGCTATAGGGTCGATGCGTTGTACGCCGACCTTACCTACTACACCTACTACCGGACGGTGACCGACACGGCACGGGTAACCTTACTTCCTACCCGGAGGCGCAGGAAATAGGGACCCCGGGGTAGACCGGCAACCGGAAGCTGTAGCTGCTGCTCACCCGCACTAAGCTGTCCGAAATCACGCTGCAGGACCCGCCGGCCGGTAGCGTCGAAAAGTTCGGTGCCTACGGGAGTGGCAGCGTGTAAGTCAATCCGTAAATTAAGCACATCGGTAGCCGGGTTAGGAAATACGGCAAAGCGATCCAGCTCGACAAAGTCACGCACGCCGACCACGACTACGCCGCCAAAGCTGATCCAGTCGATCTCGATGGTATCGCTGAACTGTGCGGCGACCGGCTCGGGGTAGAAGATGAGCCCCTGGATGCGCTGCGCATCCACGGTGCAGGGCTGGTTAGCCGCAGCGCAGGCCGTACCGCCGTAGCCGCCATCCTGGTAGCCACCGGCGTAATTGATGGAGTAGTTCATGAACTCGGTACCGCCGATGCGCAGCGTGCGCCCGGCCAGCGTAGTCTGGTTATCGAAGCGGTCGGCCAGGTCGATCCGCAAACTGGCCGTATCGCCGCTGGTGGTACGGGCACGAATGAAGAGCAGGTCGTTGCTACCGGCGGCATCGGCGAGCCTCACCCCACTCTCGTCGCCCGGAATGGTGTACCGGATGGTCTGGTACGGCGCCGAGGTACCGTCGCCCGCGATCGTCAGCACGCTGTTGTCCACGCGGTACGTGATGCCGCCCGGCGTACCGGAGAAGGCATCGGCTCCCTCCTCAAAGTTGTCCTGGTAATTGATGATGCCGGTCGGATCGCCACCGGTCGTGGTGGTATCGAGGGGCTGGCCGAAGCTTAGGTAGTCGATCTGTAGGGTGTCGTTGAAGCCGCCGTCGTTAGGATCGGGGTAGAAGGCAATCGCCTTGATGCGCGTGCCATCCACGTCACAGGGAGCATTGGCGGTGCAGCCCGTACCGCCGTAGCCGCCGTCCTGGTACCCACCGGTGTAATCGTAGAGGTACTCGCCGAAGTCAGGCCCCGTAATACTTTTGGTCCTGCCGGCCAGGGTGGTAGCCACCTCGTAGTCGTCGATCAAATCGACGCGTAGATTGATGGGCCGTCCGCTCGTGGTGCGTGCCCGTACGTAAAGCTTATTCTGAGACAGCACTGCATTAGCCAGCAGGCTATCGGGCAGGGTATAGCGGAAGGTCTGGTACTGAGGGGAACTGCCGTCGCCGACTACGGTCAGCACACCGTCGGCGAGGGAGTAGGTGATCCCTGCCGGCGTACCGGAAAAGGCCGTGGTGGCAGTGTCCAGTCCGTCGGAGTAGTTGACAATCGCACTCGTATCCGCCTCTGCGGGAGCAAAGACGAGGTAATCCAAATTAAATGCCTGCTCTCCCGTGATGTCGATGCGCAGAATCTGCCGGCCGGCTTCCAGGAGCATGACGCCCCGGCCCGGAAAGGTCTCGAATGTCTCGTAGCTGCCGGTCCCTTCCGAGGGTACGCTAAGCGTGGTAAGCGTGCCATTCAGATCCGAGCTTAGCTGGAAGCTGCCGCCACCCTGCGCCGTTGCGATCCGCGCACTCAGGGAATAGGTTCCACCCTCGGGTACGTCGACCGTATACTCCAGCCACTCGCCCCGTGCGATGTAGCCGATGGCGAACCCACCGTCGGCGGTGGCCCCGATGTCCACGCCTTCTTCCGGACGGTAGCCCCTGGGAATATTCTCCGATTCCTGGTCGTGGTAGGCCACCTGCTCGCCTCCGCGGTCGAAGTCTTCCACCTGGAGGGTATCACGCAGCACGAAGACCGTATCGCGGAAGGGGAGCTGCTCCCCGGCCACCAGGGCGCGGGCGGGATAAGATTGTATTAGGGTGCCGGTGGTGTTCGAGCTGACGATGCGGTAGGTGTAGAAATTACCGGTCTCGACCTCCGTGTCGGTAAATGTGGTCGCGTCGCTCGCCAGTTCGGCTACCGGTACAAAGTCTCCCTCCCCCACCCGGCGCTCCACGGTAATCGCATTGGCCGTACTGCGGTTACGCCAGGAGACCGTCACCTCCTGTACTGCCGCGGCCGGGTCGGAGGCCACGGCTACCACCTCGGTGGGTGAGGTGGCGTAGGTGTTGATCAGAATGTCCTTTACCTCGGGCCAGGTGTTGGTCTCACGGTTCAGGATGCGAAACATGCCCCCGTCGTCCCAGGCCGCAAAGGCAAAACCATAGCGTAGGGCAGCCTCCGTGAAGGCCGCGTAGAAGCGCATCCGGGAGTTGTAGTCGGCCTGTAGCACCGCGCCAAACTCGCTGAGGTAGACCGGTACGTCGTTGGCGGTGGACCAGGCGGCTACGGCGGCGAACTTACGATCGAGCTGCCGGTAGTCGTCGGCGGTGCCCCAGGTACCCTCCCCATTCAGTCCGAACTGGTAGGGATCGTAGGAGTGAAAATATCCGATGACGTAGTCGTCCTCCGGAACTGCCGCGGCCAGGAGCTCAGCGGAGTTGGCGTACTGGTAGCCCCCGAAAATCACCAGCCGCGTGGGGTTGTCGTTCCGAATGATGGTCAGGATACGGGCGTTGAGGTCATCGACCTCGGCCACGGTCATACCGAAGGGCTCATTGATGATTTCGAAGAGCAGCTTATCTGACTTACCGCCGAAGCGTTCCACGATCTGCACCCAGATGGAGTCGTAGCGGGCGCGGGTGGCGGGATTGGCGTAGTCGTTCTTCAGCCAGTCCTCGTGGTGGCCGTTGAGGGTGATGTAGAGGTCGCGGTCCAACCCCCAGTCGACAACCTCCTCGACGCGATTGAGCCAGGCGGGGTCGATGGCGTAGGGGGGGGCATCGGCGGTGTGCTCATCCCAGCGTACGGGGATGCGCACGTTGGTGAATCCCGCCTCCACGTAGGCGTCGAAGTACTTTTCCTCCGCCGGACCGTTATTCCAGGCGCCCTCGTTGGGGGGTTCCAGAGTGTTGCCGAGGTTGATGCCGCGGCTCATCTCGGCGATGGCCCGTTGGGGCGTTAGCTGGGCGCTCAGGGAGGCGGTCAGCGCAAGGAAAAACAAAAAGCCCGTGAGTAGTCTTAGGGTCATGATCGGTAGTTAAAAACGTGCAGCGTAAGGTAGTGAAAGTACGCCACTGCGCGCAATGTGCTGCGGATCGACATTGATTGCACCTGCGGCCCCGCCAGTGTATCTTTGCGGGCCCTAAAAAAACCGTCGTGGCTAACAAATACTTTGATCTGATCGATCAAACGTTTTACTTCCCCCAGGAGGCTTTGATTTAGCCGATGGCTACCTGACCTTCAACCGCATTCCGCTCATCCACCTGATCCGCAAGTACGGCACGCCGCTGAAGCTGACCTACCTGCCCAGTATCGGACGTAAGATCAAGGAGGCCCGCAACCTCTTTCGCCGGGCCATGCGCGCCCAGGGGTACGCCGGACAGTACAACTACTGCTACTGCACCAAAAGCAGCCACTTCGCCCACGTGGTGGAGGAGGCACTGGATCACGACGTGCAGCTGGAGATCAGCTCGGCCTACGACATTGACCTGGTGCGCCGGCTCTACGCCCGCAAGCAGCTCGATAAGAAGATCCACATCGTCTGTAACGGCTTCAAGCCGGAAAACTACCTGGAGGGCATCGTGGGACTGATGAACGACGGCTTCGAGAACGTCATCGCCGTAGTCGACAACAGCCACGAGCTCGATTATTACGAGGCCCACGTGGAGGGGGTGGCCAAGATCGGGATCCGCATGGCCACGGAGGAAGAGCCCAACTTTGAATTCTACACCAGCAGACTCGGCCTGCGCAACGGCGACGTGATGCCGCTGTTCCGCGAGCGCGTCCGCGACAACCCGAAACTGGAGCTGCACATGCTCCACTTCTTCGTCGATACCGGCATCAAGGATACCCTCTACTACTGGGGTGAACTTAAAAAGGCCGTGCGGCTGTACGGAGAGCTGAAAAAGGAAAGCCCTACCCTCCACGCCCTCAACATCGGCGGCGGCATGCCGATCCGCAACAGCCTGGGCTTCGAGTTCGACTACAAGTATATGGTACGGGAGATCGTCAAGAATATCCTGGCGGCCTGCGAGGAGGACGAGGTGCCCGAGCCCGATATCTTCACGGAGTTCGGTAAGTATACCGTGGGGGAGAGCGGCGCTACCGTCTTTTCGGTCCTGGCACGCAAGCAGCAGAACGACTCCGAGATGTGGTACATGATCGACAACTCGCTCATGACCACCCTACCCGACGCCTGGGGCATCGGTGAGCGCTTCATCCTGCTGCCGATCAACAAATGGGACCGCGACTACCGCCGCGTTAACATTGGGGGCCTGAGCTGCGACAACTCCGACTACTACAACTCGGAAGTGCACGAGTCACAGGTCTACCTGCCCGTCGATAAGGAGGGCGACCCTGAGCCCCTCTACCTCGGGTTTTTTCACACCGGCGCCTACCAGGACAACATCAGCGGCTACGGCGGCATCAAGCACTGCATGATTCCCAGCCCCCAGCACATCATCATCGACGTTGACGAGGAGGGCAATCTAGTGGACCGGCTGCTGGCCGGAAAGCAGTCTGCGGAGAGTATGTTGCAGATTTTGGGGTATTGAACTCGGCGGACGACGAGGGCTAGGACTGTATTTTCTTGACCCCAGCCATAGCCAGCCGCTCCGGAATGAACGGCATCAGTCCCTTGATCGCCACGGCCAGCCCCACCTCCGTGATTACCTCCAGGCGGCCGGATTCCATGGCGGTATAGCCCTGGGCGGCGGTCGTCTGCGGCGTGGCGGCACGCTCGAACAGCTTCGAATCGCCCAGCCCGGCGGTATCGGCGAACTCGGTCTTGACCGCGCCGGGGCAGAGGGCCGTGACGGTCACTCCGGTGCCCTGTAGTTCCGAGGCAACGGCCTTACTGACCGAATTGACGAAGGCCTTGGTGGCAAAATAAACGGCCTGTACCGGTCCGGGCATGAAGCCTGCCGTACTGGACGTATTCAGCACCCGGCCGCGGCCACGGGCCACCATGCCCGGCAGGAAGAGGTGCATCAGCTCGGTCACGGCGCGCATATTGAGCTCCATCATGCCACTGAGCATATCCCAGTCCTGCTCGTAGAACTGACCGGCACCGCCGTACCCTGCGTTGTTGAATAAATAGTCTACGGTGAGTCCTTCTTGTTCGACGAGGTCGAAGAGGTCGCGGCGGGAAGTGGGCTCCGTCAGGTCTCTGGCTACTACCCGGACCTCCACGGCGTACTTCGAGCGTAATTTCTCGGCGAGCTCACTGAGCTCCTCTTCGCGGCGGGCTACGATGAGGAGGTCGCGGCCGCGGCGGGCGTGCTCGTGGGCCAGGGCGCGGCCGATGCCGGAGCTGGCCCCGGTGATCAATCCTAGGTGGTGCACGATCAGGCTTTTTGGGTGCTGTGGGCCAGGCGGCTGAAGAAGTTGCGTACCTCGGCCACGCCAAGGAGACTGTAGCGGGCGGCGGTACGTCCCTTGCCCACCTTTACACTCACCCCCCAGTCGGGCAGGGCGCGGAAAATGTCCTCATCGGTGCTGTCATCGCCGATGCCGAGGATGAAGTCCCACTTTGCTTTGCCCACGAAGTACTGTGTAGCCTTGCCCTTATTGACGCCTGCGTTTTTGATCTCCACCACCTTATTTCCCTCCAGCACCTGGAGGTCCTGGTTCTGGATCAGGTAGGTGAGCATATCGCGGAACTCCCGCACCCGCTTGTTGCCCAGGTCGCGGTCAATGTTCCGGTAGTGCCAGGCCAGGCTATAGTCCTTTTCCTCGATGAAGGAGCCGGGGGTGCGACTCACCAGGTTTTCCAGCAGCTCGCGCACCTTGGGTTTCCAGCCGTCAACGACGTTGGGGTTAAGGGCCCACTTGCCGCTTTCCTTCATCCACACCCCGTGTTCGGCGGCCATGTGTACCGGCAGGTGGCCGAGCCACTTCTGCAGGGTGGTCTTGTCGCGCCCGCTGTTGATCACCACGGTATTCTGGGCGTCGGCGGCCAGTTTGGCGAGCACGTCGAGGACCTCGTCGTCGGGGCTCACGGCCTGGGGATCGGGATCGAAGTCCATGAGGGTGCCGTCGTAGTCGACAAACAGTAGGCGCTTTTCGGCCTGCTCGTAACTTTCGGCCACGGCGTCGAGGGCCTCGCCGCTCAGGTGGGTGGTGTGGTGCATCTTATTCTTCTGTTGTAGTTTCTGCTGTTCTTTGATAAAGGTAGCGGCCCAGTGCTTGACGTCGTACTGCCGCAGCTTCTCCTGCATCTGTAGCAGCCGGTGCTCCTGCTCCTCCAGCGGCATCTCCAGGGCTTCCACCAGGGCCTGCTGGATATCGCGGCTACTCTGGGGGTTGACCGTGATGGCCCCGTCGTTGAGTTCGTAGACGGCTCCGGCCATCTCGCTCAGGATCAGCACCCCGCGTTTGGTCTCCTCCTTGGCGGCCACGTATTCCTTGGCCACCAAGTTCATCCCGTCGCGCAGCGGCGTGATGAGGGCGATATCCGCTTCCTTATATAGGGTAGTAAGGGCAGCAAAATTCACCGAACGGTAGTAGTAGTGGATGGGCATCCAGTCGAAGGTGCTGTACTCGGAGTTCACCTGGCTTACCAGCACATCTACCTCCGTCTTCAGGCTCTGGTACTGGTCGACGTTGGAGCGACTCGGTACTACGATCATGATCAGGTTCACCTTACCGATGTACTCCGGGTTGTGGCGAATAAACTCCCCGAAGGCCCGGATGCGGTGGGGAATCCCCTTGGTGTAATCCAGGCGGTCTACGCTCAGAATGATCTTACGGCTGGCGTGCAATTTTCGGATCTCCCCACTGCTGCGGTCGCTCTGGGCGTCAACGTCGGGGTTGGCATACTTTTCGTAGTCGATGCCCATCGGAAAGACGTCCACGTTCACCAGCCGGTCGTCGATGCTTAGGCGGCCGAACTCGTGCTCGTAGCCCGTGATGCGGTAGGCGGCCGAAAGAAAGTGCCGCATGTAGCCGAAGGTGTGAAAACCCACCAGGTCGGAGCCGAGGATACCGTCCAGGATCTCCTTTCGCCATGGCAGGATACGGAACACCTCATAACTCGGAAAGGGAATGTGCAGAAAAAAGCCAATACTAATCTTCGGAAACTTGGCACGGATCATCGCCGGCAACAGCATCAGCTGGTAGTCGTGCACCCACACCATATCGTCGTCGCGTAGGTGCTCCTCCACGGCCTGGAGGAACTTGAAGTTCACCTCCTGGTAGGCCGCCCACATCTCGTCGTTATAGGTAGTATACTCCGTGAAGTAGTGGAAGTGGGGCCAGATCGTCTTGTTACTGAAGCCCTCGTAGTATAGGTCGATCTCTCGCTCGGTCAGAAACACCGGCACGAGGCTGCGCTTCATCAGGTCGTTTTAATCGCCTCACGTTCCCATTCGTTGGTGATATCCCGGCCCGGCCAGCCGATCCAGATTTTGTTGTAGCTGGCGTCCAGAGAGTTGAGTCCGGTAGCCAAACCACCGGCGCTGGGGTGGTAATGGAGCTCGCCGTCGCTCCGGTTTACGGTGATGGGTAGACGGTTGGAAATGATGACCAGGCGGGACATAGCGTGTGTCTAAAGTGTCAAGTGAAAGCAGTACAACGGGGCGGGGACGCAGGTGCGGTCAAGGTAGGTCAAAAAATCAAAAGCTGGCGGGCATCCGGGGTCACCGCCAGGTAGTGCACGCGCGTTGGCACGCCGGGGTATCTGCAGTACCTTCGTACCATGTACCGCCACGCCCTTGCCAGTCTTACGGTCGCCTGCCTGCTCCTTGCCGCTCCGGCCGGGGCACAGGATGCCTACTTCTCGCAGTTTTTCACCTCGCCCTCCACGCTCAACCCCGCCCTGACCGGACTCTTCTCCGGCCGCTACCGCGTCGCGATCAATCACCGCAGTCAGTGGGGACAGGTGCTGCAGGACCCCTTCCAAACCTCGGCCTTCGCCGCCGATTTCCACTACGCCCTACGGCCTAAGCGGCGCGGCAGCGATGCCTTTGGTGGTGGCGTGTACTTCCTCAATGACCGGATGCCCGAGGTGGGCTTTACCACCAACCACGCCATGGTGGCAGCCGCCTTCCACAAAACGCTGGATGCCCGCGGCGAGAAAGTGCTTAGCCTGGGCGGGCAGGCCGGCATCGTACAACGCAACGTTGGTTACGGGGACCTCACCTTTTCGAGGACGAGTTCAACGGCCTGACGGCCTTCGTGCCCCGCTCGACGCGGGAGGCGCTTCCGGAAAACAGCGTCGCCTTCGGTGACTACCAACTCGGAATCAACTACAGCCGCTCCCCCACCCGCCGCCAGACGGGCTACCTACTGGGGGCGGCCATACACCACCACTCACTACACCCGAACAGAGCTTTTATGCCTCCGTAACGGCAGGGGATGAGGTAGAAGTGACCAATACGCTGTACCGGCGCTACAGCGCTTACGTAAACTTTCGCATTCCTACCGGCATCAATACCGAGGTTTCTCCGCGACTTTACTACACTCAGCAGGGCCCCCACGCGATGCTACAGGCCGGCTCGAATGTCCGGCTGCTGACTGGCGACGCGGCTGCCAGTGCCATCCATCTCGGAGGCTGGGTGCGGGGCGTCAAAAACCAGGACGGCTTCGGGCCCGAGAGCCTCACCGCGCTGGTCGGACTGGAGATAAGCGGCTTTCTTTTCGGACTCAGTTACGACGTAGGCGTCAACCCCCAGGAGGTAAGCTCCCGCCACCGGGGGGCGTTTGAGCTTAGCGTATCGTACACCGGCCAGAGTGAAGACGATGAAGCCGTGCCCTGCCCGAGATTTTAATCCGAGCGGATACTAAATGCGTTCATTACCTACTTATGGTACCTAAAGCACTGACCGTGAAGTTTTTCCTGCCCCTCCTTGTCTTCCTTGCTCTCCCCCTTACCGCGCAGGTAGAATGGCTGAGCTGGGAGGAGGCCATGCAACGACAGGCCGCCGAACCTAAGCCGATGCTGGTCGATGTGTACACCGACTGGTGCGGCTGGTGCAAGCAGATGGACAAGAAGGTGTTCTCCGAAAAACAGATCGCCCACTACATCGCGGACAATTTTTACGCCGTCAAGCTCAATGCGGAGCAAACCGAGGACATCGTGTACGACAATCACACCTTCAAGTACGACCCGAACAACGGCCGCCGCGGCGTGCACGCCCTGGCCGTTGCCCTCCTAGACGGGCAGATGAGCTACCCCAGCGTGGTGTACCTCGACGAGCAGCGCAACCGGATCACGATCAGTCCGGGCTTCAAACCCGCCGAGCGCTACATCCACGAACTTCGGTACATCAGGAGCGGCACTGGAAAACCCAGAGCTTTCAGGACTACCTAGCCGGACTCAGCAAGTAACTCACCCGGAAGCCGAGGCGGTAGGCGGGCACGAACCGAGTGCCCTCCGGTAGTGTATCATCGTACAGTCCCAAACCGGGAAAGATTATTGATGCGATGGTTTCCTTAAAAAGGGTCGGTTTCGCGTTGATTTATGGCATCCCGGTAGTCCACGGTGCGCAGCGCAACGCCTAATCCCGTAAATCCTTCGACCCACAAGCGGTCGCTTACCGGCAGACGCAGGGTGTAGTTCACGATGGCCTCGTAGCGCGTAAAGGTCTGGATGGCCCGGTCGAAACTAATTTTCACGTCGGCCGCTGCTACGTAGTCCCGGTCAAAGAGTTCCCGGTGGTAATTCCGGTAACCTACTTCCAGGCCCACGTAGTGCCAGCGCCGCTGTACGAAGATCGGATCGGGGCCCCAGAGCTCGTACCGCGCCTCGATCCGTGCTCCGGCAAGGCGGTATACGTGATCGTCGTCGTTTATGATCGTGGGAAGAATACCCCCGCCGTACTCAGCTTCCATCACGTAGGCCCACCGCCCCCCGGTCAGCGTCATACCCAGCGTGTACCGCTCGCGCAGAGTAAGCATGCTGAGCGGGCTCCAGGTTATGGCCAGTCCATCGGGTTCGCGTACCGGAGTAGGATCGAAAGCCTGCTGTGCGGGCAGTAGCGTGCTAAGCGCCGTGACTAAGGCAAGCAGCAGGATGGGTGAACACGGGTGGAGGCGCACGGTGGGATGGTTTTACGAATCCTAATATACGCTGCGCTGACAACAGTGTATGGCTGTGAAAGAAGCCAGGAATTGAAGAAAAACAGAAAAAATCAAAATTTTTATGTTGCAAATCTCGTCATCCCAAAAATCTTAATTACATCACATAATTTTTAGCTAAAACGAATTATGGTGCTGATAAGTGGATGAAATTGGTTGATTGACGTTATTTATTTGCCTACACGGATCAAAAACAGCGTAGAAATCAGTGGAAGAATATTGCGTCCAAACCTTTCAAACCCCACGGTTGTGGGGTGCTATATTCCTTACTGTACCTTACTTTTGTCACATCGACGGCGGGAAAATGTTGTCGCGTCGATATTGTGTCTCTCATTTTTAAACCTATTTTTGAACGGGAGTGTGGACTTTTATTCGCACGCCTTTATTTCGAAGTGTTTGTTAGCGGACGCGATTCGTCTCAGTTTCTCAGTTTCTCAGTAGAATAGACTTAAAGACTTATTAGACCCGTACGGTGCAACGTGCGGGTCTTTTTTATTTCCCCCCCCGCCCCACGGCCGTGGGGTGTTCGGCCCCAGACCCGGCCGTTATCTTTGTCGTAACGATGGAAGGAATTCCTTACATCGGGCCTTGTAATAAACCTAAACCCTTCACCTTTACTGCATGCGGAAGCTCTACCTATTACCTTCCGTTATCAGTCTACATCTTGATCGGGCCACCCGATCGACGGCTTATTTTACGGTAGTTAGAAAGTGTAATGTTGCGGCCTCCACCCACTGCGGTGGGGGCCTTTTTTATTTTGCTCCCCTACCCCACGTAAATGGGGGTACTGGCACCGGGGCCACCTCGTTTTCCTGGTGTACCCAACACCCAAAGAACTTATTCCAGTACGCTCCTTTAACCCCCCAATTTTTTCGGTTGTAGCGATCGACCGTACTGACGGCGATCGGCTAAAGACAGTTTTTTAACGGTGATATGCGCCGTATCCTTTTGTTATTATGGTAGTTAGAAAGCTTTATGTCGACCCACGCCTTTTGGCGTGGGTCTTTTTATTGGCGTGAACCCAGCCACCGGCCGCATGCGTTTGGTTACCATGGCTACGCTACCTTCCCTTCCCACCTGTCTGCTACTCCTGCTACTGACCACCTCCTCCTGTGCGGATGGCCCCCCGCCGCCCGCCGCGTCGACTACCCGGACTGAGGATCTAGGTGCCCTACCCATCACCGAGGACACCGTAGCCTCCGACCAAATCGAGTACACCCTGGAGAAGAATCCGGAAGTGCCCGCAAACGACGCCCCCCAACGCGCGGTGACTCCCGCCCCCACCCCCGTGGCTCCGCCTCCCCCGACCAACGCCCGCACCGGCGTCCCCGCCCCCCCCTGCCGCCGTGGAAGCCCCACCCGTCGTGAGCAGCGCCCCCGAGCACACGGCCTGGGATGAGCTACTGCGCAAGCACGTCAGCGCCGCCGGAAGGGTAGATTATGTCGGCTTTCGCAACGACGAAGCTGCACTGGACGCGTACCTAGCCACCCTGGCCGAGGAGACGCCCGGTGAGGACTGGAGTCGCGATGAATCCCTCGCGTACTGGATCAACACCTACAATGCCTACACCATCAAGTTGATTCTAGACAACTGGCCACTGGAGAGCATCCGCGAGATAAATGAGCCCTGGGACAAAAAATGGATCGCACTAGCAGGCAAAACGTACAGCCTCAATCAAATCGAGCACGAAATCATCCGGCCTACCTACCGCGAGCCGCGCATTCACTTCGCCCTGGTAGTGCGCGGCCCGGAGCTGTCCGCCGCTGCCCAATAAGGCATTTACCGCCCAGAACCTGGATCAATTGCTGGATCAACGCGCACGGAGCTTCATCAACGACGAGGCACTCAACGTTACGCAGGAGGAGGTGGTACGGGTGTCCCTATTTTCGACTGGTACGGCGAGGATTTTGGCGAGGTGCGGCAATACTTGAATAAATACCTGACGACGGACATCCCTGATGGCAAGGAAATCAGCTACCTGGACTACGACTGGAGCTCTGAACAACTAAGAAACGGGGCAGTGATAATTTTTACCTTGCGGCATGGCTAAGATGATCAAGGCGGTAGCCCGGCCGCCCTACGCCCCGCCGGCGGACGTGGTGAACGTAAACGATACGACGAGCACCCTGCGCTACGAGGATGTGTACTACGAGCACTCGGTGGGGGCGGTGCAGGAAGTGCACCGCCAGGGCAGTCAGACCTTTCTCGTCAGCGGGACCGTGAGGTGCGCCTGCGGCTGGAAGTGTGGAGTGAGGACATGATCCGCTTCTTTTATGCCTTCGGTAAAGACATCGATGACTTCAGTTACGCCCGCGACCCGGACGCACGGATGCAGGGCACGCAGGTAGAGTTTGCGGAAGGTGAGGAGGGTTTTACCATCCGTACCGCTACGCTGGAACTGCACCTACAGCGGGCGGACGCCGCCGTGACGATTCTGGCGCGCGATGGCGGGCGGGTGCTCCACCAGTACGCGGCGCCCTTCTATACCCGATTTACCCTCATGCGCGGGCTGGACCAGATGCGGTTACAATTTACGACTGACGGGAAGGAAGGGTTCTTCGGGCTCGGCGACAAGGCCTGGGATACGGACCTGAACGGACGCTACCTCGACAACTGGTGTGCGGATTCCTTCGCCTACGGACGGGAGCGGGACAACCTCTACCGGGCCATTCCTTTTTTTTACGGGCTTCGGGACGGGGCGGCCTACGGTGTTTTCGTAGACAACACTTACCGCAGTCACTTCGACTTCAATAGCCACCGCGACGGGCTGGCTACGGTGTGGACCGACGGGGGGGAGTTCGACTATTACTTCATCAACGGACCGGAGTTGGATGCCGTAGCCCGGCGCTACACCCAGCTTACGGGACTTCCGGAGCTACCACCGCTGTGGTCCCTGGGCTACCACCCAGTGCCGCTGGAGCTACTATCCGGAGGCGCGGGTGAAGGAGGTGGCGGCTACCTTCCGGGAAAAGCAGATCCCCTGCGATGCATCTACCTGGACATCGACTACATGGATGGCTACCGCTGCTTCACCTGGAATAAGGACTACTTCCCCGATCCGAAGCGGATGATCGCGGAGCTGCGCGATGACGGCTTCCACACCGTGGTCATGATCGACCCGGGTATTCGAGTGGATGAAGACTACTGGGTGTACAGCGAGGGCGAGGAATGCGACGTATTCTGCCGGCGCAGTACCGGGGAACAGATGACCGGTCCGGTATGGCCCTCGGAGTGCGTCTGGCCCGATTACACCGACCCCGAGGTACGCGAATGGTGGGGTCGACTCTACCGGGAACTCTACGTCGAACAGGGCGTGAGCGGCTTCTGGAACGACATGAACGAGCCGGCCATGTTTAAGGTCAACGCCCTGACTTTTCCACTTGACGTGCGGCACGACTTCGACGGCCACCGCGGCGACCACAAGAAGGCCCACAACGTGTACGGGATGCAGATGACGCGCGCTACCCACGATGGGCTCAAGTCGCTGCAACCCGCCAAACGCCCCTTCCTACTGGCCAGGGCTAACTTCAGTGGCGGACAGCGCTACGCCTCGCTCTGGACGGGCGACAACGTAGCCAGCTGGGAGCACCTGGCGCTGGCGAACCGGCAGTCGCTGAGGCTATCCATCAGCGGCTACAGTTTCGTGGGCAGCGATATCGGCGGCTTTGTGGACGATCCCACCCCGGAGCTACTGACCCGCTGGCTGCAACTGGCCGTGTTCCACCCCCTAATGCGTATTCACAGCATGGGCAACAACACCGACGGGGCGGCGGAGGCCGAGGCGGCCGAGGTCAAAAAGGCCGAGCAGGAGGATCGCCAGGACCAGGAACCCTGGGCCCACGGCGGCGAGCACACCCGACGCAACCGGCTGGCCATCGAGATGCGGTACAAGCTGCTCCCCTACCTGTATACCGCCTTTCGCCACCACATAGAGACTGGCACACCGGTACTACGCAACCTCTTTTTCTACGACCAGACCGATCCACAGTGCCGCAAGTACGGCGATCAGTTCCTGGCCGGTGACGACCTTATGGTGTGCCCGGTGGTAGAAGCGGGGGTAAAAACGATGAACATCTACCTACCGAAGGGAGACTGGTACGATTTCTGGACGGGCAAGCACTACGGTGGACAGCAGAGGCTGCGGGTGCGCATCAAGGCCGACCGACTGCCGATATTTGTTCGGGCCGGGGCCATACTACCTACCGTCGATAAGGTGCAGTACACTCGCCAGTTAGCGACAGCGGAGACCTTGCACCTATCGCTCTTCTTAGCCGACACCGGGAGCAGCGCGCTGTACTGGGATGCCGGCGAGGGCTACGGCTACCGGGTCAAGCAGTACACCCTGCGCAAGTACGGAATGCAGCGCGCCGGGCGGCAGATCACCCTTACGCAGGAGGTCAACGGTCAGTACAACGCCAGCTTTCGCTTTGCCAACATTCGGCTGGTGGGCCTCAGCCACCCTCCGGGTCGCGTGACGGTCGACGGGCAGTTGCTTCCCCACGCCCTGCAGTTCGACCAGCGGACGGCCTCGGTTGTTGTCCCCTTCGACTTCCGGACGGTCGTCATTGAGTAAGGTATCTAACCGTTAATTTTTTCTACCATGTTTACCGGGATCATCGAGGCGGCCGGCACTATCACAGCCGTGGAGCGCGAGCAAAGCAATGTACACTTTACGGTGCGTAGCCCCATCAGTGCGGAGCTAAGGATAGATCAGAGCCTGTCGCACGATGGGGTGTGCCTGACCGTTGTCGCGCTTGGTGACGGTACCCACACCGTTACCGCCGTGCTGGAGACCCTCAACCGCACTCGCCTGGGAGACTGGGAGGTAGGTGGCGTCGTAAACTTGGAGCGCGCTACGGTAGCTGGCGGGCGCCTAGACGGCCACATTGTGCAGGGTCACGTGGATACCGTTGGGGAGTGCCTGGAGGTACGGGAAAGCGGCGGTAGCTGGTACTACACCTTCCGCTACGGTACGGACGATCTACTGGTGGACAAGGGCAGCGTGTGCATCAACGGTGTGAGCCTGACGGTAGTCGAGCCTACGGACGATACCTTCCGGGTAGCCATTATCCCCTACACCCACGACCATACCAACTTTCGGGAGTTGCGTCCGGGGAGCAGTGTGAACCTGGAGTTCGACATTATCGGGAAGTACATTGCGCGGCAGTGGGCGGCGTACCGGCGGTGATAAAGTTTTGCTAAAGTGAACTTGGTGGCTTGTGTAGCCGGTAGATTGGCGTGACCTTAAAGGTAAGAAACCGTAACCCCACTAACTACCACGATGATGAAATCTTCACTTCTGTTTGTGTTCCTTTTTCCCCTACTGTTGGGTGCACAGCGTAGCAACCATATACGTACCCACGACACCCGCAGTTACACTTTTGCTCCATCAACCAAGCAAATTCCTGATAAGCGCGCCGAAGACGTCCTCTTGCCACCGGCGGCTGACTTGCCGTGCTTCACAGCAGGTTCTGATCCACAGAGAATTCCAGATACCGGCTTTGTATTCGGTAGTAACCTGTTCGGTGATGTTGTCGTAGGCCAGCGGATTGTGAATCCTAATGCCGGCGCTTTCCGAATTACCGCTGTAGCTACAGCCTTCGAATTTCCGGGAGAAGGAGCTGATGATGTTTACCTTACCGCACTAGTCATTTCAGACCCCGGACCCGACGGTGGTGAGTACACTTTTATGGGAGAAAGTGACTCGATACGTGCTGGTGATTTGCGGGTGAGCCAGACTGAATTATTGTTCACGAGCTTCACTTTCTCGGAGCCTATACTGCTGAACGATGCCTCATTCTTCGTTGCTATTGATTTCAGTCGTGCCTATGCGACTGATCCACCGCCTTATATTGGCCTACTTTCGACTGTTCCGGAGTGTGGGGACGGTGATAACGTTATCATCATTACGGATGATGGCCAGTCAGAGACGGTAGATACCTACAAAAATATCTACGCCGATGATGCGGAGTTGTTCTTCGAAGTCACCGTTGACGATTCCACCACTGTAGGCATCGGTACGCCACGACTGGCCAATTACCGCGTCAAGGCCTTCCCCAATCCGGCTACCAAATTTTACAGCCTTCGCTTCGAGGCACCCCAGTCTCCCAGCCGGTACAGCGCGATGCTGACGGATCTGGCGGGCAGGGTGCTACTCAAAAGCGAGCCGCGCGCTGGCGCTGGAGCGCAGCTAGTGGTTGATTGGTCCGTTGCTGACCTGGCGGCCGGGCTTTATCTCTACCACATTGATGGACCGGAGGGGCGACAGTCGGGAAAGATGATAAAGCGGTAGCAATTTCTATCAACATCTACGGGAATTTTGAAACTATTTAGCTAAACCTGTGATATATTGGGTACAACTGACGCACTCTAACACTTCAAGATGATGAAACTTTACCTCTTCGGACTTTTCTTTTTACTTGCTGCCGCGGCCTTCGGCCAACAATCCTGGGTGGAGAACGTACAGCAAAAATTACCACAGATCCGTAGGGCGGAAATCACTAAATCGGTTCCGGAAAGAATCTTTCCCGTATCGATCGGCGGAGAGGAGTGCGCTGATTCAATAGCCCTCTATAGCTTCAGAGTAGAATCCGACTCAGGGTATGTGTTTGGAACCAACACCCTTCTAGACCAAGCTAAGATCCAACGCTTCGTCTACCCCGGACAGGACCGGTACCAGATTACAGAAGTAGGAGTGGCCTTCGCCCGACCTGACTCCATGATTGATGACCTCGTCCTTTCGGCTCGAATCTACAATGATATCAACGCAGATAGCACATTAGGTCGCCTTCTGGCAACTAGTGATAGTGTGCGCATTGGCGATGTAATTCGCCCCGACTCCCTTATCCGCTTCACCCGCTTTACCTTTCCGAATCCCCCAGTGCTCGACCGCGATTCCTTCTGGGTTTATATCGACTTCAGCGATGTTTACGAGGGCTTTGGTGGAGATATTGGCATCTATAGCACCCTTGAGGATTGCGGTGAAGGTACTGACGTATTTGAGGTAAAGGCAAACGGTGCCTACACCACCGTGGAGAACTTTTGGGGATTGAATGCCGAGATGTTCATGTTCACTACCGTTGACCCCGACGTGGTGATATCTACCCGTCAACCGGTAGCAACCTATCAGACTACGGTAGCGCCAAATCCTACCTTCGATCAAGTCGCCATCAGTTTTGTACCACCTACATCCGGAAGATACAGTGCTTCCCTTCACGATTTAGGGGGGCGTAATGTACGCTCTACTGCCTCCCAATTTTACACCAGCGATGCCCAAATCAATTGGTCCCTGGCGGACCTCCCCGCCGGCCTCTACCTCTACCACATCGACGGGCCCCAGGGCCGCCAGTCCGGCAAGGTCGTGAAGCGCTAGGACCCTAGTTCGAGCAAGCCCCCCGGTAGGTCCATGTCCACCATCTCCTCCTTCTCCCGCACGGCGATCACGAGGTCGTCGTGCAGGGGGATGTAGACGGTTTTCCCCCCGTGCTCGATCTCCGCCAGGTAGTGCTCGGGTAGGTCCACGATGTCGACGATCGGGCCCAGTACGGGGTAGCCCTCCGCTACGATCCGGTAGCCGATCAGCGCGTCCCAGGGGGTGATCGCTTCCTCCTCCTCTACGGTGACCTGATCGCTGGGTAGCCACAGGGGCAGACCGGCCAGCAGGCTCACCTGCTCCCGCGTCGTAAAGGTTTCCAGTGTAACGGTCAGTTTACCGCCGGCTCGGAATTGCCGCACGAAGTACGGTATAGCCGGCTCCCCGATCAGTACGGCCTTAGCCCGTAGCAGATCGTCTACGTACAGCTCCTCCACGTGCAGACCCAGCTCTCCCTTCACCCCGTGCGGCCTTCCGGTGCGCCCTATCTCTACCAGCTCCATACCCATAAAAGTACGCGGCCGGGGGCGCCGGTGCAACGCTTATTGAACGAGTAATTCCTCCAGATCGAGTTTTTGCTGTAGCGGACCTACCGTGGTCAATTTAAGCTCGGCCACCGCGCGTCCGGCCTTCGCACACGCTTTCCAATCTTTCCCCGCCAGGTGGGCGGCTAGGAACCCCGCCCAGAAGGCATCGCCCGCCCCGGTCGTATCCTGTACCTCTACGGGCCGTGCCGGCAGACTGAAATTCTCCCCGTCGGTGTACACGTAGCAGCCCTCCTCGCCGAGGGTGAGGCACACCACCCCGGCACCCAGGTCGAGCAGGCGTTCGGCGGCGTCCTCGCGGTCGTCCAGCGGCTCATCGAACAGGCGCACGAAGTCTACCTCGCTGCACTTTACCAGACTTTCGCGGCCGGCCTCGGTGCCTAGGCTGAGGTAGCTATTGATCACCCAGAGTGCCTCCAGGCGGTCGGGCCAAATCTTATGTGCGTAGTTCACGTCGATGCTGAGGCGGGCCCCGGCGGCTACGGCCCGGGCGGCGGCGGAAAGAATGGTACTGCGAGCCGGGTCGCGGCTGAGGGCAAAGGCCGTAGTGTGAAAGATTTTACAGTCACCGAGGTAGGTGTCCGGAAACTGCACACCCGTGATCTCGGCGTCCGCCCCCCGGTAGGCCTCGAAGTTGCTGACGGCCCTGCTTTTCGTCACCAAAACTAAGGTAGTGGGGATACTAACCCCGACGAGGTGCCGGATATCCACCCCGCGTTCCCGCAGCTCCTCGCGCAGCAGGGCGCCGGTGTCGTCCTTGCCGATGGTGGCGATAAGCCCAGCCCTGCGGCCGAGCTGGGCGAGGTTCATCGCTAGGTTGGCCGGGCTGCCGCCGGCGAAGCGGCGGTAGGTGTCTACGCTGCGAAAATCGGCGCCGTACTCCGTGCTGATGAGGTCGACGAGCACTTCGCCGGTACAGATGATCTCGGGGGTTTGCATGCGCCAAAGTTAACAATTCGCTGCACCCGCGACCCCGCCCTACTGTACCTTTAGGGCATGACGCGTACGGATACCGGACTGATCTCGGTGGAGGAGGTGATCAAGGCCCGCCACAAACTACGGGGGATCGCGCTGGAAACTCCCCTGATGCGCTCCACCCGACTGAGTAACCTATACGGGGCGGAGGTATACCTGAAGCGGGAGGACCTGCAGGAGGTACGTAGCTACAAAATACGGGGGAGTTATAACAAGATGAGCTCGCTGAGTCAGGAGGAGCGCGAGCGCGGGGTGGTGTGTGCCAGTGCCGGTAATCACGCCCAGGGACTGGCCTACGCCTGCAAGGCCATGCGGGTGCGGGGCACGATCTTCATGCCCGTCGTCACGCCGGCCCAGAAGGTACGCAAGGTGCGGATGTTTGGCGGGGACTACGTCGACGTGGTGCTAACCGGCGATACCTACGACGATGCCTACGCCGAATCGATGCGCGTGGCTGCCGAGCGCGGACTGACCTACGTGCACCCCTTCGATGACCTAAAGACCATCGCCGGTCAGGGCACCGTGGGACTGGAAATACTGGACGCCTCCGCCGAGCCCATCGATATGGTCGTGCTAGCCGTGGGGGGTGGCGGCCTGAGCGCCGGGATCGGCAGCGTCTTTCGCCAGTTGAGTCCGCATACCGAGCTGATCGGCGTAGAGCCCAGCGGAGCGCCGGCCATGTACGAAAGCATCCGCCAGGGTAGGATCGTGACCCTGGAGACGATCGATAGCTTCGTGGACGGGGCGGCGGTGCGGCGGGTGGGCACCCATACCTTTCCTATCGTAGCCGAAACTTTTTCCCGCATCGAATTGGTCGACGAGGGTAAGGTCTGCGGCGTGATGCTCGATCTATACAACGAGGACGGACTGGTCGTGGAACCTGCCGGGGCCCTCTCCATTGCCGTACTTGACCAACTCGGTGACCTGAGCGGCAAGCGCGTCGTCTGCATAGTGAGTGGCGGCAACAACGACATCACCCGTACCCCCGAGATTCAGGAGCGGGCGCTGATGTACGCGGGCCTGAAGCACTACTTCATCGTAGAATTTCCGCAGCGGTCGGGGGCCCTGCGCGACTTTCTGGACGTGCTGGGGCCGGACGATGACATCACCCACTTCGAGTATACGAAGAAGCATAATCGGGCCATGGGGCCGGCGCTGGTGGGGATTCAGCTGGGCCGGCGGGGGGATTTTGAGGAGCTGCTGGCGCGGATGGAAGCGCGGAAGATGCGCTTTGAGCACCTGAACGATCAGCCTATTTTGTTTGAGATGTTGATCTAGTCTGGGAGTAATCGTGCGTCAGATTCACCACGGAGTCCCCTATAGGGGCCACACAGAGGGTTTCACAGAGGTCTCACGGAGGCGGTTGGGATAGTGAGGTAGCAGAGGCCTGCGCCTGAGGGCGCAGTGGACGCGCGTTGTGTTTGACACGCTTCTATGGCGAATTTATCTGTGAAACCTTTGTGAAGTCCTCTGTGAGCCGCAAGGCTCTCTGTGGTGAACAAACCCAAACGGGGCACCAAAGTGTCTTCTACAAATGGAAGTACAAATAGCCTGCCCGAAGTGCGACTGGGAGCCCGACGGCCACGCCCACTGGGTCTGTGACCACTGCGCTACGCGCTTCGATACCTTTGAGACCACCGCCATCTGCCCCAACTGCAAAAAGCAGTTCGAGGACACGCAGTGCATCAGCTGCACGGAGTTCTCCCCCCACCTCGACTGGTACCGGAACCTGGACGCCTGGCTGCTGGAGCAACTGGAGCGAATTCGGGAACGGGTGCTAGCGAAGGCCGGATTATAAAACGGATTGTTTTACATTTACCGGCCTAAGCCCTTGCCGTGTTAGCCAACCTTAAACTCATTTCCGCCGGTGCCGGTAGCGGAAAGACCTATCGCCTCACCCAGGAAATGGCCCAACTGCTGACCAGCGGGGCCGTGCGACCCAACGGCATCATTGCCACCACCTTTACAAAACGAGCCGCTGCGGAGCTCAAGGAGCGGGTACGGGTCAAGCTGCTACGCGATGGCATGACCAGGGAGGCTGGTGCGCTCACGAACGCGCTGATCGGTACGGTACACGGACTGGGCGTGAAGCTGCTGCGGCGCTTTGCCTACGAGGCGGGGGTGAGTCCGCAGGTGGACATCATCGCCGACGGCGACGATCAGCGGCTCTTCAACCTGAGCATGGCCGCGGTGATCGACCTGGATCGTATCCGGGAGATTGAGGAGCTCTGCGACCGGCTGGGCCTGAGCGCTAATGGAGAGAAGTACAACTGGCGTAAGGACGTACTAGGCCTGGTAGAAATCATTCGTGGCAACAACTTCGACGACGAGGACATCAAGCGCAGCAAATCGAATAGCTGGTTTACGCTCAAATTTTTCCTGCCCCCGGCCCGCGAAGACCTGACCCTGGCTCAGTACCAGACCCGTATGCAGCGCGTGCTGAAGGAGACCTTCGAGGCGCTACTTAACAACCCGGCTGACAGTACCAAAAAAACGGAGACGGCCGCCATCGGCCTGCGCAAATCACTCGCCCAGCTCCAGCAGTACGGCTACCTGCCCTGGCAGGAGTACGCCAAGATGGGCCGGTATACTAAGGAGGTCGGGGCCAAGAGCCGCGAACTGGTGGAGGAGCTCGAAACACTGGGGCAGGAGCACGCTGCCCTGGCGGCCTTTCAGGATGACCTTAGGGGTTACCAGGACCTGCTCTTCGACTGTGCCCGCGACTCCATCGCCGAATACGACCGGTACAAGAAAAATCGGGGACGAATCGACTACACCGATATGGAGGTGCTGGTGCTCAGGCTACTGGAGCACCCCAGCGTGCAGGAGACGCTAGCGCTCGAACTCGATCTGTTGATGGTCGATGAATTTCAGGATACCTCCCCCATTCAACTGGCGCTGTTCCTGCGTCTTTCGCAGCTGGCTAAGCAGAGCGTCTGGGTAGGTGATCCGAAGCAATCGATCTACGGCTTCCGGGGCGCGGAGCCCCGACTGATGGCAGCGGTGATGCACGCCAATGGGCCCATTGATCCGGCTAATATCCAGCGGCAGAGCTGGCGGAGCCGGGAAGACATCGTGTACAGCTGCAATAGCCTGTTCGTCAGTGCCTTTCCGGAGTTTTCGGCGGACGAGGTAGCGTTGGAACCGGTGCGGCGGCGTAAAGGATCGAAGTTCGCCGAGGCAGAAAGTGAGCCTCTGAGTCAGACCGCGGGCCTCATCCACTGGCACTTCAGCATCGATGGCGGCGGTCGCTGGAAGGCCTCGTTCATGCAGGAGGCCGTGGCCAAGGCCATTCGCGAGCTGCTCGAAGCACCGCCGCTAATTTTACCCAAGGGCGAGCCGGAGGAGCGGCGTTTGCGGGCCGGCGATATCGCTATCCTTTGCCGGACTAACTACGGCTGCCGGGACATGGCTGAGGCACTAACCAAGCAGGGGCTATCTGCGGCCATCGCCCGCGATGGCCTGCTGAAGACCGCCGAGGCTACCCTGCTCCTAGCCTGTCTGAAGTACATGCTCAATGGTGGGGACTCCCTATCCATCGCCGAAATCCTGCTACTGGGAAGTCGCTATAGCCTACCCGGTGTCATCGACCACCGGTTGGACTACCTAGGTACTTCGGCTGAGGGGGACAAACGACCACCCTGGGCGATTGACGAACCACTTCTAAGGGAGCTCGAGGCCCTACGCCAGATCACCTCCGAACACTCCACCAGCGAGATGCTCAACATCGTGCTCGAACGTATCGACCTACGTCGCATCGCCGTAGCCTGGGGCGACGGCGAACAGCGGCTCAGTAACATCGACGAGCTGCGCCGTCTGGCCGTCGCCTACGAGGAGACCTGCCACCGGCAGCACCGCGCAGCTTCCCTCGGTGGCTACCTGCTGTACCTCAATCAACTGGGACGCGAAAAGGACGATATGCAGGGAGCCAGTGAGCGGCCCGAGGCGGTGAACGTCTTGACCTACCACCGCAGCAAGGGCCTGGAGTGGCCGGCAGTAATTTGCTACGACCTGGACCAGAAGCTCCGTGCCGAGCTGTGGGGCCGCGCCGTCATCCCCGACGACCCCGACGCACCCGTCGACCTCGACCGGCCGCTTGCCGACCGCTGGCTCCGGTACTGGGTCAATCCCTACGGCCGGCTCAGCGGGGGCATACCCTGGGTGGACGAGCTGGAAGCCAGTGATTGGAAATCCCGCGCTACGGAGGCGGCCCTGGCCGAGGAGGCCCGCTTACTGTACGTAGGCATGACCCGCGCACGTGACTACCTAATCCTACCGACGGGTAAGTACGGAGCGCCCTGGCTGGACCGCGTGTACGGCCGGGGGGGCAAGGAGACCACCGTACTCGAGCCCGGCACTACGGAGACCCCCTTTAGCTGGGACGGTCACGATATCGACAAGACGACCGTGCAATACACCGAGCCCATCTCCCAGCCACGGTCGGAGCCCCACTTTACCGCCGTACCGTTCCTTGCCGGGATGCGACCGGGCCGGGAAGACCACGCTGCCCGCTGGGTGGACGACGGGTTTATCACCGATACCTACGGACCCTGCGACTGTACCTCCCCCATCCGCTACGCCAGTCTTGCCGAGCCCGACCCGGCGGTCGATCTACGGGCGTACGCCCGCTGCGTGGGTACCTTTATCGCCGGCGATCCCACTACTGCCGACGTGGTCTACCGGCAGGAGCTGGCCGAGCAATTGCTGGCCGAGTTTCTACCGGGGGTACCGGCCGACATAGAAGCGATGCTACGGCAATCGGATGGCTTTCGGGGCTTTACGGAGGCCAACTGGCCGGAGGCCGAGGTACACCGTCACCTCGCCCTACGTGGACGGGTAGCGGATCGCAAGTACACTCAGCAGCTCGACTGGCTAGGAGTACTACCGGATGACGAATGCGTGCTGATTCAGAACATCTGCCTGTCCCCGAAGCAATTTCAGCAGCAGCAGGGGTTGAAGCTAGCGGAGCTTCGACTGCAGTCCGAACTCCTTCAGCGCGTGTACGGTAAGCGCGTAGTGGCCGCATTCCTGCACACGCCGGCGACCGCGACGCTGATGGAGCTGGTCCGATGAGAATCTTACTCCTGGCCGCCACCCCGCCGGAGCTAGACCCTACCGTGGCTTGGCTCCGGAAACAGGCCGTACGGCAGGAGCAGAACGTACTTGCTTTTGAGCGGGTAGAGATAGAAGTGGTGTTCGGAGGACTCGGGTTAGTCTCTACGGCATTCCTACTCGGTCGGCGCCTACCGGCTCAACCCGCCGTACAGTTAGCTATTCAGACCGGTATTGCGGGGGCGTTCGATCGCGCCCTCGCCCTTGGTGAGGTAGTTAACGTAGTGAGCGAGCAACTGGGAGACTGGGGGGCGGAAGACCGGGATGGAAACCTTCTTCCGCCGGCGGCAATGGGTTTTCCACCCGGCTTTCCGTTTGACGGCGGGGGTATTCTCCGACCCGCAGGGCCCTCCGCCATCCTGCCTTACCCCACCGTAGCGGGACTCACCGTGCACCGGGCTACGGGTAGCCAAACTACCATCATCCGGCTACGGGAGTCCTTCCCCGATGCACAGGTAGAATCCATGGAAGGAGCCGCTTTCTTCTACGCCTGTATCGCAGCGGGGGTAGACGCGCTGCAACTTCGCGCCATCAGCAACTACGTGACCCCAAGAGATCGATCGGCCTGGAAAATAAAAGCAGCAATCACCGCCGTTAACACCGCGTTACAACGAGTACTCACTCCCTTCGTCTCCTAGTTTTTCATTTCCACGCGTGCGGTGGGGGCCATCATCTCATTGCGCAGGGCGGTTTGCCGGGCTACGTTGCGGGCTACCTTAAGCCAGGCCTCCCGTACGACCTCGTTGTCCTTATCGAGCACGGCGGGAGTACCCGCGTCCCCCCCTTCACGAATGGACTGCACCAGGGGTATTTGCCCGAGCAGCATGCTATTGCTCTTTTTGGCTAGGCTTTTTCCTCCACCCTGCCCGAAGATGTAGTACTTGTTGTTAGGCAACTCGGCCGGGGTGAAGTAGGACATATTCTCCACCACCCCGAGCACCGGCACGTTGACGTTTTCCAGGAAGAACATATTCATGGCCTTGACGGCATCGGCGAGGGCTACCTCCTGGGGGGTGGTGACGAGTACGGCACCCGTGACGCTTACCACCTGCACCAGGGTTAGCTGCACATCGCCGGTACCGGGAGGAAGGTCTACGATGAGGTAATCGAGCGGCGGCCAGATTGTTTCTTCGATAAACTGCTTGATGATACCCGCCAGGCGCGGCCCACGCAGTACTACCGCCTGCTCGGGCTCCACGACAAAGCCCGTGCTCATCACCGGTAGTCCGTAGGCATAAAGTGGCTTGATCTTCGGCTTACCGTAGACAGTCTCAACCGTGGGCTTTTGTCCCTGGAGTCCGAGCATGGTGGGGGCGGAGGGGCCGTACACGTCGGCATCGAGTAGGCCGACGGCGCCACCGAGTTGCTGAAGACCAAGCGCCAGGTTCACTGCCACCGTGCTCTTTCCTACCCCCCCCTTGCCGCTGGCTACGGCGATGATATTTTTGACGTGCGGCAGCGGGTTCGTTTGCTGGGGGCCGCCGCTGCCCCTGCCCGCCTGCGGCGTCATGCCGGGATTTTGCATGTGCACGTGCACCTGGGCCTCGGGGTACACCCCCAGGATGGCCTCCTGACAGGCAAAGTTCAATTGCTGCTTATAGTTGGCTTCCAGCTTCGGCAACTGGAGGGTGAAGGACACGTTGGGGGGCTCGACCTTCAGGTGCAGCACCATATTAGCGGTGATCAGGTCCTGTCCGGTTTGGGGATCGGTGACGGTAGCGAGCGCTTCGGCGATACGGGAAACTTCCACGGCTGGGGTGATTATAGTTCTACAATGGTGACGCCCTCACCGCCCTGCTCGCGGGGGGGCGTGATGAGGGTAAAGTCGTGGTTGTACTCCTGCAACTTCTGCCGCACGGCACGCTTCAGGGCACCGCTTCCCTTACCGTGTACAATACGCAACTGACTGGCATTGGCCATGAGGGCCTGGTCAACGAAGGCCTGGGTAGTGTTGAGCACCTCCTCGAAGCGCATCCCGCGCACGTCCAGCTTATTGTCGAAGGTGGCAACGGCGCTGATGTCGCTGGTTACGCTGCGCTCCTTACGCAGCGACATAGGGTTATCGGCGTGCTCGATGTCGCGCAGATTGACCGTCAGCCGGAGGTCACCAACGATCACCACGGCGCGCTTTTTATCGATGGATTCGATGGTGCCACTGGCCCCGCCCGTGCGCAGTTTCACGTAGTCGCCTTCCTTAAAGGCTTCCTTGGCATTTTTGCCCTTGCGGGGCTGGTAGTAGATGGACTCCCGCAGGTCGGTCACCTGCTCGCCAATCTTTTCGCGTTCCTCACGCAGCACCTTCGCCTGCTCCTTGGCTTCTTCGATCTTCTTCTCTTCGCGGAGCTCCCGGATCAGGGTTTCCATCTCCTTGTTGTACTTCGCCGTTTCCGTGAGGGCCTGCTCCTTGGCTTCTAGCTTCAGGCGTTTGCGGCGCACTTCGATGTCGCGGTGGAGTTCCTCGTAGGTACGGGTGAGGGCATCGAGGGTTTTTTGTTTTTGGTTCAGTCCTTTAAGCTGCTCCTCTACTTCCTGCTTTTCACGTTGGAGGTCGACGAGGAGTTGATCGACGGCTCGCTCGTTCTTACCGGCCCGTCTGCGTGCGTGGGCCAGGACTTCGTCAGGTAGCCCACTCTTCTGGGCAATCTCGAAGGCGTAGCTGGAGCCCGGCCGGCCTACCTGTAGCTCGTAGGTAGGCGATAGGGTATCCTTGTCGAAGTTCATCCCCCCGTTGACGATGCCGGCGGTTTTGTACGCGTATATCTTCAGGTTGCTGTAGTGGGTCGTGATGACGCCGTACACCTGCTTGGCGTTCAGGCCTTCGAGTACCCCCTCGGCAATTGCCCCCCCCAGAGCCGGATCGGTACCGGCGCCAAACTCATCAATGAGCACCAGGGTCCGATCATCGGCCGACTTAATGAACTCCCGAGCGTTTTTAAGGCGGCTCGAATAGGTTGATAGGTCATCTTCGATACTCTGCTGGTCCCCAATGTCGGTGAATACCCGCGTGAAGATGCCGAACTCAGATTCCTTATCTACCGGCAGGAGCATCCCCGACTGTAGCATCAATTGCAATAAGCCCACGGACTTCATCAGGATGGACTTTCCCCCCGCGTTCGGTCCCGAGAGCATCAGCAGCCGGTTCTTCCCCCCTAGCCTCAGGTCGAAGGGCACGGTTTTTCTGCCGTACTGCCGGTTCTTCAGGTACAGCAAGGGGTGCCGCCCCTCGCGAATGCGCAAGTGAGGCTGCCGATCGACCTTCGGTCGCTCCGCCTTCAGTTGCTGGGCCAGTCGCGCCTTGGCCTGCACCAGGTCGAAGTAAGCGATCAGGTCGCGGTAGCCGGTAATCTGGTCGACGTAGGGCCGTAGCTGGGCGGAGAGCTCGCGCAAGATTCGGTAGATTTCCCGCCGCTCCTCCTGCTGGAGGTCAAAAATATCGTTGTTAATTCCGATCACCTCGTCGGGCTCGATGTAGGCGGTCTTGCCCGTCGCCGACTCATCGTGGATGATGCCCCGTATCTGGCGTTTGAATTCGCTTGGCACGCTCAGTACGCGGCGCCCATTCCGGAAGCTTTCAACCGTATCGGTCAGGTAGCCCGCCCGCCGGTACTTCTCAATGACGCTACGAAAGGCCTTTTCCACCTCCCGCTGCTTGCTCCCGATGAGCCGGCGGATGCGCGCAAGCTCCTCCGAGGCATCCGAGCGAATGCTGCCCTCCGCATCGATGACCGCTTCGATGGCTGCCGAGAGCTCCGGCACATAGTCCACCTGCCGCACGACGGAGTAAAGCTGTTCGTACTTAGCCTGGCGGGCCGCACCCTGAAAAAAGGCGAATAGTTGCTTGGCTTGCAGGAGTAGCACGTTTAGCTTAGCCAGTCCGCTCTCCACCAGTACGTAGCCGTCCACACGTAACGCTCGCAACTCCTCCTCGACATCGTCGTAGGCGCCGATCGAAAACATACTTTTCTCCTCGGTCCCCTGCCGGAACTCGGCCACCTCGTCCAGCCACCTATTCACCTCGGTGACTTTCGTGGAAGGAAGCAACTGCCGGGCAGCCGTACGACCCAAGTCTCCCTGACACTGTCGCTCTAGGAGGGCCAGGACCTTATCGAATTCCAGGGTTTCGGGGGTGTCGGCGGGAAGTAACTGCATAGCGGAAAAAGGTGCCCCTTGCTAACCCACAACGGCGCCGCTAGGTTGCTCAGTCCTCCCGGCGGCGGTTCTTGAGCCGGGGCTTGTTCCACTCTTCGCGCTGGGCAAAGGTGACCACGTTCTTGATCAGTGAGATCATGCCCAGAAAGACCAGATAGCCCACCGTCACCACCAGGTAGATCCACCGGTAGGACCCCGCGTTACTGATGCTAATTCCACTGAAGGCCCACGCTAGGAGTCCGGCCCCCAGGGCAAGCCCCATAAAGCTATACATGCTGCGGCCCCAGTACTTAGCGGTGTTCTCCGCCGAGGCACTTAGCACGGAGTTGAACAACGCAAAGAAGAGCATAAAACTCGCTGCGCACAACCAGGGGAAGCGGTTGCTTACCCCCACCGTGTCCGTACCGGCCACAATGATGCTAAACACATCGATCACCAGTACCATGGCCAGGATGACGCCCGCCTGTAGTACGGGGTCTACCCGCCGCTCGAAGATCGATCCCTGGGACGTCATAGGTTGCAGTTTACCGCCCTAACAGGCAGTGGTTCGTTTTGTTACACCGCGGTGGTGGCCCCGGCAGGCTGCGGTGCAAAGGTGCTCACCCAGGCAATGGCGTCCTCCACCCGCTTTCGCTCGCGCTCCCGCTCGGCCTCCGAATACCCGTAGGCTTCGGCGAATACGTCCAGCACCTCATCCAGCACCGGGGCAATGCTCGGCATATCGAAGTATAGGCGTCCCGACCGCCGCTCCACCCAGTCGAGCGGATACAACGCCAGCTCATGGTCAATACACCAGGCTGCCTCGGCGCAGGCCAGGCGGCTCACGTCACTACCTTCCTTCCGCTCGCGTGCCATGGCGATTACCGTCGGCGACTGCTTGCCGTAGTTCGCCACCAAGTACCCCGCCCGCTGCGGTGCGAGACTGGCGGCCCGCAGCTGCTCGGCCACCTCCTGCTCGTAGGCAAGCACCTCGTCGAAGTCGGCAAACGGCCCACCCGACAGCACGATCTGCCGCGTCGTGGTTTTCGATAGATTTTCCCCCTCCTCCTGCAGTTGCCTACCCAGTCGGTCCACCACCCGCTCGGCCATTTTCCGGTAGCCCGTCAGCTTACCGCCGGCGATACTGAGCAGCCCCGATTCGCTCTCGAAGATTTCATCCTTGCGCGACATCTCGCCGGCCGACTTACCCTCCTCAAAGATCAGCGGTCGCACACCCGCCCAGCTGGATTCCACATCCTCTACGACCAGGTCCACGGTCGGGAAAATCGCATTGGTCGCATCGAGTAGGTACTGTACATCCTCCCGGTATACCGGTACGGCGTTCGGGTCCCCCTTATACGGCGTATCGGTGGTTCCAATGTAGGTGCACCGCAGCCGCGGTATGGCAAAGAGCATCCGCCCATCGGCCACATCAAAGTAGCAGGCGTGCTGTAGCGGCAGCCGCTCGCGGGCCACCACGATGTGCACCCCCTTGCTCAGAAACAACCGCTTGTTGTTCATGCTCTTGTCAATCCTACGCAGGTCGTCCACCCAGGGTCCAGCCGAGCTAATGACGTGCTCGCAGCTCACTTCAAATGTACGGTCCGCATGCCGGTCGTGGCACCTCACCGCTCGGATGTGGTGCCCCTCGTCGTACACAAATCCCGTCGCCTCCACATAATTGATGGCTAGGGCCCCGTTTGCTTCCGCGGTTTTCACGTTCTCGATCGTCAGGCGGGCATCGTCGGTGCGGTACTCGGCGTAGAATCCGCCGCCCTTGAGGATATCGGCGCGCAGCAGCGGTTCGGTCTCCAGCGTCTCTTCCTTGGTCAGCATGACGCGCTTATCGTCGCCCTCCACGTCGGCCAGAAAATCATACACCCACAGGGCCATGCTGGTACTCAGCTTCCCTAGCGAGCCGCCCTCTACCAGCGGCTAGCAGCATCTTTTCCGGGCGTACCAGATGGGGGGCTAGCTTATGTACCACCGCACGCTCCTGCCCCACCTCACGCACCAGCCCGATCTCCAGATTCTTCAGGTAGCGCAACCCTCCGTGAATGAGCTTGGTCGACTTAGAGCTCGTACCCGAGGCAAAGTCACTGCGCTCGATGAGGGCAACGTTCAGACCACGGCTAGCGGCGTCAAGGGCCACTCCGGCACCGGTGATCCCCCCTCCCACCACCACCAGGTTGAAGGGTTCGTGGTCAAGGCGGTCGATCTTAGCGGCGCGTTGTTGGGCGGCATTCATGGCAAGTAGTTAGTGCGGCAAGTGGGCGGGGCCGCAGGTGGCAAGCAATTAGGCGTTCTCCGGACGAAGCCCCCGTACCGTGCGCCCGGCCTGCCACATCTCACTCTCATTGAGCTCCCGCAGTTCTTCCTCGAGCTTCACGCGGTAGTCCGATTGGCTGTTGGAGTCGATACTGCGCTGGGCCTCCTCACCACTGGCCACGCTCTGGTATAGGTCCTCGAAAACGGGCTTGACCGCGTCGCGGAACTTGTCCTTCCAATCCAGGGCACCGCGCTGGGCCGTAGTGGAGCAGTTGGCGTACATCCAGTCCATGCCGTTTTCGGCCACGAGCGGCATCAGACTCTGGGTAAGTTCCTCTACCGTCTCGTTGAACGCCTCCGAGGGCGTATGGCCGTTAGCGCGCAGCACATCGTACTGGGCCTCGAAAATCCCCTGGATGGCTCCCATAAGCGTTCCCCGCTCGCCGGTCAGGTCCGAGTACACCTCGCGCTGAAAGTCCGTTTCGAAGAGGTAGCCGGAGCCCACCCCAATGCCCAGTGCAATCACCCGCTCGTAGGCCCGTCCGGTGGCATCCTGGTCGATGGCGTAGCTGGAGTTAAGCCCCCGGCCCGCCTGAAAGAGCCGCCGGAGACTCGTTCCCGAGCCCTTGGGCGCTACCAGAATAACGTCCACGTTATCCGGAGCAACGATCTTAGTGCGGTCACTGTACGTAATGCCGAAGCCGTGACTGAAGTAAAGCGCCTTGCCCTCGGTGAGGTAGGGCTTGATCCGCGGCCAGACCTCAATCTGGGCGGCATCCGAGAGCAGGTACTGAATGATGGTACCCCGGTCGGCGGCCTCCTCGATTTCGAAGAGGGTTTTTCCCTCGACCCAGCCATCCTTCACGGCCTTATCCCAGGATGCCCCCCCCTTACGCTGGCCCACGATCACGTTGAACCCGTTATCGCGCAGATTAAGGCTCTGTCCCGGACCCTGCACGCCGTAGCCGATCACCGCAATCGTCTCATCCTTTAGCACCTCACGGGCTTTCTCAAGTGGGAACTCCTCACGGGTGACGACCTTTTCCTTCGTCCCCCCAAAATCTAACGTGGCCATGGGTAGCAGTTTTCGTTGCCGGCAAATATGCAACGGGCTCGCTCCGCCACCAGCATTAAACTACCCATTCTTTTACGACGGCTAATTGCTCCCCACGGCCTCCGGCTCCACCCTCACCTGTTCTACTACCACCTCACAGTAGCGCTTGTGCCCCAGCAGGTAGTAATGCAGGGCGATGCTATCGGCGACCCTGCCGGCATCGGTGCGCGGCGGCCCCACCCGGGCCGCATCGATTTCGGCGGTACGCCGGGCGCGCCGGTACACCCACAGCGGCAGGCGGGAATAAAAATGGAAATGCGCACGAAGGATCGAAGCGATGTGGCTAAACTTCCCCTGGCTAAGGAACAACAGACCCGCCGCCCCGTCGAGTAGCAGGCGCACGGGTACCCACCAAAGTAGCCGCGTGGAGTGCTCATTCTTAAAACTCGTGACCAGCGTATTACGAAAGTTTAGGTAGGCCTTGCGGGGCGTGTCGTAGGCCAGGGTACCGCCCCCCCACGTGGAAGACGGTCGCGGCGGGCTCCACCAGCACCTTGTAGCCCGCCCGCTTCATCCGCCAGCACAAATCGATTTCCTCGGCGTGCGCGAAGTACTCCGGCTCGAAGCCCCCCAGGGCGTGGAAGACCGAGGACCGGATAAACAGCGCCGCCCCGGTGGCCCAGAAATATCTCCGCCACCCCGTCGTACTGCCCCTCATCACGCTCCGTATGTCCGAACACCCTACCCCGGCAGAAGGGGTAGCCGAGAAAGTCCAGATACCCGCCCGAAGCCCCCGCGTACTCAAAACAACTCGGCTGGTGCTCGGCCAGCACCTTAGGCTGCACCGCTCCGACCACCCCGTCCCGAAAGTGAGGTAGCACGCGGCCAGCCAGCCGGGAGTGACACGCACATCGCTGTTGAGCAGGACATATACCTCAGCGCTCACCCGCCGCAGGGCCTCGTTGTATCCTCCGGCAAAGCCGTAATTCTCCGGTAGTTCGATCACTTCTACGCCGGGATGCTCGCGCCGCACGTAGGCTACCGAGTCGTCGGTACTCGCATTGTCGGCCACCACCCACCCGGCAGTTCGCCTCGAGCTCGGCCACCACGGTGGGCAGGTAGCGTTCCAGGTACCCCCGCCCGTTGTAGTTTAGAATCACCACTGCGGTGTCCGGATTGCTAGGGGTTGTACCGGCGGATGAAGCGACTGCCTCCCGAGCCAGTACGGCGCGGGCCGCTTGTTCATCCTCCTGCAACTGCTGCCGTAGGGCTGCCAACCCATCCAGCGCAACATCCCCCCTCAGATAATCCACGAATTCTACGCGCACCGTCTGCCCGTACAGATCGGCCGAGAAGTCAAAAACGTGTAGCTCAATAATCGTACCCCGCCCATCGCCGAGCACCCGGCCGGTCACCGATGTAAAGCATTCCCTGGTGCCACGCCTCCCCGATCCAGGCACGCACGGCATAGATGCCATTGGCCGGTATCAACTTGAGCCGATCCAGCAGTTCTAGATTGGCCGTGGGGTAGCCCATGGTTCGCCCGATCTGTTGACCCATCACCACCCGACCGGAGAGCCCGTAGGGGCGGCCCAGCAACTCGCGGGCGGGCACCACCTGTCCTTCCCGCAGGGCAGACCTAATCTTCGTCGAGCTGACCGTTATTTGGTTCACCTCCTGGGCCGCGATCTCCACCACCTCGTAGCCAAACTCGGCCGCATGGTAGCGTAAAAACTCCACGTTGCCCGCACGGTCCCGTCCGAAGTGGTGGTCGTAGCCGATGACGATACGCTCCGGAGAAAAGTAGTGGACGAGAAAGTGCTCGATGTACTCCGCCGGACTCTGCTGACTAAAGACCTCCGTGAAGGGTACCACCACCAGGTGATCAATCCCCTGCTCGGCGCAGTAGGTGGCTTTTTCTTCCGTGGTGGTCAGTAGCCGTAGACTATCATCATCCGGTCGTAGTACGCTCCGGGGGTGCGGATCGAAGGTGATCACGATACTCTCTCCGCCCCGCGCCTCGGCCATGCGCCGAATGCGGCGCAGCAATTGCTGGTGACCGCGGTGTACGCCATCGAAACTCCCGATGGTGAGCACGGCATGGCGGAAGGGCGGCAGGTCGTCAAGCTGAAAGTGCGTGATCACCCCGCAAAGGTAGTGACTAGACCGTCGGAGCCCACCCTTGTTCGTACTCCCGCTGCCAGAGAGCAAGCGCTTCGGGATTATCGAGGGGCTTACCCGTAGCGGGGTCACACTTCAGTACGCTATTGGTGCGCTGGGCCATGTTACCGAGGTGGCAAATGGTTACGCTCGGATTCGCATCGGCAACGGCGGAGTTGAGCTTCTCATCGGAGTTCACCCCGCGGATGAAGTTGCCGATGTGCAGCTCGTCTAAGTTGCCGCCACCGGTGGTGTCCATACTTACGGAGGCCTCACTTTCTTCCTCGCGGCGCAGCTCCTTGCCCTGTAGATCGTAAACGATGTAGCCGTTACGGTCCATTAGTACGCTACCCTCGGTACCGTAAATCATGGAGCCACGACCGCGGTCCCAGAGCGGCATGCCGTTGCAGCTACGTCCGTCCCAGTGAATGTGCTTCCCGCCGGGGAAATTAAAGCCGGCCAGCTGGGTGTCGTAGGCCTGCCAGGCATCGTCAAAGGAGAAGCGGCCGCCGGTAGAGGTGACCTGCTCGGGAAAGTCTACGCCAAGCGCCCAGCGGCACATATCTACCTCATGGGTACCGTTATTGAGCAGCTCCCCGGTGCCGTACTTCCAGAACCAATGCCAGTTGTAGTGCACCAGAAGGGCGTCAAAATCCTGGTGCGGGGCCGGTCCCTGCCAGAGCTCCCAGTCGAGCCATTCGGGCACGGGGGCGGATTCGTGCTCACCGATCGGTCCGCGTGTGGCGGCGTACCAGGCCTTACCCGCGTAGGCGTCGCCGATCAGGCCATCGTGAATTTCCTTGACCACCTTGTTGAGGCTTACGCTGCTACGGGTTTGGTTACCCATCTGCACCTTTAGTCCACTTTTACCCTGCTTGGCGACCAGCATCTCACCCTCGGCCGGATTGTGGCTACAGGGTTTTTCGACGTAGACGTGCTTACCGGCATCGAGGGCCATCATGGCCATGGGGGCGTGCCAGTGGTCGGGGGTAGCGATGACCACCGCATCGATCTTTTTGTCGTCGAGGAAGCGCCGGAAGTCCTGATCGCCCTTAGGCTCCTTACCACCCTTCTCTACTACACGTTTCTGCCCCTTGGCGATGGCCCGGGTGTCCACATCGCCAATACCCATCACCCGGCAGTCCGGGACGGTGGCAAAGGTTCCGGCCAGGTACTCCCCGCGGCTGTTGGTACCGAAGACGGCTACGTTGACCCGGTCGTTGGCACCCATCACCTGGGTACGGCTGTAGGCCGGCAGCCCCAGTCCGAGCCCGGCGGTGGCCAGGGCGGTTTTTTTGATAAAAGTGCGGCGGTTGCTCATGGTAATCGACTTAAAGTTCACGGATTTTGATGGTGCGGAAGGCCACGGCATCGCCGTGATCCTGTAGCAGAATGGGCCCCTGGGGGAAGCGACCGAAGTTTTCCCAGTCGCGGTATTTACTGTAGTTGACCAGTGCCTGGAACATGGGGCTCAGGCGGTCGTACTCGACTACCTTGTAGCCATTGAGCCAGTGCTCGACGTGGCCGTCCCTGGAGACGATGCGGCCGCGATTCCACTGCCCGATCTTGTACTCCTTACCCCGGCCGGGCACGTCCATGACCGCGGCGGGGATGAGGTCGTAGAGGGAGGCCATCGTTCGGTTACCCATTACGCCTAGCTTCGCGTCCGGATGACGCTCGTCGTCCAGGATCTGATACTCCAGGCCGATGGCCGAGCCCTGGCCCTTATTCAGGTCGGGGTCCACGAAGTACTTCACGCCACTATTAGCCCCTTCCGCCGGTTTGAATTCAAAGACCAGCTCGAAGTTGCTGAAGTTATCCTTCGTCACGATATCGCCCCCGTTCGTGCTCTCCCCCCCGTTACCGGGCAGCACGCGCAGCTCACCGTCCGCGACCTCCCAGCCGGAGGCCGGAAACTCATCGAGCTTTGCCCCCCGCCAGCCCTGGGTCGAGCTACCGTCGAAGAGCAGGCGCCACCCCTGCCGCCGCTCGGCCTCCGTCAGGTCGTTGACCATCATGTTTTCTACCGGTGCCTGTACGGCCTGCATCCGGTCGGCTTCGGTCGCGTTATCGAGCAATTGAATGTTGCGCCAGCGCACCTGCTTCCCGGCCAGATCCTCCTTGATGGCGTGCACCTGCAGACAAATCAGGCCCGAGGCATCCACACTATCGACCAGGTTGGCGGCGGCCTTTCCGTTAATGTAAGTCCGCAGGTTGTCACCGATGGCCTCGACGCGCATCTCGTTCCACTCGCCCTGGCGGTAGAGCTGGCGGGCCCCGTCATTATAGTGGAGGGGATAGATCCAACCCCGGCGTGCCTCGTCGTAGATACCACCGGTGTAGCCGCGGGCGCTCGGGTCGATTTCTACCTGGTAGCCGTAGATGCGGCGGATGTCACCGTCCTGCCGCCACTGTCCCCGCGCCATCACGCCACTGTTCAGGGGAGCATCGTCGTTGAATTCCAGGGTGAGAACGAAGTCGGAGTAAGGACGCTCCGTACACAAGAAAGTGTTCGGAGTATTGACTACGGCCGTTCCGGTGACGGTATCGCCGGAAAGGGAATAGGGGGCCTGACCGCCGTAGGTTTCCCAGTTGCTGAGGTCGCGCCCATTGGTCAGGGAGGTGAATTGCGACTGGGCCGACAAAGCGGTTGTAGCCAGGAATAGGAGTAGCGTGGTGCCGGTTTGAAGCATAGGGACGGTAAAGTAATTGTAAACCATGATCGACCGGAATACAACCGGTTGCCGTGACTAAGGTAGGGAAAGATTCGGTGTTCACAACGTACGGCGATCTTTTCCGTTATTGCAACCTATGCCCAATATAAATTGCGTGAGGCGAGCAGCGCTGCTCCTGTCGCTTCTTTTGCTTTGCACCTGCGGCCCCGCCCCACTGATTGGACAGGAAACGCAGGATGAGTTCGTGCTGGATGCGGATAAGGACGGGGTGCAGGTATTTGTACGCCAGGAGACGAACGGAGAAATGAGCGTGCGGGTCATGACCAGGGCGCGTACGCAGGTGCAGACGGTTCGTGCAATCCTCGATGATGCGGCCGGCTATCCCAACTGGGTACACCGCTGCGACCGGGCCTATATCGTAGACGGTGGCCGGGCCGATGACTATATCTTCGTCTCCGGCATCGACATGCCCTTCCCCTTCGGCGATAAGGAGGTGGTGGCGCGGGTGACGCAGCAGGTCGATGACCGGGGGGTATACACGCGTACCATTGCTGGCTCCCCCGAGGCGATTCCCCCTACCGATGGACGGGACCGCCCGACGGTTTATGACGGGGAGTGGGTCGTGAGTCCGCAGCCCGACGGTACGGTGCTGCTACAGGTGACGGTGCGCACCGATGCCGGCTCCGGTCTACCCAACTGGCTGCGCAGGGAAATTATGACGGGCGGGCCGGTCAAGACCGTTACGAACCTGCGCCGTATACTAGAGGCCGCAGGCTAGCGCGGGTGGTGCGGTAGTACTCGCGGTCACCGAGCAATGCTTCCATGCCCTGCCGGTCCTTGAACTGGAACCCGATCTGGGTAGCGTAGGTCAGGCAGGCGGCGTACTTGACCCGTAAGGTAGCGGGGGTCAACGAATAGCCCAGCGTCTGCTTTGCCGGAAGTTTTTCGGACGTATGCAGTGGGGTGGCAGTATCAATATCAGTGTACGCGTTGGGATGACGGTGGGTGTAGGGCTGGTCGTAGTACTGGATAAAATCTACCTGCTCCCAGTATTTTTTCAGTGATTTCACTGCCTGGATGACCTGCAGATGATCAGCATGGTTGCCGGCTCCCAGGGGATAGAAAATGGTCAACGGGCGGTAATCGTAGATGACGGAAGCCACCCGCTGGCGGAGCTCCTCCTGGATCGTGTCGTCAGCATGGACGCCGACAAAGAGAGCGGGGGCACTTTCGTAGCCGCGGTGGGGGGCCTCGGGGAGGTCCCAATGCTCGGGGTACAGGCCGAGTAGCTCCATGGCCTTTTCGTCCTCGGCCCGGCGCAGCGCCATGTAATCTACCCCGGGGGGAAGTCCCTTATCGAGCTGACAGGCTAGCGCAAACCCCCGGGGATCGGGCACCGAGCGGGTAAAGCAGGTCACCACCCGCACCAGTTCGCCGGATAGCTGGCCTAGCAGTCCACCGCAGGAAAAGACGGCATCGTCGAGGTGGGGCGAGAACACCAGGATCACAGCAGGTGGGGTTGGGTGCGGAAGCGGCAACTCAGGTCGGCATGTTCCGCCCGTTCGTCGACGGTGATGATGTCGGTCCACGCGGTATCGAGGGGCGTACCGGTTAGCCGTTGGTATTCTCCCTCAATTTGGGCGGCCACCACGGGCCAGGAATACGTGGCGTGCACTTCTTCCAGGGCCGTGGTGGCGAGTTTGCGGCGTAGCTCCGGCTGCTCGAGGAGCGAGCGGGTAGCGGCGGTAAGGGCGGCCAGATCACCGGCCTTGACCAGTAGTCCGTTTTCGCCGTCGCGTACGCAGTCGACCACGCCGACGGTACGGGTACTGACGATGGGCAGTCCGCTGGCCATGGCCTCGAGGATGGTATTGGAAAAGCCCTCGGCGTAAGTGGGGCTCAGAAAGATGTCGCCGGCGTGGTAGCGGGCGGGCGCATCGGCGTAGGCTACCTCACCGGGAAATTCCGTGCAGTCAGCGATACCTAGCTCGTGCGCGAGGGCCACCGTGGCGTCGAAGTCCGGTCCGATACCGGAGACAATGAGCCGAAGGGCGAAGCCGGCCTCGATCAAGGCCTTGCCGCAGTGGATAAAGTCGAGGCTCCCCTTGCGCGCGTCCACCCGCCCGTGGTAGAGCAGTCGGGCCGGTGCGCGCAACGCCCCTACCGCCGTGGAGCGGGGGCGGAACTGCTCGGTATTCGTTGCTCCCGGAATGATCGTGAAGCGCTCCGCTGCGGTACCGTGATTGTCGACCACCTCGTCGCGAAAACTCGCACAGCCGATGACCAGTGCCATGCTATGATCGAGCACGGCCTGCATGGCCCGGTGGTGGGTGGTGCAGCAGAGCCCCACCCAGTGTCCGTCGCCCCCCTGAATAGATACTACGTTAGGAATACCGAGCCGCCGACTTACCTCCAGGGCGGCCAGTCCGGTGGGATAAGCATACTGGGCGTGCACCACATCAAAGGGCCGCTGCGCGTGCAGCCGCTCGGCCAGCGCGACCATGGCGCGGGTGTCCGCTTCGAAGTCGGCGGGGGGGTTATCAACGCCCTGTTCCTCGCCGGTGGAACGCAGTCCGTGCACCTCCATCCACGGCTCCTGGGGCGGGGGGCCCCCACCGTAGATGCGCACCCCGGTGGGATCCTCCCGGTACTGGCTGATCATGACCACCTCGTGGCCGCGCTCGCTCAGTGCCCTGGTCAGGTTACGGGCGTAAACGCTCATGCCGGAGACGGCGGGGAAGTAGCGGCGGGAGATGAAACAGATGCGCACGGTGTAAGGGGGTAAATGGGTTAGGGGAAGGGTCCCTCAGCGCCGAATCAACTATCCAGCGATCCTTCCACCTCCCGCAAGTAAGCAATACTCTCCGGAATGGCGTGGTGGGCCCGCACGCTCTCGCGGCTCAACTCTACGCAGACCAGGCGGTCAAACTTAACATCGTGTAGGGCTTCTAAAAGCGGCTTTATTTCCATGTCGCCCTCGTGAAGCGGCAGGTGGAGGTGCTGGCCCCGGTTCATACCCTCGATGGAGACGGTGCCGAGGCGATCGGCATAGCGGTGTACGGCCCGGGCGGGGTCATCTTCACCGGTGACCCAGACGTGGCCGAGGTCGAGCGCCAGGTGAAGGCGGTCGTGGAGGGAAGGGTGGGTATCGAGTAGGCGCTGGTAGTCGGTATTGGTTTCGATGAACATGCCAGGTTCCGGCTCCAGGCTGATGTGCACGTTCTCCTGCTCGGCGTAATCGGCAACTCTCAGTAGGCCCTCGCCAAGGTGATGGTAGGCTTCCTTCTCTGCGACGGCCTGCTTGCGCACACCGGCCCAGAAGGAAACCGTCTCGGCGTGTAGGAGCTTGGCAATATCGACGGCCCGCTTTAGAAAGGCTATCCGGCGGGCGCGGTCCTGCGGTAAGGGACTGATCAGCGTAGGCTCGTGCTTATCGTTGGGATCGAGCAGGTAGCGGGCACCGGTCTCAATGACTACGCTGAGCCCGTACTCTTGCAGAAGACGGTGAACGTTGTAGGTATCGGCCTGCCAGTGCTCGCCAAGGGGGTCAAGGTGGTGCCAGTCAAGGGTGAGCGCGACTCCGTCGTAGCCGGCCTCGGCGATCAGCCGGAGGGCGTCCGGGAGCCTGTGATGCGCCGCTCCATTGGTGTTATATGCGTAACGCAGTCTCACGCGATGACGGATTTACTACCAAAGTAATCTTCCTCCAGGGCAATGGGGGCCGCGTGGGCGGTGGGCTCCCGGTACAGTCCGTAAAGCGGCTCGATGAGCGCATCCAGGCGGGCGGTATTGAGGTAGCAGGGGCCCCCTACCTCCCGCTCCCGCTGATCCGTAAGTCGGATACGTTGGCAGCCCGCTGCCGGCTCACGGCTCAGCAGCTTGAAGGGGTCGTCCTGCAGCAGCCGTTGTACCCCGCGGTGACCGATACGGTGGTAACTGCCGAACTCCATCTCCATATCCGGTACGACGACCTTGACGGCGTGGCAGTCGGGGCCGGCGGTGGCAGCACGGAACACGTAGGGTTCCATTCCGTTTTCGCCTAGCTGGCGGAGCACGTACCGCAATTGCTCGGGTACCTCCGCCTGCGGGAGTGTCGGAAGATCTCTAGCGGCGACGGTCTCGCGGTGGCTAAAGACACTACCCGCCAGCCGCCGCCGTACGACGGACTTGTCGGAGGTGACAAACTCTACCATGGCACGCAGTGCCCGTTCCTCTTCGGTGTCTAGGTCGATTGCTGCCCGGATGCGGTCGAAGTAATCGTCGGGCACGTCGCCGTCCAGTCGCCGGAAGGGTAGATTGTTGAAGCGCTTGCGACTGTGGCTACTGGCGCATTCGAGTACCGCCTTGCGTAACGCCTTGTTGATGTCGGGGTCGGCAGCCTCTCCGCAGGCCGTAGCACTCAGCCCGAAGGCATCGGAGCTTACGTCATCGCCGACCGCGTAAACGCTGGCGCAGCCGCAGGTTACCCGGGCCAGCTTGAGCGTGACATCTAGACCTTTCCCTCTGAGGTAAGCGATAATCTCCCGCACGGACTCACTCACGGTAGCGGGATCGATGACCCGACCGCGATCCAGTGCCCGAAAGCTATCGGCGTTGCCGTCGCGCTGGAGGAGCTCGAGCAGGGCGTGGAGGATGGCACGCTCCTCGGTATCGCCCGCGCCGGTGCCGTTGGAAATACAGGTCGTGAGCTTATCGTCATAGTCGGGAAGCTCCCAGTCCCCGCTCACTACAAACTCAGCCGGACACCAGACCCGGGCACCATCCCGTAGCCGCTCGATCGGCACCCAGCGTAGACGGGTCTCCGCAGTATACGGGGAGCCGGCTGGCAGGACCAGCGTCAGCGGATCGAGCACCCCGTCTTTCCCGTGTTCGTGTACCAACTCCGCGTAGCTAGCCTCACGGATGGGTAGCTTAGGGAAAGAAAGTTGTAGGTGGCAGTCTTCCGCAAGCTCACCGTAAGCGCCCACCAGGGCTTCGGTCTCGTTGGCTCCGTAACCGATGCCACTGTAATAACTATCTGGGGTGAATAGGTCCACGTTATAGATTGGGATCCCGAGGTAGTCGGACCCGTCAATACGTAGGGTCTCGTAAGTACCCTGGGGCAGGGAATTTCGGTAGGCGGAAAGGGCACGGTCCAGCTGATCAGACATACGCTTGAAGGCTTGTGAGTGGCACCGGGCTGGTGTGGATGCCGTGGGTTAGTAAGTAATCGATAAGTGCCGTAGCTAGGGCCTGGTTCACCCCCCGGCCGAATTCAAAGGGGGTGCAGACGTGGGCGAAGTCAAAGCGACCGAACACCTCACGGTAGTGCAGCAGTTCGTCGCGCGTCAGTGGGATGGCGTAGTGGTAGCCCTTGTGGCAGCTTAGCGCTACGGGTACACCGGCAGCGTCAAAGTCGATCTTGAGGGCATCGCCCAGAAAAAGGATGCGGCGGGGGTGATCGTACAGGGCGGTTTGCCCCTCGTAGTGCCCCCCCAGGCGCAGCATCTCGTGCTCTGCACCAATGGCGTGAAAGTCGTCGATGGGGTGATTTACCCGAAAGGCCTTCGTGTACTTCAGATCGTCCTTGTGAATGATGAGCTCGGGGTCGAAGAACTTCTGTAGCTGCCAGAGCGCCCCGTAGCCGTGGGGATGGGAGGCGGCCAGGACCCGGATGCCGCCTAGTACCGCTAGCTGCCTGCGCGAGGCCTCATCGTAGAATGGCGCGGCCTCGAAGGCAATGTTGCCTTCGTCACGCTGTAGCAGCCAGCCGTGGGAGCCCAGGCCGAGCTGCGGGGTGGTCCAAAATTCCCAGAGTCCCGGTAGGGTCTCCTGCCACTGGGTAGAAAACTGCCCCGGAGCCTCCCCGATGGGTAAATAGGTAAAATCTTCCTGCGGCAGGGCGTTCCTCACATCGGTGCAGTTGGGGCAGGCCACGGGCTCGCGGCTGTCGAACCAGAGGATCCAACCCCCGCAGTGGGTACAGGCGTAGTGCGTCAGGGCCATAGTATAGGATTTGCTGCCAGGGCATCGTCGAGTAGTTTCGCGAGCCGGAGATCATCGTTTAAGGTACGTTGCGGATAGGTAGCGAGCCCCTGCCGCTGGCGGAGGAAGGAATCGAGCTGGAGGTAGAAGGGGCTTATCGTTCCATCAAAGGGCAGCACCTGCGCTCCGCCGCCCAGTTGTGCTGCCGGCAGAAAAGTAAGGGTACCGCCGGGGTCCTGCCCCATCGTGTTCTCGGCCGTGAGCATGCCCTCGGTACCGATGAGTTCGATGCGGCGGCGGGGTAGGGTCTCCGGGCGGTTGTAGCCCACCGTGTGCACGCCGAGAGCCCCCCCCCGGAAGGCCATACTGAGCACGCCACCATCGTCTACGGTGTACTCCTGCACGGCGCGTTGCTGGAATATATGCAGCTGCACGATGGCCTGACCGAGCAGCATTTCCAGCAGATCGAGTCCGTGGGGTGCCAGGTCGATGATGGCCCCGCCGCCGGCCCTTGCGGGGTCGATGCGCCAGTTGTCGGCACTCCAGCCGGCGGGCAGCCAGCAGGCGTAGTCGAGCCGCACCTGGGTAATGGTACCTAACCTTCCCGCCGCTACCCAATCGCGCATCAGACGGTGGGCCGGGTGGTGGCGCTGATCGTAGGCCGTCGCGTAGTGCACCCCCGCCGCCCGCACCGCTCGCCCGAGCTCCTCGGCAGCGGCATAGGTGTGGGCCAGGGGTTTTTCGCAGAGTACGTCGATCCCCGCTGCGGTGCAGGCCGCCACGTGCTCGGGGTGGAGGTAATTGGGGGAGGCTACGTACACCGCGTCCAGGGCCTCAGCGGCGAGCATACTTCCGACGGAGGTGTAGGGACGCACCCCCCCGGGCAGGTTCACGAAGTCTTCCTCCCGCACGCTGACCACGGCACAGAGCTCCGTCTCCGGATGTGCCTGCAGGGCGGGTAGCATGTAATCCTGCGCCACCCAACCATAGCCGACAATACCGAAGCGGGTCACCACTGGGGGGGTAGGTTGAGCAGTGCCTGGCGGCGGTAGAGGGAAAGGCGCTCTTGTTTGGAGAGGTCGCTTACCTCTCTTAAGCCGGTCACGAGCTGCTGCACCAGCGGGTCGGCCACGAGGTCCGTAAGGGTATACGGACCGATGTGCGCGGCGTCCTCCTGGTACTCCCGTTGCCACCCTTGTGTGGGCCAGCGTACCTCACCGGGACCGAGTAGGGGATTCTGCTGCAGATCACTTAGTGCCGGCCTAAAGTGCAGCTGCTCTGCAACGGGTAGGGTTTCCCCTTCCATCCAGGCTACGGCACTGCTGTGCTGGGTCGCCGCAGTTGGCAGACCTTCGGTAAACCAGGCGGTAATGTACGAGCGGTCGTCCTCAGTAGTGCCCGGGGTCAACTGGCGATAGACAGTGAGCGTCTCCGCAAAGCCGACCCGGTGCTGGTCCAGCCGGGTGTGCACGTGCCCCACTGCTACCCTACCCCCGGCCGCTGCGCGACGCATGTTGTCGAGCGCGGACTGCTTGTGCTCCAAGAAGTACAGGGCATCGTGACAGAATACGGTGCACCGTTCGGCCGGCTCGACCACCGTTCCAGTTTCTACATCACCGCAGATCAGGGTTCCAGTCACGCCCATAAACCGGCGTGCCAGCCAGAGCTTGGCCCATACAATGTCTACGCCTACGGTCTTGACGCCCATTGACTCCAGTTCCCGTAGAAAATGGCCGATGCCACAGGCATACTCTACCACCCGGCCGTCTCGGTTGGGCACACTCAGCTCCAGCAATCGCAATCCCCCCACAAAGGTTGGCGAGGACCAGCGGTGGGTGAAATAGTCCGCTACCGGGCCGAAATGGAGCAGCTCCATGGCCCGGCGCAGCGTCAGTTCCTCCCCGGCTTCGAGGAGGATATTCAGCGCGGCATCATCCGGTGGACTGGTGGGGCTAAAGCGATCCTGATCCGCCAGTAGCAACCTTACTGCCTGGCCCTCCCGGTCAGCCTGTAGGGCCTCGACTACGGCCAGGCGCAACTCTTCCCTGGCTCGCAGGTAGGCAATGCCCTCTACTATGGGCCACAGTCGTTCCCCGTCGCTGAGCAGATGCGGTCCCCGCGGCACCAGGGGGCGGCCGTTCGTGGGACTCAGCAGCACTACCCCCATAAGCCGGTGGCACTTAGCAGCTCGGTCTGAAAATCCTTGAGTGGACCGGGGTGTACCAGGTCCAGCTCACCTAGGATATCCTGATCGGTGACCGCAGCGGCGCGCGTTCGCCACTTCACGTCGATGACCCGGTCGAGCACGTCTCCGGCACTGATCGCCAGACCTTCCGGCGTGTCAATTCGCTCGTGGTGGTACAGCGCCTCCGTGATGCGGGGCCGCAGCTGCGACGGGAACTGTGCGAGCGCTTCCGCCCGGCAGTTTTGTATCACCTGCTGAAGGTGGCGGCCCAGGCAGAGCTCTCCGGCGTAGCCACAGTCGGGTAGGTAGGCATTGTGTAGGTGATGGGCCAGCGCCCCCAGAAAGGCTGTGCCAGGATTGGCTCCGTACTGCTCGGCAAAAAGTACGGCGTAGACGGCCGTCATCAGGCAGTGATCGGAGTGCATCTCCGGCGGGCTTAGGACTAAACGGGGCAGTTCCGGATGCGTGGCACCGGCTCGCGGTTGGTCGCAGAGCACCACGAGGGCTTCGGGAAGCAGTTCGTACACCTGTTCGGCGTGGCCGGCGAATTGTTGCGCCAGGTCGGGAATCCCGGCCGCGAGTCGATCGTACAACTGCCCCTCCAGCACCCTACCGCCGGTACGGCGTAGCGCGTTGTGCAGCACCTCCGCTATGTCAGTTTCATCCAGTCCGGCCACGGTAAAGAAGCGTCCATCCGCTCCCGGAAACAGCACACTGGTCAGGGCAACCAGCGTGGTACGTAAGGCCACCTCAGTAGTATCGTCTCCCCGCAGCACACGCATCCAGGCCTCGCGGAACAGCTCCGTAGCGATACTATGGGGCAGGTGGGCGGGTTGCAGCCGTTTGAGGTCCTGCAGTTCGGCCAGCAGACCTGCGGTACGTACTAAATCAAGGGTCGGCAACATCGGCGGTCAGGCAGCGACGGTATCGGAGGCCGGGGTGGCGGCGCTGTGCGATGCCATGGCATCGGTCTCGTGAAGCCAGCGGAGCAGCTCAAGTTGTTGCTCGGCGAAATTGTGGTTAGGCGCCCCGCCCTCCCGGGTCATCGGTGCCTTGAAAAATACACCGAGCGACTCCACTACCCCGCCGCGTCCCCGGCGGCCGGCAAGATCCAGACAGCGGGCGATCTCGATGGCCAGGGGAGCGGCCAGGATGCTATCCTTACACAGGAAATCCACCTTAATCTGCATGCGCTGACCCAGGAAGCCGGAGATATCGATGTTGTCCCAGGCCTCCTTATCGTCGCCGCGGGGTTTATAGTAATTGATCCGCACCAGGTGGCTCTCCACGGGATACCCCAGACAGTTGGTGAGCACGTCACCCTTCGTGGTGATCTTATTTTCCAACGACTTAGGCGTACGGAGGGCCTCCCCGTCGCGATTGCCGAGGATGTTGGTCGAGAACCACCCGTCCACGTGCAGGGCGCGGGCGCGCAGGGCCGGGGCCAGAACGGTCTTGATGTAGGTCTGGCCCGTTTTGCCGTCCTTACCGGCTACGGGTACGTTACGCTCATTAGCGAGTTTGCGCAGCGCGGGGATATCGGCGGCGCGGCTGGGGGTGAAGTTACCGTAGGGTACGCCGGCGGTGATACAGGCGTAGGCGTAGAGCATGGCTGGGCTGATGGAGGTATCGTTGGCCTCCACGCCGCGCTCGAAGGCATCTACGGACTGGTAGATAGTCTCCTTGGGGTCGATAGCGTGTTCGGTGCTGGCTAGGTTAATCACCACGACGCGGCCACCGATCTCGGCGGCAAACTCCCGCAGCCGGTTCTGAATATCGGCGATTAGCTCACGGTGGGTCTCGGTGCTATCGGCGGCCCCGACTACGCCCTCGCAGTAATTGCGGTTGCTGATGGCGGGCCAGGGGCGCATCTTCTGTAAATCCTTTTCCACGGCGTCGAGCTGCTCCCGGTCGAGTACCCGGTGGTGCTTGGCCGCGGCGTGCAGATTATCGTCGTATAGATCCCAGCCCCGGAAGTGAAGCTCGGTATAGGGGGTGAGGTCCAGGTCGCTGTGTTCGGCGAGCGGTAGACCGGTCGTGCCTTGCTCACCGCGTTGAATAAGTAATGTGCCGGCTACGGCGGTGGTGGCTACGGCGCCACCGAGCCCGATGATCGCTATGCCAAGCGGACCGCGGTCCGCCTCCTCGTTTATTGAGTTCAAGTTGGGAATGGTTTTGCCTCCTAATTTACATAACGCCCCATTAGTTCAATGACCGTAGGGGGTAAAATGTCCTAACGGCCCAATAACTCCTGCACCCCCCGCACGGCCGTCGTCACCACCGTAGGGCCCTCGCCCCAGGGTAGCATAGCGTTGATGAGCCGGATACACTCGAATTGGGGTAGATCGCGTAGCCGGATCACGGACGGACGAAGCACCCCGGCCTGCAGTAGCTCTTCCCGCCGCGTGCCCCGCAGCAGGGGCCAGGCGGGGGTGTACCACTGCGCGCCATCGTAGAGGGCGATGTTAGCGTAGCTCGTATCCGTAAGGTACCCCCGCTGTACGATGAGGATGTCGTCGCACTCCCCCCGCCGGGCATACAGGTCGGCAATGCCCCGGCGGTCCACATATTTACGCCCATAGCGCAGTCCGTCATCCGCTACGACGCGGAGGCTACGTACCGGTCCTACCTCGTAGGGAGTGATCTCGTGACTGTGTAGTTCGCTAGCGTAGATGAGGCGCAGCTTATGCGTACCCGTAGAAGGTAGATCGATTTTATCCAGTACATCCACTAGTTTGAATGCGGGCGATTTTCCGTAATAGGCTCTGCGTGAGCGGTCTACCCGTTGCTGGTGAAAGTCAAGGAGCGGGGCGGTTCCATCGACCAGGCGGATGGTTTCCAGCAGCGGAGGAATAGGACTCGAAAGGGACAAAAATTACGACATTTAGCGAGGGGCGGCAAGATAGGTAGGTGGCAGAATAGGTGAAGTAGTTCCGTTACTGAGTGGCCCGCAGCGGTAGTCTGATTTTTGCATTCATCTCCCGGTATTCCCCTTCCCGGTCGCTCCGGGCAGTGATTCCCCCCCCGGAGTGGAAATAATACCTGCCCCCGCGGTGAACAATGTAGCGAATCAGGACGCAGGTATCGAGCCGCTGTCCATCGTAGTAGCCCGCAACTCCGCAGTAGTACCCCCGGTCCTGCCCTTCCGCCTGGCGGATCACCTCCAGGGTGGCGGACTTCGGCGCTCCGCTTACCGAGCCGGCCGGAAGGAGTCGCAGTAACGTTGCCCCAAGGGTAGTCCGCCAGTTTTTGGGTAGCTGTCCCCCAACGTCGGAGCTCGTCTGCACCAGTGCGCCCCCGCCGCGCTCCGTAGCCAGCAGGTAGCGGTAGTCGGTCACCCGTACCCTGCGCGCTACCTGACTCAGGTCGTTACGCAGTAGATCCACGATGGTGGCATGCTCGGCTACCTCCTTAGGGTCGCTGAGTAGGGCCGCACGGTCGGCCGGGGTGTCCGCTGCCGTCCCCTTCATCGGACTCGTGGCGATGTAGCCCTCCCGGTCGATGGTGACGAAGGTTTCGGGGCTGAAGCAGACGAATTCATCCGCTAGCAGCACCCGGTACTTAGCCTCCACCGCCCCGTACACCGTCCGCAGGTCAACGTCCAGCGCGATCGGCGTAGGAAAGGTCAGGTTAGTCAGGAAGCTATCGCCCCGCTGCAGTCCGCGTTGGACGGTCGCAAACGCCTCCCGGTACTGTGAGGTAGCTATGGCCTGCGCCGTGATCTGTGCGACCCGCGTAGTTTCGGGCTGAGGATCGGGCCGCCCGGGAAAATCAAAGGCCAGATTACCCGGCCGCAGCCACTCCCGCTCCGTAAAAAAACGTGGCCGTTGGAGCTCAAAATCGAGCAGAAAAAAGAAGGGCTGGCCGGCCGCCGCGGCCTCCCCTACGCGCTCCGACCAGGCTAATAATGCAGTGGTAGGCGGGGTGTACATAGCTGCCCTACCGATCTACCAGCCCATCTGCCGCCGGCCCTCCCGCATGTAGTTGCGCACGTTGAGCCAGAAGGCCGCGAAGAAATAAAAGAGGAGGGAAGACCCCAGGGACAGGCAGGAGAGGTAAATAAAGTAGGTCCGCACCCGCGCCCGCGGGATGCCCATTTTGTCTCCCAGCCAGGCGCAGACGCCGAAGGCCGAGTGTTCCACCGTTCTACGAAATCGTTCCATCGGTACCGTTAGTAAGGGTTCGAAAGTACGTTATTTCAGCAATCCGAGCCGCTGACTCAGCCAATTAACCCCTACCTCACGCACATGTTGCCCCGCCAGGTCAGCCAGCGTCACCTCGCCAATGGCGTAGCGAACCAAGCGCAGCACGGGGTGGCCTACCGCGGCACACATGCGGCGCACCTGCCGATTTTTACCCTCCGTCAGCGTCAAGGATAACCACGTATCGGGAATATGCTTGCGTTGCCGGATAGGCGGCATTCTGGGCGAGTACGCAGGTGCAATCCGTTCGACTACCACCGGACGACTACGGTGCTCCCGGCCCTTTAGGCGGATTGTCACACCAGCCGCGAGTGCCGCCGTGGCCTCCTCCCCGACCGCGCCCTCTACCTGCACGTGGTAGGTACGCCGGTGTCCGTGAGCTGGCTGCAGCAATCGGTAATTGAGCCGGGTATCGTCGGTCAGGAGCAGCAGCCCCTCGCTGTCGCGATCCAGTCTGCCGACCGGATAGACGTGGGGCGGAAAGTCGTATACATCAGCCAGCGTCCGGTGCGTGGCTAGCTCCCGGCTAAACTGACTCAGCACGCCGTAGGGCTTGTCGAGCAAAAAGTAGCGCATCAGATCGTCTCACTGAGCTTGGCTAGCTCCTTGTCTACCTCCGCGTGCGTGCCCTCCAGGATGAGCAGGTTCTTCTGCTCCCGGTCCAGCATCTCGTCGAAACGACCGAAATTGGCCTCGATGCGCCGGCGTAGGGTGGTGATGTAGGCCTTTAGTTTTTCTTCCAGCTCGGTGGCTAGGCGATTGCGACCGGTGATGATTTCCTGCTCGAAGCTTTCTACGATCCGGCGGCGCTTGCCCCGGGTGCTGAAGCCGGCGAAGATCACGCCCACGGTGGTGAGCACCCCGCCGGTGACGTCGAGCACGGGCAGGGTGCTGAGTGCCATGAGAATGACCCCCAGCGCGGCGATACCTCCACCGGCGGCCAAGTTTGGAGCCAAATTTTCGCGGTCGGCGAAGAGTGCTTCGTCGGTAAAGTTCTCCGTCCGGCTCACAAAACGATTAAACTGGTCCTGCAGATCGCGCAGCACGTTCTCGCGCCGCTCGGCAATGCTGGAGAAAAGTTCGTGGTCGTTGCTGAGAATCGTCTGGCTACTGCGAATCTTCAGGTCGATGGTCTTGACCATCTGCTGGATGCTCTCGGCCAGGTCCACCACGTTTTCGTTCAGGCGGGCACGCAACTTATCGTTGAGCTCGGTCTCCAGGTCCCGGGCCAGGGTCTCCAGCCAGGTCTTGGCGCTCGGCGTACTACCGAAGGTGGAGGCTACACTACGCTTTACGAGACCGAACATACTGAGTCCGTTGCGCAGCTCGGCTAGCTTTTCCCGGGTGATGTTGTCATAGGTCAGCAGCAGATTTTCGACCATCAGATCGACCTGCTTATTGCTCTGGCCGGCCTGCTCCTCAAGGGTGTCCTGGATATCCTGGCGAAAGTGGGTATCGGCCTCGAACTGACTGCGGCGTAGGAGCAGTCCATCGGCGATGCGCCCGTTGATGGTCTGGGCGGTCAGTACGCTATTATTCAGCTTTAGGCGGGGCGCCCGGCCGCCGGTGATATTATCGGCGATGTACTGCCGCAGGGGCTCGAAGCCACTATCGTACATCCCGGCTTGCTCCAGCTTAGCGGAAACGGCGAATACCCGGGGGTGCTCGATGCCTTCTTTGGTGGCTTTTTCCGCCACGCCGGCGAGATTGACGGCCAGTTCATCCTCCGTAGCCAGGTCCTTTTGCTGCAGCACGAAGATGGTCTTCTTGCGCCAGTCCCCGTGGATGTACTGGAAAAAGTCCCAGGCCGACTGCCGGTAGGGATTCTTGGCCTCGAAGACAAATACAATCAGGTCACTGGCCGGAATGAACTGCTCGGTGATTTCCTGGTGGTGGGCCACGATGGTGTTAGTACCCGGCGTATCCACGATAGCGATCTCCTTGAGAATCTCGACGGGCAGGAAAATCTTTTTCAGGTAGGGGTTCACGTTGACCTCGCGGCGCTCCTCCCCGTAGATGATTTGCTGGATGGTATCGGTCATTGGCTGGGGGGCGGCCTTGGCGATCTCCTCCCCCGTTGCCAGCAGTGCGTTGACGAAACTGGACTTGCCGGCCTTCACCTCGCCCACAATCACGAACATGAAGGGTTCGAAGATGCGGTTGCGCAGGTCGCTTACGGTCTGGGCCATGTCCTCGTGTCCGATGCGGATGGTCAGCTCGTGCAGTCGCTTGATAATCTCCTCCAGCCGGGCACGGTCAGCCTGGAGGCCGGCGTCGATTAGGTTTGCCATGGGGTAAAGGTAGGCCCCAAACAAAACAAGCCATCCAGTACCGACAGCTCATCCACGAAGCCGAACCGATCGGAAAAGACCTGGGGGTACGAAGCTAGTCCCTGTGCGCCTCCCACCAACTTCGCACCTGCGGCCCCGCCCCGGAATGAGGTTGTAAAACTGAGCGAAAGGGGTAAATCTAAAAGTTGAATCATACCTCTGGTGATAGCTAAGTTGTAGTTCCATAGCGTATCGCACTGTCGCTGAATTAGTTGCAATACCTCTTCCCCATAATACTCGAAGTAAGGAGAACGGCCGTAAGCTGAGCGGATGGCTTGTGCATGCTGCCGCCGCCAGTCCGTGCGCTCATCGATCAGTACCTCGCGGATGGGCATCTGCTGGTGCTTGCCGCCCCGGAGCGGCACGGATAAGAGCAATGGACCGTTGGCGGTGAGGATGCGACAACGACTGCGCCAGCCGCCCTTCTGGTAGGTTTCGTGGGCCTCCCACTGCCAGGTGCCAGCGGCGAGGGCGCTAACGAACCAAATCAGAGGGGGAAAGTAGGCCGAGGTGGTGAGCAAGGGCAAAGTCGGCGGCATTTAGCAAACATATGAGAAAAACGCCCGGTTAACGGGGCATGAGTGCAACAGACAAACTAACTAACCGCTACCAGAAGCAGAATCCCCTCACCCAGTACCCCCGCCCGCCCTTTCCGCGGCAGCCGCAGAACCGGCCCGGCTCGGTCAACAAGATGGATCCCGAGCCCGACCATGGCGAGGAAAGCTACGTCGGTTTTGGCCGCCTTGAGGGACGCAAGGCCCTGATCACGGGGGGTGACTCGGGTATCGGACGCGCCACCGCCATCGCCTTTGCCCGCGAGGGGGCTGACGTAGCCATCAACTACCTACCCACCGAGGAGCAGAACGCCCAGGAGGTGATCAAACTGATCGAAGCCGAGGGCCGCACCGCCGTAGCCATCCCCGGAGACATCGTCGAAGAGGCTTTCTGCAAGGAACTGGTAACTACTGCCGTAGGTAAGCTCGGTGGATTAGATATTCTCGTCAATAACGCCGGCCGGCAGACCGCCCAAAAATCAATCAGCGACCTCACCACCGAGCAGTTCGACAATACCTTCAAGGTCAATGTGTACGCTCCGTTTTGGATCACGAAGGAAGCTCTCAAGCATTTAAGTGCCGGGGCGTCCATCATCAACACCGCCTCGGTGCAGAGCTTTGACCCCTCGTCGAGTCTGCTCGATTACGCCCAGACCAAGGCCTGTAACGTAGCCTTCACCAAGGCGCTGGCCCAGCAGGTGGCCGAAAAGGGGATCCGCGTGAATGCCGTAGCCCCCGGTCCGTTCTGGACGCCGCTACAGTCTTCCGGCGGGCAGCCGCAGGACAAAATTGAGAAGTTCGGTAGTACTACCGCGCTGGGTCGGCCGGGCCAGCCCGCAGAGATTGCCCCGGTGTACGTACTGCTTGCTTCCCAGGAGGGTAGTTACCTTACCGGCGAGGTGATGGGCGTTACGGGTGGGGAGATGCCTTACTAGAAGTACGAAGTACAATTTGGCGGTGCTGCACCCTTCGTCTGGAAGCAAAACGCTACCCGGCGGACTTCGTAGCTTTGTGACCATGTCATACCAAATTATGCTTTGCTTACTGCTGAGTACCACTTTATACTCGCAGTCGGTACCCCAGGCCTACGCGCTGTTCGGAAAAAGCGGTAAAGAAGTATCCTACAAAAAGATGCTGCGCGAGCTACAGGAAGCGGATGTCATCCTCTTCGGCGAGTACCACAATAACCCCATCGCGCACTGGCTGGAGCTCGTGGTAGCCGGCGACCTCCAGGCCTACGATCTAGGCCTGGAGATGTTCGAAACCGACGAGCAGGATGCCCTCGATAGATTCATGTCCGATAGCCTCACCGTAGAGCAGCTCGATAGCGCGGTCGGGGGGCTGTGGCCGAACTTCAACACCGACTACCTACCGCTACTCCAGCAAGCGCGGCAGCAGAGCGCCCGAGTATACGCTACCAATACGCCGCGGGAGTACGCCCGGATGGTCTTCCAGCGCGGCTTCGTGGTGCTACAGTCTTTGCCGGCTGAAGAACAAGCGCTGCTTCCCCCGCTGCCCCCACCCTACGATGCGGAACTACCGGGCTACGAAGCGATGCTGATGCCGGGACAGGGACCCGGTCACGCCGGTGAAAACTTCCCCAAAGCGCAAGCCATCAAGGATGCTACGATGGCCTGGTTTATCGCCCGCAACGTCCGCGAAGGGTGGCCCCTCCTGCACATCAACGGAAGTTACCACAGCGACAACTTCGAGGGCATTAGCTGGTACCTGCGGCAGTACAAACCGCAGTTGCGGGTGGTGACCATAACTACGCTGGAGCAATCCAAGCTCGATGGGCTGATCAGGGAGAATGTGGGGAAGGCTGACTTTACTATCCTCGTCCCGGAGCGGATGACTAAGACTTACTGAGGCAGGTATAACAGGGCGCTTCCGGCGCTAAAATCCGTGGTTCAAAACCAATAGCAGCGGAGTTGCACTACCCGCCCCCCCAGAGTGAATCATACACTAACAGCAAAGCAATAATCCCGGAAAACACCGCAGTAAATAACACCGCCCCCGCCGCCACGTCCTTCGCCTTACCGGCCAGGATGTTATACTCCGGGCTTACCAAGTCTACCACGTACTCCACGGCCGTATTCAGCGCTTCGGCGGCCAGTACCATCCCCGAGCACAGCAACACCGCCACCCATTTCCAGAGGGCGAAATCCAGCCCCCACGATAGGCCGATCATCATTAAAAAGGCGGCGATGTGGATCTTCGACGGCGCGTGGTTGCGCAGCAGGTCATACGCCCCCCGAAAGGCATACCCAAAGGCGGAGAGTCGGCCCCGGGAGTAGGAGATCAAACGCTTCATACGTAGTAGTCAAGCCGGTGGCGACCGGACATGTTCGCCTCAGAGCCAGCCAATACCGCCTCGCAGGGCAATGAAGGCGATCAGGGCCAGGGCCGGGGCAATCCATCCCGTAAGCAGGTAGGTGTAATAAGAGCGGCTCACCCTACTGGGCTCCACCCATTCCGTCACGTGACTCAGCCCCCAGATCGCAAAGCAGATAGCGCCAAGGATGGCGGCCAGCAGGGTACCGGCGTACTCATTGGCTAGCATCAGCAGAGAGTACAGGATCAGTTGCCCGATGAGCAGCAGCGCGAAGTTCACCGTTTGGTAGTAAGACCGCCACCCCGTGCCTCGGTGATCTTGGATCGGGCGTGAATGCGTGCGAGTAGGTGCTTGCCTACCGCCTCTCCCTGTGTCATCCCGTACTCAATGGAGGGTCGGTAATGAATACCCCCGTAGAGCCGGCTGATCGCAGCCTCCTCGCTAGCCGCTAAAAAGCTCGGATAAGTCCGCGTCGGCAAATCGTACTCCTCCTCGCTATCGTCGTCATAGGCAAAGTTATTCCCGTATAAATCAGTCAGTACCACCGCACAGGCGCGACTCACCACGGAGTGCCCACTGGTGTGCTCCGGAAAGGGCGGCGTCTGGAGCAGCGGCCGCCACTCCTGGTCGACGTGGCGGTTGATGAAGGTCTCCGGCCGCACCAGCTTCGAGCGGTACTTCTCCTCCCAGCAGCTGATGAAGGCATCGTACATGGCCATGCTGACCAGGGCGTAGGTCTCTACCGTGCGGGCAAAATCGGCATCTGCTTTCTTAGCGGCAATCGCGGCAATATTGATCCAGTGCCCGCCCGGGGTGATCTTTTTGGTGGCAAACATCAGGTGGCCCACCGTGTGGCTCACGTAGGGATTACAGTCCCAGAACTGCGCAATCGCCTGCCGCTGGGCGCTTTCTTGCTCGTCGACGCCGGTAAAGGCGGTGTACACCTCGTTCACCTCGTGCATCCACTTGCTGTCGGGTTCCAGGCTAAATTCGGTAGGCGGTAAGGGACTAAACTGACTGGCGCTATCCAGTGTGAACGGCCGGATCTTCATCCAGCTCGGCTCAATGCCGTCCATGTAGTCCGGCGGCGTCGGCTGCCACTTGGTCTCATCGTCGGTGATGGAGTACTTCGGAAACGTCCGCGTCTGCTTGTACATGTCCCCGCCGTACCAGGCGATGATGTGGTCGGCTACCTGCTCTCCGTAGGCGACCGAGGCAGCGAAGACTTCCTCCGGCACGCCGATCTCGCGCATCTCCTGAAAAAGCTCCTCCCTGAACTCATCCATCTTCGGCTCACTGAAGATCAGGCTCTTACCCACCCTGAGCTGTGCGGCGACCGCGGCAATGGGAAAGGCAATTTCCTGTCCGGCAGGGGGCGGGGGCGCGGGTGCAAGGTGGGGAATCTGCCCGGCTAGGCTCTCTAGATTGGGATCGCCCGCCGCCAGCGCCTCGTAGCCGGCGATACTCGAGTAGGAGTAGATCCGGCTCGCTACCGGCGGGGAAAAGATATCGTGGACGATCACGTCCGTGAGCTGTTTCACCGAACGGTGAAAGAACTCGGGGCGGGCGACTTCCTCCTGGTAATTCGGATTACTATCCTCCCCGCAGCTCAGCAGGGTGAAAAGGAGAAAAAGCATGCAGACAAAGCGGAACTTCATACGTAGGGGTGCAGTGATCGAAATTGTAGGGCCGGTAGCGCCACGCTTGCGACCGCTACGAAGGTACAACGCGCGCGGATGCGAGCTGGATTAACGGCCCCCGGACTCTGTCGGGGACCCGCTTTATCTTCGCCTCCCACCGCCTATGCCCTCACGTGAACGTATATACCGCCTTCAGGCCCTACTTCGATTTGTCCTCGGACTGGGCGTACTCGTGGTGGTGAACGTACTGGCCCACTCCCGCCTCGGGGGCACCCGGCTGTACACCGCCCTCGACCTCACCGAGGACCGTCGCTACACGCTATCTACCAACACCCGTGACCAGCTCACCGACCTGGCCGAACCGGTCTACGTGCGCGTCCTCCTCGCGGGGGAGTTACCCGCCGGTTACCAGCGCCTGCGTACCGCCCTGGAGGAAAAACTGGAGGACTTCGCCGGCTATACCGACTACCTGGAGTACGAGTTTGCCGACCCACTCGCAGGCACCCCCGATGAGGTACGCCAGCGGCAGGAGGCAATGTTTGAGGACGACATCGTACCGGTGACTGACTACCAGCAGTCGGCCGGGGAGCGCACCGCCCGCGCCGTATATCCCTACGCTCTCGTGTACGCCGGCGAGCAGCAGCGCATCGTGCCCCTGCTGGAGGCCTCCCGCCCCGATGTGCCACTGGCCCAGCAACTTAACCAGGCGGAGAACCTACTAGAATATAATCTTACACGCGCCATCGCGGGCCTCACCGCCACGGACAAATACACCATCGGCTTCACCCTCGGCAACGGCGAGCTGCCCCCGGCTCAGTTTGCCGACCTGGTCAGCGAGCTGCGCAAGGACTACGAGGTGGGGCCGCTGTACCTGGATAGCGTAGCCACGGTACCCGATCAGGTCGACCTACTCATCGTCGCCAAACCGACGGTGCCCTTTACCCCGGAGCAGGCTTTCCGGCTCGACCAGTACGTGATGCAGGGCGGCAAGGTCGTTTGGGCCATCGACGCCGTAGCCATGGACTACGATAGCCTGCAGACTACGGGCGAGGCTATCCCCCAGGCCCGGACTACCGGACTGGAAGATCTATTCTTCCGCTACGGCTTTCGCGTTAGCAGCGAGCTGGTGCTCGACCTGGCTAATAGTCCCATTCCGATAGCAACCAGCCAGGGACCGACGGGCCCCCGGTTCACCCTAGTGCCCTTCCCCTACCACGTCACCGCACTGCCCGCCTCGGAACATCCCATCGTGCAAAATATCGACGCCGTAGACCTGCGCTACCCTACCCTCCTGGAGGAGGTCGGTGCCGGGACTAACATCAGCCGCACTACCCTCCTCACTAGCAGCAACAGGGCGCGGCTCCAGGCCGTGCCCTCCACCATCGACCTCGACGCCCAGAAATTCAGCGTCAAACTGGACCGCTTCAACCGGGCTGATTTGCCCCTGGCGCTTCTCCTGGAGGGCACTTTTGAAAGTCCCTTCGCCAACCGGATGCGCTCCTCCTTCGAGAATCTGCTTAGTCGTAGCAATCGAGACTACCGTAGTAGCTCAATCCCCACCGCCATGCTGGTCGTTAGCGACGGTGACGTCTTAGCTAACAGTGTCAGTAGTCGCGGCGAGGTAGGCACCCTTGGCGTCAACCGCTTCAGCGGCATCCCCTACGCCAATAAGACCTTCCTGCTCAATGCAGTCGCCTACCTACTCGATCCTACCGGCATCATCAACAGCCGCAACAAAGACGTACGTCTGCGCCTGCTCGACCAGAACCGTGCCCTGGCCGAGGCCGGCTACTGGCGCAGCCTCAACCTAGTGCTCCCCCTCCTACTCCTTAGCCTCTTCGGCTTTTTGTTCAACTTTCTGCGTCGCCGCCGCTACGCCCGTTAAGTTATCCTTCCTTCATGAACCTTCTTCCCTCACTTCTCATCGTACTCCTGGGCGGGGCCGCGGGTGCAACGTTTTGCGAACCGCCCCCTTCCCCATCCTGGGGCTTCTTCGCCCACCGCCGCATCAACCGCCTGGCGGTGTATACCCTTCCGCCCGAACTAGGCGTAGGCTTCCGACCGCAGGCCGACTACCTGGCCGAGCACGCCGTCGACCCCGACAAGCGCCGCTACGCCACCGAGCACGAGGCCGTGCGCCACTACATCGACCTAGATCACTGGGGGGAGCTCCCCTTCGATGACGTACCCCGTAGCTACCTGGACGCCCGCATGTGGCGGGGCGGTCTGGACGCTGTGGATACAGCAGGAGATACCACGCACTGGCGACTGGACACCGTGCTGTTCGACCAGGCGATCCTGACCAGCGGAGAAAGGAGCTTCGACCTTCCACTAGCAGACTACCGTAACCTATGGACGAACACGCTACTTCCAGCGCTGTACGAGGAGCGGGCTGTAGTGGTGGACTCCCTGCGCCGCCTGGACTTTCCGGACACGGTGGGAGCGGTCTACCCGGTAGATCACTTCTCCGAGCACGGCATCCTGCCCTATCATCTGCAGCGCCACCACCGGCAGCTTACCGATGCTTTCGTAGCGGGTGATGCCGACCGTATTCTGCAGCTAGCCGCCGAGCTCGGTCACTACATCGGCGATGCCCACGTGCCGTTGCACACCACCGAGAACTACAATGGCCAGCTCACCAATCAGCTCGGTATTCACGCCTTCTGGGAGAGCCGGCTACCGGAGCTGTTTGCGGATACCGACTATGACTATTTCGTGGGCCCTGCGGACTACATCTCCGACCCCGCCGAATACTACTGGAACATCGTGCTCGAAAGCCACGCGCTGGTCGATAGCGTGCTAACTACCGAGGCTCGGCTACGACAGAGATTTTCCTCCGATCGGCAACTTTGCGTCGAGGAGCGACTGGGGCGGGAGGTACGCACACAGTGCCGGGAGTATGCCGCCGCCTGGTCTCAGGCTATGCACGGCATGGTCGAGGATCGCTTTCGGGCCGCGGTGCGGGCCGTCGGGTCGGCCTGGTACAGCTGCTGGGTGGATGCCGGCCAGCCGGTGCTGAATGAGGAGTTGGTCAGGGTGCTTTCACAACCTATCGGGAACGATCTGGCACCGGCAGCTCCGACAGGCCGTTCAGGCCGTACGCATGAGTAGGTGGTTAATCATCGCCGCGGCACTCCTACTAGCCCTCACCGCCTGGAATTCGACCGGGCACCACCAGGGGGATGAATACTTCCAAATTCTCGAGTTTGCCGCCTACAAGTTGGGCATCACTCCGGTGCACGAGCTACCGTGGGAGTACGGCGAGCGGATGCGCCCGGCCTTACAACCCGCGGTAGCTTATGGTATGTACCGACTACTGGGTGGCGTGGGAACGGCAGATCCATTTGTGGTAGCCTTTCTTCTCCGCCTACTTTCGGCCGGGCTCTCTTTGTGGGTGGCCGTGCTACTTTACCGGCGGTACGTGGGTGTTGTACCTACTGGTCTACGATCGGCATTTATCGTGCTCCTGTTCTTCCACTGGTGTGCCTACTACAGTGGCGTGAGATTTTCGAGTGAGAACTGGTCGGGGCTCGCGGCGGTGCTCGGCCTACTAACCTACCCTATCCGCACCCCTGCGGTGGATCAACACTACACCCCCGCGGGGGGCTGGAGTAGCTTCTGGAGCGGAGCCTACTTTGGCCTGGCCTTCCTCTTCCGCTACCAGGCCGGACTGCTGGCCGTAGGGTTCGGACTATGGCTCCTGTTCGTGCATCGTGCCCCATGGAAAGCAGTAGGTGGCCTCGTAGCCGGGGGCTTTACGGTACTCTTGCTCGCCTACCCCCTGACGTACTGGCTCTACGGAGAGTGGACGCTACCGGCCTACCATTACTTTGCTGCCAACCTGATCGAGGGGCGCGCGGCCGGCTACGGTACCCTGCCCTGGTACGGGTACTTCGAGCTGGTGGTGCTACGGGGTATTCCGCCCTTAGGTCTGGTGTACCTCGGTGGGACCATCGTCTACCTGTGGGTATACCGCCGCGACCCGGTGAGCTGGATGGTCGGGCTGTTTTTCCTGGTACACACGCTGCTAGCGCGTAAGGACATCCGCTTTTTGTTTCCGCTCCTTCCCCTGCTACCGATCCTACTGGCGGGCGCGGGCAGCGCGGCCTACGCACGGTACGGACCCTTCTGGAACCGGCAGTGGGTGAGAGGTACCGCCTGGCTGTGCTTGGGGGTAAACATCGTGTTACTGCTATCCGTCGCCGTGCGCCGGGCGGACTCCGGTACCGGGCCGGCAGCGTACATCTACCGCACGTTTCCCACTGGCGCAAATTTGACCGGACCGGGGGCCCGACTCTTCACCGCCGAGGGGACTACCCCCCACTTCTATTTGCCTCCCGGTACTACGATTGTTGAGTCACCCTTCGATACCGCAGGCACCTGCGGCCCCGCCCCCGGGCCCTGCCTTTACGTGGAGCATACGCGGCAGCCCCCCGAATTACCGGTCGGTAGCGAGCTGCTGTACACGGACCGTAGCTCGCTCATCGACGCGGTGAACGTCCTCGGCTGGGCCGACCGCCAGAAGTGGTGGTACGTATACCGCTTGCCGGACGGCTGAGGGGCAGTACCTATATTTGCCGGCCTATGACCGTCCAGACCTATCCCCTCCCCGCTTCCTGGTCGCTGGCCGAGCTGCGGGAGCTGCACGACGCTCCGCTAATGGAGCTCCTCTTTCGGGCCGCTACCGTGCACCGGCAGCACCACGATCCTAACGAGGTACAGGTATCGAGCCTGGTGAGCATTAAGACCGGGGGGTGTCCGGAGGACTGTGGCTACTGTCCGCAGGCCGCCCGCTACCACACCGACGTCGAGGAAAATGCGCTGCTTTCCGTGGAACAGGTGCGCACGGCCGCCGAGCGCGCCAAGGGACTGGGCAGCAGCCGCCTGTGCATGGGGGCCGCCTGGCGCAATGTGCGTGACGATGCCGAGTTCGACCAGGTGCTGGAGCTCGTACGCACCGTAAATGGATTGAATATGGAGGTCTGCGCCACCCTCGGCATGCTCACCCCCAACCAGGCCGAGCGCCTGGCCGCCGCCGGACTCTACGCTTACAACCATAACCTGGACAGCAGTGAGGAGTACTACAAGGAGGTGATCTCCACCCGTGGCTACCAGGACCGCCTGGAAACCATCGGCAACGCCCGCCGCGCCGGACTTACGGTCTGCTCCGGAGGCATCATCGGTATGGGGGAAAGCGTCGAAGACCGCCTGAAAATGCTGCTTACGCTAGCTAGCCTGACGCCGGTGCCCGAGTCGGTACCCATCAATGCGTTGGTAGCCGTAGAAGGTACGCCGCTGGAAGAGCAGGAGCCCGTCAATATTTTCGAAATGGTGCGTATGATCGCCGTGACGCGTATCGTACTGCCGACCACCACGGTACGGCTCAGTGCGGGTCGTGCCGGCATGACCCCCGAGGGGCAAGCGTTGTGTTTCCTGGCCGGCGCGGGCAGCATCTTCGCCGGCGATAAACTGTTGACTACGCCTAATCCAGAGGCCTTCGCGGACATGGAGCTGTTCAGTGCGCTGGGCCTGCGGCCTACGGCGGCTTACGCTAAGGGGGCTCGTCCGGTACCTACTGCTGATCCCGGTCCGCCCACTGAGAAACAACGGATTAAATGGAGCCGCCCGGGGCATACGATCGAGCGCAATGAGGCTAAGCGGAAGTGAGCGCACTTATCTACGTAGCATGGCAGCTGTGCTTACATAAACTTCGAACCGCAGAGTGCGCAGAGAGACGCAGAGGTGTGACTGAACGAGGCTCTGCGTAACCCTGCGCGCTCTGTGGTTCAACCCCCTGTAGCAGCGGAGCTGCGCCAGCTATTACAGAATCAAATTAAATCCAAGTCATTATGAGCCGCACCATGGTAGCCGGAAACTGGAAAATGAACACCACCCCCCGTCAGGGCCACGCGCTAGTGCGTGATGTGCTGGAAAAACTAGGCACCCCCCCCACCCGGGTAGTATTCGGCGTACCCGAAATCCAACTCATGGCCGTACACGAGCAGCTCACAGACCACCCCGGCTACGCCGTGGCCGCCCAGAATATGCACCAGGAACCCAGGGGGGCCTACACCGGTGAGGTGAGCGCGGAGATGCTAGCCGACGCAGGCGTAGCGTACGTGATCCTGGGCCACAGCGAGCGACGAGAGTACGCCGGGGAGGACGACGATCTCATCAATCGTAAGATCGTAGCTGCCATCGCAGCTGGCCTGAAACCTATCTACTGCTGCGGCGAGAAACTAGCCATCCGCGAGGCCGGCAATCAGGAGGTGGTCGTCGGTAAGCAGGTAGAGCAAGCCCTGGGCTCGCTGAGTCCGGAGCAGATCAGGGAAGTAGTGATCGCCTACGAGCCCGTCTGGGCCATCGGGACCGGCGTGACGGCCAGCAGCGAGCAGGCGCAGCAGATGCACGACTACCTTCGCCGCATGATCGGCAACCAGTTCGGTAGTGAGATCGCCGATAATATAACCATCCTATACGGTGGCTCGGTAAAGCCCGATAACGCCGCCGAACTCTTCGCCCAGCCCGATGTGGATGGCGGGCTGGTCGGGGGGGCAAGCCTCGACGCGCAAAGTTTTGCGGCCATCGTGCGAGCCCTGTAACTACCCCTCAATGTGAAAGGAGATCGTGAAGGTGCGTGTTGTCACCTTATCCAGAATGACACTCTGCGGTAAGGTAGGGTTAAACAACAGGGTGTTGCCGATGCCGTGACTGATCTTGAATTCCGGGGATAGGATGAAGAAGGGAAAAAAGATCTGAATTCCCGCCCCGTACTCTACAGCAAAGTCATGGGGGCTGATACGTACCAGCTCCTCCGCCTGTCGCGTACGGCTCTCACTGGCTACGTCGAAAGAATACTTCATACCAGCGATCAGAAATAGCCGCTTATCGCGGTAGGGCGCTGACTTGTAGCGAAAGTAAAAGGGCAATTCTATAAATACAGCCTCTACCTTTTCCTGAATCTGTGCGCGCCGTTGGGTACTCTGCGTATAGTTCAGGTTACGCTCCGCAAAGTTGAAGCCCGGGGTGAAGCGGAAGTCGAAGTACTTGCCGAGCTTCAGGTTGCCGATCAAGTTCAAGTTGAAGCCCGGCCCGTTGAGGCTCTCCACGCCGACGATGCTATCGGTGTACAGGAACTCGCGACTACGGAAGGGGGTGTAGCGACTCGAGTTAAAGCCCAGGGTGATGCCAAAGTAGTAGGGCTTTGCCTGAAAATCGTAGAAGTTTCGGTTGTTCCCGCCGACAAACTGGGCGCGTGCGCAGGTGCAACAGAAAATCGTGAGGCAAAGAGTCAGCGCGGCCGGTAAGCCGTGTAGATAGAAGCGACGCCCAGTGTAAGTGCTTGCCATGTAGTGTCTTTATAACCGACCCGCCGAAGGATTGCCTGAAAGTCCGGACCGCTCGGAAAAACCTGGACGGATTCGAAGAGGTAGGCGTACGCCCGGGGGTCTCGGCTCTGTAAACGGCCGATGAGCGACATAATTTTGCCAAAGTAAAAATTGAACGCCCAACGCAGCGGTGCGTACCTCACGCGACTGAATTCTAGTACGATGAGCTTGCCGCCGGGCCGCAGTACACGTAGCATCTCGGCCAGCCCCCGCTCCAGATGTTCGAAGTTGCGCACGCCGAAGGCCACCGTGACGGCATCGAAGCTCCCGTCGGTGTAGGGCAGTGCCTCGCTATCGCCCTGCTCGAGGGTAATGCGCTCCTCCAGCCCCCACTTTTTAACCTTCACCCGCCCGTAGGCTAGCATCCCCTCACTCAGGTCTACGCCGGTGACGTGATCGGCTCCGGTGCGCAGTACGGTCTGGATGGCTACGTCGGCCGTGCCCGTGGCTACGTCAAGGATGGTACGGTGCTCTCGGGGCTTGAGTTGGGCGATGAGTTTCTTCCGCCACAGGGTGTCAATACCAAAGGAGGTACCCCCGATTGAGTAGGTCGTAGGTGGGGGCAATGGAGTCGAACATCCGACCTACTTCCTCTTTCTTCGATTCCTTTTTTCCGTAAGGTTTGACAACCTGCTTCGACTCTGCCATATGGGCTACTTAACCCCCCATAATCGCTATGGTTTAGCTAGGTTTTTAGGCACGATTTTTGTACCTTCGTGCGTGGGCGGACTGGCTGTTTTGCGACGTTTCTTGCACCTGCGGCCCCGCCCCGTCTAAACTACCCGTATGCCAAATTCACGCATCATTCCGGTCAATATCGAAGACCAGATGAAGTCGGCCTACATCGACTACTCGATGTCGGTCATCGTAAGCCGGGCGCTGCCCGACGTGCGCGACGGACTCAAACCCGTACACCGCCGGGTGCTCTTCGGTATGAGCGAGCTGGGACTCAGCTACCGCGGCGCACACAAGAAGAGCGCCCGCATCGTCGGCGAGGTACTGGGTAAGTACCACCCGCACGGCGACTCCTCCGTTTACGATACTATGGTCCGTATGGCGCAGGACTGGAGCCTGCGCTATCCCCTGGTGGACGGTCAGGGTAATTTCGGCTCCATGGACGGCGATAGCCCGGCCGCCATGCGCTACACCGAGGCGCGCCTGCAGCGCATCAGCGACAGCATCCTGGGCGACCTGGACAAGGACACGGTCGACTACCAGCTCAACTTCGACGATACGCTCAAGGAGCCTACCGTGATGCCCACCCGTATCCCGAATCTGCTGGTGAACGGCGCTTCGGGCATTGCGGTGGGTATGGCTACTAACATGCTGCCCCATAACCTGAATGAGGTGGTTGATGGGGTAATTGCTTTAGTCGACAACCCCGACATCAGCATTGATGAACTGATGAAGTTTGTGAAGGCCCCGGATTTCCCTACCGGTGGCATCATTTACGGCATGGACGGGGTGCGTGAGGCCTTCCGGACCGGACGCGGCCGCGTGGTCGTGCGGGGCCGGGCCGACATCAAGGTCGACTCGAACGATAAGGAAACGATCATTATCAGCGAGATCCCCTACCAGGTCAATAAGGCTACGCTGGTGGCCAAGATCGCCGAGCTGGTCAACGATGGCAAGATCACCGGGGTGAGTGCCGTGCGCGACGAGTCGGACCGCGACGGACTGCGTATCGTCATCGAGGTGAAGCGCGACGCGATGGCCTCGATTGTGCTCAGCTACCTGTATAAGTACACCCCGCTACAGACGAGCTACGGCGTCAACAACGTAGCGCTGGTCGGTGGCCGGCCCATGACGCTGAACCTGAAGGACCTGATCGAGGAGTTCGTGGCCTTCCGCCTGGAGGTGATCCAGCGGCGTACGGTGTACGAACTTAACAAAGCCCTGGCGCGGGCGCACATCCTGATCGGTCTGCTGATCTCGCTGGACTACCTGGACGAGGTGATCGCACTGATTCGTGCCAGTGCCAATCCAGAGGACGCCCGCGACGGACTGATGGCCGGTAACTTCATTACGGACCGGGACGCGTTCTGGGATAAGTTCGGTGCTTTGATCCACGAGGTGGCTACCGCGGAGCTCTTCGTGCTGGAGGGCAACGTGATGAGCGAGGAGCAGGCTAAGGCCATCCTCGACATGCGCCTGCAGAAGCTTACCGGCCTGGAGATCGATAAGATTCGGGATGAGTACGCGGAGATTCGTGCGCTGATCGACCGGCTACGCGCCATCCTGGAAAGTGAACAGCTGCAGCGCGAGATCATCAAGGAGGAGCTACAGGACGTACGGGCCCGCTTCGGCGACGAGCGCCGCTCGGAGATTAGCCTGGATACGGCCGATATCTCGATCACGGACATGATCGCCGACGAGGACGTAGTAGTGACGATCAGCCACCTGGGCTACATCAAGCGTACGCCGGTGAGCGAGTACCGGGCTCAGAGCCGGGGCGGTCGGGGCAGTCGCGGCAGTAAAACCCGGGATACCGACTTCATCGAGCACATTTTCATCGCCAGCAACCACAATTACCTCCTCCTCTTCACGGAGCAGGGGCGCTGTTACTGGCTGCGCATTTACGAGATTCCGGAGGCTGGTAAGAACAGTGGCGGTCGGGTGATCCAGAACATCCTGGCCATGCCCAAGGACGACAACGTCAAGGCCTACATCAACGTGGCGGACCTGACGGACGAAGAGTTCCTGGCCCAGCACTCGGTGATCTTTGCAACGAAGAAAGGGCAGGTCAAGAAGACCAGTCTGGAGGAATATAGCCGTGTACGCACCAATGGGGTCAACGCCATCACCATCAATGAGGGCGACGAACTCCTAGAAGCCCGCCTTACCAACGGCAACAGTCACGTCTTCCTGGCTACGGCTAAGGGACAGGCCATTCACTTCGAGGAGAACGCCGTTCGTAATATGGGCCGTAATGCCGCCGGTGTGCGGGGCATCAGCCTGAACGGACCCAAAGATCGGGTCGTGGGTATGGTCACCCTCGATCACGAACGCGACGCCGATAAAACCATCCTAGTGGTGAGCGAAAACGGCATGGGTAAGCGGTCGGACTGGGCCGATTATCGCATTACGAACCGCGGCGGCAAGGGCGTGAGCACCATGAAAATTACCAAGAAGACCGGTGAGCTGGTGACCATCAAGGCGGTCAGCGAGGACGACGATCTGATGATCACCAATCGCTCCGGCATCCTAATCCGTACCGGGATGGAGGAGCTGCGGGTCATGGGTCGCTCTACGCAGGGCGTTCGCCTAATCAACCTAGGCAGTGACGATGCGATCGCCGACGTAGCCGTCGTGAGCATCGACGAGGAGGACATTGTGGGCGGTGAGGAAGAGTAGCCGAACACGGATAGCACCTGACTGTTTTATAATTTTAAGGTAGCCTTAACCATCGTTGGGGCTACGCTCAACGTTCTGCTATTACCCTTCGGGGCGATCGCTCGTCTCAGAGGTGTATGCACACACATACATTGAAACCAACACAACCTAATCATGCGTAATTTATTCCTTAGTGCACTGGTTGCACTACTTGCGGTATCTACCGCCTTCGCCCAGAGTGGCGAGGACCAACTCAAGGAGGCTTCCAAGGCCTACGACAACTACAACACGAGCCGCGACGCGGTCAAGCTCCAGGAAGCCGTTGATGCGGTCATGGTCGCTATGGAGGACCCCACGGTGCAGGCCGATTATAAGTCGTACATCGAGGCCGGTGACATCTACTCCGCCGCCATTAACCAGTACGTACAGGACCGTACCCTGGCCAACAACGAGCCCATCGAGCCGATGGTCGCCCGTGCCGCCGCCACTGCCGCTGACTACTACATGAAGGCATACAATATGTCGGACAAGAATAGCGGTAAGAAAGCTGCCCTTAAGGGCCTCGAAACCCTCCAGGGCAATATTTCCAACGAGGGTATTTACGCCATCCAGGATAAGAACTACGAGGACAGCTACGAAGCCTTCAATAAGAGCGTTCAGGTCCACGATTTCCTCACTGAGAATGGTGGAGAGAGTGCCTTTGCCGCGGACGAAACCAAGCTGAACGATGAGCGCTACTACGCCGCCCTATCCGCCGTGCTTAACGAAAACTACGCCGCCGCCGAGCCACTGTTCCTCGCGCTTTACGAAGGAGGCTATAATGACGTGGGGCTCTACGATGGACTCTATAAAGTATACAGCGGTAAGGGAGACATGGACCAGGCCGGTAAGTACCTCGACGAGGGGCGCCAGAAGTTTCCCGACGAGACTCAGCTGCTCTTCACCGAGATCAACTACTACCTCGCCCAGGGCAAACTGGACGAACTGACCGGTAAGCTTGAAGAAGCCATCGCCGCCGAACCCGAAAACGTGAGCCTCTACAGCACCCTTGGGTCCGTGTACGACCAGCTCTACCAGACCAAGCGTGCCGAGGAGCCCGAAGCCGCCGCCGGTTACTTTGACCAGGCCAAGGCCAATTACGAGAAGGGGCTAGAGATCGAGCCCGATAACGCTAGCCTCATCTACAGCCTCGGTGCCCTGTACTACAACCGCGCCGCTACCATGACCAATGATCTGGTGGAGCTCGGCAACGACTTCAGTAAAGAAGGTCAGGCCAAGTACGAGGCGCTCGAAAAGGAAATCAACGCCGAGTTTGACATCGCCTACCCCTACTTTCAGAAGGCGGAGAAGACCGATCCGAACAATCTAAACACCCTCAACGCGCTCAAGGAGATCTTTGCCCGCCGCGACAATTACGATGCCTCCAATGAAATGAAAGCCCGTATCGAGAAGGTTCAGGCCGGCGAGAAAATTGAGAAGTCTTACTTTGAGGAGCAGGGTATGTAAGCCCCGCCACCCGAACTGCAAAGCCCCACCAAAAGTGATTTTGGTGGGGCTTTTTATTCATCCAAATAGCGCCAGCTGCCCAGTATCCTGCGCATGCCGCCCAGTCTTGCTCGCGCCATGCACCACCTGCCGGCGAATGACTGCAGGATCGAAGCCCAACTGCCGGAAGTCCTTGTCCGCACAGAGCAAAAAGTACTGTGCCCGCTTCCACACCACCCCGATCTTTTGCAGATGCTCGCGGCGCAGGGGGCGGAAGCGGCGGGAGTTGACGATCTTCAGTGCGGACTTCACCCCGACGCCGGGAATGCGCAGGATCATCTCGTAGGGTGCAGTGTTTATGTCAACGGGAAACATCTCGGGATGCCGCAAAGCGTAAGCCAACTTGGGGTCGATATCCGGATCGAGGTTCGGCTGACTATCATCGACGATCTCGTCGGCGGCAAAACCGTAAAAGCGCATTAGCCAGTCGGCCTGGTAGAGCCGATTCTCACGCCGCAGGGGTGGCGCGGTGAGGGTGGGCAGTCGGCTATCGGTACTGATGGGCACGTAGCCACTGTAGTAGACCCGCTTCAGCTTCTGCTCCTCGTAGAGGGAAGCAGATAGCTTCAGAATATCTTGATCGCTTTCGGGACTCGCACCGATGACCATCTGGGTGGACTGTCCGGCGGGGGCAAAATCCGGAGTCCTGACCAAAGCTTTCTTTTCCTCCTTGTAGCCAACGATAGATTCCTTGAGGAAATTCATCGGCCGGTACACCTCAGCGTAGTTCTTTTCGGGAGCTACCTTTTTCAGGCTCATCTCGCTGGGCATTTCCAGGTTGACGCTGAGGCGATCGGCGTAAAGGCCGGCCTCGTGGATCAGCTCGTCACTGGCCCCGGGGATGGCCTTGAGGTGGATGTAGCCATTAAACTTGTGCTCGGTACGTAGCGTCTTGGCGATGCGGACCAGGCGCTCCATGGTGTAGTCGGCGCTCTTAAAAATACCGGAGGACAGGAAAAGTCCCTCGATGTAATTGCGGCGGTAGAAATTGAGCGTCAGGTCAACCACTTCCTCCACGGTAAAGGCGGCGCGCTTGACGTCGTTGCTGCGGCGCGATACACAATAGGCGCAGTCAAAGATGCAATGGTTCGTCAGCAGAATCTTGAGGAGCGACACGCAACGGCCATCCTGGGTGTAGGTATGACAGATACCCATACCGGTGGCGTTACCGAGGCCATCTACCGTATTTTTACGCTTACTACCGCTACTACTGCACGATACATCGTACTTGGCGGCATCGGCTAGGATGGTAAGTTTCTCGGCGGTCCGTTCGTTCATATACTGCTGACTTATTCCCCGTAGAGAACGCTTATATCTACACAAAGTACAACAATTTGTGCATAAAAAAGCCCGACTTTACCGTTTTTGTTTATCCACACGGGGGCTAAGCGTAGGTCTGCTGCTGGTACTGACGGCTTGGTGGTGGAATTGCCTGCCGGACGATCTTTTCGTGGCACCATTAGCTACGGAGCTGCTAGACCGGCAGGGACAGTTACTGAGTGCCCACATTGCTGACGATGGACAGTGGCGGATGCCGGCCGCCGATAGTATTCCACCCATACTGGAGGCTGCGGTCGTTGCCTTTGAGGATCGTCGCTTCTACCACCACGTTGGCATCGATGCCAGATCGGTGGTCCGGGCACTAGTCGACAACCTTAGGGCAGGTCGGGTGGTGAGTGGAGGTAGCACGCTGACCATGCAGGTAGCGCGTATGGCACGGGGCGACACCCATCGCAATCTGTGGCAAAAGTTCGTCGAGGCGGCTATGGCCCTGCGGCTGGAAGTGCGGTACTCCAAAGCCGAGCTCCTGAGTCTATGGTTAAGCAACGCGCCCTTCGGGGGTAATACGGTGGGGCTGACCGCCGCGAGCTACCGCTATTTCGGTCGCCCGCCGGCTACCCTCAGCGCGGCGGAGGCGGCCACCCTCGCGGTACTTCCGAACAGTCCGGCGCTGATCCACCCGGGGCGGAATCGGGACGCCCTACGGTCAAAACGAGATCGCCTACTTCATCAGCTAGCCACCGCCGGTACGCTGACACCGCGGGCCCTCGAACTGGCGCTACTGGAACCACTGCCGGGTGCTCCCCTCGACCTACCCCGTGATGCCCCGCACTACCTACAACGACGACTTGCGGAGGGGGTACGGGGACGTGTACCTACAACCCTAGACGGTCAGTTGCAACGTGCCGTAGCCGGGGTGATTGATCGCCACCACCGGCTGCTGCGCCAGAACCAAATTCATAATATGGCGGTGCTGATTACGGAGGTGGGCAGTGGAGAAGTAGTCGCCTACCACGGCAATGTGCCGGAGCTGGGGGCGGAGCATGCCCCGGCGGTAGACCTCATCACCGCGCCACGTAGCCCCGGCAGTTTGCTTAAACCCTTCCTCTATAGCCTGACCCTTGACGCCGGCGAGCTGCTACCGAAGCAGCTACTGCCGGACGTACCGACAAGTTTTCAAAACTTTCGGCCGGCGAACTTTACCCCCGAATTCGACGGGGCGGTGGCGGCCGATGAAGCCCTGGTACGCTCGCTAAATATTCCCTTCGTGTACCTGCTACGCGACTACGGGGTAGCGCGCTTTCACGACCGGCTGCAGCGGGCGGGCTTCGCGCACATGGGGCAGCCGGCCGGTCACTACGGTCTCTCACTAATTCTCGGAGGTGCAGAGATCACCCTGGAAGAGATCCACCACTGGTTTTTGGGCCTGGCCCAGCAACAACTGACCTACCACGCCCGGCGACAGGACAACCAACCAACGGACTTTGCCGGTCTGGGTGCCGGGGCGGGGTTCACGGTACTCCAAGCGCTGCGTGACCTTAGGCGACCGGATGAATCGGGCGATTACCGCCGGTTTGAAAGTCACCGTCCGGTAGCGTGGAAGACCGGCACCAGTTTCGGCTTTCGCGATGCCTGGGCGGTGGGGGCCACACCGGCCTACGTGGTCAGCGTGTGGGTAGGCAATGCCGACGGGGCGGGCCGACCGGGGCTCATCGGAGTGCAGGCGGCGGCTCCCGTGCTCTTTGACCTCTTTCGGTTGCTTGAGTCTTATGCCCCCGATGCTCCCTACTGGTTTAGCCCGCCCGATGATGCCCTCAGGTCGGTACGAAGCTGCAGCGTCTCCGGTTACCTAGCGAGCGTAGACTGCCCGACGACTACTCAGCTGACGGCGCGCGTCCACGATCGAACGCTACCGTGTCCCTTCCACCGGCGGGTGCTACTGACCGCTGATGGGCAGTACCGTACCACGAGGCAGTGTAGCGTTGACGGAGTGGCGGCTACCGTATTTGCCCTTCCCCCCTTACGGGCCCACTTTTATCGCCGCAGGCACGCCGATTACCGCGACCCGCCGAGCTGGCAGCCCAACTGTGCCGGGCAGCCCCTACAGGAACGTGGTTTACAGTTTATCTATCCGGAGGGAAGCGGCGTGCTCAGCGCGGTGAAAAACTGGCGGGGCAAGTTCGAGCCGTTCTACTTCGCCGTATCGACTGGCGATCCGCGGGCCGAGCTGTTCTGGCACCTCGACGGGCAGTACGTTCGCTCCACTACGGTGTACCATCAGTTGAGCCTTTCCCTAGCGCCGGGATCGCATGTATTGACCGTGACTGATGCTTCGGGGAATAGCACGAAGCGCCGTTTTATGGTACGCGAAGGGGGTTGAACATCACAATTCATCCGCATACCACAGACAGACAGCAGCCCAAAAAACAAGTACTTAACTTGAAGTCCCCCCTTTTACCCACCATACACACCAACGGTAGGCGTCACAAATCTCCCGAAGCATCAACTCTCCGATCGGTAGCTCCTTCACTTACCTTCGCGGGGCATGATCGACTTTAAGCTTTGTACGAAGTGGCTTTCCCGAGGGAAGGCCACTTCTTTTTAACCCGCTATGCAGCGGAAGCCCAGGTGATTGAGCCCACTGTCCTTGGCCGTATACTGCTTTTGCTGTAGGTTAAAGCCGGTGCAATAACTGGTGCTACAGAGAAACGAGCCTCCTTTGATGACGTTTTCGCCGGTGGCGGCGCGCTCAGTGGCCGTCCACTCCCATACGTTGCCCGCCATGTCGTAGAGCCCGTTATCGGCCGGCGGAAATTGCTTCACGGCGGCTACGCCGGGAAAGCCGTCACGGACCTCGTCGGTGTACGGGAAGGGCCCCTGCCACCAGTTGCCCCGGTAGGTACCATCGGGCAGCATGTCCTCACCCCAGGGATAATTTTGGTAGCGGCCGCTCTGGGTAGCAGCCTGCATCCATTCGGCTTCGGTGGGCAGTCGCTTTCCGGCCCAGCGCGCGTACGCCTGGGCATCGCGCAGACTGACCTGGGTAACGGGCTGATCCGGAGCGGCCGCAGCACCAGCGGGCCCCTGCGGATACCGCCAGTTAGCCCCCGTAACCGGCAACCAGGCCTGCTCCACGGTCGAAAACACCCCGGACCAGCCGAAGCTATCGGCCTCGGTCGTGTAGCCCGTAGCGTCGATAAAGGCGCTGAACTCCGCGGTTGTCACCTCCGTGGCGTCCATCCAGAAGCCTCCACCGGTCGTTTCTGGAATCCAGACCATGCCGCCGGGGGCGGGGGCGGACTCGGGGGCTCCACAACCCAGGGTGGCACCGGCGAGCGCGCCCAAAAAAAGAAGGATACGGTAGTACATAGACTGAATTGGGCGATATTGACCGCGTAATTTACGATGATGCGAGTATTCCCGGCCGAGTGGCACCCCCAGCAGTGCGTCCTATTTTGCTTCCCGCGCCGGGGGGGAGACTGGGGCCCGGTCCTAGACAACGCCGCCGAAGCCCTCCTCACGGCAGCTAATCTAGTACAGGAGGTCTGTCCGGTGCGAATGATCGTGCCCGATACTCACTTCTTTGCGCGGTACCAGGAGCGCTTCCGGGGCCAGGTGCTGGAAGTGCCGGCCGACGATAGCTGGGTACGCGACTCCGGGCCCATCACCGTCTTCGATGGAGGTCCGCTACTGCTAGACTTTACCTTCAATGGCTGGGGGGGCAAGTTCGATGCACGCCAGGACAACGCCTTGCCCCGGGCCGTTCATGACCAGATTTACCCCACCGTCGGCTACCAGCGAATTCCCGAGGTGCTCGAGGGAGGAAGCGTAGAAAGCGACGGAAGGGGCACGGTACTAACGACCACGCGCTGCCTACTGAGCGCGGGCCGCAACGACTTCGCCGGTAAAGTCGCCGCCGAAAACCTATTGCGGTCGACGCTTGGTACCGAGCGCGTCATCTGGCTCGACCACGGGGAGCTCATCGGCGACGATACCGACGCCCACATCGATACGGTAGCCCGCTTCCTGAGGGCGGATACGATCGCCTACGTGGGCCCACCGCCGCCGGATGATCCACAGCACGAGGAGTTCGTAAAGATGCGCGAGGAGCTGCGGGAGAAGGGCCGCGACTACCGCCTGCTGGAGCTACCCTGGACCGGTACCCTGTACAGCGAGGTGGACGGCCACCGGCTTCCGGCTTCCTACGCTAACTTTCTGATCAGTAACGGAACGCTATTCCTACCCACCTACGGGGTACCGGCCGATGAGCTGGCCCTGCAGACACTCGGGGGCCAGGGCTACCGAATAGTACCGGTACCCTCCCGGCCCTTCATCGAGCAGCACGGGGGGTTGCACTGTCTGACCATGCAAATTCCCCACTGGTAAACTCCCTGCCCATGCCCTACCCCAACCGTCGTGATTTTCTTCGCCAGGCTCCCCTATTTGGTGTGGCCGGTTTAGCTGCGGGTTGTGCTACCGCCTCCAATCCGGAGCCGGAAGCGGTACGCCCGGTAGTCGTGAGTACCTGGCAGCACGGGCAGGCGGCCAATGCGGCGGCCTGGGAGGTGCTGACCTCCGGGGGCCGTGCGCTCGATGCGGCCGAGGCCGGCGTACGCGTCACGGAGGCCGATCCGGCGGTACGTACCGTAGGCCTGGGGGGCCGGCCGGACCGTGACGGCGTGGTCACCCTCGACGCCGCCCTTATGGACGGTAGCGGCCGTTGCGGGAGCGTGGCTGCCCTGGAGGGCTTCGTGCATCCGATCTCGGTGGCCCGCCGGGTGATGGAAGTGACACCCCACGTGATGCTGGTGGGGGACGGCGCCCGTGATTTTGCTCTGGCCGAGGGCTTCACCCCTACCGAGCTTCTCTTGCCGGAGACGCGCCGGGAGTACCAAGTCTGGCTACGCGACAACCCCGGCTACCGCCCCCCCATCAACGTCGAAAATCACGACACCATCGGTCTGCTTACCCTTGACCGGCAGGGTGGCCTGGCGGCGGCCTGCACCACTAGCGGGGCGGCCTATAAGTACCACGGCCGGGTGGGTGACTCCCCCCTCATCGGGGCGGGCCTCTACGTAGACGGTGAGGTGGGCGCGGCTACGGCGACCGGCTGGGGGGAGGCGGTGATCCGGGCCTGCGGCTCCTTCCTGGTGGTGGAGCTGATGCGGCAGGGACACCTTCCCGCAGAAGCGTGTCGGCTGGCGGTAGAGCGGGTGATCGCCAAAAACCCCGATTACCGCGAGATCCAGGTAGGCTTTATCGCCCTCGACCGCTACGGGCGCAGTGGGGGCTACTGCATACAGGATGGCTTTGACTACGCCGTGTATTCGCCGAGCCAGGCCAACGAAATGATCGTACCACCGAGTAAATTAGGACAGCATGAGTGAGGTCACCTTTGAGGTCTGCCTGGAGGGCATCGATGACATTTACGCCGCAAAGGCGGGCGGCGCGCAGCGGGTCGAACTCTGCGCGGCCCTGGTAGAAGGGGGCATCACGCCGAGTCACGCCACCATTGCCGCCGCTGCGCGGGTGGGCATTGACGTGATGGTGATGATCCGGCCCCGCAGCGGCGATTTTGACTACACGGCACGCGAGCTTGACGTAATGGAGGCCGACGTTCGCTACTGTCGCAGCCTGGGTGTAGCCGGCGTGGTCTTCGGCATACTCGACCCGCAGGGTCAGGTAGCGGGGCCGCAGGTGCAACGCCTGGTAAAGGCAGCCGGTCCGCTGTCGATCACCTTTCACCGCGCCTTTGACGTATGTCGTGATCCCTTTGCGACGCTGGACCGGCTGCGGGACCTTGGCGTTCACCGGGTGCTCACCTCAGGACAGGCGGCAACCGTACCGGAGGGATTGGAACTGATCCGTCGGCTGGTGGTAGCAGCCGGAGACGGGATTGGCATACTACCGGGCTGCGGGATCACTCCAGAGAATGTAGCAGAGGTGCTTACCTACACCGGGGCACGGGAGTTTCACGCTACGGCCTTCTCGCCACTCGACAGTCGCATGGTGCACCGGAATGCGGAGGTGTACATGAGAGTGCCTGGTCTGCCGGAGTACCAAAGACAAATTACTACCCCCGAGCGGGTGAAAAACTTTTTACGGACCGCAAAAGTGGGCTGAAGGGACGATTTAGAGTGACTACAATTATCTATCGGGGGATCATTTATAATGCCCTGATCCTCAGGCCCCACAATACACTCCCGTGAATTATCTTGCGGGTGAACAAATCTGAAGTGCCTTCGCTACACGTAGGTACATTAGAGCGGGCTTCGGCCCGTTCGAACTAATTAATCAACCATCTTCCACACACAGCTTTTTATGATCAAGCTCTACTTCCGCTGTTTGGGTTGTTTTGCGTTGATCGTCTGCTTAGGGCAAACTGCCCAGGCCTCTTCCCACCGGGAAGCGCCGCTAATTGCTGACGATCCCCTCGCTGACAATACCGACGTTTACGCCTTCGTCTCACCCGACGATACCTCTACCGTTACCCTCATCGCCAACTACATTCCAATGCAGTTGCCGCAGGGTGGTCCTAACTATTACACCTTCGGAGAGGACATCCGCTACGAGATTCACGTCGACAACGACGCCAAGATGGTGGGTGACGAAATCACCTACCGCTTCACCTTTACCCGTACCAACGAGGACCCTAGTACTTTCTTTAATATCCGTTTGGGTGCCGAGAACATCAAGGCCACCTACACCCTGGAACGGAGTATGGACCGCATGATGACCTTCGATACGATCGTGACCAACGGTATGGTACCTGCTTACAACATCGGCCCCCGTTCGATTGAAAGTGAGGTGGGACTCGACACGATGTACGAGAGCCTCTGGGAGAATAGCATCATGGAGGCCTCCACGGGCGAGATGGTGTTTGCCGGTCCTGCCGACGATCCCTTCTTCGTCGACCTGGGTGGCGTCTTCGACCTCGGCGATTCTCCGCGCCAGGGCGATGAGCCTAGCCGCGACGGACTTGCCCAGTTCAACGTGCACACCCTAGCCATCAAGGTACCCAAGGCTACCCTACTGAAGGCAGGTGCTGCCAGTACGCCGGCTAACATTCTCGACGGTGACTACGTCATCGGCGTATGGGCCTCGGCTAGCCGTCCCGCTATTCGCACCATTGAAAGCGCCGATTCCATTATGGACAGCGGTGATTACGTGCAGGTGTCTCGCCTGGGCATGCCGCTGACCAACGAGGTGGTCATCCCTATCGGCATGAAGGACTACTGGAACGCCATCACGCCCTACCAGGAGCTAGCCGATACGGTACTGGATAAGTACTTCTACAACCCCGAACTGGCGCTGTATATCGATACGGCTGAATTTGGTAAGCAGGTTCCTGCCTTCGCTCCCCTGATGATTCAGACAGCCAGCCTGGGTCTTTACGACTTCACTAACAATGCTGATGGTCTCTTTGGCCTGCCACAATCAGCGCGCTCCGGCACTGCCCTTTCCGATAGTGCCTTCGGTGGGCTTCTACTGCCCGGCCCTAAGCAGCCGCGCTCGGTGGACCTCTGGCCCATCTTCCATACCGGCGTACCCAACCTGCCCCCCTATCAGTTGGCTACCGGCAAGGCAGGTAATCCACTTGCTGCGGGTAAGCCCTTCATCAACAACTTCCTGCCCAACGGTGGTGATATGCTGCGCCTCAATATGGCTGTGCCCCCTACTCCACGTAACTCCGACGCATTTAGCTCAGAGGGCCTGATTGCGGCAGCCGTAGCCGGACTCACCGATCCCGGATTTACCGGCAGCGGCGACAGCCTCCAGATGATCCCCAACATGGACGGATTCCCCAACGGACGCCGTTTGGAGGATGACGTGACCCGCATTGAGCTCCAAGCCGTCTCGGGTGTAGTGCTGGCTGCAATCGGTCTGTGGTATGACGACTACGATCCGGATATGGATGATAGCCCCGTGACCGAGCAACTGCTCGGCGTGCTGAACTACTCGACCGAGGTAGAGGCGAACGACCGCGAATTCCGTAGCACCTTCCCCTACGTGGCCCTGCCCTGGCGTGGTACTGAGGTGAATCATACCAACCTACGCTAAGCCTCTCCACTAGGCTATAAACTTAAATCAAAAGACTGCCCCGGCCGGTCTCGGCCGGGGCTCACTACAACTAACTTATGCAATTAATTCAACCCACTAAATGCGCGCTGTTGCTCCTGCTCGGAGTAATGATGGGTACGGGGCTACTGGCCTCCTCCCACCGGGAAGCGCCCCTCATTGCCGACGATCCGCTAGCGGATAACGTCGACGTATACGCCTTCCGGACGCCCGGTATGGAGGATATGGTCACCCTGATCGCTACCTATATCCCCATGCAACTTCCCCACGGTGGCCCCAACTGGTACCACTTCGGTGAGGATATCCGCTACGAGATTCACGTTGATAATGATGCTACTACCGACGGTGACGACTGGATCTTCCGCTTCACGTTTAAGCGGCAAAACCAAGATCCATCGACCTTCTTTAATATTCGTCTCGGTAAACAGAACCTTAAGACGACCTACAACCTCGAAATGATCGACCGGAGCCACGCAGTGACCCGTTTGGTCACGGATGGTGAGGTGCCCGCTCCGAACATCGGACCCCGGTCGATTGAGGATCCGGTAGTAGGGCTAGGACAGGACAGCTACGAAAGTTATTCCAACAGCGCTATAGTCGACACCCTAGCCAATGGCATGATGGTGTTTGCCGGCCCCGTAGATGATCCCTTCTTCGTCGACCTCGGCGGTATCTTCGATCTCGGTGATGCTCCCCGTCAGGACGGCGACCCCATCGACGGACTTGCCTGCTTCAACACCAACGCCCTGGTGCTCAACGTACCTATGAACATGCTTCATAAGGGGAATAATCTGGATAAGGAAGATGACGATGACGACATCGATGCGCCGACGAGTATCCTAGACAGCGATTATGTCATCGGAGTCTGGGCATCGGCCAGCCGCCCCAAGATGCGTACGCTACAGACCGACGGATCGAAGCCCGAAATTACCGATAACGACTACGTCATGGTAAGCCGCCTCGGCATGCCACTGACCAACGAAGCGATCATCCCCGTAGGGATGAAAGACTACTGGAACTCCCTGATGCCCTACGACGAGCTGGAGGATACCATTCTGGACAAGTACTTCTATAACCCCGAGCTGGCGCTGTATATGGACGACAACGAGTACGGGGGTGCGGTTCCTGCCTTCGCGCCACTGCGGATTCAGGAGAGAAGCCTGGGCATGTTTGATTTTACAAATGGTGCCAATGGTCTATTCGGCCTTACCGATTCGATGAAAATGGGCACCGCCCTGGGCCACCCCGTTTACGGTCCCTTGTTACTCCCCGGCCCCGGAAAGCCGCGTTCCGTCGACATTTGGCCAATCTTCCACACCGGCGTACCTAACTTGCCGCCCTACCAGCTCGCTACGGGCAAGGGAGGTAATCCCCTGGCTGCCGGTCAGCCCTTTGTGAACAACTTCCTGCCCAATGGTGGGGATATGTTACGGCTTAACATGGCCGTACCCCCTACGCCACGCGATAGCAGCAGTTTCAGCAGCCTTGGTCTAATTCAGGCCGCCGTACTCGGACTCACCGATAGCACTTACATGGGTGGTACAGCCGATAGCATCGTGTTCATTCCCAATATGGATGGATTTCCCAACGGACGTCGTCTCCGGGATGATGTGACCCGCATCGAGCTCCAGGCCGTATCCGGTGTAGTACTTGCCGCCATTGGCCTGTGGTACGATGATTACGTACCGGACTCTAGTGCTAGTCCCGTCACCCCCGCCCTCCTGGGCGTACTGGGTTATAGCACCGGCGTAGAGGAAAACGACATGCCGTTCCGTGACAGCTTCCCCTACCTGGCCTTGCCCCACAGTGCCAAGGGAGAGTGTAGCGGCGCGATTCGTCCCAATGCCGTCGATGACTTCTTCACCACCGATGGTCTTGGCATCGACGCTCCCCGCGTAGTGGGTATCAACTTCCCCAACCCCTTCCAAAACCAGACTACCATCAAGCTTCGCGTCCGTGAGGCCACTGCGGTGAACATCGATCTGTACGACGCTAACGGTCGCCGCCTGAGCAATCTGGTGCGCCGTCCCTTCCAGGCCGGAGAGCATCTGATCCCTGTACTGGTGACGAGCCTTCCCCAGGGTATTTACTTCGCCGTGGTGAGCAACGGCTCGGGTGAGGTTATGCAGACCCTGCGAATGGTCAAGTCCTATTAATCCGAAAGTCGTCACCTTGACGATCAGACCAAGCGTGGTACTTCGAACTTCGGGGTACCACGCTTTTCGTTTAGCTTTATGCCACCACGCACTGCGTGACCCAATCCTAACCCTTATGCGTACCATATTATCTACCTCACTCTTCTCAGCTCTTTTATTTCTCCTCTTCTCCTGCGGCGATTCGGATGCGACATCTGCTAATGCCTCTACGTCCGGCGTCGGTGAAGTGGACATTCCCGAGTTACTGAAGCGTCCGGAAGCCCTCCAGAACACCGCCGAGTGGGACAATACCCAGAGCGGCTACATGCAGATGAGCAGTGCCCTGCGGCTGGAGGACCCAAAAGCAATCGAGCCACGGATCACCCTGGCCAAGATATTTATCAACGAAGCGCGGGTGACCGGTGAGCACGGCCACTACTACCCCGCCGCCCTCAAGATGCTCGACGAAGCACTTGACCTTAACCACGCCGGCACGCGCGACCCCAACCTTGAGTTTGACGCCCTGGCTACTAAAGCCGGCGTACAACTATCGCAGCACGATTTTCAGAACGCACTTACTACGGCTAAGCAGGCCGTAAGTATTAATCCCTACAACGCACAGGTCTACGGTGCCGTCGTGGACGCTAACGTAGAGCTTGGTAAGTATGAAGAGGCGATTGCCGCGGCGGACAAAATGAACGAAATCCGCCCCGATCTGCGCTCCTACAGCCGGGTATCCTACCTACGGGAAATTCACGGCGACGTCGACGGTTCCATCGATGCCATGAAGCGTGCCGTCAATGCGGGAGCTCCGGGCTACGAGTCCACCTCCTGGGCACGACTCACCCTTGGTCAACTCTACCGCCGCTACGGTAAACCGGACCAAGCTGCCGCACAGTACGAGACCATCCTCCAGGAACGGCCCAACTACCCCTTTGCCATTGCCGCCCAGGCCGAACTAGCCATGGACCGGAAAGACTATACGGAAGCCGAACGGCTACTCAACGAAGCCCGGGCAATCATCCCCGAAGTCAGCTTTTACGTCGACCTGGCTGAAGTCTATCAGCGCCAGGGGCGTGACGAGGAAGCTAGCGCCATCGAAAAAGAAATCATGGTGATGCTACAGGACGACGTGGACAGCGGCCACAATATGGATATGGAGTACGCCGCAGTCTACCGCGATCAGTACGCGGACTACGATAAGGCACTCGAATACATGCTCAAGGAGTACGAGGTGCGCCCCGACAACATCGACGTCAATCGTATGCTGGCGAGTATCTACCTAAAGCGCGGTGAAATGGACAAGGCCAGAGAGCACCTCGCCAAAGCCAGGGCTACCGAATCTAAGCACCCCGAATTAGAGGAGATCGAAGCGGCGATGGCTAAGTAGCATATGTAGCCGGTGACAGTAGAGGAATCTCTACCTGCGTACCCAATAGATCCTCCATAGTCTCCCGACGACGGATGAGGTGTGCCTCGCCGTCCAGAATCATCACTTCCGCCGGGCGGTAGCGGCTGTTATAGTTGCTGGCCATCATGTAGCAGTACGCTCCGGCGTTGGCCATGGCCAGGATATCACCCTCGCGCACCTCGGCGAGTTGCCGGTTGACGCCAAAGGTGTCGGTCTCGCAGATATAGCCCACTACGGTGTAGATCCGCGGTTTGCCCGTCGGGTTGCTTACGTTAGTGATGTGGTGGTAAGCATCGTAAAACATGGGGCGGATGAAGTGATTGAGCCCGCTGTCTACTCCGGCAAATACCGTAGCGGGGGTAGTCTTCACCACATTCGTGCGTACCAGGAAGGTGCCGGCCTCGCTGACCAGAAATTTCCCGGGCTCGAACATCAGTTCGAGCTCGCGGCCGTAGTTGGCACAGAACTCGTTGAAGCGCTCCGTCAGCCGCTCACCCAGGTCTTCGATGTCGGTAGCAATACCCCCTTCCTTGTACGGCACCTTGAAGCCGGAGCCAAAGTCGATGTAATCAAGGTCGGGAAAGTCTACGGCCGCCCGGAGTAAAATCTCCACCCCCTGCAGAAATACCTGGGCATCCAGTATGTCGGAGCCGGTGTGCATATGTAGTCCCTCGACCCTGAGGTCCAGTGCCCCGACAACCTTGAGCACGTGGGGCACCTGATGAATACTGATGCCGAATTTAGAATCGATATGGCCGACACTGATCTTACTGTTGCCCCCGGCCATGATGTGGGGGTTGATGCGGATGCAGACCGGTACCCCACGGTGCTGATCGCCGAATTGCTCCAGGATGGAGATGTTGTCGATGTTCATGCGTACCCCCTTGCTGACCGCCTCGTTGACCTCCTCGAGACCTACACAATTGGGGGTAAAGAGGATGTCGTGGGGATCGAAGCCAGCCATCAGTCCGAGCTCTACTTCCTGCATCGACACGGTGTCGAGTCCGCTGCCCAGCTGCCGGAACAGTCGCAGGACGTTGAGATTCGTCAGCGCTTTGCAGGCATAGTTAATCCGTAACCGCTTCACCCCACCAAAGGCCGCATTGATCCGATCGTACTGTTGCTGCATACGCGCAGCGTCGTAAACGTAAACGGGGGCACCGAAGCGCTCGACTAACTCTAGTACATCGACACCACCGATACGGTAACGACCATCGACAAACTTCATAAGGGGGGGTTATTTTATACGCCTAAAGGTAAGGCCGGCCTAGCGCTTGGAAATCTTGTTGTGGGTGATGATACGTTGCCGGTCCGCCTTGAAGCGCCCCACCGTATTACCCCGCAGCTTCCGATGCTTCGTCTTTCGGCCCTGTACACGGGCGCGCCACACTTTCCAACTGCGGAGTTTAAGCTGATCGCGCATCAGGCGGATGACTTCGGCTTCCGAGAGTCCAAACTGAAAAGTGATGGCGTCAAATGGGGTACGGTCCTCCCAGGCCATGGCGATGATACGGTCTACATCGCGCGGGGTGAGGTCATACTGTTCGATCAGATCCATGAAATGGTAGGGTACGTTTACGAGGAGCTACGCACCTGCGGCCCCGCCCCGAATGAACAAGGGATGCGGGCAGGAGGGTTCAGAAGATAAAACGATATGTCGATCTATCTACAATCCGCCGGCCTGTGGGATGACCTGTACTGGTTTGTGGGAGCACTCATCGTACTCCTCGCGGTGTTTTACCTGACGCGCAGAGCACAAAATACTCAGCGGTCCAAGCATCTACGTACCAACGACCCACGCCACAACGTAGTCAACGACACGAGCTACAATATTCATGAGGATACCCTCGGCGATGACGAGGGGCGCGAGGAGCTGTCTGCGGATGAGGCGCGGCAGGAGACCGAGAACTTGAAGCAGAGCGGTCACATCCCGAGTGAGGAGGAATTTTTCCGTTTACAGAAAGACATGAAGAAGAAGGACTAGGCCAGGGCGGGCAACAATGGGCGCGGCGGGGGCGTCTTCAAGGCTGGGATGAAACAGCTAGATAAACTGTTGCTACGGTCCTTCGTGGGCCCGTTTATCGTCACGTTCGGCATCGCGCTCTTCGTGTTGTTGATGCAGATTCTGTGGCTTTACCTGGACGATATCGCCGGTAAGGGACTGAGCTTTTTCCTGATCATGGAGTTGCTGGCCTATAAGTGCGTAGGCTTAGTACCCCTGGCGCTGCCGCTGGCCCTGCTCATCTCCTCGGTGATGGTACTCGGTAACCTGGCCGAGCACTACGAACTTTCGAGTTTTAAGTCGGCGGGGGTAAGTCTACTGCGCGTGATGCGACCGCTAATCGTGATCGGAGCGATCAGCGCCGGTGTGTCGTACGCCTGCTCGGACTACGTGATCCCGGCGGCGAACCTACAGTTCGGCTCCCGGATGTACGACATTCAGCAGAAGAAGCCCACGCTGAATATGGAACCGGGGGTGTTCAACGAGGACTTTAGCCAGTTCACGATCCGGCTCGGGGGGCGTGACGACAACGGGCGCGACATCGACGATGTGCTAATCTACGATCAAACCAAGGCAAATCTCGGGGAGCTCAGCGAAATCATGGCCGACCGGGGGGAGATGTTCTCTGCCGCCGACGGCAAGTTTTTCGTGATGCGCCTCTACGATGGTCACCAGTACGTAGAGCAGCGGCCCGGCGGTACCGGCGGTAGTAGCACCCCCTTCATGCGCACCAACTTTGCGAGCTACACTAAGATATTCGACCTCAGTGAGTTCGAGCTGGAGCGACACGCCTCCTCGCTCTTCAGCACCAATCGGAGCATGCTCTCGACCTGGCAGTTGCAGCAGGGGGTGGACTCGATCGGCCAGGACATTGCCATCCGCAAACAGGGCTTGAGCAACCACCTGGTGGCCTACCTGCCGGAGTTACCGCGGGATACTGCGGTGATTCGTGCTCCCGTACCCATCGACCCGGATAAAATGGCCCAGCCCCGCTACCTAGAGTTAGAGAACGATTCGATGGCCGAGTTAGGCACCCTAGCCGAGTCGCCCGACACCATGGCTACCGATACGCTGATTATACCGGTGGGACAGTCGACTAAGAACGCCATCAACGAAAAACTCATCGCAAAGGCCCTTAATCACGAGCTGGTGGAGCGAACCACCCCCTGGCCGGGGCTGAATTCACTGGTAGATAGCCTACCCAAAGAGGAACGCGGTCGGGTGTACAACCGCGCCCGGTCGTCCCTGCGCTCGGTGACCGGCCAGGCCGAATCGGCCATTCGCCTGCTGCCGGGCATCGAGGAATCGCGCGTGAAGCACGTCTACGATATGCACATGAAGTATAGCATGGCGGTGGTGTGCATCATCTTCGTGTTCATCGGAGCGCCAATGGGGGCCATCGTGCGTAAGGGCGGCTTTGGCTACCCCATCCTGGTGAGCATCATCTTCTTTGTCATCTTCATCATTCTCACCATTTTCTGCCGTAAACTGGCGGAAAGCTTCGTGGTCAATGGGGTGTTTGCCGGCTGGTTGCCCTGCGTGATTCTGTTCCCTGTGAGCCTGTGGATTACGCTGAGCGCCATGAACGACGCCAAGCTAGTGAGCACCGAAAAGATCGGTAACGCGCTGCGCCGGGCGCGGGACAGTAAGCAGGTGGCGGCCCTCCGGCGGGCGGTACGCAAGGCCAAATAGGCTACCTTCGCCGCATGCCGTTCGTCCGCCGTCACTTCGTTCCACCGAGCCTTCGTTTTCGGATTTTTCTGCGTGCCAACCGCTTTTTTCTCATCGGTGTGCTGCTGCTCCTGGCGGGCTTCTTCTACCTCCTGTTTACCAATCAGCAGGGGGACGAGCTCATTGCCATCAACGCGCTGCGGACCGACCGGCTCGACACTTTCTTTATTTCCGCCACCCGGCTCGGGGAGCCCATCGCGTACGTGGTGGTGCTCTTGGTGGCCATAACCTTCCGGCTCCGCACGGCCCTGTTCGCGGCCCTTACCGGGATCACGGTAGCGATAGTGGCCGGTCTGCTTAAGCTCTACTTTGCCGAAGCACGGCCCATGCGTTACTTTTTCGACAATTTCGAAGACACCTGGCATAGCCTGAACCTATTCGATGAGAACATGCGCAACTGGGGCTATTCCAGCTTTCCCAGTGGTCACACCGCCTCGGCCTTTGCACTGTATAGTTTTGTGTGCTTCAATGTGCACCGTCCTAAGATCGCGATCAGCATCCTTTGTTTCCTGCTGGCCCTCGCGGTGGGGTTCAGCCGTATGTATCTACTGTATCACTTTCTGCGGGACGTGACCGCCGGCGCTTTTTTAGGGCTGCTCGTTGCCATCGTCATGTTCTTTTTGCAGTGGAAGTTATTTCCCGACAGTGTCCGGCTCAATGACGGCATCTGGTGGGAACGACATAAACCTTAGTTTCCTATGCCCCCAAGTCCGCACACGCCTACCATCGCCGTCCTCCGGGAAGATAAGTACCCACCCGACGCCCGCGTAGCCCTCACTCCGACCCAGGTAGCTAGGTTACGTAAGGCCGGCTACGACGTGGTCGTGCAGCCCAGTCCCCACCGGTGCTATACGGACGCCGAGTACACCCGCCTAGGCGTACCCCTGCAGGAAGATGTCTCGGACCGCCAGCTGCTCATCGGAATCAAGGAGGTGCCGATCGGTCGGTTGATCGCGGATAAGACCTACTGCAATTTCGCCCACGTGGCTAAGTTCCAGGCCTACAACCAACCCCTGCTGCGGGCACTGCTCGATCGGGGCATCACCCACGTCGACTATGAGTACCTCACCGACGACCACGGCAGGCGCCTCATCGCCTTCGGGTACTGGGCGGGCATGGTAGGAGCGCACAATGGACTATGGGCCTACGGCCGGCGTAGCGGTGCCTTCGAGCTTCCTCGCCTGAAGGATCTATACGACTACGCCGCCGCAAAATCAGTGTACGCCGATCTCACCCTACCCGGCGACCTGAAGGTGGTCCTGACGGGCACCGGCCGCGTAGGTGCCGGAGCGGCCAAGGTGCTCACCGATATGGGCCTGCGGCGGGTGAAACCGAAAACCTTCCTGGAATCAGCCGATGGACCCGTATTCACCCAGCTCGCGGTCGAGGACTACGCCCGCCACCGCAGTGGCAAGGCCGTGCAACGCAAGCACTTCTACCAGCACAGTGAGGAGTACGTGAGTGCCTTTGCGCCCTACGCGGCCGTGGCCGATGTGTTTATCAACGGCATTTACTGGGACGGCAAGGCCCCGGCCTTCTTCACCCAGGAGGACATGGCCGGCGAGCACTTTCACATCCAGACCATAGCGGACGTAACCTGCGACATTGCCCCCCTCTCTAGCGTCCCGTCTACACTGAAGGCCTCTACCATTGCCGATCCGGTGTTCGGGTTTGACCCCCACTCCGGTAAGGAGGTGGCCGCCTACGCGGTGGATGCGATCGACGTGATGTCCATCGACAACCTCCCCAGCGAATTGCCGCGCGATGCCAGTAAGGCATTCGGTGAAATCCTGCTGAGCACGATCCTGCTCGAGTTCGATAAGCCGGAGAGCGAAATACTGGAGCGCGCTACGATCACTCGCAACGGCCAACTCGGTCCCCACTTCACCTACCTAGCGGCCTTCGCCGAGGGCCGTGCCATACGCCAGTAAGCCATGGAAGTCAACCTAATCTCGGATACCGCCACCCGGCCCACGCCGGCTATGCTAGAGGCCATGTTCGCCGCCCCCGTCGGCGACGACGTCTTCCGGCAGGACCCTACCGTCAACCGGCTCGAGGAGACGGCCGCCCATCGCTTCGGGATGGAGGCCGCCCTCTTCTGCCCCTCCGGCACGATGACCAACCAACTGGCCATCAAGTGCCACACCCAGCCGCTGGACGAGGTCGTGTGCGAGGAGAAAAGCCACATCTACCAGTACGAGGGCGGGGTGTACAGTTTGCTGTCCGGCGTAAGCATGAATCTCCTCCACGGCGAGCGCGGCAAGGTGCTGCCCGGCCAGGTCACCACCGCCGTTAAGCCCGCCTACGACTGGCTCCCGCGCACCCGGCTACTGGTCCTCGAAAATACCTGCAATAAGGGTGGGGGCAGCATCTACACCCACGCGGAAGCCACGGCAGTTGTGGAGGAAGCCCGGCAGCATGGTCTGGCCGCCCACCTAGACGGCGCCCGCCTCTTCAACGCCCTGGTCGAAACCGGCGAATCTCCCGCGGAGTGGGGGCAGCTGTTCGACTCCATTTCCATTTGCCTGAGCAAGGGGCTGGGCGCGCCCGTCGGCTCACTACTCCTCGGTACCTGCGAGCTCATCGACCGGGCCCGGCGCTACCGCAAGGTATTCGGCGGCGGGATGCGGCAGGCGGGCTACCTGGCCGCGGCCGGTCTGTATGCCCTGGACCACCACGTAGAGCGGCTGCGGCACGACAACCAGCGGGCGCGGACGCTGGCTGCCACCCTGGTCGAACAACCCTACGTCGCTTCCGTAGAGACGACTGAGTCCAATATCTGCATCTTCCACCTTCGCCACCAGTCTGCCAACGATTTTCTGGAGGTGCTGAAAACGGAAGGCATTCTGGCCACTCCCTTCGGCCCCCGGACGGTACGGTTTACAACTCACCTGGATGTGTCGGAGGAGCAGATCGCGTACGTCGTAGAGCGGTTGCAAGCGCTGGCTGAGCGACTTGCTGAAGCACCGGCACGTGGGTGATGGTGTCCACCGGACAGATGGCCTCGCAGAGTAGGCAGGCGATGTCGCAGGGGCGGTCTACGGCGATGGTATCGAAGGGACTGACGAAGCCCGCCTCCTGGGGACAGATCGCTACGCAGGCCCCGCAGTTGATGCAGGCATTCCAGCCGATACTAAACAGGACGGGCTGTTGCTTACTCATATTTTCTTGAATTCCGAGGTAGGGCTAAAGTAGTCCGACATTGTGGCGTAGAGCTGCCGGTCGCGCTGCTGGATGTTCATATTATGGAATATGTCCGTCTTGATACCATATAGCTTCCACATCTTCTCGCCTAGCTCCTCCAGCCAGAGCGTCTGGTAGGCGCGTAGCGCACCGTCCTGGAGGGGCAGGCCGTCACCGAGGTGACCGATTAAAAAATCCGCGGCAATCTTGCCCCCGGCTACGGCAGTGTGCAGTCCGCCCCCCGTGATGGGATTGACGTGCCGGGCTGCATCGCCGACTAGGATGAGGTTATCGGCATACTGGGTACGTAACGGGGCGGCCAGGGGCACCCCCCCACCCTGCACCTCCAGGACACGGGAGTTTGCAAAGCGGCGGCGGAAAAAGCTCTGGCGGATAAATTTATCGAGGTGCCACTGGGCGGGCTTGTCGGTCATGGTGGCGATGACGCCGAGCCCGATCTCGGCGTAGCCGTGGCCCTTGGGGAACACCCAGGCGTAGCCCCCCGGGGCCCACTCGTGCCCGGTCACGATTTCCAGCAGTCCTTCGGTTTCCACCCCGTCGACAATGAACTGCAGGCAGCCGGCCAGCTCGGTGATCTTAATGTGGGTCTGGAGGCCGGCCCACCTGCCGACCTGTGACTGGAGTCCATCGGCCCCCACCAGTACCCGGGTAGTGAGGCGTAGGTCCTGGTTGTACCGCCGTAGCGACACCGTGCAGTGACCATCATCGGTGGGTTGGTAGCCGAGCCCCTCCGTTTTGAGCCATACTCCGGCACCGGCGCGCTCGGCCTGCGTCATGAGGTACCGGTCGAAGCGGCGGCGGTCCACCACGTATCCCAGCGGCTTCTTGCCCTCTGCCGCGCCGTATTCATCGGGCTTAAGTAGGCGGTAGTCGTGGACAGTACGCTCCCCCTCCTGGTCGTAGATCGCGAAGCCGTAGATCGCCTCGTGGATGAACTCCGGATCAGCATCGATGCCGGCAGCAGCCAGCCCATGTCCGCTAATGGCCCCGGAACACTGAATGGGAGCGCCTAGCTCCTGCCGCTTGTCCACCAGAAGTACCCGCAGTCCGGCCTCGGCGGCAAAGCGGGCGGTAGTGGATCCCGCGGGGCCAGCGCCAATGATGATAAGGTCGTAGTCTGTTGGGGGCATCTAGCAAAACGTTCTACCACCAAACCGCCCCTACCGCGCGCGGTTCAGTTGCGCCGCCAGACCTCATACCACCGTTTGTCGCGGTTAGCGCGTTCCTCCCGCCGCCTTTCGCGTTGACGCTCCTTCCGGCGCTTGCGGATTTTCTTTTCCTTGTCCTTATTCCATAGCCGGTTACGCTTGGCAATGACGTAGCGGACGCTGACGGCCGTGTGGGTGTAGAGGAGGGATTCACCCCCGATGACATTCAGGGCCGGCTTAAAATCATAGCTAAAGTTGACCTGCCCGATGGTGGCCTCCAGCCCCACGATACCGGTGATACCCTTCGGTCCGTTGAAGGTCTGGCCGGTCTCGGTGTCGATCTCGTTGTTCCAACCGGCGTGCAGTCCGCCTCCATAGAACAGATTTAATCGGCGCGACAGCAAGGGGCGGTGTTGCTTTCCCAGCAGGCTAAGGCTACCCTCATCCTTGCTGAGGGAAGAGAGAATTATGGCTTCGAGCACAAAGTTCTTGTGGATCTGAGGAATGCGTAACTGGGCCGTAGCTCCCCACTCCGTGCCCAGCCGCAGGCCCAGGGCTGCGTCGTAGGACTGTGCGCAGACCCCTAGCGGGAGGAGCAACGAAAGTACGTACAGGGGCAGTCGCTTCATGGTAATTATAACGTGGTGCTGTAGCGCTTTGGTTTACCTCAAAAGAGGCCAGCCGCGGCCACCAACCGTCGGGTAATTACCGCTTTTGGCCGGGCGAAAACGACCGCCGGCGTTCCACGTTCAACGACCATCCCGTCCTGCATGACGAGGACCCGGTCGGCGTACTCCAGAATATCCGGCAGACTATGGGTGATCGTGACGAGGGTAAGTGTCTCTGAGGTTGCCAGATTACGCAGTTGCCGCAGTATGAATGCTTTGGTCGGTGCATCCAATCCGGAAAACGCCTCGTCGCAGATCAACACGCGCGGCCGTGCGGCCAGCGCCCGGACAATGGCCACCCGCTGCCGCTCCCCGCCACTTAGTTGGTGGGGGAAAGCGATCGGCGTACTGCCGTGGCTCAAGTCCGAGTTTTGTCAGGAGGTCTTCCATCTGCTCGCGCGTACTACCCGGTACACTAAGGATCAACTGTTGCACGGTCATCCGCGGATTCAGCGAACCGGCTACGTCCTGAAAGATGAGTTGAGCTGCCGTCGCCTGACGTACGGTACGGCCCGCTACCGGCATATGGTAGGTCCGATCCGCCACGGTAAGCGTGCCGCGGTGGCCCTGGACCAGGCCGACCATCCACTTAGCGAGCGTTGTCTTTCCGCAGCCACTCGGTCCGGTGATGGCCACGGATTCACACCGTTGCACAGAAAGGGAGACCTCCCGCAGCGCTTTGTGCCTCGAGCCGTAGTCCACCGCTATGTCGGTGGCCGTAAGTATCGGGTCCGGACATTTGTGCGGTGATAAGGAGACCGGGCGGGGCGAGCTACGGGCAGCCGGCGGGTGGTGCCCTACCCCCACCGGTAGCTCGACCACCCGGTCCGTGGCTCGCTCCAGTAGCCGCCGGTCGTGACTGATGAACAGCAGACCTAGTTTAAGGTCCCGTCGCAGTCGGTCAAGCAGGCTCACGATTGCTGCCTCGGTGATGCCATCCAGCGCGGTGGTGGGTTCATCGGCGATGAGGAGCCGCGGCCGTCCGATGAGAGCCATGGCAATAACTATCCGCTGCAACTGCCCGCCGCTTAGTTCGCCCGGAAGCGATCGGAGAATACGCTCCGGGTCCTGCCCTAATTCTACCTGCTGGAGGACGGCCAGGAGGTGGCTTTTCTGATCGGCAATATCGGGACATAGCATGGTAGCCGCCTCGCGCAACTGCCGTCCGCAGCTCAGTACAGGATTGAGCGCCTGCTGGGGTTCCTGAAAGATAAGACCGATCTCCCGCCCGCGCAGGCTTGCCCGTTCCCTTTGGTCTAGTTCGAAGACGTTGACCGCTAGGCCCGACTTAAGCTGGTAGGCCGCATGACCTGCCCGTACCCTCACGGCCGGTGGGGCCAGTCCGAGGAGGGCGGTGGCCAAGAGGGTCTTGCCCGCGCCGGACGGACCGGCCATACCCACACTCTCTCCCGGTAGAAGTTCGAAGGACAGGTCCGAGACCAGGGCGGGGTCCGTTCCGTAACCTAGGGATAGGTGGGATACACGCAACAGATCGGTCACCGGCACTTAGATTACCATTCCGGTACGGCACTGAGAAAGCGGTAGGACTCGGTAGCGTAGTCGATCTGGGCCACGTACGTTTCCCGCCCGTTGGAAATCATCAGGTAGGGGACCTGTAGGGGGCCGTTGTAGTGGGCGGCTTGCCGAAAGGTGTCCGTACTCAACGGCACCTTAGGCGCCTTGCACTCGATAAGCAGAAAGGGACGCATGTGCACGTTAAACACCAGAATGTCCGTTCGCTTCGGATCCCCGTTCACTGCCACGCCCCGTTCTACGGTGATGCGATTGCGGTTGTACTTCATGTCACGCAGTAAAAATTGTAGCAGCAACTGACGCACGAACTCCTCGGGCTGTAGCACCAACCACTTCTTCCGTATTTCCCCGAGTACCATCCTGCGGTCACCTTCCAGCTTAATGGATAGGTAACCCGAAAAACGGTCCAGGCGCAGGTCGATCGGTTTGGGGGGGCTAGTGGGTTGACTCACGGTAGGTGGTGGCGAGGGCTTGTAAGCGTGGGAACAGCAGGAGGAAAGCGCGGTTGAACGCAGGTGCGAATTCCTGCAGACTACCATTGATACCGGTAAGCAACTCGGGTCGGCTCAGGCGCGGCCGTAACCGGGCAAACACCTGGCGCATTCCGGCGGTGGTGGTGTAAAGCGCAAGCCAGTCATCGTCGGTCATCGCCTCCACGTAGCGCGCCGCCCGGGGAGGCATGTGTGGCTTACCGGCCCGAAGTGCCGCGTAGGTATGCTGGCAAAAGGGTGCAAAGGCCGTAGGCATCATGATCGTCCAGTTACGGCAAAGAAAGTGGTCGAAGGCAATGTCGGAAAGTACCGGGGCGTAACGGCCGTGTCTACCGGTCAATAGCCGATTGACCTCCCGCACGTCCGGATCGGCATCCGTGAGCCGGTCGATGGCGCGGTGCAGCATAACGCCCCGGCGGATGCCCAGAGGCAGTGCGCTGACCTCCCCACCCCGTAGCACGTCACCCAGGTAATTTCCTACCTGAAGGTCGGCCGAGAAGTGCGACAGGGCAAGGTGGGCGAGGTAGTTCAATCGGCAGCGAGCTGTGCCTTAAAGTAATTATAGATATCGAGCTGGGCGCGGAAGTGTCCGTCCCGGGCTTGCGGCTCGCGGTAGGCATTCAATCTGCCATCGCAGATGAGTCGGGCACGCTGGTTATCGCGCCACTGCATGTCCATGATGCGCCGTAGCTCCAGGCGGATCAGGTGGTCGTAGATTGGCGTGACGACCTCCACGCGGCGGTAGAGGTTCCGATTCATCCAGTCGGCCGAGCCCATGTAGACCAGCTCCTCCCCATTGTTACCAAAGATGAATATCCGGGCGTGCTCCAAAAAGCGGTCGATGATGCTGATGATCTGGATGTTCTCGTCCTTGCGCGGTACCAGGCGGCAGATCCCACGCACGATGAGTCGCACCTCCACCCCCGCCCTGGCCGCCTCCTGTAGTTTATGAATCATGGTGGGCTCCTCCAGGCTATTCATCTTAAGGAAGAGGTAGGCGTGGCCCCCGGCCTTGGCAATGGCGATCTCGCGGTCGATGAGGTTGAGAAACTCAGATTCCAAGTTGAACGGCGCCACCAGGAGGTGCTTACAGCGCGGTAGGATCAATTTGCCCCGCAGAAGATCAAACACCCGCTCCACATCCTTACCGAGTTTAGGCCGGCAGGTGAGCAGGGCGTGATCGGTGTAGAGCTTGGCGGTCTTTTCGTTGAAGTTGCCCGTACCGATGTAGCTGTAGTGCACGGTATCCCCGCTCGCGGTCTGCCGCTCGATGTGCAACAGCTTCGTATGGACCTTCACGGCCGGATAGCTGTAGCGCACGTAGGCACCGGCCTCGGTCATTTCCTTGCCCCAGTAGAGGTTACTGGCCTCATCAAAGCGGGCCTTGGCCTCCACGAAGGCCTCGACGACCTTTCCCTGTTTCAGGGCGTACAGGAGATTTTGCACGACCTGCGATTTCTTCGCCACGCGGTAAAGGGTAATGCGAATCTTCGTCACCTCGGGGTGGTCGGCCGCCTCGCGGATCAGCTGGGGGATATAGTCGTACTTCTGGTAGGGAAAACTGAGCAGGATGTCGGTATGCTGAATCACCTCCATGACACTAGCTTTCCCCTCCAGTTGTGGGTGGGGCAGCGGCGGCAGCTCCGGATAGGCCAGGTAGTCGCGCCCCGGCGGCTGGGGAAAACTGAAAAAATCATTGAAGTTGTGGTAGCGCGCCCCCGGGATCATGTCGTACTTCGAAAGCCGCAACGCTTTTTTGAGTCGCTTGAGCATCCAGCTCGGCATGTCGCCGTCGTAGAGGAAGCGGGTAGGGAGGCCGGTATCGCGATTCGCTAGACTGCGCTCGATCTTGCGCAGGAGATCGCCATCAAACTCATTGTCGATGTACAGTTCCGCATCGCGACTGAGCTTAAAGCTGTAACCGAAGTCCACGCGCCGGTCCATCCAGCGGCTCAGGTTAGCGCGCATGACGCTATCGACAAAGATCACGTAGTAGCCATCGGGGTCCTTTTCGGGACTCGGCAGCACCACGAAGCGGCCCGTTTCCTTCACCGGTATGGGTACCAGGGCTACCTCCCCGGTCTCCTCGGCCTCGGGCTCGTTGAGGGAGACGGCCAGGCAGAGCTGTCCGTCGTCAAGAAAGGGCAGCTCCCCGCCGTCATCGCCGTCGCCGGGCAGCCAGTGCAGTTCCAGGTGGGGGGCAATGTGCCGGTCGAAGTAATTAGCCGCGAAGGCCCGCTGCGACTTAGTCATCTGATCGGAATGGATCAGGTGGATGTCCTCATCCCGTAGTTGGGGCAGGATCTCCTCGCGAAAGATGCGGCCGAACTCCTCCTGCTGCTGGTACACCTTACCCCGGATTTCCCGCAGCTCCCGCTTCGGTTTGAAGTCGAACAGCTCGCGGCGTTCCGTCTTCGGAAGCTTTTTGAACTGCCGCAGGCTGGACACCCTTACCCGGTAAAACTCATCCAGATTGGAACTGTAGATGGCCAGGAAGCGGATTCGTTCGTAGAGCGGCACCCGGGGGTCGGCGGCCTCCTGGAGCACCCGGGCGTTGAATTCCAACCAGGAAGAATCGCGTTTGATTAGGTCGGTGGGCACGAGAGAAGAATAAAAGTAGAATGAGTCAGCAAGGTAGCTGTTTGCCGCAAACGTAGCGTGCGCCGTGGTATTGTCGGCCCCTGCCACCTAGTCGGCACCCGCGCGCCCGCCCACCTGCCCGGGGTGCGAACATTCTTCCCGCCCGGGGCTTAAACCATCAACCCAATCGCGCCGATGAGACTCATGCAGCATAAGCGGGAAGCCTTCTGGTTCTACCGCTACCTCTCCAACTTTTACGATAAACTGGTCAATCCCCTGTTCTGGACCGAAAGCATGCGCGAAAAGGCGCTTGACGTGGTCGACTGGTCGGACGGCGAGAACCTGCGCGTGGTCGACGTCGGCTCCGGTACCGGCTTTACCACCCAGGGCATCGTGCGGCGCGTACCGGCCAAGAACGTGGTGTGTGTAGACCAGAGCCCCCAGCAAATGGAGCGCGCCATGGTCAAGGCCGACCTGGAACGCTGCCGCTTCCGCCTGGGTGATGCGGAAAACCTGCCCTTTGACGACGACACCTTCGACCGCTACGTCTCGGCCGGTAGTATCGAGTACTGGCCCGACCCGCAGCGGGGCATCAATGAGGCCTACCGGGTGATCAAGGAGGGCGGGCAGGCCCTGATGATCGGGCCCATCGAGCCGGTCAATCCCATCAGCAAATTCATCGCCAGTACCTGGATGCTCTTCCCGCCGGAGAACGACTACCACCTGTACTTCCACAACGCCGGTTTTACGGACGTCGACTGGACCTACGTGCGGCCCCACTGGCAGGAAAACGAACGCTACGGTATTGCCATCGTCGGTACTAAGCCCGCTCCCGGCACGAGCCCCAATGCCGAGGGTCGCCGGAGTCGGCAGGCGCTGGTTTCCGCCGAGCCCGGGGGCGGGTGGCTAGGACGCAATCTGCTGCTGACCGGTCGGGTAGTGCTGGGCTCCGCCGCCGGTTTTCTGTTCATCCCGATGGCGCTACTGGCCCACGTAAGCGCTCCCCTACGGGGCGTAGAGGGAGACATACAGCCGCTCAACAAAGAGCAGAAGCTGGTCCTAGGCCTGATTGGTGGCGCGGTCACCCTCCTCCTGCTCCGGGCCCTAACCCGCAGACGCTAAGCATGGCCGGCCTCAACGAGCGCATCCGCGCCTTTTACGACCAATCTACCCCCTTATGGCTCGACACCTGGGGCGAGCAGATGCACCATGGTTACTACGGTCCCGACGGGCGACGGAAGACCGATCATAAGCAGGCGCAGCTTGATATGATCGAAGCGCTGCTACAGTGGGGCGGTGCACCGCAGGAGGTGGGTAGTTTCCTCGATGCCGGCTGCGGTGTGGGGGGAAGTAGTCGCTACCTGGCCAAGCGGTACGCCGACGCGACCGGACTTGGTGTGACACTCAGTCCGGTACAAGCCGAGCGCGGGCGGGACTATAACCGGTTGGCGGGCGTGGCCGACCGCCTACGTATCGTTGCCAAAGACGTCTATACACTCGATCCAGCCACCGACGGCACCTACGACCTCATTTGGAGCATGGAGTCGGCCGAGCACATGGCGGATAAACAGGGGCTGTTCGACCTATTCTTCAGCTTGCTCAATCCCGGCGGACGCCTCGTCATGGCCACCTGGTGCCACCGGCCCGAGCCTCCTTACCTCTCCCCCGGCGATCAGTATACCCTGCAGCAGATCTGTAAGTTGTACCACCTTCCCCCTCTGGTCAGCGTACCGACCTTGGGCGCGGCCGCAGGTGCGAGTGGATTCGAGGCGGTGCAAACGGATGACTGGAGCGCTGCCGTGGAACCCTTCTGGGGAGCTGTGATCCGGTCGGGACTACGATCCCCGCAACTGGCCCGGGCTGGTGCGTTCGGGGGTGGGTACGATGCAGGGGGCGTGGGCGATGCGGTACATGCGGCGGGGGTTTGCTACGGGGGCTATACAGTACGGGGTCATGGCTGCGCGGCGGCCCTCGGCGGGACGAACTTTTCGTTGCGTTAAGGCGCAACGAAAAGGATTCGGCGGACGACCAGCAGAGACCTACACCGCCTCGATCAGCTCCCGCGCATTCTTAAGCGCCGAGTCACTAGGGGGGTTCTGGCTCAGCATCGTAGCGATAGCCTTCACCCGTTGCTCCTTATTGAGCTCGCGCACCTGGGTGATGGTGCGCTCCGCCCCCTGCTTATCGGTCTTATACACGAAGTAGTGACGGTGAGCGCGGCTGGCAACCTGTGGCGAGTGGGTGATGACCACCACCTGGTGATGGGTGCTTAGGTCAGTGAGGATGCGGCCCATCTTCTGGGCGACATCGCCGCTGACGCCGGCATCGATCTCATCAAAAATTAGGGTGGGCAGCTCCATCGCGCTGGCGACCAGACTTTTAGTAACCAGAGCCAGACGTGACATCTCACCCCCGGAGGCGGCGTCTTTAATACTTTGCAGTTTGCCGCCCTTGTTGGCGCTAAAGAGAAAACGAACCTCGTCCAGGCCGTTGGGGCCGGGCTGGGTGAGGGGCTTGAAGTCGACCTCGAGACGGGCGTTGGCCATACTGAGGTCGGCAAGCTGCTTGCGGACGTTGGTGGCGAACTGGGGGGCTACTTTTTGGCGCCCTTACGTAATGCTTCGCCCTGTTGCAGTAAGCTAGCAATCAGCCGCTCGCGTTCTTTTTCCAACTTGGTGATCTGGCTACCGAGGTCGGCAAATTCCCCGAGGCGACTAGAAAGCTCATTATAGATGGCGATCAGCTCCTCGTTGTCCTTGACGGCGTGCTTGGTCTGGAGTTTGTAGAGCAGGTTGAGGCGGTCCTCGACTTCCTCCAGGCGGTTGGGATTCACCTCGGTGTCCTCACCGAAGGCCTCGAGGTCGGAGGCAACTTCTTCGAGCTCCAGACGTAGGCTCTCGAAGCGTTCGCTGATGCTCTGCAGTTTTTTATCGCCGGCGGCCAGGGGGGCCAGTTTATTGGCGATGGACATGAGTCGGTCGGTGACCGAGTTGTCGTCTTCGGTAAGGTAGTGGAAGGCACCGGAGGTGAGTTGCTTGATCTCGTCGGCGTTGCTCAGACGGTGGCGCTCGCTCTCGAGCTCTTCCTGCTCGTTGGGCTGTAGGGCGGCTTCTTCAAGCTCCTGGACCTGAAATTCCAGGAATTCCTGCTCGCGGCGGGCCTGGGCCTGCGACTCCTGTAGTTGCCGGAGTCTACGCTGGGTTTCCTGTAGTTTACCGTAGTCGGTGCGGTAGGCCTTGGTGTCCGGCTGCTGTCCGGCCAGCGCGTCGAGTAGCTCCAACTGGAACTCGCTGTTGTTGATGTACAGGGTATCGAACTGCTGGTGTAGGTCGATGAGGGTGGCGCCAATTTGCTGTAGCACCTTCAGGTTGGCCGGGGTATCGTTGACGAAGGCGCGGCTCTTGCCGGAGGGGGTGATCTCGCGGCGGATGATGAGTTCCGGCTCGTAGTCCAGGTCATTCTCCTCAAAGAAGGTCTGCAGATCGTAGGCACCGATCTCGAAGCGGCCCTCAATGATGCACTTCTGACTTTCGTCGAAGAGCGTCTTCGTATCCGCCCGGCCGCCAAGAATAAGATTGAGGGCACCCAGTACAATGGATTTTCCCGCCCCGGTTTCGCCGGTGATGATGCTCAGGCCGTCGGCAAAATCGAGGGTCAGCTCCTCGATGATGGCGTAGTTGCTGATGTGCAGCCGTTTGATCATACCCGCTTTTTGTTTGAAAAACCCAAATTTACAACGCTTCCGTCCAGCCCCCAAGGTAGGAGCGCTTTTTGTATCCTTGTGGTTTAGTTAGAGCCTTGCACTCACCTACCCCATCCGATACCTCCCCCTGGGCGTACACCCGGGCCCAGCGCGGCGGACTGCTGCTGCTCATCATTTTCGTGGTGGGCTGCTATGCCCTGGGCCGCTATCTCACCGAATCAACTAAACCGGCCTTTACGGGGCAGGATGAGCAACTGGTGCAACTGGCTGACTCACTACGTCGCCTAACTGTGGGCGAATCTGCATCTCCTCAGTCCACCCCCACCGCAACCTTTCCCTTCCACCCGAATGAGGTAACGGGTGAGGAACTGCAACGTTTAGGCCTGAGTGAAAAGCAGGCCATGGCCTTCCTCCGCTACCGCGCCAAACGACCCTTTCGGGACGTCGAAGACCTGCGGAAACTGTACGTCCTGCGACCGGACCAGGCTGACCGGCTGGTGGCCCTCGCGCGCCTGCCCAAACAGCAAAGCGCTACCCCGCTTCCACCCTCTACTGGCTCAGCCCCCGAACCTGCCCCACCTCCACTTGGCTTTCCCTTCGATCCCAATACGCTGCCCGAGGATAGCCTTCAACTCCTTGGTTTGAGCGCCCGTCAGGCAAGCGCCCTGATCAAGTACCGCAGCTACCGCCCCCGCACCTTCCGCCATCCCGAGGACCTCCGTAAGCTCGGTGCCCTCGACAGTCAGCTGGTAGACCGTCTACTTCCTCTCGTTCGCATTGCCCCACTAGAAGACCCTGCACCTGCGGCCCCGGCCCCCCTAAAACCTGTACCTATTGACGTTAATAGGGCGACGGTAGCAGAATGGCAGCAGCTCCCCGGCATCGGCCCCTACCGCGCTGCTCAAATCGTAAAATTTCGCGACCGTTTGGGTGGTTTTACTAGCCTAGAACAAGTAGCCGAGACCTACGGACTACCCGACTCCAGCTACCAAAAAATTCGTCCGCTCCTCCGTCCCGGTCCCATTGCAAGGCCGCTGTACATCAACCGCCTTGAGGCCGAAGCACTCAGCCGCCACCCCTACCTGGACCGCCGTACGGCCGCCATCATCGTACGCTACCGCGACAACCACGGCCCCTTCACCTCTGCCACCGAGCTGGAAAATGTGCGCGCCCTTACGGCCGAAGCCCGCACTAAGCTGTTGCCCTACCTCAACTTCGACCGATGACCTCCCTGCTCGATCTCGTAGGCAACACGCCGCTGGTAGACCTCTCCGCCCTGCAATTCAACCCCGCCATCAAACTGTACGGCAAGTTGGAGGGGCAGAACCCCGGCGGGTCAGTGAAGGACCGTGCCGCGCTCAGCATGATCCGGGGAGCACTGAAACGGGGCGTGATCGGCAACGGTAAACGGATCGTCGAGGCCACCAGCGGTAATACCGGTATTGCCATCGCCATGATCGCTGCCACCTACCGCATCCCCGTCACGCTCATCATGCCGGAAAACAGTACCGAGGAGCGCGTCAAGAGTATGCAGGCCTACGGTGCCGAGGTTATCCTGACCCCCGCCGACCGCACCATCGAATACAGCCGCGAGCTGGCCCAGGAGATGGAGGATAGCGGCGACTACGTGCAGCTCGATCAGTTCAGCAACGACGACAACTGGCGGGCGCACTACCGAACTACGGGCCCAGAAATTTGGCAAGATACTGACGGACAAGTCACTCATTTTGTAAGTAGTATGGGTACTACCGGTACCATCACGGGAACCGGTCGGTACCTGCACGAGCAGTCGGAAGCGGTGCAAATCATTGGGGTACAACCTACCGACGGCAGTAGCATTCCCGGTATTCGCCGTTGGAGTCCGGAGTTCCTTCCGGCTATCTACGATGCTTCCCAGGTGAACCAAATCATCGACGTGAGCGAGAAAGAGGCCACCGCTATCATGCACCGGCTCGCTACGGAGTGCGGTGTCTTTGCCGGCGCCAGCTCGGGGGGGGCCACAGCTGCTTCTTTGCGGCTCGCGGAGGGGCTCGACCAGGCACTGATCGTCTGCATTATCTGCGACCGCGGCGACCGCTACCTCTCTACTCTTTAATTTCGGGAAGCACCCACGGCTTGGCACTCAGCCAGCTCCACTCGGTGGCGGCAAGGTCCACCTCCGGATCAATAAAACGCTGCGTTTTACGCCCATTGAGCCGCACCCGAAAATCGCCGTACACCCGCACGTCCTGCCCCGCCGCCTTACGCACGTCCCGCAGGTGGTGGGCGTACTGTAGTATCATGTCTGGGTGCGTAGCCATTTTGTAGTACTGCCGCCGGTCCAGGCTATCGGAGGGTTCCACGCTCTCGACGTCGCCCGTCCCCACGTCTACTACCCTAAAATCCCCCTCCCCCTGCTTACTCCGTAACATCATTCGCCAGCTGTAACGGTGCCCCTCCTCGGTCCAGTCCACGTCCGAGCCGAACAGGTAGTTACGCAGCGGCAGAAACAGATGTAGGGCAATTAAAAGCACGAGGGCGGCAGGGCGCAGGTGCGGCTTAGGGGGTGTAGGCGTATATCCATTTAGGCGCGCTAGCCAGCTCGTCCGCCACCGCCTCACCCATCGGTTCCTTTCGGCCAACCACCGCACGAAGCGCAGCGGCCAGTCGGGGGCGAAAAACATACTGGTGAGTACCAGCGAGAGGTAGGGAAAGATACCGATGTTAAAAATCAGGTGGTTGGTGGCGTGAAAGAAGAGTAGCAGCGCCAGTGCCACCCAGCGCAACCGGCGGTGCAGCAGCAGGAATGGGGCGAGTAGATCGAGCAGCATGCCGCCCCAGGCCATTACGTAGGCGGTTTGCTTGAGCGCAAACAACGGTCCCAGCACCGGCATCCCCTCCCGCCGCTGGAGCCACATGTGCAGTGGCATAGCCTCGATGAGCCAGTCGTAGTTGATCTTGTTGATGCCCCCGAAAAAGTACACCAGGCCCATTAGCAGGGGATACACGTATACATCCCACTTCGCCACCGTAGGCGACCACTGGGTGGGATCGCGCCGCACGTCAAGCGACCACTCCCGCCAGGCCGGAGAAAAGGCCATCAGCCAGGCCAGCCAGGTGAAGAGGTAGGCGTGATTGAGGTAGTGGGCCTTTTCGAGCAGGAACAGGTAGGTGAAAGCGAGCGCGAATAGGGGGGTCGTGATGCGGAAGCGCCACCCAAGTGCCACGGCGATACCGAGTAGAAAGCCGGTGATAAAGTACAGACTCAAAAAAGGCTCCGGCAGCGGGTGCACCCACTCAAAGCCGAAGTAGCGAAAGGTGAAACCGGCGTAGGCGTCGAGGTGCCAGTGGTAGTAGATGCCGTTGCCGAGGATGTCGCCGGCACCGAGCAGGCCGATGGCGATGCGTAGCCAGACTAGGGTGTAGATGGGCACCATCCTCGTCTGCCGACCGACGGAGGGAGGTCGTCCCCCGAGGGTGGTACTGGTTATGCTCAAAACGACGCTATTATCAGTCGGTGGACCTCGGCGGACGAGCTGAGGCTCGGCCTACGAGGTTACAGATGACGTTCGGCGTGGTAGCTACTTCGCACCAGGGGACCGCTCTCCACAAAGTCGAATCCTTTTTCCATGCCCAGCGCCTTGTAATGCGCAAAGGTGTCGGGGGTCACAAAGCTAGCCACGGCCAGGTGCATCGCGGTAGGCTGGAGGTACTGTCCGATGGTGACCACATCGACGCCTACGGCCGCTAGATCGTCCAGAATGCGTTCCACCTGGGCCTCGGTCTCTCCGAGTCCAACCATAAATCCCGTCTTAGTGCGCTTGCCGGCCTCCTTGATGCGGCGTAGCTCCTCCAGGCTGCGGGCGTAGCGTCCCTGGGGCCGGACCTTGCGGTACAGTTCCTCGATGGTTTCCATGTTGTGGCTCACGACCTCCTGGCCACCGTCGATCATGCGGTAGAGGGCGTCCCAGTTGCCACGTACATCTGGGATGAGGGTTTCGATGGTGGTTTGGGGCGTACGATCTTTGATTTGCCGCACGGTCTGGTACCAGATCTCGGCGCCGCGGTCTTTGAGTTCGTCGCGGTTCACGGAGGTGAGCACGGCGTGCTTGACCTGCATCAGGTCGATGGCCTCGGCTACCCGGCGGGGCTCGTCTTCGTCGTACTCGGTAGGCCGGCCGGTCTTCACCGCGCAGAAGCTACAGGAGCGGGTGCAGACATTGCCGAGGATCATGAATGTGGCCGTGCCCGCCCCCCAGCACTCGCCCATATTGGGGCAGTTACCACTCTGGCAAATGGTGTGGAGCTTATACTCATCGACGAGCGCGCGTACCCGCTTGTAGTCGGGGCCGATGGGCAACTTCACGCGGAGCCAGTCGGGCTTACGCTGGCGCTCGGAGCGGGAGGGGGCGAGGGGTAGGTCGATCATAGAGAATGCAGAAAGTACAAACCTAGCCCGCCTTTGGTTGCCCGGGCCGCCATTCGTCGAAAAAGCGGTGATATTCCCCCACCCCCACCCTACTTTTATGTCCTATGGATACGATGGAAAATATCCGCGTAGCGCTGCGTAGCGTGAGCGCTAATTGGCTACGGGCATTGCTCACCACACTGATCATTGCCGTCGGTATCATGGCCCTGGTCGGCATCCTGACGGCGATCGATGCGGCCATCTATTCCCTGTCCTCTAACCTATCCAGTCTGGGAGCCAACACCTTTGAGATCAACCGCAAGAGCGATCAGGTCCGGTCGCGGGGAGGCCGCAACAACCAAAAGGAGTCTGAGCCCTTCACTTACGACCAGGCCATGGACTTTGTCGAGGGCTACAACTACCCCGCCGCGGTAAGTGTGAGTTTCTTCGCTAAGGGTGCCACTACGGTAGGCTTCGGAGAGCGAGAAACGAACCCCAATGTTTCACTCTACGGCATGACCGGTAATTACCTCACCAGCAAGGGCTACGAGATCGAGGCCGGCCGCAACTTCACCACCCGCGAGGTGCAGGAGGGGGGTAACATTGCCATCCTGGGTGCCGACCTCGTTGACGAGCTATTCTCCGGAAAACACCAATTTGCCGTCGGTAAGGAGATACAGGCTGCGGGTGTCCGCTACACCATCGTCGGCACCCTGGCCAGCAAGGGCAGCAGCCTCAACAACAACGACAAGCGGATACTCATCCCGCTGCAGACCGCCAAGCGCTACTACGCCTCCAACCGTACCAACTACGACATCTTGGTCGCCGTACCCGACCCCAGCGGCATCGACGCGGCCATGTCGGAGGCCACCCTAACCATGCGGCGGGTGCGGGGGCTCCGGGCCGGACAAGAAAATGACTTCGAGGTCGAGAATAGCTCAGACTTGGTGAGCATCATCAAGGACAATACAGTCACGCTGCGGCTGGCCGCGGTCAGTATTGGCCTCATGACCCTGCTCGGTGCCGCCATCGGCCTGATGAACATCATGCTGGTCTCGGTCACCGAGCGCACCCGGGAGATCGGAGTTCGCAAGGCCCTCGGTGCTACCCGGCGCAACGTACTGCTGCAGTTCCTCATCGAGGCGGTCGTGATTTGTCAACTCGGTGGACTCCTGGGCATACTCCTCGGGGTGCTAGCCGGCAACGCGGTGGTCTTTTTCACCGGAGGAAGCTTCCTGGTACCCTGGCTCTGGATCGGCCTGGCACTGATCGTGTGTACGGTCGTAGGGTTGATCTCAGGCCTTTATCCCGCCCTGCGCGCCGCCGCGCTTGATCCCATTGAATCGCTCCGCTACGAATAGACCCGTATGCCCAACCAGGTCACCCACCGGGTTTGCGATTTCCTCAAGGACATAGAACCCTTTAGTTACCTCGACCGCGCCGTCCTGCTCCAGGTTGCCGCCCGGGTAGAGGTGCGCTACCAACCGCCGGGTACCGTAGTGTTTCGTCCCGGCGAGCCACCCCGCGACCGCTTCTACGTTGTCAAAGAAGGCACCATCGAGCTCTTCAGCGAGGACCAGAGCGGCGAGGAGCTACTGGTCGAACGCTGCGGCGAAGGAGAGCTATTCGGCATCCGCCCACTACTGGCCGATGACAACTACGTTTTTGTAGCTCGGGCGGCAGAAGAAAGTCTGCTCTACGCCGTCAACAGCGAGGGCTTTCGCGACTTGATCGGCAACTACCCCAGGGTGCTGCAGTACTTGCTCGCGAGTATGGCCGGTAGCACCCGCTACGCCAGAGCGTACCGCGCAGCTACCGCCAAGTCCACAGCGCCGGCGCCGGACGAGGTAACACCCGACCTCCAGGCGCTACAGTTCGTACAACAGAGTCGCGAACCCATCGTCTGCCAGCCGGAGCAAACCATCATCGACGCGGCAAAAGCTATGACCGAAGCAGAGGTGGGCTCTATCGTAGTGGTTGACGAAGCGCAGCATCCGGTGGGTATTGTCACCGACCGCGACCTGCGGCGTAGCGTAGCCACGGCACTGGTAAGTCGACAGTCACCGGTATCGGCCATCATGTCTAGCCCCGTGGTGTGCATCGGTGAGCGTGCCACGATTGCGGATGTCCAGATCGCTATGCTACGGAGTGGCTACCACCACCTGGTGCAGACTGCCGACGGCACGGATCGCTCCGCCGTGACCGGGGTGATTAGCGAGCACGACGTGCTACTGGCTCAGGGTAACCACCCGGCCGTACTGATCCAGGAAATCGGGCGCGCCAAATCACCGCACTACCTACGTGAGCTCCGCGACCGCGCCGAGGCCATCCTGGCCGGACTGCTCGATAAGGAGGTAGCCATCTCCTACATCACCGCCGTGATGACGCAGATCAACGATGCCATCATTCGCAAGTCCATGAAGCTAGCCCTGGCCCGCATGCAGGCCGATGGCCACGGCAATCCGCCGGCACTGTTCGACTGGCTAGCCCTCGGCAGCCAGGGCCGCGGCGAACAGCTACTACGCACCGACCAGGACAATGCACTGATCTTTGAGGATGTACCCAAAGAGCATTACAACGCCGTCAAGGCCTACTTTCTACAGCTAGCGGACTACGTCACCGAATACCTTAACACCGCCGGCTACAGCTACTGCGATGGTAACATGATGGCCAGTAACCCTAAGTGGTGCCTCAGCGTAGCCAAATGGAAGGCCCAGTTCAGCCGGTGGATGCACGACAACACCGCCGAGCACCTGCTCAACACCTCTATTTTCTTTGACTACCGGGGGGTGTGGGGCAACGGAAGCCTACCCGATAAACTTACCGCCCACATCTTCGCCGAAATGGAGGGTCATTCCACCCGTTTCCAGGCCTCCCTGGCCCGGGCCGCCCTCCAGAATCCCAGCCCGCTTACCTTCTTTCGCAACTTCGTCGTCGAGCGCTCCGGCGAGCACAAGGACCAGTTCGACCTCAAGGCCCGCGCCATGCGCCCCCTCACCGATGCCGCCCGCATACTCATTCTCAGCGCGCGCAAGGGCAACATCAACAACACCTTCCTCCGCTACGAGGCCCTCGCCAAACTCGAACCCCAGAACGCCCAGCTCTACCAGGATGCAGCGGAGGCCTACGAGGTACTGATCCGCCTACGTGCGGTGCTGGGTCTGAAGCGCGGCGATTCCGGTCGCTTCGTGGCCCCCAGCGAGCTTACCCGCGTACAACGGCTTCTGCTGCGTAACAGCTTCGCCCCCGTCCGCGAGATTCAGCAACTCCTTGAGTTACGCTTCCAGCTTACCTTTCTTCGCTAATGGAGGGAAGCGACTGGCTCGATCGGCTACGGTATCGCTTCGGTAGTCATGCTACCGACAGCGAGACAGGAAGCTGGCCCGAATGGTACCGAAACTACCGCGTTACCCTCGCCGGCCGTACCGTCTCACCCGACCAGTTGCTGCGGGAGCTACCCATTGTAGTCCTCGACGCAGAAACCACCGGCCTGCAAGTTACCCGCGATCGTATCCTCAGTCTAGGCGCCCTACGGGTATACGGTAACAGCATTCACCTGGCCGAAAAGTTCGAGGGCTACCTCCCTACCCCGCCCCATCATACACCCGGCGACTCCGTAGCCATCCACGGCATCATCCCCAACAGCCGCCGCTACACCTATAGCGACGAGCCCACCTTACTGGCAGAGCTACTCGACTACCTAGGTGCCAGTATCATCGTAGGTCACCACATCGGCTTTGATCTGGAAATGATCAACCGGAGCCTGGCCCGCCACGGCGCCGGCCCCCTCCAAAACCGCATCATCGACACGGCCCAGCTCGCTAAGCGCCTGCGCCCCGCCGGTTACTGGACCCCCGAAGGGGAATACTCCCTTGACTCCCTGGCCCGCCGCTACCGCATCCCGCTCTCCGACCGCCACACCGCCCTGGGCGACTGCTACATCACGGCCGTCCTCTGGCTCAAACTCCTCACCCGCCTAGCCATCAAGATCGGCCACGACCTACACCTCCGCGACCTCTAACCAGCCGCAGACGTCTACCCGCGAAACGGTGTCTACCTGCCAAAGGCGGTCTACTTCCCCTGCCCCTTCCGGTGCTTCTTCTTAGACTTTTTGAAGCCCCCATCAAACCCCTTGTACTTGTTACGCGGCTTGTGGTCACTTCGGTCGCTACTCTCCGGAGCCACGTTGCCGTCATAAACACGCAGGTTCACGTCCTGCCCCCGATCCTGCACCCCGTCAAGGGCGGCCACCACACGGGTAGCCTCCCGCTCGTCGACGTCGATAAAGGTGAGGTTGTTCTGTAGGTCTATCTTACCAAGGTCGATCTTGCGACCGGGAACGTTCTTGTTGAGCATCCCAATCACCTGGGGTACGGTATAGCCCTGCCGCCGCCCGGCCGCCATGCACAGCCGCGTGTAACTGACGTTGGACCTGCGTTCCCGCCCTTTCTTCTCTTTTTTGTCCTCCCGGGGGGCTTCCAGCTTACGGGTGTCGCCGAGCTGCTTACTCAGGCCGGCCAGTCCGTGGGCTACGATCAGCTCGATGAGTTGCTCGCGGTCAATGCCCTCCAGCGACTCCTTGATCTCAGGTAGCAGGGCCTGTACTTTTTTGTCCTTTAGTTCTGCCGACTTCAGCGTCTCGACGAAGCGCTGGGCCCGGCGGCTGTACACCTCATCCTGACTCGGAATCGGTGCCTCGTTGAATTCGATCTTGCCGTAGCGCTCGATATCGCGGAGTTTGCGCAGCTCGCGCCCGGTCACGATGCTTACCGCGATGCCCTCCTTGCCGGCCCGGCCGGTGCGTCCGCTGCGGTGCACGTACACCTCGGGAGCATCAGGCAGATTGTAGTTAATGACGTGCGTCAGGTCGCTGACGTCCAATCCACGGGCAGCCACATCGGTGGCGACCAGCAGCTTGATGCGCCCCTTGCGGAAACGCTTCATCACGTCATCGCGCTGTGCCTGGCTCATATCACCGTGCAGCGCATCGGCGGAGTGCCCGGCGTAGCGTAGGTCTTCGGCCACCCCATCCACCTCGCGCCGCGTACGGCAGAAAATCACCGCGTACATATCCTCGTCAAGCTCCACCAGCAGTTTGAGCAGATTGAAGCGGTCGGAGCCCTTCACCTTGTAGTAGATGTGGGTGATATCCGAGTTCCCCGCATCGGTATGGTCGATACTGATCTCCTGGGGGTCGTTCATGTAGTCGGTCGAGATTTTGCGCGCCTCCTTCGGCATGGTGGCTGAGAACAGCAGCGTCTGCTTCTCCTTCGGCGTCGCGTCGAGAATGCCGTTGAGCTCTTCCTGAAAGCCCATGTTGAGCATCTCGTCGGCCTCGTCCAGCACCACGCGCTTGAGCTGGTCTACTACTAGTTTGCCACGGTTGATCAGGTCGAGCGTACGGCCCGGGGTACCTACCACAATGTTGCCGCCGGCGCGGATGGCGCGGATCTGGTCCCCGACACTTGCCCCGCCGTAAACGGCCACCACGTTCACCCCCTTCCGGAAGCGGGCAAAATCGGTCAGGTCCCGGGCAATTTGTAGGCACAACTCCCGCGTCGGACAAAGAATGAGTGCCTGCACCGCAGGAATCTCGGGGTCAATGCCATCTACGACGGGTAGTCCGAAGCCAGCCGTTTTCCCCGTTCCGGTGCGGGCCAGCGCTACGAGGTCACGGTCGGAATCAAGAATAGCCGGTATGGTCTGTGCCTGTACCGGCGTGGGGGTAGTAAAGCCGAGTTCAGCCACGGCCTGCTTGACGTCATCGCGCAGCGATGTCTCATTAAACGTTTCCATTTCACCTACTTTATACGGGTGAAACGGCCTACTTCATTGTGCCCTAATTGGCACCCCAGCGTAAGTCCTTTAGCCACCCGTGTGTACTAAGAAGCCGCAAAGGTACTAAAATTTAAGGAGATAGCAGTAGGGGCCCAGGGGGGTACGGTGTTTTAGGGGGCGGGGCCGCAGGTGCCAAGTGGGTGGCGCGGCAGTTGACGTTAATCTTGTGCTAAAGTAAATGGCTGACCGGGCGGCGGATAACTGATGGAAGTAATTTGCCCGCTCACCTAAGTGCTTCGTCTTGCGTATCCGTATGCTCTCCTTTGCCTGGTACACTCTCCTATTGACGTCCTGTGTGCACCGTGGCAATTACACAACGGCCGGCTCCTTCGAGCGCGTGCAGCTTCCGTTACGAGATGCGCGTATTGGGGTACTGGAACCCCGGGGGCCGTTCGGCGATCCGGCATCGGCGGACAAGGCGTACCGCGAGCTACGCAGCATGTTGAAGAAGTGTGGGGAGGCTGAGCTACTGACCGAAGATATGATGAATGAAGCCGCGCAGTTGCCAGCACTTTATGGCGAGGGGCTAGCAGAGCATAACCTGCAGTTCTTTGTGGAGCAAACGGACTTGGACTATATTCTGTACCTCGATATCGGCCCCGGCCGGGGAGAAATGGTGCCCAGTTTTCCTGCCGCTATACCGGCCGATCGGGAGGCCTCTGCATTCGTCTACGTCTACGACCTTACCGAGGGAGCGCTCGTCAAAACTGTACAAGTAAACGGCCGGCTGAACTTACAGGCGGAGCCCCGGTGGTACGAGATCGAGTATACCGAGAAGGAGATCGCGCGGCGGGCATTAAAAAAAGCACTGCGGGGGGTAGTCCAGTACAGCAACTGTACACCGAAGTAGTACAATGCTGCCTCCTGCAGCGCCAGCAAAATGCAGCCTCTGGCTGCGCTATGTGTGTGTGCAGTAGGTACATACTTGCGCAGCTACGTTCAACAACTTACCTTTACCCCCGTACCGCCCGGATGGCGGAACTGGTAGACGCGCTGGACTCAAGTTCGCACTTCGTATGCTGTCCGAGTCATAATCAGTGGAAGGAACGCTTCCTCTTTGTTTGACCCACGGAGTGCCGTTGAAATCGACAAGGTCGGTTGACAACATCAGGGTTGCCCGGCAGGAAACTGCCGGAGTAGAACTCGTCAAAGTCGGTGAACGCTGCGGTGGTGACATCGCTGCCAATACCGAGCCAAGCCCCCACCTGCAAGGGAGTGGGAAGGTGTAGAGACTTGACGGCGAGCACCTAAATCTGTCCTTCGGGGCGGGCAAGGTGAAGGTAAAGTCCAGACCCCAAACGCCGAGCAGCAGCGGTGGCGGTGAAAGCCGTAGTGGTAAGTAAAATCCAGTTCTCAGTACTGAGAGTACGGGTTCGATTCCCGTTCCGGGTACACGTACACGCTAAGGCAGCGGGCGGCCCTCACGGGCTGCTTCGCTGCCTTTCGCGTTTAGTCTAGTAAAGCTAAAACGTCGTAGACCAGATTGAGCAGCATTACAGCCGCCAGCGCAAGGCCCAGGTAGCGCATCCAGGTAGCATTCTCCTTACGGAAGGTCTCAGCTCGCTCCCGGGTCTCCATATTGCCGGCCCGGACCAGCCCCCGGGAGAACAGGTACAGGTACACCCCAATGGCGAAGAACACCAGGTGAATGATAAGTCCGATGAGGCTGCTGTCCATGATGGGGGGCTTAGCGCGAATATCGTACATTTCCGCCGCCCAAGCCCCCACGTATGACCAAAGAAGAACGCACGGCCGCCGCCCACGAAGACGGCATGCTGCTCCAGGTAGCCCGCATGAACCACCGCCTGGAACGCATCCTGGAGGGGGGGGGGCCAAAGCGCGTAGCCAAGCAACACCAAAAAGGAAAGCTCACCGCCCGCGAACGCGTAGCCGCCCTCATCGATTCCGGCACCCAATTTTTGGAGTTTGGCGCATTTGCCGGCTACGAGATGTACGAGGAATACGGGGGCTGCCCGGCCGGCGGAGTCATCGCTGGTTACGGCCGAGTCGCAGGTAGGCTCTGCGTGATTGTAGCCAACGATGCCACCGTCAAAGCAGGCGCCTGGTTCCCCATCACGGGTAAGAAGAACCTGCGGGCGCAGGAGATCGCCATGGAAAACCGGGTACCCATCATCTACCTGGTCGATAGTGCCGGCGTATTCCTGCCGATGCAGGATCAGATCTTCGCCGATGCCGATCACTTCGGGCGCATCTTTCGCAACAACGCCCGCATGAGCGCCCTGGGCATCACGCAGGTAGCCGCGGTCATGGGCAGCTGCGTGGCCGGAGGGGCCTACCTGCCGATCATGTCCGACGAAAGTCTGATCGTAGAGGGCACGGGCAGCATCTTCCTGGCCGGCCCCTACCTAGTGCGGGCCGCCATCGGTGAGAAAGTGGAAGCCGAAGACCTCGGCGGGGCCACCATGCACAGTTCCGTCAGCGGCGTGATCGACTACAAGTGCGCCGATGACCGGGAGTGCCTAGCGACCATCCGCGACCTGATGGGCCGAGTCCCCAAAAAAGTGCTTTCCCCCTTCAACCGCAGTGAGCCGGTGGAGGTCGACGAGGCGGACATCCTGGGCGTACTACCCGAGGAACGCGCCAAACCCTACGACGGCCGTGCCCTCATTGCTGCCCTAGTCGACGGGGGCACTTTTACGGAGTATAAAAAGGACTACGGAAAGACCTTACTGTGCGGCTACGCCCGCATCGACGGCTGGTCGGTCGGCATCGTGGCCAACAACCGGGAGGTAGTGAAGAGCGGCAAAGGGGAGATGCAGTTCGGCGGGGTCATCTACAGTGACTCGGCGGATAAGGCGGCGCGCTTCGTCATGGTGTGTAATCAGAAGGAGATACCGCTGGTGTTTCTGCACGACGTATCCGGCTTCATGGTCGGTAGCCGCTCCGAGCAGGGTGGCATCATCAAGGACGGGGCGAAAATGGTCAGTGCCGTGAGTAATTCCACCGTACCTAAATTCTCCATTGTGGTCGGCAACAGCTACGGCGCGGGCAACTACGCCATGTGCGGCCGCGCCTACGATCCCCGTCTCATGCTAGCCTGGCCGACGGCACGCATCGCCGTAATGGGGGGCGAGCAGGCCGCTAAAGTGCTGTTGCAGATTCAGGTGAGCAGTCAAAAGTCACGTGGTGAGGAGGTCAGCGAGCAGGAGGAACAGGCGCTGCTCAAGAAAATCACCGAGCGGTACGACGCACAGACCAGTCCGTACTACGCCGCGGCCCGCCTCTGGGTGGACGAACTCATCGACCCCCGGATGACGCGGGCCTACATCTCTGCGGGTATTGAAGCGGCTACGCATGCACCTACGGAGCGTTTCAACGTCGGGGCGGTGCAGACGTAATCTGTTCAAGATCACCTAGGCGTGGTGCCGAGTCCTGCGCGCCCATTCGCGTGACTGCTACCGAGGCCGCCCGCACCGCAAAGGCAATCGCCTCGCGCATGTCCTCATCCCGCCCCAGAGCAACGACCAGTGCGCCATTGAATACATCCCCCGCCGCCGTCGTATCTACCGCGGTTACATGGGGTGCCGGGGTCGTGAATGATTCGTCAGGGCCGGCATAAAAAGCACCCGCTGCCCCCATTGTAATAATCACGTGCCGCACCCCCTTACTCCGCAGCAGCTCTGCAGCCCGAGCGGCAGATGATTCGTCGGTCACGCGGACGCCGGTAAGCAACTGCGTTTCCGTTTCATTCGGAGTAATCATGAAAAGGCCGTCGAGTAGCTCATCCGGCAGCTGGGTAGCTGGGGCAGGATTGAGGATGAGTCGATGAATTCTCTGCGCCAGTTCCCTGACCGTCTCGAGGGGAGTCTCCAGTTGAGTCAGAACGTATTCATCCTCCCCTAGATCCAGCTCGGTGATCGACTCAACACCAAGCGCGGCATTCGCACCCGACGCTACCACAATGGTGTTTTCGCCCTCCCCATTCACTGTAATCAGCGCGGTACCCGAGGCCAATTTCGGATCGCTGCTTACGAAACTGCAGTCGATTCCTTCCCGCTCAAAGCCCTCCACCGCCTGCCGGCCGAACACGTCATCGCCCACCCGGGCCACGAAGCGTACCTGGCCCCCGAGGCGTGCGGCTGCTACGGCCTGGTTGGCGCCCTTGCCGCCGGCGAAGAGAAAGAATTCACCACCGAGTAGCGTCTCGCCGGGCTGCGGGAAGCGGGGGGTCTTCACGACCATGTCGGTGTTGCTGCTGCCTACTACGGTTATTCTACTCATAATACTTGCCCATTGGTACGTTTCTTTATGGTTATCCATCCGTTCAGCATGCTACCAACACAATATGAACCGCAGAGGGCGCAGAGAACCGCAGAGGTATTTCTGAAGGCGTCTTTGGGTACCTCCGTGCCCTCTGCGGTTGGTATATTGATCCTGGCAACTGCCCTTACTTTTGTTTATCCAGCAGCCACAATCAAGCCCAAGCCCACCAAATAACAAGCCAACATCCCATTCAACACCATTCCCGTGCCAGCCGGAGCCCCCGCAAACTCCCGCCACACATAAATCCCCCACACCGCCGCCACGATCGTAGCCCCCTGCCCCAGCCCGTAGCTAATGGCCGGCCCCGCCTCATCACTAGCCAGGATGCTGAACGACATGCCCAGGCACCAGATTACGCCCCCCAACACCCCCATCAGGTGGTCGCGCGAGCCGCCACGAAAGTAATCACCGAAGCTTACCGGCGGCCCGTCGAAGGGATAGCGCATCAGCAGGGTGTTAAAGAGGAAGTTACTGGCTAAAATGCCCAGTGAGAAGACGAATACGGCGGAGTAGGGACTGAGCTTTCCCGGCACCGGCACTTCGAAGTCCTCAAACATCGAGTTAGCCACGTACTTGTAGAATAGGCCCATCAGACAGCCGGCTACGATGGCCAGGACCAGCCCCTTGGTGGGGGTGTCCTTCTGCCCCGTCCCCGCCCGGCGGTAGGCATACGCATTCAGGAGTATGGCGGCAGCCACAAGGAGGGTGCCCCCGAAAAGTAGGGTGGCGTTACCCTCCGGTCGGTCGAGGTAGTTCACCACCACGCCGATCACGAGGGCCAGCCCGATGCCCGTCGGAAAGGCCACACTCATGCCGGCAATGGCAATACTGGCCACCAGCAGAATGTTAGCGGCGTTGAACAACACACCGCCGAGGAGTGCCGAGCCGATGTTGGGCCAGTCGGCCTGCGCCAGATCGGCTACCATACCACGCCCCGTTGCACCCGCGCTCCCGGCAGTAAGCCCGAATAGTAGAGCGAATACGACGATGCCAACCACGTAGTCCCAGTAGAAGAGCTCGAAGCGCCAGCTCGTGGCTGCCAGCTTCTGGGTGTTGGCCCAGCTGCCCCAGCAGAGCATGGTGACGATGCAAAATGCTACGGCCAGGGTGTAGCTTCCGATGATGAACATAGGCAGGGAGTTGGGGGGTGAATGTAGTAAAGCTTAGGTCATATAAACTACCCGACTGCCACGGCGCAGATCGGCACCCTATTTTCGCCGCATGTATACCAACGATCTGTTCCTTCGCACCGCCCGCGGTGAGACCGTCGAACGCCCCCCCGTCTGGCTCATGCGACAGGCCGGCCGAATCCTGCCGCAGTACCGGGCCCTGCGCGCTTCTTTAAGTGGTTTCAAGGAGCTCGTCTCCACCCCTGATCTGGCCGCCGAGGTCACCGTGCAACCGGTGGATGAGCTCGGCGTGGATGCAGCCATCATTTTCAGCGACATCCTGGTCATCCCCGAAGCGTTGGGACTGGACTACACGATGGTCGAAAAAGTAGGACCCCGGTTTCCAAAAACGATCAAATCGGCGGAGGATATTACTGCCCTGCGTCCGCCGGAGGAGGCCCCGCAGCACCTCGGCTACGTGTACGATGCCCTCGATGCAACCAAAAAGCGGCTGGCCGACCGGGTACCCCTCATCGGGTTTGCCGGCGCGCCCTGGACCATCTTCGCCTACATGGTGGAGGGCGGCGGCAGCAAGACCTTTAGCAAGGCGCGGCGGATGCTCTACCAAAATCCTGCACTCAGCCACCAGCTACTGGAAAAAATTGCCATCGCCACGGCCGCTTACCTAAAGGAAAAAACCCGGCACGGGGCCGATCTGATTCAGGTGTTCGACAGCTGGGCGGGGGTACTGCCGCCCGATCACTACCGGGAGTTTAGCCTGCGCTACATCGAGCTGATCTGCTGGGAGCTCGGCGATACGCCGGTCACGGTATTTGCTAAGGATGCCCGCCACGCCATCCCCGATATCGGCCGGCTCGACTGCCAGGTGGTACAGCTCGACTGGATCGCGGACGTAAAGCAGGCGCGGTCGCAGGTGCAGAGCAAGGTGTTGCAGGGGAATATGGACCCCACCCAGCTTTATGCCTCCCCGGAGGACATTGAGCGGGCCACGCACCGAATGCTGGACACCTTCGGCCGCAAGCACATCGCTAACCTGGGCCACGGGGTTTATCCCGATACTCCACTGGAGGGCGTAAAGACCTTCGTAAATACGGTGAAGGCATACCGGTACCAGGATAATGTCTAAATCTGTGCCTCATACATATTCGTACCTTAGGCTATGGCTAAGGTCTGGTATTGCTTGCTCCTGTTTACCGCCCTACTCGCTGGCTGTACCGGGGAGGAGGATTCCATCACCATGAACCAGCAACCCCCGGTAACGGAAATGGAAATGGATACGACCGTTTCCTACCTTGCGCTCGGTGATAGCTACACGATAGGAACCAGCGTACAGGAGGATGAGCGCTGGCCCCAGCAGCTTGCGCGGGCGCTTCAGGAGCGGGAGCGCATCGGGGGTGCAGCCCTTAGCAATTGTAGCCCGCAACGGTTGGCGTACGGATAATCTCAGCAACGCACTGACCGACGATCCGCCATCCGGACCCTACGATCTGGTTTCTCTGCTCATCGGCGTGAACGATCAGTATCAGGGCTTTGGCATTAGTGGCTACACGGAGCGCTTCGAGGACTTACTGCAACGGTCAATTACTCTGGCGGGAGGCGATACCGCTGCGGTATTCGTGGTGTCGATACCGGACTACGCCTTCACACCCTTTGGGGGCGGCAGTGAGGCGGTAAGCCGCGAGATCGATGCCTTCAATCAGGCCGCCCAGACGGTCACGGAACGCTATGGTATACCCTTTTACCACATCACGCCGATCTCACGGCGTGGACTGGCCGAGCCCGATCTAGTGGCTAGTGACGGACTGCACCCCAGTGCCCGACAGTACCGCTTGTGGGTGGAGGAGGTATTACTGGGTCAGGTGACTGCCCAACTCCGCCGTAGCCGCTAATTCGGTCCGGCCGGGGTAGACTTCTAGCGCCGCGGCCAGGCAGTCCATGGCGCGTTCCAGGTCGTCGACCTTTAGAACGTAGGCAATACGACACTCATCCTCCCCCAACCCCGGCGTAGCGTAAAAGCCCGGACCGGGGCTCAGCATCACCGTCGCGCGCCCTCGTGACTGAAGTCCTCGAGGAGCCAGCGGCAAAAGTCCTCGCTATCGGAGATAGGAAACCGGGCGAAGCAGTAAAAACGCTCCGCCGGGTTTGTAACTGTACACACCTGGCATAGCCTGCAGCCGCTGGAAGACCGTATCCCGGCGGGCGGTGTAGTCCTCCTTCACTTCGGCCAGATAGGCTCCATCGTCCTGTAACATGATCTCGCTGAGGCGCTGTCCGAGTCCCGGCGGACTCAGGCGCAGCTTAGCGTAGCGGTCGACACTCTCGCGCACGGTTAGGTTGCGGGTGACCAGCGCCCCCACCCGAGCACCGGTAGCACTGTAGCGCTTTGACACCGAGTCGATGATGATGGCGTGCTCGTCCAGGTCAGGCAGCTGTAGAATGCTCTGTAGCTCGGTATCGTAGCTGAATTCGCGGTACACCTCATCGGCACAGAGGTACAGGTCGTGTTCCCGTACGATCTCGGCCAGTCCTTGCAACGCGGTGCGGCTGTAGCAAGCGCCCGTTGGGTTGTTGGGATTCGTGATCACGATGGCGCGGGTGCGGGGCGTGATTTTACGGGCGAACTCAGCAGGATCGGGTAGCCGAAAGCCGTCTTCGATACTGCAAGTGATGGGTACCACGTTCACCCCGGCCATATGGGCGAAGCCATTGTAGTTGGCGTAGAACGGCTCGGGAATGATTATTTCATCGCCGGGATCGAGACAGGCCAGCAGGAAGAACAGGATGGCCTCCGAACCTCCCGTGGTGATCATGATCTCATCGGCCGTCACCGCTACGTCGAAGCGGGCGTAGTAATCGCGCAGGGCCTCGCGGTAGGTGTCGATCCCATTGCTAGGGCTATAGTCCAGGATCTGCCAGGGTAGTTTGCGAAACTTAGCCACCGCCGTGGGGTGGGTCTCGATGTCGGGCTGGCCGATGTTGAGGTGGTAGATGTGTTTGCCGGCGGCCCGGGCGCGGTCGGCCAGCGGGATCAGTTTACGAAAGGGGGAAAGGGGAACGGACTGAGAGCGCTGGGAAACGACGGGCATAGCGGCGGTAGGCTTGAGGGGGGCAAAGATACACTACCTTTGCAGGGTGAAATTCAATACGCAGCCCGGGGGGGACCCACCCGCTTCCGGCAACATCTTCGGCTGGCGGGTAAGCCTCATCGGACTGGTGCTGATCCTGGTGCTAGGTGCCCTGGCGGCCTACCGCCACTATACCCTGGGGGTGCCCGTTGGGTTCGACGACCCGCTGGAACAACCGCAGCAGCGGGACTACTACCACGATAAGGCCGACCGGGAGGCCGCCCGGCAAGATTCCCTGCGCAAATCCCGCCAGTAATGCTACTCCAATTCCATAAGTACCAGGGCGCGGGCAATGACTTCGTCCTGTTCGACGATCGACAGGGCAGATCCTACCTCTTCTGGATGAGAAAAACATCGCCCGGCTCTGCGACCGCCACTTCGGTATCGGTGCGGATGGGCTTATGCTGCTCCGCCATGCCGTAGCTCCCTACGACTTCGAGATGCTGTACTATAACTCCGACGGTCGGCCGGCAGCATGTGCGGAAACGGCGGGCGCTGTATCGTGCGCTTCGCCGCCGAGCTGGGTATCGACCGCACGAATCTATCGCTTTCTGGCCGTCGACGGACCCCACGAGGCTACCCTCACACCGGCCGGCGAGGTTGCCCTGGGGATGAACGACGTAAGCTACTTTGAGCGCCACGGCGCGGATTACGTGCTAGACACCGGCTCACCTCATTATCTCCAATTCGTACCTCCTTGGAGGAGGTGAACGTAGTACAACAGGGTCGGGCCATCCGCCAGTCCGCCCCCTTCGCCGCAAAGGGCATCAACGTCAATTTCGTGCGGGAGACGCACGACGGTCTGGAACTAGCTACCTACGAACGCGGCGTGGAGGACGAGACGCTGGCCTGCGGCACGGGCGTTACGGCGGCCGCCATGGGTCTGCTCCTGCGCAGTCCGGAGTCGGAAGACGGGTCTTTTCACATCCCCGTACGTGCCCGTGGTGGGCAGCTCTACGTCACCCGGCGAGCGTCACGCTGACCGCTTCACCCACCTGCAACTGGTGGGGCCGGCCGGAGCGGGTCTTCACCGGTCAGATCACACTCTAATGCTCGATACCGTCTACCTGAACGACCGCTTTCTCGACGCTGGTTCGGCACGGCTTCACGTCAGTGACCTTGCGGTGCTGCGGGGCTACGGCGTATTTGACTACTTCCGCTTCGCCGGCGGTAGGCCGCGTTTTTTAGGACGATCACCTGGCCCGCCTCCAGGGTAGTATGGATGCCCTACACCTCGATCTCAAGGTCACCGACCGCGGTCTGACCGACATCGTGCACGAGCTCATCGAGCGCAACGGCGGTGGGGAGGGCGGTATCCGTATCGTGGTTACCGGCGGCCTGTCCACAGATGGCTATACGCCCACTGCCCCTACGCTGCTGCTGCTTGCCTACCCCCACGTTCCACCCCGGCCGAGCGTTACGCGGCGGGCTGCCACTGTATTGCTGCACCACTACGAGCGCCAGCTGCCCCGCGTGAAGAGTATTGACTACCTGGAGGGCATTCGCATTCAGCCCCCTTCTGCGGCAGCACGGGCCCAGTATCCGCTCTACATAGACCGCGACGGCCTGGTCCCGCGAAAGCGATCGGTCTAATTTTATGATTGTGCGGGATGGCACCCTCATCGTACCGCACGAAAATATCTTACTCGGCATCACGCGTAGGCACTTGATCACCCTGGCTCGCCAGCTCGACATTCCCGCCGAGGAACGGGCAGTCTCGGTGGCCGAGTTACTGGCGGCCGAAGAGGCCATCCTCTGTAGCACCGTAAAGGGTGTACTGCCCATTACCCGGGTAGGTGACAAAAAAGTTGGGGGCGGGGGCGCAGGTGCAATCACCAAGAAGCTGATGCGAGCCTGGTCGGAGTACACAAAAAATGCCCCGGACTCCAGCGTAGGGGTCGGGGCATTGTCTAATCTAGTGGTGTGGATTACACCTCCTTATCGATGTTCCCGGTAGCGGCCTCGTCCTCCCCCTCGTTGGCGGTGGCCAGGGCCTCACCGGCGGCTTCGGCGCTATCGGCCTCGGCTTTGGCCTCACCGGCCACGTCGGCGGCGGCGGCGGCGGCAACTGAAGCCGGGGTACTACCCTCTGCTTCGGCGCGGGCGGCATCCAGCGCACTGGTGGCCGAGGGTGGCGTCGTGTCTTCGGTCGTAGCTACCGTAGTGTCGTCTTCGGCAGCGGCGGGCGCTGGCTCCGGTGCGGGCGGCGGCGGGGGGGTACCGGAAACCTGGGCGCGGAATTCGGCCTCTTTTTGTTCCTGGGCGGCGCGGCGCTCGGCCATGGTGCCTTCCTTTTCGGCGATCCAGTCCTCGAACTTGCTGTCGGCCTCCTCCTGGGTCAGGGGCCCCCTTAGCCACCCCGCGCTGGAGGTGCTTGCGGTAGAGTACTCCCTTGAACCGGAGGATTGCGCGTACGGTGTCCGTGGGTTGGGCGCCCTTCATCAGCCAGTCGTAGGCCGATTCGCGGTCAAGCTCGATGGTGGCCGGTACGGTCATGGGGTTGTAGGTACCGATCTTCTGGATAAACTTACCGTCGCGGGGAGCCCGGGCGTCGGCGATGACGATGTGGTAGAACGGGCGCTTACGGCGGCCCTTACGCTGAAGTCGAATTTTAACTGGCATGGTGACAACTGTCGTTAGTTAGTAATACCGACTTACTCCCGCCAGGGGGCAGCCGGTTTTGCCGGGGCGCAAAGGTAGGCAATTTCTGCCGGCTTTGGTGTACCTTGTGCGAGAAGTTTCCCGCCGTTCATGCTCCATCTTCTGCTTGCCGATTACGCCCTCTTCGTGGGCCGCTTTCACCCCCTGGTAGTACATCTGCCCATTGGCTTTCTACTCCTGGCCGTGGTGCTCGAGCTGTGGCCCGGCGACCGGGTGCGGCCGGCAATTAAGGTGGCCTGGGTGCTGGGAGCCGCCTCCGCCGTGGGTGCTGCCCTGGCCGGCTGGCTGCTCGCATCGGGAGGGGGCTACGGCGGCGAGACGCTCTTTTGGCACCGCTGGGCGGGCGTGGCTGTAGCCGCGCTGGCGGTCGGTGGCGTGTTCCTCCAGTCACGCGGCGGCATCACCACCAAGGTATACGGCCTGATGACGGCCGCTGCCCTCACGCTAGCCGGGCACCAGGGGGGCAACCTGACCCACGGAGAGGAGTATCTTTTCCAGTACGCCCCGCCCCTGGTGCAGCGCATCAGTGGTCACACCCCGGATAGTATGCTTGTTACTGACTGGTCAGTCCGCAATACGGATAGTATCGCCGTCTACGCGGAATTCCTGCGCCCGGTGATCGACGATAAGTGCGTGCGCTGCCACAATAGCGAGAAGCAAAACGGGGGGCTACGGATGGATAGCACCCACTATTTACTGAAAGGCGGTGAATCCGGCCCGCTCTTCGTAGCCGGCAACGCCATCGCCAGCCGCTGGCACAACCGCGTGACCCTACCCACCCAGAACGTTAAGGCAATGCCCCCGCAGGGCGAGCGCATGACCTTCGCCGAGGTACGCCTGCTCGAATATTGGTTGAACGAGGGAGCGGACACCAGCTACGTCTTCCAACTCGACGAGGTACCGGAGGATATCAAGGCCCTACTCCAGCGCGATTATGCGTTGGACCTGCGGCCCCCGCCTGTTTGTGGAGACGATGCGCGGTGCGATGTTGAGCGATGAGACGCGGCAGGGACTCCATTCCCTCAACTGGTCGGTCACCGATCTGGTACCCGGAGGCCCCGCCCTGGAAGTGAAGCCCCAGCCCGGCAAATCAGTCGACGCCAATGCCCTGCGCGAGCTGGCCGCCGCGGCACCCGACCAGCTTACCTATCTAGGACTGGATAATCAGGAACTACCGGCCGAGGCCCTCCTACAGGTAGCGGAATTCAAACACCTCAACCGACTCCGCCTGAACGGTACGGCGGTAGATAGTACCGTACTTCGCTCCCTCACCGGCCTGCAGCACCTCGAATCCCTGAATCTCTACAACACGAAAGTCGGAGACGAAGTATTCAATTACCTTACGCAAATGCCCGCCCTACGCCGGGTGTACCTGTGGCAGACCGCAGTCACCCCTGCCGCCGTTGCCGCCTACGCCGAGGCCCACCCCCAGGTCATGGTCGATACCGGTGCCACGCTCCAACCCGCCGAACAAGACGCTAAAAAATGACGCCCGCTTCCTCCCGCCGCACCTTCATCAAGCAGTCCGCCACACTGGGCATGGGCCTGGCCCTACCCCTGAATTCCCCCTCCACGTCCAAAACGCTCGTCGGTCACGGCACCTTCATCTACCAGGCGGACGCTAAGTGGGGCAATCTCGACCCCCAGAAGCACCCGCTGCAGCACTGCCACGAGATGGTGCTCGATAGCCGCGGTCGCCTGGTGTGCTCCTCCGTTTCCAATCAGCACGACGTACTGGTGTACAATAAAGATGGTAAACTGCTGAAGGCCTGGGCCCACGAGCTGCCCGAGCCCCACGGCCTAAGTAAGGCCGGCGAGGGAGAGGACCAGACGTTCTGGATCACCGACTGCACCGACGGGCGGGTGATCAATCTGGACCTGGACGGACGCATCATCCGCGAGCTGGATGCTCCCCCGACCGAGCTACTGGATGGCAAGCCCTACAAACCGACCGAAACCACCGTTGCCGGTAACGGGGATATCTACGTTACCGATGGCTACGGGAGCAACAAAATCTTTCGCTACGATAGCAAGGGCAGGTTGCAGCACAGTTTTGGAGGCAGCGAATTCTTTGACTGTAGTCATGGTATCGTCCTGGACGAGCGGACGGCCCAACCTACCCTGCTCATCACCAGCCGGGGGGCCAACGAGTTTCAGCGGTGGAGCCTGGACGGTAAACAACTGGACGTGCACCGGCTGCCCGGTCTGTCGATCTGCCGGCCGGTGATCGACGGAGAAGAGACCTACTTTGCCGTGATTGTAACCAAAAGCTGGTGGGCCTACGACGGGATGGTGGCCGTGCTCGACCGGAACATGAAGGTGGTATCTCTGCCGGGGGGCAGTGCGCCGATGGATCAGTCGGACTTCACGGGAGTGAAATACGACAACCGCACCTTTCTTAACCCCCCACGACGTTTGCCTGGACGAGGACAAGAACCTTTACGTGCCCCAGTGGTACAGCGGCCGCACCTACCCCCTGCGGCTGCGCCGCGTGTGAGCTCCCGGGCTAGAAGATAGCCGAATTTGGGGGAAACATCGCGGGCGGGTGCTATGTTAGCGCCTTAACCAAGCAACTACCGCCGCATGAAATTCTTTATCGATACCGCCAACCTCGACGACATCCGCGAGGCCGAAAGCCTCGGCATCCTCGACGGGGTAACCACCAATCCCTAGTCTGATGGCCAAAGAGAGCATCAGTGGGGAGGAAAACGTGCGCGAGCACTACCGGACGATCTGCGAAATCACCGACGGCGACGTAAGTGCCGAGGTAATCTCCGTAGACCTGGAAGGGATGAAGCGCGAGGCCAGCGAACTGGTCAAAATCGCAGACAATATCGTAGTCAAGATACCCATGATCCGCGAGGGCGTCAAGGCCCTGGCCTGGTGCCGCGACCCAGGGCATCCGTACCAACTGTACCCTCGTATTCAGCGCCGGTCAGGCGATCCTGGCCGCTAAGGCGGGTGCCACTTACGTAAGCCCCTTCATCGGCCGCAATCGATGACATCGGCTGGGAGGGCATGAACCTGATCAGCGACATCGCTGAGATCTACGCCATTCAGGGATTCGAGACACAGATTTTAGCTGCCTCGATTCGCAACGGCGGCCATATCGTCGCTGCCGCCAAGGCCGGAGCCGACGTTGTCACCTGTCCCCTGAGCAGTTTTGAAAGCCTGTTTAAGCACCCGCTGACCGATATCGGACTTGAGAAGTTCCTTGCCGATCACAAGAAATCGCTCAGCGTCGTATCCTAATCCACTCGCCGCCCGGGGCCCGCACGCCGCGCCCCGGGCGGTATTTTCCCTTGCCCCTACCCTACCCCCACACCCTTAGCGCGCATGAGTAAGCCCCGTGTCATTAAGAACTATGACAAGCTCGACGACGAGCTACTCGAACAGATCAAACTCAACTACCCCAATGGCTTTGAGCGCCACCTAATCCGCTTCACCGACGTGAACGGCAAGATTGCCAGCGCCCTGCCCTTCGAAACCGAGGAGAAGTATTACCTCATTCGGATGACGAAGTCCGAGGCCCAGTTGATCATCGAGGAGGACGATGACTACGATGACGACGGCATCCTGACCGATGAGGCCCGGGAGGAGTACGAGGACAAGTTTGACGAGGATATCGAGGAGGCCGATATCGACCTGGATGAGCTTTCGGACGAAGACGTCGACGTAGATGATGGGGACGATCGGTAGTGATGGCGTCGTTCGAACCGTTCAGCGGCTGTACCTACGCGTCACCGGATGATTAGGACTATATTAGATCGGCTGCCCAATCATCGACTACTCGCACGACTTCTCCTTGCCGGATTCTTTGTCCTCGCCTTCCTCATCGTCGATGATTATGGCATCACGTTTGACGAAGCCATACAGCGCCGGCATGGGTTGGTAGCCGTAGAGTATGTCGCCGATAAATTTGGGATAGACCACCCCCCGCTTACTGATGGTAAACACGGCTTTGCGCCCTACGGCGTACTGTACCAGTTGGTTGCCTTAGGCATAGAGTGGCTTGCTGGCGGGGATTATTCCCCCTTTGCCTACTACCGGATCCGCCATGTCCTCAATTTTTTTCTCTACGGTTTGGCGCTGGTCTCATTCTATGGGCTGCTACGGTTGCGATGGCCCAGTCGCCCGTGGCTTCCGCTGGTTGGAACGATCATCCTGGTCGTAAGCCCGCGCATCTTCGCTAACGCCTTCTTCAATCCTAAGGACCACGTAGCAATGGTGTTTTACGTCGTTGCAACCTATTCACTCTTTCGGTTCTTGCACCGCCGCGACTGGATTTCGCTTTTGTTGCATGTGCTATGTACCTCGATTGCCCTGAATACTAGGCCATCAGCCCTCATCATTCCGGCGGGTACCATTTGCCTGTTGATCGCCGAGCAGGTGATTTTACGACCACCGAATTACCGGCGTTTGCTACACGCCGTAGTATATCTTCCGGCCTGCGCACTGTTATCCGTTTTGTTCTTTCCCTTCTTGTGGGAAGATCCGGGTGGGCGAATGGGCAGTACGGTAACTAAGATGGCCAATTACGACTGGGGGGGAGAGGTTCTTTTTTTCGGTCAACTCGTACCGGCAGATGCCCTTCCGTGGTACTACCTGCCAGTATGGATCGGTATCACAACGCCTCTCGTCTATCTTCCGTTTATCGTACTAGGCATCGTGCTGATTGCGTGGCGCACCCTCCCTCTGCTGTTTTCGGCCCGACTGTACGGCGATAGGAATCGTCAATATGACCTGATTCAGTGGATGTTTGCCCTCACGCCCGTCGTGCTGGTGATAGTGCTAAATTCTACGCTATATCACGGATGGCGACATCTGTACTTTATCTATCCGTCCCTGGTTTATATGTTGGTGGCAGCTTACGCCCTGCTGCTACCGCGCTATCGTTTCGTGACCTCACTGGCCCTGGCCGTCGGAGTGGGCTTTACCGCCTTCAAGATGGTTGAGATGCATCCACACCAGCAGGTCTACTTTAATGAGCTGGTACGGGGGAAGTATACCCTACAGCGTTTCGACATGGATTACAATGGTTCATCGTTTCGAGCCGCCCTTCTGCAGCTTGCCGCGGATATCCCCGATGGAGAAACGAGGGGCGTACACTGCCAAATATGGCCCTGTATGGATAACGTCAATGCGCTTCCTGCGGACGCTCGCGCCAAGATTCGCTTAGAGGTTAGATGGCATCTAGCCGATTATGTTGCCACAAACTTCGCGTACCCAGATGAGCGCAGGGCCATTCCTTACCGGGGGGAGTATTTTCAGCAGCCCGCCGTAGAACTATACCCCGATGGTAAACTCGCGATCGGAATCTATCGGGTGAATTCTCCCGAATGATGCGTATAGGCCTGCTATCCGATACCCACTCCTACTTGGACCCAAAAATACTGGACCACTTTGCCGATTGCGATGAGGTGTGGCACGCCGGCGATGTCGGCGACCCCGCAGTACTGAATACGCTGGAGGCCTACAAGCCCATCCGGGCGGTATATGGCAATATCGACGATACCGTCATCCGACAACGACTACCCCTGAATGAAGCCTTCACGGTGGCTGGTCTGCCGGTTCTGATCACCCATATCGGTGGGTACCCCGGCCGGTATACGTCTCGCGTACGCAGCCTACTCGACGACCTACGACCCAGGCTATATATCTGCGGACATAGTCACATCCTCAAAGTCATGATGGACAAGCAGCGCGGTATACTGCATATCAATCCCGGTGCCTGCGGCCGGCATGGCTTTCACCGTATGCGCACGGTGGTACGCTTTGCCATCGAGGGCGGTCGGATAGAAAATCTCGAAGTGATTGAGTTGGGGCTTCGGGGCCAGATCGACTAGCGGACTCACGCCGTAGGCTCCGGCAGCTCCAGTCCCATGGCTTTGGCCCGGGCTTTCCAGCGCTCCCGGGCTAGACTTTGCATATCCTGGGTACTATCCATCTCGTCCATAATTTCCAGCCCCAGGAGGGTTTCCATCGCATCTTCCATGGTCACCAGCCCCTCCATACCGCCAAATTCATCCACTACCATGGCGATGGGTTCCCGTCGTTCAAGCATCAGGTCAATAAGGCGGTGCAGGGAGGTATCCTGAGACATGGCCAGCAGCGGTCGGACCAGGCTAGCAATCGTTTCCTGATCCCGCTGCTCGATGATGGCCTTATACGCCATGTCTTTCAGCACGTAACCCTGGACCTGATCGCGCGTATCGCCGAAAACCGGGTAACGACTGAAAGGACTGTTATCGAATTTCTCGTAGAACTCCCGGATCGTCATGGTCGCTTTGGCTCCCACCACTACCGTGCGGGGGGTCATCACGTCGTGCACGGTCAGGGATTCGAAGTTGAGCAGGTTGCGCAGGATTCTACCCTCCTCTTCCTTGAGTCCACCACTTTCGGTCTGCGCCTCGGCCATAAGGGCGAATTCAGTACGGGTTAGCGAGGTGCTATGGGCGTCTCCGCCGCCGAGTATTTGATTGAGTTTATTAGAAATCCAGACGATACCCAGCACGCGGAAAATCTTCACGAGGATGTCGAGCGACTTCACCGTAAAGGGGGCTAGCTGCTTCCAGTACATCGCCCCGAGGTTCTTGGGGATGATTTCCGAAAAGATTAGGATCGCCAGCGTCATCACTACGCTGACGAGCACCTCGTAGGACAGCTCGTAATTCACCAGCGGGAGCTGGATACCCCCCTCTCCGAAGGCCGCACCGGTACTTGCTCCCACCAGAATGGCACCCACGGTATGGGCGATCGTGTTGAGGGAAAGAATGGCTGTGAGTGGCTCATTGAGCTCGTTCTTGAACTGGCGTAGCAGCGCACCCATACGTCCACCTTCCTTTTCCTTTACCTGCACATAGCTCGGCGTGATGGATAACAGCACGGGCCTCGAAGATCGAGCAGAGAAAACTAAAGGCAATCGAGAAAAGGGCAAAAAGTAGTAATGCGACCATGGATCCATCGGCGGGTTATTGCTGCTAGAAGGCAACGCCCCCCGCTTTAGTTTACGTACAGCTTCTGGAATGGGACGATTACATCCGAGGGGCCCAGCCCGTTGAGCTGCTGTAGCTCACCCACACTCACGCCGTACTGCCGGGCGATAGCGTAAAGGCTCTGACCTTCCTGAACGACGTGTACCGTACGACCCTCCACCGTAGGCCGGCGGCAGCGCCGTAGTAGTGGCGGCGACCGGATCCTCCGCGGTGTGCTCCATCAGCACGGGGCGGGCCGGCGGCACTACGATCGGCGTATACTCCGGTGGGCTCAGCGACGGCGGCGGCGGGGGACTATAGGTTGCCACCATCTCCTCCTCTTCCTGCGTAGGCGGCGCCTCCGCTTCGGCGGGGCAGCTACAGTGGGAGGTTCTGAGGTGTTGTCCTACCAGCGCCACCGGTTGATCCGCCATTCCGTTAAACTCCCGAAAACGCGCCTCCGTATACCCAAACCGTAGGGCCAAACTAGCAATGGTCTCACCCGCCTGTACCACGTGGTAGTCATCGGATACGACCGAACTAATCACCGGCACAGCCACTTCGGGGCCGGGTTGGGCTACTTCGGGCGCAGCTTCGATGGGCGCAGTTTCGATGGGCGTATCCCCCTGGGTCATCACCAGTTCCTGACCCACGAAGATGGTATTTCCATCCAGTCCGTTTAGCGCCCTAAGGGTATTCAAGGCCACTCCGTAGCGGCGGGAAAGTTGGTACAGCGTTTCTCCCGCCTGCACCCGGTGCCGTACTTCGGGATCTGCCGCGGTCGCAGGTGCAAGGTCAGGGGAAGCCACTTCATCTTCCAGTGTCGACTCCACGTAGTAGGGAACAAAATCCGTGACGGGGGCCGGGGGCAACGTACTGCTTTCGCCGCAGTGCTCGGCGAGGTAAGCGTCTGTCGGTACGCCATTTGCCGCTACGGCGATAATTTGCTCGCTCTTACTGTAGGTGCCGTTGCCCTCCATGCTGCGCTCAATGATTCCGAGGGTCGGAGAGATCCGGTAGGTGATGGCGGGGTAGGCACTGCTGGCGTGGTGCTGGACAAACAGGTAACTTCCCCGGCAATCATCGGCCCCCTCCCGTCCTTCGAAGTATACGGTTGCCCCTTCGTCGGCCCGGTCGAGGTCTTCGCCGATCACGGTCAGGCGGGTGTCGAAGGCAAACGTAGCCAGTGGTGAGCTGTAGGTGATCTGATCGCCGCTTCGTTGCATGACCGCGGCCATTACTACCGGCTGCACCTGGTAGTCCCCGCCGTCGGGGCTGGAAATCAACAGCGTCAGTTGGTCGGTACCCGCGTTAATGCGCTCGATCATACGGGCCGACAGCACGGCGGTACCGCAGCTCAGGTAACTATCCGGCAGGGTGGATCGGCTACGGCTGCCCTGTGCGTCGGTCTCCAGGAGGTAGCGGGCGCCATCCAGCTCGTCGGCAAAGACGTAGGTGTAGTAATCCGGCGCGGGGGCTTGTTCGACACTTCGGCGGTAACGGAGCTGCTGGCCGCATTCGGGGGTGAACAACAGGTACACCTGCTCGGCATGCACACTCCAGCCGACGAGGAGGCTGAGTGTGAGCAGACATAACTTCATTGACTAAGTGGTTTGGCGAAGTAAGTGGAACGGGGCAACAAGCCTAGCAACGGCACCGGAGTACGCAACTTGTCTAAACATAAACTTTAATACGGCGTAGCGGACGCTCAGTCAGGCATCCGGCGTACCGGCAAGGTAGGCACAATTGTGCATTTGCCCCACCGTAGTCCTAAACAATACCCCCCGAAACTAGCTCTACCCACAAAGTAACGGTATGAAACTCGTCGTCCTCTTCCTTCCCTTTGTGCTCCTGCTGCCGGCCTGCAGTGATTCGGCCAACCGCCAGGAAATAGACCTAAGCGATGCCGTCACCGAAAACCCCGCAGACGGAGTCGGGCACTATGTATACGCCATGAATATGCCGCGCGAGGTAAGCCCGGGCGAGGACCTCGACGTGCAGATGGAGTGGCGCACGGTGGGCAGCGTCGATCCTAACGCCCGCTACACGATGGACGTGCGCCTGATCGGACCTGCCCGGAAGGACTTTTCCATTCCCTCCGGGGCCAATACAGTAGGCGAATTACACCTGGCCAACTGGCTAAGCTACGACTTTGCGGTGCCGGAAAACTTCCCGGCCGGAGACTACGTCCTTGCCGTGCGGCTGCGGGATAGTGCCCGGGACTTCCAGGAGGTGCCGCTGGGCTACCGGGACGAGCGGCTGGTGGGGGATGGGTTTTATCGACTGGGAGAATTTAGGGTACGAAGCGGCTTGTAGGTGCGCTGTTCCGCACAAGTTTACGCCTCTACATAGTAATCGTCTAGCTTACGCTCGTGGGGCTCCCGCAGCTTGCCGACGGACTTGCCCACGAGCATGGCCACCGTCGCATCGCCGGTCACATTAGCTACGGTGCGGCACATGTCGAGCGGACGGTCGACGGCAAAAATGAGCGCCAGGCCTACCTCCGGAATACCGACCTGCCCGAGCACGATGACGAGCATCACCATACCGGCCCCCGGCACGGCGGCCGAACCGATACTGGCAGCCAGCGCGGTGGTAATGATGGTCAACTGATCCCCCAGCCCCAGTTGCATGCCGTAGGCCTGGGCGATGAACACGGCGGCTACGGCCTGGTAGAGACTCGTTCCGTCCATATTAATCGTAGCGCCGATGGGCAGTACGAAACTGGTCACCTCCTCATCGACTCCCAGGTGCTCTTCGACTCGCTCCATGGTCACGGGAAGCGTGGCGGCGCTGGAACTGGTGCTGAAGGCCAGGAGCTGCGCCGGACTAATACCGGCCATAAAACTACCGTAGCTGCGGCCGGTGAATACCCTGACCAGTAGTGGATAGACAATGAAGATCATGATGGCGAGCCCGGCCAGTACGCAGCCGCTGTACAGCAGCAGGGCCAGGAAAAGATCCTTGCTGGGGGCCTCCACCACCAGGGCGGCCAGGAGGGCGAATACGCCGAACGGGGCGGCCAGCATGATGAGGTCGATGAGCTTCAGCACGACCTCATTGACCCCGTCGAAAAAATCTTTGACGGGCTTGGCCTTCACCGGATCGATAAGGATGAGCCCCACGGCAAAGAAAATCACGAAGAAGATTACCTGCAGCATGTTGCCGTTGTTACCTGCTGCCGCCACGATATTTTCGGGTACCAGATCGACCAGGGCCTGCAGGGGGCCGGCGGTTGCCTGAGCGGTGGCGTCGGTAATCCTTGCACCTGCGTCCGCGGCAAAGTCGTTGAGCAGGTTGTCGCGGGTGGTTTGGTCCAGGCCCCGGCCGGGCCCTACGGTGTTGACGATGACTAGTCCGACCACGATGGCCACCACCGTGGTGATGATGTAGAGCCCGATGGTGCGCACCCCCATGTTGCTGAGCTTGGAGATGTCCTGCAGATCGGTGATGCCCTTGATGAGGCTGGCGACGATGAGGGGGACAGCGATCAGCTTGAGGCTGTTGATGAAAATGGTACCGAAGGGCTTGATCCAGTCGCTGACAAAATCGCCCCACCCCTGGCTGGCAGCCAGAACCCCGAAGCCGACGCCCAGGGCCATGCCAATCAATATTTGCCAGTGCAGTGCAAGCTTGTGCATAAAGTACTTTTCTTGGGGCTCAAATTAATCCATGCACAGCAAACTCAGTGCCCCGGTCTTTAAATCAGCCGACGGCGAGCGTAGCGCCACCTGGCTGGAACTGTTCTTTGACCTGGTCTTTGTAGTCAGCGTGGCCGCGCTGAGCTACCGGTTGGAGCACCACTTCACCCGGGAAGGGGTGCTGCTACTGTTCGTGTACTTCCTGCCAATCTGGTGGTGCTGGATGGAGTATAGCTACTACGGTGACCTTTTTGACGATGATTCGGTAAGCTACCAGTTCCTGATGCTAACCGGTATGGCTGGGGTCATGTATATGTCGCTGGTCATTCGCTCCGACGGGCTGGCTGGTAGCCGACTCTACGAGCTGACCTATATTTTTATGGGCGGCGTAGCCCTGCTGATGTACTTGCGCGCGTACCTAATGTACCCCGATCTACGCTGGTTCACACGGCGGTTTATGGGTACTATTGCGCTGTCTATCGGCTGCTTTGCCCTCAGCCTGTGGTTCGAACCGCCCTGGCGCTACCTGCTCTGGGTGCTGGGTATAGCCATTCAGGCGGCGGCCTCCCCGTCTATTTATTTGTTCCGGCGTGATTACCCGGTGCAGCTCAGTCACATGCCGGAGCGCTTCGGGCTGTTCAGCATCATCGTGCTGGGTGAGGGTATCGTGGCACTTACGGCGGCCAGTCAGGCCGAGCAGTTCAGTTATGACGTGGCGGTCTACGTGCTCGGCGGTTTCGCCCTCACGGTGTGTATCTGGAAGCTGTACTTCTACGAGGCCAGCAAGGATACCATTACCGAGCAACTGAAGGAAAATACCCGGCGCAGTACCCTGATGTCGTTCTTCTATGGCTACAGTCACTACTTTCTGTACATCAGCGTGATGCTCATCAGCGTCTCCATCCTCATCCTGATCGAATCCAGTATTGCGGAGCACCCCCACCCCCCCCTGGCGGTATACCTGCTGCACGGGGCCTGCGTGTTGTTTCTGACTGCCATCACGCTCATTCACTGGGCGGCACCGGAGTCCTTGTTTCGGTCGGTGGTGCTGGCGCGGATCGGCTGCGTAGTGGCCAGTGCGATCCTCTTGGTGACGGAGCTGCCCGCCATCGGCGAGGTATACGCTCAGGTGGGGGTATTGTCGTGCCTCATTGTGGCGGAATACCTGATCTACCGAAGCCACGGCGTGACACCCGAGCAGGGGGAAGAGCAGATGACGGAGGCCGCCTAGATTAGGTTGGGATACTCGTCTTCCGGTGGCTTAGGTACGGGCTGCAGCATGGGTAGGTCTACAACCTTGGCCTCCTTAGGCCCCACGGTGATGAAGCGCATGAAGCCGCCGTGGCACTCGGCGATGTGCCGGGCAAAGGTGCGAAAGTTATGGTAGTACAGATAGCCGTAGGGTTCGCGTAGTTTGGCTAGGATACCGTTGAGTTTGCTGAGTTCCTTAACGATGTACTTTTCGCGCTCCGCGACCCCATTCTGCATGCCGTTAAAGAGTTGCTGGATGCGGGCGGTGAGCCCCGCGTCGATGTGCTCGTAGTAGGCGTTGAGGCGGCCGCGGTTGTTGTAGCTGCGGATATCGGCCAGGCGCTGTGCTTCGGAGAGTTCTACCTCGTCGAGCACATTGTCGGCCGCGCCCACCAGGATGACGATCAGGGGGATGGCGTCGAACATCAGTTGCTGTTCCTGCTCGGTGAGGGTGTTAAATTCTCTCAGCATTACTTTCTACTTTGGGCCGACAAACATACAGCCTACCGGCAAAGCCCATGCAGCAAACACTCCTTTTTTTGATGGCGGTGGCCGCCGGAGCGATGCTGGCCGTGCAGGCGGGCCTCAACAGCGGACTCGGGCGGGCGGTCAAAAGCCCCGTCTACGGGGCCTTCCTATCCTTCGTGGCCGGGGGGGTGGCCTTGCTGGCATACTGCCTGGTCACGGGGGTGCCCATGGGCAACATCCGCAAAGGCTTCGAGCTGCCGTGGTACTACTGGATGGGCGGCGTGCTAGGCGCCTTTTACGTTTTTGCCATCATTGTTCTGGCCCCCCGGCTGGGCGTGGCGCTGACTATCGGACTTACCGTAGCCGGGCAGATGGTATTCAGCCTGCTCATCGATCACTACGGACTGATGGGCATCTCGGAGCATCCCACCAACTGGCTACGGGTACTGGGTATCCTACTGATCATTTGTGGCGTGGTCATTCTTCGGACGAACTGACCCATGCTTTGCCCAACGCGGCCGGAGCCGTACCTTCACCCCCCGCTAATAAACGTACATGGGTTGGTTTAAACGACTAAAGGACGGTATCCAAACGGCCACGCGCAATAAAAAGGAAGCCCCCGAGGGCCTCTGGTACCAGTGCCCTCGCTGTGGCGAGACTTCTACCCGTAAGGAGCTCCGCGAGAATACCTACAAATGCCCCAATTGTAACTACCACGATCGTATCGGCAGCGAGGAGTACTTCACCCTCATTTTTGATGGCAGTTTCGAGGAGTACGAAGCGGACATGGAGGCCGTCGACGTACTCCAGTTCAAGGATCTTAAATCCTATAAGGACCGCCTGAAAGCCGCCAAGAAGAAGACCGGCCTATCGGACGCCATCCGCGTAGCCCGCGGCAAGCTCAACCGTAGGCCGCTGCTCATCGCGGCCATGGACTTCTCCTTCATCGGCGGTAGTATGGGCAGCGTGGTGGGCGAAAAGATTGCCTTTGCCATCGATGAGGCCCGTAAGACGCGCACCCCGCTACTCATCATCTCCAAGTCGGGTGGCGCCCGTATGATGGAGGCCGCCTTCAGCCTCATGCAGATGGCCAAGACCAGCGTCAAACTGAGCCAACTGGCGAAGGCCGGCGTACCTTACTTCAGTCTCATGACCGACCCCACCACCGGGGGCGTCACGGCCAGCTACGCCATGCTCGGCGACATCAACCTGGCCGAGCCCGAGGCCCTCATCGCCTTTGCCGGACCCCGCGTCGTGAAGGAAACGATCAAAAAGGAACTGCCGGAGGGCTTCCAGACCTCGGAGTTTCTCCTCGAGCACGGCTTCCTCGACTTCATCGTCGACCGGGCCGAACTCAAGGAGCGCATGAGCGACCTGCTACACCTGTTCGAGTCCGCCCACCGGCCGGCCTAGCTCCCCCTCCCGCAGTAGATCCCGCACCGTACGCGCCAGGAGTATGCCCAGGCGAAGCCAGCTCACCGGAGTGGTGATCAGTGATATACCCCGGATCAATCGGCTTACGAGTCCGATAAAGTACCGGGCTCCCTGCTGCATCCGTCGCAGCTGAGCGGAGTGCGCGCGTACGTCGTCACCCGTCGCCCGACGATCCACGAAGGCAACCGTATCGAAGTCCAGGGCAAAGCGGGTCAGGAGCACCGGCCGCTCCCCTACCCCTTCCCCCCCCAGCGTCACGAAGGGTCGACCCAGCAGATAGTGCCCAAAGTACCGAAAGCCCACCAGCAAAAGTCCCGCGCCCTCCTGGATGCGCTTGACCACCGCCTTGACAAAATCGAATACCGCGCCCAGCAGTACCCGCATGCCGCCCGCCAGCCAGCCCAGCACCCGCCCTACCGCCCGTGCGGCTCCCCGAATCAAGCCCCGTAGACCGTAGTAGACCCTGCGATGCGGATGGCGGTGCAACTTCCCGTAGGCCGCACCAAGCTCCAGTTCCCGATCGGCAAAGGTGGCGTCGAGCCGGTCACCCCACCCCGCCGTTTCGATTTCTCCCCACAACCGTTCCTCCTCTTCCTTCACCGCTAGGCTACTCAGCGGAGCGTAAGCATCTAGCAGTTTACCCACTAATCGCAGGTCCACCAGCACCTCGTGGTCCACGATCTGCACTACGCGGTCGAGCTGTCGCTTACGTAATACCGGTCGCTCGGTGTCGCGCTCCTGATCTACCAGGGCGAGCACCGCCCGGTGACTTAGCGGACCAAAAGCCCCGTCCAACACCCCGGTGTAGAAGCCGGCACGCCAGAGGCCTAGCTGTAGCAGCCGGATACCGAGGCGATTACCACCCGTGTCGGCGTGCCATTCACCGCGCTCGAGACGAGGGGCCGCCCGGCGCTGGTCCGAGGCGACGACCCGGAGTCGCTGTGACGGGTCATCCTCCACTTCGTACAGCAGGTAGTATCCACCACCCGCCCCGGGCAGGAAGCGGTTTTGGGTACGGTATAGCCGGAACAACTCCTCGCTGTCCAGCAGCAGGCGCTGCAAACTAGGGTGTAGCTGGCTAGCATCCCGTTCCGGTAGTAGCTCGCGGAGTGCACCCCGTAGCGAATTGTCCAGACTGTAAAGGAGCGGCAGCAGGCCCCGATCGAAGTACACCTTACGCCGGCCCGTGCGCCCACGGGTGTAATCGTGGAAATACACCCGCATCCGGAAGGCTAAGGACCGACCGTAGGCGGTGCGGTCGCCAATTCGGTAGGTCGAGTCGGGCGCAAGGTCACCGTCAAAGGAGGTGTAGCGCCCGAGCCGGTACACAACCTCCGTCAGGTGTTCCTGTAGCCACTGCCTAGCGTGCTCGCCTCCCGCATCGGGGAAGGGCGGTACTAGGGTACGCCGCCAGTACGGGTCTTCGCGGTAGAAGGTGCCTACCGCTGCCGTCAGGGTGTTGAGCTGACCGAGACTCGGTTCTCCATCCGCTACCCTGAGCAGATGCCAGCGCCGAAAAAAGTCTAGACTCAGGTAACCGAGGTCGGTCAGGTGCTGCACCAACTCGTGGTACTGCCCCCGGCGATTGCGCGTCGTTGGCCCGCCGCCCAGAAAGGGTTGACCAGTAGTAACGCCGAGCGACATCGCGTAGTGACGGGGCATCTCCACGGTCACCGCACTAACCACTGATTTCACCACCGGCTCGGTAAACTCCAGTGCCTGCAGGCGCCGGCAACTGGCGATGAAATCAGCCGGTGCCATGGTGCTACGCCTTGCTACCGAGCAGCAGCTTGGCGATGCCGTCCGCCATGGCTGCCCGGGCAATGCCCGCTGCTTTGACGGTCTCGTTGTGAAACTCCAGGTAGACGGCCTCCTCCGGAGAGAGGTTCTCTTTCACAAAGGTGACCGTATCCCGGTCCAGGGAAACATGGGTGGCAGCCAGCGCCGCGATTTCGGAGTCCTTTTTGAGGACGCGCCCCTCCAACTGCCGCATAATGCGGCTAAATCTAAGGGGTTTGCTGTCATCATCGTCGCTGCCGCCCTCGAGGGCACTGACCTGTACGGTGAGGTTGCCGGTGAGGGTGACCACGTCCAGACTGGTCATGTCGTTGATAAAGTCGCCAAAGGTTTTGTTTTCGGCCATGGGGTAAGGGTGTATGGTGGGGTAAGTAAGGTTATAAAATACCGCCCTGTAACAAAGAAAGTTGTGCGAGACTTAGTCCCGGCACTCGTTCCAGCAGCTCACTGTGGAGCAGGGTGTAGCGAAAGGTCGGTTTTTCGCCGCGTGGGTCGGGCCGCGTGTAGCAAAGCAGGAGATCGCTGAGTACGGTGTAGGCTCCCATGGTAAGTCGCGGACCATCCGACTGCCGGCGCTTTTCACGCTCGCCGTCGTTGCGGGCCGTATACGCGCTACAGTCTATCCATTCACCGAGGTCGTTGCGGTAGGAGCTACCGCTGATTACCTGGCAGCCCGCGCTCCAGTTGCTCAGGCCGAGTCCATTCTAGTGAATATTGATGGTCGGGTTGGGCCGGGGGTCGATGCCGTCGAGCAGGTTATCGTCCGTCAGCGCATTGTGTCCGTGCAAATCGCGCGCTACGATCACGCCCTTGGTGGGCGGGTCGGGCGGCTTTGTAGATCCGCAGCCCTCAGCGGCTGTTGGTCGTGCACGCGTAGCCCGATCAGGTGAGGCTCATCTACCCCGAAGGACCAGTCATCCGGCAGTAAGGTATCGCCCCGCTCCGGGAACGTTGACACCACCCGGAGGTGGTGACCCGGGGCCGCCCGATAGCGGGCCCCAATGCGGGCCAGCCAGTCCAACCACCGGGTGTAATCCGCAGTGCTACCCACCGGCTCGCCCCAGCGACACCGTCGCCCCTCCGACCGCCAGCGTGTGATGTGCGACTCGGTGAGGGGCCCGACGACCCCATCCGGCCAGAGCGACGCGCCGTCGGGTGGATAGTGACCCTGCTCGGTAGTCCGTACGTATTCCTGAAACAGCCGCACCGCCGCCTGCGTCACGTAGCCAAAGACCCCATCGTGGATGGCATGGGGCATGAAGCCCGCTTGCTGGAGGAATTCAGTCAGCGCGGTCACCCGCCGCCCGGGTACCGCTTCCCAGGAGCGCCATTGATTACGCGTATCGTCGCGAAAGCGGTGTTCTCCACCGGCAAAGCCCGCCGGATGGTGGTACAACTCCAGGTATTCTCGCTGCTGCGCCGCAGTAAACCCCACGTGCTCATCCACTCGCCCCAGTAGGAGTGCCATCATAACTAACCGTCCGCTTTGCTGAATGTAACGGTCTCCAGCCCCGGCCATTGCATGTTAAGACCCTCCAGCTCGCGCAGTACGATCTCGGTCATGACGTAGTCGCGGTACCAGCGCTGATCGACCGGTACGATGTGCCAGGGTAGCTCGCTACGGGCCATCACGTCCTCGTAGGCGGCGCGGTATTCGCTCCAGTGCTCGCGCTCCTTCCAGTCCCCGTCATTGTGCTTGTAATACTTATCGGGCTCCTCCAACCGCTCGCGCAGTTGCTCCTCCTGCTCCTCGTAGCTCAGGTGCAGGTAGAACTTGAGGATCAGGGTGTTATTATCATGCTGCAAGAGGCGCTCGAAGGCATTGATGCTATCAATTCGCCGGTCGACCTGCTGCTCGGTGATCCAGCCGTGTACGCGCTGAACGAGCACGTCCTCATAGTGACTCCGGTTAAAGATCACCATTTCTCCCCTGGCCGGCACCTGCTTATGGATGCGCCACAGAAAGTCGTGATCGAACTCCTCCTCGGTGGGCTTTTTCCACCCCACGGCCCGCAGTCCGAAGGGGGAGCAGGACCCAAAGACATGCTCCATGGCTCCGTTCTTTCCACTCGCATCCATGCCCTGCAGGATAATCAGCACGGCGTGTTCGCCCTCGGCCACCAACTGTTCGTGCAGCTCCGCAATCCGTTCGGCACGCTCCTTACTAATCTCCTTAGCCTCATCCTTATCCAACTCCTCGGGGGCGCGGGTAGAAATTGTACTCAAATCAATTGGCGTCATAAGCAGGGGGGGGGCATAGGGATGAGGGCGGGGCCGCGGGTGCAAGCCAAGTATAAGCTAAGCTACCAGAAGAACCCTACCAGAATGAAGGTAATAATCAGTAGGGCTAGGGCCTGGAAGCGGTAGTTTTTGTACCACACCACGCTGCGCAACTCCTCGGTCTCGGCGGCGATGATGCCCTCGTTCCAGGTGTAGTGTTCCACCTTCTCCGGCGGCGGCGGGGCGGTAGCCAGGCTGATGACGATGTTTAGCACGGCGCACCCCGCAAACAGGAAAAAAGTACGGTGGAGAAAGTGCATTTCCAGGAAGCCATTGCTTTCCATGGACCCCCTGGCTACGAGTACCGACATGACCACATAAAGGATCGAAACCGCCGCGCCAAAGAGCAGGCTATAGAATGCACCATCCCCGTTCGCCCGCCGGTAGAACATACCTACGATGAAAGCCGCCGCTACGGGAGGGGCAATGAAGCTCAGCACGATCTGCAGATACTCCCAGAGCGAAGCGGCCTTCTCGATCTGCGGCGCCCACAGACAGGCCAGGACCACCAGCACCAGGGTAGAAATCTGACCGATGCGTACCAGCTGCTTACTCGTGAGGTCGGGGCGGAGCTTAATGGCAAAGTCCATGGTGATCAGGGTCGAGGCCGAGTTGAACGTAGCGCTTACGGATGACATCATGGCGGCCAGCAGTCCGGCCAGCACCAGACCGAGCACGCCCTGGGGCAGCAGGGTGAACAGCAGCAGCGGGTAGGTGGCATTGGGGCAGTCCACCAAATTTTGACACACGCCCCCGTCGGGCAACTGATAGTTAAGGCTGGGGATGTCGAAGTCCTTAAACAGTAGAATGGCCAGGGTGCCGGGCAGTACCATGATAAACAGCACGGGTAGTTTAAGCAGGCCGGCAAATAGCGCCCCCCAGCGACCGTGGTCGAGGTCCTTAGCACCCAGTACCCGCTGCACCATGAACTGGTTGTTGGCCCAGAAGTAAAAACCCAGGATGGGGGCTCCGAGCAGCAGGCCCGTCCACGGCATGAAGCGGTCGTTGGCGGGGCGCACCAGGCTCAGGATTTCTTCGGCGTTCTGGGGGGTGTAGTAGGTGGATTCGTATACCCGTTCCGAGAGCGGTATCGTAGTAGTGGCCATCCCCTCGACCAGGCCCGAGGCGTCGGCGTCGATGTTATTAATGTTGGGCAATTCACCGGCCGCACCGAGGGCGTTGAGCTGGGCGATCATCTCGTCCCAACCCCCCACCTGATCGAAGGCGTAATAGGTAATGAGGCAGCTACCGATGATGAGCAGGATGGCCTGGATCACCTCGGTCTGGATGACCGAATTGAGTCCGCCGGGCACCGTATAGGCCGCCGCAGCCAGTGCTAGAATCGACACGATGGCAAAGGTGGAAAGCCCCGGGAAAAGTAGTTTGAGCACCACGGTGCCCACATAAAGCCCCGCCGCGGTATCGATCAGCACATTGCCTACGATGGTCACGAAGCTGAAGTAGTAGCGGGAGCGTGCATCGTAGCGGCGCTCCAGAAACTCCGGCATGGTGTATACCCGCGACCGCAAATAGAATGGCAGAAAAAAGATGGCGAAGAAGACCAGCACCACCGAAGCAAGCCACTCGTAGTTGAATACCTGCGTATTTGTCTTTGCGGCATCGCCGGCTAGTCCCACCAGCGTGGAACTGGATATATTAGCCGCAAAGAGGGAGATGCCCACGATGGGCCAGGTCATGTTGCGCCCGGCCAGGAAGTATTCCTCCGAGCTCTGGGCCTTAGCGGAATAGAGTCCGTAGCCGATGATAAACACGGCGTACACCGCCATGACGATGATGTCGACAGTGGACAGGGCGAATGAATTCATGAAACGACGTTAAGCAGGCAGGTGAGTGGCCGTAAGCGAACGGACCGTAAGTATACGGAAAAGTCGCACTACCACTACCCCCGGCTTCCTTACGATCCGCCCTGCACCGGCGCGCCGCCGCCCGCCTGTTCGCTGAAGTTTTTGCCCTACTTTCGCGGCCGTGACCGTTCGTCTGTTTCTCCTGCTCCTGCTGCCCCTGTTGGTGTGTTGCGTGCCCCGGCCCGCCGTGCCGCCCGCCGCGGTGGATGCCCTCGGAGTGGAGATGATATCAAGGGCAAAGGCCAGGGCGCTCTTCGGAAGCGAGCCGCTGTTTGAGGTGCTGCTGACGGGAATGGACTGGTCGGAAGGCCCCCTTGTACTGCCCGACGGACGGGTGCTCTGCTCCGATGTACCGCGCAACCGCATCCTACAGTGGTCGGCCGCTAGCGATGGGGTCTACCTGACTAACTCGGGCGATGCAGCCGACGACTACAGCCGGGAACCCGGCAGCAACGGACTGGCCCTGAGTGCCAGCGGCGAACTACTCCTCTGCCAGCACGGCAGCCGGCGGATAGCCC
>CATQHI010000002.1 GCA_958295895.1 Saprospiraceae bacterium | reverse complement strand
CAACCAGGCGGTGGAGGGCGGCTACCTCTTCGTGACCACCTATGAGCTCGACCGCATCTTCAACGTCGAGATCGACCGCGGGCGCTACTGGTCTACGGCCGAGTACCGCAACGGCACGGACAGGATCCTACTCGGCAACATGCTGGCCACCGAGCTCTTCGGGCCCATCAACCCCATCGGCAAGACGATCAAAATGGCCGGGCGCAAGTATGAGGTGATCGGCACCCTGGCCCCCTCGGGCGACGACCTGATCAACCCCCTCGACTTCGACGACGCCATCATGGTGACCTACAATAATGCCGCCCGCTTCATCAACCTCAGGAACCGCAACCAGTACGGCGGCACCGTGGCCGTGAAGGCGAAACCCGGCGTGGAGATGGACCGGCTACAGGACGATATCCGCGGCATCGTACGCGCCCAGCGTCAGTTGCGGCCCCGGGAGGAGGACAACTTCGCCCTCAATGAACTTAGCATGACGGCCGATGCGCTGGGTAATTTCTTCGGCGTGCTCAACATCATCGGCTTCGTGATCGGTGGCTTTTCGATCATCGTGGGGGCCATCAGCGTGGCCAATATCATGTTCGTCAGCGTCAAGGAGCGGACCAGTCTGATCGGAGTGAAAAAGGCGCTGGGAGCGCGGCAGTACGTGATCCTGACCGAGTTCCTGACCGAATCGGTCATCCTGTGCGTCATCGGCGGGGTGATCGGGCTGATCATGGTGGTGGGCATCACTTCCATTATCAACCAGTTCCTGCCTGCCTTTCAGATTACGCTCAGTGTTGTTTATGCAGTTATAGGGGTGGTGCTTTCGGCGGTTGTAGGCATTCTGGCGGGAGCAATTCCGGCCCTACTGGCGGCGCGTATGGACCCCGTAGAGGCGATGCGGAGCTAGGGGCTTCGCTACTGCACCCGCCGTACGGAGGCATCGCGGTAGCCGGCCTCGCGCACCCGTAGCTTGAGGGACTCAGCCTCGTCCTGGAAGTAGTAGCGGCCGGTGAACACGCGGTAGACCTTGCCCACCTGGGCGGTCCATACATCGGAAAAACCGAGCGCTTCGAGCTGGCCGGCTAGTTGGGTGGCATTGTCCTCCTTGCCGAAGGCGCCTACCTGTACGCCGAAGAGCATCTCGTCGGGGGCGAAGTTTTTCCGGACCTCAGGTCCCTTAGCTACTTGATCCGACTGGGCCTCGGGTGCTGACACAGCCGGGGCCGCCGGTGCAACGGGGGTAGTGGCAGCAGCCGGGGGCGCGCTCGGCTCCGGAGCTACCGGTACGGCCACCGCGGGCGCGGTGGTGACGACCTCGGTACCTACGTCGGCCGAATTTTGTACCCGTTCCTCCTCGGCCCAGGCGGAGCGCTCGCAGGCCGGTCCGTCTTCCCCTATCTTGACGACGCGTAGCCGCACCTTAGCGGTACCGCTACGTAGTACGCCTACCTTGCGGGCCGCGGCCCTGCTCAGGTCGATGATCCGGTCGGGGTGGTGGGGGCCGCAGTCATTGACGCGTACTTCCACCCTGGCACCGCTGACTACGTTGGTGACCTCCAGGACGGTATTGTAGGGGTAGTCCTTACTGGCGGCGGTGAGGGCGGTCTTATCGTAGGTCTCGCCGGTGCTGGTGGGTTGGTCGTGGAGGCGATCGGCGTAGTAGCTGGCCAGTCCTTCGGTACGCTGGGCGAGGGTAGGTAGGGCGAAAATAAGTAAGGTAGCCAGCACGCAGAGCCGGCGGAGCGGGGGGAGCATCTTGTGTTGTTTGCTGGGAAGGTACTGCGATTTTGCTTGCACCGGCGTCCCCGCTCGAATGTTTAACCCAACTGTAACACCTTTAAATCTGGGGGAATAAAGCGATAAAGCCCCTAATCCGGGCTATTACCTAACTTAAACGCTATATTTGGTTGAACACACTCATACAAGCCCCGGCGATGCAGACGCAACTGGAAGACGCCGCCCTCTTCACAGCCATCAAGGGCGGCCGGTACGAACTGATCGATCAGCTCTACCTGCAGCACCGTGCCGCCTTTCTTACCTACGCCCAGCGGCAGCTGTACGCTACGGAGGAGGATGCGACGGACTGCTTCCAGGACGCCGTCATTGCTTTCTACAAGAACGTGGTGAGCGGCCGGCTCACGGAGCTGACCTGTACCATTCGCACCTACCTATTCAGCATCGGTAAGCGGCTCGTGTACCGGCGCAACCAGCAACGACAGCGCGAGCAACCCACCGACCACGAGGCTGGCGTGAACCCGGCCGACGAGCTCGACTGGAGCCTAATTGACCGTTTCGAGAACGATCACCAGCGGGCGGTGTTACAACAGGCGATGGACCGCCTGGGCGAGCCCTGCCGCCAGTTGCTTACTCTGTACTATTACCATCATTACCCCATCGAAAGCGTGACGACGGCCCTGGATCTGCCCTCGGCCGGTGCCACGCGCATCAAAAAAATGCGTTGCCTTAAGGAGCTCAAGAAGCTCGTCAAGCCCTAAACCAGCATGAACACCGAAGACCAACACAAGCGCATCGAGGACTACCTCCTCGGCCGCCTGGCCGACCCCGTCGCCTTCGAACGCGAACTGAACCAGCACCCCGAACTCCGCCAAGACATGGAAGCTACCCGCCTCGCCCTCGCTGCCATCACCGCCGGGGAGGACCACGCCCTCAAGGCCCGGCTGCGTAAACTAGACGGCGACTCCCAGGCTGCCACCCCCGTAGCCGAGACTCAGGCCACGGCCAGGATCGTGCCCATCGACCGCAGGCGCCGCCGCAGCTGGGTGCGCTACGCCGCCGCGGCCGCCGTCGTGTGCTTCCTGGCCGGTTACTTTCTGCTGCGCCCCGCCCCGGGTCAACGACTCGAGTATGCCCTGAGTCAGGTGCAACCCTACGACAACATCGCCTACACCATCACCAAGGGGGCCACCGGCAATGACCCCCGTGCCGCCGCCTACACCGCCTACGAAGCCGGTGACTACCCCGCAGCCGAGGCCGCCTTTAACCAGCTCGCCACCGACGATACCGCCGACGCCTTCTACCAGGCCCAGAGCCAACTGGCCCAGGGCAAGTACGCCGCCGCCCAGCCCATCCTCGACCGCCTAGCCGCCCGCACCGACTTCCAGCTCGCGCCCGAGGCCGACTTTTACGCCGCCGTGGCCCGCCTCGGCCTCGGACAGACCGCCGACGCCACTGCTACCCTGGAACAAATCGCCGCCGACACCAAGCACCCCCTACAGTCCGAGGCCCGCAACCTGCTGGAACGCCTATGATCGCTAAGATCGGTCTGAGCGACGTCCGCTTTCACGCCCCCCACGGTTTCTACGAAGAGGAGCAACTGATGGGCAACGAGTTCAGCATCGACGTGGAGGTAGAGGCCGATGTGGTCCTAGCCGCTGCCACCGACGACCTCGCCGGCACGGTCAGCTACGCCACCATCTACTACCTACTGCAGGCGGAGATGAAAAAGCCCACCCAGCTGCTGGAAGCCCTGGCCTACCGTATTGGCAACCGGATCATGGAGCAGTTCGATAGCGTGACGGCCGTGACCCTGCGACTGAGCAAGCTGCACCCGCCACTGGGCGGACGGGTCGGGGCGGCCTTCGTGGAGGTTTCGCTAGGAAATCAACTCAACCTGCACCCGCAACAAACCTTCGAGGACCCGACGGAGGAGGACTTCGGAGCAGCAGATGACCTCAATTTCGGGGGTTTTGGACGGTAGGCTTAACAGTACGCAGGCAAACTAATGGGATGTAAACCTACTTATAGTAAGGCACTCCGCTAAACGCCTTTCTTATGCACCGCCTTTTCGGTCTGCTGTTTTTGCCCCTACTTCTCCTGGGGTGCACCAGCCAGCAGATCAACCAAACGTTACAGACCGTCCTGAACGGCGAACTCACTCCCACCGAGATCGGCAACGGCCTCAAGGAAGCTCTACGGATCGGCGCCCGCGACGGGGCGGAGGAGCTATCAAAGCCCGGCGGCTACTTCGACGACCTCACCTACCGCATCCTGCTGCCCGAGGAAGTACGCAAGGTCACGGACCGGCTGCAAAACGTGCCCGGCTTCAGCAACATCGAGGAGGTGATTCTCAAGAAGATCAACCAGGGGGCGGAGGACGCGGCCAGTAAGGCGGCTCCGATTTTTGTCGATGCCATCCGGCAGATGACCATTCAGGACGCCGTAGGTATCCTGCGGGGGGAGAAAGATGCCGCCACCCAGTACCTAACGCGCACCACCTCCGCTGCGCTCACCGCCGAGTTCGCTCCGGTCATCAATACTAGTCTCGATAAGTACGATGCGAACAAGGTATGGCTCGATGCGGCCACTGCCTACAACAACTTTCCCCTGACCCGCCAGAAGGTCGATACTGACCTGGGTGCCTACGTCACGCAGCAGGCCCTCAACGGGCTATTCAAGAAGGTGGCGCTGAAGGAACTCGACATCCGGGAGAACGTCTCCGCCCGCACCACGGAGCTTCTGCGCCGCGTCTTTGCCCAGCAGGACCCCGGTGCCTAATACAACTAACCAAGTACAATACATGAAACTTTCAGGACGCAGAACCAGTAGCAACATCGACGACCGCCGCGGCCAGCGCGGGAGCGGCATCTCGGGCGGCGGGGTCGGTAAATTCGGCCTCGGCACCATCGTCATCATGGCCATCGTCTTCTTCATGGGCGGTAACCCCCTGGACTACATCGGCCTCGGCGGCGGGGGTAGCCCGGCACCCGCCACGCAGACCGCGCCCGTAGATCCCGACAACCTCCCCGGCGGTGACGTCAACGAGGCCGGCTCCTACGCCAACATCGTAGGCGTCACCCTGGGCTCCACCGAGGAGGTATGGGGCACGCTCTTCCCCCAGCAGTACGGCCGGCAGTACCAGCAGCCGGTGCTGACGCTGTTTAACGGGCAGACGCAGTCGGGCTGCGGCTTTGCCAGCGCGGCTACCGGTCCATTCTACTGTCCGGCCGATAGCAAGGTGTACATCGATCTTTCCTTCGCCGACCAGCTCCGTCAGCGGTTCGGGGCCCCGGGTGATTTTGCCCTGGCCTACGTGGTGGCCCACGAGGTGGGGCATCACGTACAGAACCTGCTGGGCTACAGCCAGATCGTAAGCCGCGCCCGTGGCCGCAGCAGTGAGGAGGAGTCCAACGCCCTCTCCGTCCGGCTCGAGCTACAGGCCGACTACCTCGCCGGCGTCTGGTCAAAGTACGCCAACCAGCAGGACCAGCTCCTCGAGCCCGGCGATATCGGCGAGGCTATCGACGCGGCTACCGCCATTGGTGACGACCGGTTGCAGATGGAGGCGCAGGGTTACGTGGTGCCGGAGAGCTTCACCCACGGTACCTCGCAGCAGCGGGTGGATGCCTTTACTTCGGGCTACCAGAGTGGGGATGCGAGTAAGGAGGCGTTGGATCGGTTTTTCTCGGCGCGCGATCTGTAGCTACACCTGCACACCGCCGTAGACCGCTTCGATCTCATCCAGCGTCCCGTAAAGCACCGCCGTAGCAAACTCACTCACCAACACCTTCCGGTACTGCTTAATATTTGGCAGCCCCCGGAAGTAGTTGGTATAGTGCCGCCGCATCTCCAGGATACCAAGCGTCTCTCCCTTCCAGTCGATGCTACGCCGTAGGTGCTCGCGCGCCGCGGCCACCCGCTCCTCCACGGTCGGGGGATCGAGTAACCGCCCGGTAGCGAAGTAGTGCTTGATCTCGCGGAAGATCCAGGGGTAACCGATGGCGGCCCGCCCAATCATGATACCGTCCACGCCGTAGCGGTCGCGGTAGGCGGCCGCCTTTTCCGGCGAGTCAATATCGCCGTTGCCGAAAATAGGGATCTGGATGCGGGGGTTATCCTTGATCTTACCGATCAGCGTCCAGTCGGCCTCGCCCTTGTACATCTGCTTGCGGGTGCGGCCGTGGATGCTCAGGGCCTTGATGCCCACGTCCTGCAGCCGCTCGGCTACCTCGACGATGTACTTACTACTTTCGTCCCAGCCCAGGCGGGTTTTCACGGTCACGGGTAGGGGCGTACGGTCCACGATAGCCTTGGTCAGCTCTACCATTTTGGGGATGTCCTGCAGGATGCCCGCGCCAGCTCCCTTACACACGACCTTCTTTACCGGGCAGCCGAAGTTGATGTCTAGCACCTCGGGTTGGGCTTCGGTGACGATGTCGGCCGCCTGCACCATACTCTCCAGGTTGGCCCCGAAGATCTGGATGCCGATGGGCCGCTCGTAGTCGTAGATATCCAGCTTGGCCACACTCTTGTCGGCATCGCGGATGAGTCCCTCCACGCTGATGAACTCAGTGTACATCATGTCGCAGCCCTGTGCCTTGCAGAGGGCGCGGAAGGGGGGGTCGCTCACGTCTTCCATCGGCGCGAGCAGCAGGGGGAAGTCTCCCAGGTCGATATCGGCAATGTGGGCCATAGGGCAAATGTAAGGGGCGGGGCCGCAGGTGCAAGGATAGGAATGAGTCTACCCGCCGCGAAGTTGCACAGCACGCCAAAACACAAGGCTCACTACCTGGGTTAGCTGTGAAAAACAAACACACCATGAAAACCCACACCTCACGCAAATGGCCGCTGGTCGTTTACCTGCTGTTTAGCTCTCTCTTAGCCATCAGTTCCTGTGCGGACGATGACGACAGCTTTACAACTCCCTTATCCGTCGATTCGCTAGAACGTGTGGCCGAGATCACCGGCGTACAGGTGACCGGCATCACGGTTAGCGATGCGGGCCGCATCTTCACCACCTTTCCCCGCTGGCGGGAGGGGGTACCGTACACGCTGGCGGAGCTCGTCGACGGCCAGCCCCGTCCCTATCCCAGCGCCGAGCTCAATGCCTGGGATGTCGGTCAGGCCCCCAGCGATAAACTGGTCAACGTACAGAGTGCCATCGCGGTGGGCGATACCCTCTACGTAGGCGATACCCGCAATCCGCTCATGGAGGGCCTGATCACCCAGCCCCGGATTCACCTCTTCGATCTAAACACTAACGAGCTGCTGCGTACCTATGAGCTGGCTCCGTCCGCTACCGTGCAGGCTACCTACGTCAACGACCTGCGGGTCGACCGGGGGCGGCAGTTGGTTTACTTCACCGACTCCGGGGAGGGGGCGCTGATGGTACTCGATTTACGCAGCGGCGAGAGCTGGCGTCATCTCGAAGGTCACCCCTCCGTGCAGGCCGAGGTCGATACGCTGAATATCGCCGGCACACTGTTTACTATGCCCATCCCCTCCGATGGTATTGCCATCGATACGGTGGGCGACCGACTGCTCTACCATGCGCTGTCGGGTTATACTCTGCATGCCATCCCGCTGGATGCACTGGCCCAGCGGGATACGGCTACTGCCGCCGCTGCAGTCACTACCGTAGCCACCACCCCTGCCCCGGATGGCATGTGGCGCCTTACCGGCGGCACCATCATGGCCGATCTGGAGGCACAGGCTGTGGTATTTGTCACGGACGGTGGTCAGGTTACTACCCTGGTAGAGGGACCGGAGGTGGGCTGGGCGGACACCTTCTCGGCTGGCGACGGCTTTCTGTACTTCACCAATTCGAAGCTGCAGGAGGCTGGCGTAGGGATGGACGTATCGGGGATGACCTTCCCGATCTACCGTATCCCGCTACCGGAGTAAGCGCCGCGCGTTACCTTTCCCCCATGAACCAAGGCACCATCACCACGGAGCTCCGCATGGGCTTCGCCCGTATCGTTTTCGCCCACCCGAGCCATAACAGCATGCCTTCGGGACTACTGGCTGAGCTGGTGCAGAAGATCGACGAGGCTGCTGAGAACCCCGCCGTACGGGCCATCCTCCTGCGTAGTGCCGGCGACGATACCTTCTGCGCCGGGGCCAATCTGGACGAGCTGCTGGCCATAGAAGATGAGGCGACCGGCAAGGATTTCTTCATGGGCTTCGCCAACGTGATCCTGGCCATGCGCCGCTGCCCCAAGCCCATTGTGGTGGCCGTGCAGGGCAAGGCCATCGGCGGCGGTGTAGGTATCGCGGCCGCCGCTGACTATACCCTGGGGTGTAAGGGCGCTCAAGTAAGACTGAGTGAGCTGGCCATCGCGATCGGCCCCTTCGTCATCCTGCCCACCCTGATCCGTAAGATGGGGGTCTCGGCGGCTAGCGAGCTGTGCTGGGATACCCAGTGGCACGACTCCCGCTGGGCCCGTGAGCACAACCTGTACCAGCGCGTCTACGCCGGCCCCGAGGAACTTTTCCGCGAGGCGCGCCTGCTGGCTAAGCGACTGGCCGAGCACAGCCCCGCCGCCACCACCCGCCTCAAGCGCAGCCTCTGGGAGGGCACCGACCACTGGCCGGAGGAGCTGGCGCGGCGGGCGGAGATCACGGGGCAGCTGGTACTGACTGCGGAGGCTAAGGGGGCACTGGCTAAATTCAAGGGGAAATGAAACATGTAGTAGTGCTTTCGGGGGCGGGAGTAAGTGCCGAGTCCGGTCTGAAGACCTTTCGCGATAGCAACGGGCTCTGGGAGGAGCACCGGGTGGAGGATGTGGCTACGCCCGGGGCCTTTGCCCGTAATCCGGAGCTGGTGCAGCGCTTCTACAACCTGCGGCGGGCCCAGCTCAAAACGGCCAAGCCTAACGTAGGCCATAAGCTGATCGCGGCACTAGAAAAAGACTACCGGGTCACCGTCATCACCCAGAACGTCGATGACCTGCACGAGCGCGGCGGCTCTACGAACGTCATCCACCTGCATGGGGAGCTCACGAAGGTGCGCCCGGTCAATAGCACGGAATCGGTGCAGGAGTGGGAGGGGGACCTGCGCACGGGCGATGTAGACGAGCACGGCGTACAGCTGCGCCCCCACGTCGTCTGGTTCGGCGAGGACGTGCCGCTGATTGAGCGGGCCGCGCTGGAGGTACAGACGGCCGATGCGGTCATCATTGTAGGAACCTCGCTACAGGTGTATCCGGCGGCCGGCCTCATTGGCTTTGCACCTGCGACCGCGCCCGTTTTTTATATCGATCCGGCGCCCGAGGTGGGGTATGAGCTGCGGGGACGGAAGAATCTTCACGTGCTAGAACTGGGGGGAAGTACGGGGATGGAGCGCGTAACGGAGCTGCTGCCTAGCCTGCTGTAGCCTATCTTCGCCGCTTAACGCGAGGCGTATGAAATTCGGAGTGGTCGTTTTCCCCGGTAGCAACTGTGACGACGATATGGTGCACGTGCTTGGCACCGTGATGGGCCGGGAGGTGGTGAAGCTATGGCACAAGAACGAGGACCTGGGCAGAATAACCACTGACGACTGTATTATCGTGCCCGGTGGCTTCAGCTACGGCGATTATGTGCGGGCGGGGGCCGTGGCGCGCTTTTCGCCCATCATGAAGTCGGTGATCGACTTTGCAAATCGGGGGGGCTATGTCTTTGGCATCTGCAACGGCTTTCAAATTCTCTGCGAGGCTCACCTGCTGCCCGGGGCCCTGCTGCGCAACCGCGACCAGAAATTCATCGCCAAGAGCGTGTACCTGCGCGCCGAGACCGACAATGCGCCCCCCAACCGTCACCTCTCCCCGGGGCAGGTGTTGCGTATCCCCATCGCCCACGCCGAGGGCCGCTACTACGCCGACGAGGAGACGATCTTCCAGCTCAACCAGAACGACCGGATCCTCTTCCGCTACTGCGACGGGGCCGGGGAGGTGAACCTGGACAGCAACTACAATGGCAGCGTCGGCAACATCGCCGGCATCTGCAATGCGGAGCGCAACGTCTTCGGCATGATGCCCCACCCGGAGCGGGCCAGTGAGGCCGTGCTGGGTAATGAAGACGGGCTCATCATTTTCCAGGGACTGGTAGAGGCGGTGGCGGCCTAGCCTCGTCCGCCGAGTACTCTAAAGGATGCCCCGCTCCCGCAACTCCCCCCGCAACGCCTCCGCCCCCTTAAACCGAATAGCATCCAGCCCCTCCCGCCGCGCCGCCTCCACATTACGCAGGTTGTCGTCGATGAAAACGCAGTCGGCGTAGCCCTTTAAGTCGTACGTATCGTGCAACAGCCGGTAGATCGCCGGATCGGGCTTCTGCAGCCCCACCTCTCCAGACACCATGATGGCCTCGAAAAGCTCCAAAAAGTCAAAGGTCTGCCGGGCCCAGGGGAAGAGCTCGTGCGACCAGTTGGTCAGGGCCAGCAGGCGGTACTTTCCGCTTGCGTGCAGCTCACGGAGGATCTCGACGGTGCCGGCGATGGGCCCGGTGATCGTTTCCGTCCAGCGGTCATAATAGATGCGGATCTCGCGCTCGAAGTCGGGGTGCTGCTCGATCAGCTCGCGGGTGCCCTCGGCAATGGTGCGGCCGGCGTCCTGCTTCTCGTTCCACTCCAGAGTAGCTACGTTTTGTAGGAAGTAGTCCACCCCTTCTTTGGTGTCAAACACTTTCTCGAAAAGCGCGCGGGGCTGCCAGCCGATGAGGACGTTGCCGAGGTCGAAGATGATGGTGTGGGTCATCGGGTAGAGTACAATGCTGCCTCCGGCAGCGTCAGCAAAATGCAGCCTCCGGCTGCGCTAGGGTAGTTAAGGAGTGACTACTTCAGTTGGCCTGCGTCGCTGCGCCAAAGCCATCAACACCAGCCCCCCCAGCACACAAGGCACACTCAACCACTGCCCCGTAGTCAGCGCCTCCCCGAAGCCCCCCTGGTCGCTCTTGAAGTACTCCCACACGAAGCGGAAGCCGAAGATGAGTACGAACCAGAGGCCGGTCAGGAAGCCGGGTTTATGCCGTGCATCCGTCTTCCAGTACAGGGCTAGCAGGATGCCGAAGGTGAGCAGGTAGCTCAGCGATTCGTAGATCTGTACCGGGTGGCGGGGCACATCAGCTAGGGTGCGCGGTACGGCGTTGACAAAGAGAAAGGCCCAGGGGGCATCGCTCGGCGTACCCACAATCTCGGAGTTCATGAGATTGCCGAAGCGGATCATGGCGCCGACCAGGGCGATGGGCGCGGCCACCTTGTCGCTGATCCAGAAGAACGACTTCTTGCTCACGAACTTGCTGAAGAGCCATAGCGCCGTCACCACCCCAATCACCCCGCCGTGACTGGCTAGGCCGCCCTCCCAAATTTTTAGGATGTCTTCGGGGTGCTGACTGTAGTAATCCCACTGGTAAAACAGGATATGCCCCAGCCGCGCTCCCAGGATCGTACCACCGATGAGAAAGTAAAAGCAGTAGTCCAGCCACGCCTCCGGCGCCCCCTCCCGTAGGAACATCCGCCGCACCATCATGAAGCCCAGCAGGAAGCCCACGGCAAACATCATCCCGTACCACCGCAGCGTGATGGGGCCGATGGAGAAAATTTCGGGGGAGGCGTCCCAGGTGATGAAGAGCATTGCGTTGTTGCGTTGGTGAGTTGTTGTGGGGCCGTCTAACGAGCGAAGCGATCTACCTCCCCGAAGGGGAGTCTACCGCTCCGGTTTCATTTGCGGAAAAAACAGCACCTCCTGAATACTCTTCTGCCCGGTCAGCAGCATCACCAGCCGGTCGATGCCGATGCCGATACCGGCCGTGGGGGGCATGCCGTACTCGAGGGCGCGCAGGAAGTCTTCGTCCATGGCCATGGCCTCGGCGTCGCCGCGCTGGGCGAGTTGGAGCTGCTCCTCGAAGCGGGCGCGCTGGTCGATAGGGTCGTTGAGCTCGGAGTAGGCGTTGGCCAGCTCCTTACCGTTGACGATGAGCTCGAAGCGCTCGACCAAGCCCTCCTTGCTGCGGTGCTTCTTGGTCAGCGGGCTCATCTCAACCGGGTAGTCGGTAATGAAGGTGGGCTGGACGAGACTGGCCTCCACGCGTTCGCCAAATATCTCATCGATGAGCTTGCCGCGGCCCATGGTCTTGTCGACGTGTACGTCGAGGCGCTCGGCGATGGCGCGTAATTCGGCCTCGTCGGCCCCTTCGATGTCCTCGCCGGTGTGCTCGCGGATGGCATCAGCCATGGTGAGGCGGCGGTAGGGACCCCGAAAGTCGATGGTCTTGCCGTCGATGGTAACCTCGGTGCTGCCCCCGTCGCCGATGGCCCGTACGCTGTGCTCGAGGAGCTGCTCGCAGGTATCCATCATCCAGTGGTAGTCCTTGTAGGCCACGTAGAACTCGACCATGGTGAACTCCGGGTTGTGGGTCCGGTCCATGCCCTCATTGCGGAAGGTTTTGGCGAACTCGTACACCCCGTCGAAGCCCCCGATGATGAGCCGCTTCAGGTACAGCTCATTGGCGATACGCAGGTACATCGGCACGTCCAGCGTATTGTGGTGGGTCTTGAAGGGGCGGGCGGCGGCCCCTCCGTGGATGGGCTGGAGCACGGGCGTCTCTACCTCCATCAGACCGAGGTCATCGAGGAACTGGCGCATGGCGGTGATGAGGCGGCTACGCTTGCGGAAGGTTTCCTTCACCTTTGGATTGACGGTGAGGTCGACGTAGCGCATACGGTAGCGGAGCTCGGGGTCCTTGAACTCGTCGTAGACTTTTCCCTCCTCGTCCTTCTTGGGGCTGGGCAGGGGGCGCAACGACTTACCGAGGAAGGTCAGCTCCCTCACGTGTACGCTGATCTCGCCGGTACGGGTCTTGAACACAAAGCCCTTCACGCCGACGAAGTCGCCCAGGTCGATCAGCTTCTTAAATAGGTCATTGTACAGCGCCTTGTCCTCGCCGGGGGCAATATCGTCGCGGCTCACGTAGAGCTGGATGCGGCCGCTGCTGTCCTGCAGGTTAGCGAAGGCGGCCTTGCCCATGATGCGCTGACTCATGATGCGGCCGGCCAGGGTAACGTCCTGCAGGTTGGTGACCTTGCCCTCCTCATCTTCCTCCACCTGCGCCAGGATATCGGCGGCCAGGTGGGTGACGGGGAAGGAGGCGGCCGGGAAGGGCTCGATGCCCAGGGCGCGGATCTTGGCGAGGTTGTCGCGGCGGGTGGTTTCCTGGTCGGTGAGTTCCATTTGTGAGGGGCTTGAAGCCGTTAGACGCTTCTGAAGCGTCTAACGGTTGGCAGGCAAAGGTAGGTTTAAGCCGCTAAAGGCCGCCGTTCGTCGATTGCTTGCACCTGCGGCCCCGCCCGCTACCTACCTTCTGGGAAACACTATCTGATGAGACGCCTCCTGCTCCTTTGTATCCTACTCACCTCCCTCATGACCACCGCCCAGACCGATACGCTGCGTAATGAGCTAGAGTCCGACGACCTGGACTCCGCCCAACTGGCCGTCATATATGACCTGGCCGCTCAACTGCCCGTAAATGGAGAAGTCGCCATCGCCTACCTCCACGACGGCCAAACGGACTATCTCGGTGCCCGCCACGAAGCCGGGCGGGTGGTAACGGTCGACAACCACGATAAGGGCTTCGCCATCGGCTCGATCTCCAAGATCTTCACGGCCACCCTGCTGGCGGATGCGGTGGAGCGGGGGGAGATCGGGCTAGACGATACCGTGAATGCCGCCTACAATTTCCCCTTTCACGATAGCATCGTCTTCACCTACGGTCAGCTGGCCAGCCATACCGCCGGACTGCCGCGGCTGCCCAACAACATGCCCGGGCTGATCGTGAGTCCAGACAATCCCTACGGTGCTTACGGGCCGGAGCAACTGGAAGCCTACCTACGCGATGAGATGGGGGTGCAACAGGACGGCAGCAGCGTGTACTCCAACCTGGGTTTCGGTATCCTGGCCTATACCCTGACGCACAGGCTAGCCAAGACGACCTATGGGGAGGCACTGCGCGAGCGCATCTTTGACCCCCTCGGTATGACGCAGTCCTCGAACGGGCCGGACAGCAGCCGCGCCGAGCTGGTACCCGGTTATAGCACGGACGGTACGCCGGCCCCCTATTGGCACTTTACGGATGCGATGGCGGGTGCGGGCGCAATCATATCTACGCCGCAGGACATGGCGCGGTTTCTGATCGCCCAGCTGGATACGAGCAATCAGGTACTGACCCTGACGCGTGAACCGGTGGTTGAACTAGAGGGCCCGCAGGCAGTGGGGCTGGCCTGGCAGATTCTCAGCCCCGAACCGGGTCGTACCGTATACTGGCACAACGGAGCGGTAGCGGGCTACCGGGCGTTCACGGGCGTAGATGTGGGGCAGCGGCGCGGGGTGGTCGTGCTGACCAATGCGTTGCTGATGGGGCCGGAGGTGGACCGGGCGGGGATGCAGCTACTGCGGTAGCCACTCGGCCGACGAAGCTATTCAGTGTCGCGGGTGATGAAGGACTCCTCGCGCTGGCGGCGGGCTTCACGCTCGCGGAGTTCTTTAAGCTCACGGGCATCACGTTCGCGCTGTTCTTCCTCGCGCATGCCCTCCTTAAGCTCCTGCTCGAGGGAACCCTTCGCGGTATTGAACTCGCGGATACCCTTACCGATGCCGCGCATCAGTTCGGGAATTTTCTTGCCGCCGAACAGCAGCAGAATGGCGAAGAAGACCAGAATCATCTCCGGTCCGATAGCATTGAGGAACAGCAGCGTCGTAGTCATGGTCAGTATAATTAAGGGGCCGGACAAAGATACGGCCTGGTGTGGATAACGTTTGCGGGCGGGGGAAGTTGTTTAGACCGCTGCGCGGGTTAGACGCTGCGCGGGTTAGACGGTAGTAGAAGGTGTAATAGGTGGGCTGCGTCATCTGGGGCAGGGGCCCTAGATGTAAGCCGGGTACGGTGTAAATTGTGGGCCTCTTATATCGATCATCGCATTAATCTTACACTACCATGTCTGTGTCTTCCCGTCGCCGGTTTTTAAGGCAATTTTCAGGTAGTCTACTTACCGCTCCCATACTTCTTTCCGGGGCGGAGCTAGTGGCTGCCCCCCGCTTCGGATACGGTCCCAACGACAGCATCAACCTGGCCTGCATCGGTATGGGCATCCAGGGCCTCAACGACGTAAATGCCGCACTGCAAAACGTAGGCGTGGAACTGGTAGCCGCCTGCGACCTCTACACCGGCCGATTGGAGCGCGCCCGGGAGGTGTACGGTAATGAGCTCTTCGTAACCCGTGACTACCGCGAGGTACTCGCCCGCCCGGACGTGGACGCCGTGATCGTAGCCACCCCCGATCACTGGCACGATACCATCACCATTGCCGCCCTGGACGCCGGTAAGCACGTATACTGCGAAAAGCCGTTGGTACAGCAACTCGACGAGGGCCACCCCGTGCTGGAGGCCGAGCGGCGCAACGAGGGGGTGCTGATGGTGGGCAGTCAGCGGGTGAGCTCCATTCTGACCGAGCAAGCGCGGGAGCTCTACCGGCGGGGTGATCTTGGTCAGCTGGTACTGGTCGAGACCTACAACGATCGCTTCGATGCACTGGGGGCCTGGCAGTATTCCATCCCCCGCGATGCCTCCCCCGAGACCGTGGACTGGGACACCTTCCTGAAGGATACCGGCGACCGGCCCTTCGATGCTACCCGTTTCTTCCGCTGGCGCAACTACCGCGACTACGGTACGGGGGTGGCGGGCGATCTTTTCGTGCACTTGTTCAGTGGTGCTCACCGCATCCTTGACTCCCTGGGTCCAGAGCGGATCTTTTCCACCGGCGGCCTACGCTACTGGAAGGACGGGCGTGACGTACCCGATGTCTTCATCGCCAGTTGTGACTACGGCGCGCAGGAGGGGCATCCGGCCTTTAACATGCAGCTACGGGTCAATTTCGTCGACGGTGGCGGGGGTGGCACCCGTACTCGCTTCGTGGGCACCGAGGGGAGCCTGGAGGTGGACGGCGGTAGCATCACCCTTTCGCGCAAGACCCTACCAAAGGCCCCCGGCTACGGTGGCTGGGATTCCTTCGGCACCTTCTCGCAGGCCGGCCGTGCGGAATTTGAAAGGTGGTACAAATCCGAATACCCCCCGGCCCCCGCCACCGTACAGGAACCGGATGAGTGGACCTACCGCGCCCCTGAGGGCTACTCCGACCACGTGCACCACTTCGGTAACTGGTTCGAGGCCATCCGCACCGGCGGTAAGGTCATAGAGGACGGTGCTTTCGGATTCCGCGCCGCGGCCCCTTCCCTGGCCGCCAATACTAGCTACTACGAGCGCCGCGTTGTGGACTGGGACCCCGCCAAGATGAAAATGGTGTGACCAGTACAATGCTGCCTCCGGCAGCGCCAGCAAAATGCAGCCTTCGGCTGCGCTAAACTTTCAGCAACAAGCGTTTCGCGATATAGTCACTTCTCAACACCGTTAGTACTATGAAACACCTGTTGCTAGTCCCTCTACTCCTACTCTTTTTCACCTCCTGCACCAAAGACACCGACGACAGCATCACCACCGAGACCCTCTCCGCCGACTGGCGGCTCCAGGAGTTTTCCATCACCCGGGCCACCTCCGGCCAGGAGATGTTTCAGCGCAGGGATACCACCACGCTACTGAGCCTAGCGGCCGGCGGAAGCTACACCCGCAACGCCGAGCGCGGCAGTTGGGTGCTGGACGGCAAGATCATCGAGACCCGGCCCCTTCCGGACCTCGGACTTCGCGCCGTCGACTACGAAGTACTCGGAGTATCGGACGAGCAACTCACCATTCGCTACCTCACCGCCGCCCTGGAGTGCAACTGTGGACTGGAAAGCCTGGTACCGGGCGGCGAGCAAGTATTCCGTACCGACCGCTTTTTGAAGCGCTAGCCTGACTGATCGGATCAGTTGCACCAGTGAAATGCTCGAGGGTGGTGCGAAAATTAAAGTTTAGGTGAAACCAACGTAGGGGAGACTAATCACCGTCTGACGGATCGATCAAACCTCCCTGCCCCTTGCGCCTCTGCTTCTCTCTACTACTGCTGGCCACCTGCGGTGCGCTACAGGCTCAGACCTCCGTTGGTTTTCTTTCCGGATACAATCGCTCACACGAGCGGTACGACGTCGACCTGCCCGAAGATGCCCGTACCCATATTCACGCCTGGCATGTCTCGGCGGTGACTGAGATGCGGTTGAGCGGGGGCGGCGTGTGAGCCGGGTTTCATTATTTTTAACCAGGACACCGAGCTACGCCTCGACTACCTTCAACTTGTCCCTTCGTTGTTGACTGAGGTGGTGAGCTACCATGGCCTTAGTCTGCATGCTTACGTAGGGGCAAGCGCATCCTACTTATTTTCCGCCAACCGTACGGTGACGGATGGCTTCAGCGGCAGTCAGGTAACCGAAAAGTTGGTGTTGAATCACAGCAGCAGCACTATGCGCCGCCTGGACTACGGCTACACCCTTGGCGGTATGCTGCGCTATGAGCTGGGGGGAAGTAGCCTATCCACCCGGGTCGGAACGTACCGGGGTATGGAGCACGTTGACCGCGAAAACTTCTCCTTGTGTAGGGGCCTGCTGATTTCCGTTGGTTACCTGAGGTCTCTCTAGGCCGTACGTGTAACCTTATCTTCGTGCCGTGACGCGCCGTCAAGTTATTCGCCTAGGTACGCTCACCGCGGGAATCGGTGGGATTACCGGTTTTTACAGCTGGCAGGTAGAACCCTACTGGATGGAGTTCGTCCACCAGCAGATGCCGGTCACTAACCTACCCGCCGACCTAGCCGGCAAGACTCTTCTACAGATCAGTGACATCCACGTCGGTAACCGTTTCAATCCGCGCTACCTCATCGAGTCGTTTCGGGCCGCCCAGGCGCTGGATCCAGACTTCGTGGTCTACACCGGTGACTACGTCAGCTACGAGAATGCGGAGCAGTTTGGGCAACTGGAAGACGTACTCCGGCACACGGTGCACGGCCGCCTGGGCACCATCGGCATTCTCGGCAACCACGACTACGGCCGCAGCTGGGCCGAGCCGGCCGTAGCCGAGCGCATCACGGAGCTCCTGAAAGCGGCCGGCGTCACGGTCCTCCGTAACGCAGCTACGACTCGCGCCGGCCTCCACTTCCTTGGTCTCGATGACTACTACGGCACCAACTTCCATCCCGACCAGGTCATGCCACAGCACGATACCGAGCAGCCCACCGTATTACTCTGCCATAACCCCGATGTCTGCGACATGGACGTCTGGCACGGCTACCGCGGCTGGATCCTGGCCGGCCACACCCACGGTGGGCAGGTCAAACCCCCCTTTCTGAACCCGCCCGTGCTACCGGTGAGGAACGAACGGTATGCGGCCGGCCGGGTCGACCTGCAAGATGACCGCACCCTGTACGTCAACCGGGCGCTGGGCTGCCTATGGCCCCTGCGCTTCAACGTGCGGCCGGAGATTACGGTGTTTGAGTTGACTGCTGCGTAGTTGTGTTGCAGCTTCGCGGCTAAAGCCACAGCTGCGGTAGCCCGCAGCCAAAACTACCGATCACCAGGAGTGTCCGCAATTTTCCCCATCCGACAGAGGCCTACCTCACCGACATCGGCGAGTAACTTGTGAAGGAGCACGAAAGGAAGAGGCACTACCACTTGCAGCAGGGCGAAAGCTGCGACTACACCGGCACGAAGCGCGCGATGCTGGGCACCTTCGCCGTATCCGCCGATTCCGATTGGTTTGCGCTGCCCGCCTGGGAGCTGGATGCCTCCTGGCTCGACCTGGGAGATTTCATCGGTGGACTGTTCGATCCGTCCTGAGGCCAGCAGTGATTTCTTATCCGCTCCACCGGCTTTGCACCTGCGGCCCCGCCCCGGAAGCCGTGGGGAGAATGTCAGTGAAGGCCAGGCAAAAAAAATTCGCCTTTTTTACCCTCCCTTTTCGGTGCGATTTATGATGGCACGGGGCTGCAAACAAGGCAGCATGCGGGGTAGTACGGCAAAATGACTAAACCGAATTAGTCGACAGACCCAAAATTAACTGTGGGGGAGAAAAAATAACTTTTGGCGGTTTGGATGCTATCACACAATTTTATATATTGCTATCACTTAGCAGCACAAATTATACTTTACACTCGATCATCTAACTAACCTTAATCCCAATTACATCGCAACTTTGCTCCCGCTCAGGTGACTGGCTACGGTCGCCCTTACTTTGCCGTGCCGCTCTCTGATCTCTGCACGGTGCCATTGCCACTACCGAAGGTGCAGCGCCGGCCTGGAGGCAACTCATCCCTAGCAGTTTAACGGTAGAAGAGTGGATCGTATAACCGTCCTTCTACCGACCGGAGATACCGTGCCTAACGCCGCGGTTCTGCCCCTCGCTACCCCCTAAACTCAGCTTTCTATGAAATACTACTTCCTCCTCCTGCTCGGCCTGCTTACCTACGGAAGCGTAGTGGCGCAGAACGAACGTCAGGCACCGGCTTATCCGCTAGTCGTACACGACCCCTACTTCAGTATCTGGGCGATGAACGATGACATCACCGCCGCATCTACCGCTCACTGGACGGGCACCCAGCAGGCTCTCGTCGGGCTGATCACGGTCGATGGGAGTACGTACCGCTTCCTGGGGGAGGAGGCCGTAGCCTACCGGGATATCGTGCCGACCTCGGAAAATGCACTGATTACCGAGGCGGACCCCGGGGAGGGCTGGCGGGCGGCGGATTATGATGACAGCGACTGGTCGCAGGCCATGGCACCGTTCGGTAACGAGGGGCAGGCTACGACCGCCTGGACTTCCGACGATATTTGGTTGCGTAAGCGCTTCGATCTGGCGGCGCTCACCTTCGAGGAGCCCTACCTCAAGATATCCCACGACGACGATGTACAGGCCTACCTGAACGGCGAGTTGCTCTACGAATGTGAGGAATGCTGGACCAGCCCCGATGAGTTTAGGTACTACCGTATTCCCCAGGCGGCGCTGGATAAGCTTAGCGAAGAGAACAACGTGCTGGCGGTGCACGTCAAAAACAACCGGGGGGGGCAGTGGCTGAACGCCGGCGTGGTGGACCTGGTCCGGGTCACCGCAAAGCCCGAGCCCGCCCGCCAGACCGCCCTGGACCTGACCGCTACCCAGACGAGCTACACCCTGGAGTGTGGAGGGGTCGACGTGGACCTCACATTCACCTCGCCGCTCCTGATGGACGATCTTGACCTGCTCTCCCGACCGGTCTCCTACGTCTCGATCAAGACCACCCCGAATGACGAGCGGGCCCATGATGTGCAGGTGTACTTCGGAGCCTCATCGCTCATCGCCGCTAATATGGCGGGGGACGATATGGTGGCGGAAACGGGGTCGTCCGCCGCGCTGGACTACCTGAAAGTAGGCACCGAGGCACAACCCGTACTGGAGAAACGGGGGGACGATCTGCGCATCGACTGGGGTTACCTCTACGTAGCTACGCCTAAGGATGCCGGGGCCGTCCAGCGGGTAGTCGCTCAGAGTGAAGCCATTGCCGGCTTCATGAGCGGCACCCCCGCCCCGGCACAGACCGAGGGCAAGCAGCTGGTTCTTACGACCGTCTTTCCGCAGGAGCAAATCGAGGAGGAAAAGGAGTACCTGGTCCTACTGGGATACGATGACCTATACTCCATCAATTACTTCGGCGAGCGACTGCGCCCGTGGTGGAATAAGGACGGCGAGAACTCCCTGCCCGAGGAGCTCGAGCGGGCGTATACCGACCACGGGGCAATCATCGGGCGGTGCGAGGCATTCGACGACCAACTCCGGCAGGAGGCGGAGGCTGCGGGGGGTGAGGAGTACGCCGAGCTTTTAGAGATTGGGTACCGGCAGTCGATCGCGGCGCATAAGCTGGTAGAAAGCCCCGACGGGGAGATCCTCTTTCTGTCGAAGGAGAATAACAGTAACGGGTCCATCAATACGGTGGACGTCACCTATCCTTCCGCCCCCCTCTTCCTGACCTACAACCCCGATCTGCTAAAGGGGATGCTGAACGGCATCTTTTACTACAGCGAGAGCGGCAAGTGGAAAAAACCCTTCCCCGCCCACGACCTGGGCACTTACCCGGTCGCGACCGGTCAGACGTATGGGGAGGATATGCCCGTAGAGGAGGCCGGCAATATGATCGTACTTACCGCGGCGATCGCCAAGGCGGAGGGCGATGCGGAGTATGCCCGGGGGCACTGGGAAACGCTTACCACCTGGGCGGACTACCTCGCAGAGGAAGGACTCGACCCGGCGAATCAACTGTCGACCGATGACTTCTCCGGCCACCTGGCCCGCAACGCGAATCTATCGGTTAAGGCTATCGTAGGTGTAGGTGGCTACGGCTACCTCGCCGAGCAACTGGGCAAGGAGGACGAGGCGGAGACCTACTCCGACCGGGCCCACGAGATGGCCCAGCAGTGGATGGAACTGGCCGACGCCGACGACCACTACGTACTGGCCTTCGATAATCCTGACACCTGGAGCCAGAAGTACAACCTCGTCTGGGACAAGCTCATCGGACTGGACCTATTCCCCCAGGAAGTCTACGCTACCGAACTGGCCTATTACGAGACCAAGAACAACACCTATGGCCTACCACTGGACAACCGTTCCGACTACAGCAAGTCGGACTGGATCCTGTGGACCGCCACGCTGACTGACACTCGGGAAGAATTCAAGGAGTTTGCCGATCCGGTATACCGCTACGCCGTGGAGACCGAGGACCGCGTACCGATGAGCGACTGGCACTGGACCTCAAGTGGCGATCAGCGCGGCTTCAAGGCCAGAAGCGTAGTCGGGGGGTACTTCATCAAATTACTCGCCGATAAATGGGCGGCCGCCAGATAGTCCGTCATCACATCATGCAAAAACAACCCATTGATTTCAAATCACTAGCAATGAATCGCAACACGACCCCACGCCCCCGGGCATTTTACAAATGGCTCGGTTGCCTACTGCTCCTACAGTTTGGCTTCCTACCGGCGGCTACGGCGCAGCAGAGCGACGGCACCCTGACCGTCAGCGGGCAGGTGCTCGACCCCGCCACCGAGGAACCCCTGATCGGGGTGAGCGTACTGGTGCGCGGGTCTACCAGCGGCGTGGGTACGTCCACCGACGTAAGTGGGCAGTATACTGTCAACGCGGCGGGCAGCGATACCCTGGTATTCTCCTACATCGGCTACACCACCCAGGAGGTACCCATCAATAACCGTAGCGTAATCGACGTGACGCTGGGGGAAAATGCCCAGTCGCTGGAGGAGATCGTCGTGACCGGCTACGGCACCCAAAAGCGGGAGTCCGTTACCGGAGCTATTGCGAGCATTAGCAGCGAGGAGATCGGCCGGGTAAAGAACTCCGGCACCTCAGCCAGTACCGGACTGGCCGGTAAGATCCCCGGTGTATCCTTCCGCCAGCGGGACGGCCGCCCGAATGCTTCGGCGCAGGTACAGATTCGGGGCATGGGGGACCCGCTCTACGTCATCGACGGGATTCAGCAGGACGGCTTCCAGTTTAACCGCTTGGCACCCGCCGACATCGAGAGCATCTCTATTCTGAAGGATGGTGCTGCGGCGGTCTACGGCTTTCGGGCTGCCAACGGTGTCGTGCTGGTCACCACTAAGCGGGGTAGTCGCGGAGAGCGAAGCACCGTTAATCTTGATGCCAACTACGGCGTCCAGAACTGGGTGAACTTCCCCACCGTGACAAGTAGCTCTTACATCTGGGCACTGGAAAAGATCCAGGCGGACGTCAACGGCTTCGGCACGACGACCATCACGCCCGATGACCTGGAGCGCTACCGGGTGGGTACCGAACGCGGCTTTCAGAGTTTCGACTGGACGGATTATATCCTCAAGAAAAATTCACCCATTTCCCAGATCAACCTCAATGCCTCGGGGGGGTCGGACCGCATCAACTACTACGCCGCCATCAACCGGAACTATAGCAACTCGGTACTGGGCGATGAATTCGACTACGGCCGCACCAATATCATCAGTAACATCGACGTCAACATCACCGACGACCTGAAGGTGGGTATCGGCATCAATGGCTATTCGGAAAAGACGGAGAACCCGGGTATTCCCGGCTTCGATGACTACTGGTTGCCCCGGTACGCCATCCTGCGCAACAAACCCTGGCAGCGCCCCTACGCCAACGATAACCCGGAGTACATCAACGACATCGGGCACAACGAAACCAACTGGGCGTACAACAACTTCGAGAACGGGGGCTACCTACGCGACAACCGCAAGTTCGGCCAGGTCAACGGTACGCTGAATTACAAGATACCGTTTGTGCCGGGGCTGTCGATTCAGGGACTGGCCTCCTACCACGCCGAGGAGCGGCAGCTCGACGTACACGAGTATACCTACGATACCTACACCTACTTTCCCGCTACGGAGGAAACCGCAGAAGAATACCGCAGAACCGGGGGAAGTACGAACCCCTACCGGGAGCGGCAGGTGAACCAGGTGCAGGTGCTCAATACCCAGATCGGGCTGAACTATTCTAAGATATTCGGCCGGCACGAAGTAGGTGCCCTGTTCTTAACCGAGCGGTACGAGCAGACTTTCAATAATACCTTCACCCGGGCCCAGCCCCAGACCAACGTGCTGCCGTTGATCTACTTCAACGATATCGACCGGTTCACTGATGAGCAATACGAAGTAGCCCGTCTTGGTTACGTAGGCCGGCTCAACTACAATTTCGCCAATAAATACTACGTGGAGTTTTCGGGTCGCCGGGATGGCTCGTGGCGCTTCGCACCGGATCGCCGCATTGGCTACTTCCCCGGCGGCTCCATCGGCTGGCGCATCACCGAAGAGCCCTTCGTACAGTCTCTGCTGGGAGAATCGAAGGTGCTCACTAACCTCAAGCTACGTGCCTCGTACGCCGTGGTGGGTGATGATAACAGTATCGAAGCATTTCAGTATCTCGAAGGCTACACCTACAACCAGGGGCTTGCCGTGCTGAACGGTGACCCGATCGTAGGCACCCGAGATAATGGACAGCCCATCACGAACATCACCTGGTTTACCAGCAAGATGTTGAATATCGGTGCCGACTACAGCCTCTTCGGTGGCAAGGTGACCGGTCAGTTCGACGTTTTCAACCGCAAACGTGACGGTTTACGGGGCCGGAAGTACGACATCTTAATACCTAGTGAGCTGGGCTACAGCCTACCCGATGAGAACGTCTCCAGCGACCGTGTATTCGGTGCGGAGGGGCTGATCGCCTATAACGGCCGGGTCAATAGCCTCGCCTTTTCGGTAGCGACCAACCTATCGTTCGCCCGTAGCCAGTTTATTTCGTCCTACAACCCCATCTTCTTCAACTCCTGGGATGAGTACCGGAACTCTGGCGAAGGTCGCTTCAATGGCATTACCTGGGGCTACCAGGTCGTCGGCCAGTTCGAAAGCCAGGAGCAGATCAACAACTACGAGGTCAACGTCGACGGCCAGGGCAACACTACGCTGCTGCCCGGTGACCTAATCTATAAGGACGTCAACGGAGACAACAAGATCGACGGCTACGACGAACGCCCCATCGGCTACAGCGATAACCTGCCGCTGATTAACGGCGGACTAAGCATCACCGCCAACTGGAAGGGCTTCGATCTGGCGCTTGACTTTTCGCTAGCCTCCGGTTACTCCTTTACCGCCGAAAACGAGCTCAGTCGAGCCTTCCGCGCGGAGGGTGGAAACATCGCCGAGCACCTGCGGGATGCCTGGCACCGGGCGGACCCCTACGACGTAAATAGCGAGTGGATCCCGGGTTACTTCCCACCCAACCGCTTCAACCAGGGTGGCCTGAGCTCGGTCAACAAGCGGTCCGACTTCTGGCTCATCAACGTGACCGCGTTCCGGGCCCGGACCTTCCAGCTTGGCTATACTCTGCCGGCGGCCCTGACGACCCGCGTCGCCATACAGCGCGCCCGCGTCTACCTCAATGGCTTCAACCTCTTCTCGATCCACAACGTGAAGCGCTACAACATCGACCCCGAGGTCAGTGATACGAACGGATTAGGGTACCCCCAGTCACGTACCGTCAGTGCGGGGATCAGCCTCTCCTTCTAACCGATCAAGCATACCAAAATGAATAAGATAAACTATTTACTGCTCGCGCTGCTGTTCGGTGGCGGTTGGGCGTGTGAAAGCGATAGCGACTTTCTGGACCGCACGCCAGCTCAGATCCTGACTACCGAGCAGGCGCTGGGGGATGCCGCGCAGGTGGAGTCGATCCTATCCAATCTGTACTCGCGTCAATTCTCCGTTGCTCGATTAAGCGACTGGAGGACTATGGCAGACTTCAACGAGGTCTATGTTGCCTCTAATGATGGCCAAACGAATGACTTCCACAACAACAATACCTGGGGCTGGAACGGCTCCTACAGCTTCTGGGGTACCTGGGATTACGGCTACATCCGGGAGCTAAACCTCTTTATCGAGCGCATGGAGGTAGCCACCATTCCCGAGCGGCTGGTCACTATCTATACCGCCGAGGCGCGCTACCTGCGGGCCGCTTACTACTACGAGCTGGCGAAGCTGTATGGAGGGGTGCCCATCATTCTGGAACCCCTTACCTACGACTTCAGCGGGGATCCTACCTACCTGCAGGTACCACGGTCTACGGAAGCCGAAATCTACGATTTTGTCATCGCCGAAGCCACCGAGCTCGCCACCCTGCTGCCCGCGGATGCCAGTGGAAAATCCCGGGCCACGGCCGGGGCTGCGCTGTCCATGAAGGCTCAGGCGGCCGTCTACGCCGGCTCGCTGGCTAAGTACAATTCCGTTACCCCCTCCGTCGTGCTCGAGGGCGGCGCGATCGGCATCCCGGCGGATCGGGCGGATGGCTACTACACCACGGCGCTGGATGCCGCCCGGCAGATTATCAACGGAGAGGCCGGTGCCTACAGCCTGTACGCAAAGAATCCGAACAACCTCTCGGAGAACTTCGCCGCCCTGTTCTACGACAAGAACGCGAACCCCGAGGTGATCTACCAGGAAGAATACCTCATCAAGTTCAAGACGCACGGCTACACCATTTCCAACCAACCGCGCTTCGGGGCCGAGGAGGAGGAAGGCGGAGCGATGAACCCCTCGCTGAATCTCGTGCAGTCGTTCGAGCTGCTCGATAATACCTTTGCTCCCATCCCCACGGTGGATGAGGCCGGCAACCGCATCCTGTACGAAAATCAGGAGGACATCTTCGCCGGCCGCGATGCCAGACTGGGCGGCACGGTGATCCTGCCCGGTACGAGCTTCAAGGGGCGGGAAGTAGATATCTGGGCGGGCGTTCGACTGGCCGACGGTGAGATCGTGAGCGGCAACGAGCGGGGCCAACTGCGCGAGCTGCCCGGTAGTGCCACTCCCCAGCAGGTGGTGGGCTTCGACGGGCCGCTCGAGAATACGCCCCAGAATGCGGTGACCGGTTTCTACGTGCGCAAGTACCTCGACCCCACCCCCGGCTCCGGACAGCGGGGTAACCAGAGCGATGTCTCCCGTATTCAGTACCGCTACGCGGAGATTCTGCTCATTGCCGCCGAGGCTGCTTTCGAGCTAGGCGACCCGGCCACGGCTGCGGGCTATATGAATCAGGTGCGCGAGCGCGCCGGGTTTATGATTCCCCTCACGCCGGAGGACATCACCTTTGACCGGATCGTACACGAGCGCCGGGCCGAGTTCGCCCTGGAGGGACAGTACTACATGGACCTGAAGCGCTTCCGGATCGCCCACCGCATCTTCGACGGGGTGGCGATGGACGTGGAAGGTCTTAAAGCGAACCTGGGCAGTGCCACCAAACGCAGCACCCAGCCCTGGGGTCTGTGGCCCTACAAAGTGTACGAGCCCGGCTCGCCCGATGACGGTAAGTGGTACTATACCGAAGTGCTACCGAGTCGCGTCACCGCGGCCGATACCTGGCAGCTCGGCAACTACTACAGTAATATCAGCAATGACATCCTGACGAATAACCCACAGCTGGCCCGTCAGCCCCTCCAATAACCAGTACCTCACTACAACAACTAATCATGAGAAGCATATTTCAACTGCTTACCCTGTTCGCGGTAGCCATCCTGGTACTGGCCTCCTGTGAAAAGGATAACTTCGACGCGCCCGAAACCAGTCTGACGGGCCGCCTCGTCTACCAGGGCGAACCCATCAACGTAGAGTATAACCGCGTCAGCTACGAACTCTACCAGGACGGATTCGGCAAGGTGGGCCCCATCGGCAGCACCTTTACCTCGGAGGGCGAGTTTTCCCAGGTTCTCTTCAACGGGGAGTATAAAATGATTATTCCCATCGGACAGGGACCATTCGTACCGCTACAAAACCAGTCAGGACAGCCCGACACGATCCGCATCGATCTGCGGGGCAGCGAGGTGATAGACATCGAGGTCACCCCCTACTGGCGCTTCCGGAACGCCCTCATCTCCGCCGGCGAGGGCCGGGTGGGAGCCACCCTCAGTCTGGAGCAGATCGTGACCGGCGATCAGGCCCGGGACATCGAAAGCGTTACCCTCTACGTAAGCAAAACGGCCTTCGCCAACACCCAGACCAACGTAGCTACCGCTGCGATGGGTGGCGGGGACATCGCCGATATGAATAGCATCAGCCTCAGCGTAGACATCCCCGAGATACAGCCGGTACAGAACTACGTCTTCGCCAGCGTTGGCGTGAAGTTTGCCGGCGTCGAAGATCTGCTCTTTTCGGATACGCAGCGGTTTGATTTTTAGCACCGCTAGGTACTGGCCTCTGTGCTACCTCTGTGAAGCCCTCTGCGGAAACCTTTGGTTCTCTGTGGTGAACCCTTTTCCTCAAAAACCCCCGCACCCGCGGCCCCGCCCCATGCGCTACCTCCTATTCCTACTTCTCCCGCTATTCCTAACCGCACAGCCCACCCCGGTCGATTACGCCAACCCGCTAATGGGTACCGACTCCGACTACCGGCTCTCGACCGGCAATACCTACCCGGCCATCGCCCGCCCCTGGGGTATGAACTTCTGGACGCCACAGACCGGCGAGATGGGCAACGGCTGGGCCTACACCTACGACGCCAACCGCATTCGGGGCTTCAAGCAGACCCACCAGCCCTCGCCCTGGATGAACGACTACGGGCAGTTTAGCCTGATGCCGGTGACCGGGACGCTGCGCTTTCGGGAGGAGGAGCGGCAGAGCTGGTTCTCGCACAAGGCCGAGACGGTGCAGCCCCACTACTATAGCGTATACCTAGCCGACTACGACGTGACCACCGAGCTGACCCCCACCGAGCGGGCGGTACTATTCAGGTTTACTTTTCCGGAGACGGACAGTAGCTACGTGGTGATCGACGCCTTCGACCGGGGCTCCTACGTAAAGATCGAGCCGGAGGCCCGCCGCGTGATCGGCTACACCACCCGCAACAGTGGCGGGGTGCCGGAGAATTTCAAGAACTACTTCGTGGTGGAGTTCGATAAGGACTTTACGATGAATCAGACCTTTAGCGATACCACGCTGAGCGAGGAGCTGGAAATGGAGGCGGGACACGCAGGTGCGGTGATCGGCTTCGCAACCACTAAGGGAGAACGGGTGCACGCCCGGGTAGCGAGCTCGTTTATTAGCCACGAACAGGCGGCGCGCAACCTGGAAGAGCTGGGAGAGGACGACTTCGATATGGTAAAGGAAACCGGCCGCGATATCTGGAACGAGGAGCTGGGCCGCATCGAGGTGGAAGGGGGTACCCCCGCGCAGTTCGGCAACTTCTACAGCTGCCTGTACCGCTCGCTGCTCTTTCCGCGTAAGTTCTTCGAGTACGATGCGGAGGGGAAGGTGGTCCACTATAGCCCGTACAACGGCAAGGTGCTGCCCGGGTATATGTTTACCGATACCGGCTTCTGGGATACGTTCCGGGCCCTGTTTCCCTTCCTGAACCTGATGTACCCGGAGCTCAACGGGCAGATGCAGGAGGGCCTGGCTAACGCCTACAAAGAGAGCGGCTGGCTACCGGAGTGGGCCAGTCCGGGACTGCGCAACGTGATGGTAGGAAATAACTCCGCCTCCGTGGTGGCCGAGGCCTACCTGAAGAGCGGAGATGCCTATGACTACGACATCGATACGCTTTACGATGCCCTGATTCACGGGGCGAACAATGCCGGTCCGCTCACCGCCGTGGGCCGCGCCGGAGCCGACTACTACACCGAGCTGGGCTACGTGCCCTACGACGTGGACATCAACGAGAATGCCGCCCGCACCCTGGAGTATGCCTACGACGACTTTGCCATCTACCAGCTCGCTAAGGAGCTCGGACGGCCGGCGGAGGAGGTGGAGAAGTACCGACAGCGCAGCCTCAACTACCGTAAGCTGTACGATCCCGAGACCCAGCTGATGCGGGGCAAGAACAAAGACGGGCAGTTCATGTCGCCCTTCAATCCCTTCAAGTGGGGCGATGCCTTCACGGAGGGCAACAGCTGGCACTACAGCTGGTCGGTCTTCCACGATATGCAGGGGCTGATCGACCTCATGGGAGGCGAGGAGCAGTTCGTGGCGCAGTTGGATACGATATTTTCCCTGCCGCCAATCTTCGACGACAGCTACTACGGCGGCACCATCCACGAGATCCGCGAGATGCAGATCGCCGACATGGGGCAGTACGCCCACGGCAACCAGCCGATCCAGCATATGACCTACCTGTATGACTACGCCGGCCAGCCCTGGAAGACGCAGTACTGGGTACGCGAGACCATGAATCGCATGTACCAGCCCACTCCCGACGGCTACTGTGGCGACGAGGACAACGGGCAGACCTCGGCCTGGTACGTCTTCTCGGCCCTGGGCTTCTATCCCGTGGCACCGGCTACGGACGAGTACGTGCTGGGTGCACCGCTGTTTCAACGAGCTACGCTACACCTGGAAAATGGCAATACGGTCACGATCAGCGCCCCCAACAACGGGCGGGACAACCGCTACATCCAGCGGATGACCGTCAATGGCGAGGAGTACAACAAGAACTACCTGCGCCACTCCGAGCTGATGCAGGGGGCGGAGATTGAGATCGAGATGGGGCCGGAGCCGAACCGGGAGCGGGGCACTACACCGGATGCCTACCCGTATTCGTTATCGCGTAGTTCGCAGTAGCAGCTTGCCGCCCTTTTGCAGATCGGCATGGGGTAGGAAATACTCCTTCTGCAGGGGGCTGCCATTTAGTTCCGCCGTGTTGAGCGTACGTTCCTCACCGGCCCGCTCCACCACCAGCGCCGTATCCCCTACCTGCCACCGCACCCGCTCGAAGACCGGTAGGCTGATGAGGTACTCGTTATCGGCCGGGGAGAGGGGGTAGAGCCCCGCGGCGGCGAATACATACCAGGCGCTCATCTCGCCGGCATCATCCATGCCACAGAGTGCCCGTTCATCTTCTCCCACGGCGTAGAAATCGGACAAGATGCGATCGATCAGCGCCTGCGACTTTTCCGGTTTGCCGATGGCGTAGTAGGCGTAGGGGGCCTCGTGATCGGGCTGGTTGCCGTGGCAGTACTGCCCGATGAAGCTCGATATGTTACGGGCGATGTGCTCGGGGTTCCAGGGCAGAGTGAAGAGGGAATCGAGCTTGGACTCGAAGGGTGCCGGTCCGCCGTACAGCTCCACCAGGCCCGGCATATCGTGGGGGACGTAGAAGGACAGTTGCCAGGCATTGGCCTCGCGGTACATGTATTCGTAGTAGGGGTATTCGGAGTCGAAGGGGGTGACCCAGTCGCCACTGGCCAGACGCCCGCGCATGAAGTGGGTGGCCGGGTCGAAGACGTTGCGGTAGTTGCCGGCGCGGGCGAGCAGGTCCCGGTAGTGCTCGTCATCGTCCCGTGCACGGGCGAGTTGGGCGAGGGAGTAATCGTCCAGGGCGTACTCCAGGGTCTTAGACACGCCGGCGGCGGCCTTCGTTTCGGTATTGGGGTTTTCTACTACGGGCTCGGGAACGTAGCCCTGGGCGATGTACTCGCTGATGTAGGGCCGGGTGCCGCCTTCTTTGTAGGCGTTGTTGATCAGTAGCTCGTAGGCCCGGTCCAGGTCGAAATTACGTACCCCCTGGGCGTAGGCGTTGGCGATGAAGGGGGCGGCGTGATCCCCGTGGAAGAAGGTGGGCATGAAGCCGTCCTCCTCGCCCAGAGCGATCATACTCTGGATGACGTCGCCCGCTACCTGAGGCCGCAGCATGCTGAGCAGCACGAGTTTATTGCGGTAGGTATCCCAGAGGGAGGGCTTGGTGTAGTAGTCGAAACCGTCGTTGGCATCACCGCGCAGGGCCGGCCAGAGGAAAGTGCGGTAGAGGGAGGAGTAGAAAATGCGGCGTTCGCGCTCGCTGCCTCCTGCTACGGCGACCTTTCCCAGCAGTTGGTTCCAGGTGTCGACTCCATCTTGCCGGACTTGATCGAAACTGCGGTCCCCTACTTCCTCCAGGTTCTGGCGGGCATTTTCCGTACTGGTGAAGGACAGACCGATGGTCATGCTCACCTCCGCCCCGCCTTCGCCGAGATCGACCACGGCATATCCCCTATCGTCACCCTCACTCCGCTCGAGCTGCCGGATCGGCGTGCTGAGGATGGCGTAGAAGTAGACCTGCTCTCCGCCCATATCCTGGTAGCCCGATAGTCGGTCCTCCCCCTCCTGCGCGATGGCCCAGTCGCGCACGCGGTTGTTCGCCCGGCCGAGGTCGAAGAGCAGGCGGCGGTCGGTCGGATCGGCGAAGGTGTAGGCGTGGTACCCCGTACGCAGGGTGGAGGTCAGTCGCACCTCGACGCCGTAGTCCGTCAGCGTCACCCCGTAAAAAGCAGGGGATGCCGCCTCCGTCGCCTTGTCGAAACGGGAGGCGTAGGGGTACTCGGCGCCACCGGAAAGCGGTAGCACGGGTACGTTACACAGGTTCCAGTGCCCCTTGTTGGTGTGGGTAAAGCCGATGATGGTACTGTCTTCGTACTCGTAGCCCGCCCCGCTGCCGTACTCGGTGATGGGACTGAGCTGTACCATGGCATTGGGCAGTGACGAGCCGGGGTAGGTCAGCCCCGCCCATACCCGCCAGTCCTTCGGAGGGGTATAGCCGATGAAGGCGGGGTCCGTGAGGGGAGCGGTGCCTAGGAAAGGGTCGACGTAGCTCGCGGGGTTGGTGACGTAGGCGGTATCTGCCGCCGGCTCCTCCGCCGTCTGCCCGCCCACCCGGTAGGACTGAAGGAACAGGATGAACAAAAGAAGGGTGCAGAGACGGGGGTACATATACTTAGTTTTGCTGCGTAAGTGGGGGAGAGTAGTTCAACCCAGCAATTCGGGCCGCTGCTGGTAGGTCCTCCAGAGGAACTCTCCGCAGAGCGTATTGGCCCAGGCGAACCACGCGCGGGTGAAATTGGTGGGATCGTCCTTGTCGAAGGACTCGTGCATGAAGCCCGTGCCGCCGTGGGTGGCTTTGAGCTGGGCGACGGCCGCGCGGATCTCCCCCTCATCGTCGCTGGTGAGTCCGTACATCGTGATGGCCATGGGCCAGATCATATCCATGCCTACGTGGGGCCCGCCGATGCCCCGGGCGGCCGTACCGCTGAAGAAGAAGGGATTGTCCTCCGACCACACGAAGTCGCGGGTATTCTGGTAGACCTCATTATCGCGGCTTACCGCATCGAGGTAGGGCAGGGAGAGCAAGCTGGGCACATTGGCATCGTCCATCAGCAACCGGCTGCCGAAGCCGTCGATCTCGAAGGCGTAGATCGGGCCGTACTTCTCGTGCTCCACAATGGCGTGCTCGTCCAGGGCGGTTTCGACCTCCGCGGCCAGGGCACGCAGGTCTGTAGGGCTGGCACCTTCGCCCTGCCCCAGGGCCTCCAGCATCTCGGCGGCCTGGCGCAGGCTCACTACGGCAAAGAAATTGGAGGGAATCAAAAACGAAAATACCGTAGCATCGTCACTGGGCCGGAAGGCACTACAGATCAGGCCTACGGGATTGACGGGGTAACCCGCCCCCCGTAGCGTACGGGTATCGGTAGCGTGGGGCGTGGTGCGCTGGAAGCTGTAGGGGTTACTCCCGTCCTTCTGCTGCTGGTCACGGAACACCCGCAACGTACTGGCGATGGCACGCCGCCAGTCGTCGTCGAAGGGGGCCGTATCGCCGGTCGTTTTCCAGTAGTTGTAGGCCAGTCGGATGGGGTAGCAGAGGCTATCGATCTCGTACTTCCGCTCGTGCACCCCGGGTAGCATGTCGGTACTATCGGAGGTCCACTCGCCCCGCTTTTCGGGATCATCGTAGAAGGCATTGGCGTAGGGATCCTTCAGGACGTAGCTGGTCTGCCGGTTGATCACGCCGGCGATCAGGTTCTTGAGGGCCGGGTCCCGGTCGGCAAACTGCATATAGGGCCACACCTGCGCCGAGCTGTCGCGCAGCCACATGGCGTCGATATCGCCGGTGATGACGTAGGTATCGGGCTTGCCGCCGGCGTCGCTGTAGGTGACGGTCGTATCGAGGGTATTCGGGAAGCAGTTATTGAATAGCCAGCAGAGCTCCTCATCGTCCACGTTCTCGGTGAAGGTGGCGATGGCCTCCTCGACGGCGCGGCTACGAAAGTTGCGTTCGGCCTCCGGGGTACGTACTATAGGAAAGTCTTTATAGGATACGCCCCGCATACTGAGTAGGTGGGCGGGTGCGCAGGATGCAAGGCTCCCGAGGAGGGCGGAGTGGCGGAGGAAGGTTTTTCGGTTCATAGGGTGTGGATGTGTTTGGGTAAAGCTAGCCTAAAAGGCCGGCAGCGGCGAGTTTAGCCATAGCCTCGATGAGCATCAGGCCGCTGAGTTGAGTGGTCAGGTCGGTTACCTCATCAGGCTGGGTCCGCCAGTCAGGACCTACAATCATATCCGGCCTGCGGATACCCTGGTCGTGGAGGGTTTCTCCGTTAAAGCGCATAAATCGTACTAGGGCGTCGCGGTCATCGTCCCGAATGTCGGGCGACAGGATTAGGTCGGTGAGGTACCGTACAAGTATCCCCTTGAATAGGCCACCGTCACCCTGCCCCTCGTCGCGCAGCAGGCCCTCGGTGGTGAGTTGCGGACTGACGGTCGTACGCCGGGCGGTACGTAGGGCATCGTTGAGGTAGCTCTCACTGCCGGTGGCGTTGTACAGGCGTAGACCGGCCCCAATCCAGGTACCCATATTGTAAGTGAATACCCATTCTTTCTTGATCTTCACCTCTCCGTCCTCCTCATAGATATTATCCCATACCTCACCGGTGTCGGGGTCGAGTAGATTTGCCCGCTGCCAGTCGTAGAGCCGCTTGGCCCAGTCAAGGTAGGTCGTATCCTGATTCACTTCGTAGAGGCGCATGGCCAGTACGATGGCCGGACCGTTGGAAACGGCGTTCTTCATTCGCGGCGTGTCCTTCTTCCAGGTGATACCCCCACCGAAGACCTCGCTGTAGCTTCCCAGTACGTCCTGCCAGAGGAACTCCGCGACCTCCAGGTATTCGGTATTACCGGTGGCGTTATAGGCACGCATACTTGAATTGCCGAGCCAGAGCATGTCATCGTTGAATACATTAGAGTAGGTACCTCCATTTTGGACTTTTATACCGCGCAGCAGGGCAATCATACGGGGCAAATAGGCAGGATCACCGGTACGCTCGTATCCATCGACCAATGTGTGCAAAGCGTGGGCGTTTGGCCAGTAGTTACCAAACTGCGTCGTGCCCTGATTACTGATCACGTAGGTACCATCGCCGCCGAGGTAAGTCGTGCGGGTAGCCTCCTGCATGGAGTCAGCCGTAGCTGCGTAGTCGTACACCCGGTCGGTAGTACCACCCGGTACGGGTTCCCGCAGAGGAATAGGTTCCTCTTTTTCGCAGGATACAAGTAAAATGACAAGACTTAGTAGAAGGATAGGAAGACGGGGGTAGGTCATGGCTACGGGGGCTATGGGCAGACTGCGCCGAATGAGGGGAGTAGTGATCACTGTACGGTCACGACGTGGGTGTATTCGGGTACGCTATCGTTAAAGATGATACGCACGTCGATAGTAGCCATGTCTACCTCGGTACGGAACTTAAAGGAGTTGGCCCAGTAATCATCCGTCACGGGTACCAGCTCGTAGAAGTCCGCCGGAGTGTTACCGTCTGGCCGGGCGTTATCACCATTTCGGCTGCCGTACCATTCTTCGGTGGTATTTCCGTCGCTGTCGGTGACCGTGAACCTAAATTTATAGCGCTCATCGCGCCCCCAACTCTCCTCCTTGAACTCGAAGGGCTGATCATCAGCCACCCAGGTACCGTCTCCGGAATAGTTAAGGGCAAAGGGAAACTCCCCGCGGGGCGGGAACCACAATTCTACCTTATCGATAGTGGAGGTACTCACCGTTCCGTCACTGAAATCAAGTCGGATGCGGTACACCTGCCCATCGTCGGTCTGGGTAGTCTCTCCATCAGCCCGGAACTTGACACCGTCGATGTAAAAACTTTCTGCCGTATCATCGCGGCGAGTGATGAAGCGGTAGGTGCCGGGTTTAAGGCTAGTGTAGATCTCGTAGGTAGTCGCTCCGGTTTTGGTGAAGGCCCGGGCTTCGGCAATCTCCTCCCCCCCCTCGGTCGCCGAGCCGGTTAGAAAAAGCTGGTCGGGGGTGGGAAAGCCGCCGGGGCGGCGTACCGCGAAACTGCGGGTCAGTCCTGACTTGGTGACATTGATACCCTTGGAGCTCCACACCGTCCACTGTAGGGTAGCCTGGTCCTCCGCCTCGACTCCGGCAAGGGTAGCGATCTGGTTGAGCTCGGTGAACGAGAGGGTCAGCCGATTCTCAAATCCGCGCCCGTCGGAAGCTACGACGTAAATAGGATTGGAGAAGTCCCCCCCCTCCACATCAAAGGCTACATCATACAGTACGACGCCGTTATCGGAGGCCTTGGCTGCCTGCCATTCGAAGGCAGCTGACCCCTGGGCCCCGAGATCGAAGAAGCGGCCCTCTTCGGGAGCGTAGAGCGTCTCTACCGGAGAAATCTCAGCCAACGTGAAGGTCTCCTCCTCTTCGCAGCCTAGCAGAAGTAGCAGTAGAAAAAAGGGTGCGGTGTACTGAATGATCGATCGCATGGTAAGAGAGTTTAGCTCGTAGGGATAGGCGGGGTTTACCAGCCGGGATTCTGGGTGAGGTTTTCGTTGATGAGGCGTTCATCGCGAGGGATCGGCCAGAGGTAGTGCTTGGCGGGATCGAAGGTGCGCAGTTGTACCCGCAGGTACCCATCGTCGGTGCCGGAGGGTCCGTAACGGGCTCCGCTCAGCCAGCCGTTGAGCACCTCTTCTGCGATGCGCCAGCGACGAATGTCAAAAATGCGTAGCCCCTCCATAGCTAGTTCTACGCGTCGCTCATTACGTACTTCCTGCCGTAGCCCGGCCTGATCGCTACCGGGGAATTCCAGTGCTGCCGGGTCGGTAAAGCCAGCCCGCTCGCGCAGCGGCCGGATGGTACGGTTCCAGACGGCAGCGTCTAGTTCGCCCAGTTCCATCTTGGCCTCGGCGTGCATCAGTAATACGTCGGCGTAGCGTACCAGCATCAAGTTCAGTCCTGAGGCCAGCGCCGTCTGGTGGGTGGGGTCGAAGTATTTGCGGGTGTAGTAGCCCGTAGGCGTCGTAGAGGAGCCCGGAGCGTACTCGTCAATTGGTTCGTCGGGATCGGAGCCCGGCTCGATGTAGATAATGTGGCTACCCCGTAAATCTTCCCATTCGTAATTGTGGTACACCACGGTGGCAGTCAGCCGGGGGTCGCGATCCGTGTAGGGGTCGTTCTCGTCGTAGCCGGAGTCAGCCGCTTCAATCGTAGCCCCGTTGCGCATCCGGTAGCTATCGACCAGTTCTTGACTCGGCGCCAGCGCATTGAGGCGGGCACCGGCCGAAAGGGGGGCTATATCGAAGTATTCCCCCCACATGCGAAACTCCGGTACGTACTGGAGACTAAGTATATCCTCCGCACTGTATTCATTCTCCGGTAGGAACAAAGCTGCGTAGTCAGGAAATAGACTGTAGCCGCCGGCCTCGCCGTCCATGATGCGTTCGGTAAGGGTAGCTACCGACCCCCAGTCTCCCTCATAAAGGTCTACCCGGGCCAGTACCGCCATGGCCGCTCCGCGGGTGATGCGGCCGCGATCCTCTTCTCCATACTCCTCGCGTGTCGGCAGAATGTCGATAATGTCGGTAAGCTCGGAGCGAATGAAGGCCAGCACCTCCCCACGGGGCGTACGGCTCAGCGTTTGGGCCTCTTCGATAGTAGGGTCGCTACGAAGCAGGGGAACGTCGCCGAACCAGGTCATGAGCTGGAAGTGCTGCCAGGCACGGATAAACCGGGCTTCGGCCTTGGTGCGCTCACGGAGCGCCTCGTCCATATCGCCTACCCGGTCCACGTTAGCGAGGAAAAGGTTACAGGTCTTAATGCCGGCGTAACGCCCATCCCACTCCCCCTGAATACGACCCTGGGAGGGGTCATAGGTGCCGGTAGCGATAGCAATTATATCCTGGTCGCGTGCCCAAGCATTATCGGAAAGCGCCTCGTTGTAAAAAAAGGCGTTAGCACTGTACAGCTGGCTGTAGGCCGTATTCAGAAAGGTAAGCGCCTTATCGGTACTCGTCCAGTAACTGGCATCGGTGAAGGTATTCTCGGGAATAAGGTCCAGCGATTGACAGCTGCCGAGCAGCAGTAGGCCGCAGAGTGCGTATAGTCGGGGAAGTCGGAGCAGGTTTTTCACGGGGCGGGGTTAAAAGGTGGCGTCAATACCTACGCCGTAGTAGACGAGGGTGGGGTACGCACGGGCGCTGTTGGCCCCGGCATTACGGAGATTGCTGTCGAACTCAGTAAGCTCGGGGTCGGCGAATTTTAGTTTACTGATGGTAGCTAGGTTCTGGCCGGAGGCGTAAATGCGCAGGCGCTGCAGCCCGACCCGCCGGCTAAGCGACTCGGGGAGGGTATAGCCGAGCTGAACGTTCTTGAGCCGGGCGTAGGCCCCGTCGAAGAGGTACATGTCCGAGCCGCGGCGGAAGTTGTTGGTGTTGCTCTGGGTGCCGGCATTGGCTAGGCGGGGGTAGCGCGCATCGGTATTTTGCGGCGTCCAGTAATCTAGCTGGTGGGTGTACATCGTGGCACCGTAGTTGAAGTGAAACGGCTCCACTTGCTCGCCACGGATCATCATCGTGCGCCGGCCGACCCCCTGGACGAATACGCTGGCGTCGAAGCCGCGCACAGCCACGTTGTAGGTCAGCCCGAACGTGAAGCGGGGGAACGGATTGCCAAAGACAAATTTGTCCTCGTCGTTGATTACTCCGTCCTCGTTCAGGTCGACATAACGGTTGTCCCCCGGTACCACGGTAAGCCCTTCCGGAACCGCAGCGCCCTCGATCTCTTCAACATTCTGGAAGTAGCCGTCGCGCTTTAGGCCCACGTAGGAAGCATAGGGTAGTCCCTCCCGAAGAATGATCTGCAGTTCCTCGACACCCGTAAGGCGCTCCCCCCCCTGAAAGTCAAGAACTTTGTTCTGAGAGTCTCCCAGGTTAGCTCTAATGGAGTGGTTGAACACGTCTCCGGCGTGCCGGTAGGTGAGGCCTAGCTCCCAGCCCCGGGTCTGCACCTTTCCGGCATTGAAGTCCGGTAGCCCCGTACCGTAGACGCCCGGTACAGCCGGGGGCACGAGGATGTCGGAGGTGACCTTGTCGTAATAATCGAAGGCTACGGAGAAGGCCCCCCGCAAGAAGTCGAGGTCGGCTCCCAGGTTGAGGGTAGCGGCCCGCTCCCACTGTAGGTTAGGGTTGGCGAAGTTGTAACCTGCCCCGCTCACCCCGGAGTTGTCGAAGCCATAGGCATTCTGAAAGGTGAAATAGGTAGTCTGGTACTGGAAGTCTCCGACGTTCTGATTGCCCAGAATACCGTACGAAGCCCGCACCTTGATACTACCCACCCGCTCCCGGTAGTTGATCATAAAAGGTTCCTCCGTCAGATTGTATCCCAGGGATACCGACGGGAAAAACCCCCAGCGCAGCTCGTCGCGAAACTTCGACGATCCATCGTAGCGAAAGCTAAACTCGGCAAAGTACCGATCGGCGAAGGCGTAAGAGGCACGCCCGAAGAGGCTGTTGAGGCTCCTGCGGGAAGAGCTCTGATTAGAGTTGTAGCTGCCCTCATCGATCTCGGTTTCGGTAGTAGGTGTGCCTAGATCGGGGTCGGTAAACCGCTTGAAAAGCCCGATACCGCGGTCGCGGTGATTCTCATTAGAGGCTCCCAACAGGAGGTCCACATCGGATTGGCTACCAAAGGTCGTACCGTACTCGAGCAGCAACTGCGTATTGAGGTCGAGGCTACGACGCATCTCATCGCGAGTGTCCCGGTTTGCGTTGGCAACCCCCTTGGGGAAGAAGTCGACCCGCTCACTACGTGCGAAGAGGGAGTTATAGTAAAGTCGGCCGCCAAACACCCCCCTAACTTTGAGCCCCGGGGCAAGCGTCAACTCACCACTCAGGGTGCCGAAGAGGTCATCATCGTCGTAACGCCGGAATCCGCCTGCTTCTAGAATCCCCAGGGGGTTGAACTCCTGCAATACATCGTTCGTCAGGTAACGCCCTAGGCTATCCTGCTGATCGTAGTACAGGGGCACACGAAACGCATCGACCATCAGGACGCTTGTACTAGAGGAATGGTCCTCTACCTGCCGCTTGGCGTAAGAAAGCGTACTGGCAAACTTGAAGCGGTCCACCTCAGTGCTGAGGTTAAGTCGGAAGTTGTAGCGCTTAAGTCCGCGATCGGGACCGACAAAGTTGCTGCGCTGGTCGGTGTACCCGGCGGATACCAGGTACGTAGTAACATCCGTGCCACCGCTAAGGGAAAGGTTATGGTTTTGCTGGAGGGCGTCCTGTACGATGGCGTCGGCAAACCACTCCCGCGAGCCCCGTGCTTCGATGGCGCGTACCTGCTCGGGGGTATAGATGGCCCCGCTGGCATCGCTGTTAAAGGCCGCCTCGTTGCGTAGGATGGCATTCTCTACGGCTTCCACCGGGCGGGTGAAGAAGGTAGGGGTGTTAATTCCCACCAGTCCGTTATACTGTAGGGTGGGCCGGCGGTTCTTCTGTCCCTGCTTGGTCGTGATCAGCACCACGCCATTGCTCGCCCGCGAGCCATAGATCGCTGCGCTACCGGCGTCCTTAAGAATGGACACGTTCTCAATATCGGCCGGATTAAGGGAGTTGATGTCCCCCCCTACGATGCCGTCAATAACCACCAGGGGTGAGTTGTCACCTAGTGTGCTGATGCCACGAATATTGATGTTGACTCCGGCGCCGGGTTCCGAATTAGGCTGCTGAATGACCAGGCTGCCTGACTGCCCCTGTAAAGCCTGGGTAGTGTTTACCACCGCCCGGCCCTCAAAGGCATCTTCCCCGACCTGATCAACGGCCGTAACCACCCGCGATCGCTTCTGGGTACCGTAGCCAACTACCACTACCTCACCCAGGGTAGCGACGTCGTCCTGAAGCTGTACACTTACGCTGGTCTGACCCGCTAGCTGTCGCTCCACCGTAGCCATACCCACGAAGGAGAACCGGAGGGTGGCTTCCAAAGAGGTCACCGTAAGGGAGTAGGTGCCCTCGAAGTCCGTCACGGCTCCGTTGTCACCGCCTAGCTCCTGCACCGTGACCCCGGGTAGCGTGATGCCATCCCCATCGGTTACCGTACCCGTGACCGTGACCGGGGAGGAAGATTGCGCCCAACCTGGGGAGGAAAGGAATAGCAGTCCTCCAACTACTAGATAGAGAATAACGCTCCGCCTACGCGATAGACCGGAAGGACCGAAGGATGTAGTCATGTACTGGCAAATTTACTGGGGAGGACCGAATATACTAAATCGTTTTATCATTTTCAACTTCTTTGCTATATTTATCGCATGCTGACTTTCGATCATACTCAGGGTAGTCCACATTACTTTGCACCTGCGACCCCGCCCGCTTAGCTGTCAGTACGCTTTATTTTCCTACCTATACGCCAAATACACTCGTCGATGCGCCAGTTTATCTTGCTTCTAGTGATTTGCCTGCCTTGCTGGTTGGGCGCGCAGTCCTCTACCGACCGCAACCAGCACTACATCACCAACCAGCCCCCGCTAGTAGCCACCCCCTACACGGCCCTACCCCTGGGCGCGATCAAGCCCCACGGCTGGCTACGCAGGATGCTCGAGCTACAGCGCGACGGCATGACCGGCCACCTCGACAGCCTGTACGCCCTGGTCATCGGCCCCACGAACGGCTGGCTGGGCGGGGAAGGGGACGGCTGGGAAAGGGGACCTTACTGGCTGGACGGGCTGACCCCGCTCGCCTACCTGCTCGACGACGAGGACCTCAAGGCGAAGGTGCAGCCCTGGATCGAATGGAGTCTCGAAAACCAGCGGGCCGACGGCTACTTCGGTCCCGAACCCCTGCCGGAGGGCTACGAACACATCCCCGGCACCCAGCAGGAGCCGCGCCGCGACTGGTGGCCCCGCATGGTGATGCTCAAGGTGCTACAGCAGTACTACCTGGCTACGGAGGACGAGCGGGTGATCGATCTGATGACCGACTACTTCAAGTATCAGCAGCGGGAACTACAGAACACGGAACTGGGCCACTATACCTTCTGGGCCAACCGCCGGGGGGCCGATAACCTGGCCGTGGTGTACTGGCTGTACAACATCACGGGAGACGACTTCCTGCTCGAACTGGGGGAGACCCTCCACGCCCAGACCTTCGACTGGACCACCGTATTCACCGACGGCCGCATCGCCGTCACCAACCCGCTGCCGAACCTGCACTGCGTCAATATCGCCCAGGGGCTGAAGGCACCGGTCGTATACTGGCAGAATCACGCCGAGCGGGACGATCACCGCAACGCACCGCGGGCGGGACTGGACGTACTGCGGGAGGTGCACGGCTTCGTGAACGGCATGTTCGGCGCCGACGAACGCCTGCACGGCAACGACCCGACGCAGGGCTCCGAGTTCTGCACGGCGGCCGAGATGATGTTTTCCTTAGAGACGATGCTGCCGATCACGGGCGACATGTACTACGGTGATTACCTGGAAAAGGTCACCTTCAACGTAGTGCCCACCCAGCACAGCGACGACTGGATGCGCAAGCAGTACTTCCAGCAGGTCAACCAGATCGACGTGATGGGTGGGGAATACAACTTCTTCGACAACGACGATCAGCGGCTGGTGTACGGCGTGGAAACCGGCTACACCTGCTGCACCACCAATATGCACCAGAGCTACCCGAAGTACGTGCAGAACCTCTGGTACGCTACGGCCGATAATGGCCTGGCCGCCCTGGTCTACGGTGCCTCGGAGGTCACGGCCCGGGTAGCGGACGGCCGGGAGGTGACCTTCACCGAAACCACCGACTACCCCTTCGAGGAGACGATCCGCTTCGAGCTGACGGGGGGCGAGGCAGCAAGCTTTCCGCTGCACCTGCGCATCCCCGAGTGGGCGGCCGAGACCTGGACGGTGACCGTAAACGGCGAGGCGCAGCGGGTGGAGGCGACCGACCGGGTCGTGGTACTCGACCGCGACTGGACGGTGGGCGACCGGGTCGAACTGCAACTACCGATGACGGTGCGGACCAGCCGCTGGTTCCAGCAGTCGGTCGGGGTGGAGCGCGGCCCCCTGGTCTACGCCCTGAAACTCTCCGAAAACTGGACCGAGCGCAACACCGAGCGCTGGCCCCACAGCTGGTACGAGGTCACTACCGACGAGGCCTGGAACTACGGTATCCCCTGGTCGGAGGTCGAGCAGAACAACTTCGTGGTGGAGGTAGCCGACGGGCCCGTCAGCGACATGCCCTGGAACCTGGAGAACGCACCGCTCCGCATCCGGGTGAAGGCCGCCCGGGTGGAAGAGTGGCAGCCCTACGATCACCGCACCGGCCCCCTGCCCTCCCACCCGCGTATGGCGCGTGACGAGCTGGCTACGGAAGATATCACGCTGATCCCCTACGGCTGCACGACGATGCGCATCGCACAGTTCCCGGTTATCGACGTCCGGTGAGCAATAGATCATTCGTTTTAAGTGTTGTTTGGACAAATAGTCTGTAGGCCTATGCCCACCAAACGCCATTCGATAAAGGACATTGCCCGGACGCTCGGCGTATCCCCCACCACCATCTCGTTCGTGCTAAACGGCAAGGGGCCGGAGAAAAAGATCTCCACCGAGATGATCGAGCGGGTCACCGCCTACGCCAAGGAGATCAACTACAAGCCCAATATGCTGGCCCGCAGCCTGCGCACGGGCAGTACCAAGATCCTCGTCTTCATGGTCGAGGACATCAGCAACTACTTCTTCAGCCACGTGGGCCGCTACATCGAGGAGATCGCCCACCAGCGGGGCTACCGCGTCATCTTCTGCAGCAACGAGAACGACGATGCCCGCTCGCGCGACCTGATCACCCTCTTTCTCGACCGGCAGGTGGATGGCTTCATCCTCATCCCCTCCAGTGGCATCCGCGATGAGGTAGCCGGGCTGGTGAAAAGCGGGGTGCCGGTCATCCTCTTCGACCGCTACTTCCCGGACCTGAAGACCAGCTACGTGGTCATCGACAACTACGCGGCCTCCCTAAACGCTACCCGCCACCTCATCGCCGGCGGCTACCGCCACATCTCCTTCGTCACTACCGACGTGGAGCAGGTGCAGATGCTGGACCGTAGCCGCGGCTACACCGATGCGGTCACCGCGGCCGGACTACCGGTGAGTATCCTGCGCGTCCCCTTTACCGACACCTACTCCGAACGAGCCAAGGACCTGATCCGCAATCACTTCACCACCAACTGTGCCCTCGATGCGGTCTTCTTCTCCACCAACTACCTCACCCAGAGCGGACTGGAGATCATCAAGGAGCCGGGCAGCAAGCCCATCACCGAGCTGGGCATCCTTACCTTCGACGACAACGACCTGTTCCGCATCAACACGCCCACCATCTCGGCCGTCGCCCAGCCCATGCAGCAGCTGGCCGAGGAGCTGATGCGCATCATGCTGCTGCTCCTCCAGCAGAACGGGAAGGCGACCACCGAGCCGGTGCAGGTGACCCTGCCGGCGGAGCTTATCGTGCGGGGGTCTTCGGTCCCCGTACCTCAGCAGACGAGGTAGCTATTTCTTCAACCCAATCTCCCGCAGCCGCTCATCCAGGTACTCCCCGGCCGTGATCGGCGCGTAAGCCTGCGGCCGCTGCTCCGTCACCGTGCTCGGCAGCACGTCCAGGCGCATCTCCGGGCGGGGGTGGAGGAAGAAGGGGATCGACAGCCGCGGCTCGTGCCACTGCGCGCGGGGCGGATTGACGACGCGGTGGGTGGTCGACTTCAGGTAATTATTGGTCAGGCGCTGGAGCATGTCGCCTACGTTGATGACGATCTCGTCGTTTTCGGGTACGATCTCCTGCCACTCGCCGGCGGTGTTCTGGAGCTCGAGTCCGCCGGCGCTGGCACCGACCAGGAGGGTGATCAGGTTGATGTCCTCGTGCTGCTCGGCCCGGATGGCGCTCTTCGGCTCCTGGGTGATGGGCGGGTAGTGAATGGCCCGCAGGATGCTCATGCCGTCGTAGGTGTACTGCTCGAAGTACTTTTCATCGAGGCCCAGGTAGCGCGCGATGGCCCGTAGTAGATCATTCCCCGCCCGCTCGAAGGCCCGGTACAACTGTACGCCCAGCTTCATAAAGGCGGGCACCTCCTCCACGTGGGGGTTCTGCTGGTAGTCACTGGCCGAGGTATCGCTGAGCTCCTGCCCAATCTGAAAAAACTCCTTCAGGTCCGCCACCTGCGACTGCTTGGCGTGCTCCTTGCCGAAGCTGGTGTAGCCCCGCTGTCCGGCCGCTCCGGCTACCTCGTACTTGCGCTTGGTCTCCACCGGTAACGCGAAGAACTGCTTGGCGGCTACGTAAAAATCGTCGATCAGCTCCTTGGAAATGCCGTGCCCGGTCACGCCTACGAAACCGATGTCGTGGAACGCCTCGCCGAGCTCGTCGATGAACTGCTGGCGCTGGGTGGGCTGGCCCTGCTGGAACTGGGCGAGGTTGACTAAGGGTATCGTACGGGTCATGCCACAAAAGTACAATGCGGTCTCCGACCGCGGCAGTACAGCGTCATCAGGGGAGGGGGCCCCTGATGTAAGCCCTCCGGCAGCGCCCCCGATCACTACCAGCGCAGCCAGAGGCTGCATGTTGCTGCCGCGGCCGGAGGCCGCATTGTACTAACAACTACCGCGGCTTATACCGAGCCCCCCGTAAGATCTCCTGCCCATCCCCCATCCCCATCAGCTCCGCCAACGTCACCTCCGGGTGCTGCACCACGTACGAAGCCACAATCTGCCGCCCCAGAAAATTCACCGCGCCCCCCGGCGACTCCTGCGGCATGCCCACGGAGTAGGGGGCCGGACCGGTGTACTTACGGATCTTATTCACATCGGTGCTGTAGAGCTCGTCCTCGCGCTGCAGGTAGGCGTAGATGGGGGTTTCGTTGTCTTCGAGCCAGGTCATTTCGGGCTCAGTGACCTCGTAGACCACGTGGCGGGGCACCTCGGGAAGCAGCCGTTCCAGCACGTACAGCTTCTTGCCCTCGTAGACGAGGTAGTCGATCAGGCGACCGGACCGGGGCGGGGGGAAGCGGTCTTCGAGTAGTACGCGGAGCAGCTTGCCGGCGAAGTGCTCGGGCGTGTAGCTCTGCGCCAGGTAGTCGCTGAAGATGGGCTCGTTGGGGTCCACCTGGCTGTAGTCGAAGGCGGGGCCGAGGAAGAAGTCGAGCCCGGCCGCCAACTGCCCGTCGCCGTAGAGGAAGGCGGCCAGCTCGAAGTGGGTGGCGTAGGTGACCAGGGTGTCGGGTAGGGGGGCGGCCGGGAAGTAGTGGCGGTAGTACCTGAGCGATGTGGTGAGCTGTTCGACCAGATCTTGCACCTGCGGACCCGCCCCCCCTGTTGCATCTCCGTAGTTTTGCGCTACCAGGGAATCGACGAAGTGGGTGAGGGGATAGTCCAGGTACGCCCGCAGCACCCGCCGGCCCTCGGCCGGACTGAAATCGCCCCGCCGCACCGGCACCAGGTGGGTAAAAAAAACGTCGGTGAAACTGCCGTACTGCCGGTCTAGCTCGGCCAGGGAGGTGGTGAGGTCCGTGGTGTCGAGCTCGGCCAGGGCGCGATCGAAACGCAGCACCGTGAGGTTTACCGTGATGTCACTGACGTCGGGTGGGGGGGGGCCATCGTCGTCGGTGCAGCTACTCCAGCCCAGGAGGCACACGAAGAGTAGGGGGAGCGGTAGACTAACTTTCATCATGGGCTAAACACCGGCCGGAACGGCTCGTTTGGTAACGACTGACCAACCTAAATAGTACCCTATGAAACCCTATCTACTCCTTCCCCTGGCCCTCGTGTGCTCCCTGACGGCCGCGGCGCAGGTCAATCCCATCCAGCTCGGCATCCAGCTCAGCCCCACCTTCAACTACCTGACGACCGACAACAACCTCATCGAGTCGGACGGCACCAAGCTGGGCCTCAAGCTGGGCCTGGTCGCCGAGTACTTCTTCCAGGACAACTACAGTATCCACACCGGCATCAACTTCCACTTCGGGGCCGGCGGGGCGCTGCGCTACGACGACCAGTTTACGCAGGTGAACATCTGGAGCGAGCCGCTCAACGAAGTGCTCACCACTCAGCCCACTCCGGGCCAGCTTACGGGCGGTAGCACCTACAACTACAACCTACAGTTCGTGGAAATCCCCCTGGGCCTCACCCTGCGCACCCGGGAGTTCGGCTACCTGCGCTACTTCGTGCAGCCGGCCTTTACGCTGGGCATTCCGACGGGTTCCAAGGGCAGCATCGACCGGGCAAGCTACATCGACGACAACGAGACCTTCAAGATCGGCAGCGAGGTCAATGCCCTCAACCTGAGCTGGGGCATCGGTGCCGGCATAGAGTACAGCATCAGTACACAAACCAGCCTGGTCGGGGGACTAGGCTTCCAATCCGGCTTCCTGGACCTTACCGCCGACAACGACACCCAGGTGACCCGCCCGGGCCGCGACCCCGCCGAGGACGACAGCAAGGGCCGCCAGCAGAGCATCATCATCATGCTCGGCGTGCTCTTTTAGGTAGTAGCTGACAAAACAGTCTGGGCGCGTGCGCGGGTGCAATGAAATAAGTGTACCTAGCGTTCGTTTTCCGTGACCCGGCGGCCCGTCCGCCGGGCTACCGCTTTCTGCTATCGAATGACACATCTATGCGCGCTTACTCTACGCTGATTCGGGGATTGGTACTGGTTTTGTTGGGGGTTTTGGGCTTTGGGGGGCTGGGGGCTCAGGAATGCAATGACAACGCTGGTAACATCCTGGCATATACTGATATCAACGTTACTAGTAATACCTTCGATAATGTACCTGCCGGTTTCTCCCTTCCATATGATCCTAACCGCGATACTATTTTCCTGTGCGCCGGCGATCGATTTACTATTGATCTGGATGAAACTTCGGTGGTCAATACTGATCCTAATCCAGATACCGATCCCGGCATTGGCTACCAGCTATACACCTGTGTACCAAATCCATCAAACAACGGCCCTAGTGAGGCGGTAATCGAGAGCGATCTTTGTATTTTTGACCCCGATGGTACGGGGGCAAGTATTTTTCCGCCGGTTGACTTTGCCGGAGGAAATTGGGATCGCAAGATCGAAAACGGTTTCGAACCTACTCCTCCTGGCTACCCTTTCACCTTGGTCATTGCCCCCGCTACGTTTGATGGCTACGGTCCAGGGCCTAACGGAGAACCGGATGGATTTTTATACGAAGAGCAACTCATCAACGGCACGGTGGTCGTGCCCGAATGCAACAACGTGAGGCTGGACCAATTAGTAACGGTCACCTACCTAGACGTGATCAGCATTGAGAACCTCAACACCAACCCCGGAGGCTGCTCGGGGAGCTTCAGCGTCATCGGTGGCACGAGTGGGTTCCGTGGTACGGCGGATTACAACATCACGATCCGTAACAAGGCCACCAACGCCACCGTCGCACTAGATCGACCCTCTAATACGGTTCGCGCCGGTGATGTGGTGAACTACACTGTTCCTGAAGATGGTACCTACGAGATCTTTATCGAGGATGGGGTGAGCTGCGAAGCTTTGGCGACGGTGACACATACTGCCTGCGCGGTGACCGAACCCACAAACTGTGGAGCTGACGCCGGCACCATCGGGCAACTCACCAATGTGAACATTCAAAGCTCCAGTTTAGGCAATGTGCCAGCAGGGGGAACGGTGGACTTTAGCTCCTTCGATAACCTAAACGACACTGTTTTTCTATGTTTAGGAGATGAGTTTACTATTGATTTCAGTGAGGGAAGCGAGACTTTCCCGAGTAGTCTGGAATCTGCGGGAATAGCTTACCATGTGTTTGGCTGTAAGCCTACCATAGCGGGTGAAACTAGGGATGACTTGTTAGCCGATCCGTGCAACTTTGATGCACCATTCCCATTTCAGGAAGGACTAGATGTCTTGTTTCCGGCTGGCTACTTTGCCGGCAATTATGACTACCGGATAGAACACGCCGAGGCTCCTTACGCTACCCAAACGTTCAACGGAACTCCCGATGATCCGCAGCCAGTCGTTCTCACCTTTGCTCCTATTACAATTGATTCAGCTGTTAGAAATGCTGGTGGGGTCATCGAGTACGAACACGGCAACTGCATAGACGTAGCCCTTGAGTCCCAAATTACCATAGGATATCTCAATCCAATCGACGCTGACCTTTCGTCGGGTAGCTGCTCCGGTAGCTTCACCGTCACTGGTGGAAAGAGCGAGCTATCACGTGGTGGCAACTATACTATCCGTATTACAGATGCAACTGATGCAGCGGTCGACGCGCTGGAAGGCGGAGCAACTAGTTACCGCCACGGAGATGTAGTCAACTACTCCTTTAATACAGAAGGCACTTATAATGTATCCGTGACGGACGAGGTAAGTTGTGGTTTTACTGGGCAGCTAGCGGTGACTGAAGTTTGCCAGGAAGAGGAAGAAGAGCCTACCTCTGGTTCAGCTCTAAGTGTCGACATCGCCACAGTACCAGTAGCTTGTGCTGGTGACAATGATGGTTCTTTGACTGTAACTGCTAGCGGCGGTCAGGTACCGTACGAAGTGACCTACGTTCGCACTAGTTCAACGCCTACGGCAACAGATTCAAGAGACATTGCCTCAGATGGCGGCCGTGCCGAGTTTCTAAATTTGCGAGCCGGAACCTATAATATTTCAGTACAAGATGGTACTGGTGAGGCTGCTGGAAGGTCGGACACAACGGTAACGATTACCGAAGGGCCCTCTTTTGTTGTGGGCATTGAGACAATACCAGGAGAAAACTGTGATGCTAATAACACGGTAACTTTGGTTGCTGTAGTCACTCTTGGAGGACGTAGGGTGGTTAATCCACTTAGTCAAGGCTTCACTATAGATTGGACGACTAATCAATCAGGTGTTGTCGAGACTATTGGGTCCGGCGTTGACACTATCGAGGTTCAGCCAAACCGTGATTATAGAGTCACCGCAGTTGATGTCGAATCTGGTTGTGACAAGTCGGCTACAATCAATCCCTCTCCACCGGCCACCATTCTTGTCGAAGTATCTAATGAAGATGAGGCAACGTGTAGCGGATCACCAGACGGAAGAGTAGACTTACAAGTTTCTGGTGGTGTGGTAGGTGCTGAAGGCTACCGTTTTGAATTTTCTGATGGTGCTCCTTCACAAATGGGTCAGACAGGTAACCGATCAGACTTGCTTCCGGGAGACTATACGGTTGAGGTTTTCGATGACAACAACTGTCCTGGAGTCGCGTCATTCTCAATTGGGGTAGAAAAAGAACTAATTGCGGACGCCACCTCCACCTCGGTACTATGTTTTGGCGAGAGTACCGGCACAATCTCCGTATCAGCTTCGACACGAGGAGGTCAAGAAAGAACACCCTACACCGCAACTTTAGAAGATACGACTGGAACACCAATAGCGGGTGTTTCGCCGGTGACAGATAACAGTCCGCTCGTATTCAGTAACCTTCCCGCCGGGGATTATGTCGTAGTCCTCGAGGACAGTGACCCAGCTATGTGCGAGACTCGCGACACTGTCACCATTACCCAACCGGAGGAGCTTGCATTAGCACCAAAACCAGAGTCTCCAATTTGTCCGGAAGACCCTGATGGTACGGTCACTCTTGTAGCTACTGGCGGCACTGCACCATACACGTTCCAAGTCATCAACGATAGTATAGAAAGTCCCTTCGATAGTCTAGCTACCTTCGATACCATTTTGATAGACACAAACTTCTTAGACAGCCTCGAGGCAAGTCCCTTCTACCTAGCTATAGTAACTGATGCAAATGATTGTGTGACGGATACAGTGAGGTTTGAAATAAATCCTCGGCCCGCTCCTCGCGTCGTCAACTCACTGTTCACTACTATTTCCTGCCCTGGTGATACTGATGGCCAGCTTAGTGCGATCGTCAATCCCCCCCCTGGCGACTCTATTTCTATCACCGAATTCAACTGGTATCGTCTTGAAAATGGTTCTCGGGGGCAGATTGTCTCAATAGGAGGGAGAACTACGCCAGATACTCTCTCAGTGGGAGCCTACTTACTCGAAGTTACTTTAGACAACGGCTGTGTGTGGCCCTTCCCAGGCTTTGTAACCAGTCCTGGTTTGGTACAGGCAGTAGCTGATACCATCATATCACCAACATGTTTAGGCGATTCAAATGGTAGTATTGTTCTCCTCACGACCGGTGGCACTCCGAATCCAGATGGGAGCTACAACTATGATTGGGAGGACTTGGACGGACCGCCTATTACGACCAATGAGCGAACGGGACTTAGTGCTGGCCCTTACAATGTAACCATTACGGACGCTAACAACTGTCAGCCGGCCTTTGAGACTTCTTTTGTTCTTGAAGAGCCAGTAGGTATTGTGGGTGAGCTAACACCGGAGGATGTTAGCTGTCCAAGTGATACTAGTTCAGATGGTCGAGCGACTATTCTAGTCAGCCTTTCAGACGGTAGCGATACTGGTCGAGGATTTAACTTTATCTGGTCGAGAGGAGCTACTGATACCATCCGAGGAGGTACAACCACAAGCCTAAGTGGGCTAGCCCGTGGCCCCATCTCAGTGACCGTCACCGACGGTGTCTGCCCCCAGGTCTTCGACACCATTATCGGTAGCCCAGATGAGTTTGTCTTTGAAGAAATTAACCCCAGGGATGCAAGTTGTAACGGCAGTGAGGATGGCGCAGCCGAAATCCTAGTCACCGGCGGCACCCCTGGCTACACCTTCAGCTACGTCGACCGTCCGGAGGTAACCAATCGACTGGAAGATGTAGGTGCCGGGCTTTACCAGCTACTCGTCACCGACGCCAACGGCTGCCAGGCCGATACCTTTGCCTTCACGATCGATCAACCGGACTCCCTGATCCTAGCCATCGATCCCTTCCTGACCACGCCCCGCGTGACCTGCTTCGGCGACGAGGACGGGGTACTGGCCGTACAGGTCGTCAGCACCAATAATAATTCCTTCGGAGACAGCCCCTACAGTTGGTCGCCGGCCGTAGCGGGGGGCAATGAGTCCTCCGCCTCCGAGCTCGCCCCGGGTACCTACGGGGTGACCGTGACCGATGGGGCGGGCTGTCAGGATAGCCTGAGCTACACCATCTTCGAGCCCGATCCCATCGGATTCGTGGTAGATACGATTGCCGATCCGCTCTGCTTCAACGACCCGGCCGAGATCACTCTCGATACCGCCTTCGGGGGGCAGGGCACCGACCTGCTCGACTACAGTTTCACCATCAACAACGACGGCTTCCTGACGCCCTTCGATCAGGTGGGGCTGGGCTTCGGCGATAGTGTGGTGATTTCCGTATTCGACTCAGTGGGCTGCTTTAGCGAGCAGACTTTCCAGATCCAGCAGCCGGACGAGATCGTGATCGACCTACCGAACCGGCTCCTCGTCGAGCTCGGCGACAGCCTCACGCAGCTCAATCCGCTCATCAGCCCGGGTGGCCGCGACTACCGCTACCGGTGGACGGCGCCGCGCTTCGAGCCCCCCGTACCCTTCCTATCCAACGATAGTATCCGCGATCCCTTCCTACTCACCCCGACGCAGAGTGTCGAGTACACCCTGACGGTGACGGACGAGAACGGCTGTCAGGCCATCGACGACATCTTCGTGGAGATCGACGCGAACCGTAACGTCTTCATTCCCAATGTCTTCAGTCCGAATATGGACGGCCGTAACGATGACTTTCGCATTTACGCCTGCACCGGCGTAGTCGACATCACCAAGGTGAATATCTTCAACCGCTGGGGGGGGCTACTTTTTGAGCGGGAGAACATCCCATCCAGTTGTTTAGACGGTACCCTCCTGTGGGATGGCCGGACGCCAGAGGGGCGGGAAGTAGACCCCGGGGTGTACGTCTATACTGTAGAGGTACTGTTCATCGACGGCGTAACGCTGCTGTACCGCGGCGATATCGCGGTGGTCCGGTAAGGTAGATCGGCGCTCAGGTACTGATCAGTGCCTCCAACTTCCGTTCGAGGCGGGCGACGCGCTCGGCTAGTTCGAGAGCGGTTGGACCGGCGGCCCCGCCCGCTGTATCGCCCTGGTGGAGGAACTGCTCGTTGCGGGTCTTGAGGCCGATGACCTGGTCGTTGAGGTCCTCGATGGTGGTGGCGTAGCTCTGGTTGGTGGCCTGTAGTTGCTCGTTGGTGGTGCGGGCCTCGGTGAGGCGATGGTTGAGCTCGCTGTTGCGGGACTGGGTGGTCTGCAGGCGTACCAGGAGGTCGTCCTTTTCAGTGGTGAGGTCGACGAGCTCGTGGGCTAGTTTCTTTTGTTCTTCCTCGTTGGCCTGGAGGCGTTCCTGGAGTTTTTCCTTTTCTCGCTGTATGCTCCTGACGTCTTCGCGAATCCGCACGACCCGCCGCCGACCGATCAGCCAGCCGATGCAGAGGGCTAGGGTGAAGACGATTAGGCCGAGGATACCTAGCCACAGGGCGACCTCCTCGGGCAGTTGGGCTAGGTAGCTGGTGAACTCGGTGAAGTAAGTTTCCATGCTGGGAAGGTACGGCAGCAAGAAGGTAGTACGGGCCTTCCCTGGAAGGGGAGCCCTTCGCAGCGGGGTCTGTAGCACGCCGCAGGCGGACCAGGGCCCCGCTGCTGCCTACCTAGAACGGAATATCATCATCCGTATTCATCTTGCTCGGCAGGGTGCCGCCGCCGTAGGGCTGCTGCGGCTGCCCGCCGGTGATGGCCCCGGAGGGCAGCAGGTCGAAGTCGAGATCCTCCAGGTCACTGAAGCGGGCAAAGTCGCTATCGAAACGCAGGCGAATATCGCGCGCCTCCCCGTGCCGGTTCTTCCCCACAATCACCTCGGCGACGCCAGCCAGGCTATTGCCCCGCTCGTCTTCCATAATCTTGTAGTACTCGGGGCGGTAGAGGAACATGACCATGTCGGCGTCCTGCTCGATGGAGTTGTGCACGACGATGCCATCGGCGACGAAGTTGTGGGGGCCGGGGACGGTTAGGTCGTAGACTTCTTCTACGGTGTCGAGCTCAATGGTGGCTATTTGGTCCCAGTAGATGTCGCTGGTGGCTAAGGCATTCAGGGGGGGGGACGTAACGGCACTAGCTACGGTGTGCGCGCGTTCGCGACTGAGGTTGCTTTTATACAGTGCAGTTCCACAATACTGCGTGCCAATAGTAGCCTGCATTTGACGCGAGGTGATACCTAACACTTCCATAGAGAGTGTGACCTCTTCGCGCCATACAGTTCTAGGGATTACATCACGATTGGTGTTTGCCGCCCGTGTTGAGATATAGTCCAATATTTCAGCAAGTGCGGTCGACTTGTAGTTGCCTGCTGCACCAATCTGCTCACCAAAAGTGATAATGTCATCCTTACCGGTAACAATAACATGAAACTGATCCCGACCCTTCGTCCCTTGGGGTACGCATTTGATCCGAGCTGTAATACTCAGGTTAAGGAGCAGGTGCTGTACATCCCGTGCCAAACGTTCACTACTGGATGCATAGTAAATGGCGGGATAGGGACGTTTGCCTCCACCCATTCGAACGCAACCGTCCGTGGCCCATAGGTGGCGTAAGAATAGAGCAATTTGAGAAGATGCCTGTTGGAATACCTTACTTGGTACAAACTTCTCGTGCGACCGAAGTCCCCATACTCCTAATTCCGTAAGCCAGTCCGTGATCGCACTACGCACACCGTGGGTATGCTTACGATTCGAGCTTAGGTAAACCTGATACCACGAAGCGCCAGTCTTTTTTGAGCCTTCTTGCTTTGTCCGTGGTGTAATCTCTTTCCCGAAACAGTCTACCGCGAGTTGTGAAACCCGCTCCGCAAGATCTTTCTCCCGAGTGGTATACTGAATAGCATGCTTGGGTAAGGTGCATCCGTCTCCAATCAAATGGCCGAGTAAGGCCAACTCGAATTCACTCATACTGTGATCGGTATCACCAGCAGGTAGCATTCGGGGAGTTGCAATATGCTCCCCCACCTCCAACTCATCCAACCGCTTCCACCCCCGCACCGTCAAAAACTTGTGATTCCCGGTGGCACGTACCGTTCGTCCTGACTGGCTTGTCAGGCGGTAGGTCTGTTTGGTGCCCGTAGAAAAGGCAGCTGACACCATGGCCGGCACCAACTTGTACTTATCATCCGTAGCCCAGACCTGGAAGCCGCCCCGGGGGTAACGCGCTACCAGCTCCCTGATAGGCACTCGCCGACCATCTTCCGCCAGAGTAACTAGCGAATCGCCCGTGAGGCAACCCGACTCCCGCAAGTCACTCAGCTGCGGCCGCTTATCCCCCCCCCGCGTCTCCACCGCCCGCGAAAGCTGCGATAGCGCAATTACCGGCACCTCCAGTTCCTTCGCCAGCCCCTTGAGCGAACGACTGATCGCCGATACCTCCTGCTCCCGGTTACCTCCCTTGGTGCCCTCGCCGGCGCCGGACATGAGCTGTAGGTAGTCGATGATGACCATGCCGATCTTCTTCTCCAGCTTCAGGCGGCGGCACTTAGCGCGTAGCTCGAAGACATTGATGCCCGGCGTATCGTCGATGTAGATCGGGGCCTCGCCCACGTGGTTCATGGCGTTGACTAGGCGCACCCACTCCTCCTCGGTGAACTTGCCATTGCGCATCTTCTGGCCGTTGACCTCGGCGTCCTGACTGAAAATGCGGCCGGCCAGCTGGGCGGCACTCATCTCCAGACTGAAGATGGCCACCGGGGTAGGCTTGTCGGCCTTGGCTCCGAGCGCCGCATTGCGGGCCATCGAAAGCACGAAGCTGGTTTTGCCCATGGCCGGACGGGCGGCCACAATGATCAAGTCCGATTTCTGTAGACCGGAGGTCAGGCGGTCGAGGTCGGTGAAGCCGGTGGCTACGCCGGTCAGACCGCCCTCGCGGGAGCGCAGCTGCTCCAGTTGCTCCATGAGCTGATTGGCCAGGCTACCCATATCGGCCACCTGCTTGCCCATATTGTCCTCTGTAATCTTGAAGAGGTGACTGCCGGCCTTGTCCAGCAGATCGAGCACGTCGATGGAGTCCTCATAGGCTTCCTTGATCACCTCGGAACTGGTGCGGATGAGCTCGCGCTGGATGAACTTCTCCGTCACGATCCGCGCGTGGTACTCGATGTTGGCCGAGCTCGTCACCCGGCTGGTGAGCTGCGCTAGGTAACCGGCCCCCCCCACCATCTCCAGCATCTCATTCTTACGCAGGTCCTCCACCACCAGCAGCAGGTCGATGGGCTGCGAACGCTCGAACAGCCGCCGCATACTGCGGTAGATCTCCTGGTGGGCGGGCTTATAGAAGGACTCCGGCCGGATGATGTCCAGCACCTTCGTCATCGCCTCCCGCTCGATGAGGATGGCCGACAGGATCGCCTCCTCCAGGTCCGGTGCCTGGGGCGGTAGCTTGCTGTAGGAGGGCAGGTTCGCCTCCTCCAGGCGGCTGCGATTGGTGTAGGCCGCTACGGTGGGGTTCGAGCCGCTGCCGTTGTAGGCGCGGCGGTCTTGTTTGTCCTTTGCCATCAGGTGCCAAAGATAGGGTTTTTTGAAACAAATTGTTGTGGAAAAGGCTGTGGAGAAGGGGTTTGTTTTGTGGAAAACGGTGCCTAGCGGCACGGAAGGGAACCATACTCCCCCATCGCCACCCCACCCACATCCAGCATAGCAAAGGGCTCCCACTTCACCCCCTCCACCAGCGCCTTCCGGTAGGCCAGGTGCACCCGGTGGATCTCCGTATTCATCTGCCGGCAGGTATCCACCATGAGCTTGTTGTGGCCGCGGATGGTCGCCATATCCACGTAGCGGTAGGTGCGGCTCGTATGGCGGTTGCCACTCTGAAACATCGCATCGACCATGAGGGGGTATACCCCCTGCCGCTGGTAGTCCTGCGCGATGCCGAAGGCGATGCCCTTGCAGTTGCGCGGCCGCCGCTGAAACTTGAGCCGGTAGAGGAATTTCGGCAGGCCCAGCCAGTTCAGCTTACCGTTCACGCCGCCCAGGAAGCAGTTGATGTCCGGGATCAGCCCCGCCAGCCCGATCGGCCGGCCCGCGCGGTTGTAGGCCAGGCAGGTCAGGTGGGGGTCCATGATGGGCTTCATCTGCCGGAAGGTGGGGTAGATGTCGGCCCCGGTCAGCGGACGGAAGTAGGGCCAGTGGTTAAAGGCCGCATTGTACGCCTCGGCGAAGTCATCGGCCCCCTGCTGGAGGTTACCTGCGTCGATCTGCCGCGTGTAGAGCCCGTAGCGCTCGCGCACCCGCGCGGCCAGTTTTCCGAGTCGCTCTCCGGGGAATTCCGCCACCACGCCCCGCATCGTCAGGCACTGCTCGTGCGGTAGGTAGCCCCGGCGTTCTAGCATCCCCTGGTAGTACGGCGGATTATACGTTTCCTGATAGATAGGCCGGTACCAGCCTCGCACCAGCAGGCCCCAGAACTTGTCACGCTCACCGAAGTTGATCGGCCCGTCCACACACTGCATCCCGCGGCCCCGCAACCACCCCTCTGCCGCATCCAGCAGTAGATCGGCTACCCTATTATCCTCGATGGTCTCGAAAAAGCCCATGCCCCCCGCCGGCAGTTCCAGTTGTTTGTTGCGCTCCTCATCCACGAAGGCCGCCACGCGCCCCACCGCCCGCCGCCCGTCGGTGACTACCCAGCGCCGCAGGTTGTCGCCCGTATAGGCCACGTTTTTCTCGCTCAGGATCCCCTCGATGTCGCTGCGCAGGGGGTATACATACTGGGGGTTACCGGCGTACACCACGTCGAGCACGCCGTGCCACTCCCGCCAGTTGGTGTTTTCCCTGATGTGGTAGTCGGACATGGCCGCGAAGGTAGTACCCCTAGCGTACGACCCCCTCCATGATGATGCCGTCCAGCACCTTATCGGAGGTGCCGTGCAGCACCGAGATGTCGCCGGTCGTCTCCAGCACCACGGCCTTCACCTCGCTGAGTTCGATGACGTTGGCCTCCCGCAATTTGGCGACGATGTCGGCCCGGTTCACGCCCGTACGGCGCATATTGTTGTGCATAAACTCGGTACCATCCATCAGCAGCGTAGGGCTATTCTGCGTGAGGGTTTCAATGGCCGGCACCCGCAGCTTCAGGCCGGCAAAGACCTGCTGAAACACCATGATCGTAGCCAGGGCCACCGCCCCCTTCAGGATGGAGGTATCGCCGTTCATCACCACCGTAGCCAGGATCGAGCCCATAGCCACCGTGGAGGCAAAATCGAAGCTCGACATCTTGGCAAAGGTGCGCAGCCCCGCGATGCGCACGAAGAGCACGATGATCGAGTAGATGATAAATACGGTAGCGGCCGTCTCCAGCACCGTCCCCCAGGGGGCCGTCAGCCAATTCTCCATAATGTAGTGTACTTAGCGTTCCTCCGTCCAACCCATATAGCCCCCCTCCAGGTTGTGCACCTCGCGAAAGCCCAGCTCGTTCATCACCGCACAGGCCTTGCCGCTCCGGTTGCCGCTGCGGCAGTACACGAGGTAGGTTTTGTCGCGGTCCAGCGAGTCCACCCGCTCGGCAAAATCTCCGGCCTTGAAGTCGATCTCCCCGGCCCCCTCGATCATGCCCAGGCTGGTCTCGGCGGGGGTGCGGACGTCCAGGATCACTACGTCGGGGTCGTCCATCCGCTGTTTGAATTCTTCCTGCGTTAGGTCGTAAGGAGTGGGCGGGGCCGCAGGTGCGGTATTCGTAGAACAGGCCAGGCATACTCCCAGCAGTAAGCTCATCAGTAGCATCTTCATAGCGCGTAGGCGTTGATGCCACCATCCAGGTGGACCAGCCGCGTGATGCCGGCGTTCTTCATTAGGGTACAGGCGCGCACGCTGCGGCGGCCACTGCGGCAGTAGACGAGGTAGGTTTGGTCGGGGTCCAGGGCGTCGAGCTGCTCCAGGAAGTCTGGCCCCAGGTAGTTCACGTTGCGTGCGCCCTCCAGGTGGTAGTCGGCGTACTCTGCGGCATTACGCACGTCGAGCACGGTGCCGGGGGCGGCCGAGCTGCGCAGGCGGTCGAATTCCGCGGGCCCTACGTTGGTCAGTTCCTGCTTCAGCAGTTGCCAGCGGGGGACGGGGCAGGCTGGGGGGGAATTTTCCATCGTAATAAGCTTCTTCGGTAAAGGTAGGGACCCGGCCCCCGGCCACGCAAGCGGGTACGGAGCAACTTTAACATTTACAGAGAGGGGGTTGATCGATCACGGGTGAAAAAACTTAGTCGCCCGGAAAACAGCGTAGGCCGGGCAGGATCTTCCAACACATCCCCCTTTCTGATCCCGCACCGACTAGTTGTCCCGGCGTAGTAGCTGGTCGCTGAGCGCAGGGGGGCAGGAATTTGATGGCTAGACGCACAGTTTTTGTATTAGCTCTGCCTACATTTATCCTAGCTGAGTCCCTCGTGCCTCAGGCGCTTTTACCTAGAACAACACTCACACGCTATGAATAAACACACTACCCTATGGGGCTTACTGTGCCTGTTAGTTTGCGCTCTGCCCAGCTTGCTTACCGGCCAGGTCCAGATCGGACAGGACATTAACGGGGAGGCGGCCGAGGATCGGTCGGGCATCTCAGTCGCTCTATCCGATGACGGCCGCACCCTGGCGGTGGGCGCCTTTAACAACGATGGAGGCGGCCTGAATTCCGGCCACGCACGGATCTACATACTCTCGGGAAGTAGGTGGGTCCGGCTGGGTGGTGACATTGACGGCGAAGCGGTCAGTGACCTGTTCGGTGCCTCGGTTTCTCTTTCCGCCGACGGGCGGACGGTGGCCATCGGAGGGTACTTTAACGATGCCGGGGGTAAAAGTGCCGGTCACGTAAAGATTTATTCCTTCACGAACGGCAGTTGGAGGCAGCTGGGCCAGAATATAAACGGCCTTGCCGCCGAGGATCGGGCCGGATTTTCGGTGTCCTCTCCGCCAACGGGCGCCGCGTAGCCGTTGGGGCGCCCGGAGATAGCAGTAAATCCGGTTATGCCGGCATCTACTCCTTTGCCAACGGTAGCTGGTCCCTTACCGGCAACATCATAGACGGAGAGGCCATCGACGATAAGTTCGGCTATTCCGTTTCCCTTTCCGATGACGGTAGAACGGTAGCCATCGGGGGCAGAAATAACGATGGGGTGAACGGTCCGGTATCGGGGCACGTAAGAGTCTTTGGGTTATCCGGTACCAACTGGGTCCAGCTCGGCCAGGACATTGACGGCGAAGCGGCCGAGGATGCCTCGGGCTGGTCGGTGTCCCTATCCGCCAACGGACGGACGGTGGCCATCGGCGCGATCAACAACGATGGCAGTTTCCGCAACGCCGGCCAGGCACGGGTCTTCACCCTCACCGGTAGTAGGTGGAGGCAGGTCGGGCAGGACGTAGATGGGGAAGCTTCGGGGATAATTCCGGCTTCGCCGTGGCCCTGTCTTCCGACGGACAGCGGCTCGCCGTCGGGGCCTACCAAAACGACGGCAACGGAAGCGGGGCGGGCCATACCAGAATCTTCTACCTCGTGAATGGCCGGTGGGCACGGGTCGGACGGGACATTGACGGACAGGCTGCCGGAGACCAGTCAGGCTACTCCGTGTCGTTTTCCGCGGACGGCCAGACGCTGGCCGTGGGGGCACCCAAAAACAGCAGTAGTGGCAGTGAGGCCGGTCAGGTCAGGGTGTTCTCCCTGGAGCAAGTTTTACCCGTCGAGCTCACCTACCTTCGGGCCTCCCCGTCGGCGGGGGCTATCCAGCTAGACTGGCAGACCGCCACGGAAGAGGAGAACGCCGGTTTCCACGTGGAGCACAGCTCCAACGGTCGCGACTGGGTCGAGCTGGCGTTCATTTCCGGAGCCGGTACCAGCCGTATGGATCAGACTTACGGTTACCTCCACCGCTCGCCCGCCCCCGGCTCCAATTACTACCGCCTGCGGCAGGAAGACTTTGACGGTACGACTACGCTATCGGACTTGGTACTGGTCATCTACCCCGATCCGACCGCCGAGCTACTGATCTTTCCCAATCCAGTAGCTCGGTCGCTGCACTGGAGCTCCCGCTTACTGCTAAAGGATGCACCGTTTACCGTGACCGTACACGACGCCATGGGGCGGCAAGTGCTTTTCACGCAGCGGCGCGACCCGCTTTCCGTTGCCGACCTCCCCACCGGAATGTATACCCTGAGGCTTGAGGTGGGGGTACACTCCCAGACCGTTCGCTTTGTGAAGCAGTAACCCACCCCCGGGCGTGTCCGTTGGTGCTCCTAATGTGTTGTTAACGGGGTAGGCTTGTTGGTCCACCGGCCGAGCCGTTGTATCCTTGGGAGCTATGCACAGAAACGTCATCCGCCGCGTCATCCTCCTCGGCCTGATCGCCATCGTAGGCATCATCGGCATGCAGACCTACTGGGTGGCCACCACCTGGAACCTCAATGACACCGAGTTCAGTCAGAAGGCCCAGCTGGCCCTCTACGGTGTGGCCCGCCAGTTAGCCGCCGAGAACGACGCCGACCTGCCGAAGCGCGACATCGTGCGCCAGCGCAGCAGCAACTACTTCATCGTCAATACCGAGAGCGAGATCAGCGCCCAGCGCCTGGAGTACCTCATGCAGCAGGAGCTGCAACGGCTGCGGCTGGACATCGACTTCGAGTACGCCATCTTCGACTGCTCCACCAACGAGATGGCCTACGGGGGCTACTGCACGGCCGAGTCGGAGCAGCTACCCACCGATCCGCAGACTAGCAGCTACCTACCCCCCGACGAGGGACTGCTTTACTACTTCGGCGTCAAGTTTCCCACCCGCATCGGCTACATCTGGCAGAAAATGCAGCTGGTGGTATTTCTGAGCCTGATCCTGATTCTGACGGTGGCCTTTTTTGCCTACTCCCTGGTCGTGATCCTGCGGCAGCGGCGGCTGGCTACGATGCAGAAGGAGTTCATCGACAACATGACCCACGAGTTCAAAACGCCGCTGTCGACCATCCGCATTGCCGCCGGGGTACTGGCGCGCGATCCGCACGTGGCCGCCGACGGACGGCTGGCCCGCTACGCCCAGCTGATCCACGAGCAGTATGCCCGCCTCAACGAGCAGGTGGAAAAGGTGCTACAGATCGCCAGCATCGAGAAGGGCAAGTTCACCCTCCAGCGCGAGCGCATCGACCTCCAGGACCTCCTCCCTCCGCTGCTCAGCAGTGCCCGGGCCCGCACCGAGGAGCGCGAGGGCCACCTCACCTGGCAGTTGCCCGACCGCCCCGTGCCGCTGTACGCCGATCCCCTCCACCTCGCCAACATCCTGCACAGCCTGCTCGACAACGCCATCAAGTACGGCGGTACGCCCCCCCGTATCGCCGTGGTGGGCCGCGTGGCTAAGGGCCACCTCCACCTGGCCGTCAGCGACGATGGGCCCGGCATTGCCCGCGAGCACCGGGAGCGGGTGTTCGAGAAATTCTACCGGGTACCCACGGGAGATGTGCACGACGTGAAGGGTTTCGGGCTGGGACTCTACTACGTGCACCAGATCTGCCGGGCCCACGGCTGGAACATCCACGTAGAAAGCACCCCGGGCCGCGGCACTACCTTCCATCTCCGCCTACCCCTTACTGCCCTCCCCGAACCCGTAGCCGTATGAGCAAGGCCCACCTCCTGTACGTGGAGGACGATGCGGACCTCGGCTTCGTCACCCGCGATAACCTTGAACTGCACGGTTTTGCCGTCGAACACCTCAGCGACGGAAGTGCCGCCGCCGCCCGCATCGTAAGTCAGCCCCTGGACGTCGATCTCTGTCTGCTGGACGTCATGCTGCCCGGTACCGATGGCTTCGAACTAGCCCGCCTGGTGCGGCAGCGTGATCGGGACATCCCCATCCTCTTCCTCACCGCCCGCAGCCTGGCGGAGGACCGTCTAAACGGCCTCCGCCTCGGCGGCGACGACTACATCACCAAACCCTTCAGCATCGAGGAGCTGATCCTGCGCATCGAGGTCTTCCTGCGCCGCAACCGGGTACGGCCCGCTACGCCCGCTTTCGACCCCGGCCAGCTGGGCACCTACCGCTTCGACGTACACAAGCTATACCTTAGTCACCCCGAGGAGTCCGGCCCCCGCCGCCTCACCCGCCGCGAAGCCGAGCTGCTCACCCTACTGAACGACCACCGCAATACGGTGCTGGAGCGGGGTACCATCCTGGAGCGGATCTGGGGTGCGAACGATTACTTCCTGGGCCGCAGCCTGGACGTCTTCGTCAGTCGCCTCCGCAAGTACCTGCGCCGCGACCCCCGCGTCAAGATCGAGAACATCCACGGGGTAGGCTTCAGCCTTACCGTAGCCGATACCGACTGATCAATTGCGGTACCACATCAGTAGGGCCCCGAAGCAGGTGATGAGCAGCAGCAGGACGGTGGCCATGCGGACACTGCGCCGCAGGTAGTTGCCGAAGTCCCGAATGGCCGCGGCCTGCTGCGGATAGGCCGGTACCACCTCCTCCTCCATCCGCTGCCGGCTCAGGATCTGGGCAGCCGTAAAGTCCACCTCCGACTGCACCAGGATGCGGTAGGCGCGTAGCACCTTGGCCCGGAAGTACAGGTTGACGAAGAGCATCGCCAGGAACAAAACCACGATGATGGTGAAGAGCAGGAGGTACATAGGTGCACGAACAAAGCTCCGCCGGCCTGGGTTGTGTGGGGTGACGCCAGCGGACCCGTCTTAAGCAATCTACCGTGTGCAATATGTCCGTATATAGCTTAGTTTCAGTCTAGTGTACCTTTGTACACCACTATGAACCGGCAGGGCTAGTCTGCCGCCTGTTAGTTAATACTTCACCTTGTGGTAAGACCGTCTCTGTTGCTGGTACTTTGGTGGGCCGTGCTGCCCCTGCTGGCGCAGTCGGACTCCGGTGGGTTGACGCTCGACCCCGATTACACCGCCGAGCGGCTGGTCACCGAGGTATTCGCCACCGATCGCTGTAAGACCATCTTCAACGTGCAGCGCATTGGAGAGAGCACCGAAGGTATCGGTTACTTCGAGGGGCCCGGCGAGGTGGTTGGCTTTGAACGTGGGATCATCCTATCGACGGGCAGGATCACCGATGCCGCCGGCCCCAATGACAACGGCCGGAAGGGCGAAAAGGCGCTTTATGGGCCCTCCAGCGATCCGGACCTCGACCTGGTCAATAACAATGGCGTCTTCGACCGGAGTGGGGTAGAATTCGATTTTATCCCCCTGGAGTCCACGGTGACCTTTCGCTACGTTTTTGCCTCCGAAGAGTACTGCGAGTACGTCGGCGCCAAGTTCAACGACATTTTCGGTTTCTTCGTCAGCGGGCCGGGCTATTCCGGTTCGTTTACCGACGGGGCGGTTAACGTAGCCCGCGTGCCGGGCACCTCCTCCCCCGTGACCGTCAATACCATCAACGATCGGGAAAACCGCCAGTTCTTTCTCAACAATACCGCCGATCGTAACGTCTCGGGCAGTTGCCGTACCTCCGACGGCGAGAGCCCCCGCCTCGAAACCATCCAGTTCGACGGCCAAACCACCGTACTGACTGCCACGCTCAAGGTGCAGCCCTGCGAGACCTACCACATCCGCCTGGTCATCGCAGACATCAGCGATGGCATCCTCGACTCCGCCGTCTTTCTCGAGGGGGGCAGTTTCGACCTTGGCGCGGGTGCCTCGCTGTCCGGCCCCGACGGCCCCGAGGAGCCCCTGATCGTCTACGAGGGCTGTGCCGACACCCCCCTGCGCATCAGCCGCCGGCCCGGCAGCAAGCTCGACCAGCCGCAGACCGTCACCTACCGGCTCGGTAACAGCTCGGTAGCCTCCGATACGGCTGACTTCCAAGCCGGCAGCGGGCGCGTGGTTATTCCGGCCGGACAACCCTTCGTCGATATCCCCGTGCGGGCCCTGCCCGATGACCTGGCCGAGGGCGAAGAAGAAGCCTACCTAGTACTTGACGTACCCTGCGCCTGCTACGTCGACTCCCTACGCATTCTCGTGCGGGAGCCCACCCCGCCCGAGATTCCGGTGGGGGAACCCTTCCGCTACTGCCGCGGCGGCGGCTCCCGGCTATCGGCCGAGGTGCGCGGCGGCGTCCCTCCCTTTGTGTACGAGTGGAGCTTCGGTAGCACCGAGCCCAATCCCGAGATCAGCGGCATGCTACCCGACACCGTAGGCCTGCGCCTCACCGATGCCTGTGGAGCCACCATCAGCTGGCGGGCGGCCACCGAGGAGACCGCTCCCCCGACCGTAGACTTTCCCGCGCAGGACCTGACGGCCTGCTGGGGCCAGCGGCAGGCGATCCTGGCCGATCTACAGGGTAATGGTCCCTTCACCCTGACGTACCTCATCGACGGGGAGCCGCAACCCGATGTCGAGCTCACAGCCGGCGACCCCTGGCCCGTAACCCGCAGCGGCACCTACCAGGTCACGGCCGTCACCGATCAGCTCTGTAGCAGCGAGGTCAACGAGCGCCTCCGGGTCGACTTCTACAAGCCCGTGCTCAACACCTTTTACACCGACCCCAGCTGCTTCGGAGCCGAAGATGGCCGCATCACCGCTACCCACCTCCCCTCGGTCGAGCCCTACAGCTACCGACTCAACGGCGCCCCAATCCCGGACCTCAGTATCACCGAACTAGCGGAAGGCACCTACACCCTGACCATCGCCGACGCCCTGGGGTGTAGCGATACTACCGTAGTGGCCCTGCTCGACCCCGAGCCCATCAACCCCATTGGGGTAGACTGCGAGGACCTACGCCGGCCGCCCCTTAAATTGGCCGCTTCGGGGGGCGTACCGCCCTACCGCTATAGCGTCGACGGCGAGAACTACCGCGGCGAGGAGGACTTCTGGCGTACCATCACGGCCGGCGAATATTACCTACTGCGCATCCGCGACGCCCGCGGTTGCGAGCTCGAGCAGCCGGAGTTCTTCTTCCCCCGCGCCGCCACCGTACCCGTGGCCCTACCCAGCTTCATTCCCCAGAAAGTGGGCGAGACCACCCAGGTCGAGCTTAATTACCGCGTACCGCCCAGCCAGATATTCTCCTACAGCTGGTCGCCGGCCCCGCTCTTCGACTGCCCCACCTGCCCCAACCCTACCATCTCGGCCCCCTTTACCCAGGACGTCAACCTGGTCGTCAGGGACATCTACGGCTGTACGGATAGCCTGAGCACCTACGTGGCCGTCGATGGCCGCCGCCCCATCTACGTGCCCAACGCCTTTACACCCGATGGGGACGGCAACAACGATTACGTGGCCGTTTTCGCCAATACCGACCTGGTGCGCCGCATCGTCAGCTTCCAGGTGTTCACCCGCTGGGGCGAACAGGTGTACTTCGACGGCGACTTCCCCCCCAACATTGCCCGCCGGGGCTGGGACGGGCTGCTCGGTGACCGCCCCGCCCTCTCGGGTACCTACCTGTGGATAGCCCAGGTGGAACTCTACGACGGCCAAACGGTGCGGGAGGCCGGCACTACGATTCTACTGGCGCGCTGAGGTACTCCAGCAGCACCCGCCGCTCCGCCACGAGGTACTTCCGGGCGACTCGGTTGAGCTCGTCTACGGTGAGCGCCAGGTAGCGCTCCATCTCCGTATTGATCAGCTCCGGCTCGCCCAGGGCGGCGTAGAAGACCAGTTCGTTGGCCCGGTTGCTGATGTTGGCCTCCCGGTAGTGGTTGCGCTGCTCCAGCTGGTGGATTACCTTGGCCAACTCCTCCTCTCCGATGCCCTGCTCCAGCAGCGCGTCAATAGCGGCCGACAGTGCACCGTAGGCCCTAGCGTAGGCGACATCCTCACTCGGCCGCGCCTCCACGATGATGCCCCCGTACTCCAGGTTGTCGTTGATGCCGGCGCTGACCTCGGCGTAGAGTTCCGTATTCCGCACCAACCGCCGGTACAGCCACGAGGAGCGCCCGCCCCCCAGCAGAAAGCTGAGCACGTCGGTGGCGGGGAAGTCCGGGTGCAGCCGGTCCACCGTACGGTAGTGCAGGTAGATCACCGGACTGGGTACCTCTCCGTACACCGTCTGCTGCCGGGGCCCCTCCTGCTCGGGCTCCGGGGCGATGGCCGGCCGGGGCAGGGCGGGGTCGGAGGGCGGGATGTCCCCGAACCACTGTGCGATGCGCTCCCGGATCGTGGTCGCGTCAAAGCAGCCGGCTAGGCACAGGACGGCGTTATCCGGTCGGTAGTAGCGCGCGTAGAAGTCCCTGACCTCCCCCAGCGTCGCCTCGCCTGCTGGATGTGGCCGATGTCCTGCCCGATCACCGGCCAGCGGTAGGGGTGCTCGCGGTAGATCAGCGCGTTGAAGTGGTGGTATAGATCGCCGTAGGGCTGCTCCAGGCAGGTCTCCCGAAACTCCTCCACCACCACCCGCTTTTCGTTCTCCAGTGACCGCTCACTGAAGCGCAGTTGCCGCATCCGGTCGCTCTCCAGCCACAGGGCGGTCTCCACGTTTTCGGCCGGCAGCACGTCGTAGTACAGGGTGTAGTCGCTACTGGTCACGGCGTTATTCTCCCCCCCGGCTAGCTGCAGCGCATCATCGAAGTTGGGTACGTGCTTCGAGCCGGCGAACATCAGGTGCTCGAACAGGTGGGCAAAGCCAGTGCGGTGGGGCGGGTCGTTGCGGCTACCCACCTTGTAAAGCACGTTGACGGTGACCACGGTACGCTCCGGATCGTGGTGGAGCAGTACCTGCAGCCCGTTGGCAAGGGTATAGTTTTCAAACTGCATACGCCAAAGCCAACCCCCACCGCATCGGTATAGTTGCCATGCCTACGCCCACCCTACTTACCGGTCTGTTGCTTCTGCTCGGCTGTGCCCATAGTCAGCCGCCCACTTCCGCCTCTCCCCTTGACTACGTAGAACTAGACACCCCCGACGGCTGGCACTTACGTGTACACGGCGACGGCAGCGGTACCCTCACTCACCGACAGCATCCTCTGCATCACCTAGACTATCCCTCCCACACTTTTCCCCTAAGTAGCCACTTTGGGCGGGGCCGCAGGTGCACGGCCGGTGGTGGAACGGCCGGTAACTACCAGGTCCACTATTACTTCGCTCGCCCGGATAGCACCCACGCCTGCGCCGGGGACAGTGCAGCCGCCCAGCAACTCATGCACACCGCCATCGCTCAGATGCAGCTGGCCGTCGACGATCCCGGTAGTGAGCGGGCCTGTCGCATGCTGCGGCGTACCTGGCTGGCGGCTAATTAGGCGTTGCTGGCTAGGGCGCGCCCTCCGGAGAAGGCTTACCAGTCGATGCCGTACTCAGCCTTGAGCTCCTGGATGCGTTTGTAGGGGATCTCAGTATCGAGCAGGAAGGAGCGGGAGCCCATGTAGTACTCCTGGAAGCGGACGCGCTGGGCGTAGAGATCCTGAAAAAGTCGCTTGCACTGTCCCCGGTGGACTGCTAGATCAATAGTGTGTCCTTGATTCCAGCTAACAAAAGAGACCCGCAGAAAGTACGCACTCCCTACCATTGGATTACTGGGGTCGTAAAAACAAGTGTAGTCACACTTCAACTGTCCGAGATTCTCGTACCGGTAGCTGGACCCTTCACCGGTGATTTCTATAACAGAAAGTGATAACTCTCCGAAGATCATCTGCCGCCGGCCCAGATCCCGATGCTTTTCGGCCGAACTAGGATTACGCGACATTGCATATAGCAGATCATGAAGAGGATTAACGTACGCCCTACCGCCCAAGTACCGCCACCACCGCACCTCGTCCAGCGGATTGCGGACGGGGGCTAGGGAAAAATCGGTGGGCCGGTACTCATTCAGGGTCACGAGCTATACTGTCTTACGCCGCTCCACGCACACCGCACCGGCGGCCCCGCCCCCTGAACCGCTAGTTGAGCCGCCAGAAGTAGGGGGTGAAGAGCACCAGCACGGTGAAGATCTCCAGGCGGCCGACGATCATGACGAAGCTAAGGAATACCTTGATTTCGGGACTGAGCCAGGCGAAATTGTCGACCGGGCCCACCCCGCCAATGCCCGGCCCCACGTTGCCCAGGCTGGTGGCCATGGCCCCGATGGCGGTGGTGAAATCTAACCCCAGGATACTGAGTACCACCGAGCCGAGCACGAAGATGATGAGGTACAGCAGCAGAAAATTGAAGATGTGGGTGATGATGCGGCCCGGTACGATCTGCCCGTTGAGCCGGAGCGGGATGATAGCCTGGGGGTGCACCAGCCGCTTGAACTCCAGGTAGCTGTTCTTGAAAAAAACGAGGTTGCGGATGAGCTTGATGCCGCCGGCCGTGGAGCCCGCACAGGCCCCCAGAAAGAGCAGCACGAAGCAGATCATGGTCAGGCTGGGCGCCCAGCTGGTGTAGTCGGCCGAGACGTAGCCCGTGGTAGTGATGAGGCTCACGATCTGAAAGATGCTATCGCGGAAGCTCAGCTCCCAGTCGGCGTCCGTAAGGTACCAGATACGTACGGTGAAGAGCCCCGTAAGTAGTACGACCAGTGACAGGTAGGCCTTGAGCTCCGTACTCTTCCAGACCTCCGCCCAGCGCCCCTTGATGCTCAGGTAGAGCACCGTGTAGTTGACCCCGGCCAGGAACATGAACACCACCATGATATACTGAATGGTAGGAGAAAAAGCTGCCGCCGAGGCATTGCGCGTACTGAAGCCGCCGGTGGCCATGGTGGTCAGGGCGTGGTTGACCGACTCGTAGGGCGACATACCGGCAAAAAACAGCAAAAAGCCCTCTAGTACCGTGAGGCCCACGTAGATGAACCACAGGCGCTTGGCCGTCTCGCTGATGCGGGGGTGCAGCTTATCGGAGGTAGGCCCCGGTGCCTCGGCCGCGAAGAGCTCGATACCCCCAATGCCCAGCAGGGGCAGGATGGCCACGGTGAGCACGATGATACCCATGCCGCCGATCCACTGCGTAAGGCTGCGCCAGTACAGCAGGCCGCGGGGCTGGATCTCGATGTCGGTGAGCGTAGAGGCTCCCGTGGTGGTCATGCCCGAGACCGTCTCGAAGAGGGCGTCGGGCACCGAGGGTAGCATGCCGCTGTAGAGGTAGGGTAGCATACCGAAGCTGGTCATGGCTACCCAGCTCAGGGCCACGATGAGGTAGCCCTCGCGCTTGTGGATGCTCAGCTCGGCGACGCTGGGCAGCACCCCGTGCTTTTTGCGGTGGCTGAGCAGCCAGAGTAGTCCGGCGGCTACGATGGTGGTCCCCCCGGCGTAGAGCAGCGGCAGGGGCGTCTCGCCGTAGTAGGCGCTGAAGGGGATGCCCGTCCACATCAGCACCCCGATGATGAGCAGCAACACGCTGAGTACACGGGCGATGGGCCGGTAATTGATCAACTCCCGCATACCGGACTAGCGGAATAACTGCTCGAGCCGGCGCAGGGCCTCCGGCTTGGCGAATACGATGACGCGGTCCCCGAGCTGGAGCTGACTGGAGCCATTGGGGATGATCGTCTCGTCGCCGCGAATGACGCCGCCGATCAGGGCCGTGCTGGGAAAGTGCAGGTCCTTGAGGGGTAGCTTGGTCAGGCGGTTGCTCTTGGTGATGACGTACTCGATCACCTCGGCATCTACGCCCTGTAGGCTGGTGATGGCTTCCACGTTGCCCTTGCGCACGTAGCGGAAGATGTCGTTGGCCGCCAGTAGCTTCTTGTTGATGAGCGTGTCCACGCCGATATTCTGGCTAATGTGGATATACTCCTTATTCTCCACCTGGGCGATGGTCTTGTACACACCGTGGTTGTGGGCCGTGAGGCAGGCGATGATGTTGGTCTCACTGTTCTCGGTCAGGGCCATGAAGGCGTCCATCTTCGACAGCCCCTCCTCCTCCAGCAGGTCGAAGTTGGTGTAGTCGCCGTTGACGACCAGCACGTTGTCGAGTAGCTCGGTGATGTGCTGGCAGCGCTTCTTACTGTTCTCGACGATGGTCACATTGTAGTCGTGCTGTAGGCGGCGGGCGGTGGCAATGGCCAGGTCGGTACCACCCATGATCATGGCAATGACCACCGATGCGGGGTTTTTTGCCTACGAAGTGCTCTACCAGGTTGTGTTTTCGGGCCGGGAAATGAAGTAAATGTGGTCGTGGCGCCTCAGTTCGGTATTACCCCGCGGGAGTGATCGTCTGGTGACCGCGCAGGATCGCGATGAGCTGCATCTCCTCGCGGTTGTTGAGCCCCTCTACCTCCTGCAGTTGCTTACCCACCAGGGGCGAATCACTGGCCAGGGGTGATGCCCACCAGGGAGAGCTTCCCCCGCTCGAATTCGTAGATTATCGGTAAAGGAGCACTTCTTGATCAGCCGCTCGATCTCCAGCGAGGCCAGCTGGCGGGGGCTGATGAGCTGGTCGATGCCCAGGGAGCAGATCGTCTCTGGTGCCGTCGCAATTGAGGTACTCCTCGTTGTCCACGCGGGCGATGACACGACCGGCTCCCATCTTTTTGCTTAGGATGGCGGCCATCATATTCGTCTGCTCACTCGTGGTCACGGCCAGTAGCAGGTCGGCGTTCCGGACGCGGGCGGTTTCCAGGGTGGCGATGCTGGTAGCGTCGCCGCGCACGGTGAGCACGTCCAGGTGGGAGCCGGCGTAGTCGAGCACCTCCTGGTCGTTGTCGATCAGTACGATGTTCTGGTTTTCGGTGGCCAGTAGTTCGGCCAGGTGAAAGCCTACGTCTCCGGCACCGGCGATGACTATATTCATGGGGGGAAAATTAGGGTACGCCGCGTGCAAAGGTCGGTAATCTCCAACACATAGCATACGGGCGCGGTCGCAGGTGCAACGTAATTCGCGTTACTCCAGGCGATACACTAGGCTAAGCACTACCTGGCGGGCCTACCGCCACTGAAAATCGGAGGCGGAGGTGTAGTTCTGCTGCTCGATGAGGGTGCGCTGTACGCGGGTGTTGAAGAGGTCGCGGCCGCTGAGGGTGAGGTCGCCCTTGCCGGAAAAACCCTTGAGGGATAGGCCCACGTCGAGGGCGTAGGTAGACAGGTCGCGGCCCTGGGGGGTGTTGCGGGGGGCGTTGTAGTCGAAGGATACCTGCGACTGTAGCCGCTCGGTGAGGTCGAGGGTGGAGGCGGCCCAACCGCTCCAGGCGGTGATGTCGACGCCGTAATCGGTGCCTCCGTTAGCTGCCCTCCGTCTTTGGGAGGTATAGAGGTTGAAAGTCAGAGTTGAACTTCCACCAGTCGGTCAGGTCGTACTGGAAGTTTGAGCTCTACGCCGTAGGAATTGCGGTCGCCCAGGTTGACGGGGAAGCGGATGGTAGTGCCGTCGTCGGCCGGCAGGATGAGCCGCTCGATCACCCCGGTGGTGTAACGGTAGTAGACGCTGGCCAGCAGCGAGCCGGCGGGTAGGTAGCGCAACATACCTATCTCGTAGGAATCGGTGTACTCGGGGCGCAGGGTGGGGTTGCCGATGGAGTTGTTGCGGGGGTTATTGAAGTTGGAGAAAGGAAGGAGCAGGCGGAAGTAGGGCCGGCTCAGGCGGCGGCTGTAGCTGAGTTGGAGCTGGTTGGTCTCGGAAAACTGGTAGGTCAGGGCCGCGCTGGGGGAAGAGGTTGAAGTAGTACTGCTCGTTGGTGACTTGCGCCCGGACCAATGCGGCCGTCACGTCGCTGAGCTCGCCGCGCAGTCCCACCTGGGTGCCGATGGGGCCAAACTGTCCACTGGCGATGAAGTAGGCCGCGCCGATATTCTCGGTATAGTTGAGCTCGTCGTTGAACTGGGGAAGCTCGCCCGCTGGCGCAGGGGATCGGGGCGGTCGCTGGCCGACTCGGTGATGTCGGAGAGCTCCAGGTCGTCGTCGAGGATGTACTGGACTACGGCCGTGAGCTCCTGGTCCTCGTGGCGGGCGAAGGTGCGCTTGTAGTTGAGGGAGGATTCGAGGTTCTGGTTCTCACTGTCCTCGAGGGTATTGCGTGCGGTAGTGGTGAGTAGGCTGCCGCCCCCGTCGAAGTCGCGGTAGGTGACGTTGGTGCGGTTATCGTCCTTCGAACGGCGGTAGCGCAGGGAGCCGGTGAGCTGGCTGCGGTCGTTGATGAACCAGTCGGTACCAAGCTGAAGGTTGCCGCCGATGCCGCCGCGGTCCTGGTCGGTCTCGGTGGTGTAGCGGTCTTAAGGGCCACGCCGCTCTGGCCCATGCGCAGGGTGCCGAGGTCGCGGGTGGGGGCGGCGTCCGTGAGCTCGATGCCGCTGATCACCAGGTTATCGTAGCCCAGAAACTGCACCTCGGCTGCCGGGGGAGACGTTGAGCGCGAAGCTGCCATCGATATCGGTGGTGGCATTGGCGACCATGGTGCTATCGCCGCTACGGTAGGCGACGGCGGTGGCGAAGGGGAGGGGCTCGCCGTTGCCGTCCTGAAGGAGGAGGCCGGTGAGTTGGGCGGCATCCTGGGTGTAGGCAAAACCGTAAGAAAACAGTAAAATAAGAAGTAGAGTTACACGCATATATCCGGGGGGATTCGGGGGGGTAACGTGGTGAGGTGGAGAAGGTTAGCTCGCCTCGCACCAAGGTCGAGTGGCCTCCGGCCCGAGCCTGTAGTGCATTGCTACCGAAGTCGCGCAGCAGCTTCTAATCTGTGATCAATCTATGGTGCACAATTATACGCAGCTTAGCTGCCCAGCATATTTAAGCTTCCGTTTGCAAGATGCGGCCCGCCGGCGCGTTACCGCTCGTACACTTTTCCTGAAACCAACTACCGCATGGCGCAACCCCGTCCGCAGAAAAAAGCAGGCCGTATGCGGCAGCTCGCCCGACGCAGCCGACAGTATATACAGCAGTCTAGCTGGACGAAGCTGACCCTCATCGCGGTCGCCATCCCGGTGCTGATGGTAGCCGTGCTCTTTGCGTTTCTGTTTACGGGAGTGATGCTCGGTGCCTATGGCCCCCTGCCCGCCGCGGAGGAGCTCGCCAGCATAGAAAACGCCGACGCCTCCTCCATCTACGCCGCCGATGGGCCGCTACTCGGCAAATACTTCCAGATCAACCGGGTGAGTGTGCCGGCGCAGGCCATCAGCCCCTACGTCACCGAGGCGCTGGTGGCGACCGAGGATGCGCGCTTCTTCGAGCACCAGGGCATCGATGCGCGGGCGCTCCTGCGGGTGGCGATCCGCACGGTGCTGCTGGGCGACCGCAGTGGCGGCGGGGGCAGCACCATCTCCCAGCAACTGGCCAAGCAGCTCTACCCCCGGCAGCGCTACGACCGCCTCGGGGTGCTGAAGATGAAACTGCGCGAGATGGTCATCGCCAGCCGCTTAGAGGAGGTGTACACTAAACCGGAACTCCTTAACCTCTACCTCAATACCGTACCCTTCGGCGAGGATGCCTACGGTATCGAGGTGGCCGCCAACCGCTTTTTCGCCAAACCTGCCGCTAAGTTGAATTTACAGGAGGCCGCCGTGCTGGTCGGACTACTCAAGGCCAATACAACCTACAGCCCCCGGAGCCATCCCAATAAAAGTACCGGTCGCCGCAACGTCGTGCTCTCCCTGATGGCGAAGAACGGCAGCATCAGCGAAACCGTAGCCGATAGCGTTGCCCAACTGCCCCTGGTGCTGAACTACCGCCGCGACAACGACCGCGTAGGCTCGGCCGCCCACTTCCGGCAGCGACTGCGTGGGGATGTGCAGCGAGCACTAGCCGACATTCCCCACCCCGACGGCCGCCCCTACGATATCGACCGCGATGGACTGCGCATCTACACCACCATTGACTCCCGGCTACAGCAACTGGCCGAAGAGAGCGTGCGCGAGCAGCTACCCCGTATCCAGCAGAGTCTGGCGGCGGACTGGACATCCAGTAAGGAGGCCCCCTGGAACGAGGCCTTTTGGGCCGTTCTGAAGCGAAGTACCCACTACCGTAGTCTGGCGGCGCAGGGACTGAATAGCGAGGCCATCCTCGATGAGCTCCGCAAGCCGCACCCCATGACGGTGTACGACTGGCGCACGGGTGGCCCGGTCGATACCTTGATGCGCCCTCTCGATAGCCTGCGGCACTACTTCACGCTGATGAATGCCGGACTGCTGGCCACCGAGCCCGCCACCGGTACCGTGCGCGCCTGGGTGGGGGGCATGGATTACCGCTACGTGCAGTACGACCACGTGAGCAGTCGGCGGCAGGTAGGCTCGACCATCAAGCCGGTAGTGTACGCTACGGCGATCCAGTCGGGGGTACTGCCCTGCGAGTACACCGCCGCCGAGCAGGTCACTTATGCCGACTACGACGATTACCGCCCCGGCAACCCGGGCAGTAAGTACGAGGGGGCTTACTCTATGCGCGGCGGCCTGTCGAAGTCCGTCAATACTGTGGCCGTCAACCTGGCCGTTCGCAGCGGGCTACCCATCCTGGCCGAAAAGATCAACAGCATGGGGGTAGAGCAAACCGTGCAGCCCGTACCGAGCATTGCTCTTGGCACCGTAGAGGCGAATCTGGTAGAGATGAACACCATCTACAGCGCCTTTGCCAACCAGGGCCGCCGCCCCGCCGGCATCCATTACCTCGCCCGTATCGAGGACGCCAGTGGTAAGGTGCTAGTCCGGTTCGAGCCCCCCACCGCCACCCGGCAGGTACTCGACGCGCAGACCGCCAAGATCGCCACCTACCTCCTGGCCGGCGTGGTAAATGGCGGTACCGGTGCTCGGCTGCGTTCCACCTACGGCATCCAGGGGGCGCTGGCCGGAAAGACGGGCACCACCCAGGATCAGTCAGATGGGTGGTTCCTCGGCTTCACCCCTAAACTTGTAGTCGGTACCTGGGTCGGCGCTGAATACCCAGCCGTCCACTTCCGCACCCTGAGCCGGGGCTCGGCCACTGCTACAGCTTTACCCATCTGGGGCACCTTTATGCAAAAAGTACAGCGCACAAAGGGCCTGGAGGCCTATCGCGGCGGCAGTTTCCCCGCCCTCGACGAGATGACCCTGGCTCTCCTCGACTGCCCGGACTACCTCGACGAGCTACCCGTCTACGCCGACACCGATGAGTTCGCCCCCGACCGGGCCATCACCGCCCGCCTGCGGCAGTTCGCCCGCGAGCAGATCGTAGATATGGTACAGGACAAGCGCCGGCGCAGCAATGAGTCCGCCCGCGACTATGCCGACCGCATCGCCCGCGAGCTCGAACGGGAGGATCGCCGCCAGGAGCGCCGGGAGGAACGGAAGGAGAGCTGGGTGAAGCGGCTGTTTGGAAAGAGGGAGTAGACCGCTTCGCGGGTAGACTTCCCTTCGGGAAGGTAGACGCCCCGATCATTGCACCTGCGACCCCGCACCCTGCAACTCAACAACTCCCAAACGCAACAACTCACGAACCTACCCCCCCACCCCCCCGTTGCAACAAGAAAACCAACCGTATGTCCTTTCTAGATACCGTCCTTAACGCCGTTAAGAACGTTGACCTTACCCCCGTAGAGAAAGCAGCTTCCAGCGCCTATCATTCTGCCGCAAGTTCCGTAGAAGATGCTTTTGACTCCACCAGCAGTTCCGCACGTAGTGCCTACCATTCGGCGGCTAGCGGTGCCAAGGGAGCCGAGCGCTACGCCGTAGATGCTCTGCACAATGCCGGTGACCTCTTCGACCGTACCCGTACCCACGGCGAGCCCGATTATGTGCGTGGCTTCGTAGCCGGTATGATCGGCGGCATCGTCGGTACGGGCGTGAAGATGATCGTAGATCGTAGCCTGCCCACCGCCCAGCCCCAGGAGGAGCACGACGCCCGCCTGGAGGTAGTCGAAGGGGCCGAAGAGCTCGTCGGTACCGACATCAACCGCAACAAAGAAGAAACCGCCCAGCAGGCCCTCAACATCGCCTTCGGTGCCTTCGTAGGAGGGATCTACGGCGTGATCGTCGAGGCGGCCCCCGCCATGCAGGCCCCCGCCGGTATCCCCTTCGGTGCCGCACTCTGGACGGCCGCCCACAAGGTAGCCCTGCCCCTCCTCGGACTGGCCCCTAGCCCCCTCGAAGAACCCCTAAGTCTACAGGCCGGTCAGCTCGGTAGCCACATGGCCTACGGCGCTACGGTAGAGATGGTACGCCGCGGCGTTCGCCACGCCATGGACAACGAAGATTTGCTGTAGCCGACCGGCGCAGCGACCTTTGCGCCCGTGCTCTACCTCATACCTACCCCCATCGGAAACCGGGAAGACATCACCCAACGGGCCCTGCGCCTGCTGGGTGATGTCGATTTGGTGCTCGCCGAAGACACTCGTACCTCCCGCCCGTTGCTGCAGCACCTACGGCATCGATACCCCGCTACGCCCCTACCACGCCCATAACGAGCATGCGTTGGTGGAGCAACTCGTCCAGGAGCTGAAAAGCGGCTCCACTTATGCTCTGATCACCGATGCCGGCACCCCGGGGATCAGCGATCCGGGCTTCTTACTCGTACGCGCCTGCCGCGAAGCCGGCGTGAAAGTAAGCTGCCTACCCGGCCCCGCCGCCTTCGTACCCGCCCTGGCCGCCTCCGGCGTCCCCTGCGACCGCTTCCACTTCGAGGGCTTCCTACCCCACAAGAAGGGTCGGCAAACCCGCCTTGCCTACCTGGCCGAACTCCCGAACACCTTCGTCCTCTACGAGAGCCCCCACCGCATCGCCAAGCTGCTCGGCCAGCTTGAGGAGCACTGCGGCCCCGATCGCCAGGCCTGCGTAGCCCGCGAAATCTCCAAGCTCTACGAAGAGATCACCACCGCCCCCCTGGCCGAGCTCAAAGCCGACTACGAAGCTCGCGGTAAGGTCAAAGGAGAAATCGTCGTAGTCGTCGCTGGTAAATAACCCCCCATGCTCACCCTCCCCCTCCTAGCCCACGGCATCACCCACCTCACCGACGCCCGCTACTTCGCCGCCTGGCACCCCGACTACCTCTGCTTTCCCGTGGGGCCCGGGGGCATCGCGCCGGAGTACTTCACGGCCATCCGCGAGTGGGTCGAGGGTCCGGTCTGCGTAGCGGAGCTGAGTGCGAAAGCCGGTGCAGAGAACATACAGGCTGTGCTAGACATCCCCAATCTCACCCACATCATGCTGGACTACGGCACGGACAACAACCTGTTTATCCAGCAATCTTTACAGCCCATTACCCGCCTACCCGTAGCCGGCTACCACGCCGTGCTCGACGTAGCCGATCACCTGGCCGAAGTACCTGACCCCGTGGTACTAGACTTCACCGACGGCGGCATCACCTGGTCGGACCTGGTGGAGGGCCACCCCTTCTCCGTAGGCCTGCTGAAAGAACTGATCGGCGAGCGGAAGGTCTACGTGCGCATCGATCTAGCACCCGATGAGGTGATGGAGGCGCGGGATATGGTGTATGGTCTGGCGCTACGGGGGAGTAGCGAGGAGAAGGTGGGGTATAAGAGTTTTGACGATATCGATGGTATACTGGAGGTGCTGGAGCTGTAGCGACGACTAAAGTCATCGCTACACGGACCAGCGCGCAAAGTCTTTGGCGAAGTAGGTAATGATCACATCCGCCCCCGCCCGCCGAATACTCAAAAGCGCCTCCGTAGCCGCCTGCTCGTAGTCCAGCCAGCCCCGCTCGGCGGCTGCCAATAGCATGGCGCACTCTCCTGATACGTGGTAGGCCGCGATCGGCAGCGGGTGCGCCTCGTGCAGCCGGTAGATAATATCCAGGTAGTTCAGGGCCGGCTTCACCATGAGGTAGTCGGCTCCTTCGGCGACATCCAGGGCTGCCTCGCGCAGCGCCTCGCGGACGTTGGCGGGGTCCATCTGGTAGGTCTTTTTGTCGGAGGGCACATCCTGAAGCTGCCGCGGTGCACTGTCCAGGGCATCGCGGAAGGGGCCGTAGAAGGCGCTGGCGTACTTCGCCGTATAGGCCATAATGCCCGTGCCCGTATACCCCTCCTGGTCCAGTGCCCGGCGGATACTGCCCCACCCGGCCATCCATCATATCGCTCGGCCCGATCACATCGAAGCCCGCCTGTGCCTGGGCCACCGACATAGCATCCAGCAGTTTCAGGGTCTCATCGTTGTGGATCTCCCCGTCGATCACCACCCCGTCGTGGCCATCCGTGCTATAGGGGTCCAGCGCCACGTCCGAGATTAGGCAGACTTCCGCAAATCGCTCCTTAATGGCCCGGGCGGCGTGCAGGTAGAAATTCTCCTCCGCCGTCGCATACGTACCGGTCTTATCCTTATGCTCCTCCGGCACGGCGGGAAACATCATGTAGCTATACACACCCACCTTCAGGGAATCCTCGATCTCCCGCAGTACCTCGTCGATTCCCATCCGGAAAGTTCCCGGCAGACTCACCACCGGCAGCCTATCATTCGCCTGCGGCAGCAAAAAAATCGGCTGTACGAGGTGACCGGCAGTGAGCTCCGTCTCCCGCACGAGATTACGGACGGCGGCGGAGGAGCGGTTGCGGCGGGGGCGAGATAACATGTGTATGAGGGGTTTAGCGGCCCACAAACCACGCAAAAGTCCTACACTCCTCCACCACCCGATCGTAAAATTCCGTATCCCGGTAGTTTTCCTGCAGCAGTCGGAAGTAGGTGAAGGGCCGCGTACCCCCCGGCCGGCCGCGGGCGTAGTACTCGTTGCGCTCGGTCTTGGCGGCGTAGTAGGCGGCCAGGGCGGCGGCTTCCTCATCCGGGGCCCGGCGCATGGCCCGCTCGAAGTAGTAGCGCGGCTGGTCCATGCTGAGGTGCTCGCGGTTGCCGAGGGGGGCACCTACGTGGGAAAACACCTCGGTGGGTGTAGGACTGGCGGCGGCCCGTACCGCACTCGTGCCCGAGCGGAAGGCGTCGGCGAAGGACCAGTTGTAGCTGAAGTAGCTCAGGTTGTACAGGGCCAGCCCGATGTTGAAGTAGTTGCGCGCGGCGAGGGTATCGTTGGTGGTGCGATCGGCCTCCTCTTCCAGTTCGTCGAGGCGGGCCAGGAGCTCCACCTTATTGTACGTGGACGCATCGGTGGGGGGTACGTAGTTCACGCGGTCGCCGAACTGCCGCTCGAAGGGCTCGTAGCGACCATAGTCGTCGATGCGCTCGGCCGGGATGCGGCGGTAGAGTTCCAGAGCCGCCTTCCACTGTCCGCGTTGTAGAAAGTCGTTGCCTAGCAAATTATTGATGTCATCGAGGGCGTGGGGACCTACCCCGGTCGGCCAGTAGTGCGCGGTCGAAGCGGTTACGGTTTAGGGGGTCGGCCATGCGGTCGAGGGCACGTAGGGCATCGATGGAGGGGTTCTTGCGGATGGCGTCGAAGCCGTAGCGGAGTAGATCGGCCTTGGCGGTGCGGCCCGATTTACGGTACACCAGCTCTAGTTTATCATTCACCAGCGTGCGGAAGGCGGGGTAGCGCGTACGCAGGCCCGCATCCGAGAGTAGCTCGTAGTAGTGCAGTTCCACCGAGTCGGTCACCCGGCTTAGCGCCAGCACCTCGCCGACGTCCGCCAGGATAGCCACCTGCTGCCGGATGGTATCGCTCTCGGTGCGGCCCGCCAGACTGGCAAAGGTTTCCTGCGCGAAGAAGTAGTCGCCCGCCAGCAGCTCCAGCACCCCCCGGGCCAGTAGCCAGAAGTCGGGGTGCTCCGACTCGCCCTCCACCACGCGATTGACGAAGGTCTGTAACTCGATCAGCCGCTCCTTCGTGCCCTCCTGTGCCGCTTCAGATCGCAGGTTCTCCCCAGCAGCTCCCGTTCCAGCTCCTGCAACTCGCGCATCGTCAGTAGCTCCAGGGCGCGGTTGGTGGGTTCGTAGGCGTAGATGTCGCGCAGTTCTTCCACTACTACCGCCCGGCCATTGTGGGCGCGCAGTACGTGCAGCGTGGCCCGCTCGTGGTCGTTCTGGCACAGCAGTAGGGCCTCGCGCCACTGCGCATCGGTCTGGATGACGAAGCTATTGTACGCACTCTCCCGCTTGCTCGCGCTGCGCTCAAAGATGCGGCTGAAAATATAGGCGGACTCTGCGTAGTTGCCCAGCGACTGCAGCGCCCCCGGCCCGGTGCCCCTCCACCCAGTCGTAGATCAGGCTGGGGTCGGCGTCCACTTTTGGCATCAGGTAGTCATATAGCTCCAGCACGTAATCGTATTCCTTCAGGTAGTGGGCCAGCCGCACCAGCTGGTAGGCGTAACGTAGGCGCACGTAGTGGCTCTCGGTTTTTGGGAAAGCCTTCAATCCCCGTTCGACCAGCGCCTCCATCTCTGCCCGGGCGGGCTGCTGTTCGGCAAAAGCATCTTCCGATCGTGTCACGTGGGCTCGCACTGCTTGGCGAAAACCAGGTAGTCAATCACCTCTACACACTTAGCTTCGAGCAGGTGGCGCGCAAAGGCATTGGTCTGCATGCCGGCGGGTAGGTCGACGGTCCTGGCTTCCTCGACGTCCACCAGTTGACGTAGGCGCTGCAGGAAGCTCAGAGTGTTACCGTACACCACCGCCTCGATATCCGCCGCCGGGGCCTGGTCGCAGAAGCGTTCCTGCCATTCGGCTAGGTTTCCGGTCCGTTGCAGGTCGGCGGGCTGGGGCTAGTTGCTCGCGGTAGGCCGCTCCGAAGTGCAGGAAGAAGGGGGCCAGCCGGGAGTCATAGTCCACCACCTGGGGGTTCAGGAAGCGGTAGGTGTGGCTCAACGGTACGGGACACTGGGCGGGGCCGCAGGTGCAAAGCAATAGGCCGAGGGCAAGGCAGAGGTACCGCACGGTTAAATGTACGAAGCTGCCTCCGGCTATCCGTCTCAGTGGCCAAGCCTCCACGGCTTGGTCGCCCCGGCTGGAAGCCGGGAACCGCGTGGCAGCTATACGTCCTCAGTGGCCGGGCCTCCACGGCCCGGACGCTCGGGCTGCAAGCCCTCGACCTTGGTGCGCCGGGAGGGCCCTACTACGCTGTCACCGCTACTCCCCCGCCAGCGTATAGCGCAAGCCCACGTAAAGATCTGTTCGGCCTATATTTCCAAAGCTCCCTATCCCATCCTCCTCAAACAACGAGCAGTCCCCCCCCGTCGCACAAAGAGGTGCCTTCAGATACCGAAATCACTAAGCATCGTACGTGCTATCCGCGCACTGAGCTTCCACCGGGGATGTATTCGATACCCCCAAATCGAGACCTGCGTAGCGGGGGATCCGGTCGTCTACATCAATGCGGTAACGATGATACGGCCCCTCCACCGTAGCTCCAATCTGACCGCTGAAGGTCTCCTTGCGTTCACCGTTGCTGGCTATCTCCACGCCCTCGAATCTCCCCGAGAGCCAGTAACCCATCCCGATCCAGGGGCTGAGCTCGATGCGTAGATGCTACCAACTACCCCCAGTTTGATCCCTACTTCCGATACGGTAGCTTCGGAAAGAAAGCTGTAGCCCGGACCGGCCACACTGCCCATATAGCCGCGCAGACTGGTGAAGTTGTCATGGTTAACCAGTAAGCCAGCAGTTAGTCCGAGCCAGCGGTTCGGTACGCTACGGGTGATGCCGACGCCCAGACTAGCCGCCAGTCCGGTACCAGCTCCAGTATTCCGGTCGGTGGTATTCGCCTGACCGGCATGGAACTCTAAGTAAGGCCGATAGTCGCGCTGGGCGGATAGGAAAAGGGTAGCTAGAAAAAGGGCTGTGAGCAGCGGAAATCTCATGTGTGTGGATTATTACATGAAAATACTCCGTGGTAGCAATAGTAAGCGGGTGCAGACTAGTAAATTTTTTCCTCCGGCTACACAGATTCGTCGCTGGGCCTCTACGGCCCGGACGCTCGGGCTATAGGCTCTCGACCTCAGTGCGCGGAACCAGCGTAACACCTACTTTCGCCCCATGCACCGCCTACTCTCGTTGCCGCTTTTCGTATTTCTTTGCACCTGCGGCCCCGCCCTCCTGCACGCACAGCAGCAGGACATGAAGGTAGGTCTGGTACTGAGTGGAGGGGGAGCCAAGGGATACGCCCACATCGGAGCCCTACGCGTGATCGAGGAGGCCGGTATCAAGATCGATTACATCGGCGGTACGAGTATGGGAGCCATCGTGGGGGGACTCTACGCCGCCGGCTACAGTGCCGACCAGCTGGAAGAACTGCTGCGGAGTATCGATATCCTGAGTGAGCTGCAGGATGCGGTGCGGCGGCAGGACCGGACGATCTACGAAAAGCTGTATCAGGAAAAGTACCTGCTGTCGATCTCGATGGAGGATTTCGGGATCCAGCTACCGACGGCGCTCTCGGACGGGCAGCGGGTGCACGATCTGTTTGCGAACTGGACGGCGCGGGTGGGGCATATTCGCGACTTCAGTAAGCTACCGATCCCCTACCTAGCCGTGGCTACCGACCTGGAAACCGGAGACGCGGTGGTGTTGGAAACCGGTATGCTGGCCGAGGCCATGCGGGCGAGTGCGGCCCTGCCGGGGGTTTTGAGCCCCTACGAGCTCGATGGACGGCTACTCACCGACGGTGGCGTATCGAATAACTACCCGGCCGAGGAGGTGAAGGCTAAGGGGATGGACTACATCCTGGGCATCAGCGTAGAATCAGATCCGCTAAAGGCCGGTGAGATCAGCGGACTGGGCGAGCTGATCATGCAGATCGCCTTCTTCCAGGCCAACCGGCGCAACGTGGAACAGTATGAGGTGACCGACATGGACATCAAGCCGGACCTAACGGGCTTTTCGGTGCTGGAGCTTCAGCGACATCGATACGCTGATCAATGCCGGCTACCGGGCGGGCGCTGGCCATGAAACCCCAGCTCGACTCGCTGGCCGCCCTGCAGGGGGACGCCTCTACGACCCGCGATACCTCGGCGGTCCGGGTACCGGAATACTTGAATGTGGGTACTGTGGCGATCCGGGGCAGCGAGGAGCTCAGCGACCGGCAGATCCTAAGCTACTTTCGGATACGCTGCCGGGGCGGATCAGCTGGGTGGACTTCCGGAGTGGACTGACAGCCCTACACGTCACCGGCCGCTACGCCAACATCAACTACGACTGGGAGTATCTGGATGATAACCAGGATGCGGTGGCCCTAGAACTGACCTTCGAGCAGACACCCTCCTTCGGCCAGCAACTACGGCTGGGACTGCACTACGATGCCGTGTACCGTGCTAACCTGTTGGCAAATCTGACGATCTACGATGTGCTCGTCGATGATAGCCAGGCCAGTCTGGACCTGATCGCCGGCAACCGCATCCGCTACCGCTTCGATTACCGTATCAATAGGATCAATGGCTCAGCCTTCGGACTGCGGAGTACCCTGGACTACGCCGACGTGGGCTTCGACGTGCCGCAGACGGCCGTTGATCCGCTGAAGGTAACCCTAGACCGGCTCGACTTCCGCTTCAATGACCTGAGTGGGGAGCTGTACTGGGACCTGCGGCAGACCCGGAACAGCTTCACCGGCGTGGCGGGTGGGCTGAAGTACTACAGCACCCGGTCGGACCAACTGGCAGCCGCCGATACCACCGGACTTTTTGCGCTGCAGCGTGATGTGTACTTCGTGGGTAAGACCTATTTCCTGTACGATAAGCTGGACCAGTCGCACTTCGCGCTACGGGGCTTCCGGATGCGGGCCGAGGCGCGGGCGGTGCACCGATTTGCCGGTGATGCGGAGGGCTTTACGCTGAACGGTGACCTGGATTTTCTGGGCCTGCTTCCCCTCGGGGAAAAGCAGAGTCTGGGTCTCGACCTTAGTGCCGGGGGCTTTTTCGAGGGTAGCAGTCTTCCCTACCGCTACTACCTGGGCAGCAACAATCAGAAACTGCTCAACAACTTCAAGGCCTTTCCGGGCCTACCGCTGGGGGAGGCCTCGGGAAGTAATCTGCTGCTGGCCGAGGTGTTCTGGCGGCGGCGGCTGTTCAGTAACCACTACCTGCACCTGGGGGCGCGGGGGGCGCGGCTGGGGAATCCGGAAAACTTTCCTAGCTCAATCAGTGCGACTTATCTGGGGGCGGGGGTGCTGGGCTACGGTATTTCTACGCCCCTGGGCCCGGTCGAGCTGACGTGGGGGTACGGGAGGGAGGGGGGGGCGTTGCATTTTAATCTTGGGCACTGGTTTTGATGGTCGGCGGACGAACTTTCTGGTCCGCTGAAGGCAGGCCAGAAAGGATTCGGCCGACGACCAGTACATTACACCATGCAAGATTTCAAGCAACGGGTAGTAGTCATCACCGGCGCCGGCTCCGGCATCGGTCGCGAACTGGCCTGGCAACTGGCGGCCCGCGGGGCGGTACTGGTACTCAATGACTGGAAGGAAGAAGGACTGGAGGAGACCTGGGCCGAGCTACCGGAGCGCAGCAAGGGACTGCGCAAGGTATTCGACGTAGGCGATAAGGAAGCCATGCAGGCCTTCGCCGAGGAAGCCAAATCCAAGCTCAAGCGCGTGGACGTAGTGATCAACAACGCCGGCATGAGCGTACGGCAACAGTCAGTGACCAAGCTTGCCATCGAAGACTACGAGAAGACGCTGCGGGTGAATCTCTGGGGTGTCATCTACGGCTCGCAGTACTTTCTGCCCTACTTACGCGAGCAGCCGGAGGCTAGTCTAGTCAACATCAGCAGCGTCTTCGGGCTCTTCGCCTTTCCGGGCTCGGGACCGTACAACGTGAGTAAGTTCGGTGTGCGGGGGTACACCGAGACGCTACGGGTGGAGCTAGGTAAGCTCATGCACATCAGCTGCGTACACCCGGGCGGCATCGCCACCAATATCCACCGCAACGTGGAGATGGAGGAGGGGCCGGCCCGCGATCGCTTCCTGCGCAACTTCGAGAAACAGGCGAAGACCACGGCGGGGGCGGCGGCCGGAAAGATCATTCGGGCCATCGAGCGGGAGAAGCCACGGCTACTGATCGGGCGGGATGCGTACTGGATCGATAAGATCACGCGGTTGATGCCGGGGAGTTATGAGCGGGTGCTGGCGCGGTGGTTTAAACCCGAGCAGTTCTTGTAGTACAATGCTGCCTCCGGCAGCGGCAGAAAAATGCTGCCTCTGGCAGCGCTGGGATAGGGCTCAACACGGAGGACAGAGAGGTGATACACTGAGGAACACGGAGGTGCTATCCGATACTATACAGCTCCTGCCGCATCGCTACCAACTTCCCCTCCGCAAATCCCACCGGCAGCTTCTCCGGCAACTCACTCTTCGCCACCGCAGCATCCAGCGCCGCCAGCCGCTCTTCCGCCAGCTCCAGCACTTCATCAAGCGTATACCGCCCTGCTTTGACGGCGAGGAGGAGCTCCCGGTTCGGCCGCCGCACGTTCAGCCGGCCCTCGGTGAATATCCCGTTAGCCATTTCCAGTAGCCGCAGCGTGTGCATCATGTTCTTAGCGTCGTAACCCTGCCCGTGGGCGAGGGTGCCGAGGTAGCGGGCGTCGTTGCGGCGTTCGACCCAGTCCCAGTAGGCGCGGTGGTCGCGGCAGTAGGTGGAGTAGCCGTCCTTGTTGAAACTAAGGTAAGCCACGATGGGCTGACCCTTCGGCACGTCGGAAAGTACGACCTGATTGGAATGGGGGCGGGAGACGCCCTGGGCCCATCCCGCCCCTGCGCTGTCGTGGTACACAGCGTAGAGGTCGCGGGCATGGTCGACTTTAGCGAGAGCCAGCGCGGTGGCGGGAATACCGGTTTGGTGGTTCCAGTCGGTGAGAGGCTGGCTACGACCGTGCTCGATCACGTAGCAGAAGTCCGCAACACCGGCACGCTGCTCCGGCATGGGGTTGTGCACCCTTTTGTTGAGGCCGCGGGCCTTGCGGATCTGGGTGATGGCGTAGCCGGCGAAGGTGTCGCGGCAGGCCTTGGTGAGCCAGTCTGCTACGCGGAGCTGGTCCATGATGGGGTGACGGTACAGGACGTCTTCTCCCGTGGTGGCGAGTAGCTCTAGGGCGGTGGGGTTGGCCTTCGCTAGCAGCTCCACGAAGCGGCCGATCTCGTAGTAGCTGCGGTCGTTGGTGGCATCGGCGAACTGGGCAGTGTAATCTAGGCCGAGCAGCCGATCGTAGGGCAGCAGGAACACCCCGCGGAAGTCCTCGTCGGAATCGGGGGTGGCCAGCCCGTAAGCGTGGCTACCGCTACGGCATTCTAGCAGCAGGTGCCGACCGGGGCGCAGGTCGTCGACGGTCACGGGTAGCCGATGGTTTGGCGGAAGAAGGCGTCGGCCTCGCCAGATTGGTTTACGTCCTTATCCATTCCATTACAGGCGGTGGTGGCGTGCATCTTCAGCTCCGTGAAGTGGGTCATCAGGCGGGGGTCGACGCGGGTGCGGTAGTCTTCGCGTACGGTATGCTTAAGTTCCATCAGCTCGTGGATGAGTGCCGTCAGCTCGCGGTCGTCGATCAGGGGCAGCAGACCGTCCATCGTGATCGGTGGCCGCCGGCCATGCCGTACGACGTAGGTAGCCGCCAGGATCGGCCGCATCCAGTAGCAGAACTTCTTCAGGTTCCAGCGGTCGTCGGTATCGAGGCCGGCCTGCCGCGCGCCGTGGGCGATGCCGAGGTAGTGGGCGATGGCCTTGCGGGGGCGGAAGTAGGTATCGGCGACTCGGCGGCAGTCCTCCAAAAACGTTCCCGTGGCATGGTACACGATCGGCGAGGCTAGCCACTCCAGCACACTGGGGTTACTGTTCGATAGGTGATGCAGGAACTTGCGTACGTCCCAGCCGGCCAGGTCGAGCTCGCCGTCGCGCTCGATGTGGGGGCCAATCATGTCGCGGCCCGGGTGTAGACTCAGGTACCAGTCCCGGGGGTGGCGGTATACGAAGCGGACGTCGTAGTCGCTGTCGGTGCTGGCTAGGCCCCAGGCGCGGCTGCCGCTTTCGATGGTGAAGAGAATCTCTACGTCGTAGCGGGCGGCGGTTTGCGCGAGCGCGGGTGCGATGAAGGGGGGCGGGGGCATGGGGTGGGAACAGCGATGATACGGTGGAAAGTTGCTCTTGAGTGCTTGTGGTCGGTGCGCCTGGGGCAATACTCGCTCGCTCGAATGCATCGATTCTCACCGGTAGGTTATACGAGGTACATTGCACCTGCGACCCCGCCACATCCGAAAAAATGTATTTTATCCCCAATTACTTGGATATGCAATCTGTTTGACTATGTTTGTGAGGTTAGCGACTGAGGCCCGGTTGTAAAGCAGGTTTTCTACTTGATACAACCACATGAGATATACCCTACTGTTTTTCCTGAGCGCGAGTTACCTACTCGTGGCCTTCCCCTTACGTGCCCAGCAGGCGCGTAGTGCCTCCGATTTCGTCGAATCGGTAGGCGTATGTACCCACTTCGACTATACGAATACCGTGTACGTTGAGCAGTTTCCGCGCGTGAAGGAGTTGCTGGCGGAGCTGGGGGTGCGCTATATCCGGGACCGGGCCGGCGTCAATAGTGGTGGGGGTCAGGCGCTGTGCCGGGAACTGTTCGAGGAGCATGGCATCAAAAACGTGGCCGTGTTCAACCCGCGCAGCCAGCGCTTCCTCGTCCCGGAGCGCATCGACGAGATGGTAACGCGGGCCGCCGCCTACCCCCAGATGTATGCTGCTCTTGAAGGGCCCAACGAATACGACAACAACCATCCCGCCGCCGATACGGACTGGGTGAAGACGCTGTATAGTTTTCAGCAGCGACTCTACCGGGCGATAAAAAATCATCCAGCGGCCGTCGTGCGGCGACTACCCGTACTTGGCCCATCGGTGACCTTCTCGCGGCGAGTATCAGTGGGTGAGATGGGAGACTTTTCCGGCGTGTGTGATTACTATAACGTACACGCCTATCCGGGAGCTGTTGAGCCGGGCAGGAAGATCGACGATTATCTGGTCAGGGTACCAGAGGTCAATGGGCCGATTTCGCTCTACGCCACCGAGACGGGCTACCACACGGCAGTGGCCCAGGGCCCTGAGTCCCACTACCCCATCAGTGAGGAAGGGGAGGCCAAGTACCTGCCCCGGCTGTTCATGGATTACTTCTCCAAGGGGGTAGTTAAGACCTTTACCTACGAGCTGCTCAATAAGCAACCCGATCCTACTAATACCCTACGCGAGGAGAATTTCGGGCTGGTGCGCAACGACCTCACGCCCAAGCCGGCGTATTACGCCGTCAAGAACATGCTGAGTTTGCTGACTGATGGGTCAGCCGAAACAGGGGCCGCCACAGGATCGCTCAAGTATACGCTCGGTGGGCAGACGGAGGGCGTCAAGCAGTTATTGTTTCAAAAGGCGGACGGCAAATTTTACCTCGCCCTGTGGCGGGAGATATCTGTCTGGGACCGTGAGGCGCAGCGGGACATTAATAACCCCACTGCCGCCGTCACGCTTACGTTTGATCAGCCGGTGCTGCAGACGCGGGTTTATCTGCCCTACAATACTAGCAACTATTCCGCACCGCTCAAGGCGGTAGCGACCCGGAGCAGTCCCGCGGCCCTTACCCTGAGTCTGCCGGACCATCTGATGCTCGTAGAGATCGATGCCTCCCCCGCGGAAACCTTTACGGGTACCTACCAGCTGCTGGCTAGGCACTCCGGTAAGGCGCTCGCCGTAGACCTCAACTCCGCCACCAACGGCGGTTTCGCCAACCCTACCGCCGATGGCACCAACGTTTTCCAGTACGGCAGCGACACCTACGCCAACCGGCTATGGAACATCGAGGCGGTAGGCCAGGGTGGCTACTACACCCTCACCAGCACCTACTCGAACCGGATGCTAGCCGTAGACCTGAACCCTACGACCAACGGCGGCAAACAGGACCCCACCGCTAGTGGTACGAATGTGTTCCAGTACGGCAACAACACGGACGACAACCGACTGTGGAAGATCGAGGTCGTGGCCGGAGGCTACTACAAACTGACCAACAAGTACTCCGGTAAGGTGCTCGACGTGCGAGGGGTGTCTACTGCAGATGGCGCCAACGTGCAGCAGTGGAGCTACGGGGGGGGCGCTAATCAGCAGTGGCGGTTCGTGGCGGCAGGCAGTACTGCGACCACAAAGCTCCCCGCTTCGGCTCAAGTTCAGTTAGCAACGGCTTCGGCAGATGCATCCACAGTGGCGGTCTACCCCAATCCGGTCTCTGATCGCCTCACCGTAACTGGCGAACGGCCGTACCAGCTTGCGCTACACGATGCGACGGGGCGGCTACTCCTTCAGCAGCCGCACCCCGGGGGGACCACCGGGCTGGACGTAAGTCACCTTCCCGCCGGTATGTATACGCTTAGTCTTGCGGCGGGGGGGGAGGTGCTGCATCGGTACCGGGTGGTGAAGGAATGATGGTATGGCGTGGTGGGGGCAAGCTAACTATCTTGCCCCCATGCCCCTACGCAAATCAGACCTCTACGCCTCCATCTGGTCCGCCGCCGATGTACTGCGCGGAGGCATGGACGCCAGCCAGTACAAGGACTACGTACTCACCCTGCTGTTCATGAAGTACGTGACGGACCGCGCCGGGCGGGCCGATAGCCTCATCGAATTCCCCCCGCAGCAGCCCCCGGAAGATGAGTCCGGAGCAACGATTGGCTACGGCGGCAGCTTTCACGACATGGTCTACTGGAAGAATAAGCCCGGCATTGGCGACCAGCTCAATAAGATCGTTGCCCGCTTCGCCACCCACAACAACCTGGCGGGTAGTATTACCACGGCCAACTTCAACGACGTCGAAAAGCTCGGCACCGGCAAGGAGATGGTCGAGCGCCTCAGTAAGCTTATCGGCATCTTCCAGTCCGACGCCCTCGACTTTGCCGGCAACCGCGCGGCCGGCGATGACCTACTCGGGGATGCCTACGAATACCTGATGCGCCACTTTGCCACCCAGAGTGGTAAGAGTAAGGGCCAGTTTTACACCCCCGCCGAGGTCAGCCGCATCATGGCCGCCGTACTGGGCGTAGAGCGCGCTGACCGGCCCAGTTACACAGTATACGATCCAACTTGTGGCTCCGGGTCTTTGCTGCTGAAGGTAGCCGACGCCGCCCCCCACGGACTCACCATCTACGGCCAGGAGCGCGACATCAGTACCCGCGGACTGGCCGTCATGAATATGTGGCTCCACGGCCATCCCGAGGCCGAGATCAAGCAGGGCAATACGCTCTCCGACCCCCGGTTCGTCGCCCACCACAACGACCGGGATACCCTCAAGCGCTTCGATTTCGTGGTCGCTAACCCACCCTTCAGCGATAAGGCCTGGCAGAACGGCCTCACCCCCGAGAACGATACCTACCGCCGCTTCGAGCGCTTCGGCATCCCCCCGGCCCGCAACGGTGACTACGCCTTCCTACTGCACGTCGTGGCCAGTCTCCGCACCGGGGGCACAGCCGCCATCATCCTTCCCCACGGCGTACTCTTTCGCGGCAACGCCGAGGCCACCATCCGGCGCCAACTCCTGGAGGCGGGGCTCATTCAGGGCATCATCGGGCTTCCGGCGAACCTGTTCTACGGTACGGGCATCCCGGCCTGTATTATCGTGCTGCATAAGGGACAAGAGGGCGGGGACGCGGGTGCAGTATTTATGGTGGATGCAAGCAACGACTACCGCAAAGACGGCCCCAAGAATCGCCTGCGCGAGCGGGACATTCACCGCATCGTAGACGTCTTCCGGGCCCGGCGGGAGGTGAAGGGCTACAGTCGCTCCGTACCCCTGGCCGAGATCGCCGCCAACGACCACAACCTGAACCTGCCGCGCTACCTCGACGGGCAGAACCGGGCCGATCGCCAGGACCTGGAGGGCCACCTGCGCGGCGGCATCCCCGAGCGCGACGTAGCGGAGTTAGACAAGTACTGGCGGAACCTACCGGGTTTGCCGGATGACCTATTCACCCCGCTTCGCCCAAACTACCTTGCACCCGCGACCCCGCCCGTATTGATTGAAACGCACGAAGAGTTCCTGAACCTGCGGGAGAAATTGGCGGAGACCTTTAACGACTTCTGGGAGGAAGCAGCCGACTGGCTGGCCGAGCTGAACGCCGAAAGCAAGCCCGCCGAGGTCATCGAGCAGCTCAGCGAAGACCTGCTGCAGCTCTACAAGCACCGGCCCCTGGTGGACCCCTACGCCGTGTACCAGCACCTGATGGACTACTGGGAGGAAACCCTGCAGGACGACGTCTACAGCATCATCGCCACCGGCTGGCGCGCCGAACTGGTACCCGAAATGACCGGCAAGGACGACAAGCGGAAGGTGCGCAAAGGCTATTTCACCTGTGCCCTGCTACCCACCGACATCGTGCGCGACGCCTACCTGCGCGACAACGTAGCGAAGCTGGCTACCCTGGAGAGCCAGGCTGAGGACGCGGAAAACTACTTAGCCGAGCTACTGGAAGAAGAAGGTGGGGAAGACGGTCTGCTCAGCGAGGTCACCGGCGAAAATGGCAAGATCACCAAGGGCGACCTCAACACCCGCCGCAAAGCACTGAAGGGCAGCAAGGACAGCGACGACCGGGAGGAGCTACGGTGTCTGGACCGCTACCTGCAGTACCAGGATGTCAGGGCTAAGTACCGCAAGGCAGCCAAGGTGATGGAAGCCGACATTCGCAAAACCACCTGTGCCTTCTACGAGACGCTGGAGGAGGGGACCGTCCGCGAGCTGGTCATCGGGCACAAGTGGCGGGAAGACCTGCGTCGCCGCATCGATTCCGAGACCACGGCCGTGGGTCACTTCCTGAGTCGGCGCGTGGCGGAGTTGACGGAGCGGTACGCGCGTCCGCTACCGGAATTGGAGGCGGAGGTGGCGGAATTGCAGGAGAAAGTGAATGGGCATTTGGCTAAAATGGGATTGGAATGGTAAATAAATTAGGAACTACGTCGTCGTTGCTGGCGCAATTGGCTAGGAATAAAGTACAGACTCCACTGACCAGTGATGATGCTATACTGGCCGGACATAAGCGGACCGAGGTAGGGGTGATACCAGTGGATTGGAAAGTGGTATCGTTTGGCGAAGTTTTTAAGTTCTTACAAACTGGATCAAACTCTCGTGCAGATTTGAGCGACCACGGTGATGTACATTATGTGCACTATGGAGACTTGCACACCAAGAGGCACCCACATTTTTTAGATCTTTTTTCGGACAGATTGCCTAAGATCAGTTCTGAGAAGATCAAACGTTTGCCGCGTCTGCAGGATGGAGACGTTATCATTTCGGATGCTTCAGAAGATTTTGAAGGCATTGGGGTTAGCGTTGAGCTAAGAAATACCAACGAACATCTGATTGTAGGAGGGCTTCACACAATTGCACTTAGAGATGAAGGAAATAGGATTGCCAAAGGCTATGGCGGCTACTTAACTGCTATTGCAGCAGTTAAACATCAATTAATAAGAAATTCGACTGGAACAACTGTATATGGTCTTTCAAAAACTAATTTAAGTAAGACTTATTTCCCTCTACCCCCCACCCTCCCCGAGCAACGTGCCATTGCCAAGGCCCTGGGCGACACCGATGCGCTGCTGGCGGCCCTGGATGCGCTCATCGCCAAGCAGGAGCGGGTGAAGCGGGGGGTGCTGGAGGAGTTGCTGGGGGGGGAGCGGCGGTTGGCGGGGTTTAGCGCTGCTGCTGCCTCCGGCGGTGATGGGGAATGGAAGACTATAGCTTTGGGCGAATTAGCTGATATAACTACTGGTTCGAAGAACAACCAAGACAAGGTCAATCATGGGATATATCCATTCTATGTTCGATCACAGCATGTTGAGCGTATTGATAGCTACAGTTACGATACCGAAGCAATTTTAGTGCCAGGTGAAGGCAATATCGGATCAATATTTCACTACATCGATGGTAAGTTTGAGGTCCATCAGCGAGTTTATAAGATTGACAGTTTTCACGAGGGTTGTTATGGTAAATACATTTATTGGTACATGCTCCTTCACTTTGGCCGACATGCTTTGGAGCACTCGGTGAAAGCAACCGTCGATTCCTTACGGCTACCCACCTTTGAAAACTTTAATATATCACTCCCACCCCTCCCCGAGCAGCGCGCCATCGCCGAAGTCCTTTCCGCTCTCGACGCGGGGCTGGCGGCGGTGCGGGCGCGGCGGGCGAAGGTGGCGCGGGTGAAGGCGGGGATGATGGAGGGCTTGTTGACTGGGCGGGTGCGGCTGGTGTGAAACTCTGAGTCGGAATTTGAAACTATGCATGCCTCAACTTAGTTACTACTTGCAACAACCTATGATATATATGGACCCTTTAACTACTGTATTACCTTTCGCAATCGCTGCTTTTACGACGAACGCAGATGCGAAACGTTTCGGCAGCGATTTTGTGTCAGCTTTCATAGCCGAGATACGCCCGCTCTTTCTCATTGATGAGCCTAAAGCTGAATCGATACTTTCTAGCAATGATGCCAATGCCAAAGAGTCTTTTATAAGAACAAAACTATTGCTACTAGCTCAAGATCCAGATATATCAGATCATTTAAAGAGTTGGGCAGAAAGAATTGATAAACGCGAGAAGAATATAGTTAATCAAGTAGAACTCACTGTTGATGGTGATGTGAATATTGGCGACTCGAATAACACTTCACAAAACGACAATAGCCTTACTAAGAAAAATGTTGTTTCTAATTCTACGGTAAAAAGTGGAGGCAGCTTTAATGTTGGCGATCGCCAATAAAACACCTGTGCCAACATCGTATTATGAACTTATCGCCAATAGATTTTACCACACTTAAATCACGTATTGGCGAAAAATCATACGATAATGTTACCGGGCAACTATCTGTACTGTTAAACGCTTATCCATCATTGCTAATATATGTTATTGGCGCCGGAAGTTTTGGAGTTGTTTGCAGATTAGGTCCGGACGGGAGAGTAGACTTCTTGGAAGATACTTTGGTAAAAGATTATCCCAGACGACTACAAAACTTAGTCGACCAGATCCAAATATTTTATAGAGAAAATAGCGCTGGAAAACCGGGGGCAGCTAAGAATGCCGTGATTAACAGCACAATTACGGCTGAAGGGAATGTTCACATAGGGGATACCTACCTACAGAATGTAGAGCAACCTCCATTATTTCTTACATCGCCGCCTCAAAAGCCTGAAGTATTCATTGATGGCGGCGAAAATTATCTTCACCAAATTAAAACAGCACTCTTTCAAGAAAGCGGCTCCTGCGTTCTTATCAATGGTGAGGGTGGGATCGGAAAAACTACAGTAGCCGCTCAATATTTTCACACTCATATCCATAGTTATAACCACGTCGCATGGATTCCAGAAGGTACCAGTATGAGCACTGGTTTTCTATCCATAGCTGACACATTGAATATAGATTTTACTTCTGCCGCTACTAGCGAGCAAAAAATGGATTTGATAATTAGAAACATAAACTCTTTAAATAAGCAGCAGTTCTCACTATCGGTCAGATGAGCCTGACGCAGTACAGGTCGATGAGCTGATCGTGCAGAGCGTCCATGGACTGGACGGGCACGACCCGGAAGACCGCACGGGTGGCGTCCCATAACTTGACGCGCGTTTTGAGTTTAGTGAGCAGGGCCCAAAACTTGCGGTTGGCAGCCTGCTGGAGTTGGTCGACCCAGAAGGCAAGCAGCATCACGTAGGCCATGACCGTGCAGAGATGCTGCTGGCCGTGACCGTAATTATGTTCAAAGTGATAGCCCTGGTTTTTGAGCGTGTTGAACGTCTCGTTTTCGATCTTCCAGCGCGCGCGCCCCACGGCCAATAACTCCGCTACGTTGTCGGGGCTCAGCTCCAGGTTGGTGATGAAGGTGAAGGTCGTCTCCTTACCCTTAGCGTCGCGGATAATGGCGTAGAGCATGTTGACCGCCACCTCAGCGTTGGTGGCGTTCAGCTCCAGCCCATTAGCGTAGCCTATTGCATAGTCCTCCCCGGCCTTCGTCTTCCACTCCTGCCAGGGGACCTGGTACTGGCTATCCAGTTCATCGAACTGGGTAAACAGGTGGGCGTGGCCCTTGTCCTTGACGCCGATGAGGTAGCGCCAGTGTGCGTTTTGGCCGATGCGTTGGACCACCGGGGCACAGGCGTAGAGCGCATCGAGCACGAAGATGGTCGCCAGTTCGGGGTGGGTCGCCTCGAAGTTAGCCAGCAGCCGGTGCACGGCCGTACGCTCACAGTCGTTTTTGACCTCTCCGTCCTGCTGCGTCATCGGCTCGTGGTCCCAGGGCAGCACCTCGGCCAGTCCGGGTTTGACCATGACCGCACTCAGCATGGCATGGTAGTTGGACACACTCCCGTCGCGGTGACGCCGCTGTAGACAACGCGGGCAGGAGACCTGCTTGGAGCAAAAGTGCTCCACCCCGTCCACGCTGACGGCCACGTAGTCCTCGTAGACGTGGTAGCGCTGGAGGAGTCCGCTTGCCTTGACGTGCTCGGCCAGGTGAGCAAAGCCGGCGCGCAGAGCGGCCGGGTCTAGCCCATCGAGCAGCTTACGCAGGCCGTTATCGCTGGGGATACGACCGATTTTGTAGACCGTGCTCAGGTTGTGATCTTCGGCCTGGGACATCGTACGGAACTGAAACAGGGAGGGTATCTTGAGCGAGTAGATGGCAAAGGCAGCCTTGAGCGCATCCAGCAGCGCATAGCTGGCGTTGAAGGCTCTGCCGTCATCTAGGGAGCGGAAAAAGGGGACGATCAATTGGTTGTAGAGGTGGTCGAAGCTGAGCTGTTCGCTGAGCGGAGACGTATCGGGGCCGGCCATAAACAAAAGTAGCAACCCTGGCTAAGATGACCGATAGTGAGAACTGCTGTTAAATAAGCCCGTTTTAATAGTGTTTGACAGTATAAATGAACTCACTGAACTTGATGAGAACTACATCTATATACGTCAACTACTGAACTTCCATATCGCCATCACCTCACGCATCTCGGAGTTCGAGCAAATAAATGTTATCAAGGTTGATGCATTACCAGTAGGTCGCGCTATCAAACTGTTTGAAACGCATGCTGGAAATCAAAGTCAGAATGACCATCAACGCTTAACGTCCATCTACCACGCTATAGGAGGGAATACGTTAGTCATTGAAATTCTAGCCAAAAATTTACGCTCGTCAATTAAAGTTAATCCAGAATATAGACTAGAACATTTATTAGCAAATTTACAGAGAAAGGGGCTACTGCAATTAGACGAAAACCATGGTATATGGACAGATTATAAAAAGTTGAAAAGAACTACCCCACGTGATGTAGTAGAGGCAATCTACGATTTGGAGGAATTAGATAATGATGAGAAAAAATGCTTATCGTTATTTGCCTTATTACCCGCCGTCCCGGTTGTTTCGGCGCAACTCACTTTATTAGTTCCAGCCTTCAATAACATTAATTCAGTTCTCGCATCACTTTCGTATCGAGGCTGGTTAGTACCTGATGCCGATCATCAAAATAAATACAGAATAAATCAAGTAGTTCGGGATGTCTTAAGGCATAAACTCAGGCAGCTCTGGCAAGAAACGGCAGTTACAGTTCGAAGTCGGCTATTAAAGCTTGTCACCTTTGACATTGCTAATAACATTGTTAACTTATCAAAAGATGATAGTGAATTTTTCGTAGGTGCTTCAGTTCAAATTAGCAAGGACATAGAAGATAGGAGCATTGAACAGTACGAACTACTACAGGTCATATCTAATTATTATCGGAGTAACGGCCGCATCGACTTCGCACAAAAATTTGCTTTAGACGCTCACGTACTTGCCGACAGCTTATCAGACCAACATGAAAATGACGGTAAATACACCTTCTTTCTAGGTCATTCTAAAGGTCGATTAGGTCAAATTGGGATGCTATACTTCACGCGGCCACCTTATGTGAAAAGTCTGCGGGTGGTTTGAGCAGCTGCTGGAAGTTAGGTGCGAGTAAAGTGCGCAGTTGTGCCTGATGCTCGCCGTTGTTGACCTCGTCGATAAACCAGTAGATCGCCTCCTCGAACTCCTGCTTGGTGGCAAAGTGATAGCCGGCCAGAGCCTGCTTTTTGAGGAACTTCCAAAAGCGCTCGATCAGGTTCAGGTTGGGGGAGTAGGCCGGTAAGTAGACCAACTGGATGTCGAGTTGTTGGGCAGCCTGCTGGACCAAGGTACAGCGCTGATAGCGGGCATTGTCTAATACCAGGTAGATAGGCCGGCCGGGGCGTTCCTGGCGCAGTAAGTTCAGCAGTTCGACCACCGTAGTAGCTTGAATGTAGTCTGGTGTCGTGATGCTGTAGAGCTCCTGGCGGTGACTATCCAGGGCACCGAGGATGTTGAGGCGGTGACGTCCCGACGGAGTACGAACCGCCAAGGGTTGGGGGCTCCATACCCGGCCGGTGTGAAAGCCTTGCACGGGATGGGCCGCATCCACGAAGTACAGGTCGATGGCTTCGGTAGCGGATTGTTCCAGGAGGGGCTGCAGGGTGTCGCGCAAAAAAGCGAGTTGCCGGGCAGCGAGTTCTGCTAAGGAGAGCTTACCACCGGGCAGGCAGCGGAAGCGGCGACACTTCATGCCCAGGGTGTGCTTGATAAAACGACGCGTCTGGGTCAGCCCCCGTCGTAGTCCGGTACGCTGCGCGATAACTTGAGCGGCCTGGGCGATAGAGCGGGGCGGCTCGGAGGTGAAGGCTGCGCACAGCTCGCTCCGATGCTGGATGAGCGCACTGGCTGGACGGCAGGGGGCATAACGCAGCAAGCCCGCTAAGCCCTCCGCCAGGTAGCACTTGGCCCAGTGGGTGGCCGTGTTGGGGTGAATGCCTAGGATCTTAGCGCACTGCCCCGGGCCGAAGCCCTGAGCGCGCAGGATCAGATAGTGCATGCGCTGGCGGATCACGTGGTGGGCAGAATGGATTTGATGGTACCTTGCTTGTTCAAGGTCAGCTTCGCTGATCACGGGGAAGTACATGGGTTGGATGGCTTGACACCTCCAAGATCGGTGCTTCCCCACTTTTCACATAAGATGACCGCGCCGAGTATACTTAAATCAAATATTGAAATACTTGATCTTTTATCAGCATAGGTATCTGTCCATCGGGAGGACCATGTACTGTCATTGGATTTAATATAACCTACTGTCTGCTTTTTTGCATGGGCTGTCAAATTTGTTGCACTTTCTGAGAACCATGTTCGTCTATGTGCTAAGATCCTTCTCGCCTCTTGTGGATTTTGTTGATAAAACTTCGTCATTAACGAAGACTTGCCGCTTCCATTTGCTCCTAAGACAAATAGAGGAACACCTGCTTCGACTGTAATCGGTAATTCTTCGCCATTAGGTTGTGCAACTTTAAACACGTAGCTCATATTATTATTTGAATTTCTTACAGGTACTTTTGAAAGTTGATTCTACCGCTGTTTCAGACAGACAATCCGGTTTTCTTCTCGCCCGCCTCAGCGGGTGTCGCCCAACGGGTGCGCCACCGCAGGCCGGCTAATACCAGTCAACATCCGGGTCTCGACCAGCTTTAAGTCGCCTTTTATAGCCTTCATCGACGCCTAAAAGCCTCACCGCCGGCTTGACGATGGCGCAATGTTGTGTGCATTTCTCATTCAATATCCGTAAAGACTGTTTGAAATTTTTCGTACAACTTACCGAGAGGTGTAATAAATGCCATTCCAGCGGGAAGAATTGTAAATAACATCATACTACCATGATCTTTAGCCTCTAGTGCTCTCTTTAAACTACTTGTGTAGTTATCTATTTCTTCCAGTAAGTCAATACTCTCATAATTTTGCATTTCTAACTCCGTATATTCAACAACTTCTTTCTTATCGATAAATTGCTCAATTTTTGCACTTGACATTCTAAAGAAATTTATCACTTCTAGAATTGCTTCTTTTTGTAAATTTCGCAATTTATCGGTTGAAAATTCCTTACCAGTCGGCTGTAGAAGTTCATTGATATCATCTTTACTATCCTCTAAGATATCCCATAAGCCTATTAGTGCTCCATGCATAATAAAACCATAAAACAATATTAATTTCTTAGGATCATCTCCTAATTTTGATTTTCCGTTAGCAGATTTATCTTTTGCTTCCTTTTTCTGCATCCTTTCAAAAACATGCTGTAGCAATCCATATGCAACCTCTTTTTTATTGTAACCGAAGTCTTCGCTAAGAGTTAACAACACACTAGGCAGAATCCAAAATTTTTCTTTAGACAGTAGAATCACATATAATTCATACATTATATGATGACAGGCTAATAGATAGTCAGATAGTTCATCAATATCATTTGTTATTTCAACAGATTTGTCTCCATCCAATAAGAATACACTATCATCAATTATGATTGTTTTATAGTGACTATCGCTATTTCTCACGTTTTTCAAGAGCTTCTTCTGGTCAGCAGACAACCACGAAAAAATACGAGATGTGCTTAATATATATTGTTTTCCTGTAACATGGTTACCAGCATATGCCCAGTTGTCATCACTATTTTCCCCGTGCCTAATTCCATCTTTAGACTTATGTGGATAATACCAATCTGATCTATAATTTTCTACGTCAGACTTATTGTAATCAGATATGAATGTTATAAATGCAAAGTTTTGATATATACTCTCGTAAGAATCTCTTACAAATCTAACCTTTTCATGAATTGACCAAATTTCAAGAGGGTTTTTGAGCAAATTCTTACTCCCAGCCATGAAGTTCAAAGCATAATCGCTTCTAATCAATTCACAGAGTAAAGTTGTAACTTCATATTTATAGTCTTTGTTGAATTTCTTGGCGTTTTCAATCAGTTTGTCAAACGAATTGACATACCAGTTTGATAAATCATCAGGCCATTTTTCAATGGCTTGACACCCTAAATCAAATAGCTTTTCAGTTTCTTTCTTAAAATTTATAAGTAGTGGAGACCAAGCTTGTAAGTTTTTCATCCGAATAGATTTTCAAGTTTTATTAACTTATCCTATTCCTTAATGTCCTTAGGTGCTTTATTGGTTGCACACAACGATTGCGCCACCGCAGGCCGGCTTCACCGACCAACTTACGGGTAAGGAACTTTCTCTCCTAGCCGAAAAATCTTCTTTGACTCTTGAAAGCACCGCCGCCGGCTTGACGATGGCGCGGTGTTCGGCGAATATTTTAATTTAATTCAAACCCATAGTCTGTATCGTCCTCATCGTAGTACCTTTCCAAATTAATTATTTGTTCCAAATTAAACTTACCCTCAAATTTATAATTCTGCTTAAACCAATTTCGTATTCTACGCCGGAAGCTAGAACTTTGCTTCAGCTGTTTTATTAGCTCGTCATTGAATACTTCGCTTTGAATAATAATAGCATTTGTATCTGGGTCATATTTCATAAATGCACCTACGTGATGAAAGTATTCAAGATCTTTGTCGTCTAAGTAAAACTCGATAACCTTTTGAAAATCATTATTGATAATTTTGTTAAACTCGCTTCGAGCGTTTGAATCTATAAGTAGTTTAAAATAAAACGCATCAACCTCCTTAAAGACAATTTGCGCTTTGCTTTCATGTAGTTTGTTATAATATTGGATAGATTTATCTAACCGTCCAGGTGTGATGAAAGAAATATTAAATTCACCTTCATCTCCATTCACTATATAATGGTTTTTGTAATTAATAGATTCTTTTTCTTCAAATGACAACCTACCCCCCTCGCTAAAAGTCCCTAAGTACATATTCGTATCTGTCACATTCAGCAAATAGAAATAGCTGATTGGGCCTGATGACTTTGGCTCGTCTAACTTACCTAATTCATATGCCTGCGCCTTTATTAAAGATTCAATTGACCGGTATATATTGGTTTGATTCTGAAGTTTTTGATTCTTCTTCAAAACTTCTTGAAACGCAGTAATTTCGTATTCTAGGCTGATGAAGTGTTTACTAATTCCATGTTGTTCAAGTCCGGTAAGGACATGGTAATCTATATTTTGCTTATCGTAAATATGTTTAATCTTTTGATTACTAATACGCTTATGATAAAATATTTCTAAAGTTTCGAATTTAGTTTTAGTGAGCTTCGATAAGAACACCCAATCTCTTTCCTCGGATTTTTTACAGCTAATTAGAATATTCGTTACAATCTCAACTTCTCCTATATGGGTAGATTTTGAAACTAACAGATCGATTTCTCGCGGAACTCGACTTATGTCATCAATATAATATTTATTTGAAACTACCGTCCAGCCATTGTTTGAAAAGGCTTCACCAACCTGATATTCTAGTATGAATCCGCTCTTACTAATTTCCGCTTCAAGCCTGTCTTTCTTCTCCTCGTCATTAAGTGTTTTCATATTATGTAGATTTCGTTCGTAGAGCGTTTTGAAACTTAGCTAAAGATTCAAATTACTGGTCATTTGTTTCGCCGAACAACCCCACACCCGCATTGCACTAACCCCCCCTATCCCCGCGCAATAATTGGCGTATACACCCCCACCCCCTGCTGTGTTTACGCAATGAAGCAGACAGCCGTAGCCCCAGTTGACGCGAACATACCGATTGACGTATACACGCATATCACCCACCAACACTTCCAAACACCGACTGTCGCACGTAGCATGATCACGAGCCCCTGCAACTCGCCATGCCTCCGATAGCCGATAGCCGGCAGCCTCCACCCCACGGCTTCGCCTCCCAAGTGTCGAACCCACTTGCCCAAAGTACCTACAGCGTCTACCCGCACTACCACGGCCCTAAAATACTAGTAGCCACTGATTCTCCAAGTCCGTACCCTAGGATCCCCCGCACCTGCGGCCCCGCCCCCCCGATATAACTTGAATCCCCACAAGGTTTTACCTTACACGCGCAGCAACCCCCACCCCCTATGCGCTACCTGTTACTTCTCCTAATCCTCTCCCTCCTCCTCCCCCTCCAAGCCCAGGAAAAAGACAAAGAAACCCCCACCATCACCAGCAAAACGGAGGGGATGGACCGCCAAGCCGGCTTCTACACCTACTATTACGCCCCCGAGGAAGGCAAGGTGTACCTGCTGCTGGACCGCACCGACGAGGACTTCCTCTACGTCAATAGCCTGGCCGCCGGACTGGGCAGTAACGACATCGGCCTGGACCGTAATCAACTAGGAAATACCCGCGTCGTATTCTTCACCCGGGTGGGGCCGAAGGTGCTGCTACAGCAACGCAACCTCGACTACCGCGCCGTATCCGATAACCCGGCGGAGGCGCAGAGCGTGGAGGAGGCCTTTGCGCAGTCGGTGGTGGAAGGATTCAAGGTAGTAGCCAAAAGCGGCGATACGGTGCTGATCGACCTGACGCCCCTGCTGCTCAGCGATGCCCACGGGGTAGCCGCCCGGTTGAAGAAGGCGAAGGAGGGGACCTATAAGGTAAGCGAGGACCGCAGTGCGCTGTACCCCGAGCGGACTAAGAACTTCCCCGAAAACACCGAATTTGAGGCCATCATCACCTTCACTGGCGAGCCGACGGGCCGCAACATCGGTACCGTAGCTCCGAATAGCGAGAGCTTCACCCTGCGGATGCACCACAGCTTCGTGCAGCTGCCGGACGATGGCTACCAGCCCCGCACCTTCGACCCCCGCTCGGGCTACTACCCCACGAGCTACGCCGACTACGCCACGCCGATCGACCAGCCGCTGACCAAGCGCTTTATCACCCGGCACCGGCTGGAGAAGAAGGATCCCACGGCCGCCGTGAGCGAGCCCGTCGAACCCATCGTGTACTACCTCGACCGCGGCGCGCCCGAGCCGGTCAAGACGGCCCTGCTCGAAGGGGCCCGCTGGTGGAATGAGGCCTTCGAGGCGGCCGGCTACCGTGATGCCTTCCGCGTAGAGGTGCTGCCCGAGGACGCCGACCCCCTCGACGTGCGCTACAACGTCATCAACTGGGTGCACCGCAGCACCCGGGGCTGGAGCTACGGATCTTCGGTGACCGATCCGCGCACTGGTGAAATCATTAAGGGGCACGTGCTGCTTGGTAGCCTACGGGTACGGCAAGACTTTCTGATCGCCCAGGGGCTCGTGGCCGCCTACGGGCAGGACGGCACCACCCCCGATCCGCGGTTAGAAGAAATGGCCCTGGCGCGGTTGCGGCAACTGAGTGCCCACGAGGTCGGCCATACGCTGGGCCTGGCCCACAACTTTGCCGCCAGCACCAACGACCGCTCCTCGGTGATGGATTATCCCCATCCCTACATCACCCTTACGGACGCCGGCGACATGGACTTTAGCCAGGCCTATACCGTTGGCATCGGTACCTGGGACAAGCAAACCATCAAGTACGGCTATACCGATTACCCCGATGCCGCCGCCGAAACCGCCGGTCTGGCCGGGGTGCTGGCCGAGAGCGAGCAACTTGGGCTGCGCTACATCAGCGATCCTGACAGTCGTCCCCAGGGCAGCAGCCAGCCCCAGGCCCACCTCTGGGATAACGGCAGCGACCCCGTAGCAGAGATGGACCGGCTGCTGGAACTGCGCAAGGTGGCGTTGGAGAAATTTAGCGAGCAGAACATCCCAGTGGGTGCACCACTTTCCGAGCTCGAAAGCGTACTGGTGCCGGTCTACCTGATGCACCGCTACCAGGTGGAGGCCGTGGCCAAGATGATCGGCGGCTACGAGTATGACTACGGAGTGCGGGTAGCGGGCGAGACGCCGAAGTACGTACATACTAACCCTACCCAGCAACAGCTCGCCGTCACTAAGCTCTTAGAAACGATCTCTCCCGAAACCCTGATGCTGCCACAGGACCTCGAGCAGCTCATCCCGCCCCCCGCCATGGGCTATGACCGTAACCGCGAGCTCTTCACCTCCCAGAATGGCGGAGGCCTGGACCCCCTGGCCATGGCGCAGTCGGCCACCGACAACACCCTCACCTTCCTCCTTCACCCCGACCGGCTGGCCCGCATCGTGGAGCAGCACGCCCTATACAGCAGTGTCAACCTACCCGATCTGGATGCCTATTTGGACAAGATCACCGATTACATCCAGCAGCAGGCCCGCGATAACCGTAAGGAGCCCTACGCCCTACGGGTCAGCGAGATGAACGAGCGCAGGCTGGCCCACCACCTGATCCAGTTGGCCGCTAACAAAGAGATCAGCGGGGCGGTGACGGCGGCGGCCCACGGGGCGCTGCGCGAGCTTCGGAGGCCCTCCGGTACGGAGTTGACGGCCAATGAGGCGTACATCGACCACCTCGTGCGCAGCTACCTGGCCAATCCAGAGAGCTACGAGCCAGTGGTGGTGCCGGACCTGCCGGATGGGTCGCCTATTGGGGACTAGCGCACTTCAAACATTTTGTTAGTTAATCCCCATTCCGTATCTTCGCACGCGGCCAGGGCGTCACAGTAGGGCGCGCACGCAGGTGCAGTACAATTCGGATAAAGCAGCAGATGGAAAATCAACACGGCATAGAAACCACCCCCGACGACCAGGTCACCGGCCTCAAGGGGATGTACGAGGACTACTTCCTGGACTACGCCAGCTACGTCATCCTGGAACGGGCCGTACCCGCCATCGAGGACGGCCTCAAACCCGTACAGCGCCGCATCCTGCACGCCCTCAAGGAGATGGACGACGGCCGCTACCACAAGGTGGCCAACGTGATCGGTCAGACCATGCAGTACCACCCCCACGGAGATGCCGCCATTGGCGATGCGCTGGTTAACCTGGGTCAGAAAGACCTACTGATCGACCCCCAGGGCAACTGGGGCAATACCCTGACCGGGGACAGCGCCGCCGCCAGCCGCTACATCGAGGCCCGGCTGACGAAGTTTGCCCTCGACGTCGTCTTCAATCCTCAGACCACCGAGTGGCAACTGAGCTACGACGGACGGAAGAAGGAGCCCATCAACCTGCCCATGAAGTTCCCGATGCTGCTGGCGCAGGGGGCGGAGGGCATCGCGGTGGGGCTGAGCACCAAGATTTTGCCCCACAACTTCATCGAGCTCTGTAAGGCGAGCATCAAGGTGCTGGAGGGCAAGAAGGTGAAGATCTATCCCGACTTCCCCACCGGCGGCACCATCGACGTGAGCGACTACCAGGGCGGCAAGCGGGGTGGGCGGGTCAAGATCCGCGCTACGATCGAAAAGATCGACAGCAAGTACATCGCCATCCGGGAGGTGCCCTACGGCATGACTACCACGACCCTCATTGAGAGTATCATCAAGGCCAACGACAAGGGCAAGATCAAGATCAAAAAGGTGGTCGACAATACGGCCGCCGAGGTAGAACTACTGATCGAACTGGCCCCGGGTATCAGTCCGGACGTGACCATCGATGCGCTCTATGCCTTCACGGGCTGCGAGCTGTCGGTCTCCCCCAATGCCTGCGTGATCATCGAGGGGGATAAGCCGCACTTCATCACCGTCGAGGAAATTCTACAGGTCAATACCGAGCAAACGAAGGAACTGCTACGGCAGGAGCTGCTCATCCGTCAGCGGGAACTGGAGGAGAAGATCCACTTCGCCAATTTGGAGAAGATCTTCATCGAGCAGCGCATCTACCGCGACATCGAGGAGGCCGAGAGCTTCGAGCAGGTGCTGGAGATTATCCGGGCGGGCCTGAAGAAGTACGTCCGCGAGCCGGAGGAAAAAAAGAAGCGCAACGATCAGCGCCTACTGCTCCTGCGCGACATCAGCGAGGAGGACATCACCCGCCTGACCGAAATCCGCATCAAGCGCATCTCCAAGTACAACAGCTTTAAAGCTGACGAGCTGATGGCGAAGCTCGAGGAGGAGCTCGCCCAGGTCCGTCACGACCTGGAGCACCTTACCGACTACGCCATCGCCTGGTACCAGGGGCTACTCGACAAGTACGGCAAGGGGCGGGAGCGCAAAACTCAGATTTCCACCTTCGAAAAGGTAGAAGTAGCCGCCGTAGCCGCCAACAACACCAAGCTCTACGTGGACCGTAAGGAGGGCTTTGTGGGCCAGTCGCTTAAAAAAGAGGAGTTTGTCTGCGACTGCTCGGACGTAGACGACATCATCGTCTTCCGCCGCGACGGCACCATGCAGGTGACCCGCATCGACGACAAGACCTTCGTGGGCAAGGACATCATCCACGTCAACATTTGGAAGAAGGGCGACGAGCGCACCACCTACAATATGGTCTACCTCGACGGCAAGACCGGCCGGGCCATGGCTAAGCGCTTCAACGTCACGGCCATCACCCGCGACCGCGAGTACGACCTCACCAAGGGAAACAAGGGCTCCAAGCTGCTTTACTTCAGTGCCAATCCCAACGGCGAGGCCGAAACCGTCACCGCCCAGATGAGCCAGTCGGCCAAGGCCCGGCAAAAGAATCAGGATTTCGACTTCGCCGACCTGGCCATCAAGAGCCGTGGCGCGGCCGGCAACATCATGACCCGCTACCCCGTCCGCAAAATCACCCTCAAGGAAGTCGGTAAGAGCACCCTGGGCGCCATGAAAGTCTGGATGGACGAGGTTAGCGGCCGCCTCAACCTCGACGGCCGCGGCCAGTACCTCGGCGGCTTCGACACCGGCGACTATCTCCTGGCCGTCTACCAGGACGGCAGCTACGAGCGCGAGGAGCTCGACCTTACCCGCCGCTACGACCCCAACAATCTCTACTTCATCGGTAAGCACGAAGAAGACATGGTCATCAGCGCCGTCTACTACGAGGGCGAGCGCGGCGTGACCCTCGTGAAGCGCTTCAACATCGAAACCAGCTCCCCCGGCCAGGCCTTCAATTACCTCAGCGATCACAAGCAGACCAAGCTCTACCTGGCTAGCGTACACCCCGCTCCGGAGGTCCGCTACACCTGGCGCGAGAAGCGGGAGAAGCACGAGAAAACGGTTATTTTGAGCGACTTCATCGACGTCAAGGGCTGGAAGGCGCTCGGCAACAAGCTGCACGACGGTAAGCTGGTCAATATCAAGGAGCTCAATGAGCCCTTTGTACCGACTGAGGAGGAGGCTGCACCCGTGAAGAAGACCGCAACGCCCAAGGCCAGCAGCAACGGTAAAGCTAAAAGCAACGGTCATATCAAACCCGGCGACACCATCGAGCTCGACTTCTAGTACAATGCGGTCTCCGACCGCGCCAGTACTGCGTCAGCAGGGGAATGCGTGATTAGGGGTAGGGGGCCCTAATCTTAGCCTGGTGTAAGCCCTCCGGCAGCGCCGTCCGAAGCACTCTACGAGTGCGAGGCCAGTATCTTCGTCATATGGGCCGACAATCCACCCGCCACAAATACCGCAGCCGCGGCGATAAGAACCGGTCCACCGCCCGGGCGGTACGGCTCGTCCTTTTGGCGGCGATGCTCTTCGGCTTATTTATACTGGTGCGGCACCTGATTAGGTGGTGGCCGTACTATGCGTCCTACTTTGAGTAGCGGCTCCTGGCCAGCTGCTTGTGTTACTCCGGTCGCCGCCAGGGCGGCTCTCGCAGCCGGAGGCTGCTACGTCTACCGCTGCCGGAGGCAGCATTGTACTGCCCCCTACCGCAGATCGAGGATGTTGCCCATCCGAAAACACTTTCGGCACCGCGCCTCGTACTGGTCCCGCTCCCCCAACATCACCGTATCCATGCTCGGGCTAAGGCGGTAGGAGTGGGTAGCTAAGTTACCGCAGTGGCTACAGATAGCGTGCACCTTAGTGATGTACTCGGCCACCGCCAGCAGATCGCACATGGGGCCGAAGGGCTGACCGCGAAAGTCCATATCCAGTCCGGCGATGATGATGCGTTTGCCGCGGTGAGCCAGCTCCTGGGTGTGCTGGACCACGTCACGGTCGAAGAACTGGGCCTCGTCGAGGCCGATGACGGTGACCTCCTTACCGACCTCCAGCAACTGAGCCGACTGGGTGATCGGCGTAGCCACGAAGGAGTTGCTATCGTGAGAAACCACACTCTCCTCCGCATACCGGGTATCGATGCTAGGCTTATAAACGGCTACCTGCTGACCGGCGATGCGCGCGCGTTTGAGCCGGCGGATCAGCTCCTCGGTCTTGCCCGAAAACATGGAGCCACAGATAACTTCCAACCAGCCGCTGCGTTGACCGCTGAAGTGAGGTTCTAAAAACATACGCGCCGCCGTACTTTGGCCGGCGAAGGTACCACAAAAGCTAGAGGCCCATGCCCCCGATCCCCAAATCCGACCGGCTTCTGCGCCGCATTACTACCCTGCACGAACAACTGCAGCAGGACGGCGATACCCCCTCCCGCCTGGAACGCGACCTGATGCTGGGCTACCTGCGGGAACTCTACACCGTGTACACTGAGCTCGATGAGCCGAAGGAAAAACCGAAGCCAAAAGAGAAAACCGCCCCGGAGCGGATCAGTACCCCTTCGCCACAGCCGGCACCTGCGGACCCGCCCCCCCCCTCCACCCTCCGCGCCCGAACCTGCGGTCACCCCACCCCCGCCTACCGCGCCGAATTTTGGTGACCTACCCCCCGTGCCGAATGTGCCCGTACCCCCTCCACCCGCTCCCACCTTCACGGCTCACACCGCACGCGTAGAGCCGATGGTTTCCGACCGGCCCGCCCCACACCCCCCACAGCCGGCCCCCGCTCCCAACCTTAGCCCGGAGGTAGAAGAACTCTTCGAAGAGAAAGACCAGGGGGGTGTCGCCGGCCGCATGATGCGCCAGCGGGTCACCGACCTCAACCGAGCGCTGAGTATCAACAACCGGGTGCTGTTCGCCAACAAGCTCTTCGACGGCAATGAAGGGCTCAATGATGCACTAAAAATCCTCAACCTGCGCGGTAGCTTCGCCAACGCTAAACCTCTGCTCATCGATCTAGCCCAGCAGCACGACTGGGCCCGCGAAGACCGGCAGGAAACCGCCCGCGAATTTATCGACCTGGTGCGGCGGCGGTATGCTTAAGCCTACAAACACGACCATGCCCCGTACCCTCAAGCCTTGCCCCGACTCCCCCAACTGCGTCAGTACCCAGACCGACCAGCCGAAGAAGAAGCGCGATCCCATTTCCTTCACGGGCAGCGCCGAAGCGGCGAAGGAGCAGATAAAGAAAGTGGTCGGTAATATGTCCCGTACCAGCTTACAGGAGGAGGACGGCAACTACCTGCACTACACCTTCAAGACCTGGCCGATCCCCTACATCGACGACGTAGAGTTCATCGTAGATCCGAAAGCTAAGGTGATCCACTACCGCAGCGCTAGCCGGGTAGGGCACAGCGATCTCGGCGTGAACGGGCGGCGGATGGCCAAGGTGGTTGCCGCCTTCGCCGCAGACTAGCGGGGGATCTCGATACCCTGCAGGATCTCCTTGATCACGTCCCGCGTCCCGAAGCCCTCCATCTCCCGCTCCGGCGTAAGGATGATGCGGTGGTTGAGGGCGGGAAAGGCTACCAGCTGAATATCGTCGGGGGTGACGAAGTCGCGGCCGGCCAGGGCAGCCACGGCCTTGGATAGGCGCAGGATGGCCAGTGAGGCCCGCGGACTAGCCCCCAGGTAGAGATCGGGGTGCGTACGGGTACGGTACACCACGGCGGCAATGTAGTCGAGCAGTTCATCGCGGATGAACACCTTCTCCACCACGGCCCGGTACTCCGCCACCTGCGCCTTACTCAGTACGGCCTGCACCTCCTCCTGCTGCCGCTGCATAAAGTCGCTCCGGAAACGGTAGAGAATATCCCGCTCCTCGGTCTGGTCCGGGTAGTCGACCACCACGCGGACTAAGAAGCGGTCGAGCTGGGCCTCCGGCAGACGATAGGTACCCTCCTGCTCGATGGGGTTTTGGGTGGCGATGACGAAGAAGGGGTCGGGCAGTACGTGGGTGGTACCGTCCACCGTCACCTGCTGCTCGGCCATCACTTCAAAGAGGGCGGCCTGGGTCTTGGCCGGGGCGCGGTTGATCTCGTCGATCAGGATCAGGTTGCCGAATACGGGTCCGCGGTTGAAGACGAAGCGGGCATCGCTAGTGTTGAGCACGGTGGTACCGGTCACGTCGCTCGGCATCAGATCGGGGGTGAACTGGATGCGGCGGTACTCGGCGTCGATGGTCTTGGCGATCAGGCGAGCGGTTAGCGTCTTAGCGATGCCGGGCACCCCTTCTACCAGTACGTGTCCGCCGGCCAGTAGGGAGACGATGAGCAGATCGATCAGGTCGCGCTGGCCGACGATGAGTTTACCTACCTCGGCCCGGATCCGGTCGGCGGCGGCGTGGAGGGCGTCGAGGTTGATGCGGTCCTCGGGGGCGAGGGGGTGTCCACCGGGGCGTTCTTCGCGCAGCTCCCCCAGCGAGGGCGTCAGTTCGGGGTCGTATTCGGGGGAACGTTCGTGGGGAACGTTCGGGGGAACGTTCGGGGGCGGGGCCGCTGGTGCTAAGATCTTCCATAAATGCACCGCTAAAGGTAAGGCGCAAAGGCCGTGCGTAGGGCAGCGAAGCGCTCCGGGAACCGGCTGGCGAATACTGGTGCGTGCGTATGAAAGATGGTATAGGTGATAGCAGCCAAGTCTAGTTCCTCCAGACCGATAAAGTCCCTAAGTGCTTTTTCGGAGAAGTCGGTCAGTTGCTCTATCTCCGCATAGCTCAGTTGCTGCGCTTCAAGCGTGGTGCGTACTCCGGAATCGGTGTACATCAGCGCACGGCCGTACTCGTACACCCCGAGTTGCAGGTATTTCTCGGGCTCGACGACGGAGCGGATGAGGTAGTTTAGGGTATAGATGATCAGCCCATCCGCCGGATGCAGCTCCGAGGCGTGCAGCCGCTCGTGTACCGGGGTGGGGAACAGGTGCTTGTAGAACACCACGTTCTCGAAGCCCGGAATCAGGAACTCCTCCCGGTAAAAGGTCACCGTAGCGGCGGAGGCGGCCACCATGAGTCGTACGTCAGCGGGGATGGTTTCGATAGCTAAGCCCGTAAACTCGGTGTTCTCGCGCAGCAGGAAGGTGCGTCGCCGAAACTCCCGCTTGCCGTCCAGATCCAGCGCCCGGTAGAGCGGAAAACGCTCCAGCAGCGGGGCTAGCTCCGTGGGCAGGTCCGGCGGGTGGGTCTTCCAGTACCGCCAGCGAATTTGGGGGGCTAGTGCGTAGGTACCCGCTGCGGCCACGGCCGGCAGCACCAGCAGCCAGGTGGAGGGCTCCCCGGCCTGCCAGGTCAGCACCAGCCCCAGTAGGATGAGGCAGCCGGCGGCGAGGTAGATGGCGCGGACGGGGTCCATGGGAAATAAATTGTGCCCATTGGTACGTGCGACCGGACCCGAATGTTGTATCTTGTAGGTACCCCGGAGAGCCGCAATACCATCTGCCATGATGACCACCGACGTGGTCACCGCCCACCCCTTTCAGTCCGTCGGGGATGTGGCCAGGGTCATGCTCCGCGAGCACCTCCAGCAACTTCCGGTTGTGGACGCCACGGGTCACCTAGTCGGCCTGATCACCTCCTACGACATGTGGCGCGACGTACGCCGCAACCGCGACAGCGAGAACCGCACCGTCGGCGAAGGGATGAACACCCACGTAGTTAAGCTTATGCCGAAGGATAAGGTCGGCACCGCCGCCGAGCTGTTCATGGATCGCCGCTTTAAAACCCTGCCGGTGGTCAACCTGCGGGGCGAGCTCAAGGGCGTGGTCACGGCCTTCGACGTGATTCGCTACTCCCTGCGCAAGGAGTACCGCGAGCCCATCCTCTACCGGGAGGTATTGCTGTAGTACCGAGTACAATGCGGTCTCCGACCGCGGCAGTAAAATGCTGCCTCCGGCAGCGCTGTACCGCGCAACCTACGGTTGCGACGGAAAGAGTACCTGCGTTGTACCTTGAAGCGTGACGACTAAAGTCGTCGCCACAGCTATGCGCACTCACCTCCTCTGCCTTCTCCTACTAGCTTGCACCTGCGTGCCCGCCCAGACCACTTTCCGCATCACCCTGCCGGAAAGCCTGGGCGATTCTGCCCTCACCGGACGCTTGTTATTTCTACTCTCCCAGGACAGTACCGCCGAGCCCCGCTTCCAGCTCAGCGACGGACCAGAAACCCAGCTCGCCTTCGGCCGCAACGTCACCGACTGGCAGCCCGGCACCACCCTATTCCTCACCGCCGACGACCGCGGCTACCCCATCACCACCCTAGCCGACGTGCCACCCGGTACCTACCGCGCCCAGGTGCTACTGCACAAGTACGAAACCTTCCACCGCAGTGATGGCCACACGGTACAGCTACCCATGGACCGCGGGGAGGGCCAGCAGTGGAACCGTGCCCCCGGTAACCTGATCAGCACCCCGGTGACGATCACGCTGAGCGACGGGCGCGGTGGTCCCATCGAACTAGCCTTCGACCAGGCCATCCCGGAAATTGCGGAGCCCGACGATACCGACTACGTCAAGCACATCAAGATCCGCTCCGAGCTACTAAGCGAGTTCTGGGGCCGCGATATGTACCTCGGCGCCCACGTACTGCTGCCCGAAGGTTGGGCGGAGCACCCTGACGTGAAGTACCCCCTGGCCATTATGCACGGCCATTTTCCTGATGACTTTGGCGGCTGGCGCACCACCCCGCCCGACACCACGGAGCCCTGCGTGCCCAGCGCCCGCTTCGGGCTGGACTGCTACAACCGCACCGAGCAGCAGGAAGCCTATGACTTTTACCGCAGCTGGACCGGCCCGGACTTCCCCCGCGTGATCGCCATCGAGATCCAGCACGCCAACCCCTACTACGACGATAGCTACGCCGTCAACTCCGAGAACCTGGGCCCCTACGGCGATGCCATCACCTACGAGCTAATTCCGGAGATCGAGCGGCGGTTCCGGGGTATCGGCGAGGGCTGGGCCCGCTTCGTCTACGGCGGTAGCACCGGTGGCTGGGAGGCCCTAGCCGTGCAGGTACTGTATCCCGACGAGTACGGCACCTGCTACGCCGCCTGTCCCGACCCCATCGACTTTCGGGCCTACACCGTGGTGAATCTCTACGAGGATGCCAACGCCTACTACCTCGATAGCCCCTTCAAGCGGACCGAACGGCCGGGCCACCGCGATAGCCTCGGGCACGTTTCTTCCACCCTGCGCGAGTCGAATATGCGCGAGCTGGTACTTGGCGACAGGAGCCGTAGCGGACAGCAGTGGGACATCTGGGAGGCGGTCTACAGCCCGGTCGGCGACGACGGCTACCCGCAGCGCATCTGGGACAAGGTCTCCGGCCGGATCGACCCCGAAGTAGCCATCTACTGGCGCGAAAACTACGACCTGACGCACATCATGCAGCGCGACTGGGCCACCCTGGGGCCGAAATTACAGGGCAAGGTCAACATCTACGTCGGCGACATGGACAACTACTACCTCAACAATGCCGTGTACCTGACCGAGAAATTCTTACGGTCGAAGGACTTCGGCGGCGAGATTACCTACGGCGACCGGGCCGAGCACTGCTGGAACGGGGACCCGGAGCAGCCCAATGCAATCAGTCGGTTGCGGTACCACCAGATGTTTATCCCGAAGTGGGCGGGGAAGGTGGGGGAGCTGGCGCCGGCAGGGGCGGATTTGGAGGGGTGGCGGTATTGAGGGGCTGCCGCATGTTGGAGGGCTACCGCACGTTGGGGGGCTCAACACAGAGGACAGGGAGGTAATCACTGAGGTACACGGAGAAGTAGGACAAAAGGTATACGGAGGGGGAACGCTACGCGTTCCGGAAGGGGACCATTGAAGATTGTAGAGACTGCCAATTAGCTTCTAAGTTCTGTAGGGGTAGGTAGCCGCGGGCCAGGGCATACAGTTCCCCGCTAACAGACTCATACACCAGTGTCGGAAAGCCCGTCACACCAAAGCGCTGGGAGAGGGAGAAGTCTGCTTCTGCCTTTTTTAGATAAGCAGGGTCGTCCATCTTATCCGGGAAGTCCGTCTGGTCGGCTCCGAGCGCGGCCGCTCGTTTGGCGTAGGCCGCGTGATCCAGCGGCTTGATCCCGTCGTAATAGATCGCTCGCTGCAGCACCGCTGCGTACTCCAGCGCCCGCTCCGGTTGCTGCTCCTGGAACACAGCCATCGCCACAGCCGCCGGTATGGAGGTAAACACCGCACTCCCCTCTTCCAGAATGTCCTGTAAAAACGGCTGCCCGAACTCCACCCCGCAGCGGTCCTCCACCACCTTATACGCCTGCTTGATGTAGCCGGCCACCTCCCCAATCGGACCGATCCGCTCCCCCGTGATCATCCCCCCCGATACCACCTGCACCGGCACCTCCCCGTGCCGCCGCGCAAACTCCGTGATCACCGGACTAAACCCGTAGCACCACCCACACAGCGCATCATAGCAGTAGTACAGTCGTTCCATACTTCCCCCAACACCCCAGTCAGCGCATCCGGTTCAACCTATCACACCCGCCGTAGGCGCCTCCGTGTCCCTCCCCCTGCCGCGCAGGCAGCCCTATCCCTCCAACAACGGCTCCGAGTACCTCAGTGATTACCTCTGAGTCCTCTGTGTTGAGCCCTCCAACACCCGCCGCCAAACGCCCCCTACACCACATTAATCTCCCCAGCCCGAAACAGCTCCCCCATCTTATCGTACGTCCCATCCTCCAGCTTACCCCGCACCGCCTTGAAGGCATCCAGCGTCTCCTGAATATCCTCCGTAGTATGCTCGGCCGTGGGGATGAGCCGCAGAATGATCTGTCCCTGCGGAATCACCGGCGGCAGTACCACACTGCAAAAGATACCGTAATTCTCCCGCATATCGTAGATCAGCGCCCCGGCCTCGTAGGGCGTACCGTTCATGTATACCGGGGTCACGCAGGCTCCGGTGTTACCGATGTCAAAGCCAGCCTCCTTAAGTCCATCCTGAAGATGGCGCACATTCTTCCACAGCTTCTCCCGCAGTTCGGGCTGTTCGCGTAGGAGCTTCAGCCGCACCAGCGCGCCCTTCACCATCGGCATACACAGACTCTTAGCGAACACCTGGCTCCGCAGATTATAGCGCATGAACTCAATGATCTCCTCATCCGCACTCACAAAGGCCCCGAAGCCCGACATTGCCTTGGCAAAGGTGCTGAAGTAGATGTCGATCTCATCCTGCACGCCCTGTTCCTCGCCGGCCCCCGCCCCGGTAGCGCCCATGGTGCCGAAGCCGTGGGCATCGTCGACCAGCAGCCGGAAGCCATACTTCTCCTTGTGCTCCACGATCTCCTTGAGGATACCCTGCTCGCCGCGCATCCCGAACACCCCCTCGGTCACCACTAGAATGCCAGAATCACGCTTTTCGGCCTCGGCTTTGGCCTGCTCCATCCGGATCAGGAAGTGGTCGATGTCATTGTGCTTAAAGGCGTACTTCGGTCCCTGGTGCATGCGGATGCCGTCCATGATACAGGCGTGGTCGTCGCGGTCGTACACCACCACGTCGTGGCGCGTCAGGCAGGCATCTACGATCGACATAATGCCCTGATAGCCAAAGTTTAGCAGCAGCGCCCCCTCCTTCTGGGTAAACTCCGCCAGCTCCTTTTCCAGTTGGATGTGGGCGTCCGTTTCCCCGCTCATGATACGGGCCCCCATGGGGTAGGCCATACCGTATTCGGCGGCGGCTTCGGCATCGGCGCGACGTACGTCGGGGTGGTTAGTGATGCCCAGGTAGGAGTTGATGCTCCAGATGATGCACTCCTTGCCGCGGAAGGTCATGCGTGGTCCTAGTTCCCCCTCCAGCTTCGGAAAGGAAAAGTAGCCGTGGGCCACGTCCTGGTACTGTCCCAGTGGCCCTTTGAACTCGCGAAACTTGTCGAAGAGGTCTTTCATGATTGGGGGTTATTGGACGGCAAAGGTACAAAGTGGGGGGGAGGTGCGGGGTGCGGCAGGGGGGGCGGGGTCGCAGGATGCGGAGGGGGGTCGCACGGCAATTTGTACTGCTTGTGAAACATTATGTTTGTCGTGCAGGATGAAACGGCACACCGTTCTGCTTTTCCGATATGATGCTACTGTTTACCTTACCGTTATTCGTATTAATAGTTACGGTTGGGATAGTAGTCTTACTGTCGACGTATCAGAGCTTCAGGGGTTTAGAGTGGACCGGGCGTCAGTTCATCCAACGCATTGTAGGCTGCTGGACAGTAGTAGCAGTTCTCATATGGCTTCTCCGGCTGAATAATACCAAAGTTATTCTCAGTGCTGAGGACTTGTATGGCACGTACCACATCGATGAATCTGCCTGGCCTGGTCGGCAGGCGGACTGGCAACACGACCACTATGTTTTGGTTATCCGAAGTGGCGGAACGATAAAGCTTACGGAGCGCTACGATGGCGGGGGAGCTCCGTAAGCGTCGGTGGTGGGAACCAAAATAGGTCGAGGCGTTGTACGCCGAGCTCGCCGACTCGGCGTACAACGCCTCGACCTTACTGGATCACGAGTCGCCGGGTAACCACTTCCCGCCCATCCTCCTCCAGGCGAGCTACGTACACTCCCTCCGGCAACTGCCCCACCTCCAGGCGGGTGACGCCGGCCGGGTAGCGCCCTTCCAGTACCCGACGGCCGGTGGCGTCGAAGAGCGAGAGGTGATATGGGTAGGTAGTTTCCACGCTGAGTTGACCGGAGGTAGGATTGGGGTAGAGGAGCACCTCCGTGACCGGATCGGTAGTCTTACTAGCGGGGACTACCGTACGGGCCACTGCGCTAGCTCCCGCAACGGGGATCAGCCGCCAACGCTGGCTATTCCCGTTATCGAGGGTACGGCTGAGGGCCAGGCGATTGCCGCCCACATCTTCAATGTCTAGTCGCTTACCCGGGGCATTGAGGGGTTCGAAGCGGAAGGTGCCGTCACCTACCGGTAGCGCCCGCCAGCGCTGGTTCGCCCGGCCGTGGCGGTCGTAGATGTGAATGGCGGTATTGGTGGCCGTGCTGGCGCCGGCGACGTCGAGGCGCTTACCGGGGGCGTGCCGGGGTTCGATCTCGTACACGCCGTCGCCTCGACTGATAAATTTCCACTGCTGGTTGGCGTTGCCGTTCCTGACCCAGCCGAGGACTGGTGTGCTATTGGCGGTGGAGGCCCCCCTTACGTCCAGCCGTAAACTGGTATTGTGCTGGGGCTCCATCTCGTAGGTGGCCCCGTCCACGATGCCGATCGGGAATGCATCCGTCCACCGGGCAATACCGGCCGCCTCCGTAGCGCCCGCCTCTACGAAACTGCCACCGGCGAACAGGTCCGTGCCATTCGCCGCAAGCCCGAGGGCGTTGATTTGATTGTCGGTGCCGACCTCCTTGCCGGTACCGAGTGCCTCCCATCCGCTTGTGGGGCTCCAGCGGGCGATGTTCTTGACGATAAAACGTTGGGTCGCATCACTGGCCGCCGTTTCGAAGTTGCCTCCGGCGTACAGGTAGTCCCCGTTGTAGACCAGTGCATTAACGTTACCGCTGACGCCGCCGCCCAGGGACTGCCACCCACCACCGGACCGGCCCCAGCGCGCAATGCGGTTCACCGTACGGTTGCCGGCGATGGCAAAGTTGCCCCCGATATAAATGGAGGTCGGAGTGACCGCAATGGCCTGCACGAAGCCGCTAGTCCCCTGGCCCAGAGTACCCCAGCTGCTGCCGTTGAAGGTGGCAATGCGGTTGGCTGTCTTGCCCCCCGCACTGGCGAAGTTACCGCCGACGTAGAGTAGGCCGTTTTCGTCGGTGGCAATCGAGCGGACCTCGTTGTTAGTTCCGGCCACCCCCGTGCCTGAATCGGTCAGGGCCGACCAGCTGCCGTTCCACCGGGCAATATTGTTGACGGCCCGACCTCCGGCGGTGGCGAAGGGCCCACCCGCATAGAGCTCACCGCCGCTACCGACCCCAAGGGCCAGGACGGGACCGTCCGTACCCGCGCCTAGGGCACGCCACGTGCTTCCGTTCCACACCGCAATGTTGCGGGCGCTCACCCCACCGATGGTCGTAAAGTCACCGCCGGCGTAGAGCTGTCCGCTAGCACCGAGGGCCAGGGCGCTGATCTTGCCGTTAGAGCCCGTAGAGAGGGCCTTCCAGCCCTGAGCCTTGGTGTACACCGCGATGTTGCCGGCGCTATTACCCCCGGCGGTCGTAAAATCACCGGCCGCGTACACTGTACTGCCGTTGACCACTACGGCCTCCACCGTCCCGTCGATGCCTCCGGCGAGCGCCTCCCAGCTGCCGATGCCGTTAACGGCGGTGGTCGTAGGCTCGGGCGCGTCCTCATCGACGAAGCGGTAGAGCTGGGCCGACTGGCCGTAACCACTGAAGTATAGCTCTCCGGACTCATCCTGGCCGAAACTCGACACGTTCTGGCCGTCCGTTCTAAAGAGTAGTTGGGCGGAGCTTACTCCACTTGCCGCATTGTAGCTCAGTGCCCATACCCTGCCACTTACGTAATCGCCGAAAATGAGTTTGTCCCTAATAGCAGGATTGGTTAGCCGACCCCGGTACACCTGCCCCAGTGTGATGGACACATCCCCGTTGTTGTGATTGTAAGCGTAGACAGGCTTGCGGTCGGGCGTAGTGACCAGTGCGGTCGAGCTCCTGAATGTACTGTTGGCCTCGAAGCGGTTCCAGCCGTAGTTGCCACCCCGCTCGAGCAGGTTAATCTCCTCGAATTCTCCCTGCCCTACATCGCCGCCCCAGAGCCGACCGCTGATTCGATCGAAGGAAAATTTCCAGGTATTGCGCAGTCCCCAGGCGTAGAGCTCGTCCAGTCCGCTGCGGCCCCGGCGGGGGTTATCGGCGGGGATTTCGTAGTTGCCATTCGGTAGGTCCGGATTAGTCTCCAGGGGGTTGCTGCCGTCGACATCGACGTCGATGCGTAGGATGCTGCCGAATATCGTGTTCAGGTTCTGCGCATTACCCTGGGGATCGCCACCGCCGCCGCCGTCACCGAGTGAGGCGTAGAGGTAGCCATCGGGTCCGAAGGCGATCTTGCCGCCGTTGTGGTTGGAGTTGTTCTGGTTTTTGTCGAAGCTGAAGATGTCGAGGCGTGAGGCGGGGTTAGCCCGATTGGGATTATTTGCACTCACCTGGTACCGAGCCAGCACCAACTCTACATTGATTCCGCTCACCTGACTCTGCCGGGTGTGGTAGACGTAGAAGTAGCCATTGGAGGCATACTGCGGGTGAAAGGCCAGTCCAAGTAGCCCGATCTCCTGCCCGCTCGAGAAGCTCACGATGTTGGTAATGTCCAGGAAGGTCTGGGCGGAGCCGGTGGTCTGCTCATTCGCAAACACCTTGATCCTACCGGCCTGCTCCACCACGAAGAGGCGGTCACTCCCATCCCCCGCTTGTTGTATCTCTACGGGAAAAGCAAAGCGCAGCTCCGGAAAGGCCGGCTCGAAGGAGATGCTTTCCTGGGCGGCAAGGGGCTGGAATAGGATGAAAATAAGGGCCAGGCCAAGTAGCTTAGCAAGATCACGGGTAAAAAATGTCATGCAATAGGGTGTGGCGGGGCGGCTAGCTCAGGTAGCGACAAGATAGGATGATTGGAGGCGTTCTACAAGTACGTAACCTAAAATGATTATCTCGAAACCAGATAAAATGCATCTCTAAGCGTGGTTACTGCACCACCAGCCGCTCCTGCACCCTACCCCGCTCCCCCTGAAGACTCACTACGTACACCCCCGGTGAGAGGCCGAAGGTTTCCAGGTTCGTCCGCCCGCCGGCGCTACTGATGGTCCGCACTAACCGTCCTCCGACGTCGAACACGGTGATCTGGGCCGTCGGACTGCCGTAGGTGATGGTCACCCGTCCGTCGGTGGGGTTGGGGTACAATTCCATGCGTTCCGGGTCTGGCGCAGGCGTCCTTACTTCCGCCATTTGAACTTGGGCAACCGCCCCGGCGGTAGTCGCGGCATCGACGGCCTTGACCACCAGTAGGTCCACATTCGGACCGCTACTGCCGAGGGTCTCCATGGTCACCCGGTGGCGACCTACGCCGTAGAGGCGGGTGGTGGCGGCGGGGACTACCGTGTTCCAGGTATTCCAGCCATTGCGGGGGCAGAGGTCTTTTTCGAGGAGAGTGTTGCCGTCCACGGAGATCCGTACGGGGCGGGGGCCCGTGGTATCCCCCTGGGCCATCACGAATTCGAGGGCGTAGGTGCCGGAGCTGGGAATATCGATGACCCAGTCGATGTACTCCGGCCCGCCCTCATCCAGAAAGTCGACGAAACCGGTGCCGCTGTAGCCGGGGTGATCGGTAGCTACGGCTGCTCCCAATAGACTGGCCTCCTCCGCCTCGTAGGCGAGCTGCTCGGGGAGGCCGACGAGGGCGGTGAGGTAGTTGGTCTGGGCACCATTGGCCGGATCGGCTAGGGTTCCGCCCAGTACGATGGGGGAGAACTCGCCGGCCGGAAAGACCTTCGTGTACACATCAAGGTAACGGGTGCCCGGGTCGGTGGTGCCGATGCGGTCGGGGGTCATGGTCCAGCCGGCCTCCGCGCTGAGCCAGGCGGGCATACGGCTGGCCCGGGGATCGTAGGCGACGTAGGCGACGACCGGTTTGCGCGCGAATATCCGGAGGTAGTCGGGGGAGGTCTCCGTCTTATCGGCATTAGTCGGCAGGACGAAGGAGGCTCCCTGGAGGTAGGCCGGCAGGGAGGTGATGACGTAGCTCCGGTCGGTGTAGTAGGTATCGCCTACGGTGAGCTTGGCTACGGTGTAGGAGGGGTGGGGGCTGGCTACCTCCAGTCGCTCGATCAGATCATCTCCCGGACTCAAAATCTTTTCGGAGGTAGTTTCGTAAGCATTTGCGGAGAAGACGTAGAAATCCGCCCCGGCGGTTTGGGTGTATACGCCCCAGCCGAAGTGACCGAGCTGAGCCACTGTGGTGTCTACGGCCTGCAGAACGGGGGTGGCAGGGTACCCATTGCCCTGATCCAGGTAGACCTCGATCAGCCCATTCTGGTACCGCGCGATTTGAAAGCGGTAGAGCTGCTCGTCATTCAGGTTGATGACCTTTCGGTCCAGTACGGTGAGGTCGAAGAAGTTATCCTCACTGAAGCCCAGCGTAAGGCTGCTACCGCCACTACCTACCGAGGCGGGGAGGTAGCGCAGGGAGTAGCCCCGGTTTACCTCCGGATCTGCCTGCCCGAAGGTGAAGCGCAGCTCACGCTGGTACGTCTGCTTAAATCCGTAAGCGCTGGTCTCTAGCACATACGAGGTATTGGAGAAAGCCCGCCTCGTTATTATGGGTTGACCATTGGCCACCCTGCGGGGCTTAATTGCGTAGCCTAAGTCATCGACTCCTGCTAGCTGAGCACCGAAAAGCCAGTCCAGACCAGTGATAAACCAGTCGTCAAGCTTGTTGCCGCCACGGAAATCTTCCTCGAAGATGGGATCGCCGAGCGCCGGTTGGGCGTGGGCCGCAGGGCTAATGGCAAGCAAGAAGGAGAGCGGGAATAGGGAAAATAGGGTAGCGGTACGGGCATTCATCTAGTTGTACGGTCAGCGCCACGCCCGTAGACAGCTCGTGTCACAGGGGGGCCGGTTAGAAAATAACTTACAACTAGGGCTAAGTCGGGGGGGGGGGCGGCTCTGCACCCGATTCCGTGGCAAGCGCGGAAACCGAAACGGGAAAAAAAGGTGGGGTGCCAAACAAATTTAACTATTTATCCGGTAAAAGCTAATTTTTTGGTGACTAAATAAACTTAACTCATTCCACCACCCGCTCCCCCGCCCCCAGAGACTCCCTTAGGCCCCAGCCCATGAACTCCCCCACCACGCCCTCCGGCAGCACCACCGTGTACCGAGGCCTGTCACTCTCTGGGCGGGGCTCGCACGTCACCCGGATCTTTCCCCGCGGCGTAGGCACTACGGCCGTGTAACCAAAGTCTGCTACTTCCGCCGGCTGAATGCTCACTGTGGTAAAACCCGGCGCGGCCGGACGAATACCCGCCAGTAGGGAGGGCAGGTGATAATTGGGACTGCTGCTCCAGGCGTGGCAGTCCGACCGCGTCTCGCCGGGTTTTTCGGGGTAGGTGGTGAAGCCCTGATCGAGGTAGCCGCGCCACTGGTCCAGAAAGGCGGGGTATAGATCGGCCCCGCCTGGCAGCCCGCAAGGCCTCGGCGAGGTAGAAATCGAAGTAGGCGGACGACTGGGTGAGCGTAGTGTCCTCTAACACGCGCTCCAGCACCTCCTCCTTCGGCACCGGCAGCCCGTCGTTGAGAATGCCCATGATGTTGGCGTGCTGACTGTAGGTGGTACCCTCCGGCGTATCGCGCAGCAGCCCCCGCTCCGCATCCCAGCACAAAGCCTGAATGGCACCAGTAACCGCCGTAGCTCGGTCAGCGTACTTTTCAGCATCCTCCGTAAGATCTAAGGCAGCAAAGACCTCTCCCGCGGCCCGTAGCGCCATCGCGTACTGTCCGCTGATGATCGCACTGCCCCCCTCCAGCGGCGGCACCCCGCCGATGCGCAGTTCACTATTCCAGGGCCACTCGGGGGTCCAGTCGACGTAGTTCCAGTAGGGGGTGGGGCCCACGAGACCGTTCGGTAGCTCGTGGCGGCGGTACCAGTCGAGTACGGCTCGTACCCCATCCAGCCGCTCGCGTACGAAGGCCGCATCGCCGGTGTGCATGAGGTAGTCGTAGACCATCATCACCCACATCAGGGAGTAGGGTGGGATGACCTGTCCGGTATGATCGGGGTAGCGGCTCATGGTCAGTCCCTCGGCCATGCGGCTGTCGTCGAAGAGTTCGATGGCCTTACGCATCAGCCGGGCATCTCCACTTACGTACAGACTGATCAGCGCCTGGATCCGCGTATCCCCCACGTACTGCAGCTGCTCGTAGTAGGGGCAGTCCACGTAGGTCTCCTGGGCGCAGAGCCGGGCGGTCCGCCAACCTACCTCGAGTATATCACCGATGCGGCGCTCCCCGTCCGGACTGCTAAAGCTGCCCACCTCCTGGAAAGGATAGGCGATCTCCTCGACTTCCAAACCGCGCAGTTGTAGGGGCTCGTCGGCCGTCTCGTAGCTCACCTGCAGGTAGCGGGCGGTGCGGAACCAGAGGGTGGTATAGGTCCGCTCATCCCCCGCCGTCAGGTACTCGTCGTATACCCCGCGGATGTGCTTGCCGGCGATGCTGTCGCGGTGCCCCTTGCCGCCGTCAGACTCAAAGAGGCTCTCGGCGTAGGTGATGGTGAGCTTTGCCCCGGCGCCCCCAGTAGTCTGCCACTTAAAGAAGGCGTTCGTCAGCTGTCCCATATCGAGCAGGAAGCTATCGCGGGTGCCGGCCGGTAGTAGGGTATCGGCGAAGGCCCCCACGCGCTGGTTGCCTTGAATCACTTGTGGTGGGGGGAGTAGGCGAAGTTCCAGCGGGGGGATTTGGCGCGGGACTAATGGCCAGTACATTTCCGTGCCCGTGCCGCGTGGATTGGCCTGCAGGAGAGATACGGCCGCCTCTTCTACTTGCATGGCACCTGCGCCCCCGCCCAGTTTGTTGCCGTCAATACGCAGTTGGGGGCCGGCCACGATGTAGGTGCCCAGGCGCTCGCGGGAGCCGGTGATGGGGGAGTAGGCCTCGTCACAGCGGGTGGACCAGGTAGCATCGGTACGTAGCTCCGCAAAGTCCTTCCCCCGGGGTTGCAACAGAAAGGCCGTGCGGTAGCTCTCCTGCGACCACGGCCGGTCGATACCGTAATTCCAGACCGTAGCGGTGATCGTATTGAGGCCGGGCTGTAGATGGGGTAACAAGTCGTAAGTCTCGTAGCGCCAGTGCAGGCGGTCGCTGCGGGCCGGTCCCATGCCTACGCGCTGGCCGTTGACGAAGAGCTGGTAGCGGTTGTCGGCCGAGACCATGACGGGCAGGCTATCGGGTAGAATAGAGAGATCAAAACTCCGGCGGAAGTGCACCACGGCAAAGTCGGTGGCGGGGGCGCAGGATGCAGTGATCCAGGCGGCGGGCCAGGGGCGCTCGGTCCAGTCCGGGGACGTAGATTGGGCCATAGCACACAGGCTGTAACCGAAGAGCAGAACCAGCAGCAGCCGCATGGGGGAGGAGTTGATGGGGTATAAAGTACGGCGTATGGTGGGTACTGGCGGGGGGTTGTTATCTTACCCGGGTTTTACTAAATGCTACACTGCTATACATGGCCCTAGTTTTTCCTCTCCCCGGCCCTCTCCAAAGGAGAGGGAGAACGGGCCATGTATAGCAGTGCATCTAAAATGCCGTGATGTCGATGAAGGATCTTCTATTTATACTAAGTTGTGCCGCGCTGGCCGTATGCCTAACGGGCTGCGGAAACGATGCGGATACGCGCCCTGCTGCGACCGACGATACCGCAGTAGCCGCCGATACTACCCAGTCTGTAGGGGAGTGGATCGCGCTCTTTGACGGCACCACTACCGATGGCTGGCGGGGCTACAACGCCGAGACCCTGCCCCCCGGCTGGGTGGCCCGCGATAGCATGCTGCTCTTTGATACCGAGGTCGAATTGGAGCAGGACTATACCGGCGGTAAGGACATTCTCTACGGTGACCGCGAGTTCGCCAACTTCGAGCTGGAGTGGGACTGGAAGATCCCGGAGGGTGGCAACAGTGGCGTACTGTACCACGTGCAGGAGGGCTACGACGCCCCCTCAAACATCGCCCCCGAGTACCAGCTGATTGACGACGAGGGCTACGCGGCGATCCATGACCTGACGGGCTACAACAGCCAATTCGGGGTGGAGCACCCGGAGCAGTTGCAGGACTGGCAGCGTACGGGGGCCGACTACGCGATGCACACCCCCGACCCGGCGAAGAAGAAGCTTAATCCAGCCGGGGAGTGGAACAGCAGCCGCATCGTATTCACCCCCGAGCGGGCCGAGCACTGGCTGAACGGGGAGCTACTCCTCAGCTTCGTGCCCTGGTCGGAAGAATGGGAGCAAAAGCGTAACTCCGGGAAGTGGAAGGATATGCCGGACTACGGGAAGTTCCGCTCGGGCTACATTACTTTACAGGACCACGGCAGTCCGCTGTGGTTTCGCAACATTCGCATTCGCGAGCTTTAAAACCAAACGATCGTGCAACGAAGGAAATTCATTCAGGGAAGTGCGCTGCTGGCCGCCGCCGCCGTGCTACCGAACTGTACCACCAAGGGTGCCGCTGCGGGCAAAGATCGCCTGCGCACCGCCCACATCGGCGTAGGCTACCAGGGCATGGAGGATATGAAGGCCATCTCCTCCCACCCCGCCGTGGAGGTAGTGGCACTCTGCGACGTCGATGCTACGGCGCTGGCCACCGCCCAGGCCCTGCACCCACAGGCGCGCACCTTTGCCGACTACCGCACGATGCTCGACGAGCTGGGTGAGGAGATTGACGCCGTGCTGGTCTCCACCCCCGACCACACCCACGCCCCGGCCGCCCTGCTGGCCATGGGTATGGACAAGCCCGTGTACTGCCAGAAGCCGCTGACCCACCACGTGAGCGAGGCCCGCGAGCTGGCCCGCGTGTCCGGTGACCGCAAGCTGGTGACGCAGATGGGCATTCAGGTACACAGCTTTTACGACTACCGGGTGGGTACCCAGCTGGTGCAGTCGGGCATCATCGGTAAGGTGAGCACCGTGCGGGCCTGGTCGCCCAAGAACTGGGGCTATGACGGAGCGCCGCCCACCGAGGCCGATCCCGTACCCGCGGGCCTGAACTGGAACCTCTGGCTCGGCACCGCCCCCGAGCGGCCCTACGCTGAGGACCGTTACCACCCCGGCAAGTGGCGGCAGATCATGGACTACGGCTGCGGCACCCTGGGTGATATGGGAGTACACATCTTCGATACGCCCTACAATGCCCTGGGGCTGGACGTGCCGCTGACGGTGCGCAACGAATGCCGTCCGCCAACCGGCTACGGCTTTCCGGAGCATAACGTGGTCACCTACGAGTTTCCCGGCACGGAGTATACGGCGGAGCGGATGACGTGGGTCTGGTCGGACGGGCCCGGCGCTCCCGACACCCATCCTGAACTGGAGCTACCCGATGGCGATGAGCTACCCGATCAGGGGGCCATGTTCATCGGCGAGCGGGGCCGCCTGCTCCTGCCGCACTTCATGCAGGAGCCGCGGCTGATCGTGGACGGGCAGTACCAGGACATTAGTGAAGAGATCGCCACCGCCGCCGCAGATTTGGAGCTTGGCGAGGTTATTCGCAACTACGAGACGGAGAGTCCGAAGCACTACCACCAGTTTGTCGATGCCTGTCTGGGTAAGGGGCAAACTACGGCTCCCTTCAGCTACGGGGCGCGGCTTACCGAGGTGATCCTGCTGGGCACGATTGCCGGTCGGTTTCCGGGGCAGACGCTGCACTGGGAGGCGGAGGCGGGGCGGTTTGCGGAGGGGGAGGCTAATGGGTACTTGGCGGGGGAGTATCGGGTGTTTTAGGGGATACCAAGGGGCGGGGCCGCGGGTGCGATGAATGTGGAATCGGTTGGGGTAGCGGTTGTGGAGGCCGTCATGGTAGCCGTCGTGGAAGCAGCCGTCGTAAGCTCGGGTAGGCCTGGGAGCCTACCCGAGGGAGGGCGCCCCTTCCAGGGACGTGGGGGGTGTTTGTCTACGGAGGGGGGAGGGTGATCTAGTAGATTTGATTTTATGGAGTATCGATGGTAGATCGCGGTAAAAAATTATGCCGCAGTCGTATACTCGAATTATTGTCCATACCACCTTTAGTACGAAGTATCGAAAGCCGTGGATCCTGCCGCGGTGGGAGCAGGACTTGTATCAGTTTTTGGATGCACGGTTGCGGGCTGCGGGCTGTCGGGTGTTTGGTATTGGTGGGGTGCTGGATCATGTGCATCTTGTGCATAGTCTGCCGGCTACGAAGTCGATCGCTAGCGTACTGGAAACCATCAAGACCGACAGCTCGCACTGGATGAAGAAGCAGGGGTGTACGGTCTTTTACTGGCAGAATGGCTATGCGTCCTTTTCAGTGGATTACCGGAATATGGAGGGGATACAGCAGTATGTCGCGCGGCAGAAGCTGCACCACTACGGTAGTGTGGAGGGATATAAGGATAGGGCGAAAATGAGTTTCCAGCAGGAGTTTCGGCGGTTGCTGGATGCGTACGGGGTGGCGTACGAGGAGCGGTGGTTGTTTGAGGTTGATCCGGATAACACGTCCCTGGAAGGGGCGCCCTAACTTAGCGGGGTTCATAGTGCGCCGCAGGCGCGCAAGGACCCCGCGATCTGCGCCTATCCGACGTTCCCAGCACCCGCGACCCCGCCCATGCCCCCCCTCCGCCCAGCCACCCCCCAAGACGCCCCCCGCATCGCCGCCCTCCACGCCCGCAGCTGGCAGGAGAACTACACCGACGCTATGTCAGCGACCTATCTCCAGCAGGAGGTCCCCGCCGAACGCCTTGCCGTGTGGACCGAGCGCTTCGCCCACCCCGCCCCCGGGTTGCGCGTGCTGCTCGCAGAAGATGAGAACGGGGAATTACTTGGCTTTAGTTGCCTCTTTCTCGACCACGACCCCACAGACGGAACCCTGCTCGATAACCTGCACGTGCGCGCCAATCAACAGAGAACGGGACTGGGGAAGCAACTGGCGCAGGCTACGGCGCGACTTACGCTCGCGGAGGGCCAGAGTGATAAGCTATACTTGTGGGTACTAGACAGCAACACCCGCGCTAGAACCGTCTATGAACGCCTCGGTGGTAGGGTAGGGCGGTCGGAGCGGCATCATATGCCGGGGACGGGACCGGAGGGGGTGGCGGCTACGAGTATGCACTGGCGGGCTGGTACTTTACTCGAGTGAAGGGCACCCTAAACCTTCTCCCCACCCCCACGGTTGCCCTTCCCATGCCCTCCCCCTCCCCCTGGCGCAATGCCTTCTTCCTGCTCTTCGTCGGGGCGGCCTTCGTATCGAATACGGGCACCTGGCTGTTCAATGTGGCGGCCGGCTGGCTCATGACCGACCTGGGGGGAAGCGCACTGAGCGTAAGCCTGGTACAAACCGCTAACCTACTGCCCCTGGTGCTGCTGGCCGTGCCCGCGGGTACGCTGGGTGACCTGGGCGACCGCCGCCGCATCCTGCTGATCACCCAGTCGGCGCTCATCGCGGTGAATGCGGTGTTTGCCTACCTGGTGCAGGGGGAGCTGGCGACGGCGGAGTGGCTGCTGGCTTTTACGCTGCTTAACGGAGTTGGGACGGCTATCTCAGCGCCCCTCATCACGGCGGTCATTCCCCAGTTGGTGGCCCGCGACCGGCTGAGTACGGCCATGTCCATCGGGGGCATCAGCTTCAACTCGGCGCGGGCCATCGGGCCCATCCTGTGTGGCTGGCTGATCACGGCCTACGGTATGGCCCTGCCCTTCTGGATCGACGCGGTGAGCTTCGCGGCGGTGGTGGCGGTGATCTTTTTTTGGTCCGACGACCGGCACCGCGACGGCAATATGCCGCCGCGGGTGTTCCAGTTTGCAATGGGGGATAGCCTGCGGTTCCTGCGGTATACCCCGGCGCTGTACAATAGCGTACTGCGGGCTATCCTGTTCTTTATGGGGGCGGGCGCACTGTGGGCCCTGCTGCCGTTGGTGGCCAAGGAGCAGCTCAGTGGGGATGCAAGTCTGTACGGCTACCTGGTAGGAGCCGTCGGTATCGGGGCGGTAGTCAGTGGACTGGCCTACGATGAAATTGCCGCCTGGATCGGTGGAAGCAATCGGCTTACCGTACTCACCAGTGTACTTTTCGGCGGCTGCCTGGTCGGACTGGCCCTGGCCCCCGCCCCGGCCTGGGCGTACCCGGCCTGCGCGCTGGCCGGTGTGTGCTGGCAACTGGCCTTCACCTCGCTGATCTCCTCGGCCCAGTACGCCCTGCCGAAGTGGTTCGGGGTGCGGGGCATGGCCTACTACTTCATGGCGATGGGGCTGAGCCTAGCGCTGGGCAGTGCCCTTTGGGGCTGGCTGGCCGATACGCTTTCCCTAGCCACGGCCCACTTCGTAGCCGCCGGCGTTTGCCTTGTGACTGCCGTTATCGGACGCCGCTTCCCCCTCGATCAGGCCAAGGGGGCCGACTTGGAGGCTTTCACCCAGTACCCCGAGCTGCACGTCCCGGCGGGGGAGGGCGAAGATCCCGGGGGCATGCTGCTAATCCGCAACCGTTACGAGATCGATCCCGAGCACGTTGGGGAATTACGGAAGCGCCTGCTCAAACTACGCAACAAACGCTACCGCTCCGGCTCCCTCCGCTGGCACCTATACCAAGCGTTAGAGACGAACGGCACAGCTACGGTCGTAGAGAGCTACGCCGAGATCAAGTACACTGCGCTGCACCGCCACGACGAGCGTATTACGCAGGCTGATAGTGCTGCACTGGAGGAGTTCAGTAAGTGGTTGGAGAATTCGGGGGGGCAGTGTAATCAGGAGGTGCTGGAGGAGGTTACGGAGTAGTGTGCTTTTTATTCAAGGGGGCTTTGCTGTCCACCAATTCTCGGGTAGGCCTAGTAGCCTACCCGAGGTAGGGTTCCCCTTCCAGGGAAACACGTGGTACCGCCCGTCCCTGGAAGGGGCGCCCTAACCCAGCGGGGTCCGTAGCGCGCCGCAGGCACGCAAGGGCCCCGCGCTCCCCCACCCAATAATCCCCCCACCCCAACGTTCTATACCCACGCCAATCATTCACGGTGATAAACCAGGTTTTTACCCGGCCTTATCCTCCTCACCGGCACTCATTTATCGACCCCACCACCATCTATTGATGAAGTTTTACCTCCTTGCCCTTCCCCTCCTGCTGCCCTTCTTTGTCGGCGCGCAGACGATCCCCTACCAGCTCGATTTCCTCGATGTCAACCCCGACGACCCCGGGACCAAGATCCTCGAGCTCGCCCCCATCGGCAGCCGCATCTACTGGGCCACCGAGGGCGATGTGAACTACCTCTCCAATGGCTCGGCCGAGTCCACCTTTAGCTTTCAGGGCGGGGTGGGACTGCGCGACGGTATCGAGTTGCTAGGTAACGTCGGCGATACCTACTACTTCCACTACGCTACGGACGATGAGCGCTACAACATCGTCGTCGACGCCATCATACCGGTGCCTGAGCTACTGGAGTTTCCGCTGCTGGAAAATTCCAAGTACTACCATACTACACCGGTGCTCGTCAATAGCAAACTCTACGCCCTACGCTACCAGAAAGTAGGGGATAACGAGGTACAAACCGTCCAGCTCATCGAGTCCAACCCTGCCACGGAGCAAAGCAAGATCGTAGTCTCCGATGTAATCGCCAATAGCGACTACCCGGACACCACCAATGTGGTGACCGACGGTAAGCTAGTGTACTTCGCCCACGCCCAGGGCACCAGCGTCGGGCCCGCTACCTATGATCCCGCTACGGGGGAGGTCAATGACCTCGGTGAACGTGAAAGTGAGCGGGCACTGACCTTCGAGCGGGTGGGTGATCATACGATAGTCCGTCATAGCACCTATTCCATCCATGATCTATATCCTACGCTGGAGTTCATCACCCCTACCGCTATCGGTCCCGAACTACAGGCTAGCCTGGCAACCAATACCTCCGTTGCGTTGCCCTTTGCCCTTATCGGCAGTGATACTAGCGGCGGCGTGTTTGCCGTAAACTATAACACCGGCCAGGCAGAATACCTACAATGGACCGGCGTAGATGACCACTCCGCTATCCCCATCCCCCGAGTGACCCGCATCGATGATAATGAAGCCCTCTTCTACCGCCGCACCGAACAAGGCATTTGGAAGATCGTCCTCACCGACGGAACTCGCGCCGGCACCCGCGATGCGGCCACCCTCCAAAAGATTAGCACCCGCGGCCCCGCCCAGACCGTCCGCCTAGGCAACTACCTGGCCATCACGAGCGACCATCACCCGGTGTACCTCTTTGACCCCCGTAACGACGACCTTCAGGAGGTGGCCGCCGACTTTAACCTGGTAGGGCCCAACCCGCCCCTGGCCACCATCGGTAATCGCCTGTACTTTGCCGCCCGGGTCGATGGCCGCGGTGAACAGCTCCACTACCTCACCATCGATGACCAGCGTACCCTGCACGGCACCGCCTTCGCGGACGAAAACGGGAACGGCACCCAGGACGCCGATGAGCCCGGTATTGCTAACCTGCTCGTGACCATCGAGGGGCCCGAAACGAAGGAGTTCCTCACCACCGACGACGAGGGCAACTACGCCCTGGCCGTGATCGACGGCGAAACCTATACCGTTACCGCCCACAAGCCCGACTGCTACGCCCGTACCACTGCCGCCGATAGCTACACCATCACGGTGCCCACCGACGAGTACGAAGACATCGACTTCGGCTACGCCCTGGAGGACGGAGCGGCCGACCTGACCCTCTACTTCAATGCTGGCCGCGTGCGCTGCAACACCAAGGCCCCCTTCTGGATCACGGTACGCAACGACGGCTGTCTGCCCCTGGCCGGTACCGCTACGGTCAGGCTACAGGACAACGTCAGCTTCATCTCCGTGGCCCGCGACTCGGTCACCCTTACCGACAATACCATCACCTTCACCTTCGATACCCTACAGCCCGGTGAGTCCTACCACAACTCCATGAAGCTGCAGCTGCCCAACGAGGACTTTGCCGGTGATACCATCATCCTGGGCGGGGCCGCAGGTGCAAGCTTTTCCGGGGAGGCAACCGTCACCGATAGCGTCGATTACCGTACCGTACTCCGCTGCGCCGTCGACCCCAACGACAAGTCCGTGCTTCCCTACCGTCCCGACGACACTAACAGCAACTACACCCAGGCCGACGAGACCCTGCGCTACCGCATCCGCTTCGAGAATATGGGCAACGATACGGCCTTCGCGGTGCGCATCGAGGACCAGTTGTCGGAGCACCTGGACTGGACTACCCTGCTGCCCATTCACGCCAGTCACCCCTACGAATTCACGCTATCGGAAAATGGCCTGCTGACCGTCGACTTCCCCGGGATCGAACTGGTCGATAGTTCCGTATCGGCTACGGCTAGCCAGGGCTTCGTGGTCTTTGACATCAAACCTAAGGAGGACCTACCCGACTTCACCCGCATCGAGAACACCGCCGGTATCTTCTTCGACTTTAACCGCCCGGTGATCACTAATACCGTGGTCTCCACCATCGTAGAGGATCTGGATAAGGATAGCGATGGCACGTACTTCTGGATAGACTGCGACGACAATGACCCCACCGTATTCCCCGGTGCCAAGGAGATCGCCGACAACGACGTAGATGAGAACTGCGACGGTATCATGGAAAAGACCACCTCCACGGCCACCGCCGTACTGGACGGTACCCTGCAGGTCTACCCCAACCCCGCCGGCCCCTGGCTGCAACTGCGGTACTCGCAGTCGACTGCGCTGCGGGCTCGCCTGGTCGACGCCACGGGGCGTCAACTGCTCAGCACCCCCTTCACCGGAGAGCTCCGGCTGGCCGTAGGCACCTACCCCGCCGGCGTGTACCTGCTGCGCGTAGAGGACCCCGCTACCGGGCAGACCGGACAGCACCGGATAGTTCTGCGCGGTCGTTAGCCTACCTTAGGTGGCATGACGCGCTGCTACCTCCTATCCCTGTTAGGCCTTCTGCTACTGGGCTGCTCCGCCTCCGATGACGACGTCACCGGGGGCGGAGTGGTTTCCCCCACCGACCGACCGCCCAACGTAGTGCTCATCGTGGCCGACGACCTGGGCTGGTTCGACCTGGCTAGCTACGGCAGCGACTTCATCGAAACTCCCAACCTGGACCGGCTGGCCGCCGCCGGTATCCGCTTCACGAACGGGTACGCGGCCGCGGCGATCTGTAGTCCGTCGCGTAGCTCGCTACTCACCGGCCTGACCCCCGTAGCGACCAACATCACCGAGCACATCCACGGCAACGGCCCCCCGCGACCGGGGCAGCAGCTCCGTACCCCGCCCATTGCCCAGCAGCTCGCCCTGAGCTTCCGCACGACGGGGGAGGTATTCCGGGAGCGAGGCTACGGCACCGCCTACATCGGCAAGTGGCACCTGGGCGGCGGGGAGTTTCAGCCGCAGTTTCAGGGCTTCGACTACACCATTGGAGCCGGGGCCAACGGGCTGCCGCAGAGCTTTTTCTACCCCTTCTTCCCCCCCAACCAGCACCAGAAACTGAAGGACAGCGCCAAGCCCGGCGACTACCTCACGGACGTCCTCACCGACCGCGCCCTCGACTACATTGACGCCCACCGGGACAGCAGCTTTTTCGTCAACCTCAACTACTATGCCCCCCACGTGCCCATCATGGGCAAGGAGGAGCTCATCGAAAAGTACCGCCAGAAGCGCGCCGCCAGCCCCAACGATAGCTTTCCCGACATCGTCTACGCCGCCATGGTCGACGCCATCGACCAGAACGTCGGCCGCATCCTAGACCGCCTCGAGACCCTCGGTCTCACCGAAAACACCCTGGTCGTGCTCACCTCCGACAACGGCGGTCTTAGCGTCGAGGAGGTGCCCGCCTTCGCCGCCCACACCCCACCCACCGACAACGGCCCCCTACGCGCCGGCAAGGGGTACCTTTACGAAGGCGGCACTCGGGTACCCCTGATCGTGCGCTGGCCCGCCCGCATCTCCGCCGGCCAGGTGAGCGATACGCCGGTGGTGGGGGAGGATATCTTCCCCGCCCTTCAGGACCCCGCCGGCATGTCTCCCCTCTTCGGCGATGCGACCACGGACCGGCTGCTGATCTGGCACTTCCCCCACTATAGTCCACAGGGGGGCAAGCCGGCTAGCTCGCTGCGGCAGGGTAATTTGAAGCTAGTATACGACTACGAAACGGAGCGCTCGATGCTCTTCGACCTGGCTGCTGACCCAGGCGAGACTACGGATTTGAGTGGATCGGAGCCGGAGAAGACGCGGGAGCTGGAGCAGTTGCTGAAGACTCGGCTGGCGGATATGGGCGCGCAGTTGCCTACTCCGTTGTAGCGCCTGCGGCGTAAATTTATTGAACCGCAGAGGACGTGGAGAGACGCAGAGGTGGTTCCGCATGTGTGACGTGTCTCTGCGATTCACTGCGCCCTCTGTGGTTGTCTATTATTATCACTCAGGGTCCACGCTCCAAGTATCCGCCCACTCCAGTGGCAGAATCGACCCATCCTCCAGAAACTCCAGCGGCGCACTCCAGTACGGGTAGTCATGCCCCTTCACATTATCGGAGGCCGAGCCCCACAGATCGCCCATCCAGATGTACGCGGTGCCCTCCGCGGTCGGCAGCTCCATCACGTAGGCCTGCTGGGCGGGCACGATCGGGGGCTGGGGGATGTCGTGGCCCGTCACGTAGACTTGAAGCTCGTTCTCCGCATCTGCGTCCCCGGCAGTGAGTTCGGTGGGGTAGATGGCGGGGAAGGGGTAGCCGGGGCGGGGCGTAAGCTTGATGCGGGTGCTGGCGACCGGTGCGAAGGTCATGTGGAGGGTTTGCCGGAGGGCCGTTCCGTTTCGCTCTACCTTGAGGGAATCTACCTCCTGCCAGTGATCGAAGTCCCAGTACGACACAGTAAATTCGGGCGTGCCGATCTCGGGGTGTACGCGGGGGTTACTCACGTCGCCGCAGTTCTCGGGGCGGTTGCCGGTGAATACACTGAGCGTCAGTTGGTTAAGGGGGCGGGGACGCGGGTGCAGGGCAACGAGGCTCTGGGGCAGGGTATCGTTGGTGGCCAGGGTCTCGTAGCTCGTGCCGGTAGTCACGCCGTCAGTCAGGACTAGGGCGGGCCGGCCGGGGTAGCGGTTGATGTTGGTGGTCAGGGTATAGCCCTCCGTGGGGTGGTCGGAGACGTAGACGCGGGCGCCGGAGCCGTAATTGCAGAAGCAGCAGGTAACGTCGGTAAGCAGGTAGTACTTACCGTCGCGCTTGAACTGGGAGCCGGCCTCGCTGTGCTCGGCGATGATGCCGCCGTTCTCCTGGGTGGAGGAGAGGTAGTCGTCACTCAGCCGCTCGATGCTGACCTGGTGGTTCTGGATGGTATTGTAGCTGATGTAAGCGGTGCTGTCGGCATCGACGAAGAGGCCGAAGTCGCCCAGGCCCACCTCGGAGCGGAACATCTGCACGTCGTCATTCACGATGGTAAAGGGGCCGGTGGGGGTGGGGCTGGTGGCTACGCCGAACTGTCCGTCCCAGAGCTGAGGGTACCAGTTGTACCAGAGCACATAGTTGTCATTTGCCGCATTGTAGATGACATGGGGCCGGTAGTACACGCCCTCGGGCTGGTCGGGGAGCAGGCGGCCTTCCCTGGTCCAGCTTTTCATATCCGGCGAGCTGTAGACGACGTAGTGGTTGGCGGTGGTGAAGCCGTTGGTGGTGCCGTAGCTGGTGCCGTACCAGTAGTAGGTGTCTTCGAACAATATGATGCGGCCGTCGTGGGCGTCGACGGTATCCCCTTCTACGGTGAGGCGGGGTAGGCTATTGTCGATGTTGAGCTGCTGGGCGGCGAGGGGTAGGGTGAATAGGATGAGGAGTAAAGGAAGCAGGCGCATGATCGTGGGAAACTGGTAGGTAGCTAAGGTACTACCCCAAGCGCTCGGCGTGCAACGCCTCGACCTATGGTGATCAGCTGCCTTCCGCCCGGCCCGAACACCGCATTTTTATCCCGGGTTAAGGAAAAACCGACCTACTCCTAACTACCGACCCGATGCTTAAGCCCCTAACCCTCCCCCTACTCCTCCTCACCACCCTGCTCTACGCACAGGGACCCGACGTAAAGACCGCCAACGTAGAAGTAGTCGGCCACGTCGTAGAACCCCAACAACTACCCCCGGCTGCCGATGATCTCTCCGTACTGCGGGTACCGGAAGGCTTTACCGTGAACGTCTTCGCCCGCGAGCTGGAAAACCCCCGTATGCTGGCCGTGGCGGAAGACGGCACCGTCTACGTCACCCGCCGCAAGCTCGGCGACGTCATGCTGCTGCGCGACACCGACGGCGACGGCACGGCCGACGAGCAGCGCGTCGTAGCCAACCGACCCGGCATGCACGGCATCGCCATCACGGGCGATACCATGTACCTGACCACGATCAAGGACCTGTACATGACCAAGATCAAGTCCGATGGCAGCCTGGATACCCTCACCCTACTGCTTGACGACCTGCCCGACGGCGGTCAGCACCCCAACCGCATGGTCGTGGTCGGCCCCGATAAGCACCTCTACCTCACCGCCGGCTCCACCTGCAACGCCTGCGCCGAGCCCAACCCCGAGAACGCCACCATGCTCCGCATCGCACCCGATGGCAGCAGCCGGAGCATCTACGCCTCCGGCCTGCGCAATACCATCGGCTACGGCTTCGCGCCCGGCAGCGGCAAGCTCTACGGCATGGACCACGGTATCGACTGGCTCGGCGACAACGAGCAGCACGAGGAACTCAACCAAATCGTAAAGGGCAATGCCTACGGCTGGCCCTACGTCTACGCCGACGGCAAGTACAACCCCGCTGACTATCCCCCCGACGGCATCACCATGGAGGACTGGAAGGCTCAGAGCGCCGAGGCCATTGGACTGTATACCCCCCACGCCGCGCCCATGCAGCTCGCGTACTACCGGGGCAGCAGCTTTCCCGCCGACTACCGGGGGGATGCCTACATTGCCATGCGCGGCAGCTGGAACCGCCAGCCCCCCTCCGGCTACGAGGTAGTGCGCATTCACTTCGAAAACGGTGAGCCGGCTGCCTTCGAACCCTTCGTACAGGGCTTCGTGACCCAGGAAGGCGACGAATGGGGCCACCGCGGCCGGCTCTGCGGACTGGCCGAAACCAGTGACGGCTCCCTACTCTTCACCGACGACACCAACGGCGTGATCTACCGGGTCAGCTACGCCGAAGGGGGCGGGGCCGCAGGTGCAAACAACCCCGGCAAACCAACCAACGAAGATGGAGCCAACGTACGCATGACCGGCATCGCGGCGCCTACCGAGGCCGCCGACACGCCGGATTCCCTGGCTACGCAACTCACCGAAGGTTCCACCCAGCTCAGCGTAGGTAGCAGTGCCTTTACGGAGGGGTCTACCCTCCCTAACCGCTACGCCGCGGAGCAGGAAAATATCTCACCCCCGCTAGCCTGGAGCGGCGCACCGGAGGGCACGCAAAGCTTCGTCGTACTGATGGAGGACCCGGCCGTACCGCTGAATCCTCCCTTCCTTCACTGGTCGCTCTACAACCTGCCAGCCGATAAGATGGAGTTAGCCGAGGCCACCCCCGGCGGACCTACCGTGCCAGGAATCAAGGGAGCGCTACAGGGCCCGAACGATTATGGATCGCTGGGGTACTACGGTCCCCGGCCCCCTAAGGGCGATCCCGCTCACCCGTATCACTTTCAGGTATTCGCGCTGGATACGGAGCTGGAGCTGCCTTTCGGAGCCAGCCGGGCGGAACTCTTGGAGGCGATGCAGGGGCACGTACTGGCCGCCGGTGAGGTGGTGGGTAAGTACGCTCGGTAACCGTCAAAGCGGCCCTGCCCAAACTTCCAAATGAAAACGGGAGTTAGCAGAAAGAAATGCCATGGCCAAGGATCACGGACCCACCATCAAGGACGACGATAAGTACGAGGCCCTGCGCGATGAGGGGATGAGCAAGCAGAAGGCCGCGCGCATCGCCAATACCCCGGATGCCGGCAAGAAGGGCGGTAGGGCCAGCAACTACGAAGACCGGACCAAGCAGGAACTTTACGACGAGGCAAAGCAGGTCGGACTCGAGGGGCGCTCTAAAATGAGTAAGTCAGAGTTAATCGAAGCACTGCGGAACAATTAACGTGCGTTGCACCTGCGGCCCCGCCCTGACGTTAGACGGGAAAGCTGTAGCCCATGCCCTGGACCCACGAAAACGATGCCCTGCATCGCGACTTTGAGTTTGCCGATTTCCGGCAGGCGTTTGCCTTCATGACCGAGGTTGCCTTCGCCGCCGAGGCCGCTAACCACCACCCCAACTGGATGAACGTGTACAATCGCGTGACGATCGACCTGACGACCCACGACGCCGGCAACACCGTGACCGACAAGGACCGTAAACTCGCCGAACGCATCGACCGTATCTTCACGCGCTATGCGTGAACTGCTCTTGCTGTGCGGGCTAATTTGGGGCGGGGCCGCTGGAAGTGCAACGGAATTCGATTACGTATTTTCTCCCGAAGCCGAAGTTATCTACGCCAACGTGATGCGCCTGGAGCTCGACCTGGCCCAAGCTGGCATCACCCGCCTGAAGCAAACCGAGCCCCGTAACCTAGCCGCTTACCACCTGGAGAGCTATGTGGATTTCTTCCGCCTGTACCTAAGTGGCGATGAGAGTCTGGATGGACTCCTGGCCGAACGCTTTGACCAGCGTGTAGCGATGCTTGAGCAGGGTGATCAAACCTCCCCCTACTACCGCTATGCCCTGGCCGAGGCCCGCCTACACCGCAGCCTGATCGACCTGCGCTTCGAGCGTCACCTGGCCGCCTTCCGCCACCTCAATCGGGCCCACAAGGAGTTGCGGGACAACGCAAAACTGTTTCCCGACTTCGCCCTGACGTACAAAGACTTAGGACTACTACACGCCGCCGTAGGGGCCATCCCGCCGCAGTACAAGTGGGGCGTAGAGCTATTTTCCTCCCTAAGCGGCACCATTGCCGAAGGACGGAAGGAACTACTGCTGGCGCTGGCTAATACCACCAACCCATTCCACCTGGAAACCCAGGTGCTCTACGCCTTCATGGAGCTGCACCTAGCCGATGAGCCGGAGGAGGCCTACCGTAGCGTAAAGCAGCTCGCCCTGCACCCCGCCACCAACAACCTGCACTGCTTCGTACTCGCCGCCCTGGCCATGCGCACCGACCGCAACGCTGAGGCTATCGTCCTGCTCGAACGGCAGCAACGGGGAGGCGGCACGGCCGACTTTCCCTACCTTGACTTCCTGCTCGGACAGGCTAAACTGCGTAACCTCAATCCGCAGGCGCGCATCCACTTTCAGTCCTTCCTACTGCGCTACGCCGGCCGCCACTTCCGGGAGGAGGCCATACAGAAGATCGCCTGGTCGTACTTACTAGAGGGGAATATTGACCGCTACCACCGAACGATGGCCGAGATCAGCGGGGGCAGCCGGGCGGGAGGCGATGAGAGTGCGGCCCGGGAGGCGGCCGGCGACCGAGCACCTCACCTTGGTCTCCTCCGAGCCCGTTTGCTATTCGACGGTGGCTACTTCGCCCGCGCCCGTACTGAGCTAGATGGCATTGCACTGGCTGCCCTTACCCCCGACGAGCAACTCGAGCACCGCTACCGCACCGGGCGGGTACTGGGGGGACTGAAGGATTATGCCGGGGCGCTGTCGTTTTACGCGCGCACGATCACGCTAGGGCGGGATAATCCGGCCTTCTATGCCTGTAATGCGGCGCTACAGGCGGGGCTGCTGGAGGAGAAGCGGGGGAATAGTGTAGCGGCGCGGAAATATTTCCAGACCTGCCTGGGCATCGACCCGGCGGAGTACCGGACGGGCCTGCACATGCTGGCTAAGGCTGGCTTGGACCGCCTGGCCTCTACTGACCGCTGAATATGGTTGGCACTTATTTAGTTCAGTATCTATGGTTAAGCGGTCTTAAGCTGCACATCAACCATCGGACCGGGCGAGACCACCAGCTTAGCGGTAAGCCGGTCAAAGGCATACCCACGCTCACTGTAGTAGGCCAGTAGCCGCGGTAGGATCTCCCGCACCTTCTCCTCCGCCTTCAGGCTATCGTGCATCACCACGATGCTGCCGGGGCGGGCGTTTTCGATGACATTATCGTAGCAGTCGTCGGCCGTGAGCTCAGGGTCGAAATCGCCGCTCAGCACATCCCACATCACGATCTCGTAGTGGCGCTGGAGGAATTGTACCTGGCTGGGCTTGAGCCGGCCGTAGGGGGGACGGAAGAGGGGGGTTTTGAGTTGCTTAGCGCAGTGGCGTACATCGTGGAAGTAGGGGACGTTGTCCGTCTTCCAACCGTCAAGGTGGTGCATGGTGTGGTTGCCCACGGTGTGGCCGGCGTCGATGACCTGTTGGAGCACGGCGGGGTAGCGGCGCACGTTGTTGCCGACGCAGAAAAAGGTAGCCTTAGCATCGTACTGTGCAAGCTGGTCCAGCACCCAGGGAGTGAGCTGCGGGATGGGCCCGTCGTCGAAGGTTAGGTAAAGGGTGGGCCGGGCCATGGGGCGGTCGACCCGCCAGTGAAAGGTGGGGAACAGCTTCTGAATTACCCGCGGTGTTTTGATGAGGTACATCGGGCTAAGGGCGTTGGGGGGGAATAGCTCATTGGTGGGGCTGAATTACCTTTGCGTTCATTACTTGACGAGCCGGTATTTCAGGTACTTCCTAAACGTTTTTGTGGTAGGTTCCGCTGCTTGTCCAAATATTATTTTCCCCTCGGTGTCTGCTTAATTACATTGCCATGTCTACCGTTCGTGTACGCTTCGCTCCCTCCCCCACTGGTGCCCTACACATCGGCGGACTACGCACCGCACTGTACAACTACCTCTATGCCCGCCAGCGGGGGGGTACCTTCATCCTGCGTATCGAGGACACGGACCAAAAACGCTACGTACCGGGGGCCGAAGAGTACATCCTAGAGTCCCTGAACTGGGCCGGCATTACGCCCGACGAAGGCCCCGGCATCGGAGGAGGTCACGGTCCCTACCGCCAGAGCGAGCGCCGCGATACCTACCGCAAGTACACCCAGCACCTACTCGACGCCGGCCAGGCCTACTACGCTTTCGATACTGAGGCCGCGCTCGAGCAGCGCCGCGCGGACGAAAAGGCTGCCGGCAACCACAATTTCCGCTACGACGCTTCTACCCGCGAGGGCATGCGCAACAGCCTGAGCCTGGGCAAGGAGGAAACCCAACGCCTACTCGACCAAGATACCCCCTACGTCGTGCGTCTACGGGTAGACCCCGGCCAGACCGTCCACATCCGCGACATCGTGCGCGGCGACGTAGCCTTCCAGAGCGAGGAGGTCGACGACAAGGTGCTGATGAAGGCCGACGGACTGCCCACCTACCACCTGGCCAACGTGGTCGACGATCACCTCATGGCGATCAGCCACGTCATCCGCGGCGAGGAGTGGCTACCCAGCACCGCCCTGCACGTGCTGCTGTACCGGGCCTTTGGCTGGGAGAAGACCATGCCCGAGTTTGCCCACCTTCCCCTCCTACTTAAGCCTAACGGCAAGGGCAAGCTCAGCAAGCGCGACGGCCAGCAGCTCGGTATCCCCGTCTTCCCCCTCGACTGGAAGCCCGATAGTACGGAGGAGAAGCTCATGGGTTTCCGCGAGGCCGGCTTCCTGCCCCAGTCCACCATTAACTTCCTGGCCTTTCTAGGCTGGAACCCGGGCACGGAGCAGGAGATCTTCAGTCTGCCGGAGCTGGTGGAGGCCTTCGACCTCGACCGCATCAACAAGAGCGGGGCCCAGTACGACTTCGAAAAAGCCCGGTGGTACAACCAGCAGTACCTCATCGCCAGCGCGGACGACGAGCTTGCCCCCCTGGTGCAACAGCAGTTTGCCGACCACGGCCGGGCCATCACCACCGCACAGGCCACCCGCATCGCCGGCCTACTCAAGGAGCGGGTGCATACACTAGAGGAGTTCTACCCCCAGGGCCGCTACTTCACCGAGCGCGTCGGCATCACCGACGAGAAGATGGCCCGCAAGAAGTGGAAGTCCGAGCAGCGCCCCGCCTTCGAGGAGCTGCGCGACCGCCTCGCCGCGCTACCCGAGTGGGAGGCCGCAAAGATCAAAGCCGCCACCGTCGCTTTCATGAAGGAGCATAACCTCGGCTTCGGCGCCGTCCTCCCCGTACTCCGCCTGGCCGTCAGCGGCACCACGAACGGACCGGACGCCTTCGCCATCCTGGAAACGGTGGGGCAGGAGGAGACGGTGGCGCGGCTGGGGGTGGGGTATGAGGCTATGGAGGAGTTAGCAGGTAGGGAATAGGGGGAGGCGTGGCATGTGCTACTTTCACGCCTCCCACGCCCGCCTACCTACTACTCACTACCTACTACCCCCTTACTACACCTCCTTCGGATAACAAAGAAAGTACTTCACAAACACCCGCGGTGTAATCCCAAAATCGCTCAGCTGCGACATCGGTACCACCGTATTATCCTTGCGGCAGATCATGATCTCCTCCTGCTGGGTGGTGTAGGCGCTGTTGGATTCCTTGCCGCGGATGATGAGCTGGGCGGCCATGTCGCTCGGCACCTTACTGCTCCGGGCGAGCGTGCGTTCGATGCCGGCTACGTAGTCTGCGGAGAAGGATGTGTCGCTGAACTCCAGGCGGAAAAGCCGGCGATTGACCAGCCCGTAGCTCAGGTAGCTCAGTAAGGGGTCAGGGTGCTGCTGCCAGGCCTTGACGGCGGTGCTGATGTCGGTATCGTCGAGGGCGGCGAAGCAGTCTAGTAGCTCGTTGCGCCGGGCGTAGAAATCCCTGCGCGTGATGTGGTGGCGTAGGAAGTAGGCCAGTGAGGGTGGCGCCCAGGGGAGTGCTCCAGCCGTGGCTAAGGCGCGGGCCCGCTGTAGGCAGAGACGCAGCATCTGCTCGGCGGCCACCACCGTCTTGTGCAGGTACACCTGCCAGTACATGATGCGGCGGCTGGTCAGGAAGCGCTCCACGCTGTAGATGCCCTTCTGCTCCACCACAAGCCGGTCGTCAATCACGTTGAGCATCTTGATGATGCGCTCGGAGCCCACCACGCCCTCGGCCACCCCGGTGAAGTAGCTGTCGCGGTTGAGGTAGTCGAGCCGGTCCATATCGAGCTGTCCGCTCACCAGCTGGTGCAGGAAGTGCTTCTCATACTCCCCGCGGAATACCTTAATGGCCAGCTCCAGCCTGCCCCCGAACTCCTCGTTGAGTCGTTGCATGAACAGTAGACTCAGCTCCTCGTGGTGGGCATCGATTAGCGTATTCTCCAGCGTATGCGAGAAGGGCCCGTGGCCGATGTCGTGCAGTAGGATGGCAATCATCACCGCTTCGGCCTCCCCCTCATCGATCATTGCTCCCTTTTCGCGCAGACTCATCACCGCCTGCTGCATCAGGTGCAGAGCCCCCCAGCGCATGGTGAAAGCGGGTGTGCAGGGCCCCCGGGTACACGTAGTGCGTCAGGCTCACCTGCTTGATGTTGCGCAGCCGCTGAAAGTAGGGGTGCTCCACCAGGTCAAACAGCACGCCGTACGGGATACTGATAAAGCCGTAGACGGATCGTTGAGGATCTTCTGCTTTTTCTCCATGGTGGTGGGTGGGGCGGGGTCGCAGGTGCGGGGCGCGCCGGTACTGCAAAAGCATGAAATACAACAGGATTGTTCGGCCCCCAAGTTCTCTAAGGTCGAGTGGCCTCTGGCCCGAGCAGAGCCGCCAGTAAAATGCAGCCTCTGACTGCGCTAAGTTGAACCACAGATTAGGCACAGATATCATGACAGAAGCGCCACTGGCGCTCAAAATCTGTGATTAATCCGTGGTGAACCCTATGGCAAGTAAGCGCGCAGCGCTTATGAGACATTCGCTACTGCACCTGAAACAACGCATTAGCAAACAGAAACTTCCCTCCTCCCAGAATGCCCGAAACAGCGGGTTGTCCACCAGATACACCACCTCACCCCGCCCCATAGGCTCCACCCCGAAGTTGAGGGTCTCCTGTATCTTTCCGTAGGCCTCGTTGCCCACAAACCCTTGCACCTGCGTCCCCGCCCGAATCCTACCGACGTTCCAGCCGTCTTCCAAATAGGCATACGCATCATCTGAAGTTTTGAGCGAGGCGTAGCGCGGGCCGATGCCAAAACTCAGTGGATGGGTCTCGTCCAGCTCCACGTCGATGATGGCCCCGGGGATGTAGCCGGCAATAAAGCGGCGCTCCTGACCGGCGTAGGGCAGTAGCAACTTCTCCTGCTTGGCGGCCTCGGAGAGGGTATCGGCCGGCTCCTTGTCCTTGAGGCCGAAACCCTCCTTACCCGCCAGACTGCCGTTGGCTGCGCCTAGGCTGATGAGCTTGCCCCCGTCGCGTACCCAGCCAGTCAGGGATTCTAGCTCACTATCGGTGAAATTGTAGCGGCCCTCGGCCAGCACTAGCACGTCGTAGTCGCCCCCAAACATGCTGCCCATATCCTCGCGGTGGAACACGCTCACCGGATACTCCAGCTCCTGCTCGAAGTAGTACCAGACCTGGCCGAACTCATTGTTGTACACTCCCTCGCCGCTCACGGTAGCTACCTTCGGGGCCGTGACCAGCTCGAAGTTGCTGCCGCCCAGGTCACCGCCGACGTTGGTGCTAAAGCCGGTCTCTAGTACCGATACATTGGCCTCGTGCTCCCGCGTAATACGGCGTAGCTTCTCCGTGAAGCCCTCCGTCACCCGGTTATCCCCCCGGTTCACCACCAGGGTACCGGCCGGAAACTCCCGCTCGCCGAAGGTGAATGCCGCCGTGGACGTCCGCACCTGGATGCCCGCCCGCAGCAGCTCGGCCAGGTAGCGGGCCGTATTCATCCCCTCCCAGGGTAGGGCAAAGGCGTAGGCAGGTGGCAATGTCTACCTCCGCCAGCGGATCGGTGTAGGCAGGCAGCTCGTAGGGCTCGGTGTCCAGGTCGAGCCGGTCGGTGCTGGCGTAGGTCTGCAGCCCGTAGGCAGCCGGCAGCGACCAGGCCGTGATGTCGTAGGTCACCGAATCCTCCACCACCGCCGAGGGGTCGAAGAGCACCTGGTGTGAGCACCGCGCGGGGCTGGTAGGCGGAGATGATAAGGTCCCCGGCCGCCGCCCGCGTCTTGCCACTCTGGCCGGTGGTGTAGTCGTAGCCTTCGTAGTCCCGCTCGCTGGTAGCGCGGCTGTACTGGATTCCGTTGCGGTCGAGCAGCGTAGTAAGTGCCCGTAGCTTACCCGGCGAGTTGCTGCCGCTGATCACGTAGGTCTTGTACTGCCCCTGCGGATTGCGGGTAGCATTGGCGAAGTAATTGGCGAATTCCACGGTGAGCCGGTCAGCCTCCCGCGAAGCAATCTCTACCGTACTCAGCGAGGTCGCCCGGTGGTGGGCCACCCGGTCGTAGAGCGTGAGGGTATCGCCGGTGGGCAGCGCGATGGCCCGTCCGCCGCGGCTACCCCCGCCCTGCTCGTAGGTCATGCCGATGGCCCCGTTGAAGGTGGGTAAGTATCGCCGTAGCTGGGGTAGAGTAGGTCAAAGCGCTCCCGTGTAAAGTACAGCCAGCCGTTGCGGTCAAAATACTTGGCGTGGTTCTGCCCGATCTCGGTCTGAAAGTTGCCCTGCCAGTCGGTGATGTACTCGTGAAAAGGGGCGGCGGCCGGCGCGAAGTAGTACGGTGAGGTGTAGCCCTGCTCGTGCACGTCGGCGTGGATGTGCGGCATCCACTGTGTGGTACTTCACGAGGCGCTGCCGGCTTTCGGTCTGCGTCTGCCAGGCCCAGTCGCGGTTGAGGTCGAACATGTAGTGGTTCACGCGGCCGCCGGGCCAGGGCTCCTGGTGCTCGCGGGGTGGCCATGTCGGCGTTCACGTCCTTATTTTGCACCTGCCGGAACCAGTTCGTATAGCGGTTGTAGCCGTCGGGGGTTCTCGCTGGGGTCCATCAGTACGACCACGTTCTGGAGCCACTCGCCGGTCTGGGCATTATCCGGTCGGCCAGATCGTAGAGCACCCCCATACTGGCCTCGGAGCCGGCCGCCTCGTTGCCGTGTACGCTGTAGCTGAGCCAGACGATGGCGATGTCGTCAAGGGCGGGGACGGTGGTGCCTTCCAGCAGTCCGGCGCGCCGCAGGTTATTCTCGCGGATCTGCTCCAGGCGGGCCAGGTTTTCCGGTGTAGAGACGTATGCCAGCAGCAGGGGGCGGTCCTCGTTCGTTGTCCCATACTGCTCTAGCATCACGCGGGGGCTCTCCTGGGCTACTAGTTGGTAGTAGTCCACAAGCATGTAGTGGGGCGTAAAGGTCTCGCCCAGCGCGTGCGGCAGGAAGGCCGAGGGGGGCGTCACATTCTGGGCGCGTACGCTGGTGCAAAGTAGGAGGAGGAAGGCGAGGAAAGCTAGGTGGCGCGAAGCGGTCATTCAGGGAGTAGTGTCAGTGCGGCGGTGAAGATACGTTCGTGCTCCAGTCGTCGACCTGCCGGGTGGCGGTGCTGAAGTTGACGCCGACAGCCACCTGCTCCCGGGGGTCGTCGGCGTAGGGCGCTAGGTAGCCCCGCTCCGTGATCTGGGCCAGGGCGGCCGCCGCCGTGCTGTCCACCTTGAACTCGAAGACGTAGACATATTCGTCGGTTTCGACCAGGGCATCGCAGCGACCGCGGGGCGGTGTGGACCTCTGATTTGATGTAAGCCCCGAGCAGACTGAAGGTGAGGTGGACGAGGGCGTGGAAGATGTGCTCATCCCGCTGCCAGAGGTCGTACGGTACGCTGGCTAGGGTAGCGTTGATGATATTAATTACGGCAGGAAGGTCGTACTGTTCGAGCGCATGTTGTAGGCGAAAACACGTATGCTAGGGTCCTCAAAAGTAGCCGTTTGGTAGCTACGTAATATGTGACGCTGTAGGGAGTGCCGCACTTCGAGATTAGGGGTAGTCGAGCATATAGGCCGCTCCCCCTGTAGCACCTTAGTTACCGTAAGGTAGCCCGTTTGGAACAAGACGGTGATGGGATCCAGGTGCTCGATGTCGAAACTAACCAGGCTGGTTGGTATACCGATCGCCCTACGGATATCATAGCGGCCCTGCTCCCGGAGCGCCTTGATCAGGAAGGTAGGCGTACCCGTCTCAAACCAATAATTGGCGTAGCGTTTAGTGGATAGGAAAGTCAGGAGCGAATAGGGGTTGTAGACCGTCTCTTCGCCCGTCCAGGAGTAACCGTTGTACCACTTACGCAATAACTTTCGGTCCACATCCCGCAACGGTTCGGCGAAGTAGGTGCCGAGTTCAGTTTCGGAGATACCGACCAGGGAATTGACGGCTGCGTCCAGGGAGATATTCCGGATATTATTCAGTTCCGAAAAGATGCTCACCTTGCTGAAGGCCGATACGCCGGTGATGAAGACCAGTTCCAGGTAGGGATCGCTATCCTTGACGATGGAGTAAAAGCTTTTCAGCTGTTCCCGGTTAGCCTCCGCGCGCGGTAGGTCGTCGAGGTAATCAATGATGGGCTTATCATACTCATCAATGAGCAGCACTACCCGACCGTTTGCCGATAGCTTTTTCAGCAGAAACTGAAACTTACGATCGAAACTGGTGTCCGGTAGCTCGACACCATGAGATTCGGCCGCATCATTGAGTAGGTTGTGCAGCGCAGCTTCCAATCCCTGCGTCCTAAACCCACTACTGGAGAACTTTAGCCACACCACCGGCCGCCGCATGGCCGTAAAATCCCAGTGGTCCTTCACCCAGAGCCCCTCGAAGAGCTCCTCGCTCCCCGAATACAGCTCGTTCATCGTAGCCACCGTCAACGACTTGCCGAAGCGGCGCGGCCGGCTGAAGAAGTAGTACTTGCCGGTGGTCAGTAGGCGGTGAATGTGCTCGGTCTTGTCCACGTAGGCATAGCCCCCCTCGCGGAGGGTGCGGAAATCCTGGATGCCGATGGGGTACTTCACGGGGGGAAGATACGGAGGGGGCACTGTTCTAGAATTCCCGCCCGCCGAACTCACTGTCCAACAACTTACCCTCCCGACGCCCCCGGGTGAAGCGGTAGCTGGCCGCCAGCCGCAGGATGTCCGTTTCGTAGATGTAATTAGTCGTAGTAAAGAATTCAGCCGTTTGCGTGGTGATACGCTGGGCGTTGGCATCCCAGAGCCCCAGACCGATATTTTGCCACTGAAAGAGCACCGATACCCGCCGCTTGGGGAACTCCTTTTTTAGCGACAGGTAGGGACTGAAGAACTCACTGTCCTCCCCCTGGGCCGTGACCCGCTCCGAGAGGTAGTCGATGCCGAGCTGCCCGCTAAAGGTACGGGTGAAGGACACGTCCGTACGGGCGCTGATGGCGTACACCGTGGTAGACCGATCCACCGGGGCATCGAAGAGCCGACCCTTGATGCGGTAATTATATACGTTACCGCTCAGGGTTAGCTGCCAATTGGTGGTCGGGTAAAGCGTCGTACCTAGCTCCAGTCCGACTGCCCGTGCGTCCCCGGCGTTGGTGTAAATGCGGTTAAGAATAGTGTCGTTGTACACCGTATTGACCCGGTTGATCACATTATCCACCTGCCGGTAGTAAACATTGGCAAAGGCGGAGTTATCCCCCCAGTTGCCGGCCACGCCCAGCTCCAGCGCGTCAATGAGTTCCGGCAGCAGCTCGGCGTCGCCCTGCTCCAGGGTCTCGTTGTGCTCCCGCTCGGGGAAGGGCGTCATCTTGAAGGTGGTCGTACGCTCGATGCGCCGGCTGTAGCCCGCCTTCAGGGCCAGGCCATCACTTAGGGCATACCGCAGATTTACCGACGGGAAGAGATTGAAGCGATCCAGCCGGTAGGTGGTATCCGGTCGGTCCAGCGTCACGCCGCGGTCGAAGTACTCCAGGCGCAGGCCGCCGCTGTACTCCAGTTTATCCCGGGTGCCGCTCACCTGACTGTATACCGAGTGGATGTCGCGCCGCAGTAGGATGCCGTTGGTGAACTCCGGATTGACCACGAAGCGCCCGGTCGCCATGTCCTGATCCAGGTAGGAAAAGTCCCCCGGGTGTTTTAGGTAGCGGTACTGGTAGCCGCTTTCCCAAGTCAGGGCACCGAGCGGACGGCTGTAGTCGGCCCGTAAGCGTAGGCCGTCGAGCGGGTTATCGTTGTCATTGCGCTGTAGTTGTAGGGTATCGCGCAGACCGGGCCAGGAGAGGATGCGGTTATCGGTCGGCCCGCCCAGCACGGTACGCTCGTACAGTCCGCTCAGGGTCAGCGTACTGGCATCGGTGAAGGAAAGGGCATAATCGAGGGAGGCAATGTAGAAATCACCCCCGCCGCACCCGCAGGTTCTCGTTGAAAAAGGTGGCGTTGCTGACCACCTCGCCGCCATCGGTAAGTGCGTCGCCGGTAGCCAGGTACCGGGCGTAGTAGGCCTGGGGGCCCAGGAAGTCGGCCGGGGAAATCCGCGTCCGCCGCTGGTTGGTGTACAGGATGTTGGCCGTACGAAACTGGGTGCGTTTACCGGCGTAGACCCCCGCGCTGAGTTGCTGCCGGTCCGAGAGTCTACGGGTCACGGCCAGCCGTGCCGAGTAGTTCTCGCGGTCGAAGCTGCGCTCGCCGTCGGAGGGCAGTTCCGTCAGGATGCCATCGCGGTAGGTGTTCACGTAGCCCTCCCGGCGACCGGCCAGGTCGTCGCGCAGGTAGCTGAGGCCCAGAGTATAGTCCCAGTCAGCGTCGCGGTAGCCCACCGTCACGTCGGCCCCGTCGCGGCGGGGGGTGGTCGGCGTTGCCGTAGTTGCGCACGCTGGGGAGGCCTGGGCTACCGTTGGCGGTGAGCGTCCAGCCGTTGAGACTACCGCGGCGGGTACGGATGTTGAGGATACCGCCCTTGCCGTCGGGGTCGTACCTGGCCGAGGGGGAGGTGATGAACTCCACCGATTCGATGGCATTGGCCGGCAGTTGGGCCAGCAGGCTCAGGGGGTCGCCCTGGGTGGGTTTGCCGTCGATCACCAGCTGAAAGCCGTTGCTGCCCCGCACCGATATGTTGCCGTCGGCGGCTACGGATACAGCCGGTAGGTTGCGCAGCACATCGGTCGCCGTACCGCCCCGTGCGTTTTCAAACTGCTGAGCGTCAAATACCTGTCTATCGACTCGGTGCAGATCGGTCAGTTTTTTGCCCCTTACCTCCACCTCTTCTAATACCTGGGCGGCGGTGCGCAGGTGCAGGGTTACTGGTGACGGGCGACGCTCCACCGTAAGGGCCGGCAGATAAACGGTAGCGTAGCCTACGAAACTGGCCGAAAGGAGGACGCGCTGGCCCACCCGCACCCCGGCCACCTCCCATCTGCCGTCAGCACCCGCGACCCCGCCCGAGAGAAGGGTGGAATCTGCCGCATCCAGGAGGCTGAGGGTGGCGTATCCCACACCCGTACCGGACTCATCCAGCACCTGGCCGGTGAGGGTGACGGTAGACTGAGCGTTGCAAACTAGTGATGATAGTAGGAGGAGTAGGGTAAGGCGCATAGGGGTTTAAAGGTAGCTTATCTTGCCGCCCCAAAAATCACTACGCCATGTCACGCACCTTCCCCCCCAACTTCGCCTGGGGCACCGCCACCTCCGCCTACCAGATCGAGGGCGCCTGGCAGGCCGGCGGTAAGGGGCTACACATCTGGGACGTCTTCGCCCATACGCCCGGCAAGACGGCCCGCGGCGAGAATGGCGACGTAGCCTGCGACCACTACCACCGCTTCCGGGACGATATTAAGCTAATGGCGGAGCTGGGACTGAAGGCCTACCGTTTCAGCATTCTGTGGACGCGCATCCAGCCCGACGGAATGGGGGAGGTGAACCAGGCGGGGATCGACTTCTACAGTGAGCTGATCGACGAGCTACTCGCCCACAGCATCACGCCCTGGGTGACGCTGCACCACTGGGATATGCCGGCGGCCCTACAGCTGGAGCACGACGGCTGGCTGGGGCGGAAGACGACCGATTACTTCGCTGCCTACGCGCGGATTTGTTTCGCGCACTTTGGCGACCGGGTGAAGCACTGGATCACGCTGAATGAGAGTTGGGTGATCGCCATGCTGGGCTTTCACGATGGGGTGTTCGCGCCGGGGCGGACCTCGGATAGTGAGCCCTATCGGGTAGCCCACCACCTGATCCTAGCTCACGCGAAGGCGGCGAAAGTGTACCGGGAGGAGTTCAAGGCGGAGCAGGGCGGGGTGATTGGCATGACCAACAACTGCGACTGGCGCCACCCGAAAACCGACACCCCGGAGGACCGCGCCGCCGCCCAGCGCTCGCTGGAGTTCTTCCTGGCCTGGTTTACCGATCCGATCTATAAAGGGGACTATCCGGCAGTGATGCGCGAGCGGGTGGGGGACCGGCTGCCCGAGTTCACAGCGGAGGAAAAAGAACTGATCACCGGTAGCTCCGACTTTTTCGGGCTGAACCACTACAACACCATGTACGCGGCCGAGGTGCCGGAAGGGCAGGAGGTAGAAAACTACGTATACGCCAATGCCGGGGTATTTGCCGACCAGCGGGTGGCGCTGACGGCCGATCCCAACTGGGAGCTGACCGACATGCAGTGGCCGGTGGTGCCCTGGGGACTGCGCGAGCTACTGCTGTGGATCAGCGAACGGTACGGTAATCCACCGATTTACATCACCGAAAACGGCTGCGCTACGCCGGACGTGGTAGTGGACGGTAAGTGTGCCGATCCGCGCCGTACCGCTTTCCTGGAGGGCTACCTCGGTGCCGTACACGAGGCCATCGAGCGGGGGGCGGACGTGCGGGGCTACTTCGTCTGGTCGCTCATGGATAACTTCGAGTGGGCCAGCGGCTACGACAAGCGCTTCGGGATGGTACACGTAGATTTCGACACCCTGGAGCGGACGGTGAAGGACTCGGCGCGGTGGTATGCGGGAGTGGTGGGGCGCAGTGGGTTAGAGGCTGCTTAGGTTGACCTGTTGCAGATCGATGTAGGTGTCTGCCAGATGGGCGAAGTCCTGATCGGCGGTCAGTAGCGTGAGTTCGTAGACGTGGGCGGTGGCGGCGATCCAGATATCGTTCTTACCCATATTGCGTGCGGTGAAGGGGCCTGGGTTGGGAAGTTTTCCCTGGCTGTAGGCGTCGATGTCTCCGTAGGCTGCGATCACTTCATCGTACTCGATTCCTGCCACGGCGACTGACCCCAGCAGACCTTCTATTAGTACCTGTCGCTTCGCCCCGAGGTTAAAATTTTTTGTAAGTGCATCAAGCTCCCCCAGCGTAACTATAGAAATAACTAAACGGTGAGTGCCCCTAAAGAGCTGATATTGTTCCTCGATAGCCTTTGATACGGCGTTGTTCCTGCTATACGTAAGTAGGATGTTGGTGTCTAGTAAATACTCCATCCTTAGTCTAGCGCATTTAGCAATTTTTCCAGAGAGGGGTCAGTGTCTAACTCCGCTTCATTAACAAGAGTAGTTATTACATCATAAGGTAAAATATTGACCTCCTGTTTCTGAAATAACTCATCCAGGGAAGGTGCCGGGCCAATTTTCAACCCCTCCGAAGCAAACAACTCCTTGCGCAACTCCTCCACCGAGCGCTTTTCGCGTCCGGAAAGGCTCCCGTATACCCGATCGAGTTGCTCCCGATCCTCCGTATGGGTGACCAGCTCGATGATGCGGCGCTTTAGTTGATCGATACTGATGGACATGGCGGGTTGAATTTTGCTACAGTGGGTAACGCTAAGTTAAGGCTTCTCGTTCCACAACCGCAGCCCCACTCCAAGCCGTAGCGACCGGTACGGAAAGTCCCGCAGCCCCCATTCCACCCGCCCTAGGTACTCCACCCGTGTACCCCGCCGCGTCTCCACCCCCAGGCGGTACACCAGTGGCCGATCGCCCTGCCCGATGTAACCGCTGTAGCCGCCTAGGGCGGTAGTCACGATCATTTTATCGAGTTCCAGATCCACCCCCACGCCGTAAAGCAGCGCGTCGTTCTGAAAGTAGTCATTGCGGTAGGTCTGCCAGGCGTAGAAGCCCAGCATCAGGTGGGGGCGTAGACTCACCCGCTCCGTCACTACATACGACTTACCCACCGACACGTCGAAGTAGTAGCCCGGCGTATCCGTAAAGCGGGCTGCTGAGAGGCGGTTGCCGGAGGCGGTGCGCAGGGTGAAGGTCAGTAGCACGTCCGGCCAGCGGGCGTGGTCGCGCAGTAGCTGGATGTGGGTGCCCAGGTAGATATCGCCCGAAGCCGTGCCCCGGCCGTCGAAGTCGCGGGCGGCGCGCAGGTCGCGGGTCGCTATGTCCATGCGGTAGTACTCCAGCGGCACGTACTGCAGGGAGATACTCGCGCGATCGGAGAACAGCGGCAGGTTAAGGTCCAGCCAGGCGTTCTGGGTATCGTCTCCCCGGCTAAAGTGTGCTTCGCCCGCCAGTTGCAGCATAGTGGTTGAACGTAGCCGCCCGTTGCGCACCTCCGGCACCGGCAGGGCGTTCGGCCCCAGGAAGGCCGGCGTGAGGGTGATGTAGTTGGGCCAGGGGGTGGTGCCGTCCCAGTCGTGTACGGCGTTCCACCAGGCGAAGTCCTGACCGGTGAGTTGCCCCAGGCATACTAGTAGTAGCGCCATCACTGTCCACCGCATCCGCACGCTTAATCTGCCGCTCACCGAGCATTGTAGCCCTCGGGGCTGTTTGATCCGTACCAAAGTTACTGCATGCTGCATACCTCCACCCTTTCCCCCGGCGTCACCCGCCTCGAGCTGCCCACCCCCAAGCACCGCTACCTGCTCATCGGCGGCCTGCTCTGGCTCGTGGCCTGGTACTTCGGCCTGCGGGGGGCCATGAGTGCGCTGGGCAACATCGGCTTCGGTAGCGGCGGCTACGCAGTACTCGATGGCTTCCTCCTCCTGTGGTTTCTGCTCTGGATGGCCGGCGGCCTGTTCGTGCTCGGCGTACTGCTGTGGGGCTACTTCGGCCGCGAGATCGTCACGCTTTCCGCCACGGAGTTGTCGTTGCAGCGTACCGTTTTTGGTCTCGGTCCTACGCAGACCTACGACCGCGATGAGGTCAAAAACATCCGCTTCCGCCCGGTCAAGACGGACTTTTTTAGTGCTAATAGCAAGTGGTCGGTCTGGGGCGTGGGGCCGGGTAAGGTGCAGTTTAGTTATAGGGGTAAGTCGCGCTCCTTCGGCCTGGGCTTGGAGGATGAGGCGGCGGTGGAGGTGGTGGAGGTGTTGTCAGGGGGCGGGGCCGCGGGTGCAGTGAATATGGACGGGCGGCACTGATGGCGGCGCAGCAGCGGGGCCCTTCCAGGGACAGGGGGTGAGAAGTGCTTCCCTGGAAGGGGAGCCCTAGCCTAGGAAGGTCTGCAGTCCGGCGCTAGCCGGACGTAAGGCCTTCCGCAACCGGACGCAACGCCTTCCGCAAGCCCCCCGCCAAAATCAACCCCTCACCCTCCGACCCAGTCCGTACCTTATGCGTTAAGACTGGAAGAGAAGTCGGTAGACGACCCCCAACATTCCGCAACCCGCCACCCCCATGCGCCACGTACTGATCGCCCTTGTCCTCCTAGCCTGCACCTGCGTCCGCGCCCAAGTGCTGACCGTGAGTGACGAGCTCACCATGCGCAACGATACCGAGTATAGCCTGATCGGGAAGCTCGGCGGACAGGTCCTCCTCCTACAGGACCGCGAGAACAAGCACCTGCTGACCGCCTACGGCCGTAGCATGAACCAAACCTGGGAGAAAGACCTGGAACTGCGCGGCCGTAACATCCGTATGCTCGACGCCGTGGCCCAGCAGGACGGCACCGGATTCCACCTCCTGTACCTCTACCGCGACGGGGGGCGCAACCACCTCCAACTCGATCGCTACAACCCGGCCGGCAACCTGCAGGATAGTGTGACGCTGGTCGACTTTGGGCTCTTCGCTACAACCCCCGAGGATAAGGTGTCGCGCTCCGAAGACGATACCAAGCTGCTGCTACTGATGGTCGAGCAGCAGAGCAAGGCCCGCTACCTGGCCGTGGACCTGGATAGCATGCAATTGCTCTACGACAGCGAGCTCTCACCGGATAAATTCTTCTACGGAGAAGATTTTCTGCAGGCTGAGATCAGTAACGCCGGCGATATGTACTTCGTGGTGGAGCGCGACAACTTCAAGAGCCGGCGCAAGGAGCACCGCTACGAGGTGTACACCCATGCGGCCAACGGCGGGCAGACCGGCATGATCGACGTCAACCTGGGGGACAGCCTCACCTACGACGTTTTCTTTAAGTACGATAACCTAAACCGGCACCTGACGGCCGGCGGGCTCTACTCCACCAAGGACTTCGTGCGGGCTGAGGGCTACTTCTTCGTCACCATCGACCCGGGGGCCAGCACGCAGCGGCCGAGCTTCCAACGCTTCCCCGTCAACCTGGTGAAGAACGTGGAGGGTAAGAAGTACAGTAAGCGCAATCCCGGTATCAACGACCTTACCGTGCGCGATGCCATGTTGCGGCGCGATGGTGGCATGGTCATGATCACCGAGCGCGATCGCCAGCTCCAGCGCCGCGGCGGCGCCATTCAGAATCAGCTCCTCAACACCTACAGCGGCCGGCCGCTGGTCGATTACCACTACGACGAGATCGTGGTCTTCGCGGTCAACCCAGACGGCAGCCCCCACTGGAGCAACATCATGCACAAGAAGCAGTACAGCCAGGACGACGGCGGCGTCTACTCCAGCTTCTTTTTGCTCGAAAGCCCCTCCAAGCTGCGCTTCCTCTTCAACGACGAGATCCGCTTCGAGAACACGGTGAGTGAGTACGTGCTCAACGGCCGCGGTGAGTTCGACCGCAATAGCCTTTTCAATACCCGCGACCTGGAGCTCCGCCTCCGCTTTCGTGACGGTATCCAGGTAGCCAGCAACGAGCTCGTACTGCCCAGCGAGTACCGCAACCGACTGCGCCTGGTGAAGATGACCTACGAGGCCGCCAAGTAGCTGCGGAACCTTCCACCCCCTGACTAGTTGATGGGATACTACAACGTGCGGTAGCCAAATCGTACAGCGTACATCGTAAATTGCACATCGTAAATCCCTATGTTTTTCCCCACCGGCGACGATCAGGTCCGCGGCGGTCACCGCCCCCACTTTTCCTACGGCCTCATCGCCCTCAACGTGCTCGTGTTCGTGTACCAGGCCAGCCTGGGGCCGGAGGCGGGCGAGCAGTTCGTATACGACTGGGGTACGATCCCGGCGCGCATCGAGGCCGGCGAGGGGTACCTGACGCTGCTCAGCAGTATGTTCCTCCACGGCGGCTGGCTGCACCTACTGGGCAACATGCTCTACCTGTGGATCTTCGCCGACAACATCGAGGCCACCATCGGTAACGTCAAATTCGTCGTGTTCTACCTGCTGGGGGGTATCGCGGCGGGGCTGGTGCATATCTACTTCAATGCGGGCAGTCCAATCCCGGCGGTCGGGGCCAGCGGGGCACTCTCGGCGGTGATGGGGGCTTACCTGGTGCTCTTCCCTAAGTCGCGCGTGCGGGGTTATTTTTTCTTTTTCCGGGTCAACATACCGGCTATTCTCTTTCTTGGCTTCTGGTTTTACCAGCAGTCTACGGCCGGTTTTGCGAGTCTGCAGGATTCAGCGGGCACGGGTATTGCCTGGTGGGCACACATCGGTGGTTTCGTCTTCGGCGTCGTGGCCGGCTTTTATTTTCGGGCTACGCACCACATTCCGCGGCATTCGGAGGGGTATGTCTCTCGGGACGATATTACGTTTTAGGGGGCGGGGGATTGGAGGCGGGGCGGGGTCAGCGTCAGCAGGGGTACGCCAAGGAACTTTGGGAAAGCGGCGGGCGTTGGTTTTGAAACTCAACCTAAATCACACCGCCATGTCACTATCGACTCAGGACAAGCAGGAGTTAGAGACCCTCATTCGTGAAGTAGTACGCCAGGAACTGGCCAGACTAGCTGCTGAGGCGCAACCTGTGCCACCCGTAGTAGCGGAAGATGCAGACATCCATGAACTTGCTGCACACATATTTAATCGATACGATAAAGTACTTAAGGCCTTGGCGTGATGAAATATTTGACCGCAGGTGAGTTGATTGATCTGAACAAGCTCACGGTGAAGCGACACGGAGGAAACTTCGTGCCTCCTAACAATCTACTACACGGCGAGGCACTAGAATACCTGGTAGAAACGGTGCAGGCTGAGATGTTCGGAGAACCTTTATATCCAACTATCTCCGACAAAGCCGGACTCTATCTATTCAATATCATCAGTAATCATATCTTCCAGGATGGTAATAAGCGTACCGGTCTTACTGGTGCACTGGCCTTTCTACTACGCAATAGGTACTGGTTGAAGCAGGAGCTGGTTCGGGTCGAGTTTGAAGGACGAATGTTACCAGACGAGCAGGGAGGACACGATGAAATTCTCTATCAATTCACCCTAGAAGTAGCCTCCGGTACCGTTCCCCTCCCCGCCTGCCAGCAGTGGTTCGCCCAAAACATCATCTCCCAATCATGACTCCCCGCCCCGTCACCCGCGCCGAACTCAAAACCACCATCCGCACCTTACTGGAGGAAGACCCCCAGGCGTTCTTCGCCGTACTGCGCGAGGTGCGCGATGAGATGCAGGCCGCCGGTACCCTGGAGCGGGAGCCGACCGAGGGGGATAAGCTGCGTGCGGAGGTGGAATCCGACCTGGCGATCCTAGCGGATTTCTTCCGGGGCTTCGCCTAGCGGCCAATTGCTACTAACTCCCCCACCATCATCGCCGTGGCCCCCCAGATGGCCTCGCCGCTCACCAGCCAGTGGGGGACGTCCCTGAGCAGCAATCCATTGTAAAGCTTCTTATCCCGCCGTGTCACCACGCCCTCGCCGAAGAAGCCGGCCAGGGGCAGCTCCAGCACCCGCGCTACCTCACTAATCTGGAGGGTGAAGGCGGGCCGCTCCGGTAGGTAACCCACGAAGGGATTCACTAAGAAGTTACTGACTGGAATGTACAGCGGGGTGAGCTCCCCTAGCAGTTCTACTCTTTTAGGGTCGATGCCGACCTCTTCTTCCGCCTCCCGCAGGGCCGTTTCCGCCGCACTCTTATCGCCCGGATCAGCCGAGCCGCCGGGAAAGGAGATCTGGCCCCCGTGCCGGTCGCCGGGTGGGCTGGTACGCTGGATGAATAGCAGGTGGTGAATGTCACGAACGGGGTAGATGAGCGCGAGCACCGAGGCAGCCCGGGCGGTGGGGGGCGCGGCGGAGTATTCCTGCCGTAGCTCGTGCCCCATCACTTCCTGGGCGGCATAGCCGGGTAGATCACCTGCCTGAAGGCGCGCACGTATCCGTTCTAGGTAGACCTGCCCTCCGTCATCGGCGGAGGTCATCTACTTCGGGTTACTCTTTTTGAGGTAGTGCTCCAGGGCCATACCCATGCTGGGTACCTGAGGGGGGTTGGGCGCAATATGTACGGTGAGGCCGTGCTTCTCGACGGCGGCCGTGGTTTTGCGACCGGCAACAGCCAGGCGGGTGTCCTTTTGCTTGAACTCGGGGAAGTTCTCGTAGAGAGAATCAATTCCCAGGGGGCTGTAGAAGATGATAACGTCGTAGAAGACGTCCTCCAGATCGCTTAGGTCGGCCGAGACAGTGCGGTACATCAGGGCGGGCGTCCAGGCGAAGTTATTTTCCTCCAGGTACTGGGAGACGAACTCGGAGCCGAGGTTGCCGGTGGGCAGGAGAAACTTCTCCTTGCTGCGGTGTTTCTTCAGGGTGGGCCCGAGGTCCTGAATGGTGCGCTGGCCGAAGAAGACTTTGCGCTTGCGGTATACGATGAACTTCTGTAGGTAGTTGGCGATGGCCTCCGTCATGCAGTAGTACTTCGTCTCCTGGCTCATCTCGATGCGCAGGGCCTTACACAGGCGGAAGAAGTGCTCGATGGCTAGCTTAGAGGTGAAGATGATGGCCGAGTACTCGTCCGGCCGCACCCGCTCCTTGCGGAATTCCTTTTCGGTCAGTCCCTTGACCTCGATGAAGGGGCGCCAGTCGATCTGCAGGCCGTACTTTTCTTCGAGCTTGGCGAAGGGGCTGCGCTCGGGTTCGGGCTGGGAGACCAGGACGGTACGGACGGGCTTATACGTATCCTGGAGAAGTTGACTTTCGGCCGCCATGGGCAAGAATGTTTGTGTGCTGGTGAGTTCAAAGGGGCGTGCACTCAGGCCAGGGTGCTGCTCAAATAGCGGTAGACTAACAGAAGCGGGGCAATTTCAATGGTGCAAATATATAACAAAAAATGCAGGGGTCGACGCCCCACGTAGCGGTTGGCGATGAACAGCCCCCGCAGTAAATGCAGTAGATAAACCAGTACGAGGAGCCCTAACCCCCCGTACAGAAAGTAGGGCCGCAGGGGTTGCGGCGCGTAGCTCACCAGCAGGTTGACCGGTACCAGCAACAGCCCCGTGAGAATAGAGAACACCATCAGCGCAAAGACGTACTGACTCAGCTCCTTTCGTAGGGGATAGACGCGGCCCAGCACCCCCAGCACGAAGAACTTGATACCGACGGCCGAGGCCACGATCAGCGTAAAGGTCAGCCAGCTTCCCCACAGTCCCAGGCCGAGATCAAGCTCAAAAAAGGCGGTCAGAAGGTACAGGAAGAACCCCGCCGAAAGAAGGAAAAAGAGGTAGCAGAGCCACAGTGCCCCCACCTGCCCCCCCGACCGCCGCCGGTAGAGCTGCGTCATGACGTTGTCGTTGAAGGTGGCCGATAGACACTGAAGCAGCAGGTTACGGAAGAGCACCCACAAACTAGCCAGGGTAAGCAGCAGTAGCAGGTGAATGAAGATGACCTCCGCTGAGTTGCCGCCCGCCGATCCACCGGCCGCGGGCTCGATCACGACCGGACCCCGCACGGCCTGCGGCGCGCTGGCCGGCTCAACGGGTGGAGCGCCGGGGTAAATATCGAAGGGATTACCCGTCCCCTCGGTACGTGCCCGGGCAGCCCGCACCTCAGCCGGTAGCCGCTCGGTAAGCTCGAAGGGGTTCTGCGCCGCATCCTGTCCCAGAAGACGGACCGACAGTATAAGTATCCAGCAGAGGGGGAGTAGGTACCGCAAAAGGGGGGTGGATCAGTCCGGCAAAGGTACATGCCCCGGGGTAGATCATTAGCTCAGCAGTTGGTACACCAGCATAGCCCCCCCGTAGGCAATCGCCGTCATGAACACGAACTGCACCAGGGGCCATTTCCAGCTATTCGTCTCCCGCTTGGTCACCGCCAGGGTCGACATGCACATCATCGCAAACACGTAGAAAATAAGTAGACTCCAGGCCGTAGCTCGGTTGTACACAGGCTGTCCGGTCACCGGGTTGCGTTCCTCGGCCAGCCGCTCGCGGATACGGAACTCGTCGTCCGTACTCCCCACGCTATAGATCGTGGCCATCGTACCCACGAACACCTCCCGGGCGGCAAAGCTGGTGAGTAGCGCGATGCCGATCTTCCAGTCATAGCCAAGGGGCGCGATCACCGGCTCGATGAACTTGCCGAGGTGACCGGCGTAGCTGGCCTCAAGCCGCTCCGAGGCCAGTACGTCGGCCGTCTCTTCGTCGGAAAGCTGCCGGGCTACGGCCTGCTCCTGCGCCTGTACTTCCGCCGCGGCCATACTCTCGCGGGGGCCGTAGGTCGAGGCGGCCCACAGGATGATGCTGATGATGAGAATGATCTTACCCGCCTCCACAACGAAGGTCTTAGACTTCTGGTACACGGTGGTGGCTACGTTGCGCCACACGGGGGTGCGATACTCCGGTAGCTCCAGCATGAGGAAGCTGCGATCTGGAGTCTTTAGTATCCACTTAAAGACCAGCGCCGAGAGCATCGCGCCCAGGATGCCCAGAAAATAGAGCCCCGCGAAGGCTAGTCCCTGTAGCCCAATTAGGCCATCAAAGTAGGCCACCGGCGGTACGGCGAAGGAAATCAGGATCACGTACACGGGGATACGCGCCGAGCAGGAGGTCAGTGGCGTCACCAGAATGGTCAGCAGCCGCTCCTTCCAGTTAGCAATCGTGCGGGTACTCATGATGGCCGGGATGGCGCAGGCGTGCCCGCTGATCAGGGCGACCACCGAGCGCCCGTTGAGCCCGAAGCGTTGCATCAGGCTATCGAACATATAGGCCGCCCGGGCCAGGTAGCCCACTTCCTCGAGGATGGCAATAAAGAAGAATAGGATCGCTATCTGCGGCACGAAGACCAGCACACCCCCCAGCCCGGCCACGATGCCGTCCACCAGCAAATCCGTGAACCAACCCGCAGGTAAGTTCTCCCGAATAGCCTCCCCAAGGGTGCCGAAGATCAGCTCGATCAGGTCCATCGGTACGCTCGCCCAGGCGAACAGCGCTTGAAAAAGCAGCAGCATCAGGGCGATGAATAGAATGGGCCCGAAAAGCGGATGCGTCACCACCGTATCGATGCGGTCGCTCAGCGAGTCGCCATCCCCCGCATGCCGCACCGTCTGCTTTACGATGGGCTCGAAGGTGTTGTAGCGGTCCATGGTCTCCTCCACCTGGGCCCGGAGGCTGTGAAAACCGTGGCTGACCCGGGCGTTCTGCACCTTGTGTCGCAGCTGTTCGGGTATGTGCTTGAGCCAGGGGGCGTGGTGGGTAAGTAGTAGGGCGTGGTAGTCGTTGCGGGCGGGTAGCTCGCGGCGCAGTTCGGAGAGTACGTCACGGGCACTGGCCCCGGGCTCGTAAAAGGGGTGCTCGGGCCGGAAGTTCTCCGGGGAGCGCAGCAGGTCTGCGATGGTGGTCTTCAACTCCCCGATACCGCGATTCTCCCGGCTGCTTACGGCCAGCACCGGTACGCCCAGCTCCTGACTCAGCTTGGCTAGGTCGACTGTGAGCCCATCGGCATCCATCAGGTCGGCCATATTCAGCACCAAAATCATCGGCAGGTCCAGGTCCCGCAGTTGGGTGAACAGCAGCAGGTGCTTGTCTAGCTTCGTGATGTCGGCCACGTAGATGATCGCATCCGGGAAAAGATCGCCTTCGGGATTGGTCAGCTCCTGTACGACCAACCGCTCGTCGAGGCTCGTCGGATAGCAGCTATAGGCCCCGGGAAAGTCGATCAGCTCTACGGTGGGTAGGCCGGGCAGAGTGAGCATACCGGCTTTTTTCTCCACCGTCACGCCGGGGAAATTGCCGATGCGCTGCCGCAGACCGGTCAGCAGATTAAATAGGGAGGACTTCCCGCTATTGGGGTTTCCGACCAGGCCGACAACGGGCGTGGCCGTTACTTGACCATGATGCATGCCAGCTCTTTCTTGCGCAACGCCAGGCACTGTCGATCGATTTTTACGTACCAGCTCCCCCCGAAGGGCGACTTCCGCACCACCCGTAAGCGTGATCCCGGCCGCACCCCGATGTCCAGCAACTTCCCCTCCAGCCCCTCGTTCGTGAAGCGCTCGATGGTGCCGGACTGGCCGGCCTTAAAGAGGGATGCAGCAGCGGAGCGGGGGAAGGGCATGGCAGAGGCAGTTGGTCGATGAGATAACGGGACAAAGATACGTCGGGTTTCGTTATCTGTACGTAGTCTAAATAAAGAAGTGGAAGTGAGCTTAGGTGCGTGAGGGGCATACCGTATATCTCACACTTCTCGTTTAACTTCGCACCTGAGCTTACATCTAGGGCCCCTACCCCAGATGACGCAGCCTCACTCACACCTCCCACGACGGCTCCGCAACAACTCACCAACCCAACAACGCCCCCTCTCTCATGCGCTTCCTCCCCCTCCTCCTCCTGCTACTCCTCGCTGCCTGCTCCCCCAAAATAGCCCCCGTGGTGGGTGAAGACGGTACCGATTACAGTGCCCGCGCCGCCGAGTACCGCGAAAACCCCGCCGCGCTGCGTGACTTCGTGGAGGACTGCGAGCGCAGCCAGAGCGAAATGACCACCCTACGGCAGCAACTGAGCAGCTACGAGAGCCAGCAGGGCGAGGTGCAAAATCAACTGGCCACGGCCGAGGAGAGCGCCCAGCAGGCCTACCAGGAGATCCAGAGCCTGCGCGATCAGGTAGCTAGTCTGGAGGCCAATCAACAACCCGTTCAGGAAATGATTACCGACGAGCCGGTCGCCCAGGTACAGGGCGTGATCTTCCAGGTACAGCTCGGCGCCTACGCCCAGGAGCAGAATAAAGTGCAGGGCGATCTAGCCACCGGCGATGCTCTGGACCTGACCGACCAGAACGGCATGCAAAAAGTGGTAGTGAGCCGTTTTCGCACTTATCAAAACGCCGCCAACCTGCGCGACCGGCTCCAGAAGATGGGCGTGACCGGCGCCTTCGTGGTGGCCATGAACGACGGGCAGCGCATTGACGTGCAGGAGGCCCTGCGGCTCTCAGGACAGAACTAGTGCGGGAGACCGACTTCATCGAACGCAATAAGGAGAAGTGGGCCCGCTACGAGCAGAGCCTGGAGCGGACCGATCAGGACCCCAACCTGCTCACCCGCCTCTACGTCGATACCACCGACGACCTATCGCTCTCGCGCACCTTCTACCCCAATCGCTCCGTGCGGGTGTACCTCAACGGGCTGGCCCAGCGCACCTTCCTGCAGGTGTACCGGGGGCGGCGGGGCGAGCTAAGTAAGTTTTTCACCTTCTGGACCGACGAGCTGCCGCGGGTGGTCTATGCCAGCCGACGACCGCTCTTCATCGCCCTGGTGATCTTCGTGCTTTCCATGCTGATCGGGATGCTGAGCTACCGCATCGATCCGGTGTTTGCCGAGACGATCCTGGGGCCCGACTACGTGCGCATGACCGAGGCCAATATCGCCAATGACGACCCCATGGCGGTATACAAGTCAATGGACGAGCTGGGCATGTCGGTCCACATCACCCTCAATAACCTGCTGGTGGCCTTTCTCACCTTCATCGCCGGAGCCTTCTTCTGCGTGGGCACGGTGGTGTTTCTGGTACGGACTGGGGTGATGTTGGGGGTATTTCAGTACTTCTTCTTTGCGCAGGGGGACTACAATGCCCTGGAGGTGAGCCCGGCCACCGGCTGGCTGCTGCGGGGCCTAAGTTGGGTACTGACCGCCGGGGGCGACGGATTGGAACGGGTTTTTGCCGCCCTGGTCTATCTTGGCTCGGGCGGGGGAGTGTTTCGGGAGAGCCTACTGACAATCTGGATCCACGGGGCGCTGGAGATCAGCAGCATCGTCATCGCCGGCGGGGCGGGGCTCACGATGGGGGCGGGCCTGCTCTTTCCCGGCACGCTTACGCGGGTGCAGTCCTTCGGCCGCTCGGCGCGGGCGGGGCTCAAAATCATGCTGGGTACGGTGCCGCTTTTCGTGGTGGCGGGCTTCCTGGAGGGCTACGTGACGCGGCATACGGAGCTGCCGGATGGGGTGCGCTTCGTGCTTATTCTGCTGTGCTTCGTGTTCATCGTCTGGTACTACGTGATCTACCCCCGGGCCGTGGTGAGCCGTAAGGAAAGCTCAGGTAGCGATGACCGGGAGCCAGTAGCCAGTCAGACGGGCCCCTACCGCTTCGGCGACATCCGCTCGGTCGGCGAGCAGCTCACCCACACCTTCGGGGTGCTACGCAGCGGGCTGGGGCGGTTGCTGGGGGGGACGGCCCTGATCGCCCTGGCCTACTGTGCGCTCTCGTTCGCCTTCGGGGGGGCGGCGGAATATCGCTACCAGTTCGCGGCCTATTTCCTGGGGGACTTCGAGAACATCTTCGAGCTCACGAGCTCCTTTGGGCAGGGGCGGGCCCTGTCGTTTAGCGTGCTGGTGGCCCTGGGCTTTTACGCCCTGTTTCGGCTGGCACTGAGTCTGGTGTACGCGCGTACGGATCTGCTGCGGCCCGCTTTTTCCTGGCGGCGGGAGTTGCATCTACTGACGGTAAGCGGGCTGCTGGCGCTGTGTCTGGCCTTTGGTGGTACGGCGGTGGCGCTGCTCGTATTTTTATGCTTTCCCTTTCTGCTGACCCTGGCAGTAGGGGGCTACGTCGGAGGGGTATCGGTGAAGCAGACCTTTCGGCTGGTGTACACCAACGTGCCGGGCACTTATGCGCTATTCGCCGTCATTATTCTGGTCGCTTTTCCCCTCATGTATCTCCTGGATACCGTGGTCGGTAGCTACCTATTCACCTTTCTCGACTGGGTGGTCTACACCGACGAGCGCACCATCGATGCGCGCAATGTGATGCTGCAGGCCTTCAGTTATTACTTCCTCTTCGGGCTGGTATTTTGCACCTGGGCCGTAGCCTTTTGCCTCCAACTGGGTAGCCTGCGGGAGGTGGAGTCGGCGGAGGAGCTGCGGGAGCTAATTGCGGGGTTAGGCGGCAAACGGCGGTTAAAGGGCTTGGAGCGGGAGTAAGATACCCACCCGGGGCGGGGCCGCGGGTGCAAACTGTTTGGTAAGGGGCAAGCCTATTTGGGAGAATTTGTCACAACTCGATAGAGGGTGCTGTACTTTAAACACCGATATTCGCGCACTTTTTGGTGGCGTGCTGCCAAATTTTTGTCCGACTAACCCAGCATATACTTATGAAACCAAGCTTCTCCTCGCTACGTACCGTGCTGTTCTTGTTGGCTAGCGTAGTGGCGCTATCACTGACCGCCCAGGTGACCGTCAGCGGCACCCTGACCGATCAGGAAACCAGCGAGCCGCTCATTGGGGCCAGCATCCTGGCTGTGGGCACCTCTACGGGCACGGTGACCGATTTCGACGGCACCTACTCCCTAGCCGTACCCGAGGGCGTCACCCAGCTACAGTTCAGCTATACGGGCTACCCCACCCTGACCCAGGACATCGACGGCCGCACGGTCATCGACCTGGCCCTGGCCCCGGGGCAATTGCTGGACGAGGTGGTCGTGGTGGGCTACGGCGCGGTAAAGAAGGAGGATCTGACCGGTTCGGTAGCCACCATCGACGACGAAACCTTCAACCGGGGGGCCATCGTCTCGCCCACTAACCTCATTGCCGGTAAGGTGGCGGGGGTGAATATCTCCAGCGGGTCGGGCAGTAACCCGGGGGAGGGCCCCACCGTACGCATCCGCGGCGGTACCTCGATCAATGCCAGCAACAATCCGCTCTACGTCATCGACGGCGTACCCATCTCCAACAATGCAGTGTCTGGTAGCCGCAGCGCCCTCAACTTCCTCAATCCGGACGATATCGCCAATATGACGGTACTCAAGGACGCCTCGGCGGCGGCCATTTACGGCTCGCGGGGGGCGAACGGCGTGATCCTCATCACTACGAAGAAGGGCCAGTCCGGCGCGCCCCGCATCAGCTACCGCGGGGAGGGCACGGTGTCTAGCGTGATCAACCGGCAGCAGAACCTCGATGCGGCCGCCTTTCGCGACGTGGTCACCTTCGCCGCCCCCGACCGCCTCGGTAACCTCGGCAATGCCAGTACCAACTGGTTCGACGAGCTGACCCGGACCGCCTACGGTACCCAGCACAACCTGAGCGTGAGCGGGGGCGGCGAGACCAATACCTACCGCCTCTCGGCCGGCTACCAAAAACTGGAGGGCGTCATCCGGGGCGCGGAAACCGAGCGCATCAGCCTTAACCTCAACTTCAGCCAGCGCATCTTCGACGATAAGCTGACCGTAGCTGCCAGCATCAAGGGGGCCAACGAAAACAACAGCTACGATCCGGGTGCCATCGGTGCGGCACTTGCCTTTGACCCTACTCAGGCGGTGCGCGACCCCGCTAACACCACCTACGCCGGCTACAACGAGTACGGCCTCTCCCTGGCTCCCCGCAACCCCGTCAGCTCTACCGAGCAGATCACCAACGGCGGCCAGGCCTACCGGGGCATCGGTAACCTGGACCTGGAGTACAACTTCGACGACCTGCTCCCGGGGCTGACCTACAAAGCCATCGTTGGCTTCGACGTGAATACCGGCCGCACCGACCGCTTCGTACCCACCACCTACGCTACCATCGCAGCCAATGGCTACAGCGGGGAGTTCGAAGTCGCAAACCAGACGCGGACCAGTAAGCTCTTCGATACCTACTTCACCTACGCCCGCGATTTTGGCAACCAGAACGCCAGCCTCCAGGTGGGCTACTCCTACCAGGACTTCAATAACGAAAACCCCCGGCTCCTCGGCCGTGATCTAGAATCCGACGCCTTCGGTACCGCCAACCCGGGCGTAGCCGAGGACCTGCGCGGCTTCAATGCCGTGGTGGAAAATCGCCTAATCTCCTTCTTCGGCCGCCTCAACTACAACATCAACGAAAAGTACCTGCTGACGGCCTCGCTGCGCCGCGACGGCTCCAGTCGCTTCGGTCCGGATACGCGCTGGGGCATGTTCCCGTCGGCCGCCCTGGCCTGGCGTATTCTCCAGGAGGACTTCGCCGCCGGGCTCGGCAACACCTTCTCCGACCTTAAACTACGCATCGGCTACGGCGTGACGGGTAACCAGGACTTCGGGGACTACCTCTACCTGCCGGTCTACCAGTTCAGCGACCAGCGTACGCAGTACCAGTTTGGCGACCGCTTCGTCTCCACGGTGCGCCCCAACGCCTACGACGCCGACCTGAAGTGGGAGGAGACCACCAGCCTCAACGTCGGCCTCGACTTCGGCTTCTTCAACAACCGCCTGAGCGGTATTCTGGAAGTCTACCAAAAGACTACCAACGACCTGCTCTTCACCGTCAACGTACCCGCCGGCACCAATCTATCGGATCGAGTGACCACTAACATCGGCTCGCTGGAAAACCGCGGCGTGGAACTTACCCTGAGTGGGGTAGCCTACGACCGGGACGATTTTGGCCTCGACATCACCGGTAACATCAGCTACAACAACAGTGAGATTACCAAGCTGGACGGCTCCGGCAGCGCTGACATCCAGGTCGGCGGCATCGAAGGCGCAGTCGGTAACAATGTGCAGATACTCCGCGTCGGGCAGGCCCCCTTCTCCTTCTACCTCTACGAGCAGAAGTACGGCGAGGATGGCCGGCCCCTACGCGACGGCGTAGACTACAACGACGATGGCGAGGTCAACAATCTCGATATGTACGTCGATATCAACGGGGACGGCTTGCTCAACGACCAGGACCGACGCATCATCGAAAAGCGCGCGCCCGACGTGCTCGTCGGCCTCACCGCCAACGCCCGCTACCGCCAGTTGACCCTCGGCTTCACCCTACGTGGCACCATCGGTAATTACGTCTACAACAATGCCTCCTCCAACGGGGGCTACCTCGGCCGCATCGACCTCAACAACGGTTACGTTTCTAACATCCACCCCAGCGCGGTGTACACCCGCTTCGACCGCCCCCAGTACTTCAGCGACTACTACCTGGAGAACGGCAGCTTCCTACGCCTCGACAACGTCTCCCTGGGCTATGACTTCGGCGCGCTATCCGGCGGCGACCTGAACCTGAGCCTCTACGCTACGGGCCAGAATCTTTTCCTGTTGACTAATTACAGTGGTAACGATCCCGAGGGGGAGTCGGGCATCGACAACGCCCCCTTCCCCCGCGCCCGCATCTTTACCGTCGGTGCCCGTATCGGCCTCTAATCTTCCATCAACCCGCCCACCCCGGCGGCAACGTATATCCATCATGCCACTACGCAGCTTACTTCTACTCTTTCTCGGCCTCGGGTTTACCGCCTGTACCGATCTAGACCTGCTTCCCCAGGATAGGGCAGACCCCAACACCATCCTGAGCCAGGAAGAAAACTACGAGGCTTTTTTGGCGCGCATATATTCCGGCCTGGCCGTCACCGGTCAGCAGGGACCCGCCGGTGCCTCCGATATTCAGAGTCTCGACGAGGGCTTCTCTAACTACATCCGGGTGCTCTACTACCTGCAGGAACTGCCCACCGAGGAGGCTGTCATCTCCTGGGGAGACGTCGGCCTGCCCGAATTAGTGTTTCAGACCTGGACGAGCGACAACCAGTTCATCCGCGCCATGTACTACCGCATCTTCTACCAGGTGAGCCTGGCCAATGAGTTCCTGCGCGAAACCACCCCCGAGCGGCTCGACGCCCGCAATATCCGGGAGGGCTTCCGGCCTACGGTCGAGGAGCTCCGTGCCGAGGCTCGTTTCCTGCGCGCGTTTTCCTACTGGCACGGCATCGATATGTTCGGCGACGTGATTTTCTACACCGAGGAGGATGCCCTGGGCGATACCCCGCCCACCGTGCGTAGCCGGGCCGAGGTATTTGACTTCCTCGTGTCCGAGCTAGAGGCCATCGAAAGCCAGTTGCCCGAGGTGGGGGCCGCCGAGTACGGCCGGGTGGACCGCGGTGCCCTCTACATGCTCCAGGCTAAGCTGTTTCAGAACGCCCGGGTGTACACCGGTACGGCCCGCGACGCCGAGGCCACCGCTGCCCTGGAAAAACTTTTGGATGCCGATGCCTACTCCCTGGCCGAGAACTACCGCGACCTCTTCGGGGCCGATAACAACACCTTTGACGAGTTCATCTTTGCCGTCAATTTCGACGGAGACCGTACCCAGAGCTACGGTGGTCTTACCTTCCTGACCCACGCCCCGGTGGGTGGGTCGATGAAGCCGACCGACTACGGCATCAACGGAGGCTGGGCCGGTCTGCGCACCACCAGTGCCTTCGTTTCCCTCTTCCCCGACGTCACCGGGGCCACCGACGAACGGGCCATCTTCTACACCAACGGCCAATCCCTAGAGATCAGCAACATCTCCGAATTTACCCAGGGCTACGCCGTACCGAAATTTACCAACATCCGTAGTGACGGTACCCCCGGTAGCGACCCCGGCTTTGCTGACACCGATTTCCCCGTTTTCCGCCTGGCCGATGCCTACCTGATGTACGCCGAGAGTGTACTGCGCGGTGGCGGCGGTAGCCGCGAGCGGGCGCTGGAACTCGTCAATGAGGTCCGCCAGCGCGCCTACAACGGCAGCGGGGGTAATATCAGCGACGCGGAGCTGACCCTCGATTTTATCCTGGCCGAGCGCGGCCGCGAACTCTACTGGGAGTGTCACCGCCGCACCGACCGCATCCGCTTCGATGCCTTTACCACCAGTGGCGTCTGGCCCTGGAAGGGGGGCATGCCCGAGGGCCGTACCACCTCCGCGATTTATAATCTGTTCCCCCTTCCCTCCTCGGAGCTCCTCTCCAACCCCAACCTGACCCAGAACGAGGGCTACTAAACTCCCACCCCGATGCAATTCCCTAAGCTACTCCTCGGCTGGCTGCTGCTCTTGCTGCTAGTCGCCACCGGCTGTGATCGCGACCAGATCGACGTGGCCGCTAACACCGACTTCCCCCCCTCCATCCTTTCCGCTACTCCTTCGGCCGACGGCCGGGTTGTAGCCGGTGACTTCGACATTCGCGTCGCATTTGCTGACGGGACGGTTTCACCGCTGCAGTCGGCTACCGTCACCCTACTGGACTCGGCCATGACCGAGATCACCTCCGTGACCCGGCAGCTTTCCGGTATTCAGGACTCGCTGGTCATCCAGGGCTCCGAGTTTGGTGCGGCCAATCTCGGCGTAGGCGTGTACAATATGACCATCAGTGTCACCGACGCTAAGGGACAGACCACCGAGCAGTCCTTCAGCTTCGAGATCAGCAACCTGCCCTTTCCCGCCAATGAGGAAGCCGTCTACATTGCCGGTGCCTTCAACGGTTGGGAGCCCTCCAGCAACCAGTTGACTTTAGTAGGACCCAATATGTGGGAAATCGAGGGCGTCGACCTCCAGGGCGGCGAGTGGAAACTCGTCGATGGCCCGGCATTTGGTGGCGAAGACTGGGGTGATAGCGACTGCGACGGCTTTATGGAATCCAACCAGAACGGCGGTAACGAAAACACCGCCTGCGGTTTCCCCTCCGGGCTAGTCGACATCCGCTTCAATGACCAGACCCTTAGCTATACCGTAGCCCCCCAGGTGACCTTCGCTTCCGCTACCATGAGCCTGTACCTGCTCGGTACCTTTAATACCTTCTCCGGCGGCGAGTACCAGCTAGACCTCACCGGCGATAATACCTGGTCGCTCGACGAGATCGAGCTCAGCCCCGGCGACCAGTTTAAGTTCGCCGAGATGCCCGACTTCCAGGGCACCAACTACGGGGACGACGACAACGACGGTGTGGCCCAGGTAGGTGGCAGCAACATCACCGTAGCCGATAGCCTCCAGGCGGGCATCTATAGCGTGACCTTTAACGACCGGACACTCGCCTACAGCATTGAATTTCTGCGCCCCACGTACACCTCAATCGGAATCCTCGGGAATGCGACCCCCGGTGCCTGGACGACCGATGTGAACCTGCAGCGCAATAACCAGGGCTTCTTTCAGACGGTTATTGCGCTCAAGGACGGGGCGGTGAAGTTCCGCGCCGATGATAGCTTCGATCTTAACTGGGGCGGCTCGGACTTCCCCGAGGGCACCGCCGTCGTAGGGGGTAGTGACATCGCAGTCACCCCCGGGACCTACCTGGTCACCTTCGACCCCGAGGGGCTCACCTACTCCTTCGTGCCGGCCGAGATCGGCATCATTGGCAATGCCCTCAACGGCTGGGAGACCGACGTCAATATGGTAGCCACCGATAGCCTGGGCGAGTACACCGTCGACGTGACCCTTAAGGAAGGAGCCGTCAAGTTCCGCGTCAACGACAGCTTTGACTACAACTGGGGCGGCACGGAATTCCCCAGCGATACCGCTGTCTACAATGGCAGTGATATTCCCAGCACCCCCGGCGACTATACGGTCACCTTCAACGTCAATACCCTGATCTACAGCTTCGAGTAGGCTGCCTACCATGCGTACGCTACTCATCCTTTCCGTATTTCCTCTACTGCTTACGGCCCAGCAGCCCTTTTCGGAGGTGGCCCAGCAGGCGGGGATCACGGGGGAGCAGCGGGCACGGGGGGTATCGGTATGTGACTACGATGGGGATGGTGCCCCCGATCTGTTCCTCTCCGTCCTCGACGGGCCCAACCGGTTGTACCATAACGACGGGCACGGCAGTTTCACCGAGGTAGGTCAGCAAGGCCCGCTCGCTACAGCCGGCAATAGCATGCTTTCCCTATGGGCCGATTTAGACAACGACGGCGTACCGGAGGTCTTCATCGGCAATAAGTCCGAGCCCAGCAGACTGTTCCGGCAGCAGGGCGGTACCTTTGTCGACATCACCGCCGGTAGCGGTATCACCCTCGACGCCCCGGTGCAGGCCGGCTCCGTCTTCGATTACGACAACGATGGGCTGCTCGACCTCTACCTCAGCTGCCTCAACGCCCCCAATCAGTTGTACCGCAACCTGGGCAAGCTCCAATTTGAAGAAGTGGGCGCGAACGCAGGTGCAGCGGAAACAGGGCTGGGCATGGGTACCCTAGCCTTCGACTACGATCAGGACGGCGACCAGGACCTCTACCTCGTCCACGACGGCTACCAGCCCAACGTACTGCTCCAGAATCAGGGTGATGGCATTTTTACCGATGTAAGTGCCGCGAGCGGAACGGACGTGGTCGGCGACGGCATGGGCGTAGATGCCGCCGACTACGATGGCGATGGCGACTTCGACCTTTACGTCACTAATCTCTACGAGAACTTCCTGCTCCAAAACCAGGGCGACGGTACCTTTCGCGAGCTCGGCTTCGATAGCCGCACCAATGACCTGGGCATGGGTTGGGGCACCGCCTGGCTCGACTACGACCTCGACGGCCGCCCCGACCTGTACGTCGCCAACGAGACCAGCTTCGCCGTGGGAGGTCAGCGCTACAACAACATCCTTTACCACAACGACGGCGACGGGGCATTCTCGGCGGCAACTACACCGGACGCGATTATTTGTAGCCCTTTGAGCGGCTACGGTGCGGCTACCGCCGATTTCGACGGTGACGGCTTGCCCGATCTCGTTGTCGCCAACAGCGGGCAGGCCAGCGAACTGTTTCGCAACGCGACCCCTAATACCGACCACCACTGGATCAAGCTGCGCCTCACCGGCACGACCGGCAACCGCGATGCTATCGGAGCCCACGTGAGCGTATGGACGGGGCAGGGCCACCGGCAGGTTGCTGAGGTGCGCGCCGGGGGCAGCTTCGCCAGTCAGCACGACCGGGTACTACACCTGGGCTTGGGTAACGCGGAGACCCTCGACAGTGTAGTAGTGCACTGGCCCGGCGGAGCGGTGAGTACGTACCCCGGCCTGGTCACGGATGTACGGTACGACCTTACGGAGGGTGCCGCCGCGGTAGTCACCACCAGCGGCACTACGGCTACGTACGAGCCAGTAGTACGGCCGCTGGCAGTATATCCAAACCCTTCGCACGGCGGCACCATCAACCTTAGCCGTGCGCTAAGCGACGTTCGCCTGTACGATGCTTACGGACGGTTACTACTCAGGCAGGCGGGTCCCGTCACTACCGTGTCCCTACCCCCACTATCTGCCGCGACCTGTCACCTGACCGGCCGGGCGGACGACGATCGACTTTACCGCGCCGTGCTGTTGCTGCGCCCACTCGAATGATATTGCACCTGCGGCCCCGCCCAACTAAATGGTAGCCTTGCCGCGGACGAAGTGGACCACCTCGATGTCCCGCATATGCTGCTCGAACCAAAGGAGGGGGGCAGGATTCTTGTCACCGGTAGAGGTATCGCACTTGAAGAAGAGGTAGTACAGCTGCCAGTATGATCCCACGCGCTTACGCAGCCGCTCGATACGCCGCTCGCACTCACTGAGCTTGCCGTACAAGTGCGCTAGCCGCCAGCAATAGTAGGCCTCATCGTGGAGCTCGACGACATTGAGCAGTAGCGGGTCGTCGATAAAGCGGGCCAGGAACTGCCGGGCGTAGATGGAGTGGTGCTTGGACCAGTCGCGGGGGCTACCGCGGTGCTCCAGGTGCTTGAAGGTGTCGTGGACCCAGCAGATGGTGCGCAGCTTACGCCGGGTGGTGGGCTCTACGGGCAGGGCGTCGATGTTACGGTTGACCTCCAGGATGTGACGCCAGATCGTGCCCTCGGGGTGGCCGTAGCGAGGTAGTCCCCAGATCAGCCCACGGCGAAACTCTGCATCCTCCAGGAAGCGGGCCTCCAGGGGGGTCTCGGGTTGGAGCAGGTCGGTGAGTTGCTGGGCGGTCACAATGCGGGTGTGGTAAAGGGTCGAGGCGTAGGTGCTAACGCTGGTGAAAATAGCGAATTGCCCGAAAGTGCGGGAAGCGTTAACCATTTTGTGCGTATCTCCTGTTCACTTTGGGACGGTAATTGCTCCGTGTCCGTCCGCTACCTGCTTGCTAACAATGAAGTTTCGCTCCCATCTTTTCTCTGCCGTGCTGGGTGGCCTTGTGGCCGCGGCGGTGGTGCTGTGGGTGGATGGGCGGTCGGAAGTAGCACCGTACACCCTGACCGGAGCGGGGCCCAACGAAGCGTTGTACTGGGCCGATAGTCCGCTCCCCAGTACCGCTGCGTTACCACCACTGCCTACCGCCACGCTCGACCTGCGCCCCGCCGCCCGCCTGGCCACCCCGGCCGTCGTGCACGTAGATGCCCGGGTGCTGGGCCGCGACCGGGCAACGGTGAAGGCCCTCTTCGGGCGCGAGGAAAATAGTGGGACGACGGGCGGAGAGGGCTCCGGCGTGATCTACTCCGCCGACGGCTACATCATCACGAACTACCACGTAGTGCAGGCCGCCGACCGGGTGGTGGTCACTACGGCCGACCGGCAGCGCTTCACCGCCGAGATCGTCGGCACGGAACCGAAGAGCGACCTGGCGGTGCTAAAGGTCGAGGCCGAGGGACTACCTTTTCTGGAGGTAGCGGACTCCGACGAGGCCGAACCAGGGCAGTGGGTGCTTGCGGTAGGAAGTCCGCTGGGACTGACCAGTACCGTGACGGCCGGGATCGTAAGTGCCAAGGGGCGTAGCCTCAGCATCCTGCGCGACCCGGATGCGATCGAGAGTTTCATCCAGACGGACGCGGCCGTGAATCCCGGCAATAGTGGTGGTCCGCTGGTTGACGCCGAGGGGCGGTTGCTGGGCATCAACACGGCCATTGCTTCCAAGACGGGTCGCTTTCAGGGCTATAGCTTCGCTATCCCAATCAACCTGGTGCAGCGCATCGTCGATGACCTCATCGCCTACGGTAGCTTCCACCGGGCACTGCTGGGTGTGGAGATCTCTACACTTACCGAAAGCGACATCGAGCGGCTGGGCCTACGGGACCACAACGAGGGCGTACTGGTGGATGCCGTCTTTCCGGGCGCCGCCGCCGATCTGGGCGGACTGGAAGTCAACGACCTCATCACCACCGTAGATGGCCGCCCCATCCGCGACCTACCCGAACTGACCGAGATCATCGGCCGGGCGCGCCCCGGCGACCGACTTGCACTCGCGTGGTGCGCAACAATAAAAACCGCGAACTACAGATTGATCTACAGTAGAACCCACCTCCCCGCATGCGTCTGAAGAGTGAAAATCTGGTCAAAAAGTACGGCAGCCGCACGGTGGTCAAGGGGGTAAGTATCCACGTCGACCGCGGCGACATCGTCGGCCTGCTCGGTCCGAACGGTGCCGGCAAAACCACCACCTTCTACATGACCGTCGGCTTCATCAAGCCCAACGCGGGCCGCGTCTACCTCAACGACGACGACATCACCGATCTCCCCATGTATAAGCGGGCGCAGCGGGGTATCGGCTACTTACCGCAAGAGCCCTCTGTGTTCCGCAAGCTCAGCGTCGAGGACAACATCTACGCCGTCCTGGAGATGACCGACCTCAATAAGCGGGAGCGCGCCGATAAGCTAGAGAGCCTACTCGATGAGTTCAGCCTCCATAAAGTGCGCAAAAGCCACGGCGACACCCTCAGCGGCGGCGAGCGGCGGCGCACCGAGATCGCCCGCGCCCTGGCCACCGATCCGAGCTTCATCCTCCTCGACGAGCCCTTCGCCGGCATTGACCCCATCGCCGTGGAGGACATCCAGTACATCGTCGCCAAGCTTAAAACCAAGAACATCGGCATCCTCATCACGGACCACAACGTGCAGGAAACCCTCAGTATCACGGACCGGGCCTACCTCATGTTCGAGGGCGACATCCTTAAAGCCGGCACGGCCGAGGAGCTGGCGGCGGATGAGATGGTGCGCAAGGTGTACTTGGGGAAGAATTTCGTGCTGCGGCGGAAGGTGATGGAACTACCCGACTAACCCCCCATCCACCACCACCGTACTCCCCGTCACGTAGCTCGCCGCCGGGCTCGCCAGCCACACCGCTACGCCGGCTACCTCATCGGGCGTGGCCATGCGGCGTAGCGGGATCATTTTTTTCATCTGCTTTTCTGTGGCCCCGTCTTCCCAAAGCGCGCGGCTGAGCTTGGTCTTGACCAGGCCGGGGCAGATGACGTTGACGCGGACATTGTCGCGGGCCCACTCCGTAGCCTGGCTCTTGCCTAGCATAATGAGACCGGCCTTGGAGACGTTGTAGGCCGCAAAGTTGGCACTGGCGTGTAGCCCCTCTACGGAGCTGATGTGTATGACACAGCCGGCACCGGAGGCGCGTAGGTGCGGCAGGGCCAGGTTGGAGAGCTCCAGGGCGGCGGTGAGGTTGACGTCCAGGGTCTTCTGGTAGGCGGCGGCGGTGAGGCCTTCGACGGGACCGAAGTAGGGATTGGTGGCCGCGTTGTTGATCAGGATGTCGAGGCGGCCGTAGCGCACGATGGTTTGCTCGATGAGCTTCTTGCGGTCGTCGGCATCACCGATGTGGCAGGCGATGGCGGTAGCTTCTAGGCCGTCGGCGCGGTACTGCTCGGCGACTTGATCGACGGACTCCTGGTTGCGGGAGCTGATCACTACGCTGGCCCCGAACTCAGCCAGGCCACGCGCCATGGCCTCCCCGATTCCCTTTGAGGAGCCGGTGATGATGGCCACCTTGCCGGCAAGGTCGAAGCGGGACCGGATGCGGTAGTCAGCCACGGACTAGTGCTCGTGGTCTTCCGTACCGTCGTGCACGTGATTATCGCCCTGGATAATCTCGTTAGCGTTGGCCAGGCTGGAGGTGATGTCGGCCTCTACGTCAGCGATCGAGCGGGTCTGCTCCCTGATGTAGTCCATGACCTCATCGGCCTCGTTTTCCTCCCGCAGTTCGTCGAGGGGGCGGATGCGGTTCATCCAGTTCATCATGCCGTCGTTGGCGTCCTCGAGTTGCTCGTTGGCGGCCAGGAGCAACTCGCGGTAATCGTCACTTACCCCACCGGCACTGAGCTGCTCGGTGATGGTGCGCTGCGCCTGGGTGATACGACCCATCATGGGCATGACGCGGTCGTGGCCGTCCATCATGGCCTTATAGGCGGCTTCCTGGGCGGCCACGGTGGCTTGTTCCTGGGCGGTCTCGGCGGCGTCCTGGTCGGCATTGCCGCAGGCAGTCAGCAGCAGGAGGAAAAAGAGGTAGGGCAGGGCTTTCATGGCTAGCGGTTCAGACCACAAAGGTAGTGCATTCGGGCGGGGGCGCAGGTGCAGGCTAAGTCGTAAGAATCCGTAAAAGTTTGTGGCTCGCTTGCACGGTTGTGGGGACCGGCTGTATATTTGCGGTCCCTTACCGGAAAGGGCGGTTAGCTCAGTTGGTTCAGAGCACCTCGTTTACACCGAGGGGGTCGGGGGTTCGAGCCCCTCACTGCCCACGTTCAACGCCTCTTCGCTTTGCAGCGAAGGGGCGTTTCAGTTAGACTCCGCTTCGCGGGTAGAGCTGCCGCATGTCATGCCTGCGAGACGAGTCTAACTTAGGTATAGCGCAGGTCTATTCCTCGACCCACAGATCTACCAGCCGGAATCCCTCCCCGTCAAAAACGCCCAGGTCACTCAGCTTAAGCTTTGGGATTACGAGCAGCGCTAAAAACGATAGCGTCATAAATGGGGCTTCTAAGCCACACCGCAGTTTACGCCGCACGAAACCGCTTAGCTCTGCGTAGCGCGCGGCCACCCGGGGCCCCGTATCTAAACTCATAATACCGGCTACCGGCAGCGGTAGCACCTCCAGGTACTCATGGCGACCGGCCGCAATACCCCCACGCTCGGCGATGACGGCGTTGACCATGCGGCAGATGTCCTCGTCACTCACCCCTACGGCGACGATGTTATGGCTATCGTGGGCTACGCTGCTGGCGATGGCACCGCGCTGCAACTTCATGCCTGTGACGAAGCCCACGGCCGGCGGGGCATCGGTGTAGCGGTTGACTACGACAATTTTGAGGAGGTCGCGCTCGGGGGCGGGCACAGGGCGAGCCTCAGCGTCAAGTACGGGGGTAAGGGTCAGGGCACCGGTGGTGATCTCACCGTCCGTGACCTCGATGACGCGGATTTTACCCCCCGCTGGGCCGGGCGCGGCACGGAAGTCTTCCGGAGTCTTCGGACTACAGTGGAAATTATTGATGGGCTCGGGGCGGTAGTCGGGCAGGAGGTTGGCACCGGCCTCGGCGAGCGATTTTTTTGGCCGTTGACGTAGGTGGCCATGATGCCGAAGTGGCGTAGGTCGTCGACCTGGATGAAGTCGGCCCGGTCGCCCTCGCGGAGCTGGCCGATATCGAGGCCGTAGTGCTCGACGGGGTTGCGGCAGGCGATGCGTAGCACATCGTATAGGTCGTTGCCCCGCCGCGTACTGCCCGGATCACCAGGCGGTTGATGTGGCCGGCCAGCAGGTCGTCGGGGTGGCAGTCGTCGGTGCAGAACATGAGCCGGTCGGGGTACTCGTCGATAAGCTCTTCCAAAGCCCGGTAGTTGCGGGCGGCGCTGCCCTCGCGGATCAGGATCTTCATACCGGCGGCCAGCTTATCGCGGCCTCGGCGGCGGTGGTGCACTCGTGGTCGGTGGTGATGCCGGGCGGGCGGCGTAGGCCTGGGCTTGTGCTCCGCGTAGGCCGGGGGCATGTCCATCTACGACCTTACCGGCAGCGTGGGCGGGCGGCGATTTTGGCCATCACCTCGGGGTCCTTTTGGGAGTACGCCGGGATAGTTCATGACCTCGCTGAGGTAGTGGATGTCCGGGCGGGCGAGGAGGGTGGCTACGCTCTTGCTATCTAGCGTAGCACCTGCGGTCTCCGCCCCGGTAGCTGGTACGCAGGGAGGGGGCGCCGAAATTTGATGGATAGCGGGGTGTGGCGGGCGTTGTCGAGCATGTACTCCACCCCCTTCAGGCCCATGACATTGGCGATCTCGTGGGGGTCGCTGACGGTGGCTACGGTGCCGTGGGACGGCGGCCAGTTTAGCAAACTCTACGGGCAGCAGCATACTAGATTCGATGTGGACGTGGGCGTCGACGAAGCCGGGCAGGACGTACCAGCCGCGTTTGTCACGCTCGGGGTCGCGTTGGATACGCTCGATGCGGCCGGCGGCGTTGATGGTCAGTACCGCGCCGTAAATTTGGCGGGCGTCGATATCGACGTAGCGGCCCTTGATCTCCTGCATGCGTGAGGCGTTTGCTGGGGCCAACGGCTGGTGTGCCGCGGGGTTGTCATCCCGTGCGGAAAAGACGGCTTACTTTACTCCGACCATGAACAGATTACGGGGACATCCTGCTGCTCGACGTGAATGGCTTTACGGTCACGGCCCATCAGTTACTGCTGATCGGCCTGGCGGCCTTCCTGTTGCTGGGGGCGAACTCCCCTGCTGTTGCGCAAGGTGCTGCCCTGGTACTACGGCCGCGAGTCGGTGTCGGAGAAGAACCGTACCCGGGTGCGGGCCGTGATCCGCTTTTCGCTGGTGAGCCTACTGGTCATTGCTATTCTACGCATTCTTCACACTCGACATCACCTTCATCGACGAAGCCCATCCAGCAGGCCTCGACCGAGGACGGGCCACCGGTGTACCTGACCATACCGCATCAGCACGATTGTCAAGGGCGCTACTGGCCTTCATCGTGGCCAATGTGCTCGATATTTTGATCGAGGAGCTGCTCGTACAGCGCTACCACCATACGCACCTACAGAATACGGCCACGCAGCAGACCCGCGACGCGGAGCGGGACACCACGGAGCGCTTCCGGGCCGTGCGCCCCCTGATGTATACCCTGGCCATCCTCATCATACTACAGGATACGGGCCTGAGTAAGTACGTACTCTATCCCTTTAGCGAGCCCATCAACGAGGACAGTATCCTGATTACGCTGGGTAATCTGGCGCAGGCCAACGGCCATCTTCCTCTTTCTGCGACTGTTGCTCATGGACCATCACTAACCTGGTCCTAGGAACCTACTACCGCGCCGCTCGAAGGTCGATACGGGCAGCCAGTACGCCATCAATCGGCTTATCACTTACTTCGTCTACGTGGTCGGCGTGCTGCTGGTGCTGCAAGCGGCGGGCTTCGACCTGCTGGTACTATGGACGGGGGCGGCGGCACTCTTAGTAGGTATCGGTATCGGGCTACAACAGACCTTCAACGACCTGATCTGCGGCGTCATCATCCTCTTCGAGCGCAGCGTCATGGTGGGGCGATGTGGTGGAGGTGGCCGATCATGAAGTGGGTACGGTGCGCAAAATCGGTGCCCGCACGGCTACGGTAGAGACCCGCGACGACATCATCATCTTCGTCCCCAACTCCAAGCTCATCGGCGAGAACGTCGTCAACTGGAGCCACGTGGAGCGCAAGGCCCGCTTTCACGTCAAGGTGGGTGTGGCTTACGGCTCCGATACCGAGCTGGTGCGCGAGATCCTCTTCAAGGTGGTGGATGAGCACGCCCGCATCCTGAAGACCCCGAAGCCCATCGTGCGCTTCATCGACTTCGGCAACTCCTCCCTCGATTTCGACGTCCTCTTCTGGTCGCGCGACCTCATCCGCATCGAGGACATCAAGAGCGACGTCCGCTTCGCCATTGATAAGATGTTCCCGCGAGCGCGGCGTCGAGATTCCCTTCCCCCAGCGCGACCTCTGGATCCGTGGCGGGCAAGGGTCTGGACCGCCTCATCACCACCCAGTCCTCGAATGGCCACTCGGTCAAACCCGCAGAAGAGGCTAAGCAGGGGGGGCGGGGACGCAGGTGCAAAGCAAATTGAAACCACAGAGTAGCACGGAGTAGCGCACAGAGTTACACCGAGTACTCTGTGCCCCACTTTGTGCGACTCTGTGGTTAAACCTATAGCATGCAGCTCAACCACAAAACCTACGGAGACTCCGGGCCCCCCACCTAGTCATCCTCCACGGCCTATTCGGCAACCTCGACAACTGGCAGACCCTGGCCCGCCGCTGGGGCCTCCGACTACACCGTAATCCTCGTAGACCTACGCAACCACGGCCGCTCTCCTCACGCCGACGAGATGACCTACCCCCTCATGGCGCAGGACGTAGCCGAACTCCTCGAAACCCTCACCATCGACCGCTGTCACCTGCTGGGCCACAGCATGGGTGGCAAGGTGGCGATGCAGACGGCGCTGACCTACCCCACACTCGTCGAGAAACTCATTGTGGTCGATATGGCTCCCCGCCAGTACGGCCGTGGCCACGACGATGTCTTTGCCGCCCTGCACGCTCTCGACCCCCGCCACGCTTAGCGATCGCAGCGAGGCTGATGCTGTCATGCAACCCCACATAGCCGATGCCGGCGTACGGCAGTTCCTCCTCAAGAATCTCACTCGCCGCGACGATACCGGCTTCCGCTGGCGCATGAACCTGGAGGTGCTGGACCGGGACTATGAGCAGCTGATCGCGCCGGTCGGCCATCCGGGGCAGACCCTACCCCGGACCGGCGCTCTTCGTGCGAGGTAGCAAGAGCGACTATATCCGCGATATAGACTGGCCGGGGGTACTGGAGCTCTTTCCGCGGGCGCAGTTGGTTACGGTGGCCGGGGCGGGGCACTGGGTGCATGCGGAGCGGCCGGGGGAGCTGGAGGGGCTGGTGCGGGGCTTCCTGAGCTAGTCCCCCATCCCCAGTCCCTACCGTACCTTCGCAGTATCCATGCGCCAGTCCATCTTCACCGTCCTCTTACTCTGCACCTGCGGCCCCCGCCCTGATGCACGCCCAGGAAGCACACCGGGCTCTACGCCGCGGCGACCAGGCCTACCACGACAAAAACTACGCCCAGGCCGAACAGGAATACGCCGATGCCGTGACCGCCGACAATAGCGCCAAGGGGAACTACAACCTAGGCAATGCCCTCTACGAAAACGGGGAGTACAGCGAGGCCGCCAAACGCTACGAGGAGGCCGCCGGACTGGCCGAAGACCCCGACGTACGCTCGCGCGCCTACCGCAACCTGGGGGACAGCTACTACCGCCAGGAGAACTACGAGCAGGCCGTGGAAGCCTACAAGAATAGCCTGCGCATCACCCCCGATGATCAGGAGACGAAGTATAACCTGACCAAGGCGATCCGCGACCTGCAGGAACAGCAGCAACAACAACAGCAGCAACAGGACCAACAAGATCAGCAGGACCAGGAGCAGCAGGACGGGCAGCAGCAACAACAGCAGCAGGGGCAACAGGGGCAGGACGGACAGAACGGCGAGCAGCAACAACAGGACGCCCAGCAACAACCGCAGGACGGTGACGGGAATTCTAACGACCAGCAGTCCGCCAAGAACCAGCAGGAGACGCCCGGCGAGTCGATCGCCAACGCCGGGGCTAACCCCCAAATGAGCCGGGAGGAGGCCGAACGCCAGCTGGGCATCGCCGCCGAGGAGGAAAAACGGACGCTGAGCCGACTACGGCAGGCCGACCGCGAGGGCTGTACCGGAACGAAGGGGTGGTGATGCGTGCGGGGCTACTTATCATACTCCTGCTACAGGTGAGTGGGTTACTCGCTCAGCAGCATCAGGACATCACCTTCACCGCCGAACTCAGCAAGGAGCGGATGCTCAAGAACAGCACCGTGGAGTACAACCTGACGCTACGCAACGCCCAGGGGGAGCAACTCACGCCACCGGAGTTCAGGAATTTCGAGGTGCTACAGGGGCCGAACCGCTCCATCGGTACTACCATCATCAACGGGGTAGCGACGAGCCAAATGACGCTCTCCTGGATGCTGCAGCCGAAGCGCATCGGTACCCTGACCGTGGGGGCCGCTACGGTACGCGCTGCCGGCCGTACCTACCGGGCCAATTCCCAAAGCGTAGAGGTACTGGAGGTAGATACTAACGCCCTGACCGCCGCGCCGGAAAACTTCCTGCGGGTGGAGGTCTCGACCGACCGAGCCTACGTGGGCCAGCAGATCATCCTGGACCTAAACCTGTACGCTTCGGTCAATCCGATCTCCCGCAACATGGTACGGGAGCCGGACCTCGACGGTTTCTTTGCCCGCCCGCGCCGCCGCTTCGATGCCTCTCCGGTGGGCGTAATGGAGGGCGGGCGGGAGTACCAGCGGCGCACGCTGGCGAGTATGGCGCTCTTTCCCATCAAGAGCGGACGGCTACAGATCGACCCTTACCGCATGGTCATCGGTGCGGTACGGCTGCGGACTAATAGTAGCTTCACCCGGCGGTATACGGAGCAAATCCCGGTCAACTCCGATACGGTCTACATCGACGTGCAGGAGCTGCCGCAGCCCCGTCCGGCAGACTTCAGCGGTGGGGTGGGTACCTACACCGCCAACGTACAGATCGACCGCGACCGCATGACCACCGATGATGCCCTTAAGGTGGTACTCCAGGTGGTAGGGCAGGGCGATGTGCAGCGGTTAGAGGCCCCTACGCCGGTGGACGAGGCCAACTGGAACATCTACGACCCCCAGGTGACGCAGGAGGAATTTTTGGATAGCCCCTCGGGGATGTTTGGGCGTAAGACCTTCGAGTACCAGCTGGTGCCGAAGCGGGGGGGTGAGTATACCGTGGCACCTACCGTGACCTACTTTAATACGGACAGCCAGGCGTATGTGTCGCTAGTGCCCGAGACCTTTGGAGTCGCAGTGACGGGAGGGAGCGGGCAGAAAACCTACACAATCGATACCGCCACTACGGCCGATGAAGCCCTGACCCTGCTACCGGCCCCGGAGGTTACTGGCCGGCCCCGCATCGAGCGCAACCTGGCTGCCCAGCCGCTGTACTGGGCGCTGATGCTGCTACCCTTGCTCCTCGGGGGTGGCCTTATCGGTTGGACCCGCTACCGTCAGCAGCGGGATGCCCGCGACCCGGCGCTGGTGCTGCGGGAGCGGGCCGGGAAGGTGGCCGCCGCCCGCCTGAAGGACGCTAGGGTGCACCTACAGCAGGTGGAGCCCCGGCAGTTTTACGATGCCGTGGAGGGGGCGCTGCTGACCTACCTACGCGACCGCTTCTCGCTACAGGTAGCGGATCTGAGCCGCAAGAATATCCAGCAAGTACTGACCGAGGCCGGTGCCGATAGGGGATTGACCGACCGCTACGACCGCCTGCTGGGCCGCTGCGAGATGGCCCTCTACGCCGGGCAGGATTCGGCCGCCGACCTGGGCGAGACCTACGCTACGGCCGTCGATCTGATCACCGAGACCGAGCGACAGCTCCGCCCCTGAGATGCTTTCGTTGTTTCGCACTAACCAGTCGTACGCGAGCTTGTTTCTGTTCGGCTACGCGCTGCTGTTGCAGCTGCCGGTGTTTTTCTTCGACGTACCAGCGGTCACGGGAGACCACACTTATTATGGCAGCTGGCTGATGGCGGGGGTTAACCGGAGTTACTGGTTGGCCACGCTGGCCCCTTCGGTACTGGTGGCTCTAGCCGGTATCGTGGCCAACGCCATCTGCAGTAGCTACCGTTTTGCGCGCACCGTGACGCAGTTTCCCGGCCTGGGGGTGGTGCTGGTGTGGGGGCTTTGTCCGGCCTTTCACTTCTTCGATCCGCAGTTACTCACCCACTTGTTTTTGCTGCTGGCGATCGGTGCGCTAAGTAGTACGTACAAGGGCAGCTCGATGGAAATAGCCCGCTTCAACGCCGGCTGGTGGTTGGGGCTGGCTTCCCTGCTTGTGCCCGCTTATTTGGTGTTCATTCCCTGCTTCATCGTGGGCATCAGCATCTTCCGTACGGCCGATCTGCGGGCGATCGGACAGTTGCTGGGCGGGGTGGTGATCGCTCACTTCTTGGCGGGTACTTACGCGTACTGGCGGGGTGATTTTCTGGAGTGGTACACGCTACAGGTGGGCAGTTTTGGATTTCTATATTTTGGTACGGAGATGCCTTACGTACTGGGCGGTCTTGCCCTACTAGCCCTCCCGCTACTGATCGTGCTGCTGACCAGCGAGCGCGGTAGGCTGCTGCTCAACATCGAGGGAAGTAAGAACGTATCCTTCGTGTACTGGGTGCTGCTGTTTGCTCCTCTGGTGGTGGCCTGCATGGCTACGGTGCGGGCGGCGGCGGCGCAGGTGCTGGTGGTGCCGTTGGGGATGCTCTTCGGGCTCTGGCTGGTGCGGCAGGAGGCGGCGCGGGCGGAGTTTTACCACCTGCTGCTTTTTGCGGCGGCTTTGGCCTTATTGGTCGCCGCGCTCATTAACTAATCGCTATCTAAGGCTATGGCTGGATTTTTAACTGAATTCAAAAAGTTTGCCGTCAAGGGCAACATGGTCGACCTGGCGGTGGGCGTAGTGATCGGTGCGGCCTTCAATAAAATCGTCGATGTACTGGTCAAGCAGGTCATCTCCCCCCCGCTGGGCTTCCTTACCGCAGGTATCGAGATGCACGATCTGGCCTGGGTGCTTAAGGCTCCGGAGACCAATGCCGCCGGAGAAGTCGTTGATCCCGGCGTGGTGATCGGCTACGGTCTGTTCCTGGAGGCACTGATCGACTTTTTGATCATTGCATTTACCCTGTTCATCGTGATCCGCTTCATCAACTCCCTGCGCGACAAGGCCGAGGATGCGGGCGATAAGACCGTACCTACCCCGAAGGACATCCAGCTGCTCACCGATATCCGGGAAGAGATGCGAAAGATGAACGGCTCCGCCCCGGCCGCTCCGCCCGCTGACCCAGCGCCAGGGCAAGCCCCAGCCTGACGCCCGCCAGGCTCGTATTGCCGCTGGAAAGCAGCGTGATGAACTTATCGGAGCTGGCAAAGACGCGCAGCCGGCCCGGCGTGGCGTAGAGGTGTAGGCCTAGATTGGTGCGGATGCCCGGGCGGTGGTTGAGGTTCAGGCCCACCTGTAACCAATCGGTAAGCGCATAGCGTCCGATCAGGACCAGGGCAGGCTGGAGCTCGTCCAGCCTATCTTCTAGGACCAGCATGGCGCCCGCCGTGAACCGCCCGGTGATGTCGTACTCCCCACCTACATAGTAGCTCGCGCCGATCTCCGTAGTGTACCCTTCACTACTCCGCTCTGGTTCGTAGGTCAGTAGCAGACTGTCTACGGCGGTTTCGAGTGATACGGTGTCGCGTAGTAAGTTTTCTAGTAGATCAAGTCCGGTAAATACGTCGGTGCCCGTGAAGCGTAGGCTGGTGACGTCGTCCTGCCAGTCGATGCTGGCCCCTAGGTCCACCACCGAGGCGTTGAGGCGAAGTCGGTCCAGGTTGACGGCCACGCCCAGGTCGAAGGCAAGTCCCGTATTGCCGGTAGCCAGATCGCTAGGGTCTAACCGGCTGGGATTGTAATCAAAGGAGACGGAGTCCAGACTCTCGTACACCAGCGCGTTGCTCGTATTGACCGTTAGCTCCTGCTCCAGGGTAAGGGCGTAGTTCTCCTCTTCCGTACGCAGCCGCAAGCTGCCCCCGTCCACCACCTGAATAGTGCTGGTACCCGCCAGATACTTCAGCCGGCCGCCCATGGCGATCTTATCACTCAGCGCATAGCTCACTCCGAACCCTACCTCCTGAAAACTGATCACCTGGCCGCGTGGGGCCAGCTCCACCGTTTGTCCGATAAAGGGGCATTCCCCCGGGCGACCAGTTCGACCAGATCCCTGCCGTACTCTGCCTCCCCCTGCGCCCGTAGGCGGTGATAGACGCTCAGGCCCAGGTGACCGGTCTGTACCGCCAGCCCCAGCGTCTCGATACCGTACACGTCCTGTACCGTGTTCTGTTCGTTCGCTACCCGGGCCAGCTCCATGAAGTCCAGGATGCGGCGCCCATTCTCCTCCACAAAGAGATCACCGTACTGTAGATTTTGTAGCCGCAGGTCGTTAGCCACGCCCGGTAGTCCCAGCGTCACCCGCTGTGGTAAGAAGTGCACCATCGCCGGATTATGGTAGGTGCTCTGCCAGCTACCGGCTAGCAGAGGGGCGGTGAGGTTTTGTGCCCCGAGGCTGCCGCCGAGCAGGGCCAGCGCCAGCGCGAGAAGAAGAGCCCGCATCATTGGTCGTTTACGGTAAGCCGGGCACCGATGCGCACGCGGAGGTGCTGCCGGTCGGTAACCCGTACCGGCCGGGTGCCCTGCTCGGTGGTAGCAAAGGTGATGTTGAGCACGAGCGTACTGGCCTCTCGCAGTTGCACCAGCCGCTCTCCCCGCTACGGGGATATCGGTGGTGGCCTGTACCGCCCCCGCGGTGTTGCCGGCCGTATCGACCGGACTGGCCTGAATGACCAGCAGCTCCCCATCCGTCAGATCGCCCAGCATATTGCCGAGGGAGTCGACGAAGGTGCCCGTCAGTGATAGGTCGAAGGGCAGTTCATTATCCGTCGTGATCCGAAACTCGGCCGCCGTCACCTCCCTATACTGTGTCCCAATATTGACGGCAAAACTGTCCCTCACCTGAAAGTCGGCCGTAGCACCGTACAGCGGCAGCTCCACCGTGATGGTGGCCGCGTAGGTGCTGGTGTCGAGCAGGTAGCCGGTGATCGCTTCGTCTGCCGTGGGATTAATCAGTGCACTGATGCGGTAGTTGAGCGCCGTGGGCCGGGCGGCTAGTAGTTCCTTGAGGTTGCTATTGGTCTCGTCGATGATGTAGGTGGTAAAGGCCAAAGCGCCCGGCTCCCGGGGATAATCGAAGTCGAAGCCCTCCTCGACCACCTGCCCGGTCACCCGCACGGTGTCGCCGGAGAGCGTCTCCACGTACAATTCGTCCACTACCGCCCGGGCCGGTACTCCGAAGCCATTGCGAATACGCACCCGGATCTGCGGTTCCACGAAGTCGATCTCCCCCCCCTTCATAGTTCTCAAAAAAGTCGATCGCCAGCCGGTCACTCACCCCCGGATAGGGCGCCCGGCCAAAGTACCCATCGATGCGGTCAAACTGTAGCTCCGTAAAGGCTGCCACTGTACCCCGTCCGGGGACGAGCTCCTCCCCATTCAGTCCGTTTATCGCGTATTCGACTACCAGTGCTCCCCCACTCAGGTCGAACGTATAGTCGGAAAAAGCTAGGGGCGCATCCACGTTCGTTAGCCTAGGCTGGTCACCATTACCGCTGTAAGCGGGCAGCTCTCCCCGTACTTGCAGAGGTACCCCGTCGCGAGTCACGCCCGGTAGCGTCAGTTCGATGCGCACCGCCCGGGGGTAGGGATTCGGCAGACTGTACGTAAAGGCCCCCGCCTTAGTCCGTAGGCTATCCAGACGCGTATCCTCCGGTGCCGGGAAGGGGTAAGTTTGACGCCGCTGCGTAATCGGTAGCGGTAGGCCCCGCGCTAGGTTCCGCAGCTCATCGAAGACCTCGTCACTAGTTACCGCCGGCACGGTATCGGTGTAGTTAAAGCGCAGCAGTCCGTCAGCATCCACCGTCAGGCGCAGTCGCTCATCGACGTCTCCCACCAGCTCCGTGAGGTTCACGCGGCTATCCACTAGCGGCACGGCATATTCAGCTCGGATACGCACCTCATCCACCTCGATCGTATCCAGACACCCCACCATCAGCAGACAAGCCCCCCAGAGTAGTATAGCGTAACGCATAGGCATAGTAAATAGTAGGGCGGGGCCCGCAGGTGAAAGCTAATAGAAAGAAGTACCGTACCCCTTACCTTCGGGCACCATGAACACCGCCCGCTTCAGTGCCCTCCACCTCAGCCACCTGGCCGAACAGGCCGAGCGGTTCATGCTCATGTCCTACGAACGCTTACCCCGCGCCCTGGTATTGCACAACGATAGCTGGGCGCTAAGTTTAGCCGGCCACTCCCTCGAAATCGCACTGCGTCGGCCGGGCGTCTCCCCCGACCTGCCCCACCTGGCCCGCACTGTAGCCCTACTTGAAGCCTGCCGCTACTGGGGTACGGGCAGCGAGCTACGCCGCTGGGATGAGGTTGCCCAGGAGTTCCGCGACTGGACCGGCCCCGACTACCTCCACCTCCAGCTCACCCTGGGCACCGTACTTCCTAACGGTAGTTCCTCCATGCGGGCCGAGGTCTCGGATGTCCTCTACGACGCCCAGCTGGCGCAGCGTCTCCTTAGTGGCTCGGAGGGGGCCGAGCTCACCTGGCTCGAAAACCGCTACGCGCTTGCCGCCGGACAGGGCCCCCGCCGCAGTATGAACCGTACGGATGCCCTGGCTCACTACCTTACCGAGTTGCGCCAGGCCCGCTTCCGTAACGGTGAGCTCCGCCGCCGCTACCAGCACACCCATAGCGCCGTCCTACTGGACCTCCAAAAGCTCGTAGACCGCCTCGAAAAGAAACAGGCCCGTACCGCCCCGCCCGCTGCGATCGACCCCACCGCCCCCCAGAGTCTCGAAAAGATCGAGCAGGGCCCCACCCGTCAGGCGACCCAGACTTACTTCCGCACCATCTTTCGCAACAACGTCCAGCTCAAGCGCATGGCCGATCAGAAGGCCGCCATCATGGTCAGCGTCAACGCCCTACTCATTGGTGCCCTCATCACCTTCGTCAGCTACCGCAACTGGGCTCAGACCCGCCCCGAAGTACTCCTGCCCGTCGTCGTGTTTATCACCTGCGCCCTGGTAAGTCTGGTCTACGCCCTCATCTCCTCCCGCCCCCACACCCGCCCCGACGAAGACGATAACCTGGCCTTCTACGGCACCGTCAGCAAGCTCGACCGCGCCGAGTTCACCCGCCGCATGGAAGCTACCCTGCTCGACCCCGATGCCCTCTACGGCAACCTCATCCAGGACCTCCACGGCTTCGGCCGCGCCATCGACCGCAAGTACCACCTCCTCCGGGTAGCCTACAACATCTTCTTATTAGGACTAGGCATCAGCCTCCTACTCCTCCTGACCGTCCTCTACCTTCTCTAACGCTGGCCGTCTACCTGCCCAAGGCAGTCTAATCTTCCTTCTCCGCCCGTTCCTTCTCCTCCTCCTTCCGCTTGCTCACCTTATTAAGTAGAATGGCCGCCTTGATCAAGAAGTCGTCGTGGAACATCGTATACTCGTTGAATACCATCAGCAGCCGCGCCGCGTCGAAGGCCGCCGTGCCGGGGATGATCTGCCGCGCCGCGATGGGATGCAGCCAGTACTCCTGGTTATTGGAACGCAGGTACGAACGATCGGTATTGAAGTTGACTACCTTGGCCAGCTTATTGAGGCTGAAGAGGTAGTCGGTCTCCCGGTTCAGGTCCTTCTGGATGTCGATGATATTGACCCAGTCGAAGCGCACCCCGCTGCGTTCGCAGAGGAAGATGTCGCGCCGCCCGTCGAAGACGATCAGGTCCTGGAAGCGGTACTTATTCAGGTTCTTATTGAGGAAGTTGCGGATGGCGTTCTTCGTGGAGCGCAGGTTACGGAAGGCGTACTGCAGGTCGTTCTCGCTCAGGCGAAAGTCCTCGTGGTAGGGAAAGCGGCGGTTAGTACGCATGTTGAGCACCTCACGCACACGGCGGACGGTGTGGCCCAGGTCATCGGTCTCGGCGTAGACGTCCACGATGTCGACGTTGGCCTGGTTAATCCAGCTCTCCAGAAAGATCTTATTCGACCCTCGCTCGAAGACCAGGAGGGCAATTTCTGAGATTGCGTAGAAGTTGGGGTAACCACCGTATATGTTTCCGTACTTCAGTTCTAGGAAGGCGACGTTTTCGTTCACGGTGCAAAGGTTTCAGTCAAAAGAAGGGGTCCCACTGTACTAATAGGGTAAAGACAAGGCAATCCCAAAGATAGGCTTTTTACGGCGAGTGGCCGGGGTAAAAGTCGGCCCGCCGTCAAACGTCCCCCGCGCGGTAAATCGTATGCCTACCCGCCGTCAGACCGACCACAAACGGTCCACGAACCGCCCGTCCCGGTAGATCACCTCCCCGTCCGCGTACACCTTACCCCCCTGCCGCATATTGGCGATCATGTCCCAGTGCACGGCACTCTCGTTCTTGCCCCCCGCCTGCGCGTAGCTCTGCCCCACGGCCATGTGCACCGTACCGCCGATTTTCTCATCAAACAGGATCTGCTTCGAGAAGCGATCAATGTCGTAGTTCGTCCCGATTGCTGCCTCGCCGAAGCGCCGCGTCCCCTCGATGGCAAAGGTCTCGTCCAGGACCTGCTGCCCCGACTCCGCCCGCCAGCGCTGTATTTCTCCACCTTCTACCTCCAGCGTAACTCCCCGTACCTCCTCCCCGTTGCGGATGGCCGGGTAGTCGAAGTAGATGGTGCCGTTCACCGAGTCTTCCTCCGGGCTGGTGTACACCTCCCCGCTCGGCATATTGGTCTGCCCGTCGCTGTTGATCCAGGTACGCCCCTTCGTCGTGAAACTGATGTCGCTCCGGTCATTGGTGTACCGGAAGGTCGTACAGCTATTGAGGTGATCGACCACCGCCTGCTGCCGCTTCCGCACCCCTAGCCATGCCGCCCGCGGATCGTCCTGGTCGAGCTTACATGCCCGGAATACAAAATCAGTGTACTCCTCTAGACTCATGCTCGCCTCCCGGGCCAGTGCCTCGGTAGGAAAGATGCACATGGTGCGCTTCAGTCGCCGGTCGGCCGTACGTGCGAAGTAGGTAGTGTGAAGTGGCTGCATCGCCGTGCGCCGCGCTGCCTTTAATTCCGCCGCCGCCTCCGGCTCCCGTAGGTCGAAAGGGGCCGAGATGTACACATACGCCTCGTACTCATTCATGGCCCGGGCGTAGAGCGTAGGCACGAAGGCATACTGCTCGGCACTACCGTACTCCCGCAGCGCCGCCGCCTGCCCCCTGGTTGCCAGTGTAAACTCGCAGTGCCCCCCGGCCTTCACGGCCTCCCGGTACACCGCATCCACCAGCTCCTCGGCCAGGGTCGTCGAGCTGACGAAAAGCCGCTCGCCCGGTTGTAAGCTTACACAGTAGTTAACGAGGAGGTGGGCGTAACGGGGGTAGTCAGGGTGCTTCATGGGCTTTGGAAGCCGTAACCTCAGCCGAATGTTTTATCCGTGTTGTATACAGCCTGCTGAAGCCGCTTTATGACTTGTTGAAAAGTCACCTTGCGTAGTAAAATCGGCGGTTCCATAGCAAAATCGATGTCACCGAAATAGACTAGTGCCCGCACGGCTATTGTAGGACTGGAACGTGGATACTTCTCCTCGTACGCGGCCAGCATCCGCGCCAAGGTGAAGTGCTCGAGCAAAAAGTATATATCGTAAAAGTCTTTCTGCCGCTTTCCACTCTGAGAGATTGCGTTGAGCTTCATCGCACCTATATCAACCGGAGATGCTAACCGCATCCCATCAATTTGCTGTAGTGGTTCAACCAGGTCATAAGCGTGAGTGATGAAATCTACCTTGACTTCATCGATGAATCCCATCAGCGTGTGAGCAAACTTCACGGTGGTATTGAACTGATGCCCATTCTGAAGGTAAATCTCCAGCGCATTTTCGTCGAACCGTTCCTGGGTGAACAAGTCGAGGTCGATGGAGTGCCGGTGCCCGTAGTGAAGTGCCAGCGCGGTACCGCCCACTAGGAAGTGCTCCTTTAGTCTATCGTCCTGCTGCAACTTTTTCAGCAAAGACAAAGTCCCCGGCTTGATAACGGCCTCGTCGGTGTGGATCATTCAAGTTAGAATCAACGTAAATACGGGCAAACGCCTTCTCGCGCTCGGTCAACTCACGGCTTTTCTCAGCTACCGCTAGCATTCGTTCCTTACCGTAGTATGCTTGGGTAGCCCGCCACTCTACAATATTGCCCCGCCGCAGCACCCGCTCGATGACCAAATCGGCATTGCGTTCATAGTCGAAAGTACGCAAATCATATTCCCAAAGCAAATGCTGGGGCAGTGAAAAGTCACTGGTTTCAAGCGTATTGGCCATACCCAAAAAACACTCACCCCCACCAAAGGTTCCCCCTCCTGCCGCCGAATCCCGCTATCTACCAGCCTTGCGCTACGTACGGATAAGTCTGCCTATACTCCACCCGCACCAGCTCCGTCACCCGCTCCCGCAGGGTATCAATATTCTCCTTCGTCTCCGCACTCACCAGCAGCGCCTCCTGCCCGAACTCCCCTTGTAGCCCTTTCACCAGGTCACTTTCCACCTCCCCCCGGCCCTCCTCGTCCAGGTACAGGTCGTAGTTGCGCTCCCGGAAGAGGTCGATCTTATTGAACACCAGCAGCGTAGGCTTCTCCTCGCAGTTCATTTCCTTGAGCAGGGTCTGCACCGTACGGATCTGGTCGTCATATTGGGGGTGCGCCACGTCCACCACGTGCAGCAGCACGTCACTCTCCCGCACCTCGTCTAGTGTAGAGCGGAACGACTCGATCAGGTGGTGCGGCAGCTTACGGATGAACCCGACCGTATCCGTCAGCAGGAAGGGTACCCCCTCGTAGGCCACCTTGCGCACCGTCGTATCCAGCGTCGCAAAGAGTTTATCCTCGGCAAACACGTCGCTCTTCGTCAGCAGATTCATTAGCGTCGATTTGCCCACGTTGGTGTAGCCTACCAGGGCCACGCGCACCATCGTATCCCGCCCCTTGCGCCGCGTCTCGGCCTGCTTATCGATCTTCTCCAGGTCTTTTTTAAGCTTGCTGATCTTGTCGCGTACGATTCGGCGGTCGGTCTCGATCTCCGTCTCACCGGGGCCCCGCATACCGATACCACCGCGCTGCCGCTCTAAGTGCGTCCACAGACCGCGTAGTCGGGGCAAGAGGTACTGCATCTGCGCTAGTTCGACCTGTGTTTTTGCCTGTGCGGTTTGGGCCCGCCGGGCAAAAATGTCCAGAATCAGCGTGGAGCGGTCGATGATCTTCACCTTCATCTCTTCCTCCAGGATGTTCACCTGCTTGCCGCTTAGATCGTCGTCGAAGATCACCATCGACACCTCCTCATGCTGGTCCACGTAGTCGGCGATCTCCTTCGCCTTACCACTGCCCACGAAGGTGCGATTGTCCGGGTGGTCGAGTTTCTGGATGAACCGCTTCACGGTCGTTGCACCTGCGGTCTCCGCCAAAAATTCTAGCTCGTCCAGATATTCGGTGACCTGCTCCTCCGTCTGGTTGCGGAGTACCACACCCACCACGACGGCATACTCCGTCTCTACTGCTAGACCGGAATCCTTCTGCCCGACCGTCCATTCATTCGCCATAGTCAGGTACAACGATTAGCCCAGCGGCAAAGTTGGGCGCGTGCGCAGGTGCTAAGCGAAGGAAGGCAAGCCTGCATGAACCCAATACGAGCATGCTAGTTAGTAGGGCACACACGTAAACCACAAATGATGAAATACTTCACACTTTTCGTCTTTACCCTGCTGCTGGCCGCCTGCGCCGGCAACAACGACGCTACCACCACTGACCCCGATGCCGTAGATAGCAGCGAGATGACCGACCAGGACGGCACCGCTACCGTACAATCCACCGTCGACGCCGTACAGGCTAACGGGGGAGATATCACCGCCCTACCCACCGACGCTGCACTGGCCAACATCGACTCCTGGATGGACCAGCTCGAGGACAATGAGGACGCCGGCAAGGTCACCGGCAACCTCGAAGAACTACAGGACGCCCTCGGCGAGCAGCCCATTAACGGTCCCCTCGTAGGTATGCTCCTCATCACGCTGGCCGAGGATACCCGTCAGGTGGCCGGCACCGCCCCCGGCGTATCGACCCTCGTTTCTGCGCTACAGAGCGGCGGCGAAAAGCTGACCGACGGTGCCTTTGCCGGAAAGAGCCTGCTGGACCAGACCCTAGCTGCCGTGCGGGCCAAGGCCGTCGATATCACGACCCTCGGCGTACCCACCGCCACTAAAAACATCGACTCCTGGATCACCGAGCTCCGCGGCATGGACGGTACCGACGATATGATCGGTAACCTGGAAACACTGAAAACGGAGCTTGGAGCCAGCGAGATCGACGGCGAACGCGTATCCGAGATCATGTTCTCCCTCGCCGAAGAGACCCGCGAGCTGGCCGGCGACAATAAGAACCTGGCTATCCTGGCCTACGCACTGGAGGCCGGCGGCTGGCGCCTGGAGGGCTCGGAGGAGGACGAAGACTAACTAAGCTAAGTAAGGGTCGAGGTGTAGCACCCCGAGTTGCCCCCGTAGGGTACGAAGAAGCGGTAATCCAGCACTGGGTTACCGCTTCTTGTATAGTACATAAGCGAGGATCGCTGTTCCAAATCAAGATCGCCCCCTGAACTCAAATTTACTCTTTGGAGTTGAAAAGTCACACCAAACTGCCCTACGATGAAATACTTCACACTAATCTTTTGCCCCCTCCTATTCATAGCCTGCGCCGGCAATAATGACGCCACCACCGTCGACGAAAACCGCGTAGAGAGTGAGGACCGGGACATGACCGACCCCGACCCCACCGCTACCGTAGCCTCCACCCTCGAAGCTGCTGAGATGCATGGCGGCGACCTCACCGCCCTACCCCTCGACATGGCCACCGAGAACATTGACATCTGGATCAACCGCCTTCGTGGTAAGGAGGGTACCGAGCCGGTGATCCGCCATTTGGAGTCGCTACAGTCTGCACTTAGTGGCGGCGAAATTGACGGAGCGGCAGTTGCCGCCCTACTGCGTTCCCTTGCCGACGAGACTCGCAAGGTTGCCGGGGGTAAGGAAAATGCCGGTCGCTTGGTAGAGGCTCTGGAGGCCGGAGCTAGCCGCTTGGAGGGTTCGGATAAGTGAGAAAAGACGCTTTGCGACGAAATTGATCTGGAGGTAGATCATTTTTGTTTAATTTTGATCCAGCGATAGATCAGTTTACCGAAGAACTGATTTAAAACTGAATCATTATAGAACATCTCCAGCGTACCAGTGAAGCCTTTCTACGGGGGGCATCCGATCGGTACATCCGTCCTATTTTTGCTACCATCGCCTGGGACAACCCCCTGAACGTGCTGCTCGGATCACGGGGAGTGGGCAAGACTACGCTGCTGCTACAGCGTCTGCGACAACTAGCACTACCGGGGGACGAGGCGCTCTACGTTGATCTAGGGGACATCTACTTTAGCGAGCACCGCCTGATTGATGTCATCACCACCTTCGTGGAGGGGGGTGGTAGGTACCTATTTATCGACGAAGTGCACCGCTACGGATATAACACGTGGGCGCAGGAGATAAAGCAGGCATATGACCTGTACCGTGATCGCTTACGGATCACGTTTACCGGCTCGTCCGCCATTCAAATCTTAAAGCAAAAAGCGGACCTGAGTCGTAGAGCGCTACAGTATAGGATTCCAGGTTTGTCCTTTCGCGAGTTCCTGTGGCTTAAACACAACCGCGAACTACCCGTCCTCACCCTATCCGACATACTGCAACGTCATCAGGTGACCGTAAGGGAACTTACGCAGGACAAATTCAGCCCCCTAGCCTTTCTGAAAGACTACTGGCAGACAGGTTATTACCCGATCTTTTTAAGTGAGCCAGAGGGGTATAGTGGTCGACTCAATACGGTGGTACAACTTGTGCTGGAAAGTGACATTCCCCACAGTATGGAATCAGGCCGCGCAGATTACCAGGCTATCGGGCGCCTACTGTACGCCGTAGCCTCATCCGCACCGTTCAAGCCCAATATCAGCAAGCTGGCCTCCCGCTTGGAAATCGGCCGCAACACCGTACTAAGATACCTAGACCTACTCCAGCGTGCCGATCTGATCAACAGTCTACACCAGGCGGCAAAGGGCGTGGCCGCACTAGCGAAGCCAGATAAAATCTACCTCAATAACACCAATTTACTCTATACCCTCGCCCCCCAGGAGGCTAACGTAGGCACGGTACGCGAGACGTTCTTCTTCAATCAGCTCAACTACCTAACCTACAGGACGAGTCTACTTCCCCCCGAAATCCGCTTACCTACACAGGGAGACTTTCTCTTCATCGATCGTGAAGAACGGTACTTATTTGAAGTAGGCGGCCCCAACAAAACCTTGGCCCAAATCGGTAAGGCACCCAATCACTTCGCCGTCGTCGACAGCGAAGTAAGCGGAGCTAGCGATCGTATACCCCTCTGGCTCTTCGGCCTACTGTACTGACACAAAAAAGCGGTGACCCATCCCTGAGTCACCGCTTGCTTTTTATTTGAATCGTAGGCTACTTCCGCAGATCAAACCGATCCGCATCCATCACCTTGGTCCAGGCAGCCACGAAATCGCGATAGAACTTATCCTTTGCATCATCGGCAGCGTACACCTCCGCCAGCGCCCGCAGCTCCGAGTTGGAGCCGAAGATCAGGTCGGCGCGGGTGCCGGTGTACTTGGTCTCCCCCGTACGACGGTCCTTACCAGTAAAGGTGGTCTCCGTATCGTCCGCAGCCGACCACTTCGTGCTTAGGTCGAGGACATGGTCGAAAAAGTCCTGCGTCAGCACGCCGGGCCGGTCGGTGAACACCCCGTGCTTGGAGCCGTCGTAATTCAGCCCCAGGGTACGCATACCGCCGAGCAGTACCGTCATTTCGGGGGCGGTGAGCGTGAGCAACTGGGCGCGGTCTACCAGTAGCTCCTCGCCGGTGGCGTTGATGGGGTTACTACTGTTGATGTAGTTGCGGAAGCCGTCGGCGTAGGGCTCCAGGGCCTCGAAGCTTTCTTTGTCGGTCTCCTCCTCCAGGGCATCGACGCGACCGGGGGAGAAGGGCACAGTAAGGTCCTTGCCGGCCTCCTTAGCCGCCCGCTCGATGGCTACGTTGCCGCCCAGCACGATCAGATCGGCCAGCGAGACTTGCTTGCCATTCGACTGCCCATCGTTGAAGGCGCGCTGCACTCCCGTGAGGGCATCGAGCACCTTGCCGAGTTGTTTGGGCTTATTGACCTCCCAGTAGGCCTGGGGCGCGAAGCGAATGCGGGCACCGTTGGCACCGCCCCGCTTATCGGAACCGCGGAAGGTAGCGGCCGAGGACCAGGCGGTGTAGGCCAGCTCCTGTACGGACAGACCGGTATCGGCGATCCGCTGCTTCAGGGTAGCCACGTCGCTATCGTCAATGAGGTCGTAGTCGCGCTCGGGCAGGGGGTCCTGCCAGAGCAGTTGCTCCTGCGGCACATCGGGACCGAGGTGGCGACTGATGGGGCCCATATCCCGGTGCATCAGCTTGTACCAGGCCCGGGCGAAGGCGTCCTTAAACTCCTCGTTGTTGTCACGGAACCGCTTCGAAATCGCCTCGTAGGCAGGGTCTACCCGTAGGGCCAGGTCGGTGGTGAACATCGAGGGGTGGTGCTTCTTGCCGGGGTCGTGGGCGTCGGGTACGAGACCTTCTCCCTGTCCGTTCTCGGGCCGCCACTGCCAGGCACCGGCGGGGCTTTTGTACAGCTCCCAGTCGTACTTGAATAGGAAGGTGAAGTAGTCGTTGCTCCACTGGGTGGGCGTACGCGTCCAGGTCACCTCCAGTCCGCTGGTGATGGCGTGGGCACCGTGACCGGTCTCGTAGCTGCTATTCCAGCCCGTACTCATGGCCTCCATGGGGGCTCCTGCGGGCTCGGCGGCGACGTACTTTTCGGGGTCGGCCGCACCGTGGGCCTTACCGAAGGTGTGTCCGCCGGCAATCAGGGCGACGGTCTCCTCATCGTTCATGGCCATGCGGCCGAAGGTTTCGCGGATGTCGCGGGCGGCGGCCAGTGGATCGGGATTGCTGTTCGGTCCCTCGGGGTTGACGTAGATCAGTCCCATCTGCACCGCGGCCAGGGGGCTTTCCAGCTGGCGATCGCCAGTGTAGCGCTCGTCACCCAGCCACTCGGATTCCTTGCCCCAGTAGATGTCGCTTTCGGGCTCCCAGACATCCTCGCGGCCACCGGCAAAACCAAAGGGCTGTACACCCATCGTTTCCAGGGCCATGTTACCGGTCAGCACCATCAGGTCGGCCCAGCTGATCTTGCGGCCATACTTTTTCTTAATCGGCCAGAGCAGCAGGCGAGCCTTATCGAGGTTGGCGTTATCGGGCCAGCTGTTGAGGGGGGCGAAGCGTTGGGCCCCGGAGCCGGCACCACCGCGTCCGTCGGCGATGCGGTAAGTACCCGCGCTGTGCCAGGCCATCCGGATGAAGAAGGGGCCGTAGTGCCCGAAGTCGGCCGGCCACCAGTCCTGGGAGTCGGTCATCAGGTCGCGCAGGTCCTGCTTCACGGCCTCTAAGTCGAGGCTTTCAAATTCCTTGGCGTAGTCGAAGTTCTCGCCCATCGGGTCGGCCAGTTCGGAGTTCTGGCGCAGGATGCCGACGTTCAGGGCGTTGGGCCACCAGTCGCGGTTGGAGGTGCCGGCGCTAGCCAGCGAATGGGCTCCGCTCAGAAAGGGGCAGCTGCGGCTCGATTCGTTGACCTCCCAGACCTTGCCGTTATCGGCCTGGTTCTTTTCGTTTTCGGACTGGCCGTGGCTGCGGCCTTCCTGGATGATATCGGAGTTTTCGGACTGGCCATTGCTCTGACCATTTTGTGGGTTCGTGGGATCCATAGGTGGTAAATTTTAGATTTAGGGGGGAATAGTAAGAAGGATTTGGGGGCGGGTGTGGTTCACCAGGGGAATAGGGACAGGGGATTTAGGGATGGGGGGACTTAGGGATGGGGGGACTTAGGGACGGGGGGCGGGGCCGCGGGTGCGGGCTTGGTCAAGGGGAGAAGATGTCGACGCAGGGGATAGAGGTACTACTAAGGTTTTCTTAAACCATTGAGAAGGAGATGGAGGAATAAGATTGGGTGCTAACTTCCGTATATGAAGCACTTGACTCTGACCCTACTATTGACCGTTTTCGTCCTAAGCAGTGGTGCTGCCCAGAGGCTGGTCGTCCGTCAGATCAATAGCGACTACGTGTTTGCGCAGAACGATGAGATTCTTACCATTCGGGAAACCATCCGGATGCTAGCTGCCAGCTCGGAGAGTCAGCAGCTGCTAAAGAGTAGTCGCTTTTACACTTTCACCGGACAAGTGCTGAGCCTGTCGGGTGGAGCCCTCATCGGAACAGTGGTAGCAGATGTCATTCTCAACACCTACGGCGAGGCCGAGCGGACAGCGCTCTGGCTTATTGCCGGTACGGGGGCGGCATTCGTAGCGGTTGGCTTTACTCGCTTACCATTGCACCTGCGCGCCGCCGCCCCCCGAACACACCTGCAGCGGGGAATGTTATCGAGGGTCGTCTACCGCCTGACGGGCCATCCGGCAGACTTTCCCTCTCGCCCGGTCTAAATAGAACTACTGATGAGTACTCACAATGGAACCAGCTCCCCGGACCAGAAGGACCGGGACCTGGATCAATACAGAACCGACGCCTCCGGCCAACCCCTGACCACGAACGCGGGCGTCAAAGTCAACGACACCAACAACTCCCTTAAGGCGGGCATCCGAGGGGGTACCCTGCTCGAAGATTTTCTGCTGCGGGAAAAGATCAACCACTTCGACCACGAGCGGATACCCGAGCGGATCGTACACGCCCGGGGTAGCGCGGCGCATGGTATATTTGAGTTGTACGAGGCCATCCCGCAGTATACCAAGGCGAGTATCTTCAACGACACCTCGCGGAAGACGCCGGTCTTTACCCGGTTTTCTACGGTAGCGGGTTCGAAGGGTTCGACGGACCTGGCGCGCGACGTACACGGTTTTGCCGTCAAGTTTTACACCGAGGAGGGCATTTGGGATTTAGTGGGTAACAACATGCCCATTTTCTTCATCCAGGACGCGATGAAGTTTCCCGACCTGATCCACTCGGTCAAGCCGGAGCCGGATCGCGAAATTCCCCAGGCGGCCTCCGCCCACGATACCTTTTACGACTTCCTTTCCCTGACGCCGGAGGCCCTGCACAACCACATCTGGCTTATGAGCGACCGGGGCATTCCGCGCAGCCTGCGGATGATGGAAGGTTTCGGTATCCATACTTTCCGCATGATCAACCAGGAGGGTAAGGCCCACTTCGTGCGCTACCACTGGAAGCCGCTGCTGGGTGTGCGCTCCGTGGTCTGGGATGAGGCGGTCAAGATCAGCGGCGCCGATTCAGATTTTCACCGCCGCGATTTGTGGGACGCCATCGACGCCGGGCAGTACCCCGAGTGGGAGCTGGGGCTGCAAATTATCCCCGAAGAGGACGAACATAAGTTTCCGTTCGACCTGCTCGATGCCACCAAGCTGATTCCGGAGGATATGGTGCCCGTAAAGATCGTGGGCAAAATGACCCTGAACCGCAACCCCGATAACTTCTTCGCCGAGACCGAGCAGGTGGCTTTTCTGCCCGACCACCTGGTACCGGGGCTCGATTTCTCCAACGACCCGCTGCTACAGGGCCGTTTGTTTTCCTACCGCGATACCCAGCTCAGCCGCCTGGGCAGCGTGAACTTCGAGCAAATCCCCATCAACAAGTCGATCGCGCCCATGCACAACAACGAGCGGGACGGTCACATGCAGATGGCGATTCCGAAGGGTAAAACGGCCTACTTCCCCAATACGCTGGGTGGTGGCTGTCCCTACCTGACTAAACTCGCGGAAGGGGGCTACGAGTCCTTTACCGAGCGCATCGACGGCCACAAGATCCGGGCCCGTAGCGAGAGTTTTGTCGACTACTACTCCCAGCCGGCCCTCTTCTACCGCAGCCTCACCGACTGGGAGCAGGCGCACACCGTAGATGCCTACACCTTCGAACTGGGAAAGGTGAACTATCCGCACATTCAAAAGCGGATGCTGTACCAGATCAGCCAGATCGACGAGGACCTGGCCCGGCAGGTTGCCGAGGGACTGGGCCTGGAGGTACCTACCAGTGTAGACGGCCCAGTTAACCAAGCCATCGGCGCGGATGCCGATGTGGAGAAGATGCAGCCCGGTAAGAAGAAGATCTATCTGGACGAGTCGCCCGCACTCAGCGAGAGCTACATCAAGACCGATACCATCGCTACCCGGCAGATTGCCGTACTGGCCGCCGACGGCTTTGACGCCGATGCTTTCCTACCGATGCACGAGGCGCTGAAGGCCGAAAACGCCATGGTGAAGATCGTTGCCCCCCACGGCGGTACCATCACCTGCAGTCAGGGCCACGAGCATAAGGTGGCCGCGGCCATCATGACTACCGAGAGCGTGCTCTTTGATGCCGTTTACATTGCGGGTGGCCAGTCTTCCGTAGACGCTCTGCTAAAGAAGGCTAAGTTCAAGAAGTTTGTCGACGAGGCCTTCATGCACTGCAAAGCCATTGCCACGGATGGTGAGGGCGTACAGCTGTTAGACGCCACCCACGTAGGCGAGTACAAAAACGATGACAAGGCCGTGTTCGTGAATGGTACGCCGCAGGACTTCATCGATGCCGTAGCCCAGCACCGCAACTATGCGCGGATGGAGGTAGCTAAGATGGTGCCGGCGTGACGAACGTGGCAGCTGCAATCAGGGGAGTAGTTCGAAGCTGAGCATGTTTTGTTCATCTTCGGCGTTTTCCCCGATGAATACCTCGAAGGTGCCCGGCTCAGCGGCGAAGTCCAGGGCGGCGTTGTAAAATTTGAGGTCGTCGGGCGCGAGAGTGATCGTGACCCGACGGCTCTCACCCGGTGCGAGCATAACTTTGGTGAAGCCCTTGAGCGTCTTGTCGGGCGGGGTGACGCTGCGGACTACGTCGCGGAGGTAGAGTTGTACGACTTCCTCGCCGGCTAGCTGTCCCGTGTTGGTCACTTCGATGCTTACCTGGACGGAATCACCCATCCGTATCTGCTCGCTACCTAGCTGTGGATTGGTGTAGGTGAAGGTGGTGTAGCTCAGGCCGTAGCCGAAGGGTAGTAGGGGGGTGTTGGGTACATCGAGGTAGTTGGACTGGAACTTCTGGAAGGGGGCTCCCTTGTTCGGGGCCGGGCGGCCGCTGCGCTTCATGGAGTGGTAGACGGGAATCTGCCCCACGCTACGGGGCCAACTGGCCGTCAGGTGGCCGGCCGGATTGTAGTTGCCGTACAGGACATCGACCACGCCGTTGCCCGCCTCCACGCCGGGGTGCCAGACCTGGAGGATGCTGAGGGGTAGGTCCATCTCTTCGGTAATGACGAGGGGCCGGCCGCTCATGAGGACGAGGACGACGGGCTTGCCGGTGGCGACGAGGGCACGGATCAGTTTCTTCTGGCTTTCCGGGATGGTAAGTTCCGTACGGCTGCCGGCCTCCCCACTGAACTCGCTGGCCTCACCGACCACGGCTACGACCACGTCGGCCTGACGGGCTGCGGCGAGGGCTTCCTCCAGCAGGGTGTCAGGGTTGCGCTCGTCGATGACCACCCGGGGGCCGAAAACATTAGTGTTATTGGCCAGGGTGGTATCGTCGGTGATGTTGGCGCCCACAGCATAGGTATACGTGACCTCGGGTACCACCTCGTCGAAACCCGCCTGGATGGTGATGGCTTCGCTCAATTCACCGGTCGGAGCCCAGGTACCGAGCATGTTGTTTTGGCTATCTGCCAGCGGACCGACCAGGGCGATACGGGCGTCGCGGGACAGGGGAAGCGTACCGCTGTCGTTCTTCAGCAGTACGGCGGCGCTGGCCGCAGCCCGACGGGCGACTGCGCGGTGGGCATCCGTCAGAATATCGCGGGCGGGACGCAGGGTGTCCAGATAGCGATAGGGGTCATCGAAGAGGCCCAGTTTGTGCTTCGCCTCCAGGATGCGGCGGCAGGCGGTGGTGATCTGCTCCTCGGTTACCTTGCCTTCCTCGAGCGACTCGGGCAGGGTGGTCAAGAAGCCCTCGCCGACCATGTCCATGTCCATACCGGCGGTCAGGGCGAGGGCAGACACGGCCTGGAGATCGCCGAGGCCGTGGTTAGTCATTTCGTTGATGGAGGTGTAGTCGGAGACGACGAAGCCCTGGAAGCCCCACTGTCCGCGCAGCAGATCGGTCAGTAGCCATTTGTTGCCGGAGGCGGGTACGCCCTCGACGTCGTTGAAGGAGGTCATGGCGCTGGCTACTCCGGCCTCGACGGCGGCGTGGTACGGGGGCAGGTACTGGTTGTACATCTTCAGCCGGCTCATGTCGACGGTGGCGTAGTCGCGCCCCCCCTCGGCGGCACCGTAGAGGGCCAGGTGCTTGACGGTAGCTAGCATGGTCGAGTCCGCGCCCAGATCATCGCCCTGGTAACCGCGGACCATAGCGCGGGCGACGGCCGAGCCCAGGTAGGGATCTTCCCCCGCCCCCTCAGCGATGCGGCCCCAGCGCGGGTCGCGGGCGATGTCGACCATGGGCGAGAAATTCCAGTTGATGCCATCGGCGGTCGCTTCGGTGGCAGCGATCTGGGCGGTGCGCTCGATGAGGGCCATGTCCCAGCTGCTGGACAGTCCGAGCGGGATGGGGAAGGTCGTTTTGTAGCCGTGGATTACATCGGAGCCGATGAAGAGGGGGATGCCCAGTCGGGTCTCGTTGATGGCATACTCCTGTGCGGTGCGGATGCGGTCGGGACCGGCCAGCCCGAACAGCCCGCCGACCTGTCCGGCCTTGATCTTCGCTTCTACGTCGCTGCTGACTACTGCGCCGGTTACCGCGCCGCCGCCGGGGGTGAGGAGGTTGAGCTGACCGATCTTTTCCTCGATGGTCATGCGGCTGAGTAGCTCCTCTACCTCAGGAATAGACTGCTGGGCCCGTAGGAGGCTAGCTGCAAGTACGAATAGGAATAGTGTAGCGTAGTTCATAGTGCTTAATTAAGTACCCGGTTCAACACGGCCGCCGCCCGGTAGCCCGCCGCACCCAGCCGCTCCTCCACGATGGGCAGGAAGTCGTGCTGGTAGTCGTAGCCGAGGTCAGGTAGACCGGTCTCGCGGTCGGTATTATCGTAGAGTGTATTGTAGACTACTTCGCGCAGGGCGACAGACTCTTGCATCCACGTTTCGGGGCTCGCCTCGGCCCAGTCCGCCCGGCGGGCGCGGGTGTGCATGGTCACGAAGTTGGCAAACTCCGTATAGCTCAACCGCTCCTGCTCGATGATCTGCGTATCCCAGACCGAGTGCAGGTTGTAGCGCTCGCCGAAGAAGAGCACGGTGATGCGGTTGCCGCCCAGGTCGCGGTTTTTGCCTACGTGTAGGGGCATGTGCACGTCGGCCACGAAGTGAATCAGGAAGGCCAGGGCCGTGGCGTCGAGGGAGCCGGCCAGGGGGTCGACATCGTGTTGCTGGAGTAGGTCGGTCATACGCTGGCGAGCTTCGCTGTCACCAGCCAGCACATCGGTCATGAAGGCGATGGCCTCGTTCACGTCGTCGATAGCGGGGTCGGTGGCGGTTTGGCGGGCTACGTCGGCGACCGTCTCATCGGGCTGCACCGTCATATAGTGCCAGGGGTGGGTGAAGTCCCAGCCGGACTCGGCGCGGATGTAGTCGGGCCAGGTGCTGACCTGGGCGAGGTAGTTGTCACCCAGGGCGGCGTCTACCTTCTCGCGGGCCTGATCGGTGAGGTTATCGTAGCAGATTTGGGCGACGATGCGGTGGCCGTTGGCGCCCCAGGCGGGCAGGAGTTGGGGGAGGGTGAGGAGGAATAGGAGGGGGAAGTGACGGAGCATGGGGTAAAGGTAGGGGCGGGGACGCGGGTGCTGGGTTTGCAAAGGGGGGAGGTGTACACGGCTGGGGGTTGTCTCAACTCAAGGTGACCTCTGCGCTCTTACGCGCAGAAACTACCACGATGTGCCCCCTTATGCGCAGAAACTACCATGAAGCAGCTTAATTCTTCGGCTTATGCGCAGAAACTTCCCATACACAAGCCAGAGATACCCTTTCGACCGTACGGTAGCGCGTCAGCTAACTAAAAAGGAAGTAAGGAAATCTGCGCGAACTTATACCATAGGTCTATACCCCGACGCGCTAGTGTCCTACCGTACAGCTATCAAGTCCAGGCCGTCTCTGGCACAAGTAGTCTACCTAACTGGAACCAGTATATGCATCGTCCATTGGCCGGAAATGGACCTAAACTTTACGGGTGGGCCGCCAGCGTAACTTGACGATTTGACAAGACAGCCCCTTCATGATTAGGGGGCTTGGACTTGTTTTCCACAGCTTTTTCCACATCTGTGAGTTGCTTGTAAAACAAGAACAAGCTGACAGTCAGTGACTTATAGAAGAAGCAAGCTACTTTACGACTTAGGTGTAAAACAAACTTCTTACGCCCAATTAGGGCAAACGCATCAAATTATAGTTGTAAAAGCTGGTCGAGATAGTCCACGTTCATCGAGGCTTTGAATCGTCGCTTCTTCCTGACTGAGCTTCTGGGTGTCTTGTTTGATCCGGTGCAAGGCCATCTTGCGCAGGATGCTCAAATTGACTGCTGCATGGCCACTGCGTGCTCGACTGCCATCTTCATGGAAGGTAACATCCAGATGCCAGTGCAGCTTGTGCTCAATACTCCAGTGTCCGCGGATCAACTCGTTGAGCTTGCTGGCACTAAAGTCAGCACTACTGGTGAGATAATACCTTGTCTGAGTGGTAGTTGCCTCACCGATCGTACGCTGAGCGTACGCTGAGCGGTCAGTCGCACGAACTGCCGAACGGAGCTCCATCGTTGGGTGAACTTAGGGCTCAGGTACCCCGTGGCGGTCATGACCTCACACCGTCTGGTTTCGTACCGACCGTGATCGTACTCCCACTGCTCGTCCTGGGCCTCAATGCGCCCGTAGTTAAAGGCCTCCTGAACTTCCTCGTACCAGTCTCCCTGATTGCCCTTGAGCGCCAGGATGTAGTTGGCCTGGGCCTCCACGATCTGATCGGCGATCTCATGCTGGCAACCCATGGCATCGATGCTGACCGTGCTTCCTGACAGTTCAAGTTCGTCGAGCAGTTGGGGGATGGCCGTAATCTCATTGCTTTTATCCATCACCTTGGTTTGCCCGATACAGATGCTATGGTCGCTGACCCAGGCGTTGAGAATGAATAATCCACTATTTCCCCGACTGGTCGGATTACTCCCTTTCAGCTTTTTGCCATCGATAGTGATCAACTGACCTTCCAGGCTATTGAGTAAGCGGCGTCCGTCTTCGGCCAAGCCTTGCTTAAGGTGTTCAGGATCAACGATTTGGAATATCCGATAAAGGTGTCGTGGGATGGAGTAATATCGGGGTCGGATAAACGGTCAGCCAGCCAAGCACTACGCTCTTCGGCAGAGAACTGCATGTCCTCATAATCCTCGCCATTAGCGAGTAAAGTGCACAAGGCGATGAATAAAAGATCATTCAGCTTGTAGCGGCACCGACCACTGACGCGTGGATCAACTACGCAATCGAATAGGGCGTTTTTGTTTGAATCATGCCGCTAAAGCTACAACTTTGATGCGTTTGCCCTATCTCACCCTACCACTCCTTGCTTGATTTAGTAGATCATAGACGAGCTTATCTTCAGCGCTAGTTGCATTAGATGGATTGATCGTTGTACCTCGACACATTGATCCACTTCGCGTTAGAAACACCGAATTCAACATTTGATCTGTACCGATCACTGAACCAAATTGGCGAGATCGATCTGGTACGTAAGCTGACCGAGAGGTTGCTGTAAGAGTTGACATAAGTGTTAGTGTTGATAGGTTGGACCGAACCGACTGACGAAGTCTTCGGGCAACAGTTGACCGAACAGAATAGCTTTGTTAAGGTCATGAAGGCGATCTGCTAAGACGATCACTTTTTCGGTTTCTACAGTTGGTTCACACCGCTCTTGTAAATCTATATCAATAACAGAACCTAGTTCGTTCTGGTTATCTCTTGACGGGAGAGCGTTACCGATGTTCACGCCAATTAGGGTCTCTTCCTGGACAAAATTCCATCGTACTACTCGATTTGCTTCGCTGAAGCTTTCCAGACCAGTCTCCATGAAGCGTTGGATGACATTGTAGATGTCAATTCCAGCGAAGTCGTTGATGTACCTAAGCCCAACCCCCGTGAAGCGCAAGATCGTTGCATCGCCAAGGTGTTCCAAAGTTTCTGTAAGCACTGGACGATAGTTATCGGCATAACCCGGATACTGAACCCTTACGTTGAAACTGAGCGCGTTGGGTAGAAGTGCAAGCCTGAAATCTCCTCTATGCAGTTCGATTGTCTGATTGGCCTGTACGACTAGTTCCTGCCCCAGGCGGATCGGAAGTTGAAGTCGATTCTCTGGCAACTTCCAGCTACACTGTCTAAGCTTTTCGAACAGCAGACCCTTGATCAGCTCAGGTTCTCCTGCGGGTCGTAGCGAAACTCGATAATCGCGTCGCGCAGAAACGGCCGGTCGAGTGAGATCGGAATGCGGTTCGCCATAGCAGTCATTCAACGTGGGGAAGATAGGAACATTATACGATTGCTACTTCTAGTTGCTGTTCTTCACTTCGCGCCCGCCCCCGCCCCCTAAAACCCCAACTCCTCCGCCCACACCACCAAATCACGCCGCTCCACACTAAGCCGTCCTACCAGCTCAGGCGTCACACACCCCTCGTCGGAAAGGCAGTCGATCTTGGTCGCCATACGTAGAGCTTCCGCCTCGGTAAGAATGTCGATCACGTCAACAGGGCCAGGATTTTGGTCCAATGCTTCGAGAAGCGCCTCGGTGTGCGGATGCTCTACGACCAGGAGGCGAAAGGGAGTTGCAGCACCACTAGTCAGACGGGGGTCACTCCTCAGCCGGGTCACGCAGCGGCGCAGGCGCTCAAAGCCGGTAGTCCGGGCGGGGTAGTCGCGGTTTCTGCGGCCGTACTGACTCGGTCCGTCCCGTTGCAAGTATTCCACGAAGGCACAACTGGTGAATCCTTTTTCATTTGCTACGATGCCGACGCCATGGCGCAGGATAGTAAGGTCCAAAACAGGGTGATTTAGGTGAGTGTGAGTCGCATCAAACGACTGATTGGCACGAACCTAGGCATCATAGCACCAACATAACACATGAAGGCGTAGGAAATAATGCTACGTGGTGGTATTTTTTCCTTCACCCACTTTCTAAAATCCCGCCGCTCTGTACTTAGTCGCGCCACAAACTCCGCCGTCAACCCCCCTCTCTTGGCGGGTGATCGAGTACGGCGGAAAAGCCGTTACTTCAGCGGCGGTAAGAATGTTGATAGCGCCGATCAAGTGCTCGGGCTCAGCAAAGTACTTCAGCAAGGGATCAAGGCGCTTGTCTTTCAGCAGTACGACACGCAAGAGAGCAGCAGGCGTAGAAAAACTTAGCTCCGGCAACGATGCCGATGCCATGGCGGGCAATGTAATTCAAAACAAACGGGTCAGTGGTATAGGGGGCTACGGGTATCCCCAAGAATAATGGGAAATGAGGACTCGTTTTCAAGAATCCCGCTGCCCGGCTACCGCGATGGCAAGCTTTGGAAACTTGCGGTGGTTGATCAGTTCGTACATCGCTACTCCAATCACTGCTCCCATTGCAGCGGCCAAATTGTCGGTATGATCGAAGGTGCGTCCGTCAAGGTACAGTACGGTCTCATAAATAAGGTGCCACCCTAGTGTGATGGCATAAAGAAGCATCATACGCGAAGTGCGATGACCATTGGGGTCCATTCGCGCTACTGTGAAGAGGAGCGGAAAGCCCGCAGCCGCTAGTAGGCTAGGGAGCCAGCCATAGGCAGGTTGCCATTCTACCTTACGCAGTTCCTGGATGTATGTGGTGCTAGCAATTATGACCAGTAGGTAAAGTAACGCTGTTACAGTGGTGGTCCCGCTAGGACGAAAACGAACTAATCTCACGGTGAGGAATAAGAAACTCGGGTGGAATACTCCACCCGAGTAAAATTAGGATTTAGTTATTGTATAGTCAGCGGAAGCCGTCCCCTCGCACCCGCGGCCCCGCCCCCTATCCCACCATTACTACCCCCTCCCCCTCACTCACCCGAATCACCCGCTCCGCCACCGTCCGGTAGCCCGCATCCACACTAGAGTTCTCCAGCCGGAGCACGCCCCGCGGACACACCGCCGCACACACCCCGCAGCCCACGCAACTCGCCCGCACGATATCCTGCCCCTTCTGCGCATACGCCCGCACGTCTATACCCATCTCACAGTAGGTCGAACAGTTGCCGCAGCTGATGCACTGCCCGCCATTGGTGGTGATGCGAAAGCGACTCTGGAACCGTTGCACCAGGCCCAGATAAGCGGCCAGCGGACACCCGAAGCGGCACCACACCCGGTTACCCATCAGGGGATAAAAACCCGTACCCACCACGCCCGCAAAGCCTGCGCCTATGAGGAAGCCGTACCACTTCTGCACCTTCCAGGTCTCGAAGCCGAGCAGCTGGGAGGTGCCCGAGAAGTAGGAGTAGAGCGTCAGGGCCGTCATGAGGAGGGCCGCCAGCAGCACCCCGTGGATGATCCAGCGCTCGAACCGCCAGGCGCGCAGGGATTTGTCGCTGAGCTGCCGCCAGGGGTCGCCCATGGTCTCGGCCAGACCGCCGCAGCCACACACCCAACTGCAGTACCAACGCTTGCCCACCAGGTGCACCATAAGCGGTACGCCGACGATGACCAGGAAGATGCCCCACACCAGCATAAAGGTGCCCAGCGCCCCGGCACTCTGGAACTGGTCGAGCTGCCAGCCGAAGAAGAAGTCGTAGTCGAGCGGCCAGATGTTTTTAAGGTCCTGCTGGGGCTGGTTGAGCGCGCCGAGGATTTCGGGAATAGTGAAGGCAAACGCCAGCTGGAAAAACATGACCGACAGCGTGCGAATGATCTGGTACTTGTTGTGGAGGTACCGGCTGATCATCCGCACACCCATGACCAGGATGATGAGTGTGTACAGCAACCCGTACAAAAACCACTGGCTGGCCATGGTGCCGAAGATGCCCTGCTTGACGGGGTTGACCATCGTCACCCAGGCCGTCACGTGGTGGGGCATCCAGTACAGTAGCACGTAGAAACCGATGAGGTAGGTGCCGGCCAGGATGCCGAGGTAGGCCGATAACCCCGCCGGACCGGCGTCCCGTACGTCTCGCCCGAAGGAGTGCTGCACGAAGAGGACCAGCCCGATAATCACCAGTGCGATGCCGGCCGTCACCGCCGGCCAGAAGTAGTCGCCGGCCATGTAGCGGATGCCGTAAAGCACGATGCCGGCCGCGGTGGCCGCCAGCAGCACGCTCCGCCACCCCAGGTTTAGCCCCTTGGTGAGCTGGGAGTGGTAGATGTGGTTGTTTTTGATGCCGGGGTGGGAGCTGAATTTGGGTAGGATGTAGAGCAGCCCCCCCAGCAGCCCCAGCCCGATGGTCAGGCCCAGGAAGAGCCAGGGATTGTCCTTCACCGGCCCCCGCTCGGCCAGCGTGGCCAGGGTAGCCAGCTTTTCCTTGAAGTAGACCGGATCGCCAAGGCGCACGTCCCATTCCGATATACCTTCAGGTAGGGCACCGTCGGCCTTGAGCTGGTCGACCCGTTCGTCTACCGTGATCTTCGCCAAGGCGTACACCTCCTCCGCCCGGTCGGTGAAGCTGAAGCTACTGCCGAAGGTCTGGTCCGTCAGGCCGAGCTGCCGGGCCGCCTCGCTAAAGGCCGTCCCCTGCACCTGGTATAGAAGACGGGCCCGGGGGTCGTCTGTCTCCTGGGCCGAACCGTCCTCGGCGCTGGTCTCCCCCCCCGAGGAGCCGGCCGAGACGGTGCCTCCCTCCGGGCCCGACTGCGGCTCCGGCGCGGAGACGTCGGGGTTGGGCGCTATGGTGGCGATCAGGTCGGCCTCCGTGAGCCGGTATGATTCTATCCCGAGCATGCCGGCGAAAACGAGCAGGGCGATGCAGAACAGCCCCAGGCCGACGTACTGCAGGGTGTTCTTCTGGGTGCTCTTACTGGGCATCTTGGGGGGAAGTTGTGCGGGGCGTCCGCGATTTAAAGCCGAGAAACCTGAGGGCGGCGGACAGGCTACGCTGCTGGCGCAGTTGTAGGTTACTGCCGGTCTGGCGGTTGTACCGGGCCACGACCTCGGCCTCGTACTGCTTATAGAACTCGGGGTCGAAGTTGGCCATCCCCATTTTCTGTAGTACCTCCTCGACGTGGGTACCGTCGGCAATCCACTTTTCACAGACCTCGTGGCGGTAGCGGATGCCCATCAGGTTGAAGCCTAGCACGCGGCCACTGGCGCCGTCGTAGTTAATGCGCACGGATTTCTCTCCCCCAGGGTGCTCCCAGTAAATGGTACTCATCCCCTTGCGGCCGTCCGCCGGCACCTCGCCGTAGACCTGGTACTCGATGTCGATAAATTTGGCGGAGTTGAACCAGATGCCCGGGTCGTAGGCCACCGGTCGGCCGAGGATATTGTAAGCTACCGTCTCACCCATTATACGGCCGGTGTACCAGACCGCCTCGATGGGGGTGCGGCCGGGCCGCGGCTCCCGTACCTGGGCGCAGTCGCCGATGGCGTAGACGTCCGGCACCGAGGTTTCCAGGTAGTTATCGATCAAGATACCCTTCTTTGTTTCCAACCCATCGGCATTACTCAAAAAGTCAATGTTAGGATGCACGCCCGCGGTGAGGCCTACGTACTGGCATTCGATACGCTCTCCGCTTTTGGTGATCACTGCACCCGCGGCCCCGGCACCGTCGTCTACGATCTCCCCCAGCTCCGTATCGTGGCGCAGGTCGATGCCCTGGCTAAGGATGTGGCGGCTGACCATTTCGCTCTCTTCTGGGGGAAGGGTACCGCTCCAGTAACTGCGGTCGCGCACCAGCAGGGTAACGTGGATGTGCCGGCTGTGCAGCATCTCCGCCAGCTCGACACCGATCAGTCCACCCCCGACGATGACGGCCGACCTCACCTCCGGCGTGATCTCCTCCAGCAGGTTCAGGTCCTGGGCACTGACCATGCCGCCCACGCGCCGCAGGTCCTGCCCCGGCCAGCCAAATTTATTCCAGCTGCTGCCGGTAGCCAGGATGAGCTTATCGTACTGCAGCGTGCTGCCGTCGCCACAGTGCAACACCTTACCCCCGGTATCGACCCGCTCGACGTACTGCCGCAGCAGGTCGATCCGGTTCTTTTTCCAGAAGAAGGGCTCGTAGGGCATCAGGTCCTCCCAGCGCTGGTGGCCCATATAGACGTACATCAGCGCCGTACGCGAGAAAAAGAAGTCGCTCTCGGCCGAGATCATGGTGATGCGGACGGTATCGCTGAGCTTACGTAGCCAGCGGGCGGCGGTGACTCCGGCGATGCCGTTACCAATGATAGCTACGTGCATGAGAAATATACCAATTACAAATTACCATGGACAATGTACAATTTGCCCGCAGGATCGCCCAGACGAACGAAGTGAGCAAAGCCGCAACCGCCGAAGGCAGCAGCGCAGCTGATCGTACATCGTATATTGTACATCGTAAATCGTACGTCCTAATGCCGCGCTACTTCGTCCACCTAGCCTACCGCGGCACCCACTACCGCGGCTGGCAGCGACAGAGCGGCAACGTACCCACCGTCCAACAAACCATCGAGCGGGCGGGGTCGCAGGTGCAACGTCAATCGATCAAAGTCGTTGGCTGCGGTCGTACCGACGCCGGCGTCCACGCCTCCGCGTACTACCTCCACTTCGATACGCCGGAGCCCATTCGCGACAACTGGCTGTTCGTGATGAATAAGCAGCTACCGGACGATATCGTGCTCTACCGCATTTGGGAGGTAGCCCCCACCGCCCACGTGCGCTACGATGCGCGGGCCCGCACCTATGACTACCGTCTCCATACCCACCCCGACCCCTTCCTGGCGGTAGTGAGTAGTTACTACGACCTTCCTAGTTTGGATGCCGACCGAATCAACGCCGCGCTGGAAATTCTCACCGGCCCCCACGACTTCCGTGCCTTCTGCCTCACGCCCGACCGCCACACCACCACCACCTGCGAGTTACGCGAGGCAAGTCTGCATCTGGAAGGGCCCGGTCGCTACCGTTTTCGCTTCGTCGCCAACCGTTTCCTGCGGGGCATGATCCGTATCCTGGTACACCAGCTGCTGCGGGTATCGGCGGGGGAGGTGACGGTAGTGGAGATCACCGAAGCCTTAGCGTCGGGCCAGCGGCTCGGGACGGGGCAGGCGCGGCCGGAGGGGCTCTTTTTGAGTGGGGTGGCGTACTAATGCTACTCCCGCGCCCGCGAGTCCATCCAAATAGTCACCGGCCCATCGTTCACCAGCGCCACCTGCATATCGGCCCCGAACTCACCGGTCGCCACGGCCCGCCCGGCCACCTCCCCGAGCCGCGCCACGAACTGCTCGTACAGCGGCACGGCCACCGCCGGCGGTGCACTGCGCGTAAAGCCCGGCCGGTTACCCTTTTTGGTACTGGCGTAGAGGGTAAACTGGGAGACGACCAGCAGTCCGCCGTCAATATCCATCACGCTCCGGTTCATTTTCCCCTTCCCATCACTGAAGATGCGCAGGCGGGTGAGCTTGCCGCAGAGGTAGTCGATGTCTTCCGGTCCGTCTTCGCCCTCGATACCGAGCAAGATGAGTAAGCCCGGGCCGATCTGGCCGATCACTTCGCCCCCAACGGTCACGGAAGCTTTCATTACTCGCTGAATGAGTATGCGCATGCCGACAAAATTAAACCAACCCGCCAGGACGCTCAAAGGTCCGGCCACCCGAAGCGAAAAAAGCCCCCAACACGGTGTGCAGGGGGCTCCAAATTTTGCAACCTTCCGGGAGTTTACGCCGGCGGTATCAGTTTCTTACTTCTTGTAGGTGTCGTCGCTGACGGTGAGCTTGTAGCGGCCCTTGGCGCGGCGGCGGGCCAGCAGCTTGCGGCCGTTCTTGGTCGACATACGGGAGCGGAAGCCGTGCTTGTTGACGCGCTTACGCTTGGAGGGTTGGAAGGTCCTTTTCATCGCGGGATAATTTATCGGGCCGCTTCAACCGGCCCCAAGCTGCAAAAGTCGGGCAAAGGTACAGCTTTGCCGCCAAACCTACAAAGCGGCTAAACATTTTATTTGCCCCGTAAATGTCCCGTACCTTTCCGGAGCCCCGAAGGCCTCCCGATGCTGCGTTTGCTTGTTTTACTGGCTTTGTCCTTCTGCTACGTGTGGTCCCCCCTACACGCCCAGTTCGGGATGTCGCGCGCCACCCTGGCCCGGGTACCCACCGCGGAGCTTCCCACCCAGGATAATGCCGCCCTGCGTACCGCCAACGCCGCGAGCCATAAGCCGAACCGCCCCGAGGAGTTCGCCGTAAGTCTGCCGGTCGATCTCGATCCCGCCACCGCCGGCCGCTGGACCGAGCGCGACGGACGGGCCGTCTGGCAGCTCCGCGTACACAGTGCGGGAGCCAAATCCCTCAACCTGGGCTTCACCGACTACCGCCTGCCCGAAGGTGCCGAACTCTACCTGGCCACTGCGACCACCCGCTACGGCCCCTTCACCGCCGCCGATAATGCCGACCACGCCCAGTTCTGGTCGCCCTTACTGCCGGGCGACGAACTCCTGCTCGAACTGGTCATGCCCGGCGCTAGTACTGAGGGGGCCACGCTCCACCTCAGCACCGTCAACCACGATTATCTCGGCATCATCAATCAGCTCAGCGGCGACTGCAACATCGACGTAGCCTGTGGGGCCGCCGACGGCTTTCCCTTCATCGAGGACTACCGCGACGCCATCCGCAGCGTGGCCGCCTACACCCTCGACGGCCGCGCCAAGTGTACCGGCTTTTTGGTCAATAACACCAACCAGGACGGCCGGCCCCTCTTTCTCACCGCCGAGCACTGCCGCATCACGGCCGACAACGCCCCCACGCTGGTTGCCTACTGGAACTTCGAAAACAGTAGCTGCCGCACCCCCGGCTCAGAAGCCAGCGGCGAAGAAGGCGATGGAAGTCTAAAGACCTTCAACTCTGGCGCCCGCCTACTGGCCACCTACCCGGGTACCGACATGACGCTGCTCGAACTCAGTCAGCCCGTCAACCCCGCCGCCGGGGCCTACTTTGCCGGCTGGTCGGCCGAGGACGCCCCGCCCACCGGTGGGGTCGCCATCGTCCACCACCCCGAACTCGATGAGAAGCGTATCTCCTTTTCCGGCCAGCCCACCGTAGCCGCTAACTCCGCCGGAGTTACCCTCACCACGCCGGACTTCAGCTACATCAAGGTCGTCTCCTGGGACGAGGGCACCACCCAGGGCGGTTCCTCCGGTGCACCCCTTTTCGACCGCGACGGGCGGGTGCGGGGTCAGCTGTTCGGTGGACTGGCCGGCTGCGGCAACGAGCAGTTTGACGTTTTCGGCTACCTCAACCGCAGCTGGACCGGTGGCGGTACCCCCCAGACGCGGCTTCAGGACTGGCTTGACCCCTGCGGTACCGGTACCCTTAGCAGCGATGGCCTGGATCAGTCCGTACTCTCCGGCCAGGTATTCGCCGACCGTAGTTGCCTGACCCGCTGCGTAGCGGAAGCCGCCACGTTCACCCTGCGTGCCGGAGCGGACTTTCCCACCGGCAGCGAGATTATTATCATTGCCCCTACGGTACTTGGCATCACCGCACCGCCTACGGCTATTCGGGGCCGTCCCTTCACGGTGCGCTATCCGGGGGGCGGTGCGGCTACTCCGGGCAGCTACCCGGTACAGGTGGTGCTTACCGCCGGTGCAGTCACCGATACCGTGGTACTGAGCCTGACTCTGCTCGATGCGGTACCGTCCGAAGTACCCCGCCCCCTCCTCCCCGCCACGAACCAGCGAGACGTCGATCCCTTCGCCGCCTTTAGCTGGCAGCCGCTGCCCGAGCCGTTCACCTACGATCTGCAGGTAGCGACGCGGGCAGACTTCAGCACCCGTACCCTCGACCTCAGCGCCCTGACCGCCCCCGAATACGGAGTGACGGATGCCCTGGCCGGAGCCACTACCTACTACTGGCGGACCCGTACCCGTAGCTCCTGCGGGCCGGGGGAGTGGTCCGAGCCCCTGTCCTTCACCACTGCCCCGCGGCAGTGCCTGTCCGCTAGTCCCGCCGCCCTCCCCCTCACGATCCCCGAACAAGACTCGGTACAGATCGTCGCCGAGGTGACGATCAACGAACCGCTGGAGCTCACCGCCATCGAGATTCGCCTCGGTATCCAGCACACCTTTACCGGCGATTTGTACGCCGACCTGGTCAGTCCTGCCGGGGAGGTCATCCGACTCTTCCGCCCCCTGATGAATGGCCTCTGCACCGGTACCGACCTCTACCTCGATTTTTCCGACGCTGGGGAAACCACCGCCGAAACCTTCGCCGGTAGCTGTCCGAGCCAGGCCCCCGGTACCTACCTCAGGGTGCAGCCTCTCGACCCCCTGGCAAGTCTACTCGGCACTTCTGTCCAGGGCGTCTGGCAACTCGTCCTCACCGACCGGGCACCGCAGGACGGGGGGCAACTTACCGACTTCGACCTGCGCGTATGCGGCAAGACGAAGGAGCAGCGTGACCTAAGCGTAGGCCTTGCCACCCCCAGTATCGTAGCCTGCTCCACGGAGGGCGGCAGCAGTCAACTGCAACTGGGTGGTGACTTTACCGACGAGCTCACCCTCGCAGTCACGGCCGGCACCACGCCCCTCGACAACTACACCTTCAGCTTCGATGCCCGCACCGGACTACTCGACGTGACCTTCAGCGCCTGGACCTTCGCCGAGCAGGGCTTCCAGCCCCTGGTGTTCTCTGTCTTCACGCAGGACGGCACCGAGCGGCGGGCCACCCAGACCCTGACGGTCCTTCCGGAGCCGGTCGCGGCCGAGCCCCTATCCATTGAGCTCGAGGCCAGTCAGGCTACCTTCCGCTGGCAGGCTGCCGTCACGGAGGCTACCTATACCCTCCAGCTATCCGATAAGGACGACTTCACCACCCCCTTTTACTCCCAGGCTACCCAGGAAACCATCCTCTCCGCGCCCCGCGAGGCACTGCCGGCTACCTTTTACTACCGCCTGATCACCACTACCGACTGCGGCACACTGGAGGGCCCCGCCCGCCAGGTGGAACTCGACAAGATCAACGCGGTACACGACTTCGGCGGCGGTCGTAGCATCGCGGTCTACCCCAATCCCACCCACGGCCAGCTCACCCTCAGCCGCCGGGGCAGTTGGTCGGGCGAGGCGCTGCGGGGCGTACTGTATGGCACTTCCGGTCAGTCCCTCCGCACCTGGAACAACCTACGCGGCGAGCAGGAAACCCTCCAGTTAGGGGACCTACCGGCCGGCGTGTACTACCTCCGGCTCAGCAGTCAGACCGGTGCCCAGACGAGCCGCGTGGTGCTGCACTAACTACCTTGCACCGGCGCACCCGCCCCATTTGTTATGCCGTTACGTCTCTTACTGCCGCTCTTACTGCTCTGGACTTACTCGCTTACGGGGCAGACGGGCGTGCAGGATGTGGTCGATAAGTTCGCGGGGACGCAGGTGCTGGCCCACTCGTGGCGGGCCGTCGACGTACGCGATGCGAGCACGGGAGAGCGGGTGGCCAGTTATCAGCCCGAGCTCGCCTGTATTCCGGCCTCCACCCAAAAGCTCCTCACTACGGCGGTGGCCATGGACGTACTCGGCCCCGATTACCGCTTCGAAACCAAACTGATCGCCGGTGGAGCAGTAGACAACGGGGCGCTACGCGGTAACCTCTACGTAGTGGGCGGGGGAGATCCCAGCCTGGGCAGCAACATGATGGACGGGGTGCCGGGCGTGGAGGCGGTACTCGACCGGTGGGTCGCCGCGGTACAGCAGCGGGGCATCAGACGCATCACCGGGGCGGTGGTCGGCGATGGCAGCTACCTCGGGACCGACGGGGCGGGGCGGGGCTGGCCCTGGGCGGACCTAGGTAACTACTATGGAGCCGGGGCCTACGGGCTGAACTTCAACGAAAACAGCTACACCCTCTCCTTCGCGCAGCGGCCCCAGGAGGGAAGCACGCCGCCCGTGCTGAGTACCGACCCGGTGGTACCGGGGCTGACTTTCACGAATGAACTGCGGAGTGGGCCCCGGGGTAGTGGGGACCAGGCTTACATCTTCGGATCACCCTTCACCTACGACTACTTCATTCGGGGCAGTATACCGGTGGGCACGGGGCGGTTTCGGATCCGGGGCAGCGTGCCCGATCCGCCGCTGTGGGTGGCCCAGCTACTGACCACGGCGCTGCGGGCGGCGGGCATTGAGGTGGTACAGCCACCCACCACTCACCTAGTGGTAGGTCCCCTAGCGGCGGATACCGGAGAGCTGCTCGTCACGTCCCAATCGCCCCCCCTGGCCGAGCTCGTGGACCGGACCAATCTGACCAGCAACAACCTCTTCGCCGAGGCGCTGCTACGGGAGGTGTACCGGGTACGGGGGGGCGGTGAGCAGGAACTGACGGAGGTGATCGTGGACTGGCTGGAGGAGCACGGGATCACCACCGATGGACTGCAACTACAGGATGGTAGTGGCCTTTCGCCCCGCAACTACTTCCCGCCCGCGCTGATGACGGCCCTACTCGTGAACCGGGCGGGGGAAGCCCGCTGGCGCCGGAGCATCCCACTGGCCGGCCGCACGGGCAGTATGCGCAACGTGCTGAAGGGTACCGTAGCCGAGGGCCGGGTGTGGGGTAAGAGCGGTACGATAGATGGGGTGCGGGCCTACGCGGGCTACGTCGAGCGGCCGGACGGGCGGCGGCTGGTGTACCACATCGCGGTCAACAACCACACGCTGCGGGGGACGGAGTTGAACCCCCTGATATACGGCCTGATGCGCGACCTGTGCACGGCGGGGCTGTAGGAGGCCGGGCGGGGCTTATCTTACCGCGCCCTAGCCCTCCTAGTATGCGCCTACTTCCCCTGTTGCTCCTGCTCTGCCTCGGCTGTCGGGATACGGATGGTCCCACGCCACCCCCCGAGGATGTGTACGCCCCGGAGTACCAGCAGGACGATACCCGCGAGCGCCACGTATGGCAGAAGCCGGGTACCGTGATCGACGCCCTGGGTGATATCGAGGAGAAGGTGATTGCCGACATCGGGGCCGGGGAAGGCTTCTTCGCCCGCCGGCTGGCCCCCCTGGCTGACCGCGTCATCGCCATCGAGATCGACCAGCGCTGGATCGACTACCTCGACACGCTGCGGGTGACGGAGTTTCCTAGAAGTATGCAGTCGCGCCTGGAACCCCGCCTGGCCCTGCCCGACGACCCCATGCTGGAGGATGATGAGGTCGACATCGTGCTCTTCGTCAACACGCTTTACCTCATCGATAACCGGGAGCAGTACCTGCACCGCCTGCTACCGGCCATCCGCCCCGGCGGCCGCGTCGTGATTGTGGACTGGAAAAAGGAGGATACCCCCCTGGGGCCCGACCTGGCCGACCGTATCGGACTGGCCGACCTCGGCCGCATGCTGGAACGGGCGGGCTTCGCGGTGGTGAGTACGGATAATACGGCGCTGGACTACCAGTATATTATGGTGGCGGAGAAGAAGGGGTAGCCCTCGTCCGCCGAGTGGCTTGTGAACGAGGCTAGCGATCCAGCCAGCGAAGCAGCAACGGAATCAACAGCAAATCACTCACCAGCGCACTCGCAAGTGTCAAACTGATCAGCAGTCCAATGGTAACACTCGGTGGACTGATGCTAAAGAGCATGACCAGAAAACCGAAGAAGAGCACCACGGAGGTGAGTACGATGGCTTTACCCGTCTCGCGGAAGGTGAGGTGGATGGCCTCCGTGACGTCGAGCCCGCGGCGGCGGGCCAGCTTGTACTTCGACAGGAAGTGGATGGTGTCGTCAACCGCGATGCCAAAGATGACGGCGAAGACAATACTTACGCCGGCCTCCAGTTCGATGCCGAGGTAGCCCAGCATGGCGCCGGCAATGAGTAAGGGGAGCAGGTTTGGGATCAGGCTCACGACCAGCATGCGCCAGTTGCGGAACAGCAACGCCATGAGGCCGCAGACGATCACGATGGCGATGCCCAGGCCCTGGAGCAGGTTGCGGCGGATGTACTCGGCGTTCTTGTCAATGATGAGGCCGGTGCCGGTGGAGCGGATGTCGATCAGGCCGGTATCGACGTTAGCGTTGATCCAGGCGGTGGTGTTGTCGAGGAAGACCCTGATGCTGTCGGCCCCGATATCGTCCATGCGGCTGGTGATGCGGGCCTTGCGGCGGTCCTTGCTGACGAGCAGGTTGAGGTTCACATCGGGGACCCGATCGGCCAGGGTGCGGTACTGGCGGTAGCGGCCCGCGTCGGCCGGTAGGGTGTAGGCATCGGGGCGGTTGTTGTTGAAGGCCTGGTTGATGCTGCGGTAGACGGCCGTGATACTGGCGGTACTCTGTACGAAGGGGAAGACTTTGACGTAGTCCTCGATCTTGCCGATCTCCTGAAGCACGTCGTAATCCGTGACCTGGTCGGTGCTATCCTTGGTCGTGATGGCGAGCTCAAAGGGACGAAAGCCGGCCAGCTCCCGCTCGAAGAAGAGGAAGTCTTCGGTCACCTTACGGTTCTTCGGCAGCGTAGACTCGATGCGGTAGTTGGTGGTGATTATGGAGATACCGAATACGCAGAGGAGGACGGTGGTTGCGGTCCCCAACTTGATCCACCCCGGCCGCCGCTGGGTGAACTGGTAGGTGCCCTCCAGCAGGCGGTCCCAGAAGGCCTGCTGGCGGCCGATCTTCACGATCTGGTCCACACTCAGGTAACTCAGCAGCGCGGTGGTAAAGAGGATGACGGTCACGTAGGCGATCATCACCCCCAGGGCGGCATTAATACCAAAGTCGCGAATGGGGTTGATGCGACTGGTGAGCAGGCTGGCGAAGCCCACCGCCGTGGTCAGCGAGGTGAGTAGCGTAGCCAGCCCGATCTCCTTCACCGACACCCGGATGGCCTCCTCCTTACTTAACCCCTTACGCAGTTCGTCGATGTATTTCGACATGATGTGGATCACGTCGGAGGTGCCCACGATAATCATCAGTACGGGGTAGAGGGCGGCAATGGCATTTAACTCGCGTCCGAGCAGGCCCAGGGTACCCATGAAGAGCAGTAGACCCAGCGCGATACTCGCCAGGGCAACCGTGATGCCCAGTGGCCGGCGGAAGAGGAAGAACATTACTAGGGTGACGAGTAGTCCCGACACCACCGCCGAGACCACCACCTCGCGAATCTGTAGATCCACCAGCTCGGTCTGAAAGTAGGCGGGCCCCAGGTAGTGGTAGTCCGGAAAGTCGTAGGTCGCTACCAGACTGTCTAGCCCCTGTATAAGGGCCCGACTCTGATCAAGGCCGATCAGGCTCGGAGTTTTTAGTACCGTGACCAGGGCCGTGCCCCGCCTATTGATCAGGTTACCCACGAAGCGCTCATCGGCCATGATGCGGGCGCTATCGGCGGGGTAGCGACCGGGATCGTTCAGGTGGATGGCCGGAATCGTCGTGATCGCAAAGGGCGTCTTGATGGGGTAGCCGAACGAGGTCAGCGACTGGGCCCCCTCCACCCCCGGTACGTCGCGCACCTTGATGGCAAAGTCATTGGCCTGGGCCAGAAAGCTGCTATCGAACACGGAGGGCTCCCGCTCCAGGGCCACGAGCAAAAAGTTATCGTCGCCCTCGAATTCCTCGATGAACTCAACGAAGAAATCCAGGTCCTCATCGCCCCGCGGAAAAAACTGTTGAAAGTCGAAACTGAAGGTAAGCCGGAAGCAGCCGTAGATCGCCAGAGCGGCGTAAATACCAAAACCAATGAGGACCGGAAGGCGGTAACGGCGCATGGAGGCAGCGGGACTAGTCCGGGAAGAAAGCCCGGCGGAAGGGGATTGTTGGACAGGCCAGTGTAATCTTTAACGCTTCAACCGGCCGCCGCCCTTACGGGACTTTCCCCTGCGGTCGCCGTCGCTGTCGGAGCGGCGCTTGTAGACCAGGTGCATGCGGCTTTCCAGGGGGTTGGCGGTATCCTCCTGGTGCTGGTGGCGGTTGCGGTAGGTATCGCGTGCCAGGAAGAGGGCAGCCAGAAAGGAATCGGGGCTGGCCTTATCCTGTCCCACCAGATCGTAGGCCGTACCGTGGTCGGGTGAGGTGCGAATGGCCGGCAGTCCGGCGGTGAAATTGACCCCCTTACCGAAGCTGAGCGCCTTAAAAGGAATCAACCCCTGGTCGTGGTACATGGCTAGTATAGCGTCGAACTTCTGGAAGTTGCCACTGCCGAAAAATCCGTCGGCGGGGTAGGGGCCCATGGCCAAAATGCCCTCCTTCTTGGCCTGCTCGATGGCGGGGCGCACCACGGTGGCATCCTCATTACCGATGCGGCCCTCGTCGCCGGCGTGGGGGTTCAGGGCCAGGACACCGATCAGGGGTTTTACGATGCCGAAGTCGGAACGTAGACTCCGGTCCATAATCTTGAGCTTGGCTACGATCTTTTCCTGAGTGACGGCGGCGGCTACCTCGGAAACGGGGATGTGGTTGGTGACCACGCCCACGCGTAGCTCATCCGTGACCAGGAACATCAGGCTTTCTTCCACTTCCAGGCGGGTGGTAAGCATCTCGGTGTGGCCGGGAAAGGGGAAGGCATCGGTGGGCATCACCGATTTGTTGATGGGGGCGGTGACCAGGGCCTGGATGCTGCCCGCCCTTAGGTCGGCTACGGCACACTCAAGCGACTGGGCGGCGGCACGGCCTCCCGCGGCGGTGGCCCGACCGGGCGCATACTCCAGGGGTTCGTCCCAGGGGGCCACGAGGTTGATCCGGCCCGCGCTAGCCTCCTTTGCACCTGCGACCGCGGTAAATTCAAAGGCGTCATCTCCCGTGGCGAAGGCGGAAAAGGCCTCCGGGGTGGCGTAGATGACGGGGGTGAAGAAGTCCAGCATAGCGTCGTTACGCAGGGCTTTTACGATCACCTCCGGGCCGATGCCGTTGACGTCTCCGATCGAAATACCTACGCGTAAGGGGTCCATGGGAGCTTGCTTGGGGGGGCGAAGGTAGCGAGCCGGCGGGCGGGAACGGTAAGGGGGCCGTAAGTTTGTGGCGTGAAGCGTTCGATAGCCCTGCTCCTGCTGGTGTTCCTCGGTCTGGCCTGTGGGCCGGAGGAGAAAGTACGCATCCAACTGACGCCGGCCCAGCGCGAGGCCTATCAGGACATTGCTACGGCGGAGATCGACTCGCTACGGCCGCTGCTCGATAGCATCTGCACGGCTACCTTTGAGGTGCGCGTGGCGGTGGCTACGGATAGTATCGTGCAGGAGCGACTGGAGGAAGAACTACGGTTGCGGGCACGGCTGGGACAAAGCGTGCCGCAGTGAGAACCCTCTGCGTAGTAATCTGCTTACTCAGTCTGGCCTGCGGACGTAAAGAGGTCGACCCCCAGGTGCTGATCCAGGAACGTGCCGTGGCGCAGGTAGCGGCGATCCGGGCCAATATCCTAAGGCAATGTGAGTCCGATGTGCAGGAAGCTGCCGTAGCGCGGGCAGATTCGCTTCTACTCGACCGCGCCCGCCGTATGCGTCGTATCGCCGGCCGGCCCCCGAAGCCCGGTCGCCCCGGGGCACCCCCCGTGATGGAACTGTCGGAGCCCTTGCCGCTACGGCCGCTCTTCCCCTTCGAGATTCGCTTCGATACGCTGCTGCGCGACAGTTTGCTGCAGGATAGTCTGCGGCTGGATAGTATTTATCAGGACAGCCTACTACAGGATAGCCTGTTGCGGCTAGAATAGGCCTACGCCATCGCGGCGGTGGCGGCATAGCCATAGTGGCGTACGCCCTCGGATTCATCGGCCCGCTCGTGCACGTCGGCCAGGAAGAAGCCGCCCTCACTCTGGGTGGCGACGTTCTTATCCAGTCCGCAGCGGTGGAGCTTTTCGTAGGTGGCGTAGTCGAGCTCCTGCCGGTTGTCGAGGCGCATGCGCAGGTCGAACTGCCGGGCCACATCCTGCCAGCCCTCCTGTACCGTGGCGGCAAAGACCTTGGCCTTGGAGCCACTGCCGTAGGCGAAGGTGAGCATTTGCTTGCCGGCCAGCTCCCGATCCTGGTTGAGGGCATCTTCCAGAATAGCCACGATGCACAGGAAAACGCTACCGGAGTAGAGATTACCCACCCGGGCACTGGCCCACTCACCGGGGGCGATGTACTGCTGCACGAACTGCTTATAGTCTTCGGTCTTCGTCACCGCCCGCAGGAACTCGCTGCACTTGGTGATGTACTGCTCGCGGTCGGCGTAGTCGTCGGCGCAGGGTACGTCGAGATCGTTACGCTCGATGAAGTCCATCCACTCCTCGCGCACCTTGAGCTCTTCCATGTAGAGCTCGGAGAACATGCGGCGGGCCTGGTAGGCATAGGGGAGGTGGAAGGCCAGGGCGGCGTACTGATTCAGCTCACCGGCCTGGGTACCCGTGCGGTTACGGAAGTCCATCAGGGCCTCGCGGATGCGAGCCTGGTAGGCCTCGGTGGTGTAGGGGCCGTCGAAGACGGGGGTATCCTTGTGCAGAGTGAGGTAGTTTTCGTTGCAGTCGAGCACGCCCTTGACGTTCAGTCCAGACGACAAACGCTGCTCCAACTCATCGAGCTGATAATCTTCGGCGGAGAGATCGGGCAGTAACTCGATCACCTCCCGGATCAAATCCTGCTTACGCACCCTGCGGCGGGGTTTGAAGAAGTCGTGGGCCGGCCGGGTGGCTACGCCGAAGTCGGGGTCGATAGTGAGCAGCCGGGGAGACTGCTTGACCAGCATCGCTACGGCACCCGCGCCCTGGGTGTACTCGCCGGTGCTACCGAGTTCGTACTTGGCGCTGTCGCTGGCCACCACGATACCGATGCGATCCTGTTTTGCCGCGGCCCACTCTAGCGAGTTCTGGAGGGCGTCCACGCCACCGATGCAGGCGAAGGTGAGATCTACGACGTCACAGTGCAGGAAGCAGTTGGGTCCGTAGGCATCGGCGAAGTGGTCCTGCAGCATATCCAGGATGTAGGTAGCCGTGGGCTTGGCCCCGTCCAGGGCGCTCTCGGTGCCGAGGTAGATACGGCCGATGGTAGCGGGGTCCAGGTCGTTTTTGTGCAGCAGGTCCAGCACGGCGTTGGCGGCCATGGTGGCGGCGTCCTCGCGGGCATCGGCGACGGCCATCTGCTGGAGGCCCAGCCCCTGGTGGAGCTTGGCGTAGGGGACGGACCGCTTCTCGGCTAACACGTCGATGGGTAAGTACAGGGGCGGTACGTAGACGGAGAAATCATCGATACCTACGACGGAAGCGGCAGCCATGGGGGACATTCAATTTGGGACTGCCAGGTCAACACGGCACCCCGGCCATGGTTTAACCCACCCGCCGCCGGGCTACGCGGCAGTGGCGTAGGTACTCCAGGACCATGGCCGGGACAAGCTCCCCGGAGAGGCTATGACCGCAGTCACGGGTAGTGATCAGGCTGGAGCCGGCCCAGTTGGCGTGCATCTGGTAGGCGCCGTCGATGGGAGCCAGGTCGTCGCACTCGTCGTGCACGATCAGGCCCGGCACGCGCAGCTTCTTGACGTAATTGATGAAGGAGATGTCCGAATAGCTCACGTCCAGCTTGCGGCGGAACTGATCGTCGATGCCCCGCTTCACCCGGTCGTGCACCCCGATCACGTCGCAGAACTTGTCGATAAAGTTCTCCAACTCCCCCGGCACGGCCAGGCTGATGAGCTGATCGGGCTCGTACTGCGGTTGCATCTCCGTCAGGTAAAGAATGGCTGCCATACCGCCGGCGGAATGGCCGATCCAGTAGTCCGGCGCAAACCCCAGGTGGTCCAGATAGGCCTCTAACGCCTCAGCGTACATCAGCGCCGTAAAGCGGCTGCCCCCGCTACGCCCGTGGGCCGGCGCATCGAAAGCATAGATGGAGTAGCCCGCCTGCCGCAGCGGCTCGAAGAAGGCGAACCAGCGCCCGCTGTTACTTTCCCAGCCGTGGAGCAGAAGTACGCTCGGCCCCCGGCCCGGCCAGTGGAAGCACTGTAGCTTAGTGCCGTCCATGTCTACGCTGTAGTGCTCCGCAGTTTGCATGAAGGCGTCGCTCAGCGGCTCGTCGGCTGCCCGCCGCGGCTTACTCAGCAGGTAGTAACCCAGGGCGCCGGCCTGCCGCTTCGACATCCGGGCCGTGCCGTTGAGCAGGCGGCGGATGCCACCCAGTAACCACTTTTCCTTTCGTCCTGCCATCCGGCTCACTACGTATTGGAGCGACAAACTTAAGCCCGGGGGCTGGAACTTCCCGTTCAATCCGCCCGTTATCTCCACTCCCAACCCCCCCAGATGGCCGCCTTTCTTCCCCGACTGACCCAGCTCTACGTGCGGGCCTTCGCCGGCCTGCCCCGCAAGGTCTGGCTGCTCAGCCTGGTCATGGTCGTCAACCGCAGCGGGGCCATGGTGGTCGCCTTCCTCTCCGTCTACCTCGTCAACTCCATGGGCTATACGGCCACCGACGCCGGCTGGGTCATGGGCGCCTTCGGGGCCGGCGGCATCGTGGGCAACTACGTCGGCGGACTGCTCAATGACCGTTACGGCTCCTGGCACATCATGGTCTTCAGCCTGATCACGGCGGGCATCCTACATATTCTTATCGGACAGGTCACCGCCTTCTGGCCCCTCTGCATCCTGGTCTTCTTTACCTCGGTCACCGCCGATGCCTTTCGCCCCGCTAACCGGGCGGCCATTGCCATCTACGCCGACCCCGAACACCTCACTCAGGCCTACGGACTCCAGCGCCTGGCCGCTAACCTGGGCTTCTCCATCGGCCCTGCCCTGGGCGGTCTGCTCATCGGACTGTACGGCTACGAAAGCCTCTTCTGGGCCGACGGGCTCACCTTCCTGCTCGCCGCCGCCCTCTTCCTAATCACTCTTCCCGCCGATGAGACCGCGCGGCCCCTCGAGGAGGACCCCGCACCAGCGTCCCCCGCCCAAAACCAACCCCTGCGTGAGACCCGCCCCGCCCTACGCCAGCCCTGGCTGGTCTACCTCATCCTTGCCAATACCTGCGTAATCACCTGCTTTTTCCAGTTTTTCAGCACCATCCCGGTCTACCTGACCGACCATGGCTACACGGAGGGGGAGTTCGGCCTGCTCCTGACCATCAGCGGCGTACTCATCGTGGCCGTAGAGATGCCGCTGGTGTACCTGGCCGACCGCCGCTACCGCCCGCTCTACGTCATGCTGGGGGGTACTACCCTAATCCTGGCCGGTTACTTCCTACTCCCATTTGCCGTACCGCTGGGTTATGCACTAGTCGTACTCTGGATTGTGCTCATCACCCTTGGCGAGATCCTCTTTATGCCCTTTACCAGCACCTACGTAGCTAAACATGCCCCCCCGGTACGGCGTGGAGAGTACCTGGGTGTGCTTTCTGCGAGCTACTCCCTGGCCTTCATCCTGAGTCCCGTGCTGGGCTTTCAACTGGCGGAGCACTTCGGCTACGTCGTCTCGATTTTCACGGTGAGCAGTTTCGGCATTCTGGGGATACTACTGCTCTTTGGTGTAGACAAAGCACGGGAAGCACGCACCCGTATGCTTCAGGGCGATCTCGTCTAGGTCAGTACGTCGATCACCGTTTTCAGGGTCACAAAAAAGGGCTCACGGGCCTCGCTACTTACCTCCTCTTCCCCTTCGGCCAGCGTAAGGTCCTCCACGAAGGCTAGTAGATCTTCCTGCGCGGTCTGCTCGAAAAAGGGCGTAAGCCGGTCGCGAAAGCTGGGTGCTTTGACCAGACTCAGCTGGTGGTAGTTGCGTTCCTCGGCCGCGGCGATGGTATCCCCTTCCACCTCCTCCAGCTCGGGCCGCTCGCTTTCCACAGCCTGCCAGATCACCAGGGCGGCGAACAGCAGCAGGTCGCGCTCCAGCTCCGTGAAGGCCTCTACGTCCTCGTTGGTCAGGTAGTCCATCAGCTCCGGCTGCCGGTCGGCAAGGTCATTCACTTCTTGCTCGTAGGTGTCGGGGCTGGCTTCCAGGCGTTCCAGTACGCGGTCGATGGTGGCTTCGGTAATCATAGGGGCGGGGCCGCAGGTGCAAGGTGAATCGTGTGTACCCTCAACGCTTGATGAAGGCAAAGCGCCCACCCGCCTCATCAAAGATCAGGAAGCAGAAGCTATCGTCATTGTCTTTATACACCTTGCGGAAGGGATCGATCTTCTCCTGCGTCACTACCTGTTTCGCTACAAGCTCCTCCAGGGTAGTGATGTTGATCGTCCACACCAGTTCCCGCGGCGTTGGGATTTCCAGTACGAAGATGCCCGGGATACTATCGGTATCCTCCCCGGCGTAGGCGACCAGAATGGGGTAGTTGCTGACCTTCTCGTCCACTACCGTCTCAGCCGCCTGCTGCAGGGGCTGGTGGTAGGCCTTAATGTCGGTCTGTAGCTGTAGGAAGTTAGCGGGTTGCAAGGAGCAGGGAGTTTAAGGTGCTAGCCGTTCCCGTCCCCACGCCCCGTCCTCCCCCTCCCGGGTATAGGCCAGCCGATCATGCAGCCGGCTACTCCGCCCCTGCCAAAACTCAATCAGGGTAGGAATAACGACGAAGCCGCCCCAGTGCTCGGGCTTAGGCAACTTCTCTTCGTCCGCAAAGCGGGCCTCAACCTCCTCCTTCTTCCGGTCCAGAAACTGCCGGTCGGGGATGACGTCGCTCTGAGGACTGGTCCAGGCGCCGATCTGGCTCTTTTTAGGGCGGCTTTGGAAGTACTCCGTCGAGGCCTCTTGGCTGATCTTTTCTACCCGCCCCTCCACACGCACGGAGCGCTGCAGCTGCAACCAGTTAAATACCGTAGCCACGTAGGGGTGGGCGGTGATCTCGTGCCCCTTGCGGCTGTCGTAGTTTGTGTAAAACACAAAACCCTGGTCGGTGACCTCCTTCAGCAGCACGGTACGGGCGGCGGGATGGCCCTGGGTGTTAACGGTGGCTACGACCATGGCGTTGGGCTCGGGGTCATCGCTCTCCTTCGCCTCCTTGAACCAGCGGTCGAAGAGAGCGAAGGGATCGGTGGCCGGGGCGTCCTCTTCGAGCAGGACGTCGGCCTGGTAGTCTACCCTTAGGTCTTGGGCGTTAATGGACATGACGGTCGCAATTAATTTAGAAAATTACGCCGCAGCCCGCAACACCTCCAGCATCCCGCCCTCCAGCTTAGACTTGCAGTACAGCGCATCGATGGTGTAATGCTTCACCTCCTTACGGCCCGGCAGGTCAAACATAGCATCCGTCATGACCGCCTCGCAGATCGAGCGCAGGCCACGGGCCCCAAGTTCGTACTCCAGGGCGGTCTCGGCGATGTACTGGATGGCGTCGTCCGTAAAGGTGAGGTTGATGCCCTCCAGGCGGAACAGGTGCTGGTACTGCCGCAGCAGGCTATTGCGGGGCTCGACCAGGATACGCTTCATAGCATCGAGATCGAGAGGACGTAGGTAGGTTACGATGGGCAGACGGCCGATGAGCTCGGGGATCATGCCGAAGCGCTTCACGTCGCGGTGGGTGATGTACTGGAGCATGTCCTCCTCCTTGATCTGTGCCTTGTTGGCGTTGCCGTAGCCGATGACCTTGGTGTTGGTGCGCCGGGCGATGATCTTTTCGATGCCGTCGAAGGCACCGCCGCAGATGAACAGGATATTCTGCGTATTTACCTTCACCAGCTTCTGCTCGGGGTGCTTGCGGCCACCCTGGGGGGGTACGTTCACGTCGGTACCCTCGAGCATCTTGAGCATGGCCTGCTGCACCCCCTCGCCGCTTACGTCGCGGGTGATGCTAGGGTTATCGCTCTTACGGGCCACCTTGTCCATCTCGTCGATGTAGACGATGCCGTGCTCGGCGGCGGCCACGTTGTAATCACACACCTGGAGCAGGCGACTTAGAATACTCTCGACGTCCTCTCCGACGTAACCGGCCTCGGTAAACACCGTAGCATCGACGATGGCAAAGGGCACCTGTAGGAACTTAGCAATGGTCTTGGCGAGCAAGGTCTTACCGGTACCGGTACGGCCGACCAGTAGGATATTACTCTTCTCGATCTGCACCTCGTCATCTTCGGAGGCAGGGTGGGCCAGGCGTTTGTAGTGGTTGTAGACGGCTACGGAAAGAATCTTCTTAGCGGCATCCTGACCGATCACATACTTATCGAGGTGCTCCTTGATCTGGTTGGGAATAATATTTTTTGGCAGCTTAAATTCAAAACCTGGGGCAGTCAGTTCGGGAGTAGGGTGCTCGCCGCCGTCGCCCTCGGGGGCCAGGCCGCCGTAGAGTTCCTCGGCTACGATCTCCTGGGCCTGCTCTACGCAGACCTCGCAGATGTGGGCGTCGAGGCCGGCCACGAGCACCAGGGCGTCACTCTTGTCACGGCCGCAGAAAGAACAGCGAAAATCTTGTCGTTTACCTCTCATCATAGGTGGGGGGGCTAAAGCTTATGGTCCGCAAGGTATTACCTAAGGATACGAATAAAAAACGGCGGACCGGTGGCGGTCCGCCGTTAGACGCAACTTGCGCGCCTAAATTAGTTGAGCTCTGCCTTCTCGCGATTAAGCACCTCGTCGACCAGGCCATAGGCAACGGCCTCGGGAGCGGTCATCCAGTTGTCGCGGTCACTGCTCTTTTCGATGGTCTCGAACGACTGGCCGGTGTGCTTGACGTAGATGTTGTACAGTTCCTCGCGGAGCTTCGAGATCAGTTGGTAGTTGATCTCCATATCGGAGAACTGTCCCTGCATCCCGCCGCTGGGCTGGTGGATCATCACCCGGGCGTGGGGTAGAATCGAGCGCTTGCCCTTTTCACCGGCAGCCAGCAGAAGCGAGCCCATCGAGGCGGCCAGTCCGGTACAGATCGTAGCCACGTCGGGCGTCACGTACTGCATGGTATCGTACATGCCCATACCGGCAATGACGCTACCGCCGGGGCTATTGATGAACAGTTGCACGTCGCGCTTCGGGTCTACCGATTCGAGGAAGAGGAGCTGGGCTTGGACTACGTTGGCTACGTAGTCGGTGACCTGTACGCCCATAAAGATGATGCGGTCCATCATCAGGCGGCTGAAAACGTCGATGGCGGCTACGTTCATCTGCCGCTCCTCGATTACGTTGGGGGAGAAGGCCGTGACCTGGGGGGGCGTCATGCCGCCGATGGTCTGGGCATATTTTTCCAGGTGCATGGTGCTCATACCCATATGCCGAGTGGCATACTTCATGAATTCATCCTGGGGGACTTGGGGAGTCATAATTGTCTTATTTTCTGTTAGATGTCTCCCCGTAAACGTACCAGTTCCGGCAGGGTTGAGGTGGCTACTCTTCCTCGTCCGCCGGCGTATTCGCCTCATTGAAGGACTTGATTGTTTCGTTGAACTCGTCGACCGTTAGCTCCTGTTCCTCCAGGGTCACCTCACCGCGTACTGCGGCCATGATCTTTTTCTCCAGGGCGTTGCCGCTGAGCTCCTCGCGCTGCTTGTCGTCCTTGAGCATATTTTGGATGTAGTTGTCTAGGAACTCGTCGGTGAGGAAGCCGGGGCGCTGGCCGCCGAGCATTTGAAGTAGGGAATCGAGAGCCTCGGCACGCACGTCCTCGTACTGTAGCTCGATCTTTTGCTGCTCGGCGATCTTGTTGCGGATCAGCATCCAGCGGACGCCGCGCTCGAAGAGTCCGAAGTCGGACTCGTCGTCTCCCTTGCTGAGCTTCTTCATCAGCTCGGTGGGTACCTCGAAGTCATTGCCCTCGACCAGGGCCTTCTGAATTTCGAAGTTGGCCATCGATACGCCCTGCTTATTGAAGCCTTCGGAGGCGTTCTGGGCCAGGCGCTCGCGTAGTTGCTCCTCGTTGGTAATCTCGCCCGTGGGGTCGAACTGGATGAAAAACTCCTCATTGAGTTCGACTGGCGTGAGGCGGGCTACCTTATTGACGGTGATGGTGAAGGACTTGCCGCTGAGGTCTACATCGGCAGACGAGATCACTTGCTCCTCCTGCTGTTCGTCAAATTCTTCCTCCTCCTCTTCGGCCTCGTCGAAGTCTTCTACGGTGTCGATCTCGACGTCTTCCATTTCGACCTCGGACTCCTCAATCTCGGCGTCCTCGAACTCCGACTGTGTATCCTCATCTAATACGATATTCTCTAGCTCGTCGTCGAAGTCATCGTCGTCGAAGTCGTCATCGTCGTCCTCATCGTCAACCGGGCCGTCGAGCTCTAGGAGGTACTTTTTGACGTTGGCTTCGGTGCCGTCCTTCTCTACGGTGGTGAGGTCATCGACGGTAATACTGGTGTCGATCGGTTGGCCCAGGAATTGCTCCTTGACGCTATCGCTGAGGCTATCGATGTACAGCGAGGTCTCGTTGCTGATGGGCCCGTCAACTTCCTGGATGGTGACTTTGAGGATATCATTTTCCCCGATGGTGCCTTCCGTTACATCCTCGGTCTCGCCCCGCTGCTTGCGCAGACTCTCCAGTTGCTCGTCGATGAAGGCCTCGTCCGTTTTGAGTACGTACTTGGTGAAGGGCTGCTCGGGCATCTGGAGCTCGAAGTCAGGCTCCAGACCTAGGTCGTAGCTCAGTTTCAGATCCTTGATGTTGGTGGCGCTGATGGTCTCCACCTTCTCGTCCTCGTCGGGCAGGGGACTGAAGATGAGCTTGATGTCGTTTTGCTCGATGTAGCCGAAGAGTTCTTCCTGGATGGTACGATCCAGCAGGGGCCCAAAGATTTGGTTACCCATCAGCTTACGCAGGGCCGACATGGGCACCTTCCCCTTACGGAAGCCCTTGATGCTCACGCGCTTGCTTTCCTTACGGAGTTCCTCGTTGAGTTGCCTGCTAAGTTCTTCCTTCGAAAAAGCGAGTTGGATGCGACCGGTTACCGGCCCGGTCTTTTCGTACGTTACTTCGGCCATGGTGCTACTGCGTTAAAAAAGGCCTACCCGGTGGCAGGTAGGCCCGATAGTGCGGGTGAAAGGACTCGAACCTTCACGCCTTGCGGCACTAGATCCTAAATCTAGCGTGTATACCAATTTCACCACACCCGCGGCAAATGGCCCGCAAAGGTAATAGGGCTTCGCGAAATGTGCAAGGGTTACTTAGCTCATCGCATAGATGAAGCGTTCGGAGACGATCTTTCCGTCGCGTACCTCGTACACGCACATCTCGTGTTCCTGCACCCGTTGCCCGTCCTTGCGGGTCACGTCAATGCCCATGCCGACGCTGAAGTATTGGTGGTAGATCAGCGGCTCGGTGACCTCAATACCATGTACGGTGATGCCCTCGTCGTAGGCCTCGCTCTTAGCAATCAGTTTATCAAGTCCGGTAAGGTCGCCACCGGGTACGCCGGGCATTTCGTGGGAGGAGGCACCGGAGGCGAAGAGCTCCCGGTAGGCCTCGGTGGTTTGCTGGCTGCGGCAGAGCTCAATAAGGCGATTGGCGATTTGCTTAATATTCGGGCCCTGCACCTGCGATCCCGCCCCTTACCTTTGTACAATGCCAGATGATGCTCGCACACAGTTTTGGGAGACCGCCCGCCGCGCCACCCTGTTCGGTCGCCTGGTTAAACTGACGTTGAGTAAGCCCCGGCGGAAAGACGCGGAGCTGCCACGTAACCTCTACGCACGCCCCGTGGAACTCAAGGGAGAGTACCAGCTGCAGATCACCCACCGCTACGTCGACCGGGAGGAGGCCAAAAACTTTGCCTACACGGAGGGACTAAAGTATTTGCAGGACGAGCTATCCGAAAACTTCTACAACGCCGATCTCTTCAGCCTCGACGAGCAGTTGTCGATCATGCAGTCCCGCAAGGGCAACGCTCGTCTGCGCGAGCAAGCTCCCCAGCACCGCGAGGCCGCCGTGACCCACGACCGGGAGAAGTTCCGCGCCATCGCGGCCGACCGGCCCTACCTCCACGCCCTGGGCATCACTACTGCCGCCGGAGAGGTCACCGCCGCCGGCCGCCGCAAGTACAAGCAGATCAATAAGTTCGTCGAGATCGTCGACGGCCTCCTGCGCGATCACCCCCTGCCGGCCGGGGCGCAGGTGGTGGATATGGGCTCGGGCAGCGGCTACCTCACCTTTGCGCTCTACGATCATCTGGTCAACACATTAGGCTACGACGTACGGGTCACGGGGGTGGAGCTACGTCCGCAGTTGGTGGACAAGTGCCGCCATATTGCCGCCGACAACCACTTCACGCAATTGCATTTTGAAGAGGGCTATATCGACACCTACCAGCCCGACCGCATCGACCTCCTCATCGCCCTGCATGCCTGCGACACGGCCACCGATGATGCGCTCTACCAGGGTATTCAGGCCGAGGCTGAAATTATGATCGTAGCTCCCTGCTGCCAGAAGCAGGTACGCCGCGATATGGTCGTCCCCAACGATCTCAAACCCCTGCTCGACAACGGCATCCTCCTGGAGCGGCAGGCGGCCATGGTCACTGATGGACTGCGGGCGCTCTACCTTCAGGGCGCGGGTTACGCTACTAAGCTCTTCGAGTTCATCCCCCTGGAGCACACCGCTAAAAACGTGATGATCACGGCCGTCAAGCAGCCAGGTACAACCAACCGGGCGGGGGCGCAGGTGCAGTGGGAAGGCGTGAAGCAACGCTTTGGCGTGGCGCGGCACCGGCTGGAGGAGTTGCTGTATGACGACCAGAGGTGATCCGGAATGCAAATTCTTTCGGACCTTAGCCCGTATGCCGCTGCGCCATCTTTTTTTGCTGACTGCTCTGTTGCCGATTGCAGGCGGAATGGGGGCCCAGCAGTCGACAAACCGCAACGTCAATGTGCGCGCGGAACTGGCGCGGACGGAGATCACCATCGGTGACCAGATCTACCTGGACGTAAATATCTCCGCGCCTCCCGGGACAAAGGTGCTGCCGCTGGACCCGGCGATCCTGAATGCCATGCCGGGCGTGGAGGTGATCAAGGACGAGGAGCTGCGTACCGTAGCCGAGACCCCGGAGCTACTGCTGGAGCAACGCCTACTCATCACCAGCTTCGATACGGGCTACGTGACCATCCAGCCGCTGCCCGTGTATTACGAGGATGCGATGGGGCTACGGGATACGGCCTTTACCACCGACTTTCTGCTCACTGTACGCGGCGCCGTAGTCTCCGCTGAGGATGATATCCTGCCCATCAAGCCGATCATCGAGGAGCCACGCAACCTGCTGGACTACTGGTGGGTACTGGCACTGCTGGGGCTACTCCTCGTTGGACTAGGCTACCGGGAATATCGGCGCCGCGCGACCAAACCCGCACCTGCGGCCCCGCCCCCTCCCCCCGCCCACGTGCGCGCCCTGACGGCGCTAGACGAGTTGGAGGCTAAAAAACTGTGGCAGGCCGGGCGGACCGATGCCTACTACGTGGAGCTGACGCGCATCCTGCGGACGTACCTGGAGGCGCGCTTTGACCTGCCCGCCCTGGAGATGACGACGCGGCAGATCACGCAGGCACTGGGCAACCGCGCGGAGTTGAACCGGGAGCAACGTGAGGAGCTGAGTGAGCTTTTGCAACTATCCGACCTAGTAAAATTTGCCAAAGCCACGCCGGCGGAAGACCTACACCCCCGGGGATTACAACGGGTGCGCGACTTCGTGCGGGAAACCACGCGGGTGGAGGCGGTGTCTACTGAAAAAGTCGACTGATGGGCTGGTGGAATCAATTCAGCTTCGTGTATTCCTGGTTGCTGCCGCTGGTGCTGCTGCCCGTGCTGCTGTACGTGTGGAACCAACGGCGGGCGGGGGAGCGGCTGGTGAGTCTGCGCCTGCCGAGTACGCGGTCAGTGGATGGACTTACGAGCTGGCGGAGTGCGCTACGGCCCTTCCTGCCCCTGCTGCAGGTAGCGGCGCTGGTGCTGATGATCATCGCGCTGGCCCGGCCGCGGCTGGACCTGAGCGAGGAATCGGTGACGGCTGAGGGCATCGATATCGTGCTCACCATGGACCTATCGACGAGCATGGGGGCGCAGGACTTCACGCCCAACCGACTAGAGGTGGCTAAGAATGTAGCGCGGGACTTCGTGAGCCGGCGGGAATTTGACCGAATCGGCCTAGTGGCCTACGCGGGGGAGGCCTACACGAAGGCGCCGCTAACGGTGGATAAGCAGATCATCGACCGCTTTATCAGCGAGTTACAGATGGGGGAGATTACGGACGGGACGGCCATCGGGCTGGGGCTGGAGACGGCCATCAACCGGCTCAAGGATAGCGAGGCGGTGAGTAAGATCATCATCCTGCTGACGGATGGAGAGAACAACGCCGGTGACCGACACAAGCCTGAGGTAGCGGCTGAGATTGCACGTAAATTCGGTATCCGGGTGTACACCATCGGGGTGGGTAGTGGGGAGGAAACCCTGATGCCCTCCGCACCGATCGGCGGTGGGCGCTACCGTTTTAAGCCGACGCGGGGCACGGTAGACGATAAGCTGCTGGCCTACATCGCCGAGGAGACTAACGGGCGCTACTTCCGGGCGCGGGATACCGAGGAGCTGGAGTCGATCTACGATTACATCGATGAGTTGGAAAAGACGGAGATCGAGACCACGGTCTTCAAGCGGTACGAGGAGCGGTTCGGGATCTTCCTGGGGCTGGGCCTGCTGCTGCTGGTGCTGGAAACCGTGCTGCGGTATACGGTGTTGAAGACTATTCCCTAAACCTCCCCTAGCCCCTCCCTAGGAGGGAGATCGCCTTATGCCTTCATCCCTACCCGCCGCCCGCGAGCAACTGGAATTGGTCTATAGTCTGATGTACATCGAGGGCCGGCCGGGCTATGAGCAGGTGGCCTTTGCCGATCTGATGTTTACCGCGCTATCCGATCTGCTGGACTACCTGCCGGAAGAGGGGGTGACCGAGTTGTTGTTTCGCCTGAGCGAGGGGGTGGATGCGATCAAGGTGGCCGAGCTGTACAACGTGCTGATCTGGTCGACCGACGCCCGGGGGATGATCGATGCCGAGGAGATTCAGGAGTGGTTTTACACCAAGCAGCGGCGGCGCATCGAGATCGCGGCCCAGGTCGATCTGTTCCCGAGCAATAGCATGGACGAGAGCGAGCGGGTGATTGCGGGGCTGCGTAAGCAGTTTCCCGATCTGGAGCACGTACTCAAGCCCCTGGCCAAGGAGGTGAAGGCGCAGCTGAAGGAGGAACGGGCGTGGTCGGACTACCGCAAGGAGACCTTTGAGATGCCGAAGGAGATGACGCCGGGGATCATGAAGATCATTAAAGATATTAAATTGCGGTGACCACCGTTAAGCTATGTTCCGCGTAGAACACCCCGAATACCTCTGGCTACTAGTTCTCGTGCCGCTTATCGCCGGCCTGTTCCTATGGTACTGGCGACAGCGTAGGGCGGCCCTGGACCGGTTTGCCGACCGTGAGCTACTGGACTATCTGGCTCCGGGGGTGAACCGGCGGTTGCCGTGGACGAAGTTTGGTCTGTTACTGGCCAGTCTGCCATTGTTAATTCTAGCCCTTGCCAATCCACAGTGGTCGGCCCAGCGGGAGGAGATGCAGCGGCGGGGCATCGACCTGATCGTAGCCCTCGACATCAGTAACTCGATGCTGGCCGAGGACGTAAAGCCAAGCCGGATGGACCGGGCACGCTTTTTCACTACTACGCTGATCGATGAGCTAGCCGGCAACAACATCGGCGTAGAGCTCTTCACCTGTACGGCAGTGATGTCCGCCCCGCTGACTACGGACTACAGTTTCGTCAAAAGCGTGGTGAGCACGGCGGCTCCCTACCAGATCAGTGCACAGGGCACGAATCTCGCCGAGGCCATTGATGTAGCTGAGGCGGCCTTCGATGAGAAGAGTGCCAACCACCGGGCGCTAATCATCGTCTCCGACGGTGAGGACCACGATGGGTCGGCGGCGGCGGCGGCGGCACGGGCGCATGATGCGGGCTTGCTGGTGTATACGGTAGGGGTAGGTAGGTCCGGCGCCAGCCTGATGCCCATTCAGCTTAATAACGGCCGGAGTGACTTCATCCGCGAGCCCGGCGGCGGACCGGCTACGACCAGTGCGGATCAGGCTACGCTGGAGGATATTGCTAGTAGTGGCGGCGGGGCGTACTTCACGCTTAGCGGCGACAGCGAGAATCTCGCCCAGGCCCTACGTGCGCAGGTGGACCGGATCGAGAAGCAGGAGTTTGAGACGCAGTCGTTTTCGAGCTATGACAGTTACTTCTACTGGTTTTTGGCGCCGGGGGTGGTGTTGCTGCTGTTGGAGTTTGGGCTAGGGTGGCGTGCGCGCAGTGCAACTGTCCGTTAGGCTATCTTGTCTTAACTAAGCTAATTTGATGTAAAATGGAAAAGCAGATGGCCTTACAATCGGCAGACGGAGTGGACTTCTTGACCGATAGCCAGGGAAATAAGAAGGCTGTAGTCATAGATTTATCGCGGCACGGTGACTTGCTCCAAGATTTTTTCGATGTTATCATTGCCCGACAGCGACTTGCAGAGGGTGATACCCTTTCGTTAGAGGATTTTCGTCGCGAGCTGACCGAGGAAGGTATGCTGGATGAAGCAGTATAAGGTACAACTAGCTAGACGAGCGACCAAGGATCTGCGCCGTATCGGCAAACCCTACTTGATTCGGTTACTGCAAGCAATTGAAAATTTAGGCGGCGACCCGTTACCTAGTGGTTGTAAGAAGCTAGTTAGAGCCACCAACCTATATAGAATCCGAGTGAGTGACTACCGAATTGTTTATACGGTAGAACACGATGTGTTAGTTGTTCTTGTGGTACGGGTAGGTCATCGGAAGGATATATACGATGATTTTTAGAGCCAGGAACGCAGCCAGAGGCTGCATTGTACTACAACCCATACACCACCCGCCAGTAATTCCCGTGCTCCAGCCGCAGCACCCGCTCCGCAATCTGCTCGGCGGTATCCTCCGGATCCAGCCGCACGGCCGCCTGGTAGATAATGCTGCCCTCATCGTAGTTTTCATCGACGTAGTGGATGGTGATGCCACTTTCCACCTCCCCGGCCGCTTTGACTGCCTCGTGCACGTGCCGGCCGTACATGCCTTTACCGCCGTACTTCGGAAGTAGCGCCGGATGAATATTGACGATCTTATTTGGATAAGCCTGCACCAGATAGGCCGGGATTAACCAGAGGAAGCCGGCCAGTACGATCAGGTCAACTCGCAGGGCGTCGAGCGCCCGTAAGAGTTCTTTTCCCTCCGTCCAGTCGGCTCGCTTCACTACTAGTGTTGGTAGCCCGCGCTCCGCCGCCATCATAAGGGCTCCTGCGGTCGACTTATTGCTGACTAGTAAGACCACCTCTACTCCGTCCTCAGGGTGCTCGCGGAAGCGGTCGATGAGGACGCGGGCGTTGCTGCCAGTGCCGGAGGCGAAGAGGGCGATGCGTTTAGACATGAGCAACGAAGGTAGTCACCGGCTACGCCACCGCCTTAATCCGCCGAGCCGTAAAGATCGCCACCACGCTCATCAGGATGGTGAAGTAGCCCAGGATCTCGTAGTGCTCCAGCTTCCCGTCCGGCCCCTCGGTGATGATAAAGCCGGCGATGACGGTGCTGAAGAAGAGCGCCGCCTCGTTGACCGACTGCCGAATGCTCATGAAGCCGCCGCGGTTTTCGGGCCGGACTACACTGGTGATCATGGTGGTTGCCGGTACGTTACGGCCGCTGGCGACGACGAAGAAAGAACTCGTGACGAGCAGGGCCAGCGGGATGGATTCCGTATCCAGATTAGTCAGGGCGAAGATGCTGAAGAGTGCCAGCACCGAAGAAAGCGTGAACACCCGTAGCCGCCCGTAGCGATCCGCCAGCTTACCGAATAGGGGCAGGAGCACTACCGTAAGTAATCCACCAATGAGGTACACCAGACTCACCTGCTTGTCGGCAAAACCGATGTTGATCTGCATGTAGGGCGCGATGAAGGGGATGATCGTGAAGTGGCCTAGCATCAGCGTCATGGTGAAGAGCAGGGCCGCCCGCTGGTTGCTATCGGCAAAGATGGCCCGGAAGGGACCAATTACCCGCGTTAGGGCCGAGGTCGGTTGCAGGAGTTGTGCCTCCGGGTCGCGACCTACATCGTCCATATCCCCGCTCGGCACAATCGTTTGCTCTACGAGATGGCCGCGCATCGACGGTACGGTAAAGAAAGCCATCGCTACAAAGGCCGCCGCGATGGCCGCCGTGACCAGGAAGGGGGCGTGCCAGCCGTACTCCGCCGCAATCCAGATGCCGGCCGGTACGCCTACTACGGAAGCCGCCGAGAAGGCTGTCATTACCCAGCCCATAGCTGAGGCCCGCCGCTCCAGCGGGATCACATCGCCGACAATCGCCAGCACTAGCGCCCCGAGGGTACCCCCGAAGAGTCCCGTCACGAAGCGCAGCAACAACAGGATTCCGTAGCTCGGCGCAAACGCACAGGCCAGGGTGCCCAGCGTGAAGCTGGCAAACAAAAAGAGCAGCGCCGTACGTCGATCGAAGCGGTCAATCACCACCGTGCTCACCAGGTTACCCGAAAAGGCCGCCAGGGCGTAGGCCGATACCACCCAGGCAAACTGCCCCGGCGTGATTGCGAATTCCGTCATGATCGTTTTGCCCAGCGGCATGATGATCATGAAGTCGATGATGTGGCAAAACTGTACCGTAGCCAGAATAACCAGCAGACGTTTCTCACTGATCATGTGCGGCGGCTTTGGCAAATCTCGACGAGCACGCCGTTAGTCGACTTAGGGTGCAGGAAGCAGACCAGCTTATTGTCCGCCCCCTCCGTAGGTACTTCCTGAAGCAGCTCGAAGCCATCTTCTCGGAGCCGCTGCATCTCCGCTACGATATCTTCTACCTCGAAGGCCAGGTGGTGGATGCCAGGACCGCGCTTGTCCAGGTACTTCTGGATCGGCCCGGTCTGTCCCTCCGCAGCCACTAGTTCCAGTTTGGCCCCATTGCCACCGGCGGTAAAGAAGCTCGTGGTGACGTGCTGGGTGGCTACCGTCTCCCGCTTATAGCTCCCGCGGCCGAGCAGGCGCTTAAGCAATTCCTCACTCTGGGCCAGGTCGGCCACGGCAATACCGATATGTTCAAGGGTCATACACATAGTACAATGCTGCCTCCGGCAGCGCCAGCAAAATGCAGCCTCCGGCTGCGCTGAACGGGCAGACTGCTATAGGAATAGTATTTTACCAGACCGTATCAGCCCCCCTACAACACCCCGCCGCCATGACAGTTGCCGCCCCCACCGCCCTTCCCGCTACACTCCTGCACCTGCGCGCCGCCGCCCACCTGCTCAACCGCCTGCCCGTGGAAAAGCTGAACGCCTGTCTACGCCGCCTGGCCGAGCTCACCGAAGAAAATATCCCCGCCCTACTCCGCGCCAACGCCCTCGACCTGGCCCGTATGGAACCCACCAACCCGAAGTACGACCGCCTACTCCTGAATGCCGACCGCCTACTAGCCATCGCCGCTGACTTGCGCCGGGTGGCCGACCTGCCCTCTCCGCTGGGCACCCTTTTGGAAGACCGCGGATTAGCTAACGGGCTACAACTGAGCCGCGTAAGCGTACCCATCGGCGTAGTCGGCATTGTCTTTGAATCACGACCAAATGTGACCTTCGACGTCTTCGGGCTGAACCTGAAGGCGGGCAATGCTACGGTACTGAAGGGAAGTCGCGACGCCGCCGACAGTAATCAGGCCATTAAGGAACTCATCGACCGAGCGCTACAGGATACCGGACTGCCCGCCGCCTGCTACCTCGCCCCGGCCGAGCGCGAGGCCCTGCTGCCCATCCTCACCGCCGACGGACTGGTCGACGTGATCATCCCCCGCGGCAGCCAGGGCCTGATCGACTACGTGCGTAAACACGCCACCGTGCCCGTAATCGAGACCGGCGCCGGCATCTGCCATACCTACGTCGACGAGCAGGCCAACCTGGACTGGGCGCGCGCCATCATCACCAATGCCAAGGCCCGCCGCGTGAGCGTCTGCAACGCCCTGGACTGCTTACTGCTGCACCGTTCCCACCTAGCTGACCTGCACGACCTACTAGCAGACCTGGCCACCACCTACCGCTGCGAGGTCTACGCCGACAAACTTGCCTACGCCCAGCTCGAGGGGCAGTATCCCGCCGACTTACTGCACCGCGCTACGGCCGAATCGTTCGGCACGGAGTTCCTACGCATGGCCCTTTCCATCAAAGTAGTCGACGATATCGACGCAGCCATCGCCCACGTGAGCCGCTACGGCAGCCGCCACAGCGAGAGCATTGTGAGCGACAACGAGATCAACCAGGCCCGCTACCTGCGCGAGATCGACGCGGCCGTGGTGTACGTCAACACCAGCACCGCCTTCACCGACGGGGGGCAGTTCGAGCTCGGGGCGGAGATCGGCATCAGTACGCAGAAACTGCACGCGCGGGGCCCCATGGGGCTGGCTGCGCTGACGAGCTATAAGTGGCTGGTGCGGGGCGATGGACAGGTGAGGTAGGCTTTCGGCTCGTCAGACCTTGCAGGGTAGACCCTTCGCTGGTTAGACGGTCGTTGGAGGTGTGGTAGGTGTGATAGGGCGGGGCCGCAGGTGCGGAGTATTTAAGCGGTAGCTTTCGGCCTCCGTCGCCCAGACTACCCTACTACCGAACTACTCTACTACTAAATGATGCGTTTTCGCTTTACCTCCACGGCTCTGGATCTGCGCCTGGCGCTGCTGCTGCTGGTTATCACCATGGCGGTGGGCACGGTGGGGCTGATGCTGATCGAGGGGTACACGCTGATCGACGCCTTCTACATGTCGGTGATCACGATATCGACGGTGGGCTTTGGGGAGGTACAACCGCTTTCCAATGCGGGGCGGCTGTTTGTGTCGGCGCTGGTGGTGTTTAACATCGGTATTGTAGCCTACGTGCTGGCGGCTTTTTCGTATTATGTTATTGACGGCAAACTCTTCGAAACCATGCAGTACAACCGGATCCAGGCGAGGATCGAGAAAATGGAGGGGCATACCATCGTGTGTGGCTACGGTAAGTACGGGCGGGAGATCGTAAGCCACCTGCGGCTGCACGACCACCCCTACGTGATCGTCGAACTCAATAAGGAGAAGCTTTCCGATTTGATCGAGGAGGAAGAGGATATCCTCTACGTCATCGACGATGCCACCCACGACGATGCGCTCTTCGCGGCGGGGATCGAGCGGGCCAGTAGTCTGATCACCGCGCTCAACGACGATAGTGACAATCTCTTCATTGTGCTTTCCTCCAAGGATCTGAATCCGGCGCTACGCATCGTAAGCCGGGCCAAGGAGGTACGTGGCCGGCAGAAAATGATCAAGGCCGGGGCCAGTCACGTCATTATGCCCGAGCAGATTGGAGGCTTTTACATGGCTACCCTAATCTCGAAGCCAGGGGCGGTGGAGTTCTTCAGCTTTATCACCAACGAGCTCTCGGCCGATATTGGCTTTGAGGAGCTGACCTACGACCAGCTACCGGACAAATATCGCGGCAAGCCCATCATGGAACTGAATCTGCGCTCTACTACCGGCGTTAATATCATCGGTCACCGGCTGCAGGGTGGTAAGTATCAGGTCAATCCTGGTCCGGATACCGTACTGGGTCCCGAGGGCAGTTTCATCGTAGTCGGTAATCCGAAACAGCTCGACGATTTCCGCAGGCTCTTCGACCTGCCGGCCTGAGCGTAAAGCCGGACACCCACGCCGCCCGGGGCAGACTCGCGCATTACCGGTTCGGGAAATGAGGCGATCGGTGCGGTGGGGTGGCCGGTACGCTAAGAAACCGCCGGGCGGCTTCATTTTGCGGCCTCGTACCCTGCTTTAGGTATTCTTTAACCCCGCCTGGTCGGTCTCGGCGGACGAGGGCCAGCTACCTTTATCCCATGTCCCCCGCCGATCTCTTCCATGCCCTCACTACCCCCCACCACCACCGCCGCGGCCTAGGCCGCGCCATCACCCTGGTAGAGAGCAGCCGCCCCGAAGACTTGGCCCCCGCCGCGGAGCTTATCGCTCTAGCCGAACGGCACACCCCGCCCCGGCCCACCTTTCGGCTCGGTATCAGCGGCACTCCCGGGGTGGGCAAGTCCACCTTCATCGAGGCCTACGGGCAGGAGCTGGTGCGGCGGGGCCACCGGCTGGCCGTGCTGGCCATCGACCCCACAAGTAGCCTGAGCGGCGGTAGTATTCTGGGCGATAAGACCCGTATGGAGCTACTCACTCGGTTGCCGGAAGTGTACATCCGTCCCAGCCCGAATGCCGGGCAGCTCGGAGGGGTAGGGCCGGCCAGCCGGGCGGCAGTACTGCTATGCGAGGCGGCGGGCTACGATTATATCATCGTCGAGACCGTGGGGGTGGGGCAGTCGGAGTGGCAGGTACACAGTATGACGGATGCCTTCCTGCTGCTCGCCCAGCCTGCCAGCGGCGATGAGCTACAGGGCATCAAGCGCGGCATTCTGGAACTGGCCGATCACTTGGTAGTCAACAAAGCCGATAGTCTACCGAAGGAAGCGCGCCTGGCCGCCGCCGAGCTACGTCGTAGTCTGCACCTGGCCCCGGCGCGTCCGGACGGCTGGACCGTAGAGGTAGCCACTGCCAGCGCGCTCACCGGTACCAGAGTGGGGGAAGTAGCCGACCGGATGCAACACTACCGCGAGCGGCAGCACGCGCACATCTTAGCGTGGCGGGGTGAGCAGAGGGTCCTTTGGTTACACGAGCAGCTCCGGCGCGAACTGCTACGAAGACTGGCGGGTTACCTAGAGGCAGCCGGCCTGAATAACGACCAACTGAGGGTGCGACTCGACCAACACATCACCATTCCCGCCACGGCAGATGTTATACTGGCGGACTTTAAACAAAACAGCAATCCATGAGATCCTTTTCCACCCTAGCCGTAGTCGTAGGTATCCTGGCCATCCTGCTCATCGCGGGCTGCTCCAGCTACAACGGCTTCGTCAACGCCGAGGAGAATGTAGAAAAAGTATGGTCGGACGTAGAGACGCAGTACCAGCGCCGCGCCGACCTGATCCCCAACCTGGTCAACACCGTAAAGGGCGCCGCCGACTTCGAGCGGGGTACCCTGACGGAAGTCACCGAGGCCCGCGCCCGCGCTACTTCAATCAACATCAATGCGGACGATCTCACCGAAGAGAACCTAGCCCAGTTCCAGGCCGCTCAGGCACAGGTCAGCCAGGGACTCGGTCGCCTACTCGCCACCGCGGAGGCCTACCCCCAGCTACAGTCCAATCAGCAGTTCCAGGCCCTCCAGGACGAGCTGGCCGGTACCGAGAACCGCATTGCCACCGCACGGAGTCGATTCAACGAGGCCGCCACGGGCTACAACATTAAGGTACGCCGCTTCCCCGGTGCGCTCTTCGCCGGCGTATTTGGCTTTGACCAGAAGCCACAGTTCCAGGCCGAGGCCGGTGCCCAGAATGCCCCGACGGTCGAGTTTTAGTGGTCCGCTTTTTCAACAGAGAGGAGGAGGCGACCATCGTTGCCGCCATTCAGGCCGCGGAGCTAGCGACCTCCGGAGAGATACGGGTGCACGTCGAAGTTGGTGCCCGGAAGCCCGCCCTGGAGGTAGCTACCCGTACCTTCCGCGAGCTAGGCATGGAGAAAACCCAGGACCGCAACGGCGTCCTCATCCTGCTGGCCGTCGACCGCCGCGAGTTTGCCATACTGGGAGATGAGGGCATCAACAAGGTAGTACCTAAGGACTTCTGGGATACGGAGCGCGACCTGATGCAACAGCACTTCAAGCTGGGGGAGTTTGCTACCGGTATCGAAAAGGCCATCGAACAGATCGGCACGAAGCTCAAGCAATACTTCCCCTACCAGTCCGACGACATCAACGAACTGCCTGACGCGATCAGCTACAATAAATAAGATTGACCTACCCCGCCACATCCCCCCTGCTTTTCCGCCCCCAGCGCTGGCTGGCGGTTGTGGTACTGTGCGTGGTGACCCTGCTGCTGGCCGCCCAGCCCGCCGTGCCCCCGAAGAGCAATCAGTTGGTCAACGACTACGCCGGACTGATGAGCCAGGCCGAGCAGAATCAGCTCACCCAGGCCCTCAACGCTTACGCCAAGGAAACCTCGACCCAAATTGCCGTAGTTACCGAGACCTCCCTACAGGGGCAGGACGCCTTCGACCGCAGCCTGGCCATCGCCGTGGATTGGGGTATTGGCGGGTCGGAGCAGATGGACAACGGGGTGCTGGTGTACGTCGCCAGGGACGACCGCAAGATCTTCATCCAGACCGGCTACGGGGCCGAGGGCTTCCTCAACGATGCCCGCGCCGGCCGCATCATCCGCAACATCATGACGCCGGCCTTCCGCCAGGGCAACTACTACGCCGGTATCGCCGGGGCGGTGCAGGCCATCATGGACGCGGGCCGGGGCGAGTACACCGCTGATGAGGTGCCGGAGGCCTCGGGAGGCATTCCACCCATTTTTGTCTTCCTGTTTATCTTCCTCATCTTCATGCTGCTCAACCGCTTCGGCAACCGCCACGATGATGACGACGATGACGATGGCGGCTACTGGCGGGACGGCCGCTACGACGAGCGTAATCCGCGACGCAGGCGGCGGGGCGGTGGCTGGTTCATCCTGCCCGGCGGCTTCGGCGGCGGCGGCGGTGGTGGATTTAGTGGCGGCGGCGGCTTCGGCGGCGGTGGCGGATTTGGTGGCTTCGGTGGTGGGGGCTTCGGTGGTGGCGGTGCCGGTGGGGGCTGGTAGCCGAGCGTACTTGCTGCTCTTTAACGACTCGTTCACAGCCTTCCCGGCTCCGGTAGCGTTATTTTTGTCTAGTCTCCTAACCTACGCTGCCATGCGCTACCTACTCTTTTCCGGTCTCTTTTTTCTCGCTACGGGCCTTTTTGGCCAATCTGCCGCTGCCTCTACCTGGCAGGACCTGGCCAAGGTGACCTACGAAAAGAAGTACGACGAGCTGCTCGGCTTCAAGGTCGACGTGCCGGTCTTCGGGGAGGACATTCGGGCTATGGCGGGAAAGACCATTGAGATCAGCGGGTACATCGTACCCGTCGAGGGCTACAAGAGCCACAACGAATTCGTCTTCAGCGCCTACCCGTACAATATGTGCTTCTTCTGCGGGGGCGCAGGTCCGGAGACTGTGATGGAGGTGACGGCCACTGAGCCGGTCAAGTACAGCACCAGTCGCATCACCCTCCGCGGCACCCTCACCCTGAACGACAGCAACATCAACCAGCTGATGTACCTGCTCTCGGATGCGGAGTTGGTGGCTAAGTAGTTCTTTGGTCGTCTGCCGAATCCCCCGTCGTCCGCCGAATCCCGCGACAGCGGTTCGTCGGCCGACTCACTACCTCAACCGACCGTCAAGCTTTTTGCCTTGCATAGACTCCTGATCTTACTACTTTTACTAAGTATCGCTGCGTGCCGCAATGACTCGGCCCCGCTCGCCGAAAACCCCGCACCTGCGGCCCCGCCCGCAACCCCCCGCGACGCCAAGCCCGTCCCCAAGTTCGACCGCGACAGCGCCTACGCCTACGTCGAGCAGCAGGTCAACTTCGGTCCCCGGGTAGTGAATACCGATGCCCACCGGCAGACCAGGGAGTGGTTGATCGAAAAACTGAAAGCCTTCGGCGCCGAGGTGATTGAGCAGGACTTTGAAGCCCGAGCCTTCGACGGCACGAACCTGCGCTCCACTAACATCATCGCCCGCTACGCCCCCGAGTTGGAGGACCGTATCCTACTGGCCGCGCACTGGGACACCCGCCCCTTTGCCGATAGCGACCTGGAGGATGACCCCAACGCCATCGTCAACGGTGCCGACGACGGGGCCAGCGGGGTAGGCGTGCTTCTGGAAGTAGCCCGCCAGCTCGGCCTCAACACCCCCGACATCGGTGTGGACATTATACTTCTCGACGCTGAAGACTACGGCAAGCCTAGCAATACCAACAGCTACGCCCTCGGCGCGCAGTACTACGCCAAGAACGTGCCGGCCCCCAAGCCCCGCTTCGGTATCCTACTCGACATGGTCGGAGCACGCGATGCTACTTTCCTCGTCGAGGGCTACTCCGAGCAGTACGCCAAGGATGTAGTGCGCAAGGTCTGGCAGCTCGGCGATCAGATGGGCTACGGTAACTACTACGTCAATGCGCGTGGCGGTACTATCACCGACGATCATTACTTTATTAATACCATCGCTGGTATCCCCACCATTGACATCATCAACTTACAACAGGAAGGCGGGCACTCCTTTCCCACTCACTGGCACACCGGCGACGATAATATGGATGTGATCGACAAGCGGACGCTGCGGGCGGTGGGGCAGGTGGTGCTGGCGGTGGTGTTCCGGGAGGCGGCGGGTACGTTGTAGGTGAGCCCCCTACTGAGCAGAGCGAAGTAGCGAAACCATATCGACCTTAGGCCCAATCATCCCCACCAAGTCCTCCACCCGCACCCGCACCTGCTCCAGCGTATCCCGGTCGCGTACGGTCACGGTATTATCATCCAGGCTATCGAAGTCGACCGTGATGCAGAAGGGGGTGCCCACGGCATCCTGGCGGCGGTAGAGCTTGCCGATGGAGCCGGTATCGTCGTACTGCACCTCGAAGTGGAAGCGCAGGTCGTCGAAGATGCGTTTGGCCAGGCTGACCAGCTCATCGTTGTTGCGCTTGAGGGGCATGATGGCAGCCTTGATGGGCGCGATCGCAGGATGCAGGGCTAGTACCGTGCGGGTGTTTTTTGGATCGTCCTGGCCGGGTACCTGCTCCTCGCGGAGGGCGTGGGTGAGGGCGGCGAGGAAGAGCCGGTCGGCGCCGATGGAGGTTTCTACTACGTAGGGGACGTAGCTCTCCTCCCGCTCCGGATCGAAATACTGTAGCTTCTTGCCGCTGAGCTCCTGGTGGGCGGTAAGGTCGAAGTCGGTGCGGCTGTGGATGCCCTCCAGTTCTTTGAAGCCGAAGGGAAACTCGAACTGGATGTCGACGGCCGCATCGGCGTAGTGGGCCAGGTTGTCGTGGTCGTGGAAGCGGAGTTTCTCCTGGGGGTGGAGGGCGAGGTGCCACTTTAGGCGGGCTTCTTTCCACTTCTCGTACCACTCCTGCTGGGTGCCGGGCTGGATAAAAAACTGCATCTCCATCTGCTCGAACTCCCGCATGCGGAAGATGAACTGGCGGGCGACGATCTCGTTGCGGAAGGCCTTGCCGATCTGGGCGATGCCGAAGGGGAGCTTCTGGCGGGTGGTGTTGCGGACGTTGGTGAAGTTGACGAAAATGCCCTGGGCGGTTTCGGGGCGTAGGTAGAGCTTGCCCTCCTCGCCGGCGATGTTGCCGAGCTGGGTGGAGAACATGAGGTTGAACTGCCGTACCTCGGTCCAGTTTTTGCTGCCGGTGTCGGGCTCGCTGATGTCGAGGTCTTCGATGAGTTGGCGTAGGGCCTCCATGTTGCCGTCGGTCATGGCGGTGGCGAGCTTCCCTGCGGCGTCGTCCATCTGTCCCTGGTAGCGGAGGACGTTGGCGTTGGTGCGGCGGTACTCGGTTTCGTCGAAGGCCTCGCCGAAGCGTTTCTGGGCCTTGGCGATCTCCTTGTTTAGCTTACCCTCGACCTTGTCGATATAGTCTTCGACGAGCACATCGGCGCGGTAGCGTTTCTGTGAGTCCTTGTTGTCGATCAGCGGATCGTTGAAAGCATCGACGTGACCGCTGGCCTTCCACGTCTTAGGGTGCATGAAGATGGCCGCGTCGATGCCGACGATGTTGTCGTGCAGCTGGACCATGCTGCGCCACCAGTATTCCTTCAGGTTGTTCTTGAGCAGCACGCCGTTGGGGCCGTAGTCGTAGGCGGCGGCCAGGCCGTCGTAAATCTCCGAGCTCTGGTAGATGAAGCCGTATTCCTTGGCGTGGGCGGTGAGGGCCTTAAAGTCCATGTGGGGTTCGTTTCGGCGGGCGAAGATAGGGGTGGTGGGGAGAGGGGGCTAACGTAAGAAGCCAAATAGCCAGAGTGGTATCGCATTACCGAAGCCTACCCCGATACCGTCTATAGCTCGGTAACCGTTGGGTAACCCCTGTAACTGGGTGTTCTTCTTATTTGGGCCGCCCACCTCAAATACATAGTCATCGGTCTTAAAATCTCCTGTCTTAGGGTAGGCGATAGCTAAGCCGGCGGTGGAAAGAGCGGAATAGAAGTAGGTCTCCCGCAGGTTTCCGGTATTGGGTGGCCTGCTTGGCATGGCATACAGCAGAGTAGGGTTGTCTAGGTACACCTTTTCCGGCTTCTGGGTGCGAATGATACCCCGAAGCTCACTCGGAAGCAGGCCGATGAGGCGAGCTTGGTGTAAGTAGTAGAGGTAGTTCTGAACGGTCGGGCGGCTTATCTCGAGTTGCTGGGCCAGCTTCGAGATATTTGGTTTGTAGGGTACATTTTCGGCGATCGCAACCAGTAGGCGCTTGATCTTTTCCGTGGTAGCGGGAGTGAGCGAGAAGATAGGTGGGAGGTCGGTATCGATCACTGTAGTGGCAGCATCAGCTACCTGTCGGAGATAAGCTTCCGGACTTGCGGGCCGGAAGGGATAGTATCCATCTTTCCAGTACTCAGGAAGCAAACGCTGCGGTTCCAGACCGTTCTTGGTGATATTCCACGCGATGTCCTGGTGGCAGGTGATGATCTCGGAAAGCGTATGTGGCACTGCTATATCCGCAGGCAGATAGTCCCTCCAGATCAGGTATTCCCTGAACGAAAGACCGTACATATCGTACATGACCGCCCGCCGGCTTAGGTCTCCCTTTGCGTGCGAAAGTTCGATGATCGATGAGCTGGTAAAACGAACTAAAAGGTCATCGAACTTATCGTAGATCAGTTTAAGTTCAACCGACCAATCGGGATAACGGTGTACTTCATCAAGCAGTAGGATCCGTCCCCCCTGGTCGCGAAATTCCCGGGCGAAGTCAAGGAATGTCTGCTGGCGAAAGAGTAAGTCATCGAGACTGATGTACAGCACGTTGCCTAGCCCAACGCTTGCCGCTTCTTCCTTGCCGTGCTGTAGCAGAAGCGTAGTCTTGCCCACACCCCGTGCTCCCCGTAATCCAATTAGCCGGTCCGTCCAGGCAATCTGCTGAAGCAGCGGACGGTGAATAGCGGTGGGCACCCTGGTAATGAGTCGTTGAGATTCCTGTTGTACGAACGAAGATGGCATAATATGTACAATTGACTTTACAAAAATACGCTGATTTTGTAAAATGAGATATACAATTCGACCAGACCTGCACCTGCGGCCCCGCCCACCTATCTGCTACGTTACGTCACTAACGACTACCTTACGGCTACACTATACCATCATGGGAGAGGAAAGAGTAAACGTACCCACTACCGACAGCCGGTCAGCCTTCACGCACCATCTGCTGCAGGACGTGCAGGCGCTGGAGTACATGCTCAAACACGAGTGGTTCGAGACCGATACGATTCGTATTGGGGCGGAACAGGAGCTCTGCCTAGTCGATAAGAAAACGCTGAAGCCGACGCCGAAGAATATGAGCGTGCTTAAGCGGCTGAAGGAGTACCCCTGGGTCACGACCGAGATCGCCCGCTTCAACCTGGAGTGCAACTTTACGCCCCAGGTCTTCACCGGCGATGCGCTGCGGAAGATGGAGCAGGAGAATGTGTACCAGCTAGGTATCGTCAAGGAGGCCGCCAAGGCCAGTAACGCCCAGATCGTGCTGACCGGTATCCTGCCCACGCTGCGCAAGTTCGACCTCAGTCTGGAGAACCTGACGCCCAAGCCGCGCTACCTGGCCCTGATCGAGGCCATCAAGGCCCAGCAGAAGAACGAGCGCGGCTTCGAGCTCAATCTACATGGCATTGATGAGCTGCACATCAACCACGATAGCCCCCTGCTGGAGGCCTGCAACACCAGCTACCAGGTACACCTACAGGTGACGCCGCAGACCTTCGTGCCGATGTACAATATCGCCCAGGCCGTGGCTGCTCCCATCCTGGCTATGGCGGCCAACAGCCCCCTGGTGTTCGGCAAGCGGCTCTGGCACGAGTCACGCATCGCCCTATTTCAGCAGTCGCTCGACGTACGCACCAGCAAGGAGCACATGCGTACGAGCGAGCCGCGGGTGAGCTTCGGGACGCAGTGGCTGGATAAGTCGATCATGGAGATCTATAAGGAGGATATCGCCCGCTTCCGCGTCCTGCTCGGTAGTGAGATCGACGAGGACAGCCTGGAGATGATCGGTCAGCGCAAGGTGCCCAAGCTGCGTGCCCTCCAGGTCCACAACGGAACGGTCTACCGCTGGAACCGCCCCTGCTACGGCATCAGCGACAACGGTATGCCCCACCTACGCATTGAGAACCGCGTACTGCCCTCCGGCCCCACCGTACTGGACCAAATGGCCAACGCCGCCTTCTGGCTGGGGCTGATGATCGGCATGGCCCACGAGTTCAGGGACATCCGTGAGCACCTCAGCTTTGCCGACGTAAAGGACAACTTCTCGAAGGCGGCTAAATTCGGCATTGACAGCCAGTTTACCTGGTTCGGTAACCGCAAGGTCACCTGCCGGGAGCTAGTCTTGCAGGAGCTCATCCCGCTAGCCTACAACGGGCTCGTACTACAGGGCATCGATAAGCCCGACATCGAGCGCTACCTCAGCGTCATCCAGGGCCGGGCCGAGGTGCACCAGAACGGGGCCCGCTGGCTGCTCAAGTCCTTCACCCAGCTCACCGAGCGGGTCAATCGGGACGAGGCCGTCACCATCCTTACCTCCCAAATGGTCAAGTGTCAGATGGAGCAGGATCCGGTGCATAAGTGGCCCATCCCCTCCGAGGAAGACCTCAAACAGTACCGCCCCGTAGGCCTACGTGTGGAGGAGTTCATGGAAACCGACCTCTTCACCGTACGCGAGAGCGACCTGCTCGAACTCGTCGGCGACCTCATGGACTGGCGCAAGCTCCGCTACCTCCCCGTCGAGGATGAAAACGGTCACCTTTGCGGCCTCATCACCACCCGCAAGCTGCTGCGTTACTACATCAAGCGCGGCCGCATCAATAACGAGATGAATGACTACAAGACCGTCGGTGATCTGATGATCTCAGCGCCCACCACCGTCAGCCCGCAGACCACCATCAAGGAGGCCATGCACACCATGCGCGGCTGCAAGCTCGGCTGCCTGCCCGTGGTGAAGGATAACGAGCTAGTGGGCATCATCACCGAAATGGACTTCCTTCGCGTTGCCGGCCGCCTCATCGAGCGCTTGAAGTAGCATACCCCTTGCTTTGCACCTGCGGCCCCGCCCCCTATCACACCTATAACACCTCCCCCATGCGGTAGCCAAATCGCATATCGAGAATCAAGAATCGCATATCGCAAATCCTATGTCCCACACCCCCAGACTAACCCCCATGAACGACAAGGTTACCTTGCTGTCCATGACCAAGAGCATGTACCTCTCCGAGCAGATCGCCGAGGCCTACGGCCACGCGCTGGGACAGTTTCGCGTGGCGCACTTTAGCGACGGGGAGATGCAGCCCATCATCGAGGAGAGCGTGCGGGGGGAGTATGTGTTTATCATTGGTAGCACCTTTCAGCCCAGCGATAATTTGATGGAGTTGCTGCTGACCATCGATGCGGCGCGGAGGGCCTCGGCCGGCTACGTCTGTGCGGTGATTCCCTACTTTGGCTACGCACGCCAGGACCGCAAGGACCGCCCCCGGGTACCCATCAGCGCCAAGCTCATCGCTAACCTCCTGGAGGCCGCCGGGGTGGACCGCATCATGACGCTCGACTTCCACGCCGATCAGATCCAGGGCTTCTTCGATATTCCGGTGGATCACCTCCAGAGCCAGGCTATTTTCATTCCCTACTTCCGGGAGCAGGATATGGGCAACGTGATTTTTGCCAGTCCGGATATGGGTGGCGTGAAGCGCGCCCGGGCCTACGCGAAGCACTTCGAGCGCGATATGGTGATCTGCGACAAGTACCGCAAACGCGCCAACGAGATCGCCGGCATGACGCTCATCGGCGACGTGGTAGGGGGCGACGTAATTTTGGTTGATGATCTGGTCGATACCGCCGGTACCCTCTGCCGCGCCGCCGATCTGATCATGGAGAAAGGGGCTCGCTCGGTCCGCGCCATCGCTACCCACCCCATGCTGAGCGGCAACGCCTACGAGAACATCAACAATAGCCAGCTGCGGGAGCTTATCGTCTCCGATACCATTCCCCTTCAGCAGCAGAGCCATAAAATAAAGGTGCTCACCTCGGCTGACCTCTTCGCCACCGCCATTCGGAATACCCACGACAACGCCAGTATCTCGGCCCTATTCGTCAACTAGCGGCGGCGCTGAGTTGTCTTCAACAGGTCCGATGGCCCACCGCAGATTATACGATTACAACGCCGGTTTCCGCGCGGAGCTCGCCCGCCTGAACGAGGGACAGCGTACTGCCGTGGACACCATCGAGGGCCCCGTCATGGTCCTGGCCGGCCCCGGTACCGGGAAGACCCACCTCCTGGCCGCCCGCATCGGTAATATCCTCCTACGGACCGACGCCGGGGCCCACAACATCCTCTGCCTCACCTTCACCGACGCCGGCGTGAAGGCCATGCGGCAGCGGCTACTGAAGTTCATCGGCCCCGAAGCCCACCGCGTCGGTATCTACACCTTTCACAGTTTCTGTAGCAACGTCATCCAGCAGAACCTGCACTACTTCGGCCGCCCCGGTCTGGAGCCCCTTTCAGAGCTGGAGCGCATCCGTATCATCCGCGGGCTTATGGATCAGTTGCCGCAGACCGATGCCCTCCGCCTGGGCTACCACGAGGCCTACCACTACGAGGACCACTTACAGGATCTTTTCGCCCAGATGAAGGCCGAAAACTGGACGGAGGACGAGCTACAGCAGCGCATCCAGACCTACGTGGACGGCCTGGAGACCCATCCCGACTTCACCTACCAACGCAAGTATAAGGACAAGCAAAAGGGCGACCCCCACACCGGCAAGATCGCCGAGGAGCGCCTGCGGATGGACAAGCTCACCAGCGCCGTTGCCCTCTTCCCTAAGTACCAGGAGGCCCTCCGCGAGCAGCGGCGCTACGACTACGGCGACATGATCGGCTGGGTGCTGCGCGCTTTTCACGATCACCCTAGTCTGCTGCTAAGCTACCAGGAGCGGTACCGCTACCTGCTCATTGACGAGTTTCAGGATACGAATGGGAGTCAGGACCGCATCATCCGCCACCTCACCGACTACTGGGATAATCCTAACGTTTTCATCGTCGGCGATGACGACCAGGCCATCTACGAGTTTCAGGGGGCGCGGCTCAACGCCATGGTCGACTTTCACCACCGCTACGCCCGCGACCTGACCATCGTGACCCTCAATGAGAACTACCGCAGTACGCAGTCTATCCTCGACGGTGCCGGCGCCCTCATCGACCGCAACACCCTGCGTATCGGCGACCGTCTGCCCCAGCACCAGATCGACAAGCGCCTCAGGAGCAACCATGAGGGCGGGGCCGCAGGTGCAACTTACTTGTCCTTCACCGATCACCGCCAGGAGACCGGTTATTTAGTAGGCCAGCTCAAGCACTGGCACGACACGGGAGTGCCCTGGTCGGAGATAGCCGTGATCTACGCCAAGCACAGTCAGGCCGATCTGCTGCGCCACCTGCTGGAGCGGGCCGGTATCCCCTACCGCAGTAAGCGCCGTCCGAACGTGCTCGACGGCCGTCCCGTAAGACAATTGCGCGAGCTGCTCCGGTACCTGCAGTCGGAGCAGGAGCGGCCGGGGACGGGCGAGCATCTGCTGTTTCGGGTGCTCCACTTTCGCTGCTTCGGGCTACTGCCCCACGACCTTTCCGTGCTCAACCTCGGCCGCCTCGACACCCTCGACCGCGAGGGCCGCCTACCCAGCTGGCGGGAGTACCTACGGGCCGATGCGCTCTACCCGTACGGACTGGAGGCCCCCGCCGACCTCCGCCGCGTGGCCGACTGGTTGGAGGAGGCCATCGGACTCGTCGGTAGTCTGCCCCTGCCGGAGTACGTCGAATGGGTGCTGAACGGCTCCGGATTGCTGGCCTCCGTACTGCGCGATCCGAATCGGGCCGAGTTGCTACAGCACGTAGCCACCTTTACCGACTTCGTGCTACGCGAGATCGCCCGCCGCCCCCGCCTTACCCTCACCGACCTACTCGATACGCTGGGGCAGATGGACGGTAACCGCATTGCCCTGCCCCTGCGCTCCCACCTCGATCAGGCCGATGCCGTACTGCTGGTCACCGCCCACAGTGCCAAGGGGCTTGAATTTGAAAAGGTGTGGATGCTCGACTGCTCCGAGCGGGCCTGGGGTCCGGGCGGGGGTGGCCGCGCCCAGAATCGCTTCAAACTGCCCGATACGCTGACCTACGCCGGTACCGAAGACGAGGAGGAGGCCCGCCGCCGGCTGTTCTTCGTGGCCCTGACCCGTGCCCGCTCCGGTGTAATCCTGTCCTGCGCCGAGCTTAGTGTTAAGGATAAGATGCAGCAGCAGGTGGCCTTTGTTGATGAGCTCATCGAGACCGGTGGGGTGGAGGTACGTGAGGCTAATCTGGATGCCGGTACCCTGGCCGAGCTCGCCTACCTGCAACTGCAACCCAAGGATAAAGCCCGCTACCCCGTGCTGGAACGTTCCGCCGTTGCCGAGCTGCTGGAAGACTTCCGCCTCAGCGTCAGTGCCCTCTACGCCTACCTCGATTGCCCCCTACGCTTCTACTACGAAAAGCTCCTACGCGTACCCGATCGCGAACGGGAGCGGACCCTCTACGGCTCGGCCCTTCACGAGGCGCTGCAGAACTACTTCCTGCGCATGAAGCGCGATCCGGCACAGGTGTTTCCGAGTAAAGAAGAGCTGGTGTATAATTTCGAGATCGCCCTGGCCCAGCGCCGTGGACAGCTCACCACCCCGCGGCTACCACAACCGCCTGGAACGCGCCGCCGCGAGCTCGGCACCTACTACGACCGCTACCATAAATCATGGGTGCACGACGTAGAGATCGAATACCTCATCCGCAACGCCGAGGTCGACGGTATTCCCCTGACCGGCATCATCGACCGGGTGGACGTGATCAGTGATGCCTACGTGCGGGTGGTAGACTATAAAACCAGTACTAGTGGAGGAAACAAGCTACGCCGTCCCACCGAGCGCAATCCCCACGGTGGCGACTACTGGCGGCAGCTTACGTTCTATAAGTTGCTTTTTGATAACCGACCGGGCACCATTCGGCGCGTGCGCGAGGGCCGCATCAGCTACCTACTCACCGACCCCAACGGCGAGCAGCCGGAAGAGCGACTGGAGCTTAATCAGCAGGATACGGACGCGCTGCGCAAAATTCTACGCGATACCTGGGAGGCCATCCAAGAGCAACAGTTCGACGGCTGCGACAAGCCGGACTGCGCCTGGTGCCGCTTCGTGCAGGACCTGACGGATGAGGTGCCGTTGGAGCGGACGGAGGAGGTGTACGGGCTGGATGATGCTACGTAGTTTATAAAAACGGATTCTCCCGCCGCTCCTCCCCAATCGTCGTACGCGGCCCGTGGCCCGGATACACCACCGTCTCATCCGGTAGCGGCATCAGTTTAGTCAGGATGCTACCGATGAGCGTGTCGTGATCGCCGAGTGGTAAGTCCGTGCGGCCGATGGAGCGCCGGAAGAGCACATCGCCAGCGATGACGTAGCCCTCCGCGGCATTATAAAAGCAGAGACTCCCCGGCGAATGCCCCGGACAAAAGAGCACCGCGAAAGTGTTCTGACCCAGCATCACGGTATCTCCTTCGTGAATGAAATAACCGGGAGCCGGCGAGGGCACCATTGGCGGCATCCCGTAGGCTTGCACGAACATCGGTGCGGCCTTCAGGATTTGCTGTTCCAGGGGGTGGATACCCAGTTCTAGTCCGTACCGCTCGACGACAAAGGCGTTGCCGAACACATGGTCGAAGTGGCAGTGGGTATTGATCAGCCGCACCGGTTTCAGGTCTAGCCGATCGATGGTCCCAACTAGCTCCCGCTCTTCCTCCGGCGTGTAGCAGCCGGGGTCGAAGACGATCGTCTCCCGCGTCTCCGTATCGTACACCAGGTAGGTGTTCTCCTGAACGGGGTTCTGGGTAAGAGAGGTAACGGTGGTAAGCAAGGCTAGCTATTCATCGTAGCCAGGAACTCCTCATTGCTGGTCGTATTCTTCATGTGGCGCATGAGGAACTGGAAGGCCTCCTCGGGCTTCATGTCGGCCAGGTGGTTGCGGAGATGAACATGCGCTGCAGCATATCACGATCCAGTAGCAGGTCATCCCGGCGGGTGCTGGAACGGGTGAAGTCGATGCTGGGGTACATGCGCTTGTTGGCCAACTGACGATCGAGCTGCAGTTCCATGTTACCCGTACCCTTGAACTCCTCGAAGATCACCTCGTCCATCCGCGAGCCGGTGTCGATGAGGGCCGTGGCCAGGATGGTCAGGGAGCCACCGCCGTCGATGTTACGCGCTGCGCCGAAGAACTTCTTAGGCTTCTGTAGAGCATTGGCCTCGACACCACCGGAGAGCACCTTGCCGGAGCTAGGCTGGACGGTGTTGTAGGCACGCGCCAGACGAGTAATGGAGTCAAGCAGAATACAGACATCGTGGCCGGATTCGACCAAGCGCTTCGACTTCTCAAGGACGACGTTGGCCACGCGGACGTGGTTCTCGGCCGGCTCGTCGAAGGTGGAGCTGATGACCTCGGCCTTCACGCTGCGCTTCATATCGGTGACTTCCTCGGGGCGCTCGTCGACCAGCAGCACGATGAGGTAGACCTCGGGGTGGTTGCGGGCGATGGCGTTGGCTACGTCCTTGAGCAGGAAGGTCTTACCCGATTTAGGCTGGGAGACGATCAGGCCCCGCTGTCCCTTACCCAGGGGCGCGAAAAGATCGAATAGCCGCATGCCGTAGTCCCGACCCGTGGCCGAGCCCGAAAGCGTGAACTTCTCGGTGGGAAACTGGGCGGTCAGGTAGTCGAAGGGCACCCGGTCGCGGATGTCCTTGGGGTCGAAGCCATTGATCTTCTCGACGTCGAGCAGGGCGAAGTACTTCTCACCCTCCTTGGGGGGCTTGACGGGCCCCTTGACGGTATCGCCGGTACGCAGTCCGAACGACTTGACCTGCTGCTGGCTGACGTAGACATCGTCCGGGCTGGTCGTGTAGTTGTAGTCGGGCGAGCGCAGGAAGCCGTAGCCGTCGGGCATCATCTCCAGGATGCCGGTGGTGCTGATCAGTCCGTCGAGCTTGTACTCGGGCTGGCCGCGGCGGTTGTCGTTGCGGTTGTTGTTACTGCGGTCGCGGTCGTTAGTGTTGTTGCTACGATCATTGCTGCCACGGTCGTTGTTGCGGCTGCTGCTACGGTCGTTACTGCTGTTCCGATCATTATTGCTGCGCTCGTTGCTGCTGCCACGTTCGCTGCGCCGACCATTATTGCTATCGTCGCGCTCTTCGGTGCGGCCACGGTTGCCGTAGCGATCACCGCGCTGGTTGTTGTTGCCGTTGTCTTCGTCGCCGTTATTGTCGGACTTGTCGTTGTTGCTACTACGACCCCGGCCCCGGCTGCGGGACTCCTGGTTGTCGTCGTCGGAAGACTTGTCGTTGTTGTTGCTACGACCGCGTCCACGGCTGTTGGAGTTGTCGTCGGAATCGGAGCGCTCTTCGCGTACGCTGCGGCGGCCCCTGCTACGGCCCCGACCGTTGGAGCGGTCTTCGCTGTCGGAGGACTTATCATCCTCGTCCTTCTTCTTATCGTCGCTGCTGCTGTCGTCTTTTCCGTTGCTGTCTTTATTGCTACTACGGCCCCGGCCCCGGCTAGAGCTCTTGTTGTTATCGTCTGAGTCGCCGTCGTTATTACGGCTGCTACGCCGACCCCGGCTACGGCCGGACTTTTCTTTTTCCTCCTTTTCGACGGTCTCCGTAGCGGTTTCTCCCCGGCGGGCGGCGGAGGCGGCGGCTTCGGCCTTGCGGTTGGGTACCCGATCGGTGTCGGAGGCGGCGGGCGGCTCGCTGACGTTGGTGGTGCCCTTCACGGCCTGCTGTTCGAGCAGGGTGAGGATAAGGTCCTGCTTATTGAGCTTCTTGTAGGATTTCAGGCCGAGGGTTTCTGCGTAGTCCCGTAATTCGGGGACCAGCATGCTCTGTAGTTGCGCTATGCTAAACATCTAGGGGGGGATACGTAAGGGAGAAGATAGGAGGAAGCAAAGGTGACAGGCGGGCCTCCCGAACGGAAGCGTGAAGTGGGCCTGTAGAGACGAAGAGAGGTGAATTCGGGCCGGAGCGTAGGGGCAGAAATGCCGGCTCAGAGCCTACGCGCGGAGTCGCTTGCCCCGCAAAGCTACTACCAAAGTCCGAAACAGGTAACGGACCGGGGTGGAAACTTGCAACTTAATACAGCGTAGGCGACCTAAAGGTTTACGGCCCCTACCTTTGCCCGCCTAAACGCCCCGCCCCATGCTCCTAGTACATACCCTGCGCGACGACCGCCAGCGGGTCCTCGAAGGCCTGCGCAAACGCGGTATCGACGCCGCCATTATGGTAGATCGCGTCGTTACCCTCGACGACAAGCGTAAGGAACTTCAGACCTCAAACGACACCCTGCTGGCCGAGCGTAATACCCTATCAACCGAGATCGGCACCCTATTCAAATCCGGCCGTAAGAACGAAGCCAACGCGCTACGCGAACGCGTCAACGAGATCAAGGGCGCGGTCGCAGGTGCGGAGGACGAACTACGGGCAACCCTGGAGGAACTCGAAACCACCCTACTCCAACTCCCCAATGTCCCCTACCACCTGGTCCCGGCCGGCAGCAGCGCCGAGGATAACGAGGTCTACCAGGACTACCCCGGCGAGCTACCTGCTCTCGGCCCGGACGCCAAACCCCACTGGGAGCTGGCTGAGACCTACGGCATTTTCAGTCTGGAACTAGGCGTGCGTACCACCGGCAGCGGCTTTCCCGTCTTCACCGGACAGGGGGCCCGCCTACAGCGCGCGCTGGTCAATTTCTTTCTGGACCGCAACACCGCCGCCGGCTACACCGAGTATGCCCCCCCGCTGCTGGTCAACGAGGACACCGCCCGCGGCACCGGCCAGCTCCCCGACAAGGAGGGCCAGATGTATTACATCACCGAAGACGACCTTTACCTCATCCCCACCGCCGAGGTCCCCCTCACCAACCTCTACCGGGGCGAGCTACTTGACGCTGACCAGCTCCCCATTCAGCTTACCGGCTACACCCCCTGCTTCCGGCGCGAGGCGGGTAGCTACGGGGCCCACGTGCGCGGGCTCAACCGCGTCCACCAGTTCGACAAGGTCGAGATTGTACAACTGGCCCGCCCCGAGGAGAGCTACGCCAAGCTAGACGAGATGGTCGCCCACGTCGGCGGTCTGCTCGATGCCCTCGAACTACCCTACCGCATCCTGCGCCTCTGCGGCGGTGATATGGGCTTCACGGCGGCCATGACCTATGACTTCGAGGTCTGGAGCGCGGCCCAGCAGCGCTGGCTGGAGGTCAGCAGCGTGTCCAACTTCGAGACCTTCCAGAGCAACCGCCTCAAACTCCGCTACCGCGCCGAGCAGGGCAACGAGCTGGTCCACACCCTCAACGGCAGTGCCCTGGCCCTACCCCGCATCATTGCCGCCCTGCTGGAGAACAAGCAGACCGAGCAGGGCATTTTACTACCGGAAGTGCTCCATAGCTACGTGGGGAAGGACCGACTGGATCCGGTCGGTTAGGCATCGCACTGTAGGAATAGCCAGAGCTAAAAAGTTACTTTTGCCGTAGTATCGCCCGCCCTTCGGGAGATGTTGCACCCGCGGCCCCGCCCCCCTGCAACGCCTATACCGACAGCAAATCGTAAAATGTAAATCGTACATCCCCATGGAAGACCTCCTCAGCGACCAGTTGGAAGAAAATAAAATGCTCATGGAAGAGGCCATCGAGCACCTCGAACGCGAACTCGTCAAGGTCCGCACCGGTAAGGCCAGCCCCGCCATGCTCCACGGCATCATGGTGAGCTACTACGGCGTGCCCACCCCCATCAACCAGACCTCGAGCATCAGCACCGCCGATAGCCGCACCATTACGATCCAGCCCTTCGATAAGTCGAACCTGCCCAATATCGAAAAGGCCATCTTCGAGGCCAACCTCGGTGTCACCCCCCAGAACGATGGCCAGCTCATCCGCATCAACGTGCCGCCGCTGACCACCGAACGCCGCCAACAACTCGCCAAGGTCGTCAAGGCCGAGGGCGAGGAGGCCAAGATTTCTATCCGCAACGCCCGCCGCGACGCCATGGAAAACATCAAAAAAGAGGTCAAGAACGGCTATCCCGAAGACGCCGGCAAGCGCATGGAAGAGAAGGTGCAGGGCTGGACCGACACCCTCAGTAAAAAGGTCGAGGAGATTATTGAGCACAAGGAGAAAGAAGTTATGACGATGTAGCTAGTCGTCCGCCAACTAGTCGAATGATTCGGCCGACGAGCCGACTACGTCGGAACTCGGCGGACGAAGTTCGACGTAAGCCCCATCCACCCCAGTCACGTGCACCCCGCCGTACCGCTCCCGCCACAGCCGGCCCACGTAAGGCGCATTCGACCCATCCACTACCACCGGCACACCCGCTGGTAATTCTGGTACCCGATTCGGGCGCACCCCGCCACGCACCAGCACCAGGTCTACCTCTGGTAACTGAGCTACCCCCCGCCAGTCCTGCGTCCCATCCAACACCAGCACCCGCCGATCGAGTAGCCGCAGTAGGGGACTATGCACCGTCACGCCAGCAAGACTAGTATCCTGCTCCAGCGGCAGGGGAGCGCTGAAATCTATCCCCAGCACCCGCCGCGCCGGCAGCACGTTAAAGTCAAGGTCATCCTGCGCCACGCTATCACCCACCGCTACCCCCCGCCGCCCGTCGTACACATCGATTAGACTAGCCCGCGGCAGGTGATAAATTGTGAACTGGGGTGGAGCGGGTGACCACACCGGCCCCAGTGTCCAGTACGCTACTAGCAGCCCCGCCACCCCCATGGCTACCCACCGCCCCCGGTGACTGGGCCGAAAGGCGAGGTAAGCCAGACAGCCAATAAGTAAGTACAGCCCCACCGCCGATACCCAGCCGAAGTCAGCCAGCTGGAGGGTAGCTCCGGGCAGCTGGCGGCAGTAGAAAATGAAGGCGTTCTGTACGCTCACCACCCATTCCAGCAGGGTGCCGGTCGGCCAGAGGCCCGACCCGCTCACCCCCACTAGGGCCAGGAAGCCGTGCAACAGTCCCAGCCCCAGTACCAGGTAGGCGAATACGATCACCAGCGTGCCGCTCAGCATGAAATACAGCGGAAACTGCCCGAAATAGTAGAGCGAAAGCGGCAGGGTACCGAGCTGGGCGGCCGTCGATACCGCGATGGCATCCCATAGCACACTCAGCTTTCCGGGCAGGTACACCAGCCGCTGCAACCTACGGGTGAAAAGCGCGATCCCCGCCACCGCCGCGAAACTCAGCTGAAAGCCCACCTGAAACAGTTGCTTCGGCTCCACCAGCAGCATAACTAGGGCGGCAATGGCCAGTAGATTAAAGATGCTATTGTTGCGGTTGAGCTGCTTGCCGATCAGCACCACGGTCACCATCAGGGCCGCCCGCTGCACCGAGGCACTCAGGCCGGTCACGAGCGCGAAGTACCAGACCAGCAGGATCGTCAGCCCCGTGCGCAGCGCCAGCCAGAAGGGCCGGGGGGGCACCAGCAGGCGCAGGAGCTGCATCACGATCAGGGCCAGGATGCCTACGTGCAGCCCCGATACCGCCAGCACGTGGATAGCCCCGGTATCGGCGTAGGCTGATTTTACTTCCGCCCCCAGCAGGTCCTTCTTGCCCATGATTAGCGCCGCGGCAACTGCCAGATCATCCCCCGCTAGGTAGGGCCGCAGACTTCCGAACCAGGCTTCCCGCGACCGCTCCCCAAAGGCGCGTAGAGAAAAGCCCGTTGTAGTACCTACCCGTAGCCACTCGATCGAGTCCACGAAGCTGCGGTGAAAAATATTCTTGTCCGCCAGGTAACCCGCATAGTCGGAAGCGTGAGGATTGAGCGGCCCCGGTACCGTATCCACCGTACTAGCTACCAGCAGCCGGTCACCTACCCGCACTGTATCACCGGCCACGTAGGCCACCAACTTTCCACGCGCAGGTAGTTGCTCCTTACCACGTATCAGTGCCGTAACCTCTGCTTCCACATTTTGCCGCCGCTTCCCTTCCCGCACACTCCGTACCTCCACCAGCAGCTGATCCCCCTCCATATAGTGGTGACTAAAGTGCGTCTCATCATTCGGTGGATGCCGCACGTCCGCATACCAGCCCCCCAGCGCAAACAGCGCCAGCCAGAGTAGTACAGCAGTAGGGCGGGGCCGCAGGTGCAAAGCGGTGGCGAGTAGTGAGAGCCCGCCCGTCGTACCGAGAAAGATCCAGGCGTGATCATAGTCGAGGTAGGCTCCCAGGATAATCCCCCCACCCAGGGCTAACAAGGGCAGCAGTAGCGGCACGGTAGCCCAGGGGATACGGGGTCGGGGGGAGGACACGAACATTGGGGCAAAAGATAAGACGGCCCGACCTTCGTTCCCGTACCTTGCGCCAGTTTTCACGACCAGTACCCCGGCATGTCCAAGCTCAGCCTCTTCCTCGCACTAGTTGCTTGCACCTGCGTCCGCGCCCAGGACACCCTGAGTGTGAGCCTGAGTGATGCCATTCAGCGCGGCCTGGAGCGTAACTTTCAGATCCGCATCGCCGAAAGCCAGCTGGCCGTCGCAGAGAATAATGACGACTACGCCCTGACGCAGAAGTACCCCCACGATCACGGTAGGTCTGAGCCCCGGCGTGGGCTACCGCAACCAGAGTAACCCTGCTAGCATCGTGGTCCAGAGCACCACCACCAGCTATACCGTAGCCCCCATCGTACAGCTCAACTGGGTGCTGTTTAACGGCGGCCGCATCGCCATCAATAAGGAACGGCTGGAGACCCTGGCCGACCTCAGCGAGGGGCAGCTCCAACTGCAGATCGAGAACACCGTACAGGGACATCATCGACGCCTACTACGACGCGGTGGTGCAGCGCGAGCAGATCGAGGTGCGCCGCCGGGTACTGGCCCTGAGCCGCGACCGCATCGAGTACCAGCAGGTGCGGCGGGAGTTCGGCCAGGGCGGCACCTTCGATGAGTTGCAGGCGCGTGATGCCTATCTCTCGGACTCTACTAATCTGGTCGTGCAGCAGGTGAACTACGAAAATGCTGCACGCAATCTCCTTCAATTGCTCGGCGAGGAAACACTCGACCAGCCCGTCAACCTCACCACCGAGCTCACCTACGAGGAAACTGCCTACGACCCCGCCGACCTCGAGGCCCGCCTCCTGGCCAGTAACCGCAACCTTCAGAACCTGCTCATTAACCGGGACCTGGCCGCCCTACAGACCCGGCTCATCGAAACCGAGCGGGCACCCACCTTCGGCATCGGGGCTAGTACGAGCTACGACATTGGAGTGCAGACCGGCACCCAGACCTTTGAGTTCGGCGGCGACCAGCCGGGGCGGGAGCAGGAACTCCCGGGGGTGGCCGCGCGAACCCTGGCGGGCAACCTAGGCTTCACGGCCAGCTACCTGCTCTTCGACGGGGGTAACCGACGGGTGCGCATCCAGTCGGCCCGGCTGGAGGAGATTACCGCCCAGCTCGACTACCAGTCGGTCCAGCAGCAGCTCCGCACCGCCCTACAGAATACCATTGCTCTCTACGATAACCAGACCCGCATCATCGGTATTACCCAGGAGCTCATTGAGAACGCCGAGCGTAACTTGGAGATCGCTGAAGAACGCTTTAGGGGCGGCACCATCAACAGTTTCGACTACCGGCAGATCCAGCTCAACTACGCTAATGCGGAATTCCAACTTCTCGACGCCCTGCTGAATCTGAAGCAGACGGAGACAGAGCTGCTGCGGGTGACCGGGCAGATCGTCAGATAATATGAACAACGTACTAGGCACCCCCCTACAACCCTGCTGCACCGACCCCCTGACCGGCTTCTACCGCGACGGCATCTGCCGCACCGGCCCCCTGGACACCGGCCGTCACGTAGTCTGCGCAGTGATGACCGAGGAGTTTCTCACCTTCACCAAGTCACGCGGCAACGACCTGAGCACCCCGCTACCGGCCTACGACTTTCCGGGACTAAAACCGGGCGACGGCTGGTGCCTCTGCGCCCTGCGGTGGAAGGAGGCCTACGAGGCCGGGGTAGCCCCGCCGGTGCGGCTGGAGGCGACCCACGAGGCGGCCCTTAGGTACGTGAGCCTGGAGGCGCTACAGGAAAATCAGGTGGCGGCGTAGACCCAAACGGGGGGTGGGGTGTTACACCACTTCATGGCACACGAAGGAAGAGAAGCAAAAGTTTGATTTGTACCTGTTGTGGCGTGTGTTGGCCCTGGCCAAGCCGTACAAGAAGGTCGCTATTCTGGCCGTCACCCTAGCCGTGCTGCTGGCGCCGCTTTCTATCGCCCGGCCGCGGCTGATCCAGAAGATGGTGGATGACTACATCTTCGTGGGGGATACGAGCGGGCTTACCTTCTGGGCCCTGGTGATCGCCGGACTGCTGGTGCTGGAGGCGCTGTGCCGCTACTCCTTTGTGTATAGCTCCAACTGGCTGGGACAGTCGGTGATTCGGGACCTGCGGGTGCGGGTGTTCAGCCACATCAATAGCCTGCGGCTGAGCTACTTCGATAAGACGCCGATCGGTACCTCGACGACGCGTACGATCAGCGATATCCAGTCGATCAATAGCATCTTTGCCGAGGGGGTGATTACGATCCTGGCGGATTTAATGTCCATCGTGGCCGTACTGGCGATCATGCTGACCACGAGCTGGCGGCTGACGCTGATCTGCCTGACGACGATGCCCTTCCTGATGCTGGCCAGCTACATCTTTAAGGAGGCGGTCAAGAAATCCTACCAGCGGGTACGTACCGAGATCCAGCGCATGAACGCCTTCCTGCAGGAGCGGATCACGGGGATGCGGATCGTGCAGATCTTCAACGCCGAGCGGGGGGAGGCACGCAAGTTTGCCGACATCAATAAGGAGTACCGGAGGGCCAATATCGATGCCATCCTGTACTACGCAATCTTCTTTCCTACGGTGGACATCATCGCGGCGGCCAGTCTGGCGCTGATGGTCTGGTGGGGTGCCCAGGACGTGGCGCGGGCCGGCGGGGTGACCCTGGGGGCGCTGGTGGCTTTTCCAATCTACATCAATATGCTGTTCCGGCCAATTCGGGTACTGGCCGATAAGTTCAATACGCTGCAGATGGGCCTGGTGGCCTCCGAGCGGGTGTTTAAGGTAATCGACCGCGACGATCAGATTGAGAACACGGGGACACTACAACCGAAGAGCCTCAAGGGAGAGGTGGAATTCAGGAACGTCTGGTTTGCCTATACGGGCATCGACTGGATCCTGAAGGATTTAAGCTTTAAGCTCCACAGCGGCGATACGCTGGCCATCGTGGGCAGTACCGGCTCGGGGAAGACCACAATCACCAACGTGATCAACCGCTTCTACGAGTACCAGAGGGGGGAGATCCTGATCGACGGGAAGGACCTGCGCGACTACGAGCTCACGGCGCTGCGCAGTCACATGGCGATGGTGCTGCAGGACGTCTTCCTCTTCACCGGCTCGGTGCTGGAAAATATTACACTTCGCGACCCCGACATCAGTCGCGAGCGGGTGGTGGAGGCGGCCAAGCTGATCGGCGCCCACGACTTCATCGAGCGACTACCGGGGGGCTACGACTACGACGTGATGGAGCGGGGGGCAACCCTAAGTATGGGGCAGCGGCAGCTGATCTCCTTCGTGCGGGCGCTGGTGTTCGATCCAGACATCCTGATTCTGGACGAGGCGACCAGTAGCGTGGATCCGGAGACCGAGGGGGTGATTCAGCACGCAATCGAGAAGCTGATCGACCGGCGCACGAGTATTGTGATCGCTCACCGCCTCAGCACCATCCGCAATGCCAATAATATCATGGTACTGGAGAAGGGCGAGATCAAGGAATTCGGCCCCCACGAGGAGCTAGTACAACTGGAGGACGGCCGCTACCGGGAGCTCTACGAGATGCAATTCCTGGAGGCGGCGGAGTAGGTAGGTGGCTTAACGTAAGCCGGAGCGGATTGTATGAGCTATTTTGGGCCGAACAGTATATCAACCTCCCCTCCCTTTGAAAAGTCACGCTACGCCCCACGACGGCATCTTCACTAACCTCAAGGGCGATCTACCCGCTAGTATCGTCGTCTTTTTTGTCGCCCTGCCGCTGTGTCTCGGTATCGCGCTGGCTAGCGGGGCACCCCTGTTCTCCGGTCTGATCGCCGGCATCGTGGGGGGCATCGTGGTCGGCGGCCTGAGCGGCTCTAACGTGGGCGTGAGTGGGCCGGCCGCGGGCCTGACGGCCATCGTGCTCTCGGCCCTGACGGAGCTGGGTAGTTTTGAATTGTTCCTGACCTGCGTGGTGATCGGCGGGGGTATTCAAATTTTACTGGGGGTACTACGGGCCGGTGTGATCGGCTACTTTTTTCCCTCGGCGGTGATCAAGGGGATGCTGACCGGTATCGGCCTGATTATCATTCTCAAGCAAATCCCCCACTTCTTCGGTTACGATGCCGATCCGGAAGGGGACGATGCGTTCCTGCAGTCCGATGGGGAAAATACCTTTACCGAACTGTTGAACCTGGTCGATAATATCGCGCTGGGGCCCACGGTCATTGCGCTTATTGCCCTAGCCATTCTGATCCTCTGGGAGACGGTGCTCAGCAAGCGGAGCAAGGTGTTCACCATCATTCCAGGACCGGTGGTGGCCGTTGCCGCCGGCATCATCTGGCAGCTCACCCTACAGGGTACGGAGTGGGGCATTCGGCCGGAGCATTTGGTGTCGGTGCCGATCCCGGATGACTTCGAGTCCTTCAAGAGCCAGTTTAGCTTTCCCGATTTTAGTGGTATCACGCGGCCCACGGTATGGATTACCGGATTTACCATTGCCCTAGTGGCCAGCCTGGAAACTCTTCTGTGCGTAGAGGCTACCGACAAACTGGACCCTTACCGCAGAGTCACCCCCACGAACCGGGAGCTTTTGGCCCAGGGGGCGGGCAATATGATATCGGGCTTCATTGGGGGCCTACCCGTGACCCAGGTGATCGTGCGCAGCTCGGCCAATATTCAATCGGGGGGGCGCACCAAGCTCTCCGCGATCGTACACGGCCTGTTTTTGCTGGTCTCGGTGGTGACTATCCCCACGGTGCTGAACCTCATTCCGTTGTCGGTACTCGCCGCGGTGCTGCTGCTAGTGGGTTACAAACTTGCCAAGCCGATGACTTTCGCGGGCATCTACCACGTGGGCTGGCGGCAGTTCGTGCCCTTTATCGTGACGGTAGTGGCCATCGTCTTCACGGATCTACTGATCGGGATCAGTCTTGGTCTGGCCGTAGGCATCATCGTGATTCTGTGGACGAGCTACCAGAATTCTCATTTCCTGCACCAGAAGGATGTCGAGGGAGAACGTCACAAGATCAAAATTACCCTGGCCGAGGAGGTGACCTTTTTTAACAAGGCGGCCATCCGCAAACAGCTGGATAATATCCCCGAAGGCACTCATCTCTACCTCGACGTGCGGAAGACCCGCTTTTTGGACTACGATGTCGTGGACGTGCTCAACGATTTTGTGACCTCCTTTAAAGATCGCAACGTGGAGGTGGTCGTCATCAAAGAAGATGGGCGGGTCACCAATCCAGAGGATTACTTCGAGGTCTTCGACATGCGTTCGGTCACCGGGGCACACTAAGCGGGTTAGGTATGACCAACCCCCTGTCCTTCGATTTTTCCAACCTACGGGGTGACCTCTTCGGTGGACTGACCGCCGGTATTGTAGCTCTCCCCCTGGCCCTAGCCTTCGGGGCTCAGACCGCCCTGGGACCCATGGCGGGGCTATACGGCGCCATCGCCATCATTGCCGCCCTCTTCGGGGGTACGCCCACGCAGGTGAGCGGGCCAACGGCACCGATGACAGTGGTGAGCTCGGCAGTGATTGCTAGTTTCCTAGTAGAATCGGGGGCCGAGACCATAGCTGAGGCCCTACCGATCATCCTGGCCACCTTCTTTCTGGCGGGTGTCATCGAGATGGTCTTCGGCATCATTAAGCTGGGCAAGTACATCAAATACATCCCCTACCCGGTGGTATCGGGCTTCACGAGTGGGATCGGGGTGATCATTGTCATTACGCAGTTGTCTCCGGCGCTTGGCTACGATACCGCCAACGACACTGCCCTGATAGAAAGCCGCCGCGCCCTAATCAGGAGCTGATCGGACAGGGGCTCGGCAATATGGGGGCCGCTTTCATCGGTGGCCTGCCCGGAGCCGGCGCGACCATGCGTACCGTCATCAATGCGCAGTCGGGTGGTAAGACCAAAATCAGCGGTATAATCGCCGGGGTGTTCCTGCTGCTGGTGCTCCTGGGACTGAGCGGTATCGTAGCTTACATCCCTAACGGCGTACTGGCCGGCATCCTGATCACGGTCGGTATTGGCATCATCGACTACAAGGGGCTGCGCCACCTAAGGGACGTGCCGCGGGGCGATGCCGCCGTGATGATTATCATGCTAGTGCTGACCGTTTTCGTTGGTCTTTTGGAAGCCGTAGCTGCTGGCACGGTGCTGGCCGCCGTGCTATTTATGAAAAAGACGGCCGATACCGTGGAAGAAGGGGCCAGCAGTAATTCCCTGGAGGAGTTCAGCCGCGAAAAGCCCTGGGCCGACGACGGCGATCTGGTTGATCGGCTGGGAGATTGAGTATTCATCAAGCCCCTGGATGGTCCGCTATTCTTCGGCTTCGTGTCCACCTTCCAGACGATGATGCAGCAGTTGCCCTCCGTGGAGGTGGTCATCATTCGGATGCGGGAGGTGCCCTACATCGACCAGTCGGGGCTCTACGCCATGGAGGATGCCGTGCTGGAGCTGCAGGAGCGGGGCATCGCCGTAGCCTTTATGGGCATGAAAGAGCAGGTGCGTGATATGATGGAGCGGATTAATTTGATCCCGGGGCTGGTACCGCCGGAGTATAACTTCGCTACGTTTGGGGAGGCGCGGAGTTGGCCGGGTGAGCGGTTAGCTGAGGGAAGCCTTGAGCGGCAGTCGGAAGTGCAGCGGAATGCACCGCCGGCAGTCGGGAATGGGGTAGATAAGGCTTAGTGTTAAAAGTCCACCCGACGGTATATTTCAGTCATAGGCAGGTCGACATCAAGCGTATGTATGTACAGCGAGCCGTTAGGATCGAAACAGGTGGCCATCTGCCACAGCGTTTTATCCTGCTTGTAGAAGCTCTCCACCAGATGCTTCTGAGAATCGATGAGTACATACTCCCGAAACGAACCCAGCGATTTGTATTTGTGAAACTTATCACTGCGGTCATAAAGCTCTGAGGATTCTGACATCACCTCTATAAGTAGTGCAGGGTTTAGTAAACGACGACGCGCCTGGTCCTGAAACCGGGCGTCTCTGCAGACGAATGTGAGGTCGGGAAAAACATAGGCATCATAATTGGGTATGTAGGTAGCCTGATCGCTGTCGAAAAACTCACAGTCGGTGTGGTGCCGAGTATGATTGCTTAGAAATCCGGCGAGATCCGATTTGATCGTATTGTGGTTCCCAGTCCCCCCGGCCGTCATGGTAAGCTTCCCCGCCTCGTACTCATACTTATCTAGACTACCTTCAAGAAGAGTAAAAAACTCATCGGGGGTGTATCGCTCGGTCAGTTTAGGTGCTGCTGACATCGTACTTTTTTTTGCTAAAATAGGAGTTTCGCTTATTATCCGTTTGTCCTGATCTTCCAATTTCCCCATCCAGAATTTGGTACGGTCCAACCGTAGCTCCGCATCAGGGGCAATATTATACGCCTGCCGCGTCAAAAAATCCGCCGCCCGCAGCCGCTCCTCCAGCGGCCGGGTCACCCAGTAGTGGATGTTACTGTCCGCTTCCTCGAAGGTGTTAATGCGGAAGGCCGTGCGATCTAGCCGAAACATTATTTACTGAGTAGTTCCGCATACCGCGCCCCGTCATTCAGCACCGCAATGGCCTCCTGCACCTCCTGGTCATTACGCAGGCCCATCTGCACCTGCCCCCGCTGGTAGTAATAGCGGCCGGCGATCTCCTTTTCAATGATCTTGATGATCTCCTCCTTCAGGCTGGCGATGGCCGTAGCCTGCTCGCGGTCGACCTTCTCCTGGATCGAAGCCAGCTCGGCGGAGATGTCGTAGCCCTCTTCCTTAGCCCGGGCGGCAGCATCCTCCAGTAGCTCCTCGGCCTGGGAAGTGAAGTTGAAATCAGCCCGGTTGAGGAAGGCCTCGAACTTGTCCCAGTCCTGGAAGTGAAAATCGGCCACCGAGTCGATCGTCGGGTGATCGCGCACCCACTCGTTCACGAAGTCGAAGACGATGTAATCCTCCAGCAGGCCCTGAGCTACGTTATGCTGACCCAGCACGTTCACCTCGATGTCGGGAGCTACGCCACCGCCGTCCAGTACGGTACGGCCGCCGCGGGTCTTGAACTCGGCGCGCTGGGCATCGGGAATATCGTAGGGCTTGCCGTCGCGGTATTCGATGGCCTGAATGCAGCGCTGGCTAGGGATGTAGTACTTCGCCGTAGTGATCTTGACCCGGCTGCCGTAGCCCGTTTCCATGATGTTCTGCACCAGCCCCTTGCCGTAGCTGCGCTGGCCGATCAGGACGCCGCGATCCAGGTCCTGCAGCGCCCCCGAGACGATCTCCGAGGCCGAGGCCGAGCGGTGGTTGATGAGCACGGCTACCGGAATGTCCGTATCCAGTGGGTTGCCCTTGGTCTCGTAGCTGCGGTTCCAGTCGCGCACCTTACCCTTCGTGGTCACGATGGTCTCGCCCTTGGGTACGAAGATGTTGACGATGTCGACGGCCTCGTTCAGCAGTCCACCGCCGTTGCCGCGTAGGTCGAGTACGACGCCGGTCATGTCGGGGTGCTCGGCCCGTAGCTCGCTGACGGCATCACGTACATTCTTGGCCGCCTCCTGGGTGAAGGTGGTCAACGCTACGTAGCCCACGTTTTGTTCCAGCATCCCGTAGTAGGGGACGTTAGGAATATCCACGTCTCCACGCGTAAGTTGTAGTTGCTGAGTGCCCTCGCCGGGCCGGTCCACGGTCAGCTCCATGATGGTACCGGGGAAGCCGCGCATGATCTCCTCCAGTTGCTCGCGGTTGTACTGGGCGGTCTCGCGGCCGTCTACCTGTAGCAGGCGGTCGCCCGTACGGAGACCGGCCTGATCGGCGGGTTGATCTTTATACAATGTCAGGATGGTCGGCAGGCTGTCGATGTATTCGATCTCGGCGCCAATGCCCTGATACTGTCCGCTCTGCTGTAGGCGGGCGGTCTCCACGTCGGTCTCGCTGATGTAGTTGGTGTAGGGGTCCAGGCTCTCCACCATGGCCTCGATACCGGTGCGCATCAGTTTATTGGGCTCGATCTCGTCGACGTAGTAGGTGTTTACCTCTTTATACACGTTGGTGTATACCTCGATGGCCTTCATGATCTCGAAGAACTTATCGTTGACGGGAGCCAGGGTCGTAGCGGTGAGCCCCACGAGGAGCATTGCACCTGCGGCCCCGCCCAGAACCTTATTACGGAATGACATGCGGTAGCGTTTTTAGGATGTCCTAAGGTAACGCAGCAGGCACACACAAGATTACGGACGGGCGTAGGGCAGTCGCTCGCCATCCGCCACGCGTAGGTAGGTATCCAGCCCCGTGACGGCCAGCGTTTGGAGCTGCTCGTGGTCGACGTGGCCATCCTCCAGCACCGCCGCCTCCGGAACGAAGAGCTCGCGGATGCGGCCGACGATGAAGTAGGTGTCGTTGGCGCGGATGTAGTGCTCCTCCTCCAAGGTAAGTCCGATTTTAACCTGGCTTTCCTGCACGTAGGGGGCCTTACATAGTTCGCTATACTCAGGCGTCAGGCCCGTGGCGGCAAACTCGGAGGTTTTGAGCTCGTAGTTGGCGCTGGTCTGGTGGCCCTGCTGCAGGATAGCGGGGTGCAGGGTATTGAGCGTGAACCAGCCCTGCGCCTTGAGGTGGTGGTAGGTATGGCGGGGCACGGTGAGCGGCCGCAGGTGAAAGCCCAGTAGCGCCGGACTGGCCCCCAGATGCACTACCGAGCTAAACACGCCGAGATTCTCCGTGCCGCGATGCCCCTTGGTGCCGATGAGGTGGACGCCGCGGGGCCCGGGCAGGGTATTGTAGAAATTGCGGCGGTAGTTGCGGTCGTGGTCGGCGAGGGTTTCGGGGGTCAGGTGCATGGGGCGAAGTTAGTACCGCCGATTCTCCGCCAGCCGCTTCAGAAAGAACCTATCCTGGAAGCGCTTGGGCGTCAGGCGTAGCAGCTTCACGAGCCAGCCGCGCTTCATGACCAGTACGTTAGGGTTTGGCTTTTCGTCGGTGAGGGCTTTGTAGATCGCTTCTGCTACTACCTCCGGCTCCACGCCATCCGCTTCAGCCGCTTCGGTGTAGGGGCCGAGCTTTTCCAGTACTTTCTCGTAGCGAGTACCGCGGTAGGCCGCGGTCTGCTCGCGGCCCTTGGCCCAGATGGGGGTTTTGACCGGGCCGGGGGCAATGCTGATCACGTCGATACCGAAGGGGAGGAGCTCGCGGCGCATCCCATCGGTGAGGGCCTCTACGGCAAATTTGGAGGCCGAGTATAGGGTGGTAAAGGGGGAAGTGAGGTAGCCGGACACACTGCCTACGTTAACGATGCGGGGGCTGAGGCCGGCTTCTTGGGCAGCGTGGAGCAGCGGCAGCGTCTCCTGACACACGGCCAGCAGCCCGAACACATTTACGTCGAATTGCTTGCGGTACTGCGCCTCGCTGAGGGTTTCTACCGGTCCGCTAATGGCGACGCCGGCGTTGTTGACCACCCCCGTGAGCTGGTGGCCGGTCTCCCGAATCTGTTGCACGGCGGCGTGGATGGCCGGTCGGTCGGTGACGTCGAAGGTGAGGGGGGTGAAGGTGGGGTACTTGGCAAGTTGGTCCGCACCTGCGTTCCCGCCCCGGAGGCTGCCGTAGACGGTGTAGCCGCGCTGGAGGAGGTACTTGGCGGTGGTTAGGCCGATCCCGGAGCTTACACCGGTGATTAGGGTTGTTTGTTGCATAGTCTTACTGTTTTGCGACTGCGTCGCTTTTTATTCAACCACAGAGTGCGCAGAGAGACGCAGAGGTACACCTATCACGTCTCTGCGGCCCTCTGCATCCTCTGTGGTTCACCCCCCGCGCGCTTTGCGCGCCAATACCCTTCGGTGGTGCAACCGTCAATTAACAGAAATCTCCATCAAGTAGGAGCACAGCAGCGCCCCGTAGGTACCCAGGGCATACCCGATCACCGCCATAATGGCCCCCACCGGAGCCAGTACGGGATTGAACGCGCTCGCCACCACCGGCGCACTAGCGGCCCCGCCCACATTCGCCTGACTGCCCACCGCCACGAAGAAGAACGGTGCCTTGATCAGATACGCCGTACCCAGCAGCACCGTGATGTGCACCAGCATCCAGATCAATCCGATGGCGAACAGGCCCAGGTTATCCAGTACGTCGCCGATGTTCATCTGCATGCCGATGGTGGCCACGAGGATGTAGATCATCACGCCGCCCCACTTGCTGGCCCCTACGCCCTCTAGCTTGCGGGCGGAGGTGAAACTGAATAGGAAGCCGAAGGTGGTGGCCAGCACGACCATCCAGAAGAAGCCGCTGGTGAGGGTGTTGAGGCGGAGGGCGTCGAGAGCCTCTGCGTACTGGCCGAAGAAGGGTGCGATAAGATCGGCCCCGAGGTGCGCCAGGGCCACGCCGCCGAAGGCTACGCCCAGTAGCTTGTATAGATCCACACTGGTGGGGATGCGCCGTACTTGGTCGGCATAATCTTCCATCTTCTTGACCAGGGCGTCGATGGCCGATCCGTCTGCCCCAATGAGGCGGTCGATTCGCGCTGCTCGCCCTGCCCCGAAGAGCAGGAAGGCCAGCCAGATATTGGCGACAAGTACGTCCACCACGATCATCTGCCCGAAGATGCCCGGCGGCACCTCGTTGATGATCTGCATGGCCGCCTGGTTGGCCCCGCCGCCGATCCAGGAGCCGGCAATGGTGCTCAGGCCCCGCCACAGCAGGTCGGGATCGAGGTCGATGAGCCCCGGAAAAAAGGTTGTGACAATGAGTAGCGCGATCGGTCCGCCCAGTACGATGCCGAAGGTCGCGGCCAGGAACATGACGATGGCGCGGTAGCCCAGGTTGATGATGCCGGGGATGTCGATGTTGAGGCACAGGAGAATCAGCGAGGCCGGTAGCAGGTAGCGACTGGCCATAAAGTACAGTTGGCTGTGGCCGGTGTGTTCAGTATAGTCTGCGGGGTCCAATCCAAATAGCTCAAGCGTTCTATTTATCTCAGAAAAGGACAGTTGATCACAATCAGTATACATACCACAGATCTCCGGCACTGCCTGGAATATACTCGATTCATACCAGTCATATGCAATAATGCCCAGCGGCCAGTTCAGCAGCGCCGGCAGGAAGTAGCACAGCAGTAGCGCCGGTACGTAGGTGTAGAAGGTCTTCCAGAATGGCCGCTCACTGCTGGCGGTGGTGAAGACCAGGGCCAGAATGGTAAGAAGGATGCCGAAGACTACGGCGTCGTTGGTGATCAGAGGCTGCATCGGGAGCCAAGTTACGTCGTCGGCCGAGCCATACGTAGTTTGACTCGTCCGCCGACAGAAATATTCCGTGCCCTTTGCATCACCTCGGCCGACGAGCGAAGCTGCGCAACGCTCGGCGGACGAGGCTAGTCCGGACAAGCCTAGCTGAGGTACTTCGCCACGATTGGGAAGCGCCGCCCCATCCCGAAGGCCTTGCGGCTCACCCGCAGCACGGGGGCCGTCTGGTGCCGCTTGAACTCGTTGATGTTGACTAGCCGTAGGGCCTTCTGTACGAGCAGCGGATCGGCACCGGCCTCGATGATGTCCTGGGGGCTTTTGTGCAGCTCGATGTACTGGTACAGCACGGCGTCGAGCTCGGGGTAGGGGGGCAAGCTGTCGCTGTCGAGCTGATCGGGCTTGAGCTCGGCGCTGGGGGGCTTGGTGATAATGTTGTCGGGAATGACCTCGCCGTCGCGGTTGATGAAGCGGGACAGCTCGAAGCACTCCGTCTTGTACACGTCGCCAATCACGCTGAGGCCGCCGCACATGTCGCCGTACAGCGTGCCGTAGCCCACGGCCATCTCGCTCTTGTTGCTGGTATTGAGCACGATGTTGCCGAACTTATTGCTGAAGGCCATCAGGATCATCCCGCGGATACGCGCCTGGAGGTTTTCCTCGGTAAGTCCCTCTTTCTGGCCGAAGAAGTGGGGTTGGAGCAGGTCCATATAGCTATGGTAGACGCTCTCGATGGGCACAATATCGTACTGGCAGCCCAGGTTCTGCGCCAGCTGGCGGGCATCGTTGACGCTGTGGTCGGAACTATGCTGGCTCGGCATCAGGATGCAACGCAGGTTGTCGGGGCCCAGGGCGCGGGCGGCGAGCACGGCTACCAACGCGGAGTCGATACCGCCACTAAGCCCCAGAATGGCTCGCTTAAAGCCTAGCTTGCCGAAGTACTGCCGGATGCCCATCACCAGTGCGTCGTGGATCAGCGTCATCTTATCGCGTTCCCGCTCGCCGCTTACGTCGCTGCCCTCCTGTACCTCCTCGGTGTTGTAGATGCGCATGCTCTCTTCGAAATAGGGCATCTCGTCGACTACCTCACCGCGGGAGTTGACCACCAGGGAGCCGCCGTCGAAGAGGACCTCGGTTTGGGCGCCCACGTGGTTGACCAGGTACAGGGGCAAGTCGTAGCGCTCCACGTTCGCGCGCATGGCCGCGACCCGCTCAGCGGCGTGGTCGTAGGCGAAGGGACTGGCCGAGATATTGATGATCAGATCGGGCTGCTGCTCCAGCATCCGGTCCATGGGGTTGATCTTATAGAGCGGGTTCTCGTTGCCGACGTTCCAGCTGTCCTCACAGACGACCAGGGCGATGGTCTTATCCTGGTAGCGCACCACGTTCCACTCCGCGGCGGGCTCGAAGTAGCGGTACTCGTCGAAGACGTCGTAGGTCGGCAGCAGCGTCTTGTGTTGTACCTGCTGGATGCGACCGCCCGCCAGGAAGTAGGCGCTGTTGTACAGGTCCTTGCCCTCCACCACCGGGTTCTTGGTGGGGGCACCTACGATGATCGCGATGCCGTCGGCGGCCTGGGCGAGTTGCTGCACGACCGTATCCGATTTCTCGATGAAGTCATCGAACTCCAGGAAGTCCCGCGGCGGGTAGCCCACGGTAGCGAGTTCGGGAAAGACGACGAGGTCCGCCCCCTGCTCCCTGGCCCGCCGGGTATAGTCGAGCATTTTTTGCAGGTTGGCGTCGAAGTTTCCGACGTGGACGTTGATTTGGGCGAGGGCAATATTCATGGGGGGGTAAGGTAGTATGGGGCAAAGATACGGTGTCTTAGTTTAATTTACAAGCTAAGTAAGGAGGGCGGGGTCGCGGGTGCGGGGGACGTAAATTTGGCGGAAGCGCTTTACTCCTCCCGAGTGGCGACGATCTCCTGTCCACTTTGGTATAGCACGACCTCCGCTACTTGCCCATCCTTGTCGCGCTGAAACTGTAGCTCAGCGTCGACTACCGTGATCATGTAGCGATCTTCCTGCGGATGCTTCCCGAGTTCAAAGGCTTGCTGCCCGGTAGCCTGTCCCATGAATGCCCCGTCTTCCCGTAGAAAAAAGGTTAGTTTAAACTCCGGAGAGACGGCGTAGGTGCCCACCAGTTCCTTCACCGCGGCAGTATCTACGGGTTCCGCTTCTGGTGGGTATAATCCTTCCACCTTGATCGGTAGGCCGTGCAGGGCGAGTAGGGCGGAGCGCAGTGTGGTGATACGGGGGTCACGGCCGCCATCATCGTTACGTAGGAAGATCAGTACGCGGTCCGTCTCCGGGAAGCGGTAGATGTGGGTAGCTACTCCGGGCCAGCCACCGGAGTGACTGATGGTGTAGCCGTACGTGGGAATGCGACTGACTCCCTGCCCGAAGCCGTATTCTGTCGTGTCACTGGCCGTGGTCATGCCCGAACGGAAGAGCAGCGCTGTATCGAGCAGTTCACCCCGGGCCAGTGCACGGTCCCAGCGGTAGAGGTCGTCGAGGGTCGAGTTGACCATACCGTCGCCGTAGATGCCGTCGAGGGTAGTTACGAATGCATAGTCCGCAAGCGAGTCCGGTATTACGTACTGCGCTCCATCCCACACGTAGCCGGGTACGAAACGCTCCACCCTGCGGTCCTTTTCGTAGCGGCGGCGGTATACCTGGCTGTCGTTCATGCCTAGCGGCTTGAACAGTCGCTCCTTCAGGAACCCACCGAAGGGTTGTCCGCTGACCCGTTCGATCAGGGAGGCTAGCACTACGTAGCCGGTGTTGCTGTATTCGAACTTCTCTCCTGGAGAAAATTCAGCCGCCGGCTGACTGTCGCGTAGGTAGTCCAGAATGAGGTCGTTGGTCACAAATTCCTGTCCGTCATCCAGCGAGTCGGCTAGCGACATATAGTCGGGTAGCCCTCCGGTATGGTGGACTAGCTGGTGGGTCGTGAGGTCCGGGTAGGCGGCCAGCTCCGGTAGGTAGTCCATCACCGGAGCATCCAGGTCCAGCTTTCCATCAGCGACTAGTAGCGATATGGCTGCGGCGGTGAACTGCTTGGTTACCGAGGCGAGCTCGAATACGGCATCTTCCTGTAGTGGTACCCGTCGGTCGAAATCGGCGTAGCCGTAGCTCTTGCGCAGTAGAATTTGGTCCCCTTCGGCAAGCAGGAGATTACCGCTCAGGTGACCGGCGGCGGCTAGCCGTTCCAGTTCGTTGTCCAGCGAGTCGATGGCGGAAGATTGGGCGGTGAGGCCGGATAGCACAGTTAGGCAGCAAAGGGCAGCGAGTAAGAAGTTGAGGAGTTTCATAGCACGAATTGCGTAGACAGCAGTTGGTATACCGGCAAGTTACCGCTTCGCCTTCCGAGTTCCGCTTTGCACCTGCGGCCCCGCCCACTGTTAGGTTGGGTGAACTATAATGAGTTACTGTAGGTGTTTTGTTGGCGTACTTCGAGCTGCTGGAAGGGGGGATATAATTACCCCTACTTTACTAGCGCTCACCCACACTTTGCCGTATGAACAACTGCCTCATTCTCGCCCTCCTAGTGCTGGTCTACGCTTGTCGCACCCCGACTACCGCTCCGGACGTAGTGCAGATTGAGGCTCTTGACATCACCTACCGCCCGGATACGCTCCAGCTTTCTTCTACCGCGCGGGACTATATCGATACAGTAGTCAGTTACATGCAGCAGGTCGCTCTGCACCGGGAACGGGTCGGCTTTGGGGCGCTACGTAGTGCAGCCTACTACTACAGCCAGGGCGCTACCACCGCCGCGGACACCTACGACGGTATCGAACGTGCAATGATCCTGCTTGACGATCACCACTCTTCGCTGCTAACGCCCGAAGTGCTCACCGAATACCTCGGCCTTGGCGCGAGCCAGATTGATGACATCCGGGCGGGGCGAGTCCCCCACCTTCTCACCGATCAACTAGTAGGACTAGATGAGCGGCTCACCTTTGCTACCGCTACCTACCGCGAGGGGGTTGGGTACCTCCGGATCCCCTCCTTCGAGCGTATTTACTACGAGGAGATGCAGCGCTTTGCAGATAGTCTGCAGTCGTCCATTCGCGTACTGGAAGCGCAGGGTGTCCGGACGTGGATAATCGACCTAACCGGCAATGACGGTGGCGCGGAGCTGCCCATGATCTTAGGACTTGGGCCCCTTTTGGATGAGAAGAATGGCTATTATGGTATTGACACCCGTGGTCGGATACGCACTCATACCTTCTACCGCGACGGCGGCTACTACAATCTGGATGAGGGGCAGCGCTTGAATACTGCCGAACCCCTCGTCACGCTACCGGAGCCCTATATCCTAAAGATCCCGAACCTGCCGGTTCTGCTTTTGACTAGTGGTAAAACGTACACTGCTATACATGAGGCGTAGCTCAGCGGGTCCGGGGGGTAGGAAAAGTGAGTGGATGTTGGTACCTTTTGGATTACCACATCCAGAAGAACCAATGACTCATTCACTCCTGGACCAAGTTAAGGCTAGCTGCCCGGACTTACCCCATCACCTGCTCAACAACCTGTTCATCACCGCCCAGAGCATCTACCTGAGCCATTCGTGCAACCTGGCCAAGGCCAAGGATTTCGTGCCCCAGGTGATCGGTTCGGCCGCCGCGGCCAAGTCCCGCCCGCAGGCGAACTACACCCGCCTGATCCGTACGGTAAAGAGCGCGGTGAGTGAGGAGTTTTACGATCAGGTCCAGCGGGCGCTGCATCACTTTCGTCTGGCCATGATGAGTTGTTTTTCCGCTAAAGCGGTTCGCCGGGCCAAGCAACTGGTGCTGGACGGCACGTCCTGACGGCACGTCCTGGGGTTGCCGGGATAGTCAGGCGCACCTGATGACCCTGGCCCTGGTCGTAGACGGGGTAGCCGTACCCATTGCCAGTATCGATTTAGCCAAGCAGGGGCACTCCTCACAGCAAGAACGGGCCGCCTTACTGGCGCGGGCTGCCGAGCAGTATGACCTGGCGGGCATGACGCTACTGGCCGACCGGGAGTACCTTGGACAAGAGTAGTTCGCTACGCTTGCGTAGTATGAGATCGACTTTGTCATCCGCCTCAAGGCCGGTATCTACCATCAGGCGGTTACCGAAAGCCGGGGCAAGGACTGGCACAAACGGTGCGCTAAACTGCGGCGGTGTAACAAAAAGGCACGGATCAGCAAACCCATTGAGCTGGGCGGAAAGTCCTTCTACTACGTCGTGGTCCGTAACCCAAAGGCCCATCACCCCGCTGAGGACGAGTTTGTCTTTCTGCTCACCAGTCTACGGCGTGCGGACCAAGCGCATAAATAGTACAGTGTGCGCTGGAGTATCGAGGTTACCTTCGGCCACCTCAGACCAACGGCTTTGATCTGGAGGCCATGCGCGTAAAAGGCACGGCCAAGCGGGAACTACTACTCCAACTGGTCAGCCTGGCCTACATCTGGATGTGTGCCCAGGGGCTACGTTTCTATCGCAAGCACCCGAAGAGCCGCCAAACCAAGTGGGACGGCAAACGGCAGGTGCGCACGCTGGTCCATTCCACCTTCCGTCAGGGAATGAGTTGGGTGACCATCAAGTTAGCCAAGCCGGCGGCTTTACTGCGGCAAATCGCTAGCAGAATTGACCGGATTCATAATATCCTCTGGGCTCATGTATAGCAGTGTAGGTAAGACGGCTAGCTCCGCCGAGGCTGTAGTAGCCATCTTAAAGGGGCAGTCTAATGTCCTGCAACTTGGCGAGGCTACCAAACCTTTGTTCGGACCATGCGGACTTGTAAGACCAATTATGGCGCACTGATCTATTGCTATCAGCAACTGCTGTCTCGCTCCGACATCATCCATTGGCAGTGCCTGTGACCGGTAGCGAAAGAGAGCAAAACGCTGATGATCCGTGCCCATGTGCTGGCTGTAACCCCGTACCATGTCACGATCTTCCTGCAAATGATATAAGGGAAGGGGCCTTACTGCCTTACCCTATCAAGCAGTATACGACTGGGAGCAGCGGTTTACTGGCGACAGTCACTACAGCCCAGTTGGGCACATGGTCAAGGAGCCGAAATAGGTTGCAGCGTGAGCCGTATAGACCGGACAGGTTACTGTCAGAAGGCTAAAATATTACCGTAGGGACGCTCAGATTAACCACCTCGCGTGTTTAAACATTGAAGTAAAAATAAAAATTTTGGCTTTGAACCAGCAGTTCTCACTATCGGTCATCTTAGCCAGGGTTGCTACTTTTGTTTATGGCCGGCCCCGATACGTCTCCGCTCAGCGAACAGCTCAGCTTCGACCACCTCTACAACCAATTGATCGTCCCCTTTTTCCGCTCCCTAGATGACGGCAGAGCCTTCAACGCCAGCTATGCGCTGCTGGATGCGCTCAAGGCTGCCTTTGCCATCTACTCGCTCAAGATACCCTCCCTGTTTCAGTTCCGTACGATGTCCCAGGCCGAAGATCACAACCTGAGCACGGTCTACAAAATCGGTCGTATCCCCAGCGATAACGGCCTGCGTAAGCTGCTCGATGGGCTAGACCCGGCCGCTCTGCGCGCCGGCTTTGCTCACCTGGCCGAGCACGTCAAGGCAAGCGGACTCCTCCAGCGCTACCACGTCTACGAGGACTACGTGGCCGTCAGCGTGGACGGGGTGGAGCACTTTTGCTCCAAGCAGGTCTCCTGCCCGCGTTGTCTACAGCGGCGTCACCGCGACGGGAGTGTGTCCAACTACCATGCCATGCTGAGTGCGGTCATGGTCAAACCCGGACTGGCCGAGGTGCTGCCCTGGGACCACGAGCCGATGACGCAGCAGGACGGAGAGGTCAAAAACGACTGTGAGCGTACGGCCGTGCACCGGCTGCTGGCTAACTTCGAGGCGACCCACCCCGAACTGGCGACCATCTTCGTGCTCGATGCGCTCTACGCCTGTGCCCCGGTGGTCCAACGCATCGGCCAAAACGCACACTGGCGCTACCTCATCGGCGTCAAGGACAAGGGCCACGCCCACCTGTTTACCCAGTTCGATGAACTGGATAGCCAGTACCAGGTCCCCTGGCAGGAGTGGAAGACGAAGGCCGGGGAGGACTATGCAATAGGCTACGCTAATGGGCTGGAGCTGAACGCCACCAACGCTGAGGTGGCGGTCAACATGCTCTACGCCATTATCCGCGACGCTAAGGGTAAGGAGACGACCTTCACCTTCATCACCAACCTGGAGCTGAGCCCCGACAACGTAGCGGAGTTATTGGCCGTGGGGCGCGCGCGCTGGAAGATCGAAAACGAGACGTTCAACACGCTCAAAAACCAGGGCTATCACTTTGAACATAATTACGGTCACGGCCAGCAGCATCTCTGCACGGTCATGGCCTACGTGATGCTGCTTGCCTTCTGGGTCGACCAACTCCAGCAGGCTGCCAACCGCAAGTTTTGGGCCCTGCTCACTAAACTCAAAACGCGCGTCAAGTTATGGGACGCCACCCGTGCGGTCTTCCGGGTCGTGCCCGTCCAGTCCATGGACGCTCTGCACGATCAGCTCATCGACCTGTACTGCGTCAGGCTCATCTGACCGATAGTGAGAACTGCTGGCTTTGAACACAAAAAACTTGGTTTCAAGTAAAACTTCCGGTAATATTGTCTTTCATCAAACCCACTTCCTTCATGCGATATATTACAATACTATTTGTCTCATCCTTAATCTTCTACTCCTGCGAGAAGGACGAGCCAGCAACCACAGTTGACGCGCAGGAGATCGCTACCTCAGCCGAAGTTTACGCCAACATGGACGACATTCTGCTAGAGTCTCTACAGGATCCAATTGTCCGTAACTTCATTCGGGCTGAAGCCCTCAAACGGATAACTTATGACTATGAAGTTATCTATGGCATGGTTAAACATGATCCGATGATAGACGGCCGGACGCTTGAACAGGTTTTCCTCTCAGTTGAAGCCGAACTTGTCTCCGACGGTCGTATCAATGGTTCCGTGGTGAAAGACATACAAACGGCTACCCCCCTACTGAGTATAAATGTCCCTGTAGGTATTTTCGACTGGAATACTGAGGAATATGCACCAGCTGTAGTGCTCGATCCGGAAGCAAATAAGAAGAATGGAACGGTCGAAGCTTACTTTGCTGATGGAACGTCTTATACTCTAAGACAGGGGCAAACGTATGAGTACCCAGTGATTACGCTGGCCGACAACGAACGTATGCTTTATAAAGACGGAGAGTATGAACTGGATCGCTCTCTATACTTATTTGTAGCTCCAAGCAGTAAGGATGAGGACAATCCTGATTTTTCAAAAATCTTGCCAGATGGCGGTGGCTTGGGTGGCGGCAGTGGCGGCAGTAGTGGCGCCTATGATAATTGCAAGCGCATATATGGTGACTACGTGAGCCTCACCGGTATTAGCATGGATAATGTAAGCAACTACGAGCTTCTTGGTCGGCCTGAGCTACGGCTCAACGTACTCGGTGGCGGTGGGGTATACCTTGCCCAACTAGGAAATGGTAACCGGGTCGTAGAGCCCGAGTTTAACCCCGATCGTGAGGACGTAAAGCAACGTCGCTGGGACGTTATGAACGCATATCTCTTTCGGTGGGAACCTGACTACGGTGATAAGCTAACTTTTCGGTGGGACGAGGAGGATTCTGGGGTATTTTCGGCTAATACTACGGACATCAGGGTAGTCTTCAATGGTAAAGAGTATAGTGTAACTGCTCCTGCATGGCTAAAACCGAAAAGCGATTACATCGGTCGATGGCCCGTTAACCTAACTGGTTGCCTAGCGGCTGAATACGGTGTTGCCAGTACTCTTCGCTGGCGTCTGAAATTTTCTAAAAATCCCTAAACGGTCCTTACAATCGTTTGACGAAATTAAGGCGCCAGAAACCTTCAGTGGGTTCTGGCGTCTTATCTTGTTTGTGACTAAATCCATGTACATCCATGCATACTTTCCTGGTTCCTATATTGCTACTACTGCTGTTCGCTTCTTGTTCTGAGGAACGCCAAACTCTCAACCGTTTAGAAGGAGTCTTCGAAACTACCGAGTTTGTCGTTGTAGAAAGCAATACAGACAGCGTACTTTTTATCGCCTCGCCGACTTTTGAGTTTTCTGAGTGCGACACGCGTAGCAATAGCGATGGTGGCCAATGTGAGGTCACTGTCACCGATACCGATGGTACCACCTACGATTACCGTTATCAACTCAGCACAGGGAAAGGCACCGATTATATAACCTTCCGCTTAAAAGATGCTAAGGAGAATGATCTCACCCGTTCTCTAACTCCTAATCTAGTCTTCGAACTACGCAATGAAGAATTGAAGTTATTCACTAACGAACTTAGTGCAATTCGTACCGAAATACGTGGCTCGCGAGATTATCGCGTATCAATCACGGCAACCAAGCGCTAAGCCGGCCCCTCCCGTGATGCTGCGCTTGCTGCTACTCCTAGCCGCCCTACCCCTGGCGGCGCAAAATCCCGTTACTCTTTCCGGAACGGTCACCGATGCCGCTTCTGGCGAGCAACTTGCCGGGGTTAATGTGTACGTACCCGAAACGGTCATTGGTACCCAGACAAACCTGTACGGTTTCTATAGTCTGACGCTGCCCGGTGAGGTGTACACCAACCGGGCAATATTCAGTTATTTGGGTTACCAGAGCGACACAATAGCGCTTAAGGGGCGTATCGGTGAAAGACTGAATATCTCGCTAGAGCCGGCCGACCAGCAGCTCTCCACCGTAGAGGTCAGTGCTCAGAACGGTGCAGCTGCCCGCGGCAGCGCTGGAGTACATCAACTTGAAATGCACGAAATCGTCGATAACCCGGTCATGCTGGGTGAGAAAGACGTACTAAAGTCGCTACAATTACTACCGGGCGTTAGCAACCCTCGGGAGGGCTTTGGCGGACTGTTCGTCCGCGGGGGAACCCCCGGGCAAAATCTGATTTTACTGGACGGCGCGCCCGTCTACAATGCCTTTCATCTTTTCGGTTTTCTCTCGGTGTTCAATCCAGACGCATTGCAGCGAGTAACGCTCTACAAAGGGCAGTTTCCGGCCCGTTTCGGCGGACGCGTTTCTTCCGTAGTTGACCTACGAATGAAAGAGGGCAACCGCAAGCAGTGGCACGGGCAGGGCGGTATCGGCCTCCTCACTTCCCGGCTTACCCTGGAGGGCCCCATCGGCCGCGGGAAGAAGGTCAGCATACTGATTTCTGGCCGTCGCACCTACCTCGATGCACTTTACAACGCGGTAAGTGGTAACGACGACAAGCTCTACTTCTACGATGGTAATTTCAAAATCAATTACCACCTCGACGACCGCCAGCAGCTTTTCGTCAGCGGCTACCTGGGGCAGGACCGCTTTGCCTTTAAGGATGAACGTGGAGATGTCACTCAGCGCGATGGATTCGATTGGGGTAACCGGACCCTCACCATCCGCTATAACCGTCAACTCAGTGATCGCGCCTTTCTGAGCTTGACGGCCATTCGCACGTCCTTTGACTTCAAAGTGGAAAACGAGGAAGTTACCCGCGAGCAACTCTATCGAGTTACTTATCGTAGCGGCATTCGCGATCTGGGCCTGCAGACGGACCTCGACTATTTCTTGTCGAACCGTCACACCCTGCGGGCGGGTCTTTTGGTAACCGACCACGACTTTGATTTGGCTGCCACCGCCGCAAACCTTGCTACTGCCAGTGGAGAAACCACCGGGACCGACTCGGTTCGGGCTCTGGAACTGACCGCCTATCTCGAAGATGAGTTTACCGTTTCTCCCCGCCTAACGGTTAACTACGGGCTACGCTTCACGCGCTTTACGCCCTGTGGTAAACGCAGTTATTCAGCTGCCGAACCCCGGTTTAGTTTAATCTACCGCCCGCAAGAAGCATGGACGGTCAACATCGACTACGCCTACACGCGGCAATACCTCCACCTGTTGTCGAATTCCGGTCCCAGCCTACCCACTAACCTCTGGGTACCCGCCTCGGAGGCTGTACGTCCCCAAACGGGCCAGCAGTTTTCGGTGGGGACTGCCTGGAGTCGTCGCGCTAGTCCCTGGTCGTTGACCGCGGCAATTTATTACCGGCGATTTGCCGATATCATCGGATATCAGAATGGGGCCAGTTTCTTTTTACTGGAAGCCATCGACGACCCTGGGCGAGCCGATCGCATCGACGTTATCGAGAACCTGACCACTGGCCGCGCAAGAGCTGGCGGACTCGAACTAGGGGCTATTTATACCAGTCCCCGCCTGCGGGCCTCCCTAGCCTATACCCTATCCCGGGTCGAAGAACAACTCCTAGGAGTCAACGACGGAAACTACTTCCCCGCCGCCCAGGACCGGCGACATGACCTGACACTTACCGCCCGGTATGACCTCCGCCCTAACTTATTGGTTTCCGCTAACTGGACGTACGGGAGTGGGGTACCGACTTCGGTGCCCATCAGCCGGTACGGCTATAATATTGTACCGGGTTTCAGGAATACGGGCGGGGTGCTAGCAGATTTTGAGGAGCGCAACAATTTCCGCATGACTGCCGTACACCGGCTAGACGTGGCCCTACGCTGGAAGCGGTCCCCGAAGTGGGGGAAGGCGGTATGGGAAGTGGGCCTCTATAACGCCTACAGCCGGGCTAACCCTTTCTACGTCAGTGCGGTACCGAGGGGCGGCGGTCGGTATCAGTTGGTCCAGCGGGCCTTGTTTCCTGTAGTGCCGTCCCTTTCCTATAACCTCGAATTCTAGTCCATGCGTCACCTGACGGCTACTCTTCCCCTATTGTCCATCGTGCTCCTGACCGGAGGTTGTGCCGGTTTTTTCGAACAAGAGATCGAACTGGAGGCGCTGCCCTATGAGCGACGATTGGTCCTGAATGTAATCCTATCCCCCCAGGACTCGCTAATCCGGGCCGATGTGTTCGTGACTGCTCCAGCCGTCGGCGACGTGCCGCCGGACTATCCCCGCAATGGCGTGGTAGAAGACGCGCGGCTTCACCTAAAAAGCCCTGCAGGTAGCTTCCCGTTTTATTTTGAATCTAGGAACGGGACCTACGAACTGCCGCAGGCGACGGGCCAGCTGGAAACCGGGCGGATGTATGAAGTGACTGCGGAGTGGGACGGGCTGACGGCACGGGGGCGGACCGTGATCCCGGAATTGAATATCCCCACAGACTCCATTGTGCTAGAGGACGTGGACAATGATGAGGATTGGCGTATCCGGGTCAGTTGGCCAAACCAGTCAGGGGAACAAGACTACTATCTCTTGTATGCCGATCAAGCGCCCCGGGATTACCGCGGTGACTTGCAGCGAGACATCGTCGATTATATCCGCGGGCGCGCTGCTCTGGGTCCCGAAATAACCGGCGATGATTTTTATCTTCTTCGCGGCGCGAAAAATACTATCAACGTATGCCAGACCACCCGGGCTACGTACGACTACCTCCAAACGCGCGAAACCCTCACGGTGAACGATGAAAATCCATTCGCGGAGCCAACCACGGTGGCAAACGATATGCAGGAAGGGTTAGGTTTAGTCGGAGCGGCTAACTGTTGGCAAATGGAGTTTTAGGATTTGATCACTCTGTATTGGGCACAAGCAATCCAAAATTCACGCGTTGCTTCTAGGAACCGGCCTTTTCCCCGGCCAACTCTCATGAACTGACTTCACATGTGTCTACGCCTTATACTCACTTTCTTCGCTTTTCTTCCCACCCTGCTTTTGGCTACCCACAACCGCGCCGGCGAGATTATCGTCCGCACCGCCGGCTGCAATAGCCCCGCTGATCAGCTTACGGCCTGCGCCACCATCATCACCTACACCGAAACCATACAGACGGAGGTAGACCGAGACAGCCTGCTACTCGACTGGGGGGACGGTACTAGTGAGATGATCGCTCGGACCCAGATTACTATAGTAACGCCCGGAGTCCAGCGTAACGAGTATACGCTGTGCCACCGGTACGTGAGTTTTGGACGCTACGTCCTGAGCTTTGAGGATGTAAACCGGGTACGCGGCATACGTAACATCCCCCGCTCGCTGAATATCCCGTTTAGTGTATTTACCTCCTTTGCGCTGGTCAATCCGGTTCTGAATGGTGGGTGCAATAGCTCACCGGAGCTCACTCAGGATCCGACCGACAATACATGTATCGGTTCGGTATGGACCCACAACCCCGGTGCCTTTGATGTAGACGGCGACAGTTTGGCGTTTGAGTTTACCATTCCTACCTATGGGGCCCGTGCCGAGATCCCCAATTACGTGCTGCCCAACGCGGTAGCTGGTTCCAACGGAATTATCTCCATCGACCCCCGTACCGGGCAAATTACCTGGGACAAGCCCACGCTACCGGGCGAGTACAACCTCACCTACGTGGTCAAGTCGTTCCGTAACGGCATTGCCCTGGATACGCTTGTACGGGACCTACAGCTATTCGTTGATGACTGCATGAACCAGCCCCCCGGCATGGAAGTGGCGCAGCAGGAGATCAGTGTGGTCGCTGGTGAGGTAGTAGAATTTGAAGTAGTAGCCACGGGTTCCCCTTCCGAGGATCAGCAGGTGGAGCTGACGGCCGGTGGTCGGCCCTTCGAGTTAGCCGATAATCCGGCTACTTTTCAGCCTACAGAAAATATACAAGCCGATCCTCTACGGAAAACCTTTCGTTGGACCCCCACCTTCGCCGACATCAGCAAGCAGGCGTACTTTGTCGTTCTTCGTGCGAAGGATAACGGCCCCCCGGCCCCTACGGGACTGGCCACGGTGCGTACCGTGTCCATCAAAGTCGTGGCACCGGCGTCCCCGCCGTCGCCCGCCGCCGCAACCGATTATCAGCTCTTCCGCCCCGGGGTACAGTACCTGTACGGAAATCCAGACTTCAGTTCGCGTACGTTTGGATTCGACACCGAGTTCTATGGGGTGAAGCTCGATAGTCTCGGGTGCGGTGAGCTTTACGGCTCCCTCGAGGAAGTATACCACGAAGATGGGAGCTGTGTGATTAAGGTGCCCTCGCCCTTTGGCTACCGCATCTGCCAGACAGCGGACAGCACCGTCATGCACTTTGGTGCGGATGCACCACTCGTACTCTACCAAGCTGCCGCGGTGGGTACCCGCTGGGTGGCCCGTGACAGCTCGGGAGTTAGGCTCTATGCGGAAGTCTTGTCAGAAACTCCAGCTACGGTACTGGGTATGACTGACACCCTGAAAGCTATCGGCTTCTTTACGGAGGAGGGGGATGCGGCCGGCCCTACGGTGACCGTCGCCAAACACGCCGGACTAGTGGATGGTAGCCGGTTTTACCGGATCGGACAGGAAGGGTTGCCCCTCACCCTGGCGGGTCTGAGCGAGCCGGCGCTGGGTGTACAACTCCCGTTGACAGCTAGCTACGGACTGGCGCAGGTGGGGGATACCTTTCAGATTGCGGCCTCTAACCCTTATTACTTAGACGAACCCTTCGTCGGCCGGGAAGGGTTTGCCGGAAGTTTCTTTACGGTGGTGGTTCTGGCGGTGGATTCCTCTCAGGCTGGAATGTACACCTACGAAGTGGCAGCCGATCTTTACCGTTACGAGCAGGCCGTGAGGGTTCCGTTCGCGCTAGATACGGTATTCACGTTTTCTCAGCCACGGCTACCCGAAGCAATGTTCCGCCAACCGGGCGCTCGCCAGGACAGTACTCGCTCCGGAGCGGAGTACTCGGATGTACTGAAGGTCTTCCGCGACAGCTGTGGGCTGTTTCATCAGCGACTGTCTACGCCCACAAACTTTGCGGATAATGACACCTGCGGCTTTGACCAAGCTGGGCTGGATGCAAATCCGGGGCCTGTTTACGTGGAGCGCGTACCGTTCGACCTTGATGATATCAGCACTCAGGCTGGCCCTCAGTCGGTGGTGCTGCAGTATTTAGGGTCTAGTACGCGCCGGTGTGGAACCTATTTGGAGCAGGATGATATTCTGCTGTCTGACGAGACCCTGTCGAATTTTGACGGGATACCCGTTGAAGTATATCCTAACCCGACCACCGATCTACTCACCGTGGAGCTACCGTCAGCGGCGGGGTCCTATGATTTGGCCGTTTATAGTCTCTCCGGGCAGCGGTTACGGGCAGTTAGGGGTGTACGTAACCGCTATGCGCTGTCGCTGGGTGAGCTACCCGCCGGTGCCTATTTTCTCGTCGTTAGTGGTGACGGCCGTCCTACGGCACGCCGGCGGGTGATTGTGCGCTGAACCGCAGCGTAGGGCCGACAAAAAAAGGGGCGGGGCCGCAGGTGCGGGAACAACTACCCGGCATGCGATTTCTGTTGCTGTGCGCGAACCTTTGCACCTGCGTCCCCGCCCTATTACTCTTATTTACCACCCAGTCCGAAGCCGTCCTCGAAGAACAACTACTGCGGCAACTTACCAGGCTGGACTACGCACGCGTCACCCTACGCGACTCGAAGCTGCGGGAGATCAGCGACGCTCCCCCCCGGTACCGTACCAAGGCACCACCACCGTCTCCCCCACCCGCATCTCCTCTTCACCACCATAGACCACCCGGTAAGTCACCGATACGTCGCTAAGGGCGCCGATCTTACGGATGTTGGCGTCCCACTGACTGCTGTAGGTCTTACCGGATTTTATCTCCGTCAGGGAAAGGCGGGTGGCGCTGCCCTCCAGTAGGTCGACCTCCACCCCGTGCTGATCGCGAAAGAAGTACAGTTGCGGCTTTTCGCCGGTGTGGTAAAGCGATTTCATCCGGTCAGCGAGAATCAGGTTTTCAAACGCCGCGCCATACTCCTTGCTGTGTGTTAGCTCATCGATCGACCGAATACCCAGGAGGTGGCAAAGCAGGCCGGTATCGTAGAAATACAGTTTGGGTGCTTTAGTAAGTCGCTTCCCGAAGTTTTTGAAGTAAGGCCCGACCCGAAAGACGATGTAGCTCATCTCCAGGATCGACAGCCAGGCATTCACGGTCTTGACACTTACCCCAGTCATCGTCGCCATGCGGCTGAGATTGGTGAGCTGCCCCGCATAATGGGCACAGACCTGCAAGAACTGTAGAAAAGTAGCTAGGTTGCTTGGGTTGATGAAGTTCGGCACGTCCCGTTCCAGGTAGCTGGAAATGTAGTCGGGGTAGAAGTAGCGGGGGGGCACACCGGTGGTATAGGAATTAGGATAGAACCCCTTTAGTATGGCTTCGCCCGGTGAAGTAGGTAGTAGGCCGACAGTTGCCAGCTCGCTGCAATCGAGTGGAAATAGCCGCGCGATACCCACCCGACCGGCCAGCGACTGCGTGATGCTTTTGTGGAGCAAAAAATTTTGTGAGCCCGACAAAATGAAGCGCCCCGGCTCGCGGTCGGCATCGACCACCCCCTGCAGGTAATTAAACAAGGCTGGCACCCGCTGCGCTTCGTCGAAGATGACGCGCCGGTCGTACTTCTCCAGAAACGAGCGCGGATCACGCAGAGCCTCCTCCCGAACGTCCAGCTCCTCAAGCGATACATAGCGGTAACCAGGATACAGCTCGCTGAGTAAGGTAGTCTTTCCCGCCTGTCGCGGCCCGGTGAGACTGATAACCGGATAGTACTTCCCCAGTTCCGCTAAATGAGCGGCGAGTAATCTTGGAATGATCATACACTAATGTACGAAACTTCCTGATTTACTCAAGCGAAACTTCCTGATCTACTCACTGGGGGGTCATCTTTTGTAGCTTGGTGGTCAAGGTACGAGGGGCATGAGGGGCGGACGGTGGTGTTGGGGCAAGTGCAGGAGGGGATACGGGGATTAGTGGAACGGTTTGAGGGAAGTAGGTTGTGGAGCTGGTCTCCTGCTGACCGTGCCCGGCCTGACCGTCGGATACATCCAGTTGCTTCTATGGCTGTACGATAATAGTTAGCTAAGAAAGACCTAGTCAAGTGCAGGAGTCAACTTTACTTTTTCCAAAGCTTACCCTCCACCACCTGCTCCAGTACCTCACCCCGCTGACTCCGGCTGATCGGCACCCGGTGTTCCCCGATCAGCAGCTCACTACCATCAATCGTATCAATACGATCTACTGGCACCAGGTAAGACTTATGCACCCGCAGAAAGGAATGTCCCCCCACATACTCCGCTACCGTACTAAGCGAAAGCAGGGTCACAAAACGGCCACGTAGGGTGTAAATCTCGACGTAGTTCTGTAGCGCCTTGACGTACAGCACCTCGTCAATCTGGATGCGCTCGTACCGCTGCTCACACTTGATGTAGAAATAGTCGAGCACCGCCGCTTCCGAGGTGACCGCGGCAGGGGAAGCGTGCCGACGTCTCACCTTCGACACCGCCTGAAAGAAGCGGGTGAAGGTGATGGGCTTGAGCAGGTAGTCGACTACATCCAGCGCGTAGCCCTCTAAGGCGTAGCCTGGAAAAGCGGTTGTGAGAATGACGGAAGGCAGGTGGCGGTGCTGCCGCAAAAAATCCACCCCACTCATCTTCGGCATCTGAATATCGAGAAAGACGAGGTCTACGGTATCCCGATCTAATAGTTGAGTCAACTCAATGGGATTATTGGCCGTGCCAACGGTCTGCAAAAAATCGATCTCCCGCACGTAGTTCAGGAGACCTTCCCGTGCCAGCGGTTCGTCGTCGACGATCAGACACTTCAGTGGTGGTGCGGCGTCCATCAGCGTGGGGTACTTAATTCTAGTACCTCGGGTTTTGTAAGGGCCTGCCCGGTCGTCGCAAGCTGTAGGTCGAGTCGTACGTGGTAGACGCCCTCCCGCTGGTGAATAGCGAGCTGGTGCCGGTCGGGATAGAGCAGCTCCAACCGCCGCCGGACGTTCGGTAGCCCTACTCCTCCGATTCTACCTACCTCACCTGAAGAATCCTCTGAGTAGGTGTTTTCCACCCTTAGCTGTAATACTGTTCCCCTGATCGATAGGTGAAGGTGGATCCAGTTGTTGCCACCCCGGTACTGGGAGACGTGTTTGAAGGCATTCTCGATGAAGGGGAGTAGCAGTCCGGGAGCGATCACCGCACCCGGCTCCGGTAAAGAACTAACGTCCACGTCGGTTTCCAGGTGACGGTCCTGGCGCAGCGTTTCTAGCTCGATAAACCCCTCCAGATACGCCACCTCTCGGGCCACATCAATTTGCCGCTCTTCACACTCGTACAGCTGGTAGCGGAGCAGCTGCGAAAAGCGGGCCAATGACTCGGAGGCCAGGTCCGGACTCTTGTGGATCAGTACGAAGATCGAGTTGATGGAGTTGAATAGAAAGTGTGGACTGAGCTGTGACTTGAGTAGCTGCAATTCCATCCGCAGGTTCTCCTTTTCCAGGTCCTGCTGCCGCGAGCGGGCCAGCAGGTAATTTTTGCCCAGCTTGATACTCATCGCCAGCGTAGCACTCGCCACTGCCGATGGAAGGGCGTTATTGAGCAGCAGCGTCCAGAACACCGGTGTGCGTACGTCAAACAGTTCGGCCACGGACGTCTCGGTCTGCCAGGCCGCCACGTAGTAGCCCGTCAGGGTGAGCACCGCAGTTACCGCGATCGTCGCCGCCAGGGTGGGGAAGTACACCGCGTAGCGCCCCCGCTCGAGGTAGCGGGGCATAAGGTAGTACAGGTTAAAGTACACACCGAGCGCCTGAGCCACCACGTAGCCCATAAATTTAGTGGCCGAAAATCCGGAGGTCACGGCATCCAGCGCCAGCCACACGCTTCCCGTATAGAGCGACCACCAGAATAGGTGGTAGGCCATCCAGAAGGGGACGTGGTACAGGCGGTAGCGGTAGAACCAGTGGCGGGCAGCGGCCATGGGGCGGGAGGGAGTATTAGCTGGTTAAGATAGGGGCGGGGGAGGTAAGCCGGCCGGCTAGTTGATGAGCGGTAGCCTCCGCTTGACGTACGGTCGTATCCCGGCACTGGCCATGATATCTACGGATGGTCAAGGCATATTACCCCTTCAGCACATGCTTTTGGTGAGGGCGTAGCGCGGGGCTTGATTTGCCCTACTCCTTCACCTGACTGCTGCTCGTAGTCCCTATCACCTTACGCTATGGCGCGCCAACTTCTCCTTGCTTGTTTCCTATTCTACCATTGTATACTGTGCGGTCAGATCACGGGCGCGGTCGTAGATGCAACGGGCACGGAGCTGCCCTTTGCCAACGTGGTGGTCAGCACACTGGATGGGGCGTTTGTACATGGTGATGTGACCAGTCCGGAAGGAATCTTCACGCTTCCCCTTCCCCCGCCCGGTGCGTACCGGCTACGGGTCAGTAGCCTTGGCTATGAGGAGTTTATGTCCGATCCTTTTGACATTATCGATAGTACTTCTACGCTGGATTTTGCCCGCATTACGCTTCCTGCGGCTAGTATTGAGCTGACGCTTGCCGAAGTGTCCGCCCGGCGGCGTTCCTTCAGCCAGTCCGCTGAGGGATTAGTGGTAGACGTTGCCGCTAGTTTAGTGAGTCAGGGGGGTACTGTGCTTTCCGTACTGGAGCAGTCGCCCGGGGTGTTCGTAGATCGCCGCAACGGAGCCCTGAGTTTGTACGGCCGCGGCGGTGTCACGGTCCTGATCGATGGCCAGCGTCAACAACTACCCCCCGCCGCACTACTGACCCTTCTGGAAGGACTCCCGGCCGATCAGGTCGCACGCATCGAGCTACTCGACAACCCGGGGGCCTCCTACGATGCTGACGGCGGTGCCATCATCCACATTCACCGCAAGGAACTTATGGAACCCACGACTGCCGGCTCACTCTCACTGGCCGCCGGATACGGATACCGGGAAAAGGGAAGTATCGGCCTGCAACTGGGCCGGGGGGGTGAGACGTTCAACTGGTCCGGAAGCTACCGACTTGCCTACGACCACGGTCTGGCCGGCTTCAGGGGTATCGGTACGGAGGAGCTATCCCTACTCGGTGGTCCCATCGGGGTCGATTTTGACAACCTCACGGTATCCCGCCGCACGGACCAGAGTTTTGCTTACCGGGCGGAGCGACGCGTCGGTGAGAAGTTGAGCTACGGATTGAATCTAGCGGGCCAGCTAACCTACGATCGTCAGGACAATGAATCGTTTGCCGCCTACACGCCACTACCTGGAAACACGCTGCCTGAGTTCACCAATCAGGTCAAAATCGCCAGCCGGGTGCCTCGCTATACGATCAATCCGGGCTTATTCTTGGATCACCACTCCGAAAGCGGGGAGCATGCCGGTATTCGACTGGACTGGCTGCGGTACGGTACGTCCACCGCGAGCAACATCCTCAACGGAGTCAACCTGGATGCCCCGGAAGCGGAAGATCCCATCTTCACTCCCGAGAATCACTCCCTTAATGAAACTACTATCGACGTGCTGAGTCTGCGCGGTGATCTGGTACGGCAGTGGGGGGAAAGAACTGAGCTAGAAACAGGCTTTCGCACCGCCTACTCCCTAGCAACCAACGAAGGCTACCTGGAGCGGCTCACGCAGGGGGAGTGGCTAGCCGACCCCCGAACCGCCCTGACGCTCCGCAATCAGGAGTATATCTACGCAGCCTACCTCGGCGGGAGTAGAAAGATCGGTGAACGGGGCAAGCTTTCGGTGGCCGCCCGTTACGAGTACTGGATCCAGCGGTTCTCCAACGCAACCGAGGATCGCTACACCGGGCGGCTTTTTCCCAACTTAACCTATGAGCACACCTTCAGCGAGACAAACCGCCTAGTCCTTAGTTACAGTACCCGCATTGAACGACCGAACTACCAGGACCTCACCGCCAACCTGGCCTACAGCGGTCCGATCTCCTTCTTCAGCGGTAACGCTAGTCTGCGGCCGGCCATAGTTCGGCGCTACACGGCCCGGCAGCAGTTGGGTAGCCTATCGCTCTCCCTAGCCTACCTCCGGGAGCAATCCCCGATCGCCCGCTACCAGTTCACCTCCGACGAAAGCGGGACCTTCATCGTAGTATTACCCCGCAACCTCGACTACCAGAACTCCCTGGAATTACAACTAACCCTGCCGTGGGAGCCGGCCGCGTGGTGGTCTATGAGTAACAGCGCCCTAGTGGCTTATCGCAAGTTCGCCCTATCGTATACCCTGAGCCCCATCACCAAGTCCTACCGAACCGTCACCCTGAACACTACCCAGGACTTCACCTTACCGGCAAACTTCTCCCTGGAGCTTTCCGGCTGGTACAATGCCGGGTTCTATTCCGGAGCTACTACCTACCGCGGATTTGGAGCCGTCAACGCAGGCCTGCGCAAGGAGCTGCCGGGCAGGTGGGGCAGTCTCAACCTGACGGTGGAGGATGTGGGTAAGTCGCAGGCCATCCGCTCTTCCGTGGGCGCACTTACCCGGGAAGTCTTTGCTATCGATCTAGCTACCACCTTTCGACCCGAGAGTGCGCGCTACCGGCTGTTCCGGTTGACGTACGTTCGTCCGCTGGGGGGTGGTACGCTGCGACAGGTTCAGCCTGGGGAGGAGCCGGAGGAGGCGGGACGATTAGGTGGCTAAGTGCTCCCCCCTTTACAAACAGTCATGGGTGCAGGGACCATGCACTACTTTCGGTGGCGTGGAGAGGAGGAGTAGAGTTGCTCTAGTTAATACAGTCCGACTTATCGGCAGCGTAGTAGGTGTCTACAGTCAACCGAGCCTGCTGGGCTCGTTTACTAGTGGGGTGGGGTTGCTCGGCGATGAGCCCCCGGTTAGTCAGTGCGCGGATTTCTGTCGGGGGTCATCGAATGAGACTCATGACTTCGTGGCATTTATCATGGACGTTTCGATGAGGTGAAAGTCTGCCTCGTCGATCGCAAAGAAACCCCGGCGGAATGGAAAACCCCACTTCTTCGAATCGGTGATGAAGCTCAGTTGCTCAATGAGCGGGCGAATAGGAGCATATCCTACGTCCTCAATGTACTGCACGTCACGGCGATAAGGCTGGAAGTCTTTGTGGCCCATATCGCCAATGTAGGCCTCTCCTGGCTGTACGGTACCGAGTGCGCAAAACTTCTGGAAGGCCTCCTTTTTGCCAAACTCCCTACGCGGGCAGTAGCAGACAATGCGGTCGCCCTCCCGAAGTTTACTCATGGGACCCTGTTTGCCATGATTGGCCTGAATGAACCCACCCGAAACAGCATGCATGACGTGATCGAGGGAGGCCACTATTACATAGTACTTGCTCATTTGGCGGTGCTTTGGTGAAGCGTCAAAGTACAGCCATCGGGACTATTTACCGATGCGGCCCAGGTGCGTGTCCCGGAAGCCGGTGGCATACTTCAGACCGTAGCCCAGCAGCCGGTCGAGGGCAATGTGAAAGAGCAGCACCGTGCCGGCCAGCAGCAGTACGGGCTGACCCAGCCACCAACCGCCAACCCCCAGTGCTACAGCCAGGGCTTTATGGTGGACCAGGTTGTAGCAAAAAGCGCCTACCCGCGGCCCGGCCAGGTAGCCAGCTATGCTCAGGTCAGGTAGCAGAAAAGTTACGGGCAGTACCCACCAGGCGTAGGGCAAGTGGGTAAACACGACGAGGGCGAACAATACCTGGGCCAGTTCTTCGATTTTCAATGTATATTTCATGGGGGAAAAGCCTGATAGGAGTTGCAAAGTGAACACCCCAAAGGTCCGGCTTCCTGGGCCCTGCCAACGATAACAAAAGTTAAGAAAAGCACTGGTCCTACTCAGCATCCCGCGCCACCCGGCCCCGGATGCGGCTCAATGATACGGGCGTAATACCCAGATAATGAGCCACCAGATGCTGCGGGATCCGCTCCAGGATTTTGGTTTTACCGCTGGCGAGCAGGCGGCCGAAGCGCCCGTACACCGCCCACTCGTCGTAGAGCCGGCGTAGCACGGCGTAGTCGAATACGACCAGCTCGCAGTCGGTCAGGGCCTGAATGCTGAACTGGCTGGGCTGGCCGGTGAGCATCAGCGCCAGTGCGGACCGGTGCTCGCCGGCCTGCACGAAATGTTCGCCCCGAGCCAGGTGGTGTGTTTGCAGTGCTGCGGCCAGCAGTTGCCATTCGGCCTCCGTCAGTTCTGGCACGAAACGGAGCAAGTAGGCATGTAGGGCGTGCATAGCGGGGAGGAATTAACCGGAAATTCGGTTAAGCTACGGTGTGGGGCCCTTTGCTTCAGAAAACATCGATGTACAAGCTGAAGCTGGAGCGGCAAGTATGAAACGAACGCGGAGGAAAGCATAAGATTTGACAACCTCCAGTGCGGATTGCAGGGAGGGTTTGACTTCCGCATCGTACTGACTAAGTGGATTGCTGCTACTGACTATCGCCCCTAACTAGGAATGGTACCAAGAAGCTGCAGCTGACCAGACTTGGATGTAGTCGAACCCGAACGCCTTACTTTGTGCCTTTCCCTACCGCAACCCACCTCACCCGAGTGTCCCAAAACCACAAAGCCCAGCTAGAGACCCAGCTCTGGAACATCGCCAACACCCTGCGCGGTAAGATGAATGCCGACGACTTTCGCGACTACATCCTGGGCTTCATCTTCTATAAATTCCTGAGCGAGCAGCTGGAGAACTACGTGAACGATAAGCTGCTGCAGGAGGCAGACGGGTTTTTGTACGATGGCCTGGCACCCGCGACCCCGCAATACGATGACTACCTAATGGCGATCCGCATGGCGTGCCTGGATGAGCTAGGGTACTTCCTGCGGCCCGACGAGCTGTTTTACCACATCGCGCGGCGGGAGGACTTTATCCTGGAGGACCTGACGGCCATCCTGCGCAACATCGAGGCTTCGACCATGGGTACGGCCAGTGAGGACGACTTCGATAAGCTCTTCGAGGACCTGGACCTGACGAGCTCCAAACTGGGCCGCTCGGAGCGGGACAAGAACGCCCTGGTCAGCCGCGTGCTCGGCCACCTCGACCGCATCGACTTTGCTCTGGAGGATACCGAGACCGACGTGCTGGGCGATGCCTACGAGTACCTGATCGGACAGTTCGCCAGCAATGCGGGCAAGAAGGCCGGCGAGTTCTATACGCCCCAGGAGGTGAGTACCGTGCTGGCCCGCCTGGTCACGACCGGCAAGCACCGCCTGCGGAGTGTGTACGACCCTACCTGTGGCTCCGGCTCGTTGCTGCTGCGGGTGCGCCGGGAGGTCGACAACGTGGCCTACTTCTACGGTCAGGAGCTCAACCGCACCACCTACAACCTGGCGCGCATGAACATGATCATGCACGGGGTGAAGTACGACCGCTTCGACATCCGCCAGGAAGATACCCTGGAGCGGCCGCAGCACGCCGACGAGCGCTTCGAGGCCATCGTCGCTAACCCGCCTTTTTCCGCCAAATGGAGTGCCAGCGACCTGTTTAACGGCGACGATCGCTTTAGTCCCTACGGCAGGCTCGCGCCGAAAAGCAAGGCTGACTTCGCCTTCGTGCAGCACATGGTCCACCAGCTGGCCGAGAATGGGCAGATGGCCGTCGTACTCCCCCACGGCGCGCTCTTCCGGGGCGGGGCCGAGGCCCACATCCGCAAGTTCCTGATCGCCGAGCGCAACTACCTCGACGCCGTCATCGGTCTGCCCGCCAACATCTTCTACGGCACCAGTATTCCCACCTGCATCCTGGTGTTCAAAAAGTGCCGCGAGCAGCCCGACGACCTGCTGTTCATCGACGCCAGCGCCCACTTCGAGAAGGCCAAGAACCAGAACGTACTCTTACCTAAGCACATCGACGAGATCGTCACCACCTACCGCGACCGCGTCACCACCGAAAAGTACAGCTACGTAGCCCCCCTCACTGAAGTAGAAGAAAACGACTACAACCTCAACATCCCCCGCTACGTCGACACCTTCGAGGAGGAGGAGCCGGTGGATCTGGCGGCGGTGAGTGCCGAGCTGCGGGCCTTGGATGGGGAGTTGGCGGAGAATGCGGAGGTGATTGCGGGCTTCTGTGCGGAATTAGGCATTGAACCACCTTTTTAGTTCGGTAGTCTTGTAGTTCGGTAGTGCACGCCGGGCAACGCCTACGGCGACGGCACTACCGAACTACAGCACTACCGAACTACCTTACCGCGGCCGCAGGTGCAAAGTAAATCGAACGAGGAAATGAAGAGCGAGTTGGTGCCTAGGATACGGTTTGGGGAGTTTGGGGGCGCTTGGCGTGAGACAAGTCTGGGTAATATTGCAAGTGATGTGATGTATGGTTTGAACCGCGCAGCTATACAGTTCGACGGGGAGAACAAGTATATCCGTATAACAGACATAGATGATCCTACTGGTAGGTTTATACCTAATCCACTTACATCTCCTGAGAAACCTTACAGCGCAGAGTATCAAGTAGTAGAAGGTGATATTTTAGTAGCCAGAACTGGAGCCAGCACTGGGAAGTCGTATATATATGCTGTAGAAGATGGTAAGCTTTACTTTGCTGGATTTCTTATCAAAATTCACATAAGAAACGCCAATCCATATTTCGTTTACAATAACTTTGATACCGCTAATTATAGGAAGTGGGTAGGTGTGATGTCTATGCGTAGCGGGCAACCCGGACTAAACGCTAGAGAGTATAAAAGCTTTAAGATTAATCTCCCCACCCTCCCCGAGCAACAAAAGATCGCCGCCTTCCTCACCGCAGTGGATGGCCGGCTGGCGGAGCTGCGGCGGCAGGTGGCGGCCTTGGAGCGGTATAAGCGGGGGGTGATGCAGGTTTTGATGGGACCCGAGAAGTTTAAATCGTGGGAGGTAATTAAGGCGGGGGACTTGTTTCGTAGTGTATCCAATAAGAACCATAATGGCGAGTTACCCATTTTAGCGATAACCCAAGATCAAGGCACGGTCTATCGAGACGACCTAGATAAAGACATACTAACCTCAGCGAAAAGCATTCAATCGTATAAAATAATTGACAAAGGAGACTTCATCATAAGCCTCCGGTCTTTTCAGGGTGGAATTGAATACTCAGATATAAGGGGTATATGTAGTCCTGCTTATACTATCTTGAAGCCAATCCGGCCCATTGTCGATGACTTCTATAAAGCATATTTTAAGAAAGACCGTTTTGTCGAACGACTCAGCAAAACTACAGTAGGTATCCGCGAAGGCAAGCAGATAAGCTATGGCGCTTTTGCTGCACTCAAAATTCCGTATCCACCCCTCCCCGAGCAACGCCGCATCGCCACCTTCCTACGCGCTCTCGACGCCCGCATTGGGCTGGTGGAGCGGCAGCTGGCGGGGGCGGTGGCGTTTAAGCGGGGGTTGTTGCAGGGGATGTTTGTGTGAGGGCGTACCTTAAGGGAGTGAAGCAAGGCATGTGCTATGGATGAGATTACGATCAGGGGGTATAAGTCGATCAGGGACCAGACGGTGGAGATTCGGCCGATCAATGTGTTGATTGGGGGGAATGGGGCTGGGAAGAGTAATTTTATTTCTTTTTTCAATTTTCTAAGCACTCTTCGTGCTGAGCGCCTTGAGTCTTCAGTAAATTTAGCCGGCGGTACGAGAAGACAGCTTTATCATGGCCAAAAAGCTGTTTTGGAACTAGCTGCTGTTCTAAAGCTAGGCGACATAATATCCTATAGCTTTAGTTTGATTGAGCGCGACAATGCGTTTCATTTTGAGAAAGAAGAGTTTTGCTATCAGGGTGCTTGCGAACAACTTGGTGCGTCCGGCAAGGAATCAAACTTACACCGTCTTGGGTTAAGTCACAAGACGCACTCGCTGTTAGAATTTTTGAAAAACCTCAGAGTATACCATTTTGAGGATACAAGTAGTAACTCACCGTTTACACAGATGACCCATCTAGCTAATGATGCGTACTATCTATATTTTAACGGAATTAATCTTGCATCAATACTTCATAGGATACGCGCATTTGAGGGTAGCGCTTATCGCCGTATTATCAAAGTTATTCGATCCGTTGCAGACTATTTTGAGGACTTCTTCTTCCAGCCCAACGAAAACGACTTTGTTAGACTTCAGTGGCGTGATCGTTACAGCGATTACGTCTATGGTCCAGACGATCTTTCGGACGGCACACTTAGGTTCATCGCACTTACTACGCTATTCTTACAGCCCGAACTACCCAAACTCATCATTATTGATGAGCCCGAGCTAGGCTTACACCCCGTAGCCATTGCTAAGCTTGCCGGAATGATCAAACAAGCTAGCCAACGGGGAAGCAAAGTGATCGTGGCTACGCAATCTACCACCCTAATCAGCCACTTTGAACCAGGGGATATCATCACCGTAGATAATGTAGACGGGGCCAGTCAATTCAATCGCCTACGGGCGGAAGAACTCGAACAGTGGCTAGAGGAGTATACACTCGGCGATCTATGGAGTAGGAACATCATCCAAGGAGGGCAGCCGTGACGCGATTGATTGTTGTTTGTGAGGGGGAGACGGAGCGGGAGTTTTGCCGGGATATGCTGGGACCGTACCTGCTGCCATTCGGTATTCAGGTTCAACCACCCCTGATAAAGCAAAGCCGCGGGGGCATGGTGCAGTGGGCGGTCCTGAAGCGACAACTGGAGATGCACCTTAAGCAGGATACGGCTGCCTACGTTACCACCTTCATCGATCTATACGGTATTCGGAAGAAGCATGAGGTACCGGGGTTTGTTGAAATAGGATCAGCTACCTCTACTAACCGGGTCCAGGGGATGGAGTCAGGAATGCAGGAAGCGCTCGCGGAGGAGCTACGCCACCGGTTCGTACCGTACATCCAGTTGCACGAATTTGAAGCGCTGCTATTCAGTCACGTGAAGGTCTTCCATGACAACTTTTCCGTTACAGAGTTTGCGGATGCCGCTGAGCTGGATCGGATTGCTGCCGCCTACCCGAATCCGGAGGACATCAATGATAGTAAAGTGACCGCGCCCTCAAAGCGGTTAGAGCGAATATTACCGATCTACGACAAGGTTGTCTATGGGGCCATACTGGCGCAGGAGATCGGGATGGAGCGGCTGCTGGAACGGTGTCCGCATTTTCGGGAGTGGGTGGAGGGGCTACGTAGTATCGGGTAGTCACACGCCCGGCGTACAACGCCTCGACCTTGATGGGTGACGCTTTGCACAATTGGCCTTCGTTCGTTAAATTTGGTGATCGAGGCACTCTGAACACCCCCCCCCCTGCAATGCATCAATCACCCCACCACCAGTATCGTCAGCACCTGTCCGGACTGTAACTCGGGGCTTTGTAGCAACTGCGCGCACCGCTACACCACGGTGCTCTGCGAGCGCTGCTACGAGCGCCGCATAAGCAAAGAGATCGGGAGGCTGTATAATGAACTGGCCGTACTGCTCGCTGGGGCGGTCGCGCTGACGTACTTCTACCTCAACGTCGTCCTACTGTCCAGCAACTCGGGGCTTAACTTAAAGGCGGGTGGAGTCTTCGACTGGGCGTTTCTGCTCTATATGTCGGCGGCGCTGATCGTGGGCTGGCGTAGTCTTTCCTCGTTGACCAGTAGCATCTTTTTGTTTTTGCCGCTGGTGGGGTGGGTGATCTACTTTGCCGTGAAGGTCTTTATCGCGGGTATAATCGGGCCAGTCCTACTGCCTTTTTGGGTGGGGAAGCGGGTGTTCCGGGTAGTGCGACTTTAACGGTGGCGGGGGGCGAGTCGGCGGGTGGCTAGTTGAAAGCGACCCGGCGTGGGGTGGAAGGCCGGGTTGGAATCAGAGTGCATTCGAACCGGCTAGTGAACTCAGCGTACGACTCTTGAACGACGTCCGAAGTGAGTAACTTACCCACCGACAAGTAGTCTAGGCATGATTACGCGCACAGAAATATCGGGCTTCAAAACCTTCACCGACTTTGCGGTGGGCCTAGCGCCGTTTACGGTAATTGTTCCCTAGCGAATCTGGACCTAAGCGTTGCCTCCAGCGACTACGCACCTTTTGCACCTAGGAAATTCCCACTTTAAGTTTGTAGATTACGGGCGACAAAAGGATTTGTTGGTAGTCTGCTTCCGTGACTTCTAACAAGTTTCTAGAATAAACCCTTGGATCTTAACTTAAAAGTGAAGAACTTCGTCAAACTGGAGGTGTTTCGCGAACGAGCGGAAGAGGGAGAGACGCTGCTTTACACGGTGCGCATGAGTGCCGACGGAGAAACGTGGAACGATGAGAGCGAAACGGATGACTTCATTCGATTCTTCACCGAAGAAGAGAACGACCACCTCGAGCACTTTGGAGAGCTTATGGCTTTACTTGAAGTGATCGCCTTGTACGGAGCGGAAGAGCGATACTTTCGACCCGAACACGGTGCGCACGCCCTACCGCAAGCAGCGCGTTACGGGGGGGAGATTCTCGTCGGCTATAGTAATCCCATTAGGTTGTACTGCATCCGGTGGAGCGAACGTATTGTGATCTTACTGAACGGCGGGATCAAAACAGCACGGACCGCGCAGGACTGCGAGAACGTACGGCCCTACTTCGAAGATGCTGTCCGTATTAGTCGGCGGATCGGGCAATTATTTCGAGACGGTGACCTTGAAGTCGTCGACGATGAGTTTCGCTCGACCCGTAGTGGCGAGCCTGAATTTGAACTATAGAACCATGGGAAGCAAGCGATTTAAGAAAATACTCGAACAGACTCCGGCAGAGACGCGCAGGTTTATGAAAACCTCCGTGGAGATCATCGATCAGATCCATATGGAGCTAACACGAAAAGGCTGGAAGCAGGCTGATCTGGCCAAGAAGTTAGGCAAACAGGAGTCCGAGGTTAGCAAGTGGTTGACTCCGGGGCACAACTTCACCCTCAAATCGCTTGCAAAGATCGAAGCGGTACTGGGGGTGAGTGTGTTGAAGACGGTTACCGCCTGGAAGGCTGCGAGTTTCGTCTCTGCCCACCCCCGGGTGAGCTCCGCAGAAGCGTACCGAAGTGTTCGCGCGCTGGAAGAAAGACCGCGAGCCGGTGCAGGCAAGCTACTTACGGTCACCTTTCCCGCGGGCTTGGACGAGGGTATGGAGGATGTAGCCAGGGCGCCATCACTAGATAAGTTCGGTGGTCGCAGCGTCGTGGCTACCTACTGTGGGAGCCTTTTGACCGTACATGAGCAGGATCAATTCTTAACCACCGGGTAGTATGGAGGGGGCACCTAGCTTTCAGTTCACCTATGCGGGCATCGTTGACGAGGAGTTCGCCTTCCTACAGCAGCACTTCGAGTTGGGCAAGGAACCCGCCGGCCGCCTCGGCCTGGCCTTCACCGTAGAGGCCGAGGATAGGAATGTGTTTTGCCGGGCCAATACCGAATTGTCCATAGACGATGGGCCTGCCTTCGTAGTCTGTGCCGTCACCTGTGGATTCCGGTTAACGGAGGCCTCGTGGGATGAGCGTCTAGTGCCCGCTGAAGGGGTAATCAAACTGGAAAAGCCCATGCTGGATCACTTCGGTGCCTTTACGGTTGGAGCCTTGCGGGGCTATTTACACGCACGGCTCTCCCGGACGCCGGCTAGAGCACTGCTCCCAGCGATAGACGTCGCCCGACTCCTGGAGGGGGTGCCGACGGAGTATCCCGTATAACTTGGTGATCGGAGAATTCGAGACCGTTACCGCACCCGCGACCCCGCCCCATGCCCCCACCCAGCACCCGCACCACACAGTCCGAAGCCGTACTCGAAGAGCAACTACTACAGCAACTCACCACGCTAGGCTACGCACGGGTCACCTTACTCGACGAGGCTGCGCTCCTCAACAACCTTAAGCAGCAACTGGAACGGCACAACGGACTAAAACTGACTGACCGGGAGTTCCAGAAAGTGCTTAACCACCTGGACAAGGGTAATGTCTTCGACCGGGCCCGGACCCTGCGCGACCGCATGCAACTGACGCGCGACGATGGCACCTCCGCCTACGTCCAGTTCCTCAATACCCAGCACTGGTGCCGCAACGAATACCAGGTGACCAACCAGGTGACGCTGGAGGGAAAGTACCGGAACCGCTACGACGTCACCCTGCTCATCAATGGCCTGCCCCTGGTACAGATCGAGCTGAAGCGGCGCGGCATCGAGATGAAGGAGGCCTTCAATCAGATCAATCGCTACCACAAGCACAGCTTTCGGGCAGCGCGGGGGCTGTACCAGTACGTGCAGCTGTTTGTGATCAGTAATGGCGTCAATACCAAGTATTACGCCAATAACCGGCGGCAGGAGTATAAACAGACCTTTTACTGGACGGACGCCGATAACCAGCTCATTACGCGGCTAGAGGACTTTGCGGAGGTTTTCCTGGAGAAGTGCCACGTGTCGAAGATGATCTGTAAGTACATCGTACAGCACCATACGCACCGGATCCTGATGGTATTGCGGCCCTACCAGTACTACGCGGTGGAGGCCATCATCGACCGGGTGAAGAATAGTCGGAAGAACGGCTACATCTGGCATACGACCGGCTCGGGCAAGACGCTGACCAGCTTCAAGGCGGCGCAGGTGCTCAAGGCCCTGCCGGAGGTAGATAAGGTGGTGTTCGTGGTGGACCGTAAGGACCTGGACTACCAGACCACCCGGGAGTTCAATGAGTTTAGTAAGGGGAGTGTGGACGGGACGGAGGATACGGGGACGCTGGTGCAACAACTTGGCGACGGTACCGATCTCATCGTGACGACCATTCAAAAGCTAAATACGGCCATTACCGGTCCGCGCTACGAACGGCGGATGGCGCACTTACGGGATAAGCGCGTGGTGTTCATCTTTGACGAATGTCACCGCAGTCAGTTCGGGGAGACCCACGGGCGGATCGTGGACTACTTCCGGGGCGCGCAGCTGTTTGGCTTTACCGGTACGCCGATCTTTGCGGAGAACGCGTACTCCGGTCCGGGCGGGAAGCAAACTACGGTGACGCTCTTCAAGCGGTGTCTGCATAAGTACGTGATCACCAATGCGATCAAGGACGAGAACGTACTGAAGTTCAGCATCGAGTACGTGGGCCGCTACCGCAACCGGGAGGACGGCAACGACGTGAACCTGGACATCGACGTAGAGGCCATCGACACCCGCGAGCTGCTCGATGACGAGGGGCGGCTGGCGAAGGTCACCGACTGGATCATCGCCAACCACGACCGCAAGACGCACCACCGGAAGTTCACGGCCATCTTCGCGGTGAGTAGCGTGGATAACTTGATCCGCTACTACGATCTGTTCCGGGAGCGCGATGAGACCGGGCTGCGCATCGCGACCATTTTCAGCTATACGGCGAACGAGGAGGATAAATTGGCCGACGGGATGATCGGGGAGCCGGACTTTGACAACGACGGTCCGACTAATGTGCACACCCGCGACCGGCTGGAGGAATTCATCGGCCACTACAACGTGCAGTACGGGACGAGCTTTACCACCCGCGACAGCAAGAAATTCTACAGCTACTACAAGGACATCGGGCGGCGCATCAAGGACCGGGAGCGGGACAGCTTCCAGGACCGGGACCGCGTTGACATCCTACTCGTGGTGAATATGTTCCTGACTGGTTTCGACGCTAAGCTGGTCAATACGCTGTACGTCGATAAGAACCTGCGCTACCACGGGCTGGTGCAGGCCTTCAGTCGTACCAACCGCATCATCGGCGACGTGAAGAGTCAGGGCAACATCGTCAGTTTCCGCAACCTGAAGGCGGCGACGGATGAGGCGATCGCGCTCTTTTCCAATCCGGAGGCCAAGGAGGTGATCCTGATGGAGCCCTACGAGGTGTACCTGGAGCGGTTCGACGAGGCATTGCAGGAGCTGCTGGCTATCGTGCCTACACCGGAGTCCGTCGACCGGCTACTGACCGAGGAGGAGGAGCTGGCCTTCGTGCAGGCCTTCCGTAAGCTGATCCGCGTAGACAATATCCTCTCCGGCTTCTCCAATTATACGGAGGACGAGGTCGCCATCGATGCCCAAACCTTCGAAGACTACAAGAGCAAGTACCTGGACCTGCGCGACAAGGTGCGCAGCGAGCAGCGACTCCACAAGGTGAGTATCCTGAACGATGTGGACTTCGAGGTGGAGCTGATCCACCGCGACCAGGTGAACGTGAGCTACATCGTGAAGCTACTGGCCGGTCTGCACGCCGCCACCAAGCCCGAGGAGCGGGCTGCTCGCCGCCAGGAGATCGACAACCGGCTGGCGGGGGAGGTGCAGCTCCGCAGTAAGCGGGAGCTGATCGAGAAGTTTATCGACCGCGAGTTGCCGCGGGCCGGTAAGGATGCGGACATCGCCCAGGAGTTCGACAACTTCATGAGTGGGGAGCGACAGCGGGCTATCGTGGAGCTGGCGCAGGCGGAGCACCTGAGTGAGGCGGGGTTGCAGCGGGTGATTAATCAAAGTTTGTATTCCGGCCGGGAGCCCTCGCAGGCGGAGTTGCAGGAGATTATGGTGGTGCAGCCGAGTATTCTGCGGCGGGCGGTGGTGTTGGGGCGGGTGCAGGAGGGGATCCGGGGGTTGGTGGAGCGGTTTGGGGGGGAGTAGGTAACGAGCAAGGGGCCCCCCCAGTACGGGGAGGCCCCACTAACTTGGCCGCTAGCGACGCACCACCACGGTGTGACCGCAGCGTTACGCGTCGATGAACAGTCCCGCAATATCGAGCACGGCCTGGCGCCCCAGCGGCTCGTCGTAAGCCTCGGTAACCCGGTCGCGGCTGACGTTCGTCAGCGCCGCGGCGTCGACACCCAGCTGGGTGATATTTCCTTCGCCGGCGTAGACGGCATCGGCCGCATCCGCTCCCGTCGTATTTTCCGCGTTGGTGATCCAGCCCTTGGAGCCGCGAATCCGCCGAATCTCGGAAGCATGCCGGGCCTCGACGGAGTGAATCTGTAGTGCCGCGGTCAGTACCTCGGGGCTACCCAGCAGATTCGGAGCCTGACCCTTGTAGGCCCGCACCCCGGTATCCTCGAAGGCCTGCGCTACGGCCAGGAAGGTCTCCTGGTTGGAAAACACATCGGGGAAGGTGCCCCCGGCGGTGAAGTCGAAGGTCGGTTGTTCCACCCGCCTCGCCGCCTGCCCCGGCAATGGCACTGCGTAAAAATTCGACGTGGGCAGCCTCGTGTCCGCCGATCAGGGCAATGGTCTCCCGTAGATCGCCGGTCAGCAGACCATCGGTGTCCAGACCCATGCGGTAGTATTCTGCTTCCAGGTACTCCAGGGTAAGGGCAAAATTGAGGACGTCCACCACGCTGTTAGCGGAGCTCTGGGCGGCGGCCCGGGTGGGGGTGAATAAGGCAGCCAGCGGCAGGGTCGCGGCGGCGGCTTTACCGAGGGCATGGCCCGCTTTGGTAAAGGCAGCCCGGCGGCTGGTTGAAGCGTAGGAGGAGCTACCGCGCTGGGCGGTGAGGCCTTCCAATTGGTCGAAGAGAGCTAATATATTCATGCTTAGGATAGTTTGGGGGGGGGGCTAGCGGATAATGCCGCTGGCATCGATGGGCGTGGTGATGAAAGCCGAGGCCATGGTGAGTACCTCGCGGGGACTACGGGCTGCGTCGAGCCCGTTGCTGTCGACGACCTGATTACTGGCAAAGGCGGTTGGAGAATCGCTGTTGGTACTGCGAATGGCCGCGGCGTGGCGGGCCTCTACGGACACGATCTTGCCGGCTAGGGTGAGGTAGTCCGCATTCTCCAGCAACTGACCCGCACCGTTATAGGCCGATACGCCGAGGTCCTCGAAGGTCTGGGCGGTGGTGAGTACGCTACTGCGGCTGCTGAAGTCGATGGAAGAGAAATCTACCTCCAGGGCGGGAATGGCGGTACCGACTGAGTTGATCACGGTGCGGAAGAAATCGGCGTGGGCACGCTCGTGGGCTTCCAGGTCCTCGAGTAACGTTTTTTCTGCGGCCGGTGCGGAAGCGTAGTAGTCTCCGGCCAGTACGGCGGCGTAAAAAGCGGCCTCGAGTTGCTCCAGGGCGTAGGCGTAGTTCAGTACCCCCAGATCACCCGTACCGAGGTTAACCCCCCCGGTTCATCATGATGGGGTCGTCATCATCGGCGCAACCCGTGAGGAAAAGTCCTGCGGTGGCAAGACCGATCCCGGAGCTGCGCAGGAAGCGTCGGCGACTTTGGACCGTCCGGTCCGCGACTACGTAAGAGGAAGTAGGAGGGGGGGAGGGCATAATTTTTGGTTTTGGGGACAGATACGGCAGAATCTTTGCCGTGGATTGTATCCCCTCCAACTCATGGGGCTAATGGTAACCTAGTAGACCAACGGTGCATTAGGTGACACCAAACCCCCCTCACCCCCGCCCCTTAAAAAACCGCAACAACTCCCGCGTATAATCCTCCGTAGTCTCCACACTCAAAGTATCCGCCCCGCTCTGCCGAAACGCACTCGCGAAGTAGTCCATATTCTCCTCGTACCAGCCCGCATACCGCTCCCGCACCCGCGCACTATTCGTATCGATCCACTGCGTGCGGCCGGTCTCGGCGTCCTTGGCCCGGAGCAGGCCCACGGCGGGCAGCTCGCGCTCGCGGGGGTCGTAGAGGTGCAGGCCCACCAGGTCGTGGCGGCGGGCGGCTAGGCGGAGAGGGCGCTCGTAGTCGGTAGCCAGATAGTCCGATAGCAGGAAGCAGATGCTGCGCTTCTTGACCATGTTGGTGAAGTAGGTCAGGGCCATGCCGATGTCGGTGCCGCTACCCTCCGGACGGGTATCCAGCAGCTCGCGGATGATGCGCAGGATGTGGCCCCGCCCCTTTTTCGGCGGCAGGAACTTCTCCACCCGGTCGCTGAACAGCAGCAGGCCCACCTTGTCGTTGTTCTGGGCGGCGGAGAAGGCCAGCACGGCGCAGATCTCGGTGATGAGCTCGTTCTTGGGCTGCTTCACGGTGCCGAAGAAGCTCGACTTGGAGATGTCCACCAGCAGCATCACGGTCAGCTCCCGTTCTTCCTCGAAGACCTTCACGTAGGGCTCCCCCGAGCGGGCCGTCACGTTCCAGTCGATGTTGCGCACGTCGTCGCCGTACTGGTAGCCCCGCACTTCTGAAAACGACATACCCCGCCCCTTGAAGGCCGAGTGGTACTCGCCGGAGAAGATCTGCCGGCTCAGGCCCTTGGTCTTGATCTCGATGCGGCGGACGCGTTTGAGGAGTTCGGTGGTTTCCAAGGGGGTAAAAATAATCTTTCTTGCCCTATTGCACGGACCCAAACAGTGACCCTACTTTTGCGCAGTATTTCGCAGTACGCGGCCCATGCTAGTATATCTGATCCTTGCCCTCCTATCGGGCTTCGCGGTGCGCGGGGAGCAGACTAGTTATGATGCTACGGCGACTACCATCTCCGCCGCCGACTACCAGGTAGTGATGCAGCCCTACGAGGCACCGGTAGGACTGCGGTTGCCGATCGTCGAGGCCAAGACCGGCCCGGAGCGTGAGGTAGAGGCCGAATCCGGTAGCCTACCTGTACCCCTACCGAGTGGGATATTCTCCGCTAGCTTTCTGACGGGCAACGCTACGCTCTTCGCGCGGCCCCCCACCGGCACGGTAAGCCCCCTGGCCCCCTGGCGTTCCATTCTGCTACGCTTTCCAAGGTTATTCTGCACCAGGCGTTCCTGATTTAGGAACGACTGGTTTTGTCGTGCCCGGGAGTGAGCTCGCGTAGCCTGAGGTATGGCTAATGCCTGCGCCCCGCACTTCGCACCCGCGGCCCCGCCCGCATCCCGGTACCCCGTACCCTTTTCATTTCCCCCCCCATCTACCAAATGTTACTACTTATGCGCAAGCTTGCATGGCTCTGCCTGCCCGTGCTGTCCCTACTCATCGGCTGCCACGGCGCGGAAGAAGAACACCACGAGGAGCTCCCCAAACTAGAGGTGAGCACCCCCCTGATCCAGGATATGACCGTGACCCGCGAGTACGTGGGCCAGATCCACGCCAGCCGCCACATCGAGCTGCGGGCGCTGGAACGGGGGTACCTGCAGCATATTTTCGTGGACGAAGGACAGACCGTGTCCAAAGGCCAGAAGATGTTTCAGATCCTGCCCAATGTGTACGAGGCCGAGCTGCACGTCACCGAGGCCGAGGCCGAAGTGGCCAACATCGAGTATAATAACACGAAGCTGCTGGCCGACGAGAACGTCGTCTCCCAGAACGAGCTCGCCATGGCTAAGGCCAACCTCGACAAGGCCAAGGCCCAGGTAAGTCTGGCCGGTACCCACCTCGGCTTCACCGACATCCGCGCCCCCTTCAACGGCATCATGGACCACCTGGAGGCCCGGGAGGGCAGCCTGCTCGACGAGGGCGAACTGCTCACGACGCTGTCCGACAACAGTAAGATGTGGATCTACTTCAGCGTGCCGGAGGCCGAGTACCTCAACTACATGTCGGACGCCGACCGTAAGGACAAGCAGCAGGTACAACTGCGCCTGGCCAACGGCATGGTCTTTGATCAGGAGGGCGTGGTGGAGACCATCGAGGGCGAGTTCGACCACGAGACCGGCAACATCGAGTTCCGGGCCACCTTCCCCAACCCCAAGCGGCTGCTGCGGCACGGGGAGACGGGGAGCATCCTGATGCCAGCTGCCTATCCCCAGGCCCTGGTGATTCCCCAGAAGGCCACCTTCGAGATCCTGGACAAGAAGTACGTCTACGTGGTCAACGAGGAGAACCAGTTGGAGCAGCGGCCCATCGTGGTGGCCGAGGAGCTACAGCACGTCTACCTCGTGAGCGAAGGGCTGGAACCCCACCGACCGTATCCTGCTGGAAGGCCTACGGCGGGTCCACGACGGGGAGGAGATCGCCGTCAACTTCCACGCGCCGGACGAGGTCATGGCCGCCCTCGACCTGCATGCCGAATAGGTTTCTACCACCCCCCAAAAGACATAACCCATGTTCCAAAGCTTCATCAAGCGACCGGTCCTGGCGATCGTGTTTTCGCTCTTCATCGTGCTGATTGGTTTTCTGGCCATTAAGGCCCTGCCGATCTCGCAGTTTCCGGAGATTGCCCCCCCACGGGTACTCATCACCATGGCCTATCCGGGGGCCAGTGCGGACGTACTGGTACAGTCCACCCTTATCCCCCTGGAGCGCAGCATCAACGGTGTGCCGGGCATGAAATACATCGTCAGCGATGCGACGAGTGCCGGGGAAGCTACCATCCAGATCATCTTCGAGCTGGGCACCGACGTCAGCGACGCGGTGGTCAACGTGAAGAACCGCGTCGACCAGGTGATGAACCGCCTGCCCGCGCTGGTGCAGCTGGAGGGCGTCGTCGTCTCGCGCGTGCAGCCCAGTATGCTGATGTACGTGAACCTCTTCAGCACCGACGAGAATGCGGACGAGAAGTTCCTGTACAACTACGCCAACATCAACATCATCCCGGAGATCCAGCGCATCAACGGCATCGCCACGGCCCAGATCCTGGGTAGCCGGCAGTACGCCATGCGCATCTGGCTCAAGCCGGACCGGATGCGGGCCTACGAGGTCTCGGTAGACGAGGTCATGAACGCCATCGACGAGCAGAGCATGATCGGCCGGCCCGGTCGCCTGGGTCGTAGCTCCGGCATCGAGGCCCAGTCGCTGGAGTACGTGCTGGTCTACAAGGGCCGTTACAACCAGGAGGAGGAGTACGGCAACATCATTCTGCGGGCCAATCCCGACGGACAGGCCCTGCGCCTCAAGGACGTAGCCGACATCAACCTGGGCAGCGAGTTCCTGGACATCTACTCCAACAAGGACGGCCACCCCTCGGCGGCCATCGTGCTCAAGCAGACCTACGGCAGTAACGCTACGGACGTGATCGACCAGGTGAAGGAAAAAATGGCGGAGTTGCAGCCCAGCTTCCCTCCCGGTACCGAGTACGAGATCAACTACGACGTATCGACCTTCCTGGACGCCTCCATCGAAAAGGTCGTGCACACCCTGGGCGAGGCCTTCCTGCTGGTGGCCCTGGTGGTGTTCGTCTTCCTGGGTGACTGGCGCTCCACGCTCATCCCCACCCTGGCCGTGCCGATCTCGCTGATCGGTGCCTTCTTCGTCATGCAGTTGTTCGGCCTGAGCATCAACCTGATCACCCTCTTCGCCCTGGTACTGGCCATCGGTATCGTGGTGGACAACGCCATTGTAGTGGTCGAGGCGGTACACGTGAAGATGCACGAGCAGCACCTCCCGCCCTTCGAGGCCTCCAAGGAAGTGCTTGGCGAAATTGGTGGGGCCATCGTGGCCATCACGCTGATGATGACCTCGGTATTCATCCCGGTGGCCTTCATGAGCGGTCCGGTGGGCGTTTTCTACCGGCAGTTCTCGATTACCATGGCCTCGTCGATCGTCATCTCGGGTATAGTAGCCCTGACACTGACGCCGGTGCTGTGCGCGATGATCCTACGCAACGATCACGGAAAGGAGAAACGCAAATCACCCCTGACCTACGTACTGGACGGGTTCAACAACTGGTTCGAACGGCTCACGGGGCGGTACACGCAGGTGCTGAGTGCGGTAGTAGCCCGCCGGCTGGTGACGATCCTATTACTGGCAGCCTTCTGCGTCGGTACCTTCCTGGTCAGTGAGACGCTGCCGGCCGGCTTCATTCCCGGTGAGGACCAGGGCATGATCTACGCCATCATTCAGACCCCTCCGGGTAGCACGCTGGAGGCTACCAATAAAGTAGCTCAGGAGCTACAGGCCGTGGCCGAGGAGGTGGACGGGGTAGCCTCCGTATCCTCGCTGGCCGGCTACGAAATCCTCACCGAGGGCCGGGGCTCCAACGCCGGTACCTGTTTGATCAACCTGAAGGGCTGGGGCGAGCGTACGCAGTCGGTCCGCGAGATCATCGAGGAACTAGAGGAGCACACCAAGGACTTCGGTGCCGTGATCGAGTACTTCGAGCCCCCCGCCGTACCGGGTTATGGTGCCGCCGACGGTCTGGCCCTCCGCCTACTGGATAAGACCAATGGCACCGACTACCACGAATTCGACCGCATCAACCAGAACTTCATGCAGGAGCTGGGCAAGCGCAAGGAGCTGGACGGCCTGTTCACCTTCTACGCCGCCAACTACCCCCAGTACGAGCTGGAGATCAACAACCAGCTGGCGATGCAGAAGGGCGTCTCGATCGGTATGGCGATGGAGAACCTGAACATCCTCATCGGTAGCACCTACGAGCAGGGCTTCATCCGCTTCAACAACTTCTTCAAGGTCTACACCCAGGCCGGTCCGCAGTACCGTCGCTACCCCAGCGACATCCTCAACTACTACGTGAAGAACGAAGAGGGAGAGATGGTACCCTACTCCGCCTTCATGACGATGAAGAAGCAACAGGGCCCCAACGAGATCACCCGCTACAACCTGTACAACTCGGCCACCATCCGGGGGCAGGCCGCTCCGGGTTATACCACGGACGATGCCATCAAGGCCGTTGCCGAGGTAGCCAAGGAGACCCTGCCCCAGGGCTACGACATCGCCTGGGAGGGCCTGAGCTTCGACGAGGCGCGGCGCGGCAACGAAGCTATCGTAATCTTCGGCATCGTAGTGATCTTTGTGTACATGGTGCTGGCCGCCCAATACGAGAGCTTCCTGCTGCCCTTCGTGGTATTGCTGTCCCTGCCGGTGGGCATCTTCGGCTCCTTCCTGCTGCTAAAGCTGCTGGGGCTGGCCAACGACATCTACGCCCAGGTCGGACTTGTCATGCTGGTAGGTCTGCTGGGTAAGAACGCGGTACTGATTGTAGAATTCGCCGTACAGAAGACCCAGCAGGGTATGTCGGTACGCGATGCGGCCATCGAGGGAGCACGGGCGCGCTTCCGGCCCATTCTGATGACCTCCTTTGCCTTCGTGGCCGGTCTGATCCCGTTGGTCTTTGCGACCGGTGCCGGTGCCATCGGTAACCGTACCATCGGTACCTCCGCCCTCGGGGGTATGCTCTTCGGTACGCTATTCGGTGTGCTGCTGATTCCCGGACTGTACTACCTGTTCGCCAAGCTCGGCGAGGGTAAAAAGCTGATCCAGGACGAACGTTTTGGTCCCCTAACCGAAGAATACCAATACAATGAAACCGATATCCTGTAAGTGTTTGCCGGGGCTGGTGGCGGTCCTGCTGCTGCTACTGTTGCAGACCGCCTGCACCATACCCCAGATCGCTACGCGTAGCCCGAGCGCGGCGCTGCCCCAAACCTTTTCCGCTACTACCGGTACGGATACGACGGGGGTAGCTGCCGGGCGGCGGTGGGATGACTTCTTCGACGATCCCTACCTACTGCAGCTCGTCGACACCGCCCTGGTCAACAATAAGGAGCTCAACATCCTGGTGCAGCGCATCAGCATAGCCCGCAACGAGATCCAGGCGCGGCGGGGCGAGTACCTGCCCTTCGTCAGTACCGGAGTAGCTACCGACGTAGAAAAAGTAGGCCGCTACACCCGCAACGGGGCCCTGGAGGAAAACATCGAACTCAACGAGGAGCGGGCCTTTCCGGAGTTCCTGACCAACATCCAGCTTGGGCTTTACGCCAGTTGGGAGATCGACGTCTGGAATAAGCTGCGCAACGCCCGCAAGGCCGCCGTGATGGAGTACCTGGCCACCGTAGAGGGCCGGCAACTTCACGACTACCCAGGTAGTTGCCGAGGTCGCCAACTCCTACTACGAGCTGCTCGCCCTCGATACCCGCCTACAGAACCTGCAGAACATGCTGGCCATTCAGGAGGACGCTCTCCGGGTAGTCAACCTGCTCCAGCAGGCGGGCCGTTCCAACTCCCTGGCCGTGCGCCCGCTTCGAAGCCGAGATCCAGGGCAACCGCAGCGAGACCTACTCCATCCAACAGGAAATCGCCGCCACCGAGAACCGCATAAATTTCTGCTCGGTCGGGCCCCCCAACCCATTGCCCGCCGCTCAGATAGTTTCCTGGACCTACAGCCCCCGCTGGTGAAAGCCGGGATCCCCTCCCAGCTTCTCACCAACCGCCCCGACATCCGCCAGGCGGAGTACGAACTGGCCGCGGCGGGGCTCGACATCCAGTCGGCCCGGGCTAATTTCCTGCCCTCCTTCGGCATCCGCGCCGGACTCGGCTTTCAGGCCTTCAACCTGAAGTACACTGGTGAGCGCTCCGGAGTCGTTATTGCTATCCCTGGCCGGGGACGTGGTCGCACCGGGTCGTGAACCGCAACGCCATCATTGCCACCTACCAAAATGCCAGCGCCCGGCAGGTGGAGGTAGCGTATGACTATGAGCAGTCGGTGCTACGCGCCTACCAGGAGGTCGCCACGCAGGTATCCAACATCGACAACCTTCAACAGACCTACCAGACCAAGCAGCAGCAGGTGGACTACCTGAACGAGTCGATCGATATCTCTAATAAGCTGTACCAGTCGGCCCGTGCCGATTACATGGAGGTGCTGCTGACGCAGCGCGATGCGTTGGAGGCGCGTACGCAACTGATCGAGACGAAGCGGGAGCAGCTAGGTGCGGTGGTGGATTTGTACCAGGCCTTGGGTGGTGGCTGGCGGTAACCACGGTTTATGCCCGGTCGGCGGACGAGCCCTGCATCACTACTTAGCCACCACCCGCAGCACGTCCCGAGCAGCAGCAGCCCGCGCCCGCGCAATCTGCACCGTATCCCCCAGCGCCGTCACGTGCCCCATCTTGCGGAATGGCCGTGTCTCTCCCTTCCCGTACAGGTGAGGGTGCACCTCGGGGATAGCCAGTACCTCACTCAGCCCTTCATACTGAGTAGGCCCACTATCATCTTCTGCACCCAGCAAATTCACCATGGCGGCGGGGCGCAGGAGCGAAGGATCACCGAGGGGCAAACCCAATATTGCCCGCAAATGCTGCTCGTACTGACTCGTAGCGCAGGCCTCGATGGTGTGGTGACCACTGTTGTGCGGCCGGGGCGCTACCTCGTTGACTAGCATGTCACCATCCTTAGTGAGGAAGAGCTCGACGGCGAGCAGGCCCACGATCTCCATCTGCTGTACGACCTCGACGGCCAACTTAGTGGCGCGGCCATCGGTGTCGCCATCCAGGGCAGCGGGACAGACCAGAAACTCGACCAGGTTGGCGGTGGGGTGGAACTCCATCTCTACCGTCGTGAAGACCTTTACTTCGCCGGAGGGAGAGCGGGCTACGATGACGGCCAGCTCCTTGTCGATGTCGGCCAGCGTCTCGATGAGGCAGGCCCCTTCGAGCAGTTGATCTTCTACCTCCTCGCGGTAGTGGATGATGCTGACGCCCTGTCCGTCGTAGCCGCCGGTCCGTGACTTTTGCACGAAGGGGGGCTTCACCGCACCTGCGTTCACCGCCCGAATGACCTCCTCCTTCGTGTCGAAGAGCTGAAAGTCGGTGGTAGCGATGCCGTGGTCGGCGTAGAACTGCTTCTGTAGCCCCTTGTCCTTGATGAGGTCGACCAGATGGGGCTGGGGGTAGACCTTCACGCCCGACTGCTCCAGTTCGTGCAGGGCCCGGGTGTCGATGTGCTCGATTTCGATGGTGACTACGTCGAGGCTGCGGGCGAAGGCCATGACGTCGTCGTAGTCGCGGAAGCTGCCCTGCTGGAAGACGGTAGCGTAGGGGGCAGCGGGAGCTTCTTCGGAGCTATCCAGTACGTAGGTAGGCAGGTGCCAGGGGGCGGCGGCCTGGCAGAGCATCTTACCGAGCTGGCCGCCGCCGAGGATGCCTAGTTTGGGAAAGGGGGACATGGGGTAAAGGTAAAAGTTCGTCTGCCGACTTGGTCACGAAAGTAGTTTGCCCCCAAAGTCCTTATTTTTAACCCAAGCTACGTTCCCATGACCCGCATCATCTCGGAGGCAGAAATTATGGCTAGGCTACCGGATTTCTACTGGTCGCTGGAAAGGTACCATGCAGCCATCAAGGCGGGGGTGCTTACGGAGAACGATAAGGTGGAGTTACTCTTCGGCAAACTTGTACCCAAAATGCCTATTGGCGTCTCCACGGTAAGGCCGTGAAGAAGATAAATCGATTGTTCAACCGCCGACTTCCGAAGATAAGTACACGATAGGGATACAGGATCCTATCACCCTGATCGATGATTCAGAGCCCGAACCAGACCTACACGTGCGAAGGGACCATTAGAGGCATATACACAACACCCCCGTCCGGCAGATATTTTACTGGTCGTCGAAGTAGCCGACAGCACCTTAGCCACTGATCGTACCGTGAGAAGCTTAATTACGCGGTCGCGGGGATCGAGGAGTACTGGATCATCAATATCTACGAGATGCAACTCGAGCGCCACACCGGACCCGACTCCGTCAGCGGCACCTACGCCACCCGCGAGGTATTCAGGGCGGGTGATACCGTTACCAGCCTGCACCTAGGTGCCTTCGCGGTGGAGAAGCTGCTGATCAAGTAAAACCGTTGGACGCTTTTAAAGCGTCCAACGGTTAGCGAGCCTAGAGTAGCGGCGCGATCACCAGCGCTACCACACTCATCAGCTTCAGCAAAATATTGAGCGAGGGGCCGGAGGTATCCTTGAAGGGGTCACCCACCGTATCACCGACTACGGCAGCCTTGTGGGGATCGGAGCCCTTGTGGTAGATGGTACCCTGTACGGAGGCACCCTCCTCGAACATTTTTCTTAGCATTGTCCCAGGCACCCCCGGCGTTGGACTGGAAGATGGCCATCATGACACCCGCGCTGGTCACGCCGGCCAGTAGGCCACCGAGCATCTCAGCCCCGGCATCGGAGCCGACCAAACGCGGCGCGAAGCCGACCACTACGGGAGCAAGTACGGCGATTAGGCCCGGCATTACCATCTCGCGGATGGAAGCGGCGGTGGAGATCTCTACACACTTGGCGTAGTCGGCCTTGCCGTCGGCGGCATCGAAGGTGGGCCTTGTCGGCGGCCGTCCACTTGGTCTCGTCGTGGCCGGCGCGGCGCATCACCTCCAGGGCGGCCCTGAGCTCGGGGATCTCGTGGAACTGCCGACGTACCTCCTTGATCATATCGTTGGCGGCGCGCCCCACGGCCCTCCATGGAGAAAGCGCTGAAGAGGAAGGGGAGCATGGCACGAGGAAGAGCCCGGCCATGACGTAGGGGTTAGCGATGTCGATGGTGGTGATGCCGGCCGTCTGCATAAAGGGCGGCAAACAGGGCCAGGGCCGTCAGGGCAGCTGAGCCGATCGCGAAGCCCTTGCCGATGGCGGCCGTGGTATTACCAACGGCATCAAGCTTGTCGGTACGCTCGCGTACCTCCTTAGGTAGGTTAGCCATCTCGGCGATACCCCCGGCGTTATCGGAGATGGGACCATAGGCATCGACAGCAAGCTGGATGCCCGTGTTGGAGAGCATCCCAACGGCGGCAATAGCGATGCCGTAGAGCCCGGCGAAATAGTAGGCTCCAATGATGGCAGCGGCTAGCACTAGAATGGGCAGGGCGGTGGAGCGCATACCCACGGCCAGACCGGCGATGATGTTAGTAGCCGCACCCGTGGCCGACTGATCCACGATACCCTGCACCGGCTTAGTGCCCGTGCCCGTGTAGTACTCGGTGATGTAGCCGATGCCCAGTCCGGCAACCAGCCCCAGGATGATGGCGAAGAACACGCCCATATTGGTGTACGAGAAGGAAACCGGATCGCCCTGTGGGTCCACCAGTGGTTTACCGAGGTTATCTACGCTGACGATCTCCCAGGTGTCGGGCAGCATGGTGGTTACAGCAAAGAAGGTCAGTACTAGCATGATGGCCGCGGCGATCAGCTCGCCGGTGTTGAGGGCCTTCTGGGGGTCGCCCCCCTCCTTGACCCGCACGAAGAAGGTGCCGATGATGGAGGCCAGGATACCGATACCGGCCACTACGAGGGGCAGCAGCACGGCGTTGAGCCCGCCGATATCACTACCGGCGAATTGCGGGACGGTGATAAAGGCCGCCCCGATCACCATGGTACCGATGATGGAGCCTACGTAGGATTCGAAGAGGTCAGCACCCATACCGGCCACATCACCGACGTTATCGCCTACGTTATCGGCAATGGTAGCGGGGTTCAGCGGGTGGTCTTCCGGAATACCGGCTTCTACCTTACCTACGAGGTCAGCGCCTACGTCGGCGGCCTTGGTGTAAATACCCCCACCCACGCGGGCAAACAGAGCAATAGAGGAGGCACCGAAGCTGAAGCCCGTCAGTACGGTCACTACCCTCACGATAGCGATGCGCGCCTCCTCAGTGCCATTGACGGCAGTCTCGGGGACGAACATACCCTGGAAGAGGAGAAACAGGCCCCCCAGTCCGAGTAGTCCCAGTCCAACCACGCCCAGGCCCATCACAGAACCGCCGGCAAAGGCGACGCCGAGCGCCTTACCTAGACTCTCCCGGGCGGCATGGGTGGTGCGTACGTTAGCCTTCGTCGCTACCCGCATACCGATGAAGCCAGCCAGGGCCGAGCAGATGGCTCCCAGGATAAAGCTCACCCCGATCATGTAACTGGAGGTAGCGGCATCGGCCGTGAAAATCAGCAGGGCGGCGACGACGACCACGAAGATGGCCAGCACCCGGTACTCGGCACGCAGGAAGGCCATGGCCCCATCGGCGATGTTCTGCCCGATGCGGACCATCCGCGGATTGCCGGGGTCCTGCTTACCCACCCAACTGTAGCGGATAGCCATGAAAATGAGGGCTACGACACCCAGTACGGGGACGGCCGTAAGTATAGTTGAAACCATATATATAGTGCGATTAACCTGTGGTGGAAGAATGTCCCTCCTCGATGACTAGGGAGCAAGATCTAAATTAAGAACCGCGAAGCTAGTGATTTTTGATCACCCGCCGTAGGGTGGCCCCCTCCGGAGAAACTACCTGTAGCAGGTAAGTCCCCGCCGCCAGCGCCCCCAGCTCCGCCCGCAGGGTGTACAGCCCGGCCGGCTGCCGCCCGCCGTACAAGTCACGCACCGTCCGCCCCGCCGCGTCGAGCACACTGATCCGGATCATCCCGCCCCGCTTGACGACGTACTGCATACTCAGCGGCCCCGCCGTGGGGTTCGGCGCCAGCGCTAGCACCCTTACGTCGCCGGGCTCGCGTACGGCAGTGCCGAGGCCGGGAGGGTCAGCCGGGGCCGGTGCATCCTGCGTCGCCTTCTCCGCGGCGGGCCTATCGTGGGCGGTGAGAAAGTGCCCCCCCGCCGGACTGCTCCACCCCAGATCGAAGCGCTCCTCGGGGGTCCGCTTGAGCACTTCTGTGTAAAAGTAATCGGCCTCTACCCGGTCTTCCAGCACGTCAAGTATGTAGTAGCCGTGGTCGATTAGATTGACGTATTTCATGTGGGGGTTGGGGTTGCCGAGGTTCTCGCTGCCCGACTTCAGTGGCTGATTGATCTGCTCCTGTAGGATCGAGGCGATCCCGGGCGAGGTCGTCTCGTCGAAGTTGGCCGAGGCCACACTCGGCGAGGCAAACTCCACCGCTACCGCCCCGGCTCCCGTGGTGGGGTCGTAATCAGTTGGCGAGTAGATCGGTAAGGTGTCCCCGTTCTCTATACGAAAACTCAGGCTCACCGGTGGGTCGGCCACCTCATAGGCCATACTGGTGTGGAAATCGCCGGTCAGAATGACCACGTTGTCTATCTCCTGGTCCCGAATAAAGTCCACGATCTGCGAGCGCTCCGCGGGGTAGCCATCCCAGATGTCGAGGAAGGTGCTCTCCACCCGCTCGAAGGGCTCCCGCACCAGCGCCCCCGCCCAACCGATGTTGAAGGGGGAGAAGATGACCTGATTGCCGATGAGTTTCCACTTGGCGGTAGACCGGCCGAGACGGTCCAAAAACCAGGCCTTCTGCTCCTCGCCCAGCATGGTCCGGTCGGGACTGAAGAGGTCAGGATCGCTCGTCAGGGGTGCCTGCTTGTCGCGGCCCACGATGCGGGTGTCGAGCATGATGAGGTCGGCCAGGCTGCCGTAGGAGAGGGTGCGGTACACGGTCTCGTCGCGCGTATCGCGCAGCGGCATCCACTCGAAGTAGGCCCGTTCGGCGGCGGCCTTGCGGTCTTCCCAGGGTCCCTCGCCATCTTCCTGGTGGTTGGTGGCCCCGCCGGTATAGGAGTTGTTGGCAAACTCGTGGTCGTCCCACACCGCGATCATGACCTGCTGCTGGTGTAGTCGCATCAGGTCCTCGTCGAGGTGGTAGGTGCCGTAGCGCGCCCGGTAGTCGAACAGCGTCACGATCTCCCCGTCGGGTTCCACGATGCGCTCGTCCCACACCTCCGGGTTACCCACACCCACCGTAAAGTTACCGTACTCGTAGATGTAGTCGCCCAGGTGCACCACCGCGTCCAGGTCGTTACGCTCGGCCAGCCGCCCGTAGCCATTGAAGTAGCCCGACTGAAAATTGGAGCAGCTTACCACCCCGAAGCGTAGGTGATCCACCTCGCCGGTGGGCGTGGTCTTAGTCCGTCCGGTCAGCGAGTTGCGGTCCAGGGCCGTGAAGCCGTAGTAGTAGGTAGTGCCGGGTTGCAGTCCGTCCACGTCGATCTTTACGGTGTAGTCGCGGTCGGCGTCGGTCGTGAAGGTCCCCTGGCGGACCACATTTTTGAGCTGGGTATCGGTGGCTACGCGCCAGGCTACTTCTACGGGGCCATCGAGGCTATCGGGGGTCACGCGTGTCCAGATTACCACCCGGTCCTCCAGGGGGTCACCGGAGGCTACGCCGTGGTAAAAGGGGTACAGGTCTTCGTTGACGGTCAGGTGTTCGGCCCCCGGCAGTTGCCGTTCGTGGGTGAACAAAATCTGTGCGCGGCCGCAGGTGCAAAGAATCAGGAAGAGGAACAGTAGCTTGGTGGAGAGACGCATGTAGGTGGGAGCTTAGAACGCTTAAAGGTACTTACCCCTTGCACACCCCACGCTCCATCCCTATATTTGCCACCCGACCCTCCGCAGCCGAGCGGGGAAGATTTTATACCGAAGGGTGGAGAGACCAGGCTCTACGATCCCCTGGCAACCATTCCTCCGCTGGCCCGGGGGAAAAGGTGCCAATTCCTGTCCTTGCGGCGTATTGCCGGGGGGAAGCTATAAAATGGACTTGCCGTATGCACTCTGCACCCGCCGACTCCGGCATCCTTTCCCCTTACTATTTTGCTTTGCACCTGCGGCCGCGGCCTTGTGGGGCACTGCTTGATTGGATGGCTCGACCGAACGCTCAAAGGTTCGAAGGCTTACATCAGGGGCCCCTACCCCTGCTGACGCGGCTCCAACGAACCCTTCGAGGTTCTTGCTGGACGCACATCTGTTGATAGCAACTGCAACGCCTATCACACCCGCAACCCAACAACTAACTAACTCAACAACGCAACAACCCCCCCACCATGCACTTTGAGACACTACAACTACACGCCGGCCAGGAGGTCGACGAGCAGACCCGCAGCCGGGCTCTGCCTCTTTACCAGACTACCAGCTATACCTTTAAGGACAGCGAGCACGGGGCCAAGCTCTTCGGGCTGCAGGAGTTCGGGAACATCTATACCCGGATCATGAACCCGACGACGGATGCGTTCGAAAAGCGCATTGCGGCGCTGGAGGGGGGAGCCGCTGCCGTAGCTACGGCCTCGGGACAGAGCGCCCAGTTCCTGGCCATCAATAACCTGGCCTCGGCGGGCGATAATATCGTCAGTAGCCCCTACCTATACGGGGGGACTTACAACCAGTTTAAGGTGGCCTTTAAGCGGATCGGCATCGAGGTGCGCTTTGCGGAGAGTACTAAGCCGAGTGACTTCGAGAAGCTGATCGACGGGAACACTAAGGCGATCTACACCGAGACGCTACCTAATCCGAGCTTTCTGGTGCCCGATTTCGAGGGACTGAGCGCGCTATGCACCGATCATGACCTACCGCTGGTAGTGGACAACACCTTCGGCACCGGCGGCTACCTCTGCCGGCCCATCGAACACGGGGCGCATATCGTGGTGGAATCAGCTACCAAGTGGATCGGCGGCCACGGCACCAGCATCGGCGGCGTAATCGTGGATAGCGGGAGGTATGATTTCGGCAACGGGAAGTACCCCCAGTTTACCGATCCTAGTCCGGGCTACCACGGTATGGTGTTCAATGAGGTATTCGGGAAGGACGGTCCCTTTGGCAATATCGCCTTTGCGATCCGCGCGCGGGTGGAGGGTCTGCGTGATTTCGGCCCCGCCGTCAGCCCCTTCAACTCCTGGATGTTCATGATCGGCCTGGAGACGCTGAGTTTGCGCGTCGATCGCCACTGCGAGAACGCCCTGGCGCTGGCCAAGTGGCTCGAGCAGCACGAAAAGGTGGAGAGCGTGAGCTACGCCGGTCTGCCGGATCACCCCGGTCACGCCAACGCGAAGAAGTACCTGCGTGAGGGTGCGTACGGGGCGGTGCTGAACTTCAACGTGCGCGGCGGCAAGGAGGACGCTACCAAGGTGGTCGACAACCTCAAGCTCATCAGCCACCTGGCTAATGTGGGCGATGCTAAGACGCTCATCATCCAGCCCAGTGCCACCACCCACCAGCAGCTCAACGAGCACGAGCAGCGGGCGGCCGGCGTGGAGCCGAATGCGCTGCGGGTGAGCGTGGGCCTGGAGCACATTGATGATATTAAGGCTGATCTGGAGCAGGCGCTGGCGCTGGTGGGTGAGCCGGTGACGGCGTAGCAACTTGGGCGGGGGGCACGGGCGTTCTTCGGTTGTACCCCCGGCCTAAATCGTATTTCTATGACTGCTACTATCGATCAGACGCTCCGCCTAGCTGCTCAGCTACCTAAAGACGAACAGCAGGAGCTACTTCGCCGCCTGACCAAACTGGTCAATACGCCGAATGACCTAATCGTAAAGACCCCAGGCGTGGTGGGGGGGCGTGCCCGCATAAACAATACGCGCCTCGCGGTGTGGCTCCTGATCGGATGGATACAGCTGGGCTGGACGGACGAAGACCTACTACAGGGATACCCGTCTCTGACTCCCGAAAGCATCGCCGCGGTCAAAGCATATTACGCTATAAATCAGGAAGAAATCGATCAGGATATCGCCGAAAATGACGCGGCATGACGCGTTTGTTTGCGGATGAGAACATACCACTACGTATCGTACAGGGGCTTCAGGATCATGGCGTCGATATTATCACTACAACAGACGCGCAGCTGGATAACCGAAAGACGAGCGACCCCGACATATTGGCCTACGCCACCGGTATCGGTAGAGCAGTGATCACCTTTGATCGGGAGGACTATAAAAAGCTACATCAGCAAAGCAATGCACACGCCGGCATCATACTACTCAAGCAAAATATGCCGCTCCCCATGCTCCTCGAGAAAGTGGCTGATCTTGCCCTGTCTGAGGCAGACCTGATTGAGCCAATTGCATCGGGTCATCCAGCCCTAATATCTTCATGACTACTCAGTACTTCCAACACCTCTACGACCTCCTTCACCGCCGCCAACCTTTCTTCGGCAGCGGACTCGAGGAAAGTCTCGAACGCATTCCCGATGCGGACCTACACCAACCCGTCGAGCACCGAACCATCGCCCAGCTCCTGGAACACATGCTAGCCTGGCGCCGCGACCTGGGCAAGCGACTGCTCGGCGAGCCCCGCGAGAAGATCGAACTGAACACCCTGCAGGACTGGCCACCCCCCGATCCAACCAAGACCAAAGCCGACTACCTAGCCGAACTGACCGATACCACCGCCAAGATCCGCCGCGGACTGGAAGCCTTCAACATGGAGCAACTCACCGACAAGCTCCACCCCGACTACGACTACACCTCCGTCGACCTCCTCGAAGGCGGTGCCCACCACGACATCTACCACCTCGGCCAGCTCAACCTCATCGCCGCCATCCTCCAACACCGCCGCGCCGCTACGTCTTGATCCGTTACTTACACATCGAGCAGCCCTTCCGGCTGGAATCCGACCACCCCCTGCCCCGCCTCACCGCCGCCTATAACACCTACGGCCAGCTCAACGCGGCACGTGACAACGTCATCTGGATCTGCCACGCCCTGACCGCCAACAGCGACTGCCAGGACTGGTGGCCGGGGCTCGTGGGGCCGGGCTGTACGATCGATCCGGAGCGCTTCTTTATCGTGTGCGTGAATATGCTGGGTAGTAGTTACGGGAGTACCAGTTCGCTGAGCCACAATCCGGAAACCGGCCGGCCCTACGGACTCGACTTCCCCCTCATCACCACCAAGGACAACGCCCGTTTCTTTTCGCTGGTGGCCGATCACCTCGGCATCCGCGGGATCCGCCTGCTGATGGGCGGCAGCATGGGCGGGCAGCACTGCCTGGAGTGGGCCTGTGCCGAGCCCGAACGCTTCGACCTACTGTGCGTACTGGCCACCAATGCGCGCCATTCTGCCTGGGGCGTAGCCTTCAACGAGTCGCAGCGCATGGCCCTACGCGCCGACACCACCTTCGGCACCGATGCCCCGGATGCCGGCAAGGCCGGACTGGAGGCCGCCCGCGCCGTAGCCATGCTAAGCTACCGCCACTACCGCACCTACGTGGGCACCCAGTCCGAGCCCGACGACAGCACCTACGACGATCTGCGGGCCAGCAGCTACCAGCGGTATCAGGGCTATAAGTTATGGAAGCGCTTCGACCCGGTATGCTACTACGGCCTCTCCCGCGGTATGGATACGCACAACGTAGGGCGGGGCCGCGGGGGCATCGCTAGTGGGTTGGGCAAGATCACCGCTCCCACCCTCATCATCAGCATCGACACCGATATTCTCTTTCCCATCGAGGAGCAGGGGATGTTGAGTCGCTACATCCCCAATAGCCGCCTGGAGGTGATGCACTCCGACTACGGCCACGATGGTTTCCTCACAGAATCGGTGAAGATCGGCGAGTTTCTGGCTGATTTTCTCAACGACCAGCTGCGTATTGATGCGACGACGAAGCGGGCGTTTACGGATGGGTTAACGGGGCGGAAGTTCGCGGTGCCCGGTAGTGAGGAGGTCTAGGGCGTACTCACCTCCCCCCGGATATTCCAGTTCACCGTCTCGCCGTTCAGCTCGTTGAAGCTGGTCCAGTCAGAAACGGTCGATATCAGCAGCCGGTCACCATTCGGGCTATAGCTACGCCCGGCATCACAACCCACACTCTGGGGCTCCCCCTGCGCCAGCTCCACCTCGATGGCTAGCCAGAGGCCCTGACCGGTCAGTTCGATGGCATCGCCCAGCAGCAGGTGCTCGTTCCACTCCGTAGTGGTGGTGCGGCCGGTGATGTCGCGACGGTAGAGCTCGGCGCCGGGGGTGCGATCGTCGGGACCGTCGGCGTAGATCACCACGCTGGTCGACTGGGGAATGCGTGTAAGGTAGAACGAGATTTTATTTAGGGTACCACCCCGTAGGCGCTCCGTCTCGGCGGGCGGAAAGTAGGCGGCGAAGGTATTGGTGCCGGGGGGCAACTGCGGGGCGGTGGCGTTGGGCCCGTCGTAGTTGAGGGTGGCGGCGGCGGTCACGGGATCCTCATCGTCTTCGCCGCAGCTAGTCCAGCCGAGGACAAAACACAGTAGGAGCAGCAGTAGGGTAGTAGGTTTCATGGTAGCGGGATTAGGCGGCTAAGTTCGCATACAGGACGCAGCCACAAAAGGCCCGGTTGCTTAAGGTTGTGCTAAAGTGGCGATCTTGCGGCCGTGTCGCAGCCGAACCGGGAGATCCTCCGCCTTGCCCTTCCCAATATCCTGAGCAACGTCTCGGTGCCGCTGATCTCCAGCTTCGATACGGCGCTCATGGGCGGACTGGGCGGCGGCCACATCGCGGCGGTGGGCCTGGGCAGCATGGCCTTCAACTTCGTGTACTGGAATTTTGGCTTTCTGCGCATGGGCACCACAGGGCTCACAGCACAGGCGTACGGTCGGGGGAGTGCGGGGGCGCAGGTGCAAACACTACTGCGGGGCGGTATTCTTGCCCTGGCGATCGGACTTGCCCTGGTAGCGCTCCAGACCCCCCTGATCCACTTCACCGAGTGGTTGCTCAACATTCGCGCCGATCAGCTTGCGCTGGTGGAGGAGTACTTCTTCATCCGCATCCTCGCCGCCCCGGCCGCCCTGCTGCAGATGGTGCTGCTGGGCTGGTTCTTCGGCCGGCAGAATGCGGTCTGGCCCCTACTCCTTACGCTGGTCGTCAATTCCGCTAACCTGGCTCTGAGCTACTACTTGGTGGCTTACCGGGGCTGGGGCATTGCGGGGGTAGCCTGGGGCACGGTGGCGGCACAGTACATTGGTCTGCTATTGGGTCTGGGCTTGCTGGTGTACGGACGGTACCGGGTAGCAGACTGGCCGCTCGTACGAGAAACGTTGCACCTGCGTCCCCGCCCCGATGACGATGGTGCGAGCCTGGGAGCTTTCTTTCGGATCAACCGCGACATCTTCATCCGCACAGTGTGCCTGACGCTGAGCTTTGCTTTTTTTTACAACCGCGCTAATGCGCTGGACGTAGGCACGGCTACCGTGGCCGCCAACGTGATCCTCCTGCAACTCGTAAACTGGCTGAGCTACGGCATAGACGGGTTCGCCTTCGCCGCCGAAAGTTTGGTGGGCAAGTATGCGGGTGCTGGGGAACCGCAGAAATTGCAGCGGATGATCCAGTTACTCTTCGCCTGGGGTATGGGGCTGGCGGTGGTGTACGCCCTGGTCTACTACCTGGGAGACCGCTACCTGCTGGCACTTTTCGCCCCGGAAGCGACTGCGGCAGAGACGCTCACTGTTACCCTGGAATACCTTCCGGTACTGGTGCTTTTCTGCCTCCTCGCAACTCCCTGCTACCTGCTCGACGGGATCTTCGTGGGCTTGACGGCCGCGCGGGCCATGCGGCAGACTATGCTACTCGCCTTAGCTGGCTACCTGGCGAGCTATTACCTGGTGGGGCAGTACTACGCGAACTGGGGGCTATGGGGGAGTTTGCTGTTCTTCATGGTGCTGCGGGGTGGGTTGCAGGCGGGGTGGTGGCGGTGGAAGGGACTGACACCGGAGCGATAAACCGATTATGTGGAGATGGCATGGTACAAATTATCGGATAATCTGTACCATGCCATCTCCGTATTCGCGAACCGTCGGCGTATGATTGCCCCCTGGCGAGACCTTTTACTAAAAATCCCCTTTAGACCTACCTTGTACCCATGCCCCACCCCACCATCGCCACCACCCAGGCCGCCCTGGCCACCGGGGAGGTGACCACCCAGCAGCTCGTCGAACGCTACCTGGCCGCCATCGGGGAGCAGCGCTACCTCAATATCTACGTAGAGGTGTACGCCGATGGGGCGCTGGACCAGGCCAAGGAACAGGACGGGCGGCGGCGCGCAGGTTCAAAGCTGGGAAGGCTGGCCGGCGTAGTGATCAGTATCAAGGACGTCATCTGCTACGCCGGGCACGGGGTGAGTGCCGGCTCGGCGATCTTGGAGGAATTTGTGAGCCCCTACACCGCCACCGCCCTCCAGCGGCTGATCGATGAGGATGCCATCGTGATCGGGCGCACGAACTGCGACGAGTTCGCCATGGGCAGCGGTAACGAGAATAGCCACTACGGACCCACCCGCAACGCCGCCGATCCGGCCCGGGTACCCGGGGGCAGTAGTGGGGGAGCGGCTGTGTCGGTGCAGGCGGGTACTTGTCTATTGTCGGTAGGTTCCAGTACGGGGGGCTCGGTACGGCAGCCGGCTTCTTTCTGCGGGCTATACGGATTCAAACCCACCTACGGGCGCATCTCGCGCCACGGGCTGATCGCCTACGGGAGCAGTTTCGACCAGATCGGACTGCTGGCCCACGATCCGGCCGACATTGCGCTGGGGCTGGAGATTATAGCCGGGGCCGACAACTACGACGCCACGGCTCCTAATCGACCGATCCCTCTGTACAGTAAAGCAAAGAGCGAGGGGCCGAAACGACTGGCCTACTTTGGTGACTTACTCGAGGGTGAGGGAGCCGATCCAGCTATCCGCACAGCCACCCGGCAGGCCATCGAAGGCTACCGCGCCGCAGGGCATATCGTAGAATCGGTCACCTTCGACTACTTCGACTACGTAGTGCCTACCTACTACGTACTCACCACGGCCGAGGCCAGTTCCAACCTAAGTCGCTACGACGGCATGCGCTACGGCTACCGCAGTCCGGAGGCCGATACTCTGGAGGAGACCTACCGCATGAGCCGCTCGGAGGGTTTTGGCACGGAGGTGCAACGGCGTATCCTATTGGGCACCTTTGTGCTCAGCAGTGGCTACTACGATGCATTTTACGGAAAGGCACAGCGGGCCCGGCGGGTGATCCAGGAGCAGTTGCGAGGTATCCTGGCGGACCACGATTTTATCCTGATGCCCGTCTCGCCAAGCCTGCCCTGGTACGTGGGCGAGCAGCTCGACGATCCGGTCGCTAACTACCTGGCCGACATCCTACACCGTGCTGGCTAACCTGGCTGGCCTACCCGCCATCGCTATCCCCACCGGCACGGCGGAGGGGAGCCACCTGCCCGTAGGCTACCAACTCATGGCTGATTTGTGGTGTGAGGAGGAACTGCTGGCCTTCGCCCAGCGGGTAATTTGAGTTATTCCGGTACGGTCAGGGTGCCGTCATTGGCCTTCTGAGCCAACTGCTCGTTGGCCTTGACGCTTACTTCTACGCGGCGATTGGCCTGGCGGCCCTCGTCGGTGTCGTTGGTGGCTACCGGACGGGTCTCCCCGTAGCCGGATACCTCGAAGCGCTCGCGGGAAATACCCAGATCGGCTAGGTAATCGGCCACGCTGGCGGCACGCTGCTCGCTCAGGCGCTGGTTGCTGGTCTCGCTACCCACGCTGTCGGTGTGGCCCTCGATGGTGATGTCGGTCTCGGGGTACTTTTCGAATACCTTTTCCATTCGCTGTATCTCGATGCGACTAGCGTCCGTCAGCTCGTACTTGCCGAAGCCGAAGAGTACGCCGCTGTCGAAGGTCACCACGATGCCGGTAGTAGTGCTATCGCCGTTCTCGTCTACCCCCTGTACGCGGTCGACCTGCGCGCCGGGTACCTCTTCCTCGATCTCCGCGGCCTGCTTGTCCATGTACCGGCCGATCACCGCACCCGCGGCCCCACCGACTACCGAGCCAATGATGGCCCCCTTGGTTCCGCTGCCGTTGTTTTTTCCGATGATACCGCCGATTACGCCACCGGCAGCACCGCCCGCGGCACCGCCCTTCACGGCACGACTGGTATTACAACTTACCACGCTGAAGACCAGCATCAGGGCAATAAGGAGGAAGGATAAATTTTTGGTTACGCTTTTCATGTTCGCTTTAGTTAAGGGGGTTAGGTTACCCCTAAAACCGGCCAGCGTACTGCATGTTTGGTGGGCTACTTTTCGGCTTGCTCCATCAGATCGGCTACGATACGCGCCGAGAGCAGGCATAACGGTACGCCACCACCCGGATGCACACTCCCGCCCAGGAAGTAAAGCCCCCCGATTTGGCGACTGAAATTGGGGTGCCGCAGAAAGGCTGCCATCCGGTTGTTGCTACTCGTGCCGTACAGTGCGCCCTGGTGGCTGCCGGTGAGCCGTTCTATGTCCGGCGGTGTGACCACCCGTTCTGCTCTGATATGCTCGGCCAACCAACCGGGCGCGCGCGCAGGTGCAAGCTCTCTGGAAAGCATAGCGATGATCTGCGCGCGAAGTTCACTGACTAGCTGCTCCCAGTCCTGCCCCGTGTGGGCCGGGGCGTTGACCATCACGAACCAGTTCTCGTGGCCAGTGGGTGCATCGCCGGAGACGTACTTGCTGCTGATGTTAACGTATACCGTCACGTCGTCGCTCAGACTGCCGGCTTCGAGGGTGGCAAACTCGCGGGCGTAATCGTGGCTGAAAAAGATATTGTGCAGCCCCAGCTCCGGAAAACTGCGGTCGATACCCCAGTAAAAGATGACGGCGCTGGTACTCTTCTGCTGCTGGAGGGTGATGCGGGGGCGTTTGGCACCGGGCAGCAGGCGGTCGTAGGCGAGCCAGACGTCCATGTTGCAGACTACGGTGTCGTAGTTCACTTCCTTGCCGCCCACCTCTATCCCCCGCACCTGCGTCCCCGCCCGACAAATCTGGGTGACGGGCGTATTGAAGTGGTAGGTGACCCCAAGTCGTTTGCCCAACTCGTACACGCTCGTAGCGATGTCGTACATCCCCCCCTCCGGCAGGTAGGCGCCGAAGTGGTGCTCGAAGTGGGGGATCATGCTCAGCAGGCCCGGCGCCTTATAGGGATTGGAGCCATTATAGGTGGCAAAGCGGTCGAACAACTGCACCAGGCGGGGATCCTTCAGGGCAGCCTCGTGGACGTCATGCATGCTGCGGAACAAGTCCAGCCCGGGGATCTTGAGCATGGCGTAGGCGACCTGCGGATCGAGCCAGGTGCGGGCCTTGTGCAGGCTTTTTTCCAGGAAGGTGCGGCCGGTGAGGGTGTACTTGCGGGCGGCCGTGTCCATAAAGTCGCGCATGGCCTGCTCGGGCACGTCGAAGGTGAGTGCGGCCTCGGTAATCAGTTGGGCGGTGGACGCAGGTGCGGTGAACCTCGTGCCGTCGGGCCACCAGTAGCGACACACTTCGGGCAGGCGGGTATAGTGGAAGTGGGCGCGGGGGTCCTCACCGGCTAGCTCGAAGAGCTCATCCACGTACTGCGGCATGGTAAAGAGCGAGGGGCCGAAGTCGAAGCGGTAAGACCCCGGTAAACTGAACTGGCTGAGCTTGCCGCCGGGGCCTGCGTTGGCCTCGTAGACATCTACGGTATGACCGGCTACGGCCAGGCGAACGGCGGCGGCCAGTCCCGCGATACCGGCTCCGATGATGGCGGTTGTCTGCACGTGGGGGAAACCCTGGGGGCGGCGGAGGGTTTAGTGTTCTTGCAGTGCGTCCACTCCACCGCTTGTCGCTGAGGCAGCAAGAGGAAAGTCCGGGCAACGTAGGGCACCACGCCGGCTAACGGCCGGGGCTTCCCTTGGGAGGTACGGAATAGTGCCACAGAAAGTATACCGCCGTCTGCTCCGGTCTCGGCCGGGGGTCAGGGTAAGGGTGAAAACGTGGGGTAAGAGCCCACGCCGTCGGATAGTAATATCCGATGGGGGTAAACCCCGTGGGTTGAAATACCAAACAGTGTTCCCGCTGCTTCGGTGGCGGCGGCCGGCCCGGTCGTAGGTTAGGAATACGGGTAGGTAGCTGGAGCCGCTAGGTAACTGGCGGCCTAGATAAATGGTGGAGCGCTCTCCTTTGGAGGGTTGACAGAACCCGGCTTATCGGAACGTGCTGTGGGGGTCCCGTTCTCTTTGGAGGGCGGGGCCTTTTTCTTTGGGGGGTGTTGGAGGGCTCGCCGCCGGGAGGCTTCTTTGCGCCTTACGATAATCCGCAGCTGCCGGACGGGCCGGTGGGGGAGAGCCTGACGGCGCGGCTGGGGCGGGGGACGAAGGACTTCATCGTGGCAAACCAGGATACGGCCTTCTTTGCCATGCTGAGCTTTTATGCTGTGCACGCGCCGCTGCAGACTACGGAGGAGCGGTTCGAATACTACCGAACGAAGGGCCTGGAAGCGGGACTGGCCGAGCATGCATTTACGATGGAGCGGCGCTTTCCGATCCGTACGGTGCAGGATAATCCGGTGTACGCCGGTATGGTCGCGGAGTTGGACGCAGCGGTAGGCAACGTGCTGGATGCGCTGGATAGCCTGGGCCTCGCCGACAATACCATCGTAGTCTTCACCTCAGACAACGGCGGGGTGGCCAGTGGGGATGCCTACGCTACTCGCCCTAACCGGTGGTAATGTCACGCCCAATCAGCAGATCGAGGGCAAGGACCTCACCCCCCCTCATCGAGGGGGGAGGACTTCCCCGACCGCTACCTGTACTGGCACTACCCCCACTACGGTAACCAAGGCGGGGATCCTAGCTCCGAGATCCGCTACGGCAACTGGAAATTGATCCACTACTGGGAGGACGACCACGATGAGCTGTACCATCTGGGGCGGGACCCGGGGGAGCGGGATGATGTGGCGGCGGATAATCCGGAGGCCACAGAGAGTCTGAAAAACGAATTATTTGCTTTTCTCGGAAGGCGTAGTGCCAAGGCTCCCCATTCCGATACGGACTACGATGCGGAGCAGGCTGCAGCGCGTGACCGCTTTTATCGAGATACGCTACTACAGCGTCTGGAAGCGGATCAGGCTACCCTATATGCGGCGCCACACTACCCCCCACCAAGTCCTTCCGGTTCGTGAACTGTACGATCATCATGCGGCAGGGCTTGCCGTCGAGGGTGCCGGACTTGTGTCCCTTCTCGTCGTTGGTGCCCTGATCGGCACCGAAGCTGAGCTCGCCCTCGCGCATCTCTACGCGGGTGCCGTCCATGGTCTCGACCCACCAGCCGCCGGTAAGGGGGATGATCCACTGGGGGGCGGGGTTTTCGTGCCAGTCGCCGTCGAAATCGGCCGGTAGCTCCGAGAAGATGATCTGGGTGGCGCCCTTCATGAGCTTGTTGTTCCACTGCTTGCCGGAGCCGCCGCCCATGCTTTCGAGCTGGAAGTCGGTGAGGGTCTCGCGCTTTTGCTTGCTGACGCCGTCCTTGTCGGTGTAGACGTGCCAGTAGGGGATGTTGGGTTTTTGGGGGTTGGCCATGGGGTTTTTATTTTTTGCAACCTGGGTTTTTGGGGGTTTGTTGCAACTGCCTCCGGCAGCAGTAGAAAAGGTCACCACAGATTCACTACGTGGCTACCGCGCAGCAGCCACGTAGTGAATCCGTGGTGAAAAAACCCATCACTATCAGCGCAGCCAGAGGCTGCATTTTGCTGGCGCCCCGATAGCTATCGGGGGAGGCAGCATTGTACTACCGGAGGCAGCTCACGTTCTTCGCACCTGCGGCCCCGCCCCCCATTGCGCCTACTACACCTCCAACAACAGAATACCCAACTACCCACTACCGAACTAACCAACTCCTACCTTCGCCGCCATGATCGCCTACGTAACCGGTACCGTCGCCCACAAAAACCCATCTTTCGTTGTCATCGAGGCCGGGGGCATTGGCTACCACGTCAACATCAGCCTGTATACCTACACCAAGATTGAGGGGGCCGAGACGGTGAAATTGCTGACGCACTTTCACGTCAAGGAGGACCAACAGACGCTCTTCGGCTTCTACGAGGAGCAGGAGCGCAACCTATTCCGGCTGCTGATCTCGGTGAGTGGTGTCGGCCCGGCGACGGCCCTGGTGGTGCTCTCGAGTATGAATGCGGAGGAGCTGCGGGCGGCCGTGATCGGGGAGGATGTGGGGACGATCCGTAAGGTGAAGGGGATCGGACCGAAGACGGCCAAGCGCATTATCCTGGATCTGAAGGACAAGATGATCAAGGACAGTGGCGATTCACCGACAATGCTTTCGGTGCAGAGCAATACGCTGCGGACCGAGGCGTTATCTGCCTTGGTCAACCTAGGCTTCGCCCGCCCGGCGGTGCAGCGCGCACTCAACCGGGTACTGGCCGCCCGTCCGGATACCACCACACCGGAAGACCTGATTAAGCTGGCACTGCGGGAGCTCTCCTCCTAAGCGCCGGCCGCTTTTACCTAACTACTACACTCGCTGCCCGCTCTGTCAACTGGGGTTCAGGAAGGATTGCATCGTATGAACAAGACACTGCTACTACTTTGTGTTGCCCTGTTTTCGTTTGGTTTTACCTACGCGCCCTTCCGTACGCCCGCCGATGCCGCCGCCAGTGAGCGCGCCCGGCTCGGCACCTTACCCTTTGATGCTATTCTGTACGATACCCTGCCGCCGCTGCGCGACCGGACGGGTGATTTCATCAGCGATCCGAACCAGAATCCGGTCGACCTACAGGACCCCAGCACGGTAGAAAAAACCGTGGAATACGACCCTGCCACCGGCCGCTACATCGTGCGCGAGCGTCTGGGGGAGATCGACTTCCGCCCGCCCACCTACCTTACCTTCGACGAGTACCTGGAGTACCGCACGAAGGAAGACCAACGCAGGTACTTCAATAATCTAGCTGGCGTGGGCAATCCCGACGATCAGATAAGTATCGGCGACCCGCTCTCCGAGATCGAGATCGACCCCGATCTCATCAGCAATCTCTTCGGGGGCACCGAGATCAGCATTCAGCCCCAGGGTAGCGTGGACCTAAGCTTCGGACTCAACTACCAGTACCAGGATAACCCCTTCATCGTCGAGCGCTTCCGCCGCAATACGATCTTCGATTTCGACATGGACATTCAGATGAACGTCACCGGCCAGATCGGCGACAAGCTCAAGCTAAATACCAACTACAATACGGGGGCCAACTTCAACTTCGACAACCAGATCAAGCTCGACTATAACAGCGATGTGTTCGGGGAGGACGACATCATCCGTAAGATCGAGGCCGGTAACGTAAGCCTGCCGCTGCGGGGTCAGCTCATCGAGGGGGCGCAGTCGCTCTTCGGACTCAAAACCGAGCTACAGTTCGGTCACCTGCGGCTCACGGCCATCGCCAGCCAGCGAGCGCTCGCAGCGCGAAAAGCTCACCATCGAGGGCGGGAGCCAGCTGGCGCAGTTCGAAGTTTACGCCGATGAGTACGACGAGAACCGCCCACTTCTTCCTGAGTCATTACAACCGCGAGGTGTACGAAACGGCCCTGGAGAACCTGCCGCAGATCAATACCCTGTTCCATCTAGAAAACATCGAGGTCTGGATCACCAACGACCGCAATGAGGTACTGGACGTGCGCGATATCGTAGCCTTCGCTGATCTCGGCGAGCCCACCCGGCTGACCAACCCCACCGCCGTACAGCGCTTCCCTACCCCCCGCTACCAGGAGATCTGCGACGGCCGCCCGCTACCGGAGAACGGGGCTAACGACCTGTACGGCCGGCTCGTCGCCCAGGGGAGAACCTGCGCGACATCGACCGTTCGGTAGCCGTACTGCAATCGGCTCAGTTCGGCCTGGAGCAGATCCGTGACTTCGAGAAGGTGTCGGCCCGTAAGCTCAATCCCCAGGAGTACACCGTCCACCCCGAGCTCGGCTTTATCTCCTTAACATCAACGTGCAGCCCGACCAGGTGGTAGCCGTCTCCTACCGCTATAAGTACAATGGCAACATCTTTAAGGTGGGCGAGCTCTCGGTCAACACCGATAACAGCAGTTCCGACACCAGCAACTTCTCCAACCAGGTGCTCTTCACCAAGCTGCTCAAGTCCTCCACCCAGCGGGTGAGCGAGCCGGCCTGGGACCTGATGATGAAAAACGTCTACTCTCTGGGCGCCTACCAGGTAGGACAGGAGGACTTCCGCCTCGACATCCAGTACGAAAACCCCGGCCAGGGCTTCCAGCGCTTCCTGCCGGTAGACATTTCGCTACCCGGTACCAACAACTACATCCCCGGCGTACCCTCATCCGCGCGTTCAACCTCGACCGCTCAATACCCAGGGCGACCCCCAGCCCGATGGGGTGTTTGACTTCGTGCCGGGCATTACGATCGACCCCCAGACCGGACGGGTGTATTTCCCCGTGCTGGAACCCTTCGGCAGCGACCTGCCGAGCGGCTACGGCCGGAGGATGCGCCCCGCTTTACCTACCAGGAGCTGTACGACTCGACGATCTTCCAGGCTCGGGAGTTCCCGGAAAAGAACCGCTTTGCAATTCGGGGAAGCTACAAGTCCTCCGTGCAGTCGGAAATTAGCCTGGGTGCCTTCAATATTCCGCCGGGATCGGTGCGGGTGACCGCAGGTGGAGCGCTTTTGGTGGAGGGGCGAGACTATACGGTAGACTACAGCACCGGTCGCGTCCGTATCCTCAACGATGCCATCCTCAGCTCGGGCGTCCCGGTGGACGTGAGCTACGAGGACAACACCATCTTCAGCCTACAGACTAAAACTATGCTCGGCCTACGCGCCGACTATGAGGTGAACGATAACCTGGCCGTGGGGGGCACCTTCATGCAGCTCTTCGAGCGGCCCTTCACCCAGAAGGTCAACATTGGGGAGGACCCCATCAACAACCGTATCTACGGCTTCGACGCGACCTACAACAAGCCCTCCGGCTGGCTGACGCGCATCCTGGATAAGCTACCGCTGTTCAGCACCAACGCCCCCCTCGAACGTGAGTGTGACGGCGGAAACGGCCATTCTCGACCCCGGACACAGCCGGGCCATCAACCTGAGCCGCAACGAGAAGGGAGGCATCGTGTACCTGGATGACTTCGAGGGTACGGCCAGCCCCATCGACCTCATGACGCCGGTGCAGCGCTGGTACCTGGCCTCGATCCCGCAGAACGACGCGCAGAATAACAATCCGCTTTTTCCCGAATCCGCACGGACCGGACTGGTCACGGGGGGCTAACCGGGCCGCCCTGAGCTGGTACCTGCATCGATGAGAGCTCCCGCCGCGATGGGGCCGGTGATAACCAGAACGTCTACACCAGCCGCGTGCCACAACAGGAAGTCTTCCCTAATCTTGATAACGGGGTAGGACGGCGTTTTACACAGTTTTTCACCTTCGATATGGCCTACTACCCCGGTGAACGAGGGCCCTATAACTTCGACACCCAGGAGGGGTACCCGGGCTTCACCGCCGGCGTATTCCCCGATCAGGGCGATCCCCTGGCCCCGGTCAAGCTGCTCGAACCCCGCCAGCCGCTGGGGGGGGCATCATGCGGGAGATGACCACCACCGACTTCCAGTCCTCCAACATCGAGTTCGTCGAGTTCTGGATGCTCTCGCCCTTCCTCGATCCCACCAACGGACGGCAGGCGGCGGCCAACGCCCAGGAAAAGGGAGGGCACGCTCTACCTCAACCTCGGTAACGTCAGTGAGGACATCCTTAAGGACAGCCGCAAGTTCTTCGAAAACGGCCTGCCTACGCCCATTAACCGCAGTCGACCGGTGGACGAGACGGAGTTCAGTCGCGTACCGGTGGCTCAGCAGATCACCCAGGGCTTCGATAATGACCCGGCCAGCCGTCTGGCCCCAGGACGTCGGGCTTGATGGTTCCGACGATGCCCGCGAGCGGGACAAGTTCGCCGACTACCTCAGTAACTTCCAGGGTACGGTGCGTGAGCGCCTCGACCCAGGACCCCTCCAACGATAACTTCTTTTACTTCAACGATCAGACGCGCTTTCCGGAGGATGCCAGCCTCCTGACCCGCTACAAGAACTTCAACAATACCCAGGGCAACTCGGCGGCCAACGAAAACTCCGCCACTAACCTACGGCAGTCGGCCACTAACCTGCCCGACGACGAGGACCTCAACCAGGACAATACCCTCAACGAGTCGGAGAGCTATTTCCAGTACGAGATTCCCCTGGTACAGTCGCGGACCGACCCCCGCGAGATCGACCGGGATGCCACCCCCCTTCATCACCGACCGCATCGAGGACGTGGCCAATACCGGCCGCATCTGGTACCGCTTCCGCATTCCCGCTCAATACCGATCAGAAGACGGCCGTGGGGGGTATCCAGGACTTCCGCTCCATCCGTTTCATGCGTATGTTCATGACGGGCTTCGAGGCCCCGACGGTACTACGCTTCGCCCAGTTTGACCTAGTGCGCAACAGCTGGCAGCGCTACAACCGCGACTTCACCAATACGCCCATCATCGGCGGCGAGGAGAATACGGAGTTCAACATCGACGCGGTCAACATCGAGGAGAACAGCCGCCGGCAGCCCTTCAACTACGTGCTACCCAACGGCATCCGCCGCGAGCAGAGCGTCGGGGTAGTGAACCTGCTACAGAATGAGCAGTTCGCTATCCCTCAAGGTGCAAAACCTACAGCCCAGCGACAGTCGCGCCGTCTTCAAGTACACCGAAACGGACCTGCGCCCTCTACGAGGACCTGAAGATGTTCGTGCACAGCCGAAGCAGCCGGGCAGAGTCGCATCCAGCGGCCCGAGGACGGCGAGTTGCGCCTATTCCTCCGCATGGGCTCCGATTTTGAGCAGAACTACTACGAATACGAAGTGCCGCTAGCGCTGTCGGATACCGTCGGACTCCCCGATCCGAATACTAGCCTCCGCGCCTACGCCGACTCCGTCTGGCTCTCTCAGAACGAAGTCCAATTACCCCTGGAGATACTGCGCGACCTCAAACTGGAGCGCAACAATAACAACGTAGCCAGCGACGCTACCTACTCCCAGACCTACTCCCCGAGCGAGGGCGTCAACCACACCATCCGTATCCGCGGCAATCCTAACCTGGGCTTCGTCAAGGTCTTCATGATCGGGGTGCGTAATCAGCAGGACCTCGACAATAACGGCATCAGCGCCGAGGTGTGGGTCAACGAGCTGCGCCTGGAGGGCCTCGACGAACGGGGTGGGGTAGCCGCCATCGCCCGGGCCGACGTACAACTGGCCGACCTGGGTAACCTCACCGCCGCCGTCAACTACAGCAGCGTAGGCTTCGGGGCGCTCGACAATAGCCTCCTACAGCGCAACCGCTTCAAGACCGCCGGCTACGACTTCGCCACCAACCTGAGCATGGACCGCTTCCTGCCCAGCCGCTGGGGCGTACGCCTGCCCGTATACCTGCAGCACAGCAAACAGACCAGTACCCCGGAGTACGACCCCTACGACTACGACCTGCGCCTACAGGATAAGATCGACGCGGCCGAAACCCGCGAGGCACGCGATAGCATCCGGGAACAGGCCCAGGAAATCAACAAGATCACGGCCGTCAACTTCAACAACGTCGGCATTGCACCCGCGACCCGCCGCACCAAACCCAGTCCCCTGGACCCGGCCAACTTTAGCGTCAGCTACGGCTATACCAAGAATGAGCGCAGCGATCCCTACATCGCCTCGGAGGTGATCCGTGACCACACCGGGGCACTTGACTACAGTTTCAGTCGAGCGGCACCGAAGAGCCTTGAGCCCTTCAAGGGACTGCAGAGTAAGTACCTGCGGCTACTGAGCGAGTTCAACTTGAACCCGCTGCCGAACAGCATCAGCATCACCAATATTCTGAACCGCAGCTTCGCCACCACCAGCTACCGCTTCGCCGGGGTAGACGAGCGCTTCAATACCTTTTTCAATAAGCGCTTCATCTGGAACCGTAGCTACGACGTACAGTGGAACCTCACGCGCAGCCTGCGCCTGGGCTTCAACGCCAACATGAACGCGACGATCGACGAGCCCAACGAGAACGAGCTCGTGCTGCTGCCCGACGAGGATGCCAAGCGTATTCGTCGCGACAGCATCTGGAACAACATCCTCCAGGGAGGCCGCCCCAAGCAGTACAACCACACCATCAACCTGAGCTACCAGCTGCCGCTGCGCTTCCTGCCCTTCCTCGACTTCCTGGACGTGCGTACCCAGTACCTGGGCACCTACGCCTGGGCCGCCGCGCCGATCTCCGTACAGAATAAGGGCCTCGGTAACCTCATCCAGAATAGCCAGCAGCGCCAGGTCACGGCCGACCTGAATTTCGAGCGCTTCTACGACCAGATCCCCTTCCTACAAAAGTTCAACCAGAGTAACCGCCGCCGGCCCACCCGCCGCCCGGCCCAGTCGGGGCAGGACGCGGAGGAAGAGCGGCAGCCGGCCGATAACACCGCTATCTCCTTCGGGCGTCCCCTCCTGGCCCTGCGCCGCGCCCGGTTCAACTATAGCGAGGACTTCACGACCGTCATCCCCGGCTTCCTGCCCGAGCCGGCCTTCTTCGGGCTCAGCGATGGCTTCAGCAGTCCGGGCTGGGGTTTCGTGGGTGGCCTGCAACCTAAGATCCGTACCCTCGAGGTCGAGCAGCGGCAGAGCGATGAGGACTACCTTAATGAGCTAGCCCAGGATGGAGTCATCAGTTCGAGCGTGTTCCTGAGTCAGGACGTGATCCAGAACTACACCAAGCGCTGGGACGCCAACGCCATCGTCGAGCCCTTCACCGATTTCCGCCTGGAGCTGACCATGGACCGGGCCTTCACCGAGAACTACACCGAGACCTTCAAGGTGCAGGAAAAGGGCGTCGATGCCCCCTTCGAGCACAGCGTGCCCGTGCGTGATGGCTCCCTCACCTTCAGTAACGGCGGGGCACTGAGCCTCTTTAATCAGGATACCACGGACCTGGACGCGCTCTTCACCACCTTCGAGGCCAACCGCCTCATCCTCAGCCAGCGCCTCGGGGGTAGCCGGCCGCACGCCGATCCCGACCTGGCCGCCCAGGGCTACACCTTCGGCTACGGTCCCAACCAACAGGACGTATTACTGCCCGCCTTCCTAGCCGCTTACCGCGACGAGGACCCCAACCGGATAAACCTCAACCCCTTCGACCTGCGCGGAGCCCCGAACTGGCGCCTGACCTGGAGCGGATTGGACCGGGTAGGGGGACTGAGCGATATCTTCCGCCGCGTCAACATTACTCACGGCTTCCAGTCTACCTTCAGCATCAGCAGCTACGGCACCAGCCTGGACTACCTTGACGCCCTGGAGCAGGAGCAGAACATAGGAGTGCTCGAGGGCTACGACACGGTAAGTCTCAACTACTTCCCCCGCCTGGAGATCCCTAACATCTCCGAGACCCGTGCCTTCGCTCCGCTGCTGGCCATCGACGCCGAGCTGGTCAATGGACTGAGCGTCAACTTCGCCTACACCAGCAACGAGACGCGCAGCATCAACGTCGTGGGCAAACTACTCTCCGAAAGTGTGGGCAAGGAGATCATCGGGGGCTTCGGCATCGTACTCCAGGACGTGCAGATCGGCTTCCTACAGGGAGGCCGCACCCGCGACCCCGCCCCTAATGCCACGCCCCAGCAGAACAACCGGCGGGGTAATAGCCGGACCGGTGGGCGCCTGAACGTCAGTGACCTCGACATCCAGTTCAACGTGAGCCTGCGCGACAACAAGACCTACGCGCGGCGGCTGTCGATCCCCTCCCGCGAGCCGGTGGAGGGTAGTCGCATCTTTACCCTGGCCCCCTCGGCGGAGTACCAGCTCAACCAGCGGCTGAGCCTGCGGGCCTTTTTCGATTACCGTAAGACGGTGCCCTTCAACTCGCTCGGCTTTCCGCAGACGGCGGCCAGTGGCGGTATCGTCGTGCGCTTCCAATTGAACTAGCACGGGGCCCCTACCGTACTAGGATACCACGTATTCTTCCTACCGACTCCCCTACCAAACTGCATGTCTAGCCCACAATTTTACCCCCTGCGCGTCTCCCGCGTCCAGCCCGAGACCGACCAGGCCGTAAGTGTTTACTTCGAAGTACCCCCCGCCGACCAGACCGCCTTCCACTACCGGGCCGGGCAGTACCTCACCCTCCGCTTCGAGATCGACGGCAAGGAGGAGCGCCGCGCCTACAGCATGTGCTCCGCCCCCCATGAGGACGAGCTGGCCGTGACCGTCAAGCAGGTGCGCGGTGGTGTCGTGAGCAACTTTATCGCCCAAAAACTCAGGCCCGGCGATACCGTCGACGTAATGCCCCCCATGGGCCGCTTTCTGGCCGAGGTGGACCCCGCCGCCCGCCGCCGCTACTACCTTTTCGGCGCCGGTAGCGGCATCACCCCCCTCATGTCGATCCTGCGCGCCGTGCTGGAGGAGGAGCCCAAGAGCGAGGTCATCCTGCTGTACGGCAATCGCGATGAGGACAACATCATTTTTGAAAAGCAGCTCCGGGAACTGCAACGCCGTTACGCCGGACAGCTCACGGTAGAGCACATCCTTTCAAAGCCCAAAAAGTATTCCACCAAGGGCTTGAAGGGCCTATTCAAGCGTAGCACCACCCGCTGGGAAGGCCCTAAGGGCCGCATCAACCGCAAGGTACTGGTGGATTTCCTACAGCGCTTTCCCCCCAACGGCCCCGACTGCCGCTACTACATCTGCGGCCCCGGCCAGATGATTGACAACGTAGAGGCCGCTCTACTGGGCCACGGCATCGATGACAAGCTCATCCACGTCGAGCGTTTCGTCTCCGCCAATGATGCCAACAAGCAGGCCAGTGATAGCCGCGGCGGCACCGTACACGTCAAGCTCAATAAGGAAGAGTTCAGCGTCGAGCTCAAGGCCGGTCAGAACATCCTGGAGGCCCTCCTGGAGCAGGGCAAAACCCCCCCGTACAGCTGCCTGGCCGGTGCCTGCTCCACCTGCATGGCCCGCGTCGAAAAGGGCGGCATTAAGATGGACGTCTGCTACGCCCTTGACGACAGCGAGGTGGCGGAGGGCTACGTGCTTACCTGCCAGGCGCACCCCACTACGCCGGAGGTCTCTATCGATTTTGATGTGTAGTCCCCCCCCAAAGTCCGTACATTTAAGCTATGGCAAGACTTCTACCCCTGCTTTTCGCACTGCTGTTCGTTTCTTCTGTTACCCTGCCGGCGCAGACTACTCCCGACACCCTCGCCGTAGCTCCCGACACCCGCGCCCGCTACGCCGAAGACCTCGACGAGCTAGAACGGATGAAGGAGAAGTTCCGACAGCAGCAGGAGCGCAAGGCCCGCGAGCGCGATCGCGGCGGTGACCTGCGCGGCACCTGGACCGACCCGACGGTGGAAGAACAAATCCCGGTGGTCCCCACCAGCGTCAATCCCCGTGATACGGTACAACTCCGCTCCAGCGTACGTTCCGGCCTATATACTCCCCCGTCGGAACCCACGCTGGACGAGCGTACGGACTGGGAGCGCCGCATGCAGCGCGACCTACCCCGGGAGGAGCCCGTGGACGCCGATGAGGCGGCCCGCCTGGACGCCGAGTATGCCCAACAGCTCGCCGAACTAGAAGCGCTACGAGCCAGGCTACGGGAGTCCCGCGGCGAGGCACCTGCGACAGCTGACAAACCAGCGCCGCCCGTCTTCGAGCCTACCGCCGTGACGGCTAAATCACCCCCAGACGCCGTACCCGCCGGAGTGACCTTCATCACCAACACCGCTTACCCGAACGCGGCCGGCTACGACGCCCTGGACGCACTCGTGGAACAGGTCCGTGCATCAACCGGGGTGGTAGAGATACGGGTACATACCGCACGTAAGCTCGATGCCCGTGCCGCCCAACTCCTGAGCGAGGAGCGGGCCGTGACGATCCGCAATCATTTACTGGAGGCCGGCATCGCCCGCGAGAATTTCCGCGTAGTGGGCTACGGCAACCACGAGTCCGCCGCCGGCGAGCGGGTGGAGGTTATAACTCAATGATCTTACCGGAGGCCGCGATCTGAAAGCGACGCGCCGTGCTGCCGCTGGCCTGGTAGTCGAAGTCCCCGCCGCCGCCCTGTCCGCTGACTTGGTAGATCATCAGTCCGTCCGTGAGCGCAGCGGTAGTCTGGGTTAGCTCCTGCCCGTCGTAGCTCGTGCCGGCCAGAATGAGGCGGTCGATGAGCTCCTCCGTTTTCGGGTTCAGGGTAACCAGGGTGTAGTGGTACTGCGCCAGATCGGCCCGCCAGTACACCAATCCGATGTAGTCATCTGCTTCCGGTAGCCGCAGGCAGGCGATGAACTCCGTGAACTCATCGTTGATCTGCGTGGGCTCTAGTGGTAGCAGGAACTGCTCGATCATACGCGCGGGTAGGGGCGGGGTCTCCTTGCTGATGCGGCGTACGGTATCCTCGCCCAGGGTGATGGGAAGTTCCAACGCGGGGAACTGCTCGAGGAAGTGGGAGAAGCGGATTTGGGGGGTGGCGGGCATGGTCGTGAAGGGGTGGTGGGGATTATGAAATACACAGGTGCGGCTATCGCAGTTCAGCAGTCGGTCTGCCGAACTTCCCGTAAACGCGGCTGGTTTGGAGGGGGCACCTAGTTCCCGGAAGTATGAAACACGCACTCGTGTATCTCCTAGCCTGTGGCGTGCTGCTACAGGGCTGCTACCGGATCTTACCCTCTAACGGCGGCGGACAAATCTCCGGCAACCCGCGGGAGCGGAACATCGATCCTACCGACGTCCTAGTGCCGGAGGGCTACCGCATCGAGGCAGTGGCTTCGGGACTAACTTTTCCTACGGCGCTCACCTTTGACGAAGACGGCATCCCCTACGTCATCGAGGCGGGCTATTCCTACGGGGAGGTATTTCTCCAACCCCGGTTATTACGCATTGGGGCTGATGGACAGACCACCGAGGTATATGCCGGGGCAGAAAACGGCCCCTGGAACGGCGTGACCTACCACGATGGCTTTTTCTATATCGCCGAGGGCGGACAGCTCGAGGGCGGAAAAATCCTCCGGGTGAGTCAGGCCGGAGAGGCTCAGGCACTAGTGGAGGGACTACCTAGCTACGGCGACCACCACACCAACGGTCCCCTAATTCAGGAGGGCTACCTGTACTTCGGTCAGGGTACGGCCACCAACTCCGGCGTAGTGGGCAGTGACAACGCCGACTTCGGTTGGCTCCGGCGGCACCCGGACTTTCACGACATCCCCTGCGCCGACATCATCCTCGCCGACATTAACTACACTACTCCCAACGTACTGACGGACGATCCGAAGGACCGTGCCGTGACGGGGCCTTACTCACCCTACAACACCGCGGTGAGACAAGGACAGATGATCAAGGGGGAAGTCCCCTGCACGGGTGCCGTGCTCCGCGTAGCCCTTACCGGAGGCGAGCCGAAGGTAGTGGCGTGGGGCTTCCGCAATCCCTACGGACTAGCTACGGCGCCGGATGGTGCTATCTACATCACCCAGAACGCTTACGACAATCGGGGCAGTCGACCGGTCTGGGGAATTGGCGACGTCCTCTACCGGCTCGAGGCGGGAAAGTGGTATGGCTGGCCCGACTACAACGGGCAACTTCCGCTTGCCGTCACCCACGTACCCGGGGAGGGAAAACCGCGGGGTCCCCTGGTGACTAACCCTCCCGGCGACCCACCCGCGCCCGTGGCCACCTTCGGCGTTCATTCTTCCTCGAACGGGCTTGATTTCTCCACCAACCCGGCGTTTGGGTTCCGCGGGCAGGCGTTCGTCGCTCAGTTCGGCGATATGGCCCCAAAGGTCGGTAAGGTGCTCGCTCCGGTCGGGTATAAGGTGGTACGGGTAGACATAGCAACGGGTCGGGTGGAGGACTTCGTGGTGAATAAAGGAAAGAAGGACGGGCCGGCTTCCTGGCTCGGCAGTGGCGGCCTGGAACGCCCTAATTCCGTGCAGTTTACGCCCTCCGGCGATGCGCTGTACATCGTGGATTTTGGGGTCATGACCATGAGCAAAGCGGGACCTACGCCCCATGAAAAAACCGGTGTGGTATGGAAAGTAAGCAAGCAGTAAGGCAGCGTACCATCGCTGCGATCCCGGCGGTAGTCACTCTGCTCTGCCTCTGCTGGGTACTGGATGGCTGTTCGACCCCATCGCGGGTGCCCGCTGCTACCGAAGTGAGCTTACCCACTGAGGCATTACGTGAGGGTAGTATCCTCTTTGCGGGTAAGTGCTCCGGCTGTCACCCCGGTGGACGGTCGGGACTAGGCCCCTCCATCATCAATAAACCACTACCCAGCGCCCTGATTCGCTTCCAGACCCGGGCCGGTCTGGGCGTAATGCCCGCCTTCAAGAACCATGCCCTGACCGACGAGCAGGTGAAAAATATCGCCACCTATTTAGTGTATTTGCGCAAGGAGGGGTAGGGAGATATCACGCGGCGGGGCCATCGGCCGCTTTTTGCAGCACGACGGCGAAGGTGTGCCAGCAAACTTGGTTCCCCCGGGCATCCATGGGCTCACGAAGTAGGAGGGGGTCGGTGAGGTCGATAAGACGCCAGCCAGACTGCATCAGCGGAGCAATAAGCTTCATCGGAGGAAAGTAGCGCTCCCACTGCTGCGACTGGAGGAAGTTGAGGGGAGAAACGATGATGAGGGTACCCGAGGGCTGGAGCACGCGATGCCACTCCTGAAGGGTCTGGACGGGGTCAGTTACCCGGTCGATCAGGAACGTGCTGAACACAACCTCCAGGCTAGCGTCCGGAAAGGGGAGGGCAGCGGCATCAGCCAGCGCAAAGTGAAGATTTGAGGTATGGGTGCCAGGAATGGTATGGAATGGGAACCCATAGCGGCCAATGTTGGGCTTGATATCCAACCCCTTGATCCAGTGATCGTTGGCCTGCCGCAGCATCTGGTAGCTGAAGTCGATGCCGTAGCAGTCCCAGTCAGGGTGCAGGGTAGCAAACGCACCGATCAAGCGACCGACGCTGCAACCAATATCGGCAATGGATACACGGGGCCGGTCGGGTAGCCACCGAGATATATAATCTAGCAGCGGTTGTAGCGGGTAGCCTCCGTGCAGAGAATCACACAGATGCAACAACGTCTGCCGCGTAACCAGCTCATCGTAGCGCTCATAAACGTCTTGGCGTGTTTCGTCCTCCGACTTCTCATAGTAAAGGGGGATGCCGCGGCGCTCGGCCGGCGACGGGGGCAGTAGGTGACCGAACCTAGGCGCTGAAGGAGGTGCCGCAGCCACAGGTCTCCTTTGCGTTAGGATTATTGAAGGTGAAGCCGCGGTTGTTGAGTCCGGTGGCCCAGTCGATCTCCATGCCCAGTAGGTACAGGGCGTGGCCGGCCTTCATGAGCACCTGCTCGTTGCCAACCGTGAATTTCTGATCGTCCTCCTGCGGCAGGTCAAAGCCCAGTTGGTACTCAAAGCCCGAGCAACCGCCCCCCCGTACCCCAATGCGCAGAAAGTGATCGCCGTTCACCCCAAGTTCTTTACGCAGCCGGCTGAGCTGCTCCATAGCGGAGGGGGTAATTGAGATCGGGGCGGTCTTGGTGGGCGATTTGACGTCAGCGCTCATATTTGGTAGTACCTTTGGACGTAAAGATAACAAACGGCCCCGGGCATGGTTGGCCGTGTGCCCCAGCGATACCCTGACTATGGCCTTCTTCTACATCTACTCCATCCTGCTTCCGCTATTGGCAGTAATTGGTCTGGTCGCGTTCGCTATTGGATTGCTGCGCCACCTGGCGGCCATCCGGTCCAGTATCGAAGGCCTTTACACGGCGCTTGCACCTGCGGCCCCGGCAGATGCTGGACCTGGTATCGAGACGCTGCGTCTGCAGGCGTGTGAGCGCTTTACGCTAATGCTGGAGCGTATTTCCCTGCCCAACCTACTGCTACGTATCCCGCCCGCCGAGGATAGTGCGCCCCGGGAGTATACCGCCGAGCTGCTGCTGACCATCCGGCAGGAGGTGGAATACAATATTACCCAGCAAATTTACGTGAGTGACTCGCTGTGGCGCATCATCACCCAGTCGCGTGACAACATCAGTATGCTGATCGCCCGGGCCGCCGAGGGGGCTGATTCCAGCCGGCAGATCGCCGAACGCCTGCGCCGCCTGAGTGCCCAGCAGGTGGAGGACCCGGTGGCACTGGCGCAGGGGGCTATCCGGCGGGAGGCGGCTTCGGTGCTGACGACTTGAACGGAAAGCGCCCCGCCGGACAAGTCCAACGGGGCGCTAGCTATGAATTTTAGGTGCGGCTAGACCGCAAAACTCTCCCCACAGCCGCACTCACGTGTGGCGTTAGGATTATTGAAGGCGAAGCCCCTGCCGTCCAGACCGCCGCTGAACTCGAGGGTAGAGTTGCAGAGGTAGAGGAAGGACTTAAGGTCACATACGACGGTCTCGCCGTTATCTTCGAAGACCTGATCACGGGGCTGAAGCTCGTCGTCAAAGTCCAACTGGTAGGACAGACCCGAGCAGCCTCCGCTGGTAATGCTTACCCGTAGAAAATGGTTCTCGGGCATGCTCTTAGCTTCCCGAATTTCGCGCAGGCGTTCCTTAGCACTATCGGCTACGTAAAGCATGACGGGCGCGGTTTAGTGCGTGGTGGCAGCGATAGACTCTGCGGTCTGCACACCGTGCTTAGTCTGGTAGTCCTTGATGGCTCCCTTAATGGCGTCCTCAGCCAGTACGGAGCAGTGGATCTTTACGGGGGGCAGAGCTAGCTCCTCTACGATGGCCATATTGTCGATGGCCAGGGCCTCGTCGACGGTCTTACCCTTCAGCCACTCAGTCGCCAGACTGGAGCTAGCAATGGCCGAACCACAGCCAAAGGTCTTAAACTTAGCCTGGGTGATCTTCTGGGTAATAGGATCTACCTCAATCTGTAGCCGCATGACGTCACCGCACTCGGGGGCACCTACGAGACCGGTCCCTACGTTGTCGCTGTTCTTATCGAGCGTACCTACGTTGCGGGGATTCTTAAAGTGGTCGAGCAGTTTTTCGCTGTATGCCATGGTGGGAGAAGTAAAGGGGTAAACGATTAAGGTCGCGCGAGGCGGTAGAATAGTAACAAGTTAAGGAAGAAAAAAGATGAGCTAGTGCTCACTCCACTCAATGGCGTCGATATCGATGCCCTCCTTGTACATTTCCCAGATGGGGCTGAGCTCGCGCATGTGGTTGACGCCCTCGGCGACCTTGGCGATGGTCTCGTCGATGTCTTCCTCAGTAGTGAAGCGGCCGAGGCTAAAGCGGAGGCTGGAGTGGGCCAGGTCGTCGCCGAGTCCCAGGGCTACCAGCACGTAGCTAGGCTCGAGGCTAGCGGAGGTACAGGCCGAGCCGGAGCTGACGGCGATGTTCTGGTTGAAGGTCATCATCAGGCCCTCACCCTCCACGTGCTTGAAGCTGATGTTCGTAACGTGGGGCATGCGGTGCGCCTGATCGCCGTTGACGTAGCTCTCTTCGAGGATGGACGTCAGCTCGTGCTGTAGTTTATCGCGGAGCTTGCTGAGGCGGGCGGCGTCCTCGGCCATTTCTGCCTTGGCGATCTCGGCGGCCTTACCGAAGCCTACAATACCGGGTACATTAAGGGTGCCACTGCGCATGCCGCGCTCATGTCCACCGCCGTCCATTTGGCTGGTGACCTTAACGCGGGGGTTCTTCCGGTTTACGAAAAGTGCCCCCACGCCCTTGGGCCCGTACATTTTGTGGCTGGTGAACGCCATGAGGTGCACACCCATAGCCTTGGGATCGACGGGGATCTTGCCGACGGCCTGGGTGGCATCAGACATAAACAGCACCCCGTGCTTAGCACAGATGTCGCCGATCGCCTTCATATCCTGAATGACGCCGGTCTCGTTGTTGGCCCACATCACGCTGACCAGGACGGTCTTGTCGGTAATGGCGGCTTCCAACTCCTCAAGGCGAATACGGCCCTGGCGGTCCACATCGAGGTAAGTGACCTGGCCTCCCATCTTCTGCACCTTGGCGCAGGCATCGAGGACGGCCTTGTGCTCGGTCTTGACGGTGATGATGTGATTGCCCTTGCGCTGGTACATCTCGAAGACACCCTTGATGGCGAGGTTGTCGCTCTCGGTGGCACCGCTGGTAAAGATGATCTCCCGTTCGTCGACGTTGATGAGATCGGCGATTTGCTTACGGGCAACGTCTACTGCGCCCTCTGCCTTCCAGCCGAAGGGGTGGTTGCGGCTGGCGGCGTTGCCGGGGTTATCGTAAAAGTAGGGGATCATAGCGTCCACCACCCGGGGGTCAGTCGGGGTAGTGGCGTTGTTGTCGAGGTAGATTAGGCGCTGGCCCATGGTAGATTAAATTTCAGTCGGCTCGAAGTAGAGAAGCTGTAAGCTAACACCTTCAGTGTGCTTTGGTTGCCCCGGCGAGCACTTCCCGTACCCGGTCATTCTGCTTGCGCTCAGGCTGCATACCGTGAGTGTCGCAGTAGCCCTGGTGGCGGGCCTCGGCGGGGTAAAAGGCGGGCACCACGGCCACGTCCGTCTGGGGGTCGAACCTGGCCTCCGACAGGGCACGCAGCATCCGGCGGGCGGTGGCCAGCTGCTCATCGTCAGTCAGGGAGAAGATCGCCGAGCGGTACTGTCCGACGCCCCGCCCGCGGTTGATCTTGAAGTTGTGCAGGGTGAAGAACTCAGTCAGTAGGGCCTCAGCCGATAGTACCTCGGGGTCGTAGGTCACCTCGACGACCTCGGCGTGGCCGGTGTCCTTGTGGCAGACCTGTACGTAGGTGGGGTCGACGGTGTGGCCACCGGCGAAGCCTACGCGGGTGCGTAGTACGCCGGGAAGCTGAGCGAGGTGGTATTCCTTGCTCCAGAAGCAGCCGGCGCCTAATAGGATGGTGTACGGTATAGTGTGGCGCAACTACACGCTGCGTTAAACGGCGCTGGCGGAGCCAGCTTCGTACTTCTCGCGGGAGATGAACTTCATCGACAGGCTGTTCACGCAGTGACGGGTGTTCTTGTCCGTGAAGCGCTCGCCCTTGAAGACGTGGCCTAGGTGGGCGCCGCAGTTGTTGCAGAGGATCTCGGTGCGGCGGCCGTCAGCATCCGTCTCGTGGCGCACGGCTCCCGCTACCTCATCGTCGAAGCTCGGCCAGCCACAGCCACTGCTAAATTTTGCCTTACTATCGTACAGGGGCGCCTCGCAGCGGCGGCAGACGTAGACTCCGTCCTGCTTAAAGTTATTATACTCCCCGGTGAAGGGCATTTCGGTGCCTTTGTGGGCGATGATGCGCTCTTCTTCCTTGGTCAGGGTGTTCCAGTTTTCTTTCGTTTTCATAGTTGGAAAACAGGTAAACCGCTAGTTTGGTTGGACTTCCACCGGACCTCGAAGGGTTCCTCACTCCCCTCCGCACCTGCGGCCCCGCCCCCTCAGTTCGCTAACTACTACGCCTCCTCCACCACGAAATCATACCCCTCCATAATCACATTAGCCAGCAGCTTACTGCAGGCCGTCTCGACCTTATCGTGGGCCTCCTGCTCGCTGCCCGCCTCTAGGGTCATGGTCACGTGCTTGCCGATGCGTACGTCGCTGACGCCCTGGATGCCGAGGTTAGGTAGGTTCTTGACGACGACTTTGCCCTGGGGGTCGAGCAGTTCGGCCTTGGGCATGATGTTGATGTGGGCGAGGTAGGTCATACGGTGGGGTGGGAGCGGGGCGGGGAAACTAGATTCAGAAGCAAATAGACCAGCACGATGAAGGGAAAGGCCGAGGCCCAGAGCAGCAGAAACAGCACGATGGCGGCGGCGGCAAAGATATACCGCGTCTCATTGCCCGCCCAGCCGAAGCCCTTCAATTTGAAGCTGAACATGGGGTGCTCGCTGACCAGTAGGTAGGAGAAGATGAGGATGGAGGGGTACAGCACGTAGGGGCTCAGTACGTAGAGGCGCCAGTCCGCGTTCGTGGCTACGATGAGCATCAGGCCGGTGGCGTAGACGGTGCTCGTCGGCGTGGCTACGCCTAGGAAATGCTCGGTCTGCCGCGTATCCAGATTGAACTTGGCCAGGCGCAGGGCACTGAAGAGGGCAAGCAGCAGAGCGGGGGCAGCGTACCACGACCAGGTAACCGTGAAGGCAGCAGGTGGGGCATACGCATCCGGATCGGGCGGGGCCGCAGGTGCCAAGAAATTCGCGGAGAGCAGGAGCACATAGTAGATCACCGCCGGCACGACCCCGAAGCTCACCATATCCGCCAAACTATCGAGTTCCTTACCGTGCTCGCTGCTAACATGGAGGGCGCGGGCTACGAGCCCATCCGCAAAGTCGAACCAGCCGGCCGCGAACAGGAACCAGAAGGCCGCGATGAACTGCAGGTCAAGGATACAGATCAACGCCGCGCAGCCGCAGAACAGGTTGAGCAGGGTGACGAAATTGGGAATCCAGGCTTTCACGGGGGGACAAGGTAAGTTTTCACCCCGGCACCGCGTTAGGGTAAGGCTTAACTACCTACACCATGCGGTATCTACTGGCCCTGCTGGGGCTGTGCGTTCTCTCGGCCTGTCCGAGCAGTAATCGGGGCGAGCGGCTCTTCGACATCACCTACGACCCCATCGAGTTCATCGTGCCGGCCGGACAGGTGGCCCCGCAGCTCTTCGTCATCTCTCAGGCCAGCATGGTCACCCGCTTTCTGTCTACCCTCGATGCCAGTGCCTTTACCGCCGACGATGTAGACCAGGTCGGTGGCATCCGCGCCCGCATCGTGAGTCTTTCCGGGGAGGACTTTCGCGAAATTCGCCGCGTAGAGCTGCGCGTGTGCCCCACCAGTGAGCCGCAGTGCAGTATCGCCGATATCATGTTCAGCGTCGACCACGACGGCCGCCGCCAGCAGGTGATCAACCTCAACCCCGGCCTGAGAAACTTCCGTACTCTCTACCTGGACCAGGAGGCGGTGCGGATGGAGGTCGTCTTTCACCCCCTGGGCGTCACCTCTCAAAATATTGAGACTCGGCTGGAGTGGACCATTGGCGCGGTGGGGGGACTGTAGCGGTTCGTGGCTTCTAGCCGCGGCCTGCTATCAGTCCCTAACCAGCGCCAGTCGCATCCGCTTCACCCGATCTTGCAACGTTTCCGAGCTGATGCGCTCGCGCAGGCGGTCGACGATGAGGGAAAAGCTGAAGGGAGTAGCCTTGCTGGGTTGCTTGAACAGGATAGTCTGGCCGTTGATACGGTCAAGGGCGTCGCGTAGGCGGGCCTCCTGGAGCTGGAAGGTCATGATCTCGTCGTAGGCCTGCTGGAGCAGGAGGTTGCCGGGCTCGTAGTCGGTGAAGACGTCGAAGAAGAGTTGGGAGCCGCTCTGGAGGTGCTTCTCTTTCTTTTGCTTGCCGGGGTAGCCCTTGAAGATAAGCCCGGCGATGGCGGCGATGTCGCGGAAGCGGCGCTTGGCCATTTCGGTGGCGTTGATGCCGGCGTTAAGGTCGTGGGTCAGATCGGTGGCGTCGAATACTCCGCTGCCCAGGGCCTCCTCAATGGGGATGGGCTGGTCGCAGAGTAGCTCGAAGCCGTAGTCGTTCATGGCGATGGTGAAGGTGAGGGGGGCAAACTGCCCGATGCGGTAGGCGACCAGGGAACTTAGCCCCTCGTGGATCCCGCGACCCTCGCAGGGGTACATCACCAGGTGGTAGCCCTCGCGGTCCTGGAAGTACTCGATGAGCAGCTCATCGCTGGCGGGCACGGCGCTACGGCGCATCTGGATGTCGCGCAGGGGGGCGAGTTTGGCGAGCTCGGCGTCGTGGTAGTCTTCTAGCTTGAGCTGCTCCATAGCTCGGCGAAGGAATTCCGAGAGCTGACTGGACAACTGCATCCGTCCGCCACGCCAGCTGGGCACCTTACCCTTCTTGGCGTTGCTGCGCTTGACGAGGGCCTCGGTACCCTTGATCTTGATGAATTTGAGGCTGCGGCCGGCAAACCAGAAGGTATCGCCGGGCTTGAGGCTGGAGATGAAGTACTCCTCGATCGAGCCGATGTAGCCCCCGGTCATGTACTTGAGCATCACGGTGGTCTCGCTGACGATAGCTCCGATGCTCATGCGGTGCATCATGGCTACGCGCTTGCTCTCTACCCAATAGACGCCCTCCTCGTCGCGGATCACCTTGTGGAACTCATCGTACGCCCCCAGGCTATTACCGCCGGTGGTGATGAAGTCGAGGCACCAGGCGAACTCCTCATCGGTCACCGAGGCGAAGCAAAAGGTGTTGCGGACCTCGGCCAGTACCTCGTCACGCCGAAAACCCCCGCTCACCGCCAGCGTCACCAGGTACTGCACCAGCACGTCGAAGCTACGGATGTAGGGGATGCGTGCCTCAATCACCTGCTCCTCGATGCAGCGCCGCAGGGCGGAGGCCTCTAGGAGTTCCAGGCTATTGGTGGGGACGAAGTGGATGGTGCTTTTTGCTCCTGGTCGGTGACCACTGCGGCCGGCGCGCTGGAGAAAGCGGGCTACCCCCTTCGGACTGCCGATCTGTACGATGGTCTCTACGGGACGAAAGTCCACCCCCAAATCGAGGCTCGAAGTACACACTACCGCCTTGAGCGTCCCCTCGTGCAGCGCATCCTCGACCCAGTCGCGGAGCTCCCGACTGATGCTGCCGTGATGCATGGCGATGGCCCCGGAGAGCTCGGGGTCGAAGTCCAGCAGCCGCTGGTACCAGATCTCGCACTGGCTGCGGGTATTCGTGAAGATCAGCGTGGAGCCCGAGGCATAGATGATGGGCACCACCTTTTCCAGCAGTTTGATGCCCAGGTGGCCCGACCAGGGGAAGGTCTCGATCTCGTCGGGTAGCACCGTGACCATCTCGGTCTGCTTCAGCGTGCCGGAGCGGATGATGGTGCGGTCGGTCGGTAGACTGGGGGGCACGAGTACGTCCAGCGCCTCGTTCATGTTGCCGATGGTGGCCGAAATGCCCCAGGTGCGGAAGGCCGTGCCGCGCAGTCCCCGTAGCCGGCTTAGCGCGAGCTCTACGAGTACACCCCGCTTGGTGCCCAGCAGTTCGTGCCACTCGTCGCAGACTACCACCCGCAGATCGCCGAAGAACTTTTCGTAGCCTTTACTAGCCATTAGCAGGTGCAGGCTCTCGGGGGTGGTGATGAGGATCTCGGGGGGCTTGCTGCGCTGCTTCGTACGTTCGCTGGTTTTGGTGTCGCCGGAGCGCACGCCGACGCGCCACTTCATGCCCAGGTCCTCGATGGCTCGCTCGGCGGCTCCCTGGATCTCGCGGGTCAGAGCGCGGATAGGGGTGATCCATACGGCCCGCAGCCCGTTGTTTGCCTTGGTGGGCCGGTCGGGATGCTCGCGTAGGAACTCCAGGAGGATGGGTAGGATGAGGGAGTAGGTCTTGCCGCTGCCGGTGGGGGCGTTGACCAGTCCGCTCTTGCCGCTCAGGTACGCTTGCCAGGCTTGCTGCTGGAAGGGGAAGGGGGCCCAACCGCGGGTTTCGAACCAGTCGGTACCGGTTTTTAGCAGGGTTTCGGGGACTTGGTGAGACACGAGTAGGGAACGGGGATAGGCCGGACGAGTTCTACACCTGAGTGACCGGGACGTTGCTCTTCTTACCTTGTGCTGCACCTGCGGCCCCGCCCTTCGCTTTTCCCGCACCCCGACCAACCCGTAACCCTTATGTTTCCCGCACCCACCTACACCCAGCGCCGTAAGCAGCTCGCCGACCGCCTCCCCACCGGCCTTATTCTCTTACCCGGCAACGGGGAGGCACCCATGAACTACCGCGGCAATGCCTACCCCTTCCGGCAGGACTCGACCTTCCGCTACTTCGCCGGGCTGAACCGGCCGGACCTGCTGCTGACCATCGACGCCGAGACCGGGGAAGGCCTGCTCTATGGTGATGAGGCGACGCTCGACGATACGATCTGGATGGGCGAACAGCCAAGCCTGGCCGAACTGGCACAGCAGGTCGGACTGACCGTAGGAGGTAGCCGCAACGAAGCTTTCGGGGCGGTAGCGATGGCCGAGGTGGTCCATTACCTGCCCCTCTACCGCGAGGAGCGACGGCGGGTGCTACGCCGCTGCGTAAATCACTCCGCCCGGCCGAGTGAGGAGTTGATCCGGGCCGTAATCAGCCTACGGTCGTACAAGAGCGCCGAGGAGATCGCCGAGATGGACCGGGCCGTGCAGATCAGCATGGAGATGCACCGGGCGGCACGCGCGGGTGCAAAGCCGGGGATGCGGGAGGCCGAGGTGGCCGGTATTCTCGAGGGGCTTGCCATCGGAGCCGGGGGACGGCTGGCGTATTCCGCGATCGTGAGTCGCGACGGACACATCCTGCACAACCACGCCCACGGCAACGTGCTGCGGCAGGGGGACCTGCTGCTGATCGACGCGGGGGCGGAGACCGACACGGGCTACGCCGGAGACATCACGCGCACCTTCGCGGTGGGGGCGGAAATGACCGAACAGCAGCGGGCGGTGTACGACATCGTCGCTGAGGCCAAGCGGCGGGTGATCGAGGAGATCAAACCCGGGGTGCCGTACCGCGAGCTGCACGACCTTTCGGCGCGCATCATTACCGACGGGCTCAAGGACCTCGGCCTGATGAAGGGCAGTACGGAAGACGCCGTAGCGGCCGGTGCCCACGCCCTCTTTTACCCCCACGGACTGGGGCACATGATCGGACTGGACGTCCACGATATGGAGGACCTGGGGGAAGACCTGGTCGGCTACGACGCGGAGTTTCGGCGCAGCGAGCAGTTCGGCACCCGCAACCTGCGGCTGGGGCGGCGACTGGAGGAGGGTTTTACCATCACGGTGGAGCCGGGAATTTACTTCATACCGATCCTGACGGACCGCTGGCGGGCGGAGGGAATGCACACCGAGTTTATCGATTACGATGCGCTGGCGGCCTACCGCGACTTCGGGGGTATACGGCTGGAAGACAATGTAGTAGTAACGGCGGACAACTGTCGGACCCTCGGCTCCGTTTGAGGGGGACAACCCCCGTCCGCTATGCTTCGTCAGCTGCTCCTTCTACTTATCGTCGGTACCTCCCTGGGCCTGACCGCCCAGAGTAACCAGCTTGCCCAGCAGTACTACATGGACGGCGAGTACGAAAAGGCTGCCGAGCTCTATCTAGCTTTGGCCGAAGAGAACTACAATACCTTCTACTTCGACCGCTACGTGAGCAGTCTGATGAGCCTGCGCCGCTACGACGAGGCGGAGAAGGTGCTCAAAAAGCAACTTAAGCGCACGCCCGACGAGCTCACGCTCTACGTCACCTACGGCCAGTTGCTAGAGCAGCGGGGCGATACTGACGGGGCCCAGAAGCAGTACCGCGAGGCCATCAAGGAGTTACGGGCTGACCGCTTTCAGATCACCCAACTGGCCAATGCCTTCGTGCAACTCACGAAGTACGATCAGGCCATCGAAGTCTACGAGCGCGGCAGTAAGCTGATCAAGGACGATACCTCTTTCGCCTTCAACCTCGGCGACCTCTACCGCCGCAAGGGGGCCACCGCGTCTATGATCACTAGCTACCTCGATGCCCTGGTCGACGATCCGGAGCGGATGCGCAACGTGCAGACCTACTTCCAGCGCTTCCTCGACGCCGACGGACTGCTGGAGGCTCAAAAGCAACTCTACGCCCGCATCCAGGAGGACCGGAAGGACAATCCCCTCTACCCCGAAATGCTAGGCTGGGTGCTCATCCAGAACAAGGACTACAAGGGTGCCCTACGCCAGGCCCGCGCCCTCGATAAGCGGCTCGGTGAGAACGGCGAGCGCGTCTTCGACCTCGGCATCCTGGCCGGCAACGCCGACGATTACGAGGCGGCCATCGACGCCTTCGACTACATCGTGGAGAACAAGGACCCCGCCTCCCCCTACTACCTCGAGGCCAAGCGGGAGGGGCTGCTCACCCGCCGCCGCGCCATCACGGACGGCTACGCCTACACCGAGGAGGACCTACGCATCTTGGAGGCCGCTTACCTCGACTTTCTCCAGCAGTTCGGTAATAATCCGGCCTCGGCCCGCATTGCCATTCAGCTGGCCGAGCTGGAGGCCCTTTACCTCAATGACCTCGACAAAGCCACCGGCATCCTCAAGGATATCGTCGACCTTAACGGCGTCAACGAGACCGTCCGTGCCCGCGCTAAGCTGGCCCTGGCCGACTACTACCTCATGCAGGGCGAGGTGTGGGAGTCGACGCTGCTGTATAGCCAGGTCGATAAGCAATTTAAGGAGGATCTGCTCGGCCACGAGGCTCGCTTCCGCAATGCCCGCCTGAGCTACTTCCGCGGGGACTTCGAGTGGGCGCAGTCGCAGTTCGACGTGCTCAAGGCCTCCACCTCCCGTCTTATCGCTAACGATGCCCTCGATCTGTCGGTTTTCATCATGGACAACCTCGGCCTCGATACCACCGCCGTCGCCCTACAGACCTACGCCGACGCCGAGCTTCTCCTCTTTCAGAATCGCTACGGTGAAGCCTTTGCTACCCTCGACAAGCTCGTCAAGGACTTCCCCGGTCACGACCTGGAGGACGATGTGGTCTACCTGCGCGGCAAGATCTACCAGAAGCTGCGCCAGTACGACAAGGCCGCCGAGCAGTACCAGCACGTCGTCGACACCTACCCCGAGAGCATCCGCCTCGACAACGCCCTCTTTGCCCTGGCCGGACTCTACGAGGAGCCCCTCAACGATAAGGTGAAGGCCCAGGAGCTCTACGAGACACTATTCATCGACTACAGTAATAGTATCCTAGCCGTCGAGGCGCGTAAGAGGTACCGGGCGCTGCGCGGCGACGCGGTCCAGTAAGAAGCACTGGCTAAGTAGCCTCGACGAGCGCCGCGAGCTGCTCCTGGTAGTAACGCGCACTCACCGCCGCGCTGCGCAGGGAAGATTCTGAGAAATTGCCGCCCTGCTCGATGTATAGGTGTTGTAGCCCGGAGGTCTCCGGGTCGGGTAGTACATTGAGGTAATTGATGGTACCACTACCCAGCTCCGCGTAATCGCGGGAGACCGGGTGAAGGTCCTTGATGTGCCACATAACGATGCGGCCGGGGTGATTGGCGACAAGCTCCTTAGGCGTCGTCGTGGCGGCGTGCATAACCCAGTACATATCGAGTTGCAGCTTGACGAGTGCCGGATCGGTGCCGCGAAGAATAGTTTCCATACCGGTCTGCCCTTCATATTCCTCGAACTCGAAGCCGTGGTTGTGGTAGGCAAACCCCAGGCCGGCTGCCGTGACCCGTTCGCCGATCCGATTGAGCAAATCGGGTAGGCGGGCGAAAGTGGCCGCGTTACGTTGTTCGGGGGCAAGCCAGGGCCAGGTGATGTAGGGGCTACCCAGGGCGGTGGCCCCTTCGATACAGCGATCTACGTAGCGGTCTAGGGCGTCTAGGTCCCGGTCGATCAGGGGGTGAAAGCTGTAGTGCCCGCTGGTCACGGAGAGTTCCAGTTCGTCGAGCAGCTCGCGAAACGCGGCGGCGGAGTAGCCGTAGTAGGCTAGCTGTTCCGCATCGAAGCCGTAGATCTCGAAGTGGCGGTAGCCCATGTCCCGGAGGGCCCGCAGCGTAGCTTCCGGATCATCGGCCATCGCCTCCCGCACGGAAAACAACTGGTAGCCAAGTGGGTAGCGGGGGGAGGAATTGAGCATTGGCATTCGGGTCATTCCGGCCAGTCCGGTGAGGGAAGCGTTGCGGACAAAGGTTCTACGGTGCATTTTGTGAAGTTAGAACTTCCTTGCGTTAGCACGCGTCTGCTGAGTACGGCAATAACCCAACAGCGCCATGAAAATAGCCAAGTACCAGCAGGCAAGTGAGTTATGGCTCGCGTACCGGCAGGCCCTCCAGTCCTACCTCCACAGCAAGGTTCAAGATGCAGCACTCCCGCCGAGGAGCTCACCCAGCGCGTCCTGCTCAAAGTCGTCAACGCCTGCTGCTCCGACATCGAGGTGCGCAACGTCCGCGCCTGGCTCTATTAGATCTCCCGCAACGTCCTGGCCGACCATCATAAAGCAAAGGGGGCTGCGTCATCTGGGGTAGGGGCCCTAGATGTAAGCCAGGTGCAGAGGGAATGGCAAGGGCAACACCCACCCGCTGAGGGCGATGCTACCACCGACGTGTGGCAGCAGATGGAGCCCTATCTCCGTCCGCTCCTTCGCCTCCTCCCCGAGCATTACGCCACCCCGCTACGTCTAGCCGATCTGGAGGGTATGAAGCAGCAGGACATTGCCGACCAACTAGGGCTGGGCCTCAGCGCCGTCAAGAGCCGCATCCAGCGGGCGCGGGTCATGCTGCGCGAGAAGATCGTGGAGTGCAGCCATCTGGAGCTAGATAAGGACGGCCGACCGGTGGATTTTGCGATTCGTGCTTGCTGTAGCGACGGCTTCAGCCGTCATGCTACTTGTTAGTATGGGCAGCGTGACGGCTAAAGCCGTCGCTACGGAAAAATTTTTCCAACATCCTGCGTCTTTTCCCACCCCGCCCGGTCTACTCCCTAAAAAAACCACCACCATGAAACGCTTCCACGTCCACCTCAAGGTCACCGACCTAGCCCGGAGCATCGACTTCTACCAGACCCTCTTCGCCGCCCCGCCCACCGTCACCAAGGCCGACTACGCCAAGTGGCAGCTCGACGACCCGAAAGTCAATTTCGCCATCTCCACCGCTAAAACCGCCGCGGGCATCGAGCACCTCGGCATCCAGGTCGATAGCCCGGAGGAGCTACACGAGGTCTACGGCCGTATGGTCACCGCCCGCGGCGAGGTGTACAAAGAGGGCCACACCACCTGCTGCTACGCCCGGAGTGAAAAGGCCTGGATCAGCGATCCGCAGGGGGTGGAGTGGGAGGCATTTCATACCTACGGGGGTTCCACGGTCTACGGCGAGGGGGCTCGGAGTGAGCAAAATACCTGTTGCGGATAGCGCTACTAAATATTCTTGGGCACCGGCCCACCAAAAATGAGGCTGTAGGCATCGTACGTAAAAATACTCCGCTATGACAGTAGACGAATTTCCTATCTTCCCCGGCTGCGGGGATATGGCCAACTATTCCGAGCGCAGAGAGTGTGCGGACAAAAAGCTGCTAGAATATCTCTATAACCATATAACCTATCCACCCAAAGCACGTGCTGGCGACGTAGAGGGGCTGGTAGTAGTGAAGTTCGCAGTCGACGCGACGGGTAAGGTGGGAGAACCTGAGTTGGGCCGCGGAGTACATACCGCTTTAGATGAGGAAGCCCTACGGGTGGTGCGGCAGATGCTGGAGGAGCACCCGGTTTGGATGCCGGCTACGAAGGAAGGGGAGGCGGTGGCCTATGAGTTTAAGTTGCCGATCAAGTTTAAACTGGCTGCTACGGTATAGTACGGAGCGACCCGCCAGGGTAGAGCGGCCTTTGGTCCGAGCCTATAGTGCCTTGCCGCCGAAGTAACGCAGCGGCTTCTTAATCTGTGGTTCAAAACCCGCACCGGAGCTGCCCTACCCAGCGCAGCCAGAGGCTGCATGTTGCTACCGCTGCCGGAGGCAGCTTCGTACCGTTAGCTACTTTCCCCGTAACTTAGCTACCACACCCGCAAGCCCATGCCCCGTCCCCACCTCCCCTCCCACTTCCTCACCACCGGCCTACTCCTTGCCCTGCTACTTACCGTACTGGCCTGGGGCTTCCAGCAGGCACCGGAGGCCGCTCGCCAGACCCTGCTACCTCCGCCGATCACGCCACTGGTGGAAGTAGAACCGATCCGGCAAGTAGGCCCCACGGAAGGATTCGCCGAGCTGTACCTGGAAGTGCAAATGGAGCAGGAGGTACGGACGGAGCTCATCTACGCCACCTTCTTCCTCTTCAACGACTGTAGCATCCAGCGGCCCCGCCCGGAGTTGCCGCCGGTGGATGAGCTGACGCTGCCGATCTACCCGGGCTGTGAGCAGGAGGCCAACTATGAAGAGCGGGTATTTTGTGGCTTTAAACGGCTGGCGGCATTCATAGACGCCAACAAGGTAGAACCCGCGGGCTCGAAGCGCGAACGGGTAGGTATCAGCTTTGTCATACACCGCGAAACTGGCCTGATCCTTGACGTGGACGTTATCGCCGGACAGGACCAGCGTAATATCGAGGAAGCCCTACGTATTGTAAACTTGCTGGTCGAACGGGGTGTGCGGTGGACGCCAGGTACCCGCAGTGGCGAGGTGGTCAATTTTCCCATGGCCATCCCGATTTCCTTCCACGGCGCCGGCTGCGGGGAATAGGTACCCACCCGACAAAGGGCGGGGCCGCAGGTGCAAGGCAACTCGCAACCCTGCCCCGCCGCCGACGTTTCCTTGGTACGATTGCCCTAATCCAACCAAGTGCGTAAACTCCTTGTCTTCTTTTGTCTGGCCCTGCTGGTAGCCTGTAACACCTACCGTCCCCTGACCGATGTGGTGCCGGTGAGTGCAACGCCGTATAAGTCAATGGTCATCCCGCCCTCGCCACAGCCTACGGATGGCGATCCGGTGGCCGGCTTCGATTACCTCGTGCACGGCGACTACATCGGCAGCGGTATTCCCCTAAAGATCATGCAGAAGCAGGCGCCGAAGATGCCGGGGGTAGATTCGATGCCCTTCGTGCGCGATAGCCTTAGCGAGGGACTGCCCTACTACATGACCGCCTTCATCGCTCCGAACGGCGCAGAGGTAGCCAACGGCAACTGCTTCACCTGCCACGCCGGGGAGGTCGACGGACAGCTCGTGCTCGGCCTCGGCAATAGCTGGGCGGAGTGGGAAGCCAACATGAAACCTATGGGTACCGTGATGCGCCTCGGCATGGCACTGGGGTACAAAAAGGACGACCCGCAGACGGTGGCCTTCGAGGACTTCGGCCGCTACTTCAAGGCCATGGCCCCGAAAGTAAAGGTGACTCAGCCCGGCGCGAACCCCGCCTTCCGCCTGGCCGAGGCCTGTATGATGCACCGCGATCCGGACGACCTGACCTACGTCGGCGACCCGCTCTACGCCATGTGGGACTACAACATCGGCACCGATACCCCGCCGCTGTGGAACGTGAAGAAGAAGAACTCGCTGTACTTCACCGGCATCGGGCGGGGCAACATGCCTAAGCTCCTACTGCAAGCCAGCGTGCTCGGCGTGCCCGACACGAGTCAGACCCGCAAGTCGGTCGAGGCTTTCGAAGATGTGTACGCCTGGCTGCAGACCCTGGAGCCGCCGGCCTATCCCGGATCGATAGATGAGCCGCTGGCCCGGGAGGGGGAGGCACTCTTCACCGATAAGTGCGCCGGTTGCCACGGTACCTACGGCGAGGAGGAGACCTATCCTAATAAGGTGATTCACCTGGACGTAGTGAAGACCGACCGGCTGTACGCCGACTACATCCGCAAATCCGGCATCGTAGACTGGTACAATAGCAGTTGGTTCGCCACGAGCGCGCCACAGTCCAGCTTCACCCCGACGGATGGCTACGTCGCCCCGCCCCTCGACGGCGTCTGGGCTACCGCCCCCTACCTTCACAATGGCTCCGTACCCACCCTCTACGACCTACTCGACAGCCCCTCCCGCCCCACCCGCTGGACCCGCACCGGCGACCCCAAAGATTACGATCACCAAAAACTGGGCTGGCAGTACGACCCCGCCCCGAAGAACAAGAAGTGGACCTTCGACACCGAGGTGCCCGGCTACGGCAACGGAGGCCACACCTTCGGCGATAAGCTGAGCGAGGCGGAGCGCTGGGCGGTGGTGGAGTACTTGAAGATGTTGTAGGGGCAACCTATCTTTAAGCACATACGTTGCCTTACACACCCACCAAAAGACCTCCCCATGGAATCCAAACGCCAACGCCAGGTATCCGAGCTGATCAAGCGCAACTTCAGTATTGTACTCCAGCAGGAAGGGGTGTACATCTACGGCAGCCAGCCGCTGGTGACCGTGATGGACGTGCAGGTGAGCCCCGACCTTAGTGTCGGCAAGGTCTATCTCAGCATTTGGAATACGGAGAATAAGCAGGCTGTGATCCTGCAGATGGACGAGGAGCACGCCCGCCTCAAATCCGCCCTGGCCCACCGTCTCAAGCGCCAGCTCCGCCGCCTACCCGAGCTGAGCTACTTCATCGACGAGACGCTCGACGAGATGAACAAGGTCGACAACATCTTCGACCGCCTCTACGCCGAGGACCAGATGCCCGAGGAGGAGGAAGTCAATAAGGACGAATAAGCCCCTATTACCACCATGCTGAGTAAACGCAACCTCACGAACGTCATCAAGTGGCCCCTGGGCCTGCTGGCGCTGATGTGGATAGTGTTCATCGTGGACTACTACCTCTTTGGGGGGCTGCTCAGTGCCTACTACGGACTGCACACGCGGGAGCTGGCCGGGGTGCCGGGCATTGTGCTTTCGCCAGTTTTTCACGGCGGTTGGGGGCACCTGCTCAGTAATAGTCTTCCCTTCGTATCGCTGACCGGCCTACTAGTCTTTTTCTACCCCCGCCTCTGGCCCCGCGTCCTTGCCTCGCTATGGATTGGTACCGGTGTGCTGGTCTGGGTGCTCGGCCGCCACGTGACCCACATCGGCGCGAGTGGGGTGGTGTATGCGCTAGCTGCTTTTCTAGCCTTCAGTGGCATCTTCCGGCGTGATTTCCGGGCGGTGGTGGTGGCGCTACTCGTGCTATTCTACTACGGCGGTATGATCGTCGGCATCCTACCCGGGCAGGAGGGCGTAAGCTGGGAAAGTCACCTGCTGGGCTTGGTGATGGGTATTCTGGGTGCCTACGTCTACCGCTCCGAACTAGAGGAGCATGAAGTGGTAGCCAAGGCTAAGAAAGCGGACAAGCCACGGCGGAAGAAGGAGCCGTTTTTGGAAGAGGGGGCGTTCGATAAGACGAAGCGGGAGCGGGAGGCGTTTTGGGAGAAGCTAAAGGTGCTTAGTGAGCGGGAGCGGTTGGAGCGCTAAGGCTTTTGCGCCTAGCGGCGCTTATTTTTAACCACAGAGAGCACGGAGAACACAGAGTTAAACCGCCGGCGTATGCGTGACGGCAAACTCTGCGGCTCTCTATGCCCTCTGTGGTTTAACCCTTTCAGCAGCGGAGCTGCGCAGAGCAGCACTACGGTCAATCCGAGCTTTCAGAAAAAAATGAAAGTAACCAAGCAACTACCCCTTCCCCCAGCCGTTTCCTTACTATGAACACCGCCGAACTCCTAGAACGAGGACTAAACCGCGACTGGCTCACCGCCGAAGAAGGCGTCCACCTCCTGGAGCACGCCGCCACGGCCGAGCTCATGTACGTGGCCAATCAGTTACGCTTCGGGGCGGTGCCCGAGCGGACCGTCACCTGGATCATCGACCGCAACTCCAACACCACCAACGTCTGTATCGCCAACTGCAAGTTTTGTAACTTCTACCGGCGGCCGGGGCACGAGGAGGCCTACATCACCAGTATCGAGGAGTACAAGCAGAAGATCGAGGAGACCTTTGCTTTCGGTGGCGAGCAACTGCTGCTGCAGGGCGGGCACCATCCGGACCTTGGCCTGGACTTCTATGCTAAGTTATTTATCGAGTTAAAGGCACTCTACCCCCGCCTGAAGCTGCACGCCCTCGGCCCCCCCGAGATCGCCCACGTGGCTAAGCTGGAAGGCATGAGCCACTACGAGGTGCTTAAGGCGCTGAAGGAAGCCGGCCTGGATAGCCTACCCGGTGCCGGTGCCGAGATTCTGAGCGACCGCGTGCGTCGCCTCATCTCCAAGGGTAAGTGCGGCGGCGAGGAGTGGCTCGACGTCATGCGCGCCGCCCACCAGCTCGACATCACTACCTCGGCTACTATGATGTTCGGCCACATCGAGACCAACTACGAGCGTATGGACCACCTCGTGCGCATGCGCCAAGTACAGAGCGAAAAGCCCGGTCACGCCAAGGGCTTTCTGGCCTTTATCCCCTGGCCGTTCCAGGACGAGGACACCATTCTTAAGAAGATCAAACGCGCCCGTAACACCGTCACCGGCGATGAGTACATCCGCATGATCGCCCTGAGCCGCATCATGCTGCCCAACGTCACCAACATCCAGGCCAGCTGGCTCACGGTAGGTAAGCAGGTAGCGCAGCTCTGTCTGCACGCCGGGGCCAATGACTTCGGTAGCATCATGATTGAGGAGAACGTCGTCAGTGCCGCCGGTGCCCGCTGGCGCTTCACGGCCGATGGCATTCAGGAGGCGATCCGCGAGGCCGGCTTCCGTCCCCAACTCCGTAATCAGCAGTACGACTACCGCGAGCTACCCACCGACATCCGCCAGCAGGAGCTCAACCGCGAGGCGCTGATCGTAGATTAGCGGCCACTATGCCCGGTACCCTCTACCTCATTCCATCCACCCTCGGGCCGGGGGCCATCGATACTATCCCTGAGCGCACGCTGCTGATTACCCGCCGGCTGCGGCACTTTGTGGTCGAGACGGGTAAGGTGGCCCGCGCCTTCCTCAAGGAGGTCGAGCTCGATCATCGACTACAGGAGTGCACCTACTACGAGCTTAATAAGCATACTCGGGCGGAGGAGCTTCCCAACTTCTTGGCTCCGGCACTTGATGGGCAGGACGTAGGTGTACTCTCCGATGCCGGCGCGCCGGGGGTAGCCGATCCCGGAGCTAAACTGGTACGTCTTGCTCATGAACTAGGCGTCCCGGTAGTGCCACTAGTAGGTCCCTCCGCCATCCTACTCAGCATCATGGCCGCCGGCCTACAGGGGCAGTCCTTCACCTTCCACGGCTACCTCAGCCCCAAGCGCGCCCAGCTGGCCAAGGACCTCCGCCGATTAGAAGCAGACAGCCGCCGCCACCAGCAGACCCAGCTCTGGATCGAGGCCCCCTACCGCAACCAAGCCACGGTGGAGGTAGCCGTGGAAGCGCTATCATCGACTACGCTTTTCTCCGTGGCTGCTGATCTGACTACCCCGACGGAGTGGATTAGAACAGCTCCGGTAGGGGAGTGGGGCGAGGACACGGGTGCGGAGTTGCAGAAACGGCCTGCGATGTTTTTACTGCTGGCGAGCTAGCAACCTTTGGTTTAGTGATTGATGACCTGCCCCCACAGCACATCCGAACCTTTACGGAAAAAGCCAAGGTGACCTATCCGATCGCGGCCTACCGTTGCGGGGTCGATAACCTGGCGGTTGATAGATGCCTCGCGATAGTAGCCAAGCAGCTTTTTATTCGCCTGATCGCTAATGATAGTGTCGTCTGAGAACGACACGGACTGCAAGCTTCCCCGCAGCCGGTCGAAGGTGCTCGAATTAAATTCCTGGCCGAAGTCCCTTTCCCAGTAAGTACTACTCACGCACCAGTTGCGCCACTGCCGGGCCACTCCCCGGGGCAGATTCTCCCCCTGCCGGATTTTGCGCGCCGCGCCGTACCCGCAGAGCCAGGTAGTAAGTGGAATGTAGACATACCAGAGTACGGGCATAAATAAGCGCAGCATACCCTGTGGCATATCTCGCCAGAAGCCCGTGCCTGCGGCAATGATCACGGTACGGTCGATCCGGTCGGCGTTGCGCATCGTGCCGATGAGTTGCCCCCCCATACTGTGACCGATCACGATCTTGGATAGATCCGGATACTGCTCAAGGCCCCAGTCCAGCACGGCCGTCATGTCAAGCGTGCCCCACTGGAGGGTAGTAGCCTCGAAATTCTTGAGCCGGGTAGGTTTCGATGCACCGATGCCCCGGTAATCAAACGTGACCGTCACGTATCCTAGGTCGGTCAGGTAAGCCGCAAAGTGACGGTAGAACCGCTGGGGTATACCGGTCCCGGAATTTATCTGCACAAAGGCCTTCGGACTGCACCTAGGCTCCCTGAGGGTAGCAGTAAGGGGATAGCCGTCGGCGGCCCGGATGGTAAGGAGTTCTTCTTTCATTGGTACATCGACTGGGCACCCCCCGGTATGAGCTAAAGCTACGTACTATTAATTAACTACGCTGGGCTAGCTGATCAGCGCTATACTCGCCCCAACCAGCTACGAACGGGGCAGATCGGTTCCCGACATCCCTGCCGGGGCCTGCCCCGCAACCAGCGGACTAAGATGATACACAAATGCTATTCAACGAGCATAACCCACCAGCCCAGCCACACGTTCCATACCCTAAACCAAGCCCCCATGGCCGCGCGGCTCACACTCCTCCTTACCCTTCTGGCGACAGCAGTCTCCGCCCAGTTCGCCAGTCCCATCCACTGGACCTTCGAGCAGCGGGCCCTGGGCGAGGACCGCTACGAGCTAGTAGCTACCGCTACCGCCGATGAAGGTTGGGCCGTGTACAGCCAGTATACCGATGAGGGCGGCCCCGTACCGACCACCTTCTATTGGAACGATGGGGACCACTATGAGCGCATCGGTGAGGTCGTCGAGCAGGGCCACAAGAAAGAAGGCCTAGACGAGCTCTTCGGCGTCAACGTCATCAAGTACCTAAGCGACGAGCCGGTGGTATTTACCCAGACCGTGCGCGTGCTGGACTACGACCAGCCGATCACCGGTGAGGTGGAGTACATGTGCTGCGATGACGAGCAGTGCCTGCCGCCGACGACCGAGGAGTTTTCCTACGCTATAGCACGAAGCGCTGACCCCGCCCCCGGACGTACCTCGGTGACCCCGAATGATGCGTCCCCCCGCCAGGACATTGCACCTGCGGCCCCGGCAGACTTACCTACTGAACGGGCCGTAGTGGAGACGGTCAGTATGCCCCAGGAAGAAGTGCTTGCCAGCTACACGGCCGCCACCCCCGCCGCTACGGAAGATGCGCCCGTAAGCTGGGTGCTCGACGTGGAAGCACTGGAGGGCAACCGCTACCGCCTGTCGCTGACCGGTACGATGCTGGATAGCTGGACGGTGTATAGCATGACGGTGGACCCCGAGATCGGTCCAGTACCTACAGAAATGGTTGTAGAGGAAACGGATGCGGTAAAGCCCTTGGGAGAAGTGACTGAGACCTCCGCAACGCTAAAAAAGAAATATGATAGCACCTGGGAGGCCGAGGTCAGTAAAATCGATGGGGGTACGGTGAGCTATTCCCAGGTCGTGCAACTAGAGGGTGAGTCACCCATCGAAGGCTACTTGACGTACCAGACGTGTAACGACGAGGTGTGTCTGCCGCCCCGCGATATGCCATTCTCGTTCGATCCCGCCAGCGGTGTGGCTACCCTGGATGGCTACGGTACCACTCAGAAAGAAATGCCCACTACCGACTCCACCCAGCTAGCCGGAGTCACCGCTGGTCTCCAGTTCAGTGACGACCCGGTGGGGAGTTGTAGCGTGGGCGAGGCCGTGACCGCGGGGCGGAGCCTGTGGTCCATCTTTGGGCTCGGCCTGGTGGGCGGGCTCTTCGCCCTACTCATGCCCTGCATCTTCCCCATGATCCCGCTCACCGTGAGCTACTTCACGAAAAGCGGCAGAACGCGGGCGCAGGGAATACGGCAGGCGGGGCTTTACGGTTTCTTCATCTTTTTGATCTACGTGCTGCTGAGCGTGCCCTTCCACGTGGTGGCGGGTATCGACGCCAGCATCCTGAATAGTATCGCGAGTAATGTGTGGCTGAACCTACTGTTCTTTGCGGTCTTCATCTACTTCGCGGGTAGCTTCTTCGGCTTTTACGAGATCGTGCTGCCGCAGAGTTGGAGCAATAAGGCAAGCCAGGGGGAGAGTAGCGGCGGCGTGCCGGGCATCTTCTTTATGGCGCTGACGCTGGCGCTGGTGAGCTTTAGCTGTACCGGACCTATTCTGGGCAGCCTTTTGGTGGAGGCGGTAAGTGGCGGGGCCTGGCCGCTTACGGCGGGGATGGCCGGATTTGGGGTAGCGATCGGACTGCCCTTCGCCCTCTTCGCGGTCTTCCCCGGGGTGCTCAATAGCATGCCGAAGTCGGGCGGCTGGCTCAATAGCGTGAAGGTGGTGCTGGGTTTCGCGGAGGTGGCCCTGGCTTTTAAGTTCCTGAGCAATGCCGATCTGGTGGGCGACTGGGACCTGCTGCGCATCGAGCCCTTCCTGCTGATCTGGATCCTGTGCGCGCTGGGCATCGCGGCCTACCTACTGGGGTGGATCAGCTTCCCGCACGACAGTGCAAGACGTAGGGTCGGGGCCGCAGGTGCAGTGGTGGCTGTGCTAAGTGCAGCGTTTGCGGGCTACCTGTTGCTCGGCTTTACGGAGGATCCCGCTACGGGGAACTACCGGACGTTGAGTCTACTGAGCGGCATCGCGCCCTCGGTGGGGTATAGCTACTTCAAGCCCAGTGACTGTCCGCAGGGGACGACCTGCTTCAAGGACCTCGACGCCGGACTGGCCTACGCCCGCGAGGTGAATAAACCGGTGATGCTGGACTTCACGGGCTATACCTGCGTGAACTGCCGCAAAATGGAGGAGAACGTCTGGAGCCAGGACGGCGTCAGAAAGCTGCTGACGGACGACTACGTGTTGATCAGTCTGTACGTCGACGACCGGGCGGAGCTGCCCGAGGCCGAGCGGCGCGAGGTGACGCGGCTGGACGGCAGCGGCCGCACCCAGACCATCGATCAGGTAGGGGAAAAGTGGCATTACTTCCAGCAGCAGGCCTTTAAGCACGCTACCCAGCCGTACTACGCGCTGGTCGCGCCGGACGGGCAGCTGCTGAATCCCCCGGTGGCCTATACCCCGAATGCGGACGACTACGAGAACTTCTTGGAGTGCGGGCTCAGCACCTTCGAGCAACTATCGAGTCGGTAGGTGGTGCAACCCTGCCCCCGGCCGGGTGTTTTCCGATCATGAAGACGCTTGGTAACTCCCTTCTCGCCATCTGCCTGCTCATCCTAGCCGGTTGCGGACACGATCACTCTGAAGGTATACCCCTGGACGAGGCCCCCGCTTACCTACAGCACCATCCGGTGAGCGAGGATGGTAAGGTGTACCTGATCGATAGCCTGGGTTATCCCGGCAATCAGCCCTTCGATCCGGAGACGGGCGTTATTACGCCGGAGCCCGTGCGGGATTGGAAGTACGTGGATCAGTCCAATCGTCCCTTTGGCTCGGAGGACCTGCGCGGCAAGGTGTACGTAGCCGACTTCTTCTTTACGTCCTGCCCCACGATCTGTCCGAAGGTAGCCAGTCAGATGCTGCGGTTAGAAGAGAAATTCGGGGACAATCCGGATTTCATGCTAGTGTCCTTCACCGTAGACCCAAAGCGGGATACCCCCGAGCGGATGACGGACTACGCCGGCAAGCTCGGTATTGAGAACCTGGATCGCTGGCGCTTCATCTACGGTGATAAGTTCGAGATCTACGACCTGGACGAGGACTACCTCAGCGTGGCGCTAGAAAATGACGCTGCCCCCGGCGGCTTCGACCACAGTGGGTACATCGTGCTGGTGGACCGGGATGGCTTCGTGCGCTCCTACGCCAGCGGGCTCGTAGAGGAAGAGGTGACCCACCTGATGGACGACGTACAGATGCTGCTGGATAGGTCAGCGGCGAAGTAGGTCGAGGCATTGTACGCCGAGCTCATGCTAGGCTACGAACCTCGCGCCACAGATTTTCCCGCGCCTGCTTTTCGTACTCCGCCCGGCCGTAGGCGGTCTGGTAAATATGCTCCCGATCCAGCAATTGTGTGAGGGCCTTCACCCGCCCCTTACGGAACACAAAGCCGGGAACCATCCAGAACTCCTTACGCACGGCGGCGGCGTAGCGGTCGTAGCCCTCGGGTTCGCGAGCGAGCACCGCTAAGTCGAGATCTATGAGTAGGGCGGCGTCGTGGTCTTCCGGGTTGGGAAGGTGGCTCTTGGTGGCCATGATGAGGGCGGTGCAGTGAGCGATACGATCGGCTGAAATTTCGCCGACCAGGAGTAGCTCCTCGGCAGCCTGGGCACTCCGCTGTTCATTGTCGGAGCGGGTGGGCTTGTACACCAAGTCGTGGTACACCAGGGCCATGCCGAAGATGCCCTCGTCAGTCGGCGCGTTGCCGGCGTTGCGGTGACGGTCCAGGTGCCGGAGCATCTCGTTGAGGTGGTCGAGGTTGTGGTAGGGGCGGCCGGTATAGGCGCGGCGGACGTTCTTCCAGTTCAGGTCGAGGGTGGGGAGCTGCTGTTGCAGGCTGTGGAAGAAGGATTCGATCTCCATGGGTACCTTTGCGCAAAGCACTAATATGGCGGCTAAGATAGACGAAAGCCTGCGGCAACGCATCCTCCAATTTATCACCGAGGCGCTGGCCGAGGATGTCGGACCGGGTGACTTTACCAGCGAGGCGACCATCCCCGCCAGTAAGCGCGACACCGCTCGTCTCCTCGTCAAGGACGTCGGTATTCTGGCCGGCGTGGAGATCGCCCGCATGATCTTCGAGACCGTCGATCCTACCACTGAATTCGACCAGCGGATGCAGGACGGCGATCTCGTGCACGTGGGTGATGAGGCCTTCTACGTAACCTGTAACTCCCGGGCCCTGCTCCAGGCCGAGCGCCTGGTACTTAATACGATGCAGCGCATGAGTGGGGTAGCCACCCTTGCTAACCGCTACGCCTTCGAGGTGGAGGACCTACCGGTGAAGGTGCTCGATACCCGTAAGACCACCCCAAACCTGCGCTTCATCGAAAAGTGGGCGGTGCGGCTCGGGGGGGCCGAGAACTACCGCGATGGGCTCTACGACCGGATCATGATCAAGGACAACCACGTAGACGCAGCCGGGTCGATCACCAGGGCCATCGAGGGGGTGCAGGAGTTCTTCCGCGAGAACGGTATGAAGCTGCCCATCACGGTAGAGGTTCGCAACCTGGTCGAGCTCATGGAGGTCCTCGACGTCGGGCAGGTCGACCGCATTATGCTCGACAACTTCGAGGTACCGCTATTGCAGGAGGCCGTGGCCCACATCGGTGACCGCTACGAGACGGAGGCTAGTGGGGGGATCACGCTTGACTCCATTCGCGAGGTAGCTGAGACGGGCGTCGATTACATTTCCGTAGGGGCGCTGACCCACTCGGCCACCAGTCTGGACCTGAGCCTAAAGGTCATCAAATAAAGGACCGGCATACCCTCCCCTGCGGGAAAGTACGCCGGTCGCCGCCCCCCGCCAGCTAAGCCGTGGGAATGGGTAACGTGCGCTAGGGTTCTCTAAGTGATCGTCTGGCGACAGCAGCTAGTCGGGGGGCGGTACGGGTTGCAAAAAATGACTTCCCTTCAGTCCGGATGAATAGGTTAGTGGATGAAGGGGAAAAATATCCTGCTGCGTTCAGAAGGGTAGGTCTTCGGCGGCCGTAGCGGTTTCCTTGCTTTTGGTAGACTTCTTCGTGGCGCGCCGCTTTTTGGTCTTGGCGGGAGTGCTGGCGGTCTCGGCCGGACTGGGTTCGGCGACCTGCATCACGCTATCCCGGTCCAGGGCCTCCTCGGCCTCGCTGGCTCCCCGGTCCTTGGATTCCAGAAAGGTGAACTCATCGAGAAAGATGTCGGTGGAGGTGCGGGTCTGCTCGTACTTATCGGTCCACTTGCTGTAGCGAATGGAGCCGGTGAGTGCGATCTTGCTGCCCCGGGTGAGGTAGCGTTCGAGTACGTCGACGACCTTGCCGAAGGCTTTGATGCGGTGCCACTCGGTGCGCTCCACCTTCTGGCCGTCGCGGTTGCGGTAGGAGTCGTTGGTGGCGAGGCTGAACTCGATCATCCGGCTGCCATTAGACAGGGTCTTGGTGACGGGAAGCTGGCCTACGTTGCCAATGAGGGTAACACTGTTGCGAATCTGCATGGTAAAAAAGGATTGGTAAGGCGCCCCGCCCTTGTCGCATGAATATTGGCGAGGCGCATTGGTGAAAGAATGTGCCCCCGGTGATCGCTCAGATAAGCAGTAACTGTGCTTTCAATCGGTGACGATGCAAAGGTGGGAGTAGGCTGATGCGTTAGTGGTCAAGTATACGTATGCTTGCGTTTAAATACGCATGTATTCGTATAATTACGGTTAATAAGATTGCAATTGACTGATAATCAGCACTATACCAGACTAGGTGAGCCGGTAAGTTTTTCCATAATTTTTGCACCTGCGGCCCCGCCCGAAGATATTCTGCGTGCCATGTAACGAAAAAGCTGGTCTTACGCATAGAGGGAAAAACAACCCTACCATGCGTTACTTCCCCTCCCTTTCCTTCCTTCTCTTCGCGCTCCTACTACTGACGGCCCTGGGCTGCAAGCAGATCGACGACCTGACCGGCGGCGGCGTCGATAAGCCAAGCGTCACCTATTCGACGACTAACTTCGAAGCCGACTTTTATCAGGCCGGTAGCTCTTCGGCTCCATCCCTCGACTGGAATGGTGAACAGGGTAGCGTCAGCCTCGGCACCACCATCACCGGGCTTAGCGTCAACTCTACTACCGGTAAGCTGGAGTGGACCAAACTACTGCCCCCCGGCACCCATGATGTCGATGTGGTCGTCAGTAACAGTGAGGGACAGGTGGTCGTGCCGGTAACCATCAAAAACCCGCTCAAGGGGGCATTCGAGGGGGTGTACGATGGCTCTACTTATTTTGCCTTTGATCTAAAAGCGGATGGTACCATGACCCTTGAAGCAAATAGTAAGACCAGTCCCAGCGAGGGCAGTGGCACCTGGGAGCTCATCGGTGATGAGATAAGGGCAATTTATACTTACACCGGTGAAACAGCTCCCAACTCCTTTAAGGGGCCCATTTCCCAGACAAGCTCGCAGGTTACCATTAGTGGAGACTGGTACTGGGGCGATTCCTTCGCCGACGCTCAGCGGGGCGGCACCTTCGAAACCGAACTCCAGTAATCCTCACCAGCTCATTAAACAAATCGCTCATGCCCCAGCTTACCCTGGCATGAGCGATTTTCCCATTCACTCTGTCCTGGCCCGCTGCGCCGAAGCCGTGAAGGATAAGGCCCCTGCCGCCATGTTCGGCCTACGCGACGAGGGCTACGACTCGCTCTACGAGCAGCTCATCAGCAGCCTACTGAGTGTGCGCACCTACGATGAGACGAGCACCGTAGTCAGCCGCCGCCTCTTCGCCACCGCCCGTACGCCGGAGCAAATGATCGGGCTGGAGCGCGAACAGCTCATCCGCCTCATCAGCGAGGCCACCTTCGCACCGGCTAAGGCCGACCAGATCCTGGCCATCAGTCAGACCATCGTGGACGACTACGCCAGCAAGACCCCGGAGGACTACGACAAGCTCATCGCCTTCAAGGGAGTCGGCCCCAAAGTCGCCAGTCTGGCGCTCGGCGTAGCCCTAAACTACCCCATTATTGCCGTCGACATCCACGTGCACCGCATCACCAATCGCTGGGGCTACGTGGCCACGAAGACGCCGGACAAAACCCGCGACGCCCTCGCCAACAAACTGCCCAAAGATCTGTGGGTGGAGATCAACCGGGTGCTAGTGCCGTTCGGGAAGCATGTGTGTACGGGGAGTCGGCCACGGTGTGAGAGTTGCCCGGTGGTGGATGATTGTGCTCAGGTAGGGGTGACGAAACCTACTTAATCACCACCTCCTCAAAGTACGCCTCCCCAAACTCCTCATTCAGCCGCGTCCGTATCCCCTCCCGCACCATCGTGAGCTGATTGCGCAAGGGGGCATTGGTCACGTAAACGTACAGCTTGCGGTTGCGCACCAGAAAGTCACGGGTGTGATCGGCGACGTGCTTACCGAAGAAGGGCTCCCACACCATCCTGACCCGCACCCTGAAGTAGCCCGGTTCGTTGTGCTGGTTGCGCAGCAGGCGCAGGAAGGCGGCCTTCAGGTCGACGGGCTCGGGCTTTTGCGGGACGGGTTTGTACATCGGCGGCGGCGGTGGTTACTCCTCTTCCAGGAACCGTTTCCACTCGGCTTCGTTGCGGGCCACGCCGTCTACGACGAGAAAGCGCTGCCAGTTGACCTCCGGGTGGTGGCGGATCAGGGAAGTTACGCGTTCCGGATCGGTATCGGTGATGAACAGCTGCCCGAAGGCCGAGCTCATCACCAGTTCCAGTAGCTGCCGTACCCGCTCGTGATCCAGCTTGTCGAAGATGTCGTCAAGCAGCAGAATGGGTGTGCGGTTGGTGCTCTGCTCCAGGAGGCGGTACTGCGCCAGTTTGAGGGAGAGCACGAAGGACTTCAACTGCCCCTGGCTTGCCACCCGCCGCAGTGGATGGTCGTTCTGGGTGAATACCAGTTCGTCGCGGTGTACACCCCCGGTGGTCCGCTGCATAATGCGGTCCTTTTCAGTCCGCTCCTCGATCAGGGTATCCCAGTCAAGCTCATTGAGCTGGCTGCGGTAAGTGAGGCCGACCTCCTCGCGCTGTCCGCTGATGCGGGCGTAAGCATCGGTCAGCAGCTCCGTGAAGGGGCCGATGAATTCCTTTCGTTTGGCGTGTATGTAGGTGGCCGGCTCGGCCATCTGCTGGTTGTATACCTCCAGCAGGCCGGTGTGGTCGCCGTGGCCCTCCAGCTCCTTGAGCCGGGCGTTGCGGTTGTCGAGCAGGCGATTGTAGGTGATGAGGTAATTGAGGTAGACAGGGTCGGTCTGGCTCAGGCTATTGTCGAGCAGTTTGCGGCGGGTAGCGCTGCCCTCGAGCACAAGGTTGATATCGTCCGGCGTCACGATCACCACGGGGTAGCGACCGATGTGCTCACTGATGCGGGTGTAGGCGGTGCCGTTGCGTTCCAGCACCTTACGCTGGCGGTTGCGCAGTTTGACCACGATGCGATCTTCCCTTCCGTCATCCAGCACGAAGGTTCCCTCCAACCTCGCCACTTGGTCACCGTGGCGGATGCTGTACTGGTCCTGCCCCGTGCCGTACCCCTTGCTCATGCAGAGGTAGTAGATCGCCTCCAGCAGGTTCGTCTTCCCCGCCCCGTTGAAGCCCACGAAGCAGTTCAGTCGCGGCGAGAGCGCAAGGCCCTGGCTGGCGTAGTTCTTGAACTGGGTGAGTTTTAGAGTAGCTAGGTGCAAGGGGCTAAAGTTAGGGGCGGGGCCGCAGGTGCGAGGAACCTCGTCGGACGAGGGCTGAACTATACCGCCACACCGTATTCCCGCAGCGCCCCATTCAGACTAGTCTTTTTATCCGTACTCGCCTTCCGCTGCCCGATGATGAGGGCACAGCTCACCTGGTAGTCGCCGGCGGGGAAGGACTTCGTGTAGCTGCCCGGAATGACCACCGACCGCTCCGGCACCTCGCCGCGGTGGGTGACCGGCTCCGGACCGGTGACGTCGATGATGTGGGTGCTCTGGGTGAGCACGACGTTGGCCCCCAGTACTGCTTCCTTACGTACGCGCACGCCCTCGACGACGATGGAGCGGGAGCCGATGAAGCAGTCGTCCTCGATGATGGTGGGGGTGGCCTGGAGGGGTTCGAGGACGCCGCCGATGCCAACGCCGCCGGAGAGGTGGACGTTGCGGCCCACCTGCGCGCAACTGCCTACCGTAGCCCAGGTATCGACCATCGTACCGGAACCGACCCAGGCCCCAATGTTGACGTAGCTCGGCATCATGATCACGCCGCTTTCCAGATAGGCCCCGTAGCGGGCTACGGCGTGGGGCACTACGCGGACGCCCTGGCTGGCGTAGTCGCGCTTAAGCGCCATTTTATCGTGAAACTCGAAGGGGCCTAGCTCGACGGTCTCCATCCTGCGGATGGGGAAGTAGAGCACTACAGCCTTCTTGACCCAGTCGTTGATCTGCCAGTCGCCGGTGGCGGTGGCGGTGGGCTCGGCCACGCGCAGGCGGCCCTTGTCGAGCTCCTCGATGACCGCATCGATGGCCCGCTGGGTAGTAGCTTCTTGGAGCAGTTCGCGGTGGTCCCAGGCGGCTTCGATGGGGGAGCGGAGGTCTTGCATGGTGGGGTAGGAGTGGATTCGGCCGGCAAAGATGCGAAAAGCCCCGGGCGGTCAGGGATGGTAAGTAGAATCAAGTATATTCGGAGCCCTATGGAAAATGGACAACTGCCCTGGTGGGGTTTCGTCGTTGTGGGCGTACTCGTACTCGCGCTACTAGGCTACTTCCTCAAGTTTCTGCACCAGGGCCTGCCAGTGCCGCCGGAAGAAGAAGGCCCGGAGTAGTACGATCGGGCGGGCAGCGGCGGAGGTGATGGTGATGCGGTCGTCGGTAACGGCTACCTCCTGGAGCTGAAATAGCGGTACCTCTACGGGAGAGCGGAAGCCGGTCTTGGCGCGTAGGGTCACCGCATCAAGGTGCACGCGAAACAGGTTGCGGGTAGCGAAGGCCAGCAGCACCGGAATGAGTAGTAGGGTAGAGGGCCCGAGGTACTGTCCGGTCGCAAAACTATACGCCACGTAGACCGGCAGGCCCACCACACTCAGCAGCAGAATGAAGAGCGAGGCGTTGCGCATGGGGAAGAGCACCCCCGTCCGGTATTCCCGGTAGAAGAGGTACAGCTCCGTAAGTACACCCGCGAGCACTACGGCAGCGACGATCCAGGCCAGGGCAAAGGCCCAGCCCGGCACCCCGCCCGGGAAGAAACGGTAGGCTACGAGGATGAATACGACCAGGACTACGCTGCCGACGTCGGCCACGAGCTGGTAGGGCGGGCGGCGGCGGGTCATACCTCGCAGATACGGAGCCCTTCGGCCAGAGCCTTGATCTTATCGTCGTAGGTGGGAAGGTACTCCTGGGCGATAAAACCCTCGAAGCCCGTCTCGTGGATGGCCCGCACGATGGCCGGGTAGTTCAGCTCCTGGCTGTCGTTAATCTCGTGGCGGCCGGGCACGCCACCGGTATGGTAGTGACCGATGTAGTCGTGGTACTTCTGGATGGTGGCGATCACGTCGCCCTCCATGATCTGCATGTGGTAGATGTCGTAGAGCAGCTTGAAGCGGTCCGAGCCGATCATCTCGGTCAGGGCCACGCCCCACTTGGTGTGGTCGCACATGTAATCGGGGTGGTTGACCTTGCTGTTGAGGAGCTCCATCTGCAGCGTTACGCCGGCGTCCCCGGCCAATTTAACCAGGGGGCGTAGGCCGACGGCACAGTTCACCATGCCGTCGTAGTCGTTCATATTGCGCCGGTTGCCGCTCATCACGATCAGGTTGGGGATGCCGTGGTCGGCCGCGTCTTTGATCGCTACGGTATAGGCTTCCTGCAGCTTTTCGTGGTTGGCCGGCTCGTTCCAGCCGTTTTCAATGCTGAAGGCGTCTAGCGTGCCCATGGCGCAGGTCATGCCGTATTTTTTCAAAGTCGGCCAGTCCTTTACGGTGAGCAGTTCCACGCTCTTGAGGCCGATGTCCTGGCCACGCTCGCAGAGCTCCTCCAGGGGCACGCTATCGTAGCACCACTTGCAGGTACTGTGGTGGGTCTGGGCCAGGGGGCCGCTGGCGGCGGCGTCGGTAGCAGCGATGGCCTTACCCAGGGAGAGGGAGCCCAGTCCCAGGGCGGTATTCTTGAGGGCGGTGCGTCGGTTCATGGTAAGGAGCTTGTGATATAAGACAAGGTACGGAATTTCTAGGGCCCTATAAGTTGCGCCGGTTCAGCTCCCCCACCGCATGGTCCACGGCCCGCGCCGTCAGGGCCATGTAGGTGAGGCTGGGGTTGACGCAGGCGGCACTGGTCATGGCCGAGCCGTCGGTGACGTAGAGATTCGGGCAGTCCCACACCTGATTGTGGCGGTTGAGGACGCTGGTCTTCGGATCGCGGCCCATGCGCGCCGAGCCCATCTCGTGGATGCTGAAGCCCGGATGCGCCTCCTCGCGGTAGACGTTGACGTTCTTGGCTCCGGCGGCTTCGAGCATCTCGGCGGCGTAGGTGCCCATGTCCTCGCGCATGGCCCGCTCGTTTTCTCCGAAGGCGACGTCCATGGTTAAGGTCGGTAGCCCGTCCTTATCCAGTAGGTCGCGGTTCAGGGTGACGCGGTTATCGGGATTAGAGAGCGTTTCGCCGAAGCCGGTCATGCCGATATTCCACGCCCCCGGCATGAGCAACTTTTCCTTTAGCTCGGCCCCAAGCGTGGTCTCCGCCTCCCGCACCAGCCGCCACCAGCCGTCGCGGCTCGCCCCGCCCTGGTAGCCGAAGCCCCGCAGGTAGTCTTTCTTACTGCTCCGGTCACCGAGGTTAACGAAGCGAGGGATATAGAAGCCGTTCGGCTTGCGCCCCTTATCGATCCGATCGCCGTATTCGGCAAAGGAGCCCGAGGCCCCAATACGGTGGTGGTGGTCCATGATGTTGCGCCCCACCTGATCATTGTCGTTACCCAGTCCGTTGGGCTGAGCCGCGGAGGTGCTAGACAGCAGGATGGCGGCGGTATTCAAGGTAGAGGCATTGAGAAAAACAATGCCCCGGCTAAAGTACTCGACCTCCTCATTCGTATCGCTCAGTTTTACACGCACCCCGGTAGCCCGGCCCGCGTCGGCGTCGTAGATCACTTCCCGGACCGCGGCATGATTGACCAGCGTCATGTTGCCGGTCGCAGCGGCTACCGGTAAGGTACCCGAGTTACTGGCGAAGTAGCCGCCGTAGGGGCAGCCCCGGATGCAGCGGTCGCGGTACTGACAGTTGCCCCGGGTGCCTAGGTGTACCTCCGGGTCGTAGGCCGTCAGGTGGGCCACCCGCCCGGGCGTCACGGTGCGCCCCGGGAAGGTGGCCTGCACCCGCTGTTGGAACTGCTCTTCCACGCAGTTGAGCGGCATGGCGGGTAGGTAGGGCCCGTCCGGCAGCTGGGAGAGGTTCTCAGCCTGTCCGCTGATGCCAACGAAACGGGAGACGTAGTCGTACCAGGGTTTTAGCTCAGCGTAGCGGATGGGCCAATCGATTGCAATTCCGTCGCGCACGTTGGCCGTGAAGTCCAGATCGCTCAGGCGGTAGCACTGCCGGCCCCACATCAGGCTGCGGCCGCCGGTCTGGTAGCCGCGCACCCAGTCGAAGCGCCGCTTTTCGGTGTAGGGGTACTCATCGTCCTTCACGAAGAAGTGCTTTGAAGCCTGCCGCAGTACGTAGTCCTTACGTTGTAGTTTCTCGTAGTAGGCGTCCTTCTCCGCCGCCGGCACCTGGTCGTTGTAGGGCAGTTCCCAGGTATCGAGGTTAGCGGTGGGGTAGTCGTTGTGGGCTACGTGGCGGCCGCGCTCCAGCACGAGGGTCTTTAGCCCCGCCCGGCAGAGTTCCATGGCCGCCCAGCCGCCGCTGATGCCGGTGCCGACTACGATGGCGTCGTAGGTGTTGCTTTCCACTGGTTGCACCGCCCCAAGATACGGTCCGGGGCGGGGCCGCAGGTGCAAGCTGATTCGAAAAGAACATCTTGGTCAGATGGTGGCTATTCCACGATTACTCGGTGGTTCGCGATCTCCTGATCTTCATCGTATAGCCATAGTAAGTAAGCACCGGCGGGAAGCTGGCTGACGTCGAGTCGCAGAGCCCCCCCCACAGCGTGCTGCCGTACTACTACGCGGCCCATTGCGTCGTGCAGCGTGATATGCTGACCCGGCTGCGCGCCCTCGATCGTCAGCCGGTCGGTTACCGGATTAGGATAGACGCTGATTGTAGGCTGTAGGACCGGGTGTTCGGCCTTGCTTTTGCTGTCTTGCTCGAAGGTAAGTGTCTTAGTTGGTGGGGGTACGGGTACGAAGCTCCACTGTTGGTTGGCCCCACCCCGGTAGTCCCACTGGTGCACGTTGGTGCCATCTTCCCCGGAGCGACCGCTGACGTCGAGCACCTTACCGGAATGCTTACTGGTAAGCTTATAGTAGCCGTCACCGACGGGCTCGATTTTCCACAGGCGGTTGTCGCGGTCATCGTTACCCCACTGGAAAATATTGGTGCCGTTGGCCCGGGAGTCTCCCGTACGATTAGTTTTCGCGTTCAGGTCTATGCAGAGCGCGCGGTGGGAGTAGATGCTAGTGAGCTTGTAGTAGCCTTCCTGGCCCGCTACGGCCTCGACGCGCCACTGCCGGTTGTACCACTGGTCTTCGCCGTACTGGAAGATATTGACCCCGTGCCTGGTGGGATCCGTATGCCCGCCGTTGGTGCGCCAGTTGACGTCTACAGCCAGGGCCTTACCGGAGTGGCGGGCCAGGAGCTGGTACACGCCGTCGGCAAGTTCAGTAGGCTGGGGTTTGGTCTGGGGTTCGGCGTGCTTCACCCGCAGGGCCTCCCAGTTACCACGGGGCCACATGATCTCGCCCCAGTCGATGAGCCGGTCCAGGGTGGCCTCATCCACGCCCGCCCCACGGAAGTGGGGGATCATTGTGTACCAGCAGTCGGCGTGACGTTGCGAGTGCAGTTCCTTGGGGAAGTTCTCGATCACCCGCGGCCGGTAGGTAGGGGGGCGCAGGGTATTGTCCCGGACTGAATAATTGACGGTATCCCGTGGCCACTCACCTACCTCGTGGCGCTCGATTAGGTCCATGGTAGCGTTAAGTAGTCCGGCATATAACGTGGCGCGCACGGCAGGGTCGAGGCCGGTGAACAGCGACTTAGCGGGGCCTACCTCCGGGGCGTACCGGCCCGGGTGGATCTGTCGGAAGCCGATGCCGCTTTTCGCGACGGGCTTGTCGTCGTTATACTGCTGCAGCATCTTGGCGTGGGAGAGTACGTAGCGGTAGGGGTGTTTGGGGCCCCTGGCCTGGGTATAAAGGTCATTGATGTGATTGGGTTGGTAGTTCCAGTCTACGGGCCAAAGGCGTAGCGTTTCCCGGTTGCCAGCGTTGATGACGAGTTGCAGTTGGTACCAGGCCGTAGAAAAGTATTTTCCTACCGCCTTGGTCTGATGCTGCATACTTGACTTATCGTTAGCGACGCGGTGAGGGGCTAGCTCGAAAACGTTGCGCCGGCTACTGACCCAGGAGCGGGCCTCCCCGTACTCGCCGAACATGGTGGGGGCGAGTTCTTCTAGTTCGTAGGCGTGCATAATCTCCCAGCTTTTGACCGCGCCCCACTTCATGATGTAGCTCGTCACGCCCTCCCGGGTAGAGAGGCTGAAACCAAGCGCCCCGCGCATTCTACTGTTTAGATTAGTCGTCTGCTCGGCCAGCCGTTTGAGCTGAGTTTTTAGGCGGCCATTGGCAGTAAGGGCAGCCACGGAACCACTTTCTAGAAGCTCCAGTGTTTTTTCGTACTCGGCGTTGAGGGAGGTGTTTCGGATGAGCGGTGCGGTGTAAAACTTCTGCCCGATACGTGGGGCATCCATGGGGTGTACCTCGGGGAGCCACTCCTGCCAGTCGGGTAGCTGGAGGGCGATGGGCGTCTCGCGGGTGTTGTGGGTCTTGTCGATGTCGAGTACGTCGGCTACACTGCGCGCGGAGATGGAGCCGGCAAAGGCGTGCAGTACCGCGGCGGCGTCGTCTTCCAGTACCCATTCCAGCCCCGCGCCGGCGGCCCAGGCTTCCACCGGCTTAGCGTCCAGGTCGGGACCCGGTTGGTAGGGTGGGTTCCAGGGGCGGCCGAGGCGCTGTACGCCCGCGGTTTTGTTTAAGCTACGGATGTAGGAGGCGATCTGCTTGCCCTGCTTGCTGCTCAGGCCGTGGTACTTTGACCGCTCCTCAATGGAGCGATTGCTGAAACTGTAGTATTCTAGGTCGCGGCCATCCTGGGCGTGGCAATTGGCGCAGCTAGCCTTGATGGTGCCGCCGCCGGGGGCGTCGTCGAGTGTCGCAGTCTCCCAGTGCTGCTTACCGGCGGCGATGTCGGCGGCGCCGGTAAGCGGGGCTTTCCAGTTGGCGGGGTTATCCTGTACAAAGGTTGACTTGGGTAGCCGGTCGGCTCCCCGACTGCCCTGGCGCAGGTTGAATTCCAGGATGCGGTAGCCGGAGCTAAAGCCGTCCGTACCGTTGAAGCGAAACTGCAGCGTGTTTTTCCCGGCTACCGCTCCCCGGATGGGCACGGTGAGCCGTACCGTGTGGTAGGCTCCGGATAAGCAGCCAAACTCCGCCTCGTGGGCGTAGCAGTCGACCGTGCTATTATCCAGGTCAATCCAGGCACCGCCGTTGAGCCGCACACTCCCCTTGGCTTTTCTGTCCGGATTAGTAGAAGCGTCCCGGTAGGCCAGTCGGTGTGCCTTCACGTAGAGGGCATCGATTCCCGTAGCTTGGTCTAGGGTGAAGGCAACCGAGCGGGTGTAGCCATCGGCTCCGATGACCTCGAGGGGTAACAGTACCGCAGTGTCGGCGCTGCTGGTAGGTGGTGCGCTAGAGAAACCAAAGAGTAGGAGTAAGCACCCCAGGGGGAGTGCGCGAAATACGGTATAGAAATGCTGCATGGTAAATGGGTAAAGGGGTCCGTTCTCCCCGCCACAGGTGGGGCAGTAGTTAGATTAACGGGGGCGTAGCGTATGAGAACTAAAGACGCTGAGATTGTAAGCAATGACCAGTGCGAAGCACAAAGGGGCGGAGCGGCAGCATCGTTACTCTACGTACAGGGAAGTTTCCGAGTGGTTGTGTCAGATTAAATTTTCGGCTCATCCACTCACGAAGGGGGATCGTGAGAAGAAAAAGAGCCACAAAATTTTACAACTGGGGTACAAAAATGTCCTACGTCACTTCTGTTCGGCGATCGCATGCACGGCGGCATCCGAGTTCCATCGCCTGCCGCAAACATAATGATTAGCAGCTACTAATCAAAGAAACAGAATAAAATAAGGAAGTATTTGGTCAACGTAGGTAGGTCACGTAATTGTATCAATTAACTACATTACAGCGGATACTAGATCGATTAGCGTACCATAATGGGTGCACCCGCGGCCCCGCCCCCGTCATGCCGAATTTCCTCAAGCTAAGTCGGACTTTGTTCTGTAGTGCATTGCTGTACCTGACCATAAGTGGGTGTAAGGATCAGACGGAAGAATTTATTGGAACATCCCCACAGGATGGACTTGCTACCTTCGCCAACCCCGTGTACCGCGTAGGCCCCGACCCCTGGGCCTTTCAGCAGGATAGCACCTACTACGTCACCTACACCACGGGGCGCAACGTCACCCTGATCGAGACCACCAGGATGTCGGCCCTGAACAGCAGCGCGGTACAGCGCAAGGTCGTCTGGTCGCCCCCCGCCACCGGCATGAATTCGAGGCAGATCTGGGCCCCGGAGGTGCACCGTATTGATGGCACCTGGTACGTCTACTACGCAGCCAGCGATGGCGACAACGCAAACCACCGCATGTGGGTCCTCTCCAACGCCAACGACGATCCCCTCGCGGGAGCGTGGGAGGACCGCGGCGAGCTCAAACTGCCCGACGATAAGTGGGCCATCGACGGTAGCCCGGTTGATATCGACGGCCAGCTTTACTTCGCCTGGTCGGGTTGGGAGGGGGACGTGAACATCCGCCAGAATATCTACCTGGCCGCGATGAATAGCCCCACCGAGGCGGCCGGCGAACGGATCGAACTACTGACCCCGACCGACGCCTGGGAGAAGAACGGCACCGACCCCGAGGTCACCGAGGGCCCCCAGTTTCTCGCCCACGGCGACCGTATGTTCCTGTTCTACTCCGCCGGCGGCTGCTGGAAGGATGGCTACAGTATCGGTGCCCTCTCCCTGACCAGGGGCGAGAACCCCATGGTCGCCACCAACTGGTCGCGTCTGGCGGCGAACCCGCTACTCACCAGCAACGCCAGCGGTGGCGTCTTCGGCCCCGGTCACAATTCCTTCTTCACATCGCCCGACGGCACTGAAGACTGGATTCTCTACCACGCTAACCCCCAATCCGGGCAGGGCTGCGGCGACGAACGCAGTATCAGAATGCAACCCTTCACCTGGACCGCCGACGGCCTGCCCGATCTCGGCACCCCCGTAGCCCTCGGCCAGCAACTCGCGCGCCCCTCCGGCGAATAATCACGCACATGAAGCTTTCACTCTCCTTAGTCCTCCTTCTCGTTGCTATCTCCTGCAGGGAGCAGCCCCCGAGCACCGATGCGGCCACACCGGCGGCCGCTACCGATTCCCTAGCCTACCAAAATCCCCTCGACGTCCAGTTCGGTGACCCCTACATCATGGACGACGGCGACGGCACCTACTACCTCTACGGTACCGGCGGCGGGGCGGAGGACGGCTTTTCGGTCTACTCGTCCACTAACCTGATCGACTGGACGTACGAGAACCAGATCTACTACGGCAATAAGGACAGCACCTGGAACGAGAGCGCCTTCTGGGCCCCGGAGTGCTATAAATTCAACGATAAATACTACCTCTTCTACAGCGCCAACTGGAAGGTCAATCCCACCAACGAGGGCGAGAACTTTCACATCGGCGTAGCGGTTTCTGACAGCCCCACCGGCCCCTTCGATGACCTGCAGGATGAACCAATCTTTAGCCCCGGCTACCCCATCCTCGACGCCAACGTGTATAAAGACGACGATGGCAAATACTACCTCTACTACTCCCGAGCCTGCTACGAGCATCCGGTAGAGAGCGAGGTGGCCGACTGGGCCAGGGAAGAGGGGCTGTTCGACGAGATCGAGGAAAGCTGGATCTACGGCGTAGAGCTTGCCGCCGACTTCAAGTCGGTGATCGGAGAGCCCGTCCTGCTCCTCCGCCCGCCCCTGAAAATGGACGACCCCAACGCCGAATGGGAAAGCCGTTCGGTCATCTCGGGCGAGGTCAACCGCCGCTGGACGGAGGGCTCCTTCACCTTCCAGCACGACGGCACCTACTACATGATGTACTCGGCCAACTTTTATGCCGGGCCTAATTACGCAGTAGGCTACGCCACGGCCGCTTCACCCCTCGGTCCCTACACCAAGGCCACCAATAATCCCGTGCTGGAAAAGAATGTCGACCGGGGTGGCGAGGTCACCGGCACCGGCCACAACAGCATCCTCTTCCTGGACGGTAGCGACCGGATGATCTGCGTGTACCACGGCCGCACTAAATCGACGGGTGATGAGCGGGTCGTATTCATGGATGAGATGTCTATCGACGACGATGGCGTCCTTACCGTCAACGGACCGACGACCGAGCCGAAGAAGATTGAGCTCAGGTAGCCCCTACCGCACCCCGAAGCGGTACACGGTCGTACTCCTATAGGTCTCCCCCGGCTGGAGGATGGTCGAGGGAAAGTCCGGCTGATTGGGCGAGTCGGGGAAATGCTGGGTTTCCAGGCAGAAGCCGGTGCGCAGTTCGTAGGGCTGTCCACCCTTGCCGATGTTGCTGCCGTCGAGGAAGTTGCCGCTGTAGAATTGTACGCCGGGCTCGGTGGTCTCCACCTCCAGGGTGCGACCGGTTTCGGGCTCGTATACGGTGGCGATCTGCTGCAGGCCCTCCCCATTCCGGCTGAGTACGAAGTTGTGGTCGTAGCCGCCGCCGAAGCGGATCTGCTCATCGTCGGCCTCGATCCGCTCCCCGATCGGCGTAGGCTGGCGAAAGTCAAAGGGCGTACCCTCTACCGATTGAAGCTCGCCGGTAGGGATGAGCGTCTCGTCGACCGGCGTGAACCGGTCGGCAGCGATCATTAGCTCGTGGCCCAGGATGTCGCCGTTACCGGCTCCCCGCAGGTTAAAGTACGAATGATTGGTCAGGTTGACCGGCGTGGCCTCATCGGTCTCGGCGGTGTAGTCGAGGGTGAGGGCATTGTCGTCGTCGAGCCAGTAGTCGACGGTCACCGTGAGGCTGCCCGGGTAGCCCTCCTCGCCGTCGGGGCTCGTACCGGTGAGTCTGACGCCCACCCGGTCGTTTTCTTCCAGGGGGGTAGCCGTCCAGTACTTCTTGTCGAAGCCCTGTAGCCCGCCGTGCAGGCTATTGGGGCCATTATTGACGGGCAGGGTGTACGGTTCCCCATCGAGCGCAAATCTCCCCTCCGCGATGCGGTTTCCGTAGCGACCGATGAAGGCCCCGAAGTAGGGATACTCCGCCAGGTAGCCACCGATACTATCGAAGCCTAGGGCTATATCGGCCATGTTGCCAGCCTTATCCGGCACCACAATATTGGTGATGATACCGCCCTGGTTGATCACGCTCACCTGCATCCCGTTGGCGTTTTCGAGGGTGTATTTGGTCACCGCACCGTCCGGCGTCTCCCCGAAGGGGCTCTCCGTAACGGACAGGCTATCAACCGTCTCCGGGGCGGGGCCGCCGGATGCAGCACTGGTGGAATCGGACTGGCAAGCATACTCGAGCAAAAGAGCTGGCAACAGGAATAGGAGCAGAATCGGGCGCATGAACGGAACGTACTTTGGCGCGAAAGCTAAGTCTTTTTCGGTGTTTGCACCTCTGCCAAATCCTCCGGGCTCGCGGTGTCGTTGGACATCGGGATCACGCTCATCGATGCATCCGGCTCCAGGATCACCCACTTGGCCTGGTCCACGGCGGTCAGACCACTGACGCGCAGGGCGGAAAGCACCTCCCCCCTGGTGATTCGCTCCCGTCGCATACTCTCCTCAATAAATTCGCCCTCGTGGACCAGCAGGGTGGGGCGGGCCTTAACGAGGCGTTGTAGCGGTCTATTCATCCGTACGGCGGTCGTCAGTAGCCACTGTAGGAGTAGTAGCAAAGCAATCGCCAGCAGCGTCTCCACGATGGCGGACCCCTTACGCATGATGCCAGCCCCGGCTATGGCACCGATGGCTACTGTTACAATCCAGTCGAAGTTATTCATCTGGGAGGTCGACCGCTTACCCGCCACGCGCACCGCTACGATGATGAAAAAATAGATAATCGGTACGGTGATGGCGATCTGCAGTAGATCCCGCCAGCTGTCGTAAAAGAAGGATTCTTGCATGGGTGGTTTGAGGCTGAATATGTAACGTTGATCCTCTATTTAACGTTTTGCTCCCCGGCCCGGCGCATGTTCTTTGCACCTGCGTCCCCGCCCAAAGTGATGTACCCTATCTTCGCCGCCGAGAAAACTACCCCGCCACCCCTATGAGCGAACAGCGCGCTATCCTTCTCCTCGCCGACGGTACCACCTACGAGGGCCGGGCTGCCGGAAAGATCGGTACCACCATCGGGGAGATTTGCTTCAATACCGGCATGACGGGCTACCAAGAGATCTTCACCGACCCCAGCTACTACGGGCAGATACTGGTAGCCACCAATGCGCACATTGGCAACTACGGCATCAAGGATACCGACATCGAATCCGATAGCGTCAAGATCGCCGGTCTGATCTGTAAGAACTTCACCGTGCCCTTCAGCCGGCAGCAGGCCCAGTCGTCCATTCAGGACTACTTCGAGCGGGAGGGCGTTGTAGGTATTAGCGATGTGGATACCCGCGCTATCGTGCGCCACATCCGCGACAAGGGAGCTATGAACGCCATCATCTCCAGCGACAACTTCGACCTGGAGGACCTGAAGCGGCAGCTCGACGCCGCGCCCGATATGGAGGGCCTGGAGCTGAGTAGCCACGTTACCACCCAGGAAACCTACACCCTAGGTGACCCCAACGCGCCCATAAAGATTGCTGTGCTCGACCTGGGGACGAAGAAGAATATCCTGCGCAACTTCGTGAAGCGCGACTGCTACGTCAAGGTCTTTCCTGCCCGCACTACGATGGCCGAGATCGATCAGTTCGGTGCCGATGGCCTGTTCATCAGCAACGGCCCCGGTGACCCCGGTGCCATGGATTATGCCGTAGAGACCGCCCAGGCCATGCTGGCAGAGGATAAGCCCATGTTTGGCATCTGCCTCGGTCACCAGATCCTGGCTCGCGCCGTTGGTATTCCGACCTACAAGATGCACAACGGCCACCGCGGCATCAACCACCCGGTCTTCAACCTGATCACCGGTAAGAGCGAGATCACGAGTCAGAACCACGGCTTCGGCGTGAGCCCCGAGGCCATCCAGGAGAAGCTTGACGTCGTAGAGATCACCCACCGCAACCTCAACGACGACACGATCGAGGGCATCCGCATCATCGGCAAACCCGCCTTCAGTGTGCAGTACCACCCGGAGGCAAGCCCGGGGCCCCACGATGCGGCCTACCTCTTTGACCAGTTTGTAGATTTAATCAAAGCCCGCAAATAATTTTCAACTATGAGTAGTATCCTAGACATCCGCGCTCGCCAGATCCTCGACAGCCGCGGCAATCCCACCGTAGAGGTAGAAGTCGTGACCGCCGAGGGTATTGTGGGCCGCGCCGCCGTACCCAGTGGGGCCAGTACCGGAAAGTATGAGGCCGTCGAGCTGCGTGACGACGATATGGACGTCTATATGGGTAAGGGTGTGCTCAACGCCATCAGTAACGTGGAGGAGCGGATCGCCGAGGAGCTACTGGGCGTAGACGTGACCGACCAGCGCTACATCGATGAGATGATGATCGAACTCGACGGTACCAAGAATAAGAGTAAGCTCGGCGCTAATGCGATCCTGGGAGTAAGCCTGGCCGCCGCGAAGGCCGCCGCCCTGGAGCTTAATCAGCCCCTGTACCGCTACATCGGCGGCGTCAATGCCCACACCATGCCGGTGCCGATGATGAACATCCTCAACGGCGGGAGCCACGCGGATAATAGCATCGACTTTCAGGAATTTATGATCATTCCCCTAGGGGCCGATAGCTTTTCGGAGTCGCTGCGCATGGGCGTCGAGACCTTCCACCACCTCAAGAAGGTGCTCAAAAGCAAGGGCTACAGTACTAACGTAGGTGACGAGGGTGGCTTTGCGCCCAATATCAAGAGCAACGAGGAGGCCATCGAGATCGTGCTACAGAGCATCGAGTCGGCTGGCTATAAGCCCGGTGAGGAGATTATGATTGCCATGGACGCCGCCGCCTCTGAATTCTATAACGCCGAGGAGGGCGTGTACCACTTCCATAAGTCGGACGGTCGCAAAATCGAGCCCGCCGCCATGGTCGACTACTGGAAAAGCTGGGTGGACAAGTACCCCATCTTCAGCATCGAGGATGGACTGGACGAGGACGACTGGAACAGCTGGGCCGCCCTCAATGCCGCCATCGGCGACCGGACGCAACTGGTGGGCGACGACCTCTTCGTTACTAACACTGACCGTCTGAGCCGTGGCATTACGGAGAAGAGCGCTAACAGCATCCTTATTAAGGTCAACCAGATCGGCTCGCTCACCGAGACTATCGAGGCCGTCAGCATGGCCCAGATGGCCGGCTACACCAGCGTCATGAGCCACCGTAGCGGAGAGACCGAAGACACTACCATCGCCGACCTCGCCGTTGCCCTCAACACCGGACAGATCAAGACCGGCTCCGCCAGCCGCTCCGACCGTATTGCTAAGTACAACCAGCTACTGCGCATTGAGGAGGAGCTGGGGGAGACGGCCTACTTTCCGGGGCGGGATTTGCTGCGGAAGCTGAAGCGGTAGTTACACCTCGCTACCTCAACAACTTACCAACCCCTACCTTCACCCCATGCCCCCCCGCAAGTCCCAAAACCCCCTCACCACCCTCTGGCTGAAAGTACCCGCTTACCTGCGTAACAAGTACTTCTTTACGCTAGTGGGTTTCGTGATTTTGATGGTGTTCGTAGACCGGCATGACGTAAGTACACAGCTGCGACTACACCGCACGGTGAACCGACTGGAGGCGGACCTGGAGCGCTACGACGAGCTGACGGCTCAGGCCGAGGCGACGAAGTTGGATATGGAGCAGAACCGCGAGCGCTTCGCGCGGGAGAATTACTACATGCAACAGGATGACGAGGATGTCTTCATCATCGTCGATAAATAATACGAAATGCCAGTTTTAGTTACTTCGGATTCTAAGGTTATTATACAAGGTATCACGGGTAAGGAGGGGAGCTTCCACGCCGAGCAGATGATCGAGTACGGTACTAACGTCGTTGGTGGCGTCACCCCCGGCAAGGGTGGTCAGACGCACCTCGACCGGCCCGTTTTTAACACCGTGGCTGAGGCCGTTAAAGAGGCCGGTGCGGATGTATCGGTCATTTTCGTACCCCCCCCCTTTGCCGCCGATGCGATTATGGAGGCTGCCGCTGCCGGAATCGGTGTGATCATCTGTATCACGGAGGGGATCCCGGTGCAGGACATGGTCAAGGTGCGTGCGTTCATTAACGACTACGATACGCGGCTGATCGGTCCCAACTGCCCCGGCGTAATCACCCCCGGACAGGCTAAGTGCGGCATTATGCCCGGCTTCATCCACACCCCCGGCAAGATCGGTATCGTGAGCCGCTCGGGTACCCTGACCTACGAGGCCGTGGACCAGGTCACCAAGGCGGGTATGGGACAGAGTACCTGCATCGGCATTGGTGGCGATCCTATCATTGGCACCACCACCAAGGACGCCGTTGAGCTACTGATGAACGACCCCGGTACTGAGGGCATCATCATGATTGGCGAGATCGGCGGCACGATGGAGGCCGATGCCGCCCGCTACGTGAAGGAGCACGGTACTAAGCCCGTCGTCGGCTTCATCGCCGGTCAGACCGCTCCTAAGGGCCGTACGATGGGCCACGCCGGTGCCATCGTTGGGGGCCACGAGGACACTGCGGAGGCTAAAATGAAAATCATGGAGGAGTGTGGGATCCACGTGGTGAAGAGCCCGGCGGATATTGGGAGTACTATGGTGGCTGCCTTGCGTGGGTAGTTCACCACGGAGTACGCTGTGAGTACCTCTGTGAAGCCCTCTGTAACCTCGGTAGTGAACTTTAGTACCAGTCAGCAGAATCTAAGTTAGCATACACCCCCTCGATCCCCTCCCGCAGTCCGATCGAGTGCTGCCAGCCCATGCCGTGCAGCTTATCTACGTTCATGAGTTTGCGGGGGGTGCCGTCGGGCTTGGAGGGGTCTTTGGTGATCTGCCCTTCGTAGCCTACTACGTCTTTGATCGTTTCGGCTAGGGCATAGATACTGAGGTCCTCACCGGTGCCTACGTTGACGAAGCCATAGTCGCTGAAGTTATGCATCAGGAAGACGCAGGCGGCGGCCAAGTCGTCGGCGTGGAGGAACTCGCGCTTTGGCGAGCCCGTGCCCCACATGACGACCTCGGGTGCGCCTTCCTTTTTCGCCTCGTGAAACTTACGGATCAGGGCGGGGAGCACGTGGCTGGTCTCCAGGTTGTAGTTGTCGTTGGGGCCGTAGAGGTTGGTGGGCATCACCGAGATGTAGTCGCAGCCGTACTGGGCGCGGTAGGCGTCGCAGAGCTTGATGCCGGTGATCTTGGCGATGGCGTAGGGCTCGTTGGTGGGCTCTAGGGGGCCAGTCAGTAGAGCATCTTCGGTAAGGGGCTGGGGGGCCAGCTTAGGGTAGATGCAGGAGGAACCGAGAAACTGGAGTTTCTTTACCTCATGCTGCCGGGCGGCTTCGATGATGTTGGCCTCGATCATGAGGTTGTCGTAGAGGAACTCGCCGCGGTAGACATTATTGGCCATAATACCGCCTACCTTGGCTGCGGCGAGGAAGACGTATTCGGGCTGTTCGGCGGCAAAGAACTCGTGCACGGCCGGCTGGTCGCGTAGGTCGAGTTCTTTACTGGTGCGGGTTACGATGTTCTCGTAGCCATTGGCCCGTAGCTTGCGGACAATGGCGGAGCCGACCATGCCGCGGTGCCCCGCGACATAGATTTTGTTGGCTGGTGTCATCTTGTGGTGATCTTAGGGTTAGGCTTCCACGGGCTGCCGTCCGATACTGTCGTAGTGGAAACCGGCTTCCTGCATCCGCTGTAGATCATACAAATTGCGGCCGTCAAAGATGACCGGCTCGTTCAGTAAGGACTTCATCCGCTCAAAGTCGGGCGTACGGAATACGCTCCACTCGGTCACGATGGCCAGGGCGTCGGAGCCCTCCAGCGCCTCGTAGGGATCGGTGCAGAAGGTGACCTTATCGCCGTAGATCTTACGCACGTGCTCGGTAGCCTCGGGGTCGAAGGCGCGAATGTTTGCTCCTGCTTCCAGCAGACGGTCGATGGTGTAGAGGGCGGGTGCCTCGCGGATATCGTCAGTGTTGGGCTTGAACGCCAGTCCCCACAGGGCAATGGTCTTACCGCCCAGGTCGTCACCGTAGTACTCCTCGAGCTTATCGGCGATGCGGAAGCGCTGCTTGGTGTTGACATCCATGACCGCGTTGAGGATCTTGAAGTCGTAGTCGTGCTGCCCGGCGGTAATGGCCAGGGCCTGTACATCCTTAGGAAAGCAGGAGCCACCGTAACCTACACCCGGAAAGAGGAATCGCTTACCGATCCGGCTGTCGCTGCCCATGCCCTTACGCACGGCATCTACGTCCGCGCCCGCTTTTTCGCAGAGGTTGGCGATCTCGTTCATGAAGCTGATGCGAGTGGCCAGGTAGGAGTTGGCGGCGTACTTGGTCATCTCGGCCGAGCGCAGGTCCATGAAGATGATGGGATTGCCGGAGCGCACGAAGGGCTCGTAAAGGCGGCGCATTTTGTCCTCGGCCCTCTGCGAGTCGGTGCCGATCACTACGCGGTCGGGCTTGAGGAAGTCGTCCACAGCCACGCCCTCGCGCAGAAACTCGGGGTTGGAGACCACGTCGAAGAGCTCCTCGTCCAGGTTTGCGGCCAGGGCGGCGTGTACCTTTTCGGCAGTGCCTACGGGTACGGTGCTCTTATCGATCACCACGGTGTACTTGGTGATGAGGGTGCTAAGATCCTTGGCGACGCCCAGGATGTACTTCAGGTCGGCCGCGCCGCCCTCGCCGGGGGGGGTGGGTAGGGCCAGGAAGATGACGTCGGAGGCGTCTACGGCCTCCTTCAGGTCAGTGGTGAATTTGAGGCGGCCCTGCCGCTGATTGCGCTCGAAGAGCACGTCGAGGTCGGGCTCGTAGATGGGCACGTTGCCCTGCTTCATTTGCTCGACCTTATTGGCGTCGATATCGACGCAAATAACGTCGTTGCCGGTTTCGGCGAAGCACGTTCCGGTCACCAGGCCTACGTAGCCGGTGCCTACTACTGCAATTTTCATAGTCGGTTGGGTTTTTTGGAAAGGGTATACTTAGTTTTTCTGGGCATCGGCGCGGGCGACGGCTTCACGGAAGTACGGCAGGCTCTTACGTAGGCCTTCCTCGCGGGTGACTTTGGGAGTCCAGCCCAGTACTTCCTTGGCACGGCTGATGTCGGGTTGGCGCACCTTAGGGTCGTCGACGGGTAGGGGCTTGCGGATCAGCTTCGCAGCGGGGTTACCGACCAGTTCCATGATCTCCTCGGCGAACTGTAGAATGGTCGTCTCGTCCTGGTTGCCGATGTTGACCGGCTGGGCGTAGTTACTCATCAGTAAGCGGTAAATGCCTTCCACCAGGTCGTCGACGTAGCAGAAGGAGCGTGTTTGGCTACCGTCACCGAAAACGGTGAGGCCCTCACTGCGGATGGCCTGGCTGAAAAAGGCCGGTAGTACGCGGCCGTCATCGAGGCGCATGCGGGGGCCGTAGGTATTGAAGATGCGTACGATGCGAGTTTCCAGCCCGTGGAAGGTGTGGTAGGCCATGGTCATGGCTTCCTGAAAGCGCTTGGCCTCGTCGTAGACGCCGCGGGGCCCTACGGGATTAACGTTACCCCAGTAATTTTCCTGCTGGGGGTGCTCCAGGGGGTCACCGTAGACCTCGCTGGTAGAGGCGATGAGCATACGGGCCCGCTTAGCTTTAGCCAGACCGAGCAGGTTGTGGGTGCCAAGGCTACCGACCTTGAGGGTCTGGATCGGCATTTTGAGGTAGTCGATGGGGCTGGCCGGGCTAGCAAAGTGCAGGATGTAGTCGAGCTCACCGGGCACGTGCACGAACTTGCTGACGTCGTGGTAGTAAAACTCGAACTCCTTAAGGGGCATTAGGTGGGCGATGTTGTCCATGTCGCCGGTGATGAGGTTATCCATGCCAATGACATGGAAGCCTTCCGCAATGAAGCGGTCGGAAAGGTGGGAGCCCAGGAAGCCGGCGGCGCCCGTAATTAGAACTTTTGGCATGTTTGCTCGGGAATATTGGTCAAAGGTAAGCGGCAAAAAAGCAAAACCAGGGGGATCGAGGACCCCCCTGGTAACCGCCTAAACGTCGAGTGTTATCTGGGTGTTGGAGAACCGTTTTGTCAATACGTCGGACCTAATTGAGGGTCACCTGCCGGGTCATGTTACCGCCGGATTCGGTAGCTAGCCGCAGCAGGTAGGTGCCGGAGGGGAGGCGGGCCGGACGGGTGAAGAGCACGTGGTCGGCGGTGCCGGCTACGCTGATCTGGTTGGCCAGTACCATACGCCCGCGCCCGTCGAAGAGGGTGTAGCGCAGGGTGTTGGTACCCGGACTGGTGATGTTAATCACCACCTGGTTAGCAGAGTTGGGCCGGGGGTTGCCGATGTCCCAGCCCTCCTCGGTGGGCCCCTCCGGCGTGGTTTCGGCCGTGCTCTCCTCGTTACAGGTGCTGGCGATGGGTAGGTACTTGAAGTTGTCGTGTAGGAGATTCTTGACCGAGTAGCTCGGCACGTTGAACCAGTCGACCAGGATGGAGCCGTACACGTCGCGGAAGTCGAACTGCATGGGCACGCCCGCGCCCTGGCTGATGTTACGGTCGATCTTGACGTTGTCGCCCAGGATACCGCCGTTGACGCAGTTGCCAAACAGGAACATGGGGCCGGCCGTACCGTGGTCGGTACCGAAGCTGGCGTTGGGCCGGATGCGGCGACCGAACTCGCTGAAGGTCATACCGAGTACGCGCTCCTCTAGGCCCTGCTTCTTCAGGTCGTTCTGGAAGTCGCTGATGGCCCGGCTTACATCACTCAGCAGCAGAGCGTGGGTACCCTGGTGTTCGTTTCCTTCGATGACCTGACCGGCGTGGGTATCGAAACCGTTCATGTACACGGTGTAGACCTTGGTCTGCAGACCTCCGCTGATCATACGGGCAACCTTCTTGAGCTGCTCGGCCAGGGGATTGTACTGGTTCTTGGGGTAGATACGGTCGTCGCGGTAGCGGTAGGTGACGGCGTTTTTGCCCTTCTGAGCGGCAGCCTTGATGACGCCGTTGTAGTCATTGGTCTGCTGCATCGTGGTGCGGATGAAGCTAAGTTCATCGCCGTACCTATCGTTGGGTACGGCCGCCGTCATGGCGTTGAGCTCCCGGGTGTTGTCGGGGTCGAGTACCGTCTGGCTGAAGTTGATCTTCGGCCCCTCGCAGGTGGGGTGGGCCACGTCGCCGATCGAGATGGCCGGCGGGTGGGGCTGGCCGGGATTCGGGTAGTTGACGGGGTAGTGGGCGTACTGGGTGTCCAGGTAACGGCCCATCCAGCCGGTGGTCAAAAACTCGTCGGCTCCCGACCCCGAGGTATAGATGTCGGTGGAGCGGAAATGACTGCGGTTCTGGTCGGGGTAGCCCACGCTCTGTACGGGACGAAGTTTGCCCTCATCGAAGAGGTTCTTCATGTCCTTCATCTCGGGGTGGATGCCGAGCTCATCGGTCAGCTTATGGATCCGGCTTTCCTCGATGAGGATGTGTTTGCGTACGTCCTTGAGGTCGTCGTACTGATCCAGGGGGATCAGGGTATTGAGTCCGTCGTTACCTCCGAACAGGTGTACAATCACGAGGATGCGGTCGGAGTCCGGCGCGATCATCGAGGTAAAGCGCGAGGTGCTGGCCCGGGTATTGGTCAGGGGGAAGAAAGCGGGAATACTAAGCGTGGCCGCCGCTTGGAGAAAATTTCTACGTTTCATGGGTAATCTTTAGTGGAGTTGAAATTCAGCGAGGCCGAAAAGGGCTTTGAAAAAATCGCGCAGGCGGTCGTCTACGGGGCGGGCGTAGTCTTTAACTCCAGGATTGGCCAAGTACTGGTCGATCAGGCGATCCCAGCCTTTGGTGTCTAAGCCACGGGACAGTTTTCCCTTCAGGTAGGAGACCTGACTGCTGACCAGGGGCCGGGGTAAGAAAACGAGTAGGGTTTCGGCGATCAATTTGTCGATGTCTCCGGGGTCGGACAACGACTTAACGAGGCCGTAATAGTTAATATCGATGCGGTCGCCCTTGATGTGATAGTCCTCGTCGAGCAACAGCCCGACCGCAATCTTATCGCGGCTCTGCATGAGGGCGGGACTGAGCCAGTGGCGGTAGTACTGCGGAGAGTCGTAGTAGGCCTTCCAGCCGGCGATGGTCGGTGGTTCCAGGAACTCCAGCTTCAGATCCCGGCAGTAGTTGGAGTACTGGTCGCCTAGCTCGTAGCGCCGCTGCAACTTGAGCACCTTGGTCTCGTGATCGAACTCCCGGAAGGGACGCAGGATGCTACCCAGAAAATCGTGGGGGTTCTTGATGATCGCGCCCCGGTAGGTCTCGCGGTAAAAGTGCTCGGAGGTGAGCAGTTGCCGGAGCACGGGCTTGATCTCGTAGTTGTTAGCCATCAGGGTATCGGCCAGCGGGTGGATGACGTGGGTCATCACCTCGTTGTCGATCTCGTAGTAGACGAAGTAGCGGTAGAGCCGCTTACAAAAGTTGATGGCTGAGGCCTTATAGCTCAGGAGGATATCAATGACCTCCTTGTACTCGTTGGCACCGCCGTTACGGATCACCTTGTTACCCAGGCGGTTGCTGAGTTGCTTGGTGCCGGTATCGTGGGCGGTGGCGTCGAAGTAGCTCTCTACCGGGGTGTTGGAATCGCTGTAGAGAAAATCCTTGTTGCGCCAGCCGGTCAGGGCACGGGCCAGGGCGGCCACGTCCTGCTCGGTGTAGTTGGTGTAGTCGCCGGGACCTACGGCCGGCCCCTTGCCCAGGGTGAAGAGCTCCATGAGCTCGCGGGCATAGTTTTCGTTGGGGTTACGCCGGTCGTTGGTGTGCCCATCCAGGCAGAACAGCATCCGGGGCAGTACCGTGATGCGCTGCAGCATGGTGCGCAGGTTACCTACGGCGAGGTCCTGGTATAGCTTAAGCTGCTGGTACATGGCCCGGTGGTCGGTCAGCTCCCCAGAGATGGCAAAGTAGTTGAGCCAGAAAAAGCCCATCCGCTCCTGAATGTTGGTGCGGTCCGAGCGTACGATATTATTATAGTACCAGCCCTTGAGCGACTGGGAGCGGTACTGATTGTTGCCGCGGTAGTTCTTATCGACCCAGGTGTCCCCGAGCTGGACGTACTCGTCGTAATCGTTGCGGTACTTGACCGGGGGGCTGGGAATGGCCACATCCTTTAGCAGCAGATCGACGGTGGCCTGGAGACCGGCTTTCTCAGCCGTTTTGATTTCTTCGAGCAGCGGGCCGTAGAGCGTTCGGCGCAGAAGGTGAGCAGCGCGTTCTTTATCCCACGTCCCTGAGTAGGGGCTAAGTGGGGCGGCAACGGAACGTTGCGTGGAGGATTGTGTAGACAAATCGTAGGTATTTAATATGAAAACAACCAGGTAGGTGCCCGGCGACTTACGTCGTGGGGTCTAATCTTGAGCGTTTTGCAAATTGGAATACCGTCGGAAGGCAGTGTCATAGCCCGGGATATATCCCGTAGGCGGCCCAAAATTACGCGGGCTGTGTCGAAAAAGCAAACTAAGTGGCAGCTTTGTTCATAGCCGCCGGAAGTGAAACCCCCGGAGGCCCCGTTTTATTGGGCCTCCGGAAAGGTTTTAACGTTTAATCAATCGGGCAGCTATTCGTACTGATTGCGAATCTCGAAACCTTCGCGCTTCAGCAGCTGGTCACGCCGGAATAGGGCAATGTCGGCCCGCACCATCTCAGAGCACATCGCCGCCAGGTCGTATTTGTGCTTCCAGCCGAGCTTCTGCTGTGCCTTGGTGGGGTCGCCCAGGAGGAGTTCCACCTCCGTAGGCCGGAAATAACGGGGATCTACGGCCACCACCTCGGTACCCACCGCGAGCGGAAAGTCCTGGTTGTGCACCTCGGAGATCACACCGATTTCATCAGCCTCCTCACCCCTGAACTCCAGTTCTACTCCTACTTCGCGGAAGGACATGCGCACAAAATCACGCACGCGGGTGGTGACACCGGTCGCCAGCACAAAATCCTCCGGCTCATCCTGTTGTAAAATGCGCCACATCCCCTCTACGTAGTCCTTGGCGTGGCCCCAGTCGCGCTGGGCGTCCAGGTTGCCGAGGTAAAGCTTTTCCTGTAGGCCCATGGAGATCTTGGCCACGGCCCGGGTAATCTTGCGGGTCACGAAGGTCTCCCCGCGCAGCGGGCTCTCGTGGTTAAATAGGATGCCGTTGCAGGCAAACATACCGTAGGCCTCGCGGTAGTTGACCGTGATCCAGTAGGCGTAGAGCTTGGCCACGGCGTAGGGAGAGCGGGGGTAGAAGGGGGTAGTTTCCGACTGCGGCACCTCCTGCACCAGGCCGTAGAGTTCCGAGGTGGAGGCCTGGTAGAAGCGGGTCTTTTCGGACAGTCCGAGCAAGCGGATGGCCTCCAGCAGGCGGGTGGTACCGATGCCGTCGGCGTCGGCGGCGTACTCCGGCATGTCGAAGCTGACCTTGACGTGGCTCATGGCCGCCAGGTTGTAGATCTCATCGGGCTGTACCTCCTGCACGATCCGGACCAGGTTGGTGGAGTCCGTCAGGTCCCCGTAGTGGAGAATGAGGTTGCGCTCCGAGACGTGGGGGTCCTGGTAAAGGTGGTCGATCCGGTCGGTATTGAATTGCGAGGCCCGGCGCTTGATGCCGTGCACCTCGTAGCCCTTTCCCAGGAGGAGCTCGGTGAGGTAGGCTCCGTCCTGTCCGGTGATACCGGTAATGATGGCTTTCTTTGACATGGGTGGCTGAGTTTGTGGTGGTGAGACGTGAGAAAAGAAAATACAAGCGCTTCCCGGCCGTACGGACCGGGAAGCGCAAGGGGGGGGGATTAGCTTACAGAAATAATCGTGGGTAGCGTAGATGTACGGCCCTAGAGCGCATTTTCTTCTCCACGCACAGCATTGTATACCGTCATGATGATGCAGCGCAGATCCATGAGTAGGCTCCAGTTTTCCAAGTACCAAACGTCGTACTCTACGCGCTTTTCCATCTTCCACACCTCGTCGGTGGGGCCGCGGTAGCCGTTGATCTGGGCCAGACCGGTCACGCCGGGCTTGACCTTATGACGGATCATGAAGGTGTCGATGATGCGGGCGTACTCCTCGGTGTGCTTGATCATGTGGGGGCGCGGGCCGACCACCGACATATCGCCCAGGAATACATTGATGAACTGGGGAAATTCATCCAGGCTGGTCTTGCGCAGGAAGGCACCCACGCGGGTGATGCGGTCATCGCCCCGGGTGGCCTGCTTGGTATCCGAGCGTTCGTTGATGCGCATAGAGCGGAACTTCCACATCCTGAAGACATTGTTGCGGTAGCCCGTGCGCTCCTGCCGGAAGAAGATGGGGCCGGGGTCCTCGCGGTAGATAGCGATGGCCACGATCGGCATCAGGATGGGAAAGATGAACAGGATCACCAGGGTACTGATGATGAGGTCGAAGGTCCGCTTGATCACCTTGTTGCGCAGGGCCGTCAGCGGCTCCTCCTTGAGGGTGAGCATCGACAGATCGCCCAGCTGCTGACACTTGTAGGTGCGCGGGAAGAGGGTGGTCTCGCGGGGGGCTACCTCCACGTCGATGAACTGATTTTCGCAGATGCGCATGATCTCGCGTTCCTCCTGCAAGGACAGGTCGCTGTGGAAAAAGATGAGCTTATCAATATCGGGGCGGCCCAGCAGGTAGCGCTTCAGGTCCTCGTACTTACCGATGTTGGACACATTGGCGTGGGGGGTATTGCCGAAGCGCCCCACCAGTTCGGCGCTGCCGGGAAAGCAGTAGTCGAACGCCTTGAAGAGCTGGCGAAGGTTCTCCGCCTTACCGCCTACGATGACGTAACGGAACTTCTCAAAGGGGCTCTCCTCCCGCAGGCGGTGAAACACCCGGCCGGTGGAAATAAGGACGAGAGCAATACCGTGAGCTAGGAGAATAAAGGGAGTATAGGGTGCTTCATGCAGTACGTTGTAGTAGAATAAGGAGGTGAAGGAAAGGAGGAAAACCAGGATCTTGAAGACCTTGGAGAGCTGCTGCTCCATCCTGACGCGCTCGTACCAGCGGTAGGCGTTGAAGTAGACGCACAGCCAGCCCCAGGCGATGTTGACGAAGATGACCAGCGCCAAATTACGCCCATTGATAACGCTATCGTAGTCAAATACGCCGTAGGTGATCAAACTCGCCAGAAAAAACGAAAGATTGATCAGAATGAAGTCTGTCGCAATCAGGTCGTACCTGTGCGGTGTAGCCCGCATCACCCGAGTATGGGTCGATGCATCAGCTACTTGTGAGGAAATATCCATGTGTTGTGTTGTTTAGTGTTTAAACTCAAAACCGTTCTAAAATCAGTAAGTATATGTTCTTTGTCCAGGTGGGTAGCGGTAAAATCCTCAGCCCCGGCTGCATCCTGCGACCGCGCCCCGCTCAGAATACCCCGCAGTCCCTCCTCCAGGGCGTCCAGGTCTTCGGGCTCGACCAGGGTGCCGAGTTGGTGCTCATCCACTAAGTCGTAGAGGGTCGTTCCGGCCTCGGCGGTAATCAAAGCATGTCCCCCCACGGCCAAGATGTTCGTTAACTTTGAGGGCATTACCAGGTCGGCCGCCGCCCGTTTTTGGAGTACGAGGTGCACGTCGGCCGCCGCCAGCGTAGCCGCAAGTCGTTCAAGCGGTTGCAGGGGTTTGAAGATCACGTTAGTAAGACCGAGCGACTCGGCTTGCGTCACTAAACGAGTTTTGGCACCCCCCTCTCCGATGATGACAAAGGTGAGGTTGGGCAGCTCCCGTAGGCGATCGGCGAGGTAGAGAACGTTTTCCAGCCCCTGCTTTTCGCCCAGGTTGCCGGCGTAGAGTACGATGCGATCGCGGTCATCAAAACCCCAATCCCGGCGTGCACTCTCGGCCCGCGCTACGGGATGTACGAGATCCTTGTCCACCCAGTTTGGAAAGAGGATAATTTCATCAGGATTTAACCCCTTGTTAACCACCTTGCGCCGCATACCGGTGCTGATGGTCGATACGGCAGACACCGCTTGGAGGGCCCACCGCTCGGCCGACTCCAGCAGGCGGAGCAGCCACGGCTGGCGGATGATACCCAGGTCACGCGCCGCATCCACCTGTAGATCCTGGATATGGTTGACCACCGGCGTACCGTGTAACCACTTATGCGGCAGGGCCAAATAGGGCAGGTGGAAGGGCGGGCTGATACAGAGTATCATGTCGTAGGGGCGGAAGTAGCGTGGTATCCAGTAGCGTAGCGAGCTCAGCACAAAGCTGAACTCATGTAAGATACGCCGCAGCCCGGTAACCTCGCGGGGCACGTACAGCGGGCAGCGCAGTACGCGCACCCCAGCTAGCCATTCCTGCCGGTAGCCCCCCCGGTACGCCTCGGCCACCTCCCAGCGGGGGTAGTAGGGCGGCGCGGTAATCACCTCTACCTCATCACCGACGCTGGCAAAGTAGCTTGCCAGCTCGCCCGTATACTTACCAATACCAGTAAGCTCGGGTGCATAGTTGATGCCGTAGATGAGTATTTTCACAATCTAAGGGACCGGTAAACGTCCGGCCGTAGGTTTAATTTTCGTTCAGCTGATGTGCCGGGGCCGCAGGTGCACCCACCGTAGCGGGCACCAACCGGTCGCGGATTACACGAGCCGGAGACCCCACACACACCTTGCCCGCCGGTAGATCTTTGAAGACCGAAGAGCGCGCCCCGACCAGGGTACCCTGGCCGATGCTCACCCCCGGCGCGACGTACACATCGGTGGCAATCCAACATTCCGCCCCGATCGAAATCGGCTGACTGAAGATCGGAAAGTCCAGTTTCGCCGGGTCGTGGCTGCCGGTGCAAAGGTAGGTCTTCTGGGATACAACGGCATGGGGTCCAATGTGGATAGGCCCCAAACTATACAACACGACATCGTCGCCGATCCATGCGTATTCGCCAATTTTAACTTTCCAGGGAAACTGCGTGCGCACCGTGGGCCGGATCACCGCGCCCCTACCTACCTCGGCCCCGAACTGTCGCAGTAGCCACCGCCGCCAGCCGTATAGGAACTGCGGCGAGGGGCGAAAGAGCAGCGCCTCTACGATCCACCACAGTTGCACCACCCAGGCCGGACGGCCCCGGAAGCCGGGTGGCATGGTGAACGTACTTAGGTCCTGGTAGCGGTGCTCCATACGCTAGGCGGCTACGGCGGGTTCTCGGTTAAGAAATACATTCACGTCGAGGTCGTACTTATCGCGCACGACTTCCTCCAGCGGGCGGGTCTTCATCTCCTGTTTGATCTCAAAAATGGTCGAGTCGACCAGGAAGCGAAACCAGAAGCCCTGTAGAAAGTGAAAGATAAGTCCTTCCTTACCGTCCAGAAAACCTAATTTGATGATGTAGCGGTGGAAGAGGTACATGAAGCTACGCAGGAACAGTGGCGAGCGCTGAAACACCCGGCTCTTGAGCCACCGTTTGCGCTCGATGGGGTTGCCCATTAGTTTAGCGTGTACCTCGCCGGTATCGGACTCCGCCAGGATCGACTCGACGGCCTCGAAGACCGCCCAGCGGGCGTGGCTCACCGTGAAGTCGCGCAGACTGCTCATGACGCCGTCCTCCAGATCGGCCCCCTCGCCGGCCTTGGCCGTTTTGCCGTCGACCACGAAGTGCTGATCGTAGACCTTGTTCTCACAGTGGCCCAGGTGGCGGCGGTAGAGCCGCAGGTGGTAGATGGGGTGGTAGCCGCCGTACTTGATCCAGCGGCCCATGAAAATGGCCCGGCGGGCAAACATGTAGCCGTCCACGTCGGGGCGGCTGGGGTCGAACGACTCGTTGATCCAGCGCACCATACCGGGGGTAAGTCGCTCACCGGCATCCAGGTGCATGACCCACTCGCCGGGGTTGGGCACGTTGGCCTGCGCCCAGTTGCGTTGGGCGGCATAGTTCTTGAAGGCGTGCTGCACGTAGGGGATGCCGCGGGCCTCGAGGATACCGAGGGTGCGATCCTTAGAGAAGGAGTCAACGACCCATACGGGGGCATTGACGCTGGCTAGGCTATCGAGGCAGTGCTCGATGTTGGCCTCCTCGTTGTAGGTGAGGATGACGATGGTCAGGGGGTGACTCATGCAAGTATTTTTTGGTAGGCGGCTTCCCACTCTTCCACATTGGCGTGGATGCTGAATTCCTCGCGTGCCAGACGGATCGCATTCTGGTTAAGCGCCTTCATTTGGTCAGGGGGGATAGTGTGGATGTGGTCGATGATGCGGGTAAGGCTTTCGGGATCATTATCGACCCAAAAGCCGGCGTTGCGCTCCTCTAGGATTTTCCAGGGTGTGCCCGTAGACGCTACCGCCGGGGTACCCTGCGCTAGCCCTTCCATAACTACGATTCCGAAGTTTTCGGTATGCGAGGGCATGAAAGTAAACCAGGCACTGGCTAGGAGCTCTTCTTTTTCGCGACCGTCGCGGTGGCCCAGGAAGCGGATCTTGTTGGTCAGGCCCAGCGCCTCGACCTGTCTGACCAGGCCCTGCCCGTATTCATTATAGTAGTCTCCCACAATTTTGAGCGTAAACTCACCGTCCAGGAAGGCCCGGCTACGGGACATCGCCTCGATGAGGTTTTCGATGGCTTTTTTGGGGTCTATTCGGCCGATGTAAAGGAAAAACTTCTCCTTGCTGGTCTCAATCCGCTCCGGTAATTCCATATAGTTTGGAATCTGGATCACCTTCGCGTCCTGCCCGAAATTGTCGCGGATGTACTCCGTCTCGGCGTCACACGTAGAATGGAACCAGAGGAGTTGTTTGTTCACCAGGGAGTTGATCATCCCTATGACCGTCGACTTTTTTTTCGCCGACCGCTGTAGCATGGGCGGGTCCAGATCGCCCCGCGACGACCACAGCATGGGCTTGCCCACGAACCAGGAGTTGAGGATAGCCATGATGAAACTCGACGGGTAGGTAATCATCGACAGGTGCAGCACATCGGCCTGCCGCAGCTGGCTTAGTGCCCGGGTGATCACCCGTAGGGGCAGGTAGTGGATGGGGTTACGGGTATAGACCACCTTACCGTAGTCGGTATCGAGCCAGCGGCCCCGCGGCATGGGGAGGCCCTGGCCCACGTCGGTCGTAGAGATGATGGCCCGGTGGCCCCGACGGGTGAGGGCCTTGGTGATCCAGTACACCGTATTGTCGGGCCCCCCGGTCTGGGCGGGGTAGAAACTTCCGGTCGGAAAAAGAATGGTCAGTGGCTTCAAGATAGGCTGGCGTATAGGTCGAGGTACTGCTGCGCAATGGTCCCGATGGCGTACCGGGCGGCGTTGGCCCGCCCGTTGGTGATGAGGTCCTGGCGGTAAGCGGCATCCGTGAGCAGGCGCTGAAGCCCGGCCCGGATGGCGTCCGCATCGTAGGGATCGACCAGCACGGCCCCCTCCCTACCCGCAACCTCACGGTGGGGAGAAAGATCACTGGTCAGTACCGGCCGGCCCGTGACCTGGGCCTCCAGGATGGGCAGGCCGAAGCCCTCGTAGGTACTCACGAAGGCCAGCAGATCGCAGTCGGCGTAGTGCTGCCGCACCTCCTGGTCGGTGAGCCCGGTGGCGTAGTGAAAGTCGATACCGTGGTCGCGCAACAGCTGCATATCGGTAGGGGAGGGCTGACCGACGATCTCCAGGCGGCACGGGATATCCCGCAGGGCCCGGGCTAGTCGGCCGAGGTTCTTGTTTTCCTTTACCCCAATCTGAAGGATCGTTGGATAATGGGGGTTAAAGGGCTTTGCCCGGTAGGTAAACGCCGGATCGACGAAGTTGGGTATAACGTGAAGGTTATTCTCCGGGCAGTCGGTCAGCGCCAGTAGCTCCCGGCGGGTTTTTTCGGAGATCACCGTCACGGCCGCCGCCCGCCGGGCGGGCCACTCGAAGATCAGCCAGCGGTAGAACCAGTAGCGGGGGTGGTACTTCGGGTAGCGCAAGAGGGGGTTGCAATCGTGGATGGTGATGACAGTGGGGCCACGCAGGGAAAAAATGACCGAGTTGACGTCTCCGGTGATGTGATTGATGAGGGGCTCGTTCGCTGCAGCTGGCACCTGCGACCGCGCCCACTGGTTGTTGCGCCGGAGGTTGGCCGGGGTGTTGTTGTAATGAGGAAGTTCTAGCCGCTCGACCGTCACGCCCCGCTCCCAAAATACGGTGGTCAGCTGATCGAACAGGCGCTCGATGCTGAAGGCCGTCGGATAGGGCTTGCGAAAGTAGAGTCTAAGTCGCATAGTCGGGGCGGGAAAAATCGTTGAAACTGGCTACGATGAGCCCCCCCGTCAGCACGGAGAACCCCAGGGTAGTCGGAGAGGACCAGGAGGCCTGGAGTACCTGCAGCAAACCGAAGCTAAGGAGTATAAACGGGAGGGCATTGTCGCGAAACAGGCTCTGAATACTGAGCAGCGACATCTGCGCCCCGAGGGCAATGCGCAGCAGAATGACCGGAATGCCGAGGAAAGGACCCATCTCGCCGGCTACGCGCTTCCACTCCTCCTCGGCTACCAAAAACTCGTTGGCCTTGCCGTAGAGTGAGGCGCCCACGTTGGTGCCCAGTCCGAGGCCAGCCCCGTACCAGGGCACCCCCTGATCGCTGGTGAAGGCAGTCAACAGACCACCGAGGAAGCGGTCGCCGAGCGTACCCTCCAGCCCCCCCTCGGACTTGGCGGCCAGTTCGAAGCGGGTCACGAGCACCTCTACGGCGGTCTGCACGGCTGGTACGTTGATGAGTACGAGCATGAGCACGGGCGTGACGGCTAGCCCGATGAGCAGATTGCGTACCGACTTAGCGTTGCGCAGGCTGGCCAGCACGAAGAAAAAACCGCAGAGTAGGAACTGAAAGAAGTAGCCCCGGCTGATCGAAAGGGGAATGGCCGCCAGCATGGCCGCCACACCGATCAGGAGCCAGAGCTTGTTAATGCGCTCCATAGCGCCCAGGAAATAGAACACGAAAGCCGCCGCCAGTCCGTAGAAGGTTGTGAGCCCCGCCGTAAAGGAAAAGGTACCCGAGGCGCGGAAGTAGCCCATGGCCCCACTAAAACCACTCCCCTCGGCATCGCCCCCGACCCCCCGATTGACCCAGGCAGTCTGCGGGCTGTAAAACTGCAGGCCGTTCAGGAGGGTGATAAAGGGCAGGATGTACACCAGGTAGCGACCGATGCGCTCTACGTCCTCGCGCGTAAGCACGTTGCCCATGATGAAAATCAGGGGAAAGTGCAAGAATAGAGTGCGGAAGCCGAACAGCGCGATGTAGATATTGCCGTGGGCAAAGGCTAGACTCAGCAGGAACGAGAGAAGGCCGAGCACCAGTAGGGGTAGGGTGTAGGCGTTGAAGAAGCGCCGACCGGCCGACCAGTAGGAGCCGATGATGAGTAGCATGATGGGATCGCGCACCAGCAGCAACGGGGCGGCCAGTCCCGGCACCACCCACTTGCGCAGGGCCCCCTCGAAGAGTAGGAAAAAAATATAGAGGTAGATCATCCGCCGCGTAAAGCGGTCGGTGGCCAGCACCCGGGCGGGCGGTGAGACGTAGGGCGTATGGTGGGAAAGAGCGTACATACAGCTAGGGGGTGATTACCCGGGTGACGGCGGCAGCCAGCTCCCGGCCGTAGACCGACCAGGGGCGCTGGCCGGCGCGGTGGCTGGCCGCGCGGCCGACCGCCGCGATGCGTTCCGGCGCGGTGAGCAGGGCGTCGATGCGGGTCGCTAGGGCATCGGCAGAGCCGGCCGCTACCAGGTAGCCGTCTTCGCCGTCGGTGATGAGGTCCGGGCCGGCGGTACGCTCCGTAGTGATGACCGGGGTGCCCTGTGACATGGCCTCGGTGATCACCAGGCCGAAGCCCTCGAAGTGGGAAGGAAAGAGTAGGAGGTCCTGCTGCCGCATCAGTTGGAGGATTTCGGCGTGGGGTAGGCTGGGGATGTAGGTGTGCAGGCCGAGGGCCCGGGTGAGGGCGGGGCAGTCGGCGGCCGGTAGCCGACCCACCACGGTGAGGGCCACGCGGCTACCGAAGCGATCTACGGCCTCGAACATCTCGGCCAGCCCCTTACGCTGGGAAAGGCCGCCCACGAAGAGTAGCCGCAGGGGGCGGTTGCCGCCTGCGGCATACTGTCGGTCACTGACGGCGGGGGGGAAGCCGTAGGGAATCACCTCCACGGGGGGGAGGGTGCCGGGATATTCACTAAGCGTGGCAGCCGTGAAGCTACTGGCTACGAAGATGTGGTCGGCCAGGGCCAGCTCGCGGTCCTTGCGGGCCAGTTTGGCGGGTGAATCCTGCAGCGAGTTGACGGTCATGGCCCAGTCCGGGCGCTGGTCCACCACCTCACCCATGATGCGCCGCGCCGCCCGCCAGTAGCCGATGGGTAGGTCGTAAAGGGTGGGAATGCCCAGGTCACGGGCGCGGGTGAAGGTCCGGGCCGCCCCGTCTTCGTAGGCGTACACCGCGGTGGGCTGTACCCGCGCGAGGCTACCGGCCGCCCGGCGGTCGATGCTGTGGTACACGGCATCGACGGAGAGCGCGCCGGTTTCGTGGCGGGTCAGGGGCTGTAGGCCCACCTTGCCGGCCAGGAGCCGTCCGAGTTCCTTCCAGGGGTGGGTATAGGTTTTGGTTGCCAGCTCGGAGGGAAAAGTGCGCCGCGCGAAATCCCGTAGCGGACCCAGTTTGCTCAGGCCGTCGTACACATTACCGGGGTAGGTAGCGATGGCGGTGTGAAACTGCCCGAGGAGCCCCGCTGCTTCCAGGCCGCGCAGGGCAGCCCGTACGTTGGCATTGCCGGTGGGATGGGAGACGGTGATCATTCGGTAAGGGTAGCGGGTGTGGTACGTGACCGGATCGGTCGGTCGGGTTGGGCGGCAGTAAGGTCGGCGGCCAGGCTGGCCGCGATACGCGCGGCTGAGATTAGGCCGGTGTCCAGTGACGCGGCGGCAGCCCGCGCCCGCCGGAGTTCATCCTCCGAGCACTGCGTGAGTACGGCGGCGTTCAGCTCCGGTAGAAAAAAGCTCGGCGTACGATCGGTCACCACCGGTGCGGCGACCGGTAGCCGGTGGGTAAGAAAGGCCGCTACGGTACCGCTCTTGCCAATCTCGTGGTGGAGCACGGGGGTTATCCCGAGCTCAGCCTGTGCCAGGTGATGCGATATTTCTGCGGCGGGCAGGAAGCCCGGGGTCCGGACCGTCACTCCCGGCAGCGCGGTACTAAGCTCACCGGCGGCCCGGGCCACCTTTTCCGGACCACCGCCGAGGAGGTAGATTTCGAGGTGCTCGCCCCGCGCGGCCAGCTGCCGGTACAACTGCTGCAGAAAGTCGATCACCGCAGGTGGGGTCGAGAGCTGGCTGAAGAATACGGCCCGAAAGGTGCCGGCCGGACGCGCCGGCGTTTCGGCGCCGCACCGGTCGATATTAGCAAACAGCGGAAGGGGCATGGCCGTGGCCCCCTTGACGAGCAGGCGCCTGGCGTAGGCGGGTAGGTGGGTGTGGATGACTCGCGGCCGTAGCCCGGTGCCGATCAGCCAGCTGACCGCCCGATGCTCGAGGGTGGCGATAAGCTGCTGCTTTAGGTCGAGGGCCGAGGTGGGGGTAATCCACAACTCGTGGAACATGATGTGCCAGGCCGCCGCAGTGCGCAGTTTGTGTAGGGTGTAGAGCAGTCCCAGGGGCAGCCCGTACTTATTGAAGGCGTGGGGTACGTACTGTAGACTGATCCAGGCCGGATCGAAGGCGTCCACCTCCTCCTGTAGGTGGCGCAGCCGCGCGGCCACGGAGGTAGCGTAGGGAAGGCGCAGGGGTAGTGACGCTGCTATCCCCTTCTAGTTGTACTTCCGGCAGTGGCCGAGCCACCCGCTTATCATAGAGCGCGATGAGGTGGACGCGGTTGCCGGCGCGCTGCAGCACGGTAGCCAGGCGGCGGGTATAATCCCCTACGCCATCGCGGCCCGGCTCCAGGGAGCCACAGATGAATACGATCCCGCTGCCCATGCTTACGCTACGCTTTCGTAGAACCGCCCCCCGAAGCGGAGCAGCTTAAGTAAGGTTTGCATGCTACGGGCCTTACCGTCCGAGACGGGGCGTAGCGCCTGCCCGTTGATGTATTCCCAGAAAATGAGATCGGCCTCGCGGGGCGGTTTGCCATTGAGGAACTCCGGGACGAACCTGCGCGTCCAGGGTTTGGGCCCGATGGGGTGGTGCATCAGGCGCAAGCCGTAAATGAAGCCCATGGCCTCGGGCCCGATGGGGGAGATCGGCACCTCGGTGATCATGGCGGCTAGGTTGAGGGAGTCCTGATTGGTACTCAGCACAGTGGCCGTACGGTCGAATACGCGGAACTGGTTCATATCGCCGCTTAACGGCACGAGCATGGCGAAGGCGTCGTTCCAGTCGTGGATGAACTGCTTGGTCTCCTGCGTCCAGCCCAGGAAACCGCTATTGTAGTAGTCATCGAGCTCGTTCACCACCTCACGGCCGTGGGCGCGGGCGCAGGCTGCCCACTTTTTGCGGATGGGGTGGTGGCGGTGAAACACGAAGTTCACATCGCCGCAGAGGGCTACGCCCTCCGCTACCCATTCCCCGTAGAAGTCCATGCGGGAATTGACCACGATATCCGAATCGAAAAAGTAGTACTCGGAGGCCCCCGGGGCAAGTACCTCGGTCACGTGCAGGAACCATTTGGGCTTCTCGTGTACCATATGCAGGCTCCCGTTGAGCTCCACGAGCTCGACTTCCAGGCCGCCCGGAAGGACGAACAGCTGGCCGTGGCGGGAGGGCCGCAGGGGGGGCAGCCAGTCGGGCAGCGCCTCGCGGTACCCTACGATCACTTTGTCGACGTGGGTGCCGTAGGCCACTACGGAATTGAGCAGGGCCGCAAGGCCGAGGAAATAGTGTCGTTCCGCTAGCGTGGTGAGGATTTTCATACAGGGGGGGCCGCGCTTACCAAACGGGCGTGCGGCCGCTAAATTTTAGCTGAAGGAATGCTAGGTAGCTGGAATGCAGTAAGATGTTTGGCAAAGTTCGTCATTATACGTCCGAATCCGTCCAGTCTATCTTGAAAAGCGTCTGGTACAGAAAATCAACCACCCGGTACAGCAGGTTCAGTAGCGTGGAGTAGATCGAGAACATGATCACACCGGCCAGGGTGGTGTAGTCGACCAGAAAATACAGGATAGCGACCTGTGCCAGAATGTTGAAGGCGATGAATAGGTAAGGGTTAGGAATGATACCGCGCGAGCTGGCCATCATGTACCCGATGCCACTGACCAGGACCAGACAGCTACTGATCGTCATCAACACCACCTCGTACTGGAGGTCGGCGTACTGCTCTCCTAGGATCCACAGAAAGAGGTCGGGAAACAGGGCCACAGCACCTACAATGGCCGCGCTCAGCGCCAGCACCAACAGCAACACCTGAAAAAACCGAGCGATCACCTGCCCCTTATCGGAGGGTAGCCGCGCGTAGCGCGGTACGATCAACATATCGATGCAGAGCTTCACCAGCGTGAGCACCATCATGAGCCGGGAAAGGGCCCCGATGTTGGCGATGTTCTCGGTATCGGAAAAGATGGCGATGAGCCAGACCGTGATCTGCCCCGATACACAGTAGTAGATACTGCCCGGCAGGATCTTCTTGACCTTGGCCATGATGCGGCTGCGGTAGCCCTCATCGGCTGCCACCCGCCAGTTGGCCCGTTTCAGGGAAAGCTTGCGGAGCTGAAAGTTGTTGACCCACTGCCCCACGCCGGAGGCCAGGATCGCCAGCGAGGCCAGGGGGAAAAAGAACAGCACCGGCAGGGTGAGTAGGAGACGGACCACATTGAGCTGCACGTTGATCCGCAGCAACTCGTTGATGTTCTGGTGCAGCCGGGGTACGATCTGGAGCAGGGAGCCGGAAAGGGCCGCCAGAAAAGCGGGGATCAGGCACAGAATCAGCAGGCCTGACTCCCACCACAGTAGCCCCTGGTCATTCAGTAGGTAAAACAGGATCGGCACGGACACCACCAGGCTACCCAGGGCGAACTGCCGGCGCATGTGCATGCCGGTAGCGAGCACCTTACCCAGTTCGTCGGGGTTTTGCCAGCGCTTGCCGCCCTCGGCCATCACGCCGGTAGAGATGCCCCCGTCGGCCAGTACCGTCATCGTACCCAGCATGGTATTGGCCAGGGTGTAGTACGCGTACTGCTCCTGGGATAAGACGCGGATGATGTAGATACCCACCACGAAGCCGAGTCCCTGAATCAGGACCTGGGCACCCCCGGTGACACCGAGGAGTTTGCCCCACTTCAGCAGGAAGGGGAACCGCTTGCTAAGTTCCGCGACGGTCAAGGTCTCATTCGTAGTAGCCGTAGCCGTAGCCGTAAGCCGCCTTCGGATCGATACCGTTGATCACCACGTTTACCCGCGCAAGCTTACCCCCATCCACCAACTCACTGATGTAGTGCATGCTCTTTTTGGGCGTCACACCTACGCGGGCTACGAAGAGCGTCACGTTGACGTAGTCCTTCAGCAGCAGGCCGTCGGTGACAATGCCCACCGGTGGGGCGTCCAGAATGATGACGTCGAAGTCCTGGCGCAGCCGGTCGATCAGCGTGCCCATCCGCCCCTCGATCAGCAACTCGGCCGGGTTGGGGGGCAGGGGACCGCTAGAGATGATGGATAGCCGCTCGTAGGGGGAGGGCGTCACGATCTCTTCGTAAGTGGACTTGCCGATCAGGTAGTTCGATAGCCCGACGGTGCGGCGGGAGCTGTCCTCGTTCAGGACCATCTCGGCCAGTTTCGGCTTGCGCATGTCCAGGCCTACCACCACGACCCGCTTCTTGGTCAGGGCCAGCGCGGCGCTCAGGTTGGAGGAGATGAAACTCTTACCCTCCCCGCTTACACTGGAGGTGAGCATGACTACGGCCGACTGACCGTCGGGCAGCAGGAAGCCCAGGTTGGTGCGTAGCAGGCGGAACGCCTCGGCGATCGCGCTACGCTGGTTGTTAAGTACCTGCAGGGGCTCCTTAGCGGGACTGTTCACAATGCGCCCTACGATGGGGTAGGGCAGGTAATTGGCAATCTCTTTCTCCGTACTCACCGTTTTGCCCAGTAGCTCGCGCAGGAACATGGTGCTGGCCGGCACGATCAATCCCACACCGATGGCCAGCAGGTAGATCATCGGTCGGTTGGGGGAGATGGGCGAAGGGCTGGCCGAGGCCCGGTCGATGATACGGGTATTGGGCACCTGGGCGGCAATGGTCATGGCAGCCTCCTCCCGCTTGGTCAGCAGGAAGATGTAAAGGTTGTTCTGGATGTTCTGGTCGCGCATGATCTCCAGCAGCCGCTGCTCGTTGGCCGGCAGGCGACTCAGGTTCGACTCGATGGGTTGGAGCTGGGCCTGGAGGTTACCGATGCGCTGGTTACTTTCCTGTAGTAGTACGTCGACACTCTGCATGATGGTCCGCTTCAGGGCGTCGAGCTGCTCATCGTAGGTCGCCACGCTGGGGTGTTGGGCGGTGACCCCCTCCAGCTTCTGGTCGCGGGTGAAGACGACCTCATTGTACTGGGTGATGAGGGAGGTGAGTACCGGGGGGATTACCTCCGAGGCCAGCGGCAGGGCCCGGTAGCCGTCGCCCTCGGTGAGGGTGTTACTGATATCCTGGATCAGTTCGCGGCGCACCCGCTGCTCGCTGAGCTGGGCGTCTACGGCGTTGACCTGCGCCAGGTAGCTGGCCCCCTGGGTCTGTACGTCTACGTTCAGTCCCGCCCCCTGGCGGAAGCTCGACATATCGTTTTCTACGTCGGTAAGCTCCTCGGTCACGAAATCCAGTCGCTCGTCGAGAAAGGTCAGTGTCTGCTGGCCGGTCTGGCTCTGCTGCTCCACGATCTGCTGCTCGTACACCGTGACTAGCGCGTTGAGGATGTCCTTGGCCTTTTCCGGCACCGGGTCGGTGAGGCTCAGGTTGACCACGCCGGAGCGTTCCACCTGGGCCACGAAGAGCGAGCGGCTGTAGCGACTGGCTACGTCCTTGGCGTTCATCACCTTTACCTGGTAGATAGACTCCCGGCCCAGCGGTTCCTTGCCCTCGGTCAGTACTAGCTTATAGTTGCGGTTACCGATGGGAAAGGCCTGGGTGTACCGCATGGCGGTGGTGTCTCCCTCGCCGCGGATCAGCGAGAACTCCCGCGTATCGTCGAAGCGGACCAGCACCGAGCCGTACGCTACCTCCTCCGGTGCCAGCACACTCGTATCTACCGAGACCAGGGTAAATGATTGGGGTTGGTAAATCTCGGTATTGCGCACTGATCCCTGGTGGATATAACTCACGTCGAGCCCCAGCAGGCGCACCACCCGTTCCATGATGTAGTTGGACCGTAGCATATACACCTCGTTCTCGATCACGTAGGTGTTCTCGAAGCCGAACTCCTGGGCGATGGCCTCCTTCGATAGGCCGGCCTGGCCCCCGCTCTGCTCCTGGATCAGCATGGAGGTTTCCGCCTCGTACACCGGGGTGGCGTAGCGGAGGTGCAGGTAAGCCAGTGCCAGACAGAGCGCGATGGCTAGCACGAACCAGTACCAGTTGCGCAGTAGCCGTTGCAGCAGGGCCGTATAGTCTAGGCCTGCCGCGGGTGCAAAGCCCCCCATGGCACCACCGGCCGCACCGGGGCGCATCTGGGGCGCAAAGTCGTCAGGAATGTTCTTCATAGGGTCGTATAATTTCGCACCGGCCGCAGGGCCGACCGCTAGTTGCGGGTGAGGGCGATAATGAGGGTGGCCACGGAGAGCACCGGGGCCAGATAGGTCACGAAGCGTTGGGCGGGGTCGGAGACCGTCGCGGTGCGCGCCCGGATGGGATTTACGTAAATCACATCGTTCTGCTTCAGGTAGTAGTAATCGGAGGAGAAAACTTCGTCGTTCTGGAAGTTCAGTCGCTTGTAGCTGCGCCTACCGTCCTGCTCGCGCACTACGAGTACAGAGGTCCGGTCGGCATAGTCGGTCAGGTCGCCGGCCAGGCCGATGGCCTCTAGCACGGTCACCCGGCTGTTCGGTAGGGGGATTACGCCGGGCTGTACCACCTCGCCGAGCACCGTGACTTTGAAGTTGAGGTAGCGCACGTTGACCACCGGGTCCACCAGGTACTTTTCGAGCCGGCCCCGGATGAGAAACTGCAGTGATTCCACCGTTTGGCCGGCCGCCTCGATCCGGCCCAGCAGCGGAATGTCAATGAAGCCGTCCTCATCCACCAGGTAGCCCGTCAGCAGCTGCAGGTTCTGATTGTTCGCCTGGCCGAGTCCGCCGCCGCCACTACTCCCTCCCGCCGCATCGTTGAAGGGCGCGGCCGCCTCGGGGTCCACGCTTAGTACCTGGATGCGTAGCAGGTCCCGGGGCTGGATCCGTAGCTCCAAAGCATTATCGATGTCCTCTACCTGCTCCTGCTGCGCGCGGATGTCCTCGAAATTCACCAGCTCCCTATAGGAAACACAGCTACTAGTGCCAACGAGGAGAGCCAGAAAAAATAAGAGGGGTAGGCGCATGCGGAATCGGTATTAACGCGGCAAAGATAGGTTACGCACACCTCCGGCCTTTATGTGTCGGGGCAGCATACTCTGGGGGCGCTTTACACACAAGTGAAAGCGGGTGTTCCCGAGGCAAACGCGCAAAAATCAAGTTTTGGTGTACCGCCGTCGGGGCCAGGGGGCGGGGCCGCAGGTGCTACCCAAAGGCAGTGGGGCTGACAAATCTTCACTTCGCCCCCACCCCCCTCGCCCCAGTACTCGCCTAGCGCCGAACTACGGTCCACTCCTTTCGTTGGGACGACATCATCACCCCCGTTGAAGAAAACTGAGCGACACGCTACCCCGTATCTACTGAGGCACCCTATACGTTAAAGTACGTTCTGCGGTAAGCAGGCACTTTAGCAGTTCGTTAACCGTACACCCCATCCTTCCCCCCGTTACCTCCCCAGTCATCACTTCCAAGCGCGATCACTGACCGGGTGTGGCCCCACACATATGGTGGAGGACAGGTGAGCGAAACAATGGTAGCTTTGTCCCTACGACACTACAGCTACGACCCTACCGAAACGCGGCTACTTGTACGGGTGGTCTATTGTGATCCGGTGCCTAATCCCCCACCGGCTATCGCCGAAACTAGCACAAATGAATAACACTTTACTTGTACCCGTGAAACTTTTTGTCTTTGCAGCCAGCCTATTGCTGGGTGTACTTGTGCCGGGATACTCCGCCGCCGCTCATTTGACGGAGGCCGGCCTGTGGCAAACCAGTGGCACGCCCCGCGTAAAGAGCAGCATCCCGGCCAACGGCGCCCAGGATGTAAGTCTCACTACCTCCATTTCCGCCAATGACCTGTTTCTACCCAACGGTAAGGACGGCATTTTCGGCGTGGACAACAGCACCGTCAATAGCCGCACCGTCAAGCTCTTCGAGGTAGCCACCGGCAACGAGGTGCCCTCCTCCGCCAATGGTACGGGGGGCGGCGACGCGATCAATATCACGCCGATTTCTCAGCTCGAACCCAATACGTCCTACCGCTTTGTCATCGACGGCGTAAAGGACCTCACCGGGGCTACCTTCGAGACCTACTCCGCCACCTTCACCACCGCCGGCGAGAAACCGGACGAGCGCAACCCCCTCGACGGCGTCTCCTTCGTGCAGGTCGGTAACGTGGCTACCGGTGAGGTTTATACCTCCCTGACCATCGGCCCGGACCGCAAACTCTACGGCCTGCGCATCAGCGGCACCATCGACCGCTGGGATATGGATTCCCAGGGTAGCGGTGCGCTGTCCAACCGCAAGACCATCACAGTGATCGAGGATAAGTACGGAGCCCGTACGGCCATCGGCCTGGTGTTCGACCCGCGCTCTCCGGCCACCGATCCGGTGGCCTTCGTGAGCCACTCCACGGGGGTGCTTACCAACGGGCCGGCCTGGGACGGTAAGATCAGCCGGCTGTCGGGGGCTAACCTCGGTACGGAAAACCTGCTGGTCACCAACCTGCCCCGGTCACGCCGCGACCACCTCGTCAACGGCCTGGCCTTCCGTGATGGCCAGCCCAATCTGCTGTACTTCAACGTAGGTAGCAATACGGCCGGCGGTGCCCCCGACCGCTCGTGGGGCTTTCGGGAGGAGCGGCTCCTCTCCGCCGCTACCCTCCAGTTGGACCTGGACCTGCTGCCCCAAAACAAGTGGCCGCTCGACGCTAAGACCACCCAGGACCAGGCTGCCATCGATGCGGTGGACGTCAACTCGCCCACCCTTGGCACCGGCACCGGTACCTATACGGAAAACGGAACGGTCTACCCCGACAACGGTACCTATAACCCCTACTACGTCAACGCGCCGCTGAAAATATTCGCGACCGGCATCCGTAACGCCTTCGACCTGGTCTGGCACAGCAACGGCCAGCTCTATATTCCCACCAACGGAACGGCCGGCGGCAGTAACACCCCGGCCTCGGTAGACGGTACGCGACGGCCCAACGGCGAGTTCTACGATTACAGCAATCCGAAGTACCCGGTCATCCCGGCCACCTTCGGCAACAATACGCAGCGCGATTTCCTCTTCCGCGTCGATCCGGAAAAGAATATCGGATTCTACGGCCACGCCAATCCGCGGCGGGGCGAGTTCGTCCTGAACCGCGGTCCGGTGGATGTAGTGGGCTACGACAACTCGGTCAGCCCCGACCCCAACTACCGCGGCGTGGCCTACAACTTCGGCTACGGCTTTTCTCCCAACGGCGTGATCGAGTACCGCAGTGAGGCCGAAGGCGGTAAGCTAAAGGGCGCCCTGCTGGTGTGCCGCTACAGTGCTGGTGACGACATAATTGTCCTGCTTCCCAACGGACCCAACGGAGACATCCTCACCAGTAAGGAAAAGATTCCCGGTTTGTCGGGATTTAAAGATCCGCTCGACATCATCGAGGACCGCGTGACGGGCAATCTATACGTAGCCGACTACGGCCGGCAGGGCATCGTTCTGGTGCGCCCCAACGAGAACTCTTCCCCCCAGCCTACCATTGAGGTCGATCCACTCGCGGTGATCACGGATGACGTGGCCGATGGGGTGCCCGGTGAGGACATCATCGTGAGCATCATCAACCGGGGTAACGCCGCCCTACTCCAGCCTAAAGTGACGATCACGGGGCCGGATGCCGATCAGTTCAAGGTCACGGCCTCCACTCTGCCCACGCTGATCGACCCCAACAAACGGGCCACCGTGCTGCTGAACTTTAACCCCACCACACCGGGCTCGAAGTTTGCCACGCTGCTGGTGACCGGTGAGAACACGGAGGTGCGGGCTGAGATTGAGCTACGGGGACTGGGCACCAACCTACCCGGCAACAACGATGAGCCCTCCCTACAGCAGATATTCGATACCTACGACCTGGCGATCAACGTAGGGGACCAGGACCCGGCTACCAACAAAATTGATTTACCGGGGAATGTATCCTATAATGATATACTCGGCGACGAGCAGCGCATCCCGTACTTTCAGCGGGCCATCGCGGGCAGCCCGGTTACCCTGGAGGTGCTAGCCGTATACGGACCCAAGGCCAACGATCCGGTGGTCGGTTTCGGCTGGTACGAAAGCGGTATATCCTCCTCCGCCTCCGAGCTGCTATCGGTAGGTAACGCCAATGGGCAGGCCCGTACGCTACAGCCCGACCTCACCCGGTCTAGTGTGACCTCCTTCGACCCCGGTGATAAAACGTTTGGCTTTTACAGCCGGTGGCCCTTTTTCGACGACCGCTACGTGTACCTGGAGGATGTGCTCAATACGTTTGAGCGGGCCATCCCCCACCACGTGCGGGTCTACGAGCAGCCCGGCGTAGATAACATCTACATCCTGGCCTTTGAGGAGCACATTAACGGTTTCGACTACCAGGATATCGTGGTGCGCGTTACCAACGTAGCCCCCGCCCAGGTCGTGCTGGCTCCCGTGGTGACCGCCACCCCCGACGAACTCATCTTTGAGGCCTCCGTCCAGGGACCGGCACCCCAGGAGGACACTAAGACCGTGACTATCCGGAACACCGGTAATGCGCCCCTGGAAATCACCGGAGTGCGCATCGGGGCCGGACAGTTTGCCGGCAACTTCACCGTGGCTGGGCCCAAATCCATTACGCTTGCACCGGCGGCCGCGCAGGATTATACCGTAACCTTTAAGCCGGGAGGTAGTCTGAGCGATCTGGGGTATCAGGAGAGTAGCCTTGTATTTACCACGAATACCGAATCTGGTACCTTTCAGCTAGGGTTGTACGGGCTAAAAACGCAGAAATACGAAGGCACCGGAGAGCCGCCGCTACAGGATGTGGTCAACACGCTGGGCTACGACGTGAACGTAGGGTGGACTACGCTGGAAAATACCACCGCAGCGACCGCCCAGGGAGAAGAAGTACTGGAGCCCCTCTTCGAAGCGGCCGGGCCCGGCGAGGTGCAGATGGTGCCCGTGGCGCGCTACAGCCCCGCCGAAACCCTGCCCTTCGGCTGGTACAGTCGGGTCAACGGGGAGGTAGAGACTAATCAGGTGGGTGTGCTGGCCGATGGACTGCCCGCGGCCCAGACCCTATTTCCGCCCCAGGCTTCGGGGACTATCTCGTTTACGCCCCGCCGGGGTGCCTTCGGCCTGTACGTCTACTCCAATTCCTTTTCCCGCTTCAACTACACGGAGGATGCCCTGAATACGGATGGAGTGGCCCACCGGGCACGCGTGTATCCCGCGCGCGACCGTGAGGGGGCACCGATTGCCAACGCCTATTTGGTGGGGTTCGAGGATGCTAGTAACGGAGATTACCAGGACTACCTCTTCTTAGTGACCAACGTTAAGCCCTACGTGGCCCCCGAGCCGGCCCTGACTTTCGAGCCCGACGTGCTGCGCGTGAGTGCTACGGTGGGCGAGCTTTCGGGACAGTACACCACCGAGCTGATCGCTAATACCGATATTCTCGAGGATGCGGTAACGCTGAGCCCCAGCGACCCCTGGATCATCGTACCCAGCAGCTACACCTACGGGGAGCAGATCGACATTACGGTGGACGGGCGGCAACTGGCCTTCGGCGTGTACGAGGGCACCGTGACGGCTACGGCAGCGGGGTTTGAACCGGCCGTACTGCGCATCACGGCCACCGTAAACGAGCCGGCGGAAAACGGCACGCTCAAGATTAACTTTCAGGACGATTCCTTCTCGCCGCCGACCGGTTACCTGGCCGACATAGGCCTGGCCTACGGTAAACGGGGTAATGGGCAGACCTACGGCTGGATCGACCCCGTCACGAAGCAACCCCTAGACAATACGGCCGCGGCCCGGGGGGACGAGCGGGGCATCACGAATGCCAGCTCCGACGACGACAAGTTGTTGCGCTCTTTCAATAGTTTGGAGCCTTTCGGTCAGGACAGTCCGCGGGACTGGGAGATTGCCGTACCCAACGGGCTCTACCGCGTGCAACTCGCGGCCGGCGACCCTACGAACACCAACAGCCGGCACACCGTGCGGGCCGAGGGGCAAACGCTGATCGAGGACTTCATTCCTTCCAGCACCAGCACCTTCGCGGTGGGGGTGGATACGGTGCGCGTGAGTGACGGGAAGCTTACCCTAGATGACGAGGGTGCGCCGGCTAACGGCAATACTAAGCTCATCTACGTGGACATCGTACCCGTAGATAGCAGTGCATTTGCTCCAAACATCACCATCAGTGTTGCCGGTAGTACCAATCCCGCCGGGGAGTACTACGGACAGGCCACGGTGACCCTCACGGCCACCGATAAGTCGGGTAGCGGCAGTGTGGGTGATATCTTCTATACCCTGAACGGACAGGGCCCTACGCGGTATACCGGTCCATTTACGGTGACGCTACCTAACGGGGTTACCGCCCAGAGCAATATAGTGCGGGCCACGGTAACCGATGCACGCGGCAATGAGGGCACGGCGGTGCGTTCCTTTACGCTGGTGCCTAGCACGGGTGCAGTCATCCGTTTGGAGAATATGACCACGCTGCTCTACAGCGACCGGGGCTTACCGGCCGATACCTTCTATACCTTTAATAAGATAGAGCGGCCCATCAATTTCCAGCAGGATACTACCATTACCCGGCTGGAGAACACGATGCGTATTCACAACGATGGCAGCACGCCGCTGATCATTCGCCGGCTCACTACTACGAATACCGATAACTTCATCGTCACCGGACTTACCGTACCGGAGGAGGGACTGCGCATCGCGCCCGGCACCTACGTGGATGCCGTACTGCGCTTCGTAACCACCGCCCCCCCCTACCGCCGGCTGGTCACCGAGCGGCTGGTCATCGAATCGAATGCCGATAACGGGGCCGAGGCCAAGGCGATTTTACGGGGTGCCTGGATGCAAACGCCGGAGGGAAGCTCGGAAATTACTACCCAACAGTTGTTCGAGGCCTTCGGCTTCGGGACGGAAATGGGCCGGTACGCCAACGGCGAGTTTATTATCCGCCCCAGCTCGGACGTGCCCTCGGCCGCAGCCGTCGACGCGGGTAAGGAGGGTGACCTGATTCTTTCGGACTACTTCGTGCAGGCTGACCCCAGTAAGGAGGTGGTCGGACTACAACTAGCCGCCCTGCACAGCCGGGGCGCGAATACGACCACTTTTCGGAGTCCGAGTAATGCTGTTCTGCTACAGTTCGACCACGGGCGTGACTGGTTCCAGGCATTACTGCCCTGGCTGAAGGACGATATTCCCTTCGTGGCCGGCGCACGTAAACCCACCATCCCCGGTCCCTTCAGCCTCACCATCAATGGGTACAACTCCCTGGGGGGTAACCTCAAGGGCGAGTTGAAGGACCAGATCGTAGGGGTACGTGTGTACAAGGCGATCAGGGCGAGCGGGGAGGTAATCCCTAATGAATACATCGTGCTTCAGGACAACATCGGCAACGGCTGTGGTCAGGGACAGGGCAACTGCGACTGGCAGGATAACGTGATCTACATGATCAACGTACGGCCGCAGGCGGTGCCTAGTGCCGGTCAGATTGCCGCGCTGAGTGTAGATGTCCTCCAGGAGCAGACCTACGACGTAAGTGATTACTTCGATAAGGGATACGCCGGCAACAGACTGGCCTACACCGCTACCCTCGAAGACGGAGGCGCACTTCCGTCCTGGATCATGCTGGACCCCAGCACGGGCGTTTTTACCATTCGTGCGGAGGTGGCCGCTGCCCGCCAGCAGTTCCGCATTCGGGTGACGGGCACGGATTATAATAAGCTGACTGCTTCCTCGACCTTCACCTTAACGGTCCGGGATACGGACATCAACTGTACGGTAGACGCCAACGTAGGGGGGGAGGACAAGGTTCTTAACTGTAATACCGGCAGTGTTCAGCTCACCGGTAGCGTATCGGTCGGTAACTACCGCTGGACCGGGCCGGCGGGTTTCACCTCCACGGAGGCTAACCCCACCGTAAGCGTAGCGGGCACCTATACGCTGGCTACCACCGCCCCGGATTGCCCGCTGACTAGTACGGTCGAGGTACTGGAAGGTGCCGTACCGTCCAACTTACGGATTGAGGCTCCGCTGCAAACGATCAATTGCTCGGTAGAATCAATCACCCTGGCCGCCGTGTCCGATGATACCTCGGCGGCCATCGTCTGGTACAACGCTGCCAACCAAGTCCTGAGTCGGGCCGATACCCTGGTAGTAACCGCTACCGGTACCTACCGCGCCGAGGCCACCAGTGCCGGAGGCTGTACGGCCAGCGAAAACGTCACCATCGACCAGAATCTGGATACGCCCTCGGCCGGCACGGGCGGAAGTATTGCAACCTGTGGTAGCAACGGATCCTTCAGCCTCTACGACCGGTTGTTCGCCCTGGGCGGAAATCCCCAACGGGGAGGTACCTGGACCCTGGACGGTCGGGTAGTACCGGATCAATTCAATCCGGCCAGCGGCCTGTCGGGCACCTACACCTACACCGTAGGGGGAAAGAACGGCTGCCCCACGGCGACGACCACGCTGACGATCTCCATCACTACGCCGGTGACCTACTACGCCGACCTGGACCGGGATGGCTACGGCGATCCCCGTCAGCCCCTGGAATCCTGCGTGGTGCCCCCGGGGTACGTGGCGAATCAGTTGGACAATTGCCCGACCGTCAACTCAAGCAGTCTGGCGGATGCCGACGGCGATGGCATCGGCGATGCCTGCGACCCGGACGATGACAACGATGGGGTGCGGGATATCGACGACTGCGAGCCCTTCAACGCGCGGGTAGGGGAGGCGGTATTCTACTACGCCGATCTTGACGGTGACGGCTTCGGTGATCCCGCCAACGGCTTTGCCACCTGTGCCCTGCCCCCGGCAAACTATGTAGAAAACAATACCGACAACTGTCCCGACATTGCCAACCCTAACCAGATCGATAGTGACGGCGACGGGGTAGGTGACATTTGTGACGGATCGGCTACCGGCACCAGTATTTTCTGGCTGGAGACCGAGTGTGCCGAGGTAGGAGCGGGCTGGGAGACCGTCCGCAGTGATAGTGCTTCGGGAGGTGCCTACGTAGTATTTCCCCGTGGCATCTCCACTACGGATCCGCCGGCGGACATCGCGGAGAATAAGGTGTCCTTCACCATCCGCAACGTACAGGCTGGTAAGTACCGTTTGTTCGGCCGCACCTTCACTACCGGTGTGGACGGTGACTCCTTCTGGGTACGCTTCAACGGAGGAGAGTGGTTCCGCTGGTACCGGGGCTTCACCTACAACGTCTGGGAATGGACCGAGGCTACCGGAGAAACGGGCGGCATCGATCTGCCCGACGGTACCGTTACGCTGGATATCGCCTACCGGGAAGGTGGGGCGCAACTGGATAAGCTGTACCTCTCCCTGGACGGGCGTATCCCGACCGGCTTTGGTGAGGATGCCATCAACTGCGCTAGCATCAATCAGGTACCCATCGCGCTGATCAACCTCCGGCCGGCCTACGGTACGGCTCCCCTGACGGTTGTCCTCGATGGCTCCGAATCGCGTGACTCCGATGGCTTCATCACCAAGTACGAATGGGAGTGGTCTACCGGCGAGGCCGAGGGCGTCGATCCCACCGCGGTATTCGAGGAGGTGGGGAATTACGATATCACCCTGACGGTCACCGACAACGAGAATACCAGCTCTTCCGGCGTGGCTACCCTGCGGGTACTGAACGGAGATGAGGATACGGATGGCGACGGAATATCCAATAGCGAGGATATCTGCCCCCTTATTGCTAACCCCTCCCAGATACTGCCCACTTTCTACGCCGATACAGATAACGACGGCCTGGGCGATCCGGCGGTATTCGTAGAAGCCTGTGAGGCACCGCTGGGTTACGTAGTGAACGCCAACGACAACTGTCCCGAGTTCACCTCCTCGGATGTGACGGATACGGACGGTGACGGCATCGGTGATCAGTGCGATGATGACGATGACGGTGACGGAGTGCCCGACGCGGAAGATTGCAGCCCGCTCAATGCCCGCTTCCGGGAATCCGGTACCTACTACGCTGACTTTGACGGAGATGGATTTGGGGACCCAGATAGTAGCATCGTGGCCTGTAGCCAACCGGCTGGGTATGTGCTAGATAACACGGACAACTGCCCGGCGGTAGCTAATGCCGATCAGCTAGACAGCGATAACGATGGCATCGGAAACACCTGTGACCCCTCCGTGGTAGGGCGCCAGGAATTCTGGCTCGAAGCCGAATGCGCCGAGGTGGGTGCGGGTTGGCGGACGGTCACCGGGCGGGATGCCTCCCGCGGGGACTACGTCGTATTCCCCACCGGGAATTCGCTCAACGAAGCTCCGGCGGATGTGCCCGCCAACCGAGTACGGTTTACCGTCAACGGCGCCCAGCCCGGGGTATACCACATTTACGCCCGCATACTTGCCGAGACCGGTGCTAGTGATTCCTTCTGGTTCCGGGTAAATGATGGAGAATGGGTGCGCTGGTCGAGCGGAATCGTTCAGAGTGCAACCTTCGAATGGAACGAGCTGCTGGGTAGCCCATTCGAATTGCCCGACGGCACATCCACTATCGATATAGCATACCGGGAAGCCGGCGTACTGCTGGACAAACTCCACGTGGGCGTGGAAGATCAACTGCCGACTGGACTGGGACAGCCCGCCAGAAACTGCGGTGATATTGTGAACGAGCCCCCGGTGGCCGTGGCTACTGCAACCCCCTCTAGTGGACTGGAGCCTCTGTCCGTACTTCTGGACGGTAGTGCATCCACCGATCCGGACGGAGTGCTCATCGCCTACGACTGGAAGTGGAACGGCGGTGGTACGGCCGTGGGCATTCAGCCGCAGGTCACCTTCTCAGCCGGCAACTACGCCGTAACCCTTACCGTAACCGACGAAGAGGGGGGCACGGCTTCGGATGTGGTCAATGTACAGGTGGGCCGGGACGACACAGACACGGACGGCGATGGTATCCGCGACGTAGTGGATAACTGTCCCACGGTAGCCAATCCGGATCAACGTCAAGATACCTATTATGCCGATTTTGATGAGGACGGCTACGGCGATCCCAATGAGACGATCCTCGGCTGTGTAATTCCGGAAGGATACGTAGACAATGCACTGGACAATTGCCCGGACCGCTTCTCCACCGATCTGAGTGATTTGGACGGGGACGGAATAGGGGACGCCTGTGATCCGGATGACGATGGGGACGGGGTTGATGATGGACAGGACTGTTCCCCAAGGAACCCGGATCAAAGCAGCGGAGCTACCTACTACGCCGACTTCGACCGGGATGGCTTTGGTGACCCCAGCACCTTCATCACGGCCTGCAATCAGCCCGCTGGCTACGTAATCGATAGCACGGACAACTGTCCCAGCGTACCTAATCCTAACCAGACCGACGTGGATGGCGACGGCATCGGGGATGCCTGTGACACTTCGGTAGAGGGGGTCAATGTATTCTGGTTGGAAGCCGAATGCGCCCAGGTAGGTGCGGATTGGTCCATCGCCAGTGATGATCCGGTTGCCTCCAACGGTAGCTACGTCGTCAGTCTGTCCCAGGAGTCAATCAACGCTGCACCGGCGGATGTACCGAATAACCGGGTACGTTTCGTACTGGAGGAAGCGCGCTCCGGCCGCTACCACATGTTTGGACGCATACGGGCCGATAATACTGCCGACAACTCCTTCTGGATCCGGATCAACGATGGCGACTGGCTCGTGTGGACCAAAAACATCCGGGTAGACGGAGCATTCCACTGGGCCGAGCTCGTAAATAGCCCCTTCAGTCTCCGGCAGGGCTACAACACCATCGATATTGCCGTGCGTGAAAACGGTACCCGCCTGGATAAACTGCACATCGATTTCGACAATTCGCTGCCTACGGATGCGGGGGACGCGGCCTTCAATTGTGGGGGCACCCTCAACCGCCGGCCGGTAGCCGTAGCCACCGCCACCCCTACCGCCGGTCCTACTCCGCTGCTCGTGCAGCTCGATGGTAGTGGCTCTAGCGATACCGATGGCACCATAGTTGCCTACCGCTGGGTGTACGGTAGGGATACCCTTGAGGGGCCAACCCCCAGCGTCGAGCTTACGGCCGAGGGTATTTATGACTTTTTACTTACGGTGACCGATAACGAGGGAGCAACGGGTACGGACCGCGTCACCGTCACGGTGGGGGGTACCGAAAACCTGCCTCCGGTTGCCCGCGCTACGGCACGGCCTACCCGGGGTGCTGCCCCGTTACAGGTGAATCTGATCGGTACGGCCTCTACGGATGAGGACGGCAGCATCGTGAACTACGCCTGGAACTGGGGGCAGGATTCTACGGCAGGACCTGCCGTATCGGCTAGTTTCCCCGCCGGCACGTATGAGGTGACCCTAACGGTCACGGATGATGACGGGGCTACGGATATCGACGTGGTAACCATCGAGTCACTGGCATCCGGCGTAGATACGGACGGCGACGGCGTAGAGGATACGCAGGACAACTGTCCAACCACCTTCAATCCCAACCAGAATATTTTCGTCTACTACGCCGATACTGACGGGGACGGCTACGGTGATCCGGCTTCTCCCCTACAGGCCTGTGAGCAACCGGACGGCTACGTCGAGAATAGCGACGATACCTGCCCGGAAGTAAGCTCGGACGATCTGACGGATACGGACGGCGACGGACTGGGTGACCTGTGTGACGAGGACGACGATAACGACGGGGTCCCCGATGTGGAAGACTGCGATCCTCTGGATGCGACCTTTACCAGCTCCCAGAGCTACTACGCCGATACGGACAACGATGGCTTCGGCGATCCCTCCGATAGTATTGTAGCCTGTGTACAGCCCGATGGCTATGTGCTCGACCATACGGATAATTGCCCCACGGTAGCCAATCCAGATCAGACCGACTCCGACGGCGATGGCCTAGGAGACGAATGTGACGAACCCAGCGAGCCCGAACCGGAACCCGGGCAGACCACCTTTACCTTCGAGGCCGAATGCGCCACGGTGGGAAGGGACTGGACCACTGTGCGTGATGCAGCTGCCTCGAAAGGGAGGTACGTGACCTACATCGGAACCGAGGCTATAGAGACTCCCCCCGCCGATCAACCGGAGAATCGCGTTCGCTTCACCTTAGATGAGGTGGAGGAGGGGTCTTACTACCTCTACGCCCGCACTTTTGTGACCGATGAGCAGAGCGATGCCTACTGGATTCGTATCAACGATGGCGAGTGGATGGTTTGGAACGGGGTCACCACCTACGGTAGCTTCGTCTGGACCGAGAGTAGCAACAGCCCGTTTGCCCTGAACAGCGGCGTCAACACGATCGACATCGCCTTTAACGAATCCGGGGTGCAACTGGACAAGGTGCACATCAGTACCGAGCAGGTCATGCCCACCGGATTCGGAGAGCAGGATGAGGCATGCGATGAGGCACCCGCCAACCAGCCCCCCCTGGCCCGTGGTAAGACCAGCGTGACCAGTGGCACCGCGCCGCTGACCGTGACGCTCGACGCTACGGAGTCCTCTGACCCCGATGGCACCATCGTCAGCTACCGCTGGGAGTGGGAGAATGGCTCGGCGGAAGGTGAGGTGACCACTGCTACATTCACCGTGCCGAATGCCTACGATATCACCCTCACAGTAACCGACAATGAGGGCGCCACCGATTCCGAAGTGATGACGCTGACCGTCGTCGAACCCGGTAATCTCGCCCCCACCGCCGTAGCTGCCGCTACCCCGACTACGGGTACCGCCCCACTTATCGTGCAGTTGGACGCTACCGGCTCTTCGGATGAGGACGGCTCGATCATAAGCTACCGCTGGGCCGTGCCCGATCAGGATACGCTCAGTGCGCCTACGCCGACCGTGACCTTTGATACCGCCGGTACCTATCCGGTGATCCTCACGGTCACGGATGATGATGGTGCTAGCGCTTCAGACACGATCACTATTACCGTCGAAGAGCTTGATCCCGGGCCGGAGCCCGAGAACATCGCCCCCGTAGCCGTAGCCAACGCTACGCCGACCGTGGGCACCGCACCGCTGGAAGTGCAATTGGACGGTAGTGGATCTATGGACGAAGATGGCACGATTGTTACCTACGCCTGGACGATTCCCGGGAGAGACAATGTTACGGAGGTAAGTCCGACAGTTACCCTCGAGACCGCCGGCGAGTACGCTATCGTACTCACAGTCACCGATGACGACGGAGCCACGGCCAGTGATACCGTTACGGTTACAGTAACCGAGCCCGAACCGGAACCCGAGAACATCGCCCCCGTAGCAGCTGCCACCGCTACCCCCACCTCGGGCACTGCGCCGCTGACCGTCTCCCTAGACGGTACCGGCTCGACGGATGAAGATGGCAGCATCACCACCTACGCCTGGACGATACCCGGAGCCGACGACGCTACCGAGGCTACCGTATCGGCGACCTTCGTGGAAGCCGGCACCTACGCGATCGTACTGACCGTGACGGATGATGATGGAGCTACGGACACCGATACCGTAAACATTACCGTAGAGGTCGCCGAGAATCAGCCCCCAGTCGCGGTAGCTGCCGCCAGTCCCCTGACCGGCGGGGAACCTCTCGAGGTACAGTTTGATGGTAGTGGGTCCAGCGACCCGGACGGTACGATTGTATCCTACCAGTGGACCTGGACGAATGGCGATACACTCACCGGCTTCGATCCTATAGCGACCTTTACTGCCGGTACCTACGCAGTCACCCTCACGGTCACCGACGATGCCGGTGCTACGGCGGTCGACGTTGTCGAGATCACCGTCACCGCGGCCCAGCCCGAAGAGAGCGACACCGATGGCGACGGCATCCCAGATGCCGAGGATAACTGCCCCACGGTAGCTAATCCCAACCAACTCGATACCGACGGGGACGGTCAGGGCGATGCCTGTGATACCGATGACGATAATGACGGCAATCCCGATGAATTCGATTGCGATCCCCTGGATCCGACTATCATCTTCCGGAAGCTTTTCTTTGCCGACTTCGACAATGACGGCTTCGGTGATCCGAATACATATGTCTCGGCCTGTGAGCGCCCCGCCGGCTACGTGCTGGACTACCGGGACAATTGCCCCGCCGTCGCCAACCCGGACCAGCTCGATAGTGATGGCGACGGCATCGGCGACGCCTGTGAGTCGGAGACGCAGTACGACGGCGACAACTGGATGGAGGCGGAATGTGCCGACTACCCAAGTGACTGGCTCACCCGCAGCAGTGCTTCGGCCTCTAACGGAACGTTCATCGGCTATAGTGGACCGACTCGCTTCTCCGCGCCTACTGCGGATAGACCGGGCTCCCAGCTCACCACCACGGTAGAACTTCCCGAGGGAGGACGCTACCACCTGTTCTTCCGCATGAACGCCTGGCGCAGTGCCAGCAACTCTTTCTGGGTCAGGATCGATGACTCGCCCTGGATGAACTTCTCCAAGTACATCGGTGGCACCGAGATCCTTACCGAGGGTTTCCAGTGGGTGAAGGTGAACGACAATGGAACGGATGTCTCCTTCAACCTGGAGGCCGGTGTACACACCCTGACGGTAGCTAACCGCGAGTCCTTCACGCTGCTCGACAAAATTGCCCTGAGCCTCACCAAGTCACTACCCAGCGGCCTGGGAGGTAAAGCCGCTAACTGTGAGAAGCAGTTCCTGACCGACGAGGATCCTGCTACGGCCGGCCTGCGTATTTTCGATGCACCTGCGCCCGCGCCCGCCCTGACGCTCTTCCCCAACCCCACCGCCAGTAGCCTCAACTTCCGTCTGGAAAGCGATCGCAGTGGTCGGGTGGCAGTCGTCGTGACCGACATCAATGGCCGCATGGTACGTAACCTGCAATACGATAAGGACGGTGAGCTCCTACAGGACAAGCTCGACGTCACCGACCTGCCGATGGGCACTTACACCTTACGGGTGATCGAGGGGGACCGCCAGTTGGTACGAAAGTTCGTGAAGCTGCCCTAGTGACGGCGTTGTGCCGAATACAATGGCCCGCTACGAGGAGCGTAGCGGGCCATTTTGCTTGTGGCGATTAGGAGATCAAACTCCATCCCTTGACTGCTTTCAAGTGGTGATCGAGGTAACGGCTGAGCATGCGGTGCTCGGGACGCTGCAACTGGGGGTCCTGCTCGAGGATGTCCTTGGCCCGGTCGCGGGCTACGGAAAGGATGCGGCCGTCCTGGGCCAGATCGGCGATGCGCATCTGGAGTACGCCACTCTGCTGGGTGCCGTCGATCATGCCCGGTCCGCGGAGCCGTAGGTCGGCCTCGGCGATCTTGAAGCCGTCGGTGGTATCGACCATGGTCTTGATGCGCTGGCGGCTCTCCTTACTAAGCTTGACGCTGGAGAGTAAGATGCAGAAGCTTTCCTGCGCCCCCCGCCCTACGCGGCCCCGTAGCTGGTGCAACTGGCTTAGGCCGAAGCGTTCCGTATGGACGATGACCATGATGGTCGCATTCGGTACGTTGACGCCGACCTCGATGACGGTAGTGGCCATCATGATGTGGGTCTCTCCGTTCTTGAAGCGGGCCATTTCGAAGTCCTTGTCTTCGGGCTTCATCTTGCCGTGCACTACGCTGATCTGGTAATCGGGACGGGGGAAGCGGTCGAGCATCTCGTCGTAGGCGGCCTCGAGGGCCAGCAGGTCGAGCTTTTCGTTTTCTTCGATCAGGGGGTAGACGACGTAGGCCTGTCGGCCCTTGGCGATCTCTTCGCGGATACGGCCAAAGACCCGCTCGCGGCGGTGCTCGGTGAGGTGTACCGTCTTGATGGGTGTGCGGCCCGGGGGCAGCTCGTCGATCACGCTTACGTCCAGGTCACCGTAGGCGGTCATGGCCAGGGTGCGGGGGATGGGCGTGGCCGTCATCACCAGTACGTGGGGCGGGTAGGGGGTATTTTTTTTCCACAGCTTGGCACGCTGCTTCACGCCGAAGCGGTGCTGCTCGTCGATGATGGCTAGGCCCAGGTTTTTGAATACTACGGGTGGCTCGATCAGCGCGTGGGTGCCTAGTAGGATATGGATGCGCCCCTCGGCTAGGTCCTCCAATAGCTCACGCCGCGCCCGGCCCTTTACGTTACCGGAAAGGAAGGCGACGCGTACATCCGTCTCCTTCAGGTACTCCTGGATCGACTCGTAGTGCTGATGGGCGAGGATCTCCGTCGGGGCCATCATACAGGCCTGGAAGCCGTTGTCGAGGGCCATGAGCATTGACATCAGGCCCACCATGGTCTTGCCCGAGCCTACGTCGCCCTGCAGCAGGCGGTTCATCTGGATGCCGCGGCCCAGGTCCTGACGGATTTCGCGGAGCACCCGCTTCTGGGCCCCGGTGAGGGTGAACGGCAGGTGGTCCTGAAAAAAGGTATTGAAGTAGTCACCGATTTGTCCGAAGGCGTAGCCGGCCACCCGTGCCTCCCGGCTAACCTTCAGTTGGAGTAGCCGCATTTGTAGTAGGAAGAGTTCCTCGAACTTCAGCCGCCGCCGCGCCGCCTCAAGCTCCGCCTGGTCGGCCGGGAGGTGAATGGCGCGCACCGCGTCGTAGTGGGACACCAGCCGTAGCTCCTCTAGCAGGTAGGGCGGCAGCATGTCCGGCATATCGGTGGGACTGAGCTGGTCCAGCACCGCGCGAATGAGCTTGCGTCGCCCCCGTGTGTCCAGCCCCCGCTTGTTGAGCTTGTCGGTACTGGCGTAGACCGGCTCGAAGGTGGCTGCCTCTTCCGTCACCGCCCGGTTAGCCAGCTCCATTTCCGGGTGGGTAATGCTGAGCTTGCCGTTGAATTCTTCCACCTTGCCGTACACCACGTACTCTTCGCCGATCTTGTAGGTCCGGTCGAGGTAGTTGACACCGCGGAACCACACCAGCTCCAGGGCCGCGCCGCTCTCATCGCGCAGCCGGCCCACCAGGCGCTTCTTTCGATTCTCGCCCTTGGTCACCATAGTGACGAGCTTGCCCTTAATCTGCACGTTGCCCTGGTCGGGCAGGATGTCGATGATCTGGTGGAACTGCGTACGGTCTACGTACCGAAAGGGGTAGCTGTACACCAGGTCACCCAGCGAGAAGATCATCAGTTCCTTAGCGAGCAGTTCCGCCTTGGCCGGACCGATGCCCTTCAGGCTCGCGATACTACGGTCGAGCACACCGGCTTTGGAGGTTGCGGGAGACATCTGGGTTTTAAAACAATTTGGGGTAAATATAGCTACATCCGCGCCTTCATCGCCGAGAACAACAGAATCCCCGCCGCCACCGACACATTGAAGCTATTGAGCGTACCCGCCTGGGGAATGCGGAAGGTAATGTCGGCGGCCCGGGCCACCCCCTCGCTGATGCCCTCATCCTCGGCGCCCATCACGATGCAGAGCGGTCCGGTCAGCGGTACCTCCTCCAGATAGCGGTCGGCGTTGAGGTCGCTGGCGATTACCTGCACCCCGCTCAGCTGCAAGAACTCCACGGTATTGACCATGCTCTTATGGCGGCATACCGGAAGGCGGGCCAGGGCTCCGGCACTACTCTTTACGGCATCGGGGGTGAGTCCGGCACTGTTCTTCTGCGGGATGATGATGGTCTGCGCCCCACACACCTCGGCTGAGCGGGCGATGGCGCCGAGGTTACGTACATCCGTCACACCGTCTAGCAGCAAGAATAGCGGCGTCTCCCCCCGCTCGTACACCTGGGGCAGCACGTTTTCTACCCGCTGGTAGGCCGCCGCAGCGAGTTGAGCCACTACGCCCTGGTGATTGCCTCGCACCATCCGCTGCAGCTTCGCCTGCGGGATCAGTGTCATCGGCACCTCGTGCAATTTACAGGCCTGCCGCAGTTCCTTCTCAAATTCCCCCCGCGTACCCTGTTGCAGGTATACCTTATCGACGGGCTGGCCGGCGGCGAGGGCTTCCAGGACGGGGTGGCGGCCGTAGATGAGGTCTTGCAAGGGCTTAAAAGGTTAAGAGGTCCAGGGTGTGGTATGCGTATCAAGGTGGGCGGGGCCGCAGGTGCAATGTACACGTGCGAGGCGAGCTATCTCACTTCTGCCACCTTAAACCCCTGCCCCTTTGCTATTTTGCAACCCCCGCAAAAGTCCCACCACCAGCAGTACCGCCACCCCGATACTGATCCGCGTCCAGTAAGTCCGGTGGGGCAGCAGGGCAGTCTGCAAGTGGACCGGGTTAGGAGCGCCGGGGGTGCCGGGGCCAGGCTCCACCACCCAGTTCTCGGGAACGGCATTGTCAAGCTCGGGCAGGACCAGAGCGTAGGTAAAGGCGCTGTCGGAGAGGGCGGGTAGGGTGTAGCTTAGGGCATTAACGTAGCTACCGTCGGCGGCGTAGAGGCCGATGCGGTCGCCGGACTTATTGAGGCCAAAGGGGAGGCCGGGGAGGAAGTCGGGCACCTGGGGGTAGGTAGCGCGGAATTTCTCCTCCCGCTGACAGACGATTAAGTAGTCTCTAGGAGACAGCAGTATCTCGGGAAAGGTGTAGCGGCGCTGACTGTCGTCGATCAAAAACCAATCCTTTAGGCTGATGGGGGTGTCACTGCGATTATATAGCTCGACCCAGTCGCCACCGGCCTTGCTACGGGGGCAGAGCTCATTGATGATGATGCGGTCCGCCAGGGGGTGCTGGGCGGGCTCGAACTGAGCCGTAATGACGTACTCCCGATTTTGTTGTAGATCGAGCGTGAGGCAGTCACCGGTAGCTGAGGCGCCTTCCCAGCCCACGAAGCGGTAACCCGGCTCGGCGACGGCCTGCAGGGTGATCGGGAAATTGGCAAAGTAGTCGCCGGACAGACCGTCGCTACCAATGTGGAGGTTGTCGTTAAGTACGACGTAGCCGCCGCGGCCGGCCGTGAGGGAGACGCTGCGGTCGGCTCCGGCGGCGAAGTACGCGCGAAAGTGCTCCCGCAGATAAGCCGGCCGGTACTGCCCGAAGCGGCGTAACTGGTCGAGGTGGTACTGCCACAGCCGCTCGGACTGTTCCCAGCGCCGGAGGTGGCGGGGCATTTCGTCGACTACGCTGGCAATGGTCCGCTCGGTTTGCTCGGCGACGGCTTCGGGACTGAAGTCACTGTTGAGGTAATCGAGGGTGCGGTTCACGAAGTTGCAGCGGTAGGTGGCATTGGTGAGCAGGCGGCGCTGTAGGAGGGTAGACCAGGGCGGGTTAGGCCAGCTCGGTCCGGCCGGGTCGGTGAGAAAGGCCAGGGTGTTGATCGTCCAGCCCTCCTGACGGTGGAGACCGAAACCCTGATCTACATCGTAGAGGATCCAGCGGAAGCGCCCGTTCGGTCCGTCGGGGCGCCAGTAGCGGATGTTGCCGCCGGCGTCGCGGTTGTCGAAGTAGGTCTGAGCGATCTGCAGGCGTTGGAAGTTATCCACGTCCATGAACTCGTTCAAGCGGGCGAATACGACTGGGTCGCTGAGGTCCTGGGTAGTGATGAAGTCGTGCAGCGCCCGGTACTCGCGAATGGAACCGTGCTTGAGGGTTTGCTGATGCTCGAGGAGGCTCAGGGAATCTTTGTCTACCCCCGGGTGGTGCTCGGCCAGGTAGCGCGGGTTGATCTTTTCACGTAGGTGGTACACGCCCCAGTACGCTCCGTTGAGGTAGACCCGTACCGGGCGGCTGGCCTGGTGGTCGAGGTCCCAGCTTGCATCGACGAGCAGGCTCGAGAGCAGGGCGTCGCGGATGAAGCTGCGCCCCCAGTCGCTGCCGCCATTGCGTACCACCAGAAAGCGGAAGCTCTGTGGTGCATCTTCGCCGAACAGGGGATAGTCGATCCGCTTGTTGCCGTATTCCTTCCGCCCCGAGAGCGAAAATGATTTCTGGGGGTGCATCCGGCTCACCCCGCCGAACATACGTAGGCCCAGCGTACCGTCGTGCACCACCCGGCCATCGGCCTCGATCAGGTCCACGTGGGCGGGGTGCTCGGCGTGGGTCCACCAGTTAGCACCGCGTGGGTCCCACGCGTCGCGACCCGCGTCCGGGCCGGGCATGAACCAGCCCGAGGTGGGCGAGAAGAGCCGCCAGGGGTCGATGCCGACGGAGACTGTCAGTAATTCAGAAGTAGGTTCCCCGATCAGGTAGCTTCCCCCAATGGCGCGACCTTGTTGTTCACTGCCAGTGAACGCGGCTGCACGTAAAACCTGCGATGCGGAAACACGAATGGGAGACCCGGTATAGGGCGTGGATCGGGGGCTGGGTGTACTACCGTCCGTACTATAAAAGATCGCACCGGCGGCCCCGCCCCGAATGCTCACACTTTGGGCTTGGGTGTACACGCCCGGAGTGGGATGGAACGACAGCGTATCCTGCTGTGCCCGGGCCAGCGACGAAACGAACAGAAGAAGGAGCAGGATGTCACGCAAGCCGGAAATGCCTTAAATGAGTACTTTGGGGGCAACCAATTTACTACCCTTTCGATGGACCACCACCTGGAAAACGAGCTGCTCCGGATCACTGTACAAAGCACCGGCGCCGAACTAAAGAGCCTGGTGAAGCGCGAAACGGGGCAGGAGTACATCTGGAGCGGTAACCCGGCGGTGTGGGCTAGTACCGCCCCAGTGCTTTTCCCGATCATCGGTACCCTTAGGGACGGTAAAACGCGGATCGAGGGCCGGGAGTACGCCATCCCGAAGCACGGTATCATCCGTCATAATGATCAGCTGGAGCTGTATTCTAAGCGGGAGGACCGCCTGGTGTTCCGCCTCTGCTCCAGCGAGGAAACCTATGCGGTGTATCCCTACCACTTCGACTTTCGCATCACGTTCCGGCTACGCAACGAGCACCTGATCGTGTACCACGAGGTGATGAACCGCGACGAGCGGCCCATGCTGTTCCACCTGGGCGGGCACCCGGCGTTTCGGGTGCCGTTCTTCGACGGGGATACCTACGAGGACTACTACCTCCGCTTCGAGCACGCCGAGGATAGCGTGAGCTACCGGGTGACCGATGCCGGCACCGTAAGTAACCGCGACACCCGCCCCGTGCCCTGGACGGAGGGCGGCAAGGTGCTGCCCCTGACGCACGAGCTGTTCGCCCACGATGCGCTAGTCTTCAAGGACCTCGAATCGCGTAGCGTAAACCTGGAAAGCCGCAACCACGGCCCCGTGCTCAAACTCGACTACGCGGGCTGGACGCACCTGGGAGTATGGGCGAAAACCAACGGCGATTTCGTCTGCTTAGAGCCCTGGATCGGCCTGGCGGATGCGGCGGAGGGGGACGGGGAGTTTGCGCACAAGGAGGGCATTATTAGTCTGGAGCCTAATGGGGTGTATGAGATGAGCTACGATATCAAGATTTTGTAGTCATACCCTGTACAACGGCTCGATGGCCCGGTAGAACCGCAGCAGATCACCATCCTCCAGCTTCTTACCGGCTGAGACCACCCGGATCTGCGTCAGGGCCCGGTTCACTACCTCCTGCGGGAGTCCGGTACGCTCGGCCAGGTCGTCAGGCGGGGGCTGGCCCTCCGTCCAGCGTACGCCACGGCGGTGGTTGAGGTGGAAGCGTAGGCTGGCCAGTTCGCGCTGAGCCAGCTGAGCGTGGTTGCCCTTTTGGTAGACCAGGCGGCTGATGGTATCGATGAAGCGCTTGCTGCTGTTCTCGCGCCGGGGGATGATGGGGATGATCCGCTGCCTGCGCCGCCCCCGAAAGATGACGAACAAGAAGACCCCCGCCAGGAGGGTGTACCAGGCAAAGGCCAGTTCGCGCCGCTCCTGGATGTACCGCAGGGTGGGGTTGCCGTTGAGGAGGTTGCGCCCGCCGGTGTAGTCGCGCTGTACCGTCTGCGGGTTATTGCCGGTGGGGTCCTGACGAAAGCGGCGGTGGTACTCATCCCAGTACACCGGGCCGGTGCCGATGACCGACAGCATGGCCTCGGGGTAGCGGTACTGGACGGAGTCGAGTAGGAACCAGTTGGTGAAGTAAACGGGGTTGGAATGGAAGTAAAAATTGCCCTTGCCCCAGCCCAGGCGGATGAAGTTGATGCCGTTGGTATCGAGCACGCCCAGTACCTGGTTGTCGAGGGTTTCGTCGCAGAGCAGGCGGTCGCTGATGGTGCGCAGACTGAAGTAGGCGGGCTTATGACGGCGCACCAGCACTAACTGAAAGCTATCGCCGGCGGGGTAGCGATAGGCCACCGCGGAATCGACCTGTACATTGGGAAAACGTTCGTCGCCGTAGTAGCCGTAGTCCTCAAACGCGCCGTAGTAGCAGTCGTCGCCGAAAAGATGGTAAGCAAGGTCTTCGGGTACCTCGTTGGCGGCTAGGAAGGCGGTGTTGCCCCGCTCCACGTAGTTGAGAAGCCCCGTCACGGCCTGCTCCTGGTAGAAGGGTGAGTGGCCCAGGAAGAGGTAGTTCGTGCCGGTGACGGAGTCTAGCTGGGCCAGGTCGCTGCTATCGCGTAACAGGGTGAGCCCTTCGGGGCGGGCGGAGAGCAACTGGTAGAGGCCGTAGAGCGCGTAGGGGTCCTTGCCTTCGTAGTCGTAGGTTTCGTACCAGCGCGTAGACGGGCAGCCGTAGAGACTCAGTGCCGCTAGGCAGCCCAGGACGTACTTCCATGCGCTCAGCCTAGCCATGCGGTGAAGTTGTGACGGCCGGAGCGATCCGATCGGTAAGCGTACCGAAGTCCTTATACACCAGCCGGTAGCTGAGCCGGTCGATGGGGTACTTCCCGTACCAGTAGCGTTCGTAGGCCTGGGTGAGGCGCACGAAGTCAGGCCGCAGGGGATGGTCACGCAGTTGCTGCCGGTAGTCGCGGTTGCTGAAGTCGCGGCGGTAGCGCAGCAGCCCGGCATCCTGCAGTGACTTCAGCAGGGCGATGTAGAGTAGCCGCACGGCGATGTCGTACTGTCCGGCCGCCTCGGCCCGCTCTAGCATGCTGAGGGAGACGCCCCGCTCGACGAGTTCTTCCTCTACAATCTCGGTGACGTCCACGCCCCGGGCCTCCGCTTCGTCCTGCCGGCGGCGCTTGACCTCCAGGTCGCCCAGGATACGGTAGATCAGTAGGCCCAGTCCCAGCAGTAGGGCGATGGCAATGGCAAGCACCAGGGGCGAGCGCAGGCTATCCAGTTGCAGGTTCCAGTCGATGGGCTGCTGCGGTTCTACGGGCTCCCGCTCTTCTTCGGGCTCGTACACCAGTTCCTCGCGTAGTTCCGTAAGGCGATTGGCGGGGAAGATATCGGAGCCACCGCCGTCTGTCTGTGACCACAGCGGCGTACACAACAGCAGGAGGAGGAGGGGCAGCAGCAACACGTTCATCGGTAGCAACAAAGGTACGCCGCCCGCTTACAGCCTCTGGAGCGCCACGGCGGCTAGTCGGCCCGCAGTACGATCCTACCGGTAAGGCCTTCGGCCACCGCCCGGTACACCAGCGCGGCTACCTCCGTTGTGGCCAGCATGCGGGGCGGCAGGGTCTCCCCGTCCCAGCTACTGGTCAGGGTAGCGCCGGGCGCGATCAGTGTCGTTAGCACTCCCGTGTCCGCCAGTTCCTGTTCCCAGCCTTCGTAGAGTGCTCGCAGTGCTTTTTTCGTCGCCGCGTAGGCCGTCATGTGGGGGGAGGTGCGGTCGGTAGCGGTAGACCCGATCACGACGAGGTGGCCGCTACCCCGCGCGCGCATACCCGGGAGAAGTTGGCGGGCCAGGCGGTGGTTAGCCAGTACGTTCAGGGCGAAGGAGTCGGTGTATACATCGCGCTCGTCCAGCAGTCCCCCGGGGGCGTAGTAGGCGGCGTTCAGCACCACTACGTCATAGGTGACCTTTAGGGTCAGCTCCTGCGTCAGATCGGCGACGAGGGGTTCGATGCAATCTCCGTACGTATGCTTGAGGGTGGCGAGTTGCGCTGCCGTTCGTGCCAGGGCGGTGACTCGGTGCCCTGCTACGGCAAAGGCTTCCGCACAGGCCCGTCCGATGCCGCGGGAGGCACCAGTGATGAGTATGTGAAGAGATGCGGCAGTACGGGACATGGGGCGGGGTCGCAGGTGCGGGGTAAGTTACCTCGTCAGACGGCTTAGCCCCGACCAACCGCTTCTGATTTCTGCCGTACTTTTACCTAACTACCCCTAACCCTTACATATATGGCCACGACCACCACCGCCCACCGCGATTTCACGACTAAGGAAGACTTCCACCAGCAGGCACGCGCCGACCGTTACCAATTTCATGATTACTACCTAGTCGACGATCTGCTGGAGGATTACCACCGTATGGCCCGCCAGGCCGTGCGCGACTGGGTGAAGGCCGAGGTGAGCCCCATCATCGAGGATGCGGCCATGCGCGGTAAGTGCCCCACCCACCTGTTTAAGGGGCTGGCTGAGGTCGGAGCGTTTGGTCCCAGTCTGCCGGTAGAGTACGGTGGTGGCGGCATGGACGAGATTGCCTACGGCGTCATCATGCAGGAGCTGGAGCGCTGTGATAGTGGGCTGCGGTCGATGGCCTCGGTACAGGGTAGCCTGGTTATGTACCCCATCTACAAGTACGCCAGTGAGGAGACCAAACAGAAATACCTGCCCAAGCTCGGTAGTGGGGATTTCATCGGTTGCTTCGGCCTGACGGAGCCCGACGCTGGGTCCAATCCCGGGGGTATGCTGACCACCATTGTAGAGGATGGCGACGCCTATATCCTCAACGGGGCCAAGATGTGGATCACCAATAGCCCCATCGCAGATTTAGCCGTCGTCTGGGCAAAGGACGAGGAGGGCAAGGTACGCGGTATGGTGGTCGATGCAGATAGCCCCGGCTTCAGCGCCCCGGAGATTCACGGCAAGTGGAGTCTGCGCGCTAGCATCACCGGTGAGCTGGTGTTCGAAAACGTGCGGGTGCCGAAGGAGAATGTATTTCCGGACATCCGGGGCCTACGCGGCCCACTGAGCTGCCTGAGCAAGGCCCGCTACGGTATCGCCTGGGGGGCTATCGGTGCGGCCCTCGACTGTTACGACTCGGCGCTCCGGTATAGCCTGGAGCGGGAGCAGTTCGGTAAGCCCATCGGCGGCTTCCAGCTACAGCAGAAGAAACTGGCCGAGATGATCACCGAGATCACCAAGGCCCAGCTCCTGGCCTGGCGTCTGGGTACCCTAGCCAACCGCGGCGAGGCCACCCCCGCCCAGATCAGTATGGCCAAGCGCAACAACGTACACATGGCCCTGGAGGTCGCCCGCGAAGCCCGCCAGGTGCACGGCGGCATGGGCATCACCTCGGAGTACCCCATCATGCGCCACCTGATGAACCTGGAAACGGTGCTGACCTACGAGGGTACCCACGACGTGCACCTGCTCATTACGGGCCACGATATTACGGGGATCAATGCGTTTGGTTAGGATAGGGATGCGGTATCTTTTCGGTGTTCTAGTGCTGCTGCTGGGGAGTGCGCTACCCGCCCAGTACACCCCGCCCCTCCGTGGCCCCCTGCTCATCACCGGCACCTTCGGGGAGCTGCGTAGCGATCACTACCACGGAGGACTCGACTTCCGCGCCGCGGTAGGCACCCCGGTGTACGCCGTGAATGATGGGTACGTCAGCCGCATCCGGGTCAGCGGGGGCGGGTACGGACAGGCGGTCTACATCGATCACCCCGACGGAAAGCGGAGCGTATACGGGCACCTGGAAGTACTGGCTCCGGAATACCTGGATACCATTCGGGCGCTACAGTACGCACGGGAGTCCTTCGAGATCGACTTTCGCCCCGACTCGACGGCCTTCCCCGTACGGCAGGGGCAGCAGATTGGCGGAGTAGGCAACCGGGGCTTCAGCTTCGGACCGCACCTACACTTCGAGATCCGTGAGTCGGCGACCGATGCGCCGCTCAATCCACTGTCGCTGGGCTTCACAATCCCCGATACACGCAGTCCCCAGCTCCGTAAGCTTAGGGTCTACGCACTGGACGGCAAGGACCGATCGGTGGAGGCACTGGAGTACGACCTGCTCGACGGCAGCCTGCCCGATACCATTCGGGTCACCAGCAGCCGGATCGGGCTGGGGATCAAGGCCTACGACCGGCAGAATGCCATGCCCAACTGGAACGGCATCTACGGGGCCGAGCTACGGGTCGACGGGCGGGAGGCCTTTGCCTTCACCTACGACCGCGTGGCCTACGAAGACACCGAGTACCTGAACGCACTGACGGACTACGCCGCCTGGAAGGGTAGCTCCTCGTGGTATTACCTGCTGTACGCCCGTACGCCCGCGGCCATGTTCTGGCGTGCCCGTGAAGAACGTACCGATGCACAGGACGGCATCCTGACCCTGGAGACGAACATCCCCAGAAACGTAGCGATCGGGGTGCGGGACTTTGCGGGAAACGTGAGTCAGCGTGAGTTCGTCCTGCTGCTCACTACCTCCGCTGCACCGGCGGCCCCGGCTGATGTGCCCTATGTGTACGTCTTGCCCGCCGGGGAGCCTAGTATCATAGATACGGCGGGGATGCGGCTAGAGCTTGGGGCGGATGCGCTGTACGACGAGTTGCGCTTTCAGTACACGCGGCTGGCGGATGGTTCCAACGGGGTGTTGAGTGACGTGCACCAGTTGCACAAGGGGACCACTCCGCTGCACGGGAGGGCGGTGCTCCGACTGGCTCCCCGCCGTGCACTGGCAGCGCAGTTACGGGGCCGTGCCTACATCGGTACCTGTGATAAGGATGGGGGCTACCGCAGCGTGGGGGGGCAGTGGGAGGATGCACGGATGGTCACTTCGATCGGTAGCTTCGGTACCTACGCGCTACTGCTGGATACCGTGCCGCCGCGGGTAAACATCAAGCAGTTCGGGACGGACCTAAGGCGTGCGGCGGGCTTCAGTGTGCTGATCGAAGATGCGGTGGGGGGACCATTAAGCTACCGGGGCACCGTAGACGGGCGCTGGGTGCTGCTAGAATACGACGCCAAATCGGGAAGCCTGACGCATACGTTCGAACCGGGGCAGATCGCTCCCGGTAGCCATTCTTTCGAATTAGGGGTGGTGGATGAGCGGGGAAACGAGACGGTATTCAGCCGGTCGTTTCGTCGCTGAGGTGGCTGAGGTCTCTCACCAGCGCGAGAAGGTGAGTAAGGCGGTCCGCTGCAAGGGTGTAATAGATGAACTTGCCGTCACGCTCGGGCGCGACCAGACGGGCCGCGCGTAGGATCGCCAGGTGCTGGGAGGCCACCGACTGCTCGATGCGCAGTGCGGTAAAAATTTCGGTGACGGTGAGGCGGGCTCCGTCGTCAGCAAGCAGGCGAATAATACCCTGGCGCAGCGAATGGTTGAGGGCATGGAGGAGGGCTACGGCGTGGCGCAACTGCTGCGGATCGACGCCGCCGCCGGGGTGGGGTGGGGAATGATGTGCTGCCATAAGCGTAGGCATGAAAAAAGCCTTTAACGGTTAAGTCAAAGGCTACATAACAAACACTATGAACAACACAAGATCTTCAGGGTAAATAGGTATTTAAGCTTGAATAGATTACAAAGATAGAAACTTAATCGGAAAATCCTGGGCAATGTTTCCCCAAAGCACGGATTTTTTCGAAATTTTACCGCCCGCGCTCCGATTTGCAGATATAGTGGGGATGTACGACCTTCGGTGTCTCGGATACCCCGCTATGGACGCCCACGATTTCCTTCGCTACCTGGAGCAACCGGAGCTGCTGGCCAGCACCCCCTTCGCGGAGCTCGAACGGCTCACCGAGCAGTATCCGTACTTTCCCAATCTGCATCTACTGGTTTTACTGAAGGCCCGGCGCGAGCAGCACCCCAAACTCGGACAGTACCTAAGTCAGTTTGCCGCAGCTACCTTCGATCGGCCCCACCTGTACAACCTCCTACAGCGGCTGGATCTGCAGGCTGACGAAATCGGCGACACCCTAGAACTAATCGCCCTCGAGGAACTGGAGCTCGCCCCCCTACCGGTGGTGGCCGACACCGAGGAGCTCCCCTCCCGGCTCAACGAGATTGCCGTAGCCACTCCCCCCCCGCCCGCTCCCGCCCCACCGGCCCCAGTTCCACCACCAGCGCTTACCCCCCGGCAACCAGCTAGCTTAGTTCAGTGGGTAGACACCGCTGCTGCCTTCAGCGAGTCTTTGCCGCCCCGCCCGCTCCCGCCACGGAGTGGAAGTGTGTCGGACAGCAGGGAGCACGAGCCCCCCGGCCCCCAGGCACTTGCTCACTTCCTACCCATCGTACGTCGCTACGGGCAACCCCCACCCCTGCGGTCGCGGCTCGAACGGCTACGGCAGCAAGCTACTCCTGGCACCGATGGGCCGGGACAGCAGCGGTCCGCGGCGGAGCCCGCCGTCAGCGAAACCCTCGCCGATCTATTGGTACGTCAGGAGCAATACGGGCACGCCATGCGGATGTACGAGCGATTGCAGTTGCTTTATCCGGAGAAAAAGGCGATCTTTGCCGCCCGCATTAAAGAACTGAAGGAAAAATTCTAACATGGTCAATCTGCTCACCATCCTGACCGGCGTCGTCTGCCTACTGCTTATGCTCGTCGTGCTCATCCAGAACCCTAAGGGTGGCGGCATCGACTCCACCTTCGGCGGCGGGCAGGCCAACCAGATGCTCGGTGCCTCCAAATCCACCGACGTCATCGAAAAGGTCACCTGGGGACTGGCCATCGCGCTCTTCACCCTCTGCATTCTCACCGCCCTGGCGGTGACCTCCGTCGGTTCCGGCCCCATCCTCGACGCTAACTTCCAGTAGTAATTCCCACCAGATGCTACACCCTGGCACCGCTAGGTGCCAGTACGTCTGTGCCCTCCCTGTAGCGTCCGCAGACTCTGTGAAACCCTTTGTATAGGCCGCAGGCCGCTCTGTGGTGAGCCCTCTGCCGCTTTTATTATCCCCTTCTAAGCCAGGAAAGTATACACAAAAGTCAGGATCAAAATAATCGTCACCGCAGCGATATTAAAACCCATCCGCGTCCGAAACATCGCCGGGTCCAGGTCAATCGCCTTATAGTCATCGGCCGACTTATCGGTGTACAGCAACCCGATCACGACCAGCGACAGCACGACGAAGATGATGCCCATGCTCATCGGCACCCCGGGCACGGGCTGTACTAACAGACGAACCCCCGTAGCCATCCCGATACCGATCACGGCAATACTGAGGCCATTACGCAGTTTCACATCTTTGATCAGCTTGCCGGCCAGGTCCCGCTTTTCCTGCTCCCCGTAGCCACCCCGAAGCGTCCGTTCGGCTACCCGCTGCTTCTCATTCTTACCCGTCAGCGCACTTACGATCACCATCAGCGCGGCCGAGATCAGGAAAATGAAGGCCATACGGTCCAGGAAGGGTAGGTCGGGCATCAACTGCTGGAAGGCCCAGGAGAGGGGTACGGAGGAAAGTACCACCACCAGTGCTGCCTGTGCGGTACCCCGCCGGTAGAAGAAACCGAAGACAAAGACGGTGAGTACCCCCGGACTGATGAAGCCCGTGTACTCCTGGATCACCTGGAATACCTGCCCCGCATTGGCCAGCGCCGGGGCCACGGCTGCACCGACCAGCAGCGCCACGGCTGCCGAAATCTGACCCATCCGCACCTGCGAGCCCTGCGAAGCCGTGGGATTGATGAACTTGTTGTAAATGTCCATCGTGAAGATCGTCGAGGTCGAGTTAACCATCGAGCTGATCGAGGAGCCGATGGCCGCCACCAGGGCCGCAAAGGTGAGCCCCTTGAAGCCGACGCCGACGTAGTTGGCCAGTACCCAGGGAAAGGCCTGGTCGGCCTTCGTGATGGGCAGGTTGGCGGGGTCCTGATCGCGCAGCAGGTACCAGGCCGCGATGCCGGGCAGTACGGCAAAGAAGGGAATAAAGAGCTTCATGAAGGCCGCAAAGGCCACGCCCCGCTGCGCCTCCGGCAGGTCCTTAGCCGCCAGGGCACGCTGGATGATGTACTGATTGTTGCCCCAGTAGTAGCTGTTCACGATCCACATCCCTCCGAAGAGCAGCGCCATGCCGGGTAGCAGCTGGAAGGAAGACTTCATCTCATCCCCGGGCTGCAGTTGCGTAGGATCGCCATCCGGCGTAAAGCCAGTCGAAAGCTCGTGGGCGTTAGCTACGTCCAGGTACGTATCCCGCGGCTCGAAGAGCATCTCGAAGTGGTCGGGTAGGGTATTGTAGAGGTTCTCGATGCCGGCAAAGACGCTACCGTCTCCCACCACCTCCAGGATGCCGTAGGCGGCCACCGTACCGCCTACCATCAGTACCACCACCTGCACCACGTCGGTCCACACTACCGCCTTGAGTCCGCCGAAGATGGAGAAGGAGGCCGAGTACAGGACCAGTCCGATGATACCGTATACCAGGTCTACCCCCAGCAGCGTCTCGATGGCCAGCGCCCCGAGGTAGAGCACCGTAGCGATGTTGACGAACACGAAGAGCGCGATCCAGAACACGCTCATGATCGTACGCACCGTGCCGTTATAGCGCTCCTCCAGGAACTGGGGCATGGTGTAGATCTCCTTCTTTAGAAAGACCGGTAGAAAGAACTTCGCCACCAGGATCAGCGTGATGGCCGCCATCAGCTCGTAGGTCGCGATGGCCAGCCCCAGCTCGAAGCCCGAGCCATTCATGCCGATGATCTGCTCGGCCGAAATATTGGAGGCGATCAGCGAGCCGCCCACCGCCCACCAGGGCAGACTGCGGCTGGCCAGGAAGTAATCGCTGGCTGTATCGGTCTTCTCCCGGTTAGCGATCCACACCCCGAAGGCGATAACCGCCACGATGTACACCGCAAAAATGATCGTATCGATCGTTCCCAATTGACCCAACTCCATGATCTGACTTTAGTGAATGATGCAAGCACGTGCAAAGCGCGGCAATATAGCCCCGCCCGGTCACTTGAAGCGCGTGATATCTAGGTACCGCAACTCCCGGATGTGAAACACGCCCTCCCGCAGCGGCTCCAGGTGGCGCTCCAGTTGTGTCCAGGCGGTCCTTCCGTCTCCGCGTAGCAGCCCCCGGAGCAGCTGCAGCAGCATGCCGGGGTAGCTACTGGGGTAGGCAATGCGGCCCAGGTAGCGCGCCAGATTATTGAGCCCGTAGCCTACGAACTCACGGTGGCCCAGCTGCAAATGGCACCACAGTTGTAGCAGCCTAGCGTACACGATCAGGTCGTGCCGTAGCGGCTTGCCCTCGTTCAGAATGGGTTGCAGGTAGTCCAGGGCGGGTTGGAAGCTGCGCTGCAGTACACACACCGCGGCTAGTTTGTAGTACAGCACGAGCTGCTTGTGTCGGTCCACGCCCCCCGCCGTTTCGATGCGTTCGGCCAGGGCGAGCAGGTGGGCGGGGCCGCAGGTGCGGGGTGGATCGAGGAGCCATTGATTGATCTCGGCACGCAGCAGCACCACCCCGGCCATCAACTGGGAGTTGCGCTGTTGCTGCGTACTGCGCTGCGCGTCGATGAAACGGGCTAGGGTAGTATGTACGGTACGGTGCTCCTCGCTGGCAGAGCGGAAAAAGGCAATCAGAAGGCGGCGGTCCATGCCCTTGATATAGTAGTTGATCTCACGCTCCCGTAGCTCCCTGCGGGCCTCGATGATAGCCGTCCACTGCGCCCCGTGGTGAGCGGCCGCCTCGAGTTGTAGCTGATTGTAGTGGTACCAAAAACGGCACTGGTGGCCCAGGATGCGCTCCATATAGGTAGCACTCGGCAGCACCGGATCGCTGAAGTAGTGGTGGTACAACTGGTAAAACCGTCTGGCCTCGGCGGCACTACCCACGTGCCCGTGCTGAATGAAGTGGCGCTGTAGCACTAGCTGAAGATTGCTCTGCCGCACGGTGCTGCCCATCACCTCCTGCCGCCGGCGGCTCTCCGTAGTCAGCGAGGTCATGCGCTCGGCACTGGCCCGGGTGATGTGCCGGCTCTCGATCGTCTTTTCGAAGTCGATGATAAGGAGGTGGTGTAGGTCGAGGTGGTGCGTATAGGCGAGTTCCTTGGCGCGCGACAGGATCTTGAGGGCATGGAGGTACAGCCCCCGGTCGTAGAGCAGGTTTGCATGATCGATCTGCTCGCGCACCTGTACGCTGGGGTCGCGGTGGCGGTGCTGGAGGCGTAGGGCGTCCAGGATGCGGCCGTAGAGGTGGCGCTGCAGATTAGTCAGCTGGGTGGGACCGGTGAGGTCCAGGAGCTCCGTCAGGGCGGGGTCGTCGAGGCTTCCTCCGCCGCTCAGGTGGCGAAAAAGACGGTAGAATTTATCCGTCTCACCCGATCCCAACAGGTTCACCTGGCGGGTGAAGAATCGCTTTTCCGAGCTATCGAGACTGGCAATGAGCTCTAAAAGCAGCTCTTTTTTGGCGTATGCCATAACAGAATGGGAGCTTAGTAGAATTTCCGATACGCGTCGCTGTGGTGAATATATGCGGAAAGTTGGGTTCCAACTGTACAGATTCTAGGCGGGCGGGATGATCTCATCCGACTAATACTCTCCATCATTGGCAACAAACGAAAAGTTAAGCCACCACAGAATTGTCTGCTTTGTGATTTGAATGCGCGCTCGGCCGTGAGTGAAATTTGGAGCATCGTTTCACCGGCCCCCTCCGGATTAACCTCACTACCATATGAAAACAAGTCTACTATCCTCAGGCGTCTTTCTACTTGCAACGATCGGTCTCTTGGCTCAGGGTCGGACGATCTCCGGCACCGTAGCCGATACGGAAGGTCCGCTGATCGGTGCCACCGTTATGGGCCAGGGCACAACAGCAGGTACGGTTACGGATTTTGACGGCACCTTCATACTTACCCTACCCGATGGAGTCGACGAGCTGCTGGTCACCTACACCGGTTACCAGAGCTTGACTCTACAGGTAGGCACTGAAACGCAGTTTGCCATTACGCTCGAGGAATCGCCCCTCGATCTCGATGAGGTAGTCGTGACGGCACTTGGCGTGAAGCGCGAGAAGAAATCCCTGGGCTACGCCGTACAGGACCTACAGGGGGAGGCGCTCCAGCAAACCCGGAGTACCAATGTGGTCAACGGGCTTTCCGGTAAGGTAGCCGGCCTACAGGTCACCGCCGCCAACGTGCCCGGGGGCGGCTCCCAGGTCACCATCCGCGGCAACTCCTCGGTACTCGGCAACAACCAGCCGCTGTACGTCATTGACGGCGTGCCGATGGAGGGCGACTTCGCCGCGCCCATCGACGGGGCGGTCGACAATAACGTCTACGGTGGCGGTATTTCCGAGATCAGCCCCGATAACATCGAATCCCTCACCGTCCTAAAGGGGGCCAACGCCGCGGCTCTCTACGGTAGCCGGGCGGCCAACGGCGTCATCCTCGTCACCACCAAGAGTGGCCGCGGCGCCGACGGCCTGACCATTAACTACGCCGGCAGCTACTCCATCGAGAACCCCTTTGTCACCCCCCAGTTCCAAAACATTTACGGCGGCGGTACGGGCGGGGTGACCTGGTACGCCGACGGCCGTAACGGCGGCATTATCGACCCCCTGGCCGTGGAGCAATTTCGCGCCGTATACCCTGACGCCCCGCTGGTCGGTACGGCTGGCGTCGACGAAAGCTGGGGGGGGGCCATGGACGGCCGCCTGGTGCGTCAGTGGTGGACCGGTACGGAGGTAGCCCCCCTGGTGCCCGCCCCCGACAGCTGGAGCAATTTCTGGGATACCGGTAAGACGAGCAACAACACCCTGAGTATTTCCAATAACTACGGCAACGGTAATTTCCGCTTCAGCTTCGGCCACGTCGATACCAAGGGGCTGATGTACAACAACGACTACCAGCGCGACAACTTCCGCCTCAACCTCGACCAGAAGCTAGCCCCCAAACTGAGCGTACGCGTCAGTAGCGAGTACATCAAATCCGGCTCCGATAACCGCCAGCAGCCCGCCCTCTGGGAGCTGGGCACCTGGCACCACCGCCACGACGACTGGGGACGGCTGCGTAACTACGAGCAGTATATGGACGTACACATCGTGCGCGACGGCGACGTGTACCCCTACGCCAACTGGCAACACAGCTTTGCCAGCAACCGCTTCTACGAGCAGCGCTACCTCACCAACGCCAACGAAAAGGACCGCCTGCTGGGCAACGTGGCCTTTACCTACGACTTTCTACCCTCCCTCAGCCTCATGGTACGGGGTGGTACCGACCTCTGGACGGACACCCGCCGTGCCGTCACCCGCAACGAGCGTATTAAAAGCGGCACGGAACTTACGCAGGCCTTCGAGGAGGACGTACTACGCCGTCAGGAAACCAACCTGGACTTTATCCTTACTTACAACAACTACTTCGGCGAGAACCTCAGCGTCAACGCTCAGTTCGGCGGCAACCACCGCAGCAACTACTACAAGCGCAACTACATCGGCGTCAACGATGCCACCATCAATGGGCTGTACAACGTAAGCAACAACGCCAGCCAGAATACCAACCTGAGCCGCATCGAGGAAAAAGAGGTGAACAGCTTCTTCGGCGCGGCCAGCTTCGGCTACAAGAGCTTCCTCTACCTCGACGTCACCGCCCGCAACGACTGGTCGAGCACCCTGCCCGCCGCCAACAACAGCTATTTCTACCCCTCGGTCAGCCTGAGCGGCGTCCTTACCGATGCCATCAGGATCAGCAGCCCCATCCTGAGCTACGCCAAGGTGCGCGCCGGCTGGGCGCAGGTGGGTTCCGATACCGATCCCTATCGCCTGCGGCAGACCTACCGCTCTGAAGTACCCTGGAATGCCACCACCCCGCTCTTCAGCGAGCAACCCGTGATCGCCAGCTCCGACCTGCGCCCCGAGCGCACCACCGGCAAGGAGGCCGGTCTGGACCTGCGCTTCCTCAACGGCCGCATCGGTCTGGACGTGACCGCCTACGAACAGACCACCGAGGACCAGATCATCAACATCGCCGTCAGCCGCGCTACGGGCTACGAGAGCAAGCTCATCAACGCCGGTAAGGTGCGCAACCGCGGCGTCGAGGTAGTGCTCACCGGCGCGGTCGTCGATCTACCCAAATTCGGCTGGGATGTAGCCATCAACTACGCTAAAAACAATAACACCGTACTGGAGCTCTACACCGACGAGAGTGGCAACAAACTAGAGACCATCCAGCTTACCACCCGGCGCGGACTCAGCCTCGAGGCCCGGGTGGGGCAGCCCTTCGGCACCCTATTCGGTAGTGGCTTTGCCCGGGTACCGGACGGGCCCCTGGCCGGGCAGATCATCTTCCAGGACGGTATTCCCCTCAAGGACCCCGACCTGAAGGTACTCGGCAACGTCTCGCCCGACTGGATCGGCGGCATCCGCAACAACTTCCGCATCGGGGCCTTCAGCGCCAACTTTCTCATCGATGCCCGCATCGGTGGCAACATCGCCGAGGAGAGCTCCTCCCTGGGGATGCAGACCGGCGTCTACGCGATGACCGCCGTGGGCCGCGAGGAAGGTGTCATCGGTCTCGGTGCCCGCAACATCGGTACCGAAGAGGCCCCCAACTACGTCGTCAATGACGTGGTCGGACCCACCCGCGACGTGGTCGGTGCACTCAGCGTACGCTACGCCAACGAGGGGGCCATCTTCGACGCCAGCTACGTCAAGCTACGCGAGGCCGGCATCTCCTTCTCCCTACCGACCACCCTGGTTGATCGTATCTCCTTCCTGCGCGCTGCCAGCATCGGCATCATTGGCCGCAACCTGGCCATGCTCTATAGCAACCACAGCCAGGTCGACCCCGAGTTCAATAGCTACGGTGGTAACCTACAGGGCGCACTCAACTATACCACCATTCCCAGCACCCGCAGCTTCGGCCTGAACCTCAATCTGACGCTCTAAGCTTCTGCACCTGCGTCCCCGCAAGAAAATCACATGAAAGCACTATACCTCTTGTCCCCCCTGCTGTGCCTCCTCTTCCTCACCACCGCCTGCGCCGATGGATTCGAGGAGCTAAACGCCAACCCCAACGAGCCGGAACTCGTGCCGCCCGCCACGATATTCCCCTTCGCCGTGCGGGAGGCCGTCGACCGGATCCACGGCCACCGCACCCGTAACGAACGGCTGAACCTCGACGGCGGCATGCTCTGGATGCAGTACTTCGCCCGCAACCAGTACGTCAACGAGGGGGATACCTATAACCCCGCCGCCACCCTGCGCAACGGTACCTGGGACGGCTTCTATACTGAGAGCCTGGTGAACCTACAGTCGGTGATCGAACGCACGGGCGATCCCGACAGCCGGTACTACAACCCCAACTACGCCGCCGCCGCACTGATCGTGCGCGAGTACGTGTACTCCATCCTGACCGATACCTGGGGGGCCATCCCCTACACGCAGGCACTCACGGGGTCGAGCGACGGTAACCTGGCCCCAACCTACACGCCGCAGGCCGAGGTGTACGCCGGCCTACTCGCCAACCTCAAGACGGCCGCCGAGCAGCTCGACCCCGCCGGCCCCGCGATCGATAAGGACATCCTGTTCGGTAGCGATATCGTGCAGTGGCAGCGTTTTGCCAATAGCCTACGGTTGCGACTGGCCAACCGGCAGGCCGCCAAAGCACCCGCGGAGAGTCACGCCGTATTCGCCGAGATCATGGGTGACCCCGCGCGGTATCCCATCGTGACTGGCCTGGACAACGCCCTTTTCTTCACGCCCACCTCCCGCCAGAGTGACAACAACAACAATACCTGGCACGAGGTGATGGTCTTCAGCAGCCGCGAGGACTGGTCGATCAGTACCACCCTGATTGATGCCATGACCGACGCCGAAGGCAATGCGACCGACGAACGCCTCACGGTCTACGCGAAGGTGGCCCAGGCCGGTGACCGCGTGGGTAAGTACGCCGGTGCCCCCAACGGACTACCCGAGGGCGATGCGGTGGCTTATTTCACGACCGCCAGCCGGCCCGGGGAGTATTTCTTGGGCGAGACTACCCCGGTCCCACTCATCACCCTGGCCGAGATTAATTTTATCCTAGCCGAAGCGGCCCTGGATGGTGACTATGCGGGCGGACTGGATGCCGTCGCCTATCTGGAGGCCGGGGTCCGCGCCAGCTTCAGTCAGTACGGCCTTGATATGCCGGCTAGCTACTTGGTGAAGAACGGCGTCACCAAACAGCAAATCATCACCGAAAAGTGGAAGGCGCTCTTCAGTCAGGGCATCGAGGCCTGGACCGAGTACCGCCGCACGGGCTACCCCGTATTACCCGCCCCGGACCCCCGCGCCGTGATGGAAAACGACGGCAAGGTGCCCACCCGCCTGCGCTACCCCGAATCCGAGTACAGCCTCAACTCCGGTAGCGTCACCGCCGCCGTAGCCCTAAACGGCGGACCGGACAACAAACTCACCCCCCTCTGGTGGGCCGAATAAGCCTACCCCCCCCCCAACCTACAATCATGAACTACCTCTACTTGCTACTCCCCTGCCTGTTACTCGCCTCCTGTCTCGACGACGAGCTCGCCTTCACCGTGGAAGCCTCCCCGGTCAAAGCCGACATCGTGCGCCTGACGGACAGCCCCGCCGACGTAGTCGCCTTTACCGGCACCTTCACCGAGCTCGATAAGGACGGTATCCTCGACGTCAACGTAGGCATCATCGCTACTCCCGTTCCCAACCTCGAACTGCGCGTCTTCAGCCAGACGCAGGACTTACTGGCCACCGTTGTCACCGATGCCGCCGGTAAAACCAACCTCTCCCTACCCGCCGCCGATCTCCAGGCCGTCAGCCGCCTGGAGTGGGCGGGCACCTATAATGGAAAAGCTTTTCGCATCATCACCAATTTATAACTCCTACACCATGACTTTACCCAACACCAGCCGTCGCCAGTGGCTACGCCGTGCCGCCCTGACGGGTGCCGGCCTGGCCGTTCTGCCCGCCCTCCGACTCGGAGCGCGGCCCGCTTCTCCCGCCCTACTCAGCGGCTTTGCCGAGTACCTGCCCCAGTTGGAGTGGGAACGTCGGCTGGCCGGCCGGCCCGAACTCCAGGCCCGCATGCTCGCCAACGAAAACCCCTACGGGCCCTCCCCGAAGGCGATCGAGGCGATTGCCGCCTCGGCCAGTACGGGCAACCGCTACCAGCATGAGGCAGCAGCCGAACTGCTCACGATGATCGCCGAGTACGAGGGCGTACCGGAAGATCACATCATGGTCAGCCCCGGCTCCTCGGACGTCCTCGAAAAAATGGCCATCGTCCACTTCAAGGACGGGGGCAACGTGGTGGCCGCTGACCCCGCCTACATGTCGCTGATCAAGGTGACCATGGGCATGGGTGGTGACTGGAACAAGGTCAAGCTTACCGACGACTGGGCGCACGACCTGCCCGCCATGAAGGCCGCCATCAACGAGGAGACCAAACTGGTCTACGTCTGCAACCCCAATAACCCCACCGGTACGCTCACCGACAACATCGAGCTGCGGCAGTTCTGCCGTGACGTAGCCGGTACCGTACCCGTATTCGTAGACGAGGCCTACCTGGAATACCTACCCGACTACAAATCAAAGACGATGGTGCCCCTCATCAAGGAGGGCAAGAACGTCATCGTGGCCCGTACCTTTTCGAAGGTGCACGGCATGGCCGGACTGCGGGTCGGCTACGCTGTGGCGCTGCCGGAGACCCTGGAAAAGGTCTACCAGATCAGTCGGGGCAACATGGGCCTGTGCAAGACCTCCGTGGAGGGGGCCATGGCCAGTATGCGCGATACCGAGTTTCAGAAAATGAGTGTCAAGCTCAATGACGACTTCCGGGAACAGACCTACGCCGGTCTGGAGGCGATGGGGCTTTCCTACATTCCTTCCGTGACCAGTTTCATCCTCTTTCCCATCGCTATGCCCGGCGAGGCCTTTTTGGAGGGGATGTTTGACAAGGGGGTAGGGGTGCGCTCCTTCGACGTGCACGGGAAGGACTACTGCCGCGTGAGCATCGGCAAGCCCGAGGAGGTCGACCTCTTCCTCTCGGCCCTGAAACAAGTTTTGGTGTAATCTTTTTTCCCCCGGCTCCGGGGGGTGGCTGCCCACCTTCCCGGAGCCTTCTTTTCCCTCCCCCATGAACCCAGCTTTACAGAAAACTTTAGCCTTCCTACTGCTTATTTTACTCGGGTACCTGCTGCAGCGCAAACTCGGCGGCAAGCAGGATCTGGCCGGTCTTAAGGTGCTGATCCTAAGCGTCATCCTACCGGCCACCATCTTCGTGGCCCTGATGAAGGTGGAAGTCTCCCTGACTATGCTCTGGCTTCCAGTGCTGGCCCTCTTACTGAATGGGTCCCTCTACGCGGTGTCCACCTGGGTGCTGCCCCGACTGGGTTTTCCCGCCGGTACGAAGGAGTACCGCACCATGCTGATGTTGGTGCCCTCCCTGGCTCCCGGCCTGAGTGCCTTCCCGTTTATCCTGGAATACCTGGGCGACGCCTCCCTTGCGCTGGCTGCCCTGGCAGATGTAGGCAACAAGGTATTCGTGCTCATCATCCTCTATATGGTAGCCATGCACTGGTTTTACCAACTGCGGGGGGCGAGCGCGCGGTCGATTAACCGGCGGGAAAAACTCAGAGATCTGGGGCTGTCGCTACTCCGCGAGCCGGTCAATCTGGTCATGCTGGCGGCCTTCGTGCTGCTTGGCCTCGGACTTACAATTACTAGCCTACCGGTCTTTTTGGAGGATACGGTCAGCCGGTTGGCGGGCTTGATGAGCCCCATCATTCTGCTTTTCATCGGTATGGCGGTGCGCTTTAAGCGGGAGGAGATGGCCCTTATCCTCCGGGTACTGTGCTACCGGGCGGCGCTGGCTTTCTTCCTTTCCGCCGGGCTGATCGTGGCGGCGGGCCTGTCCGGTCCCACCGCACTCCTCGCCGTAGTTTTTGCTCAGTGCGCCGTGAGCTTCTGGCCCTTCGCTCACATGGCTGCCGTGGAGGGGCTGCGGACTCCCGATAGTTCGGCGATCTTCGATCTGGATTTGGGACTGAACGTACTGGCCTTTTCGCTACCTTTCTCCACTATACTGATCCTCAGCGTGTTGGCCTGTGGTGAGTGGTTTGCTACCCCTGAAGTGCCCACGCTTGCGGCCGGCCTACTCGCCTTGTTCCCACTGCTGTACGTACTACGGCCTCAACTGCGGGAACGTAGTGTGGAGGCGCGGGCCTAGTCTATCCTACTCATTATCACTCCGGTGGGTGGCCACCGCCGTGTTACGGCCCAGGTACAGTTTGAATCCATTTAAGTCCTCGACGTCGATCTCGTCGTAGCGCTCCGGTAGATCGAGAAAAAAGCTATGGCTGTCTTTGCCGATCTTACCGCTAAAGACGAGCCGGTCGTCCTCCCCATCAAAGTAGAAATAGGACGGATGAATGGCAAAGGTAGAGGGGGGCTCACGGGTCAGCTCGGGAGCTAATACCTTATCCGGCGATATGACTAGGTAGGTTACCCTGGCGGTATCCTGGTTCCAGATCATGTCCGTCACCACCGCTATCACCTCGCCCTTGACAGTATGTACCTGGGCCCCGATAACCGTAGCGAGAGAAAAGATCGGTCCGGGCATAGCGGGGGCCTATTTGCGTACCGCGGCGTGCTTAGCGGTTTGGGCTGCGTGCTTAGCCTTCTGGGTGGTGACCGTACCGATTATTCCCTGAATGATGGGGATAAGTACGCGGGCTACGCCGATGATGGTGGTCAGTGTCTTGGCCCGGCTACGTTTGCGGTGGCGGCGGCCACCCTTTCCTTCTTTGTACGGGGTGCCATCGGGAAACTCATGAATCACCCGGGTCTCCTTGATTACCGGCATTTTCTTATCGGAGCCCGAGGAGACTAGCTTGATCAGCACCAACAGTCCGGCCAGCGCACCGCCAGCGGGCAGGGCAACGTTCTTCAGGAGAAAATTGCCGGCGTTCCCCTTAGTAGTTCCGATCGCGTGGGCAAACTCCCGTTTTGCGAGCTCCGATTCCATACGGATCTCCTTCTTGCGTACTTTTAGCTCGTCGAGACTCGTAATTTTTGATTTGCGTATCATTCGTTAGACTTCTTTACCATCGTGAGCGAAAAAGGCCGAGATGACCTTGCTGACCGTAGGGTTGATGATGAGGGCTTTGCGCAGCACCAGTACCAGCACGAAAATGATCAGTAGGATCAGCGTTACGAGCCCAAAGCCGTATACGCTGTTGTCGAATGCGTTGACTAGGGCAAACCCTAGGGTGATCAGAGCGAAAATGAGCGTAATGATACCGATGACGGCTAGGATGACGGCTGTGATCAGTCCGGAAATCACGCCGGCGGAAGTTTCTGCCGCACTGAGTTTGTAATACTCAATTTTTTTCTCGACCAGGCGGTTGACGTAGCCGTAGCTTTCGCCTAGCTGTTCGAGCAATTCTTCTTTGGGCTGCATGTGTGGGGGGGTTAAATAAAACGGCCATGCAGTGACATTGACAGTGCATGGCCGTAAAGGGGGACGACGACGTCATAAACGCCGGGAGGGAAACTACTAGCTGTTTTTCTCGATGGTACGGTCTACGCGTTCGCGGTTTTCGTCCATCTTGCGTTCAGCCTTATTGACTCCGCGGTTGAAACTGCTTTCCAGGTCGGAAGTTTTCGATTTAGCAGCAGCAGCTTTCTGGTCGACCGTCTCCTTAACGTTCTCGGCCTGGTTATTGGCCCACTGCTTACCCTCCTCCAGCTTGGTTTTAGCCTGAGCGGTGAGGTCGTTGGTCTTCACCTTTGCGTCGCTGAGCAACTCCTGTCCCTTGGTTTTGGCGGTATCCACCAGTTCCTCAGCCTTGGTCTTGGCCTGCTGGGTGTAGGTGTTGATCTGGTTACCATACTCGTCAAACTGGGCCTTTGCCTTACGTTGCATCGAGCGGCCTTCGTTGGAATTGAGGTAGTAGCCTACGGCGATACCTGCGAGTAGGCCAAAGCTGAGTGCCCACCCCTTACCGGAACTATTATTGTCATTCATCGGGAGGATAATTTAAGGTAGTAAACATCAACATGACGTTCACCCAATATATCGTAGCTCCGACCAAGTATGTTCGTTTGGCACCGCATAAGTGCGCCGTAGTGAACTCTTTTTTATCCCAGGTTGTGACTAAAGTGACCAAGAGGGGCACAACACGTCCTCAAATCTACGTTAGCTCCTTATCTTTGATCGTCTCTTTTGCCTGTACATTAACCATTCAAACCCCCACGTGTGAATTTTTTATCCAGCAACCTCCGGTTTCTGCGTAAGCGGCGTAAGCTCTCGCAGCAGTTGCTCGCCGATGACCTAGGCGTAAAGCGCAGCAACATTGCCGCCTACGAAACCAAGAACGTCGAACCGCGGCTCGCCTTGATTAATGACATTGCCCGCTACTTCGATACCCCCCTCGAGCACCTCATCATGACTGACCTGGCCGCTATGGGCTCCGACGAGTTCCTGCTGCTCACCAGCGGAGGTGGAACGCTAACGGCCGATTCCGTCACCGAGATCAAGGAGGTGTCCAATAAGATCCAGCGAATGCTCGATGGGTTCCGCATTTTCTATGAGTTCAAGAAAGAAATGAGCGATACCGCCCACCCGGGTTCGGAGAGCGACATCGAAAACTTTCTCGTATTCATCAACCATATGGCGGAGTACAATCGCCTCATCGAGGCCTCCATTACCCCCGGTACGGAGCAAGACCCGACCGGTGGTGAGGCAAGCCCCGCTCCGGTAGCGCAGCGGGTAGATCTGAGCACCGTCAGCTAGGGCCGCCGTGCCTAGCCCAGCTCGTCAGCTACCTCCTGTAGACTCAGCGCGATCTCGTCACTGCCCGGTAGGTTGAGTTGGCGCAGCCGGGCAATACTTTTGCGCAGTTTGATCTGTACCTGCCGCCGCCGTTCCCAGTCCTGCTCCCGTTGCTCCATGGTTTCGCGGTTCTGGGCGATCACCTGACCCATCAGATCGGGCAGGTTACGCAGATTTTCCTTGAGTAGATAGCCCGAGGCACCGGTAAGGATCGCCTCGGCTACCTTCTCCTCGTCATTGAGGATGCCCGTGATAAACACGAAGGGTGTACTGTCCAGATGCTCCCTTACGTAGAGCAGGGCTTCGAGCCCGTTCATGTCCGGAAGGTTATAATCCGAAAGCACGACGTCGGGCTGAAAGGTCCGTACCTTCTCTTCGAACTCGGCCCGGTTACGCGCCACGGCAAAGAGTACGCTGGGGTGGTATTTACGCACCTGCCGTTTGACCAGTTCCAGGTCGACCGGCATATCTTCCAGGATGAAAACTTTGAATATCTCGTCGCTCACGGCAGGCACAGATAAGGGGTGAATTACGAATAGCGCTCCACAAGCTGAAGTATACCCCGGCCGCCCACGGGACCCTGTAGGCGGTCGATCAGTTCTCCATCCCGTACGAAGAGTAAGCCGGGTGGGTCAGTGACATTGAAAATCTTGCAGATTCGGGGCGACTGCTCCACATCAGCCACGCTGAACGAAACGTTGCTATACCTACTGGCCAACCCTTCGAGTAAGGTGCGCATAATGATACCGTGACCGTCCCAGTTTGACGTAATCAGTAACAGCGTAAGCTCCGGCCGCGTCAGCAGCTCGGGCAGTTTAGCGTCGTTGATTTGGGTAAGTTGATGACCTTGCATCGCAGGGTGGAGAGATGGAGCACTTGGTAAGGAAGAGCTTGTCCGGATTCAACGAGGCGGTCCGACGCATGTTCGCATGGGCTAAACATTGTTAGGCCAGCCGGCAGACTATCCGGGCGCGGCCGCCGGTGCAATGCCTTAAAAATGACTGTATTTAATCACTTGGCTAAATGACAGGGGTTATAGAGACCATATGTGCGGACCAACTGCCTATCAGTCAGCTATTTAGGTCCATGGCACGGAGTTTGTGGCCTAAAAGCTGAGTGCATTGAGATCACCTTACACACATTAGTCCAGTTTTAGCATGACCAACCAGCAATTTATGTCCGAGATGAACCGTCTCGAAAACATCCTATTCTCCTTTGCACTCCGCCTGACCCGCAACTACGAAGACGCTCAGGACCTCATGCAGGAGACGATCTTCCGCGCCTATAAGCACCGTGACAAATTTGCTATGGGTACCAACTTTAAGAGTTGGTCATCGACCATCATGCGTAATACCTACATCAATCGGTACCGCAAGATGAAGAGCCGCAAGCACGTCAACGAGCCGGTAGAGAGCTTCCTGTTTGCCGTAGAGAATAAGAGCGCGATCGCCAACGGCGGCGAGATGAACATGCGTATGGAGGAGCTGGAGGATAAGCTTCGTCAGATCAGTGAGATTTACAGTGTTCCCTTCCTCATGTTTTACCGGGGCTACGAGTATAAGGAGATCGCCAGCTACCTGAATATTCCCATCGGTACGGTCAAGAGCCGTATCTTTCTGGCACGGAAGAAGCTGAAAGCCCTCATCGGCGAGCGTCCTGCCGCTCTTTAAATTTTTTTAACGTTCCTCATACTGAACCAAATAAGTGTAAGTGACCGGTTGGTGCCGTCCTCCAGCGCTGATTGCACTTATATGATGACACAGTGCGCAACTTAAGTTCGCTTAGCTTGTAGCATTAGCCCATGGGGCCTTACTTTCGCTGCCCTGAGTGATCAGGTGCGCTGAACGAGGCGCTGTCGGATGCATGCCGCCGGGATCGGATCAACAAACCAACGTTGCGTTCCCCGCGGTCTTTTTTGGTTTAAGTTTTTTTGAATGAGGCGTGAGAAATTCATTTTTAACCGGCTTGTACTGCCGTACGATCGCATCGTTGCACCGCTGCGTTTCACCTTACTCCGAGCCTTCGGATTTCTGTGCGCTGCACTGTTTACCGGGCTGTTATTTACGGCTGCTATTCACCGGTATTTCCCCAGTCCCAGTGAGCGACTCCTGATGCAGGAGCTCGAGATTGCCCGTGCCGAGAACACTGCGATGTCCCAGCAATTTGACGAACTTTCCGGTGTCGTAAATCACCTCCACGAGCGCAGTAACAACACCGTGCGGCTGGCGCTAGGCATGGAACCCATCGACGATGCCGTATTCGGTGGCGGTAAGGGAGGGCATGATGCCTACGATGACCTTCGCAGTTTTCCCAACGTAGGTAGGCAGATGGCCACGCTGCGTGAGCGGGTGGATCGCCTACGTTACCAAGTGGACCTACAGAGTCGCTCCATCGATGAGGTGGCGGATGCCGCCATTAGGAAAGAAGACATGCTGGCTTCCATCCCCAGTATCAAACCCATCCAGGGTGACCGCTTCGGCAGGAGCATGGCCAACCTGAGTGGTTTCGGCTTCCGGCTACACCCCATCCTGAACGTCAATAAGATGCACTACGGCATCGATTTCAACTGTGCCAAGGGTACCGAGATCCAGGCCACTGGCAAGGGCATCGTGGAATCGGCGGGAGAGGAAACCGGCTACGGAAAGTGCGTGGTTATCGACCACGGCTACGGCTTCAAGTCACGCTACGCCCACATGAGTAGCATCAAGGTGAAGAAGGGGCAGGTAGTGAGCCGCGGCCATCTGCTCGGCCTGGTCGGCAGCACTGGTCAGAGTACCGGCGACCATCTGCACTACGAGATCGAGAAAGACGGCGAGCGCGTCGATCCCATCCAGTACTGCTACGACGGGCTCTCCACCGAGGAGTACCGGGAACTGGTGGTAGCCTCCCGCGAGCACAACATGTCCTTCGATAATAATTAGGGATTCCTTTATAAACCAACAGTATGTAAGGGGCGGCCAGTTGATCTGGTTGCCCCTCCTTCATTGCCGGGGCCTTACGATTTGGTTTGCACCGGCGGCCCCGCCCAGATTAGTTTGTGTAGCTGGGGGAAAAGTGTATCTTTGCACCCGCTTTGGACCTACCTACCGGTCCGGAGCTTGCGAAACCAATTTTATTAACTAATCAGTACACCTGATCCGATGAGAAATTACGAAACTACTTTCATCGTAGACCCCGTGCTGTCGGGGGAAGAGATTAAAGCGACAGCTCAGGCGTACGTAGACACCCTCCAGCAGGAGGGCTGTGAGATTGTCTTTGTGGACGAGATGGGCCTGCGTACGCTGGCCTACGACATCAACAAGCGCAACAACGGAGTCTACTACTGTGTGGAGTACACCGCTCCGAACGGCGCCTTTCTGAATAACTACGAGCTGGGCATGCGACGCGACGAGCGTATCCTGCGCTTCCTGACCGTAGCGCTGGACAAGTACGGCGTGCAGTACAATGCTGACAAGCGGGCCGGAAAGATCGGCAAGGCGAAGCGGCACAAGCAGGAAAAGCCGGCCAAGAACGAACCGGCCGCCCACGGCATCAGCCGCAAGAAGGCCGATAGCCCCCACCTCACCGGCGTGCCCTCGGGCGATGCCGAATCCTTTAAGGAAGAGGAGTAACCACCGCAGTAGTAAACCACAAAACAATCCATCATGGCCAGTCGCGATGATATCAAATTCCTTTCCAACCCCAAGATCGGAGGACGTAGAAAAAAGTACTGCCGCTTTCGGCGCTTCGGCATTAAGTACATCGACTATAAGGACCCGGACTTCCTACTCACCTTCGTGAACGAGCAGGGCAAGATCCTTCCCCGCCGCATCACCGGCAACTCCCTGAAGTACCAGCGCAAGGTGGCCTCGGCCATTAAGCGGGCTCGGCACTTGGCGATGTTGCCTTACGTGACGGACCTTTTGAAGTAGGTACAAAAGTCTAATCCTAACCAGCACATGCAAGGAGCACCGCTCCAAAAAGCTGGGACAACATAATTCAACATGAAGGTAATTATGCTGCAAGACGTCGAGAAAGTCGGCGATAAGCACGAAGTGATCGAGGTAAAGGACGGTTTTGGCCGCAATTACCTACTACCCCGGGGCCTGGCCATCATCGGCAACAAGTCGAATATGGGCCGGCTCAACGAGATGATCCGCCGGGAGAATGCCCAGGAGCAGAAGAAACTCGATGTGTACCGTGAGGTAGCCAATAAGCTGAAGGGTAAGACCCTGCGCGTTGGCGCTAAGTCGGGTACCAGCGGCCGCATCTTCGGTTCGATCACTCAGCTACAGATCCGCAACCTGCTGCAGGAGCAGTTCGGGGTAGATGTGGAGCGCAAGAAGATCGTGCTGCCCGAGGAAGCTAAGGAACTCGGTACCTACCAGTTCACCATGCGCCTGCACCCCGAGGTGGTACAGGAGATGGACATGGAGCTGGTGCAGGAGTAGGCTGAGCGCCTAAATCAAGCCCTCCCGGAAAATGTCGTGTAGGTGTACCATACCCACGTACAGGCCCCGATCGTTTAGCACGAGCAGTTGGCTGATCCCGTTGTCCTGCATCAGGGTAGCGGCGTGAATAGCTAGCTCGTCTGGACGTACGAATTTAGGTAGGGGTGACATGATTTCGTGGGCCTGCACCCGATCGATGTCGCTACGTTTGTTGAGTAGCCGCCGGATGTCTCCGTCGGTGATTATACCCAGCATCTGCTCGGTCCTGAGGTCGAGAACTGCTGTGGCGCCCAGCCGACCGGTGGTCATCTCCAGTAGCGTGTCCTTTAGGGAACTAGTGGGATAAACGTACGGCTTGGCGTTGCGGAGGTAGAGATCGCTGACCCGTAAGTAGAGTTTCTTACCCAGTGCGCCCCCGGGATGAAAGCGGGCGAAATCGGCAGTGGAAAAGCCCTTCAGGGCAAGCAGTGCCGTAGCCAGCGCATCACCCATGGCCATCATAAGTGTAGTGCTTGTCGTAGGAGCCAGCCCGTGGGGGTCGGCCTCCCGTTCGAAGGGTACAAGCAGCAGGTGATTAGCCCGGCGTGCCAGGGTAGAGTCGGCTGTGCTGGTCATGGCAATCAGTGGATTGCCTAGGTTACGAACGAGCAACGAGAGTACTTCGATCTCGGTGGTCTCGCCACTGCGGCTGAGGGCCAGGACCGTATCACTGGGTTGGACCATGCCGATATCGCCGTGGATGGCGTCGGCGGCGTGTAAAAAGAGGGAAGGGGAGCCGGTAGAATTGAGGGTGGCGACAATCTTTTGGGCCACTAATGCGGTTTTACCTATGCCCGTTACGATGATCCGACCGTGGTTGGCGTGGATGGCCTCCACGCACCGTCGAAATTCCTCACCAATGCCTGCGGCTAATTTTGTGAGGGCATCCGCCTCGATAGCTAGGGTCTGACGGGCCGTGTGGGTTACAAGATTCTCCACGGGCCTACGGATGTCGGCGGGTTGGACAAGTATCTTGCGGGGCTTTTGTTAAATTCATCCGGTTAATTATTGAATTATTTGCGGAAACTTGTACTTTAACGATAGGGGTAGCAACAGTGAATGTAGTAACTCGCAACTCCTGAGCCTTTAGTAACCAAATCTCTAAGTACCCCTGCTCCTCCGCATTATGACGGGTGGACGGTGGGGTAAAAGTAGTTCCGCACGGGACAAAGCGACAGATCCATGACCGCAAAAGCGTCAGTTAACTTTTTAGAAGAGGCATTAGCCGAAAACTTCGGTTTCGATACCTTCAAGGGAAATCAGGAAGCCATCATTCAGTCCCTTTTCGATGGCAAGGACACCTTTGTTATCATGCCCACGGGGGGTGGCAAGAGCCTCTGCTACCAGTTGCCGGGTATGATGATGGAGGGCTGTGCCCTGGTGATCTCACCCCTCATCGCGCTGATGAAGAACCAGGTCGATTCCATCCGCTCGTACGGAGACAGCGACGAGGTAGCGCACTTTCTTAACTCCTCCCTCTCGAAAACCCAGATGCGGCAGGTGAAGGAAGACATCAGTGCGGGCAAGACGAAGTTGCTCTTCGTAGCGCCCGAAACCCTGACCAAGGAGGAAAACATCGAGTTTTTCCGCGAGGCTACGATTTCCTTCGTCGCCATCGATGAGGCGCACTGTATTTCGGAGTGGGGCCATGACTTCCGTCCCGAGTACCGCCGCATCCGCGAGATGCTCGACCTGATCGGCCACGATATTCCCATCATCGCGCTCACGGCTACGGCTACCCCCAAGGTGCAGTCCGACATCGTGAAAAACCTGCGGATGGGCGAGGACCAGAACACCTTTATTTCTTCCTTCAACCGCGATAACCTTTACTATGAGGTGCGGCCCAAGGGAAAAAAGGAGTACACCTTCCGCCAGATCATTAAGATTGTGAAGGAGATGCCGGATCAGTCGGGCATTATCTACGTCCAGAGCCGGAAGTCCGCCGAGGAGATCGCCCAGGCGCTGGTGGTCAACGGCGTAAAGGCGGCACCCTACCACGCCGGGCTCGATCCCAAGACGCGCTCCCGCACCCAGGATGAGTTCCTGATGGAGGATATCGACGTGATCTGCGCCACCATTGCCTTCGGTATGGGTATCGATAAGCCCGACGTGCGCTTCGTGATGCACTACGATATTCCCAAGTCGATCGAGAACTACTACCAGGAGACGGGCCGGGCCGGTCGCGACGGACTGGGCGGGCGCTGTATCGCCTTTTATGCCTACAAGGACATCCTAAAGCTAGAGAAATTCCTACGCGATAAGCCCCTGATGGAGCGCGAGATGGGAGCCCAGCTCATGCAGGAGGTGATGGCTTATTCCGAGACTACCGCCTGCCGCCGCCGCTTTCTTCTTCACTACTTCGGTGAGGAGTACAACGAGAAGAACTGCAACAAGATGTGCGACAACTGCCGCCACCCCCGCGAGCGGGTCGAGGTACGGCAGGAAGTCAAGCAGGCGCTACAGGCGGTCAAAACGCTCAAGGAAAACTACCCCCTCAAGACCCTGATCGAATTCATGCTCGGCAAGGAGACCAAGCAGATGCGGGACTACGAGTTTACCAAACTGCCCGGCTTTGGTGTGGGTAAGGCAAGGGAGGAGGTTTTCTGGAGCTCCGTGTTCCGCCAGGCCCTTCTTAATAACCTGGTGCGTAAGGACATTGAGTCGTACGGCACCATCAAGCTGACGGAGGAAGGCGAAGCCTTCATCAAAAAGCCACGTAAGTTCGAAATTCCCATCGACCACGACTTTGAAAAGGAGCTGGCTGAGGATATGCAGGACGCCGCCGACGATGCCCGTGCCGTAGTGCTCGACAAAGCACTACTGTTAGCCCTTAAGGACCTGCGCAAGAAGGAGGCCAAGCGACTTAACCTGCCCCCCTTCGTCATTTTTCAGGATCCCTCCCTGGTGGACATGGCCACGCGCTACCCCATCAATCTGGAGGAGATGAAGAATATTCACGGGGTAAGCATCGGTAAGGCACGCCGCTACGCCACTCCCTTCCTGGTGCTGATCGAGAAGTACTGCGAGGAGAACAGCATCGACCGGCCCACGGACTTCGTCGTTAAGCAGGTCGCCAACAAGTCCAAGACCAAGGTCAACATCATCCAGGGCGTCGACCGCAAGCTTCCGCTGGAGGATATTGCCAGTGGTAACCAGCTCAGCCTAGACGAGCTCCTTAGCGAAATGGTGGTCATTGTCTCCTCCGGTACCAAGCTCAACATCGACTACTACATCGAGGAGGAGGTCGACGAGTACAGCCTGGAGGAAACCTACGAGTACTTCATGAACGCCGAGACCGACGACCCCGATCTCGCCTTTCAGGACCTCAAGGAGGAGGACGTGACCCTGGATGAGATCAAGCTGGTGCGGATCAAGTTTTTGAGTGAGATGGCAAATTAGGCACTTAGGATGGGGTAGTGTTCCGCCTCCCGCAACACCGCTAGGTGTTGACCTCTGCTTTCCTTTTTCCGACGCTGGCTCGGTGTCCCTTCGTGTTCCCCTCCGTGGAGTCCCTCAGGGACCTCTGTGTTGAGCCCTCTAGTGCTCTAACTAAAGCCTACGACTTAGAATCTAAAATAAGGGGGATGACTGCGTGATCCCTTGTTGGGGGGATGCAGTCTCCGACCCCCGCCCTGCGGGCTACACGACAAAGCCCTAGCCCCTTACCAAAACCTGCGGCTTTGGACGAGACTAGGGCTTTGTCGTGTAATCGGCTACGCCGATCGGGGTCAAAGACCTTTGCGGAGGATGAGGGATTCGAACCCCCGGTACCCTTACGGATACACCTGATTTCGAATCAGGCACGTTCAACCAGCTCCGCCAATCCTCCGAAGCGGAGCAAATCTACGGCAGGCAATTGAAACTTTTTGTGGTAAATTCCAAAAAGTGAGTTATCTTTGGCGGGCCACGCACTCGCAATTTATTCTCAGCTCCTACCCCGTCTTTTTCCCTCCCGTGGCGTAGTTCGTTTCCTATACATGTTCCATTATGACGTCGGAGGAGTATGCCGCCGTTGCCCTGAGCCGGGTACCCGCCGTTGGCGCTAAGCTATACCGTAAGCTAATTCACCACTTTGGTTCGGCGGCCGCTGCCCTGGAGGCCCGCCCGCAGGAGCTGCTCACCGTGGAAGGATTAGCCGAGAAGACCGTAGCCCACTTTGCTGACGACCGGCACTACCGGGAGGCCGATGCCGTGGTTCGCTTTGCCCAATGGCACCCGCTGGAAGTACTTCATTTCGGGGCGGCAGGCTACCCTTCGGCCCTGGCTGCCTTTGATGGGGCGGCGGCCGTGCTCTACCACTACGGGCAGACGAACTGGGACAACCCCCGGCAGCTTGCCATCGTAGGTACCCGTAGGATGAGTGCGCAGGGGGCGCGGCAGGTGGAGCGACTGCTCGATCCCCTACGGGAGCTGGGGGTACTCATTGTAAGTGGGCTAGCCTACGGAGTGGACATTGCCGCCCACCGCCGGGCGCTGCGGATTGGGCTTCCCACGCTGGCCGTGATTGGCAGTGGTTTTGAGCACGTGTATCCCCACGCGCACCGGCACACGGCCCGGCAGCTCGCCGAGCGGGGTGGGGGACTACTCTCCGAGTACCCGCCCTGGCAAAAACCGGAGCGGGAGCACTTTCCTGCCCGTAACCGAGTCGTAGCGATGCTCACGGCGATGACTGTGGTGGTAGAGTCAGACCGTAGGGGGGGCTCGCTCATCACGGCCAACATGGCCCAGGGGTACGGAAAGCAAGTAGGTGCCTGCCCGGGTCGGCCCGGTGATAGCAGCACGGCGGGCTGTAACGAATTGATCAAAACGGGGCGGGCGCACCTGATCGAGGAGGCGGAGGACATCATCCGGCTCCTAAACTGGAATGGGACTGCCGTGCGGCCACAACTACAACTCTTCGAGCAACTGGATGCGGAGGAGCGGGCCGTTGTAGACTGCCTAGCCGCCGGTGAAAGCATCAGTATCGACGAGCTACACCGTCAACTGTTGCGGCCACCGGCGGCCCTAGCCGGCACGCTACTAATGCTGGAAATGAAGGGGGTACTGGCTGCACTGCCGGGGCAACGTTACCGGCTTTGTATGGGTTGAAACGTTAACCCTGGGTTTACACGGCTGCCGTATTCATACGTAGTCGCATCTACTATCTTCGCCCCATGAAAGCAACGAACGTACTGCTTAGCATCCTAGCCATCCTTGGGTTACTGGGGTGTCCGCCAGCCCCGGCGGAGACGATCGCACCAGCGTCCCCCGCTACCTCCGGGCCGGTGTTGACTACCCCCCCCGCTCCGGCAGTAGCCCCAACCCCTTCCGGGGGGATCACGGCGCCCGATTTGCCTCCCATGACGCGTACGGATCGGGGACCGAAGAATATCATCCTGATGATCGGCGACGGGATGGGCATCAGCCAGATCAGCGCCGGCATGTACAGCAATGGTAACCACCTCAATCTGGAGCGCTTCCCGGTGATCGGCCTGCACAAGAGCTACAGTGGGGATAACCTAATCACGGACTCCGCCGCCGGGGCCACCGCCTTTAGTGCCGGAGTGAAGACGTACAACGGTGCGATCGGAGTGGATATGGACACGGTGCCCGTTCCTACGATCCTGGAAATGGCCGAGGCCGCCGGAATGCCTACCGGGCTGGTAGCTACCTCGTCGATCGTCCACGCCACGCCGGCCGCCTTTTACGCCCACGCCAAGTACCGGAAGAACTTCGAGGAAATTGCCGCGGACCTGGCGCATACCGACATCGACCTCTTTGTCGGAGGAGGGGTACAGTACTTCGAACGCCGGGAAATGGACTCGCTCAACCTCAGCGATGAGCTACGGCGGGGCGGTAGCACGGTCGCTTCCTTTGTAGATACCGATGTCAAGGACCTCAAAGTAGACAAGACCAAACGGCTAGCCTACTATACGGCCGACGGGGAGCCACTACCCTACAGCCAGGGGCGGCAGTACCTGGTGGCAGCGAGCAAGCTTGCGGTGGAGTACCTGCACGCGCGGGACACCCTGGATACCGGCTTCTTTCTTATGGTCGAGGGATCCCAGATCGACTGGGGTGGCCACGCCAACGACAGCGACTACATCATCTCCGAGATGCTAGAGTTCGATGCGGCCATCGGAGAAGTGCTCAACTTTGCCCAGCGCAATGGGGAGACCCTGGTAATCGTGACGGCTGACCATGAAACCGGTGGGTATGCCATCCAGAACGGCTCGGCCATGGGGCGAATTGAAGGAGCCTTTACCTCAGATTACCATACGGCTGACCTGATCCCGGTATTCGCCTACGGCCCCGGGGCGGAGCGCTTTGCTGGGATCTACGAGAATACGGCCATCTTCGATAAGATGAGGCTACTCTACGGCTTCCAGTAAGCTACGGCGACACAATTTTGACGTAACAATAACTAGCCCAGCCGTAACTACTGTGCCGTGGTGGCGTTAGAACAGTTGCGCATAAGCGGAAAGAGCTACGGAGGAATCTGTATATTCGGCCCCGCCTACGGCACTGATACCTACGATTTGATCTTTTTAAACAATAGAGTGTGCAAGTAATTCAAAATGGAGTCGATGACATCCACCAGTCGCTCAAGAACTGGAAAACGATCATCTCCCAGTACCAACAAGCCAATACATGGCGGGCAATAGGCCAGCTTTTCAGCAGTTTTGGCCCCTTTCTGGCCCTGTGGATCGCGATGTATTTCAGTGTCGACTATTCCATCTGGCTGACCCTAGCCCTCGGTATGGTGAATGCCTTCTTTCTGGTCCGCATCTTCATCATTCAGCACGATTGCGGCCACTATTCCTTCCTGCGTAAGCGTAAAATGAACGATGCCGTAGGCTTCATCTGTTCCTTTTTTAGCTCCATTCCCTACACCTACTGGGCACGGGTGCACAGCTTCCACCACGGCCACACCGGGCAGCTCGAGCACCGCGACATTGGGGATATTGATTTCCTCACTGTCGGCGAGTTTCGGGAGCTGAGTGCCTGGGGCCGGTTCAAGTACCGGGTGTTTCGTAACCCCGTGGTGCTGTTCGTCATCCTTCCTGTGCTCTACCTCGGTATCGTACTGCGTATGCCGCGCATCAATTTCCCCGGCTGGTCACCCATTATTCGGAAGCAGTACATCAATAACCTACTGATCCTGGCCGCTTACATCGGTCTCGGTTTTCTGGTGGGTTGGAAGGCCTTCCTGATCATCCAGGGTAGTATCATCTTCTTTTTTGGCATCATCGCCTTCTGGTTTTTTTACGTGCAGCATCAGCACGACCATACCTACATGCAGTGGTCCAAGAACTGGGATTACCTGACGGCAGCTATTAAGGGGGCCACCTTCTATAAACTGCCCCGGGTGGTGCACTTTCTGACCGGCAACATCGGCTACCATCACATCCACCACCTCAGCAGTCGTATCCCGAACTATAACCTACGCCGCTGCGCCAAGGAGAACCCCGTGCTACAGCGTCACGTGACCAAGATTACCTTCCTACAGAGCCTGCCCCTGATGTTTAACAAATTATGGGACGAGGAGAAGCAGCGCATGATCTCCTTCCGTGAGTTCTACCGCAACGAGGGTAAGTTGGCTGCCTAGCCCTCCTTCACCGCCAACTCTACACTCTCCGCCCGCCGGGCCGGCAGGATAGAGGCGATCAGGCCGATCACCAGTACGGTGACCGTCACCACCAGGAAGTCTAGTGGCCGGAAGGCCAGGGGGTAAGCCTCCGCCAGTGTGCCCGGGAGGCCTACGATACCGTAGTGGGTTTGTAGTAGGTAGACCACTGTGGCCAGGATGAAGCCGGCGAGCAGCCCCAGCAGGCAAATCAGTAGGCCGACCCGGAGAAACACATTACGGATGTCCGTAGTCGCCATGCCCAGGCTGCGTAGGATGACGATGTCCTTGCGCTTTTCCAGTACGATCATCCAGAGTGCGCCGATGAGGTTGAAACTGATGAGGACCATCATCAGGCATACGATGGAGTAGGCCACGTACTTCTCTACGCGCATCAGTTTTAAGATGCTGTTTTCCTGTTCGAAGCGGTTGCGGACGGTAAACTCGTCCCCGAGCGCTTCCTTCAGCCTGCGGTAGGTGGCCGGGTTGGTGAAGCCGGGGGCGAGGCGTAGCTCCAATCCGGAGACCACACCCTCCTCCACCCCCATGATCTCACGTGCCAGGTCTAGTTTGATCAGCACGGCCTGGTTCTCGAAGGCCTCCTGACTGCGCACGATGCCTACCGGTAGTACCTCCCGCACCTGGTAGGGTAGGCGGCCGGAGGCCAGGATGGTGCCGCCCCCCCGCGTACGTGGCCGCGGCACGTAGATCGATAGGGCATTAAACTGATTGTAGGGATCGATGAGTAACTCCTGCGCCAGGTTTTTACCGACGATGGCTCCCAGGGCGCTCACCTGCGGGTAGTCCAGGTCGTACTTCCCCTCCTCGATCATCGTGTCGATGCCGTTAATCGAGGGGTAGTTGTGGTCTACCCCCTTGAGCGGACCGAAGGCCTGGTGACCAGCGTACTGGAAGCGGGCCGTTTCCTCCAGGGTCTCCGAGATGATCTGTACCCCCTCCACGCCCCGCAGGCGTTGCATCAGCTCATCGTCCGCCGTAAAGGTTTTGCCCTCCACGGCGGTGATACGTACGTCCGGATTCAGGTTATTGAACAGGCCCACGAAGATGTCCTCGAAGCCATTGAATACGCTCAGCGCAATGATCAGTGCCGCCGCCCCAACGGCCACCCCAAAGGCAGCTACGAAGGTGATGATATTGATCGCATTGGTCGACTTACGCGCAAAGAGGTAGCGCCAGGCCATCCGCTGGGGAAGGTTCATGCGCCCAAAGGTAAGGCCCCTACTTCAGGCGGTCGAGCAGATTGTTGAGGTGTTCGATCTCCCCATCGCTGAGCCGTTCGCTGATCTGTCCGTCGAGAAGCTTTCTGTCCCGGTTGATCTCCCCCAGCAAGCGCTGCCCGGCCGCCGTGATGCGAGCGCGGTTGCTACGGCGGTCCTGGTCAGAGGGGAACTTATCAATAAGCCGTTTTTTCTCCAGGCGGTCCACCAGGCGGCTGGCGTCCGACATCTTATCGGCAAGCATATCGCGGATTTCCTGAATGGATAGCGACTCCGGAATCCGCTCGTTCAGGATGCGTAGAATACTATACTGCTTGGGGGTGATGCCGTGGGGCTGTAGGTACTGGCGCATGCTATTGTTCACCCAGCTACAGCTATGTAACAGATTGAACCGAAGGTCCCTGTACGGATCGTCCGACACCAGGCCATCGTGGCGGTTCACGTTCTTCATCTTTGGTAAGGGCTTTTTGTAGGTGTTCATGCGGGGCTGGTCTCAAACACCCGCCAAAGATAACAAATACACCTACGCATTCTCATATTTCAGCAAATTGTTTGAGACTTTCTGTGTCTAAGGATAACAACAGTGCAACGGGGATAGGCCAAAACCGTTGCAAACTTTCCCCTTCGCTCCCGCTTTAACGCAGCTTTAAGCTTCCCGGCACGTCCGATTCTACGGGCGTTGCGTTTAGGTAAGCACACTGATTCACCGATCTCTATGAAAGTTACTTATTCGCTTCTAGCGTTGTTCTTCCTGTTCATCTGTATGGCACCTGCGGCCGCGCAAACTACTCAGTACACCGCTGCCGCCGATAGCGATCCGGAGGCTAAGCAGCTGCTGGAGTCGATCCGTAAAAAGTACGACGGCTACACCACGCTGACGGCTGATTTTCGGCTGGAATTGTCCTTCCCCGGTCAGCCCGTGGAGACTCAGCAGGGTTCCCTGAGCCGCCGCGGTGATCTGGTGCATTTTAAACTCGGTAACCAGGAGGGCATCATCAACGACGAGGCGGCCTACTTTATCCTCCACGGCAGTAAGGAGGTACAGATTAACGACCTGCCCGAGCCCGGTGAGGCGACCGGTATGCTCACGCCGCAGACCCTGTTCAGCTTCTACGAGGGCAACCAGTACGTACTGGCACTGCAGGGCACCGAGCAGACCGACGGTCGCACCACACAGGTGGTGGAGATGAAGCCCCTGGATCGTGACGCCAGCGATTTCACCAAGCTGCGGTTGCTGGTCGACCAGAAAAGTCAGGAAATCGTGAGTGTCAGGGCCTTCAGTCGTGACGGCAGCACCTATACCTTTTACCTCGACGACACCCAGGGCAACGCCGCACTGGCTGCCGATACCTTTACCTTCCAGCAGGCTGATTTTCCCGGTTACCACGTGGAGGACCTGCGTTTCTAAGCGGGCGGGGCCGCAGGTGCAAGCTTAGTCTAACCAGGTCGGTCTTACTCGCGTTGTTATGCTATGGACCGACCCACAGTAGTGATTGCCGGGGCCACTGGCTTCCTCGGGCGGTGGTTCATCGAGCGGTACCACCGGCAGTACCGCATCATTGCCCTTAGCCGGAGTGCCATGCAAGCCGAACCGGGGTATGAGCTGGCCGAGTGGCGGCAGGTGGAACTCTATTCTATCACGAGTACGGAGGAGGGCATTCGGGGGGCGGATTACGCCCTCTACCTGGTGCACTCGATGTCACCAAGCACCCGGCTCACCCAGGGTAGCTTTGAGGATACCGACCTGCTGCTGGCCGATAATTTCGCCCGGGCGGCAGCAAATCAGGGGGTGAAGCAAATTCTATTCGTGGGGGGTATCCTGCCCGACGACGAGCCGATGGAGGCGCTCAGCCGTCACCTGCGCAGTCGCCACGAGGTGGAGCTGACCCTGGCCTCTACGGGCGTACCCGTCACCACCCTACGGGCCGGGATCATCGTGGGGGCGGACGGCTCCAGTTTCCAGATGATCGAGCGGCTGGTGCGGCGACTGCCGGTGCTGATCTGCCCGGCCTGGTGTCAGACGACCACTCATCCCATCAGCCTCGACGATACGCTACGCATTCTCGCCTACTGTCTGGGGCGGGAAGAGGTGTACGGGCAAACGATCGACATTGGCGGCTCGGAGACCACGACCTACATGAAGATGCTGCGGACCGTGGCAAACCTCCTGGGGAAGCGGCGCATCATCCGGCCGGTACGCATCTTCAGTCCCGGGCTGTCGACCTTCTGGGTAAGCAAATTCACCCAGACCTCCGGTGATCTGGTACGGCCCCTGGTGCAGAGTCTGCGCCACCGTATGATTGCCGCGGACAGTGCGGTGCTACGCGCCTTTCCCGACCGGGACAATTTCGAGGCGGCCGCCCAGCGCGCGCTCACCTCCACCGAGCGGCTGACGCCTCTGCCGCGGCGAGTACCTACCGGAGACCACGAGCGAAACACGGTGCGTAGCGTACAGCGGCTGCCCAATCCGCGGCACCATACGGCCACCTACGTAGCGCGGCTGTACCAGCGCTGGCTACCGATCTTTTTTCGGGCGTTGGTCGGGGTGAAGTCGCAGGGAGACAATTCCACCTTTCGGTTCGTGGGGGTACCGCTGTTGCGGCTGATGTTCATCCCCAGTCGGAGCGACGACCACCGGCAGCTGTTTTACATTGTGGGGGGGCTTCTGGCGAAGCGTAAGAACAAAGGATGGCTGGAGTTCCGCAACGTACTGGGGGACAACTTCACGATCTCGGCCATTCACGAGTTTGTGCCCTCCCTGCCGTGGTACATTTACGTGGTCACCCAGGCGCAGGCCCATACCTGGGTGATGAAGCGGTTCGGGGAGTATCTCTCCGATCAGGATGCGTACTAGAACCCCAGTCCATGCGGACCGTTGTGCCAACTATGGAAACACAACAACTGAATAACGGACTGAAGATGCCGAGTCTGGGCCTGGGCGTTTGGCAGAGTGACAACGGGCAGGAGGCCATCAATGCCATCCACTGGGCCCTGGAGGCCGGCTACCGGCACGTCGATACCGCCCGAATCTACAAGAATGAGGAGGCGGTGGGTGAAGCCATCGCGACGGCCTCCGTGCCCCGCGACCAGGTGTGGCTCACGACCAAGATATGGAACGATGACATTCGGCAGGGGCGTACTACGGCCGCGCTGGAGGAGAGTCTTGGGCGATTAAAAATGGACTATGTGGACCTCCTTCTACTACACTGGCCGGTCGACGGAAATACGAGGGCCTGGCAGGAGCTGGAGCGGGCCCTCAGCGCGGGAAAGGTGCGCAGCATCGGGCTGAGCAACTTCATGGCCGATGACCTGGAGGAAATTCTACAGGCCGGCGACGTCGTACCGGCGGTGAACCAGATCGAGTACCATCCCTACCTGGTGCAGTCTGAGGCCATTACGGCCTGCGATGAGCACGACATCGTCATTACGGCCTGGAGCCCACTCATGCAGGGTAAGTTTTTGGAGGAGCCCACCTTTGCCGAGATCGGCGAGGGCTACGGTAAGACGGCCGCCCAGGTGGTACTGCGCTGGTGCCTGCAAAACGACGTGATCGTAATTCCGAAGAGCGTACACAAAAAGCGCATCGTCGAAAATGGCGAACTGTTCGACTTCGAGCTTTCGGAGGAGGACATGCAGCGCATCGACCAGCTGGAACGGGGGCAGCGGTTTGGTCCCGACCCCCATAACTTTGATTTTTAGAATAGCATAGGGCGCTTTTGCTGATAAAACAGAAAAATCCCGAACATCACATGGTGGGGGAGATTTGTCCGTTTAATCAGCAACCAGACGCCACAACTTGACCAAATCACACTATTCCGTTCTCCGTTCTGCCTTGATCGGTGGGCTACTCTCCACTACGGTTATTTTCATGGGGACTTACTTGCTGGGTAATGTTTCGGATGCGGAGGCCATTGACAACCTACAGGAGATCCGCCCCACCTTGCGATTTACGGCCAGTGGTACGCTCACGGCTACGGCGACCATTCTGGCACTGATGCTGACGCTTCTGTCCTTCAGCGAGAATGCCGACCGTAAGTTGAGGGGGTACCATTACGACCGCATTTGGTGGATCGCACGCTTTTCGGCGGCGATCTTCATTGCGGCCCTTCTCCTGCTGATGGTGCTCAATGTACCCATCAACAACGCCGAGGAGACCTTTGCGGGACAGTACAACCTGGTCTACTATGGTCTGCTGGCCTATGCCGCTCTGATCGGGGGGTTCATGATCACGATCATCCTGCTACTTTATCAGGCGGCGCGCGACATCATCGTCATCGCCCACCCCGACCGCACGGCCTCCGGCTTATACGTAGACGAGAATAACGGAGAGGACGTCCTTACCAAACGCGAACGAGAGCGGATGCGTCCGGTCGAGGACGAGAAGGAATAGGCCCTCGCCGCCGCAGTCCCCAAGCCAGTATTTTTCCGTTATTTGCCGCAGCGATCCCCCGTACATGCCGGGGCCCAGCGATCATGACCGCATTGTACCAAACTACCTGACCCTTAATGGAAGCCCTTAAACAAAAATTTGCCGCAAAGGCCCTTGCCCTCTACCAAGAACTACGCGCGATCAGCAAGGAGCACGGAGACATGAAGGTCGACGAGGTGAAGCTCGCGCAGGTACTCGGCGGTGCCCGTGGCATCAAGATGATGCTCTGGGAGACCAGCCAGCTCGACGCTAGTAAGGGCATCCGCTTTCGGGGGTATTCTATCCCCGAAATCCGCGAGCTACTACCCAGCGGTCCGCAGGGGGAGCCCATGCCAGAGGGGCTATTCTGGCTGATGCTGACCGGTGAAATCCCCACCCCCGACGAGGTCAAGCGACTTACTGCCGAATGGCACCGCCGCGCCGACGTGCCCCAGCAGGTGTTTACTACCCTGGACAGTATGCCGGCCGACACCCACCCCATGACGCAGTTCACCATCGGTATCATGGCCATGCAGAGCGAGAGTGTCTTTGCCCGCCGTTACGCCGAGGGCCTCGCCAAGTCAGACTACTGGGATGCGGTCTACGAAGACAGCATGAACCTCATTGCCCGCCTGCCGCGGGTAGCCGCCTACATTTACCGCCGGGCCTTTAAGGACGGACAGCACATCGAGCCCGATACCAGCCTGGACTATAGCGCCAACTACGCCCACATGCTGGGTAGCGACGATGAGGATTTCCGCAGCCTTATGCGGCTCTACCTCACAATCCACGCCGACCACGAGGGCGGCAATGCCTCGGCCCACACCGTCAACCTGGTGGGCTCCACCCTGAGCGATCCCTACCTGGCCTTTTCCGCCGGCATGAATGCCCTGGCCGGTCCCCTACACGGCCTGGCCAACCAGGAGGTGATCAAGTGGATCTTCGAGATGATCGATGCCCTCGGTACCCAGACGCCCACCGAGGAGCAGATTGCCGAGTACGTGCAGCAGACCCTGGACGAGGGTAAGGTAATTCCGGGTTACGGCCACGCCGTACTGCGGGAGCCCGACCCCCGCTTTACCGCCCAGCGGCGCTTTGCCGAGCAGTACATCTCGGGTAGCGACCTCATCACGACGGTGTGGAAGATATTCGACGTAGTACCCCCCATTCTACAGAGTCTCGGTAAGGTCAAAAACCCCTGGCCGAACGTCGACGCCCACTCCGGTGCGCTACTGGTCCACTATGGGTTTAGCGAGTTCAGCTACTACACGGTGCTGTTCGGTGTAAGTCGGGCCCTGGGCGTGCTGGCGGCCGGCATCTGGAGCCGCGCCCTGGGTATGCCCCTGGAACGACCGAAATCGGTGACCAGCGAGTGGGTCCGCCAGCAAGTCAGTAAGTAATCCAATCTAAGTGTCTAGCTATGAATGTTCCCGCTAACCTCTTTTACACCGAGGAGCACGAATGGGTCCTCTTCGAGGGCAACACCGCTACCATCGGTATCACCGACTTCGCTCAGGAGCAGCTCGACGAACTGGTCTACGTAGAGGTAGATACGGTAGGAGAGCAACTCGACCGCAACGAAGTTTTCGGCACGGTGGAGGCCGTCAAGACCACCAGCGATCTCTTTATGCCGGTGGCCGGTAAGGTCATCGAGTTCAATAGTGCGCTCGACGAGAACGACGGAGACAACCCCACATTGGTCAACGAGGATGCCTACGGCAAGGGGTGGATCGTCAAGGTGGAGCTCGACGACCCCGAGGACCGCGAAGGACTGCTTGACGCGGAGGCCTACGGCAAACTTATTTCGTAAAAAATCGATGGGCCAACCACCAAAGTCTTCCACCGCTGCATCTTACCGTAAAGGGCGCGGCGTACAACGGTTGCTAAGCCTCGGCTACGCGATCTTTCTGGCGGTGGTCAGTCTGAAGCCCGGACAGCAAATTCCAAAAATTTTTGACTGGAGCGAGCTATTTTCACCGGATAAGTTTGCACATTTTACCGCGTACGCCATTTTTGCAGTATTATTGTCTTTCTCGATCGCAGGTCGATCCGTCCTGATACCCACGGCAACGGCCGTGGCCGCCGCGGCGCTTTTTGGAGTCCTCATGGAGGTGCTGCAGGGCATCGCCGGCACGGGTAGGTTTTACGATCCGGTTGACATGGTAGCCAACTTGTTGGGTGCCATTCTTGGGGGCGTGATCTTCGCACCGCTCCACACCCTTCTGATAAATCGCTCCTCCACACCGGCGGGGCCACAACGCTAACTGTTTTAACCATATGCCATGAATTCTAACTTCTCCATTGGGGGTAGTGCACTGGCGATCATCCTGGGCGTGATTTTGCTCTTGTTCATCGGCCTCATCGTACTGATGCGGAACGTGTACAAGTCGCGCACCGAAAAGGGGATTGCCGGCGAATACGCCGCCGCCGCTAAGGACAATGACTCCTACATCGAAAACCGCGCCAAGTACGAGCGGGTAGACGTGTTCGGTCTAAGTTCCACCTTCTTCAACTTCGGACTGGCCCTGGCCGTAGGTATCTCCCTGCTGGCGTTTGCCTGGACGCAGTACTCCGCCGAAATCGTCATCCCCGAGGGTGCCCTCGAGCTCGATGAGGAGATCGAAATGGAGCCGCCCCGGACCGCCGAGCCGCCCCCACCCCCCCCCGCCCCCACCCCCCCCGGTGATTGAGGAGGTACCCGAGGAAGAGTTGATTGAAGAGGATCCGCCCGAATTTGAGGATACCTCCATCGACGAGAACACCGTGATGGAAGAGGCCCCACCGGAAGTGAAAGAAGATAAAGCCCCACCTCCCCCCCCCCCGCCGCCACCCCCACCACCCGCTCCCGAGGTCGAGGAGATCTTCAAAGTCGTAGAGCAGATGCCGCTCTTCCCCGGCTGTGACGATCTGGGTAGCTACGCGGAGAAGAAAGCCTGTGCCGATAAGAAGATGCTCGAGTTCATCTACGGTAACATCAAGTACCCCGCCATCGCCCGGGAGAACGGCGTAGAGGGTATGGCCGTAGTCTCCTTCGTAGTTGAGAAGGACGGTACCGTGACGGATGCCAGTGTGGTTCGCAATCCCGGTGCCAAGACCGGTGAGGAAGCCCTCCGCGTGGTCAACCTCATGAACGAAAAGGGCCTCAAATGGAGCCCCGGCAAGCAGGGTGGACGCAACGTACGCGTACAGTTTAACCTGCCGGTGAAGTTTAAGCTGGAGTAGACTTCCATCTTCATTCAGCGAATTGCTCAAGTGCCGTTATCCTAGCTGGGGTAACGGCACTTTTTTGGGGCTCAACTACTTGCCATGCGCATCGCCTACATTTTCTACAACGACATCACGCTGCTCGACTTCGTGGGATTCTACGACCCTATCAGCAGACTTCGTTCGCAAAGTTTCTTACCGGACTTAGAGTGGCACCTGTGCGGCACTAAAGCCACGATTCACGACCACTTTGGTCTACACGTAACAATCGACCGGGTGATGCCCGACCTGGCCGCCTACGACCTCGTTTACGTACCGGGGGGCCTCGGTAGCCGTGCCCTACAGCAGGATGAAGAATTTTTAACCTGGTTACGTACCGCCGCGGAAGTTCGGTACTTAATCTCCGTCTGCACTGGTAGCCTCCTGCTCGGGGCGGCTGGCCTGCTCACGGGCAAGCGCGCTACTACTCACTTCAACGAGTACGATACATTAGCCCCCTACGTCGCCGAGGTCGTCCAGGAGCGCATCGTTACCGATGGCAATACCATCACCGGCGGGGCGGTAGCGACGTCGCTCGACATCGGCCTACACGTCTGCGAGCTGCTAGCCGGAAAAGATGCCGCCGCTGCCATTCGCCGTAGTATGAATTACGCGTAAGCCCCTATCTTTGTTCCCCTTACGGGATGTAGCGCAGCCCGGTAGCGCGCGTCGTTCGGGACGACGAGGCCGCTGGTTCGAATCCAGTCATCCCGACTTACTTACTAGCTCCTTAACCCCTTCTACAAGCCGAACAACACCGGTACCAGCACCGAGGTAGCCACCCAGAACACCAGGCTCAACGGTGCCCCGATGCGCGTAAAGTCCAGGAACTTGTAGCGGCCGGCGCTGTAGACCATAGCGTTGGTCTGGTAGCCTACCGGCGTCATGAAGCTGGCCGATGCGGCTTACGGCTACGGTGACGAGTAGGGGGAGGGGATCCACGCCGATCTGGTCGGCGCAGGCCAGGGCCACGGGAGCCAGCAGGGCCGCAGTGGCGTTGTTACTCATGACTTCGGTGAGCAGGCTGGTGGCTAGGTACAGACCGGCCACCAGGGCAAAAGGCCCCCAGGCGAATATCGATCCCGTAAGCAGCTCGGCGATAGTAGCGTCCAGTCCACTATTACTCATTGCGCGGCCCAGGCTAAGGGCACCGGCCAGCAAGAAGACGATCTTCCAGTCGATCGACTCATAAGCCTCCGCCATAGAGATCGTACGACTCACCACCAGGACACAAACCCCAAGCAGGGCCGCGATGCTAATGGGAAGCAGCCCCGCAGTTGCCAATCCGATGACCACGGCCACCAGCCCGGTAACGAAGTAGAAGCGTCCCCGTTTGAAGTCCGTGATGGCATCACTGGAAAGCAGAATGAACGGACTGTCCTGCTGCTGCTCGATGCGCTGCAACTCGTGCAGGTAATGACTCTTCACCTCCGCCAGGATCACGTCGCCCGGAGTAAGGGGCAGTTGGTACAGTTGCTCGTGCAGCGTTTCCTCCCGCTGACGGATGGCCAGCGGTACGGCCCGGTAACTGCGCCGGAAGTCGACCTCCCGTAGGTTCTTGCCCACAAAGTCGGAGTTGGGGGTGACGACCATCTCCACCAGGCTGCTGTTGTCGCGCTCCAGTCCGGTACCCATCAGGCGCAGACTGCCGGTATTATCCACCAGACGCACCCAGTCTTTGAGGTTGAGGATTTTGGTCCGGTCACAACGCACCTTTAGGGTATCGCCGGCGACCAGGCGAAAATCACCGGGGGGTAGCACGAAGGTTTCTTCCGACCGGCGTACCTCGATAATATCCATATCGAGCTCGCGCACCAGTGGCGAATCCATGATCCTGCGACCGGCCAGGTCGGGGTGATTCAGGATGACAATCTCGGCCAAATAATCGTGCAGTGCGAACTTGTCGGCCAGGCTGTCCTCGCCGTCCCGGTTAGGGAGTAAATCACTACCAAAATAAGTGAGGTAGAGTACTCCAAGGCCCAGTAATATGAGCCCCAGGGGGGCCAGGGTAAACATCGCAAAGCCCACATGCCCGTGCGCGATGGCGATGCCGCTGACTAGGATATTGGTCGACGTACCGATGAGGGTACACAGCCCCCCGAAGATACTGGCGTAGGAAAGCGGGATCAGTAGCTTGGAGGCCTTGATCTTTGCCGTGGCCGCGATGCGGTTTACGACCGGAATGAAGACAGCTACCACCGGCGTGTTTGTTAATGAACGCCGAACAGAATGCTACCACCAGTAGGAGCAGTAGGGTCGCCTTGCGCGGCTGCCTCCGAAAACCGCCCCGCCATCAGGCCCGCTACCTGTTGCAGCGCCCCGGTCTTGAGCAGCGCCGCCGAGAGCACGAACATAAAGGCTACGGTGAGGGTAGCTTCGTTGCTGAAGCCCGCTAGGCCCTCCTGTGGGCTGATCACTCCGGTCACCACCAGGGCCACTACCAGCAGCATGGCCACCACGTCTACGGATAGCCATTCGGTGACGAATAGTAGCACCGCTGCAGCGGCAATAAGTAGGGTAAGTACGGCGGGGCTCCACATAAACGCCCGCGAAGATAGCCGCTAGAACTGCTGCTCGTAGATGTTGCGCAGATCGGCGTTGGTCTCGGTGGCCTTGATGTTCTCCAGTCCCGTGCCCATCTCCATGATGAGTTTGTTGAGCTCATCGGTGTTACCGAGCTCCTCCACCCGCGCGCTCAGATCGGTCCGTAGGTCACTGATGGCCTTGGTGGCCGCTAGCCGGCGCCAGGGACTCTGCGACTGGTCGAGAGCCATCTCCTGTAGCATCGCCACGCCGGTGGTCTGCTGTGCCGTTTCCCCTTCGCCAGTAGCGATTGGTAGGCGGTGTAGAGGGCCACGGCTTCATAGCCGTCCGCCTTACCCAGTTGCTGCTCGAAGTAGGGAAGCTTTTCCAGGGCACCGGCCTCGCTGTACAGACCGGCCAGCGCACCACTGATGCTACTGTTGTCGATCGCTTCTAGCTTCTCAGCAGCCTGGCGAGCAGTTTCCGGATCAGTGGCCACCAGGGCCTCTAGCCCGGCGGCTACTACGGCATATGGCTCGGCATCCATCGCTTCAGCAGCGATGGCACTTAACTCCTCGTCGCCGGACTGAGTCAGTACGTTGATGGCCGTAGCGCGCACCTCCGAACGGTCGTCGGTACGGGCAATCTGCCGGATCAGGGCAAGCTGCTCGGCCGTGGGCTCCTCGATGCTCTGTAGCGCGATGCCCCGGATGGCGTAGAAGGTATCCTGCAGCGCCTGGGTGAACAGCTCTTCCTTCAGCTCTTCGTTGCCCTCCTGATTGCTCAGCAGGCCGATGGCCTCGTAGCGGTCCAGAAAGGCAGGAGCGTACCGGTACTGAGCTTCCAGTTCCTCGGGCGACTTACTGTAGTCGTACTCGGCCAGCAACTGGTGGGCCGGGTCGAACACCACTACGTCGGGCGCCGTAGCGGAGGGGAAGGTGAAGGTCTGCTCGCGCTCCTCCATCACTACGTGGTGACGGGTGGCGGTGCCGTTAGTGTACACGTCGATGTCGACCGGGATACGGAAGACGGCCGGCACGTTGTTATCCGTACGCTGGGTCTGGGCCACGGTGACCGCTACGCTGCCGTCGGCGTAGTCGGTAGTGATGCTGAGTTGCGGGTGCCCGGCCTGTAGGTACCACTGATCGAAGAACCAGCTGAGGTCCTCCCCGGTCGTATCCTCGAAGGCGATGCGTAGCTCGTCCACCTCTACGGCCGAGAGCTTATTGCGTTCTAGGTAGTTCTTGAGGCTGGCGAAGAAGGCCTCGTCACCTACGTGATTGCGCAGCATGTGCAGTACGGCCCCGCCCTTGTTGTAGCTGTGGGCGTCAAACATCTGCTCCTTGTCGTCGTAGTCGTACCAGATGAGCTCATGGGGCGGGCTGCTGCGTAGCGAGCCCAGGTAGCCCTGCCACTCCTCGAGCAGGTGATAATCAGCGGCATCGCGGCCGTGCTTCTTTTCCATCCACAGGTACTCGCTGTAGTTGGCGAAACCCTCGTTCAGCGTCAGGTTCGACCAGCTCTCACAGGTCACGTAGTCGCCGAACCAGTGGTGAAACATCTCGTGGGCTACGATCTTCTCGTTCATGTCTACGTCAATCAGGTCGCGCGCCGTACCGTGCATGAACTCCCCGAAGATCACAGCCGTCGTATTCTCCATCGCGCCGCTCACGTAGTCCCGCACCGCCACCTGGCTAAATTTCGGCCAGGGATACTGCACCCCCCGTCAGCTCGCTGAAGAAGGTCAGCATTTCCCGGGTGTAGGGGTAGATCGCCTTAGCGTAGGGAGCGTACTCTTCTTCCACGTAGTAGTTCACGGGAATACCGTTCCAGTCTTCGTCCTCCACCACCTCGAACTCGCCCACCACAAGAGCAAATAGGTAGGGCGCATGCGGTAGGTCCATCTTCCAGTAGTCGGTGCGCATACTATCTTCCACGGCGGTGGAGCTCACTAGCGTACCGTTCGAGAGTGTCTTATAGCGGTCGTTTACGGTCACGTAGATTTCTTCCGTGCACCGCTCGTTGGGCTTATCGATGGTGGGGAACCAGCGGCTGTTGTTCTCCGTCTCGCCCTGCGTCCATATCTGCTGCGGCTTATTGCCGTCCTCTCCCCGTGGGTTGATGAAAAACAGCCCCTTATCGCTCGTGATGGCCCCGCCGGCCGTACCGCCCTCGTGGGGGATGGCCGTATAGTCTAGCACGACCGTAAAGTCCTCGCCCCGGGCGTAGGTCTGGTCCAGCTCAATCGTTACCTTCTGCTTCTTGTCATCGTAGCTATACTTCAGCTCCTTACCGGCGGGGTTGGTGATCGATTTGAAGTCAAGCCCCTTCGCATCCAGCACCACGCTGCGTACGGGACTGAATACGGGCCGTAGCCGTAGCGTTGCCTTACCAATCACCATCTCTGCGCCCAGTCAAAACGCACCTCCAGTTTGGTATGCAGCAAATCACTCACCCGGTTGAAGGCTAGCGCCCTAGGTGCCCGCTGGGTGGGGATAGAATCGGGGGCCGCGGCGATATCCTCCTCCTCGATCACGCCGTTCGCCTCCGGGGTCACGGTCATCGTATCCAGGTTACGGGTCTCAGTCTCGGTGACGTCCGGGCTCGGCGGCGGTGGGGGGCTTACGGCGGGCTTGGTGGTAGTACAGCTCAGGGCCAGCAGCAGGCTCGCCAGCAGGCTCACGTAGGGGAAGGTGCGCATCAAGGTGCTCGGTTTAAGCAACTAGGACGCACGGAAGGGGGTAGTTGTTGAGGAGTGAGTTGTTGAATTGGCGAGTTGTTGCGGGGGCCGTCGTTGCAGGCACGGCAGGCGTAACGGGTGGCCGCGGCCGCAGGTGCAGTGGTAAACCCGAAACACGTTGAGGCTGTACCTTCAATGGCTCAACAACCTAAACCCCCCAATGAACCACTACATCCTCTTCTACGAAACCGTAAACGGCTACGTAGAAAAACGGCAGCCCTACCGTGATACCCACCTCACCCTGGCCCGCAAGGCCTCCGAGGCCGGTGAACTGGTCATGGCCGGTGCCTACGATCCGGCGGACGGCGCGGCGCTGGTCTTCAGGGGTGCATCGGAGGAGGTCGCCGAAGCCTTCGCCCGTGAGGACCCCTACGTGAAGAACGGGCTGGTGACGCGGTGGTGGGTGCGGAAGTGGAACGTGGTGGTGTAGACTGCCTTCGGCAGGTAGACGCCTTCGGCTGGTTAGACCGCTGCGCGGGTAGCCCCTCCGGGGGTAGAAGGGCGGCCGAGTTTGTTGGCTGTGACGTTCTTTGCACCTGCGGCCCCGCAACAATTCAACAACCCAGTAACTCACCACCTGACCCTTGCACACCATCCCGGCCATAGACCTCATCGACGGAAAGTGCGTACGCCTCACCCAGGGTGACTACGACCGTAAGACTGTGTACAACGAAGACCCCCTGGCGGTGGCACGGGAGTTCGAGGCGGCGGGGCTGGAGCGGCTGCACGTGGTGGACCTGGACGGGGCGCGGGGCGGCGGTATTGTGAATCACCGGGTACTGGAACGGATCGCGGGGGGGGACGAAGCTGAAGATTGACTGGGGTGGGGGAATGAAGAGTGACGAGGACCTGCGCATAGCCTTCGAGGCTGGCGCGCACCAGGTGACGGGCGGGACGATCGCGGTGAAGCAGCCGGAGGTATTTCTGGGCTGGCTGGAGCGGTACGGACCGGAGCGGATCATCCTGGGCACGGACGTGCGGGAAGATAAGATCGCGGTGAGTGGCTGGGAGGAGGCCAGCGACCGGGAGCTGTTCGAATTTCTTGCGGAGTACGTGGAGCGGGGGGTACGGTACACGATCTGTACCGACGTGAGTAAGGATGGGCTACTCCAGGGTACGGCGCGGGAGCTCTACACGCGCATTCGGCGGGAGCAGCCGGAGGTGAAATTGATCGCCAGCGGCGGCGTGGCCACCACGGCGGATCTGGATGCCCTGGCGGCGCTGGACTGCTACGGGGTGATCGTGGGTAAGGCGATTTATGAGGGGCGGATTGGGCTAGGGGAACTGGCGCGGTTTCGGGTCTAATGTTGGTACGCGCATACTTTTCGGCCAACTGATTCAGTTACTGGCTCGTCACTAACGGTTTTGCGTTCGTGGTGCTATCCGCCGTCAGCTTAATGCTTGGCCCGGATGGGTTTGTTTTTTACAGCCGCTCCGCGCCTGGCCGCTTTTGCTGCCGGGTGGGGTGGAGGCCGCTCACTTATTCTAATCTCATGAAACAGCTTTACCTAGCCTTTTGGCTGTGGGTTTTCTCCCTCTCCCTCTCCGCTCAGAACACCATTTTTCTATTCGACTGGGAGGGTACCGATCCGAAACAGGCCGCCATCGGGCCCAGTGCAACTACCATCGGAAATAGAATACTAACTAAAACGCGCCTGGATGGGAATTCAAAGGGGCTGGCCGCGCCGCAAGGGTGCCACTACTGCGGAGAAGCAGGACATCGTCATGGTCCTCACTAATAACCCTATTTTCAACGTAGCGGGCATCGACCTTTCCTTTGATTACCAGAGCGATGAGAAGATAGCCACCATCTTTTCCCGCGGCAACTTCCGGATGGGCTTTGATGGCATGAACGTGAGGTACCGGGTGACGCTGCCCGATGGAAGCTGCTCTACCCCCATCAGCTCCAGTAGCGTAGCGATTACCGGCGATGATATCTACCGCAACTATCGCTTCTTGTACGATCCAAACACCGGGTCAGCACGGTTGACCCGCGACGGTACCCTCCAGTGGTCGAATGCGGGCACCGAGACGCCGGGCCAGGCCCTCTGCTGGACGGGCGACGGAGACATCACCGTCGGCGTCGCAATGGACGGCAGCGGCC
>CATQHI010000001.1 GCA_958295895.1 Saprospiraceae bacterium | reverse complement strand
AGAGAGCCAGACGTTGTTACACCAGTTACCGGCCTGCTACGGTGGAGATTACGGTCCCGATCTGGAGGAGGTAAGTTACCATACCGGACTCCCACCAGCCGAGGTTATCAGTCGCCATACTGCAATCACCTACCGCGTGTACTTTCTGGGGTACCAGCCCGGCTTCGGCTTTTTGGGGCAGCTCGATGCGCGACTGGAAATACCCCGGCGCGCCTCACCCCGCACCTGCGTCCCCGCCGGATCGGTAGGACTGGCCGGTCGGCAAACGGGTATTTATCCTACGGACTCTCCGGGGGGCTGGCAGTTGATCGGGCGGTGTCCCCTACCCTTGCTGCAGGCCGGGCCGGATACTACCCGACTACATGCCGGTGACCGGGTGCGGTTTTACCCCATCACGGCGGCGGACTTTACCACATTCCAACAAGCTCCCCTACCGTGGCCGACACGCTGATCCTGCGCCGGATCGGTAGCGCCCAGGGGGTCTACCTGGTGGACCACGGCCGGCCGGGTTACCGTGACCGGGGAATCGCCCAGGGTGGTCCGGCGGATCCGACGGCAGCAGCGGCGGCGGTCCGGCTGCTGGGGCAGCAGCCGGGTAGCTGCTGCCTGGAGCTTACCCTGATGGGTGGTGCCTGGCACTTTTCCGGACGCGGACAGATTGCACTTACCGGTGCGGACATGGGCTGGCGGCTCAACGGGGAGGAAGTAGCGCGTTACCGGTTACTCGACCTGGAGGGAGAAAACGAACTACGCGGCGGGATCGCGCGGCAGCAGTGCAGGGCTTACCTAGGTGTACGGGGGCAGTGGGCGGTACCACGCGTGCTGGGTAGTGCGGAAGCCGGCCTACCGGGAGCGGCCACCATCGCCGAGGGCTTCACGCTCTGTGTAACTAACCCACAACCTGCCGGGCCGCACGAAGAGTCGCCGCCACCAGTACCCGATTCAGGCAAGCCCACGCTGCTAGTCGTGCAGCCCGCTCCCGAATGGCGTCTACTGGAAGCTAGGGAACGGGAGTGGCTAGTGGAACAGGTCTACACAGTGGATTCCCGTAGCGACCGCCAGGGTATACGCTTACTCCCGGCCACGCCAGCCGAGATACGGCTACCGGGCATACTGAGCTCTCCGGTGCTGCCGGGCACGGTGCAACTCTCGCCGGCCGGGCCCATACTGCTGGGACCGGATGCACAGACGGTGGGGGGCTACCCGCGGGTGCTACAGCTGGCGGAGCTGGGGGCTGCCTTTCAACTGCGGCCGGGTGCTCAGCTGCGGTTCGTGGTCGATCAGACCGTGCGGTCGTAGCGATCGAGTCGGAGCTCCTCGATAATTTTGATGAGCTTGTCGGCGTACTGCTTATCGGTAGCGTAGCCGCAGGACTTGAGCCCGTGGGCCCACTTTTTGTAGTCGGTCCCGTAGACCTTCAGTTTGGCGTAGCGGGATGAGTTGAGCAGTAGACTGTGTTCGCGGAAGCTATCGCCGACCGTATCGAAGACTCTGAACATATCGTAGCGGCTATCGTCGCCGTAGTTGCGGCAGGTGCAGCCCAGGCACTTGCTACGGCATTTGATACCGAAGTGGTTATTGGAATTAACGGCGAGCTTGGAGTCACCGGCATTACTCTCCAGCAGCCCCTGGGCCAGGGTGATACTGGCGGGGATGCCATAGGTACGCTGTTCGCGCTGGGCGGCCGGGGCGTACCGTTCGACGTAGTGGCGCACCCGCTGCCGTTTAGCGGCGATGATGCGGGGAGCGAGTCCCTTACGTAGGCCGTAATCGGGGCTCAGCACTAGGGTGAGGTTACTGATGTGGGGGGCCGGATCATCCGTCGGGGCGACGCTATTAAAATCGTCCAGCGGCTGCAGGACGTCGCGTTGCGCTAGGGACACGAAACTAGCCGTAGCACGCTGCCGCAGTTGGGAGAACCAGCCGCCCATACTGACCGCGGCCGCCGCCTCCGGTAATGGACTCAGGGGGACGGGATCGTGTACGTCGATCTCAACGGCCAGTCCGCGGCTGATGCAGAGGTATAGAATAAGGGCGATCAGGGCGAGCTCCACGCCGTAGTGAACGGCGTAGTCAAACAGGCGCGCCACGTGGCGGCCCAGGGCGAAGGGGTGGGGGGAAGAAGTGCTGGCAGGCATCCGAAGGAGGGGTTTGGGTAGGCGGTATCAGAAAGTGTGGAACCTGCTGTAGAGTGGCCGAAGCCTAGGCCAAAGGTAGGGCGGTCGCACCTATATTTCAAACTTTTTGTTTCAAATTTTTCCAGGCACTTGTTCCTGCCCGTGGGTCGGCGTCCGTGCACTACCTTCGCTCGCGGCTAACTAAGAAGATCATGGTACTTATTGCGGATTCGGGGTCCACGAAGGCAGACTGGGTGCTGATGCCCGAGGATGGGAAGAACGTATACGTCAATACGCGCGGTTTCAATCCCGTCGTACACCCCTACGACCTGCTGTACAACGAGGTGCAGAAGCTTTCTCAGGACCTTATCCCCGACCGTAAGGTCACGGAAGTGCACTATTACGGGGCGGGCTGCTGGGACTTTCGCCGCAAGAAGGTCATTCACGACTGCATCCACAATGCCTGGCCGCAGGCCAAGATCGAGGTGATGCACGACCTACTGGGGGCCGCCCGGGCCACCTGCGGGGACGACCCCGGTATCTCCTGTATCCTGGGCACCGGCAGCAACACCTGCCTCTACGACGGTAAGGAGGTGACCGACAACGTCACCAACCTTGGCTTCATGCTGGGTGATGAGGGCAGTGGCTCCCACCTCGGTAAGGCCTTCCTACGCGCCTACTTCTACCGCGAGCTCGACGCGGAGCTGACCGATGCCTTCGAGACCTACACCACGGCCGATAAGATGACGGTGATCAACAACGTCTACGAATCGGAGATGCCCAATACCTACCTGGCCGGCTTCACCCGCTTTATGGGCGAGCACCAGCAGCACCCGTTGATCCAGAGAATTGTTTTTACGAGCTTTGCGGAGTTCCTGGACCGGCACGTGCGCAAGTACCGCGGCCATCTGGAGCTGCCCGTACACTTCATCGGTAGCATCGCCTTCCACTTCAAAGACATTCTACTAGCCGCCCTACACGAACGTGACCTAACGGCGGGCCGCTTCGTCCACAAGCCCATCGAGGCGCTGGCCGACTACCACAGCGGCAAGTAGCACCCCCCCCCAAAGACCACCATGGAGAGAAAAGACATCCGCCGGATTGCCGTATTTACCTCCGGCGGTGACGCCCCGGGCATGAACGCCGCCCTGCGCGCCGTGGTCCGCACCGCCGCCTGGAACAAGCTCCACGTCTACGGCATCGAGCGCGGCTTCGAGGGCATGATCGACGGTCACTTCCAGCGCCTGGAACGCCGTGACGTAGCCAATATCATTCAACGCGGTGGCACTATGCTACGTACCGCCCGCTCTAAACGCTTCATGACTAAAGAGGGACGCCAGGCCGCCTACGATCACCTGCGCGCCTACGATATCGACGCCTGCATCGCCATCGGCGGCAACGGCACCTTCACCGGGGCCAAGGTCTTCAGCGAGGAGTATAGTATCCCCTTCATCGGTATCCCGGGCACGATCGACAACGACCTCTACGGCACCGACTACACCATTGGCTTCGATACCGCGGTCAATACCGCCATCGACGCCGTCGATAAGATTCGCGATACCGCCGATAGCCACAACCGCCTGTTCTTCGTGGAGGTGATGGGGCGCAACTCCGGCTACATCGCCCTGTACACCGCCATCGGCTCCGGGGCCAGTAGCGTCCTGATCCCCGAGCCGAGACCGACCTGGAGGACCTCAAGTCCGTGCTCCGCAAGAATAAGGCCCGCGGTAAGCTCTTTAGTGTAGTAATCGTCGCCGAAGGGCACCCCATGGGCGGTGCTACCGGCATCGCCGATAAGATCCAGCACGAACTGGCCAGCATGGAACCCAAGGTCACCGTCATCGGCCACCTCCAGCGCGGTGGCTCGCCCACCGCGGCCGATCGCCTGCTGGCCAGCCGCCTGGGTCACGCCGCCGTCGAGCTGCTCCTCGAGGGCCGCGAGAACATTGCCGTCGGCATCGTCAACGACGAAGTCACCGCCTACCCCTTCATCGACTCCATCACTAAAGAAAAGAAGCCGCGGGAGGAGCTGATCAAGATGGCCAGTATTTTGGCGATTTAAGCTGCCTTTACATTGCACCTGCGACCCCGCCCAGTGTTCCGCCATTCATTACTTACCCCCCTCACTAGTTCACCCACTCACCCCACGCCATGGACGCCTCGCTTATCATTATGTGGACCGGTTTTATCCTGGCCGGGTACGCCGTAGTGGGCAATGACTCGATCCAGACGCTGGGCACCTTTCTTTCCTCGAACGAAGACCGCAAGTGGTACGTACTGTGGGCCTTCGCCGGCTCGATTCTGGCCTTCACCCTGCTGTACGGCTGGTCGGAGTACGGAGGGGACGTAAGCTACGGACGCCTGGAATCCTACGCCTTTGTCGACGATATGGGCTGGCCCTACCTGCTGCCGCCGCTGGTGCTGATGCTGCTGACGCGGACGGGCATACCGGTGTCGACCTCCTTTCTGATCCTGACCTTCTTCAAGCCGAAGGGGCTGCTGGATATGACGATGAAATCGATCCTGGGCTATGCCCTGGCCTTCTGCGCGGCGATCATCATCTGGCAGCTGATCACCCGCTGGCTGGACAAGCGCTTCATCGATAACCCCATCACGGAGCGGGAGGCGAAGCTATGGACGGCCCTGCAGTGGGCCTCGACGGGCTTCCTCTGGGGGCAGTGGCTAATCCAGGATTTTGCCAACATCTACGTGTACCTACCCCGGGCGCTGGACCTGCACGAGATCATCATCTCGCTGGTCGTGCTACTGGGTATGCTGGCCTATATTTTCTATAGCCGGGGCGGTAACATTCAAAAGATCGTGAAGGCGAAGACCAACACGACGGACATCCGCTCGGCCACGATCATCGACTTCACCTACGGGATCATCCTGCTGTTCTTTAAGGAGTTCAGTAACGTGCCGATGTCTACGACCTGGGTGTTCCTGGGGCTACTGGCGGGGCGGGAAATCGCCATCCGCTACCGCCTGGAACTGGACGCCGAGCCCAGCGATCGCGACCGCGCGACCGGGGCCTACTACGCCGGGATGATCATGAATGTCGTGATCCTCCTACTGATCGGCTACGTCGTGTACCTGCGCGACCAGGTCAACGACCTCATCATCGTGGTGATGGCCGTGGCGATGGTGCTACGGGCCGCTATTGCCTACGCCGAGACGGTGCCCGGCCGGAAGAACCTCCTGGGCGCCTTCCGCAACATCTTTAGTGATCTGGGCAAGGTGGCCTTCGGACTGGCCGTGAGTATCGCGCTGGTCTATATCATGCGCTTTCTGACGACGGGTACCTTTATCGAGTCCGTCGGCTAGCGAGCTTGGTGATGCGGCTGCGGGCCTTGAGGAGTTGAGCCGGGTTGCTGAGGTTGTAGGGAAGCAGGCCGATCAGGAAGGTATTCGGACCGGTCATAAGCGGGTAGCTGCCGGGGCCACGGCCAAGACCGGCTACGACCATGCCGTCGGGACTCTCAGCGGCACCAATCTCCTGATTGCCCAGGTAGGACACGTGGTCGATCAGGGTATCGGAGGCCTCCTGCAGCATAAAAAGGCTGTACGGACTACTGTCTTCGCCAAACATCATGTAGCGGTGGTAGTCCTCGTGATCGTCACCTTTGTAATGATCGTGGATCTCGTAGCTGGGGTCGGTCACGTCGGTAGCCCAGTAGGTGGTCTGCGGTCGGTAGCTGCCGCCGGCCGGGCCCTCGTAGAGGAACCAGTAGGGGTGATCGGGGTCGGACTCGACCATATCGAAGCGCACGCAGTCGGGGTAGAAGGTGACCGTCCAGGCCCAGCGGCCGGACTTGCTGGTGGTATGGATCTTGTTGCGCCCCACGATCCGGCTTTCGCACTGGTCCCAGCCGGGGTGGCCGGCGCCGTTGTCTGGCTCGCGGAAGACGAAGTTAGGCACCCCGCGGTAGGAGCTGGCGGCGGAAGGGGGGTACTGGTCCCAGGGCTCCGGTTGGTACCCGATCCAGTCGTTGCCCCTGCGGTCGATGATGCTGCTCAGTCCGCCGCCGGCGATGTCGTAGAGGTAGGTGGCCGTGCGGGTGGTGATGCGAAAGTGGGGGCGGTCGTGGTGGGTGACGGTGGTGATGCGGGCGGAGGCCGTGATACTAAGAGAGGCGAAAAGTAAAATTAGTAGGTAGCGGAACATTGTTGGGAGCGATTTACAGCGCAACTGCAAGTTGCGCGGAACGGCGCGGTCGTAGACCGCATCGCACGGATTGTACTAGCGGATCAGGCCGATGAGACTCTGGTAGTCGTCGAAGGGGCTGGTGTCGGTTTTCATCTCAAGGAGGCTGTCGTGGTCGAGGTCGAGGTAGGCGTCGTCGAGGGCACCGGCGGTTTCGGCGCAGCGGACCTCTACGGTGCCGGCGGCGAATTGCTGCCAGCGCCAGTCGTGGGTGGCGCTGATCTTATCCAGCATCTCACGCTGCACCACAGTATAATCATCGGCAACGGGCACCACCTCGGCCCCCTCAAAGGCCAGTTCGTTGCGGCTCAGCATTTTGGCGTCGCGCAGCAGATAGTAGGCGGTATGAATACGGGTGATGCCCTGCTCGCTCAGGAAGTCGGCGTAGAGGGCCAGCTGCACGTCCCAGCCGTTCTTGATGATGGTGCCGAAGGTGGTCTTGCCGCGCCACTTCAGGTCGACTACGGCGGCTTCCGGTCGTCCATCGGTGCCGGTACGACGTAACACCAGGTCGGCGCGTCCCTTCACGGGCTGGTTACCGATTTTGCCCTCGATCTCCAGTTCCGATCCTTCGATCGACCAGCGGTTGTTCTGAATGTAACTGACCAGCGTCCAGGCGGATTTACGCATCGTGCGGATGAACTGTACGCGCTCCGGCTCCTGTCCGTACTCCAGCAGCACGGCCCCCTGTTGGCGCAGCAGGCGGTCGGCGTTGGCATCGATCCACTGATTCACCTCCTGACGACTAAAGCACCGGTCGGCCTCCTTCAGTTCCCCTAGCAACTGCTCGATGAAGAGGTGACTGAGGTTACCCCGCAATCGGTTCTCGCTGGCGATGGATAGGATCGGTGTACCCCGCAGTTCCAGCAGGTGCCGCAGCATCCACTTGTGGGGGTAATACAGCAGGTCGTCCATGGACGTCGGCGTTTCCACCTCCCGGGGTTGCAGGGCGGCGGGCTTCCCAATCGTAACGTGGGCCCGGGGAAGATCGAGCGCTCGGATTGGCACCTCCGCAAACTGGGGCAGGGCCAGATCGGAGAGTAAACCCGTCGGCTGACCGGCCAGGTCGATGTCGACCGTGATGTTACGCAGCGCCGCGTCGGTGAAGGCTGCCTCCAGGTCCCCCATGAGCGTGTGGGGCTCCATCCCGGTGCCGTCTATCCGGCGGGGCAGACACAGAACGAGCTGCTCGCGCGTATGCAGCAGGGGCCGCAAATTTTGCCAGGTCAGCAATTCGTTGCGCTGCTCGGGCGACTGGGGCTCGCAGTCGTGCCGGCGCAAAAATTCCAGTTCCGGGGAGTAGTAGCGGCTGAAGAAGTAGGTGGGGTCCGTCTCCACAAAGTCCCACCACACCAGGCGATTCAAGGCAGGCTGTCCGCTCCCCTTCAGTCGGGCGGTGGACGCAGGTGCAAAGCTGGTCAGCAGCCCCCCCTGCTCGGCCGGCGAAAACTGCGTGGGGGCAGGCTGGTAGATGGTACGTACGAGTCGCTCGACCTCCAGGTACGTCAGCTCGGTTTCCGGCTGGGCGTCGAGCAACTCGGTGGCGCGCTCGGCCTGTGCGCTCAGCACCAGTAGGCCGGTCTGTTCGGTATCCTCTTCGTAGGCCTCCAGGGCCCAGTTGCGCAGGAACACGAACAGGCTGCGGACATCGGCCTTCGGTGCCCGTCCATCCCTGGGGTAGCGCCGACGGCGAAACCAGAAATCGTACTGCTCGCGGGCGCGGCGGATGCGCTTGGCCGGATAATTACGCTCGTTCATCTCGCGGAAGGTCTGCTCCACGGTATAGACCCAGCGGGCGCCGAACAGCCCCGGCGTATCGGCCAGGTGCACCGCGATCTTCTGCGCCAGGCGGCGGTCGAGCGGCTTGGTGACCAGGCTGACGAACTCCATGATTCGCTCTACCTCCACCGGTTCCCACAGGAAGGCCGGCACCAACTTGAGCACCTGCAAGCTAGGGCGGGCCAGGCTGGTCGAGGGGATACCCATACTCGGCAGGCCCTCCATCAGCAGGGCGGTGTCGAGGGTCTGGTTGCGCTCCGTCAAGAGTATGCCGGGCCGCCAGTCGTCATTGTCGCGTACCATACGGGCCAGGTAGGCGGCCAGGTGAGTTTCACGTTCGGCACGCAGGATGACTAGGCTACCGTCGCCGCTAAGCTCCCCCGGGGTGGGGTCAGTCTGGCCGGTCAGCAGCAGGCGCAGTTTGCGTTGCCAGCGGTTGAGGTCGGAGGTGCCGGTGGCGGGGGTGGGTTCGGGGAGTTGTTCTACGGTATCGCCTGCTTCTTCCAGACTACTCAGCATACGACGCAGCCCGCTGGGTAGTAACTGGCGGGGCTCGTGGACCAGCACGCATAGCTCAGGATGGTACCGGTCGGTCAGCGCCGCCAGCAGGCGGTTGAGCCGGTCGGGGGGCCCGGGCAGCAGGGTGTAATCGTTGGTGGGGTCGAGCACCAGGCCCTCCAGTTCGTGGAGTACGGCGATGCGTGCTGGTGTACCCTGCTCGGCCTGCTGTGCTAGCAGATAGCCGGCTTCGAGCAGTTCGTCGCGGCGACTGAGTAGCTCCTCGGCCGTAGCTAGCTTGTCGGCGGCAAAGGCGGCGGCGTAGAAAGGAACAATGGGGGCGGCCTCCAGATGTGCTTCCACCGCCTGCCGGTACTGCTCTACGCGGAGGGCATCGCGGTTAGTACCGCTGTGGCCCAGGGCGTAAAAGCCTTCCAGGTACTTGAGCAGCCCCAGGTAATCTAGGTAGCGCTCCCCCACGGCATCGGCGGGCGGGGCGGGCAGTACGGGGCCGGAGAAGCTCAGGCCCAGGTAGATCGTGATCATGCTATCCCCCCATTTCGGCGCGCATGCGGGTCAGTTGCGTGTCCCAGAGCGCTTTTTGGTCCTCCACCTCGTCGTCGTCGGCAAAGTCGGTGACGTACATAATGGTCTCGCCCGTGACCGGGCTCTTGGTGATGTTGAATTCCAGGTACTCATCATCGTCGTCGGCCTCGTCCCAGGTAAAGCGGACCATGCTGCCCTCGCTGTCCTCGATGAGCTCGGCTACCTCCGGTGAGCCGCTCCAGACGAAGGTGTAGGTGCTGTCGTTAATGTCTACCTCATCACAGAACCAGCGGGTGAGGCAGGCCGGGTCGGTCAGGAACTGGTACACAATGTTAGGGGAGGCGCGGAAGATGAACTCTGAGGTAAACTTAACTCGTTCCATATGAGGGGCTTGGCAAAGGTGTAGCGGACAAATACGGTAAATTAGGTGAGACTACCAAAAGTTTCTGCCCCCCCAACCTATTGTTTCCTCATAGTGTTACCTACACGTTAAGGCCGTATCTACCGAAGGGTCTTGATTTACACGTTATTTCCGCCTAATTTTGCGGCCAATTTTGAAAGTCCCCCCCCTTGCATGAGACAGCTTAAGATTACGAAGTCAATTACGAATCGCGAGAGTCAGTCGCTCGAAAAATACCTCCAGGAGATCGGAAAGGTAGACCTGCTGACCCCCGAAGAAGAAGTCGACCTCGCCAAGCGCATCAAACAGGGAGACCAGATCGCCCTCGAAAAACTTACCAAGGCCAACCTGCGCTTCGTCGTCTCGGTGGCCAAGCAGTACCAGAACCAGGGCCTCAGCCTCTCCGACCTCATCAACGAAGGTAACCTCGGCCTCATCAAGGCCGCCCAGCGCTTCGACGAAACCCGCGGTTTCAAGTTCATTTCCTATGCCGTATGGTGGATCCGCCAGTCGATCCTCCAGGCCCTGGCCGAGCAGAGCCGTATCGTCCGTCTACCCCTCAATAAAGTAGGTAGCCTCAATAAGATTAATAAGGCCTTCAGCCAACTCGAACAGACCTTCGAGCGCGAGCCCAGCAGTGAAGAGCTTGCCGAGCAACTCGAAATCAACGCCGACGAGGTAGAGACCACCCTCGGCGTAGCCGCCCGCCATGTCAGTATGGACGCCCCCTTCGTCGAGGGTGAGGACAATAGCCTACTTGACGTACTGGCCAACACCGCCACCCCCGGCACCGACTCCGCCCTGGAGTACAAAGAGTCCCTGCGCCGTGAGATCGACCGCAGTCTCGGTACCCTCACCGAGCGGCAGTGCGATGTCATCAAGCTCTACTACGGCATCGGCGTCGAGCACCCCATGAGTCTTGAAGACATTGGCGAGAAGTTCGGCCTTACCCGCGAGCGCGTTCGCCAGATCAAAGACAAGGCCATCAATAAGCTACGCGGTGCGAACCGTAGTAAGCTGCTGAAGAACTACCTGGGGCACTAGGTAGTTTAGTAGTCTTGTAGTTCAGTAGGGCCTTCCTTTGCTGCGGCGGGGAAGGCCTTACTTGTTTCACCTCATCATGGCCCGCCAAAAAAAGACTCTAGCTGACCTCCAGCGTCTTTCCCCTTCGGAGTTCGCCGCCACCGAGAAGCTTCCCCTCTCCCTCATCCTCGACGACATCCGCTCGGCCAACAACGTCGGCAGCCTCTTCCGTACCGCTGACTGCTTCGCGCTGAGCCACGTCTACCTTTGCGGCATCACCGCCACGCCGCCCCACCGCGATATTCTCAAGACCGCCCTTGGCGCCACCACCACCGTTAGTTGGAGCCACCACCCCTCCTGCCCAACATTGATCCGGGAGTTACTTGGGGCGGGGACGCAGGTGCACTGTCTAGAGCAAACCGCCGCAAGCACCCCCGCTCACGAGCTTTCGCATCACCCCCCCCACCCCCCTCGCCCTCGTCGTCGGAAACGAGGTGAAGGGCGTGGCCCAGGAAGTGATCGACCTCAGTTACGGCACCATCGAGATTAGCCAGTACGGCACCAAGCACAGCCTGAATGTGGCGGTGAGTGGGGGGATTGCCGTGTGGGAACTGGCGCGGCAGTGGCGGGCCTCAGAAGTTTAGGCCGCCAGTAAGGCCTAGTTGCCGCACCCGGGCCGAGCGCAAGTAGTTGAGCTGGCCGCCGCCACCAATGCCCGCATCTTCGATGACATTGCCCGTAGACCCTCCCACGACAGCTTCCAGATACCAGGCGAAACGGTGCGAACTACGGAATTGATACCCTACGCCAGCGGATAGATAGGACACTGCCTTACTCCTCACTTCCCCCTCGTCGACAAAGGTTTCGTTGGTGTTCAAATCTACCTGGAACACATCGTATGATCGAAAGAGCGGTAACTGCACAGCTGCTGCGCCCAGTAGGTAGGGACCCGCTTGCTGCCTTCTGAAGAAGTACCGGAGCTGTAGCGGTATTTCCAGTGCAAAACTTGCGTAGTTCGCGTTGACAAAATCCACCGAGGTGCTGCGACAGTCAGGGGAGTTAGTCTCACACAGAAAGCGGTCTAGCGTGCTGCGCTGCCGGAGTTGTTGCACGGCCAGTCCCAGGCCGGCCGCTACGTTGAACCGCCGCCCCAGAGGAGCGCGGTATAGCAGCCGTGTGGTATTACCCCGACCCGTTCGATCCGTCGTGTACTCCGCGCCCGTTGTGAGCTGTGATAGCACCGCGTAAGTTGCATTCTCGAAGAACCAGCGATTCGTCGAATCTGCTACCTGGGCGGTGGCGGGTAGGGTATACAGAAGCAGGATGCAGAATGTGAGCAGTATAGGCTTCATATTGTAGGCCTGGGTTTGATCCAGTTAAGTTCGGTAGAACCGCCATCAGTTGCAATACCCTTCTGACATTTTAACTTTCGGTAACATTGCAAGCCTTTCGGCGAGTCACGATGAATTACGTTTCACGATCTACCTTGCACCTGCGCACCCGCCCCAACTACCTCCCCATGCAACCCTTCCACCTAGCCGCCCCCGTCGATGACCTAGCCGCCGCCCGCCACTTCTACGGTACCGTACTGGGTTGCCCGGAGGGGCGTACGGATACGGAGTGGATCGACTTTGACCTCTTCGGTCACCAGCTCGTGGCTCACCTGGCCCCGAAGAAGGGAGCACCCGATCACCGCAACAAGGTCGACGGCAAGCACGTGCCCGTGCCCCACTTTGGCGTGGTGCTGGAGTGGCAACAGTTCGAGGATTTTGCCCAGCGGCTACGCGACCACGGCGTGAAGTTCGAGATCGAGCCCTACGTGCGCTTCGTGGGGCTACCCGGCGAGCAGTACACCATGTTCTTCTACGACCCGGCGGGTAATGCCCTGGAGTTCAAGGCCTTTAAGGATATTTCGCGGCTGTTTGCTAAGCAGTTGAATGGGTAGAAGTGTACCCCCAAGCGGAGGTCGAGGCCGATGAGGCCAGCGGGGCACATCCGAAAGCAGGCAGCTCACTTCAGCAGTACGGTCGATCCTTGAAACAGTTCGACGGTACCATCTATGAACAGTACCTCGGCTTGCCAAACGTAAACGCCCGGCGGAGCTGCCTCGCCGTCGATCGCACCATCCCAACCTACGGTAGCCAAACGCGTGGCATCCACATCCAGTAACTGGTAGCTGAGCCCTCCCCAACGGTCATAGATCCTTAAGTTGCGCAGCAGTTGTACACTGTGGCCAGGATACAGGCGCAACACATCGTTGGATCCATCCCCATTAGGACTGAAGGCAGTAGGCAGATACACCCGGCGGGTAGTGATCACCTCCACCGTCAGCGAGTCACTGGCGGTACAACCATCTAGTGAGGTCGCCGTAAGGATGTACTGCGTAGTCTGACCGGGACGGCTTGTGACCTGACTACAGTCAGCGCAGTCCACCAGTGAGTCGGGCTGCCAGGCGTACACAGTACCTACCTGGCCTTGTGTGGACAACTCGACGGTTTCTCCCAGTTCAATGCGCTGGGCGGCGGCGCGCAGGTCCAGCGTAGGTCGTGCGGGGGCAGTCACGGTGATGGCAGTGTCCACCATGCAGCCGTTTGCGTCGGTTGCTAAGAGTCGGTAGTTTCCTGCCGTAAGGGCAGAATAATCTTGTTGTCTGATCGTATCACCATTATCACGCAATAGCGTGAGGAGCGCGGTACCCGTGCCACCTTCCGCTGTAGCTTCTACGAGTTGGCCAGTACCGAGGCTATCACAACGCTCCGGACTTACCGTCGCCTCAAGGCGCAGGGGGGGTGGGTCACGCAGCCTAACGGACGTCGAAGCCGTACATCCATTAGCATCGGTAGCAAAGATGGTGTAGGTGCCGGCAGTCAGGTTCGTCGCGGTGGCTGCTTCCAGGCTTGGCTCGTGCGACCACTGGAAGGTGAATGCGCCAGTGCCCCCTGCTGCTACTGCGGTGATGCGGCCGTCGGCACCTCCGGTACAACTTAGATCACTTCCGGTATACGTAGCTGCCTCTACATCGACCGCTACGGGAGCCGGGCGTTCGATCACCGTATTGAGGTAGCCTACGCTGCCGAAGTCGTCCGCTACCTCGATTAGGTAGGTACCGGCGGGGAGCCCACTCAGGGTGGTTTCCTCCTCGCGTAAGGCAACGGTCCCGTTACCGGAGGGTCCGCCGCCTAGCCGACGAAAGTCGTAGCGGTAGGGGGGGCTCCCGGAGCTCAGACTGAAGCGGATACTGCCATCGGTACCATCGTGACAGCGCACGTTCGAAGCCGTGACCTGACCTGCTAGTGGGCAGGCAGCCAGCACCAGCTCGAGATTGACGGTGCTATCGCAGCCGTATCGGTTGGTCAACACGGACGGATAGGTTCCGGCCGCGAAGTAATTTTGATCTAAGTACCGTAGGGTATCTCCGTTACAGATGGTAGCCGCTAGCTCAGTAACATCGGGCTGCTGCTCGATCAGTGTGAGGTTGACGATACTATCGCAGCCGTTACGGTCGGTGAGGGTGAGGGGGTAGGTGCCGGGGGTGCAGAGGGTGGCGTCAGGGGTATCAAAGCATTCTCCGGGGCAGAGGTAGAGGGTCGTATCGGTGGTGGTAGGGGGATTGACGGTGATGGTGTAGCAGGTGGGGATGGCTTGGCTGCAGGGGTTGCTGCCGGTGATGCAGAGTTGGTAGGTACCGGGCCGGTCGTAGGTGACCTGCGCGGAGGCATCGGTTGACACGGTATCTCCATCAAGGGTATATACGTACCGGGTGATCGGTTCGGGATTTGTGACGGTATAGTCGACGGTCTCCCCCTGGCAGGGGGTATAGCTATTGTCTAACTCGAAACTGGTGAGTTGGGGGACGGCGGTGGAGCCTTCTAGCACTTTGATGGAATAGCGGCACTTAACCCCGCCATCACCAGTTCCTACGTCAAAAAAATACACGTTCCCAATAACCAACCCTCTCGTAGTTTTAAAAATTTTTGAGGAGTTATGTTTTATATACTGAGGGCTGTTTTCCCCATACTGTCCAGCGCACTCCGTAAGTGGCTCCAACTGCCAACCATAAGTAGAATCCGAGCAAGTACCACCGTCTTCGTAAATAACGAAGCTAGCTGCAACCGGGCTACCGTTTTCACTCAAACAATCAGCAATGCTGACCTCCACCGTTAGTGAAGTAGACATTGCGACAAATGCATATGTGTCTCCGGCCGCAGTGTTACAGCCTTGCTTTCCAAAGCTAACAAAATTATCGTCTTCTATATATTTGCTGATTCCATCTATGTCACATAGCATGCAAGTTTGGCTACAGGTGGACCCCGGCCGCTCATCGTCCCCGCATATTTGCTGACCGTGAACAGAGTACATGATGACCATCAAAAATAGAAGCAGGCCTGTTCTAATACACAAAGCACTCATGTTTAAACAGTTAGCTCCTCGTCGGCAGCAGCCTGCCGGCGAGGAGCTTTTGAACAAATTGTTTCCTAGTACTAGACAAGGAGCTACTGAGGCTTTACCACGAAGCTTGGACCACTGAGTTTATAATTAGTGGATGAGCAGGGATGAGAAAACTCAGCGTATACCGACTTGAAAATTGGTTGAGTATTACTATATTTTATACAAAAGCTGGAAGTAAACTTACTTGAGCTTGGATTACCGTCAACGGTACCCCACCCTACAAATGTCCAGCCTCTCAGGGCAAGATTGGTCATTCCAAAGCACAACTGGGTGTTGGTTGGATAGAAATATGGATAGCCATTTGATTGAGCATCATCCAGCAGTGGGGGTTGAGTGAAGTTAGCGGTAGGTCGGGGGGGCGCTACGCTTAGTTTAGGGTCTACGTATACGGGAGATTGTTTAGTGCCAGGCCAGGGCATGATGCTCCCAGGAGCTACAATCAGTCCTCCATCGCATAAAACATCGGCATATACTTTGAATGGGGTAGATGGAAGAGCGGCTTTAGGAACAAAACCGACTGCAGTTCCAGGCATGACTCGCGCCGGAAGTGAGGTCTCGAAGAAGCCATCCTGGTCTTTATCTATGGAGTAGTTAACCTGTTCTGCGAACTCAAAGCTACCAACTGGCTGTATACCCGTAAAGGTACATCCACTATATACCGCGCGAATACCTGCAGCAGGCCCGCAGTCATCACAGTCTAGATTTTTACAAGAATTCTTACTTATAAATGTAGTAATGAGAAATACTACTGCAGTAGCAGCAGCATCTTGTTGCAGGGCGGTCCAATTAGTAGTTTGCCGAAATGTCTCGCGAACTCCCACACCTAGTGCTGCCTGTGCTGCCTGACTAACAGTTGCATTAGTACCGCAAAAGTTACCTGTAGCAGTGCACAGCGTATTATTGTCTGCTCCCTTTTCTGGGATTGTTAGTTTACCGTCTTGCTGTAAACGGGTCACCTGAGTTTGCAGTAACGCTTCAGTAAGCACTGATATAGCATGGTACGACACGGGAGTCTCGACAACCGATACTCCATGGTTCTGCATCCAGTTGCCTACAAGGCCGCGCGCGTTTACCAGTGACATGCTTCCAACGAATCCAAGACCATCGATGGCATCGCCAAACTCTATGAGTTTACCCAAATCACTTTCGTCAAGAACTCCCTGGTTAGTGTATCCGGCAAGTGCCCCCCGAATACTTTCATCTGTTCCCAAGTAGATATCATCTACTTCCTCTGTGAATTCTAGTGTACCGGCGTCCAGGTCTTGTTGCATGTAGAACAAGTCCGTCCGGTAAGCATCACCCGCTGCACGGTATACTGTTGGTAAGGCTTTGTCGAAGGAGCCACTCGCCGGTGAACTTTCGGATGAAATTTCATTCGGTTCTCCGGTATCTTTCTCACAACTCGTAAATACGAGCGTCAAGACAAGACAAGATAGGATAGGTATTTGCAACGCATGTGTCTCTAGGATTGAAAGGATGATGAATGGCAGGGACCCTAACCATAAGGACCACCGCACGCTCTATTTTGAAGCGGTAGTCAAATATACTCCTGCTACTCATCCGTTGCACCACCTTCAGCAGGCGGTTTAGTTAAAGTTTTTCATTTTCCAAAAATCAGAATTTAGTTTCACAAAGTGATCTTTAAGTTATTTCGGAAGCCTTTTTTCGTGGATGTAACCCAACTTTGTGTGGCGATCTTCCATGGCAGAGCAAAGTTTTTTGCTCTGCCCTCCTGTCTCCTCAGCAAGTGAGCGCAGCGCGGTAAGAAACGCACCCCTGAACTCAAAGCTTAACCCCCATACTCCACCACCCCCCCAGGCGTAACCATCCGCACCGCCGGCCCCTCACTTCCCTCCACGTACCCCACCACCCGCGCCGCAATTCCAAACGCCCCGGCAATATCAATCACCGCCTGAGCCCGCTCTTCCGGCAGGTACACCTCCAGCCGGTGGCCCATATTAAAGACCTGGTAGAGCTCGCGCCAGTCCGTGCCGCTCTCCTGCCGAATGAGCTCGAAGAGGGGGGGTACGGGAAAGAGGTTATCCTTCACCACCCGCACGTTGTCGATGAACTTGATGACCTTGGTCTGCCCGCCGCCCGTGCAGTGGATGATGCCGTTGAGCTCACCGTGAAGCTCACCGAGTAGTCGCTTCAGCACCGGCAGGTAGGTACGCGTGGGGCTCAGAACTAGCTTACCCACGGTGGTCTCGACCCCCTCCACCGTGATCGGCTCGGTAAGCGAGCGGCTGCCGGTATAGACGACCTCATGGGGCACCTCGGGGTCGAAACTTTCGGGGTACTTCTCGGCGTACTCATGCTTGAATACGTCGTGGCGTGCACTAGTCAGGCCGTTACTCCCCATGCCGCCGTTGTAACTGTCCTCGTAGGTCGACTGTCCGTAGCTGGCCAGGCCCACAATCACGTTGCCGGGTTGGATATTATTTACCAGTAGCCGGTCGCGGCGTAAGCGGGCGAAGGTGGTGTAGCCTACGTCGATGGTGCGTACGATGTCTCCAACATCGGCCGTCTCTCCGCCCGTGAGATGTAGGCCCACCCCCTGCTCGGCCATGCGCTGGCGAAACTTCTCCGCCCCCTGGATGATCGACTTAAGTACCTCCCCCGGTATCCGGTTCTTATTGCGCCCGATGGTGGAGGAGATGAGGATGTTATCGACCGCCCCCACGCAGCCCATATCGTCGAGATTCATGACGAGGCTATCCTGCACGATGCCCTCCCAGACGCTCAGGTCGCCGGTCTCGCGCCAGTACATATAGGCCAGGCTCGTCTTCGTGCCGGCCGTGTCGGCGTGCATCACGTTGCACCAGTCGGCATCGCCTCCCACTACATCGGGTAACACCTTGCAAAAAGCTTGGGGGTAGAGTCCCTTATCGAGCCCTTCGATGGCGGCGTGGACTTCCGACTTGGTGGCGCTGACGCCGCGTTGCGCGTATTTAGACAAGGGGCAGGGGGTTAAGGGGTGAGGGAGTTAGGGGGTAAAGGTAGGTTCGATATGGATGAGTACTTGTCCCAGGTTGGGTACACGCTCCATGAGCGTATCCTTCAGAAGGTGTGCTAGGTCGTGGCCCTGCGTCACAGTAAGCTGACCGTCGACCAGGGCGTGGAGGTCCACGTGGTAGCGGGTGCCGGACTTACGTACGTAGCACTTTTCCGTACCCAGAATGCCGGGAACCTCGCCGGCCCGCAGCCGCACCTCGGCGATGAGCTCGTCATATACGTGCTCGTCCATAATTTCCCCCAGCGCGGGCCGAAAGATGTAGTAGGCATTATAAAGGATAAAACCAGCTGCAAAGAGCGCCGCCCAGTCATCGGCTGTTTCATAGCCCGGCCCGCCGATCAGCGCGATGGTGATACCGATAAAGGCCGTCACCGAGGTAATAGCGTCGCTGCGGTGGTGCCAGGCGTCGGCGCGTAGGGAGGAGCTGTTGGTCTCCTCACTCTTACGAAGCACGATGCGGTACGAGACCTCTTTCCACACGATGATGACGGCCAGCACCACCAGTGTCCACGGCGCCGGCATGCGGTGCGGGGTACGGATGTGCTCGATGCTTTCGTAGGCGATCACCGTAGCCGATATGACCAAAAAGGCTACCACTAAAAAAGTGATGAGCGGCTCGATCCGGCCGTGCCCGTAGGGGTGGTTCTCATCGGCCGGGCGGCGGGCGTAGCGCAGGCCCAGCAGTACCAGGAAGGAGGAAAAGATATCCGTGGTCGACTCAATCGCATCCGCGATTAGGGCGTAGGAATTACCCCACCAGCCGGCCAGCCCCTTGATGAGCGCGAGCACAAAGCTGCCCGCCATGCTGAATACGCTAGTGCGTATGGCGATCTGCTCATTATCCATGGGGAGGCAAGTTACTTACGGGACTGCCTCTCGGGCCCCTCCCGCCGCAGCCGGTTACAGGCCAGCACCGTCAGCGTCAGCAGCAGCCCCGGAAACACCGCCAGCCACCACGCCTCGGGCCGCGCCCGCGACTGCTGGAGCAGGCTGCCCCAGGTGACCTGATCGGCCGGCACCCCCACTCCGAGAAAGCTCAGCATGGCCTCCGCCAGGATACTGCTACCGACGAAGAACGCCGCGACTACTACCAGTGGCCCGATTGCATTAGGAAGGGCGTGCCGCCAGAGCAACCGCCACTCCCCCACCCCGGTGATGCGGGCCGCGGCAATGTAGGGTAGCTCCCGGATGCGCAGTAGCTCCGCCCGGAGGAAGCGGGCGATGGACGTCCAGCCAATCAGGCCGATAATCAGGATTACGAGCCACAACGAAGGCACCCGCACCAGCGAGAGTACCACGATCAGAATTACCAGCCCCGGAATACTACTCACCAGCTCGATCAGCAGCAGTACCACTCGATCTACCGGCACCCCCACCGGCTGGCGCAGGCTAGCTACCCATCGGCCGGCCGCTCTCAGTAGCAGCCAGCTAACCGCAGCTACTACGCCTACCGAGCAAACCCAGTAGGTTACCCCGTGCAATGGCCCCGCCGCTAGTCGCGCCAGACTGGCCCAGAAGTACGCACTACCCACTAAAAGTCCCAGCACCAGGCTCACCAACCCCGCTCTTGATAGGTGCAGCCCTCCATCGCCAAAAAAGCCCGCCACCGCCCCCAGCGGCACGCCGATGAGCAGCGCCAGGACTAAGCTGCCGGCACCCACCAGCACGGCAACCCGCGTGCCCGCCACCAGTCCCGCCGCCGTATCCCGTCCCAGCCGGTCGGTACCCAGGTAGTGCCGCCGCCCGTCCGCCGCCAGCGTGCCGGGAGATGCATAGCGTGCCCCCGTAAGTGCGGTGGTCTCCGCCCGGAAGGGGATGGGAGCCGCCGAATCGTTAGCCAACCAGGGGGCCAAAAGCGCCACGATCACCAGTACGATCAGGTATGCATAGGCCCACCTCACTGCAGCCCGCGTTTGCCAAGGCGTAGCCGGGGGTCCAGCAGCACATACCCCACGTCAGCCAGCCACAACCCGATCACCGTAACCAGTCCGTTGAGTAGCACCAGGGCGGTCACCACCGGCCAGTCCCGGGCTAGAGCGGAGGTGAACAGCAGCCGCCCCATGCCCGGCAGGTTGAAAATCTGCTCGATCAGTACGCTGCCTGCTAATAGACCGGGTAGCAGTCCTCCGAGCAGCGTCACCAACGGGAAGGCAGCGTTACGAAATACGTGGCGCCATAGTACCTGTGACTCACTCAGCCCCTTCATTCGCGCCGTGTTCACGTAGGGCTGCCGCAGTTGCAGGAGGGCGGCGGCGCGCAGGTGCCGGGCCACGTAGGCCAGGGCCGGATACGTCAGGCAGGCTACGGGCAGGATGAGGTGACTTGCCCGGACCTGGACTTCCTCCCACCAACCCACACCGGGCGGCACGTCCCCGAATCCCATACTGGGGAAGTAGTCCATCCCGAAGGCCGGAGTGGTGAAGAAATTCGCCAGCAGGGTAGCCACCCAGAAGCTCGGAATACCAAAGCCAAGAAAGGTCAGTAGCGTGGCCCACCGGTCGAAGAGGCTACCGGCGTAGCGCGCCATGTACATCCCCAGGGGTACGGCCAGCAGGTACACCAGGAATAGCGCTACCCCGTTAAGCAAAGCGGTACGGGGTAGCGCACGGGCGATCTTACCGGCTACGGAACGCCGGTCGGTATACGAGACACCGAAGTCACCCCGCAGCATACCCGCTAGATACCGGTGGTACTGATTGTCCGTACCGTTCCAAATGAGCCGGGGGAGCAGCACTCGACCCGGCTGGGGGTTGCTCACCATGCTGGCGTAGGCTTCCCTGACGGCTGTCAACTCCGGATAAGCCGGAATCTCCAAAAGTCGCTCCTGCTCCGGGCTACGATCCAGCAGCAGCCGGCGGGCCAGCGTGATGCCGGCTTCCGCAGCCAGCGGCCGGTGGTAAGCTAGCTGCTCCACTGCCCGGTAGTAGTTTTGCACGTTAGGCCAGCTCCCGTAGCGGGTAGCTAGTCGGCGTACCAGTTGCCGGTGGCTACGGGGGGCAATGCGGTACAGGGTATCGGGCAGGCTGGCGTTGGTGAGGGTGAGGTAAAATGGGGGGAGGTCGTAATGCATCTCCGCGGCCAACCGCCGGTAGCGGGCCAAGTAAGCGCTAGGGTCCTGGCTAAGGACCCCCCGCTCCCCCTCGGCGCTCATACGCTGCTCTACCGGATCGCCGGGGGTGGCCCGACTCAGGGCAAAGCACAGCAGACTCAGCAAAAGCAGACTGAGGGGTAGGTAAATCAGGCGCCGCAGCAGATAGCCCATGCACGAGTGGAGGTTGCCCTAGCGACTGCGGCTTACGGTGACCCACTGCCCCTGAGTCTGCGCACGGATATCGTGGTCGTACATCGCCTCGCTCACCTGAGTGGGCAGGTAATACCGGCCCGGATAGGTAGCGGTGAGTCGCAACGAAAAGGTTTTACTCGAGCCCGCTGGTAGATCGAAAAAGGTGTGTACCCGGTCGTCACGAATATCCTGATACTCGTACGAATCACTCTGCTCCGGCTCCGTACCCGCCAGTCGGCTCGCAGCTACCTCCCAGCCCGAGGGCAGTACGCTGCGGAGTGCCAGCTGCTGGTAGGTCTGCCCGGTAGTTCCCGGGTTGCTCACCGTATAGCTTGCGACGAATTCGGTACCCGAGGCTAGCGCGCTCACATCGATGGGATCGCCATTGAGGTCGCGGTAGTTGACCCGCAGATCGAGCCGGTTGCTACCGGCCGTTTCTTCCCCCGCCCGGGGCACGCCGGTAGTGGAGGTGACTACGTAAAGGGTAGCGTTCCCCGTGTTCTTCACCGTGAAGCCCCCCTCCCCCGCGGTGGGTAGCGCGATGTCATAGACTCCGGCGCTGGTGCCGACGGTAGACGTCGCGCCGGTCGGCGAGGTGAAATCCGCATGGACCTGCGTTGCGGACTGATCACCCAACTGGCCCAGGGCCACGAAGGCGAAGGCAGCCTCCTGGGTACTCAGCCAGGAACGTTTGCCGATCTGCTCGGCCAGCTGTAGGGCCTGGGCGGCAGCAGCGCTGGTTTCATCCATCGCCAGTTCGGCGATCAGGATGATGGCCATATCGCGAAGGTCGCTCCCGAAGGTATAGCCCAGCTCACGGTAAGGCTTTACGTGGTCGGATTGTCCCTGCACGAGCTCCCGGGCTACGTCCTGCCGGCCGGCCAGGGCATAGGCAGCGGCTAGTTGGTAGGTGGCGGTGGATTCCAGCTCCGAGCGGAGGCCGCGCAGGCGATTCATCGCGCCGATGTCGGCCTGTCCGGCCAGGGCGAGGGTGTAAAGTCGGTACGCCTGGTCGAGACTTCGCTGGCGCAGGCTGCTGTAGAAGGCCCCGTCGTTTCGCGTCCAGCTACCGGCGGCCGACTGCTGAAAACGTAGCAACTGCTGCTTCAGATCGTAGGGTACGGCGAAGCCCGCCCGCTCGGCCTCGAGCAGGAAGTGGAGGCCGTAGTTCGTTGCCCAGGGCTGCGGTTGCTGGTCACCCGGCCAGTAGCTGAGTGCGCCAACCCCGGTCTGAAAACGACGCAGCGCCGTGATCGCGGCACCGATGCCCTGCTCGCGGCGGGTGGCCTGGTCGGCATTGAGCTCCATGACCCGGTCGACGTACAACTGGGCAAAGGCCGCCGAGACCGTCTGCTCGACGCAGCCGTAGGGGTACTGTAGCAGGTAGTCCAGGTGGCGCTGTAGGTTCATTGCCGGTAGCCCCGATAGTTCTACCGTAGCCGAGCGGCTCCCCGGCAGGCCGAAGGGAGAATAGCTCACCTCCTGGGTTTGTCCGGGTGCCAGGCTCAGGGTAGTACTGCGGGTAGTGGGCAGATTCGGCTGCCGGATGCCTACCTCTACCTCCTGGCTACTGCGGTCGTTACCCCCGCTGGCGGTCACCTCGAAGCGCGCTACCCCGGTGCGCTGGCCGACGGTAACCGGGAAGTACGTCAGCCGATCGCCGCTGGCGGTAAAGTTCAGCGTGGTATCCGCCCGATTTACGTTGACGAGTCCGGCGGCATCCCTGACGCTGACGCTCACGCGGCGATTGCCATCCGTGGTGTTGATCACACTCACCGGTAGATCGACCGTTTCCTCCGGCCCGAGGACCCGGGGCAGGGTGGGCAGCACCATGAGGGGCTGGCTGACCGTGACCCGTTGCTCGGCGCTACCGTAGGCCCGCTCGCCCGCGGCCACCACCATGGCGCGTACCGCACCCAGGTAGTTAGGTAGCTCGATGCGATGGGTGGCCTCACCCCCTTCTAGGGTAAAGGGACCGAGGTGACGCACGACCGGGGGAAAACGGTTGGCCCCCGATTCCTCTGGAGTCACGATCTCGCCGTCGCCCCCAATGGCCAGCACCTTACCAAACTCCCCGTTGATGCTACTCATCACCTGATCGTACACATCGTAGGTTTTCACACTGAGGGCCTCCTTGCTGAAAAAGTCCGCGTGCAGATCGGGGGTCGTAAAGCGAGTGAGCCCCAGCAGGCCCTCGTCGACGACGGCTAGCACGTAGGTCATGGGGCGGTTGTCCTGCTCGCGTACGGTGATCTCCACCGTTTCCCGGGGTTTCCACTCGGGGGCCGTGCTGATCTCGGGGTGTAGAAGGCTCTGCGCAGCTTGTACTTCCACGGGTGCCACCCCGAAGAGTCTGACCGGACGGTCGTTAGTGGTCTGGCCGTAGGGCTGCAGGTAGGTCACGTTGGTGTACACCGTAGGGACCATCTGCTCGGTAGCCGCGAAGGTGACCTGCGTCTGCCCCGCGGTAGTGGGCACCCAGAACTGCTTGAGACTGCCGGCGCCCGTTTCTAGACTCACCAGCAGATTGCCCCCGGCACTAGTAGGTACCCCGAGGTTGATGCGCTCCCCCAGACCGACCGTTTCCTTTTCCGCCTGCAGCCGCAGTAGGGAGGCGGCCTGCCGGTCGTCCTGGGCCGCGGCACTCGATCCTCCGTAAAAATAATCACCCGCACAGTGTCCGTCGGCATCGCAGACGCGCAGCAGGTAGCGGCCCCAGTCCGGCACACTCAGCGAGACGGTGGCCCGCCCGCCCGCATCGGTGGTAGCTGCATAGGTCGCAACACTTTCGGTGTGTGCGCTGCTGCTGAAGCGCGCCACGTTATCGTTACCGTCCTGCCACCAGTAACGCCAGTCCACCCGGTAGATGCCTACGCTGAGGCGGCGGTTAGCTACGCCACTGCCACCGGGGCTTACGGCCACCAGGTCTACGGTCGATGTACCGCTCGTCGTGATCACTTTGTTTCCCCAATCGTCCTCCGGCAACCTGACCCCGGCGTAGGTCCGGTACGCATCGTAGGGCAGGGCGACGTTGTCGATACTAAAATTGCCCCCCGGCTCGAAGACCTTGGTGCTTAACGTAAGCTGTAGGGGGCCGGGCAGTTGGTCGCCCTCCTGCGCCGGCGGGGGCACGGTAGCCTCCCCCCGGGCATCTAGGCGTCCTTCGAAGAGTTGCTTCTCGGGGCCGGATTCGATGCTACGGGCGGGATCCTGAAAAATATAACCGGAAAGGCCGGGGAAATCGACCTCGCGGGGCTGGACGCGCACCATCACCTCGGCCCGCAGTCCGGCAGCCGGTGCCCCGTACAACCAGTCTGCACGGAGTTGTAGTGGATCGGTAGTCCGGCTACCGTTGGTCAGCTCGATGGCCAGCCGGTTCGGTTTGACCGTTTCGATGGCTAGGGTGCGCCGGTACGTTTGCCCCGCTGCCTGTACCTCGGCACTCCAGTTACCGGTGGGGTCCTCTGCGTCCGTGCGGAGGTAAGGGAGTAGATCCCGTGGTCGTTGGTCGCGGATATACTTCGCCGGTCCACCACCCGTCCGCGTGCATCGGTGAGGGTAAATGTGATGGGATAGTCCGCCGGCAGGACGCTTTCGCGGTCCTCCAGTACGAAGTAGAGAAATACGCTATCGCCCGGCCGCCACACGCCGCGTTCGGCGAAAAAGCTACCCCGTAATCCGCCGGCGGCCTCCGTACCGCCCACGTCGAAGCGGCCGACCGGCAGGGCGTCTTCCTCCTGTAGTCGGAGGTAGGCGGTTTCCTGCTTCAGGATAGCGACCAGAAACGCCGGCTCCTGCTCGGTAGTGAGGCTGAGCATCCCCTCGGTATCCGTGGATCCGGAGGCGAGTTCTTCCCCGGCATAGCTATAGGCCCTCACGCCTACCCCGCCCTGGGGCCCCGCTTCGAGTAGATTGGTCGTAAAAATCAGGGTAGTCCGGTCGGGGTTGCGCTTGGCGATCAGGCCGAGGTTGGAAGATAGCACGTTTTGGAGCAGGAATCGCTCCCGGTTGTAGTAGGCGGGGGAGCAGGGGTCGTCGCGCTGTTCCCAGTCGTAGTAATCGTATATCCCACTGTAGCTCGCAAGTAGGGAGGCGGTCGTCGTGAATCCGAGTTGAAAATCAGACCGGGTGGCCAACTGGGCAGCAATGGGTTGTAGGCCATACTGCGCTAGCGAGCCCCGACAAGCCTGCTCGGTGTATTCCAGCCCAAATGCGAGTCGCACCTGGTACAGCGACGCATCGTCCGTACCGATGTAGTCGCCAAGATCGATGGCGTAGCGGGTCCACTGTCTGCAGTTAGCCCCCGGAGCAAGCGTAGCGAGGTCGATCTCCTCCCGGTCGATCACGGTGCCGACCCGGCGCAGGTTCCACTCCGCGCTGACCTCTCCCAGCGACTGCTCCTGCAAAAAGTGCAGCACGTTGCCGGTCTGGATCCGGAAGAGTTCGAAGTATACCCGATCGAGCCCAATGGCCTCAAAGGTATACAGCCGCCGCCCGTCGTGGGGCATGATCGTTCCGTTACTGACTGCCCGTAGTGCGGGGTCCCGCTTACCGAGATTGACGAGCCATTCGGTGGGCCGCTCCAGGGTTTTACCGGCTACGCTGGCCAGCTGCGGATCGACCACCAACGTGGCCTCGGACAGCTCCGTGGCGGCGGGATAAAGGGTGAGCAGATTACCACTTACGCTAGTGGTAAAGTCAAGCGACGGCCGGAAGCGCACTAGGCCGGTAAGGTCCTGATCGGTAGCGACGGGGTCCGTAAAGCGCATCACGATACCTTCTCCCTCGGCCGCCGCGGCAACATCGATCACTTCAAAGGTCCCTACCGGCGCAATCGGCACCTCCACCCTGCCCGTTGCACCGGCGAACGCGCCCCCTCCATCGTACTGAATGACGGCGGTGCCCGGCTCAGTGCCCCGGTCGGGTACGGTGGCCACGTAGGTGAAGACGTTCTGGCTCTGCTGCTGTAGGGACACCTCCAGAGGAGTATCGCGGTAGCTCGCCTGCAGTACTCCCTGCATCTCCTCCAGGCTTGCCCCATCGTTGGTCAGTAGCCGGCCGGTGAGCTCCACGCGTGCCGGTTGGGCGGGATCCGGAATGTAGTAGCCACTGGCCTGCAGCTCCAGCTCCCGGAGGGGGGTACTAAACTCGAAGATGTAGGGAGAGCGACCATTCAGACTCACCGTGGCCCGGAAGGTCTGTCCGCTCGGTAAAGGGACATCCGGGGTGAAGACGAAGTACCGGTCCGTGACCTTTACGCTACCGGCTACGCCCGGCGTAAGGGAAAAGTCGATGGCCGCCTCGGCGTAGACCGTATCGAGCGTAATGGTAATGGTGGCGTCGCGTCCGACCGTGCCCGTGGTGTGGGAGAGCACGTACGACGGGAGCTCGGTGGAGGAATCAACGGGTGAGTTCTTGCAGGCCGACCACAGGAAAAGTACGGCAAAAGCGACGCAATAGCGCATGGAGACCACGGTTAGTTGCTCCCAAAGTAAGCAACTTAGCGGCGAAGGCTGTTGGGTTTTTGGTATGGAACAACAACTTGCCCTTTTCCCCCCTACAACTGGTCGTATTTCCCGGCGAGGCCCTCAATCTGCACATTTTCGAGCCGCGGTACCGCCAGCTTATTCAGGATGCCGAGCAGCAGGGTATCACCTTCGGCGTACCCACCGTAATCAAGGGAAACCCTACAGCCCATCGCTACGGAAGTGTCACTCGAAGGGGTACCGCGGCGCTACCCTTCCGGAGAGAGTGACGTGCATACCCGGGGCCGGCGGGTGTTTCACCTGGACGACTTCGACCGGCAGGCACCGGGTAAACTGTACCCCGGCGGGCAGGTGAGGTTTCTGCCCGTGGAGGAGGAGGAAGACCCCGGCGTCAACGAACAGATCGTGCACCTTACCCTTGCTATTTACCAACAGCTCAAGATTGACCGGGAGGTGGCGTCCGTCGAAGAGAGATTTCGCACCTATAGCATCGGACACTACGTAGGCTTCACCCTCGAACAGGAGTATGAATTCCTGACCCTGCGGGCGGCCGACGAGCGGCAGCTTTATTTGCTGCGCCACCTGCAGCAGGTACGTCCGCAGTCCGGTGACCCGCTAGGCATCCGGGAGCGAGCGCAGCTGAATGGTCACTTCAAGGAATTGACGCCGCCGGACTTTTAGGCCGGGGGGATGGCCGCGGCAATCGTGTCACGCAACTCCTGCATGCGAGCGGCGGGTACTTCGATCACTTTTCCGAACCGGAAGTCGCTAGTAGTGCTGACCGGCACGAGGTGTACGTGCACGTGGGGGACTTCCAGGCCAAGTACCCCATTGGCGATACGCTGGCAGTCAACGGCTGCCTTCAGTCCGCTAGCAACGCGCTTGGTGAACAGGGTCAGCTCCGTCAATTCGTCATCCGTCAGGTCGTAGTAGTAGTCTACCTCTCGCTTGGGCACACAGAGGGTGTGCCCTTCCACCATGGGCCGGACGTCGAGAAAGGCGATATGCCGATCGGTCTCGGCTACGATGTAGCCGGGCAGGTCCCGGTCGATAATGCGGGTAAATACACTAGCCACGGCCTAGACGGTAATGTGCTTGATCCGGAACTGAATGACGCCGTTGGGCGTCTTGACCTCGGCAACCTCACCGACGGCTTTACCCAGCAGCCCCTGGCCCATGGGGCTGTCGACACTGATCTTTTTGTCCTTTAGGTTGGCCTCACTCTGAGCAACGAGCTGGTAGACCATTTCCGCCTTGTTTTTCATGTTTTCGATGGTGACCTTGCTCATCACGGTCACCCTGCTAGTATCGAGCTGGCTGGAGTCGAGGACGCGGGCGTTGGCCATTACTTTTTCCAGCTCGTTGATCTTCATTTCCAGGAGGCCCTGGGCATCCTTGGCGGCGTCGTATTCGGCGTTTTCGGATAGGTCGCCCCTTCTCACGGGCCTCGGCGATGGCGCGGGCGACGTCGGCCCGTCCGGTGGTTTTCAGCTCGTCGAGCTCGGCCCGGAGCCGGTCGAATCCTTCTTGCGACAGATAGTGTGTTCCTGTCATGATCTAAGGGTTGGGCGTCACTACCGACTCAAACAGTAGGGTAGCTTAGGTAGCTAGGGCGGTGCGACGGGTGGGAAAAAAAAGCGACGCTCCCTCGGTGGAGGGCAGCGTCACGGCGTAAAATCATTCGGGCAAAGATAGGGTAAATTTTCACAATCGTCAGGCTGGCCCCGCCGATCGAAACGCGGCGGTAAAGCCTCCGTACTCATTAATTTGGTTATATAGCGAACAAATACCAGTATCAACATGTTATATTAGTGTATTTTGAATTGATAACAAGCGGATTCCCACACTTTTACACGTGACACCTACCGCAACAAAACTTTTATTATTATGAATAATCTGATTCTATCTTCTACTTCCATTACCGGAACCAACGTAACCAACCAGAAGGGTGAAAACCTCGGAGAAATAAAGGACCTAATGATCGATACCGAGAACGGTCGCGTTAACTACGCCGTCCTCTCGTTCGGTGGCTTTCTAGGCCTTGGTGATAAGTACTTCGCCATTCCATTTGAGGCATTCAGCGTGAATACCACTACGGAGAAATTCGTACTCAACGTGAGTAAGGAGCGTCTGGAAAATGCCCCCGGTTTTGATAAGGACAACTGGCCCAAAACCAATGACCACACGTACTGGAATAACCTGTATACCCACTATGGCGTAGAGCGTCGTAGCACCCAAACGCAGCGGCAAACCGCCTAACTTACCATAGTTATATGCTCTTAGCAACCTAACCGAAGGCCCGCACCGACAAGATCGGTGTGGGCCTTCGATTTTTGGGGTCCTCCACCGGGTGCAACCTAAGGTATGCCGCCTCCGTTACTTCCCTAAACCGTTTCACCATGTTTGGACTGTTCAAAAAGGACCCCCTAAAGAAACTGGAAAAGGAGTATTCCCAGCTCTTGGAGGACGCTATGGCACTACAGCGTGGCGGAGACATCAGGGGCTACGCCGCTAAATCCGCCGAGGCCGAAGCCGTCATGGACAAAATCATAGCCCTTCGCGATGGCGCACCAAAAGCCTAACCTTCCCCAAAAAATCTGTCCCGTGTGCGGCCGTCCCTTCACCTGGCGTAAAAAGTGGGCCAGGGTATGGGAGGAGGTCAAGTACTGCTCCGAACGCTGCCGCCGGAACAAACCCGCTGCCTGATGTATAACCGCCCCCAGGAGATCGAGCATCCGGTCGACGAGATGCAGGACAATTTCGCCTTTCACCCCAAGAACATCTACCTCTCCCTGTTGCTCTTTAGCCTGAGCATGTTGTTCCTGGCGATGACGGCCGCCTTCGTCTATACCCGGGTCCAGAGCGACCTGCCCCCCATCAAGCTACCTCTATTATTCTTCCTGAATACGGGTATCCTGCTAGCTAGTAGCTACACGATGACGCAGGCTAAGGCCTCGTACCTGGCGGACGACACCGCCCGCTACCAACAAATGCTCTGGTACACCCTCTACCTGTCTATCTTCTTCATGGTCATGCAGGGGGTAGCCTGGTATCAACTCTTCCATCGGCAGGTGTACATCAATAGCGACAACTCGGCTGGCTACCTCTACGTCATCTCTGCCCTGCACTTCGCGCACGTCATCGGCGGGCTGCCCTTCCTGGGCATCTTCCTGCACCGCGCCCGTAAGTATATGCGTGAGCCGGTGAGCGTCCTGGTGTACTTCAGCGATCCCGACAAGCGGCTCAACTTACGCCTCCTTACGATCTACTGGCATTTTCTCGACGGACTGTGGATCTACCTCGTGTTGTTCTTCCTGATCAATCAGCTAGTGTGGCAGTACATAGGCTAGTAACCATATTTAGTTACTTTATGAAATACCGCAAAGCTCTTTCTTATATTTGATGAGCTGCAATTCGTAATCTCTCTATCCTATTGATATTCAAGGTATTATTACATTGGCACGGATGTTGCTCTCTCTGTAGTGGTTTGGATTTTAAGTTTTTGTACACGTATTGAGAGACTACATGGCGACATAGAACAACACAAGCCGTTTTTAGACACCTACTACCTAGAAGCACTCCGGTTCCGCCGGAGTGCTTTTTTATTTAGCCTCACCACTCCAGCGTAGGTAGGCCTTGAGGAAGTCCTCCAGGTCACCGTTGAGTACCGCATCGGTTTGACTAGTTTGCCAATTGGTGCGGTGGTCCTTCACGCGGCGGTCGTCCAGGACGTAGCTACGGATTTGGCTACCCCATTCATTGGCCGTTTTGCCGGCTTCGATCTCATCCTTCTCGGCACGTTGGGCTTCCAGTTCCCGCTCGTAGAGACGGCTCTTCAACATGTTGAGGGCCCGCTCCCGGTTCTGGTGCTGGCTGCGTTCCTCCTGGCACTCGACCACAATCCCGGTAGGCTCGTGGGTTACGCGTACGGCCGACTCCGTTTTATTGACGTGCTGCCCCCCGGCCCCTGAGGCACGGAAGGTATCCCAGCGAATGTCGGCCGGGTTAATCTCGACCTCGATCGTGTCGTCTACCCTAGGGTGCACGAATACACTGGCAAAGCTGGTCATGCGTTTGCCCTGAGCGTTGTAGGGACTGATGCGGACCAGGCGGTGCACGCCATTTTCCCCCTTCATCATTCCGTAGGCAAAATCTCCGATCAGCTCCAGGGTAGCGGACTTGATGCCGGCTACATCACCGGGCGTTTCACTGGCTAGGCTCACTTTATACCCGGCGTACTTTTCTGCGTACATCGTATACATACGCAGGAGCATCTCGGCCCAATCGTTGCTTTCGGTACCCCCGGCTCCGGCGTTGATCTCCAGGATACAGCCCAGCTCATCCTCCGGGCGGTTGAGCGTAGCCCTAAACTCGGCGTCGTCCAGTACGGCGACGGTCTCCTCGTAGCGGCGCTCTACCTCTTCTTCGGTCCCTTCCCCTTCCTTTAGAAATTCTTGCAGCACCTCCAGGTCATCGACGCGGTCGGCCACCCGTTTATACTGGCTCACCCAATTCTTGTGGCTCTGCAGTTCCTTCATCACCGCCTCGGCGGCCTTCGAATCATTCCAGAACGCGGGGTTTAGACTCCGCTGGGTTAGGTCTTCTACCTTAAACTCGCGCGCGGCGACGTCAAAGATACTGTTTAAGCAGCCCGAGGCGGGTCTGCAGGTCCTTCAATTGGTCGTTGGTCATGGGATAAGTAATTAAGGGGTAAGGGGCGTAGGGAGTAAAGGCGTGGCATGGGGCGGGGCCGCCGGTGCAAAGGTAGTCGGGCGGTACAATCTACAGCTTTCTGCCTACGAACCGAACCACCGATCCCGTCCCCTGGTGGAAGGTGCCCTCGCTGAGCTCCACGGCTTCCTCGGCGAGGTGGTACACCTCGAAGTGGGGGAAGGTGCGGCGTAGTTCCTCGGTAGAGAAGAGCATCTCCGCAACTCCGGGACCACCGACTTTGGGATTATCCTGCCGGTAGCTGAGGTGGTGTTGTCCGAAGGCCTCGAAGATGAGTAGGCCGCCGGTGCATAGGTAGGTAGCAAGGCGTTGGTTATAGGCTTTCTTTAGTTCGGCGGGGAAGTGAGCGTAGATCAGTGCCAGCACGTCGAAGGTATCCTCGTGGTAGCCCAGGTCCAGGAACTCCCCTACCCGGTAGTCGATTGCTACCTGCCGCCGGTGGGCCAGCTGCATGGCCTTCTGCTTTCCCTCCGTACTGAGGTCGAAGGCGTGTACTTCTAGCCCCTGCTCGGCGGCGTAGACGCCATTACGACCTTCCCCATCGGCGGGGAGCAGGATACGGCCGGTAGGCTGGCGCAGCCGTAGCTGCTGGGCAAGGAAGGCATTGGGGGCGGTGCCGTAGGCGTAGTCGGGTGCGGCGTAGCGGTCGTTCCAGAAGTCACTCATGGCCTAGATACAGCGACGGTCGCTCCGTGGTTGTGGCTTTAGCCCTGCCACTCCCTACGAGAGAAGCCCACGCTACGGTCGAGTAACGTGGGCTTCCAGCAGGGAGAATAGGCGGGGCCTACTTATCCTTCATGAAATCATCCAGTTTATCCTTATGCACCATCACTTCCTTGTAGGAGTAGCTTCCGGTTTCGGGGTTCTTGACGGACTGGACAACCTTCACGTAATCGCGACCGGAGCCGGCATTAGCCGCACGCTTACCGACGCGGGAGTTCTTAGAGACTTTAGCCATGGGAGGGATTGTTTTTATCACTAACGGCTACGGGCCGCTAGGGGTTGATCTACTTAATTTCCCGGTGCAGCGTCATACGCCGCAGGTTGGGATTGTACTTTTTGAGCTCCATCCGACCGGGGGTGTTTTTCCGGTTCTTCTGGGTCACGTAGCGGCTGGTGCCGGGTACGTTGGTTTCTTTCTGCTCGGTGCACTCCAGGATGATCTGGTTGCGGTTACCTTTGCTCTTCTTGGCCATGGGGAGTAGAGTTTAGAGCTTGACGCCGGTTTCGATGCCTTTGTTTTCGAGCTTCTTCACGTAAGCGTATACGCCCAATTTATTAATGGTACGCATGGCGCTAGTGGACACGCGCAGCGTAATAAACTTACCTAGCTCAGGAACAAAGAAGCGTTTCTTCTGGATATTGGGTACGAAGCGGCGCTTGGTCTTGTGATTGGAGTGGGACACGTGGTTGCCGCTGATCGGCTTCTTACCCGTGAGTTTACAGACTTTAGACATAGCGAAGGAACGTTGCTAACACGTGACGTCACCGTTTCCGGTGTCGGAAAAAAAAAGCAGACCGCAGCCTGCTTAAAGAGGAAAAGTGACCGCGTCAGGATTCGAACCTGAAACCTCTTGATTCGTAGTCAAGTGCTCTATCCAGTTGAGCTACGCAGCCCTACACTTCGTGCGAAGCGACCGCAAAGGTACGTTGACTTTTTAAAAAGCGCAAGGGTCTACAGGGTATTTTTCCCACTAGCCCTGCACCTGGCTTACATTTAGCTTAAATTAGGCCCCCCCCCCTGATTACGCGTACCCCAGATGACGCAGCTCCCTAGTCGTGCTCCTCCAGGTACCAGCTCAGCAGCCCGCCCACCGCATCGATCGCCGTATGGAGTAGAATGAGCGGCCAGAGACTGCCCGTGCGGAAGAAGAAAAAACCGAAGAGTAGGGCCATGGCTACGATCTTAACCACCGCGTGGAAGCCCTGGTAGATGTGGGCCAAGCCAAAGGAAACGGCCGGTAGAACGAGGGTTCCGACTACCCCCCAGCCGATGTCACCGAAGAGCTCGGCGGAGTAGGTGATGAGAAAGCCACGGTAGACGATCTCCTCCCCCACCCCGGCGCAGGCGCAGAGAAATAAAAAGTGCAGGTACTGGGTACCGGTCGTGGGTAAAAAGCCGAGCTCACTGAACCTCTCGCGCGTCTGCCGCTGCCGCTCCGGCGAGCCGGCCTCGGCGAAAAGATCCACGCCGTACAGGGCTAAAAAGGCAAAAATGATACCAATGGCCAGTGGATCGTAGGGCGTCCTGCCCCAGCCGAGGCCGAGATCAGTGAAGGGCCGACCGGCAAAGTGCCATACGGCAAGGGTGAGGACGGCCAGACCGAGCAGCAGGATGCCGTTGGCGTAGTACATGCGCACCTTCAGGGCGGGGGTCCAGTGAATAGTGGTCGCGCGTTTGCCCCCGCGGCGCGCGTTGAGGAAAAGCACGGCGGGGAGGACCACGCCGAGGAGTACGTATAGAATAGTCAGGGCAGGAGGCACGACGCAAAATACACCCCACCCGTACCTTGGTTGCTTGCAGACCGCGATCCTAGTCGATTTTTACGAGCTCCGAGCCGGAGTGTGGGGGTGCGGTCACCTACCTTAGCGGCATGATCGTACCGGACTCCACTACTACCGACGACGACCAGGACCAGGACGAACCCCCCATCCTCGGTAGCTGGCGTAATATGTACCTCGTGGTGCTAGTGCTACACCTTTGTCTGCTCATCGCCTTTTACCTCATCTCGCGTGCCTACACCGTCTAATCCAGCTACTGCATGAGTCTACTCGACTGGATCGTAATGACGGGTACGCTCACCGCCATCGTAGGCTACGGCGTCTACCAGACCCGCCAGGTCGATAACATCAAGAGCTACCTGCTGGGCGACCGCGACCTGAAGTGGTGGACAATCGGGCTAAGTGTGATGGCCACCCAGGCCAGTGCTATTACATTCTTGAGTACACCGGGGCAAGCTTACAACGACGGGCTGGGCTTTGCGCAGTTCTACTTCGGACTGCCGATCGCGATGGTGATCCTGTGCGTGTTCGTGCTACCCATTTACTACCGGCTCCAGGTGTACACGGCTATGAGTACCTGGAGGGTCGTTTTGATCTGCGGGTGCGTACGCTGACGGCCATCCTGTTTCTGATCCAACGGGGGCTGGCGGCGGGAATTACGATCTACGCACCGGCCATTATTCTGTCCACTATTTTAGGCTGGTCACTAAGTCTTACGATACTAATCATCGGCGTGGTAGTAATCTTTTACACCGTAGTGGGCGGTACAAAGGCCGTGTCGGTGACCCAGAAGCAGCAGATGATCGTAATCCTACTGGGTATGTTTGCCGCCGGCGTGGTGGTGGTGATGAAGCTCCCCGAGGGGGTGGGGTTTAGCGATGCGATCGGGGTGGCCGGACATCTGGGTAAGCTAAAGGTGGTGGACCTGGAGTTCGACCTCAACGACCGCTACAACATCTGGTCGGCGCTACTGGGGGGTACGTTCCTATTTCTATCCTACTTCGGTACTGACCAGTCGCAGGTGCAGCGCTACCTGTCGGGCAAGAGTCTGAGCGAGAGCCGGCTGGGGCTTCTGTTTAACGGTATTTTCAAGGTACCCATGCAGTTCCTGGTGCTGGTGGTAGGTATCCTGGTATTTGTCTTCTTTCTCTTTCAGCCACCACCGGTTCACTTCAACTCCTCCAACCTGGAAAAGCTTCGCAATTCGGAGTATGCCGGAGAGCTGGCCCAGCTCGAAACGGACTACGCCGAGATCAGCGACCGCAACGAGGTAGCTACCGCCCGCATGGTGGAGGCCCTGCGCACGGAGGACGAGGCTAGCATAGCTGGTGCGCGAACCGAAGTAGAGGCTACCCTAGACGAACGCAAGCAGGTAGCTGCGGCCGTAGACACGCTTATCGGCCGCTATGATCCAGACCTCATTACCGAGGATCGCGACTACGTCTTCATCACATTCATCACCAGTTATATGCCAGTGGGTCTCGTGGGCCTTTTATTAGCAGTGATCTTTTCGGCTGCAATGTCCAGTACCAGCTCCGAGCTCAACGCACTGGCTACCACCAGCGTCATCGACATCTACAAACGCTCGTTGGTGCCCGACCGCACGGATCAGCACTACTTCACGGCCAGCAAGGCACTGACCATTGGCTGGGGCATCGTGGCGCTGAGCTTTGCTGCGGTAGCTAATCTGTTCGACAATCTGATCCAGGCCGTGAATATCATCGGCTCGCTGTTTTACGGTGTGATTCTGGGGGTATTCGTGGTGGCCTTCTTCTTTAAGCGGGTGGGTGGACAGGCGGTCTTCCGGGCAGCAATCGTGGGAGAGGCCTTCGTGGTGGCTACCTTCGTGTGTAGCTGGCTAGATATTATCGATCTGGCGTACCTCTGGTTAAATTTGATCGGTTGTGTGATAACGGTGGCGGTGGCCGTTACCCTACAGGGCTCCGGCTCCGATGGAGATGTACTCCTCGACTCATCTACTACCGAATAAAGTGCGCCTGCGGCGCTAGTTTTTCACCACGGATGAGTCACGGATTGATCACGAATTTGCAGCACCCTCGGTACTGTAGTGTTACATAATCCGTGATTAAATCCGTGGTAAACAAACCCGCGCGCAGCGCGCAAACAATATAAGCGTACCATGAAACCCCACTGGCTAGTCGGACTCGCACTCCTCCCCGTAGGCTACGTAGCCCGCAAACTGCGCAACGACCCCCAGTTCGGAGCCAGCCTGCGGCAAATGAAACAGCGCGACTACCAGGGTACCGCCGCCTGGAAGATGGGGCAGTTCCGTAACCTGGACAAAACACCCCTACACGAAGACCTGCGCAGCCTCATGGGTGACCTAGTAGGCTACATCAAAGCAAAGCAAACCCAGCCCGCCGCCCCTTTACCAGTCGCTGTGGCGGACTCCCTTTCCCAAATCGACCCCGCTGAGGACTACCTCACCTGGTACGGCCACTCCGCCCTGCGGCTGGAAACCGGCGGTCAGACCGTCCTTATCGACCCCATGCTCGGCGAGTGGGTGGCCCCCGTGCCCTTTCTCGGCCACCGCTTTCCGTACAAAGATTACCACCCGCTAGAGGACATCGGTACCATCGACCTCATGGTCTTCAGTCACGATCACTACGATCATCTGGACTACGATACGCTGATGGCGCTCAAAAACCGCACGAAGGCCTACCTGGTCCCCCTCGGACTGGGTGCTCACCTGCGCGCCTGGGACATCCCCGATGCATCCATCACGGAACTCGACTGGTGGCAGTCGACCACCATCGGTGGCATCACCTACACCGCTACCCCAGCGCGCCACTTCAGCGGTCGCAGCCCGTCAACGCGCAATAAGTCGCTGTGGTGCGGTTACGTCATCCAGACTCCCCACCACCGCATCTTTTTTGGGGGCGACAGCGGCTACGGCCGCCACTACCCCATGATTGGTGAGCGCCTCGGTCCCTTCGACCTCACCATGCTCGACTCCGGCCAGTACCACAAGCGCTGGAAGAACGTACACATGCAGCCGGAGGAAGCCCTGCGCGCCCACGCCGATCTCGGGGGCAAGTGGCTCCTACCCATCCACTGGGGTGGCTTCAGTCTATCGGACCACGCCTGGTACGATCCCATCGCCCGTATCGAGGCGGCGGATCAGACGGAACGCGTGCTGAGTCCGCTCATCGGGCAGCGCTTCGCGGTATCGGAAGCGGGAACGTACCGGGAGCGGTGGTGGGAGGAGCTTCGGGGGTAGTTCGTATCTTCGCCCGCCAAATTGCCCCCAACCATGTTTGACAACCTAAGCGACCGCCTCGAAGGAGCCTTTAAGTCCCTGACCGGAGATAACAAGATCACGGAGATCAACGTAGCCACCAGCCTCAAGGAGATACGCCGGGCCCTGGTCGCAGCTGACGTCAACTATAAGATCGCCAAGGAATTTACCGACAAGGTGAAGGCTAAGGCGCTGGGTACGGAGAACGTACTCAAGGCCGTCAAGCCCGGCCAACTGATGGTCAAGATCGTGCAGGACGAGCTGACCGATCTGATGGGCGGTCAGAGCGTGGGTGTCAATGTAAAGGGTAATCCTGCCGTAGTACTTATCGCCGGACTACAGGGGTCGGGTAAGACCACCTTCAGCGGTAAGCTCGCCAAGTACCTGAAGGAGAAGCGCAACATGAAGGTGCTACTGACGGCCGGCGACGTGTACCGCCCGGCGGCCATCGACCAGCTGACCGTACTGGCCGGACAGGTAGGTGCAGAAATCTACAAAGAACCGGAAAACAAAAATCCGGTCGACATCGCGCTCAAGGCCATTGACTACGCCCAGCAGAACAAGTTTGACGTAGTGATCGTCGATACCGCCGGCCGCTTGTCAGTCGACGAACGGATGATGCAGGAGATCAGCGACGTACGCGAGGCGATCTCCCCCAACGAGACCCTTTTCGTGGTCGACTCCATGACCGGTCAGGACGCGGTCAACACCGCCAAGGCCTTCAACGAGCGCATCAACTACGACGGCGTGGTACTCACCAAACTCGACGGTGATACCCGTGGCGGTGCGGCCCTATCGGTCAAGTACACCGTAGGCAAGCCCATCAAGTTCGTCAGCACCGGCGAGAAGATGGACGCGCTCGATGTATTCTATCCCGACCGGATGGCCCAGCGCATCCTGGGCATGGGCGACATCATCAGCTTCGTGGAGCGGGCGCAGGACCAGTTCGACGAGGAGGAGGCCAAGCGGCTCGAGAAGAAAATCAAGAAGAACAAGTTCGACTTCAACGACTTCCTCAGCCAGCTTGCCCAGCTCAAGCGCATGGGTGACATGAAGAGCCTGCTCAATATGATCCCCGGCATGTCGAAAGCGATGAAAAACATCGACATCGACGACTCGGCCTTCGCTAAGGTAGAGGCCATCATCTACAGCATGACGCCGGGTGAGCGCGCCGAACCCACCCTACTCAACATGAGCCGGAAGAAGCGTATCGCTCTGGGCTGTGGGCAGAGCATGGACGATGTCAACCGCTTCATCAAGCAGTTCGACCAGATGCGCAAGATGATGCACAAGCTCAGCAACAACCCCATGATGGCCCAGATGGCGGGTAATTTCAAGGCCGGCAAACGATAAATTTGCCACGAAAGTGACTTTCCACATACTAAACCGTCCAACATGTAGTTTTATTAGCAGTTCATATTTGAATTGGAATCCGACTACCCGCGCTTTTCCGCAGGTAGCGTTGTGTTTGTTCATAGTGTCTCTCTCAGTGTCGGTGCGCGTCCCTTAGTTTTTGCTTTATCGGGGATGTTGCACCGGCTCCGCTATTTCTACCGCTTTACCCGATACTCCCGCGCACTCCAGAGTGCACCAATACCGGCTGCATACAGGCGCTGGTTCAGGGCGGGGACGCGGGTGCGCAGCAAATCGTCAATCACTACTTTACGCTCCTTCCACTCCGCATTGAGTTCTGTAAGTCGTTCTCGTGTGGGCGTGTTTACGCGGGGCAGACTAGCCTCCGCGTGATTGATCACGAAGAGGTAGTTGGCCGTGAACTTGTTTTCAAAATTCTCTACGTCGTCATACGCCTGCGACTTGCGCTGCACCATTTCTTCGTCCCAGGCGGTAAGGTCCTGTAGCAAGCCTTCCGCTTCTTCCTTCAGCGCGGGCTGCTCCGCAGTCTCAAGCCGTTTGATCAGCCCCGCAAGTTGCTCCCGCACCTCACCGGCATCGTTGACCAGAGTGTGCATCTCGTTGAGTGTGCCGGCTGCTTCTTCCATGAAGCTAGCGTAGGCAGCATAGTCAGCTGCTGAGATGTCGTACAGCGGATTGGGGGCAATCCGCACCTGTGTAGTATCTACTTGTTCCCCGACCCGCAGAGTAGCCAGATAGGTACCCGGCACCACCCTGTGGCCCCGGAAACTGCCCTCGATGTAGGCCGTCGGCGCCGCGGTGAGCGTCGTATAGCGCATATCCCACACCTGCCGGTTGAGCCCCGCATTCGTGGCTAACTCAACCGGTTTTGGTGGCCCCCCCGGAAACTGTTCGACGGGCTCCGGCTTGCTGCTGAGGGTACGGATGATATTGCCGTTCTGGTCTTCTATGGTCAACGTGACCTCCGTAGAGTCGGCTGCTTGCGGAAGGTGGTAATAAAATACGACCCCGGAAGCCGGATTGACGCCCTCCTGCGTATCCGTCCCGTTAGCGTCGTTGCCGTCCAGACTACTAGAACTGTTGCTGATGGTGGCCTCAGCGGGCTGATAGAGGGCCAGCGTACTGGGTTGCTCTTCGTACTGGCGCAATAGCTCCAGGTCATCCAGTACCCAGAAGGCGCGCCCGGAGGTGGCGACAATTAGATCGTCGTGGGCGACCATCAGGTCGGTTATCGGAGTGATGGGCAGGTTTAGATTGAATTTCTGCCATTCCTTACCGTCATTGTAAGAGATGTATACGCCACCCTCCGTACCAGCGAAGAGTAGACCGGCACGCTCGGTATCTTCGCGTACTACGCGGGTGTAGGCGCCGTAGGGAAGATCGCCGGTAATGTCCGTCCAGCTAGCCCCGTAGTCCTCCGTTTTGAGTAGCCGGGGGGTGTGGTCATTAAACTTATAGCGGGTAGTAGCGATGTAGGCGGTACCGGCAGCGTGAGGCGAGACGTCGATCGCGTTCACCAGGCACTCTTCTAATCCCTTTGGCGTCACGTTGGTCCAGGTCTCACCGCCGTCACGGGTCAGTTGCACGTAGCCATCGTCGGTAGCTACCCAGATCACACCGGCCTCGTGGGGCGAATCGGTGACGTAGGTGATCGTACCGTAGTTCTCGGCGCCGACGGCCTCGACGGTGTACGGTCCGCCGCCCTTTAGCTGCTTGTCCTTCTGGTTGCGGGTGAGATCGGGGGAAGCTTCCTCCCAGGTCTGGCCGCGGTCGCGAGTGCGCAGCAGGTGCTGGCTGGCGTGGTAATACGTATCCGGTTCGTGCCGTGAGCGGATAATGGGCGCATTCCAGTTGAAGCGGTACTTCATGTCACTTGCCGCCCGGCCGAGGTACTGGATGGGGGCAGCCATGATGTTGGTGCTGGCCTTGGACACATTGTCGAGGATCTCGATGGTACCTAGATAGCTTCCGCCCAGTACGTAGCGAGGGGCGTCGGGGTCGAAGGCCAGAAAGGCACTCTCGCCCCCGGCCGAGGCCGTCCAGTCGGACATCGAAATACCGCCGCTACCTAGTGATTGATTAGCAATGGAAACCGAGCTATTATCCTGCTGCCCCGCGTAAATGCGATAGGGATACTGGTTATCGACGTTGATGCGGTAGAACTGCCCGGTAGGCATATTATCCTGAGTAGACCAGGTGTCTCCGTAGTTGAAACTGATGGCTGCCCCGCCGTCGTTAGCGATACAGAGGTTGCGGGGATTGGCGGGGTTGATCCACAGGTCGTGGTAGTCGCCGTGGCTACCGTCGAGGGTCTCCCAGGTCTGGCCGCCGTCGATGGAGCGCAGGGGGGAGGCGCTGAGTACGTACACCACGTTTTCATTCGTCGGGTCAGCAAAGACCTCGAGGTAGTACCAAGCCCGTTGCACCAGCCGGTGATCCTTACTCACGCGCGACCAGTTTGCACCTGCGTCCCCGCTTACAAACAGTCCGCCCTTTTCCTCCTGTGAGTCACTTTCGATGAGGGCGTATACCTTGTTCGGATTAGACTGGCTGACGCTGATGGCTAGCTTGCCTTTTTCTTCCGGTAGGCCTTCGGTGAGTTCGGTCCAGGTCTTGCCGGCGTCGGTAGATTTATAGAGCCCCGAGCCCGGCCCGCCGCTAACCACCTGCCAGGGCAGGCGCTGGTGGTGCCACATGGCGGCGTAGAGCACCTGGGGGTTGGAGAGATCCATAGAGAGCTCGGAAGCTCCTGTGAGATCATTGACGTACAGCGTGCGCTCCCAGGTCTGGCCGCCGTCGGTGCTGCGGTACACGCCGCGTTCCTCGTTGGGTCCGTAGAGCTGGCCCTGGGCGGCTACGTAGACCACGTCCGGGTCATCGGGGTGGATGACGATGCGGGAGATGTGCTGGGTCTCCTTCAGCCCAAGGTGGGTCCAGGTCTTTCCACCGTCGGTCGATTTGTATACCCCGTCGCCGTGGGAGGTCATGACGCCGCGGGGAGCGTGCTCCCCCATTCCTACGTACACCACCTGCGGGTTGCTCTTCGACACGGCTACCGCCCCTACGGAGCCTGTATTGAAGAAGCCATCGGAGACATTTTCCCAGTGTTGCCCGGCGTCGCTAGTTTTCCAGACCCCGCCGCCGGTGGTACCCATGTAATAAGTGAGCGGATCGCCTACTACACCCGTAGCCGTTACGGAGCGGCCGCCGCGGAAGGGGCCAATGTTGCGGTACTTTAGAGGGGCGAAATAGGCGGCCAGTGCGGAGCTATCGGCGCTTCGTTGTGCCGTGGTGGGGGCCGTTAGGGTGATACACAGGAGCGTGAGGAAGAGGTAGCGCATAGAGTCCAGCTTCGGTTTACTACACAAAGTAGTGCAGGTGCCGGGAATATGCGATCGCCCCGATATCCAGGAGTAACGGATCGATAGCGGTAGATGAGCTACTTCCTCCTTCGGCGGAAGAAACCGAGGAAAACTAAAAACGCCCCGCCGGAGTAATTCCGACGGGGCGTTGATCATTAGTCCTAGTCGCGAGGCTACTCCGCAGCCTCCTCACTAGCCAGTTCGGCTTCCTCGGCGGCGCGGGCGGCGGCTTCCTCCTCGGCGAAGGCGGCCTGACGGGCCTCCCAGGCTTCCTGCTGCTCCTTCGTGGTGACGAACAGGCGGTCGTACTTGCGCATACCGGTACCGGCGGGGATCCGCTTACCGACGATGACGTTCTCCTTAAGGCCCTCCAGGTAGTCGCGCTTAGCGGCAATGGCGGCCGTGGAAAGCACCTTCGTGGTCTCCTGGAACGAGGCGGCACTGATCCAGCTCGGCGTACCAAGGCTTGACTTCGTGATACCCTGTAACAGCGGAAAGCTGGTAGCAGCCTGAGCGTCACGGTAGGCTACGCTCTTCAGGTCATTCCGCTTCAGGTAGCTGTTCTCCTCGCGCACCTGGCGCATGGTCACAATCTGTCCTTCCTTGAGCTTCTCACTCTCACCGGCGTCAGTGATGACCTTCTTGTCAAAGATCCAGTCGTTCTGCTCGAAGAACTCGTAGCGCTCGGCGGCTTCTCCTTCTAGGAAGGTAGTATCACCCGAGTCCACGATCTGCACACGGCGCATCATCTGACGGACGATGGCTTCGATGTGCTTGTTGTTGATCGTGATACCCTGCGAACGGTACACCTCCTGTACACCGTTGACCAGGTGGGTCTGTACGGCGAAGGGACCTTTGATGTCGAGAATATCGCGGGGTGCAATGGCTCCATCGGAGAGTGGCATACCGGCCCGCACGAAATCCTGATCCTGGACCAGGATGTGCTTGCTCAGGTTGATCAGGTACTTGCGCTTCTGACCGTCCTTGGCCTCCACGATGAGCTCGCGGTTACCCCGCTTGATCTTCTTGGAGAAGGTGACTACGCCGTCGATTTCGGAGACTACGGCCGGGTTGCTGGGGTTACGGGCCTCGAAGAGTTCCGTTACCCGGGGCAGACCACCGGTGATATCCGCGATCTTACCCAGCTTCCGGGGGATTTTGACGATCTTCTCGCCGATGGCTACCTCCGCGCCGTCCTCGATGCTGATGTAGGCACCTACGGGCAGGTTGTAGCTACGCAGTTCCTCGCCGTCCTTACTTAGGATAGAGATGGTCGGAATTTTCTTCCGATCGCGCGTCTCGATGACCACCTTCTCCTCGAAGCCGGTCTGATCGTCACGCTCGGTACGGAAGGTCACTCCTTCGTCGATATCGCTGAAGCGAGCTATCCCCTTGAATTCGGAGATGATCACCGCGTTGTAGGGGTCCCATTCTACGATTACCGTGCCTTTTTTCACGTCCTGACCGTCCTTCACGTGGATGGTACCACCGTAGGGGATGTGCTGCGTAGCGTACACCTTGCCATTTTCGGGGTCTACGATCTTGATCTCACCGGAGCGCGACAGGACTACATCCTGCTGATCGCCCATCTCGTTCTCGGCCGTAACGACGCGCACGCCGTCGAACTGAATCTTACCGTTAAACTTCGATACGAGCTCGCTCTCCTGGCGGGTGACCGAGGCAATACCACCGACGTGGAAGGTCCGCAGCGTAAGCTGGGTACCCGGCTCACCGATGGATTGGGCAGCGATGATACCGACGGCATCCCCCATCTCGGCCTTGCGACCGGTGGCAAGGTTCTTACCGTAGCACTTGGCACAGACGCCCCGCTTGACCTCACAGGTGAGTACGGAACGAATGGTCACCTCCTCGATGCCCTCGTCCTCGATGTACTTAGCCGTGCGGTCGTCGATGTACTCATCGGGCTTCACGATCACCTCGTCGGTGACGGGGTGTACGATCTCGTGCAGGGAGTAGCGACCGGCAATGCGGCTGGCGAGACTCTCCACAACCTTGTCGTTTTCCTTCAGGGCACTCGTATCAATACCACGGAGGGTTTCGCAATCGTCCTCCATGATTACTACGTCCTGGGCTACGTCGACGAGTCGACGGGTCAGGTAACCGGCATCGGCGGTCTTCAGCGCTGTATCGGCCAGACCCTTACGGGCACCGTGGGTGGAAATGAAGTATTCGAGTACGGACAGGCCGTCAACGAAGTTGGACAAAATCGGGTTTTCGATGACCGCCGGGCCGCTGTCGTTCGACTTTTTCGGCTTGGCCATCAGTCCGCGGAGTCCGCAGAGCTGCTTGATCTGCTGGGTACTACCCCGGGCACCGGAGTCGAGCATCATGTACACGGAGTTGAAGCCCTGCTTGTGCGTGGCCAGCTCCTGCATGAGGGTATTGGTGATCTGGTTATCGGCGTACGTCCACTTATCGATGATCTGGTTGTAGCGCTCGTTGTTGGTGATCAACCCCATATTGAAGTTGTCCATCACCTCGTCCACTTCCGTGCGGGCCTGGGTCAGTACATCTTGCTTGACGGACGGAGTGATGAGGTCACCGAGGTTAAAGGACAGTCCGCCCTTAAACGCCCAGGTGAAGCCCATATCCTTGATCTTATCGAGGAAGGTAGCCGTGGTGGCAAAGTTGGACCGCTCGAGAATATCGGCGATGACCAGCTTCAGGTTCTTCTTCGTCAGTAGCACGTTCACGAACGGCATACCCTGGGGCACCGCGCTGTTGAACATCACCCGACCGGTAGTGGTCTCGGTAAGTTTCATACGGAGCTTACCGTTCTCATCCTCTACGGGAACGCGGCAGTGAATGATGGCGTGGAGGTCCAGCTGACCTTCATTGTAGGCGATCATCACCTCCTCGGGACTGTAGAACTTGCGTCCCTCACCCTTCACCTTCATGTCACCCTCGCTACGGCGCTGCTTGGTGATGTAGTATAGACCCAGTACCATGTCCTGTGAGGGCAGGGTTACCGGCGTACCGTTCTGCGGGTTAAGCATGTTGTGGGCCGAGAGCATCAGCACCTGGGCCTCCAGGATAGCAGCTTGGCTCAGCGGCACGTGCACGGCCATCTGATCCCCGTCGAAGTCGGCGTTAAATGCCGAACAGACGAGCGGGTGCAATTGAATCGCCTTGCCCTCGATCAGCTTCGGCTGGAAGGCCTGGATCGAAAGGCGGTGCAGCGTGGGCGCCCGGTTGAGCAGCACGGGGTGACCGCGCAGGATGTTTTCCAGGATTTCCCAGATTACGGGTTCCTTACGGTCTACCAGCTTCTTAGCTGACTTCACCGTCTTCACGATACCGCGCTCGATGAGCTTCCGGATAATGAACGGCTTAAAGAGCTCGGCGGCCATCCCTTTAGGAATACCACACTCATGCAGCTTCAGCGTAGGTCCTACCACGATCACCGAACGACCGGAATAGTCCACCCGCTTACCGAGTAGGTTCTGACGGAAACGTCCCTGCTTACCCTTCAGGATATCGGAGAGCGACTTCAACGCCCGGCCTCCCTCGGCCTTTACGGCGTTGGATTTCCGGCTGTTGTCGAACAGGCTATCGACGGCCTCCTGTAGCATCCGCTTCTCGTTGCGCAGGATAACCTCGGGTGCTTTGATCTCCAGTAGCCGCTTCAGGCGGTTGTTACGGATGATGACGCGGCGGTATAGGTCATTCAGGTCAGACGACGCAAAACGGCCACCGTCCAGGGGCACCAGCGGACGTAGCTCCGGCGGCACCACGGGTAGGTACTGGATGATCGTCCACTCCGGCTTGTTGGTTACGTTGTCCTGGGCATCGCGGAAGGCTTCCACTACACGCAGGCGCTTAAGGGCCTCGCTCTTACGCTGCTGGCTGGTCTCGGTATTGGCCTGGTGGCGTAGCTGGAAGCTCAGCTCATCGAGTTTGAGTCCCTCAAGCAGGTCCCGAATCGCCTCGGCGCCCATCTTGGCGACGAACTTATCGGGGTGACCGTCTTCCAACTGCTGGTTTTCGGGGGGCAGGGTCTCCAGGATGTCCAGGTACTGCTCCTCGGTGATCAGCGTCTTGTGCATGATCTCCTCACTCTCCCGGATACCGGGGTTGATGACCACGTACCGCTCGTAGTAAATGATGCTTTCCAGGTACTTCGAGCTGAAGCCCAGTAGGTAAGCAATCTTATTCGGCAGCGACTTGAAGAACCAAATATGGACCACGGGCACCACGAGGCGGATGTGGCCCATACGCTCGCGCCGCACCTTTTTCTCCGTCACCTCGACACCACAGCGGTCACAAACGATCCCTTTATAGCGGATTCGCTTGTACTTACCACAGTAGCATTCGTAGTCCTTGACGGGGCCGAAGATGCGCTCACAGAATAGTCCATCACGCTCCGGCTTGTAGCTGCGGTAGTTGATGGTCTCAGGCTTTAGCACCTCCCCATAGCTGCGTTCCAGGATATCGTCCGGGCTCGACAGGCTGATGGTGATCGCATCGAAGTCCTGCTTCTGTAGGTTATTACTCTTCCTAAATGCCATAGTATATTTTATAGAGTGGTTCGGGGCGGGGCCGCGGGTGCGGGGGATATGCACCTGCGTCCCCGCCTGAACCAGTGTTTTTATTGATACCCAGCATCCATTGAGCCGGGGAGGAAGGATTCGGCCGACGACCGTAACCTTAGTCGAACTTCACATCAAGGGCAAGGCCGCGAAGCTCGTGCACCAGTACGTTGAACGACTCGGGGATGTTAGGCTCGGGCAGGTTGTCACCTTTAACGATCGCCTCGTAGGCCTTGGCCCGTCCCTGGATGTCGTCTGACTTGATGGTCAGGAGCTCCTGCAGGATATTAGAGGCACCGAAGGCTTCCAGGGCCCACACCTCCATCTCGCCGAAGCGCTGTCCACCGAACTGGGCCTTACCACCGAGCGGCTGCTGGGTAATGAGGCTATAGGGGCCGATGGAGCGTGCGTGCATCTTATCGTCCACCATGTGGCTGAGCTTAAGCATGTAGATCACGCCCACCGTCGCCTGCTGGTGGAAGCGGTCGCCCGTTTCCCCGTCGTAGAGATAGGCCTGACCCAGGCTGGGCAGCTTGGCCTTCTGGATGTACTCCTCGATCTCGTCCTGGCTGGCACCGTCGAAGATCGGGGTGGCGAACTTCATACCGAGCTTCTCGCCGGCCCATCCGAGCACAGTTTCGAAGATCTGTCCGAGGTTCATCCGACTAGGTACGCCGAGGGGGTTGAGGATGATATCGACCGGGGTGCCGTCTTCGAGGAAGGGCATATCCTCGTCGCGTACGATGCGGGATACGATTCCTTTATTACCGTGGCGACCGGCGAGCTTGTCTCCCACCTTGAGCTTACGCTTCTTGGCCAGGTAGACCTTGGCGAGCTTGAGCACACCGGCGGGTAGTTCGTCACCGACGCTGATGTTGAAAGTTTCACGCTTGTAGCGACCTACCTCCTCGTTTACCTTGATGCTGAAGTTGTGCAGCAAGCGGGCAATGAGTCCGTTGAGGTCGTCACTGGTCGTCCAGCCGCTGTAGTCAATGGTCGTGTAGTCCACCTCACGCAGCAGGCTCTGGGTAAACTTCTCGCCCTTCGGCACGACGACCTCACCGTAGATGGTGTTGACGCCCTGGCTGGCCCGGCCACGAATAAGCTTATCCAGCTTATCGACGAGGAGGGTCTTGAGGTTGTTGAGGTTGACCTTGTGCTCGTCCTCCAGTTTCTGGAGTTCCAACTTTTCAGCATCCTTCTGCGACTGCTCCTTTTTGGTGCGGCTGAAGAGGTCTTTACCAATCACTACCCCCTTCAGGGAGGGGCTGGCTTTGAGCGAAGCATCCTTTACGTCTCCGGCCTTATCACCGAAGATGGCGCGGAGCAGTTTTTCCTCGGGAGTAGGATCGCTTTCGCCCTTAGGCGTGATCTTACCGATGAGGATATCACCCTCCTTCACCCAGGCTCCGACGCGGATGATACCGTTCTCATCGAGGTCTTTAGTAGCTTCTTCGCTGACGTTGGGAATGTCGTTGGTGAGTTCTTCCTCGCCCAGCTTGGTATCCCGTACGTCGAGCTCGAAGTGCTCGATGTGAAGACTGGTAAAGACGTCCTCGCGTACTACGCGCTGAGAGAGCACGATGGCATCCTCGAAGTTGTATCCCTTCCAGGGCATGAAGGCCACCTTCAGGTTTTGTCCAAGGGCGAGCTCGCCCTTCTCCGTAGCGTAGCCATCACAGAGGATATCGCCAGCTTTTACCTTCTGTCCGCGACGGACGATCGGCTTCAGGTTGACGCAGGTACCCTGGTTGGTCCGCAGGAACTTAGTCAGGTTATAAGTCTTGGTATCATCCTCGAAGCTTACCTGACGGTCCTCGTCTGTGCGCTCGTAGCGGACGATGATCTCATTGGCATCGACGTATTCGACGGTACCTTCTCCCTCGGCATTGATGAGCATGCGGCTATCGCGGGCGACCTTACCCTCCAGGCCGGTACCGACGATGGGGCTAGTTGGCTTGAGCAGGGGGACGGCCTGACGCTGCATGTTCGAGCCCATCAGGGCGCGGTTGGCATCGTCGTTTTCCAGGAAGGGGATCATGGAGGCTGATACCCCAACGATCTGGTTGGGGGCTACGTCCATAAACTCGATCTCGGCCGGCTCCAGCACGGGGAAGTCACCGTGGTCCCGCGCCTTGACGCGGTCGCCGGTAAAGGCCCCCTGTTCGTTAATGGCGGCGTTGGCCTGGGCAATTTTCTTAAAGTCTTCTCCCTCGGCGCTGAGGTAGATGGGGTCACCATCCATCACCACCTGGCTATCGGCAACCGCCCGGTAGGGGGTCTCCAAAAAGCCCATCTTATTCACCTTGGCGTGAACGCAGAGGGTGGAGATGAGTCCGATATTGGGTCCTTCCGGCGTCTCGATGGTACACAGGCGGCCGTAGTGGCTATAGTGCACGTCACGCACCTCGAATCCCGCGCGCTCACGGCTCAGTCCCCCGGGTCCGAGGGCGGAGATACGGCGCTTGTGGGTAATCTCCGATAGCGGGTTAGTCTGGTCCAGAAACTGGCTCAGTTGACTGGTACCGAAGAAAGAGTTAATGACGCTCGAGAGGGTCCGTGCATTGATTAGGTCAATCGGCGTGAAGACCTCGTTGTCGCGCACGTTCATCCGTTCGCGAATCGTGCGGGCCATACGAGCTAGACCGACGCCGAACTGGGCGTAAAGCTGCTCACCCACGGTGCGTACGCGGCGGTTGCTTAGGTGATCGATGTCATCGATTTCGGCGCGCTGATTCATCAGACCGACCAGGTACTTGACGATGGCGATGATGTCCTCCTTGGTCAGTACCAGGGTCTCGTCATCGGTGCCGGCGTTCAGCTTGCGGTTGATCTTATAGCGGCCTACCTCCCCGAGGTTGTAGCGCTTGTCGCTGAAGAACAGCTTGTCGATGATACCGCGGGCGGTTTCTTCGTCGGGCGGGTCGCTGCCCCGTAGCTGGCGGTAGATATACTGTACCGCCTCGATCTCGCTGCTGGAAGGATCCTTCTGTAGGGTGTTGTAGATGATGGAGTAGTCCATGCCAACATCCTCCTTCTGCAGGATGATATTCTCAATACCGTCGGCGGCAAGGATGTCCTCGATATTGTCTTCGGTGAGCACCGTATCCCGTTCGAGAATGATCTCGTTACGCTCCAGAATAACCAGCTCGCCGGTATCCTCATCGACGAAATCTTCCGTCCAGGCACGCAGTACACGAGCGGCGAGCTTACGGCCGATGGCGGCGGTAAGGGCCTCCCGGGTGTTGGCTACCTCGTCGGCCAGGTCGAACAGGTCGAGAATCGACTTATCGCTGTCGTAACCGATGGCCCGCAGCAGGGTGGTGACGGGGAACTTCTTCTTCCGGTCGATGTAGGTGTACATCACCGTGTTAATGTCGGTGGCAAATTCCATCCAGGCTCCCTTGAAGGGGATGACCCGGGCGGAATAGATAGCCGTGCCGTTGGGGTGGAAGTTCTGACCGAAGAACACTCCGGGACTGCGGTGCAGCTGGGAGACGATGACCCGCTCGGCGCCGTTCACGACGAAGGTGCCCTTTGGGGTCATGTAAGGGATGTTTCCGAGGAAGACATCCTGTACAATAGTTTTGAAGTCAACGTGCTCCTCGTCGTTACACGACAGCCGGAGTTTAGCCTTCAGGGGCACGCTGTAGGTGAGCCCACGCTGCATACACTCCTCGATGGTGTAGCGGGGGGGATCAACGAAATAATCCAGGAACTCCAAATTGAAGATGTTCCTGGTATCGGAGATGGGGAAGTTTTCCTGGAAGACCCGGTAAAGGCCTTCGAGGGCTCGGTTTTCGGGGGTCGTTTCCAGCTGGAAAAACTCCTGAAACGATTTGAGTTGGATTTCGAGAAGATCGGGGGAATGATCGGTTAGCTTAATCTTACCGAAGCTCACCCGTTGCTCTTCGGCGTTAAGGATCTGGCCGTTTGACGTCATTAGCAGTATTCCTTTAATTTGGCCCACCTGCTGTCGTCCGCGGTGACAGGCTGGCGGGGGGTATGGTAGAGGCTCCGAAGGCAAATCATCGGAGGTATGGGGCATCGCGAAGTATGGTAACAGTAGCTGCCCCGTATTAGTTTCGGCCCCGGGAGGCTTTCTTATACGCGAATGGCCCAGCCGGACCGTTGTCCGCTAAGCCTATAAAAAGAAGGAAGAAGCGCGGGGAGGGTACCCACCGGAGTAGGATTGCTCCCCGCACTCGTATCCTTTCCAAGGAGGGGCTGAATTACTTCAGCACGACCGTAGCACCGGCCTCCTCGAGGGCGGCCTTGATACTCTCGCCTTCTGCCTTATCGACACCGGACTTGAGGGTAGCGGGAGCGCCATCCACGAGTTCCTTGGCGTCTTTGAGGCCGAGACCGAGCAGGGTTTTGACCTCCTTCACGACTTTGAGCTTGCTACCACCGGCGGATTCCAGTACAACTTCGAACTCGGTTTGCTCGGCTGCGGCTGCGCCGCCGGCGTCGCCACCACCTCCTCCACTGCTCACCGCTACTGCGGCGGCTGCGGGCTCGATGCCGTGTTCGTCCTTAAGAATCTGCAGGAGCTCGGTGACATCCTTAATGGTAAGTCCTACGAGCTGGTCGGCAATTGCTTTTACGTCTGCCATAATATGAAGTATTTAATAGTGATGTACGATAGAGTATCGCGTATCAGCTTGGAAGCTATGGTTGATGGGTGGAGTTACGCTTCAGTGCGCTCCTCCAGGGTTTTGAGGGCACCGGCCAGGCGGCTGCCCGCGCCGTTGAGTCCACTAAGCAGGTTCTGCATGGGGCTCTGGAGCAGCGTCAGGATGTCGGCCAGTACCTCATCACGTGATTTCAGTTTGGCCAGCACATCGAGCTGGTTGTCGCCACTGTAAATAGAGGTGGCGATGTAAGCTGCCTTGAGCACGGGGCGCTCGCCCTGCTCGTCCCGAAATTCCTTGATTGCCTTAGCCGGGGCATTACCGATCTCAGCAAAGAGGATGGCACTAGGTCCCTTCAAGGAATCAAAGAGGGGAGCATAGTTATTCTCCTCGGGTAGTTGCTCCAGGGCCTTACGGGCCAGGGTGTTCTTTACCACCTGCATGCTTACGCCGCGCTTAAAGCAGATGCCGCGCAGCTTATTGACCTCCGCTACCGTCAGGGTTGAGGCATCGGCGATATAGAAGTAATCGTTGTTCGCGAACCGCTCCTTGAGGGACTCAATTGCCGTCGCTTTTTCTGTCTTATTCATGGTTGCTAGATTGGGCGGTTAGGCAATGGTCTTGGGGTCGATCTTAATGCCGGGGCTCATGGTAGAGGCTACCGTGACCGACTTCATGTAGTTACCCTTAGCACTACTGGGCTTCATCCGTACGAGGGTGCCGAGCAGTTCATTGGCATTGGCCTTAAGCTGTTCAGGGGTAAACTCAACACGACCAATACTGCTGTGGATGATTCCAAACTTGTCGACGCGGAAGGCAATCTTACCGCCCTTTACGTCCGATACTGCCTTACCGACATCCATCGTTACCGTACCGGTCTTGGGGTTAGGCATCAGACCGCGGGGTCCGAGTACGCGACCTAAACGACCTACCTTGGCCATAGTCTGGGGCATAGCGACTACAACATCAAAGTCCGTCCAGCCTTCGGTGACCTTTTGCACTAACTCATCGAGACCGGCATAATCAGCACCGGCATCGAGTGCTTCTTGTTCCTTATCGGGAGTCACGAAGGCGAGTACACGCTTCGTCTTACCGGTACCGTGGGGGAGAGTGACCGTACCGCGGAGGGCCTGGTCAGCTTTGCGGGGATCGATCCCCAAACGTACGTGTACGTCGACCGATGCGTTGAACTTTGCGGTATTGACCTCCTTGACGAGAGTCATCGCCTCATCGAGGGTATACTGCTTAGTAGCATCGACTTTCTCAGTGGCGGCTTTGCGCGCCTTACCAAGTTTAGCCATGATAAAATGATTTGAGGTTAATAGCGCACGGGGTGAAGCGTGCTCCCTGCTTGTTAAATAATTTAAGCCTCCCAGGGGGGGGTGCCTTCGACGACGATGCCCATGGAGCGGGCCGTACCGGCTACCATCTTCATGCCACTTTCGACGGTGAAGGCGTTGAGATCAGGCATTTTGCTCTCGGCGATGGTGCGTACCTGGTCCCAGCTCACTTTAGCTACCTTATTGCGGTTGGGCTCTTTAGAGCCACTTTTCAACTTAGCAGCTTCCAGCAATTGTACGGCTGCCGGAGGCGTCTTGATGACGAAGTCAAAGGACTTATCCTTATACACCGTGATTACCACGGGGAGAATTTTACCCTGATTGTCCTGAGTCTGAGCGTTGAAGCGCTTACAGAATTCCATAATATTGACGCCCTTTGCACCGAGCGCAGGACCTACCGGGGGAGCGGGGTTCGCCGCACCGCCACGGACCTGTAACTTGATAAAGGTTTCTACTTCCTTAGCCATGTTGACCTATTTGTGTCGTACTAGCGGAGCGAACTGTAGTGTACGCGCCTCCGACGGATGGAATTGTTATATTTAAGATTGCTTTTCGACCTGCATGAAGTTCAATTCAACTTCTGTGCCACGGCCAAAGATCTTGACGATCACTTTTAGTTTCTTCTTCTCTTCGTTCACCTCCTGAATATCACCTACGAACTCATTGAACGGTCCGTCGACAATCTTAACGGTCTCACCCTCAATGAAGGGCTCGATCATCGTGTCACCAGACTCCAGGCTTTCATCCACCTTACCCAGTAAGCGGTTAGCTTCCGACTCCCGCATTGCCACGGGCTCGTTTTTACCCAAAAAGTGGATCACGTTAGGAAGACTTGTAATCGCATCTACTACCTCGGCATTCAACGCATAAGGATCGGCTTCGACCAGAATGTACCCAGGAAGGATATTGCGGTCGGAGATGACCTTCTTACCACTACGGATTTTGTACACCTTCTCAGTAGGCACGACAATTTTCGTAACGTGGCTTCCCCAGTCATTCCGCTCGATTTCCTTCTCGATGCGTTCCTTGATCTTTTTCTCCTTGCCGCTAATCACGCGTAGGGAATACCACTTGTTGTCTGCCATGCTATTAACTGCCGGTGCTGTAGATAAAATCGACGACATTCTTCCACACAAAATCCATCAGGAGGATAAGCAGTGCGAAAATCGCGGAACCCGTCAGGACCAGAATGGTATTCGTCTGTAAGGTGGAGTACGGCGGCCAGGTCACGTTGTGCACCAACTCGTTGTAGCTCTCCCGTAAGTATAGTCCTAACTTGTCCATGTGAAGAAGGGGTTGAGGGGTAAGGGAAAATATCCTTTACCATTGTGCACGGGTGGAGAGACTTGAACTCCCAGCCCCTGGTTTTGGAGACCAGTGCTCTGCCAATTGAGCTACACCCGTAAGATTGGCGATTCTCGATTCTTGATGTGTGAGGTCTAACTTGCTACCGCCGTTACACTCGAAAGCTGCGCTCTCTCGGCTGTAAGTAGACATAGACAAAACGAAGAATCAACAGTTATTCGCCAGTGATTAATAAGAATGTGAAAGTTAAGCCTCTACGTTTAGGGGCTTAACTTTCACAAGATACAAGCCTTTACGGCCTGGTTTACTCAAGGATCTCTGTCACCTGACCGGCACCTACGGTACGACCACCCTCGCGGATAGCGAAGCGAAGTCCTTTCTCCATGGCGATGGTGTTGAGCAGTTTCACCTCCAGAGTCACGTTATCGCCGGGCATGACCATCTCCACGTTTTCGGGGAGGGTGATATCACCGGTCACGTCCGTGGTACGGAAATAGAACTGGGGGCGGTAGCCATTGAAGAAAGGCTTGTGACGGCCTCCTTCCTCTTTGCTCAGTACATACACCTCACACTTGAAGCGGCTGTGTGGCTTTACGCTACCGGGCTTACAGATGACCATACCGCGCTTGATGGCCTCCTTGTCAATACCACGGAGTAGTAGACCGGCGTTGTCACCGGCTTCGCCGCGATCGAGCAGCTTGCGGAACATCTCTACACCAGTGATGGTCGAAGTCAGAGGCTTAGCGTCAGCGGCCTGCATACCCAGGATCTCAACGGAGTCACCTACGTTGATAATACCGCGCTCGATACGTCCCGTAGCAACGGTACCACGACCGGTGATGGAGAAGACGTCCTCGACGGGCATCAGGAAGGGCTGGTCAACCAAGCGCTCGGGCTCGGGAATATCCTTGTCTACGGCGTCCATCAGCTCCTGGATCTGCTTCTTGCCTTCAGCGTCTCCTTCGAGTGCCTTGAGGGCGGAACCAATAATGATGCTGGCATCATCACCGTCGTAATCGTACTGGCTCAGGAGCTCCCGTACTTCCATTTCAACAAGCTCGAGCATCTCCTCGTCGTCGACGAGATCAGCCTTGTTCATGAATACCACGATATTAGGTACACCTACCTGGCGGGCCAGCAGGATGTGCTCGCGGGTCTGGGGCATGGGGCCATCGGTGGCGGCCACGACGAGGATCGCACCGTCCATCTGGGCGGCACCGGTTACCATGTTCTTTACGTAGTCGGCGTGGCCGGGACAATCAACGTGCGCGTAGTGGCGTTTGGCCGTCTCGTACTCGACGTGGGCGGTGTTAATGGTGATACCGCGCTCCTTTTCTTCGGGAGCGGAGTCAATGGTGTCGTAGTCCATCTTCTTAGCGCCGCCAGCCTCCGAAAGTACGGTGGTGATTGCTGCGGTAAGGGTGGTCTTACCATGGTCAACGTGGCCAATGGTACCCACGTTAACGTGGGGTTTGGTTCTTGCAAATTTTTCCTTAGCCATCGGTGGATAACCTATTTTGGAATTTAAAAAATGGTGCGAATCAGGGTGCCGACCGCAACTTCGGCCGCCCTGGGTAACCGGCTCCCCCGAAGGGAAGCAGACTACGTATATCCCTTGAGCCAACGGTGAGAATTGAACTCACGACCCCTTCCTTACCATGGAAGTGCTCTACCCCTGAGCTACGTCGGCAACACGGTTGCGATTTGTAAACGCCACTGCCGTTGCAGTGACCTAATGGAGCGGAAGACGAGATTCGAACCCGCGACCCTCAGCTTGGAAGGCTGATGCTCTACCAGCTGAGCTACTTCCGCATCTGGTATAAATTTGAGGGGTGGGGGTGGTAGGATTCGAACCTACTCAGCCGAAACACTGGATTTACAGTCCAGCCCACCTCTCCAACTGTGGCGCACCCCCAACTAACGATCCAAGGCCCCACAGCGGAGCCGCCGGGCGGTAGAGCCGATGGACGGACTCGAACCGCCGACCAGCTGATTACAAATCAGCTGCTCTACCAACTGAGCTACATCGGCTGAAATCCTTGGATCCTTAACCTGTTTTCAACGTCTGCCCCAGGACGTTTTCCCAAAGCGATTGCAAAGGTAACTCCTTTGCTACAATTGACAAAGCGGTCAGGCCCTATTTTTTCCCGCCACCCTCAGGATGCGCCTGCCGGTACACCTCCCGCAGCCGCGTTAGATTCGTGTGGGTGTACAGTTGGGTTGCCGCCAAGCTGGAATGACCCAGTAACTCCTTGACGGCGTTAAGATCGGCCCCACTCTCCGTCAAGTGGGTGGCAAAGGAGTGCCGTAGCACGTGCGGACTCTTCTTTTTCTCGGCCGTGACGCCGCCCAGGTAGCGTCGGACGAGATTGTAGACATACCTAGGATAAAGCGCTTTGCCACGAGCAGTTTGTAGCAGAGTCTCGCCCGGCCCGTAGCTGCGTAATTGCAGCAGCCGCTCGATAAGTTCCGCCAGTCCGGGACCGAAGGGCACCAGGCGCTCCTTATTGCCTTTGCCCCGTACGCGTAGCTGCCGGCGGTTAAGATCAACATCATCCGGTCGTATGTCGATGACCTCCGCCCGCCGTAGCCCACACTGGTACAGTAGGGCAAGTAATAGATGATCCTGCAACTGCATTACATCGTCCTGAACAAGCGGATCGGGAAAAGCGGCAAAGAGGCGCCGAAGGTCAGCGCGTGGAATCGTCCCGGGCAGCCGGCGCCCGATTTTAGGTGTAGGAATGCGCTGCGTCGGGTTGTCCTGCTGCAGCCCCCACGTCTGCCGGTAAAGGTAAAAAGCCTTAAGGGCGGAAAGCTTACGACGGATACTGCTCGCCGCCAGTCCTTCTTCTACCAGTTGGGCTAGCCAGCTCTTGACCATGTCCCGGTTTACCCCTCCTGCCCCCTTAGTGTCATAGGTAGACCTACAGTAGGCGGCGAACTGCTCAAGATCACCCCCGTAAGCACTGACCGTGTGCGCGCTCAACCGTCGTTGGTGGGTCAAATGTGCCAGAAACTCCCGGGTGTCCATCAGTGGCTAAGGTAGCCCTTCCTCGCTTTGTGTTGCACCTGCGGCTCCGCCCTACTGCCCTAAACAAAGCACCTTGATCTGCTCGGTCTGAATGGTATTGCTCCGGTTACCGTCACGGTCAAGAATAAAGATCGAGTAGGAAAAGGTGTCTACCGGGTACCGTGCGTCAGCCACACAGTAAGTATCGTTGTACACACAGCATATGGCTTGGTCCGTATTGATCAAGGTGAAGAATACGTCTCCGCTAATACCATTACCGGTGCCCTCCGTAGGTATAACGGGGAAGGCAAGCGGGGTCAAGATGGACGGAAAGCGGCTATCGGTGATGAAAATATCCGCACTGTCTTGGGTAGATATATTGCCGTCTCCATCCGTAAACGAAAACTGAATAGTGATACTATCAGTAGGGCCGTTGGTGAACTGGTAGATGGTATCCTTGCTAATCCCTTCGTATTGAATGATGGGCTCATCCGGATAATCCGGTGGGTTGACGCAGGCAGCCAGGGTCAACAGGAGACCAGCGGAGCACAACCATAGAACGAAGCGGGTGTATTGCATGGCAAATCGTATTACTTAATGACGCGCGTGCAGCTCGCCGACCGCATCCGTGACCTTGGGCCGACGGACTTCGACGAAGTGGCCCTGGCCGTCTTCCGCTACCAAGCCGTGCACAACCTAATCTACGCGCACTACCTCGATTTGTTGCGGGTGGAGACCCGCCACGTCCTCCGGCTTACCGATATTCCCTGCCTGCCCATCGGGTTGTTTAAATCACAGGCTCTACAGTCAGGTCAGTGGACTCCGGTGCGGACGTTTACCAGCAGCGGCACCACGGGGGCCACCACGAGCCGCCACCCCCTGCGCGACGAAACCTGGTACCGGGAGGGAGCCCGTCGCACCTTCGAGCGGCAGTACGGTCCGCTGGCCGGCCGCGCCGTACTGGCCCTCCTGCCCGCCTACCTGGAGCGGACCGGTTCAAGCCTGGTCTTCATGGCGCAGGACTTTATCACCCAGAGCGGCCACCCCGCCTCCGGCTTTTTCCTGGACGATCTGCCCGAGTTGGCCCGCCGCCTCCGAAAATTGCAACAGCAGGGCACCCCTACCCTACTACTGGGCGTCAGCTTTGCCCTACTCGATCTGGCCGAGCGCTACCCCATGCCGCTGGGCGAAACCGTGATCATTGAAACCGGTGGCATGAAGGGCCGCCGCCGGGAGCTGACCCGCGAGGAGCTTCACGACACGCTGGCACGGGCCTTTCGGGTCGAGCATATCCACAGCGAATACGGGATGACGGAGCTGCTCAGCCAGGCCTACGCCCCCTGGCAGGGTAAGTTTTTACCCGCCCCTACCCTGCGCGTGCTACCCCGCGACGTCACCGATCCCTTCGCCCTGACCGACTACGGCCGCACCGCCGCGCTCAACCTCGTGGACCTGGCCAATCTGGACACCATCAGCTTCATCGCCAGCGACGACCTGGGGCGGGTGTACCCCGACGGTAGCTTCGAGGTGCTGGGCCGCATGGACTTTTCGGACGTACGGGGCTGTAACCTGCTGGTGGGCGACCTTTAGTACCTTGCCCCTATGAGCAAGTTATTCGATCTGAGCGGCAAACACGCCCTTCTCACCGGCGGCAGCGGCGCACTCGGTACGGCCATGGCACGGGGCCTGTTGGAGTCCGGCGCTAAGGTGGCTTTGCTGAGCCGCAATCCCGACAACCTCCAGAGCGCGGCAGAGGCACTGGGCGGGGACGCAGGTGCGGTGACTCTGGTACGGGGCGACGTCACCGACGTGGCGAGCCTCACCGCCGCCCGCGACGAGTTAGTCAAGCAGTGGGGTCGACTGGATATCCTGGTCAATGCCGCGGGAGGTAACCGCCCCGGGGCCACCATCGGTCCGGAGCAGACCTTCTTCGACCTGCAAATCGAGGACTTTGCCGGCGTGAGTAAGCTGAACCTGGACGGCACCGTCATCCCCAGCATGGTATTCGGCAAGCTGATCGTGGACGGCGGCGGGGGCAGCATCGTCAACATCTCCAGTATGGCGGCCGACCGGGCCATCACCCGCGTGGTGGGCTACAGCGCCGCCAAGGCCGGGATCGACAACTTCACCAAGTGGCTGGCTGTGGAGATGGCACGTAAGTATAGGGGTAGCGTACGGGTCAACGCCATCGCGCCGGGCTTCTTCATCGGGGAGCAGAACCGGCGGCTGCTGCTGGAGGAGGATGGCTCGCTGACCTCCCGCGGTAAGACCATTATAAACAGCACCCCAATGAACCGCTTTGGCGAGGCCGAGGAGCTCATCTCCACCCTGGTGTGGCTGTGCGCGGATGCGAGTAGCTTCGTGACCGGCATCGTGGTACCCGTGGACGGTGGCTTTAGCGCCTTTTCGGGGGTGTAAGAAAACGTACCTTGCGCGTCCCTAACCAAACCCAAGCCATCATGCAACACACCAACCTCAGAGAAAACTTGAAGGTAGCCGCCCTCGTGGAGGATACCATTAGTAAGCAGCAGGGCCACCTTAGCGACACCGGTGCCCTCATCATCAACACCGGCAGGTACACCGGCCGCTCTCCCCAGGACCGCTACATCGTCGAGGACGAGATCACCCGCGAGACCGTCAACTGGGGCAAGATCAACATCCCGATCGGCCCGGACGTCTTCGATCAACTACTCGACAATACCCTGGACTACGCTAAGGGCCTCGACGAGGTCTACGTCCGCGATGCCTACGCCTGCGCCAGCCGCAAGTACCGCATCAACATCCGGGTGTACACCGAGTACCCCTGGCAGAATATGTTTGCCTATAATATGTTCCTGCGCCCCGACGGCGAGCGGATCACGAACCTGCTGACCGACGAGTGGACCATCTACGCCTTCCCCGGCGTGACGGCCGACCCCGCCGTACACGGCACCCGCCAGGACAATTTCAGCATTATCAACTTCACCAAAAAGACCATCCTGATCGGCGGTACGGCCTACACCGGCGAGATCAAGAAGGGCATTTTCTCGGTCCTGAACTACGTGCTGCCTACCCGCCGCAACGTCCTGAGCATGCACTGCTCGGCCAACGTGGGTACTAAGGGCGACACCGCCCTGTTCTTCGGCCTTTCCGGTACCGGTAAGACCACGCTCAGCAACGACCCCGACCGCCGCCTCATCGGCGACGACGAGCACGGCTGGAGCCAGGCTAATGTCTTTAACCTCGAGGGCGGCTGCTACGCCAAGGTGATCGACCTGAGCGAGTCGAAGGAGCCGCAAATCTACCGCGCCATCAAATTCGGTGCCCTGCTGGAAAATATCGGACTCAAAGAAGACGGCCACACCCCCGACTACGAGGACGACAGCATCACCCAGAACACCCGCGTGAGTTATCCGATCTACCACATCGATAACATCATGTACAACAGCCGCGGCGACCTGCCGCGCAACATCTTCTTCCTCACCTGTGATGCCTTCGGGGTACTGCCGCCCATCAGCCGACTCACCGCCGAGCAGGCCATGTACCATTTCATCAGTGGCTACACCGCCAAGATCGCCGGTACCGAAGCCGGCATCACTGAGCCCCAGGCCACTTTTTCGGCCTGCTTTGGCTCCCCCTTCATCCCGCTACACCCCACCAAGTACGCCGACATGCTCGGCCAGAAACTCCGCGATGCGGAGACCGACGGTGAGCGCATTAACGTCTGGCTCGTGAACACCGGCTGGACCGGCGGCGGCTACGGCGAGGGCTCCCGCATCGAACTGGCCTTCACCCGGGCCATGGTCAAGGCCGCCCTGACCGGTGAGCTAGATAACGTCAAGTACGTCACCGATCCCGTCTTCGGCCTGGAGCGGCCCACCAGCTGCCCCGATGTACCCAATGCCATGCTCAACCCCCGCGACACCTGGCGCAACGAGGCGCAGTACGACGTGGCGGCCGAGCGGCTGGCTGAGCTGTTTCACAAAAACTTCGCGCCCTATGCGGAGGCGGCTAATGATGCTATTGTGAATGCTGGCCCCGAGTAGGTACTACCACCGACCTGCGCGCAGCTCCGCTGCTAGGATAAGTTGAACCACGGAGGGCGCAGAGGACACAGAGTTAGTGCCTCCGGCGCATGCGTGACGGCAGCCTCCGTGTCCTCTGCGCCCTCTGTGGTTGATTATTAGCGCCGCTAGGCGCACCAGCTACTCAGGATTGTCTTCCAGAGTGTGCTGTGCGGGCAGGTACGCCTCGTGCTCCAGCAACTCCGCCACCCCCCCCGGCACCTCCCGCTTCCACCGCCGGTGGCTCCACAACCAGCTCGCCGGATCGTTAATAATCTCCCGCTCCACCTGCCGCGCAAAGGCCTCCGTAATGAAGCCCCGCTCCGTCTCCCGCGGTGTATCGGTGATGGGAATAAGCGTAGCCACGTAGTAGCCCCGCCGCTGCCGCCGCAGAGCCATATAGTACACCGGTCGGTCGTGACGCATGGCGTAGCGCTCGGGGCCGGCCAGAAAGGCGGTGGTCTGGCCCAGGAAGGTGGTCCAGTGCACTAGCTCCCAGCGGGCGTTGCTGGGCGACTGGTCGGCAACGTAGAACTCCACGGTGGGCTCCGCCCAGGTCTCGTAGTACTCCTTCACCTTACGGCGGCTGACCATGATGACGCCGGTGCGGCTACGGTTGCCACTCAGCAGGCGGTCTAGCGTCGCGTTTTTGAAGGGGGAGTAGATACCCATCACTCGGAGGGGGCGCAGTTGGGAAGGAAACGACAGCCCGGCCATTTCCCAGTTGCTGTAGTGGGCCCCGTAGGCGATGAAGCTTCGGCCCTGCTCCTGTAGGTGGTGTACCAGCTCGACGTTCTCGATCCGGCAGCGGCGCACCGAGGTCGCCTCCGCCATACTGAACTGCTTGATGCTTTCGGCAATGGTCTCGAAGAAGCGGTTGTAGTATTCCCGTCCCAGCGTCAGTACTTCTGCTTCGGTATAGTGAGGAAAAGATTGCCGGATGTTGCTAAGCACTACCTTTTTCCGGTAACCGATCAGGTGCCAATTCAGCCAGGCGAAGCCGTCTCCCAGTAGGTAGAGCACCGGCAGGGGCAGCCAGCTCAGGGGCAACAGAATAAGGTAGTAGACGAAATAGGCCACGCCCTATGACGGCAGCGCCTCCAGCCGCCGGCGCACCTCCCGTAGCCGCTCGATGATATCCTGCTTGTCGGCCCGGGGCTCGGACTGGCTCGCGATCTCGCGCCGCGCGCCCTCCAGCGTAAAGCCCCGCTCCCGCACCAGGTGGTACACCTCCCGCAACTGGCGGATATTTTCCTTCGTAAAGCGGCGATCGCCCCGGCTGTTCTTATTGGGTTTGATGTGGGCGAACTCGTTTTCCCAGAAGCGGATCAGGCTGGTATTGACGTCGAGCTTGGTGGCTACCTCGCCGATGGAGTAATAGCGCTTGAGGTCATCGTCGGTTTTCTCTTTCGTGGCCATGGCGGATCGAATCGGTGGGGTGTAACTGGGCCGAAAGTACAATTAAACTATCTTACGGCCGATGCAGGGACTGCGGAAAAGACTCACGACGGCCGTCATTTTTGTAGTGATCATGGTCGCCGGTATGTACATCAGCGAGCATACCTTCAGTCTGCTCTTCCTCATCATCACGGGGGGCTGCCTCTTTGAGTTTTTTGGCATGACGCTCGACCGCCACAGCAAGCGCGACCGCTTCCGTAAGGCCCTGGGCGTGGCCATCGGTATTCTACCCTCTATCCTAGTCAGTGCCCTTTCCCTGGGCTACGTCAGTGACTCGGAGACCTTCATTCAGCTGTCCAGTCTGCTCTTCGCGCCCTTCATCTTCACCAGCTTCATTTACGAGCTGTACAGCAACAGCCAGGAGCCCTTCGGCAATATCGCCTACATCATCCTGGGGCTATTCTACATTGGTATCCCCTTCGCCCTGGTCGACTTCATCGCCTTCGACGAGAATACCTTTTACTACCGCATTGTCTTCGGCCTGCTGCTGCTCACCTGGGTCAACGATACGGGGGCCTACCTGGTAGGCAGTCAGTTCGGCAAGACCCCCCTCTTTCCCCGTATTTCCCCCAACAAGACCTGGGAGGGCAGTATTGGCGGGGCCGTCACCTGCGTGGTTTTCGGCTACTTCCTACACCTGGTCTTCGACGAGATCGGCCTCATCCAGTGGTTGGTCCTGGCCCTCATCGTCGGGGTATTCGGCGGCCTCGGTGACCTGGTCGAAAGCATGCTCAAGCGCAGCGTCGGCGTCAAGGATAGCGGCAACCTGCTGCCCGGCCACGGGGGGCTGCTGGACCGGTTTGACGCCTTTATTTTTGTGATCCCCTTTGCGGCGGCCTATATCCTCTATCTGCGGTAGGCGGGCGGGGCCGCAGGTGCAAAGCTAGTGTAGCAAGCGGGCGATCACAACTGAAAGGGGCAAGCCAGTCATCACTCTAATTGTACGACCGTAGCGTACTGAACAACTACATTATTAGTGAGATCCGGCAGGTAAAGGTTTCCGCCCGTGTCGATGGCTAAATCGTGGTAACGGCACGGTTTATTTCCTTTCCGTTGCACCTGCGGTCCCGCCCGCCCAATGAGGGAAGTGGCGGCACGTGCACGCTCGTTTAGCGTATAGACGTCCGAGCCGATGACCACGGTATCACTCATCACGCGGTAATCCGTGACGTAAAGCAGGTCGGTGCTGGCATCGTGTACCGCGGCGTAGGTGGCTGCCGGCAGGGCGTACGCTTTTTTAAAGGTGCCATAAGTATCAAACACCTGGACCCGGTTGTTCTCCCGGTCCGATACGTACAACTGCCCCTCCGCAGAGATGTCGATGGCGTGGGGATTGATGAACTCCCCCGCTGCGCTACCCTCCCGACCCCACTGGGCAAGGTAGCGGCCGTCGGGGGCGAACTTGACGACGCGGCGGTTACCGTAGCCGTCGGTGACGAAGATGTTGCCCCAGGGGCCGACGGCTACATCGGTGGGTTGATTGAAGTGGGCGCTGTCCGCACCGGCGACGCCTTCCTCCCCGAGGGTAAGTAGCAGCTTGCCGTCGCGGGTAAATTTGAACACTTGGTGGCGTGCGATGTCCGTCAGCCAAATGTGCTCACCGGCGTCGATGTGCATGCCGTGGGGACGTACGAAAAAGCCGGCGCCCCAGCTCGCCAGCGGCTCCCCGCTATTGGGATGAATAAACTGCACCGCGTCGTCCGCCACGTAGGGGGCGGGGTCACTCAGCCCACGGTGAAATACCGCTATGGTACCGTCACCGAGAATACCTATGCCTACCGGTTGGCCTATGCGTACGGAAGCCGCGGGGGCAGGCCAGTTGGTGAGCTGGTAGGTGAGCGGCAGCACCGCGGTGGGCGCGTCCGTGTCGGTTACGCTGCGTGCTGCACAGCCCAGTAGCGTGAGGGCCAGCATGCCATGTAGATAGTTCATGGACGGAGGGTGCCGCGCTGCATACGCTTGCTGATCACTAAAAATAGCACGCCACAGAGTAGCCAGGCGGGCAGGGTGACAAATGAAAGGAAGATCCCGAACCGCCACGAGAGGAAGTAAAAGATCCCGAAGCTGATGGCCCAGGCCCAGAATACGGCGGGGTTGAAGCGAAGACCGGCCACCTCGGCGTAGTTGGGTACGATACCGGCGCGGTGGGCAAAGAAGTGCTCGAATACGATGACGGCACCGAAGGGGGCCAGGATGAAGCCATAGAAGGCCACGAAACCGAGGAGCTTCATGGCGAAGGCAGGGAAAAGTCCGGCGATGGTCGCCAGGGCCCCGGCGATGAGTACGCCGGTGGCAGCTTTTGCCGTAGGGAATAGCGACTTGAAGGCCAGCCCCGCGCGGTAGATCGTTGGGTTAGCGGTCGTCCAGCCGGCAAGGATGACGGCAATGATACCAACCCAACCGATGGCGCTGTAGGCCAGCGGGCCCGGAGCCACCTGGGGAGCCTCGCTGGCACCGAGTACGGCCTGCGCTTCGGGCGTGCGTAGGTATACCGCGTAGAGTAGCGCGGCGGCAATCCAGGCCATGTAGTGACCAACGTACATACCGGCCGCCGTAGTCCACCCCGCACTGGCCCGGCGGGCGAAGCGGAAGACGGACAAGTCGGACATCCCGACGTGCATGGCCGCATTAGCGAACCAGGACCAAATGACCACGTGCCAGAAGGTATACTTGATCTGTCCGCCGAAGGGCTCCGAGCCCTCCCCCCAGATAGCCCAAAACTCCCGGAAGTTACCTACCCCCAGCTGGCCGAGCGCCACGATGCCACAGGCCAGAAAGGCCAGTACGATGATGGGCGACATCCAGTTGGCGGCCCGGCTTACGGTGTCGTAGCCGCGGGCGGCAATAAAGGTGATGACGGCCCCGACGATGAGTACGATCAGGATGTAGGTACCACCTTTGGGGAGGGTGTCGTCGAGCTGGGGCATCTCCATATCCAGCGGTACGCCCACGGCGGTGGCCGATACCGTGATCATGGCTCCGGCCAGGAAGCAGAAGAGGATCCCGTTCGCCACGTTGTAGAATAGGACAAGCTGTTTGCCACAGATCTTTTCCAGTTGGTAGTAGAGGGTGAGGCGACGCTTGACGGCGATCTCGGCGGTCAGAAAACGCCAGCTCAGTACGGCCAGGAAGTTACCGAGTAAGAGGCCTATGATGAGGTCAAAGGCGCTCACCCCGGCAGTGAGAAACAGCGGTCCGATGACGAATTCCGTACCCGCGGCGTGCTCCCCGGCGTACATGCCCAGGAAGCTACCCCATCCCTTGAGCCGGGACGGGGGGACGGGCTCGCGTTCGTACTCCCCGCCGCCGGCGAGGTCCTCGATGGTTTCTACCTCAGTTTCGTTTTGTAGCATGGGGGACGTGGGGCCTAGGGATGGGGGACGTTAGGGGGTTTCGGAGACGACGAAGGGCTGGTGCTTTCTGACGCCGTAATTCTTCTTGAGAAACTTAGCGTCGAGGGCGCGGTCGGAGATGCAGATGGCGGCACCCAGGGCGGAGCCAAGGCTAGAGTCGGTGGTGCGGAGTTGTAGGTCGCGCAGGCGGTGGGAAAGGAGGTGAAGGAAGACGGCGTTGTCGCTAAAGCCGCCGTCGAGGAAGAGTTTTTTGCTGCGCGTAGTGCCGCGGGCAGTTTCTAGACTATGGACTTGGGCATCGACGAGCTCTACAATAAGCTGATGATAGGCCACCTTGAAGGAGCCGGAGGGGAGGTCCGTAGTGGAGGGGTTATCCGAGCGGTCAAGGTGCTCGAAGTGGAAGCGGGGGCGGTAGTCGGCCCGGATCTCGGCGTACAGCCGTTGGTCGAAGACAACGCTGCGGTGCTGATCCTCCCCCACCCCGTAGTGCTGCGTGAGGTGGGCGACCTGTGTGTTGTACTCCTGGCCGAGAAACAGCCGGGCGGCTTTGACGGGCTTACCGTCGATGCGCATGTAGTTGAGGCAGTTGGCGGCCAGGTCGCGATCGGTGAGCTTGCCGGAGCCGAAGGGGTTAAGTGCTACGCTCCAGGTACCGGTGGAGAGGAGTAGGAAGGGTTTCTCTTCGCTGCGCACGTAGGGCAGGAGGGCGGCGGAGCTATCGTGGATACCCACGCCGATCTTCATCCGTTTGCCGTTGTAATTCATGTTGATGCTCGTCTCGGTGGAGACAATGGGAGGCAGCAGGCGGTGAAGGTCCTCGGCATAGACCCAGTCGTGGTAGTCCTGCTTGGTGTAGTCCCACAAAGCCGTGTGGCAACCGATACTGGTGTACTCACTGATGGGAATGCCGGTAAACACGTAGCTCAGATACTGCGGCAGGTGCAGGCTATAGCGGATACGGCCGAACACCTCTGGTTTACGGTACTTGAGCCAGTAAAGCTGCATCCCGGAGTTAAGCAGGCCGGAGCGGGGGGAGCCGGTGCGGGTGGCGAAGGCCTCCTCGGGCCCGTAGGTGGCGTAAAACCGATCGAGGAGCTCCTCGTCGACCGGCTTGGTATAATTGTATAGCGGAGCGGTAACTTCTCCACCGGCATCGAGATGCACGAAGCTGGCCCCGTAGCTAGAAAAATTGATGGCTCGAATATCGAAGGTCCGCGCTTCTAGAATACGGTTAAACACCTCCCGGAGCCACACCCTGAGGGTCTGCAAGTCCTCCGTAGGGTAACCATCCTCATCAACTGTTTCCTCCAACACCCGGTACTCCCGGTGCACCTCCCGATAATCCTCATCGAAGAGGAAGAACTTCTTGTTCGTCCGGCCGATATCGAAGACCGCCGTGACCCGCTGCTTTTCCATGTTAAAGACCGGTGGCTACGGTGAACCTGCCCCGCTCCTGGATAAGCCGGTCGCGGACACCCAGCGTGCGGTAGGCCTGCAGGGGGTGAAGGGCACCACCGCGGCTGAGTCGAGCACGCTGGACCAGGGGGCGTACGTCGGTGCGGAAGGCGTCCTGCAGAACTTCCTGGCACTCGACTATGTCGTGATCGTGCTGGGCAGCGGCTAACCGGTCCTGGTCAACGAGTAGCGCCTTGGCGTAGGCGATCTGGATGGCTTCGAGGCTCTGGATGAGGTCTTCCAGCGGATCTTTGATATTGTGACTGGCGTCGATCATCCAGGCCAGCGGCGGATTTTGCGGGTTGTTACGCATACCATACACCAGCTCGTTGAAGATCAAGAACAGGGCATAGGGCTTAATGCTACCTACCGTCAGGTCGTCATCACCATATTTACTGTCGTTGAAGTGGAAGCCGCCGAGCTTCCCCTTTAGCATGAGGGTGGAGACGATCTGCTCGATATTGCTGTTCGGTAGGTGGTGGCCCAGATCGACCAGGGTATAGGCCCGTTCCCCGCAGGCGTTGGCGAGCAGGAAGGAGGTGCCCCAGTCCTGGATCACCGTGCTGTAGAAGTTAGGCTCGTAGGGCTTGTACTCAATGAAGAGCTTCCAGTCGGTGGGCAGGCCGGCGTAGATCTGTTTGAGACTATCTTCCGTCTGGAGCAGACTGCGCTGGAAGTTGCGCTGACCGGGAAAGGTGGTACCGTCGGCGAGCCAGACGGTGAGGCTCGTGGAGCCAAGTTTCTCGCCGATGTCGATCACCTCGAGATTATGGGCAATGGCCTGCTGGCGTACCCCCTCATCGGTCGAACTGAGGGAGCCGTGCTTGTAGCTAAGCGTGGCATCCGGCTGGTCCTGGAAGGTATTGGAGTTGATGGCGTCGAACACTAGCCCGTGGGCGGCGGCCAGCTCGCGGACGGCGGCGTAATCGGTCGGCGTATCCCAGGGGATGTGCAGCGAGATGGCCCCGGCCGTCTGGGTCAGGGCGTGCAGCAGGCCCACGTCCTCAATCTTTTGCTCCAGACTTCCTGGCTCCCCGTGAAAGGAGAAGCGGCCGAAGCGGGTGCCGCCGGCCCCCAGGGCCCAGCTGGGGATGGCCACCTGGAAGGCGGCCAGGTCACTGATTAGTGCCTCGACGGCCACGCCGCGGGCGGTGAGGCGGTCGGCTAGGTGGTTGTAGTCGCGGGCGTGGTGGGGGGAGGTGTTGAGCTCCTGGAGGTGGGATTTTTGTAGCTGCATGATTTGTATTTCTGGGCGGGGTGGGCGGGGGTCTAGCGCACGAAGGCGGCGGCCATGCCCCCGTCGACGTTGATGATGTTGCCGGTCGATTTAGTGAGGATGGCGACGAGGGCGAAGACCCCCTCGGCGATGTCCTCGGGGCGGATGATCTCGTTGAGCAAGTTGCGCTTGGCGTAGTGGGCGGGGAGCTCCTCGACGGTGATTCCGTAGGCTTTTGCCCGCCCCTCGGCCCAGGCACCCTCCCAAATTTTGGAGCCGATGATGACCCCGTCGGGATTCACCGTATTGACCCGGATATTGTCCGGACCGAGCTCGGCGGCCAGCAGACGGGCCATGTGTTGCTGGGCGGCCTTGGCCGTACCGTAGGCGACGTTGTTAGGTCCACTGACTAGCCCGTTCTTACTGGCGATGGGGATGATGTCGCCCCCCAGTCCCTGACCGCGCATCACTTGTACGGCTACCTGAGCGAGTTGGAACTGTCCCTTCACGAGTACGTCCTGTAGTAAGTCCCAGTCTTTTTCAGTGTGCTCTTCTAGGGGCTTAGAGATGGCCAGCCCTGCGCTGTGCACCACGATGTCGACGCCGCCAAACTCCAGGCAGGCCCGGTCGAAGGCTGCGGCAATGGAGGCAGAATCCGTCACGTCGGTCACGGCGTAGGAAGCGCTGTCCCTGCCGTAGGTAGCATACGCTTCCTTCAGGCGCTCTTCGGCCACGTCGGTGAGTACAACTACGGCACCCTCCGCGACCAGTTTGTCGGCAATGGCCTTGCCGATGCCGCCGCCGGCCCCGGTCACCAGCGCTACCTTACGGGAGAGCGGCTGCTCCTTGGGCTGCCGTTGGAGTTTGGCCTCTTCGAGCAGCCAGTACTCGATATCGAAGGCCTCCTGCCGGGGTAGGCTCGTATAGGCTGAGATGGCCTCCGCCCCACGCATCACGTTGATGGCATTGACGTAGAACTCGCTGGCCACGCGAGCCGTCTGCTTGTTTTTAGCGAAGGTGAACATCCCGACGCCGGGGTAGATAATGACGACCGGATTGGGGTCGCGCATGGCCGGACTATTCGGATGCTTGTGCGATTCGTAATACCGCCGGTATTCCTCGCGGTAGGTGGCGAAGGCGGGCTGGAGCTGTGCAAGTACCGCTGCGGGGTCACTAAGATCCTGTTGGGTTTGTAATCCCAGCACCAGGGGCTGGATCTTGGTGCGCAGGAAGTGATCCGGGCAGGAGGTCCCCATCGGAGCCAATCGTTGTAGGTCGTAGCTATCAATGAACTGCAGCACGGTATCGGAGTCCGTAAAGTGGCCCACCATACGGGCCTCGGAGCTTGCGAGTCCGCGTAGCAACGGCATTAGTTTTGCGGCCTTGGCGCGCCGTTCGACTTTGCCCAGGGGCTTCACTTTCTCGCCGCCGAACACCGTGCCCTGCTCCTTCACCTTGCGCTCGATGTACTCCGAAGCCATCTCGATCACCTCTAGGCTGTTCATATAGCACTCGTAAGAGGTAGCGCCCCAGGTGAAGAGCCCGTGGCTACCGAGCACGATGCCGCGGATGCCGGGGTTCTCGGCCAGAGTGCGTTCCAGTTGCAGCCCAAGGTCAAAGCCGGGGCGCTGCCAGGGTACCCAGCCCATCGTATCGCCCCAGATTTCGCGGGTGATCTCCTCGCTTCCCTCGGCGGCGGCCACGGCAATGACTGCATCCGGGTGGAGGTGATCGATGTGCTTGAAGGGGAGTAGTCCGTGCAACGGCGTATCGATCGAGGGGGCTTTACTGTCAAGATCGAAGATGGCGTGGTTGAACAAGCCGACCATGCGGTCCTCGTCGGCCAGTCCGCCGTACACCTTCTTCAGGTCACGCAGCCGCTCGGTGTACAGCCCCGCGATGCCGGAGCGGGTAAGGGTGCCGATGTCGCCGCCCGATCCCTTGACCCACATCACCTCCACCTCCTGCTCGGTGAGGGGATCGCGCTCGAGGGTTTTACAGCTTGTGTTACCGCCGCCGTAGTTGGTGATGCGTAGGTCGGCCCCCAGGATATTGGAGCGGTAGAGAAAGAGGGCAACCTGATCGTCACCGAGGGCGGTAGCAGCCTCCTCATCCCAGAGGTAGTCGACGTAATTGAACTTGGTAGTAGTGGTGGTAGACATACAGTTATGATGGTTTATTCAGGATCGGTAAAGTAGGGACTACAGGGTGGATCGGTATCCTGTACTGTCCGGCCCCCGATGGTCGCTATATTGTTCGGTACCGTTACCTTGCACCTGCGGCCCCGCCCAAATGCGCCGCCGGAAGATGACCTACCCCCTGACCATCGACGAACGAAGTCGCGTACCGAAGTACCAGCAGATCGTGAATGGTATCATCGACAGCGTGGCGCACGGACAGCTGCATTTAGAAGAGAAAATCCCGTCGATCAATGCCCTGAGTGAGCAGTTTGGGCTATCGCGGGATACGGTGGAAAAGGCCTATAATATCCTGAAGCAACGGGAGGTCATCACCTCGGTGAAGGGCAAGGGGTTTTATATCGCACGCACTCCGCTACTCGGCCGAATTAACGTACTTTTCCTGGCCAATAAGCTCAGTACGTACAAGATGCAGATCTACAACAGCTTCGTACAACGGCTTGGCGATCAGGCGCATACGGACCTGCACATTTACCACTGCGACGAAACGCTGTTCCTCAGCATACTGACCAAAAACCTACGCACCTACGACTACTACGTCATTATGCCGCACTTCAAGACGGCGGGGCTGCAGCACGTAAGTCACACTCCGGCGGTGGTGGCGACCATGAATCAACTACCGGATAATAAGGTGTTGCTGTTGGACAACAATTTAATCGAATTGAAGCAGCGGCACGCGGAGGTGTACCAGGATTTTGAGGACGATATCTACCGAGCGCTCGGCGAGGGGCTGCACCGGATACGGAGGTACGACAAGTTGACCCTGGTGTACCCCCGCCGCTCGGTCTACCCCTATCCGAAGCGGATACTCTACGGCTTCCGCCATTTCTGCGTGCAACACGATCTACCCTTCGCGGTGATCGATGCGGTGGAGCCAGACATGGCGCTCACTCCCGGTCAGCTGCTGATCACCATCGAGGAAGCTGACCTCGTCAACCTGGTCAAGCAAATTCGGGACCGGGGGCTACGGCTGGGGCAGGACATCGGCGTTGTGTCCTACAACGATACCCCGCTCAAGGACCTGCTCGGCATCACGGTGATCAGTACCGACTTTACAGCCATGGGGCAGACGGCGGCCGATCTGGTGGCGGAGCGGCGGGTGGCGCAGGTGCGTAATCCGTTTCGGTGGATTGCGCGGGAGAGTGTTTGAGGTGTTACCCCATATACTCCCAGGCCGTCTGATACGTACCAGCCCGCTCTACATACCCCAAAAATCCCGCGAAAAAAGCATCCCCACCGATCGTAGCACTATCCCCAATTACCACTAGTTGCACCTTCGCCCGGGTAAGTGCCACATTCATGCGTCGGTAATCAGCTAAAAAACCGATCTCGGAGCGGGTGTTGGAGCGCACTAGACTTAAGTAAACCACCTCCCGCTCCCGGCCCTGAAAACCGTCGACGGTATTGATGGTCACATCCATATCGGCCAGTGCGGGTACGGATTCAATGCGGTCCTCGGCGCGCACGGCCTGCTCGCGGTAGGGGGTGATGATGGCTACGGCGGGGAGTGGTTCCTCGGGCGGAATGCTTCCCTTAAGTAGTAGCAGGTGCTCGACCAGAATATCTAACTCACCGTCATTATAGCGGCTCTTGAACTGGGGGTGGAGCTTTTCCTCAAAGCCGGTGCCGGCGGTGTCAATGAAGACTACGCTCTCTTGCAGGCTAACCCCCGGTAGTGTACGCTCCGCGATGCCCGGGCCGGCCCGTAGCTTTCCGTCGTAAAAGTACTGGTTGCTGAAGCCCATGATGCGCTCGTTCATGCGGTACTGTACCTCCAGCAGGGCGTTGCGGCCATGGCGCTCCAGGGCTTTTTCGAGCAGGGTGATACCGAAGCCGCCGCGCTCGGCATCTTTACTCTTCACCGTGGGCGGCAGTTGGTAGGGATCCCCGGCCAGCACCACGCGGTTGCTACGAATAATCGGAATCCAACTGGCGGGCTCCAGTGCCTGGGCCGCCTCGTCGATAATGCAGGTTTTGAATTCCCGGTCGCTGAGGACGGAGCTGGCCGCTCCTACAAGCGTACACACTACTACATCGGCCGCATCCAGGATGTAGCTTAACAAGTGATCCTCCAGCTGCCGGGCCCAGCCGCTGAGTCGGCCGGCCTCGGCGAAGGTCATGCCCTTATCGCGGCCGCCGCGCATGCGCTTGGCTTTCTTGCGCAGGTCGGCAGCCTCCTTCCGCAGTTTTTTAACCTGCTTGGTGTCGGGGTGGCGGTTGACCTGTACGTCAAGTGTATGCTGCATAACGTCTTCTTCCACCCGACTGATGTTGCCGGTACGCACCACGCGGATGCCCTGCTCGGCCATGCGTAGGGTAACCAGATCGGCGGCGCTATTGCTGGGGGCGCAGAAGAGGATGGCGTTTTCCGTTTTGACCAGCTCCCCCACGGCGGCTACCAGGGTGGTGGTCTTGCCCGTGCCCGGCGGGCCGTGGATCAGACTCAGGTGGCTGGCTCCCAGTATCTCCCGCACCGCCTCCCGTTGGCTATCGTTCAGTTCCGTCAGGTGGGCCACGGCCTCTATGGCTACGGGACGGTACTCCGGCTCGCGCACCCCCATGATCACGTCGCGCAGTTCGGCCGTGCGGTCGCCACGGGCGGTTTCCAGTCGCTGCACCGCCTTATCCATCTCAATGTAGGTGCGCTCGTCAAACATCAGGTCTACCCCCACCCCGCCCCGCTGTAGCCAACCGGGGTGCTCGTCGCCACCCAGGATGATCTTCATCTTCTCCTTCTTCACGTACTGGATCACGCCGGAGCGCTGGGGTGAGCGGGCGCCCTGCTGGGTCGTAAAGAGATTCACCGAGGTACCGGCGCGAAACTGGTGGGCCTCCTCCCCCTCCCGCGTCACGACCACGAAGGGCCGCTCGCCGATGCCGTAGCCCTCCTTGATCACCTGTAGCGGGTACCAACTGTAGCCCTTCGCGACCCGCTGCACCAGGGGCATGGCCTGGATCACCTCCAGGTGTAGCCGGCGTTCTTCCTGCCGTTCGAGGTCGATGAGTTGGCGGAGGCGGGTAAGTTCGGCGGTCTGGGGGTCGGTCATGGGGCTACGATAAAGGGCGGCGAAGGTAGGGGAACCCTACATTGCGGGAATGAGTTCCACCGACATCCCCCTCGGCATCATGAAGGTCGACGTCGCCGGCCACGACGCCCGCGCCCTCAGCCTGCTCACCCGCCAGGCTACCCGGCGCCTCACCGAGGTACTGGAGCGGGAGCCCCGCCTACGCATCGAGTCGCTTACCTTCGACGGCCCGCCGCTCACCCCCGACGACAGCGGCTACAACGCCCTGGACTTTGTACAGATCGGCATCAACGAAAAAACGGAGCGCCGCCTAGCCTTCCTACTCATCATCACGGAGGTGGAGATTGCTGCGGCCTCGCTTTCTTACCTCCTGGCCCTCCCCTCCCAACTCACCAACGTGGCCATCATATCGACCCGCCGCCTGGCCGACTACGGCTCGGAGGACCTAGAGGATACGGAGCTCATGAGCGAACGGCTCGGCACCCTCATGCTACACTGCTTCGGCCGGCTGCTGAACCTGGCCTACCACCCGGACAAGTCCAACTACATGGCCCGTATCGAGGTACCGCAGGATCTGGACGCGATGGACCGCTTCACCGCTGCCCAGTTCGACCGCATGGCCCGTAACCTACCCCTGGAGGCCAACGACCGCTTCTCGGAGGGCAACCGCCTAGCCTTCGTGCTACGACAGACCGCCGGCAACCTACCCCGCATCGTACGCGGTGCGCTCAGCGCCAACCCCATCCGCATCGCCACCAAGCTACCGACGATGATCGCCACGGCCCTGTCGGTAATCATCGTGCTCATCTTCGGGGGCGAGACCTGGGACTTTGCCGCCTCGGTGTCCGCCGGTCAGCTGGCGGTCTTCGTGGGGGCTAGTTTTGTGGCCGCTACGTTCGTGCTCTACCGCGCTTTTTCCTTTCGCCTGGTGGCCACCCGCCACGGTAATACCTCGGAGAGCGCGGTGGTCACGGCCGCGGCTACCTACTTGGCCCTGGTGCTTACGTTGGCCTTTCTCTTCGTGGTCTTTGCCCTACTGATGTACGGGGTGGTGGTCTTCGTTTTTCCGGACCCCCTCATGCGTACCTGGACCTCCGACCAGGACGGCTCCACCGCCGGGGCCCACCTGCGGCTCGTGCTGTTTCTGGCGGCGGTGGGCATCCTTTCCGGGTCCCTGGGCGGCTCGGCTGATTCTCGCTCGGTGGTACGCAATGTCCTCTTTGCCAGCGGAGAAACGTAAGTCAAAGCGGGCGGGGCCGCGGGTGCAGGGCTAATTACAATGAGACCCCACCACTCTCTAAAGCAAAAAATTAACTGTGGCAACTGATTTTCCCGTAGTACATTGCACGCGTCTTTAGCTTTAAGCTTTCGCATTTTCACGTCTGCTCACCTCAGTTAACTGAGGAAGCTGATGGGAACCTCATGAAAAAATTGCCTACCATGCGTATTGCGTTGATCCTTGCGGGGATCTGCCTCCTGCCCTTTGTGGCCCGGAGCCAGACCCCTACCCCCTTTGCCTGCTCCGGTAGTGATGGATTTGGGTACTACATCTCCTCGGCTACCAGTGCTACGCAAAGTGGGGTACTGCGGATTTCCGACTCGCGCCTGAGTCGACTCACCACCGCTACCGGAGATCGGACCACCGTTTGCACGGCGGCTCAGCTGGATGTATCCCTCAACGCACTGGCGTTCAATCCGCAGGACAACTTTCTCTATGCCGTATCGCGCTTCGACTCCTCGCAGTTTTCCGGAAGACTTTACCGGATCGGAGCCAATTGCGCCCGGCAGGCTATCACGGTGAACGGTATTCGAAGATTCACTACGAATAATGCCCAGACGGTCGACAACAACGGCGGGGCCATCGGCTCGGGCACCTTCGACCTGGACGGCAACTACTACGTCAATACCTCTTACGCCCTCACCAACTCTACGGGCTTTCGTAACCTTATTCAGAAGATCAACATCTCCTCCGGCAGTACCGCCACGGTGGAGAGCACCGCCACGCTGACCTGCCCCTCCTGCCAGGACGCCGGCGATAATAAACTGACGATCACTGACATCATCTTCGATGAGACTAGCGGTACACTCTACGGTAGTAACCGACAGCGGAATACCCTCTACCGTATCAACAGCGCCACGGGAGTCATCACCCCCGTGGGCGCCACGGGCATAACGAACACCATTCTAGGACTATACAAAAATCGTTTTGGCGCCGTGCGGGCCATCGACTCGGAGGGGATCATCTACTCCGTCAACCTCGGTACCGGTGCCTTTACCCAACTGTCCGTGGCCGAGGATATCCGCAGCGGTAACGCCGATGCCGCCTCGGGCTGCTACGCTCCGGCCGTGCTTTCCGGCAACGTGTTCGCCGATGGCAACGGACGCAGCGATGATACCGTAAACGGCACGGGCACGGGAACAGCGGGTACGGTCCCACTCTTCGCTACCCTGATCCAATCAAGCAGCGTGGTCACCTCCCTGGCCGTCAATTCCGATGGCACCTACGCCTTTGAGGGCGATTTCGCGGGGAATTACGAGATTCGCATCGGCCGCAACCAGGGTACGGAGGGTGCCGCTCCTCCCGCCCAGAATTTACCGACTACCCACGTATTCGTGGGAGACAATATCGGTACCGCCGCGGGCAGCGACGGCTCGAACAACGGCCGACTCTCCTTCACCCTCGCCCTTGGGGATAACCTTTCTGACATCAACTTCGGTATCAATACCAAACCCACGGCGCAGAACGTAAGTGAACCACCCCAGAACAACCCCGGGGGTTCCAATCGGGTGCAGGTACCCAGTCTCGACGTAGCCGATGCCGAGGACGGTATTCCGACAACGATTCTGGTCGCAAGCATTCCTGATAGCAGTGCGGAGGGCATCCTATACTATAATGGTACGGCGCTAACCCGGTCGCGAAACATCAACAACTTCGATGAAACGCTCTTCGAGTTCGACCCCGCAGACGGACCGGTGGTGGTCACCTTCAATTACCGCTCCCGCGATCGCGCTACCACCCAGAGCAATCAGGCTACCGTGACGATGGACTTCTCCAGCACCCTCCCCATCGTACTGGTCCACTTCAGTGCGGCCTACGACAAGCAGGCGGTACGGGTAGACTGGGAGACGGCCACCGAGTTCGATACCGACTACTTCATCGTGCAGCGCCGGGCGGCCGACGGGGAGTTCAGTGAAATTGGGCGGGTGCAGGCTACCGGCTACAGCAACGAACTGCTGCGGTACAGCTTTCTGGACCGGCAACCGCTACCGGAGGCCTACTACCGGCTGGTGGACGTGGATTTCGACGGTACCACCACCTACAGTAAGGCTGTGTACGTAACGAATGAGCAGGCCGAGCTACCACAGCTCTACCCCAGCCCCGTTGTGGATCAGTTGACCATTACCCTTACTAGCCGGAAGTCTAGCCAGTTGACCGCTAACTTCTACAGTGTGTCGGGTAAACTACTACTCACCGAGCAACTGACCGGCGGTAAGCAGGTCGTTAGCTTAGCCGGTCTACCGGCAGGCCTTTACAACGTAGTGATCAGCGACGTACGGGGCGGTAGGGTATCCACCCACCGGATCATAAAAAGGTGAGGCGGAGGCACCCCCCGGGTGGAGCTGGCACCGCCCCTACCGAGCGGTGAGGTGGTTGGTACCCGCAGCACACCGATTGACAACGGTGACATCTCCGTATCCCCCAATCCGGCAGGACGGGCGGGCTTCCGCGTGACGGGAATCAAGATGGGTAGCCGACTTACGGTATTCGACATCAGCGGAAGGGCACTAGCTACCTCCACTTACTGGACGGATGCCGCTACAGGGACATTTTCCGAGCCGCTGGCAAGTGGTACTTACGTACTACTGATCGAAGCGGCAGGGGTGGCGCCGGTACGCAAGCAGTTTATCGTTCGGTAGGGTCATGAGAAGCAGTGCTTGGGGAGGCCTGCTCAGTATTAGTGTAGGGTATAGTGATATAGCGCAAACGAGCGTGGCTCAGGTAGACTGAGCAATAGCCTACCTGACGGGCCCACCGTCAGTGCAGCTTTCTTGCCATGGCCTACCAAGGGTTGGAGGGTAACTTTGCGTCCGGGGAGTAGCCCCGTGGCTACGTCCGCACTTTCGCGCTCGTTGTATTCGCGAAAGACCAGCAGCAGTCCGGTGCTATCGCTGGTGGCGGTGCGAAAGCCGGTCCAGGCGGTGCCGTCGGGCTGCTCACCGATGGGTAGGGTGATGCCGGTGTGTAGGTCCTGAAAGTAGGGGTGAAAGTGATGGATGATGCTATCACGCTGGTCCTCCGGGCTGAGGTTACCGCCCTCCATCCAGGCCAGGGGTTGGGCGACGGCGGTGGTAGCGAAGAGGTAGGCGAGGTCGTAGTTGGAGGGGGCCAGGGGGTCGCCGGCGGGGTACTTATCGGTGTTGCGGCGGGGGTTGAGGAACTCGATTTGCAGGCGGGCGGGGGGCAGGTAGTGAGCGAGCTGCCACACGTTGCGCAGCGTCCAGTGGGGGTAGTACTTGCCCCAGTCGGTGTAACGGTTTTCCAGGAAGACGTTACCGTAGTCGGCGAGGTAGAAATAGCCACCGCGCTGCCCGGCGGTGACGTCTAGGTTGAATACCACGTGGCCATCGGTGGCCGTACGTACCGAATCTAGCAGGCTACGAAAGTTACGGTCGCTGCGCGCCGTGGGTAAGTCCACCCCATCCATCTTAAAGGTGCGGATGCCGTAGTCGTTATATAGACCAATTAATAGCGCAGCGTCGCGCTGCCAGGCGGCATAGTCGTCCTCGCGGCTGGCGTTGAACCAGAGGCCGACCTCCATACCAAGTTGCCTGGCGCGGTCGATTACCGGGGTGAATCCGTTCGGAAAGCGTTCCGGGTGGGGCAGCCAGTCTTCGGTCTCCCAGTACCCCCAACGGTCGCCGGCCGTGGAGGCGGAGTTTTTGGACAGCCCGGCCTGCCAGCCGTCGTCAATCTGGAAGTGGGTGATACCAAGGCCCGCGGCGATTTCGAGTTCGCGCAGCACGAAGGCCTCGTTCACCTTGCCGTCCTGACCACGGTCGCCCCAGGTGTTCATTAGCACCATTTCGTCGCGCTCGGGCAGGTAGCGGTAGCTGGCCAGTTGATAGGCGCGCAGAGATTCCAGGGCGGGGTCGCCGGTGCAAAGCCCAATGGAGAAGCCATACCGGTGACCCATTACGCTCAGACGATCAAAGCCAAAGGCAAAATCGTAGCCCGGATCGTCGAGCTGGCTCTCACCCAGGGGGGCTTCCTTGAGCAGCCACAGTCCTTGATCGGTAAGGGTATTGCGGGCTACGAGCAGGTTGCCCCGGGTGCGGGTAGTGCCGTTGAAGAGTAGGTACTCGTCGGCTTGCATCAGATCGTTATGCCCATCGGTTTGGTCGGTGAAACGTACGGTGGTGAGTTGCCAGTGGCGGCCGGGGAGCCCGGCGTTGAATGCTGCACCTGCGGCCCCGCCCGTTAGTTGCTGATTGCACTGTAGGGCTACCACACCGTCGAAGAGGCGGAAGGTGCGTTTCAGGGTATCCGCTCCGCCGGTCTGGGTGAGGCGTAGCAGGGTGTGGGCCGGGCGGTAGGCGGTGGCGGGGATGCGGTCTTGCGAGGTCTCCTCCAGGCGCACGGTGGCCCCCTCCGGCCAGCTGAATAGGGATTGGGCGGTGTCGAAGGTAAGCGTGTAGTCGTGCCGTAGATCGGTAATGCGATGGAGGTACAGCCTGCCCTGCCGGGTCTGCAGTTCAAAGCGGCCGGTGCCGTTGTCGAGGATGAGGAGGGTGTCGCTGGCCGGGAGTTGGAGGGTGGCCAAAAACAGAAATAAAAGGAGCGAGCACCGAATCATTCACTCAATGTACTGGCTGAGCCTGAATTACAGCGCAAAACTGACCCCCGCCCCCAGATTCCACCCCTGAAATCCCACTCCATCACGCAGCAACGGCACGTTGTAGGGCTGCGTCAGTCCGTGCTCGTAGCGGGCCTCCAAAAAGAGCGCGCTAGCGGGGCCTAAATCCGCCCTTACACCCGCTCCGGCCACTAATCCCAGGTGCAACCGTTCGTAGTTGATCGCCTCCAAATTGATGTCCGTCGTACTAAGCGTAAAGTCAAGCAGGGCGCGTGCGCTGGTGCGAAGCTTCCCGGATAGCGCATAGCCTACCGATGGCCCCACGAGCGCGTACGGCCGTACGGTCCCATCCGTGGGTAGACTAAGCCGAACCAGGAGGGGCACTTCCAGATAATCAAAGGTCGTACGGGCCCGGGCACCTACCGGCAATCGGACGCCAAAGAGCTCCACCCCCTGCGTGAGTCCGACGCTGGTGCCCCGCCGGTTGTATTCCAGTCCTGGGCGCAGGGTGATGAGGTCCGACAGCGGCAGCTCGGCAAACACGCCCAGGGAGGGGGCGGCCACCCAGCCGGTCTGCTCGGTGACTACATCGAAGGTCTCGCCACTGCGTAGGCCGGATTGTCCGTAGCCGGCGCGGAGGCCGATGGTGGTCTGGGCACTGATCGCGGCGGCGGTCGCCAGGGCGAGTAAGGTCATAAGAATGAGTCGCATGGTAGATTCGTTTGGTTGCGGCTCAGAACGGCGGGGGCGGTGCCGGCTGGCATAAAGGGAAGGTTAAGGGGGGTGTTATTGGGGGGTTAAGGCAATAGGTGCTGTATATTGGCGAGTAGACGGTACCACAATGGAACAGCTATCAAATATCCACCCCGGAGAGGTCCTACGCGAAGAGTTTTTAGCCCCGCTCAGCTTATCAGCCTACCGCCTGGCTAAGGACCTCGGTATTCCTCAGACCAGAATCAGCAATATCCTATCTGAAAGGCGAAGGATCACCGCGGATACCGCGCTCCGACTAAGTAAGTATTTTGGCACCTCCGCCAAGTTTTGGCTCGGGCTACAGGATAATTATGATCTGGAGGAAGAGGCTGAAGCAAAAGGAGCTGAGCTCGCGTCAATTACGGCTTTATCGGTAGATTAGTGCCCATGAAGCGCCACATTTTTCTCCTGCTCCTTGCGATTCACCTAGCACCCGCGCTCCCCGCCCAAGTGGACACCGTGTGGCTACCCGGTACCGACGTCAGCTTTACCATGGTCCCCCTGGAGGGCGGCGCGCATACCATCGAAGGAAAGGAGGTAACCCTCTCCCCCTTTGCCATCTCCAGCCATGAGGTGACGCACGAGGCCTACCGAATCTTCCAGGTGCGTGAAAACGATACTCCTTTAGCCGCTAATGCGGACTGGGATGCCGACGGCTGGGCCCGCCCCTCCCCGCCCTACCTCGACCTCACCTACGGCATGGGCACCCGCGGCGGCTACCCCCAGGTGAATACGACCCAGCAGGCCGCGCTGCGCTACTGCGCGTGGCTCTACGAAAAGACCGGCCGCTTCTTCCGCCTGCCCACCGAGGCCGAATGGGAGTACGCCTGCCTGGCCGGTGAAGAACCAGACCCCGCCGACCTGCCCGACCTGGCCTGGCTACTCGAGAACGGCGAGGAAACCTACCACAAGACCGGCGAGAAAACCCCCAATGCCTGGGGACTCTACGACATGCTCGGCAACGTCAGCGAGTGGACGCTAGACGAGTACTACGACGACTACGCCGACCGCACCGGCGACGGACAGGACCCCTGGATGCGCCCCGATGGCAAGCACTCCCGCACCGTGCGGGGCGGCTCCTTCGATACGCCTGCGGCCGAGGCCGGCTGCCGCGCCCGCGAAAAGTCAAGCCCCCGCTGGCAGGCCCGCGACCCGCAGATTCCTAAGAGTATCTGGTGGAACGTAGACAGTGCCTTTCTAGGATTTCGCATTGTTTCGCCGAAAAAGCAGCCGAGTTCGGAAGAAGTGCGTACCTTTTTTGCCGAGTCGATTGTCGACTAGTCTCTGTCGGCTCCTCCTCGGCGGCCGAATCCTTTTCGGACCGCCCTCAGCGGTCCTAAAAGTTCGTCCGCCGAGTTTATTCCTTAACCCACTCGGCGGACGAACCTCGCTACGCAAGGCATTCGGCCGACGAACAGCCCCCCCGATCATGCCCATCAATCGCCGTTCTTTCCTCCAACGTACCACCGCCCTGGCCGCCGCCGGCCTGGCCATCACCCCCGAGCTGGCCGCCAAGGTGCATTCCTCCGTCGACGATGCAATCCGTATAGGCCTCATCGGCTGCGGGGGGCGCGGCACGGGTGCGGCCTTTCAGGCGCTGAGCACCGAGCAAAACGTCAAATTGGTGGCGATGGGCGATGCCTTCCGCGACCGGCTGGATAAAGCCTATACCGGCATCCAAACCCAGCTGGAGGAAAACGAAATGGACGCCGCCCGGCTCGATGTGGCCGAGGAGAACAAATTCGTCGGTTTCGACGCCTACGAAAAAGTCATTCCGCTCTGCGACGTGGTCCTAATCGCCACACCCCCCGGCTTTCGCCCCATCCACTTCGAGGCGGCCGTGGCGGCGGAGAAGCAGATATTTATGGAAAAACCGGTGGCGGTAGATGCCCCCGGGGTACGCCGAGTACTGGCCGCCGCGAAGGAAGCGAAGGCCAAGAAGCTCAACGTAGTTGTCGGTCTCCAGCGCCACTACCAGAAGGCCTACACCGACGGCTGGATCGACATGCTGCAAAACGGAGCTATCGGCGACATCACCACCAGCTACGTGTACTGGAACAGCGGTGGGGTGTGGGTACGTCCCCGCGAGCCGCAGCAGACCGAAATGGAATACCAGATGCGCAACTGGTACTACTTCAACTGGCTCTGCGGCGACCACATCAACGAGCAGCACATCCATAACCTCGACGTCGGTAACTGGGTCAAGCAGGACACCCCGCAGTCGGCCTCCGGTTACGGTGGTCGCCACATGCGTACCGGCAAGGAGTACGGCGAGATCTTCGACCACCACTACGTGGAGTACACCTACGCCGACGGTAGCCGCATGATCAGCCAGTGCCGCCACTGGGAAGGTTGCTCGACTAAGGTCAGTGAGGAATTTCAGGGTACGAACGGTAGCGCCCCCGCCCCGGGCAAGCTCCTCACTCCCGGTGGCTACGCGCTGCTCGACCACAACGACCGGAAAGACCCCAACCCCTACCAGTACGAGCATGACCTTCTGTTCAAGGCCGTCGCCGATGGGGAGTACAAGTACGCCGACGCCGAGAATGGTGCCCACGCCACGATGACCGCCATCATGGGTCGCATGGCCACCTACTCCGGTCAGGTCATAGACTGGGATACCGCCCTAGCCTCCGACCTCGACCTATCGCCGGCCACTTATGCCTTTGATGCTCCGCCGCCCATCCTACCGCTGGAGAGTGGCTACTACCCCGTGCCGGTACCGGGGGAGACGCGGGTGATGTGAGCCAAGCCAAAAGTTGGTCTGCCGAGTTGCTGACTCTGATTGCATTACATCTTCCTCTGATAGCTCTCGCCCAGACCCGCGTCACCACCACCCGCCCCGCCATGGGCACCCCCTGGCGCATCACCTGCTACGCCACCGACACCCTCCTAGCCCACCGCGCCATCGACAGTGCCTTTGCCCGTATCGAGGCGGTGGAGCAGTCCATGAGCGACTACCGACCCACCAGCGAGATCCGTACGGTAAGCCGGCTATCCGCCCGGCAATTTCACCCCATCTCGTCCGATCTGTACCGGGTGCTGGCCTTCAGTCAGAAGCTGCACCGGCACAGTCAGGGAGCCTTCGACGTCACCATCGGTCAGCTCACTAAGCGCTGGCGCCGCGCGATCCGTCAGCAAGCATTTCCCACCGATGTAACTCAGGGGGTTGCGTCAACTGGGGTACGCGTAATTAGGGGAAGGGAGGCCAAATTTAAGCCAGATGTAAGCCAGGTGCAAGGAACGTCCTACCGTCTCCACCCCGCCCGGGGACTATGGCTCGCCCACGATAGCCTGTACTTCGACCTGGGGGGTGTGGCGAAGGGCTACGGACTGGACGTAGCCGGGGAGGTACTGCGCGCCTTCGGCATTCAATCCTATCTGATCGACGGCGGGGGCGATTTGCTGCTGGGCGACGCGCCGCCGGGCCATGGAGGGTGGACGATCGCGCTGCCGGCCGGCAAAGTCGACACCGCCGGTGTGGCCATAGCGAGCTCCGGACCGAGTTACCGCCACCTGCTACACGACGGTATACGGTATAGCCACCTGGTGGACCCCCGTACCGGGCTGGGGGTGAGCCACGGCGAGACCGTCACCGTACTAGCTCCCAGTGGGATGGTGGCGGATGCAATAGCCTCCGCCCTTTCTATCCGCACCGACGGTAGAGCACGACTACTGAAGCGCTACCCGAAGGTCACGTATACCGTCACCGCCCTCTACCAACCGTCCCCGGAGGGGGCGCCCTAACCGCGCGTGGGGTGCTAGCCCCACGCGACTACGCCATGCGAAGGCTACCTTGCCCACATGCGCCTAGTTCCCTGTATTGTATTCCTGCTGGTCCTAGTCACCTGCAGCACCCCCACCAGTAAGATGCCCGACGCCGCCCCCACTCGCCTCCCCCTAATTGTAGACGCCGACACCGCCAACGAGCTTGACGACCTCTTCGCCCTCGTGCGTGCGGTAGCCGAGCCCAGTTTCGACCTTAGGGGCATCACCTCCGCCCAGTTTCACACCTCGCCCCTCGCGAGTGACAATACTGTGCAGGAAAGCCAGGACATCAATGAGGACCTACTCCGGCTGCTGGACCGTAAGGACGTCCCCCACCCCATCGGTGCCAATACACCACTAACCAACCGCGATACGCCCTCCCCCTCACCGGCTGCCACACTCATCGTCGCACAGGCCCTGCACCAGCCGGCCGGACAAAAACTACACTTGGTCATCCTCGGCTCCTGCACCAACGTTGCCTCGGCCATCCTACTAGACCCCCGCATCATCCCAAAGGTCAGTGTGCATTATCTAGGCTTCTGGCACGACCCGGCCACCAACGACTACAACAAACAGGAGTTTAACTCCGGCAACGACACCCTGGCCGTAGAGGTACTGCTGGATACCGAAGGCCTGGAGCTAGATATCATGACCGCCACCACCTCCCAGCATCTAGTCTTCGACCGCGAGGATACCGAGCGCCAACTTCGAGATAAGGGCCCGCTAGCCGACTACCTCCTCCGCCGCTGGGCTACCTACACCCGTTGGTGGACTAACGAAGACCCTGAAAAGGCCCGTTGGATCATGTGGGACGTAGCCCTCATCGAAGCCCTCGCCCGCCCCGACCTGGTCACCAAGCTCGGCTACCCCACCCCGCCGGAGAACGCCCTACGCGAGATCGGCATCTATACCGATATCGACGTCCCCGCCATGAAAGCCGATTTCTGGCAGTATTACCCCGAGTAAGGCCACGGCCCCCTCATCACATTGCCCGCACCCGCGGCCCCGGCCTCCTACCCCGCCTGCCCCACCAACTGCGTAGCAGTTCTCCTAACTCCCCCCAAGGTGCAACCTTGGGACAAAACCTCAAGCAAGGCCAAAAGCAGAGCCGCAGCGAAAATTCGCTAAAACACAACGAATCCCTTGCCCCCCTCGTTATCCCCCCGTACCTTAGCAGCGAATTTTCGCTAAAGCAAAAAACCACCACCCGATCATGGCAGCCACCCTCACCGCACAGCAAGTACTCAAAGGCGGCGAATTTCTCATCGCCGACGCCGACTACTCCAGCACCTTTACGCCCGAGGAGTTCAGTGAGGAGCAGCTGATGGTCAAGCAGATGGTCGAGGACTTCATCCAGCAGGAGATCACGCCTAACCTGGACAAGATCGAAAAGCAGGAGGATAACATCGCCCCCCGCCTACTGGAGAAGATGGCCAAACTCGGACTACTCGGCACCCACATGCCCGAGTCTTACGGTGGCATGGAGATGGACACCAATACCAACACCCTGATCTGCGACGTGATGGGCGGTAGCTCCGGCTCCTTCACCGTGTCCTACGCGGCCCATACGGGGATCGGGATGCTACCCATCCTCTACTTCGGTAACGAGCAACAGAAGGAAAAATACCTGCCCCGCCTGATCAGTGGCGAGCTCAAGGCGGCCTACTGCCTGACCGAGCCCGGAAGTGGCTCCGACGCTATGGGCGCGAAAACCACCGCAACCCTCGACGGTGACGACTATGTCCTGAACGGGCAGAAGATGTGGATCAGCAACGCCGGTTTTGCCGACGTCTTCATCGTCTTTGCGCAGGTTGATGGGGACAAGTTTACCGGCTTCATCGTGCCGCGACAGCTCGAAGGACTTACCCTTGGCGCGGAGGAGGATAAGCTCGGCATCAAGGGTAGCTCCACCCGCCAGGTCTTCTTTGAGAACGTACGGGTACCGGCCGCGAATAGCCTCGGCCAGATTGGTAAGGGCCACCTTATCGCCTTCAACGTGCTGAACGTAGGCCGCTTTAAGTTGCACGCGCTCAGCATGGGGGGTGCCAAGCGGGCTTTGGAGGTAGGCGTACACTACGCCAACGAGCGTATCCAGTTCAAGCAGCCCATCGCCAATTTCGGGGCTATCAAGTACAAGATCGGCGAGGCCGCTATCCGCATCTTCGCTGGCGAGAGCGCACTATACCGCGTCAGCCAGCAGATTCAGGACATGAATAAGCAGTTGATGGCCGGGGGTAAATCCTTCGCTGAGGCTAAGCTGCTGAGCGCCGAGGAGTACGCCATCGAGTGCGCCCTGCTGAAGTTCCTCGGCTCCGAAACGCTCGACTATACGGTCGACGAGGTCGTACAGATCCACGGCGGTATGGGCTATAGCGAGGAGACCCTGGCCCCCCGCATGTACCGCGACAGCCGCATCAACCGCATCTACGAGGGCACCAATGAAATCAACCGCCTACTGAGCGTCGATATGCTGCTGCGCCGCGCGATGAAGGGTGCCCTGGACATCGTCGGACCCGCCTGGGCCGTACAGAAGGAACTCAGCGGCATGCCGAGCATGAGCCGTCCGGAGGGAGAATACGGCGAGGAGATCAAGGCAGTGGCCGACTTTAAAAGGCTCATCCTCATGGTCGCCGGGGCCGCCGCTAAAGAGCAGATGGACGGTAAGCTTAACCTCAAGGGCGAGCAGGAAATCCTGATGAACATCGCCGATATGCTCGGTGACCTACTGCAGGCCGAAAGCACCCTACTGCGTGTACAGAAGCTCCGCGCCGAGGGACTGGGCAAGCAGGACATCACGGTCTACGACGCCATCCTACGCACCTACCTCCACGACGCTACGGCCCGCATGATGAAGAACGCTACGGACGCCGTAGCCAGTTTCGTCGAGGGCGACCTGCTGCGCACCTTCACGATGGGCATCAAGCGGTTCACGAAGTATTCCCCACAGAACGTTAAGGTCCTACGCCGGAAGGTGGCCGATGTGCTGATCGAAGCTAACGAGTACGCGCTGTAGTAGCCGGTCTTACTCAAAATAGCGAAGCCCCCCGGACCTAGGTCCGGGGGGCTTCGCTAATGTTAGAAGTGCCCGATTAAATCTTGACTACCTCCGCATTGATCGGATAATCGGCCAAAATGCGATTAGTAAACGCCATGTGGCCCCGGGGTACGGCCAGGTACAACTTGCCGTGCTTATAGGCGGCCAGGCTCGAAAGCAGGCGCCACTTAGTGACCAGCTCGCGCTCGTCGTCAGTTTTGAGGCCGAGCTCAAAATAGCTCTTGCGGCCGTTGACCTCACCGGTGACATCGGGGATAAAGTACTCGTCGGTGTCCTTTGCTGCGGCGGATTTTAGCGGGCGTCTCGTAGCCTTCGGCGTTGGCCTTGACGTTATCGAAGCCCTTCTTGTTGACGATCTTTTCGAGCAGCGTTTTGATGAGCTCAGCGTCTTTCTGCTGGGCGTCGGTGAGGATTCCGTTTTCCATTGTGGGTAAAGTAGTTTAGAAGGTCGATGTCGGTAGCGAATATCCACAAACTCCGCGAGACGGGGGCGGTCGGTCGCCGGGCCTGGGAAGTGCGTTATTCGCAAGTGCTTCTTTGAGAACGTCACCAGCCCGACCGTAGTTGATGACTCGTGTCGTACTTTGGGTGCCGCAACGCTTAAATCCGATCCTGATGAATACCGACCAGCGTCCCTGGCTCGCACAGTACCCCGCCGGCATCCCCGCCAATGTGGAAGTCGACGCGTTTTCTACCCTCAAGGACCTTATCGCCGACGTCACCGCCAAATACACCAACCGTCCGGCCTTCTCCTGTATGGGTAAAGACCTAAGCTACGGCGAGCTCGATAAGCTCAGCACCGCCTTTGGAGCCTACCTCCACTACCGCGGCCTGCAGCCCGGCGACCGGGTGGCCGTGATGATGCCCAACATGCTGCAGTACCCCATCGTGCTCCACGGCCTGCTCAAGGCCGGACTGGTCATCGTCAACACCAATCCACTCTACACCCCGCCGGAGATGAAGCACCAGTTCACCGACAGCGGAGCCAAGGGCATCATCATCGCCGAAAACTTCGCCGCTAATCTGGAGAAAATCATCGGCGAGACGGACATCCACACCGTCGTGCTCACCACCATCGGAGGTATGCTGGGCTGGATTAAGGGCGGACTCACCAACTTCGTCGTACGCAACGTCAAAAAGATGGTGCCGGCGTACAACCTACCCAACGCCGTGGAGTTTCAGACCGCCCTGGACGAGGGCAAGAAGCACCAACTCCCCCAGTTCACCGGCCAGCCCACCGATACCATCGCCCTCCAGTACACCGGCGGCACCACCGGCGTATCGAAGGGGGCCATGCTCACCAACAGCAATCTCGTGGCCAATGCCGTCCAGTCCAAGGCCTGGATGACCCAGAAGCTCGAGGCCGGTAGTCAGGAGCGCATGCTCTGCCCCCTGCCGCTCTACCACATCTTCGCCTTCACGGTTAACTCCGTGGCCATCTTCGCCCACGGCATCTGCAACGTGCTCATTGTCAACCCCCGCGACCTGAGCACCATCGTTAAGGCCTTCAAGGACAATCGCATCGCCGGCATGACCGGCGTCAACACCCTCTTCAACGGACTGCTCAACGACAAGGACTTCACCAAGCTCGACTTCCGCCACCTCAAGATCACCGTCGGCGGCGGCATGGCCGTACAGCGCTCCGTGGCCGAACGCTGGCAAAAGCTCACCGGCGTACCCCTGAGCGAGGGCTACGGACTCACCGAGACCAGCCCCTCCGCCTGCATGAACCCCCTGAACGAGCACCTGCGCATCGGCTCCATCGGCGTGCCTCTTCCCAATACCGTAATGCGGGTGTGGAACGACGACGAGGGCCGCATAGCCACCAGCGAGGAGCGCGGCGAGATCCAGATCAAGGGCCCCCAGGTCATGAAGGGTTACCTCAACCGCCCCGAGGATACCGCCAAGGTACTCCAGGAGGGCTGGCTCAGCACCGGCGACATCGGCATGATGTCCGGGGACGGCTTTTTCACCATCGTGGACCGCAAGAAGGACATGATCCTCGTCTCCGGCTTTAACGTCTACCCCAACGAGGTGGAGGATGTCATTGCCGCCCATCCTAAGGTGCTCGAGGTGGCCGCGGTGGGCATCCCCAGCGAGCGCTCCGGGGAAGTGGTCAAAATTTACGTCGTGAAGAAGGACAAGTCGCTCACCCAGGAGGAGCTCATCACCTTCGCCCGCGAGAGTCTTACGGGCTACAAGATTCCTAAGGAGGTGGAGTTTCGGGAGGAGCTGCCGAAGAGTAACGTAGGCAAAATTCTGCGGCGGGAACTCCGCGAGGCGTAAATGTAGCGACGGGTGAGCTGCGCTACAGAATAACCCGCACATGGACCTCCGCACACTCCTATCCGGTGAGGACCCCGTCCACATCGCCCGCCAACTCATCGGCGTAGAGCTCTACACCCACATCGACGGCCGGGAAACCGCCGGCCTCATCACCGAAACCGAGGCCTACTGGGCCCCCGACGACCGCGCCAGTCACGCCTACGGCCACCGCCGTACCCCCCGTACCGAACCATTTTACGCCCGGGCGGGCACCAGCTACGTCTACCTCTGCTACGGTATTCACGAGCTTTTCAACGTAATCACGGGGCCGCAGGGGGTACCGCACGCCGTGCTGATCCGCGCCATCGAGCCTACTCTAGGAGTACCGACGATGCTCGCCCGCCGTCATATGGAAAGCTTAAAACCGCAACTTAGCCGGGGGCCCGGCGTTCTTTCGCTTGCCCTCGGCATCACCCGGGCGCAGAATATACTGGACCTACTCGATGCCGAAAGTCCGGTACAACTCAGGGCGGGGGCGGGGCCGCAGGTGCAGGCCGACGTGGTGTGCACCCCCCGCATCGGCATCGACGGCGCCGGACCGGAATGGGCCGCCAAACCCTGGCGGTTCTACCGGAGCGGAACCCAGTACGTGAGCAGACTTAACGCCTTCTAATGATCCTCGCCTTTCTTCGACCAGTTTTGTACCCGCGCGCCGCCGCCCTCCTGTTTGTACTGCTCGGTTGCGGACGGCTGGTAGCGCAGGAGGCGGAGCTGAACTACTTCGACAATACCTACGTCGACCACATCAAGACGGTGCGGCTGCACATCGATGGCTTCCCGCACTCCTATCCGCTGATCGAGCTGGGCGGGGGCGCACGGCTGCGGCTTTCCTTCGATGATTTGCGGGAGGACGTGGGGCGCTACTCCTACAGCTTCATCCACTGTGACCAGGACTGGACGCCCTCGACGCTGGGGCAGATGGAGTACAACAGCGGCTACGGCAACGACTACCTGGAGGACTACGATTTCAGTCTCCGGACCCTGACGAAGTACGTGCACTATGACCTGGTGTTTCCGAACCGCAACATGCGACTGGAAAAGAGCGGCAACTACCTACTGGTGGTCTACGATACGCAGGACGACGACCAACCGGTGATTACTCGCCGCTTCATGGTGGCCGAAAACGTAGCGGGGCTGAGCGCGCAGGTGACCCGCCCCAACGCCGTGGATAAGATCCGCACCCACCAGGAGGTACAGTTGGTGGCCAACACCAAGCAGTTGCAACCACGATCGCCACTACAGGAGCTCAGTGCCACCGTACTCCAGAACGGCCGCTGGGATAATGCGGTGACCGGTATCCGACCCAATCTACTGGCCCGGGAGGGCGTACAGTTCAACTACCAGGACGTGATTGTGTACCGGGGGGGAAATGAGTTTCGGAATTTAGACCTTCGCTCGGTGCAGGCTCCCCGCTCCAAGGTGGCTAGCATCACCAACGAGGGGAACTATTACGCTATGCTGCTCGCCCCGGAGATGACCCGCGGAAGTAGCGTCTACGTACAGTACTTCGACCTCAACGGGGACTACGTGAACTTCCGTTACGACCGGCCGGTGGTGAACCTGGCCGATGAGTTCTTACAGGAAAACGTGGCGCGCTTCGGGCTGGACTTCACGGGAGAGTACATCGAGGCCACCTTCGTGCTCAAGCCGCGCAATGGCGTGCCGATCGAGGAGGACCTCTACCTCTTTGGGGCAATGACGGAGTGGCAACTCAAGTACGACTACCGCATGGTGTGGAATACGAGCATCAATGCCTACGTGGGCCGGGCCCTGATCAAGCAGGGGTTTTATAACTACTATTACGTCACCGATCTGAGTGCGTCGGGGCGCAAGTTGCAGCGACCGGGCGACCGGGCGGGCTACGACGAAACGGAGGATAGCTTTACGGAGGCGGAGAACGACTACCTGGGTTTGCTGTACTACCGGCCCATGGGCGGGCGCTACGATCGCCTGGTGGGCACCACCATAATCAACTCCAATCAGTAGCGCCGGTCTAGAACTTGCCGCCGTTCATAGATTAAATTTTCACCCTTGGGGGGAAGGCGTAGTTTTGCTGACGTAAAACGATCAGTATGAACTACCGCAACTTCTACCTCCTCGTCCCCCTGCTCCTGCCCCTATTCACCTCCGCCCAGGCCGGTCGGGAATGGACCCTGAGCGAGGCGGTCAACTACGCCCGGGACAATAACCTCCAGGTGCGGCGAATCAATAACACCACCAGTCTAGCCGAACTCGATCTACAACAGAGCCGCAATAACCGCCTGCCCAATCTGAACGGTAGTACGGGGGTGAATTTACAGCTGGGCCGCACCATCGACCCCACCACTAATACCTTTGAAGCCCAGAATATTCTCTCCCAGGGCTATCAACTGCAGGGTGTAGCAACGATCTATAATGGGGGGCTGATCAAGAATCAGGTTCGCCAGGCTGAGCTCGAGCTCGAAGCTGCTCGTACCGACGCACTAGTGACTGGCAACGACATCGGCCTTCAGGTAGCCAATAGCTACCTCACGATTCTCCTCACCCGCGAGCAGCTCATCAACGCCCGTACCCAACTGGCCCTGACGGAGGAACAACTCACCAATACCGACGCTCAGATCCGCGCCGGTAGCATTCCGGCCGGACAGCGCTACGACATCGTCGCTCAGCAGGCCGATAACCAGCGCTCAGTGGTAGATCTCGAAAACCAGGTACGCCTGGCCAAGCTTGACCTGCAGCTACTGTTGGAGCTCGATCCCGATCCGGACTTCGAGGTGGTAACCCCGGTGCGGGATTTTGAGGAGGGTGTCCTCTTTAATGATTACGATTTGGATGAGGTGCTCAATGCCGCCCGCCAGACCCAGCCTACGATCCGGGCGGCGGAGCTGCGGCGTTCTTCGGCGGAGGTGCAAAAAGATATTGCTCGCTCCGGACTGCTACCCTCGATACAACTATACGCCAGCATCAGTACGAACTACTCTAATCTAGGTAAAGATTTTAATAATCCGGATGAATCAAATGTAGAGCTCGTGCAGGGGCCGCCAGTACCTGTGATTCTTGATGGACGGCAGACTACGCTATCTACTATCAGTCCCACGGGGATTGTGTATCCTAATCTCGGCTATTTCCCACAGCTCAACCAGAACCTCGGCCAGTCCTTCGGCTTCAACATCTCCGTACCTATCTACCAGCAAAACCGCAACCGGCTCAACATCCAGCGCGCCGAGGTGCAGCGTCTAGGCGCCGAGATTGAAATGGAGCAGGCCGAGAACCAGCTGCGTAGCGACGTGGAACGTGCCCTGGGCGATCTGCGGGCCGCCCGCGAGACCTACCGCGCCGCCCAGATCAGCCAGGAGGCGGCCCAGAATGCCTACGACATCGCCCAGCGCCGCTACAGTGCCGGAGCGGCCAATAGCCTGGACCTGACCACGGCCGCCAACCGCCTCGAGCAGGCCCGCGTGGAGTTCACCCGTACTAAGTATCAGCTCATCTTCAATCGGGAGGTCATTCAATTTTACCTCGGCCAGGGCCTGTCCCTGGATTAATCTCACCCCAGCACCTTACGAACGTTAGCCACCATGTCACGCAAAGCCATTTTACTCGTCTTAGGTATCGTCGTCCTCATCATCATTGCCGCCGTGGTGTTTAGCGGTCGGGGGGAAGATGGTACCCGGGTGTTCGTCGAGGATGTCGAGCAGCGCCCCATCCAGGAGGTGGTCACCGCCAGCGGAAAGATATTCCCCCAGACGGAGGTCAAGATCAGCTCCGATGTCTCCGGCGAGGTCGTCGAGCTCTACGTGGAGGAGGGCGACAGTGTGGTACCCAACCAACTGCTAGCTAAGATCGACGCCGATGCCTACCAGTCGCAGGTCGCCCGTGGCGTAGCCGGGGTAAATAGTAGCCGTGCGCAGCTAGCCAACGCCGAGGCCCAGATAAATACCCTCAAGGCGCAGCGCGAGCAAACGCTGGCCCAACTCGAAAATGCCCGCGAGCAACTTAAGCGCAGCGAGCAACTCTTTAAAGATGAGGTGATCAGCCGGTCCGAACTCGAAACCCGGCAGGCCGAGGTGCGCGGACTCGAGGCCACGCTAGCTGCCGCCGAAAGTAGTGTCCGGGCCGCCGAAGAAAGTGCCCGCGCTGCCGAGTACAATATTCAATCGAGCGAGGCGACCCTCGGCGAACTGCGCACTAGCCTGCGGCGTACCACCCTTTACGCCCCCATGGGCGGCGTGGTCTCCCTGCTTAATGTGGAGGCGGGGGAACGCGTGGTGGGCACCGCCCAGATGACGGGTACGGAACTCATGCGCATCGCTAACCTCAATGCCATGGAGGTACGGGTGGAAGTCAGCGAAAACGACGTGCCTTCCGTCAAGCTCGGCGACAAGGCCGAAATCGAAGTAGATGCTTATCTGAACCGCAAGTTTGCCGGCACCGTCACCCAGATCGCCAACTCCAGTACCACGGCGGGCCTGGCCGACAACGTCCTCAACTCCGATCAGGTCACTAACTTCGAGGTACGTATCAGTATCAACCCCGATAGCTACGCCGATCTGGTGGCCGCCGGAAATGCTTATCCGTTCCGCCCCGGCATGTCGGCTAGCGTAGACGTACTTACCCAACTCGCTCCGGAGGCCCTGAGCGTACCCATTGAATCGGTGACCACCCGCGAGCAAACCGAAGAGGCAACGACCGACGAAGCGGGCGTGGGCACTAACGATTTACAGGAGGTGGTTTTCGTGGTACGGGGTGATACGGTGGCCGAAGTGTCCGTAACTACCGCCCTGCAGGACGCTAAGCACATTCAGGTAACTAAGGGCGTGGCGGTCGGCGACCGGGTGGTAGCCGGCCCCTACGGTGCTTTATCGCGCGACCTGAAATCCGGCGAGCGGGTAGTTGTCGTAGCTAAGGACGAATTTTACTCCACCGAGGGGGAATAAAAAACCCCTCCGTAGTTAGCGCTGCGAAGGGGTAGATTACAATGGTATGTCAGAAAACTTACTAGAAGCGAGGCCTCGAAACGGCCCCGAACTGTGTTGTCAGTGCGGTCTCTCAGTCATAAACGTATTCTGTCAGCCAAATATAGGGGCTAAACTGATGTGTTGCAAATACTGACACTGTTAAATTTATTCACCACCCCCCCACGATGATGGGGGCGGGTGATTTTTTTGCCTGCTAGTCGTTGAATACCTCTACGTCCCGGTTCTTCACGATCAGGTCAGTAAACTTCCCCTTGAAGCGGGTAGCCTTGACGATGTGGTTATCGATCCAGTGGTAATTGCCGCCGCGGGGCTTGCCCATGAGCATGCCGTGGTATTTGAAGTTGTGGCGGTTGAGCCACTCTTCGGTGATCTCGCGGTGCTCCTCGGTGCGCGAGGTAAAGAAGGTGATGATGTGGCCGTCTTCGTACCACTTGTTGACGATGCGCAGGGCATCGGGGTACGGTAGGCAGGTGCTCATGCGCTCGGGTTCCTCGTTGGGGATATCGTCACAGACCGTGCCGTCGATGTCGATGAGAAAATTCTTCACACCGGCAGCCAGGACGGGGCTGATCAGTTCGCCCTTCTCGTTGAAGGTGGTTTCCAGGTCTTTTTCGGGGGTAGCCATACAGAGGGGTAATTAAACGGAAGGTAAATTAGGGGCAAAGGTACGGCCCCCTAACGCATCCGGCCGGGGGTATCCTATCTCTTTGCCCGTACTTTGCCGGCCTAAGTAGCCATAGTATGCCACAAGTTGCCCTCATCACCGGTGCCTCTTCGGGGGTCGGCCAGGCCCTGGCTCCCCTACTTGCCGAAGGGGGGTGGCGGGTGTACGGAATGAGCAGGCGCTCGGTAGCGCTACCGGGGGTGATGGCCCTACCTGCCGACATCACCGACGCCGAGGCCGTGCACCGGGCGGTAGATAAGCTATTGCAGGTGGAAGGTAGGCTCGATGCCGTAGTACACTGTGCCGGTATTGGCGGGGCCGGAGCGGTGGAGACCATGCCGCTGCTGCGTGCCCGGGCTATCATGGATACCAATTACTGGGGCAGCTGGAATGTGTGCCAGGCTACGCTGGAGGCCCTGCGGAGGAGTCCCCGGGGGCGGTTGCTGCTAGTCAGTAGTATTGCCGGACACATGGGTATCCCCTTTCGATCGGTGTACTGCGGCAGCAAGGCGGCCGTGCTGGCACTTTCGGATAGCCTACGGCTGGAGGTGCGGGGATCGCAACTACAAGTCAGCTGCATCAGCCCCGGGGACATCGCTACCAACTCGATAGCCACCCAGTACCGACAGCCCGCCGCTGAGCTCGCCCCGCTGTACCGGGCGCGGTACCAACGCGCGGATGCCGGCATGGCGGCTAACGTCGATCACGGTATGCCGGCGGAGCGGGTAGCCCGTCGTATGGTGGCCATACTAGGGAAGGATAGCTTAGCTCCTCACTACGTCATCGGCGAGCCGGTGCAGCAACTCAGCACCCTGGCGCGGCGGCTCCTTCCCGCCCGTACCTGGGAATGGGTGCTGAGTCGTTACTACTCCTAGGGCTGCCGTGGTGGCCGGTTTTATTGAACAACGCCCCCCAGCGGGTGTTGAAAAACACCATCATGAGCAGTTACTCGCACCTCGCCAACGCCCACCCGGGCTATATCGAACAACTCTACCGCCAGTACAGCGAATCGCCCGATTCGGTCGACGAAAGCTGGCGCGACTTCTTTCTCGGCTTCGATTACGCCTCCGATAAAGAGGAAATAGCCCTACCCACCGGGGTGGACGGGGAGGTTGACTGGGAGCACGTCCAGAAGGAGCTCAACGTCTTTGCCCTCATCAAGGCCTACCGGATCCGCGGTCACGTGACCTCGAATATCGACCCCATCGAGGAGTTCAAGGATCCCGATCCGGACCTGGAGCTCGCCGACTTTAACCTGACCGAGGCGGACCTGGATACCCCCTTCCGGGCGGCGCACCACATGTTCATGCCCGAGGGCAGCACGCTACGGCAGATCGTGGCGAACCTCAACCGCATCTACCTGGGAAGTATCGGCTTTGAAACCGACCACATTTTCCACCGTGAGAAGCGGCGCTGGCTGCGGGAGCGTATTGAGAAGCACCATCCGGAAGAGGCCTACGGGCTCTCCATCGACGACAAGCGCCACATTCTGGAGGTGCTCAATGATGCCGTCGGCTTCGAGGACTTTCTCAAGATCAAGTATCCGGCCCAAAAGCGCTTCGGTCTGGAGGGTGGAGAGGCTGCTATCGTAGGGCTGGACACCATCATCTCCGAGGCAGCCCGCGACGGGGTCGACGAGGTGGTGATCGGTATGGCCCACCGCGGCCGCCTCAACGTACTGGCCAATATCCTGGGCAAGAGCTACGAGAGCATCTTCCAGGAGTTTGAGGGCGTGATCCCCAACAACATTAAGGGAGACGGAGACGTGAAGTACCACATGGGCTATAGCTCCCTGATCGATACCCGCATCAGTAAGCCGGTCAACGTGAAGCTGGCCCCCAATCCCAGTCACCTCGAAGCCGTCGATCCCGTGGTAGAGGGGTTCGCCCGGGCGAAGGCCGATTTGCTCTACAACAACGATTACGATAAGATCGTACCCATTCTGGTGCACGGTGATGCCGCCGTGGCCGGACAGGGCGTGGTTTTCGAAACCGCCCAGATGAGCGGGCTGAGGGCTTACACTACCGGAGGTACCATCCACTGGATCATCAATAACCAGATCGGCTTTACCACCGATTATGAGGACGCGCGTACGAGTATTTACGCCAGCGGAGTAGCCACGGTGATCGAAGCCCCTGTTTTCCACGTCAACGGCGACGATCCCGAGGCGGTCTTCTACGTGGCTAAGCTGGCGATGGAGTACCGCAACAAGTTTAATTCCGATGTTTTCATCGATATGCTCTGTTACCGCAAGAACGGACACAACGAGGGCGATGACCCCGCTACACCCAGCCCGGTATGTACGAGCGCGTCAAGCGCCACCCCAACGTACGGCAGGTCTATACCGACCGACTGGTAAAGCGGCGCGACGTCGAGGCGAAGTTGGCCAAGGAGATGGCCAAAAAGTTTAAGTCAGAACTGCAGACCCTGCACCAAAAGGTGAAGAATAGCGACCTGCCGTATAGCTACCAGCCGCCGAAAAGGCCTGGAGCCAGCTGAATCGCGATCACTGGCAGGACAAATTTTTTGCCGAATCTCCCGAGACCGGCGTACCCCTCGAGCAGATGGAGTCCATCCTGAAGCACATCACCACCCTCCCCGAGGGCTTCGAGCCCGTCAATAAAGTCAACCGCCTCTACAACGGCTACGAGCAGTCGGTGGCTAACGACCAGCTCGACTGGGCCCTGGGAGAACTCAGCGCCTACGCTACCCTGCTCATAGACGGCCACCACGTGCGAATGAGCGGGCAGGACGTTCGCCGTGGCACCTTCAGTCACCGCCACGCTATCCTCAAATCCCAGGACGGTGAGAGCACCTATAACCGCCTGGACGGACTTACCGAGGACCAGGCCCGGCTGCACATCTACAACTCCCTCCTGTCCGAATATGCCGTGCTGGGCTTTGAGTACGGCTACAGTACCGCTAGCCCCGAAAATCTGGTGATCTGGGAGGCGCAGTTTGGTGATTTTGCCAACGGTGCCATGACCATCTTCGACCAGTTCATCAGTAGCGGCGAGAGTAAGTGGGGCCGCATGAGCGGACTCACCGTGCTCCTTCCTCACGGCTACGAGGGGCAGGGTCCGGAACACAGTAGCGCCCGCCTGGAGCGCTTCCTCCAACTCTGCGCCGAATTCAATATGGTGGTCGCGAACGTGACCATGCCGGCCAACATGTTCCACCTGCTGCGGCGGCAATTGACCTGGAACTTTCGTAAGCCCCTCATCGTGATGTCGCCTAAGTCGGGCCTACGCCACGAAATGGCGGTGAGCTCCATACGGGATTTTGGCCCCGGCACCCGTTTCCGGGAAATCCTCGATGACCCCACCGTCGATAAGCCCGACTCGATCAACCGCGTGCTCCTCTGCTCCGGCAAGGTGTACTTCGATCTGGCGAAGTACAAAGCCGCCGAAAAGCGGGACGACATCGCCATCGTTCGCTTCGAGCAGCTCTTTCCCTGCCCACGGAGCAAGTACGAGCTTTACATGAGCGGTACGCCGACGCTGAGTTTTACTGGGTGCAGGAGGAAAGCCGTAACGCGGGGGCCTGGAGTTACATCAGCGAGCAGTTTTTGTACAGCGAGCGGCTGGGACTGGACCTTAAGCTCAAGTACGTGGGCCGACCGGCTACGGCAAGCCCGGCTACGGGATACAAGCCGTGCACGTGCGCGAGCAGAAGGAGTTGGTCGAGAAGGCGTTCGCCTAACTGTAGCGACGACTGAAGTCGTGGCTACAGCGTAGCTTGCCGAGAGAAGCTACCCCATGAACCTACGCCCTACCCTACTGCTCCTTCCCCCTGTACTACTTCTGCTAGCAGCCACCGCCGCAGCTATCACCCCCGATCAGGTCATGACTGCCGCCGCCGTCCTAGGCCTCGGCTTTTTAGACGAGGAGGAGGTCGAGCTAATGCTACCCGACCTGGAGGAGAATCTCGCGGCGCTGGATAGTATTTCTCACACCACCATTCGTAATGAGGTATCCCCGGCGCTGGTCTTCTCGCCGGTGCTGCGGCCGGAGCAACTGCCCGCCGATACATCCATCTCCGCACCCGCGGCCCCGCCCAACTTGCCGCAGTGGACGCGCCATGCTGACGGGCTTCGAGTGGATGACGGTCGAGGAACTAGCCGGCCTGATTTATAACCGGCAGGTGACCAGCCGGACACTGACGGAATACTTCCTACAGCGGCTTAAAGAATACGACCCTACGCTACACTGCGTGATCACGTTGACCGAGGAGCGGGGCGCTGGAAAAGGCCGACGCCATGGACGCCGAGCTGGCCGCCGGCACCTACCGTGGCTACCTACATGGTATCCCCTACGGAGCCAAGGACCTACTCGCCGCCCGGGGCTATCCCACCACCTGGGGGGCCGAGCCGTACCGCGACCAGACGATCGATCTGGATGCCTCGGTGGTCGAACAACTCGACGCGGCCGGAGCGGTACTGTGCGCAAAACTGAGCATGGGTGCCCTGGCCTGGGGCGACGTGTGGTACGGCGAGATGACGCGTAACCCCTGGAAGGTTGATTCTGGAAGCAGCGGCTCGTCGGCGGGTTCGGCTAGTGCGGTGGCGGCCGGCCTGCTGCCCTTTGCCATCGGTACGGAGACGCTGGGGAGTATCGTGAGTCCGAGTACGGTGTGCGGTACGACGGGGCTGCGGCCTACCTTCGGACGGGTGAGCCGCTACGGAGCCATGGCCCTGAGCTGGTCGATGGATAAGATTGGGCCCATCACGCGGTCGGCCCGGGATGCGGGGCTGGTACTGGCAGCGATCGCCCACTACGACGCCCGGGATGCCCATTCCATCCGGGCGGGTTTTCAGTACATCCTCCCCCTGGATATCCCCGCCCCGCGGCGGATCGGGTACCTGAAGGGGAGCTTTGCCGGTGAGTATGACTTCGCGGCTAATGACTCCATGGCTCTGAAAAAACTACGGGAGATCGGCTACGAGTTGGTGGAGGTCGAGCTACCCAATGCACCGGAGATTGGGTTTATTCTCAGCGTGGAGGCAGCAGCGGCCTTTGAGTCCCTTACCCGCAGTGGAGATGATGACCTACTGGCGCGGCAGATGCGTGACGCCTGGCCGAACGTATTCCGGCGGCCCACTTTGTCCCGGCCGTGGCCTACGTCCAGGCCAATCGGCTGCGCCGCGAACTCATGGAGCAGATGGACCGGGTGTTCGCCGAAAACGATATTGAGGTATACGTCAATCCGAGTTGGAACTCCAGTAGCCTGTTCATCACCAACATGACCGGGCAGCCCTCCATCACGGTACCGAACGGCATGCACGAGGGGACACCTACGAGTATCACCTTCACGGGCGGCCTGTTTATGGAGCAGGAACTGATCGAGGTGGCGACGGCCTTTCAGGACGCTACGCAGTGGGATGAGCAGCACCCACCCGCGTTTTAAGGTAGGCCTCCAACTTTTCCATGGCCCGGGCGCGGTGACTGAAGGAGGCCTTTTCGCCACGGCTCATTTGGGCAAAACTGCGGCCGTTTCCTTCGGTGGGAATAAATACAGGATCGTAGCCGAAGCCATCCTTTCCGGTAGGAAAAGTAGCAATACGTCCCTCACAGCAACCTTCGAAGAAGTGTTCTTCGCCGTCCTGGAGCAGGCAGATAACGGTGCGAAAACAGGCGAGGCGATCCTTGCGGTCACATAATTTGGAGAGCAACTTTTGGTTGTTGTCCTCGGCACTTACGGTGGGCACCGGCGTAGTGTGCGGTACCCACGCCGGGTTCACCATTCAGGGCGTAAACCTCCAGGCCGGTGTCCTCGCTGAAGCAGTCCTGTCCGTAGTGATCGAGCACGTGGTGGGCCTTGATGCGGGCGTTACCTTCGAGGGTGTCGGCCGTTTCGGGGATGGCTTCGGTACACCCGATATCCTGCAGGCTGCGGAAGGTGTAGCGGTCACCCAACTGCTCCCGGATCTCGGCGATCTTATGGAAGTTGTTGGTTGCGAAGACGAGGGAGTGCTTCATAGCTCAAAAACCATGGGCGCGAACGCGGGTGCAACGCCAGTGGAAGTGGCGCGGTTAATGATCCTCAATGTAGCAAAAAAAATGGGCAAGCACACCAGTCGCTCAACCTCCTACCCTTGCTGCATTTCTGCCCTGGGGGAATTAAGAAGGAGCTGACCGTGTGCCGCCCAAGCCCCAAAGGTAGGGAATAGATTTGCGATTTACGGCTTTTGAGGTACGATTTGCGATTTTTTCTCCCGTCTTAGGTAATCAGGTTGCCCCGGTCGTCCCATTCGGCGGTGACGGTGCGCTGCTCCTGGTCGACGTACTTGGGGAGTAGTTCGGGGTCGTACTGTACCCCATGCTTGTCGAGTACATCCTGAGGTACACCCTCCCAGACGTTGGGTTGGTTGCCGACGTAGCCTAGGTAGGCGATGCCCTCGCGGCTGGTAAAAAAGCCGGTGACGACAAGGAAGCGGAGGCGATCGAAGAAATCGACGCCGGTACGGAGGGGGCTGGTAGCTTCCTCTTCCTCCGGCAGCTCGTAGGCGATGTCGTCGACGAGGGCGAGCTGCTCTTCGGGAGTGGCCTCGATGAAGGCCTTGCCGGCGTAGCGCTGGCTGGATTCAGCGTTGAGCCAGGCCAGGCCACCGCGTAGGCGTACCTGGTAAACGTCGGGCTGGTCCTTAGCCATGAACTCGATAAATTCGAGGAGGCTGGGCTCAACGTCGGTAGCCTTGGGGTGGTCCTCACCGGCCGGTACGATGATATCGGCGAGTACACCGATGGTTTCGAGCTCGAAGTCGGAGAAGAAGCGGCGATCGTTAATGCGCTCCTCCCGTTCGGCCTCCCAGGCGGTGCGCAGGCCGTAGCCCCTGGTTTCGAGCTCGGGGCCGGCGGAGGCGGGGACGGGATCGCCACCTTCCTTACAGCCGACCTGGGTGAATAGGGCGGTCCCGACGGCACCGCCGAGAAGGGTCTTGAGGGTTTTACGGCGATCCATCAGATATTCATTTTTTTGAGTTCGGAGACGATGTGCTCGCTGTTGCGCATGGCCAGGGCCATGATCGTCCAGGTGGGGTTCTTATCGGCCTGGGAGGTGAAGCTGCCCGCGTCATTGACGTAGACATTGGGCACGTCGTGTAGACGGCCATACTTGTTGGTGACGCTGTCCTTAGGATCGTCACCCATCCGGGCGGTACCGACCTCGTGGATGATGGCACCGGGAGCCAGTAGCCCGTAATCCTGCTCGTAGGTGTACTCGGGGCTGAGGATCTCGCCCCCCATATCGGTAAGGATACCGCGGAAAGTCTCCTGCATGTGCTTGGCCTGGAGGCGCTCGTTATCGGTCCAGTTGTAGTGAAAGCGCAGGGTGGGAATGCCCCACTCGTCGACGGAGTTGGGGTCGATCTCGCAGTAGTTGTCGTACAGGGCGACGGACTCGCCCCGGCCGGCCATGTAAAATACGGCACCGTAGACGGATTTCATTTCCTCCAGTAGCGGGTTACCGTAGCCGCCCACCTTGTAGTTCAGGATCTTCTGGATGGCCTGGTGCCCACCGCCGAAGCCGTACATCGGCATACCCATGGTACCGCCCATTTCGATGTGGTAGCCGCGGGGGAAGTCGAGCTTCTTGTTATCCAGCCACCAGGGGGTGTAGACGTGCATGCCCCCTACCCCGTCCTCGTTGTAACGCTTACGGTCCATGAGACTGGGGATGAAGGCAGCGGCATTTGCTCCCGTGCTGTCGTGGAGGTAGCGGCCGAGGGTGCCGGAGCTGTTACCAAGCCCTTCGGTTTGCCCCTTCATGCGGGAGTTCATCAGTAGGCGGGCGGTCTCGCAGGCGGAAGCCGCCAGCACGATGACCTTTCCCTTGATTTCATACTCGCGGCGGTCGTCCTTACTGACGTAGCTGACGGCGGTGGCCTTACCGGACTCATCGGTCATGACCTCGCGGGCCATGCAGTTGACCAGGATATCGACCTGTCCCTTACCGGCCTTCTGGGCGGGAAAGATGAGGCAGCTACCGGCACTAAAGTCAGCGTACACCGCACACGAGCGGCTGCACTGGGCGCAGTAGAAGCATACGCCGCGGTCATCGTTCAGCTTCTTGGTGAGGATCGACATACGGGAGGGGTACACCGGTACCCCACTCTTCTTGGCCGCCTCGGTGTACATCAGTTCCGAGAGCCGTGGCTTGGGTGGGGGCAGGAAGAAGCCATCGGGGTCGTTATGGAGTCCTTCGTTGGTGCCGGTCACGCCGATCATCTTGTCGACGCGGTCGTAGTAGGGTTTGATCTCGTCGTAGGTGATGGGCCAGTTGGTGCCGAGCCCGTCGAGGTCCTTGCGGTGAAAGTCATCGGGTCCGAAGCGCAGGCTGATGCGGCCCCAGTGGTTGGTGCGCCCCCCGAGCATCCGGGAGCGGAACCACTCGAAGCGAGTGTCGCCCACGGTAGAATAGGGCTCATTGGGCAGCTCCCACCCCCCGAAGGCGGCGTTGTAGTCCCCAAAGGGCCGGGTGGTGCTGGCGCCACGACGGGGGCTTTCGTAGGGCCAGCGCAGCTGCGTTTTCTCCTCCTTATTCTGGGGGTCGAACCAGGGCCCGGCTTCGACGATGGCGATGTTTAGGCCGTTTTCGGCCAGGATACGGGCGGTCATGCCGCCGCCGGCACCGGAGCCTACGATGACTACGTCGTAGGTTTTGTCGTTTTTTTTTGATTTGCACTGGATCGGCATTGATAAGAGGAGCAAGGTAACGAATTACTTTTAGCTTAGAACACGAAACGGGACACCTTCAACTAGAAGATGTCCCGTTCGGGAAATGCCGCGTCTCGGCCGATTCCGAGCCGTTACTGTTTAGTGAAAATCAGTGAGTAGTTTAGTCCTACCTGTCCACAACCACCGTCGGTTGATCCAAAATCTTGGTATTCAATAGTGAATGAAGAGTCGTCGTTCAGGTCGAAACTAGCGGTTCCTAGCTGATGACTTCCAATGTTACCACTTCCGCAAGTCAGCGCTACGGAAGCGCCGCTTGAACTGACTACATCGCAGGCGAAATCAAGGGTGATCGTTCCCCCACTTGCGGCATAGCTACCGGGAGCTAGGTAATCGCCGATGGGAAACGTTCTGCGGGTACTAGACCCCGATACAGGCGTTAGTGCTACTGTGCGACTTAGGGGGGGATTTCCGAGAGCCTGGACGGGTTGGTCAAAAAAGGAAAATTCATCATATACATACCCGTAGGTGATGGTATAGTCACCGGCGAAGGCATCATCATCTAAAGGGCAAGTAGCCACGATGTTAAAATCAAATATTCCACTAAAAGCCGAAGTAACTGCCGAAGTAGAGTTACCGGCAGAGAACACTCTACCATCTTCCTTTTCAACTTCGGCCCGTACCTGGAAGCGATCACCTGAACGTACAGCTTCACCAGGCACACTTACAAAATTAGCTAGCTCTGCGAAGGGAATTGTTACATCTAATCCTAAGTTTCCGTTCGGCCCCTCCCGAAAATCCGTAGGCGTGTAGGTACGATAGAGTTCGTAATCGGTGGAAAGATCCTGGCCGGCGGAATCTATGCTGTTATCATCGAAGGCAACATATAACCGGTATTCCGCAACATCTGCTCCACCGGCATTATCTACGAAATCAACTTCCATTTCGTAACTTGAGGTGCCCAGGTTAGCCAGGTCGAACTCTCCTGTACGAAGTTCAATCAATCGCGGAAACGCACCAAACAGTAATTTCTCTTGTGTTACGATGGGCGATGCGTCTTCGTCTTTACACCCAGCGATCAACACAACTCCAAGGGCTACAACAAGAAGTAATTTATTATGCATACTTTATAGGTTGGTCGTCCTTCTCAGCACGACGGTTGATTAACAGGGAGGATGGTTATAACAATCAATAGTTGCAACTGGCAGCGTTCGTGTCCCAAAACACCGGTTCGGTAAAGCTGCCTTTTTGCGTAGCGGTAAGGTTACGGTTAACGTGCACGGAAGGGTACAAAGCCGAACGGATGAAAGGTCCTGGATTAGGATCAATCCCTGGCTGTATATCGGCAGGGAAGCAGGTGCGGCGATAAAGATTGTATGCTTCGAGGCCGTTGCCAAATAGGGCAAGCAAATACTCTCTAGCTATAATAGCTAGCTTGCCCTCATCGTTCGATCCATCGTATTCATCTAATACGTAGTCAATATACTGAGTCTGTAGACTGTCGTTCGCGTAAGTATCCTCTACTGTTACGATAGTTGGCTGTGTGGCCAGTACAACGTCTCCATCTACCAGATTTTCAAAAGACGTAACTCGATCAAATGATAGCTGAATACCCTTCGCTAGTAGCTCACGGGCATTTCCACTCGAGTAGTTCCCGGTGAGGGCTGCCTCGGCCAAAATGAAGTGGGTGAAGGAAGCCTGCCAAATTGGTTCGATGCCGGCCCCCCGGGCGCCATCCTGCCCTGAATTTGCCACGGTGATGGCATCAGAAATCCCGTTATCGTATAGGCCCCCAGCGGGATACAAGCCGAAAACAGTGCGGTACTGACCATCAGGCGGTACACCCGAACCGTTAAGGTGGTCACGCCCAAAGTATCCCTTGCTGTAACTACCTAGGCAGTAGGGTATCTCCTCGCTAACCGTTTCGTAATGGGGGGGGAGTACATCCGGATTCGGGAGAGAAGTATAAATGCAATCGAATGCGTTGGGATCATCATCTACTGCATCAGGAAAAATGTCCCTATCCTGCCGGTAGAAATAATACCGAGTTCTTGGATCCACGATGGTGTCCTTAGATTCTGCTAACAACCACATGAACCAGTTACTTTGATAAGAGCCATCCTCTGCCTCGTAGCTGTCTGCATAGAATGGATGACGGTTGTCGGGATTAACTCTACTCGTTCCGTAGCTGTATTCAAAGTTTTCGCTATTCTCATCGATTACATCTCCTGAGGCAACAATAGTGGCTACCTGCGCTCCCCCCCCGATTAAACGGGTCGTTACTGCACTGCGCAGTTTCAGTGTTCTAGCCAGTGTAGCCCAATCTTCAGCGCTCCCACCGTAGAAATTATCGAACGGATCACTTACTGCATCAAAATCGTCCGCTCTTTCAAGATCGGCAATGGCTTCATCCAGCAGTGCGTTAGCTGCGGCATATACCTCTGCTGCCGGAGTTCTGACTGGATTGAGGTTGCTCACTTCATCTGCTCCCTGCCCGGCCTCCGTGAAAGGTATGTCATTGAATAAATCCACGAACTGCATGTAGCCATATGCCTTCAGTATCTTGACGCTTGCGGCGGAAGCTTCCGTGCCGATCTGTCCCTCGACCAGCGAAATATAGTTGTCGGCATCAGGCAGGAACTGAGAGTAGAAGTCCTCCCACATGTCGTCAAATTCCGTAGGTTGATGCGTAGCTGTGTAGGTGAACCCTCCCGTTTCAGCGTCCATCCGGGCCAGACCTGCTGCGAAAAAATAGGGGTCATTTTGAAAGTCGTTAAACTCGATTTGTACACTGTTGTACACCGAGGCCGGGTCAGCCCGGTCTGGGGTGACCCCGTTAGGATTGATTAATAACTCATCTAGATCTGCACAGCCTGCTAGGGCTACGACGGTGGTAGCTAAAACTATCTTCTTGAAGAAGCGCATACGAATTAGTTGTTAAGTTCTCGAAAGGAGAGGCTAGAAGGATAGGCTCAGATTGACTCCGTACTTTTTGGCGGTAGGGCCAGTGAGATAATCAAAACCTCGGCCGTTGCCTACACCTAGTGACGAAACTTCGGGATCAAAATTGACACCCTCCGGGAAATTTGGAGCGTTATAAAAGAGGTTTTCCCCTGATAACCGAATACTGATCGACCCGAAAGGTGTCCGGTCAAGCAGTGAAGCAGGCAGCGCGTAGCTCAAGGCTACCTCGCGTAGGCGAATGACTGTACCGTCGAAAATCAATCCCTCGTCTGCATTAAAGTAAGCGTCAAAAAAATAATCTCCCGCGTAGCCCTGGATGGTATTCTGGTTTCCTTCCGCATCTTCCCCGGGAAGGATAAGGGGAAGAAACCGGTCGAACTCGGTATCAGTAGTCAAACCACGTGCCAGCATGGTTCCGGTCGTGTAAGAAAGAATATCGCCACCGTCAATGTAGCTCCACTGCCAGAACAAACTGATACCCTTGTAGCTGATGGTGTTCAACCAGTTTACGGTATAGTTCGGGTTAGGATCGCCAATGATATCGATGTCATTGCCTCGTTCATAAGAGCCTGCTGCATTAACTAAAAGTCCACCGTTAGGACCACGCTGGTAAGGTATGCCTTGGATAACACCAAACGGTTGACCCGCTATGGCGAAGTTTCCGAGGTTCGAGAAGCCCGCAAAGGCAATCTCTTCGACGCCGGGGGTGAGGCTTTCCACAATGTTCTTATTTCTGGTATAGTTAAACGTAGCATCCCAGGTAAAATCTCCTTTAAAGGGCACCAAATTGAGTTGCGCCTCGATTCCTCGGTTCGATACCTCTGCGGCGTTGATCTGGGTAAGTTCGTAACCGCTAGCCGGATCAAGGGGCAGGTCGACCAGCAGATCACTGGAGCGTTTGTCGTAAAGACTTAAATCGATCCCAATCCGGTTGTTAACGAATCTGCCTTCCACTCCGACCTCGATTTCGCCTACGAGTTCGGGTTTCAGATCGCGGTTACCCAAGCGGTCGTCTACAAAATTGGTGTTTAGCGGTTGTCCACCTACCGTCTGACTACGCCGTGTGGTGCTACCCAGTATGGATCGCGTAGTGTAGGGATCGGGAAAGCGTGCGGAAGAACCATATCCTGCCCGAATTTTGAGGTAGTTAATGATGTTACTGGTCTGTAAGCCTTCAAAGGCATCCGTAGGAACAAAACTGACGCTCAGTGAGGGATATAGGATTGAACGGTTGTCTTTTTCTAAGGTAGAGCTCCAGTCATTACGAGCCTGAGCGGTGAGATAAAAAAACCGTCGATATCCGGCCGTAAGACTGGTATACACTCCTCTGTAGGCTTCGTTTTGCGTGAACTCAAAGCCATCATGCTCAATGAAGTTATCCTGATCGAACAGATCGAAGATGAACTGCTGAGTAGAGTTCACTCCATTAAAATTATACTTGTCTTGGCGCTCATTGTAGCCTACAACGCCACTTAGGTTGATGGTAGAGCTTAGGTCCGTGTCAAAACTCAGGTTTAATACATGGTCTACGATAGTGTTTTCAATGTTACGAGTCAGAAGCTGTCCGTCCGGCACCTGCGTTCCTCCACGGTTTATTTCCCGGCGGGACTCTTGGGTGTAATTATCGACACCTATACGATACTGTGCTGTAAGCCAATCGAATATGTCATATTGTACCCCTACGTTACCAAAGTACCTGTTGACCGTTTCAAGGTCGGCCATATTATACAAACCCCATAGCGGATTCTGGATGTCGCCGCCCGAACGGTAATATACGTTACTACCGTCATTGGGATTTTCGTAGGGCAGGTTGATCAAATCTACTGACCGCGGTGTGTAGAGTACGTTAGCAAAAACGGATGCGCCAGATGGATTGGATCCAAATCCGATCGAAGAAGGAGGAGCGACGCGGCTACTGTTCACTACGTTGAGTGAGGTGGAAATGCGTAGTCCGTTATTCAAGTCCAGCTTTCCGCCTAGACCTGCGTTATGCTTGGTGTTGGTATTAATGGGTACGAAACCGGTATCGTCTAGGTAGCTGTAATTAGCATTTAGGCTGATTCCATTGCCAAAATTTCGATCTACACTTACACTGGTATTGAGTACCGTACCAGCCTGAAAGAAATCACTGACGTTATCGTAGGGCTTGTAATCGTATCTGGCACCAATGTATTCGGGAAGGTCCTCGTTATAACGTGGCCGGTCAAGCGGATGAGCAACCTGACCGTTTTCATCGACTCCATTTTGCCCCCGGACGTCAAAAGCAGGACCCCAGTTGGAAAAGAACCAGCCAAAGTTGCCCGAAAAACCGTTCCCGTACGTGTTCTGGTAATCCGGCAGGTTAGCTACCTCGGTGCGTGCAATTCCCTGAGTCACGTTAACTTCAAAACCATCCTGTGCCTGGGCTCCACCCTGACCGTTCTTCGTAGTTACAAGAATAACACCGTTGGCGCCCTGCTCACCGTAAAGTACGGTAGCGGAAAGCCCCTTCAGCACGTTGATCTCGGCGATGTTATTTGGATCAAGGTCCAGGAAGCGACTTGAAGCGGTGGCTCCTCCAGTTTGGAAATTACTATTTGTATTCGTGTTGGAGTTGAAGGGTACGCCATCCACTACGAAAAGCGGTTGGTTTGATCCGTTGATGGAGGAATAACCTCGGATGATAATATTTGTACCCGATCCGGCTATCCCTGAAGTTTGGGTGATGTCTACCCCAGCTGCTTTACCCCGCAGGATCCTTCCAACATCTGATTCCACCCGATTCTCCACTTCTCCCGCACCGATCGTAGCTACTGAGTACCCAAGTGCCTTTTTCTCTTTCCGTATGCCGAGGGCAGTAACCACTACCTCATTCAGCTGACTTGCCGATTCGGAAAGCTCAATGACTACTTCACTGGACATTTCGTCGATAGGATACTCCAGGGTAGAAAAGCCCGTGTAGCTCACTACCAAAAACTCTGCGGGAGCGGGGGATTCCAGGGCAAATTTGCCGTCAACATCAGTCACGGTGCCGGAGGTAGTGCCCTTTACAAGGATCGAAGCACCAATAAGCGGAATGCCGGACTTATCGGTGACTGTACCGCTAATCGTCCGCTGCGCCAGGGCAAGCCCAAAGCCAAAACAGACCAGCAGTAATACTAGTGAAAGTCTTTTCATACTCAGGTGAAAGTTTAGTTGATTAGTATCTCGCAAACATATAGGTCTGATACCCGTAACAGATGCACATCTGTCCGACTTCTTATGAATCAGGCGGTTTGTATAAAGGCGCAGAGTCTAAATCAAGTAAGCGTGCACATCAACGATAAGCCCCCTGCGCGGGTGTTCGGGCGGTCTTCGCCAGTTTGTTAGTTACAAAGTTAAAAAATTTTGCTTCTTATGCAACCCAAGCTACAAATATTTTGCCCTTGCGGATCATCTCCACACGATCAACTGCCTCTTCTACGCTCTCCGAAATACGAAAATTTAGGTCCCTACCGGCAATTGCTACCGAGTCTCCAAAAATCGAAGCAAAGCCACATAGTCCGCTACCTCATTCCTGAGCCCTTCGCGTTTGGCGTATTGCGCACCACGACTTCCCCGGTCCAGGTAGAGTGCGTTGAGCACATCGGCCAGGCGGTCAATCTCGGTACTACGCGGACCGTCAATAAGGTACACCCGTTCCATGCGCTTGAGGGTTTTGTGTGCTTCGCGGGTGTCGAACATGTTCTGCCGGGGAGGGTCTTCCCATACCGTACCGTGGTTGACCAGGAGGCGGCGGTCGGCGTTTAAGTAGGCCACTTCGTAAAGTTGGGTCCCTTTGATGCGGCCGACGGGATCGAAGGCGGCAACGAAGACCCGGTCTTCAGAGTCGATCACTGCCTTGACGACTTGGTTGTCTAAGTCATACACTTCGCCATTCACCTTTACTTCAATTTTTTGGTCGATCAGGCGTACCCGGCCCGGAAGGTCGTACTCTTCCCCGTTCTGTAGAATGACTGTGAGGGACCGGAACTCAGAGTCAAGATAAGCTTTCTCGGCGTCGACCTCGTAGAGCGGGGTGGGGTTACTGACGTAAAAAGCACCGCCCCTAGTAAGGGCAGCGTTGGGGTCCCGAGTGGTGTTAAACATGGTCTGGCGGGACCGATCTTTCATTTGGGCTTGGTCCGTCAGATCAGTCGTAGTCTTGCCCTGACTGTGACCGACACTCTGCAGCGTTACCATTAGAAGTGTAAATATGATCTGTTTCATACGACGGAACTTTAATTCCTACAAGGTACAAAGCAGGAAGCGGACGCACCCTAAGGGTACGTCCGCTTCTGAATCCGTGGTGCAAAGATTTCCTTGCTCTTACATATTTACCGGCGTCGGATCGTCGAGCGACTTAATACCGGGAAAGCTACTATTCGAAGACCGTTCAACGGAGGGGTAGAGGAACCGCTGAGCCGGTGTGGAGCGTCCGTCCAAGTTCGTACCAATCAGGTTATTCGTACGAATGATATCGTAGAAGGTAGGGGTACCGAATACGCTAACAAACTTCTCTAGGAGGATAGCCCGTAATAAGCTGTCGTCATCGTCAAAGTCAGAGGCATCCAGGTTGGTGTAGTCGTCGGTACCCATCAGTGCGTCCCAGTAGTTTCTCGCCTTGTTCAGGGCAGAAATGGCGAGCGTATCGTTGCCGGTGCGTTGGGCCGTTTCAGCGATAATGAGCTGTATTTCGGGGTAACTCACAACCGGAAAATCCTGATCGGCGGCAAAGTAGCCACCCGGGTTTGTATTAAGCCGTAAAAAGCCACCCGCAGTATAGGTGTAGAAGGCTAGGCGGTTAGCGTCGTCGGTTTTCATATCAGCACGGGACACAGCACCACTATCCTGAAGAACACCCGTTAAGTAGCTGCCGGTAAAGGTCAGATAGTCACTGCGCTGTTCCGCTTCAAATTGAAAAAACAGGTTTTCAGCAAAGTTAGTAGTAGTATGGATGATACGTGGCTCCTCATCCACACCGGAGAATGATTCCTGAGCGGCGGCAAGTGCGCCCTCGTAATCCCGCAAATTGAGCAGGTAGCGAGCCTTGAGACCACGTGATAACTCTTGCCAGGTGGCTTCTCCAGTGAGTACACTGTTGCCTCCGGTAATCGCAAGCGCCGGGGTATTAGTCGTAGGGTTGGCGGCGGTGTTATCAAACCCTTGATCCAGCAGAGCAATGGCAGCTCTTAGCACCGATTCCTGAGAGTCGTATACTGGATCGGGAAATTCAGTCGCTTGATTAGCCTGAGTATAGGGCACATCACCAAAGAGAGATGCAGCCTCACCAGCGTAGAAAGCTTCGGTGATTTGGGCAATACCAAGCAGGCCCGTAGCGTCTTCAGCGATCGCCTTCTCCTGTGCGATCTGAGAGGGAACGATACCGTCGCGGTAAAGGTCTTCCCATACCCCATCAAAATCAGAATCATCTACTTTGTAATCATCCTGACTGATATACTGCCGGTCCGAACCTGTGAATTGGTCCGTCCACATTCCGGCAATGCGCGCAGCTTCCGACTCGGCGATCGAGGCCATGTTAAGTACGGAGTGGTTTACCAGTAGTTCGGTACTGATATCAGTAAATTCATTGGGGTTGGTATTTAAGTCCTCAACCACGGATTCGCAGCCCAGGGCGCCAAGCAGTAGAACGCCGGAAAAGGCGATAGAACGAATAAGTTTCATGTGTTGATTGTTGTAATCGTTAGTAATTCACCCGGCGGCAGGGGGGTCTTGAGTCTGCCGCCAGGCGTGGAATTACGGATGATTAGAAGCCAAAATTAAGATTGAAGAGCACGGAGCGGGTACCCGGATTGGTGAAGTAGTTGAGTCCACGCGCCTTGGATGCCCCAGTTAAGTTAGTATCAGGGTCAGCGCCAATAAAGTCTGACCACAGTACAAGGTTACGGCCTGTAATGCCAATGGTTACATTTGTCAAGCCAATGTTACCGAGTAGACTAGCCGGCAGTGTATAGCTGATCGTAGCTTCCCGTAAGCGGGTCCAGGATCCATCTTCAACAAATTGTTCGCCAACGGGTCCAAAGCCACCACCATTACCCAGGTACCAGTCAGCCGTAGCAGCTACGGGCCCGGCACCAAAGTCTTCGATGTTTCCGCGAAACTCAGTATTAGCCGGAACGGTATAACCAGATACAGTTTGTAGGGGCTGATCTGAGATCGAAACGTTTGCTGTATAGGGGTCGATACCGAAGTACCTTAGCACCCCGAGGGTACCGTTCCACATATCTTGCCCCTGCGCAGTTTCAAATAATACACTTGCCGACAGTCCCTTAAAGCTAAATTCAGTACCTAATCCACCGCGCCAGTCAGGATTAGGATCGCCAATAACCTGCTGCGTTGGAGCATTGGTGGGGAAGCCGTTCTCATCCAGAATGTAATTACCGGCAGCATCGCGGTTGAACGCTCCTCCGTACAGTGCACCAAAGGGAGCACCCTCCACGACTGCCGAGGAGGTAGAGGTAAAGCCATCAAGAATATAGCGGCTTACTCCGGGCAGGCTCTTGACCTTATTCTCATTGCTAGTGAAGTTGGTAAACACACGCCAGTTGAGATCATCACGACGGATGATGTTGTAGTAAGCATCCACCTCGACGCCCTTGTTAGTAATCTCGGCTGCGTTGGAGTAGATCGTCGAGAAGCCAGAGCTTGGAGGAGCCTCCAGGGGTAGAATGCCGTCACTGGTGGTACGATCATAGTAAGTAACATTTAACCCCAAACGGTTTTGCAGGAAGCGCGTATCAAGGCCTACCTCAATCTCCTTTACGCGTTCGATAGTCAGATCAGGATTACCCTGATTGGAACCCCGGCGGAAGGTGCCCCCGTAGTTCGCGCCGTCAAGCAGGTCACCCCAACCCGGCGCACCGGCATCGGAAGCAATGAAGGTGTTGCGGTTTAGGTATAGATCCGGCTCGATACCCACCTCCCCGTAGCTAACGCGAGCCTTAGCAAAGCTAAGTGCCTTAGTACGATCATCGAAAAGCTTATAGCCGATACTGGCCGAAGGGAAGAAAAACACCTCATCGGGAATGGTAGCCGTGCGCTCAGCACGACCACTCAATTCGACCAGTAAATCCTCGATGATGGTGAAGTTGAGCACACCAAACACGCCATTTTTCCGGTTGCGGGAAAGAAACTGGTCGGTGTCCTGGTTCGGTGCGGTAGCGTTTTCGAGAATGAACTCCTGGTTCGGGGAGTTGAACAGTAGATTAGCGGCTGTTCCGGTCAGGCGCTGGTATTCATTGTCATAAAGGTTATATCCAAACGTATAGCCCAGATTAAAGCCTTCGGAAATATCACTGCTACCGTTTAGGATAAGGAAAAGGTTCTGGGTCTTTTCGGTAATCTCATCACGGGAAAGAGAGCCGAGCGCAAAGTCACCCCCACTATTTACGGGAAAAATGGTCCGGCGCTCGTCGGTGTAGTAATCCAGACCGTAGCGCACCGTAGCCGTCAGGTTGGGTAAAATGTTCCAGTTAATTTCGGGGGCGACAAGGAAGCGGTCTACCTGATTGGGGTTCTGCTGCACGTTGATCGTCCAGCCCGGATTGTTATAGGCAGGCGCCCGGTCGCCGAGATAACGACGGTAGCTGCGCTGTCCGGGTCGGCTCAGTCCGTCGGCGCCGGTGTATACCCCGGAGTAATCCGTGTTGTCAAAATCGGGGGAACCCCGAAGGTAACCAAGGTACAGACCGGCCAGATTGGAGCCCGTCTGGATGCGCTCGGAACTAATGCCTGAGTAGCTGGTGTTTACCCGGATATTGAGGTTTTCGACCAGGTTAAAGTCCTGGTTGATTCGTACCGTTGTACGCTTGTAATCGGAGTTTCCCCTAAAGATGCCCTCCTGATCCAGGCGGCTAAGACTAAAGTAAGTGTTGGAGTTATCCCCGCGGTAGTTTACGCTCAGGTTAGCGTCGCTCGTGTAACCGTTTTGAAAGACCTGCTCGCGGTTGACGTCGTTATAGACCGTGCGGTCGCCCTTTTCTACTATGGGGTAGTAGACGGTACCGGTTTGGTCGCCGGTAAAGAACGCACCACTGGTATTAACTACATCCTCGCCGGAACGATCGGCAATGCGATCACCATAGCTCAGTGAAGTGTTGGGTACAAAAGCCCCGAACTGATCAAAGGGCAAACCTTCATATTCCGGAGTGTTAGGATCGTCAAAACCTGTCTCGTTCACCCCCTGACCGAAGACACTCTGCTTCTCGTACTCCCGGTTCACTTGGTCAACCGAAAAGCTGTACCCCCCGCTAACGCTAAAACGCTTGCCGGCCGTACGCCCCCGCTTGGTCCGGATTACCAGCACTCCGTTGGCTGCGCCAGTACCGTAAACGGCCGCTGCGCTAGCACCCTTAAGTACCGTGATACTTTCAATATCATCGGGGTTGATGTCATTGAGCCGGCTCTGTTGGGTTACTCCGGCGACACCGCCACCTATAGAGCTGTTAGAGATCGGAACACCGTCCAAGATGATCAGTGGGCTAGCATCACCCAGTACGGTATTCTGACCACGGATCTGAATATATGCACCAGCACCGGGGTCACCAGTGTTCCGGGTGATATTAAGACCGGAAGTTTTGCCAGCGAGACCCTGCACCACTCCCGTTTCCCCCGAGCGTTGTAGCACATCCGTTTCGATCAGGGTGGAAGAACTTAAGTCCTCATCCCGCCGTCGCTCGATACCAAGCGCCGTTACAACGACCTCCCCGAGCTGGGCGGCATTCTCCTCCAGCACGATATTGTAGCTGGATTCATTGCCCACAGCAACATTTTGGGTGGTAAAACCGGTGTAGCTGACGACCAGGGTGGTGGCATCTTCCGGTACGGCCAGGCTAAAGTTGCCGTCAATGTCGGTCACCGTTCCGGAGGTGGTATTCTGCACCAGCACCGAGGCACCGATGAGGGGCTCTCCGTTGGTGTCAAACACCGTACCGGTCACGGTACGTTGCGCCAGCGCAATGCTGCAGGCGAAACCAACGAAGGCAAGCACGAGTAGAAATCGTTTCATGCGCATGTGAAGTTTTAGTTGATTAAATGGCTGTGATAGGTAAAGTAAGAAATGGAGGGCAGAGAACTGTCACCCGTAAGCGTTGTGGGGGAAAAGGTGTTTTGGCACCGTGGGCCGGGTCGGCTGAAGTCAGCTCGTGCATGAAGACTCGTCAGCATCCTCCCTAGCCAGGAGGTCAGATGTTCAGTAAGGTGAACGCAAAGTTAAAATATTTCGCTGCCTGAGCAACCCAAATACATTTTTGTGCGTCCTTGCCGACCCCCAAATTGCGTACCGAGCGATCCCCCCTACCCCAGCCGCCCCAAATAAAGCTGCACCGTATTCGCCAGCCCATAGTACAGCGCATCCGACACCAAGGCATGCCCGATACTAACCTCCTGCAAATCAGGCAGTTGCTCGGCAAAGTAGGCCAGGTTATCCAGGTTCAGATCGTGGCCGGCGTTGATACCCAGGCCCAGGGAAGCGGCGTAGCGGCTCGCGGCGGCGAAGGGGACTACGGCAGCCTCTCGGTCTTCCTCGTAGCCCTCCGCGTACGGGCCGGTGTAAAATTCGATCCGATCGGTACCCACCTCCCGGGCCCCGTCGAGCATGGCCGTGTCGGGGTCCACAAAGATGGAGGTGCGGATGCCGGCTGCCTTTAGTCTACCGATGATGGGCCGGAGCTCCTCCGCCCGGGCCACCGTATCCCAGCCGTGGTCGCTAGTGAGCTGTCCGGGGGCGTCCGGCACTAGGGTGACTTGATCCGGCACGCTAGCTAGCACCACCTGTAGAAACTTCTCGGTGGGATAGCCCTCGATGTTCAGCTCCGTAGTCACCACCTCCTTGAGCGCTGCTACATCGTCGTAGCGGGCGTGGCGCTGGTCCGGCCGGGGATGAATCGTAATGCCCTGGGCTCCGAAGCGCTCGCAGTCAATCGCTACCTGTAGTAGGTCTGGGTAGTTGGCCCCACGGCTGTTGCGGATGAGGGCTACTTTGTTGAGGTTGACGGAGAGGTTAGGCACGGGGTAAAGGTACGGCGTTGCCGGAGACAGCTTTCTATTCCTCCTCCAACGCCACATCCAAGCCCTCCAGCCGCTCGGCCTGGTCGGGGTTGCCGGTAAGGGCTAGGGAAAGAGCCACGTAGTCGAGGGGTTCGCTGAGGTTGTTGCCGATGCGGGCCAGCATGAGCTGGAAGTAGCGCTCCTCAATGTCTTCCAGGCCGGTGATCTCCTCGTGGAAGCCGATGGTGTCGTCGACGGAGGGGCGGAAGAGGAAGCATTTGAAGAGGACCTGGCGGATCTTCTTGACCTCGGTCATGGATAGCGTCGGGAAATCATCGCGTAGCAGGCGCAGACACTCCTGGTCGATCTCAGCGAAGGAAGCAAAGGATACATCATCAGCCAGGAAGCCGGCGTATACGTCGATGCCCTCCCACATTACCACGGGGTCGGGCATGCGAATGCCCTGCTGGGAGGCCACACGCAGATAGTGGTTGGCTAGCTGCTCGGCGTCGGGGCGCTCGGAGGCGGGCTGCTGCTGGGCGTGCTCGCCGGTGAGGCGGTACTCGGGCTCCTGCTCCCCTTCCCGGTGGCGCCGTTCGAGGAGGTCCGACTGATCGCGCAGGAACTGACTGAAGGCCTCGTAGCCCAGCATTCCCTCGTCAAAGTCTGGGTCCTGCCGGATGATGGCGGGCTTGATGCGCACCTGCTGCACCCAGTCAGTGCCGTAGTAGCGGGAGAGCTGGTTGATGGCTACGGTAAGCAGGTTGCGGGCCTGTTCGGTGGAGAGTCCGACCGTACCGTTAGCCGATCCAGTGTAGAGCTTGCGGCAGCCCAGGCGGTGGTAGAAGCGGAAATCGTCGCAGCTCTCGATCCAGAAATCGTCGCTGGCCGACTCCACGCCGAGTCCGATCAGCCGGGCTCCGTGCTCGTGGACGGCCTGGCGCAGCTGCCGGTATTCGCTGCCGCCGCCTACGATGAGAATTTCCTCGGCGTGATCGGGCGCGCGCAGATAGGCCAGCAAATCAGAACTGAGCTGACGGTAGACGTTGGTATTACCCTGTTTATTAGGGAAGATCTGCGTGAGATCGATAAAGGTGTCAGAAAGCACCTCGCCATAGTTACCCAGGGCGCGCCAGTCGGCGTAGGCGCGGTTGTAGACCACGCGGCCGGCATCATCCAAGTAGCGCATGAGGCACTCTACATCGATGATTTCCGGCTGGGGCACGGAGGTGGGCAGCCGGGAAGGCTGTCCGTTATTGGCGGCGGTAAGAAGGGATGCGTGCAACTGTGCAAAATCCCAGAAGATAGCTAAACGAGTAGGCATACGAGACGACGTTAGTAACGCCATTCCTACTTACACTCCTAGCACACGGCCGTAGGGTTACCGTGCGCGAACGAACGTTTGATGGGGAGTTACCCGGGCATGAAGCCGGATGGTATGGTGTCTTTTCGGGGGGAGTACGGACCAGAAAATGGGGCCGAAGCGATTAACGCAATGTGTAGTCGTTCAAAGTGTAGGCAAAAATGGTAGGCCGTAAGGTACGTCAGTTCGTACTAACGCATACCCTACGGCCCGTGAGGACTTGTTCTAACCCACTACAGGCGGGTTGTGTTTATAGCATAATCGGAGGAAAGATCAGGCTACGTTGCGCTCGCGCATCACCTCCTCGTACATCTTCTGCAGCTTTTTGCGGGCAAAAAAGATGCGTGACTTGATGGTACCCAGGGGGCTACCAAGCTGCTCGGCGATCTCGTCGTACTTGTAGCCCTGGTAGGCCATGAGAAAGGGCACGCGGAAATCATCTGGCAGGCGGTCGACCAACTCCTGCAGCTCGTTAAAGGTCACCTCGCTCTCCCCGTCGTTGACGACCGTCTTGTTGCCACTGTTGATGTAGTAGTTGTTGGGCGTCTGGTCGATAATGAGGTTACGGCGCACCTTCTTGCGGTAATTGTTAATGAAAATGTTGCGCATGATAGTCACCGCCCAGGCCTTGAAATTGGTGCCGGGGTTGTACTTCTCCGCGTTGGTCATGATACGCAGGGCGGTGTCCTGGTAGAGGTCCTCCGCGTCGTTCATGTTACCGGTCAGCTTGAGGCTAAAGGCACGCAGGCTATTGGTAATGGTGGAGAGTAGGTCTTGGATATCTTTCTGTTGTTGCTTCGTCGCAGTCATCGCTTCGGTTTTTTGGGGCCCCCTGTAAAATTTCTTTACAAAATTAGTCCTTGTTTACACATTATGCAACTTGGAGCGGCCCGTTGTGCGGTAATTAGATGCAAATTTTGTACCAAAGGCTGTATATAATCGACCGTTCCGTAAAAAAATTTGACACTTCTCAACCACTACGGTCACCAAATTGTAAAGTGGGTACAACAGCCGACCTACGACCATGAACGCCCAGGAATCCGCTCCGTCCGCCCTTTGCGAGGACCAGCTGCCCAACTACATCGCCTCCAATCTGCGGGCCCTGCGCCGTCAGGCCGGTTGGTCGCAGACCGAGCTCGCCGAGCGGGTGGGTCTCAACCGCGGCAACATCGCCAGCTACGAAAGTGCCTCCGCTGAGCCCAGTATCTGTAAGCTACTGCGGATTTCTAACCTGTTCGACATCCCTACCCGCGACTTTACACGTCGTGACTTCTCCGACCCCGCCGAATTAGCCCTGGCCCGGAGTGCGCACCACGCCGAACGCGAGCAGGAGCAGGCCCGCTACGCCCAGTACCGCCGCCGCCACACCGAGCTAAGTCAATTAGTCGAGTCATCGCACCGCCTGTTCGAGTACAAACGCGCCAGCCTGGAAAAGCCCTGCAAGGAAGCCGAGCTCCTGGCCGCTCATTACCTACAGTTACAGGACCTCAGCCGTCAGCTCCTCCGGGAGCACGAGCAGCTCCTCCAGGAGGTCGAATGTCAGTGTAGTTAGGCCACCCTGGCAGTTCCTGACACAATGGCTTATACTGAACAGCGGGCCTACCTGGAGCTGCACCTAGCGGTTTTTCTCTGGGGCTTCACCGCCATTTTGGGCGACCTGATCCAGCTCTCCGCCCTCAACTTAGTCTGGTGGCGGGTTTTTCTGACTAGCCTCAGTCTAATCTTCTTCGTGCGCATCGGCAAGCTCGTACGGGAGGTGGGCCTACACCGCTTCCTGCTCCTGGCCGGCATCGGTACCATCGTAGCCCTCCACTGGGTCACTTTTTACGGGGCCATCAAACTGGCTAACGCGAGCATCGCCCTCATCTGCATGGCCACTACCTCGCTCTTTTCTAGCGTTCTGGAGCCCTGGATCGTCAGGCGCCCCTTCGTCTGGTACGAGCTCTTGCTAGGAGTATTTATCCTACCCGGTATCTGGCTCATCGTAGATGGCGTCGACGCGGGTATGAACGTAGGCATCCTCGTAGGACTCACCTCCGCCGCCCTGGTTTCAATCTTCACCAGCCTCAATAAAAAGTACATTGGCAGCAGCGACCCCCTACGCATCACCTTCATCGAGCTGGGAGCCGCCACACTGTTTCTGGCCCCCTTCCTTTATTCCCTCGGCGGCGACAAGTTCTGGCCCGCCCCGCTCGACTGGGTCTACCTGCTGGTCCTGGCCCTGCTCTGCACCACCCTGACCTTCTTTCTTTCCCTACGCGCCCTGAGTAAGCTCTCTGCCTTTGCCTCTAACCTCACCGTCAACCTGGAGCCCGTTTACGGCATTTTTCTGGCCTACTTTCTGCTCGACGATGCCCAGGAGCTCAGCCCTAATTTCTACTGGGGCACGGCGCTGATCCTGGTGGCCGTGTTCGGCTATACGGCGGTCGTGCGGCTAGTCCGTAGGCGGCGGCAGTTGCTGGTTCAATCGTAGCGCGGTCTCGTAATTTTGCCTTGCTCCGGCATTTTCCGGTTGCAGCTCCAGGGCGCGGCGGAAGTACTCCAGTGCGGCCCGGTTGTCTCCCCCAAGTCCGCTCGTGATGCCCAGCAGGCGCAGGGTTTCGTACTGATTGGGAGCCAGCCGGTCAGCCCGCAGCAAATATTCCCTGGCCCGGCCCAGATCATTATCCTCCTCCCCCACCCGGCGGGCCGCACGCTGTAGTGCGATAGCGAGGTTACCGTTCACCGTCTTTTGCGTTAGTCCGTACTGTAGTGCCCGTTCGTAGTCAGCGATGGCCGCCTCCTGCTTTTCCAGTAACAGCGCCGCATTACCCCGTAGCAGGTAAGCATTCCCGTAGCGGGGGTGGACCGCCAGGGCACTATCGAGGCGGGTACGGGCCGTACGGATGAGGTACTGTGCCCGTTCCCCATCCAGGTCCATCGTCTGCGCGCGGTCAAGCATGGCCCCGGCAGCCGCATTGAGCAATTTGGCACTCCGCGGCTGGCGGAGCACGTCTTCGGTAAAGAGCGTATAGTTATCCCGCCACACCTTATTTCTACTTACCGTCAGTCCGGCAAACACAACCACGACCGGCACTACCCCCCAGCCCAGTACCGGTCGTACCGCCAGCAGACTCACCACCGCCAGCATAGCCCCCAGCGACGGCATGAACAGGAAGCGCTCACTCATAAAGGTCCCCACCGGAAACAGCACATTACTCACCACCGAAAGCGTCAGCAGGTACCACAGCACCCCCAGGGCAACAAACTTCGGGCGGGTGCGCAGGTGCAGGGCCGCGTAGTAGAGCAACCCCAGGTGGACCGCCAGACTCAGCAGCACCCAGCCATTCGTCCACCCCTTCAGCGTGATCGCCGCCGGGTAGTAATCGTGCACCAGCCCCACCGGTACGAAGAGCAGCTTTAGGTACAGCAGTAGCGTATACAGTACGGTAGGCTGCCGCTCCCAGAAGCCCAGGGGTACCAGCTGCCCGTTCACCTCCCGTAGGAAGGGGTTGTTCATCAGTTCCAGCGAGGGCTCCCCCAGCCCCCACCCCAGTACGCTGCCCCGGATCACCAGGTACAGACCGGCGGCCGCCCAGATCGGCACCGCGTACCCGTAGCCTCCGCCCCGTGCGACGTATAAAGCCACCGGGATGACCAAAGCGAAGGTGATGGCGTTTTCCTTGGCGAGGCAGGCTAGTAGTAGCATGATTGCACCTGCGACCCCGCCCCACTTCGCGTCTTTACGCTGCGCCCACAGTACCAGCCAGGTCGCCCCGACCGCCCCTAGCAGCGCAATGATCTCGTCCCGCCCCTTGATGTTGGCCACCGCCTCGGTGTGTAGCGGATGGGCCGCAAAGAGCGCCGCCGTAGCAAGAGGAATCCACCAGGGCAAGTTGTGCCCCCGCAGCAGTTCGCGCAGCATGCCCCACACCACGACCACCAGTACGGCGTACCAGAGCACGTTGAGCAGGTGGTGCAGCAAGGGACCGGAGCTAAGCTGCTGCTCCACCGCGAACATGGCCAGGGTAAGGGGGCGGTAGCGTCCGCCGGCCACCAGGGATTCCCGTTCCTGCTCGCCGAAGAAGCCGTAGAACGAATCGTGGGTAAACAGCTCCGGCCAGCCCGCCACGCCGCGCTGCACCACCGTATTGTTAGTGATCACGATGGCGTCGTCGAGGGCGTAGTCGTGCCCCAGGGTATTGGCGTAGAGCAAAAAACCAAGCGCGAAAAGGCCTATGGCCTGAGTGCGCGCCCGACGGTACCACGGCGACTTGGCGGACATGCGGCGAAGATAGCCGGCCCCGGCGGCAACCCCGGACGGTAAAAGCCCGTTGCAGGGGTTCACCCCCCACTACCTATGAGCGAGCGCCGCCCCCTGATTCTGGTTACGAACGACGATGGCATTACCGCCGGTGGCATTGCCGCCCTGGTGGAGGTAGCCCGCGAGTTCGGCGACGTGCTGGTGGTGGCCCCCGATAGCCCGCAGTCGGCCCAGGGACACGCCATCACCATCAGCGTACCGGTGTTCGTGCGCGAGTCCGAGGCCCTGGGCGATGACGTAGAGGCCTACGAATGCAGCGGTACCCCGGTCGACTGCGTCAAACTAGCCAAGAGCGTGCTGCTCAACGGCCGCACCCCCGACCTTTGTCTGTCGGGCATCAACCACGGCAGCAACGCGGCGATCAACATCCTCTACTCCGGTACGCTCTCCGCGGCGATGGAGGCAAGCCTGGAGGGCATCCCCAGCATCGGCTTCAGTTTCCTGAATTACCGGGCGGACGCGGACTTCAGCGTCTGCCTACCCTACGTGCGCCGGCTGGTCGAGTTCGTACTCACTAACGGGATGACGGAGGGCAGCCTCTTCAACGTCAACATCCCGGACCTCCCCGCCGAGCAGATCAAGGGCCTACGCGTCTGTCGCCAGGCCGAGGCCCGCTGGGTGGAGGAGTATACCCGCGCCGAGGACCCCCGCGGCCGCCCCTACTACTGGCTCACCGGCCGCTTCGTCAACGAGGATACCCGTACCGATACCGATGCCCACGCCCTGGACAACGGCTATGTCTCCCTGGTACCGAGCCTACATGACCTGACCAATTTGCGGGCGCTAGACAGCCTACAGACCATTGAAGCGAGTCTACAGCCGCAGGGCACCCCGGCCACCACCAGTGCGCCGAGCAAAAAGCAGCAGCTCGAGCAGTTCTAGCCGTTGAGTAGCTCGCGGCCGTACACCCAGAACCAGCCCGCGGCGAGTACCATCACCCCGATCATCAGCCCCTTCATGGCGCGGGTACGGTAGGTGCGGCGGAAGACGTTCATCGGTAGTACGTTCACGCAGATGGCCAGCAGGGCCAGGGTGCGCGGCTTGAACACCACGCTGCGCCCGGCCGAGGCGCTGAACCAGTCCCCCAGCTGCAAAAATAGGAAGTAGGCCACGGCGGTCACGAAGACGGACACGGCCAGGCCGATCCAGAGGTGGTCGTTGCGGGGGATCATACGCGGGGAGCTTTGCCAGCTACAACGAACGAGTGAGCACCAGCGTTCATCGCCCACACCTGGCAGCCCGTCGAGAATGCCGGCGGCTGACTTAACTTAGGCTCCCTACCCCGTGTTACCCCCACATGCGCAAGAAGATCACCGACTACGCCAAGCAGCAGCTCAAGAACTCCATCATGCCCGACGACACCACTGACAAGGACGCCCACGCCAGTACCATCATCCGCAACCACGTGGTGTGGAGTATGGGGGCCAGCTACCTAGTGCCGCTACCCGTGGCCGACATCCTGGCTGTTTCCGCCCTTCAGGTCGATATGACCCGCCAGCTCTGCCGCGTCTACGGCGTCGACTTCGCCGAGACCCAGGGTAAGACCATCGTCACCTCGCTGACCACCAGTGCTATGACCAAGGCCGGTGCCCGCAGCCTCATTAAGCTCATCCCCGGCATCGGTACCATCGTAGGTGGTGTAGCCACGGCAGTTCTCAACGGGGCTAGCACCTACGCCATGGGCGAGGTGTTCAAGAAGCACTTCAGCAGCGGCGGTACCTTCCTCGACTTCGACGTGGCCCGCCTCAAGAAGGTCTACAACGAGAAATTCGAGAAGGGTAAGAACATCGCCAAGCAGTGGAAGCAGGAGGCAGCGGAGGATGTGGTACCGCCGCCGCCGCCACCCCCCCCACCGGCTAGCTATACGCCCCCCGCTACCCCCAAGACTCCCGAACCTGTGGTAGGCACACCGACCGCCAAGGTCACCACTCCCCCACCCCCGCCGCCACCGGTATCGACTGTCTCTACCCCTACTCCTGACGTAGTCCGCGAAGCGGAAGATAACATCCGCAAGATCCGTGAGCTAGCCGAGATGAAGGCGCAGAATATTATCACGGAAGAGGAGTTCGAGGCGATGAAGAAGCGGATCATTGGGTAGAATCGACCACAGAGGACGCAGAGGGCCACAGAGGAGTCTACATACTGCACGTCTGCCTCTGTGTATCTCTGCGCCCTCTGTGGTAGTTTATCCAGTACCGCTAGGCACTTAACTTACTGGTCAGAAGCGAGTAGGACGAGTCTCCAGCACCCGCTGCTGCTTCGCCAAGTACAGATTCCCGAAGGTCACGCTAGCCGTCACCGTCCCACTCCGCTCCGTGTTCGGCCCGATCTGGATGCGACGCCATTCGCTCGTTCGCTCCAGCTCCACCAGGGCACGGTTGTCGGGCAGGCTCATCTCACCATTGTTGCTCGCCAGCTCGTAGGCCAGGCCCTCGCCGCCGATGGGCTCATAGATATATACATTGCTCTTGTCGGCGTTGACCCGTAGGTCACGCATATTTAGGTTGGGACTTAGGCGCAGCTCGCCGTACTGGGCATTGATGGTGAAGGTGCCGCCCACGTCGAGCAGGTTGATGTCCGAGCGGCGGGCGTTGATGACCACGTTACCGTCGATCTTCTCGCCGGTGATATCGCCGAAGCGGGTGCGGATGTCCAGTAGTCCCTGCACGTTGTCGATATTGATCACCGAAAACTCGCCGTTGATGCGTAGGCGGTTGCGTAGGTTAGATATCGTGGCCCCACCGAAGTGGCTCTTTAGGTACACCGGGCACTCCTCGGGCAGGGTGATGTAGTACTCGACGGTGAGCTCGCTTTCGGGCTGAAGCCTGTCATCCTTGCGCCGGTTACGCAGGAAGATTTTTTTACCGGCCACCTCGGTGAGAAATTCCAGGTTTTCCAGCTCCGCTTTAGCTTGTTCCAGGCGGGGGTGGCGGGCGGTCATGACCACCTTTACGCTGATCTCCTGCTTGGTCCAGGTCTCCACGAAAATTTCGGCCTTCTCTCCCTCCACGGCCAGTTCGCTACCGGCCGAGTAGGCGTAGGTATCGGCGATGGTCTTAGTCACCACCTCCCGCAGATCGGGGGTCTGGGCGGGGACGCAGGTGCAAAGCCCGAGACAGAGGAGGAGGATGTGCGTAACTCTTGACAAAATGTTTATTAAGGTTAAAGCTCCACGATGATACGGCGGTACACATCGGCTCGCTCGCGCTCGATTTCGGCCAGTTGCTGCACAACGGTGGGGTCGTCGCCGTAGGCCGTAAGCATCGATTTGACCTCCTCCCGGGCACTGGTGAGCTCATCGAGCTCGTGGCCCAGGTTATTAAGTTGTGGCTCATTGCGAGCAAGTACTTCGCGGCGGGCGCGGTCGAAGCTGGCCTCGTCGTCGTCCCAGTCGGCAGTGACCGGGGTAGGCTGTGCTTCCTGACTATAGGTGTAGCTCACCGAAGGCCCGTGCTCACGATTGATCAGGAACACCCCGGTAGTAAGTAGGAGCAGCACGGTAGCGGCAATGCCTAAAATACGGGAGAAAGGCAGGCTACGAATCATTCCCCGCGGGGCTGCGTCCAGCTCCTGGCTCACCGCGTTCCACACCGCGGGCGGCGGCGCGTAGCTCGGCAACCGTTCACTCAGCGGTGGCGTAAGTTGCTGGGCAATCTCCGCCCAATTATCCGTCGGGCTGTTGTAGGTAGGCAGGCGGTCGAGTGCCTCCCGTAGCCGCTCGTAGTTACGCTCTTTCATACGTAGGCCTTTAGGTAGTCCCGCAATTTTTTCTTGGCGTAGAAGAGTTGGCTCTTGCTGGTCCCTACGGTGATGCCGAGCAGTTCGGCCACCTCCTTATGCTTGTATCCTTCTACCTCCACCAGCACGAACACGGCCCGGTAGCCGTCCGGCAATTGCTGGATGGCTCGCTCGAGGTACTCGACATCCAGCGCCGTACTCCCCCAATCCACCTGCTCATCGGCGTGGTGCAGGGGCAGCTCCTCGTACTTCGGCTGGCGGCGCAGTCTATTCAGGGCGGTACGTACGATTACCACCTTGATCCAGGCCCCCACCGTGCTCTCCCCCCGAAAGGTGTGCAGCTTCTGAAACACCTTCAGAAAGCCTTCCTGCAGTGCGTCGTTGGCCAGGTCGAAGTCCCCACAGATGCGGTAGCAGGCCGTGTACATGGCCCGGTTGTAGCGGTCGTAGAGTTCTTTCTGGGCGCGGCGGTCATGCCGGCGGCAGGCTTCGAGGAGTTCGGCTTCCGTCATCCGCGCGGGGGGGGTGAGTGTAGGCTTTGGGGCGGCTAGCTTGCGTATCATGTAGTATGGCGCTCTGATTCAGAGAGTGGAGTTACCACGGAGGGGTTGGTTACCACTGGTATTTTGTGCTGTCGTTACAGGGCAGCTCCGCTGCTGGGGTTGAACCGCAGAGGACGCAGAGGGCCGCAGAGTCTCGTCTGATTACACCTCTGCGCCCTCTGCGGTAGTTTTCAGTTGTGAAAACTTAGAAGCGGAAAGCCACCGAGCCAATCCACCGCTTAGGCGCCTGGTCGATGTCCACCTCCTCGCCGCGGATCGTAAACGTCTCCCCGTACTTGGCGAAGTTGCCATCGTAGCGCACGTCGAAGGTTAGGGGGCCGATATCAATCGCCCCACCCAGCGCATAGCCCAGGTTAAAGGTGTCGAAGGTGCGGTCAATGCCGTCCTGGTCCTCGAGGTCGCTCGTGCTGGAAACAAAAAAGTGGCCCACCGGACCGGCCTGTAGGCGCAAGAAGGCCAGCTGGTAGCTCAGTAGCACCGGCACGTTCACGTCGTTGTAGCGCTCGTCGAACACCTCGGAGGCCTGCTGATCGGGATCGTCGAGGCGGAAGGTAGTCTTGGCACTGTTGAGGGTCACCTCGGGCTGTAGCGTCCAACTGCCGGTCAGCGGGATGCGCAGTAGGGCACCGAACTGGAAGCCGTAGTTGGCATCCTCCAGGGCGAAGCGAAGGTCCTGCCGCCCCGCACGGCTGAAGCTGAAGGACTCTCCCTCCAGGGAGCGGGTGGCCAGGCCCGCCTTGAGGCCAAATTCTACCTGGGCAAAGCTCATCAGGCTAAGCAGCAGGAGCGGGAGTAGGAATACGAGTTTGTGGTTCATGTGTTGAATAGGGTTGGTTAACGGTATAGCGACTAAACAGGGGGACAGAGTGTGGCGGTTGTGTTAAGACTTACCTAATCTATACACCCGAAGACCAAAACGTTACGCCCGGAACCAAATGCCGATGCCCACCCCGTATACGTCGGTTACGATGCGGTGAAAGTCCTTACCCTCTGGACGTTGCACCCGCGTCCCCGCCCGCTTGGCTAGCTTGACTACGAGCTGCTGGTCGCCGAAGCTGCGCCGGAACGCTAGTACCTCATCGCCCTCGCTCAGGGGTACGTAATTGGCCTGGGCAAAGAAGTCAGGATAACGACGACGTAGCCGCAGCAAAAGTTGCAACAGTTGGGCCTTGCGCGCCGGATCGTAGGTGTCCTGCGGGCCCTCCTCCAGCCACCGCCGGCGTTTGACGTAGTCGACCGGGCGGCGGTTGTCGGGGTCTACAAAGCTCAGGTCCCAGCTTTCGGTGCCCTGGTAGACGTCGGGATTACCCGGGCACAAACACTTGAGCACCACCTGCGCAAAACTATTGTGCCGGGTCTGTGGCCAGATCTCCCGTAGCAGATGCTGTAGCGAGGTACGCAGTCCCGTATGATCGAGCACTTGATCGGCGATGCGGTTCAGGCTACGCTCGTAGTCGACGTTAGGGTCGGCCCAGTCACTCATCTCCTTACCCTCACGCAGCGCCTTTTCCAGGTAGGCGTGCAGCCGCTCGCGCAAGTTGGCCTGCTCGACGGATTTATGTAGCGGGAAGCCGGCGACCAGGCTCTGCAGCACCAGGTACACTCCCCGGGGCCGTACGGCGGTAGTATCCAGGGTGTCCATCACCTGCTCCACAAAGGCCCGCCACTCTGCGGGGTAAAACGTAAGTGCCTGCAGAAAGGCCCGGCCGTCCTCGCCCCGCTTCGTATCGTGGGTGGCCGTGGCATTCATACTACTGGCGGGCCGCTCGGCGATGAAGTGGTGAAAGTCGCGGACCAGCAGCCGGTCGCGCGGATCAGCCGAGCTGCCTACCTCGTTCAGGTGGGCCTCGCGCCAGAACTGGTAAAAGGTGGTGTCCTCTACTCCCTTGGCCATGAGGGGGCCACTTAATTGCTGACTCCGCTGTAGGTATTCCAGACTCTGCCCCGCAAAGTCCTGGTGGGCCAGCCAGTTCACCCAGGCCAGTACGTAGCGGCCCTGCTCCGGGGCGTACTCCGTGACGGCCGTGGCCGCCTCCATACACACGGCCAGCTCGTGATCGGTCAGCCGGCCACCGGAGGGGTAAATGCGGTATACGGGGAAGGCGGCCAGCCAGTGGGCTAGGATTTTGCGCAGGTCTTGCCGCAGCTCCTCGGTCACCAGTGGCTCCCAGCGGCGCACCAGATTGTCGAGCTCGCCGCTGAAGTGCTCGCGCACCAGCATGAGTTTGTTGCGGAACACCAGGGCGGGGTAGTCCGCCAGGGGCTCGTGGGTCAGCTCCTCGTACAGATCACTGAAGGCACTGCTGCTGTCCTCGTTAGTCAGCAGGCGATTCACGGCGGCCAGGAAGTCGTAGCCGGTGGTGCCCTCTACGGGCCAGTCGGCGGGCAACTGCTCGCCGGGCTCCAGGATCTTTTCGATATACACCCCCACCTGCGGGCCCACCGATTCGCGCAGGCGCTGTAGGTAGGTAGTGGGGTCGAGCAGCCCGTCCACGTGGTCGACCCGCAGGTAGTGGATGCGCCCCATCTCCACGTCAGCAAAGGTGCGCTCGTGCATATCCTCATACACCCGCCGCTCCTCGGTGCGCATACCGATCAGTTCGTTGACCGTGAAGAAGCGCCGGTAGTTGATAAAATCGGTCACCGCTTGCCAGTGCACGGGCTTTACGGGCAGCTCGCCCTCCGGTGCGGCAGCGCGGTCGGCATCCGGCCCCTCCCAGTAGTTGTCATACACCTGTACACCGTTACGGTACTCTCTCAGCTGCCCCTGCTCGCGCACGTTCTTCGGCGTATCACCCAGCACCGGTAATACCATACGCCCCGGTAACTGCGGGTGTTCCCAGTCGATGTCGAAGTGCCCGGCGTAGGTGCCCTCCGGCCCGTCCTGCACCACTGTTTTGAACCAGGCGTTCTCGGGGTGCAGGGCGGTATGGTTAGGGACGATGTCTTGCATGTAGCGCATACCGCGGAGGTGGAGCTCCTCGTGCAGCCGGCCCCAGTCTTCCTCCGTAGTTACCTCGGGGTTAAGGATGGTCGGGTCGATCACGTCGTAGCCATGGGTGCTGCCCGGTGAGGCCGCCAGAATGGGACTGCCGTATACGGTATCGATGCCTAACTCCTGCAAGTAATCGAGCGTATCGATCAATTGGCGTACCGTGAAGCCGGCGTGGAATTGGATGCGGTAGGTATTCATAGGCTCGTAAGGGCAAAGCCCCAGGCGGGTAGCCGGAGCAGGGTATCGTCGAGGCAGGCCCCGTTGGATTCCAGCAGCAGCCGCCCGTCCACTTCAATTTTCAATTCCTTATCCCCATAATTCGCGCAGGCCGTATAGGGGCTTCCGGCCACGGCCCAGGTGATGAGGCTTCCCTGCCGGTCCACGCTGATGTCGGCAAAGGTGTACCTCCGGGGGGCGGCGGCGCGCAGGTGCAACGCCTCCCGATAAAACCGGGCGATGCGCTCGTTCTCCCGCCAGCTTAGAACGGCCGATTCGAAGGTCGCCTCCGATTGCGGATCCGGAACGGTGTGGCCGGGCGAATGGAAGGCCGCAAACTCCGCCGCCCGCCCCTTCCGCACGGCTTTGATCAGTGGCTCATCGCCGTGGTGCACGAAGTAGGGAAAGGGACCCCGCTCGCCGTACTCCTCGCCCATGAAGATCAGGGGGGTGAAGGGCGAGAGCAGGTAGGTACCGGCGGCGAGTAGGTACTTATCCACGCCGATGGTTCCCAGTAGACGGTTGCCGACCATACGGTTACCGACCTGGTCGTGGTTCTGGAGGAAAACGACGAACTGGGCGGGCGTCACGCCGGCCGGTGGGGGCACTCCGAAGTTGCGCTCCCTGTGGGGGGAGTACTGCCCGGTGTACACGTAGCCGTCCTTTAGCGCCTTGGCCAGTTGCTCCAGGCTACCGAAGTCCTCGTAGTAGCCCAACTGCTCGCCGGTCAGCAGGGCGTGGAGGGCGTGGTGGAACTCATCCACCCACTGTCCGCTCATCCCGTAGCCGCCCCGCGCGCGGGGCCGGATGTAGCGGGGGGCATTCAGGTCGACTTCGGCCAAAAGTATGATCTCCCGGCCCTCCTGCTCACCGATCTCCTCCGCTACTTTACTTACCGACTCTAGGAAATGCTCGGCAGAGTAATCCTTGATGGCGTGCACCGCATCGAGGCGTAGCCCATCAGCCCCGTAGTCTTGCAGCCACATCCTGACGTTCTGCAACCAGTAGTTCCTTACCCCATCGGCCTGCCGGTCGTCGAAGTTGATGGCCGCCCCCCAGGGGGTGTGATGCTTTTCGGTGAATACGGGAAAGAACTTCGGTAGGTAGTTTCCCTCCGGTCCGAGGTGGTTATAGATTACATCTATAAGCACAGCGATCCCCCTGCGGTGGGCCGCGTCGATGAAGCTGCGTAGATCTTCCGGGCGGCCGTAGGCGCGCTGGAGGGCGAAGGGAAATACTCCGTCGTAGCCCCAGTTGCGCTCCCCCGGGGTTTGGTTGAGCGGCATCAGCTCAATGGTGTTGATGCCGAGGTCGAGCAGGTAGTCCAGTTTTTCCCCCGCGGCAGTAAGCGTACCCTCCGGGGTAAAGGTGCCGAGGTGCAACTCATACAGGACGGCCCCTTCCAGGCTTCGTCCCTTCCAGTCGATGACTGCTGCTGGGGTCGGGTCGATTACCTCACTGTGGCCGTGTACCCCCTCGGGCTGGTAGCGGCTTACGGGATCGGGATAGACGGTACTGTAGTCGCCATCCAGGTAGTAGCCATAGTGGGTGCCGGCGGGTACCTCGATGGGTTCCGAGATAAAGTAGCCGTCCCCTTCCGCTTCCATGGGGTAGGGCGTGGCGCTGCCGTCGAAGGCGACGGCTAGTTCGATCTGCTCCGGCACGGGTGCCCAGATGCGGAAGCGGCGTAAGCCGGCGTCGTCCGCAGGTAAGGGGCCAAGGGGGAGGTAGGGGAACGTTTTCATGAGGGGGGCTTAGCGATTTTGTAGCCGGTAAGCGGCCCGTAGTAGGCGTTTAGTCAGCGGGGAAAGTAGGCGTTGTTGCGCCCGGTCACGGGCCGGTTTCTGGTTGATGCGGCTGCCTACGGGGTAGGCGTAGATTTTGTTGGTGAGTTTGCCGTAGTCGGCGTCCAGTATATTTAGTAGCAGCAGCTCCTGGATCATCTCACCCGCACTGGGTGCGGCCATAGAGCCTCCGAGCAGCTTGGCACTGCCGAACCTGGGCTTCGAGAGATAAAGTATGAGCACCGAGTTCCGGTAATCCGCCGCCACTGCCCGGTCGTCGTGTTCGAACGACTGATGCACCGTCTCGTAGTCGATCCCCCGTTTCTGCAACTGCCGCTCGGTGTAGCCGAAGGTGGCGATCTCCGGATCGGTAAAGGTCACCCAGCTAAAGTGTTTGAGTGAATGCTTGCGGTCTACGGGGCTGAGGAGGTTTGTCCACAGGTCGGTATTGTGCTTCTCGGCCCCGTGGCTGAACATCTCGTGGCCATAGGCATCACCCACCGTGTAGATGGCCGGATTGGTGGTGCGGTAATAATCATCCACTACAATTTTACCGTCTTTGGTGTGCACGCCGGCCAGTTCCAGGCCGAGGCCCGTGGTGCGTACCTCCCGGCCGATGGCTACGATGAGGTGGGTGAAGGTGAGCTCACCTTCCGGTACGCCGTCGCTTGCGAGCATTGCGGTACGGGCATTTTTGAATTTAGTAATTTCCGTTTGGTGGCGGATGGTGACCCCCTCCTCGGTCAGTTTCGCCTCCAGTACGTGGGCCGCCTCGGCCGGGTCCTTGCTTAGCAGGCGCTCGCCGCGGTTCAGTAGGGTCACCCGGCTACCCAGTCGGCAAAAGGCCTGGGCCATTTCGCAGGAGTTAGGTCCTCCACCGACGATGAGTAGTTCCTCCGGCAGTTCCCGTAGCTCGCTGAAAACCGACTCGTTGTCATACTGCTTCACCAGCTCCGCTCCGGGGGTTTTAAGGTGGCGAGGCTTAGAGCCAGTAGCCAGTACAATGCGGGGGGCGGTGAGTTTTTGCCCACTTACGGTGACCTCGCGCCGCCCGGTGAGCATGGCCTCCCCCACCCGGCAGTCCAGTCCGTACTCCTGCTCCAGGTAGGCGGGCGTCTCGTGCTCGCGGATAATGTCCTGCTGCCCGTGCACGTAGTCCATCACCTTGGTAAAATCGGCTTTGCCCTCCGCCCGGAGTCCGAACGCGGTAGCCTGCCGAGCTCCGGCAAACTGGGCGGCTACGTGCAACAGGGCCTTGGAGGGTACGCAGCCGAAGTTAAGGCAGTCGCCTCCGTATGCCTCGACTGATTTGTCGATCAGGGCCACCCGCAATCCGAGTGCTCCGCCGAAGCCGGCGGCACCGAGTCCGCCGGAGCCGGCGCCGATCACGATGAGGTCATGGGTATAACTGGGCATGCTTGCTTCAAGCGGACGGGGGCGGGTTTTGTTTGGCAATATTCCAGCTACCTATTTAGGGAGTAGCCTCCATCACCAGTTTCAACTCCTGCAACTTCATCATGCACTCGATGGGCGTCATCGAATTGATATTGACCGCCTCCAGTAGCTCGCGCAGGCGGCCGGCGGTAGGATCTACGGTCTCGAAAATGCTCAGTTGTAGCGCTTCAGTAGAAACCGTACCTATTGCTACGGCCCGGGCGCTGGGTACCGGGGCCGGTGTACCGTTTTCTTCGGCTTCGGCTAGATCGTAGTCAACCTCCACCAACTCTCCGCCCTCAGTAATATGTTGGGCTTCCAACTGCACGAGAATATCACTGGCCCGCGCCACGATGGCCGCCGGCATCCCCGCCATCCGTGCCACGTGAATTCCAAAACTGTGCTGGCTTCCCCCCGCCACCAGCTTACGTAGGAAGATGATGCGGTTGCCGTGCTCCTTAATCGCCACGGAATAGTTGTGAATCCTGGGCAGACTCTCCGCCAGCTCATTCAGCTCATGGTAATGGGTGGCAAAGAGCGTTTTCGGACGGGCCCGCCCGTTGTTGTGTAGGTACTCCGCGATGGCCCAGGCGATGGAAATGCCGTCGAAGGTGCTTGTACCCCGTCCGATTTCATCGAGCAGGATGAGGCTGCGGTCAGTGATGTTGTTCATGATGGAGGCCGTCTCATTCATCTCTACCATGAAGGTCGACTCTCCGCTGCTGATGTTGTCGCTGGCCCCCACGCGGGTAAACACCCGGTCAACGATACCAATGCGCGCCCGCTCGGCCGGTACGAAACTGCCCATCTGGGCGAGTAGGCAGATGAGGGCCGTCTGGCGGAGTAGGGCCGACTTCCCGGCCATATTCGGACCGGTGATCATGATGATCTGCTGCCCGTCGGGATCGAGCTGCACGTCGTTAGGTACGTATTGCTCCCCTACCGCAAGCTGTTGCTCGATGACCGGGTGACGGCCCTGTTCGATGTCAATGTCTTGGGACTCGTCCATCACGGGCTCGTTGTAGCGCTGCCGATTGGCGACCTTAGCGAAGCTTAGAAGACAGTCCACCCGGGCCAGTAAGGCGGCGTTGCGCTGCACCGGAGCGATGTAGTCCTGTAACCAAATGACCAGTTCCTCGTACAACTGCTCCTCGCGCTGGAGGATCTTATCCTCGGCGTTCAAAATCTTATCCTCCAGTAGTTTAAGCTCTTCGGTAATGTAGCGCTCGGCGCTAGTCAGGGTCTGCTTGCGGGTCCACTCCGGGGGCACCTGCTTTTTGTACTTGTTGGTGACCTCGAGGTAGTAGCCGAAGACGTTGTTAAAGCCAATTTTCAGGCTGCTGATTCCGGTACGCTCCACCTCCCGCTGCTGGATAGCCGTCAGGCGGCTCTTTCCGTTTTTGGTCACGTCGCGTAACTCGTCGAGCGACTCGTCGAAGCCATCGGCGATCACGCCCCCCTTGGTCAGGTTGACGGCCGGCTCCGGGCGGATACGCCGCTCGACCTCGCTACACACGTTGGGCAGCGGGTCGAGCTGCTCCCCGAGTCGACGCAGGGTATCGCTACTCGTGCCCAGTAGCCGCGCCCGAATCGGGCCCATGGCACAGAGGGCATCGCTCAGTGCACGGATCTCGCGGGGATTCACCTTACCCAGGGGTACCTTAGAGATGAGACGCTCCACATCGCCAATCTGCTGAAGGGAGGCGTGGAGGTCCTGTAACAGGGGGGCGGACTGTACGAAGGTGCGCACCGCATCGTGGCGGGCCTCGATCTGCGCCCTATCCTTTAGCGGTAGCACCACCCACTTACGGAGCAATCTACCACCCATCGGAGTGACGGTCTTGTCCAGTATATCTACCAAGGATACCCCGTGGTCGTGGGGACTGTAGAGCAACTCCAGGTTCCGGATCGTGAACCGGTCCAGCCAAACGTAGCGATCATTGGCCAGTCGGCTGATACGGGTGATGTGCTTGAGGTTGCGGTTCTCGGTGGTTTCGAGGTAGTGCAGGGCGGCACCGGCGGCGATCCGGGCTACCCGCAGCTCCTCCACTCCGAATCCCTTCAGGCTTGCCGCTCTGAACTGCTTGAGTAGTTTTTCGTCGGTGTAGTCCGTAGTAAATACCCACTCGTCCAGGGGCGAGAGGTAAAAGCGGTCTCCAAACGTCCGCTCAAACTCCTGCCGTCGGTCCTTGCCCAGCAGCACCTCCTTAGGCTGAAAACTCTGCAGCAGCTTGTCGATGTAGTCCGTAGCCCCCTCCGCCACCAGGAACTCCCCGGTGCTCAGGTCGAGTAGACTTAGCCCACAGGAGTCCTTCTTCCCCCGCCCGAAGACCACGCAGGCCAGGAAGTTATTTGTTTTATGCTCTAGCAACTGGTCGTCGACGGCCAGTCCCGGGGTGACGATCTCGGTGACCCCCCGTTTGACGATCTTCTTCTCCTTCGAGGGCTTTTCGAGTTGCTCGCAGATGGCCACCCGGTAGCCGGCCCGCACCAGGCGCGGTAGGTAGGTATCCACACTGTGGTAGGGAAAACCCGCCAGCTCCGTATCGCTACCGCCGTTGTTGCGGCTGGTGAGCGTAATGCCGAGTACCTGGGCGGTCTTCACCGCGTCGTCGCCGAAGGTCTCGTAAAAGTCTCCTACGCGGTACAGTAGCAGGGCCTCGGGGTACTTGGCCTTGACCTTGTTGTACTGCGCCATCAGGGGCGTCACTTTCTTGGACTTGCTGTTTGCCACGGGACTTAGGAGGGAATTACGGGAGGACGAAGGTAGGTAAGCGGTGGGGCATGCCCTAGCCGACCGCCCGGTAGATGCGCACGGGCTCGCGGACTACCAGTGGCGAAGCGTCCCCCGGTTCCGGCCGGTTGAGAATAGCGCAGCCGACCGCGCAACTGGTGCAGCGGCGGGGATCGCAGTACTGGCGCTTGAGCTCTAGTAGGGCCTGACTCTCCCCCGCACTAGTAGCTGACCAGCCGAGTTTGCGCCACTTGGCGATTACGGTATTCGATTCCGGGGGCAGGGTCTCCAGAAGGGTCACGGCACGCTCTCGGTAGCGCTCGTCTTCGCGGAGCTGCCCGTAGGCGAAGTAGGCCGGGGCCACGGCGTTGATCAATATATTCTGTACGGTCGCCTTTCCGAGTTTGCGCTCGCTCGGGGCCACGGCCGGGCCAAAGCGGTAGTGAGTGCGCCAGTAGTTGCTCAGGCTGACCACGAACATGGCCTCCAATTCTTTCGCCCCGGTCGCCGCGAGCGCCTTACCGAAAAGTTGGCCACTACGGTAATACAGGCAGGCTAGCTGGGCGATGCGCACGGTAGGAAAATTGTTGGGCCGCATCCGCAAAAAGCGCCAGGCGGTGACCGGCAGGGGGCGGAGATCGTGTTTGACCCGCAGTAGCTCGTATTCCTGCCGTAGCCGGGTTACATAACTGTCCTCCCCGACCTCCCGCTCGGGGAGCAGGCCGGACTGCCCGAAGAGTAAGGCTTCTAGTTGCAACAGACTGTGCTTATGTCGCAGCAGTACCCGCAGTGGCACCGAGCGGGCCAGCATTTCCATAGCCTGGGCATTCACCTTGCCCCCCATAGCGCGGGCGATGCAGTGGTAGAAGGCTTCCTCCCAGTCGCGCTGGACCGTTTCGAGGCGTTCGGTGAACCCAGATGCTTTGCGGGCGAGGCGTTCAGCCAGGATACGCTGTAGCCAGATGGCGCGCACCGGTCCGGTCACGCTGGGGAGTTGCGGCTGACAGGGCACCCAGTCGGCCTGGTGCATCAACCGCCAGTAAGTAGCCTGTACCCCCGGGGGAATACGGTGCAGCAGTTCCAGGCAGGGAATACGGCTACCGTCGCGGCGGTAGATAATTTCGTCTTCCTCCAGTACAACGTGGAGGATGACTCCATCGTAGGCCGGATCGTCGTCGTGGCCATGGGCGTGCCACTCACTGCTAGTGACGTGGATTTCGACCTTGCCAGCCCACTGCAGGCCCCCGATCCGCAGGCGTGCATCGTCGAAGTCAGGGCCGGCGTCCGTATTGTAGGTGCCGAATTGTTGGATGGTGAGGGCCTCGCCCTCGGTGGTGCGCAGCTGCCGCAGGTCAAAACGGGCCAGCCGCCACAGGTAGTGGAGGAAATCTTCGCGCATTAAGTGTGTGTTCTCGAAGTGGTTAATCAAACAAATCGTTCGCAATTAACTACCTTTTGACCAAACACACAACTTTTTGTTTATATTTGTTGCCTTTCTAGGCGGGAGAAGCGGTACGCCAGCTCGTTTTTTGCATCCGGCCGGCGGGCCTCGCTCCACACCTCACGCCACTCCTCGGGGGGTAGCTCCGGGAAGAAGGCGTCTCCATCCGGGATGTCCGCCGCGACGATGGTCCGGTAGATGGTGGTGGTCAGGGGCAGTGCCGTCCGGTAAATATCACCTCCGCCTACGATGAACGATTCTGCGGCCTCCGTCACGGCCGGGTGCCCCAGGGCCTCGCGCAGGCTATGGGCTACGACTACACCGGTGGCGGTGAAGAAAGGATCGCGCGTCAGTACGATATTCGTGCGCTTGGGTAGGGGCCGGCCGATACTGCGGAAGGTCTTGCGTCCCATGATGACGGGGTGGCCCAGAGTGGTACGCTTGAAGTACTGTAGGTCAGCCGGGAGGTACCAGGGTATCTGGCCGTCCTTGCCGATGGTGTTGCGGCGGTCGGTGGCTACGATGGCGGAGAGCTTCATGGGTGCAAGGTAGGGGTGAGGTAGGGCAGCATTGTACTATATTTGCAACAATTTATTTTAACTTCTCCGTGACCCTACCAACGACCGAACAGCCCCTGACCGCCCGTGGTACCGTCTACGCCGACGTGATTCTGCCACTAGCCCTGGCACAGACCTACACCTACCGCGTACCGGAGGAGTTCGTCGGACAGCTGCGGGAAGGGCAGCGCGTAGAGGTGCAGTTTAGTAAGAACAAGCACTACGCCGGTATCATTCGCCGGCTACACGGTGAGATGCCGAGCTTTAAGACTAAGCCGATCCTGAGCGTGATCGACGTGGAGCCGTTGCTCACCCCGCGTCAGCTTCGCCTCTGGGACTGGATCGCCGACTACTACTGCTGTGCTTTGGGCGAGGTGATGACCGCCGGCCTGCCGAGCCACCTCAAGATGGCCAGTGAGACCGTCATCACCCTTGGCCCCATGTTCAGTGACGACGTCACGGAGCTATCGGAAGACGAGTACCTGGTGGTGGAGGCCCTCACCCTACAGGCCGAGCTTACCCTCAAAGACATCCGCGACATCCTGCAACGGAAGACGGTCTACCCCGTCATCCGTAGCCTACTCGACCGCCACGTAATCTTTCCCAAAGAGGAGCTTACCGATCGTTACAAAGCGCTGGAGGTGAAGTGCGTTCGCTTCGGCCCCGACTTTCAGACCGAAGCCCAGCGCGCCGGAGCCTTCGACCTGGTGAGCCGATCGGAGAAACAAACGGCCGTACTGCTGGAATACCTCCAGTACAGCCGCACCCAGCCCTACGTGCGCCGCAGCGACCTGAGCAAGCGTACCGGAGCTTCGGATGGCGTGATCCGCGCCATGGTCAAAAAGGGCATTTTCGAGTTTTACGATCGGGAGGTCAGCAGAATAAGTACCGATGGCGAAGCACCCGACGAGGCCCGGGAGCTGAGCCCCCAGCAAACAGCTGCCCTTACCGAAATCCGGGCTCACCACGCAGCCGGCCACCCGGCACTACTACACGGCGTAACCAGTAGTGGCAAGACCCGCGTCTACATCGAGCTGATGCAGGAAGCCATCGCGGCCGGTAAGCAGGTACTCTACCTCCTGCCCGAGATTGCCCTGACCGGCCAGATCATCAAGCGCCTCCAGCGGGTGCTCGGCGATAAGATCATGGTCTACCACAGCCGGCTCAACAACATGGAACGGGTGGAGATCTGGAAGGCCGTGCTGACCGGCAACACCTCCGTGGTCGGACCCCGCTCGGCCCTCTTCCTTCCCTTCACCGCCCTCGATCTGGTGGTGGTCGACGAGGAGCACGATCCCTCCTACAAGCAGCACGATCCCAACCCCCGCTATAATGGCCGCGACGTGGCCATATACCTAGCCCACCAGCACGGTGCAAAGGCCATTCTGGGTAGCGCCACCCCCAGCCTCGAAAGCTGGGAGAATGCCCGGTCCGGTAAGTACGGCCTGGTCACCATGCCGGAACGGTTCGGCGGCACGGCCCTGCCCGAGATCGTGATCGCCAACGCCCGCGAGACCAACGATAAGGGAGCACATCACCCCTTCTTTACCCCTACCCTCCTGGATGCCCTGCGCAAAACGCTGGAGCGCGGCGAGCAAGCTATTCTGTTCCAGAACCGCCGCGGCTTCGCCCCGGTCTACTTCTGCCCCACCTGTGAGTACACCGCGGCCTGCGTCAACTGCGACGTCAGCCTCACCTACCACAAGTACCAGCACCGCCTGCGCTGCCACTGCTGCGGCTATGTCACCGCGCCCCCGGAGCAGTGCCCGGCCTGCGGCGAGTTGCAGCTCAAACTCAGTGGTACCGGCACCGAAAAGATCGAGGACGAGCTCAAAATCTTCCTCCCCGAGGCCCGCATCGCCCGCATGGACCTCGACACTACCCGCGGCAAGAACGCCCTGGGTAAGCTCCTCGATGACTTTGAGGTAGGCGAACTGGATATTCTGGTGGGTACCCAGATGGTCACCAAGGGGCTGGACTTCGACCGTGTGGGACTCGTGGGGGTCATCAGCGCCGATCAGCTACTCCGCTTTCCGGACTTTCGGGCCGACGAGCGGGCCTTTCAGCTCATGACCCAGGTAGCCGGGCGGGCCGGGCGTAGGGGCCGCCGCGGTCAGGTCATCATCCAGGCCCACGAGGGAAACCACCCGGTGATTACCGATGTGATTACGGGTGACTACGAAAACTTCATACAGCGCGAGGCGGGCAACCGGCAGCAGCACGCCTTTCCGCCCTACCGTAAAATGATCCGGCTGCAGCTCCGCCACCCCCGTCGGGCGACTGTGGAGGAGGGGGCCAAACTACTCGGCACCTGGTTAGCGCATGCACTTGGCGATCAACTGGAGGGGCCCTTCGAGCCCAGCGTAGCCCGCCTGCGCACCTACTACCTACAGGATATGGTAATCCGCTGCGCCCCGGTGCCGGCCCGGATGAAACGCATCAAGGACATCATCCAGCGCGCTAGCGACAAACTCGCACAGACCAAGGGACTATCCGGAGTGCGGGTCGTGGTCGATGTGGACCCCTACTAGTTCTTACTCCGCACGCTGCCGCTGCTATTCGTGTCGGAGTTAACGTCGGTAGGCCGGCCGTAGTAGCTCACCGATCCGCTGGAGCTGGCCTTGGCACGGAGGGACTCCGCCACGTTAAGTGTGATGTCGGCGCTGCTGCTTACGTCGGCTTTTCCGTGCTTAGCGGTCAGCTTACCGGCGTCGATGCGACTGGAGCTACTGGCGTCGCCCGCGAACTCATCGGCCGCCCCCTCGATGACTAGGGTAGCCGAAGAGCTGGCATCGGTAGATACCGACCGGCCCTCAAAGGCGAGGCTCGCCGTGGCGGAGCTGCTTACGTCCACCTCCAGGTCGTCGCCGTGGAAGGTATTGGTGCCCTTTACCGTTGAGCTGCTGGAGGCTTTGAGGTACGCCAGATGGGGCAGGGTGATGTATACGTTGATGGGCTCGGTAGACTTGAAGTTCGCCCCCGAGACGTAGCCTACCTCGAGGCGGTCGCCCTTCACCTCAGTCTTGACGAACTCCTGCAGATTACTCTCTGCCTCGATACGAATGGAAAAGTCCCCCTCAGCCAGTTCCACGTTCATGGAGCAGCAGGCGCTTACGCCCGTGAAACCGTCGATGTCGCGCTCGAGGGTGGTCACCTCGCCATTGCCCCTGACCCGTTCCCCGTTACGGCCGCGCCAACCGTTGTTGACCTCCACCTGGGCGGTGAGGCTGATGAATAGAAGGAGAAAGTAGCCGGTGAGTAAGCTCTTCATGATTGGGTGATTGTGTTGGTTCTAAGGTAAGGACGAGCGGCCGTCGGATGGGTTGCAGCCCACAAACATCTTTTTCCGAGCTGGGATAGTTATGGCACTATGTCAAGACTGCTTTACCTGCTGGCGTTCATGCTTGTGCTGGATGTGTACGCCTTCGCCGCCGTCCGGTCCTGGCTTGCGCCCTACCGGCCCGGAGCACGTAAGACAGGGTACATCCTGTACTGGACCCTAAGTCTACTCGCTTTCGGGCTCATTTTACTCAACGTTTTCGAGCTCACCGCCGCCTGGCCGCGGGGCCTGCGCACCTACACCAATGCCGGCATCTTTATCCTCTACCTCAGCAAAGTACCGGTTGTACTCTTCCTACTGGGCGACGATCTGCGCCGGGCCGTTACCTGGATAGTCAATAAAGTCAGTCCGGTTACCGAGCGCGACACCAGCCGCTCCCGCTTCCTCAGCAAGGCCGCCCTGGTAGCCGGTGGTGTACCTCTGGTCACGCTCACCTACGGCATGGTCCGTAACGCCTACCGCTACCGCCGCTTCGCCGTCGATGTGCCCATCGATAACCTCCCGGCCGGACTGGAAGGCCTCAAAATCGTTCAGATCAGCGATATTCATTCCGGTAGCTGGACCCGCTCCACTCCCCTCCACCATGCCGTCGACATGGTCAACCGCGAACATGGCGATATTGTAGTGTTCACCGGCGACCTGGTCAACAACCGCTCGGAGGAAATGCTGCCCTACATCGACATTTTCAAACAGATCCGCGGCAAGCACGGTGTGTACAGCATCCTGGGTAATCACGACTACGGCGACTACGTCGACTGGGATAGCGACGCGGCCAAGGCCGCCAATATGCGGCAGCTCTACGACATCCACGCCCGCCTGGGCTGGGACCTCCTACGCGACGAGCACCGCAAGCTCGACATCAACGGCCACCGCCTGGCCCTCATCGGTATCGAAAACTGGTCGGCCATCCTGCGCTTCCCCAAGTATGGCCACCTGGACGTAGCCGCCGCCGGCACCGACGACTGCGACTGCAGGGTGCTGCTCAGTCACGACCCCACCAGCTGGGACGCCCTAGTGCGCCCCCAGTACGCTAACATCGACCTCACCCTCAGCGGCCACACCCACGGCTTCCAGTTCGGCATCGAGATTCCGGGGTTTAAGTGGTCACCCTCCCAGTACGTCTACGAGCAGTGGGCGGGACTGTACCGGCAGGGCCGGCAGTCTTTATACGTCAACCGGGGGCTCGGCTTCCTTGGCTACCCGGGGCGGGTGGGTATTCTACCGGAGGTAACGGTGCTGACGTTGAGAAAAGCCTAAGCCACCTCGTACCCCCGCCCCGCCTCCAGGATCTCAAACCAGTGCTGCCGCTCCAGTTGTAAATCCAACGCCCGTACCGACCGGTTCAATCGCTCCTTCTTCGTCGTACCCAGCACCGGCAGCGGCCCCGTAGGATGGCGGCGGCACCAGGCCAGCAGCACGACGTCCTCCTCCACCCCGTACGCTCCGGCAATCTCCTGCACCTTTGCACGAAGGCGCAGCACAGCAGTCCCGTCCCCCTTAAAGTAATCACTACCTCCGAGCGGACTCCACACCATCGGCCGTATCCCCCGCCGCTGACACTGATCGTACGTGCCGTCAAAGAGTGGATCGGGGTGCATGGGGTGACACTCCACCTGGTTAGTCACCAGCTCCACCCCGTCGGCAAGTAGCGCAAACTGACCCGGCGTAAAATTGCTCACCCCGAAGTGGCGCACCTTGCCGGCATTCCGTAGCTCGGTAAAGGCCCGGGCGATCTCGTCTACCTCCATTAGGGGGTCCGGCCGGTGGAGCAGCAGCAGGTCGAGGTAGTCGGTGCGCAGGTTCGTCAGGCTCCGTTCGGCGGAGGCCATAATGTGGGCGTGGCTACTATTGTAGTGCTTCACGTAGGTATCCGGTCTTCGGCTGGTCTCCAGCTGAATTCCGCACTTGGTCACCAGTTGAAGTTGGGCGCGTACGCCGGTGCCATGCTGGTCGAGGGCCCTGCCGAACCCTTCCTCGGTGCTATAATCACCGTAAATATCGGCGTGGTCAAAGGTGGTGATGCCCAGTTCCAGGCAGTGGCCGATCAGGTCCGCCTGTTCCGCCGTACTATAATTGGCGCCCCACTCGCCCCAGGTCATCGTACCGGCTACGAGTTCGGATAATTGCGGACCATTCGGACTAAGGGGACTATTCGTAGCGTTCATGGGTGTAATTTTACGGCAAGCAATCGGTATGAAATACGCACACCTCGTCGTCGCCCTCCTGTTCGGACTATTTGCCTACTGGCAGCTCAACGACCCGGACTGGCCGCTCTGGGTGGGAATGTACGGCGCCGTAGCGCTGGTTGCCGCCTGGTGGGCTCTGGGCCGGCCACCCCGCCTGCTGGTCTTTCTGGCCCTGGGCATAGCGGTCGTATGGATGTGCACCCTCATCCCCGACCTGCTCACCTGGATCGGTGAGGGTATGCCTACTATCGCCGGCCAGATGAAGGCCGAATCTCCCCACATCGAGCTCACGCGGGAGTTTTTCGGCCTGTTCATCAGTAGTGCGACCCTGGGGGGCTACGCCTATAATTCGCGAAAGTAGTCCGGGCTTACCGGCACGGTTACATCACTTCCCCTCAGGCGCAGGCGCAGGCCCTGGGCATCGGCCGTGACGGCTACGATACGCGCCGGATCGACGAGGTAATCGGGATGACAGCGTACCACCCCCCGATCGGCAAACTCCCGTGCGACCTGCTCGATGGGTTGTTTGCGGGTGCGGGACTCGTGGTCGGGGAGGTGTAAGGTGGTGGTGGATGGAGCGGTACGCCGGGCGAAGATCACACCCCCTTCGACTTGCTGGGCACCGGCGGCCCCGCCCCCCTGGCTGAGCGAGTTGACCTGGATGCGACTGGCCGTACGCTGGTGATCCTGCTCGGCGCGTACCTGGAGGGCGATGCCGCTGAAGACAATGGGAAACAGGCCGACGACCACCGTGGGGAGGGTGATGTAGAGGAGGACGCGGAGGTTGAGTACAGTCCAGCCGACGGTGGCGTTGTAGAGTAAAAAGCAGGCGGTGGAGACGAGCAAAAGGAGGATGGCCTGGTCGACGGTCCAGCGTAGGAGCGTCCACCGGGGGCCGCTACGCCGGATGCCGAGGCGGTCGGTGACGAAACTATAGGCGATCGCAACGATAAAAACTACGGCACCGTAAGCGAGGGAGCGCGGGAGGGGGAAAAGAAAGATCCACAGCGCCACGAAGACGAATAGCGCCGTCCGACCGTGTCCGATGACCACGCTGCGGCCGAAGGGGCGGTTGGGGAAGGGGCGCAGGAAGGGATTGCGGCTCAGCATCAGTCGACGGCGGTGCTACTACTGAGGAGGCGGAATACCTGGTGACCTTTATCGTACAGGGCATTGAGTTGATCTGGGGGCAGCAGGACACCCTTTTTGTACAGGATAAGGTAGTAGCCAATGCCCTCCAGGGACCAGCCCTTGTGGAGGGTGAAGTAGTTGAGCACCTCGTCGGTGAAGTGGTGGCGAATGAAATCCTCGTCCTCACCGGTCAGGCGGTACTGGCTACTAAATTTGGGAAAGCGTACGAAGTCGATGTCGTCCAGACCGAACAGCTCGCCGAGCTTATGGAGAATGGTTTCCGGCTGTAGGCGCAGCACGGGTAGCCCCAGCTGCTGGGATTCGAGGAAGAGCACGGTCTGCTGGGTGCGGTAGCGGGTGGCGTAGTCGAGGTAGCCGTAGTCGAACAGGGATACGTCGTACTCTCGCAGTCCGTATTGTTTGCGCAGTACGTGCGCGATGGTGCGGCTGCCACCCTGGGCAGTGAGGCGGAAGTCGCGCAGCTTAGTGGCTAGGCCCTGCTCGTCGCCGGCCGTGTACTGGTAGCCCCGGGTGATGGCGAGGTTGCGGAGGGTACGTTCCCGGTAGTCCATGGCGTAATATAGAAAATGCCCTCTTCCGCGGGGGAAGGGGGCACTTTCAATTCAGGTAGGCTAATAACTTAATTGCCGTTGTTGAACAGACCGGCGTCGCCAGCAGGAACGGCATCGGGCTGGGCGGGCTTTTCGAGTACCTCACCCATGATGGTGAGCACGATGGGCTCCTCGCTGACGTTGGTGGTCAGGGTGACGCGCTTGCGGAACTTACCGAGGCGATCGGTGGCGTAGCGGACCTTTACCTCACCGGAGTCACCGGGGGCCACGGGAGCCTTGCTGTAGCTCGGTACGGTGCAGCCACAAGAGCCGACGGCGTTGGTGATGATGAGGGGCTCGCTGCCCGTATTGGTGAAGGTGAAAGTGCGATAGGGATCGGCGTTCTGCTCGATGGTGCCGTAGTCGATCTCGGTCTGCTCGAAGGTCATAGCCGTGGGCGCGGTGGCCTCAGCGGTAGCGTCGGGCATGGCCTTTACCTGAGCGCTCAGGGACACGGACAGGCCGGCGAGCAATACGAGGAGGGAAAAGATGCGCTTCATGTGCGGTTGGTTTTCGTCGGGTGTGAAAGTACGGCTATAACGCCGCTCGCGCCGAAAAGATGATACCGTTACCGCCCCGGAGGTGTTAACGGGATGTAAAAACTTTAGGCGGTGGGCTTGCGTAGATTCGGCAGGTACGCGTATCTTTGCCACCGCTTACGACAGCTACGGGGGATTAGCTCAGCTGGCTAGAGCGCTTGCATGGCATGCAAGAGGTCACCGGTTCGACTCCGGTATTCTCCACGAAAAGGGACTTTCGCGCTGCGATCGTCCCTTTTTTCGTTTACCAACGTAGGCTAAGTCCTAGACCCTCCTCGGTCACACCCAGGCTCCAGCCCTCTTCCGCCGGTGACTTATGCAACTGGGGAATGAGAATGCCGAGCGTCGCACCCAGCGCGTAACCGGCCACGATGTCGGTAGGAAAGTGCTTACCGGCCTGGTAGCGAGCGTAGCCGGTAGCTAGCGGGATGGCCGCCGCGCCGGCCCATACGACGGGACGCCAGGGGCTGTCGGGGTACAGATCGTGGAACACCTTGGCGGTGAAGAAGCTCAGGGCAGCGGTATTGGAGGTGTGACCGGAAACGAAGGACTGGCGGGCGTCATTGGTGAGTTTGCCCTCCGGTTGGTAGGCCTCATTGTAGGTCAGGGGGCGGTTGCGGCGGATGAGCACCTTGGTCATTTTGGTAAAGCCATCGTTGAGCAGCATCGTCTGGGCCAGCATGGTGCCGACGACGAGGGCCTTACGGCGGGTGCTGCGACCGGCGGCCAGGGTGGCGGGCACGAGTATGGCACCGCGGAGGAGCTGGTCGGAAAGTCTGCGGGCAGAAGGGCATTCGTTGCGGGTGGCCCCGCGGTCTAGGAACCAGACCTTACTACGGCGCTGAGCGGCCAGTTGCTCGGTGGTGAGGGGGTTAATCTCGGTCTCAAGCAGGTGACCGGTAGCACTGAGCCCGCCGCCGAGGGCGAGGAGCGATACCTCCCGCTTCCACTTGAGGGAGTAGGGGAATGCTTGCGCGCCTACGCTAAGCGTAAGGGCGATAAGAAGTAAAACGAACAGGTTTCTGAGTGACAGCATGCAGTGCGGTAGTTAGAGCAAAGGCGTGCTGGGTGCTTGGCAATGCGGGAGCACATAATACGACAAGCGAACCGAAATTGTGCACCGAAGTAGAAGATTCGTTAGTGATCATACGAATTTGGCTACTTGACGAGTCTTTACCAACCAACCGGTCGGTATATGCAAAGCAGAAGATCACGAAGGAGGTTTACGGGGCTGCGGGAGGTGATCCGGAGCGTGCCGTGATGTGGCCTACCGCAGTACCCTACGCAACCACAGCCACCGGCCGGGGAGCTGGCTGTACAGTCCGGTCGGGGCGGGGCATCACCTGGGTACGGCGGCGGTGACTGCGGCAGTGGATATGGCGACTGATTCTTATGGGTGATGTTTCACTCGCACTCGTAAAGTGCTTCGGACGGCGCTGTCAGAGGGCTTACATCAGGGGCCCCTTCCCCTGCTGACGCGGTACAGTCAACCGGCGCTAGGCTATCGCGTTACCTTTATTTTAACCGTAAGTATTACCGATATGCCACTACGCTTAGGCGAGACCGCCCCGAACTTCGACGCCCAGACCACCGAGGGCGACATCAATTTTTACGACTGGTCCGACGGGAAATGGGTCGTATTGTATAGCCACCCCAGTGACTACACACCCGTGTGTACTACGGAACTCGGCCGTACCGCCGCCCTGAAGGAGGACTTCGAAAAGCGTGACGCCAAGGTCATTGCCCTGAGCGTGGATGACCTGGAGAGCCACATGGGCTGGGTCAAGGACATCGAGGAAACGCAGAACGTGACGATGAACTTCCCCATCATCGCCGATGCCGACCGCAAGATCGCCGAGGCCTACGACATGATCCACCCCGAGGCGGATGAGAAGTTTACGGTGCGCTCGGTGTTCATCATCGATCCCGACCACAAGGTACGGCTCACACTGACCTACCCCCCCGCTACGGGCCGCAACTTTCAGGAGATCCTGCGCGTGCTCGATAGCCTACAGCTCACCGATAACTACAGCGTAGCCACCCCGGTAGACTGGAAGGATGGCGAGGATGTGGTAGTGAGCCCGAGTATTAGGTCGGAAGATATTCCGGATAAGTTTCCTAAGGGGCATAAGGAGATACGGCCTTACCTCAGGACTACTCCGCAGCCTAATCGGTAGTGCGCTTCGCGCGGTAGTTCGGTAGTATTATAGTCCTGTAGTGCCAGCGTCGGAGGCGTGTCACTGCACACTAACGCCTCCAACGCCCGCCTACAGAACTACCAAACTACAACATTACAGAACTAACCCCTTCAGATGTACCGACCCTTACTGCCCCTCCTCATTTTCCTCTGCACCTGCGTCCCCGCCCTAAATCCCCTGTACGCACAGGAGGACGAGAAGGAGGATAAAAAAGAGAAGAAGGACAAAGACAGCTACAAAGACCTGCTTAAGGATGCCGACCGGCAGACTGGCCTCTTCAATGTCATAGCCAAGGAAGGTAAGACCTACTTCGAGCTGCCCGTGGCGCTGATGGACGAAGAGATTCTGGTCGTGAGTCGGATCAGCGGACACGTCAAGGGACTGAACTTCGGGGGAGCGGGTATGCGCAGCCGGCCCCAACAGGTAGTACGGTGGCAGAAACACGACGAGAAGGTGCTGCTGCGCAGTGTGAGCTATAACAGCGTGGCCAGCGAGGACCTGCCGGTGTACCAGTCGGTCAAGAATAACAACTTCGAGCCCATCGTGGCCGCCTTCGAGGTGAAGGCTTACGGACCGGATAGTGCTACGGTGGTGGTGGACGTGACGCCCTTTTTCACCAATGACGAGCCGATGATCGGAGCGCTGGATGAGGATGACCGCAAGAAGTTCGGGATCAAGGGGCTGGATAAGGACCGTAGCCTGATCATGTCCGTCAGGGCCTTTCCGAGTAACGTAGAGGTGCGGCACGTGCTGACCTATAAAGGAGATGAGCTACCCGACAATGCCGTGACCGGCACCCTGAGTGTGGAGATGAACCAGAGCTTCATCCTGCTGCCGGCCGAAAAAATGCAGCCGCGGAAGTACGACCCCCGGGTGGGTTACTTCAGCATCGAGCAGACCAACTACGGCCTGGATGCGCAGCGGGCCGAGAAGCAGAAATTCATCACCCGCTGGCGACTGGAGCCCGTGGATATGGCGGCCTGGCAGCGCGGTGAGCTGGTGGACGTGAAAAAGCCCATCGTCTACTACATCGACCCCGCCACCCCGACCGAGTGGGCGCCCTACATCAAGCAGGGGGTCAATGACTGGCAGCAGGCCTTCGAGGCGATCGGCCTGCGCAACGCCATCATGGCGAAGGATGCGCCCAGCAAGGAGGAGGATCCGGACTGGAGCCCCGAAGACGTGCGCTACAGCGTGATCCGCTACGTGACCACCGAGATTCAGAACGCGATGGGTCCGCACGTGCACGATCCGCGCACCGGGGAGATCCTGGAGAGCGACATCATCTGGTACCATAACGTGATGAACCTGCTGCGCAACTGGTACCTGATCCAGACCGCTGCGGTGAACCCGGAGGCACGTACGCCCAAGTTTGAGCGCGAGGTGATGGGTAAACTGGTGCGCTTCGTAGCCGCCCACGAGGTGGGGCATACGCTGGGGCTGCCGCACAATATGGGAAGTAGTCCGGCCTACACCGTCGAGCAGCTACGCACCCCCGGCTTCGTACAGGAAAACGGCGTGGCGCCCAGTATTATGGACTACGCCCGCTTCAACTATGTCGCCCAGCCGGAAGACGAGGGCGTGGGGCTAGACCCGAAGATCGGTGTGTACGACTACTACGCCATCCGCTACGGCTACCTGCCCATCCCGGAGGGAAACGAGGATACGGTGCTCAATAACATGATCAAGGAAAAGGCCGACGACCCTGTGTACCGCTACGGCCGCCAGACCCGCGATGGCTACGACGCTAGCGCCCAGACCGAGGACATCGGTGACGACGCCGTACTGGCCTCTACCCTGGGCATCGCCAACCTGAAGCGCATTGTGCCCGAACTCCAGAACTGGACGGCTGAAGATGGCAAGTACTTCGACGACCTGGAGGAGTTGTACGACAACGTGATCGGTCAGCTTCGCCGGTATACCAATCATGTAGCTAGCAACGTAGGCTCGGTCTACGAGTGGCAGCGTAGTAGTGATGAGAACAAGGTGGTGTACCAGACGGTCGGTAAGGAGCAGCAGGCCGCCGCCGTACAGTTCATCAACCAGCAAATCTTCACTACCCCGCAGTGGCTGATCAATGAAGACATTCTGCAGCGCATCTCCGCTACCGGGGTGGCCGGAAAGATCGCCCGCCTGCAGCAGAGCGCCCTGAGCACCCTGATGGACGAGGACCGCCTCAACCGCCTGGCCGAGCAGCGCGCCCGCGGCCCGGAGGCCTACGGCGTCATGGAACTGATGGACGATACCCGTGCTGGTGTATTTACCGCGGCCAATGGCGAAAGTAGTTACGGCCGCACCCTCCAGGCCGCCTACGTAGATGCCCTGACCGGCCTACTCACTAACGACAAAGTTACGGCCGACGTACAGGCCGGGGCCCGTGCGAACCTGGATGCGATACAACGGCAATTGTCCGACAGCGACCGCAGCGCGGATGCGCTGGTACAGGGTCACCGGGATGCCCTAGACCAGCGTATCCGTGTGGCACTTACCGGACTGGAGGCCATGACCACCAAGCGCTAACAACTACCGGTACCAGAAGGCGTTAGTGCAGTACCCAACTGCAATTTATTCCATGCCCGAGCACGGCGACCCCATCCTACTTCCCCCGGCCGAGGTGACCGACGCCACCCGCCGGGCCGAGGCGCTCATCCCCACCCCCTACGGTACCTTCCGCATGCTGGCCTACGCCGGTGACGCGGAGGACTATACGCCCCACCTGGCGCTGATACATCCGGACATGGACCCCGACAGCGATGTCATCGTCCGCCTCCACTCCGAGTGTATCACCGGTGACCTGTTCGGCAGTAAGCGCTGCGACTGCGGCGAGCAGCTGGACCGGGCCATGAAGGTGGTGGCGGCAGCAAAGGGCGCAGTCATCTACCTGCGGCAGGAGGGCCGCGGCATCGGCATCATCAACAAGCTCAAGGCCTACCAGCTCCAGGACCAGGGTATGGACACCATCGAGGCCAATCTGCACCTCGGCCTGGAGGTGGACGCCCGGCACTACGGGGTGGCGCAGGGTATCCTACAGGACCTAGGCATCGGAAAGATCCAGTTGCTGACCAATAATCCACTGAAGGTCGATAGCTTTGGTGACGGGCCCATCGACGTGGTGCGCCGCCTACCAATTGTGGTAGACCCGGGGAAGGAAAACCTACGGTACCTGCGCACCAAGGCGGCAGAGATGGGGCACTGGCTGAAGTAGGTAGCGAGGCTACCGTTTAACTACCCGCACGGTAGCCGCACTTCCATTCGAGACCACTCGTAGCAGGTACGTACCGCTGGCCGCCCGTGACAAAGAAATACTACCCGCACTGAAGCTGGGCAATGAGGGGGGTAGCCATAAGGAATAAGGCTACCAGGTGGTAGAAGGTGCGTTTCATGAGAGGTAGTAACTGTTAAAAAACGCTACGAATATACTGGAGAATTCAGCAAAAACCTAATTCCAGGTCAGAACAACCATCCGACTTCTCGCTACCTCGGCACATCGCCGCTCCACAGCCTCACCGCAATGTTACGGTCCTGGCCGATCGGGCACTCCGCAGCGCCGCATCCAGGATTTCCATCACCGTGAGGTTATTCTCCAGCGCCGAGAGATCCGTCGGTGCTACCTCCACCTCCCCCCGTACTACGGCGGCCAGGTAAGCAAAGGGGTTATCGTAGGGGGCCGGGCGGTCTTCCAGCTTAAGTACCTCCTCCGTGAAGCCGTCGTAGTCTACCGGGGTGCGCAACCGCAGGTCATGGGCGTTATCGGCGTAGATGACGCCGTCCAGGCCGTACACCTCCATATCCTTGCGCCCGATGGTCCAGTTCCAGGAGCCCTGTAGTAGGGCTACGGCACCGGGGTAGGTGAGGATGATCAGTGCCTCGTCCTCCACGTCGGGATTATTCTGCGGCTGGAGCTGCCGGGTTACCGCGGTCACGGTTTCGGGTTTATGCCCGTCCATCAGCCAGGTCATCAGGTTAGCGCCGTAGCAGCCGAAGTCGATCAGGGCCCCACCTCCGTTCAGCGTCGAATCGGTGAGCCACTCCAGGAACTCGGGCTCGACGCCAATCTTCTTGGGCCCCCGGTGACCGTCACGGATTTCCACTTTACGCACGGCTCCGATCGCACTATCGCGTACCATTTCCCGGGCCCGGTGATTGCTGGGGTACCAGGTCGTTTCGTAATTCGTCAGCAGGTGGATGCCGTGTTGCCTGGCGAGCGCTTCCATTTTACGGGCGTGCTCCAGACTCACCGCCAGAGGTTTTTCCACCATCACGTGGATGCCCAGGGGGGCGCAAGTTTCTACAATATTCAGGTGGTCGTAGATACTCCCGAAGGCCGTCACCGCTGCCGGCTGCCGCGCGGCAATCATCTCCGGCAGGGTCGGGTATACGATATCCGTTGAAAAGCCATACTGCTCCGCGTAGCGTTGCACCAGCGTGTCATTGTCCTCCACAATTCCGACGATAGTGACATCTCCCCGTTCCAGGCTATTGAATAGACCGTGTACGTGGGAGTGGGTGAGGCCGACGACGCCGATGGGCAGCGGGTCGGATTGGGCGGGCAGTGGCATCATAGCCAGTAAAAAGAGATAACAAAAGAGGCAGCGGACCATGGGCGGTAAGGGATTACGGTCCACTAAGATACACGCCAGGCAGTCAGTGGGGCGGGGCCGCAGGTGCAAGCCCAGCGTGCAGCGAACATGCCCCGCTTGGTGCCGCGTTACGGTGGGTGTCTGGTGACCACCTGCGGTTCCGGTCGACCGAACCATGAGATTACTCACTAGCTGTCTTATTTTTATGTTCCCTATGCTACTGCCGGCGCAGTATTCACCCACCATCGCTAGTGGCCGGCCGGGACAAGCCATTAACACTCAGACCGTGGGTCGCGGCGTCTATCAAGTAGAGACTGGCCTCACCCTAGGATGGGAAAGAAACAATAGTCAAAAGCTGCGTGATATTGCGGAAACGACCATCCTACGTATCGGTATCCTGGACCGTCTGGAGGTAAGTGGGGCAGTCATTGGTGCTGCCGTGGAGTCGAGAGCGCTCAGTGGCCGCAATAGCTGGGACCGTGGCATTAGTGATACCGAGGTGGGGGCACGCTACAGCTTTCTCGACAACGACGGCTGGGTGCCCGCCCTGGTGGTGGATGGCGCGGCGCTGCTGCGGGCGCAGGATGAGGAATTTCGGCGCGACAACACCGGTGCCCGCTTCATCGTCAGCGCCGATTGGGGACTGACCGAAGCCACCACCCTCACCATCAATCTCAATCGCACGTGGGTAGGAGACGGTACCGCCGGTACGGGCTATGCCGTCAGCCTCGGCTTTTCCCTATCCGACCGCCTGGGCTCCTTTGTCGAGGTGTACGGCGACTTGAGCAAGCCGGCTACGGCCTACTTTGACGGGGGTTTCGCGTACCTGATCGGCAACCACGTAGCCCTGGATAGCTCCGTCGGTTGGGAGGGTACGGACGGGGTACCGAGTTACTACCTGGACTTCGGGGTCTCGTTCCGGATTGACGGGCGGGTGCTGCGGGGATCCTCTACCGGAACACCGCGCTAATCCCTTCCCGCGCACTACGCAGCGCCGCGTCCAAGGTCTCCATCACGGGGTTGTTCTACGGCTGCAGTCCAGGTCATTTGGTTAGTCCTGTAGCAGCCGAAGTCGATCCGCGATTTGCCGCCACTAAGGGTAGAATCGGTGAGCCACTCCAGGAAATCCGATAACATTCAGGTGTACGATATCGGGCGAAATGCCGTACTGCTCCGCGTAGCGTTCCAGGCTACCAAAAAGGTCGTGAATGTGGGAGTGGGTGGAGCCTGTAGCCCCGCCCAGGGTGTCCTTTACTATATTTTCTGCCGACACACTAGTATAGAGAGCGTACCTAAGTCTCTATAGAGGCAGGGAAGGTCCAAACCACTGGCCTCCCGATAGGCTGCGTGCAACTGACACCCGAGAACATAGCGACACTAGAGCAGTGGCTGGAAGACCCCAGCTTTCTGGGGTGGGCTAAGCAAGATGATGTATGGGCCGTAGCGCAGTGGGATGCCCACCTTACCGGCCACCCGGAGCTGCGGGAACTGGCGGAGTACGCACGGCTACACGCATTAGGTATCTCTTTCCGACAGCAACCGGCGGACCGGGCGCAAGCGGAGCAGTCCCTGGCCCGGTTACTTTCAAAAGTGGAGCGGCGTAAACGCAAGTGGACTCCCCATCGGTCTGGTGCACTGCGGGTAGCAGCCGTCATCGCCGTGCTGCTAACGCTAGCGGGGATCGGCTATGTGTATTTCCAGACATCAGAGGTTGTACTGGCTACGGGCTACGGAGAGCACCTTACCGAAGTGCTGGCCGATGGCTCCATAGTGACGTTGAATTCCAATTCACGGCTTACTTACCAGTCGGCTAATCCCCGTAAGGTGGTGCTGAGCGGGGAGGCTTACTTCGAGGTGAAGCGTAAACCGGCGACGGGGGACAACTTCCAGGTGATCACCCCGGATGTGGAGGTCACCGTACTTGGCACCTCCTTTAACGTCAACACGCGCAACGAGAACACCAGCGTCTTTCTGGAAGAGGGCAAGGTGGATCTGAAGACCCACCGGCCGGACGCTGGCTTGATCATCATGGAGCCCGGTGACCTAGTGACCTACTCTAGTCGCGGGACGGCCCCACCGGAGAAGCGTAAACACGTACCGGCACCGGAACGGGTATCGTGGAAAAACGGCACGCTGATCTTTAACGAGACCCCCCTGGCCCAGGCGCTGGCTGACATCGAGGCGATCTACGGGGTCACCTTCACCTACGATCCGGCTACGGTGGCCGGTGAGGCTATCTCCGGTGGGGTGCCGGTCAATGACCTGGCCGTGGTGCTACAGATCCTGCGCGAGGTGAACGGGCTAAGGATTCAGGGGGACGGCACGCACTATACCCTCCTGGCCCCAGACTAAAGTGCCGATAGCCTCATACTTCTCCAGGAGCACAACTTAAGTCATCAGAATTCGGAATCATGCAATTTCAAGCCTTTATCAACAGATCGCTCACTTTCTTGCTACTCGTGCTCATGTGCGGGGCCTCCCTTCACGCGTCCACGAAGTACGAGCAGAGCCAGCCGCTCAGCGAGGTACTCAAGCAAATAAGTGAGAAGTACGAGGTGATTATCACCTTCAGTAACAAACAGGTCGAGCAGATTAGGCTGGAGTTTATTCTCCAGGAGGAAGAAAGCCTCGAACTTGCGATAAACCGGGCACTCCAACGCACTAACCTGAAGTACCGGCAGGTAAGCGAAGCATACTTCGTGGTATACCAAACGCGGCATAGGGGCAGGGAAGTCGACCGGCTACTCACTGCACGCGACGATCCGGGTAACCTGGACCTGGCTTCAGCCACGGTAGTCCGGCCACAGGCACACGATCCGGCCAGCCGCCTTGCGGAGGTTGCTAGCAGCAGTGTTGTGCACCGTCTGGCCTTCCCGGTGAGCGGTACGGTAACCGACGGCGACGGCCTGCCGCTTATCGGTGTGACGGTTCTCGAAAAGGCGACGGGTAGCGGAACGGTAACGGACATCGACGGTAATTTCACGATCAGCGTAACGGACGAGAACGCCGTACTGGAAGTGTCCTACATCGGCTTCCAGCGGCAAACCATCGAGGTAGGCGGCCGCAGCACCATCGACGTACAGCTGGCCGTAGAGGTGGCCTCACTGGAGAGTGTGGTAGTAGTCGGCTACGGCACGCGCCGTAAGCAGGACGTGACCGGCTCGGTGGTATCGGTGCAGCCCGAGGATTTCACCGAGGGGGCCAACTACAGTGCCGTACAGTTGCTCAATGGAGCGGCCTCGGGGGTGAACATCAGTCAAACCAATTCTGCCCCGGGTGCCGGGCTCAAGGTGCAAATTCGCGGGGCGGGTTCCATCAACAGCAGCAATGGGGTACTCTTCGTGGTGGATGGATTGCCCGGCGTCGACCCGAACTCGCTGAGCCCGGGGGATATTGCCTCCATCGACGTACTGAAGGACGCCTCGGCCGCCGCCATCTACGGTACGCGTGCGGCCAACGGGGTGGTGCTGATCACAACCAAGCGCGGCAAGAGTGGTAAGCCCGTGTTGAACTACAGCAGCTACTATGGCACCCAAACCCCGGCCAAAACCCTCGACGTGCTCGGTGCGCGGGACTACGCGGAGCTAGTCAATAGCCGCACCCCGGACACCTACTCGCCGGAGCAGGTAGCTAGTTTCGGGGAGGGGACGGACTGGCAGGACGTCCTGTTCCAAAACGCACCGGTACAGAATCACCAGCTTTCTCTCTCGGGGGGCAGCGAGGCGGGCAACTACTACCTCGGGTTGAACTACTTCGACCAGGAGGGCATCGTGAGGACGTCCGGTACGCAGAAGTACAACATCCGCCTGAATGTAGAGGCTAGCCCCCTGGACCGACTCAAGTTGAGCGCCAATGCCAACTATACCCGGCAGACCTTCGAGAACATCAACCGCTCGATCGCAGCAAACGAGAATGCGGGGCCGATAAATTCGGCAGTGCAATTCGATCCTACACTAGCAGTCGGCCTGGACGCCAACGGGCGGTACCAGCAAAACACCACCATCGCCCTCGATAATCCGCTGGCCCTCATCAACGGTTTCGATCAGGATGTACTGGAAAACCGGTTTTATGCCTCGGTCAACGCCGACTACAACATCTTCGATGCGCTAACGGCAACACTACGGCTGGGCGCTGAATCCAATACCAACCGGCAGGATACCTACCGCAACCGGCTCTCCATCCGGGGCCTGGCGGCCGGAGGCCTAGGCGATATCGACTACGGACAGCAGACCCACTGGTTGGCGGAGGCGCTCCTGACCTACAAGCAGCGGTTCGATGAGCAGCACGACCTGTCGCTGCTGGCGGGAATTACCTTCGAGGAGTTCCTCTCCGATGGCTTCGGAGCAGCTTCGCAGGGGTTTCTCTCGGACGTGACCGGTACGAACCTGCTACAGAGCGGCGACGGTGACATCGGCGACAATGTGAACAGCGGACGCAGCAAGAACCAGCTCAACGGGATACTGGGCCGGGTGACCTACGGGTTCCGCGACAAATATTTACTTACTGCCTCGGTGCGCATCGACGGCTCCTCCCGCTTTGCCGAGGGGAATAAATACGCCGTATTTCCCTCCGCCTCCGTGGCCTGGATACTGACCGAAGAGCCCTTCCTAGCCGGATCGGGGCTCATCGACAACCTTAAGCTGCGCCTCGGGTACGGGGAGCTCGGAAACCAGGGTATCGATAACTTTGAAACCCGGCAAACACTGGTGGCGCAGGGAAGTGCCGTTTTCGGTGGCAGCATCCTACAGGGCGTACGACCGGCGCGGCTGCCCAACCCCAACCTGACGTGGGAGACCACCCGGGAAATCAACTTTGGAATCGACTACGCGCTGGCCGACTACCTCATCACTGGCTCCGTTGACTTCTTCCGCCGTAGCACCGAGGATCAGCTGTTCCAGAAACCGCTGCCCTCCGTGGTGGGATTCACCTCCGTACGTACTAACCTCGGCTCGGTGCGTAACAGCGGGGTCGACTTCAGCATCCGTAGCCGCAACATCCGTAAGGAGACCTTCACCTGGTCGACCAACCTGACTCTATCGTACCTCAAAAACGAGGTAACGGAGCTACCCGACTTTACCGAAGAGATCATCTCCGGGAACGTCAACTTCATCAGCAGCTTTCTGATCGTGCGCGAGGGCGTGCCGCTGAGTTCCTTTTATGGCTACGAGATCGACGGCATCTTCCAGACGGGCGACGACATTGCCGCCTCCCCCACCCCCGATGCGCGGCCCGGAGAGCCACGGTTTGTGGATCAGAATGGCGACGGAGAAGTTACGGCCGAGGACCGGGTGATCCTGGGCGATCCCTTTCCGGACGTGACCTTCGGCCTGTCGAATACGTTCAGCATGGGCCGCTTCGGTCTTGACGTGCTGGTGCTGGGGGTGGAAGGAGTAGAAACGCTGGATGCGAACGTACTAGAATCTCTCTACCCTACCAACGACGCCCGTAACGTCATCTCGCGGTACTATACCGACCGCTGGACGGAGGCCAACCCCAGTAACGAGCTGCCTTCGGGCGTCGATCCGAGCCGCTACGGCGGTGCCCGTTCGATTAACTCACTGACCGTGGTCGATGCTTCCTACATCCGGCTCAAGAATGTGACCCTGAGTTACACCTTCAACCTGGGCAATAGCACCACCATCCGCTCGCTGCGACTCTACGGTGCGGTAGATAATCTGGCCACCATCACGGAGTATGCGGGGTATGACCCGGAGGCGAGCACCAATACCGGTGTAGCCCGCATTGCCTACAACAGCTACCCGCTGGCCCGTACCTACCGCTTCGGTGTCGATCTGCAGTTTTAACCGTCGTTCCTTCCATCATGCAATACTACACGTCATGAATAAGCTATTTTCTTCCTTACTAATGCCCCTGTTACTCTGCGGCTGTACCGAATTTCTACGGGAAGAAGTGTATACCCAGTACGAGCCGGATGCGTTCTTAGCCGATCCCGCCGGTGTCGATGCATTGCTCGTCGGTGCCTACAGCGAGTTTATCTACACTGCCTTTGCGGAAACCAACCACTTCATCCTGGCCCAACTACCTACCGATGAGACCTGGGAAACCGGCGGGGGGCTCAACCGGCAAGCGCTTCCCTTCATCGAATTTACCTGGGATGCCTCCGACGGATACTTTAACGGGCACTACAATAGCCGCTACTCGGCGATTGCGGCCGCTAACAACGTGCTTGCGGTAGTCGAAACCGTAGAGGGCCTTGATCCCGCTACCGGTATTAGGATTCAGGCGGAATCCAGGTTCCTACGGGCCTATTCTTATTATATCCTGCACGACTTTTTCGGTCCTACCCCGATCATCACCGTGCCCCCGGGGGCGTCCCTGGATGAGGTAGAGGCCATTGGCAAGGAGACGGCACGGGCCACCGAGGAGGAATACCGAGCGTACGTGGAGGCCGATTTGCAGTTTGCTGCGGAAAATCTATCATACGGCGGACTGAGTAGTCGGGCTAATCGAGGAAGCTCCCTAGCCCTGCTGGCTAAATTCTACTTGGACAATAAGCAGTGGCAAGAGGCCGCCGACGCGGCCGGTCGGGTGATAGACGAGGGAAGCTACGAGCTGTATGAAGATTACCAGGAGCTATTCAGTGTGGAGGGAGAGAACAACAATGAATACATCTTCCGCTTCGAATGTCAGGTAGGTTCGTCCCAGCAGAATGTGTACATGCCCTATGCCTTCCCACCGAACTATCCCATCGAATCTAATTGGGAAAATTTCGGCGCTCAATTCCGTACCTATACCGCCTTCTACGAAACCTTCGAGGAGGGCGACCTACGTACCGAGATTTACATTACAGAATATACACCTACAACCACCGGTGAGCTTACCCCCTTACTGCGGGATAGCGACGGGGCCCCACTGGACGACGTGCGCAACTTCAAGTATAAGCCCGATCCCAACGCCAACGGACGCTTTAGTGGCAACGACTACCCCCTGATCCGGCTGGCCGATATACTCCTGACCCGGGCCGAAGCCCTCAATGAAGTCAGCGGCCCCAATCAGGAAAGTATCGACCTGATCAACCGGGTGCGTAGCCGCGCCGGAGTGGCTCCGCTGAGTCTTGGTGACTACGGTACCACCGCCGCCCTACGGGAGTTTCTCCTGGCCGAACGCGGACGTGAGCTTACCAGTGAGGATAAACGCCGTACGGACCTCATCCGCCACGGCAAGTTCATCGAGCAGGCGATTGCACGCGGTAAGCCCGCTAAACCCTACCACGTCCTATATCCACTTCCGCAGTCGCAGCTAGACAATAATCCAAATCTTCGGCAGAATGACGGCTACTAACATACCCACCCCCCTACGGAGCCGGACGTTCTTGCGCATGCGTTGCAGTGCCTGATATATGGTATTAAGAATGGTCTGGTCCACCACTCCCATGATCTCGGCTATCTCCCGCGTGGAGAAGCCGTGGTAGTACCGGAGGTAAATGGCCTCCTGCTGCCGGGGGGGTAGCTGATTCAGTGCCTGGACCATAGCAGCACGGGCCGTGGCGTCCTCCTCCTCCCCGGTGTATTCTAACTCCTCCGTAGCAAATACCATACGCTCGGGACTTAGGCTATCGAGCGAAACCAACCGGCGTTTGGCAGCCACGCGGACCTCAGCGAGGACCCGGCGGCGGAAGGACTTCATGAGGTAGGCTGCCACGTGTTTCACGTCTCCGAGATGGTCGTGCCTTTCGTGTAAGTACAAAAAGAGCTCCTGGATGCATTCCTCGACGCGTACGTAGTCGAGGGTAAGTTTTAAACCGTGTTGCAGCAGGGGGGCATGATAGCGCAGGTACAACTCGGAAAGGGCCTCCACGGACCCGTTCCGTATGGCCTGAAATACCCTGGCATCGTCCCACTGCGTCGTGTTATTCATCGGTGTGCTGGTTGGGGTTGGGGGTTGGGTAGCGGGCACCGGTAGCTTCCCGCCACCGCTGGAGGTCTTCAAGTAGGCGGGCGGTGATACCGGCTTTATTTTTCGCTAGGTCGTGTTCCTCCCCCAAGTCGCTGCGTAAGTCGTACAACTCGGTGGTACCTGCTTCGAAGTTCTCAATCAGTTTATAGTCGCCGCACCGAATGGCCGAGCCGGGAAAGCTCCCCTGATTGCCGTTGTGGGGGTAATGCCAGTAAAGTGCCCGGTCTACCACTTGGGCGCCCCGGAGCAGGGGAACAAGGTTGAGCCCGTCTACGTGTTGCTCGGGGTGCGCCGGCAGACCCGCCATGGCCAGCATCGTGGGGTAGAAGTCGGTACTGATCACGGGGACTTCACTCGTACTACCGGCCTCGGTCACCCCGGCCACCGGATCAACAGCGGTACGCGGATACCGCCCTCGTAGAGCCACCCCTTGCCCGCATAGAGCGGGGTATTGGCGGTGGGGTGTGCACCGGTCGTGGACAGCCCCCCGTTGTCGGAGGTGAATATAACGACGGTGTTATCGGCCAACCCGCTCTGCTCCAGGGCGGCAAGTACCTCACCGACGGCAGCATCCATAATTTCTACCATGGCGGCAAAGGTGGGTTGTGCCTGTACGCGCCGCACCGTCCGATTGCTATCTATACCGATGGACGTAAAGACATCTCCTAGCCCAAGTCGCTCCCGCTTAGCCGTATATTTTTGATACTAATGAATCATCTGCCTGTAGCGGTGTGTGTACGCTGTAGAAGGAGAGGTAAGCCAGGAAGGGCGCTTCTTCATCTTTCCGGCTACGTAGATAGTCGGCCGTCTCCCGCGCGAGGCGCCGCGTTAGGTGTTCCCCTGGTGTACCATCGGTAAGCCGGGGGTTGTGGTAGGGGCTGTAGTAGCTCTTGGGATGGCCGGCCCCCCAGCCACCGAGGTGATGGCAAAGCCCTGATGCTCCGGCCAGACCGCTTCCGCTTCCCCCAGGTGCCACTTGCCGGCGAAGAAAGTATGGTAGCCCGCTGCCTGCAGCGTTTCCGCCAGGGTAACCTCCTCCAACGGCATCTCTTCGCGGTAAGGAGCGGGTAGCAGCTTCCGCTTCTTAGTCCAGTGGCGGGGGACGTCCTCGGGCTGGGGAGCGCCGAACCAGTCGGTGGCTGCCAAACGCACCGGATATTTACCGGTCAGGATACTGGCGCGCGTCGGACTACAGATAGGAGCGGCGGCATACCCCTGCGGGAAACTAACGGACTGCGACCGCAGGCGATCAATGTGCGGCGTCTCGTAAAAGGTTACTGCCCTGGTAGCCGACATCGGCCCAGCCCAAATCATCAACTAGAATGAAAAGAAAATTAGTTAACTCATTTTCTCCATCCGCCTGCCCGATATTCGTTGCATCCAGCGGCCCCGCCCCCTGTGCTGCCGACGACTGCACGACGCACGCGGTCAGGAACGCGAACAGCAACCAGGAATTAGGGAATAGCATGAAAAGCGCTCGGCCATCGTTAGGATATTGCAGGGAGGTGGTGTCAATAAAGTATAAGCGTGGCACCTAAGATACGAACTAAGCACAGCAGAAATGAAGTCTGGCTGCAGATTGCCCCGGTGTGCCCCCCGCAGACCTGCCTGGCCCCCCTTGATCATTGAGCCGCTTGTGTTAATTTGGGCATTCGCCAGTCGACTAGTTCCTATGCCACCGCTTATTTACCCCATACTCCTCTATCTGCTACTGTATTGCACCGGATGTGGACCATCGGAGCCGACCCCAGCTGCCCCCCCCGACCGTCCCAACATTCTGTTTATCCTGGTCGATGACCTCGGTGCCCACGACCTGGGAGCAACTGGCAGCCGCATCTACGAGACACCCCATGTCGACCGGATCGCCAGTCGGGGCACTTACTTCACGACCGGTTACGCCAACAGTGCAGTGTGTAGCCCCTCACGGGCCAGTCTGATGAGCGGTCACTACGTGACCGAACACGGGGTAACCGACTGGATTGGTGCCCTCACCGGGACCGACTGGCGGCGCCAGAACCGCGCCAATAAGTCGCTCCCGGCCGAGTACGTCCATCAACTGAAGCCCGAGCTTACCAGCTTACCGGAAGCCCTCCGGCCCAGAGCTACCGCACCTTTTTTGCCGAAAGTGGCACCTGGGAAGTGCGGAGCAGCAGTCACTGCCTACCGACCATGGCTTTGATATCAACGTGGGGGGCTACGAGGCCGGTAGTCCCAGCGGGGGCTACTTCTCTCCCTTCGACAATCCTTACTTACCGAACGTACCCGCCGAGGCAGGCATGAACCTTTCCGAGAAGTTGGCCCGAGAGACGGCCGATTTTCTAGACCAGCGGGATACGACGCCCTTTTTCGCCATGCTCTCCTTTTACGCGGTCCACGGTCCCATCCAGACCTCGGAGGCCAAGTGGCGCAAGTACCGGGACAAGATCGTAGCCGCCGGCGTGGCCGACCGAGGCTTCACCATGGAGCGTATGCTACCGATCCGGCTGGCACAGGACGACCCGATTTACGGCGGGCTAGTGGAGCAGATGGACGATGCCGTCGGTATCGTACTGGATAAACTCGACGCGCTGGGCCTGGCCGACAACACCATCGTGGTGTTCACCTCCGATAATGGCGGCGTGGCCTCCGGCGATAATTATTCGACCAATAACGCCCCCCTGCGTGGCGGCAAGGGCTACCAGTGGGAGGGGGGCACCCGCGTCCCCCTGTTCGTGTACGTCCCCTGGCTGAAAGCCGCGCCGGATACGGTCGATACCCCGGTCATGGGGATGGACATCTACCCCACCCTGGTGGACCTGGCGGGTGGGCCGGCCCCCGATAGCATCGATGGGGTGAGTTTAGTACCCCTGCTGCACGGGGAAACGCTGCCGGCCCGGCCGCTCTACTGGCACTACCCCCACTACGGCAATCAGGGCGGGGAGCCTAATTCCACAATTCGCGAGGGCAACTACAAACTCATCCACTACTGGGAGGACGACCGCCGCGAACTGTACGACCTCGGCAACGATCCGACGGAACAGACGGATATAGCCCAAGAACAACCGGAGGTCCTTGCCGATCTCGACCGCCAACTCACCGCCTGGCTAGACCGTACGCAGGCCCGGCTTCCTACTCCCGACCCGCTCTACGATCCTGCAGCGGAGGAGGCCGTCTATCAGCGCTTCGCCACTGAAAAAATGCCGGAGCTCGAGCAGCTGCGTAAGGACCGCCTGAGCCCTGATTACCGGCCTAATGCCGACTGGTGGGGCAGTGCGGCACGGCAGCCGGCAAGGCCGGAGGCAAACTGAGCAGCAATTTTATTTCAAATGCCACTGACCGAACTCACCAAAGCCCTCCACCGCGAATGGGACAACCTCGTCGACCGCCTCCGCTGGGGCCACGATAAACCCCTGGACGTCGCTAACTACATCGGCTTCGGACGGGAAGACTTCCTTTACCTCACCGGACGAGTACTGCGCGACCGCGGCATCAGCCGCAACGAACGCGACCAGCTCTGGCACAACGTGGTCAATAACTTTAAGCGGTTCAATAGCCGGGAGGTCAATGGTGCGCGGGTGGAGATCACCTGGGGCGAGCACACCCTCGCGCGCACCACCGATAGCGAGGGCTACTTCCACGTAGAGCACCACTGCGCGCCTGAAGACGCCCCGCACTTCGACGATATGCTCTGGCAGGAGGCCACCGTACGGGTAGTAGAAACGCCACTCAATGGCAAGGTCGACTTCGTAAGCCACTCCGACGTCATCCTCCCCCGGGAGGCGGAGTTCGGCATCATCAGCGACATCGACGATACGATCCTGCAAACGGACGTCACTAGCCGCTTCAAGCTCAAAACCATGATGCACACCCTGCTCAAGAACGCCGGCAACCGCCGCGCCTTCGAGGGCGTGAGCGATTTCTACCAGGCGCTGCAGGGCGGCCCCGATGCGAAGGGTTACAACCCCTTCTTCTACGTCTCCAACAGCCCCTGGAACCTCTACGACCTGCTCCTTGACTTTCTCCACCTCAACCACCTCCCCCGCGGACCGATCCTCCTACGCGACTTCGGCCTCCCCGCCGAGGACACCGTACAGTCCTTCAGAACCCACAAGGCCGATATGGTCGATAAGATCCTCTCGACCTACCCGCACCTGCCCTTCATCCTTCTCGGCGATAGTGGCGAGCACGACACCGACATCTACCTGGAGGCCGCCAAGAACAGCCCCGAACGTATCCTTTGCATCTACATCCGCGACGTCCAGCACGAGGCCCGCGCCCAGCGGATCGAGGACCTTATCGAGGACGTGAGTACGATCAACGTGAAGCTGGTGGGGACGTATGAGGAGGCTGCTGCGCATGCGCGGGGGATGGGGTGGATTGTCTAATGTGTTGAGCCCCTGCCACTTTTTATTAATAAGCAACCAACGCGACAACCACCTCCACCACATCCATCACCTGCGGCTTACTCGCATAGTTCCCGTCATCGGCGTAGGCCGGGCGGTGCACCGAAGCCGTCAGCGTACGCACCGGCGCGTCCAGGTACTCAAAGCCTCCCTGCACCTCGATGATCTGCCGCTCAATGTAGGCTGAAGCGCCACCCGGGGCATCCTCGTCGACGATAAGTAGGCGATTGGTATGCTTGAGGTGGTTGACGATGCGGTGCTCCAAGTCGAAGGGCAGGAGGGTCTGGACGTCGATGAGCTCGACGCTGATGCCGGATTGCGCTAGTAGCTCGGCGGCTTCTTCGCATATTCGGACACAGGCCCCGTAGGTGACAATGGTCAGGTCGGTACCGGCACGCAGTTGCTCGGGCACCCCCAGCGGGACGCGGAATTCCTGCAGGTTCTCCGGCTCGCGCTCACGCAGGCGGTAACCGTTCAGGACCTCGATCACCACGGCCGGGTCGTCACCCTCCAGCAGCACGTTGTACATGCCGGCGGCCTGGACCATGTTGCGGGGCACACAGAGGTGCATACCCCGTAGGCTACCGATGAGTGGTGAGAGGTAGGAACCACTGTGCCAGACGCCCTCCAGCCGGTGGCCCCGGGTGCGGATGATGAGCGGGCAGGCCTGCATACCGTTCGTACGCCAGCGCAGCGTGGCTACGTCATCGGTCAGCATCGGAAGGGCGTAGAAAATGTAGTCGAGGTACTGAATCTCGGCGATCGGGCGCAGGCCCCGCATCGCCATCCCCATAGCCTGGCCCACGATGGTCCACTCCCGGATGCCGGTATCGAAGATGCGGTGCTTGCCGAAGCGGTCCTGTAGGCCGGCGAAGCCCTGGTTTACGTCGCCGATCTCGCCCACGTCCTCCCCGAAGGCGAAGAGCTCCGGGCGTTCGGCGAATTTAGCATCGAAGTAGTGCTGGAGTATCTCGTAGCCCGGTATGGCCCTGGCCTCGTCGCCGTAGCGCGCCGGCACCCCACCCAGCCGCAGCGGCGAACGCGGCGTGTTACTGAGCAGATTACTCCCCGCCGTTGCCTTGAGCTCCCGCTGGGCGTCGCGCAGCCAGTCACGCAGGGGCGGCGGGAAGCTATCCCCCATCCGGAGGCGCAGCCGGCGCACGGCGTCGATCAGTTCGGACACCGGGGCGTGATCGCCGGCGATGGTAGCGGCAAACTCGGTCAGTTCCGGTGTGCTATGGCCGTTGGTGGGTAGCAGAGCCAGCAGCTCATCGCGGCGGGCGCGCCGGGGGGCGTTCAGGTTTTCCCAGGCCCGGCGGCGGGCGGCGGCAACCTCCTTTTTGGCCCGGCGGTCCAGTTCGTCCAGGTCCGCGGCTTCGGCGATGCCGGCTCCCATCAGGTAGTGGCGAAACTGCCGCAGGCAGTCCCAGGTCATCTCCCACTCTAGCCGCTCGGCGGGCTTATAGCGCTCGTGGCTGCCGCTGGTGCTGTGGCCGTTGGGCTGGGTGAGCTCGCTGACGTGCACCAGGGCCGTCCGGTGCAGCTTACGCACCCGCTTGGCTACCCGGGGGTAGAGCTCGACGAGCCCCGGATAGTCCCATCCCTTTACGGCGTAGATCTCGATGCCGTTCGTTTCCTCCTCATAGGCTAGCCCCGCCAGCGCCTTACTGATACTCCCCTTAGTCGTCTGGAGCTCCACGGGTACCGAGATGCCGTAGCCGTCGTCGACTACCGTACAGAGCATCGGCACCCCCGTCACGCCGGCGGCGTTCATCGTTTCCCAGAATACGCCCTCGGAGGTGGAAGCATCCCCGATCTCGGTCCAGGCGATCTCGTTGCCATTATCGCTTAGACCTTCAGTAGGTAGACTCTCCTGCTGACGGAATACCTTGGATGCGAAGGCCAGTCCCAGTCCACGGGCCATCTGTCCGGCCGTCGGCGAGGTCGCGCTACTCAGGTTGAAGTGCTCGGTGGTATCGAGCCACTCGCCCTGCTCATCAATGGTACGACTGGCGTAGTGTCCCCCCATCTGCCGGCCGCCGCTGAAGGGATCGTGCGCGGGATCGGAGTAGAGCTGGGCCAGCAGTTGCTCCGGCGTCACCAGGTCCAGGGCCAGCAGCAGGGTATGGCCCCGGTAGTAATCGGCGCGCCAGTCGCCATTTTGGATGGCTCGGGCCATCGCGATCTGGTATAATTCCTTCCCATCGTCACTTACCCCAAACTTCGCGCGCCCGCTCAGTACGTCCTTACGGATGATGTTGCTGAGCTCCCGGCTTACCCTACAGATATAGTAATCGTGCAGGGCACGCGCATAGTCCGCTTCCGGTATTTTCCGAAATTCAGCGGTTCGTAGCTCCGGTTCTTTTAGGGCCAAGGCAGAAGGTTTTAAGCACGGTGGTCAGTCGCAGGTAAGGGTCAGGAAGGTAACTAATTTTCACGGCCCGGGGTTGAGCGAAGTATGCGGGCGGCGGCGCGCCGGTGCAGCCACATCGAACGACAGGAGCTCGGCCGAGGCGGGCTCCATCCGCAGGTAAGAGTAGGCCTGTAGCCACTCACCGAGATTGATGTAGCGGGACGTCCCGTTAGACAGCGTGTAGTCGATCGGTAGGTGGCGGTGCCCGAAAATGCAGTAGGCCAGGCGGGGATTCTCAGCTAGTTTACGCTCGCTGTAGGCGATAAGCCACTCCTGATCCGGACCCAGAAATTTTTCCTCCGCGGGCTGACTATCCCGGCTTTTTCCGCTAATAAACAGGGCGAGCTGCATCGCTAGGTTAGGGTGCAGGCGGGCGTAGAGCCACTTGGCCCAGCCGGCGTTGATGAGCTTTTTCAGGCGCTTGTAGCCATGATCGCCCGGTCCCAGCCCGTCGCCGTGCCCGATGAGTACCTTCTTGCCGTAGATGGTGTGGACCACGGGTTCTCGGTACAGCACGACCCCCGTTTCCCGCTCCAGGTAGTCGCGCATCCACATATCGTGGTTACCGGTGAAAACATATACGGGGATACCCCGGTCGGTGAGCTCGGCCAGCTTGCCCAGGAAGCGCACGTGGCCCCGCGGCACGGCCCGCCGCCACTCGAACCAGAACTCGAAGAGATCGCCGACCAGGTAGATGGCATCGGCATCCTCCGCGGCGCAGCGATCCAGCCAGGCTACGATGCGCCGTTCGCGCTCCGCACTGGTGTGGCGGGCGTCGGTACCTAGGTGAAAGTCGGATGCAAAGAAGGTCGGCATGCTGGTGCAAAGAAACGACTTACCCTACACCTCGTCGAACAGCGGCAGGTAAGTCGGCGGAAGCCCCTCCCCCATCGCCCGACTCATCAAAAAGGCTTTGCCCACTTCCCGGATCGTCTCCTCAATCGGTACGTAGTGCCGGCCGGTCTCCGTCACGTAGTGCGATCCATCGTAGCGAAAGCTAGCCTGTAGACTGCGGTGGGTAGCCTGCGTAAGCAGGGGAGTGGCATCCGTCAGTCGGGCACGTAGGTTTTCAATCGGCCAGAGCAGAGCGGACTGCCAGCTGGGCATGGCGTAGGTCGGTGGCTTAGCACTAACACTCTCGGCTACCCTGGTCAGTACCTCCTTCCAACTAAAGTTAGCGGCCGAGAGCAGGAAGCGATCCCGGTCAATACCACGGTCCACCATCACGAGCACGGCAGCTACTACGTCGCGCACGTCCACAAATCCGGCACTACCCCGCGAGTACACCGAGCTACCCGCCGCCGCCCGCCGCCAGAGGGCCGGTGTGTTAGAGCCATTCCAGTCGCCGGCGCCGAGCACCACGGCCGGGTACACCACGCCAACCGATAGTCCCTCGGCCTGCCCCCGCCAGGCCTCGCGCTCGGCGGCAAACTTAGAGCGGGCGTAGGGGGTGTTGGGTTCCTCCAATGGCCAGCGGTCTACCAGCTCGACTACCCTACCCCCGTCGACCCGGTTGAGGGCGGCTACGGAACTGAGGTAGACGAGCCGCGGCGTGCCGGTTTCCAGCATCATATTGACCAGGTTGGCGGTGCCCCCGGCGTTGACCTTCAGCATACGGTCCCCGTCGCCGGACTGGTAAGAAACGCAGGCGGCGGCGTGGATCACGGTATCGATCCCCTCCAGGGCATCGAGCAGGCTTTCGGGGTCGGTGACATCGCCTTCGACCAGGGTGCACCAGGCGCTGAGCTCACGGAGTACCGTAGTATCCGACCCGGGCCGTACGAGGGCCACGAAGGGCCGGCCGGCAGCGGCTAGAGCGTGGGATAAATAGTAGCCGATGAAGCCCGTCGCGCCGGTAAGTAATAGCTTAGGCGGCATGCAGCGCGCCATTGATGGTGTCGTGACGAGCTCCGGTAGCGGAGGCCAGACTGTTGGGAAGTTCCAACTGACGGAACAGCGCGCAGAGGGCGATGAGGGCAGCCTCTTTGAAATCCCCGGTTAGACCGGTTGCCACCTCTACCCGCAGCGGCGGTAGGACAGCGGAAAGGGAGTCGACAAGGAACGTATTCCGGGCACCTCCCCCGGTCACGAGCACTGCACCTGCGGCCCCGCCCAGCTGTTTTATGTCCTGCGCAATGGTATGCGCAAGCCAGCGGGTGAAGGTGTGGAGCCGGTCGGCCACGGCGGCGGGCTGATCGCGCAGGAGGGGCCACAGCGTCTGCACCACCCACTGATTGCTGAGGGATTTGGGGTAGGGCTGCCGGTGGTAAGCCAATTGAGTGAGCGCAGTGGCCAGATCGGGCAGGTACGTTCCGCTACGCGCAAGCGCTCCCCCTGCATCGAAGGGCAAATTACGGAGGGCGGCCAGTCGATCGAGGATTTGGCAGCAGCCGGAAACGTCTCCGGCAGCAAACCGTCCATCCGCGCGGCGAAGGCTGAAGTTGGCAATACCTCCGAGATTGAGGAAGGCGTCGTAGTGTGGAAAAAGATACCGATCGGCCACCGGGGCTAGTGGGGCCCCCTGCCCACCGGCGGCAATATCCGCACTGCGCAGTTCCGTGACCACCGGCAGATCGAGTGCGGCGGCAATACGCGCGCCATCCCCGAGCTGGATGGAGTAGCCACTACCGGGCTCATGAAAGGTGGTGTGGCCGTGGCAACCGACGAGCGTAGGGTGCAGCTCCGGGTGCTGGGCTAAAAACGCTGCGGCCTGCTGTCCAATGTATGTCCCGAGGTCGGCGTGCAACTGCCAGGTATCCCGGCTGCTGAGTTGGGTAGCCCGGCGGAGGCGGTCTTTCCACTCGCCGGGATAGGGTACGGTGGTGGCCGCATCGATGGACCAGTCGGCAATCCGCGGGGGGTCCTGCCGGTCGAGCTGGAAGGTACAACTGGCTAGGTCCAGTCCGTCGAGGGAGCTGCCCGACATGATACCAAGCACGGTATGCCGGACGGAGGAGGAGCCCACCGCCAGTGCTACTTCAGGTTTTTGTTGAAGGTCATGGTGTACTCGGCCATGGCGGTGATTTCCTCGGGGCTGAGGATTTCACCGAAGGCAGTCATGACGCCGTTCTCACTGCCGTGGGTAATGATGTTGACCCGGTAAGCGAGGTCCTTGGTCGATTCCTGTAGGTTAGCCGCTCCGTTGGTACCCATGTCGCCGTAGAGTCCGTGGCAGGCGATACAGCGGATCTTCCAGATTTTCTTGGTGTCGATATCCTGGGCAACAGCCTGAGCGGGTGTTTCGCCGGGGGCCTCGGAGGCCGTGGTTTCCTCGCCGCCACCGCAGGCGAAGATGATGAGGGCAAGCGTGAAGAGCGGAATGAGCCTTTTCATGATCGTTGGTCTTTTGCCGGTTGGAAGCGGCAGGCAAGGTAAGTACCGGGGTCGGTATGTAAAAACCGGAAGGGCACGCAATGTTGCAAAATCGCCGCGGCATAAAGTTTTTCGGGTGGCCATTTCGCTAGCTTAGGGGAACGACGTATCTTTGCGGGCCGTAAGCGCTGCTGGCGCCAAAGCTATACCGTATGGAAACCATCAAAGTAAGCGGCGAAATCCGTGAGACCCTAGGCAAGAAATCAAGTAAGGAACTGCGTCGCGAGGGCCTGGTCCCCGCCGTAGTATACGGTATCGGCGGTCCTAAGCACTTCACGGTGAAGGCGCTCGACCTGCGCGATCTGATCTACACCCCAAACTTTAAGCTGGCCGAGGTCAGCGTGGGCGGTGACACCTACCGCAGTATCGTCAAGGACTACCAGTTCCACCCCGTCACCGATGAGCTGCGCCACGTAGACTTCCTGGCCCTGGAGGACGGGCGCACCATCAAGGTAGAAGTGCCCGTTACCTTTAGTGGTACCAGTCCCGGCGTACGGGGCGGTGGAAAACTGCAGGTCACCGTACGGCGCATTAAGATTAAAACCACCCCCGAGCACCTGGTGGATAACCTTACCCTCGACATTAGTAAACTGGAGCTCGGCCAGAGTATCCGCGTGCGTGATATTTCCCCCATCGAGGGCGTTGAGATCATGAACCCCGGCGGACAGCCCGTCGCCACCGTAGAAGTACCCCGCGCCCTGCGCTCCGCCGCCACGGCCGAGAAGAAGGCCACGGAGAAGGAGGCTAAGAAGGCCGGCAAGGCGCCCGCGGCCGGAGCGGCAGCCCCCGCAGACGAAAAGTAATAGTAGGCTGGCGGCGATTTGGTAGGGCAATCACCCGCACGGTGGTTGCCCTATCTTGCGTATACTAACAATTTGTTTTATTCATCTGCGTACTGTACTTTTGGTGGTACTTACTGCCTACCACCCGCGATGAAGAAGCAAAAAGTAAACCGGAAGTATAATTTTCCGGATGCCGATCTTTACCAGATGGCCATGGATGCCATCCGGCTCGCCAAGCGTGATCTCGAGCAGTTCAGGGCCGGTTATCAGTACGACTCCCACCGGCTCAAGGGCTTCCACGACCGCTGCCAGCGCTTCGTAGGCATGCCGGACGACAACGAGCTGCTCGGCGATCAGATGATCGTCACCGACAAAAAGTACGAGGCCGCCGAGAAGCTCCGCCACATGATCCGCTCGGTCATGACCCGCGTACGCATGGCCTTCAGCAACCGCACCGGCCGCTACCGCAAGTTCGGCACCGCCAAGATGGGCGATATGACCGATGCCCAGCTGCTCTTCTGCGGCCGCCGCGTCATCCGCGTGGCCCGTGCCCAGTGGGATTTTCTGGCCGATACCGGCCTTAACGAGACCCACCTCGAGCGCCTTGCCGCTGCCTGCAAGGCCTTCGAGCTGGCCATGAACGTACAGCAGGATAAGGTCGCCGACCGCGACATCAGCGTCGAGTCCCGCATCGACCTCGGCAACCTCATCTACGACGAGCTCATCAAGGTCTGCGATATCGGCAAGGACATCTGGGCCGAGACCGACCGCGCCAAGTACGACGCCTACTGCATCTACGATAGCAATATGGAGCAGAAGCGCTTGGCTAAGGGCTAACAGTAAAATGCTGCCTCCGGCAGCGCCAGTACAATGCAGCCTCCGGCTGCGACGAGCGCAGCGAGCATGATCTACACCGTCTGGCTACTCCTGGCAGTCGCCTTCTGCTACCTAAGCGTTACCCGCAAAAGCCTAACCGCGCTGGCAGCCCTCACGGCGGTAAGCCTGGGAGCCATCGTCATCATCACCCGCGGCGCTAGCTGGCTCCTACCCCTTCTCACCTTCTTCCTCAGCAGCACCCTCATCGGCCGCCTCCTTCCGGTCGAAGCGGATGCCGGTGACCGCAAAGACCGGCAGGCCCGCGATGTGGTGCAGGTTCTCTGCAACGGAGGCGTGTACGGCCTGGTCGCACTCCTAGGCCTTCCCCCCATCCTCCTCCTGGTCAGCATGTCCGTAGCCACCTCCGACACCTGGGCCAGCGAAATCGGCAAGTACGTCCGCCAACCCACCTACGACGTACTCCGCTGGCGGCGCGTCCCTCCCGGACTGAGCGGGGGCGTCAGTCAGAGCGGCACCGGGGGCGGGGCCGCAGGTGCAGCGCTCATCGCAACGCTTGGTTTCCTGCTCCTCCCTTCGTTTTCCCCGACGGACTGGCTCACCGTCACCGGCTTCGGATTCCTGGGCATGCTGGTCGACTCCGTGCTCGGCGCGGCGCTGCAAGCTCGCTACGACAACGGACCGGCGGCGGGCCTCTCCGATACGCCCCGCCCCCACGGCCACCTCGCCTATGGCCTGCCCTGGATGACTAATGATCTGGTTAATCTGCTATCGATCGCATTAATGACCCTGGTGGCCTACCTCGTACTTACTTGACGTCATAGGCTCACCACAGAACTTCCTTACGGAAGTGCACGGAGGTATGCGCAGAGGTTCACGGAGTTTTTACTTGTGACCGAAGCTACTACCTTCGCCCCATGCAACCCTCCCGTACCCTACTAGTCATCCTCGACGGCTGGGGACTAGGCACCCGCCCCGCCGCCGATGCCCTCGCCCAGGCCCGTACCCCCACCTTCGACCGCATCTACCGCGACTGCCCCCACGCCACCTTAGTCACCTACGGCGAACAGGTCGGCCTTCCGGAGGGACAGATGGGCAACTCCGAGGTCGGTCACCTCAACATCGGGGCCGGCCGGGTGGTGTACCAGAGTTTTGCCCGTATCAATAAGGCTATCCGGGAGGGGGAATTGCAAAAAATGACGCAGCTACAGGACGCCCTACGCTACGCACGCCAAAATGATAAGGCCGTGCACCTGATGGGGCTGCTGAGCGACGGGGGCGTCCACAGCCACATCAATCACCTGCTACGACTGACTGACATCGCTACGGAGGCAGGCAACGAAAAGATTTTCATCCACGCCTTTACCGACGGCCGGGACGTAGCACCTGATTCCGGGCTCGGTTTTCTCACCACCCTGCTGGCCCACCTGGAGGAGCAACCCACCAAACTAGCTACCGTCACCGGCCGCTTCTACGCCATGGACCGCGACACCCGCTGGGAACGCATTGCGGAGGCCTACCATGCCATGGTGAACGGGCGCGGGCAACGGACCCAGGATATTCTAGCCGCCGTGCGGGCACACTACGATGCCGGCACGACCGACGAGTTCCTCCACCCACTGATCCTTACGGATGAGGCGGACGAGCCGGTGGCCATCATCCAGCCCGGCGATGTAGTCATCTGCTTTAACTTCCGTACCGACCGGCCCCGGCAGATCACCCGGGCACTTACGCAGGAGGACTTTCCGGAGCAGCAGATGCATAAGATTCCTGACCTGCACTACATCTGCCTAACGCAGTACGACGACAAGTATACGAATGTAGAGGTGCTCTTCACCCCGGAAGACCTGACTAAGACAATGGGGCAAGTAGTCAGTGAGGCGGGTAAGACCCAGGTGCGCATTGCCGAGACCGAAAAGTATGCCCACGTTACCTTCTTCTTTAGCGGCGGACAGGAGGATACCTTTCCCGGCGAACGGCGCATCCTCATCGACTCCCCCCGCGACGTAGAGACCTACGATGAAAAACCGGAGATGAGTGTGTACGGAGTCACCGATGCGATCATCCGCGACATCGAAACCAACGCACCGGACTTCATCTGCCTCAACTACGCCAATACCGATATGGTAGGGCATACAGGTATCATGTCGGCTGCTATTCGCGCGGCCGAGGTTGTCGACGAGTGCCTGGGACGCCTACTGACTACCGCCGGTAGGCACGGCTACCACACCCTGGTCATCGCCGACCACGGCAACTCGGACGTCATGATCAACGAGGATGGTAGTCCGAATACGGCGCACACCACGAATCCGGTGCCGGTGGTGTACGTGGGCCCAGCCGAGTCCGAGGTTAGGCTACGAACGGATGGAAAATTAGGAGATGTGGCTCCTACGCTGCTCCGCTTCCTGGGTGTTTCGCAGCCGCCGGCGATGACGGGGGTGAGTCTGCTGGCTTAGGACCGTCCGACGGGTAGGCCAAATCGAGTCTTAACTAAAGAGGGCGTACCGTGTTTTAGGGGAATATAAATCCGACCGAGACATGAAATCTCTCCTCCTTACACTGCTGCTCACCCTGGCTTTCTTCGCCTGCGACAGTCAGCGTACCACCACTTCCGAGACTACCCCTGCCGCCAGTACCAGCACCCAACCCGGTGAGGAGGCGCTGGCCGGGGGCATCAGCATCGACGAGCTCGACGCCAAGTACCCCGGCGCCGAAAAGGCCTACTTTGCCGGCGGCTGTTTCTGGTGTACGGAGGCCTCCTTCACCCGTATTCAGGGGGTGCTCGATGCTTACAGCGGCTACGCTGGCGGAAAAAAGGAGAACCCCACCTACGCCGACAGCAACACCGGCACCAGCGGCCACGCGGAGGCCGTAGTGGTGTACTACGATCCAAAAGTGATCACCTACGATAAGCTACTCGACATCTTCTTCGTCGCCCACGACCCCACTCAGCTCAACCGCCAGGGCCCCGACGTCGGCCCCCAGTACCGCTCCGCCATCTTCCCAATCACCGACGAGCAGCGCCAGGAGGCAGAAGCCAAGATTAAGGCCCTCACCGCCAGTGGTAAATTCGACAAGCCCATCGCCACTACCATTGAAGACCCCATCCACTTCTGGGTGGCCGAGGAATACCACCAGAACTACTACGAAAACCCCAACAACCCTAATCAGGGCTACGTACAGAGCGTGAGCCGGCCGAAGGTGGAGAAGGTGATGAAGGAGTTTTCGGACATCCTTAAACCAGAGTATCAATAGATCGCGGCGACTATTCTACTATGCACGACATAGAACCCCACTTCCAGTGGCGAGACCGCTACCGCGCCGAGGACGACTCTGCCTCCCCCTTTTACGGGCGGAAGTACAGCGAGTTTGACTACACTAATAAAGTGTACAATTATTTGCTACATCCGCAGTGGGACGAGTTCGGATCGGAGACGCTGTACCTGAAGATTCTCTTTGTCGACTACGACGACCGCTACGCCATCATCGAGCTGATCGGGGAGTGGAACGATGCGCTGCACAACGACTCCATGCACCTCAAGCGGGAGGTGATCGACTACCTGGTCGCCGAAGGCATCAAGGATTACATCCTCATCATGGAGGGCGTACTCAACTTTCACTCCGACGCCGATGACTACTACGAGGAGTGGTATCAGGAGGTGACCGACGCCGGGGGCTGGATCGCCATGATCAACGTGCTCGACCACGTGGCCGATGAAATGTCAGGTGCGGGACTAGATAAATACGTGCACTACGGGCAGGTCCTCGACGGTCTCACCTGGCGGCCGCAGAAGGCGCGGCGGGTGCATGAGGCGATCGAGGGGTTGCTACAGACGGAGCGGAAGCGGGTCTATTAACTTGCTACAGAGATTCAGGCGCCGTCCCGCTTCTGTTTCGATAGGGTCATACGGCCCATGCGGCGTCCGTCACTGAAGGTCAGATCGGTCACCTCTTGCCAGTACCCCCTTAGCTCGCTATTCCAAATATCGGGGCGGTACACGATCTGGTACTGGCGGCTGAACTCCGGCATGATGTCGTTGGCGGGGTCGCCGGCGAAGGACATCTCTACGAGTTGTATCGACCGGTCGCCGTAGAGGTAGCCGCTCAGGTCCATGCGCAGAATTTCACCGTCCGGTAGCGTGACGTAGCTGCGCCCCTTCACCTCGCTACCTTCCGTAGTGATGTAGAGCTGCATGGGCAGGGCCTCGTTGGAGTAGATGCCGCCGACCGTCATGGTGCCCTCCCAGAGTCCGTCGAGGGACGTTTGGGAGAAAAGGACGGCAGGTAGCGACAGTAGGAGCAGGAGGGAAGCCTTCATAGTCAAACCTAACCCACGCAGCGGACTATTCGTTGAGTGGGGCGGTGCCCTTACCTTGGCTTCACCCATGATTCCTGCACCCACCTACACTGATCTGCTCCGCGCACTTACTCTCGGCACGGCCCGTCGTGAGCTCGTTCCCAAAATCGGGGCGTGGCTCGATAGCCTGGATGCGATCGACCCTACGGCCGACGACGCCGAGCGCCTACTCGCCGCACTGGGCATCACCGAACGGCTGCACCGTTTCAGCGAACGACCCACCCACGAGCGCGACAACACAGCCCGGCAGTCCCCTCCAGAGACACGACCTGCTCCCAGTCCGCGCCTCGCCCGGGGCCTGCAACTCATCCTCGAGGGCACCTACCCTAATCTACTAGTGGAAGGAATTGCAACTGTGCTGGAACGCGGGACCTACGTGCCTCCTGCCCTGCTACCCGCGTTGCACCCGCGCGCCGCCGCCCTCCTGGATGACGCACCGGAGTTTGCCCAGCAGTGCCTGGAGGCTAGTGGCGAAAGGGGGAAGTGGCTGGCCCAGCGGCACCCCGACTGGTCCGCCCTACTGTCCGGCTACGACTACTCCGCCGCCTACCACCGCGAGGAGCAGCCCGCCGGGAAGGCTAGTCTACTCACCCGCTGGCGCCGTATTGACGCCACCGCCGCCCGGAATGCCCTGGCTGCCGACTGGCCGCAGCAGAGCCCCCGCAATCAGGAAGCGCTAGTGCAGGGACTACGCACGGGCCTCACCCCCGCCGACTGGCCCTGGCTCCGTGAAGTCCTGCTACCCAAGCGCAAGGGAGTGCGCCGCGCCGTCACTGAGCTGCTCCTGCTGGCCCGGGAGCCGACTACGGTGGTAGACTTTAACCGGATCGCCCGGGCGGTGGTGTCCGAGTGGGGTGACTTCAACCGGGTGCTACCTAAGGGGGAGCTGAAGGAGCTTTTGGCTACGTATGGCACTACAAAAGCACCGGATACGCTACCGCAGCGGCTGCTGCGTACCCTACCCCCCGAGAGTTGGGCGGAGCTCACTACCCTACCCCTGCCAGCCTTCTGGCTAAATCTCAAGCCACTCGAACTACGCGATGCAGCGCGGGCCATCATAACCTACCAAGAGGCCCGGACGGTACTAGAGTTCGCCAAATTCCTGATCCTGGAGCAGCCCGCCGGCTTTCCTGCCGCCACGGGTACGGAAGTCATGCGACTATTACCACCCGCTGACTTCCATGCGCTGTACGACGAGCTACTAACCAAGACCCCGAATGCCCTGCAGCTACGTAGCCTCCCCCGTCTGTTGGCGCTGGGTCGCACTACCCCCTGGTCCGAACGACTGAGCCGAGCTATCGTGTCTCATTTGATCGACGGGCTTCGTGCCCAGCAGCTCGACTACGATCTACAGCGCGAGCTAACCCGGCAGTGGAAACAGGCGATCCCGCTGGTGCACGTCGACACCTTCGCCTGGCTACGGCAGCAACTGCACGCTACTACGGAGCGCTACGATGCCTTTGGGAAGCTGGCTACGGAATTGTTGCAGACGACGGCCTTCCGGCGGGAGCTACACCGGGCGTAGTATCTTTGCCCCCGCTTATGGACCGCAGCCACGAACTCCGCAACCTCCTCTCCCGTGAGGACCTCCAGGCCCGGCTGGACGCCGAGACCGAGCCCCGCACCACGCTCTCCTTCTACCGCTACGCCCACATCGCCGATCCCCAGGCTTTTCGGGATGCCTGCTACGCCCGCTGGTCGGAGTTCGGGGTGCTAGGGCGTATTTATATAGCCACCGAGGGCATCAACGGGCAGTTCAGCGTCCCCTCCCCACGCTTGGAAGCTTTTCGCGAGGCGCTGTATAGCGTACCCTTTCTAAAGGATACCCGCCTCAACATCGCCATCGAGGCCCGGGCTAAATCTTTCCTCAAGCTCATCGTGCGGGTACGGCCGAAGATCGTGGCCGACGGGCTCGACGATGCCACCTTTGACGTTACCAAGCGCGGCCGCCACCTGAATGCCCGGCAGGTCAACGAGCTGCTGGACCGGAACGATACCATCGTCGTCGACATGCGCAACCACTACGAGAGCGCGGTCGGCTACTTCGCGGGGGCCATCCGTCCGGAGGTGACGAACTTTCGTGACATCCTGCCCGTGGTGGAGGAACTGCTGGAGGACAAAAAGGACCGTGAGATCGTCATGTACTGCACCGGCGGCATCCGCTGTGAGAAGGCCAGTGCCTACTACCTCCACCGGGGCTTCGAGCGGGTGAGCATGGTCGACGGCGGCATCATCGAGTACGCCCGGCAGTGCGAGCGGGAGGGGCTGGAGAAGAAGTACGTGGGTAAGAACTTCGTCTTCGACGAGCGGCTCGGTGAGCGCATCACGGACGACGTCGTAAGTCACTGCCAGCAGTGCGGCCGGCCCGGCGACCGGCAGCTCGACTGTAGAAATAAGGCCTGTCATATCCTGTTCATTCAGTGCGACAGTTGCGCGGCGGAGTACCACGACTGCTGCTCGGCAGAGTGTCGCGACTTCACGGAGCTACCGGTGGAGGAGCAGGCTCGGTTAGCGCCCAGTAAGACATTCAACGGGCAGCGGTACGGTAAGGCTATGCCGTCCGGCGAAGCAGTTAGTGCTAGTCCACTCGTCTAGCCTCCTCCACGAGGTTGCCGTTCTCCCGTACCCGGAGGGTAGTCGCTTGCCCACCTGCTGTGGTTACAAACTCAAAGATCAGGGGCCGGCTGGCGACCGCGAAGGTGGTCTCAGTCAGCGGATCCAACGTAAATCGCATTTCCCCGGATTGTAGCTGCAGTTGACCCGCTACCAGCGTTACGTTTACCGTACCGGTCTGTGGTGCTTCGTACTCTCCTACGTAGGTGCGCAGTATGGCCTCTGGCACCGCAACTTCTGCTACGGCTGTTTCCTGCGGATAGTGGTCGTAGCTGACTACGCGCGACATCACCCAGCGGCCGTTCTCCCGTGTCCACAGGTGGGCGAACTGTGCCTCCTCTACCCCACCGACTTCCTTACCATCCACTAGCGTGTGAAAGGTATGCGCGCCGCGCAGGTAGGCCCCGTAATCGCTGATCGGATAGAGCACCACGCTACCCTCGACTACCCGGCGCTCCACCTGGTTACTTCCGGTTGCGCACAGCCCGCGGCTAAACCCCGCCACCAGACTGTCACGCGTACGGGTGAGCCCCCCCTTGTCGTGGTAAAATTCGAGGTCCTCGGCTAAAAAGTTGCCGAAGGTCTCCAGCTCACAGCGGTTGTACGCTAGCCAGAAGAGGCTGTCCTGCTCTAGAATATCACGTTCTAGGGTAGACTGTCCATCTGCATTGGGTAACCAGCAGATGAGACAGGCAAATAGGTAGATTGAGCGCATAAGTAAGGAGGTAAGGTTGCTATAATGACGACGCCCCGCGGACAGGGTTGCATTACCTTAGCCCAGACAAACACCGCTATCGCCTATGAACAAGCACCACTACCTCCTACTCTTTCTCCTCTGCATATGGCTCTGGGCGGGCGCGCAGGTGCAAGGCGGGTCGAACGAGGCGACGGACGACGAGCTAACCGTCATGTCCTACAACATCCGCCTCGACGTAGCCAGCGATAGCGCCGATGCCTGGCCCTACCGACGGGAGTTTTTGGCCAGCCAGGTACTGTTCCACGCCCCGGATATTCTCGGGACTCAGGAGGTGCTACCGTCACAGTTAGAATGGCTGGCGGAGCACCTGACCGGCTACGAGCACATCGGGGAGGGCCGCGAGGGCGGTAATGCCGGGGAATATTCGGCGCTGTTTTACCGCTCAGACCGCTTTACGGTCAGCGATACGGGCACCTTCTGGCTCTCCCCCACCCCGGATACCGTCTCGGTGGGCTGGGATGCGACCCTGCCGCGTATTTGCACCTACGGCCGCTTTACCGACCGGGAAAGTGGGCGGTCCTTCATGGCCTTCAACACCCACTTCGACCACGTAGGGGAGCAGGCACGGGTAAATAGCGCCGCGTTGATTCTAAAGATGATCGACTCACTAAGTCCGGACAGCCTCCCGATCGTACTCACGGGAGATCTGAACCTGACGCCGGAGAGCGAACCGATCGCCGTGTTTACCGCAGCGATGACCGATGCCTTTTCCGCCGCCCCTATTCGCCTGGGCCCGGCCGGGACCTTCACCGGCTTCGACTACGCTACACCGGCAGAGCGCAGGATTGACTACATCATGGTCTCCCCCGGCGTAGAGGTACTAAAGTTTGCTACCCTGACCGACGCCATCAACCGCCGCTATGCCTCGGATCACTTTGCCGTACTTGCTACGCTGCACCTGCGACCCCGCCCCTAAACACAGCCTGCAGCAGCCAGTCGTGTACCGCCGGGGCCTCCAGTCGTTCCGGAGCGTCCAGCGCGGAGATGAAGACCGGCTTATCCGCATCCGCCCCAGTAAGGTTACCGTGGGAGCCCCTGACGAGCTCAGCTTGTAGTGGCACTACGTCCATCAGCGTACGGAACCCGAGCTTCTTGCCAGCTACCTTAAGAGCAATGCGGGGGATGAGGAGTTTCTTCTCCGGGTCCAAAAACATCTCCACCGGGTCGTAGCCCGGCTTCTTGTGGATATCAACGGTGCGGGCGTAGTCAGGGGCGCGGGCATCGTCGAGCCAGTAGTAGTAAGTGAACCAACTGCGGTCGTCGGCCACGGCCACCAACTCGCCGGCGCGGGGGTGGTCGATATTATAGAACTTTTTGCCTTCCTCGTCCAGCAGCAACCCGATACCGGGCACTCGTTGTAGGAGCTCGCGTACTGCGGGTATATCCGCTAGGTCCTTGATGTATACGTGGGCGATCTGGTGGTCGGCCATGGCAACGGCGCGGCAGGTACCTACGTCCAGCAGCTCGGTGCCCCGCTCCTCCCGTACGCTAATTAGCCCCGCCTCACGCAGGATACGGTTGATGTGCACGGGGCGGTCGACGTTCGTGATGCCGTACTCGGAGACGATCATTACCTCGACCCCATTGCGCTCGTAGAACTCGATGAGGTCCTGCACCACGGCGTCGATCTCGCGCAGGTCCTGCCGTACGCTGGGGTGGTCCTGTCCGTGGCGCTGCAGGTTGTAGTCGAGGTGCGGCAGGTAGACCAGGTTCATCGTCGGCCGGTGCCAGTCGTAGACGCGCATGGCCGCATCGGCGATCCAGCGGCTGCTCACGATGCTAGTGCGCGGCCCCCAGAAGGAAAATAGCGGGAAGGTACCCAGCTCCGCCTGCAGCCGGTCGCGCAGTTCCATGGGGTAGCTGTAGCAGTCGGGCATTTTGCGGCCGTCGGCTAGGTACTGTGGCCGCGGGGTCACGCAGTAGTCCGCCGAGGAGTACATATTGTACCACCAGAACATATTGGCTACGGTGAACTCGGGGTTGCGCTCGCGGGCCGTCTCCCAGATCTTTTTTGACTCCACCAGGTGGTTCGACTGCCGCCACAGCTTGATCTCCTGCTCGTCGCGAAACAGCCAGCCGTTGGCCACGACGCCATGCTCGCGGGGGTAGGTGCCGGTCAGGTAGCTGGTCTGGGCGGTGGTGGTCACGGCGGGCAGTACGGGGTCTACGGTGGTCACCCGGCGCTGGCTGGCCCACTGGCGCAGGAAGGGGGTATCGGGACCGATGAGTCCGGCGCTGAGGCCTACGATGTCGAGGAGGGCTACGGGTTGCAAGGGGGGGGGAGTTGTTAAGTTATTGCGTTGTTGCGGGGCCGTCGTTGGAGGCGTGATGGGGCGGGGTCGCGGGTGCAAAAGGACCTCGAAGCGTTCCTTGGGCGTCAGCCCTTGGAACCTTTGAGCGTCCGGTCCAAGTCGCTATCAACTCTACTATGTAATTGCGGCAGCACCCACTCCAGCTCCCGCGCGATCGAGTCCGTCAGTCCCAACTGCTGGTGGTCGGGCAGCACGTCCCAGGTGTAGGTTTCTACTTCGAGGTGGTGGGTGAAGGGCTGCTCTTGCCAGAGGCGGAGCGTTTGTGTGATAGCGTCATTGGTAGACTGCAAGTCACCGTAGCTATCGGTATAGATGGGTACGTGGAAGTGAGTGCGTAGTTCGGTGTAGCGGGGATCACCCATCGCATCCAGGGCGGGGGCCAGATCGGGAAACTGGGTAATCGTGCCCTCACGGTCGCGTAGGGCGGTCTGGTGCAGGTAGATAGGCTCGGAGTAGGGTAATAGGCTCTGGTAGGTGAGGGCAATGTCTGCCTCGGCTTCCCTGAGCGAGGTTTTGAGGGCCGCACTGATTTGTAACTTACCTACGCGAATTTTATACTCGTGAAGCGCTGTCAACACTGCCGCGGGCTCCTCGTACGCCACCGCGAAGTGACAGACATCGTAGCAAAGACAGAGGTGCTCGCGGATGGCAGCCTCGGCGGCCTCCCGGGTGGTGCCAAGGTGATCGTGCAGCCAGTCAAGGCCAGCAGTGAGCACCGACTCGGTGTAAAAATCAATGAAATCCCTGCTATTTTCCAGGATTCCGTCCGGCTCCGGCTCGATGTCGAGATGTAAAGACTTGCCGGTGATCTCCCTGATGCGCACCAGGTGCAGGATGACCTTCATGAGTTGGAGCACGCTCGCCCCCGTGACCTCACGAAGTGCTGCTGGGGTACGGTGCCACGGCCGGTACGACAGCGGCGAGGTTGAGATTCCGCCGTCCATCCCTTCCGGCAGCAACTCAGCCAGGATATCGAAGAGCCGAATGGTGTAGTCCACGCGTTCCTGTGTGGTCCAGTCCGGGGCGTGCACCTGGTCCTTGACGACCTCGCCGTGGAAATCGCCGTAGGGAAAGCCGTTCATGGTGAAGACGTAGCAGTCGTGGCGGACCAGCCAGTCCTTCAATTCCCTCAGCACCTGCGGCCGCGCCAGTTCCTCCGCTGCCCGCGCCGAAAGCCGCAGTCCGATGCCGAAGGAACCCTGCACTCCGAGCCTATCGCGCACCTCTAGGACGTACTTCAGGCTGTCGCTTACCTCGGCCCACGTTTCCCCGGGGTGGATGTTGGTGCAGTAGGTGAGGTGGTGGTTGGGGGGGATGTGCATCACAAGGAGTAAAAGAGCAGGGGGCAGAGATCAAGTAACTGCAAAGAAACGCGCCAGGAAGAGGGATAGTGGAAGCAAGCACAAAACCTGCACCCCCGTGCCCACCCCCATAAAGCCGGCGGCCAGACAGGCGTTGAGCGGAATGAGGGATAAGACACCCGTTTTAACGGCCGTACGGATCAAATCGGGGCGGTTGTCGGCGATGGCGGCGAGCTTGGCACGGACGTTCATGCCGAACCAGAGGAGGAAAAAAGGTAGGAGGTGAAGAAAAGATGCCCGGGTCACCTGGGTAATGACCACCAGCGCGGCCGCTACCAGCACGTCGAGGCCGAGGGCAAGGCGGATGGAGCCACGGTTCTGCCCGCCCACCTCGCCGCGGCTGGTGAGCGTGATGGCAGCGATAAAGACGACCGGTAGGAAGCCGAGCCACCAGTAGCTGGCGAGTGCGGCGGCGCTCAGACTGATGCCAAGGAGGAGATTGCCGCCGCGGCACATCCCCATCGCGAGTGGGCCGAGTAGCGGATGGTGCTTAGCCCGGGCATCATAAACTAGCGCAAGCACGGCTACGGCCAGAGCGATCGCACCGCTACTTGAAGATACAAAGAGGGAAAACGCGATACCTCCCAGCAGCAGAAGCCCCCCCAGTAGCACAGCTTCGGACAGCGTCACCTCCCCACTCGGTAGCGCGCGCTCGGGCCGTTCGATACGGTCGAGGTCCACATCGAAGACGTCGTTAAATACTACCCCGCCGCCGTAAAGTCCGATGGTTGCCAGGGCCAGGTAGCTGACGTTGTCGTTCCAGCCCCCCGTGACGGCGGCGGCTACGCTGGCACCGGCAAGGATATCGGCCACGGCCGTGACCAGATTAGCCGGCCGCATGAGGGTGAGCAGCGTCGGGAGGCGGGCCATCAGTAGACGATGTTGTCGGCGTCCTCGACCTGCTCGCTGGTGCGCCGGCCGGCCCGGAGTACGCTGTTGCCGCTAAAGAGCTGATTCTGGTCAACCTCGGGGGCATCCTGCCAGTGGGCCTCGTCCATCTGTCCGCTCTGGGAGTAGGCATCGTAGGCGTTCTGGTAGGTGACCTTGCGTACGTCCGCTTCGGAGATACCGCGCTGAAGCATCAGGGCGGCGGTCTTGGGCACGGAGAGCGGATCGGAGATGCCCCAGTCGGCACTCGAATCGACAATGATGCGCTCCGGGCCGTACTGCTTCATGAGGTCGACCATGCGCGCGTTGCCCATTTTGGTGCCGGGGTAGATGGTAAAGGCCGTCCAGTAGCCACGGTCGAGCACCTCGCGGGCGGTCTCCTCGTTGCAGTGGTCGATGATGACCTTGGTGGGGTCACAGCCGTGCTCCTCCAGGACGTCCATGCTGCGGTAGGTGCCGTTCTTCTTATCGCGGTGGGGGGTGTGGATCAGGATGGGCAGGTCCAGCTCCAGGGCCAGTTCGATCTGCTGGCGGAAGTACTTGTCTTCGGCCGCCGACTGGTCGTCGTAGCCGATCTCGCCGATGGCTACTACGCCCTCCTTCGTCGCGTAGAGCGGTAGCAGTTCCATTACGGCCTCGGCCAGGGGTTCGTTGTTGGCCTCCTTCGAGTTCAGTCCCATGGTACAGTAGTGCCGGATCCCGAACTGCGAGGAGCGGAAGCGTTCCCAGCCCACCAGGGTACTAAAGTAGTCCTTGAAGCTACCGACCTCCGTACGGGGCTGTCCGAGCCAGAAGGCGGGTTCAATCAGCGCTACCACGCCGGCCGCGGCCATAGCCTCGTAGTCGTCGGTGGTGCGGGAGACCATGTGTACGTGGGGGTCGATGAATTGCATGGTAGGGGGTAGTTCTGTAGGGGGTAGTCTTGTAGGAATACAGGACCTCAAAGGGTCCGTTGGAGCGAAAGCGACTTCGGACCTTTGAGCGTCCGGTTGAGTAATTAGCCAGCCAAGGCTGTCTCCACCTCTCGCCCAATGACATTCCAGCTCACCGCCTCCGCATCCGGAGCCAGTACCTTCTCAACGGCGCGACGCTCCAGAGGTGTACCCGTCTCCCTAGTTTTCTCCAAAGCAGTGCGGGCCCGGTCGGTGACGAAGCCATCGATAAAGCGCCACAGCTCCGGACTTACCGGGCGGTAAGCGCTGCGGCGCTCCTCGGCGTAATCGAGGAAGATGTCGGCTAATTTGGCGTTTTTGCGGTCCTCAATGCGATAGATGCGGTACATGGGGCGCTGCATGAACATGGCCTTGAGCACCATATGGTTCCAGGCGTCCTCGTCGAGGTAGCGGGCCGGGTACGGGTTTTCGAGGGCGATGGCATCGAAAACGCCGGTCATGTTGGTACGTAGTCCCTCGCGGGTGCGGGGGACGAAGTCGGGGGCGTTGTCGAGGAAGTAAAGGCCCTTGTAGAGGGCGATGAGCTCACGGTAGTCGGCCGTGCCGAAGAGGGTGTCGAGTACTTCTACGTTAGTCTCCGTGGGAAGGGCCGTAGCGAGCAGGATGCGGCCGAGCTGATCGGTGGTCCACTCCGTAGCGCTGAAGTTGGGGTAGGCAACGGTGAGGCTGCTGAGCTCGGCCTCGGTGAAGGTGAGGGGGTCCTTGCCCAGGAAGCGGGGGCAGGCGCCGAAGGCGAGGTAGAAGGAGCGGGGTTGGAAGTCGGTCTGTAGTGCGGTGAGCTTACCCTCCAGCCACGTATTAGCTTTGGGGGGTAGGTGCTTTTGGAGGAGGTGGTGGAGGGTGGGGTTCATCAATGAGGGATCAGCTATATAACAGTTATGTCAAGTTCATCAATCCGCACAAAGTGTTTGTCCCGAGTAAGTAGTTCTACTCCATAGGCTGCGGCGGTGGCGGCTATCCAAAGATCGTTCTCGGGGATCAATTGGCCCTCCACCTTCAGCATGCTCTTAATTTTTCCGTATGCTTCGGCTGTATTGACATCAATTGGTACGATTGTAGCTAGGCGTTGCACTTCAATACATTCGGCCAGGTGCTCTTCTAGCTTGCTACTATTGTAAGCACCGAAGTATAGCTCGCCAAGCGCTACTGCCGGAAAGAGTAACCGATCGTATTGTGAATAGATTTCTAATACATCGGCCTTACCCTGGATTAGGTCAATCATTATACTAGTATCCAGTAATACTATCCTCACCCCTGATCCTTGTCAATCCAGTCCCCCTCTTTGATGATACGTTTCAACTCGTCCGCCTCCTCATCCGTCCACCGACCGGCAAGTTGTAAGATAGGATGTTTTTTCACCACGTCGGGGGTGAGTCCTAAAGCTACTTGTTTTGGTGTCAGAATGATGGCATCAACTGACTTAGGCTTCTCATGAATACTATCGAGTAACTCGTGTAGCAACTGCATCCGGTCCGGTGGAGATAGCTCGAGGAAGCTCCGCTTGATGTCATTTATGGATCCCATGCCTATATAGATTGAAGTGAAATATATCCTAGTTCTCCTTCAACACCATCCCGCCCATCTTAAGTTTCGCCTTCAGGGCGAAGACCTCGTCGCGGTACTGAGCTGCACTCATGAAGTCGAGTTCCTTGGCTGCCGTCTTCATCTTACGCTCGGCCTCCTGAATCGCCGCTTCCAGCTGGTCCTTGGTCATGGCGTTGAGCACGGGGTCGGCCGCTACGCTGGGCTGGGTCTGCTCTACGTAGGCTTTGCGGGCATTCTTGCCGCGGATGTCGAGGATGGTGCTGCGATTGATGATCTCGTCGCGGGTCTTGGCCATCGTCAGCGGCGTGATGTCGTGCTCCTCGTTATACTCCATCTGGATGGCGCGGCGGCGGTTGGTCTCGTCGATGGTACGGCGCATGGAGTCGGTAACGACGTCGGCGTACATGATGACCAGTCCGTTACTGTTACGGGCGGCGCGACCGGCGGTCTGGGTTAGGCTGCGCTCGTTACGCAGAAAGCCTTCCTTATCGGCGTCGAGGATAGCGACTAGCGATACCTCCGGCAGGTCAAGTCCTTCCCGCAGTAGGTTTACACCCACTAGTACGTCGAACTCGCCGAGGCGTAGGTCACGCAGGATCTCGACCCGTTCCATCGTATCCACCTCGGAGTGGATGTAGCGGACCTTGATGTTGAGGTTGGCGAAGTAGTTGGTCAGCTCCTCGCTCATCCGCTTGGTGAGCGTAGTGACCAGTACCCGCTCGTTGACCTTGCGGCGCTCGTCGATCTCCTCGATGAGGTCATCGATCTGGTTGAGGCTGGGGCGGACCTCGATGGGGGGGTCGAGTAGGCCGGTGGGACGGATGAGCTGCTCGACGATCTCGCCGCCCGTTTGCTCTAGTTCGTAGTCGCCGGGGGTGGCCGAGACGTAGACTACCTGATTAATCAGCGATTCAAACTCCGTGAAGTTCAGCGGGCGGTTATCCATGGCCGAGGGCAGACGAAAGCCGAAGTTGACCAGCGAAAGTTTACGCGCCCGGTCGCCGCCGAACATACCGCGGACCTGGGGGATGGTGACGTGGCTCTCATCGACGATCATCAGATAGTCGTCCGGGAAGTAATCGAGCAAGCAGAAGGGGCGGGTGCCGGGGCGGCGGCCATCGAAGAAGCGGCTGTAGTTTTCCACCCCGTTACAGTAGCCCAACTCGCGCATCATTTCCAGGTCGAAGCTGGTGCGCTCGTGAATGCGCTTGGCCTCCAGCAGTCGGCCCTCCCGCTCGAAGTAGCGCTCCTGTTCGTAGAGCTCGTCCTCGATGTTGCGGATGATGCCGTTGAGGCGTTCCTTGGGCGCTACGTAAAGGTTAGCGGGGAAGATGGCGGCGTTGCGCATGGACTCGATGCGCTTACCGGTATCTATTTCGATCTTCTCGATGGCCTCGATCTCATCGCCGAAGAAGACCACGCGGTAGCCGAACTCTACGTAGGGCAGGTTGATGTCGACCGTATCGCCCCGCACGCGGAAGGTGGCGCGGCGGAAGTCGGTCTCGGTACGGCTGTAGAGGCTATCGACCAGGTCGTAGAGAAAGCCATTGCGGCTCTTAGTCTGCCCGACCTCTAAGCGGATAATGCCCGACTTGTAGTCCTCTGGATTTCCCATACCGTAGATCACCGATACGGAGGCTACGATGATGATGTCGCGCCGGCCACTCAGCAGGTTAGAGGTAGCCCGTAGGCGGAGCTTATCCACCTCTTCGTTGATCGCCAGGTCCTTTTCAATGTAGGTATCGGAGGTATGCAGGTAGGCTTCCGGCTGGTAGTAATCGTAGTAGCTTACGAAGTACTCCACGGCGTTGTCCGGGAAGAACTCCTTGAACTCCCCGTAGAGCTGGGCGGTCAGCGTCTTGTTGTGGGTTAGCACCAGGGTGGGCCGGTTGAGCTGGGCGATGGTGTTGGCCATCGTGAAGGTCTTGCCCGAGCCGGTTACGCCTAGTAGCACCTGACCGCGTTCTCCCTGCTGTACACTCGCTACGAGCTTCTCGATGGCCTGCGGCTGGTCGCCGGTAGGCGAGAATTTGGATTGGAGGTTGAAGGCCATGGGAGGAGGGTTGGTGAGTTATTGTCGCCGCTTGTATGGAAACCGGGTAAAGGGCCGTCGGTTTTGTCAAAGATGGGCGGGGCCGCAGGTGATGAGTTGATTGTGAAAGCGGGACTGCTGTACGGCTCTGCTCGCTGCGCTCGTAGGGGGGTTCACCACAGATGACCTAACGGTCACACAAAGGGTTTCACAGAGGTATCACAGAGCCGTCATTGTAGGGAGGTAAACGGAGGCCAACACCTAGCGGTGTTGGGGGAGGTTGCAGAAGGAGGCATCCTCACTCCAGCAAATCGGGTCGTCGGGTAGCCGTGCGCGCCTCCGCCTGCGCCTCCCGCCAGCGTTCTATCGCACCTGCGTCCCCGCCCCTTAGCACCTCCGGCACCTCCCTACCCCGCCACTCCGCCGGACGGGTATACACCGGGGGGGCCAGCAGATCGTCCTGGAAGGTATCGGTGAGCGCGCTGGTCTCATCTCCGATCACACCGGGGAGTAGGCGACCTATGCTATCGACGATTACGGCCGCCGCCAGCTCGCCACCGGAGAGTACGTAGTCACCGATGCTTAGCTCCAGGGTAACGTACTCTTCGCGAATGCGCTCGTCAATACCCTTGTAGTGGCCACAGATGAATAGGAGATTGTCTAATAAGGAAAGCCGGTTGGCCCGCCGCTGGGCGTAGCGCTCGCCGTCGGGGGTGAGGTAGACAATCTCATCGTATGCGCGCTCAGCAAGTAGCTCGTCAATTAGCGCGGCCAGGGGCTCGCAGCGCATGACCATACCGGCCCCGCCGCCGAATTGGTAGTCGTCAACGCTGTTGTGCTTGCCGAGGCCGTAGGGGCGTAGGTCGTGTACCTCCACACTGAGTAGCCCCTTGTCCTGTGCCCGCTGCATGATGGAGTGGGAGAGCGGACTAGCTAGGAGCTCGGGGACAGTAGAGATAATGTCGATGCGCATAGCACTAAAACCACCAGGGCTCGTTGATGGGGGGCTGCACGAGGCACTCGCCGAAGCCGTGCTTGTCCATGAGTTTGCTGGCCCAGCTGATGGGCTCCGAGGCGGGTTCGTTGCTCAGGTCGTAGGTGCCGTGGTGCATGGGCCACCAGTGCTCGGCGTGGAGGTCGCGGTAGCCGGTGAAGGCCTCGGCGGGGTTGGCGTGGTTTTCGCGCATCATGAACTCGGGCTTGTAGGCTCCGATGCCGAGTATGGCCAGGTCGATCGTGGGGAAAAGCTCGCCGATCTCGGCCCAGTACTCCGTGCGGGCACTGTCGCCGCCGAAGTAGATGGTGTGCTCCCCTACCTCCAGCATGAAACTACCCCAGAGTACGCGGTTGAAGTCAGTCAGGCCCCTACGGCACCAGTGACGGGTGGGTAGGAAGTGGATGGTCACCCCCGTACCCTCCGTAGCGTAGCGCTGGTACCAGGCGGCCTCCTCGATGGGGGTAGTGCCCACCCAGTCGCCGATGACGTTGGAAAGGCGCAGCGGACAGAGGATCTTGTGAATATCGTTGTTAGCCGTGATAGCGCGGATGCACTGTTCGTCGACGTGGTCGCGGTGGTCGTGGCTGAGCAGGAGGTAGTCCACGCCGCGCAGTTCCTCATAGCCAAAGGGCGGATGTACGCGGCGGGGCACGAAGGGCATATCGGTCAACTGCGGATCGGTCAGAAAGCGTAGCCCGTTGAGCTGGAAGAGGAAGCAGGCGTGGCCGAGCCAGACGATCCAATTTTCGCTGCGGTCCTCTAGGTAGCTCACGTCGGGATTGACGCGGGGCACCCACTTATCGGCTTTCTTAGTCGCTCGCTGGGGGTTGGGCAGCAGCATCATGCGGAACACCTGGCTCCACTGGGGGCGGAAGGGGTCGCGCAGGTACTGAAACTCCTCCCCCACGATGGGGTTACCGCGCCACCGATCGGCCAGGGCGGGGTGGATCGGCAGGTCGGGGTTAAGGAGATATTCCATCTAAATTAATCCGTGGTGAGGGGCTCGGCCAGCACGCCGTAGAGGCTTTGTGCCCCACGAAAGTAGTTCCTGAGCAGGATATTCTCGTTGGGACTGTGCTGATTGTTGTCCGGATTTACAAGTGGCAACACGATCGCGGGCACGTCCAGCGTATTGACGAAGGGGGCAATGGGCACTGAGCCACCCATCGTCCGCACCAGCACCGGTGCAGCGTCAAACGTATGCGTAAGGGCACGCTGTAACCAGGCTCCGGTAGGTCCGTTTAGGTCGGTGCGAAAGGCCCCGTAGCTGGTATCTCCGCTAAAGCTCGCCAGCCGTGGGTAGCTTGCCCGCTCCTCATCGGTCGGTTCCCGCCCGTCGGGTATCAGGTGAAAGCCCTGGTTTTCGATGTGCTCCTCCACGAGGGCGAGTAGCCGGTCGCCGTCGCTTTCCTTAACCAGGCGCAGGTCCAGGTTAGCCACCGCCGTACTGGGGATGATCGTGCGGGCCGCACTACCCACCCAGCCGCTCGACAGCCCGCGAATGTTCAGGCTCGGGTACTGGAGGGCTTCCTGTAGGTTCTCCCCTACCCCATCGGCCTCGCTAAAACCAATCTGCTGGCGAATGTCATTTACGTTATCCGGCACCCCGGCCAGCATCTCGCGGGTAGCGGCGTCCAGTTCGATGCCGTCGTAGTAGCCCGGTATGGTCACCCTACCCTGCTGGTCCTTCATTGAACCCAGCAGCTGGGCCAGTCGCAGGGCGGGGTTGGGGGCGTAGTTGCCGTAGTGGCCGCTGTGCTGGGGTAGCCGGGGGCCGTACACCGTCAGCCGGGCGGTGGCAATACCCCGGGCACCGCCCATCAGTGTGGGCTGGTTAGTGGCGTGTACCGGTCCGTCAAGAATCACGAGGTGGTCGGCGGCCAGGGCCTCGCGGTGGGTTTCCACGGCACCGGGCAGATCGGGGCTGCTGGCCTCCTCCATCGGGTCGATCACGAATTTTACGTGGTAGTCCGGCCGCTTGCCGTCGGCCACGAGTTGGTCCCAGGCCACCAGGAAGAGCATGATTGGGGCCTTGGCGTCACTACTCGCCCGACCGAATAGGCGGACCTCGCTTTCCTCCGGCGCGGTGGGGAGCTCGGCGGCGGCGTACACGACCTCACCACTACTATCTACCTCCATCGTCCCATACACTGGCTCAAAGGGCGGGGCCAGCACCCACTTACTGGGGTCTACGGGCTGTCCGTCGACGTGACCGTAGAAGAGCACCGTCTCGGCACCTGCGTCCTCCGCCGGATAGCTCAGCAGTAGCAGGTCGATACCGGCGTTGGGTAGCCGCTGGGTCTCGAAGCCGCGTCGACTGAACTCCCGTTCCAACCACTGTAGGTTAGGTTCCAGCTGTCCGTCGATTTGCGCGTCATTAGGTAGGGAAAGAAACTCGATGTAGGTGGGTAGGCTGGCCAGGGTGCGAGCGTAGAGGGTGGTATCGGACTGGGCGCGCGCGCAGGTGCAAACGAACGTGGTAAGGAGTAGGAGGTAGTAACGCATGCCGTAAAAGTAGCGTTTCCCCTACCGACTCAATCCATACCCCCGCGTAGTCACCCAGTACTTCGTCAGCATATTTACCCGCTCCCACTCCGGCATACCGCCCTGCCGCAGGTAGCGTAGGTACTGCTCGGTGACCTGCCCGAAGTGATCCTCGTGACCAGTGCGTAGCTCGGGGGGTACCACAATCTCGTACCCTTCCGGCACCGGCGTGAAGTACAGTCCGGGGAAACGGTCGTGCAGGCGCACCACGGTTTTCGTCATGGCTGCTTCGGAGAGTTCCTCCTTCGGTTCCACATACAGCGTGGGCTGGTAGTCCTGCGCCGCATCCTGCCGGATAACCAAGTCCGCCCGGCTACCCCGCATGATGGAATAATGTGTATCGGCCGCACCCGGCGGGGCCTCGTAGTTCCATACCACGGAGACCTTGGCGTGCACGCCCCGCACCGTGAAGTTGATCTCACCATTGGCGTAGACCGCTAGCTTATTTTCTCGTACCGCCGCAAGCAGGTAATCCGGAAATTCGTCGCCTCTCGTAACGTAGGCAAATTGCTCCCGACTCAGCTCCGTAGCCCAGCGGCGCGCACTCACCACCTCCACCTCCGCCGTATCGATGGGCTCATCGGGGAAGGTCTCCCACAGCACCAGGTCTACCAGGTGGGTGGCCACGTCCACGATCCCCTCCCCCTGCTGCTGCACGTCGAAGAACCAGGCCGGCCGCACCAGGGGCTGCCCCGACACGAGCTTACTGAAGTGGTGCACGCTCTCCTTCGAGATCGCCGGCTCGGCCACCGTACCCTCCAGCAACTCCCCGAACACCTCCGGCTGCTGAGAAAACGCCCGCTGCAGCAGCGTGGTGATCTCGAAGCGCTCGGTCATGATGTCGTACACCAGCAGGTCCTTCGCTTCCGCCTTGCGCAGGACCTGCTCCAGCAATTTGAATTCTGCGGGGTCGATCACCATGGGTTTATCGGCCAGTACGTGGTAGCCGTTGTCGACCGCGGCCTGGATGTATTCCGTTTTGCGTCCATTATTGCCACTGAGGACGACGACGTTACCGGCCCCCTCCGCCAGCATACGTTCTAAATAGTCGGGACCAGTGTAGACTTCCTCCTGCCAGGCGGTAGGTTCCTCCCCGCTGTTGTACCGCTCGATGCGCTGTAGGTGCTGCTGCACGTCGTCGCCGGCGGGGGCGTAGACGTGAACGGTAGAGTCTACACCGGGGTACATCCTTTTTTGTACCAGGGCGGCGTGGAAGTGGCCCGGGTCTAGGGTGACTAGTTTGACGGTAGGTGCTTGGGTGGTTACTACCACGGAATCCTGGGTGGGGGTGGTGCAGGCGGTGAGTAGAAGTAGTAGTCCGGTGGGGAGTTTCATTACTGTGATTTTCGGCTGAGCGTGGTGGGCAGCTACCCCATACCAGCCAGCGCAGGCACATTCTCATACCCATACGGAAAGCGCTGCGACCGCGCCAGCATCCGATTAGCCGCATCATTATCCCGGAAGCGCTCCGTGACCGGATCCCACCGCAGTTTACCCGGCACCTTCATGGCGATGTGGGCGATCAGGCAGGCGCTGCAGGAGCGGTGGGCGACCTCAGCCGGGGAGATGGTCAGCTGCCGCGACTTCATGCAGTCGAGCCAGTTGCGGTGCTGCTCGGGGCTGGCGTATAGGCGTAGGTCCTGGTCGGTAAGCCTGAGGCGCTCCTTGTCCGTGAGAGAGGTCTTGAAGGCATCGGAGTTACCGAAATTGGGATCGCTGGCCGTGACCCCCTGGCTGCCGCGGGAGACGAAAATATCGCCCTCGGTACCGTAAAAGTGGATCCCATTCGGGAAATCACCGTCGACGATCATCTCTACCCCGTTAGCGTACTTAGCCACGACGTGGTACGGGCCGTGCACGTTCCAGAGGCCCTCGTCGGGAAATTTAGCCGTAGCCTCTACTTCCACCGGACCGGTAAATTCCGTACCCATCCCCCAGTGCGCGATGTCGATGTGGTGCACGCCCCAGCCCGTGATCATGCCGGCACCGAACTGCTCGCAGCGGAGCCAGCCCGGCCGACTGAAGTCATCCTGCGGGTGCACCCGCTCCTCGGTGTAGGGCACGTAGGGGGTGGAGCCGAGCCACATCTCGTAGTTGAGGTTAGGGGGCACCTCCATGGGCGTCTTGTCGCCACCGGCGGGGTCGCTCGGTAGGCCGATCTCGATCTTAGTGACCGTACCGATGCGCCCGTTACGGACTAGCTCGCAGGCGCGGCGAAACTGCGGCCAGGGGGCCTCGCTCCGCTGCTGGCTTCCCAACTGAAAAACTACGCCCGAGCGGTGTACGATATCGCTCATCATGCGGCCCTCCTCGACGGTTAGAGAGGTGGGCTTCTGTAGGTAGACGTCCTTGCCCGCCAGGGCCGCCTCGATGGCCGGCTGGGCGTGCCAGTGATCGGGGGTGGAGATGATGACCCCGTCGATCTCCGGATCGGTCAGCAGCTCGCGGTAGTCGTCGTACATCTTGACGTCCACCAGCCGGTCGCTACCGGAGTTCGTGCGGTAGTAGTCCTCGATGAAGGCCTTGCCCTTTTCCTTGCGCTTGCTGTCTACATCGCAGATGGCCACCACGCGGGCAATGTCGTTTTTCAGCGTTTCCGGCAGGTCGTGTCCCTGGGCGATGCGGCCAAAGCCGATCTGAGCGATGTTCAGCTTGTTGCTCGGGGCCGTCTCGCTGCGGAGTACGTGGGCGGGCACGATGCTGGGGAAGAGCGTTGCACCCGCGGCCGCGGCGACTGATTTTTTGAGTAAGTGTCTGCGCTTCATGATCGAATTTTATTTATCGGCAGCCCACCGGATGCCGCCGAGGATGTGTTGGAGGAAGAGGGGATCGCTATACTGCTCGCTGCGGTGGCCCAGGGAGGTGTACCACTGCCGCCCGCCATCGGTGGTGTGGTACCAGCTGGTGGGGAAGTAGTCGCCGAAGGTATCGGCGGGGTAGTCCGTCTTACCCTCCTCGTCCGCGACGGAAGTAAGATCGGCGGCCAGGAGGACGTGGATGTTGGGGTTGAGCTGCCTGAGGTAGTAGCACTCGTCGTCGCGGATGTGCCAGGTCGGCGGCAGGTGACTCGTAGAGGGGTGGTCATTGTCGAGCACGGCCACGTCAAAGTCCTGCCGCCGGGCGTGGCGGTGGAAGCGCCCCCCAAGCATTCGGGCAAACCAGGGCCAGTCGCGCTCCGTGCCGCAGGCCGAGTGGATACCCACGAAGCCCCCACCGCCGGCGATGTAGTCCTTCAGCGCCCGCTCCTGGTCTGGACTGTCGAACACTTCGTTGTTAGTATTAGAGAATACCAGTACATCGAAGTCCACCAGCCGCTCTGGGGTGAAGACCGTTGGATCTTCCGTCGCTGTCACCGTGAAGCCGTGCCGCTCCCCCAGCCCCTCGATCGCCGCCACGCTGGCCGCGATATTGTCGTGTACGTAGCCCTCGCCATTTCGCGTGTACACTAGCACCCGCGTCCCCGCCAGTCTGTCTTTTTGTATCACCACCTCGGGCGGGTGGGCAAAGTCCTGCCAGTAGCGCTCGGCTGTGGTGGAGTCGATCGTCCCGTCGTACACCAGCATGCCGTACCGTAGGCGGTAGGCCCCACCGGGCCGTAGTACGTAGTCCTGTTCCTGGGCCGGATTGAAGTTGACGAAGACATTTTCCCTCCCCTCCATCATACCGGTGGGCCAGATGCGGATCTGCTCCGGGAAGTTGTAGTTCTCCGGGTGGGTCATAAAGAGGATGCCGGCCTGCCCGTGCTCCGTGGGGCCGCTCACGTTCATCCAGCGGGCGCGGGTGCCGTTGCCGTCACTTTTGCCATGGCCCTCCGAGGTTAGCAGGGTCACGTTGCTATCGTTCCAGCTGGCCCGGGCCCGGTAGCCGAAGCCCTGGTAGCGGTAAGCCCGCACGGTGAAGGGTAGCTCGGTCGTGTTGGTCTGGGTGGTTCGATAATCAACCAGGTAGCGGTCTTCGTCCAGGGGGTGTACTCGCAATCGCAGCGTCTCGTCGAGCAGCTTTTGCGGGTCGTCCGTCACGGCACTATCGCGGAAGGCCAGGTAGCTTTGCCGGGCCGTCAGGCCACTTAGTAACGGTCCCTCGACCAGCTCCCCCACCCCGTCGACGGCCACCGTGCCCTGCCCCTTTACGAGGTTCCAGAAGTCGAGCTCGCGGCCGTCGTACTCGGCGTGCACCCAGGGGTTCCACACCCCGTAGTGGTGGTAGTGGTCATCGGGTTGGATACGCGTCAGGGTATCACCAGCCGGACTCAGCAGGGGGTGGACGAAGCCGCCACGGGAGTAAATGGGGTCTACGCCATGGGGCACCGGAGCCTTATCGATCTGGTAGCTGAGCAAAGTTTTTCCCCCGTCGGCAAATGTCACCTTCCCGTCAGAAAATGTTGCCGCGGCCGCAGGTGCGGCGGAGGTGGCGGGGGGGCTTATACTCAGTTCGTACTCCCGGGTGGTGCCGGCGGGGGTGGTACCATCTAGTGTCCAGCACAGGGAGCGCCCTTCTAACTGGCTGGTGACCACGCGTGGCTGCCCATCGGCTAATTCGTGCAACTGAACGGAGCCGTCACTGGGTAGACTATCGGCAAGTTGCGCACACACCGGGGTATTTTGCCGTGCGTAGTTCCCTGCGTAGACGGTAAGGTTGGTAACAGTGGTCTGGGCAGCCGCATTAAGGCAGGCCAGTACGAGAACGCCGGTGTGCATAAACTGCTGCATGAAATAACTTTAAGCACGTGACTGAAATACCGCTAACCACCCAGCAATCGGTTGCACAGCCTGTACCTTAATGGTGGCCGGGCACCACACTTCGTACCATTAGGGGTATTTCACGCCCATAATACTACAGTTTATGCAATTGCGGTACTTCCTGCTTCTTCTATTCGTGGTATGTGCGCTGCGGACGAGCCTGACCGCCCAGGACCTGGAGCGGGTGCGCGACCGGGTCATCACCGAATTACTCCGCGATACCGTGATGGAGGATCAGGTGGTGGAGCTACTATCCAGCCTGTCACCGGCCGGGCAGTGGCCCGACATCAACTACCGGGACACGTCGCGCACCGGCTTCGATCACTCCCGCCACCTGGCTCGATTAGTGGAGCTAGCCCGTGCCTACCGCAAACCCGGTACCCCGTACACCGGAGATAGCGAGCTGAGTGCCGTCATCGCTCGTGGCCTCGACGACTGGCTTATCAACGACTGGATCGGCGAAAACTGGTGGGACAATCAGATCGGTACGCCGCGCCAACTCGTGCGTGTCCTGCTCCTCTACGATGATGCCCTGACCGAACGGCAACGGGAACTAGCAGCCCCCATCATGGGCAGGGCTACCCTGGAGGCCTGGGGGGCCCGGCCGGGTGGCGACCTGATCAAAATCGCGGGTATCCTCGGTGAGTATGCCCTATTCACCCGGGATACAGCTACGCTGCGTACGGTGGTCACTACCCTGGCCAGTGAGATCCAGTTTGCCGAGGCGCGGGGTACTCCGGAGGACCTACGCGGAATGCAGGTGGATTACGGCTTTCAGCACCGCGACGACCGGGTTACCTCCATTCTCTCCTACGGCCTGGGTTACGCCGAGGCCTTTGCGACCTGGGCCGAGCGGCTCGCCGGAACCTCCTATGCCCTGCCGCAACAGGCTACGCGTAGGCTCGTCGACTACTACCTGGACGGCATCTCGAAGTCCGCCGCCTTCGGCACTTACCCCGACCCCGGGGCCATGAACCGCGGGCTGAGCCGGCCCGGGGCACTCACACCCTACGGTCCGGAACTCCCCCTACAGCTCCTGCAGGCTACAGACTACCGCGGGGAGGAACTACGCACCCTCGTAGACCGGCGGCGCGGCACGGCCCCGGAGCCGCCGCAACCCGCCGACCGCGCCTTCTGGACCAGCAGCTACCACAGTCACCAACAGCCCGATTACTTCACCTCGGTGCGGATGTACTCCCGCCGCAACCACTCCACCGAACAGCCCTACAACAGCGAGGGGCTGCTAATGCACCACCTGGCCGACGGCAGCAATTTTCTGATCCGGGACGGGCGGGAGTACTTTGACATCTTTCCGCTCTGGGATTGGCAGAAGATCCCGGGCACTACCGTGGTACAGCACGAACGCTTGCCGCCATCCGAGGCGGTACAACAACGGGGGCTGACGGACTTCGTGGGGGGTGCATCCAACGGACGGTACGGGGTAGTAGGTTTTAATTTTATCAGCCCGCTAGATTCGCTAGCGGCCCGCAAGGCGTGGTTCTTCTTTGCCGATGAGTACGTGTGCCTCGGTGCCGGTATCCGGTCCGACCGACCGGAGCCGGTCCTTACCACTCTCGACCAACGGCGGCTGGAGGGGGAAGTGATTGTGGGCAGCACCGGCGGCGCGGAGGTACTCTCCATGGGTACCCACACCTACCCGGCCGCCACCTCGCTGTGGCACGATAGCGTGGGCTACCGCTTCCCTACTCCCCTGCCCCTCACCGTAATGAACGATCGGGTTGGCGGTACCTGGACCGAGATCAACCGGCAGTCCCGCATTCCAAAAGGCATCGTAATGGGCGAGCTGCTCCGCGCCTGGATCGATCACGGCAGCCGGCCGCAGGCAGCGACCTACGCCTACGTCGTGGTGCCGGGTATCGACTCTGCCGCGTTTAGTCGTTCCGAGTACGCGGACAGTCCAACCATTTTGGTAAACCGCCCCGAAATGCAGGCCGTACACCACGCTGACCTGGCACTCACTGCCTGCGTTTTCTATGCACCGGGGGCCCTCCAGCTTACCGACGCCACCACACTACGGGCGGAGCAGCCGGCGGTGGTACTGATCGACCACGGGCGCAAGACCCTTACAGTGGCCGACCCTACCCAGCAATTAGAGGTACTGGAGTTTGCCCTTTCCGGCGCGGCGGTTGACCAGGTACTGCGCGTGGAGCTGCCCCGAGGGGAGTACGCCGGGCAGTCCGTTACCGTAGCCTATGAATAAATTGCTGTCTACCGTAAGGCTTCCATACTATCCTGCCGCACCTGAATCACGCCCCGCCGCGGTCGGTCCAGGTCGATGATGATGAACACCAGTAGGCAGATCAGCAGGTTGAGGACCAGGGCGGGGACGCGGGAGCGGCGCTCGCCGAGCCCGGTGGAGTACCCGATCAGCCCCCCGGTGGCCACGAAGAAGATGAACAGCAGGTAAAAGATAGCGGAGGGTACGTGGCGGTTAAGCACGTCGAGGCGGCTACCCTGTGCGTCGATCATGTCGTTGACGGCGGTGAGGAAGTAGCCGGTGCGCACGGGGTTAGGGGCAGCATCAGCGGCGGCTACGCCGATGTCCCAAATGCGCTGCTGGAGTTCGCTCGTAGTTTGATTGAGGGCCCGGCGTTGCTCGACGTGCGTCAGGTCGACGTAGCTGCTCTCGAGGCGCAGGTCGATGTATTCATCGATGGCCGCCTGGGCCTGCTCGGCGTAGGGGGCGGGTAGCAGCGAGGCGCGCAACTCAGCCGTGCCGATGGCATTAGCCTCCTCGACCTCCGCCCCGGCGCGGCTGTCGTAGCGCTGGATCGACATATTGAAGGTGAACCCCAGAATCAGGGCCAGCATACCGATGATGCCGCCCTGGATGGCGGAGGTCTGGGACTTGACGTCGCTATCGGACTTATCCTTCACCCGGTGGCCCATCCGCAACCCCAGGGCATCCGCCGCCAGGATGAGGGCGAACAGGATGGTGACGATGAGGATGCTGTTGAGGTTATACATTCATGAGGACTTGGCGGAAGCTAAAGTAAGCTAACGACCTAATCTTACAACAGGGTATTTTCGTACTACCTGCTGCTCCCTTAGCTCCGCCGCCGCGAAAGTCGCCGCCGCTCCATCTTGCTGACGTAAAAGAAGGTAGCCAGCGCGAAGGCAACCATGAGCCCGGCGTAGATAAGTAAGACGTGGGCCATCTCCGAGCCGCTAAAGCGGGCGAAATTGGCAAAAATCAGTACACTCCAAAAAAGAATAAGTACGGATATAACAAGAGCGATGGTAGCGTAAGCTTTCATACGTAGGGGACGGGGGAAGATTAGGATAGCAGTCGACCGCGCATATTGCTGAAATAATAGCATATACGCTTATGACCTACCTATTAATCGCTGTCTGGCCCCGGTTAGTATAGTAAATGGTCGATTTCGTGTCCGGCCCTGCAACTTGTGTGGTGTCGGCTCGTCCCTTCTCCCCGAAGGCTACACCCACTGATCGACACCTCATTGACCATGCACCCACGACGATTCCTCCGCTCCTTCTACCTACTTTGCACCTGCGGCCCCGCCCTCCTGATGGCCCAGGATGGGGTGATAAACGGACGAATACGCACTGCCAACGGCCCGGCCGAGTTTGCCAACGTACTGCTCCTAGCCGCCCGGGACTCCGGGGTCGTCAAGCTGGAACTGGCCGACGAACAGGGGCGCTTCACCTTCACGGGCCTCGACTCGGCCAGCTACTTCGTGCGAACTACGGGGATCGGGATGCCGCAACAGGACCACCCGGTATTCACGCTAGCAGCGGGGGAAAACTTGACGCTACCCGACTACCTCCTCGAAAGCGCCGCCACCGACCTGGAAACCATCGAGGTAACGGCCACCAAGCCTTTCCTGGAGCAGAAAGCCGGCCGTCTGGTGGTAAACGTGGACCAGGCCATCACCGGACAGGGCGGTAGCGTGATCGACCTCCTTAAGAAAGTGCCGGGCGTGGTCGTAGCCGGTAACCGCATCAGTATGGCGGGTAAGACGGGACTGACGATCCTGATCGACGGCCGCCCCACCAAGTACCTGGACGTCAATAGCCTGCTGCGCGATATGCCGGCCGATAACATCAAGTCGATCGAGGTGATCAGCCAGCCCGGGGCGGCCTACGACGCGGAGGGCAACGGCGGGGTGATCAACATCGTGCCGAAGAGAAATAGCCTACTGGGCACCAACGGCCAGGTCTATATCAGCGGCGGCTACGGAGAGCGCCCCAAGTACCGCTCCGGGCTGGAACTGAGTCACCAGGCCGGGGGGCTCAACCTCACCGGCGGACTGAGCTACAACCGCCGCGAGTGGGTCGAGGGGCTGGAACTGGTGCGCCGCTTCGACGACCGCACCTTTGTGCAGCGCAACAGTGAGTACGGTACACCGAATAGCTACCAAGTCCGACTGGGGGCCGATTACGATCTGAGCGAGCGGCACCGGGTGGGCATCAATGGCCGCTACAGCTTCGGCGACAGTCCGAATACGGGGACCAACCGCACCGACGTGTTTGACCCTAGCACCGGAGCGCTACGCGAAAGCTTCACCACCCTACGCAACCGCAGCCGCGACTTCGATAACCTGAACCTGGATGCCTACTACCGCATCCAGCTCGATACCAGCGGACAGGAACTGACCTTCGACGGTAGCCTCAACACCTTCACTCGCGATACCCGTACTACCCTAACTACGGAGGGGGCGGAGTACAACGACCGACTGAACGCGGAGCCTTCCGAGGCAAAGATCTACAGCGCAAAGGTTGATTACCGCCGGCCCCTGGGCGATGCCTACGTGTTTACCGCCGGCGCCAAGGTGAGTCGCGCCTCCCTGGACAACGAGCTACTCGCCCGCGAACAGATCAACGGGGTGATGGAGATCGACCGTAACCTCAGTAACCGTTTTCAGTACGACGAGGACATCGAGGCAGCCTACACGGCCCTGGCCTGGGAGCGGGGGGACTGGAGTGCGAATCTGGGCCTGCGCTACGAGGCTACCCAAATGGAGGGCTACAACGTGACCATCGATAGTACGAACGTGCGCGACTTCGCCCAGCTCTTTCCGAGCCTGAGTGTGAATGCACCCCTGGCGGGCAGTTTCGGGGTGAGTCTGGCCTACAGTTACCGCATCGAGCGGCCGAGCTACTACGACCTTAATCCCTTCGTTACCTACATCGACCCCATCACCTTCACGAAGGGTAATCCGTTCCTGCAACCGGAGCTCATCCACAGCGGGCAGCTCTCCGTGACCTACGATAAGCAGCCCTTTTTAAACCTAGGCTACGACTTCACCAGTGATATCATCAGTCAAGTGACCGAGCAGGACCCCCTGACCGGAGCGGCCTTCCAGACCACAGTAAATCTGGACCGCTACGTTCGCTACGGTGGCAGCCTCTATTTTCCCCTCGACTGGGTAGCCAAGCCCGTAAGCGGGTACGGCGGCTTCATGCTGTACTACAACGACTACACCAGTAACTACCTGGGTGGCGACTTCGCGCAGGATCAGCTCAGTCTTACGGCCTTCGCGCAGGTCGACGTGAAGCTACCCCACGAGTGGAAACTACAGGTGACGGGCTTTTACCAGGGGCGGGGGCTGGACGGTATCATCCGCTACGACCCGCTCTACGGCGTCGACGCAGGGCTGGAAAAAGACCTGCTGGACGACCGCCTCAACCTGGTGTTATCGGCCGAGGGGATCGTCCAGCAGTTCTTTACCGGCACTATCAACTACCAGGAGCAGGACCTGGACGTCCGCTCCACCTGGGAGGCACCCATTTTCACCGCGAAACTGACCTACAAGTTCGGCAACCGCTTTTTGAAGGGGCGGGAACGCAGGGGCAGCGCCAGTGAGGAGGAGCGAGGACGACTAGGGGACTAGGCTACTGCACTCCGTTGCTAACGTGCTCGCTACCTTTTTCCTGGTCCTTCTGTACCGCTGCGCTGGGGCTGGCGTAGCCTAGATTCGGCTTTCCGCCTACTGGCTTCATGGGCTTGGTGTTGAAGGTGGCGCGGCCGTCGAAACTTGGCCCATCGCTCCACAGTCCGGTGGGCACGGGTACGGAGTCATCCTTTCCGGTGGTATAGAAGGTGTAGTTGTACTCGGAGGGCTCGAGGCTCTGGTCGAAGTTGTTGGGGATGGGGTGGTTGTCGCGTCCGCCGAGCTCCTCCCAGGCGGAAAAGAACTGCTCCTGGTGCATGGTATCGCGGGCAATGAGAAAGCTGAGCATATCCTTCATGCCCTTATCGTTGGTCATCTTGTACAACTGCACGGCGAGCATGCGGCCGGTGCTTTCGGCGGTAACGTTAGCGAGCATATCGGCTGCGGCGTTTCCGCTGGCGTAGACGTGGCTACAGTTGAACGGCACGCCGCTGGCATCAACGGGCATGGCGGCCATACAGGTGCTGATGACGTGCTGGATGTTCATGCCACCCATGGCTGCGAGCACAACCGGGTCACCGGCGGCCTTGTCCTGCTCCAGGGGGGCACCCTCCAGGTTCATGGCTACGGCCGTGGCGAGCATTTCGATGTGGCCCATTTCCTCGGTGCCGGTTTCGAGTAGCATATCGCGGTACTTCGAGGGCCCGCGCGAGCCCCAGGCCTGGAACATATACTGTAGGCAGACGCGAATCTCCCCCTGAATGCCTCCGATGGCCTGCTGCAGCGCCTTGGCGAATACGGGATCGGGCTTATCGACCTTTACGTGATACTGGAGTTTACCTCCGTCGTGGTAGAACATACTATGCGGTTTTGTGTGATTGGTATGCTCACACAAGACCGGGGGGCAACGGGGTGTTCTAGGGTGTATAGTGTTATCTAAAATAACATAATGTGCCCGTAAAACGGTATTGATCTCAATCTCGCTGCGCCCAGTAGTCTACTACAAATACATCCTTCAAATGCGGCTGCAACACCTCTACGAAGGCCTGGTGAGCGGGGTGCGGCAGGTACGCCTCGCGGTCGGCCTCGCTGGCGAAGGTGACGAAGAAGGCGTGGGTGAAGCCCTTATTGAGGTTTTCGGGGCTGTTGTTGGTGCCCCACTCGTAGTCCTGGATCTGCGCTATTTGTTCCGGTAGGGCGCTGAAGGCCTGCTGTACGCGGTCGATATCGGCCTGGGTAGCCTCGTCTTTAAAGGAAAAAAACACGGCGTGGCGTAGCAGGCTATCGGGGGCAGCCTCGGTGGTTTCATTTTCCATGACGGCGGGGGTTTCTACGGTGGGCGGCGGGAGTTCTTCCTGGCAGGCGGTGGTGGCTAGGCTGAGTAAGAGAAGAAGCAGGAGATTGGACAGGCGCATCCGCCAAATATAGGGTAAATGGGTTGCCAATTAGAGGTACATTACTATATATAGCCCTAGACTTTCCTCCCCCCAGCCCTTTCCAAAGGAGAGGGAGAACGGGCAAAGTATAGCACCGTAGTCAGGGGGCATAAAAGCGTATGGGTACCGTAGTGGTGTACATGGTACTGCTGCTGTAGATGCTGATGGGTAGTTCGAGCGACAGGTAGGTTTCGTTGTATTCCAGGAAGGGGTACAGGATAGGTGGTTCATTCTCGTGGGGTCCGGCCAGTAATAAAAAGTTACGGTCGGTGGAAAGGCCCCAACTTCCCTCATCCACGATTTCATTTTCCGCTAGCATCAGGTAGGTACCATCATCACGGAACTCGAAGTCAAGGGTAGGCAGGCTGCCGGACGCTATACCGCCGTAGCGTGGCAAGGAGAGCGGACGAAAACCACTACTTGTGTCAACGGGTGCGGGTGGTAGGACTTCAATCCGCCCCAGTTGTAGGCGGTTTACGATGTTTTGATCGGCCTCCACCGCCGGCACTACCGGTCCGTAAAGGATGCCGGGATAGGGCCCGCGCACTCCCCCGCCGCCGGTTTCCCTTTCATCGCGTAGCACATATATCTGCGGCACCCCCCGCTGCGTAGCGCACACGAGTAGATCGTGAATCAGTACTCGGTTCTTCCCGACCGATTCCGCGTAGGATAGGCCTACCCTGGGTAACCCCTGGGGTCCAACGATGGAGTCGCTCTTACGTAGATCGATCGGCCTTACTTGCGGCGCGCCCCGTAGGTTAAGCGTTGTTTGGGGAGTGACCACCGCGCCAAAGTAGAGTAATAGAGGAGAATCCGCTAAATCGAAGCGGTACGTCTTACCCGCTACGGAAGGGGGTAGGGCTGCGGGCCGCAGTCCGGTGGGTCGCCGCCGAAGCAGCCGTTCGGGGGATGCCCCCTGCGGGCCGTGCATACGCAGGTGTACGGTACTGTCGTCGGTGAGTTGGTACACGACATACATCGAGTCCGCAAACCGCGCGCTACTATCGGCGGCGTAGGCGGGGTAGCGGGTGCCCGGACCGTAGATTGGTGTGTAGATGTACACCGAGTCGTTTTCAAGCACAAAGCGGGTTGCGGTTAGCGTAGCGATACCTTCCGGCGGTGGCGGCAGCGTATCGTGCACCAGCCAGTATTCACCTGCGGGGGCGAGGCGGGGTTCGGGACCGCCGCAGGAGAGGAGCAGGGCGAGCACGAAGCTGAGTGCTGCGCTGCGGTAGAAGTGTAGCATACGGGGGTGATGCGCTTGGGACGGCTTTTGGTGGGCTAAGCCAAAACCGCACTTTCAAAAGTACACCCCTACTTCGCCAACTGCGCCAGTATCGTCGGGTCCTTCAGCTCCTTATCGCGAGCAATCAGCCGCATCTTGGTGATGATCTCGGCCGACTTCGGGTCATCATCCACGAAGGGCAGAAAGACCCGCCCGCGGTGCTGACTCTGGACTGCCTGGATGTGTAGTTGCAGCCCGTGCTTGCTCACCACCCCACTCCCGAGGTGAATTTGGAACTGCCCGAGCGTACCGTCGATCACGACGTAGCGCGTCTTGACCTCCACGTTATCGAGCCTAAAGAGCCGAGCACTTTCCCGGGCCAGGGCAGCCCGCATTTCCAGAGTCGAATGACTGGCTTCGGGGTCGACGCCCCCGACGTGGGCCACGCTCACTACCAGGTCGATGTCGCGCATCACCTCACTGAAGAGTAGGGGGTCGATCTGATCTACGGGTAGGTAGGTGTACGTCCTGCGGTCATAAAAGGCTACCTGTTCAATGGTGGGAGCCTCCACGTCGGCGGGGGTGTACCAGTCGGCGGCGGCGTACATGGTGGCGATCACCCCGCGGGCGTGATCGACGTGCTGCAGTCCCTCCTCGTGGCTGACCGTCCAGCCGCGACCCCGCAGTAGCGCCACTGCTTTTTTGGGTTGAATCTGATGGCCCTGATAGCGGTTGGAGTGGCGGCTGGTCTCCCGCTCATCGGCCGTGACCAGGTAGAGCTCCCGGAATATCTGCTTGAAGGGCTGCCGTAACTTGCGATCGAAGGCCAACTTCTGGTACTGGTCCCAGCACACCCGTTGGTAGAGATCGTAGGGATGAGCGATGCGCAGTCGCTCCTCTGAGGTGATGGCGGTAAGTTCGCCGTCTACACCCTCTATTTGCTCATCCCGCCAGAAGCCGGTCGTCTCCCCCTCCGCCGTGGATAACACTAACTGGTCGAGCATCACGCGCACGACGGGGTGGCGGTAAATCTCAGCTAGCTCGGCGGCGGTAAAGACTGTACCGTTCACCATGGCCTGCTCCAGCGACTGTCGGGTGCGGCTGAGTTGCTTGCGCAGCGCCAACTTACTTTCCTTTAGCGCCACGATACGCTGGTCCTTGCGGTACTTGGCGGGTACATCCTTGAGCAGTTTACCCTTCTTCTCGACTGCGATCTGTGCCTTGCCCAGTTCGTCGATGTAGAGCTCTACGCGGGTATCGTCCATCTCTACTACTGCATCCTCCAGCAGGTTGCGGGTACTCTCGCCCTCCATGATCCAACTGAAACGGGTGGCGTCTTCGTAGCCGGCGGTGCGTGCCAGGTTGTCGATGGCAATCTCAACCGCCTGCCGCTCGCTCTCCTGCCGCTGGCTACCAAATTGCTTACGTTCGTTCAGGAATTGCTGCAGGAGCTCGTAGCGGCTGAGGGTATCCCCGGCCGGATTACACTTGCTCAGGGGTACGAGACCGAGACCCTTTACGTACAGCTGATCGCGCTTTTCCTTGATTCGCGCTAGGGTTTCCGTGATCTTTACCTCACCGAGCAGGATGCCGGAGTAAAGCTTGACCTGGCGGTGGGCATTCCCGTCACTGATGTACTTGCTGGCAGCGTGCAGCAGCTTCCAATTCGCCTTGCCCACCGCCCCGTATACCGCGTAGAACCAGTCGATAGCAATAGCCCCCCGCGCCAGGTCATCGCGCTCGATGGCGGTGTAGCGGGCCACGATCGTCTCCTTTTCCTTATTCATGTAGGAGGTAGCGTGGGCGTGGAACCACCATACGGCCGACTCCAGCTCCGGCACACCGAGCAGCTCGGCGATCCAGGGGCTCCACTGGGGGGCGTACATGGCTACCTCCAGCCAGCGCTTCTGGGGAAGCTTACTGGGCGCTACCTCCCGGAGAAAATCCGTTAGCTCCTCTGTCTCCCGGGGCACACTACCCTTGATCAGCCTACTGAATACCTCTTGTCTCGATTTGTCCCCGTAGTAGCTGTATCCCCGATGAAAGGTATCCCTGCCCAGGCGGGCCAGGGTGTGCACGAGCCGGTCACTGCCCTCCATCACCTTGAACTGAGCGATCTGCATACTGACGTTCGTCGGTAGGTCACCGCGTTCCAGCTCGATATCCAGTAGCGCCTCCTTGAGGGGGAGCAGGACGCGGCGGGCGGCGGCACGCTGCGCGGCGTACTGTGGCTTGTCGTTGTAACTCAGGCCTTCCAGGGTATCGAGTAGCTGCTTGCCGTGGAGGGCATTCAGGCGCAGGTCGTCGTCGCTGAGCTGCCCCTCGGTGTGTAGGTGTACCACGAGGCCGGCGTCCGGTACGGTGTTTTGCTCGGCGGAGGGTTCGGTGGCGGCGAAATAGGCAATCGGTGGTACAGGGTAGGTAGCCAACTGCCTACTGACCCGAAGCAGTTGTTGAAGATCGAAGAGTTGCAGCCGCGTTTGGGCGTCTACTACCTCGTGACGGAGCCCAATGCTACCGCCGGTGGTGTTCGGTGACTGGTCACGGAGGACTTGCGACCAGTGCGTCTGCCACTGCGTGCCGTAGTGGTCCTTCCAGGCCAGCGTAGTGCGCAACTGCTCCGGCAGTCGGGCGATCTGATCCTCGTACAAATCCACTACGAACTGACCCATCATGCGGTGATCGGCGTAGGCGTCGTAGAGGTGAGTAAGCAGTTGCCGTACCGGTAGCAGGGGGTTACCGTACTGGTCTCGTTCCCCAAAGCAGTCCGCTGGCAGTAGCGGGTAGTACCGTTGCAGGAAAGTGTCGTATACCTCGGGGTGCCGCCGCCAGGAGGGCTTTTCGTACTGATTAAGAATGGCGTAAAGATCAAAGGGGCTCAGCCCACCGTCCGTATACCACTGCCGCCACACCTCGCTGAGGGGCAGGGCCTGCAGGATCTCCCCGGTCGTGTGCTGCGGCATACCAATTCGCGGTTCTATACGCTGGCCCACCAACAGACTCACCGGATGGTCGGTATAGATCTCTCCGTCGTACTCGTGGTGAGCGTGCTGCTTAATCAGCGCCAGTAGCTTGGGTAACTCCCGCAGGATTTTTTCCCGGTCGACCAGGTGACTAAGTAAATAGGTATCCGTATTCTCCGTACCCAGTAGGCGCGCCAGTACGCCCTTCCGCTTGGCCCGCTTAATCTTTAGCGCTGCCTGCCGCAGCGGACGTAGCTGGTCAAAATCAATTACGCCGAAGCCGTTACCGTACGACACCTGCTCCCGCTGTAGCACGAACTTGTCCAGAAATACCGATTCGTTCTTACTGAACCCATCCCGCTCCCGGTAGGCGGCAATCTGCGCCGCCACGAAGCCAGGCTGCCGCTCCCCCTCGTGCAGCTCGCTCAGAATCTCCAGGCCCGCTACCCGCTGCTCTACCTTCTTACTATCGAGCAACCGGGGTACGAGCTGCTCGATCCACTGCGGCTTGGCCCCGAGAATAGCCGAGATAAGCCCGCTACGCAGCGACTTACCCTTACGCGCCAGTAACCCCACCAGTACGGGCAAATCCTCCTCCTGTAACTCGATGCTCCGTAGCAGTGCCAGACCGTTTAGCATCACCTGCTGATTACGGTCGGTGACGGCCTGTAGGATCACCCCCCGCTTCCAGGGCGCGCTACGCAGGTCAAGAGGCTGCTCCTCCTTGTCCTTGCCGTAGCGATAGGTGTAGCGGTCGGGGAAGATGGCCCGTAGGTAATCCTCCCGCGCGTCAGATGGCATACGGGCCAGGTCCTCCCCGAGCAGTTGCAGTTGCTCCGGGCTCGCGTAGGTAATGAGGGGCCGGTAGAATGCCGCGGCGTCCACCGCCGTCTGCAACCACTCGAAGACCGTAGCCCGGTACACCTTCCCCTGGGTGGGCACTGCATCGGCGACAGTGCGTACCCGCTCGAACAACTCGGCCGAAAACGTCAGTTCCCCCGGCAGCACCGACATCAGGCGGTAGTCCACCTCCGGGTCCTCGCCGAAGTGGGCCTCCGTCCAGGACACGATCTGCTGGTTAGTCCGGGCGGTCTGCTGCACGAAAAATAGCGCCAGTACCCGCACCGTCCGTCGGGGGTCGTCCAGCATGGCCAGCGCCGACCGGTTGGCGGCATCCACGTCCGTTAGTCCGATGTGCCACAGCGCCAGGTAGCGTTCCAGGTGGTCGTCACTCGCCAGTCCCTGCACCTGCGTGTCCTCCGCCCCAAAATAGTCGTGCATGAGCTGTAGGCTCCGCTCGACTACCAAAGCGCGCGGCGCGTCCCAACCCAGTCCGGTCCAGGTGCCTACCGCCCGCACCACGCTGCTGAAGCGACTCAGGTCGTGCTCCAGGATTACACCGATCATATAATGCAGTGCCCCGAGCGAGGTCTCGTCCAGTGCCTCCAGGATCGTCTGCCGCAGCCCCTCTTGCTGCTGGGCAGCCAAAAGTAATCTGCCGATCACCTCCCAGTCCCGGCGATCCTCGCTCAGTAGCAGTCCCTTTACGATACTACGCGTCAGCGTGCCGATTTCATCCTCTCCGTTGACGATGTCGAGCATCAAGCTGTGTACCGCCTCCCCTTCCGCACCGGCCAGTGCGACGGCGTAGATCAAACTGTTGTCGGTGTTGTACTGCCTACTATACCCCTCGTAGCGCAGTACCTCCTGCAGCTCCAGGCCGCCAAGGTCATCGTGGTACATTTCCTGGAAGCGCTGTAGTTTGCTGCCTACGTACTGTTCCGTGTAGGCAGTCCGGAAGGGCCGCCGGCCGTAGCCCGTCTGGTAGGGCAGCCTATCGTACCACTCCCAGGCCGCAGCCACGTAGGGTCCGCGCCCCGGCCCGAACACCAGTTCCGCCAGCCGAGCGCCCTCTTCACTACGCCAGGGGTTCGTACCCCGCTCCGTCGTCCCGAAGGCCTCGTGATAGAGCTCTCGAGGCGTCTTCCCCCGGTGCCCGTACAGCGGTTGCGTGACGGCCTCACCTACTAAACGATAGGGTGGCGAGAAGGACTGTAGCGCCTGATCCGTAACTCGGGGCAGGCGGTGGGCTTCCAGGTAGGCTTTTGCGCGTTCGGTAGGGATCATGGCAAGAAATAAGGGGGTGAAGAAACAAGGGATAACCGTGGCTACCAGGGGCTACCCGCCAGGAAAGTGAGGCGAATGAAGGTGACCACACTTTCGGGATTGAGGTGCAACGGCTGCTCCGGGGCAGTAAGCTCCGTGTCGTCGACGAAGGCGGCAAAGAGTCCGTCCTTAAGGGCTAGCAGAGCGGCATCAATGCAGGGTTCCGCCTCCACTAGCCGTTTTTCGGCCGGGTCGTTAAAAGTGACCCTGCCCCGGGTGTGTAGCTGGGTGTCAATCTCCGCCGGTAGCAGGTACGGCAGCACCGCTTCCCCACGCTGTCCGGTATTATAGCGCATCACCTCGGCGCGGACGCAGGTGCACAGCAACTCGTGAAAGGTAGCCGGCCAGGCTTCTACCGGATAGCTGACCGTACGTACCCGCTGTTTTCCGAGGCGCTTGAGGTGTAGCGTGAGTGGTGGCATGTAGAGGGAGGTGTGTGCAACAAAGCTACGTAACTACTTTGATTACAACAAGCAACTTTATCATTTTTTTGATTTCCCTCACGATATTTATTGCCCCTGCGGCCCCGCCCCCCTGTATTACCTCCCACACCTATTCTATGTCTAACGACCGCCCCGCAACAACGCACCAACTAACCCCCCCGCACCTTACCTTGCCTCCATGTCGACCATCCTGCCCGCCCCCCTCACGGTGACCGCCGAATCCAGTATCCAGCGCCTGACCGTGGAGGAGCCCGTGGAGGAGATGGCCCAGCACATTCGCGAGCTGGCCGATACCATGATCGCCCGCGGAGATACCTGCCCGACCGGCGAGGACGAGGACCCGCTGAACCTGGACTGCCGCCTGCTGCACTTCGTGTGGGCTGAGCGCGCCAAGCACTTTCTGATGTTGTACCGCGACGTGCAGTTACAACTACAGGTGGCCACGCTGCTGGTCAACGAGGGGGCCTCGAACCGCGATCAGGTAGCTGACCTGTACACCCGCTCGCGCCACGCGTTGAAGGCAGCCCTGGGGGAATGGGAAACCGACTTCCGTGACCAGCACGATGCCCTGGAACGCGACGAAAAACAACGCCGCAGGCAACTCCGCGCCTGGCAACTACAGCATAACCCCTGGACCGTGTACCGCCACCAACTCGGGGAACTGGCCGGACAGTCGGAGGGCCTGGCAAAGGAATTCACCAAGCTGCAGCGGGAGCAAAAGCGCTTTGCCGCCCTACGCGAGCTACTCGACGAGGCCATCGCGGCCAGTCAGCAGGTGATGGACCGCGCCGAGCAGCGCGCCCGGGAACTGACCGACTTCATCAGCACCGGTGACCATGAACCGGAACGCCCCGGTCTGATCGCCAGTAAACTCGAAGACTACATCACCGAGGAGGCCACCCTGCCCCGACTCGATCGCTTCACCAATGCCATCACGGCAAAGACCGCCCAACTGACCGAGTCGGTGCGGGTCACGGTGGCCTCCGATCAGGGCCTACTGCGGTACAAGGAGGTGAACTTTCGCCGCGCCACGGATCAGTGGATCTCGGCCCAGGTGATGCCCCTGCTCTACGAACTCTGGGAGGTAGCCCAGCAGGTCGGCAACGGCCTCAACGTAGCGATGGTCAACGTGCGCAACCGTGCCCTCCTGCTGAGTAACGAGGTCAAGGCCGGCCACGACGTGACCTTCACCAATAGCTCGCTGGCCCAGCCCTTCGTGGACTTCACGGAGCGGAGCGGACAGCGGCACCAGGACTACAACGATCTGCGCCGGCGCCTCGAGGAGCGTATCGCGCGCGACCTGCGGCTGACCTCGGTGTACCGGGCCGAGCCGGGTTTTTTGCCGCTGCCCCTCCAGTCGGGTATCAACGCCTTCACCCACCGCCAGAGTCGCTGGGTGACCGGACTACAGACCTGGCTGGGCGAGCACGTCACCGGACTCAATAAACTCCTCGGCGACGCCGCCCGCGAGGACCGCCTGAGCATCAGCGAACGCACCGTGCGGGTGATCCGCCAGCGCAGCGTCTCGCCCGACAATGCGGCCTACACCAATATCCTGATGACCAGGGGCTACATCGGTGAGTCCTTTCTGGTAGGACGCGAGCGGGAGACGAACCACCTGGCGCAGCTCATCGACAGTTGGCGCCTGGGCTACCGCGGCTCGGTGGTACTGACCGGCAACCGGCTGGCGGGTAAGACCCTCTTCGGCGAGATGATCACCAACCGCTTCTTTGCCGGAAAGACCATCCGCCTGAAGCCCAACGCCCAGCTCACCGTGCAGGGCCGCCGCACCAAGACCAGCGGTGACCTGGCCGAGGCGCTGGCCTTTGTCCAGAAGTACACGCTACAGTCGCGCCCCCTGGTGTGGATCGACGACCTGGAGCTCTGGTGGGATAATGACCACAGCCTGGCCCGGAACGTGCGGGCGCTGGGCGAGCACATCGACGACTACTCGGGGCGCATCTTCTACCTCGTCACGACCACCAACGCGGTGTACCGCCACCTGGACCGCTTCCTGGACCTCGACCGGGTATTCCAGAGCGAAATTAATCTGGATGGCTTCTCCCTGGAGGATATGCAGCGGGCCGTGCTCATTCGTCACGGTGCCACCCAGAAGCAGCTGGTCGATGCCGAGGGCGAACCCATTAGTGAGACGGCTTTCGGGCAGCTCGTGCGGCGCATTTACCGGGCCACGGAGGGCAACGTGGGCGATACCATCAACCGCTGGGCCTACTACACCGAGCGGGTCGACGACGAGCGGGTACGTCAGCGGCGGGGGCGGCGCTACAATCTGCCCAATTTCCTCTCGCCCGACACCGCTACCCTACTCAGCACCCTGCTGCTCGAAAAGCGCGGTCGCGACTACCGCCTGCGCAAGCTGTTCGGCCCCGCCTATACCGACCGCTACGGCAGCATCCTACAGCGCCTTATTCGCATCGGCATAGTGACGCGCAATACCGACGGAAGTCTGGAAGTTGCCGAAAGCGTGGCCAACGACGTCGGCCGCATGCTCGACGCCGAGACGTACCTTAGCTACCCCAACTAGCCCCCCTCAGGCCGTGAACGACCTCTTTCGTGCTTACTATTCCTGGACCGACCTACTGCTGGCCGCCGTGCTGCTCTACGGTGTATACGCCGTACTGGTGCTGCTGCGCGAGCGCCTACAGCGGACCAAACGGGTAGAGGGCTTTCGGGCCGGGGCATACAATATTGTGGCCCCCTTCCTGCTGCTCTACCAGCCCCTTACCGTACTGGTACTGGCGCTGATCTTCGTATTCATCAATCCGGTACTGCACGGTACGGTGCTCTTGCTGCTGATCGCCGCTGGCTTTTCGCGCATCCGTGACTACCTGAGCGGACGTATCATTTTGTTCAACCCCCTCATCACGGTGGGCAAGCGCATGCGTACCGAGAAACACAAGGGGGTGATCAGCCGGGTCAGCCGCATCGGGCTGTACCTACAGACCGGTGAGGGGCTGCACTTCGTCAACTACACCACCCTGCTCACCCAGGGCTACAGCCTCATCACCGGTAAAGACATCGGGGGGTACTACCAGCTACAGCTTACCGCGCCCGCAGAGGTCGAATACCCGCTACAGGATTTAGCTGATCGGTTCACTACCACTCCTTACCTAGACCGCAGCTTTAAGCCCGAGCTGGCCTACGGCGGCCGGGAGCAGCAGCGCATCGACGCCCGGCTCTCGGTGCGTGAAGAAAAGCACCTGACCGAGCTGCTCGCCCTCCTCAACGAATGGGGCTACCCCGCCACCATCGCCAAACGCTAACTTATGGACTTAGCTAACCCCTACTACCTGATCATCGAGGCCTCGGTGATCATCATTCTCTCCTTCTTCTTCGGCGAGATCAGTAAGCGCACGAACGTACCCTCGGTGCTGATGCTCATCATCCTGGGTATCCTGCTGCAGCAGGGACTGCGCTACTTCGGCCTGGGCAATCTGGATTTCTTCCCCATCCTCCAGATCCTCGGTATCATAGGCCTGATCATGATCGTGCTGGAGGCCGCCCTGGAGTTAAAACTGGAGCGCGATAAGTTCCTGTCCATCGGCAAGGCCCTGGCCGTAGCCTTCATCGGCCTCATCGCCTCCACCTGGGCGGCGGCCGAGATCCTCAAGTACTTCATCGACGGCATGACGGACCAGCTCGCCTGGCTCTACGCCACCCCGCTGTCGATCCTGTCGAGCGCCATCATCATCCCCAGCGTCACGGGGCTCAAGGGGCATAAAAAGGAGTTCCACATCTACGAGAGCACCTTTTCTGACATCATGGGCATCATGCTCTTTTACTTCATCAGTAGCCAGCTGCCCCTACTCCCCGATCCAATGGGTGAGGAGGGCCTGGAGGTGATCGAGCACCACGCCAGCGGCCTGGCCTACCTGGGCAACATCCTCATCACCATCGTCGCCTCGCTGGTGGCCAGTTACGCCATCATCCTGGTGTTTCAGAACATCAAGAGCCACGTAAAGCTCTTTCTGCTCATTGCCGTGCTCCTGTTGCTCTACGCCATCGGCAAGACGGCCCACCTGTCGTCGCTCATCATCATCCTCACCTTCGGTCTCATCATCGCCAACATGCGGCTCTTTTTCCGGGGCCCGTTGCGTAAATTACTCAACTACAAGCAGGCCCTACACATCTACGAGGGGCTGCACGTAGTGACCGTGGAAACGGCCTTTGTGGTGCGTACCTTCTTCTTCGTTATTTTCGGTATCACCATTGTACTCTCCTCCCTGCTGAGCCTGCAGGTTGCCATGGTGAGTGGGCTGATCATCCTGAGCATCTACCTGATTCGTTTTGTGATTCTGCGCATCTTTATTGGTAGTGATATCCTGCCACAACTATTCGTCGCTCCCCGGGGCCTCATTACGGTGCTGCTCTTCAATGCCATTCCGCAGGAGGTCCAGATCCAGGGCTTCGAGCCGGGCATCCTACTCTACATCATCATCGGTACCAGCCTCATTATGACCTTCGCCATGATCGTGGACAAGAAGCGTACTACCTCAGCCATTCGCCGGGTCGCCTCGGCCCCCATCGGTTACGAACGCTGGAAGGCCCCCACCCTGGCCGACGCCCCCATCGAAAAGGAGGTCGAGCAGCACTAGCCGAACCTCCACCCACACCCTAGCCGTTCACCGGGTACACCAGTACCCACCATCATGACCATTGCCCTATTCGGTGGCTCCGGCCGCACCGGCGTCGAGTTTATTCCCCGCGCCCTGGAGGCCGGCCACCAATTGCACGTCCTGGCCCGCAGCCCGGAGAAACTCCCCTACGCCGACCCCGCCCTGACCATCACCGGCGGCGACGTCCTGAATCGTGACGACGTGGCTAAGGTCATCCAGGGCAGTGAGGTAGTCGTATCCCTGCTCGGCCAGACCAGCGGCGGCCGTAAGGACGTGCAGACCGTTGGTACCGGACACATGGTCACCGCCATGCAGGCAGCCGGTGTACGGCGGATTATCAGTATGAGCGGCGGCGGATTACCCTACGAAAAGGACGAGCCCAGGGCGATCGATCGGGTGTTTCGTGGCGTGATGGGCGTATTCTTCCGCGGCATCATCAAGGATGCTAAAGACCACGCTGCGGTACTGCGTGGTAACGATCTTGACTGGACCATCGTGCGTGCGCCCCGCCTGCTCGATGAGCCGGATCAGGGTACCTATAAGGTGGGCTACGTCGGTACTACGGGGGGTAACAAGATCAGCCGCGGTGACGTGGCTGACTTCATCCTGAAAATTGTGGAGGAGGGAAGCTATAAGCAGGACATGCCGTTTGTGTCCTGGTGATGGCAGCGTTTGACAGATACCTACTTCCCGTCAATCACCTGACGGACGCTACCCACCTCGAGTAGCCGCCGCCGCGCCTCCTCGTACGGGAGTTCCGTAGCCTCCACGATCATCTTCGTGCCCCGGTCCACGAGCTTGGCGTTGCTCAGCTTCATGTCCACCATCCGGTTATCGCGCACTCGGCCCAGGCGGATCATCACCGTAGTGGTGATCATATTCAGGACTAATTTCTGCGCAGTGCCCGATTTCATCCGCGTACTACCGGTCACCACCTCGGGGCCCACCGCCGCCACGATCGGGTGATCGCACACCTCGGTGACCGGTGCCCCGGGGTTACAGGTTACGCAGCCCGTGAGCAGTCCCGCAGCCCGGGCCTCCTGCAGTCCCCCGATCACATAGGGCGTAGTTCCCGAAGCGGCAATGCCTACCAGCGTATCGTCCGCATTCGGCGTGTACTCGGCCAGATCCCGCCACGCCTGTCCGGCACTGTCCTCCGCGGCCTCCACCGCGTCGCGCAGCGCTCGGTCCCCCCCGGCGATCAGTCCGGTCACTAGCCCCGGCGGCACCCCGTAGGTAGGTGGGCATTCACTGGCGTCCAGGACTCCGAGGCGGCCACTCGTCCCGGCTCCGATATAGAATAGCCGGCCGCCGCGCTCCATGCGCTCCACGATGCCCTCCACCAGCGGCGTCAGGGCGGGAATGCAGTTGGCTACGGCCGGGGCTACCAGCTGGTCCTGCGTATTAATCAGTGCAAGGAGCTCTCCTGCGGAGCGCGTTTCCAGGTGGCGGTAAGGACCGGGTTGTTCGGTTAGTTTTTGCAAGAGGTGGTTGTAGGTTGTTGCGTTGTCGCGTCTATGGGGGATGCTCGCTTCACTCGTGTAGTGTCGTAGGCTAAGCCAATGGCGGGGCCGCAGGTGCAAGGGCAAATGTAAAAGGCAACACCCTATGACACCAGACGAGCGAAGCGGGCATTCCCACAAACGCATCGACCCACAAACTCAATAACTAACCACTACCCGCCGGGCACCCACTCCCTCCCCAGTTTCCACCCGCACCACGTACACCCCCGCCGCCAGCCGCCCCAACTCGAGGTCCAGGCTGCTCCGGCTACTGGCGTCGTCTACCCGGAGTACGAGCTGGCCCACCGAGCTATACACCGACACCGTCTGCACCCGCGACCCCGGCAGATTACGGAGTTGCAGCTGTCCCGTCGTAGGATTAGGCGCGAGGGTAAACTCAAGAGCAGGAAACGAGGGACTAAACAGGCCCGTAGATAGCTCGGCCGCAAGCTGCGTAGTATAGTAGCTCAGCCCCCCGCGCTGATTGCCGAGCACCAACTCAAGCAGGCCGTCGCCGTCAAAATCCGCCGTGGCGGGAGTAGAAAAGCCACCAATATCAAGCCGGTCAACGCTGCGGCTAAGGGGCATGAACGCCTGAGTATAGTCCGTAAACGAATAGGCCTCCAGGGTGCCGACGCGGTTGCCGGTAAGCAGCACGAAGTGATCGGCGTAGGTGACCACGGTTGGGGCGGGATGACCGCTGCTGCCACCCGGCGTATTGGTGTTGATGCCGCCGAGTTGCTCTACGTTGCCGGCGGTGGTGAAGGAGGGATCGAAGCGCGGGGCACCGGCGGTACCCAGGTTGCGATAGAAGCGAACACGGCCGTCGAAGCCGCCGACGAGGAGGTCGGTGAGGCCGTCGCGGTCCAAATCGGCCAGGGTGGGCTTGCTGAGCTGACCGGCATCGAGCCCCATGTAGCCGAACACGGGGGCGGCAAAGGTGGCCGGTCGGCCCGGTCCGGCGGTGTTTTCCAGGTAGATGAGCTGCCCGCCGCGCTCGCCGATTACGGCATCGGTGTCGCCATCACCGTCCAGGTCACCGAAGGCCGGGGCAAAGGCAGAGGTTGTGGTAGTGAACTGGCGCAGGCTAAGGTAGTCGGTATCGACGACGGCAAAACTAGTAGGGCCGCCGGGGGGAGTCGTGTTACGCAAGAGGCGAAGCTGGCTGCCGAGGGTGAGGCCGTCGATGTATTCCTCGTTGTTGCCGACCACCAGATCGGGCCGCCCGTCGGCATCGTAGTCGAAGGCGGCCGGGGTCGTCCCACTACCGTAGTCGATGCTCTGACGCACGAACTGCTGACTGTCCTGAAAGACGAAGGCGGGCCGGGCCTCCGTACCTACATTGCGGTAGTACCAGCCCACGTCGACGTTCTCGGCGTTGAGGGTCTGGGTGGGCGCGGCGATGAGGTCACGCACCCCGTCCTGGTCGATGTCGAGGTGAAAAATAGCGGGGAAATAATCCACACTGACGGCTACGCCGCTACTGGGCCAGATCGAGTCCTGGGAGGTCATGTACGCCTGGGCACGGCTACCGGTGTTGTGCGCCAGTACGATATGTTCGGAGGAGATGTCACCGATCATGATGTCCTGCAGCCCGTCCCCGTCGACGTCGATACTCAGGGTGGTAGAGCCGGAATGACGGCGCTCGATGGGATCGGCCCCCCGTATGCTCCGCGCGCATTCGCCGGGGGCAGCCGCTAGCGTAAGCGCCGAGCTTCGGCCCGACTCGTAGACGCCCCCGTAACATTCGCTAGCCAGCGTGTAGATGAGCGTATCGGTGCCGAAGCCGCGCTCCACGCTCTGGTTCTGGTAGTACTCCAGGTAGCTGCCGCCGACACTGAAGGTGAGGATGTCCAGGTCGCCGTCGCCGTCCACGTCGTTCACTGCCGGGTAGTCGACGTTCGTTACGAACAGGGGCGTAGTGCCTCCCTGCAGTGGGTACCGAAGGCCCCGGTAGGTGGGAGTCGCCGGATAGGTGAGCAGCCCGTCCGCCGCCCGCTGCCCCCGGTACACCCGAAAGCCGTCGTACTCGGCCGAGTAGGCGAAGAGGTCTTCTACACCGTCCGCATCGTAGTCGCGCAGCAACAGCCAGTTAGTCAGGTCGCGCGGGAAGCCGACGAGTAGCTCGGGGGCCGGCCGGTAGTTTCCTCCGCCGCTTCCCCGCAGCGCCAGCAGCGCATCGCCGGCCCGGTCAAAAATTACCAGGTCGCCCAGGCCATCGCCGTCGAGGTCAGCGGCGTTGTACTCTGGGGCGTTGAGGCCGCCAAGCCAGACCAGGGGGAGGGGCTGGTTGTCTATGCCGGTCACGGTGGGCAAGGCCGGTGCAAGTCCGAGCTGCGCCGGGAGGCCGTTGGTAAGAAGTAGTGTGAGGGCGCTGAGGGCGAGTCGGAGCATGGATGGAAATGGGACTGGTACAAATTACGTTGGTGGAAAGCTTAAGTTTGGGGGGATGTGGCGGTGTGTTGGGGGGCGGACGGTTGAATTATTTGGGTAGTTTGGAACCGGGGGTCTATTTTCGGCTTTACTACTTATCCAGCGCGGCCGTAGCCCGCGCGGCACATCGCTGCCGGAGGCAGCATTATACGTATCGATCATGCAACAACTCTACCCACTATTCTTATTTCTTCTCTCCGCTACTCTCCCCGCCCAGTGCCCCACGCTGGTCTGGTCCGATGAGTTCGACGGCGAAAGTCTCAACCTCGACAACTGGAGCTACGAGCTCGGCGATGGCTGCGACCGCAACCTCTGCGGCTGGGGTAACAACGAGCTGCAGACCTACCGCGAGGAAAACACCACCGTAAGCGACGGTACCCTCAAGATTACCGCCCGGCGTGAGGAGGTGGACGGCCGCTCCTATACCTCCAGTCGCCTGATCAGCCGCGATAAGCAGGACTTTACCTACGGACGTATGGAGGCCCGCATCAAGGTGCCCGGTGGACAGGGCACGTGGCCGGCCTTCTGGATGCTCTCGACCGATGAGGTGTACGGGACCTGGCCGCAAAGTGGCGAGATTGACATCATGGAGTACGTAGGCCGCGCGCCCAACGAGGTGCTGGGCACCATCCACTACGGACAGCCCGCTCCCAATAACCAGTATAACACCAGCCGCATCGAAACGGAGGAGCCGGTAGCCGATGACTTTCACGAGTTCGCCGTGGAGTGGGAAGAGGGCGAGATTCGTTGGTTCTACGACGGCATCCTCTACGGTACCCAGACGCCCGCCGACCTGAACGGACAGCGCTGGCCCTTCGACCAGGACTTCTTCTTCATCCTCAACGTAGCCATCGGGGGTAACCTCGGCGGGGCGGTCGACGATGCCATCTTTCCGGCCACCATGGAGGTGGACTACGTGCGGGTGTACGGTGGCAACCGGCCCTATATCAGCGGGGAGCGTAGCGTAGAAAATGCGGCCAGCGGCGTGGAGTATACCCTGGGTAACCTGGCCGAAACTACCCCCGTCACCTGGTCGGTGCCCGCGGGTGCGACCATCGTGTCCGGACAGGGTACCCCCACCCTTACCGTCGACTGGGCCGGCAGCACTGGCGGAGCGATTAGCGCGGTAACCACCCTGGACTGCGGCACCGATACCCTAGCCCTCGACGTGACCGTTGCAGCGGCCTACACCTACCTACGCAGCCTGGAGAACTTCGACGACGAGGCCGAGCTTACCTTCAACTTCGCCACCGGCACCCTTACCGAGCAGGCTAATCCCGCCCCCGACAGCCTGGTGGGTGCTACCCAGGTGGGCGAGTACGTACGCGCGGCCGGCTCCCAGTATGACGTGCTGATCTACGACGTCAGCTCCATCACCGATGCAAACCTGTTCGTCACCGGCGAGCAGCGCTTCTACATCGATGTGTATACCACGGCCCCCGTTGGCACCGAGGTCCTGCTGCAATTAGAGACCGGCAACGCCTCCGGCGAAAACTACCCCACCGGCCGCCACAGCCGCTACCAGGCCACCACTACCGTACAGAACGGCTGGCAGCGGCTCTACCTACCCCTACTCGACCGGCCCGACCCGAACGCCGATGACGCGGGCGTCACGCGCCTCATCCTCCTCTTTGCCCCCAACAGCAACACCGGCGATACCTACCGCTTCGATAACCTGGATGTCTACGCAGAGGGTAGTACCGGCATTTTCACGCCGCGTACCGCCGACTTCGGGCTTACCGCCTCTCCCAATCCCGCCACCGACCAGCTACAGCTTCGTGCCGCCCTGGATTATACCGGTCCGCTGTCGGTCTCGCTCTTCACGGCGGAGGGCCGGCTGCTGCGCACGGCTAGCTTTACGGGCCGGTCGGGCAGTACGCAAACCCTCCGGCTACCGGTGGCCGATCTAGCGCCGGGCGTCTACCTGGCGCGAGTGCAGGTGGGTAATCAGTCAGCCACGGTGCGGTTCCTGCGGTAGCGTATCTTGATGCGGCACGAGCACGTACTCGATGAAGCTACAAGATGCGAAATAGCATGAACTAAACCGTAAAATTGATGTTCAATCATACTATTCCCCGGTTCATACTTCATCCAATTAATCTTGCTATGAGAAAAGTGAACCGTTCTTACTCGATGTTTTCCCTGAACCCGGCAATCACCCGGTATTCATTTGGGTTGCTACTCTTGGCAATCCTACTTGCGCGTCCCGCCGATACCTTCGCTCAGCGGATTGATTTTCCGACGGATGCCGGTCAGCTCAACGTGAAAGACTACGGAGCCGTGGGCGACGGCGTCACCGACGATACCGAAGCCTTTCAGCGAGCCATCGACGAGAATTATACCTTCTGCGGGGGAAGGGCAAACAACTATCGGTTTTTGTACGTCCCCGACGGTACTTACCTGGTAAGCGACGAGGTGTTCTGGATGCGCTGGGTCACCTTTCAGGGGCAAAGTGAAGCCAACACCATCATCAAACTCAAAGACAACTGCCCGGGTTACCAGGACCCAGCGCAACCCAAGCCGGTGCTTCGCTGCCGATTTACCGGTTTGGAATGCTCGCCCTCCGACGGTGATAACAACTCCTCCTTTGCCAACTACATTCAAAACTTGACCGTAGACGTAGGCCGTGGCAATCCGGGAGCCATTGGTATCCGCTACAGCAACCACAATCTGGGAGCGGTGCGCGAGGTAACTATCCGCTCTAGTGATGCCAACCACGCCGGGTTCATCGGCCTAGACATGGCCGAAACCGAGTTCGGCCCCGGGCTGATCAAGAACGTGACCATCGATGGTTTTAACACCGGCATCCTTACTCCCGGTCTGCCCTCACACGCTACCTTTGAGAATATCGCGCTCAACAACCAGCAGCAGGTAGGCTTACAAAACAACCTTCCGGTTTCTATTCACAACCTGAGCAGCAACAACGCCGTGCCGGTCGTGCGGAACGGAGATGGCGTACTGGCGCAGTTGGTACTGATCGAGGGCAACTTCGTGGGCGGGGCCGCCAATTCCAGTGCGATCGTCAATACGGGCGAAGGAACAGTCGTCCTGCGCGATCTACAGGCTTCCGGCTACCAAAGCGTATTGACTGACCAAGGTACTGTTGTGGGCGGCGCTAGCATTGATGCGTACATCACTGGAGAGATAAATGTGCGTTCCACGGAGCTACCCGTTTCCCATCTTGGTCTACCCATCGAGGATGCCCCACCGACGCTGTACGAACCGCTTGAGAACTGGGTATTGGTAGATGCATCCGCTGACGATGACACGGAGAACATCCAAAAGGCCATTGATTCCGGTGCCCGTACCATTTACTTCCAGTACGGGGCAAGCTACAACATCTCTGCTACCATCATTGTGAGAGGCAACGTCAGGAGGATTGTCGGCATGGGTGCGGGAGTGTACGGTCCTCAGCAAAGCTTCCAGGACGGTACTATTCCTCTTTTCCGCCTGGAAAACCAACAGCCCCTCTCTATCGAGTTTTTGGGAACTAGTCAATACCCCAATTTTAAGTACCAGGCTTTTGAGGTAAATACGAATCAACCGGTTTTTCTGAAATCGTGTCGACCCGACCGAAACAATACAATTACCAATACCGCTCAGGCTTCCGGGGGCAAACTCTACCTAGAGGATACGCACCTGAACGTGGACCTGGACTATCCGATGCAGGTGTGGGCTCGCCACTATAATATCGAGAACAACCCTGCCGGAGAAGATACTGATCTGGTGTACTACCAGCAGACAGGCGGTACGGGGTGGCTGCTTGGCATGAAGACCGAGGGCATTGCCACGCATATTGATATTTCGGAGGGGGCTTGTGTAGAATTACTGGGTGGCTTTTTCAGAGATCAAATCAGCTACACCGGCCTACCGCCTTACTTTAAAGTAGACAATGCCTCGCTGTCAGCAGCTTACTGGCAGTACGATTGCTGTGGTGGGCGCACGCGCAATATTACCGCTATAGAAATACAGAACGGCGACAGTACCGCTTTTGTAACTTCCCAGGGCAACCATATCGTGGGGCTGTACCGCACCGGAAACAACCTGACTACCTCTCCTCCCCCCCCCACGGGCAACGTGACCGTACGAGCACGGGGTACCAGTGGTAGCGAGAAGATAGAAGTGCGCTACAATGATGTACGTGTGGGAGAAGTCATCACGCTGAGCACCTCCTTTGCAGAATACACAATGCAGGTGGATAACCCTACGGGCAACTTCAAGGTAGCCTTTGTCAACGATGCAGGCGGCAGGGACGTGGTGCTGGACTGGCTGCGGGTAGGCAGTCAGCAGAAAGAAGCCGAAGCGCGGACCGTGAACACGGCTTCCTGGACCTCAGCGGGCTGTGGTACGGGCACTCTGACGCAGAATATGTACTGCAACGGTTACATTGACTTTGGTAGCTTTGGCAACATCGTGATACGAGCCAAGGGAGATTGTGGCACCGAAGACATGGAGTTGCGGGTAGATGGCGTAAAGGTAAAAGGCTGGCAGAACGTAGCCACTACCTTCACGAACTATACGTATAGTGGCTTCACCGGCTCAGGAGCGATCAGCGTGCATTTTACCAATAACAACCCTAGGGGAGACTGTGCGGACAAGAATCTGGAAGTGGACTACATCAGGGTATGCGGGACTACCTACCAGACCGAGACCGCTGCGGTTAAAACCTCAGGCTGTTGTCTGGCCAATAAGTCCAAGCTCTACGCCAACGGCAAATTTGACTTTGGTACGGTAGGCTGTGGTACTTCCGCTGTGGCTAGAAGCAACGTCCAGGTTCCAGGCGGAGACTTAGAGTTTACCCCCTCTGAGGTGCCGTTCCAGGTGTATCCCAACCCGGCTTCTGAGCAGTTGATTGTGCAGGGCAGTGAGGAGTATGCGGTAGCGTTGTATGACATGAGTGGCAGGAAGGTGATGCAGCTCAATCATTTAAAAGGGAAGGCATCACTGGACATCAGTCACCTGCACTCAGGTGTCTATGTTATCAACATAAGCGATGGTGATCATCCTCAGATGCAACAGCGTATTGTGATTCAATAAATTGAGGAGGCTTCGTTTTTTAATGCTATTCTCTAATTTACTATGGATGCAAGTGAAGCAGTTAACGCTGTTTCGGCTGTTTCATATTTCTAACCCTATTCTTAAGGTTATAACATAAAAAATGCACTATGATCAACATTACCAAGGTGATATTGATGGCATGTCTGATGCTATCAAATATTGGGTCTCAGGCACTGTATAGTGCACCACTGCAGGAGCAACAGACCGTTTATTTTGTGACTGTGTCGGGCGTAGATTCAGAAAACAGGGATGGCTTGACGGCAGCCACCGCCTGGAAAAGCCTGGCCTACGCTTGTGAAAGAGTACCGGCTGGCGACAACCAGATTAAGCTAGGCGCAGGCACCTTCATAGAAACACACACATCTTATCCAAAAAATGGCATCAGCATTGTTGGTAGTGGGATGTCCGGTTCTGATGCTACGCAGGTAGTGGCATCCGCAGACTGGGTGATTACAGGCACACCAAGTGAGTTCAACTATACCAATTATATCATCGCAGCCACCCCCTTCGAAATCACCCCGGGTAGTTTTGAGCTTGGACGTGATATTACTATCAGGGACATTGACTTGCGTTCTTCGCCCAATCATCTGTTAGACGGCGCCATTTACATGAGAGATGTTTACGACCTGGCTCTCTTCAACCTGCACATCGAAGACTTTAGATGGACAGCCATGCGACTGGCTTTTGATACTGGCGTGGAGGTAAGAGACTGTGAGCTGATCAACGTGAACACTACGGGCGACCCTTTCTTTCCAGGAGATATCTATACTGCTTTCATAGAGGATGCCGTCTTTCATGACATCACCTTTATCAACAACCTCAACCCGGACCCAAGCATACGCGGCATAGAAGGGGCAGGCTACAAAGGCGGCGGTCATGAGAATGTGAAGATATATAACTGCTCATTTATGGAGGATGGCCAGGGCTTTGACATTGAGATTCCCTTCGAAAAAGAATATGGGGTGGAAATTTATAACTGTAAGTTCGACGCTGCTATCTCTATTCCTTTTTCCCGAGAAACAAGGTTACCAGAAGATGATCCGAACACCCGGGGCTTTCCTTATTCCTTTTGGATCCATGACAACTACATCACCACGCCCTATGCTATTGAGGGTCCGCGCAACCACCTACTGTTAACGGATAACTTCTTTAATGTCAAAGGCATTGATGGAAGAATATATACACAGTTTGGCGGTAGTACTGATGGGCCTATCTGGATTTATAACAACGTAGCCCGTAATGTAGACCGCTCTTTTATCTGGAAAACCGATGGACGGCTTGATAGCGTGAAAGTTTACAACAACACGGTATATTTTGCCGATGCCGAAGAACGAGCCGCTGCTATGCTTGATGTCTACGACAACGCCAAAGGCTGGGAAGTGAAAAACAATATCTTTGTTGCAGCCGAATCACAGCCACGTGCCTTGGGGGGCGGCGTGGGCTGCCCAAGCTGTACCGACATAGAGGTTGATTTTGAGAATAACTTGGTGCTCAACACCACCGATGAGGTACCTGCTGGCAATTTTACTGGCCAAGACCCTGGGTTGTTTTTATCCGGAGAGAAGCCATTCCCTTACTACCGTCCGGCCAGTGCCAGCAGCTTTGTGGTGGATAAGGGCGTCAATGTAGGTTTACCTTTTGAAGGCAGTGCTCCCGATATTGGTGCCTATGAGTACATGGGAGACAGCTGTACGGCTACGGGTAACCTAGCCTTGGGCCAGTCAGTCAGCGCTTCCGGTGCTCAGAATGGCAACCCGGCCAGCAGGGTGGTGGATGGCACTGATAATACGGATGCCAACCGCTGGTCGGTGCGAGGCTTTGGTAACTGGGTAGAAGTAGATTTAGGCAGCGTACAGTCTGTAGATAAGATAGAGATTGTGCCTTACCGAAACCGCGGGTATCAGTACAAAATAGAAACTAAGAGCACAGCAAATAGTAGCTATAGTACGGCGGTAGATGAAATGGGCAATACGGCAGGCAACACCGCATTGCTCAGAGCCAACTTTGCGGCTAGGGATGCGCGGTATGTGCGCTTCACGTTTACGGGCTGTAGCGGTAGCAATTGCTCGGTCTATAACTGGACATCGTTGCGGGAAGTGCGGGTATATGGCTGTAGCAATGACTTGGCCAATGCTAGTGTAGCTACTGCTAACTTTACGTCCAGGCAAGCAAGCGAAGGCCTTTCAGAGACAGAGGAGATAATCGTATATCCAAACCCAGGTGAAGGGATATTTTATATCCGATTGGGGGCAACCTCGAAAACGAAGTTGCGCGTAATGGATTTGTCAGGTCGAGTCGTGAGGGAGTTTAACCCGGAAGAACGGATGATCGACTTGTCGGATAAGCCGAACGGAGTGTATGTACTGCGCACCGCGCAGGGAAAAACTATTAAACTGATCAAAGAATAAAACGCATCCTCATTCTATCCTAGGCCTGCATATTCGGTGCCACGGTTGATAGCCGCCGTGGCCCGGTAGCAAAGATACGGTTAATGAGTTTGGCTTTAATAGCGTTAGTGACGACCCTCCTGGGTTTTCCGGGTGGGGAACTACCTCTTTCACCTTGCGGTGGAAAGGTGCGGTTCCTGCGGTAGCGTATCTTGGCCGGCCAAGCTCGCCGTATGCCTCCCCTTACCCGCCTGATTGTTCTCCTCCTATTTTCACTCTCTTCCGGTCTCTCCCACGCGCAGTACAGCAGCGTGCGAGCCGCCGACCAGGGCCTAATTATAGAGGGCGCGGTCGCGGGTGCAGTGTTCAGGGTGAATGGCGATACCGTGCCCGCTAGCCCCATAGCCGGTGGACTCCTGCTACCCGTTGAGCCCGGCATCAGTCTCATCAAGTCGGGCAAGCAGACGGAGCTCTACCACTTGAGCAAGGACCCGGGGCCGGACCGGCTACGGCGGGTACCGCTGTGGCTGTCGATCCTGCCGCCGCTGATCGCCATTGGATTGGCGCTGATTTTTAAGGAGGTCATTATCTCGCTTTTTGCCGGCATCTGGGTGGGGGCCTTTATTGCCGGGGGCTTCCGCTTTGAGTTCATGCTGGGGCTGATTAAGGCGCTGCTGACCACCATCGATACCTACATCATCGACTCCCTCAACGACAGTGGCCACCTGAGCGTGCTGGTCTTCAGCCTGATGATCGGGGGCATGGTGGCCATCATCAGTCGCAACGGCGGCATGGCCGGGGTGGTGCAGCGGATGACCCAGTACGCCACGAACCCACGCCGCGGGCAGTTCGTCACCTGGCTACTGGGCGTAGCGATCTTCTTCGACGACTACGCCAACACCCTAATCGTGGGGAATACCATGCGCTCGGTCACCGACCGCTTCCGCATCAGTCGCGAGAAGCTGGCCTACATCGTAGACTCCACCGCCGCCCCCGTGGCCTCGGTGGCCTTCATCACCACCTGGATCGGCGCTGAGCTCGGCTACATCGGCGACGGCATCGACCAGGTCGAGCACTTCGCCGGCACTACGCCCTACGCGGTGTTCATCGAGTCGCTGAAGTACAGCTACTACCCGGTGCTCACCCTGGCCTTCATCCTCTTCCTCATCTACCAGCGGCGCGACTTCGGGGCGATGTGGGAGGCCGAGGCCCGTGCCCGCTCCACCGGCATGGTCAAGCGCGTCAATGAGGAGGCCGCCGGGGGCACTGAGCAGGAGGACCTTGACCCTATCCCCGGTGCCCCGCTACGCGCCCGTAATGCCGCTATCCCGGTAGCCGTCGTGGTCATCATGACCATCGTGGGCCTGGTCGACACCGGCCTGGAAAACCTATCCGACGCCATGGCCGTGCCCATGACCACCAACGACTGGACGGCCGTCTGGGGTGCCCTCGAGGGCGGCTTCTTCGGTAAGCTCGGCCTGACCATCGGCGCGGCCGATAGCTACGTGGCCCTGCTCTGGGCCAGCATGAGCGGGGTACTGGTGGCCATGGCGATGACCGTCGGCCAGCGCATCATGAACATCGAGCAGACCATCGGCTCGCTCACCGCCGGCTTCAAGGCGATGTTCTCCGCGGTGATGATCCTGACCCTGGCCTGGGCCCTGGCGCTGACCACCGAGGAACTACACACGGCCACCTTCCTGGTGGAGCTGCTGGGCGAGGCGCTCAATCCCTACTTTCTCCAGCCGGTCATCTTCGTCCTGGCCGCCGTGGTGAGCTTTTCTACGGGTAGCAGTTGGAGTACGATGGCGATCCTCTACCCCATCGCCATCCCACTGACCTGGTCGGTGGCCATGTTCTCGGGCTGGGAGGAGCCGGATGCGGCCGGGCTGCTCTACAACGTGATCAGTACCGTGCTGGCCGCCAGTGTACTGGGCGACCACTGCTCACCGATTTCGGATACCACCATCCTGAGTAGTCTGGCTTCCGACTGTAACCACATCGACCACGTGCGTACGCAGTTGCCGTACGCCCTGACGGTGGGCTCGGTGGCGATGGGCTGCGGGTTTCTTTCTACCGTGCTGGGGGGCGGCTGGACGGTCTGCCTGTCCCTTATGGCCGGCGGGCTGATGCTGCTTTTCTTTGTCGTCAAGCTAGTAGGAAGAACTATGGCAATGGATGATTAAATTAGCCGACAATCATGCGCTACCTCCTCTACTCGCTTTGCCTCCCCATTTTTCTTTGCACCTGCGGCCCCGCCCCGGATGCCGAACAGCAGACCAGTACCGCAGAGCGGCCCCCGAACATTATCTACATCCTGGCGGACGATCTGGGCTACGGAGACCTGAGCTGCTACGGACAGCAACACTTCACTACGCCTAACATCGACCGGCTGGCGGCACGGGGACTACGCTTTACGCAGCACTACAGTGGCAGTACCGTGTGTGCGCCCAGTCGCTCGGCCCTGCTGACCGGTCTCCACACCGGCCATACCTACGTGCGCGGCAACCAGGAGGTGCAGCCCGAGGGACAGGTGCCCCTCCCCGATAGCGTGTACACCCTGGCCGAACTGCTGCACGACCGCGGCTACCGTACCGGGGCCTTCGGCAAGTGGGGACTAGGCTACCCGGGCTCGGAGGGCACCCCGCTGCGGCAGGGCTTCGATCGCTTCTACGGCTACAACTGCCAGCGGCTGGCCCACCACTACTACCCCTATTTCCTCTGGGACGACGACCGGCGGGATACACTGGCCGGGAACGCAGGTGCAAACAAGGAGCAGTACGCCCCGACGCTGATCCAGGAACAGGTACTGGACTTCGTGGAAACTAACCGCGACGCCCCCTTCTTTCTGTACTACGCCCACGTCATCGCCCACGCCGAGCTGGCCGCCCCCGATAGTGTCTTGGAACGCTTTGCCGGACAGTTCGACCCGGAGACCCCCTACGAAGGCTACGATGAGGGGCCCAGGTACCGCCTGGGGTCGTATGAGTCCTCCGCCCAGCCGCACGCCACCTTTGCCGCCATGGTTACCGTCCTGGACCGCCACGTCGGCGAGCTTATGGACCGGCTGGACGCGCTGGGGCTGACCGAAAATACCCTCGTAATTTTCACCAGCGATAATGGCCCGCACCTGGAGGGGGGTGCCGATCCGGACTACTTTGACAGCAACGGTCCGCTGCGGGGGTACAAGCGGGACCTGTACGAGGGGGGCATCCGCGTGCCCATGATCGCCAGTATGCCGGGCACGGTGCCGGTGGGTACGAGCGACCAGGTGTCGGCCTTCTGGGACGTGTACCCTACCCTGGCTGAATTTACGGGAGCACCTACCGAGCGACGCATCGACGGCATCTCAATGCTACCTACGCTATTCGGCCAAGGGCAGCAGGCACAGCACGACTACCTGTACTGGGAGTTTCACGAGCAGGGCGGTCGGCAGGCCGTGCGGATGGGACCGTGGAAGGGGGTGAGGTACGATGTGTTTGCCGATGCCAGTAGCCCGCTCGAACTGTACGACCTGCGCACGGACGCTGGCGAGGAGACCGACGTGGCGGCTGAGCACCCCGAGATCGTAGCTCGCCTGGATTCGCTGATCCGCACTAGCCGGGTGGATTCAGAGCTGTTTCCCTTTGTAGCGCGGTAGCCGGGGCTTACTTTAAGCGGTAGACGCGGATATTGCCGGCTTCTAACAGTAGGCTGTCGACCCGCTCCTGCACCCCCGGCTGTTCGTCGAAGTACCGGGAGCTGGAGTAGAGGTGGGTAGCGCCGTGCTTGCGCATATCGTCGAGCCAGGCCGGCTTAAGGTTATTATTGCCGAACACGTACCCCCGCTTACGGATAAGCCAGGTGAAGATCTGCATCGAGGGATCGTTGAGCACGATCACCATGGCGTCGTCGTCGACTGCTGCCCGTAGGGCGGCCTGGTGGATAAAGACGTCGCGTAGTTCCTCGTATCCGTAGCTAAACTTGACTTCCCAGTAGCGTTTGCGGAGCTGGTAGGCATCGAGGGGGGCACCGACGAGAACCGCCACAACCACCGCCAGGGGAAGCCAGCGCCACAGGGTGGGAGTCCATGCTTGACTCCACTGCCAGAGCCGCTGTACCCCGGCGGTGACGGTAATGTACATCCAGGGGAGGAAGGGCAGTAGATAGTAATCGTGGACCGTACCGATGGTATTCCACTGTAGGGCCAAAAAGAGGAAGGTGATGAATACCAGTGCCCAGATGTACGGGCGGGCAGAAAAGGCTGCTGCTGTACGGCGTCCTGCACAGAAGACGCCCAGGGCAAAGGGTAGCCAGACGGCCGGCGAGAGCAGACTGTAGGGAAAAATGTCCGTGGCCTGGACGTTGAAAATACGCCAGTTGGTCGCGGCGTCCGCAGCGTTAGCAAAAATGCCGTACACCACCGGATTATTCTTCCAGCCGGGCATGACCATGGCGTACCAACGGTAGGCGGGGTAGAGAAAGGCGAGGTGCGCCAGACCGACGCCCACCACCTGCCACCGCACCCGTCCTGACTCACTTGAAACCCAAATGTAGCGTAGGCAAAATACCAGTCCGACGATGCCGAACATGGCAAAGGGAAGCTTGGCCAGCGCAGCGAGTAGAAGAAAGCTACCCAGTCCGAGAAGCTGCCACGGCCTCCGATCGCGAAAGTAGGCGAAGCAAAAGTAGAGGTACCAGATGCCGGCGGCCAGGGCGAGGTTATCTGGCAGAATATTGATGGTGTAGAAGTAAAAAAGGGGGGAAAACTGGAGTAAAAAGGTGCCGACTAGGGCAATGCCTGGCGGATAAGCTAGGGTGCGAAGTAGCAGATAAAAGCCCAGCAGCCCGAAGGCCCCGATGAGCCAAACCATGGTACGGGCAACCCAAATCTCCTCTCCCAGCACACGTTGCACCTGTGCGATGCTCCACTGCATGATGGGAAATTCATAGCGGAGTAAGTTGTTATTCGAGCCGTTGAAGTGACTGACGCGGGGATGGGTGATGTCGTTGTCGTAGCGCACGAAGTTGCGCACGTTCCACATGGTCTGGGCCTGCCGCCAATTGTGCCGTCCCTGCATGTCGAGGGTAAACACCGGGCGGTGCAGCAGGGCACTCAGCGCCAGACTGACCAAAAAACCGAGGGCGATGAGGTAGGGGCGGCGGGGCACGGGGGTAAAGGTAATTCGTAGGCTGCGCTACCTTCCCCCACTCAATTGCTCGAGTATATGGATGTCCAGGAGCTTAGCGTCGGACTTGTAGTCGCAGCGCTGCCGGGAGTGGTCAGCGTCTACCTCTTCTTCGTCCGCAGCCGTACCACCCTGGCCCTCACCCTGCTCATGGTTTCCAGCTTCCTGCTCCACCTGACCATGGCCGCCGCCGACCCCTTCCTCCACCCCTGGGACGAGCGCTTCCACGCCCTGGTCGCTAAACACATGATGACGGAGCCCTTCCGACCCATGCTGCGGCTCGACCCCATCCTACCCTACGACCTGGAGGCCTGGTGCTGCAACCACATCTGGGTGCACAAGCAGCCGCTATTCCTGTGGCAGATGGCGCTGTCGATGAAGGTTTTTGGGGTGAACGAGGTGGCGGTGCGGCTACCCTCCGCGGTGATGGGGGCAGTGGGTACGCTACTGGTATACGGTATCGGGCGGTACTGGACTAGGAGCCGGGAGGCGGCCTTCATCGCGGCGGTGTGGTTTGGCTTCTCAAGCTACCACCTGGAACTGACCTCGGGGCGGTACAGCCTAGATCACAATGATGTAGCCTTTGCGTTTTATGTCACTACGAGCATCTGGGCCTTCACCCGCTACCTGTCGACCGGACGAAGCTGGCGCTGGGCAATTGCTGTGGGGGTGTTCGTCGGGTGTGCGGTGCTCAATAAGTGGCTTACTGGCCTACTGGTTTTTGGCGGTTGGGGGCTGCATCTGCTGGGTAGTCCGGCACGAAGTGAGGTACGGGCCTGGGCCCAGCTAGCTACTGCTGCGGTGGTAGCCGTAGCGGTTTTCCTACCCTGGCAGTTGTACATCCTGCACGCATTCCCCGAGGAAAGTGTCATCACGTACGCCCACAACCGCCGCCACATCTTCGAGGCGCTCGACGGCCACGGCGGGGATACCTGGTATCACCTACTCACCTTACCGCTGCTGTACGAACGGCTGTTAGCTGCCTTTGCGGCAATCGGTCTGGTTTGGATCTGGTGGGACCGACGCATCGACAAATTACTCACCGTAGCCCACCTCGCCATGATCGTGGTGCTGTATGGTTTCTTTACCGTAGTGGCTACCCGGATGCCAGCGTTTACCTTTCCGGTACACGCATTGATCTGGTCGCTCATCGGCTATGGTACCTACCGGCTAACTGCCTGGCTGAGTGCCCGCGCCCGGGTAAGTAGTACCGTAAGCCTCCTAATACTCACCCTCATTGGTGCGCTGTACAGTCTGGATCCCCCTTACCTGCTGGACTACCGCTCGCCGGATAATGCGCGCCGCAACGCCGAAATACACAATGCCGCCATCATGCGCGACCTAGATACCGCCCCCCTGGAAGGTCGGGTGATCATCAATTTGAAATCGATGGAAGACGCAGAGCTAATGTTCTACCAGGACGTCAATGCCTACCACTTCTTTCCCGAGGAGGTAGAGTTCGACAGTTTAGTACGCGCTGGCTACAAGTTTGCGGCCTTCACCGATCACCAAAAACCGCTGTTGCGCAAGTACATTACCGAAAGCGATGCGGTCATCATCATCGATCAAAAATTCCGCTGAGCTTTAACTGATGATGGAGCCGTGGCTGATCGCCAGCTCCGCCGCGGTATAGTCGCGAAACTGCTCCGCTACCGGCACCGTGGCCAGTGCACCTGCGTCCCCGCTCACTACCTCCTCCTCCCGGATGGGGATGCCCAGCTCCCGGTACATGGTCACGTAATCGCGCCAGCGCAGCCGGTTCTGGGGTTGGATGCTGTTGTCGATGGTCGCCCACTGCCGCTCGGTGAAGCGCAGGAAATTATAAATGGTGATGCCGGGGTCCAGGTGGGCGAAATGATCGCTCAGGTCGATGAAGTGGCTCATCACGCCGCCGGGTTTCAGGACCCGCTTGAACTCGCGCAGGATGTCGCGCAGGACGGGGGTATGGATGTGCTCGAAGGTGTTGTTGGAGCAGATGAAGTCGAAGGTGTGGTCGGCAGCGTCGAGCTGGGTGGCGTCCATGATGCAGGCCTCGGTGCGAATGGCGGTGTGGAGGCTGGCTACGGTGTGGTCCCGCGGCTGCTCCACCGAGGCACGCAAATCGGCTAGGCGTTGGGAATCGACCGTCGCTAGGTATTTCCGCAGTCGCCCCGTATCGTGGTAGTCGAGGATGCGGCGGATGGCCGTGAGCTGTCGCTCCTTGCTCGTCCAGTCGCGGATGTCGATGGTCACGATGCGGTCGAAGCCGGCTAGGTAGAGCAGGGTGGGCACGATGGGGTACCAGCCGGTGCCGAGCTCCAGGACGGTGGTTTCCCGGGCCGGTACGGTACAGTATTTTCGGTAGTAGCGGATGTGGTCGCGGGCCGCGGCGAGTTTGTAGCCGAAGTGGGTATCGTCGAGGTCGACCCCGCGGGTGATGTGCTTCTGGAAAAAGAAGTTGATGTCCTGCTTGTAGGGCAGGAAGGAGATGGCTTTTTGGACGGCGGCCTTTAGGATCCAGTTGGGCACGGGGTGGGGGGTGTAGGGATGGGCGGGGCCGCGGGTGCGGGGCTAAGCGAACCGGTAGGTTGCATCAGCCTGGTCTCCGGACTTAACCAATCGGTTCTGGTCCACTCCCTTACGTAAGTCGCGAGTAGCGGTTGCCGGGGAGATGGCTTTGTGAAATTGCTGGTACTGTTTGCGGGTGAAGGTAGCAGTACCTACTACTTCGTGGTAGGCAGCCAGGCGGTCGCTCGGAGTACGCTGTACATTAACGCTCTGCAGTTGTTGGATGAGTGCTTCCTGCATGGCGGCTAGCATATATACGATAAAGGGGTTGGAATTGCCTACAGACTGGCTATTGCTCAGCGCATCGTAGTAGCCTTGCTGCCGACTATGCACGATGGTTTCCAGGGGTACGTACTGTAGCGTGGGGTACTTCTCTTTTAGTAGGACGGACTGCCATAAGCGTCCCATTCGTCCATTGCCATCCGAGAAGGGGTGGATGAACTCGAACTCGTAGTGAAACACGCAGCTTTTCAATACCGTATCCTCCCGGTAGTTTACTACGTAGTCGAACAGGTCACCCATCAGACGGGGCACCTGGCGGGCCGGGGGGGCAATGTGGATTACGCGGTCGCCATCCACTACCCCTACCCCACTGTTGCGGTAGCGCCCCGCATCATCGATCAGTGCTTCCATTAACATACCGTGTGCGCGCAGTAGGTCGTCTTCATTCGTAGCCTTCAGGTCGCCTACACTATCGTACACCTGGATGGCATTTTTCACTTCTTGGATATCCCGGCGTGAACCTATGACTGGCTTTCCTTCCAGAATCGCCGTCACCTGCTCTCGGGTCAGTATATTGCCTTCGATAGCCAGACTAGAATGCAGTGACTTGATCTTGTTTTCTCTCCGCAGGCGTAGGTTACCAGCTAACAATTGATAGCCTTCTAGCTGGCCGATGAGGCGGATCACCTCTCCAAGCGCTGACTGAATATCCGGGGTGATGGTGTAGGGTGGCTTGTAGGGCATAATCTAATCATATGATTAGATCACAAGGTAGCTGTTCGGGTAGTTTTTGGGAGCTTGACCGGACGCTCAACTCTGAGCGAAGCGATCACGCTTGCGTAAAGGTCCTCCCCTACACCTTCCGCCGCTCCCAGTAGTTCTGCGCCTCCACCTCCTCCAAAATCTGCAAGTACGAGTAGTAGCGCAAGTCGGTCACCCGATCGTCCCCCTCCTCGACCGATTCCTTGACAGTGCAGCCGGGCTCGTCCTTATGTAGGCAGGAGCCACCGAAGCGGCACTCCTCGCTCAGCGCGAAGATTTCGCGGAAGTTGTGGGCGACATCCTGCGGTTTGAGGTAGTTGAACCCGAGTGTCTTGATACCGGGGGTATCGATGAGCTCGCCACCGAAACTGAGCTGGAACAACTCGGCAAAGGTAGTCGTGTGCTGCCCCTTGCCCGTATAGCCGCTAAGCTCGCCGGTGCGCAGGTCGAGGCCGGGTTCTACGGCGTTGACGAGGGTGCTCTTGCCGACGCCGCTCTGTCCGCTGAGTAGATTGCGCTTGTCCCGGAGCAGAGTACGGAGCTCCTCGATGCCCTGTCCGGTGGTGGCGCTGACGAGCAGTACGGTGTAGCCGATGTCGGTGTATAGATCGTGGATGACCTGGTAGGTCTCCAGCTCATCCTCTTCGTACAGGTCGGCCTTGTTGACTACGATCACGGTAGGGATACCGAAGGGCTCGGTCATCAGCAGGAAGCGGTCGATGAAGCCCAGCTTCACCCCCGGGTCGATGATGGTGGTGATGCACACGGCCTGATCGACGTTGCTGGCGATGAGGTGGAGGTCGTGCTTGCGGCGCGGGCTCTGGCGTACGACGTAGTTCGTCCGGTCGGCGATGCCACGGATGGCCCCGGTCTCGGCGTCGTTGTTGGTCTCCATCTCTACGGTCACGCGGTCGCCGACGGCGATGGGGTTAGTGAGGTTCAGCTCGTCGAGGCGGAACTTACCGGCCACGCGGCAGCGCAGTTCGCGGGCCCCCTCGGGCGTTTGCTCGTCGAGCAGCACGTTGTACCAACTGCCGGTGGATTTGATGACGGTTCCTTCGATCATAGACGTACCATAGTACAGACCTAATGCACCAATGTGCTATTTTGGTTGCATGAACCGCCAACACCATTACACCACACTCACCCGCTGGACCGGCAACCACGGCTCGGGCACCCTCGACTACCGCGCTTACTCCCGCGACCATGTGGTCTCCGGCGATGGGAAGGAGGCCACCATCCCCTGCTCCAGCGATCCGGCCTTCCGGGGTGACCGGTCCCGGTACAATCCGGAGGAACTCTTCCTCTCCAGCATTTCAGCCTGCCACATGCTCTGGTACCTTCACCTTGCCGCCGTCAACGACATCGTAGTACTGGAGTACGAGGACCACGCCGAGGGCACCATGCAGGAAGATGATAGTGGGGCGGGGTCCTTTTCTTCCGTCACGCTCCGGCCAACCATTATCATCGCGGGGTCGCAGGTGCAACGTGCGCGGGAACTGCACAACGAAGCGGGCGAGAAGTGCTTCATCGCTAATTCCGTAAAGGTACCTATCACCTATGCCGGCTTGGTAAGCAGCGTTGTGAGTAGCAGCCGTCTATAAACGCATAAATTCGCAAGTATTCGTTTACATGACCACTACCCGTCTTCCACCGCCCTTACTTGCAGCCAACTAAATATCCAGCGATGGACCGCAACGAACAACTGGAGCTCGCCCACCGGTACGTGAGCCAGACCGACCGCCACGTTTTTCTTACCGGAAAGGCTGGGACCGGCAAGACGACCTTTCTACACCGGGTGCGCCGCGAGGTGAGCAAGCGTACTATTGTGGTAGCACCCACGGGCGTAGCGGCTATCAACGCAAAGGGGGTGACGATACACAGTCAGTTTCAACTTCCCTTCGGCGTCCTGACACCAGACCGCATCGAGGCCGATCTGCGTACCCACCGGCTGAGTCGCCAGAAGGCCGACGTGCTCCGGAGCCTCGATCTGCTCGTCATAGACGAGATTAGCATGGTGCGCGCCGATGTGCTCGACGCCATCGGTGCCGTACTGCGTAAGTACCGCCGCTCGGACAGGCCCTTCGGCGGTGTACAGCTACTTATGATCGGTGACCTGCACCAGCTTCCCCCCGTAGTGCGTGATAACGACTGGAACCAGTTGCGCGAGCACTACCGCACGGCCTACTTCTTCGGTAGCCGGGAGCTGGCCGACGCCGGTGTGCGGACCATCCAACTGACCCATATCTACCGGCAGTCGGATGCTGACTTCATTCAACTGCTCAATCAGGTGCGCAACGACCGGCTCGACGCCGCCAGCCTCCGGCAGCTCAACTCCCGTTACCGCGGCCCGGAGTTCCAGCCGCCCGCGGAGGAGGACTACATCACCCTCACCTCCCACAACCGCACGGCCAACCAGATCAACGACCGCCAGCTGGGCACCCTCACCACCCCACTCCACACCTTCAAAGCGGTGGTGTCGGGCACCTTCCCGGAATCCATGTATCCCAACGACGCGGAGCTAAGCTTTCGGCTCGGAGCGCAGGTAATGTTTAATAAGAACGACACCGCCGAGCAGCTTTACTACAACGGAAAGATCGGTCGCATCACCGCCATCGAGGGCAAGGAGATCACGGTCCTCTGCCCCGGGGAAGATCTCATCGTAGTCACCCCGGTAGAGTGGGAAAACCGCAAGTACGAGCTCAACAAAACGACTAAGGAAGTTACGGACGAGGTCATCGGTACCTACGAGCAGCACCCCCTGCGGCTGGCCTGGGCCATCACGATCCACAAAAGTCAGGGACTGACCTTCGAGCGGGTCATCATCGATGCGGCCGCCGCCTTTGCCCACGGGCAGGTGTACGTGGCGCTGAGTCGCTGCAAGACCTTCGAGGGCATCGTACTGCGCAGCCGCATCGGTGACGGTAGCGTGCGGACCGATACGGTGGTGCGGGACTACTCCACCCGCGCCGAAGCGGAGGCTCCTACCGTTACCGATCTACGCGAGGACCGACGGCAGTTTCAGCTTAACTGCCTGCGGGAGCTGTTTGACTTTGCGGGCTTCGACCGCCAGTTGGCCTACTTAGAGCGGGTACTGTTCGAACACGAGGCGGCCATTCAGGGCGAGGCACTAGCTGAAGTGCGTGCACTACGCAGTGAGTTACAAAAAGGGGTACTCAAGCCCGCCCGTGGTTTCACCCGCCAGTTACCTACCTACGCCCGGGCCGCTGAACTGCCCGCCGAGAATCCGGACCTCACCGATCGCCTAATAAAAGCCGGTGCCTACTTCCGGCCCCGCCTCGAACAAGCCTACGCTCGGCTCGGTGCCCTACCCTTCATGTCCGACAACCGCAAGGTCTACGATGCCGTCACCGACCGCCTGAAGGACGTAGCACTCACCGGCCTCACCAAACTCCGCACCCTGGCTAGTCTCACCGAAGACTTCACCCCCGACCGCTACCTCCGCGCCCGCACCGATGCCCAGATCGAGTTCGAGCAGAAGGCTAAAGTCACCGAGAAAAAACCGAAGCAGCCCCCCGTCACCACCACCAGCCATCCGATGCTCTACCAGGAACTGCACAAGTGGAGACAGCAAGCAGCCGCCGAGCAGGATGTTGCCCCCTACCGTATCCTGCACAACTCGGTCCTGCTGGGATTGGCCGAAGCCCTACCTGGTGACGAGAAAGCCTTACTGAGCGTGACTGGAATTGGCGAGAAATCCCTTAGCTCCTACGGCGATGATATCTTGAAACTCGTAGGTGATTACTGCACCGTAGAGGGAGTCACACCAACCACGGGTCGACGCCAAGCGAAGCCCCTTGTCACCTCACCACCCCCGGCACCAGGCAGCAGCAAACAGATCACCCTCGATGCTTTCCGCCGCGGACTCACCATCCCCGAGATCGCTAAAGAACGCGGCTACACAGAGGGCACCATCCACACCCACCTGGCCCACTGGGTCGGCGAGGGTAAGTTAGCAGTAGAAGAGATCGTGAATCCGGCGCGCCTTGAAGCCATCACCGACTACCTAGCCACCACCGAGATCACCGGCTTCAAGCAGGTCTATGACCACTTCAACCAGACCTACACCTACGAAGAGATCCGACTAGCCGCCTCCACCCTCCCGTTACGCTCAACCGCGTAGCGGTTCCCCTCCCCTAACCCAGGGCGCTAGCCTTTGGGGCGTAGCGGGTGACGTAGCCTCCCGGGCAAAAAAAAAGAGGCAACAAGTTGCCTCCCAATAACCCCAAAAAACCAAATGAAAACTATTTCTTGCCGGACACTGCCGTAAATAATACCGCGGTGCCGGACTCGTAAGATACATTAAATGTAATCTTTAGTACGCAAACGTGCAAATTTATTTTTCACCGGTCGTTGCACCGGCGGCCCCGCCCGCTTGAAACTATGGGCTAGCCTGAGTCGTTACCGGCCACGGGCCTGGGAGCTTTTCTATTTTTGCCGCCCGCCCGCTCATCCCCCCTCCGCTATGTACCAGGAATACAAGACCCTCGACCTACCCGCCATCGACCGGGACATCCTCGCCTTCTGGGCCGAGCAGGGCATCTTCCGGCGTAGCATCGAGGAGCGGCCGGCCGATAACCCCTTCGTTTTTTACGAGGGTCCTCCCAGCGCGAACGGACAGCCGGGCATCCACCACGTGATGGCCCGCACGATCAAGGATATGTTCTGCCGCTTCCAGACCCTGAAGGGCAAACGCGTAGAGCGCAAGGGCGGCTGGGACACCCACGGACTACCCATCGAGCTCAAGGTCGAATCCGAGCTCGGCATCACCAAGGAGGACATCGGCACCAAGATCAGCGTCGACGACTACAACCGCGCCTGTCGCGAGACCGTCATGCGCTACAAGGACGTCTGGGACGACATCACGCGTAAAATGGGCTACTGGGTCGATCTCGAGAGCCCCTACATCACCTACGAGCGGGAGTACATGGAGTCGGTCTGGTGGCTCCTCAAGCAGATATACGATAAGGGGCTCGTCTATAAAGGCTACACCATCCAGCCCTACAGCCCCGCCGCCGGTACCGGACTGAGCTCCCACGAGCTAAATATGCCGGGGGCGTATCAGGACGTGACGGATACTACGGTGGTGGCGATGTTTAAGTTGGTAGCGGGTAGTCGGGTAGGGGGTAGTGCCACAGCACCTACCGCCTACCCCCTACCGCCTACCCCCTACCTCCTTGCCTGGACGACCACCCCCTGGACCCTACCGAGCAATACTGCCCTCACTGTAGGCCCTGACATCGACTACGTAACAGTGAAGACCACGAACCCCTACACCGAGGAGCCCATCGAGGTCGTGCTGGCCGAGGCGCTGGTCGATAAGTGGTTCGGAGGCAACAACCAGCCGGAGGTGGAGGAGCAGAGCGCGCCCTTCAAGGGGTCGGAGTTGGTGGGTCTGCGCTACGAGCAGTTGTTACCGGGGGCTACGCCTACCGATGGCGATGCCTTTCGGGTGATCCCGGGGGACTTCGTGACCACCGAGGCCGGTACCGGAATTGTGCACACAGCACCAAGTTTTGGCGCGGACGACATGCTAGTTGGTAAGCTCAACGGCATCGGCTCACTCACGCTGGTAGACAAAACGGGAAAATTCACCGAGGAAGCCGGTCCCTTCGCGGGGCGCTACGTCAAGGACTATAAGGACGAGGAGGGCTACTTCGACGTCAACATCGACATCGCCGTCCACCTGAAAAAAGCCGGCCGCGCCTTCAACGTAGCCAAGTACAGCCACTCCTACCCCCACTGCTGGCGCACCGATAAGCCCGTGCTCTATTACCCCCTCGATAGCTGGTTCATCAAGGCCAGCGCGGTCAAGGAGCGGATGCAGGAGCTCAACACGACCATCAACTGGCAGCCGGCCAGCACCGGGGAGGGCCGCTTCGGCAAGTGGCTGGAGAATCTGCAGGACTGGAACCTCAGCCGGAGCCGCTACTGGGGCATCCCGTTGCCGATCTGGCGTAGTGCGGATGGGGAAGAGGAAGTCTGCATCGGCTCCCTGGCTGAGCTAGCGGAACTCGTGACCATCGCTAACCGCGAGCTCGGCTTAGAGCAACAGGTACCGCAGGACCTTCACCGCCCCTACATCGACGAGGTAGTACTGTGGCAAAACGGCAAGGAGCTACGCCGCGAGCTTGATCTGATCGACGTCTGGTTCGACTCCGGTAGCATGCCCTACGCCCAGTGGCACTATCCCTTCGAGAACGAAGAGACCTTCGAGCGTTCCTTCCCGGCCGACTTCATCGCTGAGGGGGTAGATCAAACGCGGGGCTGGTTCTACACCCTGCACGCCATCGCCACCATGGTCTTCGACTCGGTAGCCTATAAAAACGTGGTGTCGAACGGACTGGTCCTGGACAAGGACGGCAAAAAGATGTCCAAGCGCCTGGGTAATGCCGTCGACCCCTTCACCACCATCGATACCTTCGGCGCCGATGCCACCCGCTGGTACATGATCGGCAACAGCGACCCCTGGGACAACCTCAAGTTCGATCTAGAGGGCATCAAGGAGGTGCAGCGTCGCTTCTTCGGTACCCTCTATAATACCTACGGCTTCTTCGCCTTATACGCCAACATCGACGGCTACACCGTACCCCAATCTGCCGCGAACGCAGGTGCCAAGGAACTCGAACTGGCCGAGATCGACCGCTGGGTCCTGAGCCGATTGGAAAGCCTCACCCAGCAGGTGGATGAACTGTTCTCCGCCTACGATGCTACCCCGGCCATCCGGGCGATCGACGGCTTCGTCAACGATGAGCTCAGCAACTGGTACGTACGGCAGAGTCGGCGGCGGTTCTGGCGGGGGGAGATGACGGCGGATAAGCAAGCGGCCTACTACACACTACATACTTGTCTCGTGCGGGTGAGTCAGTTGATGGCACCTGTGGCACCGTTCTTTGCCGATTGGCTGTATCGGAACGTGACGGGCAGCGTGGCGACTGAAGTCGCCGCTACAGCACCCAGCGTCCATCTCACCCTGCTTGCACCCGCGGACCCCACCCGCATCGATGCCGACCTGGAGCAGCGCATGGCCTATGCCCAGCGCATTTCTTCCCTCGTGCTGAGCCTACGCAAGCGCGAAAAGCTCCGGGTACGGCAGCCGCTACAGAAGGTACTGATTCCCACCCTGAGCGACGAGTTTCGCCGGCAGGTCGCCGATGTAGCACATATTATCAAAGCAGAGACTAACATCAAGGAGGTAGAGTTTTTGACCGACGATGACTTTCTGAAGAAGTCCGTAAAGGCCAACTTCAAGGTGCTCGGCAAGCGGCTCGGGAAGCAGATGAAGGCAGCGGCTAAGGCGATCTCAACGATGAGTAGTGCGGGCATCAATGAGCTGGAAGCCACCGGTAGCTATACCCTAGACCTAGAGGGGGAACCCGTGACCATCACCACCGAAGAGGTCGAAGTAATCACCGAAGACATTCCCGGCTGGAAGGTAGCCACCGACGGAGAGCTCACCGTAGCCCTCGACGTCGATGTCACTCCGGAGCTGGCCCGCGAGGGACTGGCCCGCGAGCTCGTGAGCCGTATCCAGACGCTACGTAGAGACAGCGGACTGGAAGTCACCGATCGGATCCGCATCGCCCTTGCCGCCCCGGCAGAAGTACAGCAAGCCGCATCCACCTACCGCGACTACATCGTAGCGGAGACCCTTGCCGACGAGCTCATCCATCCGGGCACCGTCGTGGGTGAGCCAATCACCCTTCCCAACGGACAGGAAGCCACCATTGAAATTACTAAGAGCTAGTTGGTTGCTTCTCCCTCAGAAGCGCTAGCTTCTACCTCTGTACCCCTCTCTGTAGAGACGAGTCCTCCGTGAAACCTCCGTGAAGCCCTCCGTGTAGGCCGCAGGCCCATCCGTGGTGAACGGAAGCCGCCAGGCCCCTACTCCCCCTCCACCAGCAACCGCGAGTCGATCACAAACCGAAGCCCCAGCGGCACCTCCGCCGAAAAGCTCGCCCCCCGCCCCTCCGTCACATCCAGGGTCAGGTGCGTATGCTTCCAGTATTCGTACTGAAACTTCGACATGTAGAAGGGACAGCCGTGTATCTTCCCCAGTAGTACGTCATTATCGTCGATGTAAAACTCCCCCTCCGGAAAGCACATCGGCGAGCTCCCATCACAGCAGCCCCCACTCTGGTGAAAGATGAGGGGACCGTGCTGCGCGCGGAGCTTATCGATGATGGCGCGGGCGTCGTCCGTAATATCTACTCTCGACATAAAATTACACAGGCTGGTTATTTCTCCTCTCTCCTATGGAGAGGGGTCGGGGGAGAGGGTCTAAAAGAAGCCCAGCTTGTCCTTGCTGTAGTTGATGAGCATGTTCTTGGTCTGCCGGTAGTGGTCGAGCATCATCTTATGGTTCTCGCGGCCGATGCCCGACTTCTTGTACCCGCCGAAGGGCGCATGAGCGGGATAGTCATGATAGCAGTTCACCCATACCCGACCGGCCTTAATGGCGCGGGGGATGCGGTACAATTGGTGGGCATCGCGCGTCCACACCCCGGCACCGAGGCCGTAAAGGGTATCGTTGGCGATCTCGATGGCCTCGGCCTCGTCCTTAAAGGTGGTCACGCAGAGCACCGGACCGAAGATCTCTTCCTGAAACACCCGCATCTTGTTGTTCCCCTCCAGCACGGTGGGCTGGATGTAGAAGCCCTCGCCGAGTCCGTCGACATGGGCGGGTTTGCCCCCGGTGAGCACCTTACAGCCCTCTTCCTTACCGATCTTGATGTACTTCAGAATCTTTTCGTACTGGTCGTTGCTTGCCTGGGCGCCCATCATCGTCGAGGGGTCCAGCGGATGGCCCATCTTAATGGCCTCCACCCGCTCGATGAAGCGCTCCATGAACTTATCGTAGATCGACTCCTGCACCAGCAGCCGACTCGGACAGGTACACACCTCCCCCTGATTCAGCGCAAACATGGCCGCCCCCTCCAGGCATTTATCGAAGAAGGCATCGTCGGCCTCCATCACCGATTCCATAAATACGTTCGGGCTCTTCCCCCCCAGCTCCAGGGTCACGGGGATGATGTTCTTACTGGCGTACTGCATGATCAGCTGCCCGGTCGTCGTCTCGCCGGTGAAGGCGATCTTATTGATGTCCGGGTGGCTGGCCAGCGGCTTACCGGCCTCTACGCCGAAGCCATTGATGATGTTGAGCACGCCGGCGGGCAGCAGGTCCTCGATCAGCTCCATCAGCAGCAGGATGCCTACGGGCGTTTGCTCGGCGGGCTTCAGCACTACACAGTTACCGGCGGCCAGCGCGGGGGCCAGCTTCCAGGCGGCCATCAGGATCGGGAAGTTCCAGGGGATGATCTGTCCCACCACGCCCAGTGGCTCCCACACGTTCATCGACACGGTGTCGCTGTTGAGCTCGGCCACTCCACCCTCCTCGGCCCGGATCACCCCGGCAAAGTAGCGGAAGTGGTCTACAGCCAGCGGCATATCGGCGGCGCGGGTCTCGCGTAGGGCCTTGCCGTTGTCCCAGGTCTCGGAGCGCGCTAGCACCTCGAGGTTGTCTTCCATCACCTGCGCGATCTTGAGCAGGATGTTGCTTCGCTCGGTGGCCGAGCTATTATTCCACTGCGGGGCGGCTTTCCAGGCGGCGGCTACGGCCTTATCCACGTCCTCCTTGGTCGAGCGCGGTATGCGGGTGAAGCTCTGGCCGTCTACGGGCGAGACGTTGTCGAAGTATTCCCCGTTCGTGGGCGGCGTCCATTCTCCTCCGATGTAATTCTCGTACTGGTCTTTGAATTTCGGTTTGGCCAGGGTGTCGGCGCTTCTGGTGGCGGTAGTGCTCATGGGTGGTTGTTGCGTTTTTAGTTGTTGAGTTGTTGCGGTGCGGGTGGCAATGCGTGGTAGGCATGATGGGGGCGGGGCCGCAGGTGCGGTGAACGCCAGTGGATGCAATGCCGGTCGCGGCAATTAACTTACGCAAACTACACCGAAATTCCAAGCGATGTACCGGCTAACTATGTAAATACACCTAATTATTTTGTTCTTCACTCTATTACTTCAACAATTCTCTGATCCTAATTCTCCCAGTGGGTGCAGAATACGGGCCACAGACTGTGCCGGCGGTCGCGCCGTTGCGCTTCGAACAGCTCCGCCAATTGGCGTGCACCTCCGGCGAAGTAGTCCAGCAATACCTCCCGCTCGGCCAGCTCGCAGGCCTGCGCAAAGGTCTTGACGGTGCTAGCGTGGAAGGCCTCGCTATCTACCCGGCGGGCACCGATGTACTCGGTCATCAGTTCGGCGCGGTAGAAGTAGAGCTCGACCAGGTCCTTGGGGTGGATCGAGATGGCGGCAAAGCGTTTGATCAGCTTACTAGACTGCGAGCGGCCGCGCTTACCCCGGCCCCGGGTAGGGAAGAAGGCCTTGCGCATCCCGACCTTGTACTTATCGATGACCTTCTTCGGGTCGGTAAGCTCCATGGTGTAGTACTCGCGCAGGATGGGGAAGCGGGCGTAGAGCTTTTGCAGTTCCGTCCGCAGCTCATCCTCTTCCAGGTGACCGAGGTACTTATTGAAATCGCGTTTCATAACTTAGTGCAAGAACGCCAAAAATCCCCCGCCCGTGGTGCAGCTTACTACCACCCTTTCGGATGCCGGTGAGCACCTGAATTACGGAGACGTGTATTACACTGTTTTTCCCATTCCGCACGAGGTCGTAGCGCAACTCCTCGAGCGGGAAGAAAATGCCAACCGGGTCATTTGCCACATCAATGGGTCCGGCAGTATCCACTCCGGACTGATGCCGGATGGAAAGGGGGATTTTTTCATCACCGTCAATAAAGCAGTCCGGGAGCGCTTCAGCTTAACCCTGGGCGAAGAGGTAGCGCTTGACTTGCTGCCCGACGAAAGCACCTATGGCATCCCTCTTCCGGCCGAGGCCGCCGAGCTCTGGAGCATCGACCCCGAGGCACACGCGGTATTCCATCAGCTCAGCCCCGGCAAGCAGCGCGGCCTGCTCTACCAAATCGCCAAACTCAAGGGACTCGAGGCCCGGGCCAAGAAGGCCGTACAGATCCACGACTACCTAAAGTCCGTCGACGGCAAGCTGGACTACCGCGAGCTCAATGCCTACATCAAGGCGGACAATCGCCGGTAGGTAGCCCCAACGCCGGGCGCCTCACGGTCTGACAACTGCCGTTTATCTTGGTAGCAAATAACAACGATGAGATTACTCCCTACCCTCCTACTGCTCTGCTTCCCGCTCCTGGTCCCCGCCCAGGGGGTGGCCGACACCACCCGCAGTGAGCGATTCAAAAGCCTGGAGTTTCGCAATATCGGCCCCTTCCGTGGGGGAAGGACCAATACGGTCACCGGCGTACCCGGCTACCCGCTGCGCTACTACTTCGGTGGAGTGGGCGGCGGCATCTTCCGGACCGACGACGCGGGCCACCACTGGCGTAACATCTCCGACGGACAGCTCAATACCGGTTCCATCGGTGCCCTCACCGTGGCCCCCTCCGACCCCAACGTACTCTACGCCGGCACCGGCGAGCACGCCGTACGGGGCGTGATGACCTCGGCCGGCGATGGCGTCTACCGCAGCGGCGATGGGGGCGCTACCTGGCAGCACCTCGGCCTAGACAGCAGCCGGCACATTGCAGACATCGTGGTGCACCCCCAGGATCCCGACCACCTCTACGTAGCCGTACAGGGAGCCGTACACGGTGATAGCGACGAGCGTGGGGTATACCGTAGTACCGATGGCGGACAGCACTGGGAGCGGATCCTCTACGTCGATGCCACCACGGGTGCCGCCGACCTAAGCATGGACCCCACCAACCCCCGTGTGCTCTATGCCGGTATGTGGGATCACCGCCGCTACCCCTGGACTGTCCGCAGCGGCGGTCCCGGCAGCGGACTCTACAAAACCACCGACGGAGGCACCACCTGGGATCAACTCACGGAGGGCCTACCCGACACCCTGGGCAAGGTGGCCGTATCGGTCAGTCCCGCCCGCCCAAACCGCGTCTTCGCCAACCTCGAAGCGGCACGGGATAGTGGCGGCGTCTACCGCAGCGACGACGGCGGCAAGAGCTGGCAGCAGACCAGTACCGACCGCATCACCGTTGCCCGAGCCTGGTACTACATCGAAATCTTCGCCGACCCGGTCAACCCGAACCAGGTGTACGTACTGAATGCCCCCGTCCTGAAGTCCATCGACGGCGGGGCCAGCTTCGCTACCATTGAGGTCAACCACGGCGATCAGCACGACCTCTGGATCAACCCCGACGATGCCGACAACATGATCCTGGGCAACGACGGCGGGGCGGCCATCACCTTCGACGGCGGCAGGAGCTGGAGCAGCCAGGACAACCAACCCACCGCCCAGTTCTACCGCGTCATCACCGACCACCAGGTGCCCTATCGCATCTACGGCGGCCAGCAGGACAACAGTACCGTCGACATCGTAAGCCGTACCCGCGGCGGCGGCATTGGCCCCGCTGACTGGCACCCCACCGCCGGGGGCGAGAGCGCTTTCCTAGCCTTCGACCCCAAGGCGCCCCGCTACGTGATGGGCGGCAGTTACCAGGGCAACATCTCGGTGTACGACAACGAAACGGGCACCGAGGTCGACGTCATGGCCACCCCGGTGGCGGGCCTGGCTACCCCCCCCTCCGACATGCAGTACCGATTTAACTGGAACGCACCGATCGTCGCCTCCCCCCAGGATCCTAGTGTTTTCTACCATGGGGGCAACAAGGTCCTGCGGTCGAAGGATAGGGGCCGCAGTTGGACCGAGATCAGTCCCGACCTCACCCGCAACGACACCAGCAAACTGGTCGATGGCGGCGGCCCCTTCACCAACGAGGGGGCCGGTGGGGAGATCTACGGCACCATCACCTACCTGGTCGCCGGTCCCCACCAAGCGGGGGAACTTTGGGCCGGCACGGACGACGGCCGCGTGTGGGTGACCCGGGACGAGGGCGGCAACTGGAAGGAGATCACCCCGGCCGACATGGGCGAGCACCAGGTGAATGCCATCGAGGTCTCCCCCACCACTCCCGGCACCGCCTACCTGGCCGTAACGAACTACAAGTTCAATGACTTCACCCCCGAAGCCTACCGAACCACCGACTACGGCGGTAGCTGGACACGCATCGATACGGGCTTCGGCGAGGAGGAGTTTGTGCACGTCATCCGCGAGGACCCCAGGCGGCCCGAACTGCTCTACGGGGGCAGCGAACGCGGACTGTACCTCTCCTTCGACGGCGGCGCAAGCTGGGAGAAACCGAAGTTGAACCTGCCCGACGTACCCATCCTCGACCTCGTCGTCCACGACAACGACCTGATCGTAGCCACCTCCGGCCGTGCCTTCTGGGTGCTGGACGATCTCGGTGCCCTCCAGCAACTGGGTCCTGAGCTACCGGACAGCCCGGCCATCGTAACCCCCAAACCCACCTACCGGTATACGCTTAGCCCCGGTGGCGGCCCGGAGGAGGGGGAGGGCGAAAACGCCGCGGCGGGCATTACCATTGATTACTACTTGCCGGAAGAAATGGACAGCAGCGTAGTGACCCTCGAAGTCCTGAATGAAACCGGCGACGTAATCCGCAGCTACACGAGCCAGCCGGCAAAGACCAAAAGCTGGCCCGGGGGGCCACCCGCGCCCCCGGCCCTACCGGCCGAAACCGGTCTGAACCGCTTCAACTGGGACCTGCGGCGCGCCACCCTACCGGCTGTAGAGGGCGTGTTCGTGCTGGGTGACTACCGGGGCGGGCTCGTTGCCCCCGGAAGCTACACGCTACGCCTTTCTACCCCGACGGACACCGTCACCACCCGTGCCGAATTACTTGCCGACCCGAGTATCGAGGCTACCCCGGCCAACTATACCGCCCAGGTGCGCCTACTCACAGAGGTAGAGGAAGCCGTACGCGACATCCACCTGTCCGTCAACCGCATGCGCCGCGTGCGCGGGCAGGTCGAAGCGCTAAATACTAACCTACAGAGTATATCCGGCACGGAAGATTTAAGGGCAAAGGGGACGGACATCATCGACCGCATCACGGACTGGGAGAATACGCTCATTCAACCCGAGCAAAAGACCTTCCAGGACGTCATCAACTTCCCCAACCGCCTGAACGCCGAGCTGATGAACCTAAAGGATCGTGTGGACGGCCCCGTACCGGTCGTCACCCAGGGCGCACAGGCACGCCTGGAGGAGTTGCAGCAAGACTGGCAGACGTACCGGCGCGTACTAGACCGCATCATCGACGAGGACGTAGCCGCCTACAACGCCCTCTACCGCGAGCTCGACCTTCCGGCCCTGCTCGTCCCGCCCGCCGCCGAGGCCACCAAGCGGTAGCACCTGCGGCCCCGCCCTACTTCGCTGCTGCGATCCAACCGTCGACCTTCTGCTCCAGTACCGCCAGCGGTAGACAGCCCCCCTCCAGCACCAAGTCGTGGAAGGCCCTAACGTCAAACCCATCCCCCAGGGCCTCCTCCGCCCGGGCACGTAGCTCGCGGATCTTCAGCTGGCCGACCTTATAGCTCAGCGCCTGACCGGGGATGGCCATATACCGCTCGATCTCCGCCACGATGCTGGCCTCGCTCTCCGCCTCATTATCGAGGCTATACTGAATAGCGCGCTCGCGGGTCCACCCCTTGCTGTGAATACCGGTATCGACGACCAGGCGGATGGCGCGGTGCATCTCGGCCGAGAGCATACCGAAGTACTGGTAGGGGTCTTCGTACAGCCCGAGCTCACGACCGAGACTCTCGCAGTACAGGGCCCAGCCCTCGCCGTAGGCCGAGTACCAGAGGTTACGGCGGAAGGCGGGTAAGTCCTCGTTCTCTAGGGTAAGGCTGATCTGGTAGTGGTGACCGGGGATGGCTTCGTGGAGGAAGAGGTCCTCGTCGCTGAACACGTTGTACTCCTCCACGGCGGGGATGGGGACGTAGAAGATGCCGGGGCGGCTGCCGTCCTGACTGCCGGGGTTGTACTCCGCCGAGGCGCTGGCCTCGCGGAAGGCCTCCGTGCGGCGCACCTCGAAGGGCGTCTTGGGTACCTTGTTGAACAGCACCTTGAGCTGCGGTTTCATCCGGTCGTAGATCGACTCAAAGTTGGCGATCACCTGCTCGGGTTTGGTAAAGGGCATGAGCTCGGGGCGGGTGCGGACGTAGTCGAAGAAGTCCTTGAGCTCCCCCTCGAAGCCGACCTCGGCCTGCACGCGTTCCATCTCGCCGCGCAGGCGGGCCACCTCACTCAGGCCGAGCTCGTGAATCTCGTCGGCCCCCATATCGGTAGTGGTGTAAAGCTTGATGAGGTAGTTATAGTAGGCCTCTCCGTTCGGGATGGCGTCGATGCCGCTGGTGGTGCGGGTCTGCGGCAGGTACTCATCGCGCACGTAGGCCGTCAGGTCGGTGAAGAGCGGGATGATCCGCTGACCTACCATACGCTTATATTCCTGAGTGAGGCGGTCACGGTCTTCGGTAGAAAGGCTGTCCATCATCTTTACGGGACTGTAGAAGAGGTGGTCCTCTAACGGCTCCTCGGACAGGCTTTCAAGTTGGGGCAGCAGCTTTTCGGCCAGGGGGCGGGGCAGGACGTAGCCCTTTGCCGCGCCGCGCTGTAGGTTGACCTTGGCGGTGTCCATCATTACGGCAAAGTCCTCCAGCCGCGCGAGCCAGTTCTCGTAGTCCTCGGCGGTCCGGAAGGGTTGGGCGCTCTGTCCGCTGGCCAGCTGCCCGATCATCAGGTGGGGGCTGTCAAACTGGTCGAGGGGTAGCAGCTCGGTCATGAAGTCGTAGCCCTGTAGCGCGATGTTTAGGTCCCAGTGGAGCACGTCGTAGCTCACCCGGTCGGTGGGGCCGAGGGCATCGCGGTCAATCTGTTGTAAGCGCTGAAAGTAATCCTGAAAGAAGGCGCGGCTTTCGGCCTTGTACTCCTGGGAGAGCATGTTGGGCAGGCGGTCGTTGTAGCGGTCGTCGCCCAGGAAGGTAGCCTCGAGGGGGTTGAGCTGGAGACGGCCTTCCTGGTAGTCGGTGAGGAGCTGCTGGAAAGTATCTGTGGTGCCTTCATCTACGGTGGCGGCGGCGGAGGGGTCGGGGTCGGCGGGGCCGCAGGTGCAGAGGAGGATGGGCAGGAGAACGAGGTAGCGCATTCAGCGAAAGTACGATGCTGCCTCCGGCAGCGGTAGAAAAATGCAGCCTCTGGCTGCGCTGGAATACCTGGGTAGCGCGGCCGGAGGCCGCATTGTACTGGCGCTGTCGGAGACAGCATTGTACTTACCTTACGCTAATGGATTTCGCACTTCACCCCATCGACATCGGGATCATTGTCCTGTACATCCTGCTCACCATCGGCATCGGTTTTTACATTTCTAAGAAGGCCAGTAGCAGCATCGAGAACTACTTCCTGGGGGGCAACGAGATCAAGTGGCAGTTCCTGGGTCTGAGCAATGCCTCGGGCATGTTCGACATCTCGGGGACGATGTGGATGGTGACCCTGCTATTTATCTACGGATTGAAGTCGGTCTGGATCCCCTGGCTCTGGCCGGTGTTCAACCAGATTTTCATGATGGTCTTCCTGTCGATCTGGCTCCGGCGGTCGGGGGTGATGACGGGGGCGGAGTGGATCCGGTTTCGCTTCGGCGACGGGCTGGGCTCGCGGCTGTCGCACATCGTGGTCGTGCTCTTTGCCGTACTGGTGGTGATTGCCAACGTGGCCTTCGGCTTCCTGGGTATCGGCAAGTTCGCGGCGGCCTTTCTGCCCTTTCAGCTCTCGCCGGACGCCTACTGGAACGAGATGTACTGGGCCATCATCTTCACCGTGCTTACCACGGGCTACGTGATCAAGGGGGGCATGTACTCCGTGGTCTTTACCGAGGTGCTGCAGTATGTGATCATGACCATCGCCAGTATCGCGGTGGGGGTGATCGCCATGCAGCAAATCTCGCCGGAGATGCTGGCCGCCGTAGTGCCCGATGGCTGGGGGCAGATCGGTTTTAGCTGGAACCTGGACCTAAACTGGAATAATCTCATCCCGGAGGTGCAGAACAAGATCAGTGAGGACGGCTACGAGATCTTCGGACTGTTCTTCTCCCTGGTGCTCTTCAAGGGGATCCTGCAGTCGATGGCCGGTCCGGCACCTACCTACGATATGCAGCGGGTGCTCTCCACGGCCACGCCGAAGGATGCGGCCAAGATGAGTGGCTTCGTGAACGTGGTACTGCTCTTTCCCCGGTACATGCTCATTGCCGGACTGACGATCCTCGCCCTGGTCTACTTCAGCGACGACCTACGGGGGATGGGACCGGACGTGGACTTCGAGCAAATTCTACCCTTCACCCTGCGGGAGTTCATTCCCACCGGGCTACTGGGCTTGCTGATCGCCGGACTGCTGGCGGCCTTTATGTCCACCTTCGCCGCCGCGGTCAATGCCGCCCCCGCCTACCTGGTCAACGACATCTATAAGCGGTACATCAACCCCGATGCGCCGGAAAAGACCTACGTCAATATGAGCTACCTGGCCAGTGCCGGCGTGGTCGTGGTGGGCTGTGTGTTCGGCTTATTCCTAGATAGCCTGGACAGCATCATCAACTGGCTGGTCAGCGGACTCTACGGCGGCTATACCGCGGCCAATTTACTAAAGTGGTACTGGTGGCGCTTCAATGCCTACGGCTACTTCTGGGGTATGGTGGCCGGTATCCTGGCCGCACTCATTCTGCCCACCGCCCTACCTGCTCTGGGGCTCGACCTAGATGCCCTACAGGCCTTCCCCATCAACCTAGCGCTGAGTCTGCTGGGATGTATCGTAGGTAGTCTGGCTACCCCACCCGATCCCCTGCCGGTACTCAAGCGCTTCTACTTCCGTACCCGCCCCTGGGGCTTCTGGGGGCCGGTGGTAGCTGCCTGCCGCGCCGAGCGCCCGGAGCTAGTGGAGAACCGTGCCGCGGGCCGGGACATGGTCAACGTCGCCGTTGGTATCGTCTGGCAGACCGCCATCACGGCCTCGCCCATCTTCATGGTAGTGAAGAACTGGCCGTGGCTCATCGGCTCATTGGTCATTGTTACCATCACTACCCTCATCCTGAAGGTCAACTGGTACGATAAGCTAGAGGACTACCCCGCTGACATCACCGCGGAGGACTACCGCCCGGCTTACGTGGAGGAGCACCACGCTTAGTACCGTATCCCCACTACCTCCAGCTGCCGCAGCTCGCCCCCCAACCGAAAGTCCGCCACCTCCCCCACCCACAGCCCCGTCACCGCCCGGGCAATCGGGGCCGTGAAGCTGATCTTGCGCTCCTTCACGTTGGCCTCGTCCACGCCTACGATCTGGAACTCCTGGAGCTTCCCGGTGGCGACGTGTTTGAGCGTGACGTGCGCGCCGAAGCGCACCTCCTCCTGCGGCTGCTCCCGGGGCTCGAGGACGCGGGCGGTTGAGATACGTCGGTCGAGCAGGGCCAGTTTGCCGTCAATGACGGTGGCGGCGCGGCGGCGCTCGTCCTCATTGTCGGTGGGCAGGGCGGCTTTGTCCGCTTCCAGTTGCTCCCGCTCAGCATGGAGGGCCTGCAGTCCGGCGGGCGTCACGTAGTTCGTCTCCCCGGCCGGTAGCGGCGAGCGGGGCGGGATGATGGGAAGTTCCTCCTGATCTGATTCTTTGACGAAGCCGCGGGACATGGGTGCAAGTTTGAAGATTGGAACTATATTTGGCAGAGAATTGTTTTTTGGCAAAACACGAATCGATGACCGTCACCATTGATAAATTTGGTCGAGTACTTATTCCCAAGCATGTTAGAACCCGCATTGGACTTCAGGCAGGAGATCAACTAGAGCTAGAGGTATCTGATGCTGAGCGTAGTGTGGCACTGCATCCAACGGCGGGCACAAAAACAGCAGTAACGAGAATTGAGATGACTGACTGGGGCTGGCCGGTGTTAGTCACTGATCCTCCCATGACGGTAGATTTTGATGTGGTAGAGATGATTCGTCAAGGCCGGGAGGAGCGGGCGGACAAAGTGCTGGGTTTGAAAAATGATTAGTTATTTCGACACTTCGGTTTTAGTACCAGCGTACGTACCCAGCCACGAGCTTCATCAGCAGTCGCAAGCGCTATTTCGTCGGACACTGGCGGCAAAAGATGTGCCCTACACCACGCTACATACCTATGGGGAGATATACACTAGTATAAGCCGAGTACCTCAGTATATGGCCACTCTTTCCCTGCGAACGCTTGAGTCAGCCATGGAAACCACGTTAGACGCTGTTATCCAATTAGTGGTTCTCGACGCTGACGATTACCGTGCTGCCCTAAATCGTTGCGTCACACTTGATCTTCGCGGCCCGGTATTTTACGATGCGCTCCATTTTCAGGCCGCCATCAAGTGTAAAGCCGAGATATTGTACACTAATAATCTCAAGGATTTTACTCGCTTGCTTCTAGCAGAGGATACGATTCAGATCCGGGGTGTCCGTTAATCTCCCCTACTGGCTCTTCCGCCTCACCGCCGCCCTACGCTGGTACCTGCGCGCCCGCACCCGCTACGACGTCCACTCTCCCTTCCTGAGTAGTTTCGTCCGGGAGGTGTACACCGATGATCGGCATTACCACGCCTTCGACCTAGTACCCCAGTTGCGCCGGTACTGGGAAGGGCGGTCGGACACGGTGCCCCTACAGCCACTCGGTGCCCCCAGTAAGACGACTCGCCGCACCCAGCGCACCGCCGCCAGCCTGGTACGCTCTAATGCGATCTCCGATCGCTCCGGCCGCCTTCTCTTCCGCCTGGCCCTGTGGCTGCGGCCCAAACGCATCGTCGAGTTCGGTACCAATGCCGGCATTTCCACCGTCTACCTCCACGCCGCCGACACCCGTACGCCGCTGGTCACTGTAGAGGGCAACCCCGCCGTGGCCTCCTTAGCTACCGAGACCCTCCAGCTAGCCGGGGCCACCCAGGCTGTACAGGCACACGTGGCTACGTTTCAGAACTGGCTTAGCCAACACAGTCACCTTCCCCCCAGCCGGTTGCTGGCCTTCCTCGATGGCGACCACCGCTACCGGCCCACCCTGGACTACGTCGAGCAGCTACTCCGGCAGGCAACCGATGAGAGCGTCGTCGTAGTGGCCGATATCCACTGGTCGCGGGGTATGGAGCGGGCCTGGGACGAGTTGCTAAAGCACCCCCGGGTGACGGCCTCGGTAGACACCTACCACTTCGGACTACTCTTTTTGCGGCCGGAGCTAAACGGACCTCACCTGACGCTCATTCCTACGCGGTACAAACCCTGGCGGGTAGGCTTTTTTTAAAGGTCCTCCACCCTACCCCGCCCCTCGATCCGCTCCACCAGGCGCAGAATGATGTCGATGCCCGGGGCATTCACCCCCAGGTCATTGCGCAGCCGCAGTGCCCGCTCGATGCGCGGTACCTGATCCTCGGGAATAAGGAGGATCTCACTCTGCTGCTGTACCTTGAAGATGCCGTAATCCAGAAACTCCTCAATAACTACGGTCTCGCAGTGGTGGAAGGCACAAAATTGCTGTACGGTGATGTAGGCTACTCCGGGCTTCATAGGTCTAGCGTTTAGGCGGCTACCGGCCGGCCAATTTCTCGAAGGCTTCTCGTTCGGCGGCGGTGAGGGACTCCGGCAGCTTGACCGTCAGGTCGAGGTAAAGATCGCCACTACCGCCCTGCTTGTAGTTGGGTAGTCCCTTACCCTTTAGCCGTACCCGTTTTCCGTTGGGTGTGTTTTGCGCGATGGGCAGATTTACCGCGCCGGTGGGCGTCTGCACGGTGATCTTACCGCCAAGCAGCATGGTGTACAGGTCTACCTCTTCCGTCTTGTAGAGGTCGGCTCCCTCGCGGCGGTAGTCCGGCGGTGTGGTGACACGGAAGGTGATGTAGAGGTCACCGGCCGGCCCGCCGCCCATACCGGGACTACCCTGCCCGCGTAGCCGTAGCGTCTGTCCGTCCTCTACGCCAGCAGGGATCGTTACCCGCAGTTGCTTATCGCCCACGGTAAGTACCTGCTTGTTGTCTTCCAGTACGTCCTGCATACCCACCCGGAGTTCGGCTTCGACATCGCGACCCCGGTAGGCCCGGGCACCGCCACCGGCACCCCCGAAACCTCCGCCCCCGAAGCCTGCACCTGCGGCCCCGCCGAACATATCGCGGAAGAAGTCGGAAAAGTCGGCCCCCTCGGCACCACCGGAGTAGGTGTACTGTCCACCGAAAGGATTACCGCCGCCACCGCCACCGAATCCACCCCCCTGCTGCCGGGCCTGCTCGAAGGCCTCGGCGTGTTCCCAGTCCTTGCCGTACTTATCGTACTGCTTGCGCTTTTCCGGGTCGGAGAGCACGGCGTAGGCCTCGTTGGCGGCCTTGAATTTCTGCTCGGCATCCTTGTCGTCGGGGGCTACGTCGGGGTGGTACTTGCGGGCCAGTTTGCGGAAGGCCTTCTTGAGCTGCTTGTCGTCGGCCGACTTGTCGACGCCGAGCGTTTGGTAGTAGTCGATGAACTGTGCCATGCGGGTGGGGGGTGTGAGTTATTCCGCCCCGGTCTTGTGGAGGCTCGGTACCGTGAGTGCAACGATCGTGCCGATGGCCGTACCGACCAGCACGTCGGTGAAAAAATGGCGGCCCGCCCGCATGCGCCCGTAGCTGACCGCCGCCGGTAGCAGGGCTGCGCCGAGCCAGACGTAGGGCCGCGCGTTACTCATCGGGTAGAGATCATTATAGAGCTTGGCGGCCGTAAAGGCAAAGTAGGCCGTAGTAGCGCTGTGCCCGCTGAAGAAGGAGTAGCGGCTCGATTTCCGGAGCTTGGTGTCCAGGGGGGCGTCAGAATTATAGGTGTATGGCCGGGGCCGCCGCACCAGCACTTTTGTCAGGTTGATCAGCCCGGAGTTGATCATGGCGCCCTCGAAGACGATCAGCGCCATGCGGTCGAAGTTGTCACGGCCGGGCCGGTCCAGGAGCAGGAAAAAGGGGCTGGCAAAGCTGGCCAGGAGGAGCTTGTCGGTTCCCTCGTCGGCATTGAGCGATAGCTGCCGCAGGCTGAAGCGGTCGATCTTCGGCACCCGGTCGATCTCCAGGATGGCTACGTCGTCCTCGGTCAGCGGACTCACCCGCCGGTCCAGCAGCACGGAGGTGGTGGTCAGGGCCCCACCCAGGCCCAGCAGCACGGCATTGGTGGTATTACTGGGATTGTAGGGCTGTACCGTGAGCCCCTGGGCGGGCAGCAGGGCCGAAAACAGCAGCGAAAAAACGAGGACTAGAAGGGTAAGTAAACGAGCCATGTAAGCAATACCTTAATGTATGAAGACAACCCCACCCACCGACCTTTGTGCTACCGCAGGCCTAATTCGCTACGCAGCGCCGCGTCCTTAACGGCGTTCAACTGCCAGTAGGCCTGCTGATTCTGCGCCTCCAGGGTGGCCGTGGTAGTGAGCAGCTCGCCGCGATCGGGGTAGGTCTCGGTCCATCCGCGAATCACGTAGGGTGCCGCCCGATCAAAGGTCACGGTGAAGCGGCGCTCTAGCTCCGGATAGTCGATGGTGTAGGTGCGAGTGGTTTCTTCGGGAGCCTCCAGTCGGGCCTCGGCGGTATAGGCGTGGTAGTCCCGGTGGGTTAGTAGTAGATAGCTTGTCGGCGGCAGTACCCGGAAGGTGCCCTCGGGCAGGGCCTCACCGGCGATACGGATGCGGTTGAATACCTCGTCCTCCAGGAAGTCGGCTGCCAGGCTGGTAGCTACGTCCCCCTCCCGCTCGAAGTAGCTCCGCAGTTGCATATTGTAGCTCGCGCCCCGGTCGTAGTTCAGCTGCGTAAAGCTCTGTCCGCACCAGTCCTGGCTACTGGTGGTCACCTTCAGCGTACGCGGCTGCGCGGCTGCATTCGTGGGCGTAAACACCGAGCTCATGATCGAGTAGTCGTACAGCCCGGTGGTGAAGCGCTTGATGAGGTTGGTCTTCAGCACCGGTGCGCTACGGGGGTTCTCGTAGGTATCGTTCTTGACCTGCTCGTCGGTCAGGAAATCTTCGGTGACCTGGATGAGTACGGCCTGTCCGTCGCGCAGTTCGCCGTAACGGGCTTGCTGTAGGCGGTAGGTGCTTAGCTCGGCGGTGCCCTGGTACCAGTAAGTGGGTAGCTCCCCTCCGAACAGGGCAGGGGGCGCGTCCGCTGGTGCGGTGGACGTGGTGAGCGGGCGGGGGCTACTGCAGGCTACGAGGGTGCAGGTGAGGAGGAAAAGTGCGGTGCGCATACCGCAAAGGTACCCACCAAAAAACCCCGGCCGCGGGGCGGACGGGGCAGGATTGTAACAAAAGGTTTACCTTCGCGGTGATAGTTTACTAATGCACTCATTGTACTTGCGGCCCCGTCTGCGGACGGGGCCCAAGCTTTTGTAAACGGATCCTCCAGTGTAGCACCGGTATGCGGACCCCTTCCTTAATTGTTCTGGCCCTCGCCTTGTTCATTCCCGCGGCGATTTTCAGCCAGCAACGTACGCGGGAGGAGCGCGCCGTGATTGCCTTCGATGAAGGCGTTCAGCACATCCTCGACGGCGGCCTCAAACGGGCTACGAAGTCACTGCGCAAATCGGTGGGCCTAGATTCCACCTTTCTGCCCGGCCGCCGCATGCTGGGGCTGGCCTACGATCTCCAGGACGACTACCCGGCCGCGCTGACCGAGTACCTCGGGGTGCTGCAGCACGACCCCTACTTTTCGCGACTGCTCTATTTCAATACGGGTGAGACCTACCTGCGCAACGGACAGCCCCGCGAGGCGCTCGCCTACTTCACGAAATTCAGGACCCTCCAGGCGGACGACCTTGGCAAGTACGGACTGGTGGGCGAGCAGGAGCAATCCGTCGAAGCCCAGGTCGTCGACCGCGAGCTCGCGCAGCGCATTCTGGCCGCGCAGATCTCGGCCGATAGCAGCAACTACGTCAACGCCACGGGCCTGTACAACCTCGGCGGACCGGTCAACACCGTACAGAACGACTACTTCCCCTTCCTGAGCAACGACCAGGACTACCTACTCTACACCCGGCAGGGGGAGCACGGGGACGAGGACCTGATCGAGGGCCACCGCCGCCGACCGGAGCGGAACTACAGCATCTCCCGCTTCGGCAGCTTCAACACCAGTCAGCCCGAGGGCATGTGCACCCTGGAGCGCGACGGGGAGACGATCTTTTTCACCCTATGCCATGACGACCCCACGGCCGGGGGCTGCGACATCTACCGCGGCGTGCTCATCGATGGCCGTATCCGGGAGGTAAAGAAGTTACCGGCTTACGTCAATTCCAGTACCTGGGACTCACAGGCGGCCATCAGTTGTGATAGACAGCAGTTATTCTTCGCTAGCACGCGGCCCGGCGGGATCGGGGGGAGCGACCTCTACTACTGTACGCTACAGCCCGACGGCAGCTGGTCCGAGCCGCGTAATCTGGGAGCAGGCATCAACACGCCGGAGGACGAGGAGGCCCCTTTCCTGAGCAATGATGCCGAAACGCTCTACTTCTCCAGCATGGGCCACGGGGGGCTGGGCGACCAGGACATTTACTTCAGTCGGCTCGACCGCACGACGGGCCGCTGGGCCGAGGCGGTGAACATCGGTCCGCCCATCAACAGCCCCGCCCGCGAGCTCGGTTTTCACCTTACGGCGGACGGCCGGCAGGGGTACTTCGCCAGCGACCGGCCCGGCGGCGAGGGCGGACTTGACATCTACGGATTTGCCCTGAGTGAGAAATTGACGGGCAGGGAGGTCACCTACGTCAGTGGGTACCTCACGGATAGCCTGACCGGGGAGCCCATTGTGAACCAGACCGTGCCGGTGACCGGAGGAGGAGGCGTGTACCGCACTAATTTTGCCGGTCGCTTTTTCATCTGCGCTCCGCCGGACCGTGCCCTGCCCCTGACCGTCGACCACAGCCAGTACCTGCCCTACCGGCGCAGCTTCGACATTCCGCGCTGGGATAATGCGTCGCCCTACCGCATCGATCTGCGCCTGCAACGCAGGGTTGCACCGGCGGCCCCGGCTGCAGCTGCTACACCTGCTCCACCGGTGGCTGCCCCGGTAGACCGGAAGATGGGAGTGTTCTTTAGTTTGGAGAGTGCGGAAGTTACTCCCGAGCAGCAACGCCTACTGGACCTGATGATTGCCCGGGTGGGTGGGGTGGACCGGATCGGATCGGTGGTGCTCGGGGGGTATACGGACGAGACCGGTACGGCCGACTTCAATCTGAGCCTAAGCCGACGGCGTGCCGAGGCTGTTGCCGCCTACCTGCTAGCGCGGGGGGTGGCGGCCGACCGCATCACGGTGGAAGCCCGGGGGGTCATGAAACGGACCCTGGCCCGCAGGCTCAAACGGCGGGTGGAAGTGGTGATTCGTCCGCGCTAGGTCCGAACCTTTCCGGGGCCGAAATCCTTTGAGTTGCTACACGATAACCTATCTTGCTATGCGTCTGTTTGCCCTACTGTTTTTCGTTTCCTTTACCACCTTTGCTACGGCTCAGGATGCCGGCCCTAAGCCGAGCTACTGTGAGGAGGCCCCCACGACCTACGGCAGCCCCGGTGGTGACAATATGCCCGCCCTGCCCAAATTTGCCACCACGCCCACCAAAGAATACAAGGTGCAGGTTGCTATTCTGCGCTACACCGATCCGTCGGAGTACCCCTTCCACCCGAGCCTGGTGGCCCGCTACCGCCCCTGCGAGCAGGTCTGGGTGGTGGAGAGCCGGCAGAGCTTTACGAACCGGGAGGAGGCCGTGGCGCTGCAGGATACCCTCAAGGAAGCAGGCTATAGCGGCAGTTACATCACCGACCTGGTCGCTTACCAGTAACCCCCCTTAGTTATGCGCGTACTACTAAGCTTACTGAGCATCAACCTGCTGCTGGCCTGCGGTACCCACCGCGATGTGGCACCGACCGAAACCTTCGGCGCGAGCTTCGCAGCGACGGAGGTAATGCCCACGGAGCAATTGTTAGCCACCTACTCCGCCGAGGAACTGTCCGACACCGTACGCACCACCCTGCGCGGCCGGGTAAACGAGGTCTGCCAAGCCAGGGGTTGCTGGATGACGGTAGCGGCCGGCGACGGACAGGAGATGATGGTCAAGTTTCGGGACTATGGCTTCTTCGTGCCTAAAGATATCGGAGACCGGGAGGTAATTCTTCACGGAGTGGCCTACTACCAGGTGACCCCTGTGGACGAACTGCGCCACTACGCGGAGGATGCCGGGCAGTCACCCGAGGAGATTGCGCGCATTGACGCCCCGAAGCGCGAGTTGCGTTTTCTAGCGGATGGTGTACAGCTACTCTGACCTAATTCTTTAGGCATGGAAAGCCCGGAATGTCGCATTCCGGGCTTTTTTTATTGCTCTTTTCCGAAATAGCGGCAAAAAAATCGAACATGACTGTATTTAGTCAGAAGGTGGGATTTAGTACCGCGCTACTGTTTGGACAATTTTTCAAATATTTGATAGTCAAGCAGTTATAGTTTTGGCACGCACTTTGATAACTATAACTAGTGACCGAGTACAAGTGGCGGCTGCCACAGACATTATGAGTAACAGTAACTATCACACGATGACCAACCAAGAGTTTACCCAGGAGATCAATAAGCTAGAAAACCTGCTATTCTCCTTCGCCCTGCGCCTGACCCGCAACCACCAGGATGCTCAGGATTTGATGCAAGAGACTAGCATGCGGGCCTACCGGCACCGCGACAAATTTACCATGGGCACCAACTTTAAAAGTTGGGTATCGACCATAATGCGCAACACCTACATCAACCGCTACCGCAAGGAAAAAAGCCGCAAGCACGTGAACCAACCAATCGAAACCTTCACCTTCGCCCTCGAGAACACCAGTGCTATTCCCAACCAGGGCGAGCACGACATGCGGCTGAAGGAACTAAATCGTATGATGAGTACTATCGGTGAGATCTACAGCGTTCCCTTTCTGATGTTCTACCGGGGCTATGAGTATAAGGAGATCGCCGCTCACCTTAATATCCCCATCGGTACCGTCAAAAGCCGCATATTCCTGGCCCGTCAGAAAATGAAGGGCATGATCGGTGCGCGCAATTAATTCCACCCAGCCCGACTAACGACCCACGCCGCCCCGACCAGCGGCGCCACTGCCAGCAGTGTTGAAGAATACTTTGTTTAGTTTACTGAGAGACGACGTTTTCTACATTAGCCCTTGAGACGGCAAACACAATTACTTGTAAGTTCTGGAATGTAAGACTTTATCTTTAGCATCTTTCCGAGCAAACCCAGCCTTATTTATCCAGACGTGGGCCTTAACCCCCACCTTACATTGACCTTTATCGAGCCGGCCCCGAGTCGGCTCTTTTTTTGTCCCGTCGGGTGGTAGCGTACCTTTAACCCCATGGACGAAGCCTTTCTCCGCCACCTCTACCGGGAGCACCACCGGGTGAATAAGCTGCCCTCCCCCCGGCTCATCGCCGACTGGCTCGACGGCATCCTACAGTTTCTGTTTCCGGAAATGAGTGAGCTACGTTTCACCACGGAGCAGGCCTTCCGACAGCACTACCGCACCAACGACCTAAAGCTATTTACCATCCTCGACGCCCTCGCCGAGCACCTTACGGTGCCGGCGGACGAAATACGATCAGGCTTTGCCGAGCAGCTACCGACCATCCACGCTACGCTCATCGAGGATGCCGGGGCTATACTGGCGGGTGACCCCGCGGCGGTGAGTCGCGTGGAGGTTATCACGACCTACCCCGGTTTCTATACCCTGGCCGTACACCGTATCGCTCACTGTATGCATGGCCTCGGCGTGGTACTACTGGCCCGCATGCTGTCCGAGATCGCCCACGGCAAGACCGGCATCGAGATCCACCCCGCTGCCCGCATTGGTAGGCGATTCTGTATCGACCACGGTACCGGGGTAGTCATTGGGGAGACCGTACAGATCGGCGATGACGTCAAAATGTACCAGGGGGTGACCCTCGGCGCGCTTAGCGTCCAGAAGGAAATGGCCCGTACCAAGCGCCACCCTACCATTGGGGACCGGGTCATTATTTATGCCGGGGCGACCATCCTGGGGGGTGATACGGTAATCGGGGCCGATAGCATCATCGGGGGCAACACCTGGATCGTGAAAAGTGTGCCGGCGGACAGTCGGATTTACTACGATTGGCGGGTTCCGGAGCGGCCGGTAAAATAAGCCGTACTTTCGCGCATTAGTATAGTGCGTGGGCTGGAAGAACTAGGGCTTGCGCGTAAGACAAGTTCCTAATGAATAATACCCCAGATCAGACCCCCCCCGTAGAGGAGGAGGTGGTCTACTTCGACGAGCTCGATCTCGTGGACGAATTACTCGATGCCCTCGACGATATGGGTTTCGAAGTGTGTACCCCCATCCAGGCCCAGGCTATCCCCCCCTCGCTGGAGGGCCGCGATGTGTTGGCCGTAGCTCAGACCGGTACCGGTAAAACGGCCGCCTTCCTTCTGCCCATTCTCGATAAGCTCACCCGCGAGCCGGTCAAGAAGGTCAATACCATCATCCTGGAGCCCACCCGCGAGCTGGCCATGCAGGTAGACCGGCAGCTCGAAGGTTTTAGCTTCTATACGCCGGCCTCTTCCATTGCCATTTACGGTGGACGTGACGGCCACAGTATGGCCCGGGAGTCAAAGGCGCTTAAGACCGGTGCGCCCATCGTGGTCGCTACGCCCGGCCGCCTGATCGCTCACCTTGATCTAGGCTACGCCGACCTCAGTGAGGTACACCACCTGGTCCTCGACGAGGCCGACCGCATGCTCGACATGGGCTTCGTCAACGACATGATGAAGATCATCAACCTGCTGCCCAAGGACAAGCTACAGATCCTCTTCTATTCGGCCACGATGCCCACCAAGATCCGCAAGTTCAGCCGCGAGATCCTCAAGGACCCCGTCGAGATCAGCATCGCCATCTCCAAGCCCGCCGAGAAGATCGACCAGAAGGCCTTCGACGTGGCCGACTGGGCCAAGATCAGCCTCATCGAGCACATCCTCAAGGACAAGCAAGACCTGGAGCGCATTCTCATCTTCTGCGGCCGCAAGAAGACCGTACGCGACCTCACCCGTCGCCTCCAGCGTAAGGGCCACAAGGCCGAGAGCGTCTCCAGTGACCTGGAGCAACAAGAGCGCGAGGATCGCCTAGCCGATTTCCGCTCCGGTAAGATTCCCATCGTCATCGCCACCGACGTTCTCAGTCGCGGCATCCACATCGACGGCATCGACCTGGTCATCAACTTCGACGTACCGGGTGATGCCGAGGACTACGTCCACCGCATCGGCCGTACCGCCCGGGCTAGTGCCGAGGGGGAGGCCATCACATTGATCAGCAGGGAGGACCGTCACCGCTTCAAGCGCATTGAGGAACTGGTGGACATGAAGGTTCGCCGCATCCCCCTACCCGATGAGCTAGGTGACGCCGAGCCCGGTCAGGGCGGCGGTGGTCGCGACAGCGGTGGTCGCGGACGTGATGGTAGTGGTCGGGGCCGGGGTCGCGGACGTGGTAAGAAGCGTTCTAGTGGTGGCCGTAGCCAGAGCAGCGGTGGCGGCAGCCAAAGTTCGGATGGCCCGAAGGGGGACGGCAAACCAAAGAAGTTCGGCCGCCGCAAACCTCGCCAGGACTAAGCTGCCTCCGGCAGCGCGGAAGAGGTGTTCACCACAGATTATACACAGATGAACCACCGATTTCAGCAACCAGCAGGTTGCTGAGTAAATCGAGTAGCGCCGAAGGCGCATAATCTGTGCCCAATCTGTGGTGAAATAAGTGCCGCCAGGCACCCTACACCACCTTCTGGTACATCTCACTAGCCATCGGCTCCCCAATGGTCATCCCCCCATCCACCGCGTAGCTCATACCGCTGATGAAGGCACTCTCGTCCGAGGCCAGGTAGCGCACCATACTGGCGATCTCCGTAGGGTGACCCGGCCGGCGCACTGGGATGAACTTGCGGTCCGTCTCCAAGCTTTCCTCGGGACCGGAATTATTCATCGGCGTCGAAATCTCACCCGGAGCTACGGCATTGATCGTGATATTCGTATCGGCCAGGGCGAAGGCAGCGCACTTCACAAAGCCACCGAGGGCGTGCTTCGTCATGGTGTAGGTCGTATCGACCGGACTGGCCACGGTCTCGTGCACACTGGTGATGATGATCACCCGGCCCGGCGTTTTACGCGGACTGCTCACCTTACCGGTCAGCACCTTACGGGCCATCGTAGCGATATCGTCGAAGGTGCTGGTGTTACCCGATGGGTCCATGCCAAGCATATAGCGCACGCCCCGCTGTACGGCCAGCACCGCGCCGAAGGTATTGACGCGAAAGAGGTGGTCGAGGTCCGATAGCTCCAGGTTTGGGAACACCTTCTGGGTCATTTGTCCGGCGTTGCTGACGAAGATGTCTAGTCCACCGAGGTCCTTGACCATCGCATCCACGGCCGGGATCGAATTTTGCGGCATATCCAGGTCCATGTGGTGCACGTAGGCCCTGCGGCCGAAGCTGCGGACGGCCTCGGCGGTCAGCTCGGCATCGTCCTGGTGGTGGGCCCAGGTGAAGGCTACGTCGCAGCCGTCCTTAGCCAGGGCGATCGCGGTATAGCGACCGATACCGGTATCGCCACCGGTGACGATGGCCTTGCGGATACGCTTGGGGTCTACGTCGCGGGCACCGGGGGGGGTGAGGGTATCGAGGAGTTCGTCGAGGGAGGTGACTTTGCTTTTCATGGGTAGTTCTTTGGGATGGATACTAGCTATGTATGTGGTTTGCTTCCGTGCGTGTTCGCCCACACCTGCGTCCCCGCCCATTTATACCGACCGCGGCGAACCCGCCGGTCGGCTTATCTTTCCCCCATGCAACGACTTCCCATCGGACAGCAGGACTTTCGGGCCATTCGCCGGGAGGGTAAACTCTACATCGACAAGACGGAGATTATCGCCGAACTGGTCGAGGTGGCGAAGTTCATCTTTTTGTCCCGGCCGCGCCGCTTCGGTAAGTCGCTGACGCTGACGACGGTCAAGTATTTGTTTGAGGGGGAGCGGGAGCTATTCGAGGGGCTCTGGATTGCGAACAACTGGGACTGGGAGCGGCGGTATCCGGTGTTGCACTTTCAGTTCAACTCGATGGGTTACCAGGTGGAGCAGCTTTCGGAAAGTATCCTGTCAACGCTGAACCGTACGGCCGATAGCTTTTTGGTCACCCTATCCGGTCAGACCCTAGCCGAACAGTTCGAAAGTTTAATTCACGGAGTGCACCGCAAGCATGGCCCGGTAGTACTCCTTATTGACGAATACGACAAACCTATCATTGACTTCCTCGGCACGGACAAACTCGACAAAGCCCGAGAAAATCAGCACGTGCTGAAGTCGTTCTATAGCGTAGTCAAGAACAGCGATGCCTACCTACGCTTCTTTATGATTACGGGGGTGAGTAAGTTTAGCAAGGTGGGGGTGTTTTCCGATTTAAACAATCTCTATGACATCAGCCTTAGTAGAGAATTTGCCGCCCTGGCGGGGATTACGGAAGTAGAGGTACTACATCACTTCGGTGACCGCATTGCCGAGCTATCGGGGGAGACTACTACCCAGAATTTTTTACAACTTATTCGTGACTATTACAACGGCTATGCTTTTGCGCCCAACGCCGTACGGGTGTACAATCCCTTTGGTTTGCTCTCTTTCATGCAGGAAGGTGTGTTTAATAATTACTGGTTTGCTACGGGTACACCTACTTTTCTCATCAACCTACTGCGTGACCGCTATATATACGACGTAGCTCCTCAACAACTTTCTTCCGTTGGTTTCAACTCATACGATCTGGAACGCCTTGAAACCGTTCCCCTACTCTATCAGACCGGTTACCTTACCATCCGCGAGTACGACGACCTCCGGCGGGTATTCACCCTAGATTACCCCAATTTGGAAGTTAAGGAAAGCATGCTTGGCCACCTCCTAGGCGCTTACACCCACCAGGATGCTACCCGGAGTACTCCCACCGTCCTACAGTTAGAACAAGCCCTACGCCAGGAGCGACTGGACAAGGTCCGACGCATCATCGATGAGCTCTTCGCCACCATCCCCTACCAGCTGTTCGTGGGTGCCAAGGAAAACCTCTACCACGCCGTTATCCACGTCGCCTTCACCTACCTGGGGCAGTACGTACAGTCGGAGGTCAGTAGCCTACGCGGTCGCCTGGATGCTGCCGTAGTGGTCGACCGCACCGGCTACCTCTTCGAGTTCAAGCTAGATGGGGATGCGAAGGCTGCGCTACAACAGATGCGCGAGCGGGGGTACCGTTCGGGGCTGCCGCCGGAGGTGGAGCGGGTGGTGGGGATCGGGGTGAACTTTAGCTCGGAGGAGAAGCGGGTGACAGGCTGGGAAGTGGGTGAGGTGGATGAGGAAATAGGGGGCTACTAAGGGGGGATACGGCTTAGGGGGCGGGGCCGCAGGTGCAATATCAGTGGAGTAACTGCTCCTCGTAGTTGCTACCGGCCAGTATTTCTGCGTACGGCATGGCTGATAAATCCTTAATGGTCGTACCCGGATGGGCGCTTAGGTAGCTCTCGACAATCCTGAAACCCAGCCAGTAGTATAGGGTGCGGGGGGCATTGGGAAAAGTGCCATACCCTTCGTTATCCAAAAGTGGGTTATCCCCGGTGGTGTCATCGAAGTACGGCTTCATCCGTCGGTAGATTTCTTGCTCGTGGTCCAGGTAGTAGGACCAGTCTGAGGCGCTCATCTCCTCTACGGCCTCGTGTTTAGGCATCCTTCCCTGAAAGTAATCCCAGACGAAGTAGCAGGCCAGCCCCTCGTTGATGGTCAGGTCGATAGCCCTGAATTCCTCCGCCTCCCCGAGCGCTCCGGCATTGACGATGTGGTAAAGTTCGTGGGGGATGCCGGCCTTCAACATATAGGCCACGTCAAACTCGGGATTATTCAACTCGTACACAAACTGATCATTCGCACAGCCGCCGAAGCCAATACCGGTCAGGGGCGTAAAGGCCAGACTGATTCTGGCAGCTGGCATGATGTAATCCAAGGTTTTGAACCTGTTCACATGGTAATTGAACATAGTGTCGACCTGCTGCGAAAGGATCAGGGTCGTAATGGAATCGAGAACCCTTCGCTCATCGCGGTATAGCCTTTCGTTCCAGTGGATCATGCCGGTGTCGGTGTTGAATAGGTGTGCATTATCGGGTCCGAAGGCCATGGCATAACACTCTTTCCAGAGCGGCTGGTGGCGGCGGTATACGTTGTCTACTATCCGCTGGCTGTCCATCGGGACCGTCCGATTGGCCAGCATTTGTTCCCGAAAGGCATTGTATACCGTAAGTTGACCGATGGCAAAACTATCGGGAAGCTGTTCCAAGGTCGTAGCTTGGGGGGCGGCTTCCGTGGGTACTGGTTCGGCTGGTTCTTGACTGCAAGATGCTACCAGTATTCCACCCCAGAAGAGCAGGGGCAGCGTGGGGGTGAAATTAGTCTGCATGGGCGGGTTCTACGTAGTTAAGGTGGCCGGGCGGGCGAATAAGGTATGTGTCTGAGGCCAAACCTGGATTTTATTGAGCTCCTCCGTAATAGTGAAGCACATCAAATATAGGCACTTGGTGCGCAGAGTTTTGTTCAGTCATTCAGTAAGCCCGCTGGGTTGGCACATCACCATCGGCCGAATTGCTGGCCGCACCCCAATACCATTGTACTACCAACTCAGTCATGCCAACCCCGTGCGCTGGTGCTTGTGCAGTAGCGCTTCCGCCAGCACCACAACTGCTCGGTGGCGGAAAGTAGGCTTCAGCAAAAATGAACCGCTTACTTCTCCATGCTTCTGCTACGGCCGGCTGGGCGAGCTGGCCAACGGGCCTGGCAAAGAATAGACAGTCTAATGAAGATAGGGTGCACGCTTTCGTACTGGCAGAAAGGGGGGATTGGGGGCGGGAACGCAGGTGCGGAGCTTAGTCCGGTACTTGCAGTGAAGTCGGGCGGATGTGTCACCCAGCTTGCCGTACGGGGTATCTACTATGCCCGTAGCGATAAGCCCTATGTGGCGCTGCCTACTGCCGCTAAGATCCACCCTCGACCACCTCAGACAACTTCTTGTTAGGAAAGTGGCGAATAACATCTTTCCTTAATCACTGTTAATGGTAAAGTCAAAGCCCTGATCGGTGCTTATTTCTACTAACTCATCCGCAGTGCAGATTACCGCCTGGACGTGATAAACACCAAATTTATTTGCAAAAGCGCCGTAATGATAAACCGTCAGAACGCTTTGCCCCGGTGCCAAACTTTGCACTTCATCGGTAAATAACTCCAGGGCCGGGTCTTGATCACCGCTAAGCACAAATTTCACTACGAAAGGACCGGAGTCTATTTCCCCGGTGTTGACAATGGTGAGACAAAAGTCATACGGAATACCTTGCTCCGGGTCGCTTACGTAAGTGGTGCCACCGTCTGAAGAAACCCAGACATTGTCCGAAGGTTGCAAGTAAAAGGGATCTACGTTTTGTTCATTTTCCGGATTGCTTTGATTCAAGAATTGTTGCGATTCAGTATCACCTAAATCATTTTGAAATTCGTTTTCCATAATATTCGTTTTTAGAATTGACTACGAGTTAGAGCATCATTCAGCATTAAGGATGGAATGGCTTGATGGATTGACTGCCAGTCACTTCCAGAAATAGCATCTTTAAAGAACTGTTGCCCCAGTAAGGCAAACGAACGATTAGCATTATCGCTGTTTACCACTACTTTACCTTGTTCTAGCTGCTGACCGTGGGCCAGTAGGAGGGAAACATTCGTTGGCTGCCACTGGGAATACCCCCGCACCACCTTGCCTTCTCCATATTTTTGTACCCAGGCATTGACCAAATCTACCCACTGATCGTTAGTTCCGCTAGGGGCATCGAACATGTAGGCCTCCTGGAGGATGTCGCTAAAGAAGGTGTCTGAAGTACTGGCTTGGGCAGAATGCCGTAATAGATTATTGAACATCAAGTGTCCACTACTGAAGGCGGAGATGGCGGAGCCTCCCACCTGGGATGTTTCCTGATCGGCAAGGCCACGAGCCTCCAGGATAAATTGCTGTACTTCCTGCAGGATCTGGGTTAACGAATCGGGATGCTCAAAATCACCCGCATTGTGGGTAGGGTCTAATACTGGAATTAAGTTTACAATATTCGTTGCGTTATCGGCGATCTGATAGAGTAAACCCTTGCCCGCCCAGACCTGAATTTTATCATCGCTACCAATGTTGGTACTGGCCTGATAGGTTAAATTATTAAATAGGATGAAAAATAAGAAGTCCCAACCATAGGGAATGAAATTATGGTCTTCTAGGGATTTTAGCGACTCCCTTCCCGGCATTTGGTTCGCAGTGTAGTAGGAATCGATGTTTTGACCTAAGGTCGGGTGAAAATATATGTGAAATGGGATTCCAGATTCGGTGTAAAGCGATATATCCATTGATCGCGGTATACTCACCGCGATCAGTTTCGGGAAAACATCTCCCTCCCTCTCCAGGATGATGGTTTCAAATTCCGGAACGGGTCGACAGTTTTCGAATTGTAGCGCTTGAGCGAAAACCGAGTTATCATCTACTTTCAGCCGTCTAATATCTTTTTCCTGACTGTCGAAATCAAAATTGAAAACGCGCTTATCTACTGTTGTCCAATACTGCCACAGTTCGGCATCCGTCATGCCGTACAAAGTACTGGCCTCGTCTGGGTTATATCGCTCACAGAAAGCCTGCATTAAGGGTCTGGCCCTATCCATTCTGCTGAGGCCGGGCCTATCGGTAGTACCGGGGATTCCATTCAGCTCGTCTAACACACGCGTTGTTACGTCTTTCATAGGATCCTGTATTTGTAGTAGGTTCCGGTCACTGGGTTGGCATACCGGCAGTGTACTGATTAAGTCACTTGCCCACCCGGTAAATTTATGCGGGTGGAAGTGCCGGAGGATCGAGGGGAGGCAGATCTGGCAATTTTTCAAATACCCAGCCAATTATTTGAATACCTTGATGCGAAAGGGTATTGTTTACAATTTCGGAGCTTACCTCAAAAGGCCCGAAGTCCGTGGCCGTCTTTGACTTCTGCCGGTCCAAGTCAGACCAGTTGGCCTCGATGGTCAGATTTTTTATAGCAACGAAGCCGATCGGTAAAAGTGAAATAGTGCCCCCGGCTTCAGCCGTAGTTAATCCCCCTTTTTTAGTATTGGGTAAAAACCATGACTTATTTTTGAAAAACGTTGTAAAAAGCCACGGCCTACAGATATCTACCTTGCAGTAATCAAAGCAAATTTTAATTTTATCGGTAGTAGTTGGTGCAGCGGGGGCCTGTGTCTTGATAAACTGATTCAAGGAATACCGTTGCTCCACGTTTAGGAAGCGAATAGTGTGTCTGAGATTAATCATCATCGTAGTGTGGCTACCATCATCATCGTTCGGAGGTGCTACATACTCCGTAATCTGGGGCTGCTCGGCATCCATCCGGGGGCGCACTGCCATCGGTTCAGGCTGGCTATTGTCACCGTAAGCTGTTTTCAAATTGGCCCTTGCTACTACGGCAGGTGCTATGCGCGTGATCGGGCCAACACGAGAAACGGGAGCAAAGGACACCGGCGGTCTCCCCAATTTTGCGAACGCCTGTTTAATTTGTAGATCGTCAGGGGTGACTTCCCTGGGTTTAAGTATCTCAATGGTTTCCGAAGGCAACATTTCCTGTAGGGCAGCATCACTGACTTTAAGCTTCCACATCCTTCTTTCCACTTTGCCTTCGGTCAATGACATTGTCTTTTCCATAGCTTCGTATTGGTGGTTCGACCAACACTGCGTATTGTCTTGTACACACCACTGCTCCGGATTAGCGTAGGAAGGCCGGAACAAGGAAGGCATCCCGTACCGGGCCAGAGAAGACTTCTCGAATTCCTTCTTAGCATCAGCAATCATCTTAGTCACAGCGTTTATGGTTTCCTCTTTATTGGGATCGCTACTGCTGGCAAACGGTATGGAAGCATTTAGTATGCGATAGAAATAGGCATCGTCCAGTGGATCAGCCGAGAAAAGAATATTAACGCCATCATCTTGTTCTATCGGCAAGCGGTTGACGAGGTCAGAAAACCGCTCCAGTGCAATGCCGGTGTTTGGGTTGTCCGGATCCGTGAAATCTGCACTGGAGCCAAATTTGTCGAACTTAAAAACGATGGGACTATCCGTATCTGTCCGGTAAATATTCAGAAAAAACTCGTTTACGGGATTGTATATAGAATTCAGCGAAATGGCCATGATATATTTTTTTAAGAAATACGCTATCTACATATCACCCTCAGCAGCCCGGAGTTACCAGGTGCGATCGGCCTTAACTACGCGTTTTAAGCTATGGATTTGCTACGGGTTGTAACCTGGTGGGGTCAGTTGCAAGGCTACCTGAATCCTTAGGCGCGTCAATCTTGGGGCACAGAGGGACTAGGGAGCTTACCCAACCCATTATTTGGGCGCCCTTTACGGAGAGCCCTTCCCCGGTTTTTTCCGCCACCCAGGTTTTATTGTCCTTACTATGGCTGTACTGACCTCCGAGATGCCACGGGCCAAACCCAAAGCTACCGCCCCCACTCACGCTTGTAGCCAGCCGGTCGAACGTATTGTGGATATCGACGGTATTTATCGTGAGGTTTTTGATCACAAAAATCTGCATGGGAATAATGGGGAGCCATGCACCTGCTCCTTCTTGGGGTAATACCTGATTCATCTGTCCGTTTGAGACGGAACCTCTCGGATAATCGCCCACTAAAAACCAGTTGCCAAGGTCAAACAACAATGGATCGAGCCAGGGCCGGTTTATGTCGACGAGCGCATAACTGAAATCGATGGTCAGCCCATCCGTTTTTTCATCATCGTGTTGTTCCTGACGGTCACTGCTTACGTTGGCTTTTGCACTCCAAAATCCAAAAGACACTCCGCCACTCGCACTGAAACTGCTTGACTCGGTCTCGTTCACCGTGGTCTTTTTGTTCCAGTCGTAGTGATAGGTTGACCATCCGTCGTCCGGAACTATCTCTGCCCAGTTGCTCGGAAACAACTCGACGTACTGACTAGTCACCGGTATAACCCCCTGGGTGGCGATCTTATAGGCTTCAAACTTTTTTTTGGCTGCAGCGATCATGTGTGCTGCAGCGTCGGTACCCATGGCGGCAAGGTTGTCCCTAGCTTCTTCTATGTATTGCTTGTTGCCCAGTGTAGTCCATTCATCCAGAGCGTCGTTCACATCGGCTACGTAGGTTTTACCCATAACACCCCAGGTTTGTGCGGTGAGCCGGTTGCTCATACTTGCCATGTACTGCGCACCATAATTCCTTACCGCGTTCTGATACTTCTTTTCGTATTCTTTGTAGGCCTTATATTCTTTCGTATCGACGTCCATGTCGCCTCCGTCCTCGTCTTTTATGACTTTTCGCAGCCTGGGCAAGTATTTATCTCTCTGTTGCTTCTGGAACACTTCCTGCTCCGGTGGCTGGGGCATCACGTTTGCGCCGGTGACGATGATTTCCCAAGCCTGGCTGATGGATCCGCCTGTTTTTATAGCCTGGTACGTTTCATTCAATAGTAACCTACTATCCACGAGGGTGCAAGTGTTTGCTAGGTTCTCATACCGTTTTGCTACATCAGAAGTATCCTGTATGCCCGGCTCGGCGTCGGGTGGTGGTGGTGGGGGGGCCACCATATTCGGAGAGGAGACATTAGGCTTCCACGGCTTTTTAAAATCATCCGGATTGACGGGTACCCCGGAAGGCATAAAAGAAGCAATGAATCCCTTAATTCCTTCGGGATTTGTGTCACTTATACCGAGGGCGAGTCTTCTCATCTCGGCCAAAATCTCGAAAACTCCCTTTTTGGTGTCTGGCATGGCTGCTGTTTTAAAATGGTTGTGGATTAGTTTATCAGTTTTTGCTTAAACCGGACAGTAACGTAGGCTCTGATCGAAAGAATCTAGCTTATTTAAACACTCAGGTGCTGGACCTTTCGCCTTATGATGGCCGATGCCATCTGTTCGTCGGGCAATACAAACACCACAGTATCATACTGGCTGCGACATATCTCGATTTGTTGTGAGAGAAGTACCGGTATAGGTCATCAGTTAATACGTCTGGTCAACGGTCAAATCTTAATTCAAAGATAGTAGGGCTGACGATATCAATCATAGTAAAAATGCGACATGTTTAGAGTTCGACGGTTCAATCTACAGGTGAAGCAATCAATGCCATCAGGCGGATTCAACGTCCTACCTAGACTGCGTATAGTTATTGAGTGGGATCACGACAATATCTTTTTTGTTACGGCAACTGCCGGCTGATAGCTAAAGGCTTGACGGGGGGGGCACTGCCCGGCATCCAGCCGAGCAAGTGTAGTCTTGGCACACAAGCTCCGAGGGTGGCAGGCAGGCGGGAGGACGCTTACCGCCGCCACAACAGCTTAGCGCATGAAAGCCGCCATAGTAAGCGTTCAAGGTTCGAGCGAATTGTACCTGACGGAATGTAGAATCTCTTCTTCCCCCATCGTACTGGGATTAGCACCGGCAAAATGGCGAAAATCTCGGATGAGGTGCATCTGATCGTAATAACCATAGCGATGGGCGATCTCTGTCCAGGTGGTGGCTGAATTTCGCTGCTTGTACTTATAGGACTCGGAGAACCTCACTATACGGGCAAACAGCTTGGGGGACGTGCCGATACGTTCCAGCGACTGGCGTTCAAACTGACGTACGCTTAAGTAAGCTTTAGAAGCTAGCAAGTCCATCGGGGTATTTCCTTTCGCTCCGACTAGCTGATCCATAGCTCTGTCAATAGGCATCGCGGGCTTTGTCCGGATTAGCTTTTGAAGTAGGTAGTCTTGCACTATGGTATTTCGGTCTGCCGCAAGGTGGGAATTCATGAGCCGTTCCACTACTAGGTTTATTTCCTTGCCCAGCATGAGGTACCCATCAAAGTCTTGATCCAAGATTTCATGTAACGGGATACTAAGCAAGCGGTAGAGACCGCACGGCTTAAACATGACTACCACATTTGAGTATTTTTTTCCGACGTCCAGCGTTACCGGTATGGTTTGAGGACCGATGATCATAGATCGGGCACGCTGTTCAAAAACACCGGTTCCCTTTTTCCCCTTGATCGGATCCTCCAGGTAAAAGCATAAGAACCGGGTGTGAGCGGGCACAAAGGAGTAGATGGGGGAAAGCAAGTCCCCCAGTTTGAATTCGTGCTCCATGACGCAGATGGTCTCCACCAATTCTGCCAGGGCGGGATGCGGATCGAAATACACGGTAACCATAGTACCTCATGTTTCACCTTGATGCTAGTTCCAAGCAGATTGTTACTTTTCAGGGCTCTCCCGAAAGTTTCGGTTTTCACGTTGCCCAGCCCAGTTCCAATCCACCTGTTCGAGAGCATCCAGCTGTACCTCACCTCAATCACCATCCCCACAGCGTTGAGAGGTAGTGATCCGGTGGACGAGCTCCCTCCAGTGACGTACCTGTACGTAAGACGATAAAAAGACCATCCGGCTGCGGCACTGACTGATCAGCGTCATGACCCCCCTGTCGGACAGGTCAGCGGGGGAGAGGAAGATCATCGGTAGACTAGCTTGCTACTTCAAGTGCGTTTGCTGCTTACCTTGGAGCGCAAGCGTACCACCGTAGTCATGAGACCTCTCCTCCTTACCCTCACCGCACTCCTGTTCTCCCTGACGCTGTTGGCGCACGAGTACATTCTCCTAGCTTACCAGTATTTCTTGCGCCCCGGTGACACGCTAGAGGTACACCTTTTCGTTTCGGACGGATTCAATATTCAACTTGAACGACCCCTGCAGCGGGACGCAACCATGACCTTTGCGCTGGAAACCAATCAGGGCACCACCGATCTACTCGAGCAGGTAACCGACGGCAATCTGCCGGTGCTAGAAAGGGAGGTCGACTTTGAGGGGCAGGGGCTGCTGCATATGTCTCGCGACTGGGCGTACATCACGCTGCCCACCGGGGAGTTTGCCGACTACCTAGCCCACGACAATATTGAGAACATCGCGCTGGACACCACCCGTACCGAGCAGAAAGAGCGTTACTGCCGCGACATCAAGGCGCTGGTGCAAAGTACACCCTTACTCGGAGATACCCTCTACCGGCGGATGGTCGGCCAGGAATTCGAGCTGGTACCCCTGAGCGACCCCTACACCGCTGGGCACGATGAGTGGCTTAGGTTTCGGGTGTACTTCCGCGGGCAGCCCCTGGCGGATAAGGTGATCACGGCGCGCAATCGCCGGGGGGCGGAGGCGGCTACCGAGCAGTATTCGCGCACCGACGCGGAGGGAATTTGTTCCTTCAAACTGGAGCGGGGGGGCGAGTGGTTCGTGCACGCTACGCACATGCTCCCCTCCCCCGCCGGTGCCGGAACGGACTATGACAGCTTCTGGACGACGTATAGCTTTGGACTGCGGGGGGATTGATGATATGCTTGCTGTGCGCTACGGCCTTGCCCGATGGAGTAATATTACCTGACTCACCAGACGTATTTCTTCCTAGGGAACCCAACCACCTCAAAGGCTAAACGATTTCAGCGCACGCCCAGGGCCGCGTGCTAATCCACTAGCCATTTTTCCTTATGCGTGGAATCATAACTACCTGGCTGGTTGACGTCCAACCGCAGCAAGTTTAGTCCAATTTGTTCCCAAAGATCGGATGCCTTCGAGATGTTCCCGGGGGTTAGATGTACAGGAGGAGAGTAGGAAAAATAGACCGAGGTATATGGGTAGCAACTTCACAATTTGGCACCAAATAAATAGTCTGAGCCTGCGCCCCATGCGCTGTTGGTAATCGGCGAGGGTCAATCCAAAGTCAGCCTCCCAGGCGTAATAAAATTTTCCCCACCCGCAAAGCCGCAGATTTTTCACCCCCTAGTAAACCAAGCCCATCACCTTCACGCCTTTCTTCCAGGCCATATTGAAGGTGAGACGTCAGCACATTCCCCGCGGCGCGGTCACGCCAGCGGTAGCCGACTAGTTCTACGTCAAGTGCGAGCAAGGCCCTACACAATTACGTGGCGATTTATACGGTCCGTAGTCGCTTTGTGACGCTTTTACCCCTTAGCTCGGTGGAGGCGCGCACCAGATACCGGTGAGTCGGAGTCAGCGAAGTGAGGTGATGGAGCGGGGGGTGGAGGGTAGGCTCTGGCGGAAGTGAAATGCTTAGGTCCCAGCGCTTCTGCTACGGCGGGCTAGGCGTACAAAAAGCAGTTTCATGGAGACAGGATGCATGCTTTCGCACTGGCAGAAAGGCGGGGGATTGGGGGCGGGAACGCGGGTGCGGGTCCTGGTGGCGTGGGGCGCAGTTGGGGTAACAGAAACTGTCGGCTGTGCAGGAAAGTGGAAGCTAGAAGATGTAGAGCTGATGGCTTTTCGGATAACTGTCTGACTGGTAGTGCATTATCTTTGGTGGGTAGGTTATACTTTTACAGGAGGTGTAACCTAATCTTCCAATATGTGAACTCCCATATTGGGGTTAGCGGAGGATCGACAGGACAGAGGTCTACCCACGATAGAAGTACTAGAAGGTGCATCAATCGCTTTGAGGCTTGTGAGACTAGGAAGAGGCTCAAAATGCCTCATTCTAAGACAATATGGAGGCAGGTACAGACGATTGATTTGGTATGGGTGCTAATAATTAGCGCGCTGAACTTCGGCTTATGCTGAGCTCAACACCTTGTCTATGTCTTGTTTTCGCGTGCTCTTATTGGTCCTATGGATAACCTCTTTACAGGGGCAAGTATGTACCATTGATGCACAGAACGCGAACCAGGACCTGTGCACGGCCTGCTCCACCGGCACCAACCCCGCGGTGGTTGATGGCCGGTTCACTGGCCGATTAAATGTCACTGTTTCCTATACTATTGGCGCTCAGTGCCTCTCTAATCTAATTTGGGATCAATCCGTAGAATTTTACATCGACCGGGGAGCCAATCTGACCTTCGCTCAGGATCCTACCGTTGCGGCTAATACTACGGTTGCAGCTACTGAAGCGCACCACCGTCACAGCGGGACAATATCCGCCTACGGTCAGTTATACTACCCCCGTACCCAAGCAGGTGGCGATAGCTATTCCGATTTTGCAGCCCGAATGCAGTCTACCGCGGGGATGCGGTCCCTCCCCGTAGACCTGCTTCGTTGGGAAGCAGAAGATGGGGAATCGGCAGTTTCATTGCAGTGGTCAACGGCCCAGGAGGAGGGGGCGGACTACTTCGAGCTATACCATAGTGCTACCGGACGGTCCTTCGTGCCTATCGCCCGGGTACGAGCGGCTGGTTATAGCAGCCAGATGAACGAATACGAATGGACGGATACCCGAAACCTAGTTGGCGAAGTACACTACTACCGCCTACTTCAATACGACTACGACGGCACGGTGGCTCACTTGGGTATACGCTCGGTGAGACGACCATCACCATTCACCCCTAGCCGCATTCATCCGAACCCCGCCAGGGCTGGTGCGTCGCTCTCCCTACACTTGCCACAATCAGTAGATGAAGTAGTCTTACTCGATGCGATGGGCCGCGTGATCCGGACCTACCCTGCCCGGTCTCCTCGTGTTCACATCCGGTTGCCCTACAACCTGAGCGCGGGCCTCTATGTCTTGCGAGTCGGCAAGCAACTTGCGCGGCTTCAGGTGGTATAAGTTTCTAGAAGGAAACTGCCAGGTTACACCCATCCACATAGTGAGACCTGGGCTTTCTGTTGTGGGAGTCCCTATGCCAGGACAATGCGGGTTGGAGAAACCAGGTCAAGTTCTTCCCCCCCGCCCCCTCTAAAAATCAGTAAATCAGACCTGACCGCACGCTGAAATCTGTCAAATCTGAAACACTACGGCTGTAGTGTTCACAGAGGTACAGGAAACCCAACGATCGCCTACCACGCCCCCACGAGCCTGAGCGCATAGCCGGCAGCCGCCCTACCAAACCCAAGGACCTGACATAAACCATGTTTTCACAGCTCGGAAACCGCTCCCCTGGTCTTAGTAAGCCATCGGCAATCTTCGAAGCCCGTTGTTCCACCTTAATCGAAGCCACGTGCTTCCTGAACCAAACCCCGGCTGACCTTACGAGCGTAGCCATCGGTCACGTTCTCGGCGTTACATCGGTGGATGCTGCGCAGTTTACTTTGAGCCGAACGGGCGAAGATTATTCGGAACAGTCTATCTACCATGTCCCGACTTCCTTTTCCAGGTCTTCCAGAATGACGAACTCGCCGCGCTCGATCTCGGCCGCAGCATTGGCCAACCGCTCCGTTGTACTTTTCCGGTGAGTGGCTTAGCCTAACCTGGGTTGTCCATTGCTTCGACGGCTTCGCTAGGCCACTGCGCCACATCGTCGCTGACGTACTTGGATTCTTGCGTGAATCTGAAGTCCAACTGCGGGAGGTGCGTCACTACCTAAAGCCCCGCACCTGCGGCCCCGCCCCCATACCCCGCCCACTAAAGTCACAGATTTCCCCTCCCCCGTAAACCAAACCCTCCGGCTTCAACGTAACTACCTCACAAGGCCAACAGACTTTCGATTCATATTGCGACCAACCCCTAGACATCTTACGCTGAAAAGATGCCTGCTTAGTCTGGCCCTGCTCGTCCTTTTGGGAGGGACGTTCCACCACACCCTGTTTGAGGTAGCCCACTCCCTGAGTCACTATTTGACGGACGGGCATACCCACCACGCACACCATTCCCACCATGCGGGCGCAGCGGGTGCCGACCACGACCACCGGCTGCTGGATGCCGCTGAGACAGCGCTTGCCGAAAACGACGATGCTCCGGTTTCACCGGACGACCGGCTGAAGTTCTCCTTCGATAAGATTCTGCACGTGTTCGTTCGGGAACCTGTACCACCCGGCCCGGTCGGTTGGGAGAACAGGAAAATTCCCCTGTTCGACCAGCAGCTTCCGGCCGCTCCGTTTTTGCGGACCGCCACGCCACCTCCCGACCACCACGTCTAGCGCTAGGTTCTCCGTTCTTTTGACGGCCTACCGTACGAGTATCCGGTGCGCAGCTGTAGCTGTGTGCCCATGCTCGACTGCGCCCGCACGACGTGGCTTGATCAATTAATTTAACAATCATCGGGTAGGTCCTCTGCCCGGGCGACCGTAGCACTGCTAGGGTCCCAATACTACATAATGGAAAAAATTCTACCCCTACGGGGCACCCTCCTGTGTGCCCTGCTCTGCTTATTTGGCATTCTACAGGCGCAGGAAACTGCGTCCATCACAGGAACGGTACTCAGTGACTCCGACGACGATCGGCTGGAGGGGGCGAGTGTAGCCCTACAGAATACCACTAGAGGTACCATCACCGACGGTGAGGGGCAGTTCGTACTGGATAACCTGGCCCCGGGCGACTACACCGTGGTAGTCTCCTCCATCGGCTTCGAGTCCATCACCCGGCCCATCACGCTACGGGCAAGCGAAGAACGGCGGCTCACCTTCGAATTGCGTACCTCGCAGACCCTGCTGAGTGAGATCACAATTCGCGGGGCGGCCCTGGACCCCCGGAACCGGACGATCACGGTCAACGAGGTGGACCGGGAACAAATCCAGACGCTGAACCTGGACCTACCGATCCGCATCATCGAACAGGTCCCCGGTGTCGACCTTCTGTCCTACAATCAGGGCGGGGTGGCCGACCAGTTTTCCATCCGCGGCTTCGGCGGCGGGGGACACGAGGGACAGGCCGGCGCGCAGATCGACGGGGTATCGCTCAACGAGGCCGAGGGGCACTCGGATGGGTACGCGGACCTAAACATCCTCATCCCGCTGAACCTGGAGACGGTCAAGGTGTACAAGGGGCCCTCCTCGGTACTCTTCGGCCGGTTCGCTGAGGGCGGTACGCTGGCAATGGAAACCCGGAAGGGCGGTAACTACCAGGACGTCAGCATCACCGGCGGCTCCTTCAATACACTGAACACCCAGTTCGCCCTCGGCAAGGGCATCGATCTCGGCCGGCGGGGAACTCCCCTGCAGACCAACCTGGCCTTCCAGTTCTTCCAGTCGGACGGCTACGCGGCCAACTCCAATAACCTCCGCGGCAACCTGACGGGCCGGGTGGCCTATCAGCTGACCGACAAAACGGACGTGGCCCTGTCCCTACGGGGTCACCGTAGTGAATGGGACGCCGCCGGCTACATCTCCGAAGCACGGGTAAACGATAGAAGGCTGCGCACTATGCAGGAGGTGAATGCCGAAAATGATGGGGGCGCCAAGCAGTTCTACTCCCAGAAGCTCGACATCAACCACACCTTCAACGATAGCCTGCGCCTACTCGTCTTCGGCTACGCCGTGCAGCAAGAGTTCACCCGCTTTGCCAAGTTCGGCCTGGACCCCGGTGGGCAGACGGAGCGGTTCAATACGCGAACCGTCTACGCCACCGGCGCCAGTCTGAACGGTAGCAACCAACTGGGAGCGGTCGACCTGGATTGGATCGCCGGCGCGGAATTCTATACGGAAGGAACGGAGCGGATGCGGTGGAGAACCAGCCAACGCGTTCGGGGCGAGCAGATCCTCGACCGAAACTTCGACGTGCAGACCCTATCGGCCTACGCACAGGCAGAGTTTAGCCTCAGTCGGTACCTGCGGCCGTCCATCGGACTGCGGTACGACAAGTTCTACGGATCCTTCAACAGCAACGACCCCGGGCAGCCGTCCTTCTCGAACGAGATCGGGCAGTTGTCCCACGTGACGCCTAAGCTCGGACTCCGGTCTACCGTCGTGGATGGGGTCGACATCCGCGTGAGCGCCTCCAACGGATTCTCGCTACCGAATAGCGCGCTCAAGTACGAGCGGGACCTGGTCCTCAAACCCGTCACCCTCTGGCAGTACGAGCTGGGCGCCGGGTACACCGGCATCGACTGGCTGGAGCTGGACGTGGTTGGCTATATTCTTAACACGTCCAACGAGATCCTGGAAAGCCCCCCCGGTTCCGGCGACTTCGTGAACGTCGGTAAAACAAAGCGCTCCGGTATCGAATCCGAGGCCGTAGTGAAGCCCGTAGCGGGCCTGCGCGTGCGCGGAACGTTCTCCTACACCGAGACGGAGGTAATGACCAACCCCGAGACTAGTATACTCGGGAAAGAGCTCGTAAACATTCCGCAGACCATCGCCACCTTCGACGTCTCCTACGCGCTGCGGAGTGGACTGGGCGGCCGGTTCATGCTCCGGGATGTGGGTCCTTACTTCACCAACGCGGATAATTCCGCCGGCTACGCCGGCTACACCGTGGCAAACCTCACCGTATTCTACAATTTCAATGAGTTTTCCGCCAACCGGGGACGAATCTTCGTGGAGGTGCGCAACCTATTCGACACCCTATACTCGGAGACCGTCTTCGGCGACGTAGGCTCCCAAATCTTCACCCCCGCTCCGACCAGAAACCTGATGGCCGGGGTAACCTATACCTTCTAAATCCAATAATCATGAAATACACGCTACGCAGGGTGTTCCTGTTCCCTACTCTTATCGCTCTCACGGCTTTATTCTTCGGTTGCGGTCACGATCACGAGCACGGACCCGATACCCACACCCACGGACCGGGCGGGGAAGAAATCGCCCACACCCACGGACCGGACGAACGCGGAGACGGCCACAGCCACTACACCTCCACTACGGAGCGCCCGGCCTTCACCTACCTGGCCATGAACGGTGAGTTTCACCTCAACCCCGGTGATTCCATGTCCCAGAACGACCCGCGAAATCCGGGCCGCCTACAGCTGACCACCGACGAGGAGGCTGGCTCACTGACGAAGATGGTGTTCTACGCTCACGACAATATGGACCAGAAAATGGCGGAGTGCGGCTACGAATTTGTGGGTAGCCGTCCCGATCCGCACTATTTTCCCGAGCAGTCCAAGACCTCGATCTGGGACGTCTTCAAAAAGGTAGAAGACTACTCCGGCGACTGTATGCCCTACACCTACGTGATCTCCCGCTCCCCCCACGGCGATCCCATCCACATGCACCTCCGCTACGGCGAGGACGTCGAGTCCCTACTGGCGATGAGCAACGACGCGGAGGACTCCAATTTCAACCCCTGGTGGGCCACCTACTGCGACATCGACCGGACCACCGCCTGCGATTAATTCAACCCTATGAAGCAGTTCAAAGCAAGCTTATTTACCGCATCCTTTCTACTCCTGCTGCCCCTGGCACTACAGGCGCACGGCATCGGCAGTTCCGACCAGCACATCCTCAGTGAGGGGGGGCTACTCGCCTACGTCTACGTAGGGGCCAAGCACATGGTCACCGGCTACGATCACCTCCTCTTCCTGGTGGGGGTGCTCTTCTTCCTGCGTAATTTCGCCGATATCGTGCGGTTCATCACCGTATTCACCATCGGGCACAGCATCACCCTCATCGGGGCCACCTACCTAGGTATCCGGGCGGACGAGCACCTCGTCGACGGACTCATCGCGGTCAGCGTCATCTACAAGGGCTTCGAAAACCTCGGCGGATTCGAGCGGGTATTCAACACCAAATCTCCCAACCTACTCGGCATGGTATTCCTGTTCGGACTGATCCACGGGTTCGGGCTATCCACCAGACTGCAATCCTTCGCCATGGGTATGGAGCAGTTCCTGGCCAAGATCGTCTGCTTTAATGTCGGGGTGGAGATAGGCCAGATCATAGCGTTAATTCCAATTGTTTTCATCATCTCCAAGTGGAGGCACCGGGAGAACTACGCTACCTTCTACACGGTCGTCAACTGGGGGCTGATCGTGGCGGGGATTGGGCTGCTGATCTTTCAGGTGTATGACCACTTTCACATGGTTTGGTATCATTCTTCGTAGAGCTGTCTTGCCATTCCTCCGGATACTCCTCTGCACCCTGGTTTTCAGGTACGGCTTCGGCCTCGGTGGGGGTTATGGGGCGGGGACGCGGGTGCGGAGTGAGTAAGTCGTACCTTGCAAACTACGAATCACCGGGTGATGATCAAATCGCTTAAACTTACGAACTGGAAGAGCTTCGGGGAGGCTACGCTCTACGTAGATCCGCTGACTATTCTGATCGGCACTAACGCAAGCGGTAAAAGCAATGTACTCGATGCACTTATTTTTCTGAGAAACATCGCCAGGGGGGAGGCACTCTCGGCGGTATTTACTGGGGATGGCTCTATCGGAGACGGTGTTCGGGGAGGAACGGAGTGGGCTATTCGTCAGGATCAAAAACGCGCGCGTCTCGAAGTAGTACTTACTCACCTTGAGGACCAACAGACCGAATACCACTACGGCCTGGAACTAGAAATGCTAGATGAGTCCCGGATAGAAATCGTTTCAGAATATTTAAACCGCCTACGGAAGCACAAAACTACGGGCAAGCCATACGAACGAAAGCTATTCTATACCGATGAAACCGACCCTAACCAACCAAGCATCGCCGTACGCTTTGCTACAAACAAGCGCGGACCACATAAGCGGGTAGACCTACGCAGGTCCTACTCGGTCATTAGTCAGGCAAGAACTATCCCGCTTACGGATGATGTGGAGGAGGGCATCGAAGAGCTTCTCCACGCCCTTTCCGCAATCTTCGTATTCGATCCTATCCCATCATTAATACGCGACTACGCTAAGATATCGGATGAACTGCAGCCTAATGGCGCAAACACAGCGGGTGTGCTGGCCGCACTGTCGCCGTTCGACAAAAATCGTATCGAAGCTACGTTGGTAAAATATCTACGGCAGCTACCAGAAAAGGAAGTAAATCGTATATGGACAGAGGCCGTCGGTCGCTTCAAAACGGACGCTATGCTGTACTGCGAAGAAACGTGGGGTAACGGACACGCTACCATCGTAGATGCACGCGGCATGTCTGATGGCACGCTTCGTCTAATCTCCATCATGACTGCTTTATTGACTATTCGGTCACATAGCCTCCTGGTCGTGGAAGAGATCGATAATGGCATGCACCCGTCTCGCGCTCGTTTGCTGGTAGATTTTCTACGCGAGATAGGTAGTGAACGAAATATTGACATCATCTGCACGACCCACAACCCTGCCCTGCTAGACGCTTTTGGTAACGAAATGATTCCCTTCATATCCTTAGTCTACCGGGAGGACAATACCGGAAACAGCGCTATAAAGCTGCTAGAAGAACTCGACCATCTGCCCCGCCTGATGGCGCGGGGTAGCGTCGGTAAGCTCGTTACCCGGGGGGCACTCGAAAAAGCGTTGCATAGCTAGGGGATGGCGAAAGTGGTTGTTCTAGATACGAGCGTGCTCTGCGTCTGGCTGAAGTTGCCTGGCTTCGATCGGTGCGGACCGGACGAGGATTTTTGGGACTTCCAGCGAATTGACGCGAAGATCCAATCCGAGATCACCGCCAATACCACCCTCGTCTTACCGCTGGCCACTATCATAGAAACCGGAAACTACGTTAGTCAACTCCCCGGTGACCGCTTCAACCATGCGCAGCGATTTGCCCAAATCTTGCGTGACTCGGTCAACAACGAAATTCCCTGGGCCGCCTTCTCCGAACAAAGTGACTTGTGGGACAACGAAACTCTGCTGCGGCTTGCCGACGAATGGCCACAACTGGCGGCAGAAAGGCTTTCACTCGGCGACGCAACGATCAAAGAGGTGGCTAACTTCTACGCCGCCGCTAGATTCACCGTAGAGATACTTACCGGAGATCAGGGTCTGCGGAGCTATCAGCCAGTTAAACCTCCGACACTCACACCCCGGAGGCGGAAGTAGCTACCCGTCGACTCTTCCAATGTCACACCAATCGAAAGACCCGCTTCCCTACCGCCAACCCCGAAAGCCCGTCCGTCACACTTTGGCAAGCAGTGATACTCATGGCATACACACTCTACCCAAAGCTGCCACCCCCGCCCGCATCTCCTTATCATTTAGTGAAGCAAACCCAATCCGCAACCCCCGCCGCACCTGCCAGTCCCGCCAGGAAGGGCTCACCCACACCTCCGGCAACTGCGCCAACCGAGCAGCGTAGTCAAGCCCAGGCGCAAACTCAATCCAGGTAGCCATCCCGCCCCGCGGCGGCGTAAAGCTGATCCGGGCGCCAAAGGTGTCCTGGAGCAGATTCGTCAGCAGGTCACGGCGGCTACGGTACACGGGGCGCACCTTACGCAGGTGCCGGTCCACCTCCCCGTTCTCCAGGTAGTAGGCCATAGCCCGTTCCAGCAGCAGATCGCCCTGCCGGTCGGAGCGGAGCCGCAGGGCCAGCACAGCGTCCAGGAAGTCGGCCGGACCGTACATGTAGCCGATGCGCAGGTTCGGGGCCAGCACCTTCGTGAACGAGCCGATCTAGATCACCTGCGCCCCCCGATCCAGGGCAGCTAGCGGTAGTTGGGGTGCCCGCTCGTAGTAGAAGTCATAGTCGTAGTCGTCCTCCAGAATAGCAAAGTGGTGGGTACGCGCCAGCTCCAGCAACTGGATGCGCCGCTCGGCCGTCAGCGTCACCGTGGTCGGGTACTGGTGGTGGGGGGTGGAAGAGTAGCGTACAGGCCAACTGGAAGGCATGCTGACTGCCCCGGGTGATCAGCAGCCGGTCCGGCTCGGTCGGTATGCCGCGGCTTACGTTAAGGTAGTAGCTCAGGGCGCTGCGCAGCCGGTGGTCTCCCCTACCCTCCCCGTAGCGTAGGAGTTGCTTGCCGGCCGGTCGCTGTAGGAGTTGCCGGGCAGTGGCGTAGAGGGGCCGCAGATCGGCTAGCCGAACGTCCGGTGCACCCTCCGTAATCCGCAACACCGTCGGGGACGCAGGTTCCGCCGCGTGGGACGTAACCTTGCGAAAAGAAAAATTAGCCCCAGATGCATCACTAGCTTCAGTCTGCCCAACCGACGGACGCAGCGGCAGCGCCTCACTCACGTAGTACCCCGCCCCCGGCCGCGCGCTGAGGTAGCCCTGCTGTTCTACGTCCTGGTAGGCGGCGACTACCGTATTTCGGTTCAGGCCTAGGGTCTTCGCCAGCTTCCGCGTGCCCGGCACCTGCGCGCCCGGCGGAAGACGACCCGCTTCGATCTCGCGGATGACCAGGTCGGCGAGTTGGAGGTACACCGGCCGCTGCGAACCGGTATCCGGGCGAAAGTCAAACGAGAAGCGCACCGCTCGAAGGTGGTAACCGGACCACCGGGGTGATCCGGTAGCTCCCCATCTTTGCCTGCACAAGCAACCGTCCACCGCATCCGCGACGCCGGCTTCGTGGCCCAGGTCGGCTTTCACCTGGACGGGCAGCCCTTCCACCACAGCGTCAACTACCGCTCCGTGGTCGCCTTCGGCCACTGCACCGAGGTCACGCGCAGAAGGCGGCGGTGACCGGGGTGCTGTCCTTTGCGTTTACGGCCGCCTCGGCGAAGGTCCGCACCGGTTGCCCCAGCGATAATGCGGCGGATTATGCGTTGCCGATCTGGGCGGGGGTGGTGCCCTACGTGACCGGCTACGGCGCGCCGGTGACGGATGAGAGTGGGGTGCGAGGGGTGGAGGTGCCGGGGAGTGTGGTGGGGCTTTTGGGGAGTAGGTGGGTGTGGGATGGGGGCGGGGACGCGGGTGCGGAGTTGAGTCGTCCGGCTCCAGCTTGACAGTTAGTAAATACTATCCGGCGGATAGCTGACACGATTTGTGTGTCAACCTAGAGCCGGACGACTCACACTCAATCCAATACAAACTCATCTACCACCGCCCCGTCCCGCGTGCGGTAGGCCGTACCGTGCAGCTTCCGGCCATCTACCCACAGGCCCAAATAGACCCAGTCGTGTACCGACTTGGCAACCAAGTCCGGGTGGCGGCAGTGCGTTGCGTCCGGCACGAAAGGCGTTGGGTCACCGGCCATACCGCGCAGCTTACCACCGCTACCGATGGTGATGCTCGTGAAGCCGCCATACTCCTGCATCGGCCGTAGGCGCTCATAGGTATGGGCGTGACCGTTGAGCACCAAATCCACGCCGTATTCCGCAAAGATGGGGTACAGCGAAACAACCCCGGCGTAGTCCTGCTTGTAGGTACAACTTTTACCGTTGTGATGCAGATAAACGACTGTCCAGTCGACGCCTAACTCCGTTTTCGCCAGCCCCTCCCGCAGCCAGGCTACCTGGCGGTCGTAGTCGTAAACTTCGCCGTTCGGACCGCTATCCAGGGCGAAAAATCGGACGTTACCGGAGCGGAAATTATAGTAGTGCTCGTTGCCCGGTAGTTTCCACTCTCGCTCGTAGTTATCCTGGGGGTCAAACCAGTCGTGGTTGCCCAGCACCGGAAAGACCGGAACGGCCGGAAAGCTACCGGTAAAGTGGCGGAACAACCGCTCATCGTATACCGCGCTCCTACCCTCGGGGTAAACTATGTCGCCCAGTAAAAGTCCGAAGCTGTACGGTCGTTTGGAGCCGATAATGGCCCGGTCCAGCCAGGCCGGCTCCCCCTCTAGTTCTACCGGCTCGCCGATGTCGCCTACGGCGTAAAACTCAAAGGTTGTGTCCGTAACTGCGACCGGACTGAGAAATCTGAATACCCGGTTCGTAAGGCGTCTGCCGTCGGTCAGGATGCGGTACTCGTAAACAGTCTTTGGACGGAGGTTACGTAAAACAACTTCATTTTCTACCAGGCCGGTGTTAGTCGGCCGCACCACACCGACCGTGCGCCGCCACTCGCCACTGCTGCCCCGCTCCCGGTAATCTACGCTGGCCAGCTCCCCACGCTCGGTACGCCAGAGCACAGTAGTGCTATCCGCCAGGGCTAGCTGGAGATAGGGATACCTAACTAGCGTCGGACCCGCGACCCCGCCCCGGCTTGCGCTACTACGACAGCCCAGTGCGGCGGCAACGATCAATAGACATAAACTAAGTTTAGCCGTGTACACGCGTCTGTTGTTTAGTCAATGGCTGGGTCCGTGCAGACCTCACCACCGGTAACTGGATTACAGCGTACCATACGCCCCTGCGGTAACCGTACTTCGTAGTCGTTCCCGAAGCGGGGGTCCGCACGTTCATAGTCGGTGCTGATGTAGTGAGCGCCCGAGCCAATGGCCGACCGTAACCGGCCGTAATCAGCCAACCGCGCCTCCACCGTACCGGCATCGGCCCGCGTACGGACGAGATAACCTTCCTGTACCCGCTGCTCGATTTCGTCCTCCTTACCCACGGGATCGTTCATGAACAGGATTGCCGCCTCGTCCGCCACCGGGTCGGTCGCCACAAACATCACCCGCCCATTCAGGGAGGGATGCCCGCTGGTATAGACAGCCGTCTGCTCCGTGCCTCCGTCGAGCACGAAAAAAAACCTGCCGCGCAGGCCCTCGACCTCCGGCCAGTTGCCCGCCCGAACGGCGTCCCGCAGAGTCGCAAAGGTGTCTCTTATTTCTTCCGGCCGCAGTAGCTGCTCGGGTGGAAACACCGACAAGATTTCTCCGTCAAGCGCCGCGAAAGCCGTATCGGTGAAGGGCAGTGCCTCAACGAAGCCTGGCCGGTCGATACCCCCCTCCTTAGCGTTGATGGACACCATAATCGGCAGGTGTCGCGGATGTGCACCCGACCATTCGCTCAACTCCTTTAGGCAGTGCATGAAGGTGGCGCAACTGGATCGATAGTCGATGTCCTGTACATGCAGCACCTTGAAGCCCGGCCGGTCCATGACGGCGCGGTCCAGTTCGGTAGGTTGCTCGCCGGCACTGCGTTGCATCTTCAGTCCGTAGGGTTCGGCATAGCGTCCTCCCTCGGGGTCGAACAACAGGTCGATCTCCAGCCCCAGTACACCCAGATCCAACTGTTCGCGCAACGGTGGATGAGCGTAGTCGAGTGCGCGGGCCTGATTAGTGTCCAGGATCATTAACTGGGCCATCACGCCAGCATCCACCGCCAGTTTATAGCTGTTGTGGGTGGCCACGGCCTGGAGCTGATTGAGGCGTAAGCCTCCCTCCCGCTGCCCGCACGCGAGCCTTCCAAAAAGCAGTAAAGTGATTGTCAAGCCCAGGTAAAGCGGTTTCATAGGAGGGTAGTCTAGTGCGGTAGATCAAGCGCTGCAAACCTAGCTCGTTTATCAAGCGCATTTTCGGATCGACGAAAGCTTAACCCAAACTTCACTCGGATGGGTGATCAAGCGAAGTACTTGACCACTGAATTAACCACGCATTTCCAATGGGCAAATGTCGGACTCCGACACCTAAGGAGTGCGGGTACCCGAGGGCTGCCCCTAAACCCCGGTTCGCACAGTCCCTAAAGGGGTAAACGTCGTTCGTGAATTGAGTCTACGGCACTATCAGTAGTTGCTGTCAGCGCATACCGTCCCTAGGGATGATGATGTTCTTAGTTCTCGTGTCCTTCGTTTGGGCGCGGACGCAGGTGCAGGAGAGGTTTAGAAAGAGCAGTGAAAGGATGCGGGTGTACATAATTCCGCCCATAATTACCGGTGCACACCAAGTGTAATTTGACAGCTTACCTCTTTACTCCGCCCCTAAGACAGCTATTATCTTGTGAAAAACCTCAGTGTTATCGAACACTCCGGTAAACTTATCTGCCTGCGGTCCATAGGCGAATAGGGGCACTAAAATACCGGAGTGGTCTACGCTTAAAAAATCCGCTCTTACCTCTCCCTTATTATTGCCTCCCGCGATGCCCAAGCCTCCGGTCTCATGGTCGGCGGTGATTATCACCAAAGTCTCACCTTCGATATCAGCAAACCCTAGTGATTGACCGACTGCCTGGTCAAAATCCATCATCTCGGTGATAATGGTAGATATACTATTGGCATGCCCGCCATTATCGATTTGAGCACCTTCCACCAGCAAAAAAAATGGCGCTTCTTGCTCACCCAAGATAGTTAGGGCCCTGCGTACGCTCATCGGCAAGAAGTCTCCCCTACCGTCTTCCATCGTGGGCATTTTATTCGCTCCGTTGTAGACGGCCTTTGGGTATTCCAGGCTGTGAAATTGATCGAGGGTTGTGGATACAAATGTTTTCCGTATGGCGGACTCTTTAGCCTCACCGCCCGCAATGAAGAAGGTGAGTGGGCTCTGTACCAAATCATGGATAATGCCGTCAGAATCATCCCGTTCAGTGGTATGGGCGTAGAAAGCAGCGGTCGTCGCGCCGTCGATAGCATCTGTAGTGATTATGCCCGTATTGTAGCCTTTTTCGCTGAGAATTTCGATTATGCTCCGTACTGATTGGCCGTTGGGGTCTACACCGATCGCTCGATTATTTGTTTTCACCCCAGTAGCCATGGCAGTTGCTCCCGCGGCGGAATCGGTTATTTGGTCGTCGGCCGATGACGTATTCACTAGACCTATATTTTTGATCGCAGTTAGCGAAAGTTCCCCCTGATTGGCAATCCTGGCCGCGGATATTTGTGCGAGACCGTTTCCGTCACCGATCATCAAAATGATATTTCGGGGTTTTTCAGTCGCGTTGACTGCGTTCTGTGGTATGTAGGGCATGATTTTTCCAGGTGCCGTATAAGTATTATCCGCTAACTGATCGAGGAAGACACGTGCTGCGGCAGGCTTGTCCGTGTTAATGTAGTCTACGCCAAGGTGAGCAAAACAGGCCCAGGCCGTCTTCGTATCGGGAGTAGCCCAGAAGCGAAAAGGCTTCCCCGTCTTGTGGCCTTTTTGTAGGGCAGACTTCACCTTGGCTAAGTCAGTAGCCGTCATTCTTCCGTAGCCATTCCAGCGGGAGTAAGCGGTAAAATCCTGGCTGATCATGGCTACTTTGGTAATATCCAGCTCATCCAGGTCGCTTAGGCTTTGGTGATCAAAGTAGATGAAGGCCGGAAAGGCGGAGTAGTCACTGGCCTGCGGGCGATTGCCGGAAATGACAAATGACACCTTCCCTTCGGTTACCAGGAGCGGATAATCTTCTAGCGCAGCTACTATTCGGTCCAACGTTTCGTAGGCCGCTGATTTTACATCGATGAGTAGCTGTATCGGCGATAGCCTTCCCTCCTGTGCCAAGAGATCGAGCTGGTCTAGGTAGGTGTTGAGAAAGGTTTTGTCGGACCTGATCTCATTTTTTGAATGAGTCACGTACAGGGTGTCATTTTTCAAATACAGATCGACTTCAATGGAGGAGACACCTCCGCTGTAGGCATACCAAAACGGGACGTTTTGCAAGTAATCATTGTGGGAATGCACCCGGTATGGTTGCTGGCCCATTACCGAAGGAGTCACTCGAAGAAGTAGCCAAAAACCAAACCAGACCGTTAGTTTATTCATAGGACTTTGTCAAATTACATATTCAATTAATACTGCTCCCTTTAGATAGTAGCATTGGTACATGAGCCAAGCCGATTTAGGCTGAAGCGGCTAAGTCGACCGATGCCATTTACCGGCAAGGTAAATCCGGCTAAAGAAACGGTTCCGAAGACGGGGTTAAGTTCCCGTTAAGTTTATGCGCTCGAAGTCTGCCCGTCAGATCGCTAAATTAACGTGGCAAGCGTGTAAGTTCCAGGAGTTAATGTAGGTGGTTACAAGCGGCCCTGAACGCTTTGTGAAGGCACCGTAATAGATGACGGGGTCTACCAATATTTTTTAACGTAGGGCTAACCTCAGCCTTGATACGGTGAACGTAAGTTCACATTTTATTAATGGAATCATGACCTTTCGTTTATGCCGCTCTGTAACAATCAAACTACTTTTGGGACGCCACTGAGAGGGGGGGGGGGCACCTTCTGAAATTTTGTAACACTTACTAACTCCATCCTATGTATTCTAAATTCCGGCGTACAAAACTCACGTTTGCCACTGCCTACATAATTATACTTGCTGGACTATGCGGTAGTCCCAATCCGCTACTATCAAATGGGGTGGACAATGAGGTAAATTCAGAAACACTTAACCCCTTACCAACCTCTTTGTCCTCCTTAATACAACCTATTTCAGGTACCGTTACGGACGAGTCAGGAATACCCTTAGTCGGTGCAACGGTTGTGGACAAGGGTACCGCAAAGGGAACGGTAACGGACTTGGACGGAAAATTTGTTATTGACGTAGATGCCGATGCTATTCTTCAAATCAGCTATTTAGGATATGCTTCACGGGAAGTTTCCGTGAATGGGCAATCGACGATAGCAATTCAGTTGGACCCGGATGCTTCGCAGCTGAATGAAATTGTGGTCGTCGGTTACGGCACCCAGAAGAGAGAAGACGTTACCGGATCCATCGCCTCCGTTGACAGTAAGAAATTTAACGCTGGGGTAGTGACAAACCCGGGTGAGCTGATCCAGGGTAAACTGGCCGGCGTTTCCATTACCTCCAATAGCGGAGAACCCGGAGCCGCCCAGGGCGTGATTATCCGGGGGATAGGTAGCCTGCGTTCCGGAACGCAGCCACTCTACGTTATTGACGGCTTTTTGCTCGATAATTCATCTACGGGGGTAGCTACCAACGCCCTAAATTTTCTCAACCCAAGCGATATTCAAAGCATCGATGTGCTCAAGGATGCTAGTGCCGCGGCAGTGTACGGTTCCAGGGCGGCCAATGGGGTGGTAGTGATCACGACTAAGAAAGGTCAAAGACAACCCCGGATGAATCTTGCGGTATCTACCGCGGTGTCCTCCTTGGCCAACAAAATAGATGTTTTTACCGCGGACCAGTTTCGCCAGCAAGTCGTGGCGGTAGGAGGAACTTTAGAAGACTTCGGGGGAAATACGAATTGGCAAGATGAATTATCTCAGACGGGATTATCAACTAATCTTAACTTTTCGATGAGTGGGGCAGCCAGTGATAAATTCTCTTATTTCTCGTCCGTCGGCTATCAGGATCAGGAAGGGATTCTGAAAAACAGCGATCTAACGCGCTATTCCGGAAAATTGAATATGAACCAAAGGGCGTTCAACGGTAGACTAAATGTAGACTATAATCTCACGGTTTCCCGCACGGAAAATCTGCGCCCAAGCATCAACTCGACGATAAGTGACATGCTTAGTCTTAATCCTACAATTCCGGCATATACGGACGGCCAACCGACCCCTCTGCGTACGAATGCCCTCAACCCGCTCAAACGCTACGAGCTCTTCAATGACGAGGCCATTAGTAACCGTATTTTAGCTACCGTATCCCCATCGATTGAAGTACTAAAGGGATTAACCTATAAGCTAAACGTTGGGGTCGACTATTCTTCCACCAATAGAGATCAACAATACAATCCGTTTCCGTCAGTCGTCAACGAATCTGATGTTTCTAACGGTTCGTTGGAGAGTACAATAGCCGCCAATACCAATCAACTTATAGAGAATACACTTACGTATAGTTGGAATGGGAACGTTCACAATGTTACGCTGCTGGCAGGTCACTCTTATCAGAATTTCCTGGATGAAACGAGAACATTTTCTTACCAGGGTTTTGCCAATAATAACATTGAACCAAGGTATCAAGACCAGACGAGTTCCGATGTATACCCTACCTCGGTAAGGGCGGCCGCCTTTAAGAACCAGCTACAGTCGTTCTTCACCAGATTCAACTACGGATACGCTAATAAATACTTACTCACCGCAACGCTACGTGCCGACGGGTCTTCCAAGTTTGGGGACAACAATAAGTACGGCTACTTCCCCTCCTTTGCGATGGGATGGAATATCAGCAACGAAGAATTTATGGCAAATTCATTCGTCAACAACTTGAAGTTGCGGGCAAGTTGGGGTCAGACGGGAAACCAGGAAATTCCCTCCAAAATTACTAAAGCCAGTTTCTCGGAAGATAGACTCATCGCGGGCAGTGGCAGTCTCAACACTTATCCCGTAAATACCGAAGCGACCGGAATTGACGGTTATCCGTACGGGATCGTCTATACGCGCTTAGCAAACCCCGACTTGCAATGGGAAGTATCCTCGCAAATAGACCTAGGAATCGATTTTGCTCTCTTCGATTACCGGTTGACGGGAACCCTGGATTATTTCAACAAGGAATCATCCAACATACTCCTGGAGGTCGTCCCCGCAGACCCTATTGAACCAACCGCGACATACTGGAATAATATTCCAAACATGAAAATCCATAACAGTGGGGTTGAGTTAGCTCTCGATTACCAAGGTGCCGCACAGCAAGAGCTGTCGTATAATATCGGTGGCAACGTTACCCTTATCCAAAACGAAGTGAGGAACTCCCCGTACTCAGTACTGACTACGGGGTCGGCCCAGGGATCCGGTCAGACTGGCGCGACCATCAACGGCTACATCAATAATCAGTCACTGGGAGCGTTTTATATGCTTGAATTTACTGGTATCGGAGCGGACGACGGCTTAAACACCTACAGAGATATCAATGGCGATGGTGAAATACTGGACGACGACCGTACCGTGGTAGGCAGTGCAATTCCCGACGTAGTCTACGCGCTTTATCTGAACGTGAATTACAGGTCTTTCGATCTACGGCTTAACTTTAATGGAGTAGCGGGTAACAAGGTGTATAATCATACCACCATGACCCTGTTTAACAGGGCACAGCTGGCTAAATCCAACAATACCACAAGTTTCGCCACGCAGTTTTCTAGGGAAGAATTAAGTAACGCCAATACCGTGTCCACGCGCTATTTAGAGAACGGCCCATTTTTAAGGTTGAATAACGCTACGCTGGCCTACAATTTGAGCCCTAAAAGGATTGGACTGGGAAATACATTCCAAGACATCCGTTTCTCTCTAACGGGACAAAACCTATTCATCCTGACGAATTACTCTGGATTCGACCCCGAAGTCAATACGGGGTCCACGCTGGCCGGAATTCAAACCTTCGGAATAGATCGGTTCACGTATCCCAGAGCAAGAACCGTTCTATTTGGTATCGATCTAAGCTTCTAGCAGCACCTACATAATCTGAAAAGACAAACCACATGAAAATTAAAATGACTTACAAAATATTGTCGACAGTCGTGCTGCTGTGCACATTTCTTGGGTGCACCTCCTTAGATGAGGAGATTCTCGATGAGTCACTTACCGGAACCGGTCAGGCCGAAATAGTTAGTGGATCCATCGCTCCGGTCTACGGTCTTTTACGGCAGGTATGGTTGCATACGGTCAATTTCGGACTTCAGGAAATAGCTTCTGACGAGGCCATCCTTCCTTATCGGGGGGGTACGGATTGGTTCGATGGCGGTAAGTTTATTGCCGTCCACCAGCATGTTATGACACCAGGAAACAGCTTGGTCGGGGATACCTGGACATTCATAACCCTGTCAATATCGAGAGCCGTTATCGCGGAAGAGCGGCTGAGGGCGGAAGCTGAACTGGGCAACGTGGAAGCCCAGGATGCCCTTTATGAAATGACAGCTATGAAAGCCTACCTCAATACATTGGCGCTCGATAACTGGGGGCTGGTCTTTAAAAAGGAAAGCTCGGACCAATTATCCGTGCTCGTTAGGGGACAGGAGGCTATTGATTACATCGAAAGCGAGCTTCTCTCAGTCGTGGACGTTATCAACAACGACAAGGGTCCCGGCAGGTTTACCAAAGATGCCGTGAGTGCCCTACTAGCACGCCTGTATCTGAACGCCGCGGTATACCGTGATCCTTACGGGACGCCCGATTTTTCGGCGTCGGATATGGATAAAGTCATACTCTACACCAATGATATCATTTCACAACCGTACTCGCTCTCTGCCGAGTACTTTGATCTATTCGATGATAATAATAACGCGAATTCTGAAATAATCTTTTCACTTGATCAAAGGGGGGTACTCCAAACCGAGCACAGCCGGTGGGCCTACTGGTCGATATCGGGCGATCAAATTCCTAGACCGGAATTTCCTAATACACGGGGAACGGACGCGGCAGCGGCCACGCCTGATTTTTATCAAACGTGGGTAGATGCTTACGGTGATGTCGATCCGGCGGCGGCCGATGCCCGGTTCTTCAAAAGAAATACAATTGTATCCGAGGAACTTCAGAATCTTACCGGATTCACCCCGACGAATGACTCAGCCCATTTCTACTGCATAGCCGCCGAACAATTCGAAATCGACAGGGGACTACTGCGAGGTATCATTTGGGGACCCCGAAAGGATAGTGGTGGTAATATTTTGACTTGTGATGACGGAAGGATAAGGATATATCCGGTAATCAACAGAAGAACCAGCGGCGCAGACCTGAAGTACGTAGACCATACACTCAAAGTCAATTTTACTGCGGAAGGCAGTTTGCATAACACCGGGTATCGATTCTCGAAATATCAATTCAGTCACACTGCCCCCAATTGTTGTACCAATAGTAGCGTTGATATCGTACTGATTCGCCTGGGAGAGATCTATCTGATGCGTGCCGAAGCAAAGCTAAGAAAGGGCGATAACGCCGGAGCTTTAGCCGACATTAACACCCTAAGAACATCGAGAGCCGCCCGCCCGGAACAGACGCCAAACGCGTTAAACGCTATTGATCTGGACATCTTATTCCGCGAATCAGGATTCGAGCTTTACTGGGAAGGCTTTAGGCGAAATTATCAAATACGCTTCGGAAAATATGAGGGAAGCTGGACGGGAAAGACCGATACTGACGTTAGCAAACGGCTGTTTCCGTTACCCCAACAAGCGATCGACGGAGCTTCGAGCGAAGAGGGATTTCTAGTACAAAATCCGGGTTACTAGTAGTATAGTACGGTTCAATACGACCGTCCTCATATCAGATTTGGAAGTTAGAGGGGTAGGTAGTTGCATCCGCAGTGCTGTAGTTCGCTCTTACTAAATCCGCTAACGCTGAAATCAGGTTACCAGCCATGCTCATCTCGGGTCCTGGCCAGTCTAGCCTACTGCTTTTCCGTGCGACAGAACCGCTCCATCAGTTCGGGTATCTTGTTAGTGAGCCGCTCTAGCAGTTCTTTCGAGGTGTACTAATCCTCTTGTAGTGACTTAGCACCTGAAGGGCCGAAATTACCTTGAGTTCCTCGGCCGTGGCGTAGTCCCTCATGTTCTTGCGGGCGTCGCGCTGCGGGAACTTGATCCGCCACTCCTGGGCGATCATGCCCTACATGTGCAGATCGATGTCGCCGACCACCTTTCCGGGAGGATCTTCGTGTCTAACTTCGCGCCGTGGGGGAGCCGTTTCTGCGCCTGACCGGCGGCCAGGGGGTAGGTTTCCGCCGCAAGCTCACGCGAGAAATGCTGTAACTGGGTCCCCTTACAGTGTAACTCCTGAGCTTGTAGGTAAGCCGAAGTTTCTGGGCGGCGGTAACTACGACTTTGTAACTCCACTATGGGACGAGTCACGCATGATTAAGCAGCAGTTCTCGTTCGTGTTATCGGATTATCATCCACTGTGGGCAGAGTTTGGGATCTGGTAGTGGAAACCGCGCTGATTTTACCGGCTCTTTTTACACTGCATCCCCAACTTTTATCACCGCTATTCAAGATCTTTGCAAAAGAATTCCGTAAACTTTAAAAACCAGACGCTTACGCTTTGCCCACAGCTTTCCTTATGTTATACTTCACGCGGCCACCTTATGTGAAAAGTCTGCGGGTGGTTTGAGCAGCTGCTGGAAGTTAGGTGCGAGTAAAGTGCGCAGTTGTGCCTGATGCTCGCCGTTGTTGACCTCGTCGATAAACCAGTAGATCGCCTCCTCGAACTCCTGCTTGGTGGCAAAGTGATAGCCGGCCAGAGCCTGCTTTTTGAGGAACTTCCAAAAGCGCTCGATCAGGTTCAGGTTGGGGGAGTAGGCCGGTAAGTAGACCAACTGGATGTCGAGTTGTTGGGCAGCCTGCTGGACCAAGGTACAGCGCTGATAGCGGGCATTGTCTAATACCAGGTAGATAGGCCGGCCGGGGCGTTCCTGGCGCAGTAAGTTCAGCAGTTCGACCACCGTAGTAGCTTGAATGTAGTCTGGTGTCGTGATGCTGTAGAGCTCCTGGCGGTGACTATCCAGGGCACCGAGGATGTTGAGGCGGTGACGTCCCGACGGAGTACGAACCGCCAAGGGTTGGGGGCTCCATACCCGGCCGGTGTGAAAGCCTTGCACGGGATGGGCCGCATCCACGAAGTACAGGTCGATGGCTTCGGTAGCGGATTGTTCCAGGAGGGGCTGCAGGGTGTCGCGCAAAAAAGCGAGTTGCCGGGCAGCGAGTTCTGCTAAGGAGAGCTTACCACCGGGCAGGCAGCGGAAGCGGCGACACTTCATGCCCAGGGTGTGCTTGATAAAACGACGCGTCTGGGTCAGCCCCCGTCGTAGTCCGGTACGCTGCGCGATAACTTGAGCGGCCTGGGCGATAGAGCGGGGCGGCTCGGAGGTGAAGGCTGCGCACAGCTCGCTCCGATGCTGGATGAGCGCACTGGCTGGACGGCAGGGGGCATAACGCAGCAAGCCCGCTAAGCCCTCCGCCAGGTAGCACTTGGCCCAGTGGGTGGCCGTGTTGGGGTGAATGCCTAGGATCTTAGCGCACTGCCCCGGGCCGAAGCCCTGAGCGCGCAGGATCAGATAGTGCATGCGCTGGCGGATCACGTGGTGGGCAGAATGGATTTGATGGTACCTTGCTTGTTCAAGGTCAGCTTCGCTGATCACGGGGAAGTACATGGGTTGGATGGCTTGACACCTCCAAGATCGGTGCTTCCCCACTTTTCACATAAGATGACCGCGCCGAGTATAGAATTTGCGGCTGGCAACGTTCCCACTCTTCCTGGTTTAATAATCGCCCGCTGATAGACTTTGCGTCCCAAAGCACTCGAAGCGGTGTAGCCCAGCATAACCCCAAGACATTCGTAATGAGTAGTTCATCGTCCCGGTACAGCACGTCCTTGTAGAAAGCCCTCCGCAGGCAGTGAAGCTTTTCCGAAGGAATGCCGCTCCCCTTCCACTACCTCCGGAATGGACAGGTCCGTCCCTGCGGTGTCCGCTATCGACCAGGCGATCACGTTGGGGGGTATCCCCCGCTCTTGCCGAGCATGACGATGCCGTCGGCCGTAGGCTCCTGTGTGGCCCATGAGTATACCTCAGCCGGTGGGGAGTTGACGTACGCCGCAACGTGCAGCCATAATTTCCCGCTTTACGGGCGGGACAGGAGGGCGGCGGAGCGCGGGTGCAGGGGCGAGCCCGCAGAAGCCGCGCCGTAAGCTACCGGGCACGGCATCCATTAGCCCGCAATCGAATCGACGTCCAGCTTGCCCACCGATTTGGCGACAACCATTGCTACCGTGGCGTCACCCGTCACGTTGGCAATGGTGCGGCACATGTCCAGGGGGCGATCCACGGCAAAAATTAGGGCGATGCCCTCCACGGGGATGCCCGCTTGCCCGAGGACAATGACCAGCATGACGATACCGGCACTGGGTACGGCCGCCGCGCCGATCGACGCCATGCTGGCGGTGACGATGATGCCCAGCTGCGTTGCCAGGTCGAGCTCTATGCCGAAGACCTGGGCGACGAACACGGCAGCAACCGCCTGGTGCAGGCTGGTGCCGTCCATATTGACGGTCGCGCCGATGGGCAACACGAAACTGGCAATCTCCTCCGCTACGCCGAGGTGACCGGTAGTGCGCTCGAGGGTTACGGGCAGCGTAGCGGCGCTGGAACTCGTGCTGAAGGCCAGCAACTGCGCCGGTGCGATGCCGCGGAAAAACGCCCCGTAACCGACGCCCGTGAACAGTCGGACCAGCAGCGGGTAAACTCCCAGTATGAGGATGCCCAGCCCCAGCAGCACGCAAATGCTATAGGTCAGCAGCGCCGCAAACAGGTCGGCACTCGGCGCTTCCACCACCAGGGCCGCCAGCAGCGCGAATACGGCGAAGGGAGCGGTGACCATCAGCAGGTCGATCAGCTTGAGGACGACATCGTTCACGCCGTCGAAAAAGGCCTTCACGGGCCGCGCCTTATCGGGAGGAATCAGGATGAGGCCGATGCCGAAGAAGACAACGAAAAAGATTACCTGCAACATGTTGCCGTTGTAGGCGGCCGCGCCGACGATGTTGTCCGGCACCATGTCTACGAAGAATTGCAACGGCCCCTGATCGGCCTGGGAGGTAGCGATCTCGATCCGCTGGGAGGCGTCGGTGGCGTAGGCGGCCAGCAGCTTATCCCGCGTGTCCGGCAACACGACCTTGCCCGGGTTCACCAGATTGACGATGCCCAGGCCGATGGTTACCGCCGTTACGGTCGTCAGGAGGAAGACGCCCAGCGTACGCCCGCCGATCCGCGAGAGTTGGGAGATGTCCTGCAGGTCGCTGATGCCCTTGAGGAGCGAAGCGACGATGAGCGGAATGGCGATCAGCTTCAGCGCGTTGATGAAGATGATGCCGAAGGGCTTGATCCAGTCCACCACAAATTCCGTCGCTCCCACTGCACTGGCGACGAAGCCGAAGACCACGCCCAATACCATACCGATGATGATCTTCCAGTGGAGTGCCAGCTGCTTCATGTGCCTCAGATATTAAGGATAAAGCTACGCGCACGGGCGGGTACCCTCACGGGAAGTATTAGGGGCCTGTGCATCGCGCGCATGGTATTTGTCTGGGCATCGCACGCCTTTTCCGTTGTTCTTAAAAGGCTCTATGTTGCCTGGGGCACTTCAAACCATAGTATTTCTTATGTTAAGTAGAGGGTTTGGGGAGGGTCCCCCACCTTCGCATCCTGGGAGTTTATTCCAATCTAAGATCGGAGGCTTGTTGGGAGGGCGTAGTGGTCTAAATCGCCCGGCAGCAGCCAACCACGTGGGCTACCGGGCAATTCGTACACCTCTACCGCAGTAGCCGTATCATTTCCGGATTGCCGATTTTTTCGGCTAGTCGAAGTGCGGTCATTCCTTCGGCCGTTCGGTATTCGGGAGTGGCTCCATTCTCCAGTAGTAGCGCCACCAGCTCTACCTTATTGGCAATAATTGCTTCAAGCAGTGGCGTCCAGGTGTCGGAGTGGGAAAGGTTAGTCGATAGCTCGGTGAGGGTGTCCGTATTGTACTCCCTGACCTTGTACCAGTCTGGGTCAGTGGCATATACCTTCAGGGTGTAGGTAGTCTTTGCAAAGGTTTGGTTAGCGTCCGCTCCCAGGCGCAGCAGCGCGTGCAGGGCAGCGTAGCGGCCCTCGATGATGGCACCCACCAGTGGGGGTGCCGCGTGGTAGTGCCGGAGCACGATAAAGGAATCGGGAAAACTTAGCTCCCGCAAATGGTAGCCGTCATCCGGCCGGCCCCCACTTTCGGCCAGTATCCGGAGTACATCGGGATGGTCCTGGCGGGCGGCCATGAACATGGCGGAACCCAGTGCGCTACCGGAAGTGCCCTGCACCCGCGCTCCCCGCCCCAGTAAGTAGCGTACCATTTCTACTTGCCCATTTACGGAAGCCGCCGAGAGCGCCGTATACCCTTCCGCATCCGCGAGGTTAATACCGACACCCAGTTCAAGCATCAATTTGACCGTGGAAAGTTTCCCGGAGCTGGCCGGGAAAACAAGGAGCTCCGGCTCTCGCGTCAGGCGATCAACTTCGGCATCGCTTAACTCTGCCGTCATCTCCTCGATGCTGCGGTCTGCTCCCTCGATACTGTAATCCGTTCCCTCATGGGTGGCGTAGTGCATGGCGGAACGGCCCCTGCGATCCGTAGCACCCACATCGGCACCCGCATCCAACAGCATACGAACGATCCGGGATTGATCCTTACTGGCGGCGTGCATAAGGGCGGTACGACGCGACCCGTCACGAATGTCAACATCGACGCCGGCATCCAGGAGCAGCCGGACTACCGGAGCGTGTCCCCCTGAGGCGGCTAAATGCAGGGGAAGGTATGCGTCGGGTACCCCCCGGGGATCGGCACCGCTGGACAGCAGCAACCGGGCCACCTCCAACTGTCCTTCGTAAGCAGCTACTCCCAGCGCGTTAAGGTCGGCACTTACTCCCCGCGGGTTGATGTTTGCTCCCTTAATGTTGATGTCCGCCCCCGTCTTGATCAGCAGACGGGCTACCTCCAGCGCCCCGGTACTGGCTGCTTCGATGAGGGCGGAGCGCCCTATAGCATTTACGTAGTCGACGTCGGCGTTCCGCTCGATGAGTAATGCAGCGATTACGGCATGGTTCCCCGCCGCCGCGGCCATTAGCGGGGTAAGATCGTTGTCATCGGTGCGGTTTAGATTACTCACCCTCTCCAGACGCTGCGTTACTAATTCGAGATCCCCTGCACGGATGGCGCGTATTAACAACTCGAAATCTTCATCATTGGCACGATCGTCCGACCTATCGACTACCGCAACGGCGGTCGTAGGGTCTACTGCGCTGCCCTGTGCCTGCCCGGTAGTTCCGATCGCAAGGGAGAGCACGGCACCGATGAGTAGCGTCGTCACGACCCCTTCGCCGAAGGTGGCCGCCCCGAAGTAACCACCGAGGATTCGCTTGATGCGTCCGGAAAATCCGTCGCCGCCAACCGCCATACTGTGGCGGGGCGCGGCAAGTTCCTGCTCTTGCAGGTGCACCAGCGTACGTGCATAATCTACCTTCTTTCCGGTCGCGGCTACGGCCAGGTCATCACAGCTGTGTTCCCGCTCTTCCTGGATGCGGGCCGAGATCCACCAAACGCCCGGGTGATAGAAGAAAAAGGTGGTCAGCAGCGTCTGAAGCACGTTGACGGCAAAGTCATTCCGCCGAATGTGGGCGAGCTCGTGCGCGACGATGGCCAGCAGTTGCGAATCCTCTAGGGAAGTCCGCATTTTGCTTGGAAGCATAATTACCGGCCGTAGCCATCCGGTTGTCAAGGGGCTCTGAATGCGGCTACTCGTTAGGTAGCGGACGGGCCGACTCACGTTCAGACGGTGTGGTAGATCGGCTAATGCTGCCATCCAGTGATCCGGAAAGCGTTCCGTCCCGAAGGATTTAATCCGTTGCAGGTAGGCTAACTGACCGAGGAGGCGCAGCTGCAGCACCAGAACCCCCATCAGCCAGAGGGTAACCAGTAGCGGGAGGTGGCGGACGAAGTAGACCTTACCCTGTTGAACGATGGAGGAAGTACCGCCGGAGCTCCCGGCCGGGGAGGTGGTGACCCGCGCCGACCGCCGGGGCCCATTCTGATCGGCGGGTGCATCCCCATCGGTGAGACGTACAGTTGGGGCAGACTCCGGAGTACTGAACGTGGATGGGGCCTCATACTGCGCGTAGAAGGTCAGCCCCGCCGTCAGGCAAAAGGCGCCCAGCACGCCCACCGCCACTAGGTAACGGGCCTGCGCGCTGTACCGTCGGAGGAGGATGAGCACAACGCCGAGCAGGAGGGCGAACAGGGCACCCTGCCAGAGGGTGTGGAGCAGGGTCCAGCCGAGCGCTGCGACCAGTTGGGGGGAGAGGAGTTGCTCGATCATTGCTCCTCAGTTTGCATGTCGTCAATGAGGGCCTTCAGTTCCTCAAGTTCCTTGGGGGAGGCCCGGTGGTTACCGAGGGCCCGCATCACGAGTCCCTTGACGGAGCCCCCGAAGGTGCGGTCGAGAAAGGTGTCAAGCAATTTGTCCTGCGTGGTTTCCCGGGCGATGGCCGCCGAATAGAGGTGACCTCTCCCCTGCTGTTCCCGTTTTAGAAAGCCGCGTTCCAGCATTACCTGCATGGTTTTGAGGATGGTGGTGTACACCACCTCCTTCTCTGCGGATAGAGCATCGTGTACCTCGCGGACGGTGAGAGGCCCCTGATCCCACAGCAGTTGTAGGATGGGTAATTCGGATGCGGTAGGTGTACTCTGCATGATAACTACGATTTTTATCGTAGCTAAAGTACGAGGCTTATCGTAGATACGCAAGTTAACGTACGACTTTTATCGTAGATCATCTCTGTGCCACATTATTTTCTCCTCTTAACCGCATGAAAAGCATGCAGCGCTGCTTGCTGGAACTGCTGGTGAAGACTTACCCGGGAAGTTGGGATCCTGGCCGATCACCTGGATTGGGTGATTGCGGAAGTTCGGCACCCCAACGTCGTAGGACGCAGCGGTTACCGCCCCTACCACACCTTCCCCTATCATTCTGGACGGTACGCCACGATGTCGTCGGATCGGATTCATGGACGGGTTCCCGTGGTGTAAGGCGCGCGTGGAGAAGAGCTTGATTTGATCACTGCTTAACTGCTCAACGGTTTCTTCTTTTCCCAGGCTCGGCCGGTGGCAGACCATAGCATTGATTATGTTAAGTAGAGTGGGAAAGGGACTCCCCCGGCGAACAATTGCAGCAGGTAAATTTCCCTACTTAGACTGCTTCAAATACTTGTCTAGCCATTGGTACGCCTGTTCCTTCACGCCCGGTGGGAACGCGTGCTGACCGTTGCCCTCCTCGAAGATGATGGCCTGCAGGTGATCCGGAACGGCTTGCTGCTCGTAGGCGGCCTTTACATAGGCAACCATGTCCCTGGTCTCTTGCACATGTAGCTTGCTGTATTCTCGCCACTTATCGCGCCTGCCCCATTCCCACATTCCGCGCGTCAGCAGCACGGGCCGTGGAGCGAGAAAGGCAAGGTAGTCAGCCGAGCTACCCACTGCGGCCAGGCCGGGTATGGCTGCGTCCGCACCTCGCTTCTTCGCCACTAACTCGCCGTAATGATTTAGTACTTCAAAGAACCCACACGAGGAAACGCCCACCTTCACCCGGGGGTCGACGAACATAAAATAGACTAGGTTGTACCCTCCGGCCGAGTGCCCAATGGCTCCAATACGTGTGGTGTCTACCATATTTAGGTTGCCCAAAACATCTACCGCACGAGTTAAATCGTAGGCTTCCTTGCCAGTGGGGTTTCTGCCCTGTAGCAGCAGCTGTCCGGTCCAGTGAGACAACATTATATCGTCTCGCTGCCAATTGGTTTGCGCCGTGTCCGCACCCGGAATGCGCCGACGCTCCGCGTGGTAGAACCGGTCCGGACAAACCACTACGTAGCCGCGTTGAAATAATTCTAGCGCATAGTGCATGTCATCTGCGCCCGCTAAGCCCACAGGTTCAGCTTTACCGATGTGGTCCTGGGGGCCATCCTGGTGAATGGCCACGATGGCCGGCAGGAGATCCTCATTTTTCCGGTCGGGAACAAATAGGTAGGCACTGATCCGGTCGATCGGCGCATCGAAAACTGAGTTAGGAGGCTCGGCCGTATAGGCAATCTTGAGCCGGGTTCCCCCATCGAGCCGGACGGTTTCTATGGTATCTAGGTCGAGCGGTACACGCTGTGGAAAAGGTCCAAGAAGCTGACGTAGGGTATCCTGGCGGGCTGGGTTCGCGTCAAAGGTGTTTTGCGCATTCAGTAGTCCGCTCAGTAGAATCGCGCAGAGGAGCAAGAGGCGATAAGGGGGGTTAGTCATTACGTGTTGTTGTACTGTAATATACTTCCCTTCCGCACTACTACCCTAACTTGCTTCCATGGAAGCACACGATCCGGAGGAGGCGCAGCCCCATCTTATCGACAGTAAAGGTGAGCCATTAACTTCATCCCCACCCCCTGCCGCTCCTGCCCCGCGTTGGAGGAATTGGACGACTGATCACTCTCTAATCGCCACCGTAGCTCTATCCATCATCAGCTTGTGCGCCCTGATCGTATCGATCTACCAGGCTCGTGTACTGAGTAGTCAGCAACGCGCCATGGAGGCCCAACAGGAGATCATGATTCAGAACGCTAAGGCCCAACTCTGGCCGAATTTACAGGTCTATCTAAATGTGAATGGGCGAGACGATGGCGGGGTGGAGTTAGATCTGGGGATTGCGAATACCGGTACCGGTCCGGCGATCGTAGAGGCCTTTCAGCTTCAGTTCAGGGACAAGTACCTTAATAACTACCGAGAGCTCTGGGATGCGCTGGCAGCCCCCGATTCGATCCAGCGCAACTACGGCACCACCTCCATCGGTAACCGTACGATTCAGGCAGGCGAGTCCTTTTCTTTTCTCCGGTTCAATGACAACTTCACCCTGGCGCAGTTGCTCTACGACCGCATTAACAACGGCGAGTCGCCAACCTTCTACATCTGTTACCGCTCGGTATTCAAGGACCACTACCGCCTGGAAGCTACCTACGATTCTAACTCCTTCGATGTGGCCGAGCCAGCAGAGAGTTGTACCCTGACGGGTGATGCCTTTGATAGTCGCGGTTATTGAGCCTGCCGTCGCACAATCTGTGTGAATACGTGCCGATAAGTGGGGTTATGTTAAGTAGTTGGTTTGAGGGACTCTGGTACCTAGTCCTGATCCAGTCCAGTTAGGTAAGTGCAGGGACTAAGGAATAAGGAGTTTTGAGTACGGTCTTCATTGAACACATAACTCAATACAATATACAACTATCTGTCCGTCAATGGGATACACAAGTTTTCCACATTTGCAAACATATTGTGGATAAATAGTGGAGAGACAAAACATTTTTTGTTGTATTTTTGCTACGTCTTCAACTAATTGTAGATACAATTTTTACCGTACCAAATAACCCCTTATATGACCAACGCTTACGTAAAAATTTATCCCGTCTTGAATGGTACTTGCATCCTGGTCCACACCGAAGACGACCAATTCATCTTGATTGACTGTAAAATCACGAGGGATAGCGAAGACCCTAATAACCAAGTGTTTTTTGACGTGAAGGATGATCTGATTAGCATACTGCCCACTAACAGCTACGGCGCGCCGTATGTAGATCTATTCGTGCTTTCTCATCCAGATCAAGACCACTGTCATGGCTTTGAAAATCACTTCTATACTGGTAAGCCCAGTAACTACACCAAAACCGACAAGGAGGGACATAGGATAATGATCAATGAAATATGGACGAGCAAGATCATCTACGGGGAAGTGTGCAAAGACGCCGAGTGCATCCGTACTGAAGTCAGTAGACGTCGCGATCTCTATACTTCCAGCGATCACAGAATTGGTACAGACTACAATCGGCTTAGTATGGTGGGATACGATGATGACCAGGAGTTCACAGACTGTCCAAGTTATTACCCCTCTGATCTGGTCAGCTATGTAGCTGGAAAGCAAACAAGTTATTTGAGCGTTTTCATCCATGGTCCTTTCAAAAAGTCGCTCATAGATTCCTCTGCTACAGGAGATCGCAATCTTGCAAGCGTGATCGCACAATATCAGCTAACTAGTCCAGATCACAATGAGAAACTTCTTCTCCTAGAAGGAGGAGATGCTGATCATTATCAGTGGGCAATGGTCAAAGAGAAGACCGAAGAACACAGTAGAGAGGAATATCTATATTTTGATGTTTTTTTAGCCGCCCATCATTGTTCCTGGTCATTTTACAACAACCGACCATACAACGAAAACAAAGACCCAGCAGTGAGTTCGAGGGATTTAGTATCCATCTACGGTAAACCTAATTGCCTCCTGGTTTCCAGCAGCAAGGAGATTATTGACGACGAAAATAACCCTCCACATTATCCCGCGAAACAACAGTATGCTAAAGACCTAATTGCAAGTGGCAAATTTCTCTGTACAGGTGAGACACCCAATCGGGCCGAACCTAAGCCAATTATTATTGAGTTAACCAATACCGGTGCTGTACAAGGAAACAATTTACCGGATAAAAAGAAAATTAGTAAAGCCGAAAAAGGAGAGAAACAGTTTGCCTACTTGGCAAGTAACCCAGGGACGAGAGCATTCGGTTGTGAGTGAGGAAATTCACCGATTCGCTACAGACAAGGCGGGCCTTGTTGTTTCTAAGGGCTTAGTCTTTCGAGGGCTTGTTTCGAAGACAGAAGGCAATGGTACAGAGCTGTTTTCTTACTACCTAGAAATTGACTTCAGCGCGTGGCCAAGATTATTTCCGACCGTTCGGGAGGTGGATAACAGGATTGAACACTGTCTTGATAATCATGTCTATCCAGATTCCGGCAACTTTTGTCTGTCCACACGGGCGCGACAACAATTTCTCATCCGGTCCGGGAAAATCTCCACACTGGAAGTTTTCTGGAACACAGTATTGATACCTTATCTAGTTCGCCAGGACTTGTATGCCAATGGCTACCTAGATGCTTTTGAGAAAATGGAATATAGTCATGGGTCTCTAGGTTATATGGAGTCATATCATGATCTTTTAGGTGTTGGCGGCCTTCAACTACACCGGCTACTCGATTGCTACGTAGCGGGCAGAAATCAGATGAGGGGATGTACCTATGGATGCCGATGCGTAAATTTTACGAGGTCAGCGGAGGGTTATCGTCTTCTCCGACGATTAGATTTTATTGATCTTGACATTCTGCGTTTTGAGGTTAACGTTCTGGTTCGTTTTCTTCTTTGATGAAGATTACCGACGCCTTAAAAAGGGCCTCAGTAAATCTCGCTTCGGCAGCATCATAGTTCGATTTGGTGACTAACACCAATACGATGAACCCAGTCAGGGAACATATGATGCCGTGCACTAGGAAATGTTGATGCACTAGGTTACGTGTAACTGGCCAATCAAAGCACGTGATAATAAAGCATAGCACAATTTGAAGAATCAGCGATCCGACAATCCAATTTCTGATTGCTAAACAGTTGCGCGCAAAACCGTACTGCTTTTGCTCTGAGTTCACTACAGGAAATTTCTCTGTATCTCTTGTTTGCATGAGAAGTTGGTTGTTTGTGCTGACGGGAAAAACTAATTTTAGCTTGGTTACAAAAGTTTGCTCAACTTTCGCCCGTTCCAGAGCCCTTGGGTCAAGCCTTAAGACCCGATCAGAAAGTAGTCCTTCAGCGTTTTCTCGCTTCGCTTGTAATTGCCGTCCCTTTCTACGAGTCCATCCCATTAGAATCAGAATTAACGGAACGACAAGTACTCCCCAGCTTATAGAGAAAGCTCCGTATCCATCACCCAAGAAGCATAGTAAGAACGAATAGATTGGGGCTACGAGTAGTAGAGTGGGAAGTAGTCTAGCTGTAAGAGAATAACTATCGAGGAAATTAGAGATTGTCATTCTACTGGATTTTTCTTAGTTGTACTACAGTCTCAATTATGATTCAAGTGATAGGTCAAACTCTGGATCAACGATGAGTACTTCTTCAGAAGACAACCCATAAAGCTGGTACACAAGTAGATCAATCTTTTTTTCCAGGGTAGTGGTGTCGGCGACGGGGTCGGATTGCTTTTGGGTTAGGATCTGCTGGACTATACCTCCAATGCGATTATTACTATGAAAATCTATCGGTACTGGAAGGCCCAAAACAAAAGGACTTTGCATACCTAAAGCCCCGCCACTATACGAAGTTGCCGTACTCTTAAGACACAGCCAAATCACCTTTGAATTCAGCAGCCCTAGCAAACCGAGGTCTGCATTGGGTATGATGAAAAGCTTGTTATTAGAATAGATGCCAGCCTCATCATAGGTGAAGGACTGGTAAGTCATGATTTCTTGGTAGAAGATTTTGGGCTGCTCGAACGCCTCATAGTAATCACATGCCCTCAATTCCCACCAGTAATCCCCCTGGTCATAGCGCTTAACTGCCGGTACTTTATGGTCTTCCAACCAGTTCGCGACCGCAGGGTATTTTTCGGTAAGCTTTGTAAAGGCGTCTTCCTCAACCAGCTCTCCAAAACGCTCCCGCGTCCAACCCTTGGGAAACAAGATCAAATACCGCTCCGCCACCGGTGGCACGTACCGCTTCACGTCCCGCCCCGCCAGAAAGGGCTTGATAATCTCTGCGCTAGCGGGATCTTCGGCGATCAGGCGGTCACTGGTCTCCGCATCGATGACGAAGGCCTTGTTGTAGCCGGTCTTAATGCCGTAGTAGATCTCGCCGTTGACATACTCCCCCAATGGCGTCCCGGTAGCCTTCAGCTTGGCCAGTAACTGCTGGGTAGCGGCGTCGGCCAGGTTCCAGCCATCCTCGGTCAGGCCCTCCTGGAGGCTGGTGAACGTGACCCCGGCCAGGTAGTCGCGGAAGGTCTTGGGATGTAACTCGGTCAGGTTAGCCGACGTAAACTCCCCAGTCGGGGCACTCTTCTCCAGCATAATGATGAGTGGGTAAGTGGTTGCCTCGTCGAATACGGGCAGGTCACCGAAGTCCAGCAACTCGTGCACCCGGTACTTGGGGATGTAACGCCGCAGCGCCTTGCCGAAGCCGGCCCGCATAAATTTATTGGACACAATGAAGGCAAACTGCCCCCCCTCCCGCAGGTTGTTCAGCGACAGCTCGATGAAGTAGACCAGCAGATCGGCCGTACCGGCGTACACCTGGTAGTGCTTCTTCAGGTAGGGCTTCAGTTCGGCCAATTCCTCCTGGCGTACGTAGGGCGGGTTGCCGACGATCACGTCGAAACCCCGGTAATTGCCCTCCTCGTCCAGCACGGCCGGAAATTCATAGAGCCACTCGAAGGTGTCGGTCAGTCCGGCATCCTCCTCGATGTCCTGTAGTTTAGTCTGCTCCCGGTCTACTGTCCTTTGCTGTTTCTCGATCGCCTTTTTGATTTCCAATTTCGACACCGTCCCAAACAGGTCGCCGAGCTCGAGGGCCCCCTGCAGTTGTTCCAGCTTACCCTTGGCTTTGGTATACCGTTCACGTTCCGTAATGCTGGCTCCAATTCGGAAGTTCTCCCTGATGTCATCCATCAACTGCATCATGGATTGCTTTTCCTCCCGGTCGCGCGTCCGCTGGTAAGTTGCCACGGCCTGGCGGTAGCTGCTTAGATTATACCTAGCGTTGCGCTTGAAGGCCCCCTTCAGCACGGCCGGGTCACGGAATTTTGACACCAGGCTATTCCCCTGCTTAATATTAATATCGATATTCGGCAGCGTTTCGAGCGCCTGCCCCCGGTAGTACGTATGCTTCAGCAGCTCGATCCACAGCCGGAGCCGGCAGATCTTGACCGAGTTCGGGTTCAGGTCGACCCCGAAGAGGCAGTTTTCGATCAGCACCCTTTTTTCGTGGAATACCGCCTCCTGTATCTCCTGCAGCCCCGCAACGGTGGATACCCGGTTGTTCGAGTCGGTTTGCACCTGGTATTCGTAGGTGTCCCCACCCTGCCGGTAGGTGAGGATGAGCTCGTCGTTTTCCACGCTGGCGCTGATGGGCAGGGCCTTTGCACCCGCGTCCCCGCCCAGAATGCCTAGTTCCGACTTGAGGGCAATCAGCTCGTTGAGCGCCGAGACCAGGAAGTGGCCCGAGCCGACGGCCGGATCGCAGATCGTCATCCCATTTACCAAGCGGTTGGCGGCCAGGCGCAGGTCGGTCTGGTAGGCGTTGGTACGTAGGTAATTGCGCAGGTCGGCAAAGCGGTCGGTGTCGAAGACGGCAAAGTGGTCGGTGTCGGCCCGAAAGCGTTGCACCACCGCCCGCCGGATCGTCTCGCGGCACATGTATTCGGTAATGAAGCCCGGCGTGTAAAAGCTGCCGTCGCGGTAGCCGTTGATCTTTTCGAAGATCAGCCCAAGCACGCTGGCGTTGATCAGGCGCTTATTCTCCTCCTGGATCTTCGCCTTGCCCTCGCTCGTAAAGTCATAGGCATCGAGAAAGGCAAACAGGTAGTGCAGGGGTTGTAGTTGGGCGGGGCCGCCAGTGCCAAGAACCGAGCGAGCGGCAAGCGGCAGCACTAACTGATCGCGCAGCGAGTTCACGCGCAGCACCTCGTTTTCCAGCTCGGTGATCTCGAAGAGCGAGCTGTTGAGGTAGGGCACCCGGCCAAAGTTAGCAACCGTCGGCTTCCGCTGGTCGGCGGGCACGGCCAGCACCTGGAAGAACAGGACGTTGAGCGCATCGTAGTCGGGAATGCTCGCCGCGGACAGGAAGCGGTACCGCTCGTCCCCCCCGTGGTAGCCGACGAGCTGGCTTTCCAGCAGCTTCAGAAAGAGCACGCGGTTGACCCAGGTGATGCACAGTTCGAGGGCCACGGCGACCTCCCGCTCCTCCCGCGAATTACCGTAGAACGGGAAGTCGGTGACATTGCGGAAGCGGTGCTCCGTCGTAGCCATATCGAGCACGTTCTCAAGTAGACTAGCGGGTTGGCGGTTGGCTTCCCGGACGCGCTGGATGATCTTTTTGCCCCCGTTCTTTTTCTCCTTGCCGTTGCTGTCGACGCTCACTTCTTCCAGTCCGATAATGTGCAGCAGCTCGCGGTAGAAGCCCTTGTCGAGTTTATTACTATCGTTGGCGAAGGGCCGCCGCAGCAGGTGGGGCGGACTCAGGATCTTATACACCGCCAGCAGCCGGTCGTCGGTAGTCGGGTCGCCGTCTTCGCAGTACTTGCGGAATAGCGTCAGGTGCAGCGCGGTGGCGTACAGCGTATCGTTGAGTTCCGTGATGTGGTCGCGGATGATGCCGTAGGCCGTATCGTTGGTTTTGCCTGCATCGGCATCAGCAATGAGCACCCGCTGCCGGAAGCGCTTCTTCTCCCAGAACAGGCGTTCGAACTCGCGGTCCGCAAAGAGGTAGACCTCGTCCGCATCGGTGATCATCAGAGTTTTGATCGCCGTATTGCCGGCCGCCCGCTCCCGCAGGAAGTATAATACCAATTCCTGCAGTCCTTTCACGTTGGGCCGTGAGGGGTGGAACATCTCGCCGCGATTGGCCTTGCGCTTGGCCTCGATCATGACGCTGACCGGGTCCCTGGCGCGCGGTCCGTCGTGGATCACCGCATCGATGCGGCCCTTAGTGGCCACCAGGCAGTCCGCCTCCCGGTACCACACCTCCTGCAGGAACGACATGAAGTGCTGCTTGTGATTCTCCTCGCTTTCGGCGGGGTTGCCGATGCGGTCGAGCAGCAGGGGCAGTTGGGTCTTTAGGCGGTCGATGGCCTGGCGACTAACTTTCTCCTTGCGGTAGGCTGCATTGAGGGATTGGTTGGGGGTACTAGTAGAAACTTTCATCAATCAAGCAAGAAGGTAAAGGGCAATTCTATAACTAGACAGCAAAATAATCACCTACCGCGCAAACGGTGATTTTCCTGTGATTTAACTTTTTTCCGTACTTGGTAACTTTTGGAATCAAGGAGAAAATCGGCTAGAGTCATTGCTGAGTTCACCGCCAACATGGCATGATGCTTGTGCGCTGTGTTTTTATTCGCGTGACGGTCCCCAAATTCGTTGCTTAGTCCCGCTACTCCACTCACAATGGAGTTTAGGCCTGACAAGATTTGCTTAACTGTCATGGGGATTTCAACTGTCGGGTTTAGATTCAGGATGGCCTTTACCTCTTTGTAGAGTTTGAGGATATCACCATCATTGTTTTTCTCTTCACTACTATGCTCCTCTATGATACCTATCATAATGGATTCAAGCATCGTGCGAGCATTCGTGATTGCCCCATCGAAATCACCTGCTTCTATCTTGGTACGGCACTTTTTAATTTGCTGATGAGCACGTTCATGTTCTGTTTCACTGATCGCCTCAGCCTCTACTATTATACCTTGGTTATTTCGAATGCGGTATATCTTGCCTTCCTTAGTAAGCTCGTACCCATCAAAGGCCAGATACTCGTTTACGGTACGGACCGCATCTTCAACAAAAGAGTCAGTTTCAATAAAATCCCGAATATCGACCGCACCTTCAATAACCTTCTGCATGTGAGGTGAGTCATTGAATTGACGAAGCTTATCTTCAGTGTACTGCCAGCGCGAAGGAAATCCTTTCTCATAGTAGTCATCTGCTCCAAACTCTACAAAATATTTCACTAGTTGCGGACCGGATCTATAAGGCGAGTAGCCTCCATCACCCGTTATCAGTCTTCCGACGTGTTCAATAGATCTCCTCGAAAGTTTCATAGGCTTTAACTGGGTTACTGGCAGCAAAGTAAGCTACGTTTGTTCAAGAGACTACAAGGAAAGGTAAGCGCTCGAAATAGTCTCCTGCGTCAAGCCAATATACCGCCGCGTGACCCCAATGTCCCGGTGGCCAAAGATGTGGGACAGCAAGATTAGCGCGTGCTCGCTCCGCTCGTTGTTCTCGTAGATGCGCCGGCCGAAGGTCTTGCGCAGGGTGTGCGAGCTGGCGTTTTGCGAATCAATCCCGTAGGTCGCGAAGGCTTTTCGGATGCGCTTGTTGGCGGCCGTCACTGAAATTGACTTCTCACGATCGCCGTCACTCCGCTGGTGGACGAAGACCAGGCCGGGGTGGTCGGAGGAGATCTTCAGTTGCCCCCCTACCCTTCTGGCTAGTTTCAAGAAGTTGCCGTGGACATCGACTGTTCTTTCCTTCCCGGTCTTTCCCCCCTTGATAATGAACTGATCCGACTGGATCTGATTCCACCGCAGCTGGAGGATGTCCCCAATGCGGAGGCCGAAGTAGATGCCAGCACCGATCAACAGGGCGGTGTTGTATCGACGGTCGGCCATCAGGCCTTTGATCAAGGTGTTAGCCTGACTCCATCGAAGAGGGGCGGTAGCACTCTTACGACTTCGTTCTGCCATGCAAGTAAGGTACGGCCGGGAGGTTACAAAAACCGCCGTTGATGCAGGAAAATGAAACCTAGAAATGGAAAGGCCGGAGTAGATTTTATCTAACTACCTGAACGTCAACGGAGTACTTCTTCTTTCTAGGTTATACTTCTACAGAAAGTGTAACCTAACGCCTAAACTCCTCAAATCGCCCAATAGCCGACCATCGTTAACGGCAGCGCAAAAAGCTCCACCACTGCGGTGACTTCACCGGGCGGGGATAGGCGCGACACAGTATATTCTACCCATATTGTACAGTTATTCCACGCTCCTCAATCTTTTCAACCAGTTTTTTAATATTGGACGAGGACCAGATGAAATATCGATCAGTAAATTTAAACTTTAGTTTTCTTTCATCATTAGCACCCGTCAGTTCAATAGCGCTTGATACTTGACCAACTAGAACCTTACGGAATGTCCAATGGATGGACTCTAGGGGAATCTGCTGTTTCTGAAGCACAAATGGTTTGGAATAGTAATCTACTTCAATATATTCATCTTCTATATGAACATATCGAACATAATTTTTTGAAAACATCTTAAGGACTACTAAAACACAACCTATAGAGAGCACGATAATATATGGCAATGGATTTATTGAAGTCAACGACAGAAATATTGCGCTAACCGTAAAAACCAAAATAAAGGTAATTAACACTATTGTGTGCCTACTATTCATTTTGTTTTGTTATCCAAGATTTGAGAGTATTCATTTCTTCATCTGTTAGTTCAGTATCTGAATATACTTGTATTTCATTCTGCTCATGATTAATGACACCTGCTGCTTCTGTAATTAAATTAATCAGGTCGTTAAAGGCATCCTTTCCTTGATACAAAGAATTCATCCCCGACAGCGGTTTTCCATCCGACAGGGCGCGTAATCCTGCTACCACATCATCGTAACCAGTAGCAGTTGTTAATCCACCTGTCATAAGTGCCGGAATTACTTCGGCTGTTGCATCAATAAGTGCAGCATACTTCGAACCCGACGCGCCGGCTATAAGTCCTGGCCCTGTTGTAGATTCATGTAAAACAGATGATGGGTCAGCGTTGCCTGCGAGGGCGTCCGTCATTTGTGAAATACCGATACCCGCCTCTGTCAACCCAAACATCATTATAGTAGCACCTGCTGGGGCAGCAAGTCCACTTGAGCCTCCTGCCACACCCGCGCCACCGAATGTTGTTCCAATTCCTAGAGCTGTATTACCTGCACCATTAGCAAATAAGCTTACTCTATTTCGTGTTGTGGTTGAAAATGTTATCTTGTTCAGGAGAGAATTGAACCTATCCTCTACACCGGCAGCGTACTGTCTGAGTCGCTGAATACCCGTATAGTGATATGATTGTAAACCATGCAAATCGATATTTGCAATTGGCTCATTCTCCGCGTAGTTATATGTAGACACGTGCGGGAACTGATCACTAATCGGATCGACCCCAGTAAACCGCCCAACGGTCGGATCATAGTAGCGTGCGCCGTACGCATATAATCCGGTCTCAGGTGAGAGCTCCTTGCCATTATAGCGGTAACGCTGCTCAGCAGTTGGCTGCTGCTCACTCCACTCTCCTTCCATTTCCAACCCGAAGGCATAGTAGTGATTCTCCTGGACGACATCGTTAGCATCTACTACTCCGTTATGATCAATGTCCCGGAAAGTGATGCGCACATTACCTAAGTGATCCTTTATCTGATAGTAATAGTCACCTACTGTTTGCCCCGGGCATGGTGCTAGATTTGCGAAGAATCTGGTTCCCTTGGGAAGGGTAAATCCCCGTTCCAGCGTGACGTCATCTTCTCCAATGAAGCTATAGTTACCACTAGTGGGTAAGCTAGCCGTGGAAGTAATGGCCAGGGCCCGGTAGACACCACTGGATCCCGTAATGTCTGCGGTCTGTAGGGAAAGAGTTGGTAGACACGGATCTCCAGAAACCATTTCAGCGGGCCGCACGAATCCATCCGGGTGCTGAACCCGCGTCAAGCGCTCGTCCGTGTACTCCGCCGCACCCAAGTAGTCCCTGCGCTCAAGGATATCTCCAGTCTGGGGATCAATTTTTACCTCCTGAAGCTTAATTCCATTGGCCGCGTAAAGCATACTAAGCTCTAAGTCCTCCCCGCGGCTAAAGGTGTGGGGAAGGTTGAGGTGGTTGTAATCTATGGTTAGGTCCCGACTGGGGTCGTAGGTCGTGTTTCCGGTTGCGGGATCGTATTCGTAAGGTTGGGAGGAGTTCGTGACGTAACCGGCGTCCTTCCCGGCCCCCGCCGCGTCGGCGATGGTCGTAAATTGGTTGGTGGTGTTCCCGACGGCGTACGAGAAAGTAAGCTGGTCAATTTTCCCGTACTGTACATTATCCGCCGCGTCGGTGTACTGACCGTGACGCTCTATGCTGGCTAGGTTGCCGCGTCCATCGTGGTAGGTATAGTGGGTATCGTACCTGCCGGAAGTATTGGTGTGGAGATCGACGAATCGGCTATTGGTTAGGCGGTTGAGTCCGTCGTACTTGAATCCAGTTGAGAAGTACTGCCCCGTGCCCGTGGCTACCTTGATGCCGGATATGTTACCGTTACGCAGGGGAACACTCCCCGTCGGGCCGCCGGTTTCATGATAGAAGAGACGAAAGGCAAAAATATCGTTTTCTAGATTGGCATAGTCGTTCACTTCCGAAAGGTACCCATTAGCGAGGTAATCGTAGTCAACCCGCTGTAGCCAACTGTTACCGCTCTTTCCCAGCAATAAGGCAGCGACCTCGTCTTTCTGGGTGTACTCCACCGCGCTGGTCTGGACCCGTTCGCCTACGTCACCGTCAATGGTTAACTGGTGCCACTTCTCCACGGTTCGTCCGCCGTGGTCCACCACCACATCCGCAACAGTCTCAAGAGTCTGGTCCCCGAAGGCGGTGAAGTGGTGCTCGCGCAGCACGTTGCCAGCCATGTCATAAGCGAAATTAGTTTTGCTGGATTGCAGGTCGGTGAGGGCCAAGTGGTTATTACCGACGATGCTGTCTACCCATCCGTATGTGGGACTATAGAAGTAGTTACTCTCCACGAAGTTTCCATACCCTGCGCTGCTTACTAGCCGGTACCGTTCGCTCACCACCTTGCCGATGGTGATGCCACTACTGCCGTACTCGTACTCTTGCAGGAGATCGGTGTCGCTGACGTCACTGGCTGTGGCCGTGGGAACCTCCCCACTCCCCAGTCCCACCTTTCGCAACCGGCCATAGTCGTCGTAGACATTTACATAATAATTATGTGGAGCCGGGATAGCGGGATCGACCGTGAAGGTGACCAACCCACGTTCATCATAGTCCATGGTTTTGGGTGCAGCATCCGGAACTTTAGTTCGGATAACGTGGTCCGCCCCGTCGTATTCATATTGATAGATGAGATTATCGCTACCATTGAAGTCAGGAGGCAGCACGCGCACTACTCTTCCCTTGGGATCGTAGAGGGTGTACGTACGGGCAAGCGGCGTCGCGGAGGCTTCCTCTGCGTACTGCTCCATGAGAATCTGCTGTCCCCGCCGGTCGGAATAGGTGGCGGTTACTTTGCCATCCGGATCGATCGTCTTGAGGATGTGGAGGCTGCGGGCTGAGTAGGTTGGCCCTCCGGGAACGGCAAGCTGCTCCGTATTAAAGTAATACTTTTGCACGGTACCAGCCGGCCACTCGGGCAAGGTAGTTTTTCGGACCCTGCTGGTAGGATCCGACAGGTAGGTTGTAACGGTGGGCGAAACGGCACCGTATTCCGTATTTGCTCGATCAGGCGTAGCACCACTGGTGTAGGGTCCGTAGCTTTTCGTTATTTGGTTTAGCTCATCGTAGGCTTGAACGGCATATACGTTATCACCCTGAAAAGAGTACCCTAGTTTAGCGGTCTGCGTTAACCTCCCTAGCCCATCATAATACTTACGGGTGGAAAGGGTATCTAAATTGGTTAAAACCTGGATTTCTACGGCGGCGGGCGGTTGAAAAGTGGTCACGCTATTGATCCAATTGCCGGAGCTTTGCCCACCGAAGTGGTAGGTATAGGTGGTGCTGCGTTTACCACCAAGTTCGCTGACCGTATACAGGCGCTGGTTGGTATCATAAGTAAAGTCTTTTGTTAGCCCGTCCGGCGAGGTGATTGACTTGACTTGTAAACTGTTGTCGTAGTACAAGTACTTGGTTTGTTGGTCACCCTGGATCACCGATTCGGGGAGGCCGTGGGCATTGTAAGTGTAATGAATCGGTAACCAGCCCCGCTTGATTACCTCGGTTGGTTTACTTTTTTCGTCGTAGCGGTTAACCGTCAGCAGCGTCGCCCAGCCTTCGTGAATGCGATCTACGGTAGCGGAGAAGGTGATTTCGGGGCGGGCTACCGTGTGCACTAGGGGGGGGCGGTCCGTATTGGAGGATGACGGCTGGCCGTTGGCACCGAAGAAGCGGTACTCGATCGTCCGCCCGTCAATGGTATCGCCGTTGACCAGCTTGGTCTGGCTGACCGGCAGGTGCACTAAGTTATAGGTTTGTACCAGGGCACCCAGGGGCGAATTGGCGGGTGCTTTCGCTCCGGCCGTACCGGAAAACGTATGCCTTACCTCGTGTACCGAACCGTCCGAATTCGTGGTTCGCGTGGCCGTGGGTAGGGTGTGGTAACCGTCTAGATCATACTCGTAGTGGGTCGTACTGGTGTTGGTATTACCGTTTTCGTCGTACAGGGTAGAGGTGGAAGACAGCAGCAGCGCGCGGCGCGAGTAGAATTCGTACCATTCCACTTCGAGATCCTCCAGGGTAATGTGCGAGGGGTCGGGACCAAGCTTTGTTTCACTCCCCCGGTTGTAGCAGGGCAGACGGTACGTATACGATTCCACGAAGGTCCCCGGCAGGGGGGGCAGATCAGATTCAAATGACCTGCTATAGATACTGAAGTCTTCGTCCTCTTTGATTCCGTCGTCGCTGCACGAATAAGTTTTAACCCCGTATATGTGACCACGTACCCCGTAATTGGTAT